>NZ_CP191200.1:1852500-3935366 GCF_059831465.1 Bacillus sp. 5RYD7K
TCCGGACCGCCATTTATATAAAAAGGCTCGGTAGCTCAGTTGGTAGAGCAACGGACTGAAAATCCGTGTGTCGGCGGTTCGATTCCGTCCCGAGCCACCATTTTAATTTAATATGTTTTGGCGGTTGTGGCGAAGTGGTTAACGCACCAGATTGTGGCTCTGGCACTCGTGGGTTCGATTCCCATCAATCGCCCCAAACAAATGCGGGTGTAGTTTAGTGGTAAAACCTCAGCCTTCCAAGCTGATGTCGTGGGTTCGATTCCCATCACCCGCTCCATTTTTATATTGTCGTGGGCCTGTAGCTCAGCTGGTTAGAGCGCACGCCTGATAAGCGTGAGGTCGGTGGTTCGAGTCCACTCAGGCCCACCATGATAATTTTCCACAGTAGCTCAGTGGTAGAGCTATCGGCTGTTAACCGATCGGTCGCAGGTTCGAATCCTGCCTGTGGAGCCATATGGAGAAGTACTCAAGTGGCTGAAGAGGCGCCCCTGCTAAGGGTGTAGGTCGTGTAAGCGGCGCGAGGGTTCAAATCCCTCCTTCTCCGCCATAAGGCCCGTTGGTCAAGCGGTTAAGACACCGCCCTTTCACGGCGGTAACACGGGTTCGAATCCCGTACGGGTCATTAAAAAACCTTGCATACTATGCAAGGTTTTTTATTATGAGTTCATAGTGTAAATGGTAAAAGACAGGTATGTGGCAAAAGCGCTCCATAATAAATAAGGAACCAAAAGCCAGGCTGAAGCTTTGCTGTATTTACCGGCAATCATCAATAGAATGAGTGTTGTAACGGCTACAAGCAGGCAATCGATAGATGCAGCAAGCAAATTTTTCTGTGTGAATTGAAAAAAGCTGAAGCCTTGATTCGCGATATAATTGATGAGAAGCATCAACCAGAAAGCTTTGGATTCTTTACATGAGAACTTTACGTATACCAAGGCTGCTGACAGGGAGATAAGCGCAAACAAAACCGCCCATATGATGCCTATCACTGATCCGCTCGGCGTCCATTCAGGTTTTTGAAGCGCGTCGTACCATTCCCGATCTACGGGAAAGAGAAACCCCGCTAAGGAAAACAAGGCATATGTAATGATAAATACAATGATCGCACCGATATACTTCTTTTTCATCTCTTCCCTCCATTGTTCAATGTCATTCCCGATTTTGGAAAGGTCAAACCTTTTTGAGAGCCATGCACCATTAAGTGTATGAGTTTCCATTGCAAAAATGCAACAAATGTAAAAACCCCGGTAAGCCGGGGTTTTAGTCAGCATGAAGATCACCGAAAGTCGTCATAATTCCTTCTTCGTCCAGTTCCTGTTCATATTTTTCGTGGTCTCTGCTTGGATACACGGAAATGTTTTTTCCGGTAATATCTGTGGCGATAAAATTTTCATAATCCTCAACATAGCCGATGTTTTCTTCTGAGTTCATTGTCATATCGTTGTAGCTGAGAGGCGGAACTTCTAAATCTTGAGGTGTTTCTGAGTTTCCGTATTCCTCTACATCCTGATATGAGTCTTCACTATCGTAAGGCGGCCGTATTGATTCATCATCATCAAATTCAAACTGTCCGAACGGTGTTTCCTCTTCAATCGGCCTGTCTTTAGAAACGGCATCCTGAGAGGAATATTCCGCCAAGGTGGTAGCCGTCGGCAGAGCTTCCAGTCTGTCATAAGGGATTTCCTTGCCGCTGACTTCACAAATACCGTATGTGCCGTTTTCAATTTGTTTCAGGGAGTAATCAATGTCGCGAAGATGCTCCCGTTCATGGTCGAGGAGCGCCAGATCTTTTTCACGCTCGTATAATTCAGTCGCCTGATCGCCGGGATGATTGTCATAGGAAGACAATTCGCCGGATGACTGATACGGGAATTCATCTGTTAATTGAAATTGGTCATTTTCTTTAAAACGGCTTAAGATATCATGTTTGGCTTCTTCGAGTTCTTTTTTCAAGTGTGTGATCTGTTCGTTTGTAAGCACATCATTCCCTCGTTTCTATGTGATGCTTATGACTGTTAGTATGAACGTTTTTGTGCAGAAAAATGGTGGATAAAAATGGTCGTTTTCCCACAGTAAAGTAAAGGATACAGTGATTGCCGAGAGTGGGGAAAGAAAATTCAAGTTTGTTTCTTTATTCATTTGTGCAAAAAGGTTTATAATAAGAAATGCAGGCATTTTGTCGTGCGCAAATCTGTGTGTTTGACACAAAGTCATCACAGGTGTATTGTATTAAAAGCATTTAACGGATTATGGAGGAATGTCTCATGGTGACAACGGTGCAGCATACGTTCCGAGAGGAAGCAGATCATGCATTACATAAAGCCAAACAAGTCAACCATGCTGTCTTATTGAGCTATTCAAGACGTATTGCGTCTTTAGACCCTCTATCATTTTTCAAAGACGGAGCAAAAAAATATAAAGGCAAACGATTTTTTTGGTCAGAACCCGGTAGTGAATTAACAATAGTCGGTCTTGGCACAGAAGCGCTGTTCCAATCGAATGAAAAAAACGAAAAACGTTATCAAGACGTTTTTGAACAATGGGAGCGCTTTAAAAAGACGGCTTATCATATTCATGAAGAAGAAGAGGCGGCGCATACCGCGGTCGGCCCTGTCTTATTCGGCGGTTTTTCATTTAATCCCGCTGAAGAAAGAGGAGACGAATGGGATGGGTTCGAAGAAGGACTGTTCTTTATTCCCTCACTCATGCTGACAAAGACGGCGGATGGTGATTATTTAACCGTCAATCAATGGGCGGCAGACGGCAATCAGGCAGAAGATGTACTGAAACGTCTGAAATCTTTTTCTGAAGCTTTTACAGTTTCTTCAATGACATATGAGAAATATCCTGATTTAACAAAAGCGGAAGAACTTGATGTAGAAAACTGGCTTGACGCCATTAAAACAGCAACAAATGATATGAAAGCAAATCAGTATGATAAAGTCGTGCTGGCAAGGGAAGTCGTTTTGTCATATGGCGGGCCAATTCCGGCAGAAAGCGTTATCCGCAAGCTTTTGACAGATCAAACGACAAGCTATGTTTTTGCGATTGAGCAGGGAAATAAATGCTTTGTCGGCGCTTCACCGGAACGGCTGATCAAAAAATCCGGCAAAGACGTCATGTCCTCTTGTCTGGCAGGTTCAATTAAGCGCGGAGAAAGTCAGGAAGAAGATGACCGTCTCGGCGAAGAATTGCTGCATGACGAAAAAAACCTGGCGGAGCATGATTTTGTGGTTCAGATGATAAACGATGCTTTTTTATCGAGCTGCAGTGATGTGAAAAAGCCTGCAGGTCCGCAATTATATAAAACAAAAAGTGTGCAGCATCTGTATACACCGATCACCGGCCGCCTTAAAACGTCCGCTTCGCTGTTTGATTTAATTGAAAAGCTGCATCCCACACCGGCATTGGGCGGAGCGCCCCAGCAGAAAGCTGTTGAGGTCATCGCTGAAATTGAACCGATGACACGCGGGTGGTACGCGGCGCCGATCGGCTGGATGGACGGCAGGGAAAACGGAGAATTTGTCGTGGCCATCCGATCAGGATTGATTGAAGACAAAAGGGCGCGCCTTTTCGCAGGCTGCGGCATTGTTGAAGATTCAGATCCGCAATCAGAATATGAAGAAACACAAATTAAACTAAAGCCGATGATCTCTGCTTTAGGAGGTGAAAGGCTTTGACAAACCCGATTACACATTATATCGGAAGCTTTATTGATGAATTCGCTCTTTCGGGTGTAACCGACGCGGTCGTTTGTCCCGGATCAAGGTCGACTCCGCTGGCGGTTTTGGCAGCGGCCCACCCGGATATTCAAGTCCATATACAAATTGATGAACGATCCGCAGGTTTTTTCGCACTCGGCCTTGCAAAAGCCCGTCAGCGTCCGGTCATGCTGATTTGTACGTCAGGAACGGCAGCGGCTAACTTCTATCCGGCCGTGATTGAGGCTCATTATTCAAGAGTGCCTCTCATTGTCCTGACTGCTGACCGGCCCCATGAATTAAGGGAAGTAGGGGCGCCTCAGGCGATTAACCAGCATTTTCTGTTCGGTAACTTTGTTAAGTTTTTCACAGACTCGGCTCTTCCCGAGGAAAATCCTCAAATGCTGAGTTATATCAGAACTTTGGCCGGCAGAGCCGCAAGTGAAGCGGGGAAGCAGCCGATGGGACCGGTGCATGTCAATGTGCCGCTCAGGGAGCCTTTGATGCCTGATTTGTCAGCCCGGCCTTTTGAAAGAATGAGAGCAGATCGGCATGTCTCTGTCACAACAGGGATTCAGTCTGCCGATCCGGCCTCATTGCGTCATATTACAGAGCGTCTTGCGAATACCGAAAAGGGTATGATCGTCTGCGGCGAAATTCACGGTGAAGCAGAAAAACAGCAGATCCTCGCGCTTGCCGAGATGCTTCAATTCCCGATTTTGGCTGATCCGCTTTCAAATCTGCGAAACGGAAAGCATGATAAGGCGCTGATCATTGATGCTTATGACTCGTTCTTAAGAGATGAGGAGATAAAAGAAGTGCTGCGTCCGGAAGCTGTGATCCGCTTCGGTCCGATGCCGGTTTCCAAACCGCTCTTTGTATGGCTCAGGGATGATCCTGCCATTGAGCAGTTTATCGTCGATGAAGACGGAGGGTGGAGAGATCCCACTCAGGCCGGCGCGTATATGATTCATTGCCATCCGTCGGTGTTTTTGGAAGCGGTCCGTTCAGTTGAAACGGGAAGACGGCCGTCCGGATGGCTGGAAAAATGGCAGTTTGTCAATGAGCGGTTCCGTGGCCATTTACAGCATGCGGGCATGGATAATTTGTCATTCGAAGGAAATGTATATCGCCACCTTCAGCACCTTGTTCCTGAAGACAGTTCGATTTTTGTCGGCAACAGCATGCCGATTCGCGATGTGGATACTTTCTTTGAAAAGCAAGATCGTTCCTTCCGCGTCTATGCCAACCGCGGCGCTAACGGAATTGACGGAGTTGTTTCCTCGGCTATGGGCGTATGTGAGGGAACAAAAGCCCCCGTCACGCTTGTGATTGGAGATTTATCGTTTTACCATGATTTAAACGGGCTGTTAGCGGCTAAAAAACTTGGAATTCCGCTTACGGTTATTTTAATAAACAATGATGGCGGCGGGATTTTCTCATTTTTGCCGCAGGCATCTGATAAAACTCATTTTGAAGAACTGTTCGGTACGCCGACGGGCCTTGATTTCAAGCATGCCGCAGCGCTGTATGGCGGGACGTATACTTGCCCTGAGACATGGGAAGCATTTAAGGATGCGTATCAGCCGCAGGCGGACAAGCCCGGACTTCATATTATCGAGCTGAAAACAGATCGGACCTCAAGAGTTCAATTCCATCGCGATCTGCTGCAGGCCGCAGTGCGGGAAGTGAAAAAAGAATGGAGACTGTAACTGTCAAAATGGCTGACGGCGTGTGCTACCGGGTGAATGATACCGGTGACCGCTCGTCTGAAGCAATTGTTTGTCTGCACGGATTTACGGGCAGTAAAGAATCATGGATGTTTCTGCGCGAGATGTTTCCCGGCAAGCGAATGGTGCTGATTGACTGCCTGGGTCATGGGGAGACAGACGCGCCTGTGCAAGCGGCAAGGTACAGTACGAGCCGGCAGGTTGCGGACCTTGCCGCCGTTTTTGATCAATTAAAACTTCACAAAGTGAAACTTATTGGTTATTCTATGGGGGGAAGACTTGCGTATTCCTTTGCACAGGCATTTCCGCATCGGGTGTCAGCGCTTGTTTTGGAAAGCTCCACTCCGGGTCTCAGCACGCTTCAGGAACGCAAAAAGCGGATTCAGTCAGACCGGAAGCTTGCTGACTTTATATTGAAGGAAGGCATAACATCGTTTGTCGATTATTGGGAGGGCATTCCGTTGTTTGCCACACAGCTTTCTCTGCCGGACAGCGTAAAGGCGTCCATCCGTGCCGGCAGGCTGAAAAATAATCCGTCCGGACTTGCAGGCAGTCTGCTCGGAATGGGGACGGGTTCGCAGCCTTCCTGGTGGGATGCTTTAGACCGCATCAAGGCGCCCGTTCTGCTTATATGCGGTGAATGGGACGAAAAGTTTTGCGTGATTAATCAAAAGGTGCATAACCTGCTCCCATCAAGTAAAATAGAGGTTGTCAAACAGGCGGGGCACACGGTACATGTGGAACAGCCGCGAATTTTTGGTAAGATAGTAAGTGAGTTTTTATACGGCTTGTAAAGCATAAAGAAAATAGCTTTTCGGCCGGACTCAGGCAAAAATGAAGGAGGTCATATCAATGGCTGCAGAATGGAAAAGTGAACGTCAGTACGATGAAATCCTGTACGAGACGTATAACGGTATTGCAAAAATAACAATTAACCGCCCGGAGGTACATAACGCATTTACTCCTAAGACGGTATCAGAAATGATTGACGCGTTTGCTCGTGCGCGTGATGACTCCAATATTGGTGTCATCGTTCTTGCGGGAGCGGGAGATAAAGCATTCTGTTCAGGCGGAGACCAAAAAGTCCGCGGTCACGGCGGATATGTCGGAGACGATCAGATCCCGCGTCTGAATGTGCTTGATCTTCAGCGTTTGATCCGCGTTATTCCTAAACCGGTCGTAGCGATGGTATCAGGCTATGCCATCGGCGGAGGCCATGTGCTTCATATCGTCTGTGATTTAACGATTGCGGCCGATAACGCGATTTTCGGCCAAACCGGACCGAAAGTGGGAAGCTTTGATGCCGGTTACGGCTCAGGCTACCTGGCGCGTATCGTCGGACATAAGAAAGCCCGTGAAATCTGGTACCTGTGCCGTCAATACAACGCGCAGGAAGCGCTCGACATGGGTCTTGTCAATACGGTAGTCCCATTAGAGAAACTTGAAGAAGAAACTATTAAATGGTGTGAGGAAATGCTTGAGAAAAGCCCTACAGCCCTTCGTTTCCTTAAAGCGGCATTTAACGCAGATACAGACGGCCTCGCCGGAATTCAGCAATTTGCGGGAGATGCGACACTTCTTTATTACACGACAGACGAAGCGAAAGAAGGCCGCGATTCCTTTAAAGAAAAACGCAGTCCGGATTTCGGTCAGTTCCCTCGTTTTCCGTGATCAGATGACACTACGAAACAGCTTGAGCCGCTCTGGTCCAAGCTGTTTTCTTTTCAAACACAGTACTTTTACCTCGGAGATGATAACATGCTGACAGAACAGCCAAATTGGCTCATTCAAAGGGCTCAGCTGACACCTGAGAGAATCGCTCTCATATTTGAAAACAAACAGATGACATTCAGAGAATTGTATCATGCTTCTGAACAAATGGCCGCGCGGCTGTCCGAATACTGCAAGCTTAAAAAAGGAGACCGTGTCGCGATTTTGCTTTCTAACCGACCGGAAATGGTTTATGCCGTTCACGCCTGCTTCTTATTAGGAGCGGAAGCGGTGCTGTTAAATACGAAGCTCTCAAAACAGGAACGGCTGTTTCAGCTCGAAGATTCAGAGGCGAAGCTTTTATTGACGGAAGACGGTTTTTGCCGCGAAGATTATGAATCTGCAGTCGCTGTCGCAGATGTGGACGAGCTGCAGGCTGAAAAGGCGGGTGACTTGGAGCCGGAAGCTTATGTAACGCTTGATGATACAGCGACTCTTATGTATACGTCAGGAACAACGGGAAGGCCGAAGGGGGTGCAGCAGACCTTCGGAAACCATTATTCCAGCGCTGTTTCGTCTGCGCTGAATCTGGGGGTCACGGAGCGGGACCGCTGGCTTATTGCGCTGCCGCTGTTTCATATCAGCGGCCTGTCTGCGCTATTTAAGTCGGTCATTTACGGTATGCCCGTCGTGCTGCACCGAAAATTTTCAGTTACTGATGTGCTTGCCAGCATCAGCTCACACCGGGTCACGATCATATCAGCGGTGCAAACAATGCTTTCAGGCCTGCTTTCGGAAACCGAACAATGTCCGGAATCATTGCGGTGTATTCTGCTTGGCGGAGGGCCGGCCCCGCTGCCGCTCCTTGAAGAATGCCGAAGAAAGCAATTTCCGGTCTTCCAGTCTTACGGCTTGACCGAAACCTGCTCACAGATTGTCACGCTGTCACCTGAATTCAGCATGGAAAAGCTCGGCTCGGCCGGTAAACCGCTGTTTTCATGCGAGATCAGAATTGAAAAAGAAGGAAATCGCTGTACGCCGTTTGAACACGGTGAAATCACGGTAAAAGGCCCGAATGTGATGAAAGGGTACTATCATCGTGATGAAGCGAATCAGGCCGCTTTTCATAATGGCTGGTTTAAAACGGGTGATCTTGGCTATTTAGATGACGAAGGGTTTTTATATGTGCTGGACAGACGGTCGGACCTCATCATTTCAGGCGGAGAGAACATCTATCCGGCTGAAGTGGAAGCGGCGCTGCTTGCCCATCCGGCTGTAGCGGAAGCAGGTGTTTCAGGAGCCGAAGATCCAAAGTGGGGGAAAGTGCCGCATGCCTTTCTCGTGCTGACTTCTTCTGTCAGTGCAGAAGAGCTGGCCGCCTTTTGCCGTGAACGCCTTGCAAAATATAAAATACCGGCTGCTTTTTTCGCGGTTGACGAGCTCCCGCGGAATGCGTCCAATAAACTGATGAGACATCGGCTGAATGAGCTTCGTAAAGGAGAATTGTCATGATTAAGATAGAAAAAATCACCCTTTATCATGTAAGTATGAGGCTGAAAAAACCGTTTAAAACAAGTATTGAAACGCTGCAGGACCGCAAATTTTTGATTGTGGAGGCGATCGACGAAACCGGCAGAACCGGCTGGGGAGAGGTATCGGCGTTTTCTTCTCCTTGGTATACAGAAGAAACGATTCAGACATGCGCGCATATGCTGAGAGATTTTTTCATCCCAAATATCGTAGGCCGCGAGTTTTTCCATCCGTCAGAAGTGCCTGACAGTCTCGCACGTTTCAAAGGAAACCGCATGGCAAAAGCGGGGCTCGAATCAGCCGTGTGGGATCTATATGCCAAGAAAAAGGGGATATCTCTCGCAGAAGCCTTAGGGGGCAAAAGAGATAAAGTGCCTGCCGGGGTCGTAGTTGGTCTTGCTTCGGATGATGTGATGCTTCGGGAAATTGAGCAATACGTAAAAGAAGGTTATCAACGTATAAAAATAAAAATTCAGCCCGGCCGTGACGTTGATTTGGTCAGAGCCATCCGCAGCCGTTTCCCGAACTTACCGCTGATGGCGGATGCCAACTCGGCATATGAACTGAAAGACATCAGCAGGCTGAAAGAATTGGATGAGTTCCAATTAATGATGATAGAACAGCCGCTTCAGGCAGATGATATTGTCGATCACCGCCACCTGCAAAAACATTTGAGAACGGCGATATGTCTTGATGAAAGTATATGCTCATTTGATGACGCGAGGCGGGCGATTGAGCTTGGAAGCTGTAAAATCATTAACATAAAACCGGCGCGTGTAGGAGGCCTGACAGAAGCTTTAAAAATACATGATTTATGCAGAGAGCATCACATGCCGGTATGGTGCGGCGGAATGTTCGAAACCGGTATTTCAAGAGCGCAGACAGTCGCGCTTGCTTCGCTGCCGCAATTTACGATACCGGGTGACATTTCCTCATCAGACCGATACTGGGAGGAGGATATCGTCACTCCTGACATCCGTATCGAAGAGGGATTTATTTCTGTTCCGGACGGTCCCGGACTGGGTGTCAGCGTGAATCAGGAAGTAATGAGAAAATACGTCACCCAAATGGACGTTTTCACAACAAACAGCTGATAAAACTTTATTTCAACAAGTTGAGCACACTGTAAGCTGCTGTTATATTGAAACTGTTCAACATCACCCCTTCCCTGTTTGAACCGGCTGAAAAAGCCGGTTTTTTTAACAGGCGAATGCGATGATTTTTTTTCAAGCAGTCTCAGCTTAACATCACAGGCGTTGCTTTCTGGCTGCGGCAAACATGTACATCTTGATAAAAAATTCTGTGCATGTCATGAATGCGATACGGATTGTACCGTCTGCCGCCGCCAATTTGCCGTTTCTGCCATGCTTCTCATCGGCGCGGAAATGAAAAAGAGCTGTATAAAAACAGCTCTTTTTTTATAAATCATACGGTTTAAAGGTTTTGCAATCGGTTTCTTCACTTTTTTCAGCGGTTTCGCCTGTATGGCTGACAACATAAATCGCGTCGGCCGTGCATTTGTTTCCCTTGCCCCAATAAGAGCAGTTATTGACTTCACACAGTATTTTTTGATGATCCATGCTGACTCCCCCTCCATGATAAAAGGTACGCCATTAGTATGAACCGCTCTGATTTCTGTTATTCCTCCTGGCGGATATAACGTCTGTCTTTCATAAAGAGCTTCCAGAAGAAATAAAACCCGGGAAACAAAATAATGAAAGCGACGATATACGTCATAAACAGCGCCCTGAAGGTTGCCGGCTCCGTAAATCCCGACATGACCGTAATATCGGGATAAATCATATAAGGAAGGTGAGCGCGTCCGTACGCATAGCTTGCCAGAAAATACTGCAGCGCAATGGCGATCATGGCGATTCTCGGTTTGCCGATGTTCTGGCCGAAGCGTTTATTCGGCAGAAACAGGGCCACACCGGCAATAATAAATGTAATGACAGACAGGATGAGCCATGTCTTGTCTTTCATCATCCCCGTATACAGCCAGCCGGCTTCAGCGCGTAATGTCACCATAATGAAGATGGCAAAAAGAAGAGACAGCGGGCCTGTTATTAAAGAGCTCCGTCTGTAGATGCGGTACGCATGCTCCTCTTCCGCAACATTTGAAAAGTCGGCCAGAAGCAGCGAAGATAAAAACAAAGTAGTTAAAATGGCAAAGCCGATAAACGTATACGCATTCAGGCTTGTAAAGACACTTGCCAAATTTAAGTGATACACTCCGCCCGTCTTCTCGATAAATCCCCCGTGTGTAACCGGAAGGACCAAAATCAGCACGGCAGGAATAATGAAACCTGAAATTCCGGAGATATATCTCATGATTTTTCTTTCTTTCGCCGTATTGGAGAAGACGAGAAAGCCGCTGCGGATCGCTAAAAGCAGCAGAATGATACTCCCCGGAATCAATAAAACGGTCCCCAGCACGAAGGTCGCCCCGGGAAAGAAGCTGAAAAGGGCGACAACGATTGCGACGATAAAGACATTGGTCACTTCCCATGTCGGGGACAAATAACGGTTGGCGATGTTTGTCGCCTTTGTTTGTTCTTTATTTAAATAAATCATCGACCAAAAGCCGGCTCCGAAGTCCATCGTTGCCATGACCGCGTAGATAAACACGAAGCCCCATACGATTGATATCGCGATGAGAGCGTCCATGGTAATGTCCATTTCAATTCAGCCCTTTCTTTGTTAAGATTCCGCCGCTTTTACATCCTCCTCAACGGGATGTTTGCGGAAATAATAAAGCAGCACATAAATGACTGCGGCCGCCAAAATGGCGTAAACCACCGTAAACAGGATGAACAGCAAGCCGATTGAACCGGTTGTGGTAACGACATCTGATGTTTTCAGCAGATGATAAATCACCCATGGCTGCCGTCCCGTACAAGCGAATATCCACCCGAATTCAATTCCGATCAGACTGAGCGGTCCTGCAGTTAAAAATAAAATCAAAAGCCAAGTCGGAAAGCTGTCTTTCTTTAAGATTTTTCTCCATACGATGCCGATGATGGAGTACAAAATGAGCAGCATTCCGATGCCGACCATTCCGTTAAACAGTGTATGAATGAATAAAGGCGGCCACTCGTCTTTCGGAAACGCGTTCAACCCTTTAACGACGGTATCAAAGCTGTTTGCAGCCAAAAAGCTTAAAGCCCACGGCACTTCTATTGCCCATTTTACTTTTTCTTCTTTTGCATCGGTAAAACCGCCGATCGCAAGCGGAGCGTGTGATCTTGTTTCGAACAGCCCTTCTGCGCCCGCAAGCTTTTCAGGCTGGTATTCGTAAAGAAGCTGAGCAGATTCGTGTCCGTTTAAAGAAGCAATAATGGAAAAAATTCCGCCGATCGTTAAAGCGAGCAGCAGCGCTTTTCGGTGAAACCGGTATATCTGCTCCTGTTTTCTCGTTCTCAGCATTTTATAAGCCGCTACAGAGGCGACGATAAATGCACCGGTCATGAAAGCCGTCAGAACGACATGGCCCGCGGTGGTGAAAAAGCTTGGATTAAAAAATGCGGCCCACGGTTCGACGTCAGTGATTTTGCCGTTTAAAATTTTAAAGCCGGCCGGCGTTCCTTCAAATGCGTGAACATTTGTGATTAAGACGGCAGATGCCGCGGCGCCGATCAAAACGAAAATAACCGCAATGATGCGCATCGCCGGAGTCAGCCGGTCAGCGGCATAGACATAAATGGACATAAACAGCGCTTCGATAAAGAAAGCATAAATTTCAATTTGAAACGGGAGTGACATCACTCTGCCGATAACTTCCATGAATCCGGGCCACAAAAGAGCAAGCTGTGTACCCGCGATCGTTCCGGTCGGTATCGCCACGCCAAGCAGAACCGCCTGCGCCTTTGTCCACCTTTTCGCCATTATGGCATAATGAGGATCTTTGGTTTTTTGATAAATCAATTCAGCCATTAAAATCATCAGAGGCAAGCCGACACCAAGCGTCGCGAAAATAATATGAAAGCCCATGGTTGTCCCGAACAGGCTTCTGGCTAACACTAAATCATCCATGTCATAAACCGCCTTTCTTATTACCGTTTTATGTAATGTGGTTATATTATTTGCTGAAGCCATTAGATTATTCTTCTGATTCCATATATGAGCAGGGTTTAGAAATCAAGGGATCGGGGCATATATGATTGACAAGCGCCTATTTAAGGTTTAGAATAAAACGTAATTATTACGATTTGAGAAAGGGAGATCAGCATGAAAAAAGATATTCATCCGGATAACCATCAAGTGATTTTTCAAGATGTGAACAGCGGCTACCGATTTTTAAGCCATTCAACGAAAACGTCAGAGGAAACGGCAGAGTGGGAGGACGGAAAAACATACCCGCTGATTAAAGTAGAAGTCAGCTCAGATACGCATCCGTTTTATACAGGCCGCCAAAAGTTCAACGAAAAGGGCGGGAGAGTCGAACAGTTCAACAAAAAATACAATATGGGGAAATAAGACAAGCCCGAGGGGGTTTGTCTTATTTATTGGGCCGTCTGTTACTTTGTGATCAGGTGCGGGTAGTGACGAAATGGCCCGCCTTGTGTTATATTGTGAATAAAAAAGCAGAAAGGAAACACCACGATGAGTCTTCTAAACGATATCATGAATTTTAATGAGCAGTTCACTAAAAACAAAGATTATGAAAAATACCAAACATCTAAATTCCCGGATAAAAAGATGGCGATTTTGTCCTGCATGGACACACGTCTTGTTGAATTGCTTCCCCATGCGATGAACATGCGAAACGGCGATGTAAAAATTATTAAAAGTGCCGGCGCGCTTGTCGCCCACCCGTTCGGAAGCATCATGCGCAGCCTTTTAGTGGCCGTATATGAATTAAACGCTGATGAAGTCTGCGTGATCGGCCATCATGATTGCGGCATGAGCAAAATCAACAGCGAGGATATGCTCGGTAAAATTATTGACCGCGGTATTCCGAAAGAGCGGATTGACATGCTGAAGCACTCAGGAGTTGATCTTGATCAATGGCTGAAAAGCTTTGATTCTGTAGAAGCGAGTGTGACAGACAGCGTAAACGTCATTAAACACCATCCGCTTTTCCCTGACAATGTGCCGGTGCACGGTCTGGTGATTGATCCTGAAACCGGTAAACTTGATCTGGTGATCGACGGCTACCAGCATATGGACTAATGCTTTTGTTTTTTTTCCGGTACGGGATCAACCCCGCCCGGATGAAACGGATGGCACTTTAAGATTCGCTTCAAGGTCAGCCATCCGCCTTTTAATGCGCCGTGAGTCCTGACGGCTTCGATTCCGTACTGAGAACATGTCGGATAGAAGCGGCATGACGGCGGCGTCAGCGGAGAGATGAACTTCTGGTATCCGCGGATTAACGCAATCATTATGGTTTTCATCAAAAAAACCACCTTTCTAATGCCAGTATAGAAAAAAAATTTCAGATTGAAAAGCTTCCGCCGCAATTCTTATCGGAAAACTGTGTTATAATGGATGCATATTCTGAAAAAAGGGAGTGCTATTATGCCTTCAGTAGAAAGCTTTGAGCTTGACCATAACGCGGTTGTGGCTCCGTATGTAAGACATTGCGGAGTGCATAAAGTCGGAACAGACGGCGTCGTGAATAAGTTTGACATCCGCTTCTGCCAGCCGAACAAACAGGCGATGAAGCCGGATACGATTCATACGCTTGAGCACTTGCTTGCGTTTACGATTCGCACACATTCTGAGAAATACGATCACTTCGACATCATAGATATTTCACCGATGGGCTGCCAGACAGGCTATTATCTTGTTGTGAGCGGCGAGCCGACAGCGGAAGAAATTGTCGACCTGCTTGACGCTACGCTGAAAGAAGCCATCGATATTACGGAGATCCCGGCAGCCAATGAAAAACAGTGCGGCCAGGCGAAACTTCATGATTTGGAAGGCGCGAAACGCCTGATGCGTTTCTGGCTGTCACAGGATAAAGAAGATTTGCTCAAAGTGTTCGGATAAAAAACAGGCCTTTTTGCTGTCGTGCAAAAAGGCTTTTTTACATATTTCTAAAAAATGTCACACCTTATGTGTAAGCGTTTGCTAAAATAGAAGCAAACATGAAGGAGTGATGGAATGAAACGGGCTGTATTGGCGGGTATGTGCGGTATGGTATTTCTTTTATCTTCTTGCGGAGGCAATGCGGACAAAACCTCCGCGGATGAAGAGCCGAAAGCGCTTGAAGTCAAGCTTACCGGACCGGAAACGGCAGAGCCGCATGAAAAAGCAGAATACAAGGCGGAGGTTTTTTACGGCGGTAAGCGGGTCACGGATGCGGATGAAGTCATGTTTGAAGTATGGAAAGAAGGAAAAAAAGGCAGCGGCAAAACAATCAAGGCCAAGGAGGAAAAAGGGGCGTATCATCTGCGGACTGAATTCGATGGAGAAGGTGTGTATACCGTTCAATCCCACGTAACGGCAAAACAGCAGCACAATATGCCGACTGTAAAAGTGCGTGTCGGGGATGCTGAAGCTGCCGACGATTCCTCCGGCCGTGAGGAAAAGGCACAACATCATTAAGGTTTGTT
The DNA here is from genome assembly GCF_059831465.1 of Bacillus sp. 5RYD7K. NCBI lineage: Bacteria > Bacillati > Bacillota > Bacilli > Caryophanales > Bacillaceae > Bacillus > Bacillus sp. 5RYD7K. The sequence continues at coordinate 1,867,732 of NZ_CP191200.1, forward strand.
TTTATCCGTCAATCCGTTTGATGTGTCCTGCGGCGGATCGATCGTATGCTTTACGTTATAGGCTCTTACAGTCGACCAGATGGATAAAAGCAGCACGGCAAGCACGATAAGAAAGCCGAGACTCAGAAGAAGCAGCATGAAATCCCTCCTTTTTAACAAATTATAACATATTTTCCATCTGGAAAACCAAGGGCTAAAAATTTATGTTTTAACACACGATATATAGGGTATATCAATAGTAAACCAAAGGAGGAAGATTGGCATGTCAGAAAAACTATTGGAAGCAGTTAATAAACAAGTTGCAAACTGGACGGTCATGTATGTGAAATTACATAACTATCATTGGTTCGTTAAAGGGAAGGACTTTTTCACATTGCATGAGAAATTCGAAGAGCTGTATAACGAAACGGCTACATATATTGATGACCTTGCAGAGCGTCTGCTGGCATTAAACGGCAAGCCGATCGGTACCATGACGGAATCATTGAAAACTGCTTCTATAAAAGAAGCGGAAGGCAATGAGAGTGCAGAACAAATGGTACAGAACATTTATGATGATTTCACTGTCATTGCAGAAGAGCTGAAAAGCGGAATGGATCTCGCAGATGAGGTCGGGGATGAAACGACCGGCGATATGCTGCTAGCCATTCACCAGAATATCGAAAAACATAACTGGATGCTCAAAGCGTATTTGGGATAATTAACAAGGGAAGACCGGGGCTTTAGAGCGTCCGGTCTTTTATTTGGCTGCCGAAGAGATGTTGTCCATTTTTCTGAAAAATCCAGACCGTTCCGTTCACTTTTCATAGAATAATGTAAGGCCGTTTCTGTGAAAGGATGTTGGATCATATGGGCAGAGACTTTGGCATCTTTTCGTTTTTTGCAGTGGTTGTGTCGGCAGCGGGATTTTTCTTTGGCGGTTTTCAGTATTCGTTTCTGATTTTGCTATCGGTCATGGCGATCGAATTTATCAGTACAAGCTTAAAAGAGTCTCTTTTGCATCAGCTGAGCCCAAAAAGGCTTTTTGCGCGGCTGGTCAAAAAAATTGTGACCCTGGCATTAGTCTCAGTTTGCCATTTTTTTGATCAGCTGCTTTATACCGAAGGCGCTATCCGTAATTTGGCTATCATGTTTTATATCTTATACGAATCGGTACAGATTGTGATCACGGCAAGCTCGCTGGGCATCCCGGTTCCGCAGGTGCTCGTCGATCTTTTGGACACCTTGAAAAATAAATTCAAGCGCAAACCGTAACATTTGCTTCAAACGAGGCTATACTAGCGGGTATGATGGTTTTCCTCTGAATTTTTGAGAAAGGGCTTCCGAACAAACGCAACTGTGGTATGATGTATGGAAGATATGAAGGAACGGATTAGAGGGATAAACATGTACGAGTTTAAAGACTATTATCAGAATACTGTTCAGCTCTCCTTTGAACACCAGCCTTTTTCAGACAGCCCGAAGCACGTATGGGTCATATGCCGATATGGCGATAAATGGCTTTTGACTGAGCATGAAGACCGGGGGTTTGAATTTCCGGGCGGAAAAGTGGAGCCGATGGAATGTGCGGAGGATGCGGCACTGCGCGAGGTGAAAGAAGAAACCGGCGCTGCGGTAAGACACCTTCAGTACGTCGGACAGTATAAAGTTCTCGGCAGGGAAAAGATAATCATTAAGAATATATATTTTGCCGATATTGAAAGGCTTGAAAAACAGGCTGATTATTTTGAAACGAAGGGGCCGGTGCTGTTCAGCGAACTGCCGGAGAATCTCCCGAGAAATAAAAAGTTCAGTTTCATCATGAAAGATTCAGTGCTTCCGATCAGCCTGAAAAAGCTGAAAGAGGACGGCGTATTTCAATCATAAAAACGGAGACCCGGCGATACCGCACGGGTCTTTTTTATATTTTTCCTTTCGTCCATTTTCTTTCTAACCATTCGACTCCCTGATACATCAGTGTCGCAAAAATCGCGATGATCAGAAGGCTTAAGAACACCAGAGTGAAATTGAAGACTTGGAAGCCGTAAATGATCATGTAGCCCAGTCCCTTTTCGGACACAAGAAATTCGCCGACAATGACCCCGACCCAGGATAAACCGACATTCACTTTAAGCGCAGAAACAATCGCGGGGGAGCACGCCGGCAAAATGACTTCTTTAAATATGATGCGCCTTTTCGCTCCGAAGGTTTTCATGACCTTAATATAATTCTCATCCACTTCCTGAAAAGCCGTAAAAACGACGATCGTCGTGATAATGACACTGATGACTGCACCCATGGCTACGATGCTTGTGAAACTCGGCCCGAGTGCGACGATAAGAATCGGCCCGAGCGCGACTTTCGGCATCGCGTTTAAAATGACGAGGTACGGGTCTAACACACGGGCGAGCCTGTTTGACCACCATAACAGAGCGGCGAGGCATGTGCCGAGAAGTGTGCCGAGCAAAAAGCCCAGAACGGTTTCTCCTAATGTAACGCCGATGTGGGCCGCAAGAGATCCGTCCGCGATCTTTTCCGCCAAGAGCCGGCAAACGGCAGAGGGTGAGCTGAAGATTAACGGATCGATCCAGCCTGCCTTGCTCGATATTTCCCACCCGGCAAAAAATACGATGAAAATAGCGGCCTGATACGCACGGATCCGGCGTTTTTCTTTTTGGTGTTTTTTCTTAAACTCCTGATGAAGCTGTTCAATCGTGCCGCTGCTGTTTTTCAAGGGAGTTCAGCTCCTTCCATATCGTTTGAAACAGCAGCTGAAAGGCCGGGTCCTGACGCGCGTCAAACGGATCTAAGGCCGCGAGCTCCTTGGGCACGGTGAAGATTTGATGGATGGTGCCCGGCTGATTCGAAAATAAATAGATCGTATCGCTCATGGCGATGGCTTCACCGATATCGTGGGTGACGAGCACGGCGGTTTTTTGAAAATCTTTTAATGTTTTGAAGACAAGGTTTTCTAAAGAAAGCTTCGTTTGAAAGTCCAGCGCGGAAAACGGCTCATCCAGAAGCAGCAGTCCCGGGTCCGGCGCAAGCGTTCGGGCAAGTGCTGCCCGCTGCCGCATTCCGCCTGACAGCTCTTTCGGATATTTTTTTTCGACGCCGATTAATCCGAGTTTAGGCAGAAGGCTGAGAACTTCAGCCCTTTTTTCTTCTGTTAATGTTTTGGAAATGTGTAAACCGAGCAGGACGTTTTCCTCAATTGATTTCCAAGGAAATAAATAATCCTGCTGAAGCATATAGCCGATTTGGTGTTCTTTATGGTTCGGCACGCTTCCTTCAATCAGCACCCGGCCTTGCGCGGGGGGGATAAGGCCGGCCAGAATGGACAGGAGGGTGGTTTTTCCGCATCCGCTCGGCCCGAGAAAGGAGATGAAATCCCCTTTTTCAATATGAAAATGTATATCTTTCACGGCGGTTGTTCTTTCTTTCAGCGAGAAATAAGTATGTGTCACATGATCCACTTGTAAAAAAGACATTCATGTTCCTCCTATTGTTCTGAGGTGGCTTTTTTGGCGATTTTTGTGTTGACGAGTTTGCTGTACGGAATATGTTTCGGGAGCTCTCCGGCTTCATCCATAATCGATTGGAGCTGTTCCCATTCATCCTCTTGCAGAACAGGGTCTGAAGAGAATGATTTTTGTTTTTTATAGCGTTCTATTGATGTTTCAATAATGGCCGGATCGGTATCGGCAAATTCCTTTTGAATCGTTTTTGCGATGTCTTTGGCCGGGTGGCTTTCCACCCATTGCTGGGCGCGGTAAATGGCGCGGGTGAATTTTTCCGCCGTTTTTTCATTGTTTTTTAAATAGCTTTCTTTTGCCATAAAAGTTGTGTAAGGCACTTGGCCGGAAGCTTCCCCGAAGGATGCGACGATATGGCCGATACCTTCTTTTTCAAATTGGGATGCCGTCGGTTCAAACAGCTGCACATAATCACCGGTGCCGGATGCAAATGCGTTGGAAATGTTGGCGAAATCAATGTTTTGAATCAGGTTGATGTCTTTTTTCGGCTGTATGTGATGTTTTTTCAGGACGTACTCACCGGCCATTTGAGGCATGCCGCCTTTTCGCTGGCCGAGAAATGTTTTTCCTTTTAAATCGTCCCACTTGAATGATGTCTCATCCTTCCGCGCCACGAGAAATGTGCCGTCTGTCTGCGTCAGCTGCGCGAAGTTGATGATAGGATCTTTAGCTCCTTGCGCTTCCACGTAAATGGATGTTTCAGAACCGACCAGCGCGATGTCAGAGCCGTTTGACAAAAGCGATGTCATCGTTTTGTCTCCGCCCCATGTTGTTTGAAGAGACACTTGAAGCCCTTCTTTTTTAAAGAAACCCTTCGCTTCAGCGACATACATAGGCGTATAGAAGATGGAGTGTGTGACTTCCGCCACCTTCACCTTCGTCAGACTTTCTTCCTGTCTGCAGGCCGGAAGAATGAGCAGGAAAAAGGCGCATATGACAAAGATGCAGCTCGTTTTGAGCCATTTGTTCACGTTGTAACCTCCTTGTATTAAGCGTTAAAATAACCTTTTTTGCTTTACATATCGTATGATGGGTATAAAAAATGTGTGAGTGCCCATATTCAGGTTGGGAAAGAATAAAAAAACTGATGATGAAGGAGGCTCATTTGCTTTGCTGGTTGAAAAGAGAAGGTTTCCGTCTCCGAGCCCGCATGTCCGGCTCTTTGCGGTGTGCTATGAGTCAGAAGGGCTGAAGGTAAAGGGGCTCCTTGCCGAGCCTGCGGCGCCGGGTACATACGACGGTTTTTTATATTTGCGCGGCGGCATAAAAAATGTCGGCATGGTCCGCCCGGGAAGAATCGTTCAGTTTGCTTCCCAAGGCTTTGTCGTGTTTGCACCTTATTACAGAGGCAATCAGGGCGGCGAGGGAAATGAAGATTTTGCGGGAGAGGACAGAGAGGACGCATTTTCCGCTTTCCGCCTGCTTCGGGATCACCCGAACGTCAGGGAAGGCCGGGTCCATATTTTCGGGTTTTCCCGGGGCGGCATCATGGGGCTTTTGACTGCGATCGAGATGGGGCATCAGGCGGCTTCGCTCGTCTCTTGGGGCGGTGTGAGTGATATGGTGCTTACTTATGAAGAGCGGAAGGATATGCGGCGGATGATGAAGCGGGTGATCGGCGGCACGCCGAAAAAGGTGCCGGATGAATACAGATGGCGTTCGCCGTTTGAAAAAGCAGACCGTATTCAAGCGCCTGTGCTGCTCATCCACGGCGAGAATGATGAAAATGTTTCGATCGAACATGCCCGGATGATTGAGGACAGGCTGAAAGAGGCGGGAAAACCGGTGGAAACCTGGTATTACAGCGGTTTTACGCATTATTTTCCGCCGCAGGAAAACAGGCGCATTGTCCGGCGTCTGGCGGAATGGATGAAGACAAGGTAAGGTAACGGATTTATGATATGATAATAAAGAAAAAGAGAATGAAAGGGGATTTTCATTTTGGGAATGCCTGTTGAATTTAATACAATGATTGTGACAAAAGGCAATGAAAAACGGATAGAGGAAAATATCTTTTTATTGGAGAAAGAGGGCTACCGCGTTTATCCTCTTGATATTCCGATGGACGTGCGCAAAACAAAAAACGGCGAGAAATCCGGAACCGGCGAAGTCCAAAAGCTCGAATGGGCGAACGGACGGACGAGCATTACATACAGACTCACTTCGCTTCATTCGACTAACTGAAAAAACAAAAGCCGAGGGCAGCGGGACTGACCCCCGTTTTTGAGACAGGGATCAAAACACCTTTAAGCAGCCAGCTGTCGGTATGTGACCGGCGGCTGGTTGTTTAGTTTCGTTTGAATACGAATGTTGTTATAATAGTGTATATAGGTTTCGACAGTTTGTTCTACGATGGTCGTCGTAGTGCTTTCCAACCTGTCGAGGTAGAACGTTTCAGACTTTAGTGAGGAATGAAACGATTCGATGGAGGCATTATCAGCGGGCGTCCCTTTGCGGGACATGCTCATGGTAATGCCTTTTGTTTTAACAGCTTTCTGATACTCATAAGATGTATAAACAGAACCTTGGTCACTATGTAACACGCAGTTCTCTGGCAGTGCGGGCAGCTGATCAAGTGTGTGTAAGACAAAGTCTGTGTCCTGTCTATCGCCAATCGTAAAAGCAATCACTTCTCCATTGTATAAATCCAATATACTGGAAAGATACAATTGTTTCTGCCCATAAGGCAAATATGTGATATCCGTTACTAGCTTTTCCAGAGGGCGATCAGACTGAAAGTTTCGATCCAATATATTCTCGGCCACGGCATATGGCTGCCCATTCTTCTTGCGCTTTTTCACCTTAACCCGGCATTGCCACTGATTCTTCTGCATAATGCGCTGAACTGTTTTATGATTCATACGCATTTCCTTTTTTAATATGGCTGTGATTTTCCGATAGCCATATCGATACTTGTGTTCTCGGCACAACGTGCCGATTTGTTTTTCTAAATGGTATTTAGGGTTATCTTTCATCAGATTCTTCTTCCAACGATAATAAGATGCTCGTGAGATACCTAAATGAATACAGATATCCTTTATGGTCATTGTGCCGCGCAATGCTTCTACAAGCTCGACTGGCGTTTCGCTATCAGCTTCCTTTCCAATTCGTTGTACTTTTTTAACACTTCATTCTGTTGTCTCAGATAACAATTTTCTGCCTGCAGTTTCTCTAATTCGGAAGAATACTCTGGACCTTTCCCATAAGAATATTGCTTTCCGACAGGTTGTTCGAATCGATGTGTATCCCCAGCTTTATACCACCTGACCCATGTCTGCACCTGCGTCTTATTCTTTATATTCAATTCCTGCATGATCTCCTTCACAGGCACGCCCGCCAATCTCATTTCTACAGCTTTCTGTTTGACTTCAACCGGATAACTCACTCTTGTCCTCATAGAAAAACACCTCCAAGTCTAATTTCGGATAACAACGATCCGTTTTCAAACTTGAAGGTGTTTTTTGTTTGTCTCATATTATGGGGTCAGTCCCCAGCAGCGCCCTTGGCTTTTTTGATTAAACGAGAGGCCCGCCGGCTTTGGCGATCGAGTCTGCATGAGAAAACTTTTTAAAGTTTTCTTTAAACTCATTGGCTAAAAACAGCGCCTTTTCGTTGTATGCTTTTTTATCGCTCCATGTGTTTTCAGGCTGAAGAACCTCATCGGGAACGCCCGGAACGTGAACGGGACTGTGCAGGCCGAAAATGCTGTCAGCCGTCATATCTGTCTGATCAAGCGTGCCGTCAATTGCGGCTTTTACCATCGCTCTTGTATACGAAAGTTTCATCCGCTCTCCGACTCCGTACCCTCCGCCGGTCCAGCCTGTGTTGACCAGGAAGACTTGAGCGCCGTGCTCGTCGATTTTATGCCCGAGCATTTCGGCATAGACGTGAGCCGGAAGCGGCAGGAAAGGCGAACCGAAGCATGTTGAGAAAGTCGTTTGCGGAGATGTCACGCCGCGCTCGGTTCCCGCGAGTTTGCTGGTGTACCCGCTTAAGAAATGATACATCGCCTGTTCCTTCGTCAGTTTGCTGATCGGAGGGAGCACCCCGAACGCGTCCGCCGTTAAAAAGACGATCGCCTGCGGATGGCCGGCAATGCTCGGCTGCACGATATTGCCGATCATCTCAATCGGATACGCGGCTCTTGTGTTTTCCGTGTAGAAGGAATTGTCGTAATCCGCCTCACCCGTTTTTTCATCAAGCACAACATTCTCAAGAACAGACCCGAAGCGGATCGCACGAAAAATCTGCGGTTCTTTTTCCTCGCTCAGGTTGATACATTTAGCATAACATCCGCCTTCAATGTTAAACACGCCGGAGTCTGACCAGCCGTGCTCGTCATCGCCGATCAGTTTCCGGTCCGCATCGGCTGAAAGCGTCGTTTTCCCCGTGCCGGAAAGACCGAAAAACAAGGCGACATCACCTTTTTCACCGACGTTGGCTGAGCAGTGCATCGGCAGAATATCTTGCTGCGGAAGAAGGAAGTTCATAATGGAGAAAATTGATTTTTTCATTTCTCCGGCGTATTCGGTGCCGCCGATTAAAATGACGCGCTTTTCGAAAGAGACAATGATAAATGTTTCCGAATGCGTGCCGTCCGTCTCCGGATCCGCTTTAAAATGCGGAGCTGAGAGAATGGTAAACGGCTGTGCTTCCGGATCCCTTTCAGCCGTCTCCGGTCTGATAAACAGCTGGCGCGCGAACAGGTTGTGCCATGCAAATTCATTTACGACTGTAATCGGCAGTCTGTATTTTTCATCTGCGCCTGCGAATCCTTCAAAAACAAACAGTTCATCTCTCTGTTTTAAGTAGCTGACGACTTTGGCGTACAGCTTTTCAAACGCCTCTTCAGAAATGGACTGGTTCACCGCGCCCCAATCAATTTGATTTTCTGTGCTTTTTTCACGAACGATAAATTTATCTTTAGGTGATCGCCCCGTATATGCACCGGTAGTGGCACGTACGGCGCCCGTAGATGTCAGTGTGCCTTCATTTCGGGTGATCACTTTTTCGGTAAGTTTTGGCGCCGATAAATTATGATGCACATTTGGACTTGCGAGTAATGCTTGAAGATCTGCAGTTAAATCAACTAATTTCATAAAACCCTTCCTTTGCCGGTTTATTTTTATTTCGCTGAATGTGTAATTAGTATAACACATATATAAAAATAGTCTATACTGTTTATTATTTTTTGTTTGTGTTTTTCCATTGCTTCCCGAAATAAAGGCGCGTAATCGCTTTAATTCATATTGACACTTTCCGCCCTTTTACGATAAGATATTTCATTGAGCGGATACTCTTATCCCGAGCTGGCGGAGGGACAGGCCCGATGAAGCCCAGCAACCGGTTTCTCTGTAAAAAAGCAGGTGAATACACTGTGGGAAACCAAGGTGCTAACCTGATGCAAGGTTTAATATTTCCTTGAGCGATAAGAGTGAAAGGCACACAGACCAAACCCTTTCCTCGAGTGGAAAAGGTTTTTTTATTTCATAAAATATGCCAATTAACATTCTCTGATATAGTATGACATTGTATTAAGAGGGAGCGAGTTCCGTATCATATGAGAAGGTCTTTCAAAAGATCTTTTTTCAGGAGGAAAAGTGAATGAGTAAAAACCGTCGATTATTTACATCTGAATCTGTTACCGAGGGTCATCCGGATAAAATCTGTGACCAAATTTCTGACAGCATCTTAGATGAGATTTTAAAAAAAGACCCGAACGCGCGCGTAGCCTGTGAAACATCTGTAACGACAGGCCTTGTGCTGGTAAGCGGAGAGATTACAACATCAACATACGTTGACATTCCGAAAACAGTCCGTGAAACGATTAAAGAAATCGGCTACACACGGGCAAAATACGGATTTGATGCGGAGACTTGCGCTGTTTTAACATCAATTGATGAACAGTCTGCGGATATCGCGATGGGTGTCGATCAGGCTCTTGAAGCGCGTGAAGGCACAATGAGCGATGCTGAAATCGAAGCTATCGGAGCAGGTGACCAAGGTCTGATGTTCGGTTATGCGTGTAACGAAACGAAAGAGCTTATGCCGCTTCCGATCTCTTTGGCGCATAAATTGGCCCGCCGTTTGAGCGAAGTCCGCAAAGAAGACATTCTTCCGTACCTTCGCCCTGACGGAAAAACGCAAGTTACCGTTGAATATGATGAAAACAACAAGCCGGTCCGCATCGACGCGATCGTCATCTCAACTCAGCACCATCCGGAAATTACGCTTGAGCAGATTCAGCGCAATCTGAAAGAGCATGTCATTAACCCTGTCGTGCCAGAGGAACTGATTGATGACGAAACAAAATACTTCATCAACCCTACGGGACGTTTCGTAATCGGCGGTCCTCAAGGCGATGCGGGACTTACCGGCCGTAAAATCATCGTTGACACATACGGCGGATATGCACGCCACGGCGGCGGTGCATTCTCCGGTAAGGATGCGACGAAAGTAGACCGTTCAGCGGCTTACGCTGCGAGATACGTAGCGAAAAACATCGTGGCTGCAGGACTTGCTGATTCTTGTGAAGTGCAGCTTGCATACGCAATCGGCGTGGCACAGCCTGTATCTATTTCCATCAATACATTTGATACAGGAAAAGCTTCTGAAGAGAAACTGATCGAAGTCGTACGGAATAACTTCGACCTGAGACCTGCCGGCATTATTAAAATGCTTGATTTGCGCCGTCCGATCTATAAGCAGACTGCCGCTTACGGCCACTTCGGACGTCACGATGTGGATCTTCCTTGGGAGCGTACTGACAAGGCGGATGCGCTTCGCAAAGAAGCACTAGGAGAATAATTTTATAGCCGCTTATTTAAGCGGCTTTCCCTTTTTGCAGATGCTGCCATGCTTATTTTTTACATAGCGTGAAACCAATGGCGTAACAAAGCGTCTATAAAAAGGGGGTCCAATTAGAAAATTACACTTATGGAGGCTATACTATGTGTGGATTTGTCGGTGTTTTTAATAAGCATCCATTAACTCAAACCGCAGATCAAGAAGAGCTAATCAAACAAATGAACCAAATGATCGTTCACCGCGGTCCTGACAGCGATGGGTATTATCATGATGAGCACGTCGGATTCGGCTTCAGACGGCTCAGTATTATTGACGTAGAAAACGGCGGACAGCCTTTATCATATGAAGATGAGAAATATTGGATCATTTTTAACGGCGAAATCTATAACTACATTGAATTGAGAGAAGAGCTTGAAGCGAAAGGCTACACTTTCAATACAGATTCCGATACCGAGGTGCTCCTTGCGACATACCGTCATTATAAAGAAGAAGCTGCTTCAAAGCTTCGCGGAATGTTTGCGTTTTTAATCTGGAACAAAACTGACCGTGTCATGTACGGCGCGAGAGACCCGTTCGGCATTAAACCGCTGTATTACACAACCATCGGGGACAAAGTGTATTTTGCATCTGAAAGAAAAAGTTTAATGGCCGCTCAAAACGGTATTGATCTCGATAAAGCTTCTTTACAGCAATATATGTCTTTCCAATTCGTTCCTGAACCGGGCACGCTTGACGCTGAAGTGAAAAAAGTCGAGCCGGGCAGCCAGTTTACGATCCGCCCGGAAGGCGAAATCACGTTTAAAACGTATTTCAAAGCGAACTTTAAGCCCGTTCAGTCCGATGAAGATAAATTGGTGAAAGAAGTCAGAGACGCAATCTTTGACTCTGTCAAAGTCCACATGAGAAGTGACGTTCCTGTCGGCTCGTTTCTATCCGGCGGCATCGACTCTTCTTTTATCGTCTCAGTTGCGAAAGAATTTCACCCGAACCTTAAAACATTTTCTGTCGGCTTTGAACAGCAGGGTTTCAGTGAGGTTGACGTAGCGAAGGAAACAGCTGCCGCGCTCGGGATTGAAAATATCAGCAAAGTCATTTCTCCTGAGGAGTATATGAACGAGCTTCCGAAAATCGTGTGGCACTTTGATGACCCGCTTGCAGATCCGGCGGCGATTCCTTTGTATTTTGTCGCGAAAGAAGCGAAAAAGCATGTAACGGTTGCGTTATCCGGGGAAGGCGCGGACGAGCTGTTCGGCGGGTACAATATTTACCGCGAACCGCTGTCGCTTAAACCGTTTGAACGCATTCCGTCCGGTCTGAAAAAAATGCTTCTTCATGTGGCGTCCGTCATGCCGGAAGGAATGAGAGGAAAAAGCCTCTTAGTCCGCGGCTGTACACCGCTTGAGGACCGTTATATCGGAAATGCGAAGATTTTTGAAGAGCCTGTGAAAAAACAGCTGCTCAAACATTACAACCCAGAGCTTTCATACCGTGATGTTACGAAGCCGTACTTTACGGAAAGCCGTTCATACAGCGACATTAATAAAATGCAGTATGTCGACATTCACACGTGGATGCGCGGCGACATCCTGTTAAAGGCTGACAAAATGACGATGGCTAACTCATTGGAGCTGCGCGTGCCGTTCCTTGATAAAGTCGTGTTTGACGTGGCATCTAAAATTCCGGATGAACTGAAAACGAAAAACGGTACGACGAAATACCTTCTGCGTAAAGCCGCTGAAGGAGTTGTGCCTGATCATGTGCTGAACCGCAAAAAACTCGGTTTCCCTGTGCCGATCCGCCACTGGCTGAAAAATGAAATGAACGAATGGGTGCGCAACATCATTCGTGAAAGTGAAACAGACGCTTATATTGAAAAGGATTATGTCCTTCAGCTTCTGGAAGATCATTGCGCCGACAGAGCGGACAACAGCCGCAAAATTTGGACCGTGCTGATCTTCATGATCTGGCACAGCATCAATGTTGAAAAAAGACTGGTGCCGGAAGAGCTGAATCACCAGCCGAAAGAAGTCATTTTCGTTTAATCCAAAAGGCTTTCGATGTTATCGAAAGCCTTTTTTTCTATTGTTTTATGTAAACCGTCTATTCCGCTATGTTTTCAGTAAAGTATTACGCAATATTCAGAAAAAGGTTATAATAGGACTAATCGGGCAGATGCCGGAAAGTGCTTTCTGGCTATTTCGTCTCGGTTTGTTACTTTTCTGTCAAAATCAGGGGGGAGAGTTATGCAAAACAAAGGAAAAACGCTTCACCGCGGTTTGGAAGAGAGGCATATCTCGCTTATGTCTTTGGGCGCCGCGATAGGGGTCGGACTGTTTCTCGGGTCAGCTTCTGCCATAAAGCTTGCAGGACCGGGGATTTTAGCCGCTTACGCCTGCAGCGGGCTGGTCATGTTTTTTATTATGCGGGCATTAGGGGAAATGGCGATTCAAAAGCCTGTTGCCGGCTCATTCAGCCGCTATGCAAGAGATTATCTCGGACCGCTGGCTGGTTTTTTAACAGGCTGGAATTATTGGTTTTTATGGGTCGTGACCTGTATGGCGGAAATCACCGCGGTCGGCATTTATATGGGCTACTGGTTCCCTGACGTGCCGTCATGGATCTGGGCGCTTTGTGCACTCGTCATTATGACAGCTGTCAACTTTCTGGCGGTCAAAGCGTATGGTGAACTTGAATTCTGGTTTGCGCTCATTAAAGTCTTGGCGATTCTGTCAATGATTGCGATCGGTCTGGTGATGATCGTATTCGGTCTCGGAAACGGAGGCGTCGCGCTTGGAATCAGCAATTTATGGAGCAACGGCGGCTTTTTCCCGAATGGGATTAAAGGGGTGCTGCTGTCGCTGCAAATGGTCATGTTTGCATATCTCGGAATTGAGCTGATCGGTGTCACAGCCGGTGAGGTCAAAAATCCGGAAAAATCATTGGCGCGGGCCATTGATACGGTTTTTTGGCGCATTCTCATTTTTTACGTCGGAGCTTTATTTGTCATTATGTCAATTTATCCGTGGCAGGAAATCGGTTCAGGCGGCAGTCCGTTTGTTTTGACATTTGAAAAAATCGGAATTCCCGCAGCAGCCGGAATCATTAATTTTGTCGTTTTGACGGCGGCTCTTTCTTCCTGCAACAGCGGGATCTTCAGCACGGGACGCATGCTGTTTAATCTCGCGGAGCAAAATGAAGCCCCGAAAGCCTACGGCACGGTCACAAAAGGCGGCGTGCCGGGAAAAGCGGTATTGGTTTCAGCGGGTGCGTTATGCATCGGCGTTCTGCTGAACTACGTGGTGCCGGCGAAAGTGTTTACGTGGGTGACAAGCATTGCGACGTTCGGAGCAATTTGGACATGGTCGATTATTTTGCTTTCCCAAATGAAATACCGTAAAAGTTTACAGCCGGAAGAACGGAAAAAACTGAAATATAAAATGCCTTTATACCCTTTTTCCTCATACATCTCACTGGCTTTTCTCGCATTTGTCGTTGTGCTGATGGCTTTTGATGCAGAAACCAGGGTTGCTGTCATCATCGGCCCTGTCTGGTTCGGCATTTTATTAGCAGCCTATTACGGGAAAGGCTTCCACAAAAGAAAACACATAAACCTGGAAAACGGACAGACATTCGCTGAAAAAGCGTAAAAAAAGAGCCCGCTGAAATGGGCTCTTTTTTCATAGGATCGGGTAAAAGGGGGAAGAATAAAACAAATTCCTGAACATTTTGCTACTGTTTCCTGACAATCAGCGGAACGCAAATGGTTATTACTTAAATAATATTTTGAAAAATGGTACAGTAGTAAAACAAAGCTGATCTTTTTTATTTCTCTTGCAGTGTTTTATAGTATCGGCCTTTTTCAACATATTCCGTTCTGATTCTTTCCATGTCCCGTATGTCTTCTTCTGTCAGCCGGCGGATGACCTTTGCGGGCCGGCCGAACGCAAGACAGCCGGGAGGAATGGTTTTGCCCGGAGGAACGAGACTTCCGGCGCCGATAAACGCGCCTTCTCCGATTTCCGCCCCGTCCAGAATGACGGAGCCCATACCGATTAAAGCATTCTTTCTGATGACTGCGCTGTGCAGTGTAACCTGATGGCCGATCGTGACGTCATCTTCAATAAGAAGCGGGCGGCCGGGACTTTGATGCAGACAGCTCAAGTCTTGTATGCTGACTCTTTTTCCGATCCTTGTCGGCGCAACATCCCCGCGGATGACGGCTGAGAACCAAATGCTTGATTGTTCTCCGATCACGACGTCACCCGTAATGACGGCGTTATCCGCGATAAACGCATCAGGATGTATATCCGGCGTAAATTGTTTATAAGGGTAGATTATCATGTCTCATCCTTCTTTCTTTAAATTTATGTAAGAGGTGAACTGCATGTGGACTTGGAAAGCAGACAGGCCCGTCGGTACCATTGTCATCATCCACGGGGCAAGTGAATATCACGGGCGTTATAAATGGCTCGTTGAAATGTGGAGATCTTCCGGATATAACGTGGTGATGGGCGATTTGCCGGGTCAGGGAACATCCACCCGCGCCAGAGGGCATATTCGCTCTTTCCAAGAATACATTGATGAAGTAGATATATGGATTGATCAAGCGAGAACGCTTGAAGCACCCGTTTTCCTTCTGGGCCACAGCATGGGCGGACTGATTGCGATAGAATGGTTTAAGCAGCAGAGAAATCCCCGCATTACGGCACTCATTTTATCATCACCTTGTCTCGGGCTGCAAATAAAAGTCAATAAAGTGCTTGATTTTGCGTCTAAAGGGCTGAATGTCCTCGCTCCGTCCATCAGAGTGGACTCCGGTTTATCACCTGATATGGCGACAAGGAATGCGGATATGATTGAAGCGGATCAAAACGATTCTTTATATGTCACGAAAGTATCTGTAAGATGGTACAGAGAGCTTATAAAAACGATTGATGCCGCTATGGTGCCGACCGATGCGTTTTTAAAGGTGCCGCTTTTGCTTATGCAGGGCGGTGATGACAAAATCGTCGATAAAATGAAAGTCCGCAAATGGTTTGCCGGTGTGGCTTCCCATAATAAGTCTTACCGGGAGTGGGAAGGGCTTTATCATGAAATTTTTAATGAACCGGAAAGAGAAGCTGTGTTTAAGGCGGCGAAAGCCTTTACAGATCAGTATATTTGAATTCGCTGGGGGTGCATATGTTGACAGTACCGGAACATCCTTTTAACCTTATGGCAAAAGTGTATCGGGAAATTTTTCCGCTCGTTCATCAGGAATTGAATATGTGGCGGGAAAAATCAGATTCCATTAAAAATACCGAGCTGCGGCAGCAGGCGGCCGCAAGTATCCGTGATAAATCGTTTCATTGTGAAGGCGGCGGCATTTTAGCACTGCTGTCGGGAGAGCAAAAAGAGAAGTGTGTGCAATTTATCATTGCGTATCAGACGATCAGTGATTATCTGGACAATCTGTGCGACCGCAGCACATCGCTTGACCCGGAGGATTTCCGCATGCTTCACCTTTCCATGCGTGACGCGCTGACGGTGGGTGCAGAGGTGCAGCCGTACTATCAGTACAGAGAGGAGCAGGATGACGGCGGTTATCTTCATGAGCTGGTCAAAACATGCCAGCGGGTGCTTGGGTCAATAGAACACTACAGCCTTATTAAACCTTATCTGCTTGAGCTGTGCGATTATTATTGCGATCTTCAGGTTCATAAGCATGTCGTAGAACATGAACGCGTTCCGAGGCTTAAAGCCTGGTTTGAGCAGTATCAGTCAAAGCTTCCGGAAATGGAATGGTTTGAGTTCTCGGCCTGCGCCGGTTCGACGTTAGGCATTTTCTGTCTCGTTGCTTACTCATTCCAGCCAGATTTTAACGAACATACCGCTGAGAAAATCCGCAGCAGTTATTTTCCGTACATACAAGGCCTGCACATTCTGCTCGATTATTTAATTGACCAGGAAGAGGATCTGCTTGAAGGCGATTTGAATTTCTGCACGTATTATCAGTCTCATGAAGAAATGATGCAGAGACTGAAGCATTTTATTGAAAAAGCGGATGAACATCTGCACGGCATTCCGCATGAAAACTTCCACCGGCTGATTAACAGGGGGCTGCTCGGCGTCTATTTATCCGATGACAAAGTCGCCAGCCAAAAAGAAATGGGCCGCCTCGCGCGAAAGCTGATCAGAGCAAGCGGCAAAACGTCATTTTTCTTTTATATCAACGGAAGAGCCTACCGCAAATTTCAGAAGATGGCTTGGACGAAAAGTTCGTAATGGGTGAACTGCGCCTTTCGTGTGTGTATATCATGAAGGTGCGGTTTTTTTATTCTTATGTGAAGAATGAAACATTGTTTGCGCAGGCATAATATGATATTTTAATTTTATGAAAAAATTAAAGTATTTAGTCATCATAGGATTAATTTCCATGACGGGCGGCTGCTCCGTCATACATGCTTTCGCCGGCTATCATCCCGTATTAATAGCGCATAGGGGCTCTTCTGCGATTGAACCGGAGCATACTGCTTTATCCTATGCACGTGCCATTAAAGACAAAGCAGACTATATTGAGATAGACTTAAGGGAGACAAAGGACGGCCATCTGATTGCAATTCATGATAAAACGGTCGATCGGACAACTGATGGTAAAGGATTGACAGAGGATCTGTCTTTGGCTGAGATCAAAAAACTGAATGCCGGAAAAGGAGAAAAGATTTTAACGATTGAAGAAATCATAGAGAAATTCGGACAAACTGCCAATTACTATATTGAGACAAGAGAAAGCAACGGCAGCCTGGTGATGGAAAAGAAGCTGATTGACATATTACAAAAATATAAGCTGATTTCCAGTCATAAAGCGGTCATTGAATCCTTTAGCGAGAAGAGCTTAAAGAAAGTTCGATCTATGAATAAAAACGTCCCTCTTGTTCGGTTATTAAAAGATAAAGAGGCTGAGAACATAAATGATAAGCAGCTGCAAGCCATCAGAACATATGCTGATACAGTCGGTCTTAATGCTAAATTAACAAATGAAGCCGCCGTCAAACGTATCCATCACAATAAGATGAAGGTTCACGTCTTTTTTGATAAGGAAGATGAGCGGGCTCTGACGCCGATTATGCTGAAACAAAAAGTAGATGGGGTATTTACAAACAATCCCGCATATACACGTAACGTGCTGCAAAAGCAGTAAATAAAAAGAGACATGCGCATTTACGCTGTCTCTTTTTCTAATGGTTTCTTTTTTGCTGCAAGGTGCATTGCAAATTTGCCGATCAGCCCGATGACGAAAAATGCGGCAAACCACCAATAATAGGTTTTTGCGAACTCAAATCCTAAATGCCTTGATAAGATGATGACGAACATGACATAGGGAACACTGGAAAATATGATGCGAAGAATATTCAAACTGCTGCCCCTCCCGGATGTTACATTTAAACATGTACTTTTTTCCATTATTAATGGTAAGGGACTTTTGAAAAAATGTAAACACCATTCACAAAAAGAATCGGCCTGTCATATACGGGCCGATTCTTTATTTGCCGGCAGATTTCTTTTCAATCGCTATAATAAACGGTGGGTCGTTTCGCTGGTTGAGAAAGCCGTAGCTCAGCACGCGGGCTTTTTCCTGATCAAGATTGCTGCAGTACTCCAGTAATGCACTTTTTTCCGTCTTGCCTTCAGGATGACCGTGGTAGACAACGAGAACGATCAGCCCGTTTTCCTTCAGCAGCTCAAGGAGCTGTTCGATGGCAGAAATGGTTGAGCGGCCGTTTGTCGTAATGGTTTTATCGCCGCCGGGCAGATAGCCGAGATTAAATACCGCACAAGCCACATGCCCGTGCACTTCCTTGGGCAGAGAGGCCTTGATTTGATCATGGCTCTTATGGTGAAGCGTGACGCGCGGGCTGAAGGCGGCACCGAGCCGCTCCTTCGTTTTGGCGAGTGCGTCCGCTTGAATATCGAAGGCATGAACATGTCCTGTCTCACCGACAAGGCCTGCCAGAAAATATGTATCATGTCCGTTGCCCATCGTCGCGTCAACCGTGATATCTCCTTCTTGTGCGGCTGACTTCAGCAATTCTTTACTGAAAGGGAGGATATGCATCAAGGTCATAGGGCAGTCTCCTCCCCGATTTTCCTGAAAAGCTTTCCTTGATAGCTTCCGCGTGCTTCCAGCTCTTTTTGAATGGCGCCCAGTACTTCCCATTTGTTGACGCTCCACATCGGCCCGACCATTAATTCAATCGGCCCGTCTCCCGTAATGCGGTGAACGATCATTTCCGGGGGAATGATTTCGAGCTGATCACATACAAGCTGGACATATTCTTCCTGAGAAAGAAATTCGAGCTTTCCTTTTTCATACTGCTTCACCATCGGTGTGCCTTTTAATAAATGAAGCAGGTGAATTTTGATGCCTTGAACATCCAAATCGGCAACCGCTTTGGCCGTTTCCATCATCATGTCCCTGTTTTCGAGCGGAAGCCCGTTAATGATATGGGAACAAACGCGGATGCCGTGTTTTCTCAGCTTATTGACGCCCTCAACATAGCAGTCAAAATCATGGGCGCGGTTGATCAGAAGGGCGGTCCGCTCATGTACGGTCTGCAGCCCGAGCTCAACCCACAAATATGTCCGCTCATTCAGTTCGGCTAAATATTCCACGACATCATCGGGCAGGCAGTCCGGACGGGTTGCGATAGACATGCCGACAACGCCGTCAAGCTTGAGTACGGATTCAAATTTCTCACGCAGCTCCTCTACCGGAGCATGCGTATTCGTGAAAGCTTGAAAATATGCGATATATTTGCCGTCTTTCCACTTTTCGTGCATGCGGTTTTTGATATCGTGAAATTGCGTGATTAAGTCATCGGCCCGGTTGCCGGCAAAATCGCCGGAGCCCGCAGCGCTGCAGAACGTGCAGCCGCCGTGTGCAACCGTGCCGTCCCGATTCGGACAGTCAAAACCGCCGTCAAGCGCGACTTTAAACACTTTATTTCCGAAATGCTCCCGCAGATGATAATTTAATGTATGGTACCGTTTTTCCGTATTTGAATAAGGAAAAGGGTTATTCTCGTTCAATGTTCAAAAAGCCTCCCTCACATCAGATGCATCCTAAAATTGTAGCATGAATGATGGGGGTTCACAATGTGAAAACAGATGCGGCTTTCTTTTGCTTATTATGACTGCAGACAGAATTCTCATTCCTTTAGCTGATATACGGAAAATTTGGTTCACTTTCCTGCAACCTTCGGGTGTTATTCATTTTTCATCCGCTCAAACTAAATTTGATTTCCATTCACTGAGGAGGGGTTTCGTTGGCAACAAGACAATCAGTAGATGAACATCTCCAAAGAAGCGAACAGGCGTATGAATTTGCGAATGAGCAATTTATAACCGCTTCAAAACAAGAGCATTATAATGATAATGAGTACAGTGAAGCGCAAATGATGCTTGAAAACGCGGTGAATGAATTAAACAAGCTGTCATTATCTGCGAATGATCAGCAGAGAGAACAGCTTTACCGAATGAGGCTGCAGCTGCAGACTTTGCAAAACAATATGATTTTGCAGCGTAATTTCGATTACTGACCGCGCTGTCTCAGATGGTGCAAAAAACCCTGCCGGAATCCCGGCGGGTTTTTTTGTATTTCTTTTCAAAAAAGAATTGACAATAAGGCGGAGTGTGTTTATTGTATTATGTGTACTACTTGACGTAATACACTACAAACACTTAAAAAAATAAAAACGACATATAAATGCTGAGCAAAGGAAAGGAGAGCTTTCATGAAAAACAAAAGATCCGTAAAACAAGATGTGCCTCTTATTATCGCCGCTTCGGTTTTGGCCAGCAGTCTGTTTGTCATTCTTGTCGTCATCGGTTTTCAGTGGCAGAACATTTAAAGAAATCGAGCAGCTCGTAAAAGAAAGAAGGGAAGTAAATGATTCAAATCGACCCGAGAAGCTCAACTCCGATTTATGAGCAAATCATACAGCAATTGAAAGAGCTTTGTTTGAAAGGGATCATGAAGCCGGGGGATAAACTTCCTTCTGTCAGAGAATTGGCAACGATCATTATCGCCAATCCGAATACCGTCAGCAAAGCGTACAAGGAGCTTGAACGCGATGGCGTCATTGAAACGCTGAGGGGAAGAGGAACGTATATATCGGAGAATGCAAAAAAGACATTGGTTGAAGGGAAGATGACGATGATAAAAGAGCAATTGAAACAGCTCATCATCGATGCCCATTACGCGGGAGTTGAGCTGGAGCAGCTGCAGGAATGGATAAAGGAAATCAGCGCTGATGTGAAAGGAGGCACGGATCATGATTGAATTGCGTAATCTCTCAAAAACAATTGACAGTAAAGAAGTGCTCAAAGACATTTCACTTACTATCGGAAAAGGAGAAATTTTCGGGCTGCTTGGCCGAAACGGATCAGGGAAAACAACGCTGCTCCGGCTCATTCAGCAGATTCTCCTGCCGGATCAAGGAACGGTTTTATTTAATCAGGTGGAAATAAAGCGGCACCCAAAAGTAAAACAGAATATCATTTATATGCCTGTTGAAAATCCTTTTTATGACAAATATACATATAAACAGCTTGTTGCGATTGTAAGCAGAATCTATCCGAATTTTGATGTGACTTACGCCAATGAGCTGATGAACAGGTACAATATTCCGGAAACGAAGAAATACCGTGAACTATCAACAGGGCTGAAAAAACAGCTCGCGCTCGTCCTTGCCTTTGCTTCACGGCCGGCACTGATTCTTTTGGATGAACCGACGGACGGCATTGACGCCGTAACACGTCATGACGTGCTTCAGCTTATGGTGGACGAAGTCGCTGAACGGGAAACGAGCATCCTGATTACCTCACATCGTTTAGAAGATATTGAGCGAATGTGCAACCGGATCGGATTTTTGGAAGGCAGCCAGCTGACGAATGTGATGGATTTGGATGATATGAAGGAAGAATACATAAAAATCCAAATGGCGTTTGAAGAGGATGTCAACTTGATGATCAGAGAACAAAACATACCGATTCTCGACCATGCCGGTGTATTTTATACAGTGCTGATTCCGAAAAACGATGAGAAGAAAAAGAAATTTCTGCAAGAGCTGCGGCCGAAAGTATGGAACGAACTTCCTGTGAATTTAGAAGAAGTCTTCATCGCGAAGTTTGGGGGGAACCGGAGATGGTAGACAGGGGATTGCTGTACAGAGAATGGATGCAGAATCGAACTGTTCTCGTGATGGTCGGTATTTTTTTAGCGGCAGTTAATCCGTTTGAAGTATTAAATACCTATCTGGTCTACCAAGGCTGTCTGGATACCCACGGAGCATATTGTAAGTTTTATGTGAATTCTTTGGATAGCAGAATGCTGAGCTTGAACTGGGCGCCCGCTGTGATTTTGGCGGTTTGCTTATTCGGACTGGAGCGTACGAAAGGAACGATTGATGCGCTGTTCAGTCTGCCTTATTCCCGCGCTCAGGTGTTTCACACCAAATTTTGGCTCGGAGCGGCGGTCATTGCCGGATTCCAAGTCATCGGCTACGGGCTGGCCGAGCTGCTCATTCTTCTGTTAAAGCCTGAGCGCGTATATTTCTTCCATCATTACAGCGTCGGTGAGATCATTGTGAGTATTTTGGCTTTTGCATTGGTCGCGAGTGCAGGCTGCTTAACGGGCAATACGTTCGCCCAGCTGTTAACGGCGTTTACTGTGTCGATAGCGCCTTACCTGATTATTTCGTTGCCGCTGACAAATGCGGAAGTCATCTTCGGGGTCGGCATGTATGAGCTGATGCCGTCAGTCAATGCTTACCTAAACGATTCGTTTCAATATCTGATTCCGATCATGTATGTTAATACGGATTGGGTATCTGCCAGCAAGTATATATTACTCATCCCGGCAGTGATGAGCATTGTATTTTATGCCATTGGGTACTTTTGCTATGTCAGACAGCCGGCGGAACGGAACGGCCGTTTTTTCCTCTGGAGACAGCTTGACCGCCCCGTTCAGATTGTAGTGATCATTATCGCCGTTCTCGGTTTTGGTCTGTCTGGGTATTCGACGGGCCATACAATGACAGGATATGTAGTCGGGATGCTTGTCGGAGGAGCGGTTGGGTTTTTGGTCAGTTATTTTGTAATTTATAAAAAAACGAAGCATGTGTAAGAGAGGAGAACCGGAATGATACCGCGGGGACTATTGTACACGGAATGGAAGAAAAATCAGTGGCTGTTTATATTGTGCGGTATTTTTTTAATAGCAGCAAACCCTTTTATGGTTTATAACAACTACTCAACATATCAAGGATGTTTGAATAACCAAGTACTTCAAGATTGTGAATTTACGTTGAGTTATACGAATGGGTCGCTTCTTTCTTTCAGCTGGGTTGTGAGTGTCATCGTTGCTGCCTGCTTATTGGGTTTGGAACGGACCAAAGGAACGATGGATGCACTGTTAAGCATGCCTTACAGCAGAAGTCAAATTTACCAGACTAAATTCTGGCTTGGCACGGCAGTCATTGTTGTTCCTCAGGCGATAGGCTACGGAGCGGCGTCATTGCTCATATCTTTGCTGAAACCGAGCCATACGAACGATTTTGATCATTTTTCAATCGGAGTGATTGTGATCAGTTTTATGGCTTTCGCCCTGTTAATGGCAGCCGGCGCATTAACGGGACATATATTCGCCCAGCTGTTAACGGCGTTTACAGTAACGGTTCTGCCCTTTTTACTCATCGGTCTGCCGGCCGCGAATCTGGAGGTTGTTTTCGATATTAGTGTGGGAAATCAATTCTCTTTCATCAGCAGCTATATCGAATCTCGTCTTTTTGTATTTATAACTCCTATTGGATATGTGTTTAACGACTGGATCAGAGAAAGAGATTTAGTCTTAATAATTCCGGCAGTGATGAGCCTCGTCTTTTATTTGATCGGTTATGTCAGCTTTCTGAAACATCCGAATGAACGGAACGGCAGATTCTTTCTTTGGAGAAAATTGGACCGCCCGGTGCAGATTTTGGTGATTGTGTTTGCCGTTATGGGGTTTGGATTATTCGGATATGAAGTCACAAACACGATGTTCGGCTATTTAGCCGGCATGTTCTTCGGCGCTGTGATCGGGTTTTTTATCACTTATTTTACGGTTTACAGGAAAACAAAGCATATGTAGATTCGTTTGCAAATGAGAAGTTTGGGGGAAGGCAAGGTGCCGATTAACGGTTTGCTTTATAAAGAATGGAAGCAGCGGCAGACGCTGCTGCTGCTTACAGCGGGGTTCTTATCTATATTAGGCCCTTTGGCAATTATAAATGAGTATTTTCACTATAAAGATTGTTTGGGTGCGCTTCATCAATATTCAGGTTCAGTTTGTACATTCAGCATGAATTACAGCAATCAGAATTTGATTGGGCTGCACTTCATTCCTCCGGTTATATTGGGGCTTTTTCTGACAAGAGCGGGACGGGCTGAAAACATGTTCACATTGAGTCTGCCGTATTCGAGAAGCCGGATATTCCATACTAAGTTTTTGTTGGGAGCATCCGTGTTAGCCGGCTCGCAGCTTGTTTCTTACGGATTATCTGACATATTGTTTCTTGCGCTTAAACCTGACGCTGTAGATCATTTTCACTCATTCAGCGCCGGGATGCTGGTCATCAGCTTGATGATTTATGCATTAGTGACAGCCGCCGGCACGATAACAGGCAATTTAGCAGCACAGCTGATCACAGCGTTCATGGTCTCCGTTTTTCCGATCGTTGTCTTGATCATTTACCTGTTAAATGCTGAGTTCCTTTTTGGCAGCCAGTCTGTGCAGAATATTGATTTTCCTTGGAGCGGATTTCTGATCTATTTCATGCCTGCCGCTTACATCCATACACCATGGATGTATTACACGAAACATGCCTTGCTTATATCTGCCTTAATGGGATTTTGTTTCTATCTTTTCGGCTATGTGAATTTCCTGAAAATGCCGAGTGAGCGAAGCGGACATTTTATCTTAAACAAACATACAGAACGCATGATCCAAGGGCTGGTCATGGCGCTTAGTATGCTGGGAAGTGCGGGTGTATGCGGATATGCTTATAACGGTAACGGTTCATATACCGGTTACATATTCGGCATGCTGATCGGCGCGGTGATCGGGTTTTTCATCAGTTATTACTTCATCTATAAAAAAACGAAACAAATATAAAGGGGAGTGGTGTACGTGATAGAGGTACAGCATATCGATCATTCATTTAAAATCGGCAGGAAAGGCAGAGAGAGTCAGGTTCCGGTGCTGAAAGACGTCTCTTTGACGGTTGAAAAAGGGGAAATCGCCTGTATCGTCGGGCGAAGCGGTTCCGGAAAATCGACGCTTCTGAATTTAATTTCCGGCTACATAGCGCCGACGAAGGGGCGTATCGTCATTAACGGCACTGATGTGACGGGCTTCAGTGAAAAGGAGTGGGCTCAGTTCCGCCTCGGGCATTTCGGCTTTATTTTTCAAAGCTTCCAGCTCATTCCGAGTCTGACAACCTATGAAAATGTTGAAATGCCGCTTGCCCTAAAAGGAGTTAAACCGTCTGAACGGAAGCAGAAAGTCGCGGACATGCTGAAACGGGTCGGGCTTGAGAATCATGCGAATCATTATCCGAATGAGCTGTCAGGCGGCCAGCAGCAGCGTGTCAGCATCGCAAGAGCGCTGATTTTAAATCCGTCGATCATTTTAGCAGATGAGCCGACGGGAAGCCTTGATTCGGAAACGGAGCTTGAGGTGCTTGCATTAATTCAGCAGTTGAACCGGGAGCGCGGGATTACTTTTGTCATCATCACGCATGACGATGAAGTCGCTTCGATTGCGCACTCAAAATTCCAGCTGCATGACGGCGTATTAAAAGGGGGCGTTACTGTTGAGATTTAAGGATCAGGTTCACTTTATCAGAAGAAATATGAAGAAAAACCGCCTGCGTGTTTTCATGACTGTGCTTGCAACAACGATGGCATGTGCATTTTTGGTTGTGCTGGCCTCCGTCGGATTCGGCATACAAAAAACGATAACAGACATAACTATGAGCCAGCAGATCGTAACGGAAATAAGAGTGCTCGGCCAAGAGAACGGAAAAGCCGTGAAGAAATCAGACTTGGAAAAATATAAGAATGTCAAGTCTGTCGTTGAAAGAACCGAAGTATATGAACCGAATAAAGCGTCATTGGATAACAGGACAAACGAAGGTTCAACGGTCGTGTTAACGAACATGAAAGATGAAGTAAAAGCCAATATGGAGCTTGATCAGGGAAGAGTAGCCAAATCAGAAAATGAAATTGTGGTCGGTTATGATTTCGCGAAAAACCTATGGACGAAAAAAGAAGCTGAGGCTTACAACAAGGACTTAAAGGATCATCAAGACGATGTCTCGGACGTGAAAAAGCCAAAAGGCTATACGAAGGATCTGCTGAATAAAACCATACAGCTGAGCATTTCTAAGACGAACAATGATAGCGGAAAAACGGAAGGAACCAAAACATACGACTTTAAAATTGTCGGGATTACAAAAAAACCGTCCCAAGATTGGATGGAGGACACAAATATTTTTATCAGTGATCAATTCAAAAAGGATTTTTCGAAATTCTTAGATTTTAAAGGCGGAAATGCTGAAAAAAGCATAAAAGTCTACGCTGACAAATTTGACAATGTTGAACAGTTAACAAATGATTTGAGTGATGACGGTTATCAAGTCATGTCCGTCACAACCGAGCTGCAAGGCGTCAACACGTTTTTCCTCGTCTTTAAAATCGGTCTGATCTTTGTCGGCTTTATCGCCGTCGTCATTTCTGCCATCGGTATTTTCAATACGATGACGATGGCGGTTACGGAAAGAACGCAGGAAATCGGGATTATGAAAGCGATCGGCGCAAGCCCGTCCATCATCCGCAGAATGTTTTTGATGGAAAGCGCCTATATCGGAATATTAGGTTCTGTCATTGGTATTATCATTTCCTACGGAGTGAGTTTTGCCGTTAACCTGGCTGTCCCGCTTATTTTGGAAGCGGTAGGGGGAAATACCGGAGCTGAAGATCTTCATTATACCTTCTCTTATATTCCGCTCAGCCTCGTGGTGATCGCAGTGGTCATTTGTGCGGGGGTCGCGGTGATTTCGGGTATGAATCCGGCACGGAAAGCGACAAAAACCAACGTTCTGACCGCATTAAGAAGAGAATTGTAAAGAGAAAAAACCGGCTGGACGCAACAGCCGGTTTTTCATCTATTAATCAGAAAAGGGTGAATACAAATGTTTCACATTTTGTTAATAGAAGATGATAACACTTTGTTTCACGAGATGAAAGAAAGATTAACGGGCTGGTCATTTGCGGTGCACGGAATAAAGGATTTCAGCCGGGTCATTCAGGAGTTTTCAGAAATCAAGCCTGATTTGGTAATCATTGATGTGCAGCTGCCGAAATTTGACGGCTTTCACTGGTGCAGAATGATACGCTCTCAATCAAACGTACCGATTCTGTTTTTGTCCTCGCGTGACCATCCGGCAGATATGGTCATGTCGATGCAGCTCGGGGCGGATGATTTTATACAGAAGCCTTTTCACTTTGATGTGTTAATCGCGAAAATCCAGGCGGTATTCCGCCGCGTGCACCAATACGGCACAGAACCGGTGCTGATGAAAAGATGGTGCGGGGCGGTCATTGACACAGAAACCGGCACAGTCAGCCATAAAAACGGTTCGGTCGAACTGACCAAAAACGAAATGCTGATTTTAAAGCTGCTGGCCGAGCAGAAAAATAAAATCGTCAGCCGCGAAGAACTCATCAGAAGCCTATGGAACGATGAACGTTTCGTTAGCGATAACACGCTGACGGTGAATGTCAACCGGCTGCGGAAAAAGCTCGATCATTTAGGTATCGGGAAAATGATTGAGACCAAAGTGGGACAGGGGTATATCGCGAAGGAGGAAGACGGTCTTTATGATTAAATCATTTCTGCTCGAAAGAAAAAGCTGGATCGCGATGTTTCTTTTTCAGCAGGCCGTACTCCTTTTCGCGGCATATATTGATCCGTCCATTCCATTTTTATCGGCGCTGTATTTTATTTATTTGTCACTTCTCGCCTTTCTCGTTTTTCTCTTGTTCCGCTATCGGAAAGAGACCGCTTTTTATAAAAGCTTAAAAGATTGGGACGCTGATTTAGATATTTCCGGTCTAAAAGCGCCCGACAGTCCGTTTGAGTTGATCATTGAAGAAAGCATTGAAGAACAGACAGAGCGATTAAGAAATAGCTCACTTCATATGCAGGCGGCGTCAGAGCATGAGAAGGATGAGCTGATGTCGTGGATTCACGAAGTCAAAACACCGCTGACAGCGATGCATCTCATGATCGAGCGCCTTGATGAACAGCTGCTGAAAGCCCCTTTGCATTATGAATGGCTGCGGATTCACCATCTCCTCGACCAGCAGCTTCATCAGAAACGATTGTCCTTTATCGAAAATGATTTATCGTTCCAGCGCATTCAGCTCCGCCCGCTCGTTTTCAAAGAAATTAAAAATCTGCAATCATGGTGTATACAAAAAGGAATCGGGTTTGACATACAACTTGAGGCACCGGACGTTCTCAGTGACGGAAAATGGCTTTCTTTCATCATCAGACAGCTGTTAAGCAATGCCGTCAAATACAGCGAAGCGGATGATATAACCGTAAAAAGTTATGAACTAAACGGCCGGGTGCATGTGGATATAAAAGACCGCGGCATCGGCATCAAGCCTAAAGATCTTCCGCGCATTTTTGAAAAGGGGTTCACCTCCACGCGGATGAGCCGTGATCACGCGTCAACGGGAATGGGCCTGTATTTGGCTCAAAAAGCTGCGGCTCCGCTTCACATCCAGATCAGCGTGCGATCAGAGCCGAAACGAGGCACGGTTTTTACCTTGGTATTTCCGAAACAAAACGACGCCGTCAGCATGTTCAGCGTGTGACAAAAGTGTCACATGCTTTTCTCTTTTGTTCGCTTAATCAAACGAAAAAAACGGCTTTTGTTTTTAAAATGAAGATAACCAATGTAAAAGGAGAATCGTAACGTGATGATTTTAGAAGCAGGCAATATTCGAAAAAACTACGGAAATAAGCTGAATAAGCAGGAGGTGCTGAAAGGAATTGATCTTCAGATCCAAAAAGGGGAATTCGTCAGCATTATGGGCCCGTCAGGATCAGGGAAAACCACTCTTTTGAATGTGCTTTCTTCCATTGATAAAGTGAGCGCGGGCACGATCAGGCTGAATGAGACGGAGATCACATCCATGAAAGAAAAACAGCTTGCCGAATTCAGAAAACGGCACCTCGGCTTTATCTTTCAGGATTATAATTTATTGGATACGCTGACCGTGAAAGAAAATATACTCCTGCCGTTATCCATTACGAAAATGCCTAAAAAAGAGGCGGATCGGCGTTTTGCCGAGACGGCAGAGGAGCTTGGCATCTATGAGTTGAGAGATAAGTATCCGAGTGAAATTTCCGGCGGACAAAAACAGCGGACGTCTGCCGCGAGAGCTGTTATTCACGAGCCGGGGATTATTTTTGCTGATGAGCCGACGGGAGCGCTTGATTCTAAAGCCGCTTCGGATTTGCTGAATAAACTCAGCCGTTTGAATCAGAAGCGCCGCGCCACCATTGTGATGGTGACGCATGATCCGGTTGCCGCCAGTTATTCCGGACGTGTGGTTTTCATTAAAGACGGCCGCGTGTATACACAGCTGAATAAAGGCGGCCAGGACAGACCGGACTTTTTTCAGGATATTATGAAAACGCAAGGTGTATTGGGCGGAGTTCAGGCATGAGCATTCATCATTTGATCTTCCAGAACCTGAAAAAGAATATGAAAAACTATTACCTTTACGTGTTTGCGCTGGTGTTCAGCTCCGCCCTTTATTTCGCGTTTGTCACGATGCAATACGATCCGGCGCTTGATGAAATGAAAAGCTCCATAAAAGGAGCAGCGGCAATCCGGGCCGCCTCCATACTGCTTGTGGCGATCGTGTCGGTATTTCTTTTATACGCCAACACCATTTTTATCAAACGCCGCGGCCGGGAAATCGGCTTATTCCGATTAATCGGCATGACGAAAATGCACATTTTCCGCATACTCAGCACAGAAAACTTCATTTTGTATTTCGGATCGATATGGATCGGTATTTTTGCCGGCTTTTCTCTCTCGAAATTATGTATGATGATGCTGTTTCATACAGTCGGTGTGAAAGCCTCTGTCTCACTGTTTTTTTCAAGCAAGGCGCTCGTTCAGACGTTAATTGTGTTCGGGGCCATTTATGTGCTGATTATGATGATGAATTACTTATTTATTAAACGGCAAAGCATTTTGTCTTTATTTAAAACCGCGTCATCGTCAGAAAGCGGCATAAGGCGGCTCTCTTGGGTGCAGATGACAATCGGCGTCATCGGTATCGCGGCCATTATCGCCGGCTATGCCGTGTCCGCAGATTTATTCGGAGGCAGTTTTACAACCATGAATGAACTGTTTTCGGCAATGGTGTTTATTCTCGGATCGGTCATTATCGGAACGTATCTGTTTTTTAAAGGTTCAGTCAGTTTTTTGGCAAACCTCATCCGGAAATCAAAAGGCGGGTATCTGAATGTCAGTGAAGTGCTGTCTTTGTCATCCATTATGTTCCGGATGAAGTCTAACGCCGTCCTGCTGACAATTATTACGACGCTGTCGGCGCTGTCCATCGGTTTGCTGTCTTTAAGCTATATCTCGTACTACTCCGCGGAAAAATCGGCTGAGCAAAATACGGCGGCGGACTTTGCGTTTGATAACCAAAAGGAGGCAGACTCATTTACCGCCTTATTGAAGAAGAAAGGAATTGAACATCAAGTGAAAACAATCAAGACCATTCAAGCCGGTGTCAATGTGAAGAACATCGTAAACGGCGATATGAAAAGCTTCGCACAGGACCCGTCCAGCTTGGCGCTGCCGGTTGTCAGCGAGAAAGACGCAGAAGGCGTGTCACTCTCCGACGGAGAAGCCGTGTTTACCGGATATAATGATATGATGAAAAGATTTCTCGACTTGAAAACGTCGGGTTCCATTGATATAAACGGCAAAACGGATAAAATACCGCTGGCGTATAAGGGCTTGAAGAACGACTTCCTCCTGTCATATACATTTACAAGCGGAGGGCTGCCGACCGTGATCGTCACACAGCACGTATTTGACAGGATCGAGAAAGATATCGACCCGTCCATTCAGGGAAAATCAAATCGGTTTTTCGGCATTACACTCAAACATGAAGAGGACGTCCAAAAAGCTGATGACCTGTTTCAGGCACAGCATTATTCAGACGGCGCCCTTTCACAGTTTGAAACGGCTGACACCCAAAAGAAAAATATGGGGCTGATCATGTTTATTGTCGGGTTTTTAGGCTTAACCTTTCTGATCACCTCGGGCTGTATCCTTTATTTTAAACAAATGGGCGAGTGTGAGGATGAGAAGGCTGATTACACGATACTGCGGAAGCTCGGCTTCACAACGGGAGATCTGCTGAAAGGCATCCGCCGGAAGCAGGTGTATCATTTCGGCATTCCGCTCGTTCTCGGGCTGTTCCACAGCTATTTTGCCGTTCAGTCAGGGTGGTTTTTGTTCGGAACGGAAGTATGGACGCCGATGATCATCGTCATGGCGCTGTACACGCTGCTGTACTCCATCTTCGGCATGCTGTCGGTGCTTTATTATAAAAAGGTCATTCGGTCCGCATTGTAAAACAAGTTGAGGAGCCCCGCACAGCGGGGCTTTTTTCTGCATGAATAGAAAAAAGCGATTTTTAAAAGAATAGACATACGTCATTTTTTCGCACGGGGGAGCCTTATGCAAAAGTATTTTCAATTGAAATCTGAAACAGGGGCTTTTCATCTTTTTTCCAAGGAACACATTTTCACGCTGCTGATCATCGGATTGCTGGGGGCGTGCGTGATCGTATTCCGGAAAACGCTCCATCACGGCCGGCCGAATCGCGTTTTCCGATATGTGCTGTTCATTCTTCTAGCCGTGTCGCAGATTAGCTATCATATATGGCTGCTTAGCCAACATGCCTGGTCGCTGAAAACATCTCTGCCGCTGCAGCTGAGCGACCTTTCCGTCTATTTGGCGATGCTGATGGTCATGACAAAAAGCAAAAAGCTGTTCGCCTTTCTCTATTTTGCCGGTTTGGGCAGCGCCATACAAGCGATGGCCACACCTGATTTAGGGGCGTATTCTTTCCCTCATTTTCGGTACATCGTATTTTTTATCTCGCACGGCTGTGTGTTTCTAGCCTGTCTGTTTATGGCCGGTGCCCAAAAGTACAGACCGTCGGTGCGCGCGCTCTGGGTGTCATTGCTGATCGTAAATCTGTACGGGGCGTGTGTCTTTTTGATTGACCGTGTGCTGAATGCAAACTACCTCTATTTAATGAAAAAACCGAAGACCGCTTCGCTTCTGAATGTTCTCGGCCCTTGGCCGTGGTATCTTCTTTCAATGGAAGCGGCGGTTGTGCTGAGCTTTTTCATTCTGTATATTCCGTTTTGGCTGCTGAGGAAAAGAGCATGAAGCCTGTTTATGTTTGTGAAGCCGATCATTTGTAATTTTTTCAACATTCCGGCATTATTTTTTTCAGATTCTGATGTTGTAAAAAGGCGTCCGCGGCGATAAAATGAATCTGCTATGATAATGGGATCGATACGGAGCTGCAGCTTGCGGTTTCCGTTTTTTCATGGGGTTTTTTATAGAGACAGGGGGATCGGTATGCCGCGCGCTTTGAAGATATTAATTATCGGAATGTTTATCAATGTGACGGGCGCATCTTTTTTGTGGCCGCTGAATACGATCTATATTCATAATCATTTAGGAAAATCGCTGACTGTCGCGGGGATTGTGCTGATGCTGAATTCCGGAGCCAGTGTGGCGGGGAATTTATGCGGCGGATTTTTGTTTGATAAAATCGGCGGATTCAAATCCATTATGCTAGGCATTATCATCACCTTGGCAAGTCTTCTCGGACTCGTTCTGTTTCACCAGTGGCCCGTTTATATTTGGCTGCTCGTCATTGTCGGGTTCGGTTCCGGCATCGTGTTTCCGGCCAGCTACGCCATGGCGGGAGCAGTCTGGAAAGAGGGCGGACGGAAAGCTTTTAATGCAATTTATGTAGCTCAGAACGCAGGTGTCGCGGTCGGTTCGGCACTCGGCGGAATGGTTGCGGCGTACTCGTTTACGTACGTGTTTTTAGCCAATGCTTTGCTGTATGTGCTGTTTTTCCTT
Organism: Bacillus sp. 5RYD7K; assembly: GCF_059831465.1. Classification (NCBI taxonomy): domain Bacteria; kingdom Bacillati; phylum Bacillota; class Bacilli; order Caryophanales; family Bacillaceae; genus Bacillus; species Bacillus sp. 5RYD7K. The sequence continues at coordinate 1,900,346 of NZ_CP191200.1, forward strand.
ATCGTATTTTTCGGGTTTCGAAATATTAAAACCGGAAACGCGGGCCAGGTCTCTGTACTGGACTACGAGCCTGTCAGCAGCAGAACGAAATTTACGGCGCTTCTTATACTGAGCGGCGGGTATGTTCTCGGGTGGATTGCCTATTCGCAGTGGTCCACAACCGTTGCGTCACATACTCAAAGCATCGGTATGCCGCTTTCATTATACAGTGTGCTCTGGACCGTAAACGGAATCCTGATTGTCGCCGGACAGCCGCTTATAGGTGCTGTTCTGAAAAAATGGTCCGGTGCGTTAAAAACGCAGATGGTCATCGGCTTTTGTATTTTTATCGTCTCGTTCGGCGTGCTCCTTGGCGCCAAGCACTTTCCGATGTACCTTACCGCGATGGTGATTTTAACAATCGGAGAAATGCTTGTCTGGCCTGCCGTGCCTACTATTGCCGATCAGCTTGCGCCTAAGGGGAAAGAAGGGTTTTACCAAGGGTTCGTCAACAGTGCGGCGACGGGCGGCAGAATGATCGGGCCGCTCCTTGGCGGCGTGCTGGTTGATCAATACGGCATGAGCGTGCTGCTCTTGATCCTGATGGCGCTTCTTGTCGTCAGCATCCTAGCGACGGTGCTGTATGACAAACGTCTGAAAACCGTTAATAAACAAAACGTCCAAGTGCGATGACGACATGAAAAATCCCGCTGTTTCGGCGGGATTTTTTGTTTATAAGACCGGAAGCACGTTGACCGCGTCCTTAACATTTAAATACGTCTTTAATGAAGTAAAGCTTGCATCAAGCTGATTCATTCTCATGGCGAGGGAAGGCTTGATCCCGGTGATGATTAATTCTGTGCCGATTAAATTAAGCAGATGATGCAATTTGAAAATCCGGTCTGCGGTCTGTTCGTTTACCTCAGCTAAACCTGATAAGTCTATAATTAAGTAATCATCTTTAGATGCGGTTAATATGTCTGTCAAAGTTGTCACGATGGAATCAAATCGTTCTTCTGTTAAATTCCCCACTAACGGCATGGCGGAGATCCCGTTTCGAATCGGAACGATCGGCGTTGACAGCGTCGCAATTTCACCGAGGGAATCCTCAAGAAGCTTTTCGTACTCTTTCTGCTCTGTGATGTCTTTTTGAAAACCGACAAAATAGAGCTTGTCTTCAACATAAAGAGGATCAATATTGAGTTCATTCCAAAACGAGGTGCCGTCTTTTTTGACATTTTTCAGCCGCACCGTGATCTTTTCTTTATGTTTTAGGCCTTTTCTTATTTTCGCGATTTGTTTTCGGTCGGTTTCTTTTCCTTGCAGAAATCTGCAGTTCTTACCTAATATCTCTTCGGAAGAATAGCCTGTCATATCCATAAATCCCTGATTCGTATAAATGATGGGATTGTCCTCAAGAGAGGGGTCTGTAATCACCACGCCGATGCGTGCGTGATCAAGCGCCTTTTTGATAAGCTCCAGCTGCTCCAGTTTTCCGAGTACATTTGAGTCAGCCATATAAAACCCCCTTTTGGCCGTAAAGCTGTGCACTTTTTTCAGCCATTGTTTCTCCCCTTTTTAAATGAATCTACAGTAACCGTAGCATAACACATGTTCTGTTTCAAGCAGCCGCAGTTTGCAATTTGTCATTCGGGCTTGTCTTCATATACACTGAATATATAAGGGAAGGCACATCATTGCTAAGTAAGTGACTAGGTCATTGTCACTGGGTGAAAAATGAATCTAATGCATCAAGCTTACCGATCATGTGTTCACATATAATGGAAGAAACAAGCTTTTTACTTTCCTGCTCATTCGCCGGTATGTAGATATCGAAAATCATCGTATTCGTAAGGGGGCTGGATGGCCTGAAGTCGCTTTACTAAATAAGGGCTTTAGGAAGGTGATGAAGATGCTGCATCAGGTAATTATTGCTTGTGTAATTGGAGGAATCATGGGGGTTCTCGGTCATGTGAAAAAGAGAGGCAGGCTGGAGAAACCCAGAATGACAAAGCGGTTTATCTATCTCGGTTTTTTGGAAGATGGTTTTATCGGAATGGCTGCTTCCATCTTACTTGTCTTATCCGCTAACCCCGATTCAGGAATTCAACTCGTCATCTTATCCATAATCGCAGGCTACGGCGGAGAAGCTGTTCTCAGGAGCTTTGATTTTGTCAGGGAACAAAACAGTGATTCGGCCGAAGCAAAACCACACCAGCAAAAAAATCCTCCATCAAAATAATATCCCCGCTCATGACCCGTTCTGGGTACATTCCCATTGTATACAAACCTGCTTGCACTTATGAACAGAATTCTATAAAATACAGGTAAGATTACGGTAGCGATAAGAACAGTGAAGAGGAGCAGTAAGAAGCAGATTTTGCAGTCAGAGAGTTGACGGCCGGTGCAAGTCAATCAAGTCTGTTTCCGAACTCGCCTCAGAGTTGCAGCGGCAAAACCGCTGACGCATAACTGCGTTAAAAGTATCAAGTGAGTGCGGCTTAAAACCGCGCTAACGAGGGTGGTACCGCGGGAAACAAAAATCTCTCGTCCCTTTTTGGGATGAGGGAGTTTTTTTTAGTTTTAGAATAATCTGAATATCATCTTCCTTATCCCGTCAATACTTGGACTACATACGCCGTATTCAATCAGAAGGAGGTTTTTGCGTTGAGTTTTCAGCACGAAAAAATAGAAAAGAAATGGCAGAATTACTGGTTGGAGCATAAAACGTTCGCCGTCAGCGAAGAGAGTGACAAGCCGAAGTTTTACGCGCTTGACATGTTCCCGTATCCTTCAGGAGCCGGCCTTCATGTCGGGCATCCGGAAGGCTATACGGCAACCGACATTCTTTCACGCATGAGACGCATGCAAGGGTACAACGTGCTTCATCCGATGGGATGGGACGCGTTCGGGCTTCCCGCCGAGCAATACGCGCTTGACACGGGGAATGATCCGGCTGAGTTTACGAAACACAATATCGATAATTTCCGCCGCCAGATCCAATCGCTCGGTTTTTCATATGATTGGGATCGTGAAATCAATACGACTGATCCCGACTACTACAAGTGGACGCAGTGGATCTTCACCAAGCTGTATGAAAAAGGTCTCGCTTATGTAGACGAAGTGCCGGTCAACTGGTGCCCGGCACTCGGAACGGTGCTTGCGAACGAAGAAGTCATTGACGGCAAAAGCGAGCGGGGCGGCCATCCGGTTGAACGCCGCCCGATGAGACAATGGATGCTGAAAATCACCGCTTATGCGGACAGGCTTCTTGAAGATTTAGAAGAGCTTGACTGGCCTGAAAGCATTAAAGACATGCAGCGCAACTGGATCGGACGCTCAGAAGGCGCAAACGTCCATTTCGCGATCGACGGCACTGACGACACATTCACGGTGTTTACGACAAGACCGGACACGCTGTTCGGCGCGGCTTATGCCGTGCTGGCTCCAGAGCATGAGCTTGTGGAGGCCATCACGACGGCTGAACAAAAAGAAGCGGTAGACGCTTATATTAAAGAAGTTCAGGCGAAAAGTGACCTGGAACGGACGGATCTTGCGAAAACAAAAACGGGCGTCTTCACGGGCGCATATGCGGTAAACCCGGCAAACGGGGAAAAGCTGCCGATCTGGATAGCTGATTATGTCCTCGCTTCTTACGGAACGGGTGCTGTAATGGCCGTGCCGGCGCATGATGAACGCGATTTTGAATTCGCCAAAGTGTTCAGCCTGCCTGTCAAAGAAGTCGTAAAAGGCGGAAACACGGAAGAGGAAGCGTACACGGGAGACGGAGAACATATCAATTCCGGCTTTCTGAACGGACTGAATCAAGCGGAAGCGATTGAAAAAATGATCGCCTGGCTTGAAGAAACGAAAAACGGTGAGAAAAAAGTGACATACCGTCTGCGTGATTGGCTGTTCAGCCGCCAGCGCTATTGGGGCGAGCCGATTCCGGTCATTCATTGGGAAGACGGCACTTCAACAGCCGTTCCGGCAGAAGAGCTGCCGCTGATTCTGCCGAAAACCGATGAGATCAAACCGAGCGGAACAGGTGAATCACCGCTTGCCAACATTAAAGAGTGGGTAGAGGTCACTGATCCTGAAACGGGCAGAAAAGGGAGAAGAGAAACGAACACGATGCCGCAATGGGCGGGAAGCTGCTGGTATTTCCTTCGCTTTATCGACCCGAAAAATCCGGATCAGCTCGCTTCACCTGAGAAACTGGATAAATGGCTGCCTGTCGATATTTACATCGGAGGAGCGGAGCATGCCGTGCTTCACCTTCTGTACGCGCGTTTCTGGCATAAATTCCTCTATGATATCGGTGTCGTACCGACGAAAGAACCGTTCCAAAAGCTGTATAACCAAGGAATGATTCTCGGGGAAAATAATGAAAAAATGAGTAAATCCCGCGGAAACGTCGTTAATCCGGATGAAATTGTGGCGTCTCACGGAGCAGATACGCTCCGCCTGTACGAAATGTTTATGGGGCCTCTTGATGCCTCTATCGCCTGGTCTGAATCAGGTCTTGACGGAGCGCGCCGCTTCCTTGACCGTGTATGGCGTTTGTTTATCGAGGAAAACGGCGAGCTGACGGGCAAAGTGACAGAAGGCGCGGGCGAAACTCTTGAGCGCGTCTATCATGAAACGGTTATGAAAGTGACAGAAAACTTCGAAGCGCTTCGCTTTAATACGGGCATCTCTCAGCTGATGGTCTTCATTAATGAAGCCTACAAAGCGAATGAACTTCCGAGAGAATATGTCGAAGGCTTTGTGAAGCTGCTTTCTCCTGTTGCGCCGCATTTGGCGGAAGAACTGTGGGAGAAACTCGGCCACGAAGGTTCGATTGCATACGAAGCCTGGCCTGCTTATGACGAATCAAAACTGGTGGATGATGAAGTGGAAATCGTCGTCCAGCTGAACGGAAAAGTAAAAGCGAAATTAATGGTTCCGGCTGATGCTGATAAAGCAGCATTAGAACAGCTCGCACAAGCTGACGAAAAAGTAAAAGAGCAGCTTGAAGGAAAAACGATCCGAAAAATCATTGCCGTACCGGGCAAGCTTGTCAATATCGTGGCAAACTGACCGGACGAAGCCCCTCTCCTCTGTGAGAGGGGCTTTTTTATCAGGCCTCTATCATAGAAATTGCACCGCGGGCTTTGGTATACTTACACCATAAAGATGAATGGGAGTGTCACAAATTGAAAATAAATGAAATCAGCACAGCCGCACTTGAAGAAAAATTAAAAGCGGGAGAAGAGCTGTATCTGATTGATGTCAGAGAAGATGAAGAAGTAGCCGAAGGAATGATTCCGCAGGCTGTTCATATCCGCATGGGGGACATCCCAGAAAAGATGGATGCGTTAGACAAGGAAAAGGAATATGTATTTATCTGCCGTTCCGGAAAAAGAAGCATGAACGTTTGTATGTATTTACATGAGCAGGGCTTCCGTACGGTTAATGTTGAAGGCGGAATGCTGGAATGGGAAGGCGAAACAAAGCCGAAGAAATAACGTTGTGAAGTGAAAGAAGAAAAGGGATGCACGTCTTTTCTTCTTTTTTTATAGAAAAAACGGGAGGCGATCAGGTGAAACCGGTCATACGCGCTATGAAAGCAAGTGATATCAAACAGGTCCGGCAAATCGCGGAACGAAGCTGGCATCATACGTATGAAGGGATTATCCCCAGACACATTCAGGATCAGTTTCTCGAATCTGCCTATCATGATGAGATGATGGAACGCCGGCTTCGTCATTCACTGTTCCTTGTGGCAGAAGAAAAAGAGGGAAGACATCTCGGTTTTGCAAATGCCACCCCGGTTCAAAAAGACGGGAAAGCGGAGCTCGCCGCCATTTATATTGATCCGGATTGTCAGGGAAGCGGGATAGGCACGGCACTTCTTAAAGAATGCATCAGACAGTCCGGCGGGATAAAAGAGCTTTATGTCCATGCAGAAAAAGAGAACCGCCCCGCCTTGTCCTTTTATCAGGCTAAAGGATTTCAATGGGTATGTGAATTTGAAGAAGACTTTAAAGGACACACCCTACAGACGGTCAAACTGGTGCTGAACATATAAAGCGTCCGGCCCCCTCAAGGGCCGGATCGCGAATGATTAGTGATAAGCCGGAAGCCAGTCTTTGTGCGCTTCAAATAAGTCATCGCACAAAGATATGATGTCATTTATGGAAAGCTCGGCGTTCGTATGCGGATCAAGCATCGCTGCCTGATAGACGGCTTCCTTTTTTAAAGTGACGGCCGCTTCAATGGTTAAAAGCTGTGTGTTGATGTTCGTTCTGTTGAGCGCCGCGAGCTGTTCCGGAAGTTCGCCTGAATAGCACGGCATCATTTGAGTTTTGACGGCGGCGCACGGCACTTCTGCGATCGCTTTCGCCGGCAGATTCGGTATCAGCCCCGTATTCAGCACATTGCCGCCGAACATAGACGAATGCCCCCTCTCCATCGCCTCTATCATTCTCGAACCGTATTCTTTCGAGCGTTCATGCGTCAGGTTTTGATTGTTGATGATGCCGTCTCTCATCGTTTCCCAATTTTTGATTTGTTCTGCGCATCTCCTAGGATATTCATCAAGCGGAATTTGGAGTTCGTCTATCAGCTCCGGCTACCGTTACATTTTTGTAAGCGTTATCAAAGATTGGTAAAAATAAAGTGAAAACGAAAAACTTGTTTATTCCCTATCATAATTCATTTCTGACGGAATAAATTGATAGGGAAAGGAGAGGATGACGTGCTGAAGATAGCTGTGTTTGATGAGGAGCATGAAAAGGATTTGCAGACTGAAGTCAATTCATTTTTAAAGGGGATTTCTGAAGAACAGCTCGTTGATATCAAATATACGGTCGCGGCAGCCTGTGATCCGGAAGGGGAGCAGCTTTATTGTTTTTCCGCTCTCATTTTATATCGGAAATAAAGAAGCCCGGACGAATGGCCGGGCTTCACTGTGCATTATGCTTTTTTGACGCGGGGACTTCGCGGCTTTTGGTATTTCTCCGCTTGTTTGATTCCTTTTCTTTCACTCGCTAATGACTTGTACAGAGACACGATCATCAGAAGGATTACGACTGAAAACGGAACCGCAGCGAGAATGGCTGTGTTTTGCAGTGCGGCAAGGCCGCCGGAATATAATAAAACTGCTGCCACGGCAGACTGGATAATGCCCCAGGTGACTTTCACCCGGTTTGAAGGGTCCAACGAGCCGTAAGTCGTCTGCATTCCAAGCACAAATGTCGCTGAATCGGCTGATGTAATAAAAAATACAGCGATCAGAACAAGCGTCAACACGGATGTCACCATTGTGAGCGGATAGTGGCTGAGAGCGCCGAACAGCATCGTATCCGTCGACAATCCGGCGACATTGAAGACGCCTTTCTGCTGGAGATCCATTGCAGATACGCCGAAAATCGCAAACCATAAAAAGGCCAATATACAAGGTGTCACTAACACACCGATTAAAAATTCCCGGATGGTCCGGCCCCTTGATACACGGGCGATAAAAATGCCGACAAACGGAGACCAGGAAATCCACCAGGCCCAATAGAAAATGGTCCAGCTGTTAATCCATTCGCGTTTTTGGGGATCATTCGGTGACAAGCGGAAGCTCATCTGCACGATATTTTGGATGTACTGCCCGATAGAATCGGTAAATGAGTTCATAATCAGCACCGTCGGGCCTGCAATGAGCATGAATAGCATTAATATACCCGCGAGCACCATGTTGATATTGCTTAAGTATTTAATTCCTTTTCCGATTCCGCTCCACGCAGAAATTAAGAAAAGCACGGTCACGACAACGATCAAGATCAGCTGAATGGAAAATGTCTTCGGAATGCCGAATAAATAATGCAGACCGCCGTTGATCTGAGTCGCGCCGAGCCCCAGGCTTGTCGCCACACCGACAACCGTTGCAAATACGGCGATACAGTCAATCGTCTTGCCGATCGGACCGTTCACTTTATCGCCTAAAATCGGTGTCAGTGTGCTGCTGATCAAACCGGGGGCATCTTTTCTGAATTGAAAATATGCGATACATAAAGCGACGACGGCGTATATGGCCCAAGCGTGCAGCCCCCAATGGAAAAACGTATACCGGAGCGCATCACGAAAAGCTTGGGGCGTTTCTGTTTCACCTGAGGGAGAGCTGATCGCGTAATGGCTGATCGGTTCCGCAGCCCCGTAAAATACAAGGCCGATTCCCATGCCTGCGCTGAATAGCATGGCAAACCATGATAATAAGCCGAATTCCGGTTTTTCCCCGGGTTTTCCGAGTTTTATTTTGCCGATCGGACTCACGATGAGAAAGAGACAGAAACCGACAAATATTGAAACGGCCAGCAGATAATACCAGCCGAAAGAATCCGTAACAAAACGTTGTGCCGTATCTGTCACTTGCTGCAGGCTGTCAGGTGAAATAACTCCCCATAAAACCGCAGCGGCTGTGATAACGATCACAATCCAAAAAACACTGGAGATATTCTTTTTCTTCAACCGTTCTCACCCTTTGACTATTTTTTCAATACGCCATTTGCTTTAGTATGATCGTACGATTGCAGATCATCCTTTTCTTCCTATTCCCTCAATCAGGTGAAACAAAACGCAGAAAACTCTATCATGTTTTTGGTGGGGCGCTCAGGTTAATGTGCTTAAAACCATTTTACAGCGAGTGTGAGTAACGTCCTGCATTTAAACCGGCGAGACGGCCCGTAACAAGGGCTGACGTGATATTATAGCCTCCGGTGTAGCCGTGAATGTCAAGGATTTCCCCGCAAAAATATAAGCCCTCCATTTTTTTAGACGCCATTTGTTTCGGTTCAATCTCTTTTACGGAAACACCGCCGCCCGTGACAAACGCTTTGTCCAAAGAAAGCGTTCCGTCTGCTGAAACCGTAAATTGTTTGCAGTCTTTGACAAACGCCCTGAATTGATCCTTCGGCAACTCCGTGAAGCTGATCTGAGGATCAAGGCTGTTCCGCTCCAGAAGGAAAAGCAGGTACCGTTCCTGCATCCATGGTCTGAGCGCGTTTTTGAGCGCTTTTTTCGGCGTGTCTTTCAGCTCCTTGTGCATCCGCTGAAACAACTCTTCCTCGGTGATGCCGGGAAACAGATCAATGCGGAGCTTGACCTCTGGCTGCTTTTTCAGTTCTTTGACGACAAACTGGCTGCAGCGGAGAATGGCGGGGCCTGACAAGCCGAAATGGGTAAACAGCATGTCCATCACATGTGTGACGACAGGTTTGCCTTTTTTATTCAGGACGCTGACGGCCGTGTTTCTAAGAGACAGCCCCTGAAGGGTTTTTTGCTTAATAAACGGTTCTGACGATGTAACCGGCACTTCTGTCGGAAAGAGTTCAGTCACGGTGTGCCCGGCCGCTTCCGCCCAGGCATAGCCGTCTCCGGTGCTGCCTGTATGGGGGACTGATTTTCCGCCGACCGCGATAATGACGGCGTGTGCGTTAATGTGTTCGTCATTGTTTGTCGTAATGCCTGCTGTTCTGCCATTCTCGTACCGCACTTCTTTGATTTTTTCATTTGTGCGGATGGTGACATTCAGTTCTTTTAAACGGTTCAAAAGCGCATCGACAACGCTTTGCGCTTTGTCCGTCACCGGGAACATGCGCCCGTGGTCTTCTTCTTTCAGCTGAATGCCGAGGTTTTCAAAAAAGGCGATGATATCTTCATTATTAAATTCGGAAAATGCGCTGTATAAAAAGCGGCCGTTGCCGGGGATGTGTTTGATAATTTCTTCAACAGGGAGGCGGTTGGTCACGTTGCAGCGCCCGCCGCCGGAAATCGCCAGCTTCCGTCCCAGCTTGTTTCCTTTATCGATTAATAGAACATCTGCCCCTTTTTCACCTGCGGCAATGGCAGCCATTAAACCGGACGGGCCGCCGCCGATCACAATCACGTCATAATGTTTCATATTTCATCAACAACTTTCTTTTTCGCGTATAATAGGCGGAAATGTCCGCTTCCTGCTATTATAGCGAAAGAAGGGGAATCCTTAAACGTGTTTTGTTTTTTTAGAGCTTCCCAAAAAGTTTCCCGCTGTAATTATTACCGTCTATTTGCCCAGTTGTGTTAAAATAGAAAAGTTGAATCTTCGTAGAAAATGGTGATGAGGAAACATGTCAAGCAAATTGTTAAGGGGCACGTTCGTGCTGACGCTCGGCACCTATATATCGCGGATTTTAGGGATGATTTATCTGATCCCGTTCGGAGCGATGGTCGGAGCGACGGGCGGAGCTTTGTTTCAATACGGATATAATCAATATACACTGTTTTTAAACATTGCCACGATGGGATTTCCCGCCGCGGTTTCAAAGTTTGTCTCGAAATATAATTCCAAAGGAGACTATGAGACGAGCAGGCGGATGCTGAGAGCGGGAATGTCGGTTATGCTCGTTACCGGGATGATCGCTTTTTCGATTCTTTATATTTCGGCGCCGTTTTTTGCGGAAACATCTCTCGGCGGCGCAAGTAACAACGGGCTTACGATTGACCACGTCGTTTATGTCATCCGGATGGTCAGTCTGGCACTTTTGGTTGTGCCGATTATGAGTCTTGTACGCGGTTTTTTCCAAGGCCACCAGATGATGGGGCCGACAGCCGTTTCTCAGGTTGTGGAACAGCTTGCCCGGATCATCTTCTTATTGGGCGCAACATATTTGATTTTAAGAGTGATTAACGGCGGCCTTGTCATCGCAGTCGGATATGCGACTTTCGCAGCGCTGATCGGATCATTCGGAGGGCTTGTCGTCCTTTATATTTACTGGAATAAGCGGAAGGGCGATCTTCTGGCGATGAAGCCGAACCTTGTCCCGTCAGCGAACTTAAGCTATAAAAAAATGTTTATTGAGCTTTTCAGCTATGCCGCTCCTTACGTTTTTGTCGGACTGGCGATTCCTTTGTATTCTTATATCGATACGAATACGTTTAATAAAGCGATGATTGCGGCGGGCCATAAGGACATCAGCCAGGACATGCTGGCGATTGTCACCCTCTATGTGCCGAAGCTTGTGATGATCCCGGTTTCTCTGGCGACCGCTTTCGGTCTGACGCTGATTCCGACGATTACTGAATCGTTTACGAGCAGGAATTATAAGCTTTTGAACCAGCAGATTAACCAGACGATGCAAATCATTCTGTTTTTGGTTATTCCCGCCGTTGTCGGGATGTCCGTGTTATCGGGTCCGGCCTATACGTTCTTCTACGGTTCTGAAAGCCTTCGTCCGGATATCGGACAGGATATTTTGTTCTGGTACGCGCCTGTCGCGATTTTGTTTTCTCTGTTTACAGTAAACGCCGCGATCCTGCAAGGGATTAATAAGCAGAAATTTGCGGTCGTGAGCCTTTTTATCGGCGTCATTATAAAAGTGGTGCTGAACGTGCCGCTGATCAAACTGTTTCAGGGAGACGGCGCCATATTGGCAACGGCGCTCGGTTATATTGCTTCTCTTCTGTACGGTTTTATTATGATTAAGCGCCATGCGGGCTATTCGTATACGGTGCTTATGAAGCGGGTCATTTTAATTGCGGTATTATCCGTTGTAATGGGAGTCGCGGTCAAGCTGACTCAATGGCTGCTCAGTTTCTTCGTAACGTACCAAAGCGGCCAGCTGCATGCGGCGATTGTCGTCTTTGTCTGTGCCGCTGTCGGGGGTGCGGTGTACATGTTTGCCGCGTACCGAATCGGATTTTTGCAGAAAATGTTTGGAAACCGTCTGCCGCGGGTTTTAAGAAGAGGCAGGCATTCCGCCCATTGAGGAATAATGAACAGTCCGCTTATTGCGGGCTTTTCTTTTTAAAGGAGAGGATCAGGATGAGACTTGATAAGCTGCTTTCAAACAGCGGATTCGGCTCAAGAAAAGATGTGAAAAAAATCGTCAAGGCAGGGGCTGTCATGATTGACGGAGAGCCGGCGAAAGATGTGAAAACCCATGTCGATCCGGATAAACAGGACATCACGGTATACGGAGAGCCGGCAGACTACCGGGAATTTATTTATGTCATGATGAATAAGCCGCAAGGAGTGCTGTCCGCTACAGAAGACAGCCGCCAGCAAACGGTCGTTGATCTGCTGACGCCCGAAGAACAGAGATTCGAACCGTTTCCGGCGGGACGTCTTGATAAGGATACCGAAGGATTTCTGCTTCTGACCAATGACGGGCAGCTCGCTCATCGTCTGCTTTCTCCGAAAAAGCACGTGCCTAAAACATACGAGGTCCGGTTAATATCACCTCTGTCACCGGAAGACATCATCAATCTGGAAAAAGGCGTCGTCATTGAAGGGGGCTATAAGACGAAGCCGGCAGCCGTTGAAATCATCACTGAAAGCCCGGATGAAACGGTCATTCATTTGACCATTACAGAAGGCAAGTATCATCAGGTGAAGCTGATGGCAAAGGCTGTCGGAAATGAAGTGGCTTATTTAAAACGGCTTTCGATGGGGGCTGTTTCTCTTGATCCGGAGCTTAAGCCGGGAGAGTTTCGCGAGCTGACTGAAGAAGAGCTCGCAGCGCTGAAAGATACTGAAGTGTAATCGATATCAGAAAAGCCCAAAACAGATTTGTTTTGGGCTTTTTATATAGAGGAACAAAAAACAACAAGGCAAAGACGCTGCTTTGCCTTGCAGCATGTCAGGCCGAAAAAGGCCTTATGTAATTGTTCGCTTAAGATGTAATTTTTACTTTTTTTCGTGTTGTCTCCCACTTGCCTCGGCTAGGACTATGAACAAGATCATTGTATGCTAACACATTTAAGTCTCGCTGAATGGTTCTAGGTGTAATGCCGAATTCATCAACCAGTTCCTGTGTCGTCACAAGACCTTTTTCCTGGATGAACATGTAAACTGATTTAATCCGAGTCAGCATACGATTTGTTGAAGGTTTCAAAAAACCACTCCCTATCATAAGATCGGATGGACTTGATATACCACAACTTTCGACTCTAAAACTTCGTACGAATAAGCAACAAAGGCAGACATTCTGTTTTTTTCTCTTTTAACTGCCTCCATTATACACGATATGGCGGACATGAATCTAGGAATAAGCGCAGATAATTTTTTCCAATTGAGCGCCGCCTTGGTGCATTACTATGCCCGGCCCGCTTTTATTATTATGGAAACTGAAACTTTTTTTATACGTGTCCGTATGAAAACGGGGGAGGGAGAAAGCTTGGGAGACTTATTGAATGCAAACATCGTCTGCGCCGGTTATGCTGACAGGCCGAAGGTGATCTCGAATGTATCTCTGTCGGTCAGCGCGGGGGAAATCGCCGGGTTAATCGGGGCCAACGGAGCGGGGAAAAGTACGGTGATTAAGGCGATTCTCGGGCTGTGCAGGGATATAGAAGGCGGGATTGAATGGAATGATTCATCTTATGCTTACATACCGGAGCGTCCGAGTTTTTATGAAGAACTGACGCTTTGGGAGCATCTTGAACTCACAGGGTCATTGCGGGGGATAGAAGCCGGAGAGTGCCGTGAGCGGGCCGGGCGGCTGCTTGATGAATTTTCATTGACGGCGGTAAAACACGAATTGCCTTCCGGTTTTTCAAAAGGGATGCAGCAAAAATTGATGCTCATACAGGCGTTTTTGGCGAAGCCGGATATTTACATCATTGATGAGCCGTTTATCGGACTTGATCCGATCTCAACGAAGCTGTTTACCGACATGCTGATTGCTGAGAAGGAAAGGGGCGCGGGTATTCTGATGTGCACCCATGTTTTGGATACCGCCGAAAAAATCTGCGACCGGTTTTATTTGCTGGATCAGGGCGCTCTGCTTCTTCAAGGCACGTTAGCGGAGCTTCAAGAAAATACGGGGAGCCGTTCATTGTTAGATTGCTTTTATTCAGCGGTTCGGAGCAGTCAGCGATGACCGGGCGGGCCTTGTTTTTTCAAAGGATGTTTCATTTTTGGCGGTATCAATGGAAGGTGTTTCAGACGGTCATTGATTGGACGGTCGCGCTGTATATCGTTCTTCCTGCTGCCGCATTTGCCGTTTTTCAATATGCTGAATGGCTGAACGGCAGGGGACTTCTTAATGGAGCGGCAGGAGTATTAGGCTGGGGCTGGCTGTATGTCTTCAGTGTCCTGCTATTGTGCACCGGTTTTATTCATACCTTTTTGCTGGAAGCGGATCACGTGTTTTTGGTGCACGCAAAATATCTGATGAAAAAGCTGAAACGGTACGCGCTTTTATATTCGATGTTCCTTTCACTTACCAAATGGGGCGTGCTTGCCGTACTGTTATTTCCCTTATGGCGCCAGTACGGTGACTGCACCTTCTCGGCATATTCAGGCATTTTTTGCTGTCTGTCCGGCTTTCATGCTGCGATATTGGCAGTGCATCGGCAAAGAAAAATCAGACGGCAGACATTCGGAAATCAGGCGGCAGGCTGGCTGAAAGCGGCGGTTCTGTTGGCGGGCGCGTGTTTCATGATCCGGTTTGCTGCGGAGTGGTACTGGCTTTGGCCGGCGGGATGTATATTGTTCATCTGCTCCGTTGTTTTGACTTGGAAAGAAGCGGAGTCCTTATCAGCTTTTGAGGAAGAAGTGCTTGAGGAGAACAGGCGCAAGCTTTCATTCGCCGCCTTTGTTTTGATGCTCAGCCATGATGTGCAGCTGCCGAATGTAAAAAAGAAAGGGCGGAGCAAGCCGTTTTTATATCCCGGCTCAAAGCACATCTTTACAAAACGGTCGGCGTATACGGCGTGGAAAGAATTGTTTTTTAAAGTGCTGATCCGAAACGGCGGTTATCTCCGGCAGTTTTACCTTTTAACCGCGGCTTTTACGGCTCTTATTCTCGTTCTTCCGCTTTTGCTGAAGCCGGCAGCCCTCATTTTATTTACACTGGTCAGCCGATATGCCGCGTCGCTTCTCTTTGACCGGATCACGGACAAACCGGTTTTAAGCGGTATCAAAAAAGACAGTGATGACTATTTCCGGGCGAGAAACAGCGTATTAACCCTCATTCAAATCATCTGTTCCGGATGGTGCCTCATTGTTGCGGTTTTTTCCGCCCTCTATATGTGAAAAATCCCTTTCCGAAAAAGGAAAGGGATTTTTTTAATGTCCGTTCAAAATAAAAAGCTGAATAAAAAACAGCACCGCAAAGATGATGACTAAAGGATGGATTTCGCGCCATTTTTTCTTAGCGAGCTTCACAAGCGGGTATGAAATGAAGCCGAGCGCGATTCCGGTTGAAATACTGGATGTCAAAGGCATCGCCAAAATGACGAGAAAGGCCGGGAATGCTTCATCAAGCTCATTCCAGCGGATATTCGACACCGCCCCCATCATCAGGCTGCCGACAATAATCAGAGCCGGTGACGTAATGGCTGACACTTCTGATAAGACGCTGACAAGCGGACTGAAAAACATGGAAACGGCAAACATAACGGCAATCGTCAGCGCCGTCAGGCCCGTTCTTCCGCCGGCGGCCACCCCTGCTGAAGATTCAACGAACGCGGTCGTCGGGCTGGTGCCGAAGATGCTTCCGACCGTCGTAGCGGTCGAATCAGCCAACAGCGCTCTTCTCGCATTCGGCAGCTGATTGTTTTTGATCAATCCCGCCTGTTCGGCGACACCGATCATGGTGCCGGTCGTGTCAAAAATCGTAACGAGAAGAAAAGAAAACACAACGGCGTACAGACCGTGGTGCACGACATCCCCGAGGGCTCCGAACGGATTTGTTATTAAAAGCCCCTCAGGCAGGTGCGGGAAGGACATGAACCCTTTTGTAAAATGAATCTGACCGGTCAAAAAGGCAATGACAGCGGTCAGCGCCATACCGATGAACAGAGCTCCGTTTACATTGAGCACCATCAGCACGATACTGATGATAAGCCCGATAAGCGTTAAAATGACGGCAGGCGAATGAAGATCGCCGAGTGCGACTAAATTAGATTTATCAGCCGTGATGATACCGGATTGGCGCAAGCCGATAAACGCGATAAATAAGCCGATGCCGGTCGTAATGCCGTATTTTAAATTGCCCGGAATGGCTTCTATTAGTTGTTTTCTTAAAGGCGTTAACGATAAAATGATAAAGATGACTCCCGCGATAAATACGGCGCTGAAAGCCGTCTGATACGAAATGCCGCTGCCTGCGCCGACGACATGAAAGGCGAGATACGCGTTTAAGCCCATGCCGGGGGCAATGGCAATCGGAAAATTCGCAGCGAGAGCCATCCATAAAGTTCCGACAATGGAAGCGATAATCGTGGCGGTGAACACCTGGTCAAACGGAATTCCCGCATTTGAAAGGATCACCGGGTTGACGACAATGATATACACCATTGTAAAGAAGGTGGTCAGTCCCGCGGTAATTTCTCTTTTTATTGTCGTTTGATGCTTGTCGAGATGAAACATAAGTACCTCCAATGACGAACATTTTTTCAAAACATCATCTATATTATTCGTTTTATGAACATTTTGCAAGTCTTTATCAAGAAAGGGGATTTGTGATGAACTGGGAAGTTGAAGTTATCCGAAACAAAGAAGATCTCGTCCGTGACACGCAGAAGTTTTTACAGATCAACAGCGTAATGGACGAATCAACAGCCGGCCCCGGCCGGCCGTTTGGGGAAGGCGTCAATGCCAGCCTGACTTCACTGCTGGAATTCGGCGAAAAAGAAGGCTTCACCGTCAAAAATCTTGACGGCTATGCGGGCCATATTGAGTGGGGAACGGGTGACGAAATTGTCGGCGTTCTGTGCCACGTCGATGTCGTTCCGCCCGGAGACGGCTGGACGAGCGATCCGTTTTCAGCCGAAATCAGGGACGGCCGGATATATGCCAGAGGCGCCATTGATGATAAAGGGCCGACAATGGCGGCGTTTTACGCGCTGAAAATCGTCAAAGACATGCAGCTCCCTTTATCCAAACGCGTGAGAATCATCATCGGAACAGATGAAGAGAGTGATTGGAGATGTGTGGACCACTATTTCAAACACGAAAAAATGCCTGACATCGGATTTGCCCCTGACGCCGATTTTCCGATCATTAACGCGGAAAAAGGAATGATAGATGCGTCACTGCGTATTGCAAAAAGAACTTCTGACAAAGGCGCAAAAAACGGGCTTCTGTCATTCCGTTCAGGGCTGCGCTTGAACATGGTGCCGGATGCGGCTGAAGCGGTCATTGAAGGGGACGGTCTGGATGCCGTGCACGCATATTTCAGCAACTGGCTGGAGCAGTCAAAAACACAAGGTGAAGCGGTTTCGGAAAACGGAAAACTGACGCTTCGGGTGTTCGGAAAATCATGCCACGCGATGGAACCGAATAATGGTGTCAATGCCGGCTTAAAGCT
This sequence comes from Bacillus sp. 5RYD7K, assembly GCF_059831465.1. Lineage (NCBI taxonomy): Bacteria > Bacillati > Bacillota > Bacilli > Caryophanales > Bacillaceae > Bacillus > Bacillus sp. 5RYD7K. The sequence continues at coordinate 1,917,649 of NZ_CP191200.1, forward strand.
TGCTGAGTGCCTTAACGGAACGGAACTGGATGAAGCCGGAAAACACTTTGTCAAAACTGTCAGTGACTATTTTTCAAATGATACACGGGGCAAAAAGCTGAAGATTGATTGCAGGGATGACATCAGCGGAGAGCTTACATTGAATGTCGGCACCTTTACATACAGAAAGGGTGAGGGCGGAGAACTCGGCATCAACATCCGTTATCCCGTCACTTCGGACAGCCAAGCGGTTCGTGATGCCTTTATGTCCGCTGCTGAATTCCGGCTTGAAGAATTTAAAGACAGCAAACCGCACCACGTATCTGCCGATCATCCGCTCGTTAAGACGCTTCAAAAGGTTTACGAGGGACAGACGGGAAAGAAAGCGGATTTGATTTCAATCGGCGGAGGAACGTATGCGAGATCCCTTGCGGCGGGCGTGGCGTTTGGGCCGCTGTTTCCCGGCCGGCCTGACAGCGCGCATCAAAAGGATGAGTACATCGAAATTGATGACCTTCTCCGGTCAACCGCTTTATACGCCGAAGCCATTTATGAGCTTGCCAAGTGATCACAAAAAGGGACGCCGAAAGCGGCATCCCTTTTTTATCATTCAAATGACCATAAATCCGTTGATAAATAACGTTCTCCCGTATCGGCCGTCATACAGATGACGATCTGTTCGGAAGGGAGGCGTTTTGCGGTTTCAATGGCGGCAAAGCAGGCGGCGCCTGAAGACGGGCCGACGAGTATACCTTCTTCCCGGGCCAGGCGCCGGGTTGTCGTATACGCATCTTCATCAGATATTTTCATGATTTCATCGTAAACGTCCTGATTCAATATGCCGGGAATAAATCCGGGGCTTGTCCCGACCAGCTTATGAGCGCCGGGTTTTCCGCCGGACAGTACCGGGGATCCCGCGGGTTCGGCGACATGAACAATCATATCTGGGAAAAGCTCCTTCAGCGTTTCTCCGGTTCCGGTAATGGTTCCGCCCGTTCCCGCCGTTGCCACAAAAGCACCGAGCGGCCTGTTGAGCTGCTGAACGGCCTGATAGATTTCAATCGCGGTCGTTTTTCGGTGGGCGTCCGGATTTGCGCCGTTATCGAATTGCATCGGGATAAAACTTCCCGGAATCTGTTCGGCGAGTTCTTTCGCTTTTTTGATGCTGCCGGGCATTCTTTCAGCCCCCGGCGTTAATACCACCTCCGCGCCGTACGCTTTAAGCAGGTTGATGCGTTCTTTCGTCATCGTGTCAGGCATGACGAGGATTGCTCTGTAGCCGCGGGCCGCAGCGTTCATCGCCAGACCGATGCCTGTATTGCCGCTTGTCGGTTCGATGATGACAGAGCCGGGTTTTAAATGCCCGCTTTTTTCCGCTTCAATGATCATATTGTAAGCCGCTCTGTCTTTGACACTGCCGCTTGGGTTAAATGATTCTAATTTTAAATAGACTTGAGCTGCATGTTCTGGCTGAAGGCGATTGAGCTTTACGATCGGTGTGCCGCCGATCAGCTCCGCCGTGCTGTTTGCGATTTTCAAGACCGGCTCATTCCTTTCTGTATAAAACGTTCGGTACATAATATCCTATCATAATAAGCGGACAGGGTTCTCCTCTCCGCTTATCCGTTTTATAATTAACACCATAACAAAAGAGGGGGAGATCCTCATATGAAAGCTTCATTGCCGCATTATTTTATCGGCATTCCGATTCCTGCTGACATTGCTGAACCGATTTGGGAAGCAGCCAGAAAGGAGCCGGCGTTAACATTCAAAAAATGGGTGCATCCGCATGACTATCATATTACACTCATTTTTCTCGGGGCCGCGGATGAAGCCCGGCTTGCGAAACTATTGCCTTTGCTCGCAGATGCTGCGTCGAAAGCGCAGCCGTTTACGGTACAGTTTCAGCAGCTGGATGTTTTCGGCGACCGCAGACAGCCGAGAGTGCTTCACCTAGAACCTGAACAGAATGAACGGCTCTTTGATTTGCGGGAAAAAACAAAACAGGCTGTTTTGAAAGCCGGTTTTCAAGTGGAAAAACGGCCGTATCATCCTCATATGACGATGGCGCGGAAGTGGGCGGGAGACCGGCCGTTTCCGGACGATGTGCCGTTTGAAAGCGGCAGGGTGCAAAGCGCCGTCAGCCGGTTTTCCCTGTTTCAGACCCACCTTGACCGGTCGCCTAAATACGAAGAAATCGCACAGTTTCAATTGACATAAACAAATATTCGGAGTGGGGAAATCACATGGCACAGATCATCAAAATACACGATTGCATTTCAAGATATGAGCTCGATCCATATCATTATATGAACCAGTTTATCCGGCTGAAGAAAGAACGCTGGGAGACTCTCCTTGAAGCGTTTGACCGGAAAACGGAAGAAAAAGAAACAGAAACGGCTGGAGGCGGTGAAACCGGCCAAACGCCGGCCCGAAAAAAATTTTTCTTAAAAAAGAGAAAAGAAGAAAAAACGGCCGATATAAATGAAAAGAGGCACCAATGGTTTGATGAGCCGGAGGAAGAAGAGGCGCTGTTCGGAAATCTTCCGTCTCAAAAGTCTGAGCTCGCGTCTTTTTTCAAAGAACAGCTGTATGACTTTCAATTAAAATGGGCGAGCTCCACGCTTTCTCAAAAGTCTGAGCTTTCGCAGGCGGTCAAGAGGGACAGGATATTAAAAATGCTTGCTCAAAAGCTGCCCGATTCCTATTTTGTGATGTATCATCCGGTTCTTCAAATCCAGCAGGCGTCCGTCGAGCTGAGCATCATCATCATCTCCCCGCTGGAGATTTTCTGCGCTGCTTTTATGGAAGCTGAAGAGGACAGCGTATATATCGGATCAAAACATCGTTTTTGGGAAGAGAGGGGTTCCGGCAGCACGCGCCAAGTATTAAATCCGTCTCTCAGCCTGAACCGCACGGGCTCGGTCGTTTCGCAAATCGTAAAAGAAAAGCAGGCCGACATTCCCGTCAGAAAGCTTTTGCTCAGCAGAACGTCTTACTTTGATTACCCGGAGCCGCCATTTGGGCTGGATATAGCCGATAAACGGACCGCCGCAGAGTGGCTGGAAAAGCAGCGGAAAAATACGGCGCCGATCAAGCACCATCAGCTGAAGGCGGCGAAGGCACTTTTGTCTTACGGCTTAAGTCATTCACACCGGAGACAGGAATGGCTTGATTAAAACGGACGTTTGGAGGCTGTCTCTTCTTCAATGAAGCAGGTGAAAACAAACGATGAGTCAATGGTTTTTTATTATTAATCCGTTCTCAGGAGGCGGGAGGGGACGGCGTGTCTGGAAATCGGTTCAAAAAGAGCTGACCAGACGCGGTGTCAGCCACCGCTCCTTTCTGACCGGACATCCCGGGCATGCGGAAGTGCTGGCGAGACAGATTTCAACGATGCAGGATCATAAGCTGAAGCGGCTTTTTGTCATCGGCGGTGACGGCACGATGCATGAAGTCATTAACGGACTGAAAGGAATGGATCAGATTGAACTGACCTTTGTGCCCGCCGGTTCGTACAATGACTTTTCCAAAGGCCTCGGTGTTAAGAAGTCGGCGCTCCTCCATGAAATCAAAGGTCTGCACCGCCCGCTCACACGGAAATTTTTCGGGGGAAGCATCAACTTTTTTCATGACAAAGCACAATCTCTTTATTTTATTAACCACCTGTCTGTAGGGTTTGACGCCTCGGTTTCGAAGGCAGCCGCGGAGTTTCCGTTTTCGCGTGTTCTTCGGTTTCTGCGTCTCGGCTTTGTGATTTACCCGCTTGCGCATATACATACGGCCTCGGGGTTTCAGCCGTTCCGGTTTGCCTGCACGGCAGACGGCCAAAGGCATGAATTCCGCAATGTCTGGTTTGTCATTGCGGCAAATCATCCTTATTACGGAGGCGGTATGAAAGCGGCGCCTTCTGCAAATCCCCGCCAAAACGATTTTGATATTGTCATTGCGGAAAACCTGTCCTTTTTCTCGCTGTATCGTTTTTTATGGGCGATGAGCTTTGGCCGGCATATCAAAATGGACGGAGTGACGATGATAAAGGGGAAGGAATTCATTTTTGAAACAGATGGGAAAATTCCGTTTCACGCTGACGGCGAACTGGTCGGAACGACGCCGTTTCGGCTGATGCCGGGCGGAGCGCCGTTAAAAATAAAAACATAATAAAAATAAAACCCGTCAAATCTTTCTCGGCAAAGAACGGTTTGCGGCATAAATCTTCAGAATTCACAGGTGTTCTTGCTAGTTTTGCTTGACGAAGTTTGTGCTGTAGCGCTAAAATTTATAAGACGGCTATTGATTAGCATATGAGACTCTCAATAGCTGTCTTTTTTATTCTCAAGAAATTGTTTATGACAGGCTGCTCCGCCGAAAGAGAAAGGCTGGAGGCCTATTCTAAAATATTTTAAGAAATGATGGGTTGAACATTGATATGAACTGGTTGGGACAATTACTAGGTAGCGATTGGGAGATCTTCCCCGCCGGAGGAGCTACAGGAGATGCATATTATGCGAAACATAACGGCCAACAGCTTTTTTTAAAACGTAATAGCTCGCCCTTTTTAGCCGTGTTATCCGCCGAAGGCATTGTTCCGAAGCTGGTTTGGACGAAACGGATGGAAAACGGAGACGTTATTACGGCTCAGCATTGGATGACGGGCAGAGAGCTGAAGCCGAAGGATATGAGCGGACGCCCGGTGGCTGAGCTGCTCCGCAAAATCCACACATCTAAAGCCTTGCTTGACATGCTGAAAAGATTGGGGAAAGAACCGCTCGATCCGGGCGCTCTTTTGTCGCAGCTGAAGCAGGCCGTCTTTGCTGTGCGGCAATTTTCGCCGCTTATTCAGGAAGGCCTTGCTTATTTGGAAGCTCATGTGGATCAAGTGCAATTCGGTGAAAAAGTCGTTTGCCATTGTGATGTGAATCATAATAACTGGCTTTTGTCTGAAGACGACCAGCTGTATTTAATAGATTGGGACGGCGCGATGATAGCTGATCCGGCCATGGATCTCGGCCCTTTATTGTATCATTACGTCGAAGAGCCAGCGTGGGACAGCTGGCTTGGGATGTACGGCATGAAGCTCACGGAAGGGCTTCGGCTGCGGATGGCGTGGTACATGTTATCAGAGACCATCACCTTCATCGCCTGGCACAAATCAAAAGGGAACGACAAAGCGTACCATGATGCTATGGAAGAGCTTCATGCCCTGATGAAGCGGATTGTCAAGTAGTCAGGAGTACGAATCCATCTGCTCCACCCATTGGGACAAATGGTTTTGGTGCTCCTGAATATGCGTGTCGATGGAATCGGCCGTGATGCCGGACTGGCTGTAGCGGTATACATCCTCGAGCACGTTTTTTATATTTGAATCAAGCCCGGTGTTAGCCATCAGTGATTTGATGACGCGCTCGAGCTGTTCATACTCGGCAACCGTGCCGCAGCAATCCAATTGGTGGTCGGCCAGTATGTCCTTTAATAACCGGACCTGATGTTCGCTTGTTAAGCCCATGATTCATATACACATCCTTTCTGTGTCATACATTGTGCAAAGCGGTGCGGTTTTATGCATCACATGAGTGTTCCGGACCGGGGAGCCTCTTTTTTTATGCAGCCGGAGCCTTTAAAAGGCGCTTGCGGCTCTTTTTGTTTCATGGTATGTTGTTACTCGAAATTATAGATAGAGGTGTCAATCATATGAGAATGCGCCATAAACCTTGGGCGAATGATTTTCTGGCAGAGAACGCTGACATCGCCATCAGTGATCCGGCTCAGTATAAAGGGCGTTGGAACACGGTCTTTGGCAATGACAACCCGATCCATATTGAAGTCGGTACGGGAAAAGGGCAGTTCATTTCAGGAATGGCCAAGCAAAATCCGGATATCAACTATATCGGAATTGAGCTGTTTAAAAGCGTCATCGTCACTGCCGTCCAAAAAGTAAAGGACAGCGGGGCTCACAATGTCCGTTTGTTAAATATAGACGCGGAAACACTGAATGACGTATTTGAACGGGGAGAAATCAAGCGCGTATATTTAAACTTTTCTGACCCTTGGCCGAAAAACCGTCACGAAAAACGCCGTTTAACCTTTAAAGCGTTCTTGAAAAAATACGAAGAAGTCATGGGCGAAACGGGTGAGATTCATTTCAAAACCGATAACCGCGGGTTGTTTGAATACTCTTTGAAAAGTTTTTCCGAATACGGCCTGCTTCTGAAGGAAGTCAGTCTCGATCTGCACAACAGCGATCCGAAAGGCAATATTATGACAGAATACGAAGAAAAATTCTCCGCGCTCGGCCAGCCGATTTACCGGGCTGAAGTTGAATGGAGAACAAAAGACAGACTCTGATGCGGGAGTCTGTTTTTTTATGCCGCCATTTGCTACGATTACATCAGGAGGGATCAAGATGGAGACATTGAATATTGGGAATATTTCATTAACATGGCTGGACGGCGGTGTAACGCATATGGACGGAGGAGCGATGTTCGGCGTTGTCCCGAAGCCTTTATGGTCGAGAAAATACCCTGTAAACGACAAAAACCAGATTGAATTAAGAACAGACCCGATTCTGATCAGAAAAAACGGCCTGAATATTTTGGTTGACGCGGGGATCGGCAGAGGGAAATTCTCCGATAAGCAGAAAAGGAATTACGGTGTAACGCAGGAGTCCAATCTGAAAAAATCTCTGAGTGAACTCGGGCTTTCCTGTGAAGACATTCATATTGCGGCAATGACCCATCTTCATTTTGACCATGCATGCGGCCTGACGGAATACCGCGGAGAGGAGCTTGTCTCTGTTTTCCCGAACGCCCGCATTATCACTTCTGCGACAGAGTGGCAAGAAATGAGAAACCCTAATATCAGATCGAAAAATACATATTGGAGAGAAAATTGGGAGGCTGTACAAGATCAGGTCGAGACCTTTGAGAACGCGTATGAGCTCACAGAAGGCATTGCGATGCACCACACCGGCGGCCACAGTGACGGACACAGTGTCATTGTGGTAGAAGACGGAGGGGAAACGGCTGTGCATTTTGCCGACCTGATGCCGACAAATGCGCATAAAAATCCGTTATGGGTGCTGGCATATGATGACTATCCGATGACCTCCATTCCGCAAAAGCAAAAATGGCAGGCGTTCGCGGCAGAGAAAGACGCCTGGCTGATTTTCTATCACGACGCGATTTACAGAGCCGTAAAATGGGGCGAAGACGGCGAAGTGGCCGCGTCTGTCAAACGGGAGAGAAAATAAGCGGAATCAAATGATTTACCTGTATGAATCTCGGGAATAAAAGCAAACCTAAGACAAATTGCTTTGAAAGGAAGAGACAGGTGAATCAATTTCAAGTGACAACAGATGGAGAAATCAAAACAACTCTGCGCGGATTAGAAGTTCTTTCTACTCCTTTTTTAAATAAAGGGGTGGCCTTTACACAAGAGGAAAGAAAGGAACTCGGACTCGAGGGATTTCTGCCGCCGAAGGTATTGACAATCGAAGAGCAGGTGAAGCGGGCTTACGAACAGTTCAGTTCGCAGCCTGATGAGCTGAGCAAAAATGTGTACTTGACTGCTCTCCATGACCGGAATGAAACATTATTTTACAGGCTGCTAAATGATCATTTAGGCGAAATGCTGCCGATCGTATATACGCCGACAGTCGGCACCGCGATCCAGCGTTACAGCCATGAGTACAGAAAACCCCGCGGTCTGTATTTGTCGATAGATGACCCTGAGGGAATGCGCGCCGCATTTCAGCAGTTCGGAAAAAATGAAAACATTGATTTAATCGTTGCGACAGATGCCGAGGGCATTCTGGGAATCGGTGATTGGGGCGTCGGCGGCATCGCCATTTCTGTCGGAAAACTTGCGGTGTATACGGCAGCGGCCGGAATTGACCCGTCACGAGTGCTTGCGGTCGTATTGGACGCGGGGACGAATCAGGAAAGCCTCTTAAATGACCCGTTTTACGTCGGAAACCAGCATTCAAGAGTGCGCGGCGAGAAATATGACCGCTTTATTGATGAGTATGTCTCGCTTGCCCGGGAAACATTCCCGAATGCGCTGCTTCATTGGGAGGATTTCGGCACGGCTAACGCCCGCGGCATATTGAAACGGTATAAAAATAAAGTCTGTACGTTTAACGATGACATTCAAGGAACGGGCGCGGTGTCGCTTGCAGCTGTTTTAGCCTGCGCGAAAGCATCAAAAGTGCCTTTAAAAGAACATAAAGTCGTCGTCTTCGGCGCGGGAACGGCCGGTATCGGAATTGCTGAGCAGCTGCGCGAAGCAATGGTGCATGCCGGATTAAGCGAAGAAGAATCATACAGCCGCTTTTGGTGTATCGACAGAAACGGACTGTTAACGGATGACATGAAAGACTTGCGTGATTTTCAGGTTCCGTACGCCCGGTCTGCCGATGAAGTGAAAGAGTACAGCCGCAGCGGTGAAGGCGGATCAATTGATCTGGCGGAGACGGTCCGTCAGGCCAAGCCGACGATTCTGATCGGCACATCTACTGTATCAGGCGCATTTACAGAAGAAATCGTCAAAGAAATGGCATCACATGTTAAACGGCCCGCTATTTTGCCGATGTCAAATCCGACCACATTATCAGAAGCAAAACCGGAAGACTTAATTAAATGGACGGAAGGCCGCGCGCTTGTCACGACGGGCAGTCCGTTCCCGCCTGTTGAGTATAACGGCGTTACGTACCATATCGGCCAGGCGAACAACGCGCTCGTATTCCCGGGACTCGGACTCGGCACGATTGTGACAAAGGCAAGGCTCATCACGGACAATATGTTTGTCGCCTGCGCGAATGCCATCGCCGGTATGGTGGATGTCGGCAAGCCGGGGGCGCCGATGCTCCCGAAAGTGGAAGATCTCAGAACGGTATCGGCAACTGTAGCGGTAGCCGTAGCAAAAGCGGCCATCCAGGACGGTGTAGCGGAAACGGAACCCGAGGATCTGATCCAAACGGTGCAGGACGAGATGTGGCACCCCGTATACAAACGGATTCGGCCGATGTAACCGAATAAAGCCCAAAACGCTGATGGTTTTGGGCTTTATTTTTTGCTTGTCCGAATTATGAGGCGACAGAATCAATGACATCGACAATCTGGCCTGTTTTTGCATTGACCATGACTTCATATTGCTCCAGCTCGCCGAAAGCCGAACGTGTCACACCGGTTTTGTATACCTGGATGGTTTCTCCGTTTACCTGGTAAGGCTCAGGCTCTGTGTAAATCCACGATCCGTCTATCGGTCCGCGCTGTTTAAAAGCCGCCTTCACGATACGGAGCGCTTTTTCTGAAGAGATATAAGGTTTCATCGCATACTTTTTCACTGCGATGGCAGCGCATAATCCGACTCCTGCACCTAAGAGAAAATGACGTAGTTTCAATATGAAGCACCTCCAATTATGTCGTATTTTTATTATACAGAAGATACCAGACGGTGTTAAGTAAAGCGGCGGTTTTACAGCCCATTCAATCTGACCGCTTGGAAAACAGTTGTTTTTCTAATAAAATAAAAGCATTACATAGAAATGAGGGGAAAATATGAATGAGGAAACGAAAACGCTTTTCCGGACGCTGACGCAGCTTCCCGGCGCACCGGGAAATGAACATCAGGTCCGCTCCTTTATGAAACGGGAGCTTGCGAAATATGCGGATGACATCGTGCAGGACAGACTCGGAAGTGTTTTCGGCGTAAGGCGCGGTGCTGAAGATGCGCCCACTGTTATGGTAGCAGGCCATATGGATGAAGTCGGATTTATGGTGACGCAGATTACGGATAACGGCATGCTGAGATTTCAGACGCTCGGCGGCTGGTGGAGCCAGGTGCTTCTGGCCCAGCGCGTCGAGGTTCAGACGGATAACGGACCTGTCATCGGCGTCATCTCAAGCATCCCGCCCCACATTTTAACGGATGCCCAGCGCGCAAAGCCGATGGAGATCAAAAATATGATGATTGATATCGGTGCAGATGACAGAGAGGACGCGGTCAAAATGGGGATCAGACCGGGTCAGCAGGTCGTGCCGGTCTGCCCGTTCACCCCGATGGCCAACGAGAAGAAAATATTGTCCAAAGCGTGGGATAACCGCTACGGCTGCGGATTAAGCATTGAATTATTAAAAGAGCTGCACGGAAAAGAGCTGCCGAACAACCTGTACGCCGGGGCCACCGTTCAGGAGGAAGTCGGCCTGAGAGGGGCGCAGACAGCGGCCAACATGATTCAGCCTGATCTCTTCTATGCGCTTGATGCCAGCCCGGCAAATGATATGAGCGGCGATAAGGAGCTGTTCGGCCGTCTCGGCGAGGGAGTGCTGCTCCGCATCCTCGACAGAACGACGGTCATGCACCGCGGGATGAGAGAGTTCGTCCTTGATATGGCGGAAACGCACAATATCCCTTATCAATATTTCGCTTCCGGCGGGGGAACGGATGCCGGGCGGGTTCACATATCAAACAGCGGGGTTCCGTCAGCCGTCATCGGCATTTGTTCAAGATACATTCATACAAATGCCGCCATCATCCATGTCGATGATTATGCCGCGGCGAAAGAAATGCTCATTAAGCTGGTCATGGCGAGTGACAAGCAGACGGTCGAAACGATCAGAGAAAATGTGTGAAAAAATAAGCAGGCCCGCATAAGGCGGCCTGCTTATTCTGTTTCAAATAAATAAGAGAGTGCTTTCATCGCCTGATTGACGGTTTCCACCGTAATATTCGCTTTGCCGGAAAGCTCTTTCAGCGGATGGTGCAGCTCTTTCGGGCGGATCAGAATGAGCGGCTTGCCTTTTGCGATGGCATAAGAAGCATCCATCGCGGTATTCCACTGTTTATATTTCTCGCCAAACAGGGCGATTACAAAATCGGCTTTTTCCATCAGCACCTCTGTACGGAAATTGTTGATATCAGAAGCTCTGGCGTCCTTTAAAACAGAATCAGGCTGCTCGCCCATAATCTCTTCTCCGATATTGTCTGAGCGCTCATGGTTTTCCATCGGTCCGACAAACGTAATCGGCAGGTGCAGCGCTTTTGCTTTGTTCTTGATCTCGTTCCGCCAATCGCTGTGGATTTCACCGGCTAAATATACGACAAACTGCATCTTTTGCTCCTCCTTATTCCATATTCAGATTTTCGTACGGCTATAAGCAAAATGGTAAACGAAACTTGCTTGATAATGCAAATGAAATATGATAATGATATTGCATATAGTTGGTCTTGCTGTAAACAGTCTGGTATGATCCAATTGGACAAACATCAGCATACAAAAAAACTCAAAATCCAGATGGAGGAATGACAATGAAAAAGATTGAAAGCACGGAAGAATTGCAAAAAGCGGTACAGGACGATTGGGCGGTATTTATGTTTTCTGCGGATTGGTGCCCGGACTGCCGCTTTGTGGAGCCGTTTCTCCCTGAGCTGGAAGCGGACTTTCCTGAATTCACTTATTACTACGTAGACCGCGATCAATTTATCGATACATGTGCGGAATGGGAAATCTACGGCATTCCGAGTTTTGTGGTATTTAACAGAGGAAAAGAAGTGAACCGCTTCGTCAGCAAAGACCGCAAAACGAAAGAAGAAATCGAGCAATTTTTAACCGATTCCCTTGCTAAAGCATAAAGGAGGCCACGGGCTTTGAAGATGACGTCGAGGAAGCTGTCGGATCTATTAAAACAGCGCCTGCAGCACGAGAACCGATCCTTCTTTTTTGACAGAGAAAAAGACACCCTCCGTGTTGAGGATCAAACGACCAAAAAAGGCATCACATTAGAACTTCCGCCGATCATCGCCAAGTGGGAGACGAAAAAAGAAGAAGCGATCGACGAGATCGTCTACTATGTGTCAGAAGCGATGGAGGCGATGGGAGGAAGCGGACAGGAGATGTCCGGAAAGGAAGCCGGAATTTATCCGGTGATCCGCTCCACGTCATTTCCTGATCAAACGGGCGACGGCATTCCGCTCGTGTATGATGACCATACCGCCGAAACGAGAATCTACTACGCGCTTGACCTCGGCAAGACGTACCGCTTAATTGACAGCCGGATGCTTGAGAAAGAAAACTGGACAAAAGAACGGATCAGGGAAACGGCATCATTCAATCTCCGCTCGCTCCCTTCGGTCGTAAAGCAGGATACGGTTGCGGGCAATTATTTTTATTTTTTCAGAGCGAATGACGGCTATGACGCCAGCCGGATTCTCAATGATTCGATTCTTCATGAATACAAACAGGCCGCTGAAGGCGAATTAGCGATTTCTGTCCCGCATCAGGATGTATTAATACTTGCTGACATTCGAAATGAATCGGGTTATGATATTTTAGGGCAAATGTCCATGAGCTTCTTTGCAAGCGGCACGGTGCCGATTACGGCCCTTTCATTTCTCTATAATGAAGGCAGACTGGAACCTGTGTTTATCATGGCGAAAAGCCGGCCGAAAAAGGATTAGAAAGGATTTTTCTTATGAACGCTTTTTACAATAAAGAAGGTGTGGGAGATACGCTTCTGATCTCTCTTAAAGATGCAGCACGTGAAGAAATCGGCTATGAAAGAGAAGGCGATGTCGTCAGAATCTTTAACAAAGAAACAAAAGAAACGACGGGCTTTAATATTTTTAACGTGTCTTCTTATTTACAGATTGAGGACAATGGCCCTGTCGCTTTGTCTGAGACATTCGTTCAGGACGTGAATGAAATACTGAACAGAAACGGTGTTTCAGAAACGCTGACGGTTGACCTTTCTCCGAAATTTGTTGTCGGTCACGTTGAATCGAAAGAAAAACATCCGAATGCGGATAAACTGAATATCTGCCAAGTGAATGTGGGAGAGGAAACCCTTCAAATCGTTTGCGGCGCGCCGAACGTAGACAAAGGACAAAAAGTCGTCGTCGCTAAAGTCGGCGCGGTGATGCCGAGCGGGCTTGTCATTAAAGACGCTGAATTAAGAGGCGTTCCGTCAAGCGGTATGATCTGCTCCGCGAAAGAACTCGCTTTGCCGGATGCACCGTCGGAAAAAGGCATTCTCGTTCTTGAAGACAGCCGCCAGGCCGGCGAAGCATTTCAATTCTAACTCCCATAAATAAGCGCACAGAATCGAATGATGTGAGAGAAAGCCGTTAAGCAGGCCTGCTTAACGGCTTTCTTCAGTTGGGAGCTTAATCTTTTCTGAGCCGCCCGGCAGTGGTATACTAAATATCGTCCCAGACTACTAATAAGGGAGTTAGAGAGTGATTAAACATGAGTTGGCTGAATAAATTTTTTGACTTATTTTTAGGTGAAAAAGAAGAAGAGCATGAACATGAACCGAACACACATGCCCAAATCCCGAAACAGCAGATACCGGATCAGCCAGAAGGCAAATTAACGCGCATGGAAGATCCTAAAATATATTACGAATATCCGAAAGGGAATTTCCGCTTTCCCATCGTTCCGGACGGCTATAAGAGAACGGAACAAAGACAGCAGGAAAGGCATGAACGCCGCCAGCCGTCCCGGGGATATGCCGCCGGGAAGGAGCATACGGAGCGGGAGCGGAAGCAGCATACATATGAAGAGCCGGAGCCGGTGAAAAAGCCCTTTAAACCGACATCCATTCCTTCACCGGTCTACGGTTTTCAATCTCAGCACAGCATTAAAAAAGCGCCTAATCCGCAAAAACAGCGTGAAGAGAGCGTGACATTGCTGTCAGAGGAGCAATTTGTTCCGCCAAAGTCCGGTCAGGAAACGGAAAAAGAGCCCGCATTCACAGCATCCGCCATGACAAAACAGACGGACACCCGGCCGGAACCGTCTGTGAAACAAGAAACGGAAGAATTCCAGGCCGCCAAAAAAGAGCAGCCGCACACTGAGGCTGAGAATGCAAAAGAGCAAGTGTACAGAGCATCAGAACCGCGCGAGGCTAAAGACCTGCAGCAGCCGGAAAGCACGGAACCTGCCGGCTATACAGATCAACAAGAGCTGGAACAAACCGAGCCGCAGCCTTTAAATGAGACTGAGTATGAAGCGTCCCGGCCGTCTGAACACACAGAAGAACAAGCGCCGCAGCAGGAGGAGTATCAGCAGCCTGAGACGGAAGCCGCTCAAGCTTTTGAAACCGCTGGGGAACCGGTATATACATACTCAGAACCCGGGTATGAAGAGGAAGTTCAGCCGCAGTCTGAAGCCCGGTCTGAATCGCCTGAAGCTGACGCGGAACAAAAAGCAGATGAACAGCCTGAGTTCAACGAAGCCCCTCAGCATTCTGAACCGGAGCCTGAATCTGCAGTCATCGAGCCGGCCGAAGCCCCGGCCCCGCCTGCCGAAGAAAAAACGAAGAATTACGAACAGCCCGTAAAAACGGCGGAGCGGCCGAAAGAGCGCAATGTTCCGTTTAACGTCATGATGCTCAAAAGCGATAAACACAAGCAGATGAAGACGTCAGAAAGCGGTGCGGGCTATGTTTTCCCGAATCTGTCGCTTCTGGACGTACCGCCGGCGCAGAGACATGACGACCAATCATGGATTGAAGAACAGCGCGAGCTTTTAAACGTTACACTGAAAAACTTTAATGTGCGCGCCCAAGTTGTTCATGTCACACAAGGCCCGTCCGTCACAAGATTTGAAGTGCATCCTGAGCCGGGAGTGAAAGTAAACAAAATTACAAACTTAGCAGATGATATAAAGCTGAGTTTATCTGCCAAGGATATTCGCATTGAGGCGCCGATCCCCGGCAAAAACACGATCGGCATTGAAGTTCCGAACCGCGTAAGCAAGGTCGTTGATTTACGGCAGATGATCAGAAGCGCCGCTTTCAGGACGAATCCGTCTCCGCTTACAGCCGCGCTCGGTGTCGATATTTCCGGCAATCCGGTCGTCATTGATTTGAAAAAAATGCCGCACGGCTTGATTGCGGGTGCGACAGGATCGGGAAAAAGCGTCTGCATCAATACCATTTTGGTCAGTCTGCTTTATAAGGCAGATCCGAGCGAGGTCAAAGTGCTTTTGATTGATCCGAAAATGGTCGAGCTTGCGCCTTATAACAAAATTCCGCATTTGGTCAGCCCTGTCATCACGGACGCCAAAGCCGCAACCGCGGCGTTAAAATGGGTTGTGGAAGAGATGGAACGGCGGTATGAACTGTTTGCCCATTCGGGTGTGAGAGATATCGGCCGCTTTAATGAATTAACGGCCGATCATAAGACAGGCGAAAAGCTCCCGTACCTCGTAGTGGTTATTGATGAGCTTGCCGATTTAATGATGGTCGCGCCGAACGATGTGGAAGAAAGCATTGCCAGAATCGCGCAGAAAGCGAGAGCCTGCGGCATTCATCTCCTCGTCGCGACACAGCGTCCGTCTGTCGATGTCATTACCGGCATGATCAAGGCGAACATCCCGACGAGGATCGCATTCTCCGTCTCAAGTCAGGTCGATTCCAGAACGATTATCGACATGGCGGGAGCGGAAAAGCTGCTCGGAAAAGGCGACATGCTGTACTGGGAAAACGGTACCGGTAAACCGGTGCGTCTGCAGGGGAACTTTGTCTCAGACAGCGAGATCGACCGCGTCGTCTCTCATGTCAGAAAGCAGCTCCCGCCTTCTTATTTGTTTGAACAGGAAGAACTGATCAGGCAGGGAACCGCCCTCAAGGAAGAGGACGAGCTGTTTCCTGAGGCGTGCCAATTTGTCGTGGAGCAAAACAGCGCCAGCACCTCCAGCCTTCAAAGAAGGTTCAGGATCGGCTATAACCGTGCGGCGAGGCTGATTGACATGATGGAAGCTGAAGGCATGATCTCAGAAGCGAAGGGCAGCAAACCCCGCGAAGTGCTGATTACGGCTGCTGACATTACTCAAGAATAAGAATATCGTTCATTTTTCTCACAAACATGGTATGATAATGGATGGACCATCAAACAGCATCACTGTCACGCGCTGAAATATCATGCGGCAGGTTTAATCAAAAAGAAAGTTACAGATACTGACGATAACGTAAAAATAAATGGAAGCGCCGCTGTGCGGGCTTTTCGCCCGCGGCGGTCGCAAAATGAAATGAGCGTCATATACTGGGGAACAGATAGACGTTTGTTGGAGGTACGATTATGACTGTTTATCATTTTGTTGGAATAAAAGGGACAGGTATGAGCCCGCTTGCTCAAATCCTGCATGATACAGGGTATCAGGTGCAGGGATCGGATATCGAGAAGCAGATTTTTACTCAGGCTGCCCTTGAAAAAAGAAATATCCCGATCTATCCGTTCAGCCCCGATAACATCAAACCGGGCTTAACGGTTATCGCCGGAAACGCATTCCCTGATTCTCATCCGGAAATCGCAAAGGCGCTCGCTGAAGGAATTCCTGTTATCAGATATCATAAATTTTTAGCTGAATATATGAAAAAATATACAAGTGTCGCGGTTACGGGCGCACACGGCAAGACGTCCACTACGGGTCTCTTGGCACACGTGATGCAGCAGGCGAAGCCGACTTCGTTTCTTATCGGAGACGGGACGGGCAGAGGAAATGAAAGCAGCGAATACTTTGTATTTGAAGCCTGCGAGTACCGCCGTCATTTCTTAAGCTATCAGCCTGATTATGCGATCATGACGAATATTGATTTTGATCACCCTGATTATTTCGCCAACATTGACGATGTGTTTGATGCTTTCCAAAACATGGCGCTTCAAGTCAACAAAGGCATCATTGCCTGCGGTGATGACGAGTATCTGCCGAAAATTCACGCCAATGTGCCTGTTGTTTATTACGGCACGGGAGAAGAAAACGATTTTCAAGCGAGAAACATCGTAAAAAATACGGAAGGCACGACATTTGACGTCTTTGTCCGCAATACGTTTTACGATACGTTCTACATCCCGGCATACGGCCATCACAATGTCCTCAATTCATTAGCGGTCATTGCGCTCTGCCACTATGAAGAGATAGACGTGAACATGATTAAACGCGGACTTGAATCATTCGGCGGCGTCAAACGCAGATTCAATGAAAAAGTGATCGGCAGCCAGGTGCTGATAGACGACTACGCCCACCATCCGACTGAAATTAAAGTCACGATTGAGGCGGCTCGCCAAAAATATCCGGAACGTGAAATCATCGCGGTATTCCAGCCGCATACGTTTACACGGACGCAATCATTCCTTGATGAATTTGCAGAAAGCTTGAGCGCGGCCGATCGCGTGTATCTGTGCGACATTTTCGGATCTGCCCGCGAGAACGTCGGCAAACTCACCATCACGGATCTGCAGGAAAAAATCGATAACGCAGAACTCATTGAAGAGAATGACACATCCGTGTTAAAAGCGCATAAAGACGCAGTGCTGATCTTTATGGGCGCCGGAGACATTCAAAAATATATGAGGGCCTATGAAAACGTCATAGCGTAACAAAAAAGCAGTGGGGCTCTCACTGCTTTTTTGTGCGTGCGCAAAGGGATTTACCGATAAACGGAGAAATAGTATACATACAGCCCCTTTCATATATGTTTATCATTTTAATAATTGGGTATATACCATTATATCCTGCAATAAGGAGGTATTAGATGATTATCATTCTTTACTTAAGCGTCGCACTCATTGCCGTAGCATTTCTTATCCTCGTCATTTATCTGTCCAAAACATTAAAGTCCGTGCAGATGACTTTAACAAACGTAGCGTCGACTTTAGACGGCCTTGAAGGGCAGATGAAGGGCATTACCGCAGAGACAACCGAGCTGTTACATAAGACAAACCGTCTCGCGGAAGACATTCAGGAAAAATCAGAGAAATTAAATACGGTTGTCCATGCTGTGCAGGAAGTGGGAACTTCCGTCCAGCAGTTTAATACATCCATAAAGCAGGCAGCCGGTTCCGTTTCGGCCTCTGTCAGAGAGAACCAGGATAAGGTCAGTCAGGTTGTCACCTGGAGCCAGGCCGCTATGGAAATATGGGACAAGTGGAAGCAAAAGAAAAAAACATCGCTTTAATCATAAGACAAATCCACTAAGGAGGAATCATAATGAGCAAAGATGGAATCAATAGTAAGGATTTTTTAATCGGAACGCTGATCGGGGGAATCATCGGCGCGACAACGGCTTTGTTTCTGGCGCCTAAATCAGGCAAGGAGCTGCGCGACGATCTCGGCAGCCAGGCTTCCGCATTGAAGGATAAGACGGACAGAATGACGGCCGACGCGAAAGAAAAAGGCTCTCAATATGTCAGCATCGCCAAGGACAAAACATCTAACATCACCCAGCTGGTAGCTGATCAGTCAGGCCAGATTATGAATAAAGTGAAGGATTTAAAAGACCGTTCTAAGAGCACACTAACCGAGAAAGCCGAAGAGACGAGAAGCGAAATGCAGGACACGGCCCAAAGCATCAAAGCCGAAGCGGAAGATGCAGGGGAAAAAGCCGGTCAGGCAAATCGCTGATCTTCAATAAGGAGAGATAACAGACATGACAAAGCAGCTGATATCGTCAGAAGAAGAGTTCAAAAATGCCACTGAGAAAGAAAGCACGTTCGTGTTTTTGAAACACAGCACAACCTGCCCGATCAGCCAAGCGGCGTTTCAGGAGTTTGACGCGTTTGCATCAGAGCATTCAGAAGTGCCTTCTTATTACCTGCAGGTGCAGGACAGCCGGCCGCTTTCAAACTATATCGCCGAGACATACGGTGTGAAACATGAAAGCCCGCAAGTATTCGTCATTACAAACGGCGAAGTGAAATGGCATGCGTCTCATTCCCAAATCACAAAAAACGCAATAGAGCAGCACCTTTCATAATTTACTGACCGCCGGATGATACCGGCGGTTTTTTTTTGAAAAAAACTATTGATCATTTCAGCCATATCATGTAGGATATCAATATACACTACTTCAACGCATAAAAGCTTAAAAGCGTTTTGGTGATAAAGTAAAATGTGAAGAAATTTATTGTTTCATATTCCTATTTTCGCATAACTGTAGTAAGATGCATGTTAACCATTAAAATAAAACATAGCATAGAAGGGATGAAAAAGATGAGCAACAAGGAATTAGAGAGCCTAAGACAGCAGGCAGACGCACTAAACTTACAAATCCTTAAATTAATCAATGAACGCGGAGCCGTTGTAAAAGAAATCGGTAAAGCCAAAGAAGCACAGGGTGTCAACCGATTTGACCCTGTCAGAGAGCGTACAATGCTTAACCGCATTATTGAAAGCAATGACGGCCCGTTTGAAAACTCAACAATCCAGCATATTTTCAAAGAAATTTTCAAAGCCGGCCTTGAGCTTCAAGAAGAGGATCACAGCAAAGCGTTGCTCGTCTCCCGGAAGAAAAAAGCAGAAGATACGATCGTTGACATTAAAGGCGAAAAAGTCGGTGACGGCGATCAGAGATTCATCGTCGGTCCTTGTGCCGTAGAAAGCTATGAGCAGGTTGCGGAAGTAGCGGCCGCTGCGAAAAAACAAGGCATTAAAATCCTGCGCGGAGGTGCGTTCAAACCCCGCACAAGCCCGTATGATTTCCAAGGTCTCGGCGTAGAAGGCCTGCAAATCCTCAAACGCGTCGCTGATGAATATGACCTCGCGGTGATCAGTGAAATCGTTACGCCTGCCCACATTGAGCAAGCGATTGATTACATTGACGTCATTCAGATCGGCGCACGTAACATGCAAAACTTTGAATTACTGAAAGCCGCCGGTTCGGTTAAAAAGCCGGTATTGCTAAAACGCGGTCTTGCCGCAACGATTTCAGAGTTCATCAATGCAGCTGAATACATCATGTCACAAGGAAACGACCAAATCATTCTTTGTGAGCGCGGAATCAGAACGTACGAAACAGCAACGAGAAACACGCTTGACATTTCTGCCGTGCCGATTTTGAAACAGGAAACTCACTTGCCGGTGTTTGTTGACGTCACACATTCAACAGGCCGCCGTGATCTCCTGCTTCCGACAGCAAAAGCTGCGCTTGCGATCGGCGCTGACGGCGTGATGGCCGAAGTTCACCCTGATCCTTCCGTTGCCCTTTCAGACTCTGCGCAGCAGATGGATATACCTGAATTCGAGAAATGGCTGAACGAATTAAAGCCGATGGTGAAAGTAAAAGCATAATAAAGTGTTCCGTTCTTTAAGGGCCGCCTCGTGCGGCCCTTTTTCGTTTCTTCATTTTATTTAATTATAAAATGGAAGTGAACGTTTTCATCACTGGGAAAAACGTGTATAATTTCATGAGAAGTATTTAAATTTGATGAATAATGAAAAATAATGTACACTACTGACTTACGCTTACAACCATAAACGACAGAATGCGAAAACGCACGACATTTCTTTACATAAAGTGTTTATGCTATAGATAAGGATAAGTGTATCCAGTAAAAGGAGTGGTTTCAGTGAGCAACATTACGATATACGACGTGGCCAGAGAAGCAAATGTCAGCATGGCGACTGTTTCCCGCGTCGTAAACGGCAATCCGAATGTAAAACCGACGACCAGAAAAAAAGTATTGGAAGCCATTGACCGGCTCGGCTACCGCCCGAACGCGGTGGCAAGAGGACTGGCAAGCAAAAAAACGACAACGGTCGGCGTCATCATCCCTGATATCTCAAGCATTTTCTACTCGGAACTTGCCCGGGGAATTGAAGATATCGCGACGATGTACAAATATAATATTATTTTAAGCAACTCGGACCAAAACCTCGAGAAGGAACTGCACCTGTTAAACACGATGCTCGGCAAACAAGTGGACGGTATCGTATTTATGGGCGGAAACATTACGGACGAGCATGTCGAAGAATTTAAGCGCTCTCCTGTGCCGATCGTATTGGCGGCATCAGTGGAAGAACAGGGTGAGACGCCTTCTGTCGCCATTGATTATGAACAGGCGATTTATGATGCCGTTAAGCTTTTCATTGAGAAAGGGCATCGCGACATCGCATTTGTCTCCGGACCGATGGCAGAGCCGATCAACCGCTCGAAAAAACTGCAAGGGTACAGACGGGCGCTTGAAGAAGCGGGCATCCCGTTTAATGAGCAGTTCGTAGCGGAAGGCGATTACACCTATGATTCCGGAATGGAGGCGCTTCAAAGCTTAATGGGCCTTGAGCGGAAGCCGACGGCAATCCTTTCTGCAACGGATGAAATGGCGCTCGGCATTATTCATGCGGCTCAGGATCAAGGTCTGTCGATTCCTGACGATCTTGATATTATCGGTTTTGACAATACGAGATTGAGCTTGATGGTCCGCCCTCAGCTTTCCACAGTCGTGCAGCCTACTTACGATATCGGAGCCGTGGCGATGAGGCTTTTGACAAAACTGATGAACAAAGAGCCGGTTGAAGAGCATATCGTTGAGCTGCCTCACCGCATCGAATTAAGACAATCAACAAAGTCATAAAAAAACGGAAAAGCAAGCTTCACTCTGAGGAGTGGAATCTTGCTTTTTTACTTGAGTAAGGAGAAGATATGAAACGTTTTGATTATCTGACACCCGTTGGATTTATGTTAGGATGTATTATTGTCGCAATCGGAATTCTCTCAGGAACGGGACTTACGGGAATCAGTTCATTTTTAGATCTGACTTCTTTTTTAATCGTCACAGGCGGCCTTGCCGCGGCGGTCTTTATCAGCTTTCCGCCTCGGGATTTAAAGAAAACCCCTTCTGTTTTAAAACAGGTATTTTCCCGTCAGGATGATAATGTGAAGGACCTTGTCAGAGTATTCGTCAGCCTTGCGGAGCAGGCGCGAAGACAGGGGCTGCTGTCTCTGGAGGACCGGGCGCGCGAGATTAAGGATCCGTTTTTGAAAAAAGGGCTTTTGCTTGCGATTGACGGCTGGGACGAAGAAACGATCCGGCTGGTGATGGATTCTGAGATCGCCGCGATGGAAGAACGACACAGAAAAGGAAGGCGCGTTTTTGAAAAAGCCGGTGATTTCGCGCCCGCCTGGGGAATGATCGGGACGCTTGTCGGACTCGTGCTCATGCTTAAAAATTTAAATGATCCGCATACCCTCGGGCCGAACATGGCTGTTGCGCTATTGACGACGCTGTACGGCGCGCTGCTTGCCAATCTCGTGTTTATCCCTATCGCGGCAAAGCTTGAAGAAAAAACGGAAAGTGAAATTTTCATCAAACAGGTTATGATCGAAGGGGTTGTCGGCATCCAATCGGGAAAAAATCCCCGCAACCTCGAAAGTCAGCTCGTCGTTTTCAGCTCAAGAGAAGACTGGCGTAAAGAGCAGCCTGCGAACAAGAAAAAGGGCGCTGTCCATGAAGCTTAGAAGAGAGCGTTTTGAAAGAAGAAACAAACCGGAACATTCCGGCGGTTCACCAAGATGGATGGTGACGTTTGCTGACTTGATCACGCTCATTCTCGTGTTCTTTATATTGCTTTTTTCGATGTCGCAAATAGACGCGGAAAAATTTCAATCAGCCGTTTCATCGATTCATACAGATGGCAGCGGGGGTGAACCGGTGTCATCAGACAAGGCAAACGAAAATAAAGAACAGGATTTGCTGCTGCAGAACGTGAAAACATACATAAAATCGCACCATTTGAGTTCCAAATTAACGGCGAAGCGCGATGAGCGCGGAGTGGTTCTTGTGCTGCAGGAGGCCGTTCTGTTTCAGACAGGAAAAGCGGATGTGCTGAAAAACGCCGAACCAGTCCTGCATCAGATCGCAGTGCTTTTGAAAACAATTCCGAATGACATTCAGGTGGAAGGCCATACGGACAGCCGCCGGATTTCCACCTATCAATTCCCGTCGAACTGGGAGCTGTCGTCTGCAAGAGCGGCGAGTGTGATCCGGTATTTTACCGCGAAAGAAGACTTTTCCGCCAAACGGTTTATTTCAGTCGGATACGCGGATACAAAACCTGTGAAGGACAACAAAAGCCCCGGTCATATGAATGAAAACCGCCGTGTGGAAATTGTCATAAAAAAAACGACCTCTTCGTAAGGGTCGTTTTTTTTATTTTGTTTTATACCGCTGTTCAGACCGGATGGCAAAAAGCGCTTTTTCCACGGTTTGGGCGTTTTTTTCTGATATTTCTTCTTTTCGGGGAATCGGAGGATATAATTGTTCAGGGTCACTCCAAAACGCGGGCAGGGTATAGGGCGAGTGTTTCTGCCATTTATGAATCCACTTCTGCGGTATGCGCTCCCCGGGATCAATCCCTTTCATCTCAAGCCATATACGGCTCCATGCTCTAGGAACCACTCGCCAAATATCGTATCCGCCTCCGCCGACCGCGATCCATCTGCCGCTGCAATGTTGATGGGCTAATGAGTGAGCAAGCCGGGGAATCTCCTGATAGATGGAGATGGTAGTGGACAGGTGTGTCAATGGGTCGTAATAATGGGCGTCCGCTCCGTTCTGTGTCAGGATTACATCCGGCTTAAAAAAAGCCGCGATTTCTGAAGCGGCCGTTTTGTAAGCGTGAAGAAAGGAATCGTCCTCTGTGAAAGCGTCCAGCGGAATGTTAAAAGAATAGCCGTAGCCTTGCCCGCTTCCTTTTTCCAGCACTTGTCCCGTCCCGGGAAATAAATAACGCCCGGTTTCGTGAAATGAAACTGTGCAGACATCTGACCTGTCGTAAAACATAAATTGAACGCCGTCGCCGTGATGAGCGTCGGTATCAATGTATAACACCTTTGCTCCGTAGTTTTTCTGAATGTATTGGATGGCCACGGCGCTGTCATTATAAATACAAAAGCCCGATGCCCTGCCGCGGAAGCCGTGGTGAAGGCCCCCGCCTAAATTGCAGGCATGCCTCGCCTGTCCCGTCATGACATAATCTGCCGCTGTTAAAGTGCCGCCCACCAGAAGCGACGCGGCTTCATGCATGCCGGCAAAAACAGGGGTGTCTTCCGTTCCGAGCCCGTAGCTTTCTCCTTCTGCGGCAGGAAGCCGGCCCGCCCCCGCTAGTTCAACCGCCTGTATGTAATCCTCTGTATGAACGAGTGCCAGCTCTTCTTTAGAAGCCATGCGCGGAGCGGCGATATCTCCCTCTTCAAACGCGTCCGCCGCCTGAAGCAGCTCGTATGTCAAAAGCACGCGCTGCTGATTAAACGGGTGATCCTGGTGAAATTGATACGTCTGATAAGAAGGCGAGTAAACAAAAACGCTGTCTCTCATGACTGATCCCTCAATTGTTTCGGCCACAAGACATTGTACCCGGCTTCATGAACGCTGCGGATAAAAGGGAGCGGATTCATCGTCTTCACCCGGAAGACGAGTATATTTGTCCCGGCGGAATCATGGGGATAGACGAGCACGCTCAAGATTTGCAGCTGAAGATCGCGGCACATACAGCTGAGATCAGCAAGGCTTTTGGTCATATCCGTCACCAGAATTTCCACCTGTGATCCCGGCTGGGCTGCGCCTGTCAGGCTGACAAAGGTCCGGAGTACATCGGTTTTGGTTAAAATGCCCGTCAGCTTATGATTTACCGTAATCGGCAGACATCCGATGCCATGCTCATAGAAAGAAGCCGATATTTCCTCTACGAAATCAAGCGGATGGGCGCAGATGACATTCCGTTTCATAATGGTTTCCACTTTGTTTGTCAGAAACGCGACGCGGTCTTCTTGTTCAAAGCTGCCCGGGCCCGCCTGTTTAATGTCTCTGTCTGTGACGATGCCGGCAACGTGCAGTTCTTCGTCGATGACAGGGAGATGGCGGATATGATATGCCTTCATTTTATGTACGGCTGTTTCTATGGAGTCGTTTTTTGTGACGGTGATGACGTCCCGTTTCATGATTTGTTCTGCAATCATCTTTTTATCCCCTTTGTATGTCAGTCAATACATAAATCGCTGATAAAAACGAAGTCTGTCGAACTGTTCAATTGACTCCTGACTGACGTGCCTGCCGATGCGGGCCATCAGACAATTGGCCGGATGAGAGCTGATTTCCGGTTCATCCGTTGCAAACCAGACAAGACCTCCGGCATTCATCATCTTTTCCATGATCTTTCTGTACTCCCACACGTCTTTTTTCATCCCTTTTAAATCCCAATGCCAGTAATATTCTGTCGTCATGATGATGTACCGTTCCATCTGTTCATCCATCATGCTGACAGTCAGCAAAGTTTTTCCGACAGAACAGCCTCTGTAGCCGGGAGCGACCTCGATCGCCCCGAGTTCAAGGAGATCTTCCATATTTCCGTCAGACCACCGTTCAAGCGGATCAGGATATAAATACGTCACATAGCCGATAATCGTCTCTCCGTCCCTGGCGATGATGATCCGCCCTTCGGGAAGCCCGGCTATTTCGACTAACGCTTTGTGCTGTTCATGAGGAAGGCGAAAGGCTGTCAGGCCTTCATGAAACTCATACTGTGCTAAGTCCTCTGGAGGAACGGGCCCTTCTACCAAAAGAGGGCCGGCTGCTGTCTGAATAGATGAAGAATGGTACGTTTTATGATGTTTCACTGATTCACCGCCTGTCGGTTCTTAATAAAAACACATCTCCTTTAAGCATAACAAAATATAAAGCGTTTTCAATAGTACGGCAATTTATATTTTAAAAATTGAGAAAACTGTGAACATCTACTATAATTAGTCTATAGATAAGCAAAGGGGGATGTTGCATGAATTTGAAAACGTTGCCAGCGGAAAAGGGGAATTATCATCTGCAAAATTATGAGGAAACATACCGCAGCTTCGATTGGAAAGAAGTCGAGACGGAGTTTTCCTGGCATCAGACCGGAAAGCTGAATGCCGCGTACGAAGCGATTGACCGTCATGCCGAATCATTTCGCAAAAACAAAGTAGCGCTGTATTACAAGGACGCAAACCGGGAAGAAAAATACACGTTTAAAGAAATGATGGAGGAATCGAACCGGGCGGGAAATGTGCTGAGACGATATGGAAACGTAGAAAAAGGGGACCGCGTTTTCATTTTCATGCCGCGTTCGCCGGAGCTTTATTTTATCATGCTCGGCGCAATTAAAATCGGTGCGATTGCCGGTCCTTTATTTGAAGCGTTTATGGAAGGCGCCGTGAAAGACCGCCTGTTGAACAGCCAGGCCAAGGTTGTCGTAACAACACCTGAACTGGCTGAACGGATTCCGGCGGACAGCCTGCCCGACCTGGAGCATATCTTCATTGTCGGCGGCAGCAAAGAAGCCGGAGATAAAATCATTCATTATGATAAAGCGGCTGAAGGAGAAAGCACGAGACTTGATATTGAATGGATGGACAGAAGAGACGGCTACCTGCTTCACTATACATCAGGATCAACAGGAACGCCTAAAGGCGTGCTTCACGTTCATGAAGCCATGATTCAGCAATACCAGACCGGCAAGTGGGTGCTTGATCTTAAAGAGGACGATATATATTGGTGCACGGCGGACCCGGGCTGGGTGACCGGGACGGTGTACGGGATTTTTGCGCCGTGGCTGAACGGAGCGGCGAATGTGATCGTCGGCGGCAGATTCAGTCCGGAAAACTGGTACGGCACGATTGAAAAGCTCGGTGTCAGCGTCTGGTACAGCGCTCCGACGGCTTTCAGAATGCTTATGGGCGCCGGAGATGAAATGGCGTCCAAATTTGATCTTACTTCACTTCGTCACGTCCTGAGTGTCGGAGAACCTTTAAACCCGGAGGTCATTAAGTGGGGACATAAAGTATTCGGCAAGCGCATCCACGATACGTGGTGGATGACGGAAACAGGCGGGCAGCTTATCTGCAATTATCCGTGCATGGAGATCAAGCCGGGTTCAATGGGGAAACCGATTCCGGGAGTGGAAGCGGCGATCGTTGACAACCAAGGGAATGAGCTTCCGCCGTACCGAATGGGGAACCTCGCCATTAAAAAGGGCTGGCCGTCCATGATGGATTCCATTTGGAATAACAAAGAAAAATATGAATCTTATTTCATGCCGGGCGGCTGGTATGTTTCCGGAGATTCAGCTTATATGGATGAAGACGGTTATTTTTGGTTCCAAGGCAGAGTCGATGATGTCATCATGACATCCGGCGAGCGCGTCGGCCCGTTTGAAGTCGAAAGCAAACTTGTGGAACATCCGGCGATTGCCGAAGCCGGTGTTATCGGAAAGCCGGACCCTGTCCGGGGAGAAATTATTAAAGCATTTATCGCGCTTAGAGAAGGGCATGAGCCATCCGATCAGCTGAAGGAGGACATTCGCCTTTTTGTAAAACAAGGGCTGGCCGCCCATGCCGCACCGCGGGAAATTGAATTCAAAGATAAACTTCCAAAAACACGGAGCGGAAAAATCATGAGACGTGTGCTGAAGGCGTGGGAGCTCAACCTGCCGGCAGGCGATCTGTCCACAATGGAAGATTAAAGAGACGGCGTTGACATCACATCTTATTTATGTTAAAAATGAGTAAGCTTCATACGAAAAGGTTTTGATTGAGACAAGTAGGATATCTGATTGTTCCAGAGAGCTGATGGCCGGTGAAAATCAGCACATAGGATATGCCGAATACACTCATGAACCGCTTTTGCGAACAAAGCCCTTCCAAGGCTTTCAGTAGTGGAAGAACGGACACGGTCCGTTATCAAAAAGAGTGATAAAAGCTTTTTTATGCTTTTATTAGTAGGGTGGTACCGCGATTATATCGTCCCTTCGTTTTAAACGAAGGGGCGTTTTTTATTTCCATAAACAAAGGAGCAGACAAAATGACTAATTTATTAGAAGATTTATCATTCCGCGGCTTAATCCAGCAAATGACGGATGAAGAAGGACTGAATAAACAGCTGAACGAAGAAAAAATCCGTTTATACTCAGGGTTCGACCCGACGGCGGACAGCCTGCACATCGGTCACCTTCTGCCGATATTGACACTGCGCCGTTTCCAGCTTGCAGGCCACCATCCGATTGCGCTTGTAGGCGGAGCGACGGGGCTGATCGGCGATCCGAGCGGTAAAAAAGCGGAGCGTACGTTAAATACTCAGGATATCGTTGTCGAATGGTCGCAAAAAATTAAAAATCAGCTTTCCCGATTTTTAGATTTCGATGCAGGAGAAAACCCAGCCGTCATAGTGAACAACTTTGACTGGATCGGAAAAATGAGCATCATTGATTTTCTCCGCGACGTCGGAAAGAACTTCGGAATCAACTACATGCTTGCGAAAGATACTGTAAGCTCGAGAATTGAAACCGGAATTTCTTACACGGAATTCAGCTACATGATCCTGCAATCCTACGATTTTCTGAATCTGTACAGAGAAAAGAACTGCAAACTCCAAATCGGAGGCAGTGACCAGTGGGGCAACATCACGGCAGGTCTTGAACTGATCAGAAAATCGGAGGAAGAAGGGGCGAAAGCGTTCGGTCTTACCATTCCGCTCGTCACAAAAGCTGACGGCACGAAATTCGGCAAAACAGAAGGCGGCGCGATTTGGCTTGATAAAGAAAAAACATCGCCGTATGAATTCTACCAATTCTGGATCAATACAGATGACCGTGATGTCGTCAAATATTTAAAATACTTTACTTTCTTATCAAAAGAGGAAATTGAAACTTATGCTGAAAAAGCCGAGACGGCTCCAGAGAAAAGGGAAGCGCAGAAACGCCTTGCTGAAGAAGTGACTGTACTTGTACACGGCCGTGAAGCGTTTGAGCAGGCCGTTCATATTTCTCAGGCGCTGTTCAGCGGCAATATTAAAGAGCTTTCCGCTCAAGACGTCAAGGTAGGTTTTAAAGACGTGCCTTCACTTGAAAAAGACCGCTCTGAAAAACTGTCTTTAGTAGACGTGCTTGTGGAATCTAAGTTGTCGCCTTCAAAACGGCAGGCCCGCGAAGACATTCAAAACGGGGCTGTTTACATTAACGGAGAGCGCCAGACGGAGATCGGTCATCTGCTGACGGCGGAAGACCGCATCGAAGATCAATTTACCGTACTGCGCCGCGGAAAGAAAAAATACTTCTTGATCACATACTGAAAATAAAGAGCAGTCCGGCCGCTCAATGCGGCAGGCTGCTTTTTTATGTTTTACGAATACTGCACCGGGAAATGAGTACAGTACGTAGTATAAGAAAAACAGGGAAGGGGCGCTGCGCCGTGAATTTCATGTTTACCATTGCGAAAGAAAGATTGCAGCGGGATCATTGGGAACAGCAGCAAAGCATGAACGCCGAAGTCAAAGCCGAAGAAACTGAGGCGGAAGAAGAAAATTCGACCTCATAAAACAAAAGCCTCCATCCCTTGGGAATGGAGGCTTTTGTTTGTCACCATATCAGTCTGACGGCGGCCATCAGCACGACGCCTGTAATGACCGTGATGGATAAGCTTTTCGTCCGCATCGCGCAAAGCAATGTCGGGATGAGGACGATCATTGCTTTCCAATCAAAGGTCAAAGTGCTGTTTGTTTTTACGATCATGCTTTCCGTTACCAAGGCGGTCAAAATGCAAAGCGGAATAAAGGAGAGCCATTTTAAAGCCAATTCCGGCATCTGAATGTTCCGGACAAATATAAACGGAACAATGCGCGGCACAAGCGTAACAATCATGCAGCCGAGTATAATCCAGATCATTTGCGTGCTGATGCTCATTTGTCCGTCACCACCCCGATTGTTGCCACAATTACGGTTGAGACGATGACCGCGATGTGTGACGGGACGAAATACGATAACAAGATCATAAAAATGATCATATAGACAATAAGGGAGAGGCTGTGTTTCAGCTTTTCCGACGCGGACGACTGCAATTGCAGCACCAAAAGCGCCGCAAACATAGCGGGCAAAGCAAAGTCCAGACCGAGAGCGTAAGGATCAGATATCCATTGTCCGAGAAGCCCGCCCATCACACAAGAAATAACCCAGCACGCATAGGCGGTTATATTGAGGCCGTTCATCCACTTATCGTACAGCCTGCCGTTCTGAACCGCCTTGTTCACCGCTACTCCGAAAGATTCGTCAGTAAGCAAAGCACCGAAGCCGATATTTTTCACCAAAGAGTATTTTGTGAAATAAGGCGCGATGGTCAGGCTCAGGAGCAGGTGCCGCAGATTGACGATGAACGTCGTTAAAATAATGGCAGAAATCGGACTCCCGGAAACAAGGAGTGAGCAAATAATAAATTGGGCGGCGCCGGCATAGACCAGCAAGGATAACAAACAAATTTCAAGAATACTGAGGTGTGAAGCAACGCCAACAATGCCAAAAGCAAAACCGACACTCATATAGCCCAGCAGTGTAGGCACACAATCCCGCACCCCCTGTAAAAACGTATCGTTCATTTCCCGGGAAACGGCTGTTTTTTGCACTTCTGTGTTAATCATTTTTATACTCCTTCCTTAGAGATTATAATGATAACGACTAATTAAAAAATCAAAGAAAATACGGTTCACATTTAAATGAACCGATTTCCGGTGACGACATGAAATAAAGAATGGTTTTGTTTCATCAGACCTTCAACTTTTTCAGCTCCGACTTCTTTCACAAGCTCCGCAAACATCAGGTCATGCCTCATATATTCCATGGCCACGAGAACGAGAGCGGGATCTTCTGTTTTAATGGCCCAGGCATTCGTCTGCGGGGAAAAATTGGCGATTAAGACTTCTTTATTATCCCGTGCTGCTATCGTTAATCTTCCGCCCATGCGTTTTTCCGCCACTTCAGGAGACATATTATGATGTGTCGTATTTCCGAGCTTTACTTCCGGAGGGCCGAACACAATCGAAAAGACGGGCAATTTTTCGGCGGCGCGTTTGTTAACGGCCTCTTGAATAAAGGGAATCTGCTGTTCCCAGACAGACAGCCACAACTCTTCCTCGGCTTTTTCAATCATATCCTTCAATTCATTGATGACATGATCATTTGTGCTGATGCGGCGGATGACATTCATCTCCTGCTCGCTTTCAAGCGCCAATAATTTCTCTTCAAGATAGCCGAAGGAGCTCTCGAAGTCATGCCGCAGCCGGTCGATTAATTCCTTTCCGGCCAGCGGGGCATATGTAACCGGATCAGACGGCACAATATGGACAGCGCCTTTATCAACTAATTTCCCCAATACTTCATAGATCATTGAGCGGGGGACGCCTGACCTTTTACTGATTTCATACCCGGTAACAGGCGAGTGTTTCAATAAGCCGATATATGCTTTGCATTCGTATTGAGAAAATCCGAATTTCTGCAGTTCTTTCAGAACATCCTCCATAAACATCCTCCATAGTGGTTATTCATGAAACTACTATAATGTAAGCGGTTGTATGTTGTCAATGGGACTTGAGTGCTGAAAGAACAATTCGGCTGTGTTTCCGCTTTCCAACTTATTTTGGGGCGAGTTACTTGTATGGCTCTTGTGAAAAACGTTGCCGTAGACCCACACGGATGCCGTTTGGTACGATAAATTCAAGAAGTCAAAATGAGGAGGATCATGGTGGAAAACACCTCTAAAATCGCTTTTTTATCAGTGATAAGCAATTCTCTGGTCGTCATGCTCAAAATAGCGGTAGGCATGGTAACCGGGTCTGTCGCAATACTTTCCGAAGCCATTCATTCTTTTTTAGATCTGATCGCCGCCTTCATCGCTTTTATTTCCGTCAGGATTTCAAAAAAGCCGGCTGATACAGGGCATCCGTACGGCCATGGAAAGGTCGAGAATCTGTCCGGAACGATCGAAACAATGCTGATTTTTGCGGCGGGGATTTGGATGATATATGAATGCGTTCAAAAACTGGTAAACCCGGAGCCTGTTCATCTGCCGGTATTGGGAATCGTTGTGATGCTTGCGGGAGCTCTCATTAATTTGATCGTCTCGAAATTAGTAAAAAGAGAAGCTGTAAAGGTTAATTCCGTGGCAATGAAATCAAATGCCCTGCACTTACTGACTGACGTGTACACCTCATTAGGCGTAGCGGCAAGCCTTTTGGTCGTTACATTAACGAAGTGGTACATACTTGATCCGATCATAGGTATGGTGCTGGCGGTGTATATCATATATGAAGCGTTTAAGTTAATGAAAGAAGCATTTCCGCCGCTAATTGACACCCGTTTGTCAGCAGAGGAAGAAAAAACAATTTTAAAGATTATCGAAACATTCCATCACGAATTTATTGAAATTCACGATTTTCGCACAAGGCGGTCCGGCCCGCAGGAGTATATTGATTTTCACATGGTCGTGGCGTCTCACGTGACGATTAAAGATGTGCATGACTTGTGTGACCGCATTGAAAGGGATATTACGGATGAATTTAAACAAGCACAGGTGATGATTCATGCCGAGCCGGAGAGTGAAAGGAAGAAATAAATCAGTTCTTGTATTTTGCGTTTTAACCAGAAAGGCCCGTTTATACGGGTCTTTTTGTTATGTAAATGACTATTTCTATCACGGATTGAGAGAGAAGCTTATACAAGAGAGACGTTCATTTCATACGTTATGGTGTAAAGAAAAAGGGAGGTGAATACGATTGAACGCTATTTCTGTTAAAGAGATTGAACATGGAGTCGCCGTTGCTCATCGAGAAGGTTTAGGAGAGTATTTGCACCAAGAACCGGTTTCCGGAAAATGTAAGCGCCGTTCACGCAGCCAAAAACGGACACGCCGGACACATCGTTCACGCAGCAAAAAACGGACGCACCGGACACACCGTTCACGCAGCCAAAAACGGACGCACCGGACGCACCGGACACACCGTTCACGCAGTAAAAAACGGACGCACCGGACACACCGCTCACGCAGCAAAAAACGGACACACCGGACACACCGCTCACGCAGCAAAAAACGGACACATCGCACAAGACGGTCCCAAAAGAAACGCCGCTCTTCCCGCAAACGCTGTTTTAAATGCTGACTGTAGAAACGATGATAGATGATCTGCTATAATGGCAATAAAGGGACTGGATAAAAACTCCAGTATTACCTGCGGACACTGAACTGACAACATGACGCTGTTTGTTCGTGTCCGTTTTTGATTTTTGAACAACATGCCGAAGGATAAAACAGGAAGGGATGACGCCGAATGAAGCTGAATGAGGAAATGTATCAAGACCCTGAAGGAAAAACAATCTATTCGCAGGATATCAGCAGCAAGCTTTTGCATATCACGGACAGCGGGCATATCAGCGTTGACTTCATCAGCATAAGCAGGCTGCGGAAGGCTTCGAAAATCGCGATCTTAGGTGACAGCGTCGCCCGGGGGCTGCGTGCGAAATACAGCTTTGGTGACATTCTGAAAGACCGGACAAACGCCGAAATCACCAATCTGTCTGTCAGCGGCGTCAATATGAGCAACAACGGAAACGATAACATTTATCAGCAATCACTTAAAACGTCGGGACAAGATGTCATTATTGTGCAGGGAACAGATGATGATTGGTGCGGCCACATCCCCATCGGCACAGATGAAAAAGATATCACTTCATTTTACGGAGGTTTCTGCCAAGTCATTCAGCAGCTCCGCAGCAGAAATAAAGGCGCGAGCATCATTGCAGTGACCCCGACGAAACAAGCGAAAATGTCAAACGGAAAAATCGTCCGCCGTGATACTGATAAAAATAAACTGGGTTTGAAGCTGGCTGACTATGTGAAAGCCCAGAAAGAAGCCTGTACCCTGCTTTCTGTACCGTATGCCGACCTATTTGATACAGATCTCATCGACCCGTATAATCCCGCTTTCCGTAAAATGTGCATGTCAGAAGGCCTTCATCCGAACGAGACAGGGCATCAAATCATCTTTCAGGAAATCTGCCGAAATTTTTATTATTATTACGGATGAAACAGCACTGAAAGGTTATTTTCGGCTTTTCTCTTCTAAAAGCTCAATCATTCTTTGAGATGCACGCCGTTGCGCTCTTAAAAGCGAGACGATATTTCCGGTAAAACCGATTAAAATGATAAGCAGAAAAATGATTATCCACATAAGCGAACCTCCCATCGGGTGTTGAAAAACCCACTCTTTATTTTACTTATTATGGATGAGGAAGAGAATAGGTCTAACTATTGGTGTTTCTTTATAAATCCATAAAAAAATGCACAGACTGAAACGGGTCTGTGCATTTTTATTCGCTTATTTCAGCAGATTCAATGATTCGCGATTAAAGGCTTCCAAATCGTCAGGTGTTCTGCTTGTTACGATGTTATGGCTGACAACGACTTCTTCATCTTTATAATTGGCGCCGGCATTGATTAAGTCTTTGCGGATGCTGCGGTATCCCGTGATATCTTTCCCTTTCAGAAGGTCGGTATCAATCAGCAGCTGCGGGCCGTGGCAGATCGCAAAAACGGGTTTCTGATTTTCCACGAATGCTTTAGTAAATTCACCCGGGCGATCATCTCCGCGAAGCAGATCCGGTGAAAAGCCTCCAGGGATTAATAACGCATCGAATTCCTTGGCGTCTGCGTCTGAAATCGCTTGATCGATCTTAACTTTCTCACCGTGCTTGCCCGTCACTTCTTTCCCTGCTTCCAAATCTATTGTCACCACGCTGTGGCCTGCTTCTTTAAATGCTTCTGCCGGGCTTGTATATTCAATATCCTCGAATTGGTCTGTTATCAGAACTGCGATTTTTTTGCTCATCATCATGCCTCCTGTGTAGTTTGTATATGACAAGGATATCAGGCAGATCGCTCTCTCTCAACGTATTTGCTTGAAGATAAGCATAAAAAAGACCCCTCTGAAAAAGAGGAGCCAAAAGGTACGGAGGCCTGCTGAAACTTGCGTGTTTAACCTGAGATAAGGCAAGAAATCGAACCGATTACTTTTTGTGTCTTTTTTTATGCTTTTTACATCCGCATTTCCCGGGATCGCCCGGATCAATAACCTCATGAATTGTTTCTTCCTGATATACGTGGCGGGGAACATAACGGATATGCTCTCTTTTAATGTGTTTGATGGGATGGACGTAAACCACTTCTTTGTCAGTATACGTGTCAGTCACAATATACTTAGGGTCACAGTAATATACTTTCGATTTTTTACCCATTCATCTCACCTCCCGTACTTTATTAAATGCTGACAAGGGGGATTTTGCATCGGACAAGTACACCACGGCAAGTCCACATTTTTGCAGTTTGCAATAAGAGCGGATAGTATCTGTATGGTTTTTCCTGAATTCGCTTCAAATTGGGATGGCTAACGCTTTTTAATCAGGGAAATTTATAAAAAAGAATTCAACATAATTCTTTTCTCAGTTCAACGAGATGCTGACATCTTTGGAGGGATTTCTGAATGCTCGATGAAAAAACTATTGAAATCGTTAAAAGCACAGTGCCGGTCTTGGAAGAGCACGGTGAAGAAATCACAGGACGATTTTATGACCTGCTGTTTCAGCATCACCCTGAGCTGCTGAATGTCTTTAATCAGACGAATCAAAAGAAAAAAACCCAGCGTACAGCTTTGTCGAATGCTGTGATCGCGGCCGCCGCCAATATTGACCGCTTGGAAAACATCGTTTCCGTCGTTAAACAAATCAGCCAAAAACACCGGAGTATCGGAGTTAAGCCCGAGCATTACCCAATCGTTGGCAAGTACTTGTTAATCGCGATAAAGGATGTGTTAAAAGACGGAGCTTCTCCTGAGGTCATTCAGGCATGGGAAAAAGCATACGGCGTCATTGCAGACGCATTTATCGATATTGAGAAGGAAATGTATGAACAAGCGGAAACACAAAAAGGCGGCTGGAAAGACTATAAGGCGTTTAAAATTGATAAAAAAGTAAAAGAAAGCAAAGAGATCATGTCTTTTTATTTAAAACCGGAAGACGGACAAGTTCTCCCCGAATTCAAAGCGGGACAATATATCAGTATAAAAGTATACATTCCGGATACGGGTTATACACATATCCGCCAGTACAGCTTGTCCGATGTGTCCGGTAAAGATTATTACCGGATTTCCGTTAAAAAAGAAGGGGTTGTTTCCTCTTATCTGCATGACCAATTACATGAAAAGGATTCAATTGAGATCAGCGCTCCGGCCGGTGACTTCGTATTAGATCCTGATTCCAAAAAGAATCTGGTTCTCATCAGTGCCGGTGTCGGAATTACCCCGATGATCAGCATGTTAAAGACGGTTGCCAAAACCCAGCCGCAGCGAAATGTTCTCTTTATCCATGCGGCAAGGAGCGGAGAGTATCATGCGCTGCGTCATGAAGCTGAAGAAGCCGCTGAACACTCATCCGTTGCCACCGTCTTTATTTACAGCGACCCGTCCGAACAAGACCGCTCAGAAAACATTCATTTTCGGGAAGACCGGATTGACAAACAGCTGTTAGAAGAAGTCATGACAGAAAAAGATGCTGATTTTTATCTATGCGGATCACCATCATTCATTAAGGCAATGAAAAAGCTGATTTCCGAATTCAATGCACCGCCGGAATCGATTCACTATGAATTATTCGAACCGCAGCTGAGTATGGTGTGATGAAAGAAGGAAGACGAGGATTTTAATGTATGAAGCACCCGGATTGGGTGCTTTTTTTATTCTCTTGCAAGGAAGGTTCCGCTGCCCACATACAGGGAAACAAAGATACAAATCAGGGTAAGGTCACCCGCATTAAAGGGGATGGAGGTGAATTGTCTTATTGAATATAAGTCCAAGACGGAAAGCCTGTTGGCGCTGAGGAGGAAATAGCGTGAAAATAGGGAGCGTCTTATCAGCAGAAAAAAAGCCATGTGCAGTATGCAATAGAAGAAATAGGGAAAGCAGGATGAGTCCCTGCTTTCTCTATTTCCTCGTGATTCCGTAATATAAAATCACTATCTCGCCAATGGCAAGTACTATACGAACGATAATTAATTTGGATTGCAACATACTATACGTTAAATCTCACTCAAACAGACTGGATTGAAAGCACCAAAAAGAATATTTGTACACAGAATATTCCTCTTTCTACTTCATAATAGATAGTATTCAATAACTCATCTCTAATTTGTTTTTTAGAAAAAAAGAACCAGTCACACTTCAGCAACTAGTTCAATTTTTGTTAGGATTAGAATTTGATAACTCTATATTTATAATACTTTGGTTTCCAGTCTAACTCTAAATGTGCATACAAGTGTGCACTTGAATGTGCAGAGTATCTTGGATATCCTTTATATACATCATAGATAACTGCTGTATGCTTCCACTTTTTTGATGACTTAGAATACATTTGAATAACGTCACCTGTTTTCACATATTTGGAAACAGCCTTGGGGCTCGTTAAATTGTAGACTTTGTGTTTTTTAGTTCCTGCCCAATATGAATAGAAATCTGAAACCACAGTCCACGAAGTTGAATACGTTCTAGCTGAGCTTTTAGGTACTGATTGATTGTACCAACCTTTAGTTGTTTTATGGTGACCCCGATTAAAACTGAACCCTGTGGTATTCATAGGCATACCACCAGCTAAAACTACCTGTGAAGCATAGTTGGTACAATCTCCTCCACCACTACTTTCCCCATAGTATCCATATTTACTCGTCTTCTTATTCCAATTATTAACCATATATTTTTTGGCCGCTGATCTATTATAGCTAGAGCTTAAGAGTGAAACCAAAAATGAATTGGAGTTGGTACTCGCAATGTAGTCAATAGGAATTTGTTCTGATTCCTCTTTGATTTCTTCAACTTTTTCTTCAGCTTGCTTGTCTTTTTTTATATTCTCTTGTTGTACTTGTTTAACAGTTTCATTTTCCACTTTTTTAGAAAGGTCAAAGTTTTCAAGATCTACTTCACCATTCTCATCCTTTTTTTCTTCCTTGGCAGCGTATTTAGCCAATTCCTCTAAGTAAGTATCAGAGTAGACTTCCATTAGAAAAATTGTAGCCTGATTTTGTTATTTCATCAGCTTTTTCATTAATTCTTTGAAGAAAATTAATGTAATCCTGAGAATTAATGTTATAATTCGAATGTTGTGATTTTAAGTACTTTTGTACTTCAGTTTCCCCTTGTTTAACTGTTAAATTCTCATTTGTGGCTTCAACTGCTTGAGCATTATTAAGAAAAGTAAAACTCAAAACTGATGTTACTAAAAGACTCATTGCAACTTTTTTCATTTGTTTCTCCTTTTTTGTATTTATGGTACTATTATATAGTAATTACTTTTAAAGGGAAAATAAATACATTTTTTGGAGGTTGTTTATGAAGAACGAGTATAAAAGGCCCGTTTTATTTACAGTTTCTGCTTTGGTGATCATTTTCCTAGTGTTTTTTTCATTAAAAATCTATAACCATTACAATCTCGAATATCCTAACTGGGAAGGTAAAAGTAAGGATCATAACTGGGAGGTGGTCTTTAAAAAGAATGAAGATGCTCCAAAGGAGTTCAGTGGGGAGATCCTTTGGATTGGCGATAAAGATAAAACTGATAAAACTTATATAGAATCCATAACAATAATGAAAGATAATAAAACACTTCTTGATTCTTCAGATTTTAACAGCGATATCCCTATGAAAGATTATTCAGGTGGTACCTCTAGCGACGGATCAGCTAAAGAAAAATCATTTTCATTTTTAGAACGCTTAGAAGAATCTGATCTAAAAAGATCTAAGATAACGGTTCAA
Organism: Bacillus sp. 5RYD7K; assembly: GCF_059831465.1. Taxonomy (NCBI): domain Bacteria; kingdom Bacillati; phylum Bacillota; class Bacilli; order Caryophanales; family Bacillaceae; genus Bacillus; species Bacillus sp. 5RYD7K. The sequence goes on from NZ_CP191200.1 coordinate 1,956,043, forward strand.
GTGAAATGGAAACAAGATAACCAATCATTCAGTACGGAAAAGTTCGTTCTTTCAAAGAAAACTATATTTAATCACTAAATTTATTGAGTTTATTCTAACCAGTTCTTAATCTGAACTGGGAGAAGATTTAATTAAATAAGTCCAAGACGGAAAGCCTGCGGACACTGATCATTGTACAGATTTACTGTGCTCTGATTGGTGCCCGTTTTTTGTTTCCCGAAAGTTGCAAAGAAATGCTTATATAAATGCATAGGTTTCAATCTGAGGGCATTTCCCAAAAGGCGGGGAAATGGGGGTGGCAAAGGATGAAACGTGCCGGGATCGGCGATGTGATAAGAGAAGAATATAAATGCCCTTGTGGAAGTGGGCAAGTAGTTTACGAAAAAGAAAATATTCCCAGTTCCAGAAGTATCGAGATTGATTGTTACTGTAAGCAATGTAATGAAAAATACGATTTCGGTAGAGGAACGGCAACATTAAAAAATAATTATTAGTTTGAATTGCGCTCCTTCGGGAGGGCTTTTTTATGTTCTCTGTAAACTGCGTCCGGTAAATCGTTCGACAAAATTTGTGAATGGTTCCATATCATACTCTTTTACTGATAATATCAGGGAGGAGATGATATTATGAGCACAGATATAATAGTTGCTATAATAAACGGCTTGGTGACAATTTTAGTCGGAATTATTACAGCTCGTGTTGCTTAGTTAGGCTCAATGAGAGGTGCAAAGCTTCAAATTGAAAAGGCCAATGCGGATGCCGAGAGAGTTAAGAAGGAAGAAGAGGAATTAGCCAAGAAATTTAAAGTCATTCCTATAAATGGAAATAACGAAAAATATAAAAAAGATTAGTCCGCAACAAATTAGATCAATTAGGGAGCGGGCAGAAGACAAATTAAGTGTATCAACTTATTTGGAAATAAAACCCAAACTTAGCTTTGACACTTACAATGAAGTAAAACATACACTCAATAAAATTAACGATGTTTTGTTTGTTGCCGAAGTCCTTAGAATTTATAAATGTTTTAAAATTTTGAAGGACAATGGCAAACTGAATGATAAAAGCGTAGTAGTAGCAGGAGAAATATATGATGCATTGCAACATTGGATTAAAAAGTTACACATTGAGGAGCATCTTGAATAGAGATGCTTTTTTGCTTCCGGTAAATCAGTCATTGGTATTTACTGATTTTGTTTCCATGTAGTTAATAAGAATCATTTATTATGCTCTACCATTTTTCCGCCTCTAATAATGTGTTAACATGTTTTTAATAAATCAGTATCTTTACAGCTAGTACAAGAAAAAACAAATTGTTAGAAAGTTGTAAGTAGACAAAATATTTCATGTTTTATAAAATGTGGGTGTACTTAAAAACAAGCACCCGGAATTATGCAGATTGGAGAAATCAAAATGACTAATAAGAAAATTATCTTTGACATTATTATGTACATTATTTTCGGTGGGGTAAGTGTTTACTTATTTTCGCAAACTAATTTTGGAACAGGTGCGTTGATTTGTATTATCGTGATTTATCTTGCTGTTATCGCGTATAAAGTCAAACAGTTAGTCAGTCGGGCTGATTCTTAGGGTGCGTTAAGGGGGATTAGTAAGTGAACAGGAAAAAAATTTTGACCGGGGTTTTGGCTGCGTCAATCGCTTCAGGTACAGTTTTACCAACAAGTTCTGCGTTTGCTAAAAGCATTCAAGCACCTTCCTATGAACAGTTAAATAAGGATTTTAAAATCACAAGTGAAGTAATTAAGGATGATGGCAAACTAGTGGAGATTCAATACGCTAAACAAGGTGAGAAACACAAAGCTGTGCTTAATGCAAAAGATCATACTGTTAAAGTTGACGGTGAAGTACAAAAAGGTTTGAACTATGATTTTGATGAAAAGAAAGCAGAGATAGCAAATGGCACTCAAAATTCATCAGCGACAGATACATTCACAACAATGGCCGCGAAACCAAAGGCAGGATATAAGTATGTTGGAACGGTGTCTGGCCATACAAAAGAGTCTAAAAATGCAATCACCTTAGTGGGATCTTTATTTGGAACAATTCCTGGGCTTGGTTGGGGTGCTAAGGCTGCAGGTGTCTTGTTTGCTTACTGGACTAAAGAACGAATCCCTGATGCTTATTACAAATATGATTTGTATGAAAAAGGTGCAATGACTAACTCATGGTATCAATATACTACAACTCAATTTTTTGAAGATAAAGCACATAAAAAGCCGATGGGTAAACCTTGGACAAGCAGCCCAACAAAAATCGACTTGCCTAATAGCTAACTGGGAAAGCAGGTGTTTAAGCCTGCTTTTTTATATTCTCTGTAAACTGCTTCCAATAAATCTCGGAAATACGAATGGCGGTTAACAGTCTGAGGACGAGGGCGGTTTAGAAAGAATATATTGGAGGGAGTACATGAAGACAATTAGTCAAGCCTTTGAGGAATGAGGAAAGAATCTAAGCTGTGCGGCTGAAAGGATGTCAACGCCCAAACAGCTATCCATAGAAGCTTTTTTATGTTGATAGAGCATGCATGGAAACAATTTATGCGCATCGATTTGAGACGTCATGGTTTATTTCGCTCACGTGCTTCTGTTTATCGTGTGTAGTCTGTTCAGGTAAATCAGAAAAGGAATAAGCATGGCAAGGCAACGTGACGAATTAGACAAAATCTATAATACAGCACGCTGGAAGCGAGTAAGAAAAGTCGTTCTGATTAGGGACGGCTATTTGTGTTGTGAGTGCCGTCCTCGTGGATTGATAACGGAAGCGAATACGGTTCACCATAGCATTGCTTTAGGGGAGGATCCAAACCTAGCTTTGATCTTGATAATCATAAAACGATCTGTTTAAAGTACCACAATAGGAGGCACCCGGAAAGAAGCGGTGGGGAGGAGGAACAAACGATTATATGTAAGTAACACTTATAGCGGAAAATATGGAAGGGTTTTTCTCCATAACAGAGAATTTTTAGGGAAGGATATTAAAGCAGGTAAATCATATTCAAAGTCGTATTATCCTAAAAAGACAAAGTTTTTTATGTCCCAACATACTTCGGTAGCCGGCTGGAAAGGTTCACTTCCTGATACTTCCGCTGGAACGTTGGCTCCTGCTCTTGCGAATAAAATAGCAATGCTGTATCCAGAGATAATAAATACTCACAGCAAAAAAACAATGCCTTTACCGGCTAAAGCAAATTTCCCGGTTGTACCTGTCGATAAAAGAACTAAATGGGATAGTAGAACGGATCAAGGTAACTATATAAAGAAGTATATCGACACATACGGTGATCCGAAGTGGAATTGGAGTTCATTCGATATTCACCATGTGCTTCGCTAAAGTATGGGGGAAAAAATAACTTTAATAATTTGTATCCTCTCCCTCGTGACATGCACCAAAACCTATTAAATCCTTGATGGGATAAATATTAATAACTAAGAGGTGGCTCAATGGCAGTTTTTGTTGAAAAAACGCTCCAAGGTCTAAAAGAATTAATTGATGAAAAAGGCCGCTTGAATATTTTGGGAAATGAAGGAACTCTTTTAGAAACAGAATGTACTTTCTCTAAAGGCGCAACAGATCTGGAGATTGAGAGTTTTGAGAAGAAAATAAAAGTCTCACTTCCTGAAGATTATAAAACCTTTTTAAAATTGCATAACGGAGCCAGAATATTTGATTTGTTGATTTACGGTGAGAATGTGGGTGGGGGTTTGCATATTCTTAATTTAGAAGAGATTGAAAAGTATATGCAAAATAGTTTTTTAGAGCCTCAGTTTATTCCTGTCGCACATCTGTTAGACGGATGTTATTTGTTAATTGACAAAACCAAAATGTCCACAGATCCAAACTATTTATGGTTCCGCGGATTTATTGAGTATGAACCAATGCAACTTAATTTTGAGATATTTTTAGATAGGTATATCATGTCTCAAGGAGCAAATTTTTGGGAGTGGAATATCTATACTGCTGAAAATTATTATAGGACTCACCAGGGTGATGAGGATTAACCTTTCCTACAGTTGGGTTGGTTCATTTTTACTATTAGACCTCGATTTGAACTTTTAAAAATAGGTTTAATTTAGGAGACGAACCGATTAATTGGTGTATAGAGGATTTATAAAAAGCGCAGATACTCTGCGCTTTTTTATTTAAGTATTTTCCGAATCATTCGCAGCCCGTTTTTGGAAGAAGGATAACGGAAAGCGAAGTCGAAGCGGTTCGTTTGTTTGACGACGCTTTTTTTGTGCGTAAACGTGTTAAAGCTGTCAAATCCGTGATAGCTGCCGATGCCGCTTTCCCCGACGCCGCCGAATGGCAAATACGGTGTTGCGACGTGCATTAACGTATCATTGACACAGCCGCCGCCAAATGACAGATTCTCTAAAACAGTTCGCTCGATTCCTTTGTTTGTTGTGAAGACATAAAGAGCGAGCGGCTTTGGGCGTGATTGGACTTTCTCGATGACTTCATCGATATCGCTGTATGTAAACAGCGGAAGAATCGGCCCGAAAATCTCCTCCTGCATCACTGGAGAGTCATCCTTCACTTGATCTAGAATCGTCGGCGCTATTTTGTATTGATCAGGATTAAATTGTCCTCCTGTAAGCGGGACGCCATCATTCAGAAAGCTGAGCAGCCGTTGATAGTGGCGTTTACTGACGATTTTGCCGTACTGCGGATTTTGTTCAGGCTGAGGGCCGTAAAATTCACTGATCGCACGCTTCATTTCTTCTATGAGCTTCGTTTTGATATCTTGGTGGACAAATAAATAATCCGGTGCGATGCAGGTTTGTCCCGCATTTGTAAATTTCCCGAAGACGATGCGTTTGGCGGCAATCTGTATATCAGCATCCTTATGGACCATGCAGGGACTTTTGCCGCCGAGCTCCAAGGTAACGGGAATTAATTGTTTGGCGGCGGCCTCCATGACGATTTTTCCCACGGCAACGCTTCCTGTGAAGAAAATATAGTCAAAGGGCTGCTGTAATAACACCGTGCTGACGTCGGGCCCGCCCTCCGCCATAGCGACATAATCGGTCGGAAAAACGCTGCTGATGAGTTTGGAAAGAACAGCGGAAACCGCCGGCGTATATTCTGACGGTTTAAGAATGACTGTGTTTCCGGCCGCAATGGCTCCAATCAAGGGTGAAAGCGCCAGCTGCAAGGGATAATTCCAAGGCGCAATCACCAAAACGGTTCCATATGGCTCAGGGATGATGATGCTTTTCGAGCCTAGGTGAGTCAGTGGTGTTTTGACTCGTTTCGGTTTGATCCATTTTCCCAGCCGCTTCATCACAAAGCTGATTTCCTCCAAGATGATTCCGATTTCTGTTGAGTACGCTTCTTGCTCAGATTTGTGGAGATCCTGGTAGAGAGCGGCTATGAGATCGGCTTCATGAGTTTTGACGGCTTGTTTCAGCTTCTGCAAAATGTTCAGTCTCGATTCAAGCGGTCTCGTATGTCCCGCTGCAAAATAGGTTTTGTGATTGCTGACGATAGAGGGGATGCTGTTCATTCCGTCTCTCCTTTTTATAAGGTATGATGATTCATTATGTAAAAAATCGCTCCTGCCTGTCAAATGCTTATGGTGTGTCAAAAAAAATAACAAACTCATTTCTGCGTTTGCGGCAGGAATTTGATGAAAAAGAGAATTCTTTTTGCGGCATTATCTGTTGCAGGCATTATGGGGTTTTCTAATGTACATGTAGCTGAAAAGCCAGTTGGCACATAAAAAAGCCCCGGACAGGGGCTTTTTTTAATAAAGAGAGGGGGCATCTGTCCACCATTCTGACAGCCCAAAAGAAAAACCCTAGAAATGTTGATATAACAACATTTCTAGGGTCTAATCCAATGCTCTTTAAAGAGCATTTTACTTAACGAGAGTAGAACTCAACGATAAGCGCTTCGTTAATTTCCGGAGCAAGCTCAGAGCGCTCTGGAAGACGAGTGAATGTACCTTCAAGCTTTTCAGCGTCGAAAGTAAGGTACTCAGGAACGAAGTTGTTTACTTCTACAGATTCTTTGATGATAGAAAGGTTTCTTGATTTTTCGCGAACACCGATTGTTTGACCAGGTTTTACTTGGTAAGACGGAATGTCAACGCGGCTTCCGTCAACAAGGATGTGACCGTGGTTAACTAATTGGCGTGCCTGACGGCGAGTGCGCGCAAGACCAAGCTTGTACACAACGTTATCAAGACGTGCATCTAAAAGAATCATGAAGTTTTCGCCGTGTTTACCAGTCATTTTTGCAGCTTTGTCAAACAATGTGCGGAATTGACGTTCGTTTACACCGTACATGTGACGAAGTTTTTGCTTTTCTTGCAATTGCAAACCGTATTCTGATAGTTTTTTACGCTGTCCCGGACCGTGGGGACCTGGTGCGTAAGGGCGTTTTTCTAATTCTTTACCTGTACCGCTAAGAGAGATTCCTAAGCGGCGGGACAGTTTCCATGATGGACCTGTATAGCGAGCCATAATGTGACTCCTCCTTTGGTTTTATTTTGTGGAAAATAAAAACCGTCTGTTCGATCCGACCGTGCACATTTTGTTTTCATGTATCCTCGCTCCAGCAGCAGAGAGTTACACGATACACCTTACCGCTAAGGAACAAAATGCAAACACAGAAGCTGAACAAAAAGGCTGCAATATTTCACACAAAGAACATTATATGATTTTTCTCCGCCGCCGTCAACCATTTCTCCATGAAGACTGCCGGTTTATGATATAATGTACAAAAATGAGTAGTACATGTTTAGGTGATAAAAATGAAAAAACAAACAATCGATGAAGTGACGGCCTTTCATCAGAAAATGCTTTCTTTTTTCTTAACGAAATCTGAATCCGTCTCATTATCCGACTCGCTGTTATGGCTGGCCTCAGCTCTAGAATCCTGCTTTACATCTCTTTCATTGACCCTTTCACCGGCTGAATCCGCACGTTTCACCATAAAAACAGAAGAGGAACCGAATTATGCTCCGCTGAAAGAGAGTGACGGCCGTTTTATGATCAGGAATCAGACGTCCGGCAGATCCTTTTATCTGCGCACGGAAGGCGGGCTGCCGATCCCGGAATCATTGCCTGAGCTCGTTACTCAATTTATCAATCAATCTGTGAGACAGAGCGGGCTGTTTGACAAAACAAAGCATCAGCGGAAAATCCACAGAATGACAGAAATGTTCCATTCGCTTTTAGATCAGGATGAAGTATTGGAAAAGCTGCAGGCGAGTTTGAGGAAGGCTTTCCAGTCTTTCCGTTTTTCACTGTTCATCTCGCAGGACCAGGATACGGACAGACAGCTCCCCGCAAAAGAATTGCATATGGACGGAGAAGACGCCGATCAGTTTGCCCTGCAGGTGTTTTTATCAGGCAGAATGCTCAGGAAAGGCAGGTCATCTGCTTACCTGCCGATCAAAGGCCAGCAGGGGACTTACGGGGTTCTGAAGACGGAGGGAATGCAGGACGCCGCGCTCTCGTGCAGCACGCTGAGTGAAATGCTGCTGCTTACGGGCGCAGCGGGAAAAGCATTTGAAAATGCGCAGCTGTATGAGCAATCGAAAAAAAGCATTGCGAATCTGGAGCTCATTAATGAAACATCGCGCCAGCTGAATCAGCGTCTCAGGCTCACTGATACAATGCGGGAGCTCGCCGCCATCATGACCCAATCGTTTTACGCCGAAGAAGTGGCTTTTTTTCATATTGATCATTTTGAGACGCAAAATCTGCTTCCCGGACATACAGCCTTTTTTAAGACAGAACGCGCCAACCCGTATATCAGCATTGTGAAAGAAAAGCTGTTCGAGGGAGAAAAGGGTGTATTTATCGGCAGCGGAAAGACCGTATTTGGGGAAAATGGCTATGGTTCGCTGATGGCGGTGCCGATGATCGAAAATGAAACCGTCTTCGGTTTCGCGATTTTATTGAAAAAGGATTTGTATGCTTTTACGTTTGAAATGTATAAGCTTTTTCAGGCGCTCATTCACCATGCGACATTGGCTGTAACGAACTCCATGCTGCGCGACAGGCTTGAGCATCTTGTTCAGACAGACCAGCTGACGGAGCTGTATTCAAGAACCTATTTGGATGAGAAAATTCAATACAGCATGAAAATCCATAAACGGGGTGTATTTATCCTCGTTGATATCGATAATTTCAAACACATTAATGATACATACGGACATCAAACGGGAGATTCGATCCTCATTCAGGTGGCCTCCGTTATGAAAAACCATATCCGGGAGCACGATGTTGCCGCGAGATGGGGAGGCGAAGAGCTGGCTGTCTATCTGCCGAACATCAACGTGTCATCCGGAGAGCGCATTGCCAAAAGGCTCGTCCGCGCCATCCGGGAAAACACCGAGCCGCGCGTAACGATTTCCTGCGGCGTTTCCTGCTGGTCAAAGACTGGCCCTAAGCCGTTGAAAATGCTCGTTCAGCAAGCGGACGAGGCGCTTTATATCGCCAAACGGAGCGGTAAAAACCGGCTGATCATCCATCAAAACAGCACGGCGACGTAAAAAAGGAGCCGGCCTGCGGGCCGAACTCCTTTTTTTATCCTAATCGTTTTTCAAGCGTTTCAACAAACTTTGCTAAATAGGTTTCGTCCGTTTCATCAAAACGGTTTTTCACGGGGCTGTCAATGTCCAGCACACCGATCACTTCTCCGTTTACGCGGATCGGGAGGACGATTTCTGACTGGGAAGCCGCGTCACAGGCAATGTGTCCCGGGAACGCATTCACATCGGCAATCCGCTGCACGGCGCCATTGGAGTAGGCAGTGCCGCATACGCCTTTGCCGAACGGAATGCGCACACAGGCAGGAAGTCCTTGAAACGGTCCGAGCACAAGCTCGCCCTCTTTAGCGAAGTAAAACCCCGCCCAATTGACCTCATGTAATGAATGGTATAAAAGCGCTGACGCATTCGCGTAATTTGCGATCGCATCCGTTTCATCTTCTGTCATGGCTTCGAGCTGTTTAAGCAGAAGCTGATAACTTTTTTCTTTATCTCCGGACTGTTTTTCGACATGAAACATGGAAAACCCTCACTTTTTCTATAATATCAAACAAAGTTCCGGCCGTTCTGCCGGCATTTGTCGAGAAGTTCTTACAGGAACAGCGCCCTTCTGCTTGAATTGTTAACACATAAAGGGGTGAGCCGTATGAAAGTAAGCACCAAAGACAAAATTATTAACGCCGCTGTCCTGCTGTTTAACCAAAAAGGCTATTCCGGCACGTCCGTCCGTGAAATCGCAAAGTCAGCTGATGTAAATGTTGCGCACATCTCCTACTATTTTAAAGGGAAAGGCGGATTAATGGAACATTTAGTTTCCGAGTTTTACGAAGGCTATACTGAAGCGCTGGAAAAAGCCGCCGGCAGTGTGAACGGTGAAGACGCGCAGGAACGCATCCTGCGGGTAATTTTCGATATTTTATCCTATCAGCACGATCATCGTCAATTAACACGTTTTGTGTATCGGGAAGTGACGATTGATTCTGTGCTTATCAGGGAAATTATGTCTACTTACTTAATGAAAGAAAAATATATTTTCCAGCTGGTGATTGAAGAAGGGCAGTCACGCCACAAACGGCTGACGCTGCCCGTGCCGCATTTTATTCTGCAATTGAAATCCCTCTTAATGATGCCGTATCTCCAACCTCAATATATTACGGAGGTGCTCTATATGCAGCCTCATGAGCCGTACTTTTATAAAAGGTATTTTGAAGAGGTGAAGATTTGGATCGAAAGCGTGTTCCGCCGTCCCGATGCGGCGCTTATGAAGTGACGATGCTTTTGTACGTTTCATAGGAACTGCCGACATCTTCCGCTTGATGGGCATCCGACCCGAATATGAGCGGGATTTTTTTTTGCTTCGCCGTCTCAGCCATCCAATCCTCTATATATACTTCCCCGGCAAACTTCTTTCTGAGTCCGGATGTATTCACATCCAGCTCCATTCCGTGCTCTTTCACGGCGTCAAGACAGCGGGCCGCAAGCTCTCTTATTTGAGAGGACATGCTATAAGGGAAAAGGCGCGCGAATTTTTTGACGAGCGTGATATGGCCGACCCGTTTTGGCTTAAATGGTCCGAGCGGTGTTACAATGGAAGAATACACAGTTTTATAGTATTGCTCATATACGGCTTCAACGCTGCCGAAGTGCGCGGCCAGCTGCTGAAACGCATGCTCATCAAAATCAAGGCATATATAAGACGGACCGGCCTTCAAAAAATGAACGGATAAAATGCCGTCATCCAGTGAGGGGCCGTATGTGTTAAGAAACGCCGCAGTTTCTTCTTCATACCCTGTGATAAAATCGGTTTCAAGCCCCGTCAGAATGCTGATTTGTCCCTTGTATTCCTTTTTCAGCTGTGACAGCCGCTCCAAATAAACCTCCATCTGTCTGAGATCCATTGCGCTGTCTTGAAGCGGTACAGGGTCTTGAAAAGACGGGGGAAGGGGGGCATGCTCTGTAAATGTGATCGAGTCAAAGCCTTTTTCCAGGGCTTTTTCGACATATTGTTTCAGCGTGTCTTTCGAGCCGTGAGGGCAAAAAGGCGTGTGGATATGAGCGTCTCGTTTTTCCATTTGTGTCACTCCATTAAAAAATTGCAGAATCCTGCCGAAATTATGCAAAAAGTTTTTGATTTCTGGTCAAAAAATGTTGGTTACATGGTATCATAATAACAATGAAAACGACAGATTTTCTCAATACATATATTGAAATCTTTCTGAATACATAAAACACCCTGACAGATTAAGAGAACAACAAGGGGGCTCATTATGGAGTTAGTCATCGGATTATTGGTTATACTGCTCGCGCTCTTTGCGGCGGGCTACTTTTTCAGGAAAAAAATTTATATGGAAATTGACCGGCTGGAGTCATGGAAGATTGAAATTTTAAACCGTTCGATAGTGGAAGAAATGTCCAAGATCAAACATTTGAAAATGACCGGAGAGACGGAAGAGTTCTTTGAAAGATGGCGCGAGGAGTGGGATGAAATTGTCACAGCCCATCTGCCGAAAGTAGAAGAGCTCCTTTATGATGCCGAAGAGAACGCCGACAAATACCGGTTTAAAAAAGCGAATCAGGTGCTTGTCCACATCGACGACCTCCTCACCGCCGCTGAATCAAATATAGAAGGCATACTGCGTGAGATCAGCGACCTTGTGACGAGCGAGGAAAAAAGCCGCGGAGAGATTGAACAGGTGCGTGAGCGGTATTCAAAAGCGCGGAAAAACCTTCTGGCGTACAGCCATCTCTACGGTGAGCTTTATAACAGCCTGGAGACGGATCTCGATGAAATTTGGAGCGGCATAAAAGAGTTTGAAGAAGAGACGGAAGGCGGCAATTACATCAAAGCGAGAAAAGTGCTGCTTGAACAGGACCGCAGGCTGGATCAGCTTCAAACATACATAAATGACGTTCCGAAACTGCTCGCGGACTGTAAACAGACCGTGCCGAACCAAATTGCCAAGCTGAAAGACGGCTACCGGGAAATGACGGAAAAAGGCTACAAACTGGAGCATATTCAAATCGAAAAAGAGCTGGAGACACTCACAAATCAAGTGAAACGGGCCGAAAATGCGCTTTTGGAAGAATTGGATGTCGACGAAGCGTCCGCCATTCTTCAGCTGATTGATGAAACCATTCAATCGATGTATGAACAGCTGGAAGGCGAAGTGGAAGCCGGTCAGTCCGTCTTAAGCAAAATGCCTGAACTGATCATCGCGTATGAGAAGCTTGAGGACGAAAAAGAGCGCACAAAAACCGAAACAGAGCTCGTCAAGGAAAGCTATCAGCTGACGGCAGGAGAAATCGGCAGACAGCACGCGTTCGAAAAACAGATGGAAACGATCGGCCGGCTTCTTGAGCAGGCGAGAGAAAAACTCGACGGTGAGCATGTCGCTTACTCCCTGCTGATTGAGGAAGTCGAGGCCATCGAAAAACAGCTGGAAGAGGCTCAGAAAGAGCACGCTGAATACCGTGAAAATCTGCAGGCGCTCAGAAAAGAAGAACTGCAGGCGCGGGAAACGCTGACGCATCTTCGGAAAACCATTTCTGATACGGCCAGAATGCTGCAAAAAAGCAACGTGCCGGGGATTCCCGAGCAGGTCAAGAATAAGCTAGAGACGGCGAATCATCATATAGAAGAAACCGTCAGCCAATTGGAAGAGCTGCCGCTGAACATGGAGGAAGCCGCCAAACACCTTACCGAAGCTGAAAAGATGGTTGAAGAAGTCAGCGAAGAGGCGAAGGAACTTGTCATTCAGGTGAAACTTATTGAGCGGATCATTCAGTACGGCAATCGCTTCCGAAGCCAGAATCACATTTTATCTGAACAGCTGAAAGAAGCTGAACGGCTGTTTTACGCTTACAGCTATAATGAAGCTTATGAGATGGCGGCAGAAGCTGTTGAAAAAGCAGCTCCCGGCGCCGTGAAAAAAATTAAAGCTGATCAGTCCGCTTCATAGTCGTGCAAGCAAAAACTGCACCCTGATGTACATCAGAGGTGCAGTTTTTTTGTTTCTCACGGAATATAAAAAGCGCCTGCGGCTGATATCGTCAAGCCGCAGACGCTGAATGTTACGATTTTGCTTTATTTAATTCGATGGGCGGACTGGTAAAAAGCGTGATAATGCAGCCGATGAGCGCTCCGGCAATGCCCGGAAGCACCCAGCCGATTCCCATGCTATAAAGCGGAAGATTTGCGTTTAAGAATGAATCTAATGATCCGAGCGGAATGCCGGCTGCCTTCAAGCCGTCCAGAATGCTGAAGAGCCCCGTTCCGATCAGGCAGGCGATATAAACTTCCCGTCTTTCCTTAAAGATTTTATCAATAAAGGAAAGAACGATAATGACAATCGCCAGCGGGTAAATGGCTGATAAAATAGGAACTGAAAATGCAATGATCTCAGCAAGCCCGATATTTGAAATCGCCAGGCTGAAGAGCGTGACAATCGTAACCACCATTTTGTATGATAAAGCGGGAATCAATTTTGAAAAATATTCGCCGCAAGATGTGACAAGCCCGATGCTTGTCGTTAAACACGCAACGGTGATGGCAGAGCCGAGAACGATGTTTCCAAGTGAACCGAACAGGTAATCAGATGAAGCTGATAAAATCTTTGCGCCTTCGCCGAGCGGCCCTACAGCGTCCGTGCTTGTCGCTCCCAAATAGGCTAAAGATAAATAAATGAATGTCAAACCTGCCGCAGCTATAAGACCCGCTTTAATACAAGCGGCCGCGAGCGCTTTAGGCTGGGTGACGCCCCTGCTTTTAACAGCGTTGACGACAACAACACCGAAGACGATCGAAGCGAGCGCATCCATTGTTTTATAGCCTTCCAAAAATCCTTTGAATACCGGTGTTCCGGAATATGCCTGATGTACGGCGCCCAGCCCGCCCATCGGAGTGACAATGGCTTTTACGACGATGATTAAAATAATACCGAATTTAATAGGAGTCAAAATCTTTCCGACTCTGTCCACGATTTTGGACGGGTTAAGAGCTAAATAATACGTAACGGAAAAAAAGATCAACGTGAAAACAAATAAAGATAATCTTGGCGGAATGCCATGTAAAAACGGAACTGCACCGATTTCATATGAAACGGTTCCGGTTCTCGGAATCGCAAAAAGCGGTCCGATTGACAAATAAAGCACAACGGTGAAAATCGTGCCGAATACCGGATGAGCTTTATCGGCAAGCCCTTTTGCATCTTTGCCCGTTAATGCGATGGCGATGATACCCAAAAGCGGCAGACCAACGCCGGTCAGTAAGAAACCGCCCATCGCTTTCCAGACATTATGCCCAGCTGCTTGTCCAAGCTCCGGCGGATATATCATATTTCCTGCCCCGAAAAAAAGTGCGAAAAGCATGAAACCGATAATAACGGTATCTTTGACAGGTAGTGAGTGTTTCATAAAAATCCTCCTAAATACTATGTTGAAATATTCTGTCAATTAATTGTCAGATAATATAGCAAAACGAACATTACTTATTATATGGCAATGTACAGAGAAGTCAATACTCGATTTATTGCGAATTTATATTTACTTTTGTTATGGTAGCATAAATATCATACGATGTACCGTTTTCATAAAAGGAGTAAAAAAAATGATATATTTAGACAACAGCTCAACGACCGAGCCGTATGAAGAGGTATTGGATGTGTACAAACAGACGAGCAGCCGGTATTTCGGCAATCCTTCGTCCCTGCACCGGTTAGGAACTGAGACGGAACAGCTCCTTGAAGCTGCCGCTCAGCAAATAAAAAAAACCTTGCGTTTGAAAAATTATGATATTGTATTTACATCAGGCGCGACTGAAGCGAACAACGCTGCGTTAAAGGGAGCCGCCTGGGCAAACATGAGTAAAGGAAAACATATCATTGCTTCAGCGATTGAGCATCCTTCCGTGACGGAAACGCTTGATCAGCTGACAGAGCTGTTTGGCTTTGAGGTCACATATCTTCCGGCCGACCAAGACGGCTTCGTTTCTTTAGAAGATGTAAAAGCGGCCATCAGGCCGGACACAATACTCGTCAGCGTTATGCATGTCAATAATGAAGTCGGCTCCATTCAGCCCGTAAAAGAAATCGGAGGGCTGTTAAAACAGCACCGGAATATTCTGTTTCATGTTGATCATGTACAGGGCATTCATAAAGTCCCGCTGTCTATAGAAGAAGCGGGTATCGACCTTTGCACCATTTCAGGGCATAAATTTCACGGCTTAAAAGGAACCGGGGCGCTTATCGTCAAAAAGGGAACGCGGCTCATTCCGCTTATGACGGGCGGCTCCCAGCAAAAAGGCATCCGTGCCGGGACAGAACATACATCAGGCGCCGTTTCCCTTGCAAAAGCGGTCAATCTTTCTGCACGTGACATGAATGAGCGGCTTTCTTCTATGGAGGCGGCTAAGAATGCGCTGATGGAAAGGCTGAGCGGGACGGACGGGATCGTCATCAACACTCCCGTAAAAAAAAGCGCCCCGCATATCATTAATTTTTCCGTTCCGGGCATCAAGGCGGAAGTGCTGCTGCACATGCTTGAGGAAAAAGGAATATATGTCTCAACGACCGCCGCATGTTCGGCAAGAGAGCACAAGCCGAGCCGTGTTCTTCTGCAAATGAATAAAGGCGAACAGATTGCATCAAGCAGCATCAGAGTCAGCCTGAACTTCAGCCACACGGCTGATATTACAGAACCGTTTATGGCCGCGCTGGCGCCGGCTGTTCAAAAACTAAAAAAAATGATGAGGTAGCAAATGAATTACGATCATATTTTAATCCGTTTTGGTGAAATATCCACAAAAGGAAAAAACAGACGCAGTTTTATTGAGAGATTAAAACAGAATATCCGCCTGGTATTAAAGGATTATAAAAAGGTAAAATACTTTTCAAACCGGGATCGGATGTCAATTACACTTAATGGAGAAAACCCGGAGGAAATTTGTTCCTTATTAAAGAATATATTCGGCATTCAAAGCTTCAGTCTCGCCATTAAATGCGAAAGCAAGCTTGAAGAGATTAAAAAAACGGCATTAGCCGCGATGGAAGGCCAATATAAACCGGGGAATACGTTTAAGGTCGAGACCAAACGGGCTTACAAGCAGTTTGAATTAGATACGAACGCGATGAACGCTGAGATCGGCGGCCATATTTTGAAAAACACCGATGGATTAACCGTCGATGTGAAAAATCCCGATATTCCGCTTCGGATTGAAATCAGGGAGGAAGCGACATTCCTGACCATTCGTAACGAAAAAGGCGCCGGTGGCCTTCCCGTCGGTTCTGCGGGTAAAGCGATGCTGATGCTTTCCGGCGGTTTTGACAGTCCGGTCGCCGGTTTTTACGCGATGAAACGGGGATTATCAGTGGAGGCCGTGCACTTCTTCAGTCCGCCGTATACGAGCGAACGGGCAAAGCAGAAAGTCATGGATCTCGCGGGATGCCTCGCAAAGTTCGGAGGCAGTATGACGCTTCATATCGTACCGTTTACAAAGACGCAGGAGCTCATCCAAAAACAAATTCCGGAAAACTATACGATGACGGCGACGCGGCGTCTCATGCTGCAAATCGCGGACAGAATCAGAGAAGAACGAAAAGCGCTCGCGATCATTACGGGGGAAAGCCTCGGCCAAGTGGCAAGCCAGACGCTTGAGAGCATGTATGCGATCAATGCTGTAACGGCAACGCCGATTTTGCGTCCTCTGATCGGAATGGACAAAACAGAAATCATCGAGAAATCAAAAGAAATCGGCACTTATGAAACAAGCATTCAGCCGTTTGAGGACTGCTGCACCATCTTTACGCCGCCAAGTCCGAAAACACGCCCGAAAAAAGAAAAAATCGAGCATTTCGAAAGCTTTGTTGATTTTGAACCGCTGATTGCAGAGGCGGCAGCCGGTATTGAAACCATTACTGTTTACTCAGAACAAGAAGCTCACGATAAATTTGCCGGCCTGTTTTAGAACTGTATACAATTACCAAAGTTTTTTTGAATGAGGACATGTGTTTTATCACATTCTATACTCACAAGGAGGTGATACACATGTCACAACAATCAAACAGCGGAAACAGCAACCAGCTTTTAGTGCCAGGAGCTGCTCAAGCTATCGACCAAATGAAGTATGAAATCGCTTCTGAATTCGGTGTAAACCTTGGACCGGAAACAACTTCTCGCGCCAACGGTTCTGTCGGTGGAGAAATCACAAAACGTCTTGTCTCTTTTGCTCAGCAAAGCATGGGCGGAAGCAGCCAGCAGCAGTTTTAATCACAACTTCACATAATGGCTAAGAGAGCGGGGAATTCCCCGCTCTTTTTTCATGAATAAAGCTAGAAGGCATGAAGCAATTTATGCATATCTTTATTGTAACGTCCTATGTTTATGTATAATAGGGAAAGAAAGTGAGGAGTTGTTCGTGTTAAAACGAGAAGATTTAATCGCCCCAAAGAACTATAACCTAGTAAATGAAATCGAAAAGTTCAGCCGTTCCAAAGAGAAGAACGCGCTTATTTGGGAGGATCAAACAGGCAGCAAGAAAGTCTGGACATATGAAAAACTGATGGAAGAAACGAATAAAATCGGAGCCCGCCTGAAAGGTCTCGGGTTTGAAAAAGGCGATAAGCTGATTGTCATGGTTCCGAGAGTGCTTGAAGCGTATGCTGTATATTTAGCGATCCTAAAAGCAGGGATGATCGTCATTCCTTGCTCAGAGATGCTTCGCGCCAAAGATTTGGACTACCGCATCAAACACGCCGAAGTGAAAGGCGTTATCGTTTATCCTTCATTTATAAACGCGTTTGATGAGGTGAAAACTGATCAGCTCGTGACATTGGCCATTGGTGAAAATGATGCCGGCTGGAAAAACCTTTTAACGATTGAAGCGGACGGAGACAGTTTTCAAACCGCTGATACAACCAGAGAGGACATGGCGTTTTTATCCTATACTTCAGGAACGACCGGCCAGCCTAAAGGCGTTGTACATACACACGGCTGGGCTTTTGCCCATTTAAAAACATCCGCCGGTGCATGGCTGGATATTTCTGAAGACGATACAGTCTGGGCCACCGCGGCGCCCGGCTGGCAGAAATGGGTGTGGAGCCCGCTGCTTGCCGTTCTGGGGAGCGGGGCAACAGGGTTTATTTATCACGGCAGATTCGACGCCAAGACGTATCTGGAGATGCTTGAGCGCCATCAGATCAATGTCTTCTGCTGTACGCCGACTGAATACCGTCTGATGGCCAAGGTGGAGGAATTGGACAAGTATGACCTTTCCGCCCTTCACAGCGCAGTTTCTGCGGGTGAACCTTTAAACCGGGAAGTCATTGACATCTTCCGGAAACATTTCGGCATTAAAGTGAGAGACGGCTACGGCCAAACGGAGAGCACTCTGTTAGTCGGCGTCCTGAAGAATATGGATATTAAGCCCGGAAGCATGGGGAAACCGACACCGGGAAATCAAGTAGAAATTATAAACGATGAAGGCGAAATATGTGAAATAGGCGAAACGGGCGATATTGCCGTGCACTTGAGCACACCGGCCCTATTCAAGGAATATTATAAAGACCCTGAAAGAACGAAGAAGCAGATTCGCGGAGATTACTTTTTGACAGGCGACCGCGCGAAAAAAGACGAGGACGGCTACTTTTGGTTTGAAAGCCGCAATGATGACATTATCGTCAGCTCCGGATATACAATCGGGCCTTTTGAAGTGGAAGATGCGCTCGTGAAGCATCCGGAAGTGAAAGAATGCGCCGTCGTGGCGAGCCCGGATGAAATCAGAGGTTCAATCGTCAAAGCTTATGTCGTTTTACAAAACGATGAAAAGCGCAGTGACGAACTTGTTAAAGAACTGCAAAACCACGTAAAAACGATTACGGCGCCTTATAAATATCCGAGAGAAATTGAATTTGTCGAAAGCCTGCCGAAAACGGCATCCGCAAAAATCAGACGGGTAGAGCTGAGACAGCGTGAAGAACGGCTGAAGGCGGATAAAAAAGCTTAATACAGAAAAAGGGTGAGCGGGAGATGAAAGCGATTTGGCACGGCGGCACCATCTATACAATGCTTGACGAGAACCATGTCACAGAAGCCGTTTATACCGAAGACGGCATCATCAGACAGACGGGCAGCTTTCAGGAGCTCCGCGAGACATACGGATCATCTGATACGGAGGAAATCGACTTACATGGGGCTGTCATGTTTCCCGGTTTTACAGACAGTCACATGCATTTGATCGGACACGGTGAAAAACAGCTCCGCCTTGATTTGTCACAGCTGACGTCAAAAGAAGCGATACTGCAGGCTGCAAAAGAAGCAGAGCGTGAATTAGAAGATGGCGAATGGCTGATCGGCGAAGGCTGGGATGAAAATCTGTTTGAACAGCCGGTTTACGTAACGAAGCATGACCTTGACCCGCTCTTTCCCGATCGCCCCGTCCTGCTGAAGCGGGTATGCAGGCACGCCGCTGCAGTCAATTCGGCCGCATTGCGCGCGGCGGGGATTACAAACAGTACACCTGATCCAAACGGCGGGATTATCGTCCGGGACAGCGCCGGTCTGACAGGCCTTCTGCTGGATAAAGCCCAAGAGCTTGTGACTCAGGCTCTTCCGCCCGTCTCGCTTCACTATGTCAAACGCGCTCTTCAAACGGCAATCACGGACTGCTGGTCAAAAGGCCTGACCGGCGGGCATTCCGAGGATCTGGCATACTACGGAGACGCGTCCGTTCCCGTTGCCGCGTATGAGTCGTTAACAGGCAGCGGGCTGTTCCCTTTTCGGGCACATCTGCTTGTTCATCACGAAGCCGTCGACAGGTGGAGTGCTCTGGACAAAACGACGGGACCTTATCTGGAATACGGAGCGATGAAAATCTTCGCAGACGGCGCGCTCGGCGGCAGAACGGCTCTGTTGAAAAAGCCTTATCATGATGATCCGTCGGTTTCCGGCGTTCAGGTGCACGATGACGAAACCCTTGCCGCTCTTGTTTATAAAGCGAGACAGAAAGGGATGGAGATCGCCGTGCACGCGATTGGCGACCTTGCATTTGAAAAGGTGCTCGATGTGATCGAAAGATACCCGGCAAAGCCCGGACAGCTAGACAGGCTCATTCATGCGCAAGTATTAGATCACGGTTTGATGGAAAGAGCCGCCCGGCTTCCGATCGGCCTTGATCTTCAGCCGCATTTTGTGGCCAGTGATTTTCCGTGGGTGATTGACAGGCTCGGAGAAGAGCGGATGAAAACGGCTTTTGCCTGGAAAACCCTGCTGTCGAAAGGGCTGCTGTGCGCCGGAGGCTCAGATGCCCCGATAGAACCGGCAGATCCCATTCTGGGCATTCAATCGGCTGTGCTCCGTACAAGCAAGCAGCATCCGGAAGGTCCGGCCTATTATGAAAAAGAGTGCCTGACCGTGTACGAAGCCATTCAGCTTTACACGGAGGGAAGCGCGGCAATCATTCATAAAGAACATAGCCGCGGACGGATAGCTTCCGGCTATGATGCCGACTTTACCGTTCTCAGCGGCGATCCGTTTAAAACGGACCCGAAAAAGCTTCATGAATTGGAAGCTGTCAAAACCATCGTCGGCGGCCGTATCGTATATGAAAAAGAGGACAGGCGTTAATGCCCGTCCTCTTTTTTTATGATAAAAATGAGCGCTTTACTTTTTCCCAGAAAGAGTTGTCTTTCAGTTTGACCGTTTTGATTTTTTTATCGGATAGTGTAATCTCAACCTTTTTGACATTTCTCGTGCTGAGCGCTTCATTATCAAGCCCGATAATCGGATGCTCATTGCCGTCCTGCACCACCTGCAGTGTCAGCTTCCGGTCCGCGCTTAAAATAAACGAAGATCCGAGGGTGCGGTATGTGTTGTTATTCAAAGAGGCCAGTTCAGATACCTGCATGCAGGAAATCAAAGGATCAACAACAGCGCCTGAAACGGATTTATTGTAGGCGGTGCTGCCTGTCGGGGTGGAAATGATCATGCCGTCGCCCCTGAAGGTCTCAAAGTGTAGATCATCAATTAACACATCCATCACAAACGTTTTAATAATGCTTGAACGGATGGAAACCTCGTTTAAACAGTGAAAATGATTGCTGCCGTCCACCGTTACGTGAATGAGCGGGTATTTTCTGACCTCAAGCTGTTCCGCGGTCATGCTGTCCGCCATTTTTTCAGGCTCATCGCTGTGAAAATCACAGTACAAATGGGCTTTTCCTTTTTTAGCGATGCCGACATACAGGCAGTCATCACGGAATCCGGTTTTTCTGACGGCCTGCAGAAATGAGCCGTCGCTGCCGATGCTGGCGATAATCCCGGCATCCTCCGGTTGGGCCGCAACTGTAAAACCGTGCGATTTGGCAAGCTGCTTCAGAGAGCTGACTTGTTCTTTTGTTTCGTTGTCTTGTTTGTGAAAAAAATAAACATTGCGGCGAAGATCGGTCATATCTCCATTCCCCTTTGCTGTCATATTTACGTTTTTCTCCCATCAGATATTGTGTTAAAATACCTGTGGCAATAGTGTAACATGTTTCCTGTTTATCCGTTAAGTGAAAGCGCTTCATGAAAAAAGTGAATCTTTTTTTCCAGGAGAACGTACGAATAGTGACAGAAAAGGAGGCAGAACAAATGAATGCAAAAAGATGGATTGCGCTCGTCATCGCCATCGGCATTTTCGGCGTATCAGTCATTGCAAGTGTGACCGTCGGGGTGCTGAAAAATGTCGGAGATACAGGGTCTGACTTTGCATCCCTGACAGATGACACAGAGGAAGTGACGCTTGATAAGGGGAGCCCCGGCAGTAAAATCGCCGTGCTTGAAGTGGACGGCACGATTGAGGATAACGGGGAGTCCGCAGGCCTGCTCAGCTCAGGCGGGTATGATCACAGATCATTTTTAAAACAAATAGAGCGTGCGAAAGAAGATAAAAGCGTCAAAGGAATTGTCCTGAAAATCAATTCCCCAGGCGGAGGCGTGTACGAAAGCGCGGAAATACATAAAAAACTGGAAGAACTAAAGAAAGAAACGAAGAAACCGATTTATGTATCCATGGGCTCGATGGCGGCATCGGGAGGCTACTACATCTCAACGGCCGCTGATAAAATCTATGCTTCACCGGAAACGCTCACCGGCTCACTCGGCGTCATCATGGAAAGCGTCAATTATTCTAAGCTCGCTGATGAACTCGGCATCAAGTTTGAAACCATCAAAAGCGGCGCGCATAAAGACATCATGTCACCGACCCGCGACATGACGAAGGAAGAAAGAAGGATCATGCAGACGATGGTCAATGATTCTTATGAAGGATTTGTCAATGTCATTTCAAAAGGCCGGCACATGTCAAAAGCGGATGTGAAAAAAATTGCCGACGGCCGTGTTTACGACGGCAGACAAGCGAAAAAAATCGGCCTCGTTGATGATCTCGGTTTTTACGATGATACGATCAGCGCGATGAAAAAGGACCATAAAAATATGAAAAACGCGTCAGTCATCACGTATGAGGAAGGATTCGGATTAGGCTCGCTCTTTTCCATGAGCGCAGCGAAAATGTTTAAAAGCGAAATTGATTTTCTGAATATGAAAGAGCTCATTTCGCAATCCGGTTCGCCGCGGATGATGTATCTCTATGCAAAGTAGGGGGGAAGAAAGAATGGACGCAACTTACGAAGGCTTTCACGGCAAAGAAGAGGAAGCCGAACAACAGGGGGCGCTCGACCCGGCTTACGCGGGCTTTTGGATCCGGTTTTGGGCGTTTCTTCTCGATTGGCTGGTGATCTGGGGGCTTAACCATCTCATCGTTTCACCGGTGTTCACGCTGATGAATTTACCGAAAACAAGCGGAATGTTTACAATCTCAGCCTATTCCGTCACAACTTTGATCGTCTACCTCGCCTATTTTGTGTTCATGACAAAATGGTTTCATCAGACACTCGGCAAAATGGTCTTCGGGTTAAAGGTCACTTCTTTGACGCCCGGAAAACCGCTGACATGGGGCACCGTCATTTTCAGGGAAGCAGTGGGGCGTTATATCGATAAAATCTGGATTCTTTATATTGTCATTGCGTTTACGCCTAAGAAGCAGGGAATTCATGATCTTATCGCCGACACAACGGTGATTCACGAAGCACTGTACCGCAAATAAAAGCAATAAACCCGGATAAACATCCGGGTTTATTTTTTTTTGTTTTGGCGATAATGCAGCTAAGGAAGTGAAGCTTATGGGATATGCCGCAGCAGCTGTTATTCTCATTCTCATTTTGTTCTGGCTGCTCATGAGGATGAAAATCCATCTGACTTTCGAATATCTGCATGATAAAGATAACGACAAAATGACGTTTAAACTCTCTGCCTTATACGGGCTGATCCGTTTTAAAAAAACGTTGCCCGTTATTAAAGTAAACAGCGAAGATGCGTCAATTGATGTCAAGCAAGACACAAAATCTGAAATAAAGGGTCAGCACAAAGAGAAGAAAAAAATCACATATGAAGATGTCAAACAGACCATTCACAGAATAGAAATGATTCTGCAGCAGGTCGTCAGAATGCGTCAAATCGGCGCCTCATTTCTTGCGGGGGTCCGCGTGACGAAGTTCGAATGGGTGACGGTTATCGGAATAAAGGACGCCGCCGTTACGGGAATCGCCGCCGGCGGCTTGTGGGCCGTAAAGGGAGGCATTACGTCGTTGCTGTATGACCATCTGCGTTTTATACATAAACCGGTGTGCGAAGTCATTCCGTCTTTTCAAGTGCCTGCATCCAAGACGCATTTGCAGTGTATATTCTTTTTTCGTTTTGGACATCTTATAGGTGCAGCTTTCAAATTGCTCAAATACGGGCGGAACGGACTTTCTATCATACGAAAGAAACAGCCGGTTCCGGTTGCTTCAAAGAATGATTCATCAGTTTAAGGAGGAGCGCACATGGCAGACCATCCCATTCAAGGTTTAATGAAAACCGCTATGGAAAATTTAAAAGAAATGATTGATGTGAATACAATCATCGGTGATCCGGTTGAAACGCCTGACGGCAGCGTAATCTTAACGGTTTCAAAGGTCGGCTTCGGATTTGCGGCGGGCGGAAGCGAGTTTGGAGCAAAACCGGCTGAAAAAAGAACCGAGGACGACGAAAGAAAAGAGCAGAAGCTCCCGTTCGGCGGCGGAAGCGGCGGCGGAGTATCCATTACGCCGATTGCGTTTCTGATTGTCGGAACAAACGGCGTGCGTATGCTTCATTTAGACGAGAACACCCATTTGATTGATAAACTGTTAGACTCCGCGCCTCAAACGATTGAACGCATCCAGCATATGTTTAAAAAAAATGAAAAAGGCCGGAACCAAAAAAGAACGGATATTGATTTATAACAGAAAAGTTAACTGCCGCCCGCAGTTAGCTTTTTTTTTACGATGCGGCATAACCTTTGCAGTTTGCATAAAACTCGACTATGATAGAGCTATACATAGATAAGGGAGGAATCAGAATGGCTGAGATTACATTTAAAGGCGGAGCCGTGACGCTGATCGGACAAGAAGTGAAACCGGGTGACCAAGCTCCTGACTTCACGGTTTTGACAAACGGATTAGAAGAGAAGACATTAGCAGATATGAAAGGGAAAGTAACGATCATATCCGTTATTCCTTCCATTGACACAGGCGTGTGTGACGCGCAGACGCGCCGCTTCAACGAAGAAGCAGCAAAACTCGGCGATGTGAACGTTTATACAATCAGCGCCGACCTCCCGTTTGCGCAAGCGCGCTGGTGCGGAGCGAACGGAATCGACAAAGTTGAAACATTATCGGATCATAAAGAGATGTCATTTGGTGAAGCATTCGGTGTTTACATCAAAGAACTTCGTCTTTTGGCGCGTTCCGTATTCGTTCTTGATCAGGACGGAAAAGTCATTTATGCGGAATACGTAAGCGAAGCGACAAACCACCCGAATTATGAAAAGCCTATCGAAGCTGCAAAAGCGTTAATCAAGTAAAGAGAGAAAAAGAGCTCCGGGTGCTGCCGCGGAGCTCTTTTCATGGCAAGGAGGAAACAGCATGCAACACGACCATGTCGGTCAGATTTACGAACTTTTAGATGAAGCCGCCCAAGTAATAGCAGAAGGCCTTCAGGTGTCTTATATTGAGGGGCTTGCGGAAGCGGGAGAGATGTATTTTCTCGAAACGGCCGAACAGCTTCGGCTTCAGGAAAAACAAACCGAACAGCTTAAAAGCCTGCTTGCGAAAGCAGACTTCAAACAATGGGAGCCTGAATGGATCCGCAAGGCGTTCCAGCTCGCCATTTTAAAAGGATTGAAAGATAAATCCCATCCGAACAGACAGATGACGCCTGATACGATCGGCCTTTTCATCAGTTACCTCGTGAATAAATTTACGGGCGGCCAAAAAGGCCTGACATTGCTGGACCCAGCCTGCGGCACCGGAAACCTTCTATTGACCGCGGCAAACCAGCTTTCTGACAAAGCGGCAAAAAGCTTCGGCATTGAAATCGATGATGTCCTTCTGAAGCTCGCTTATGCCCAGGCGAATCTGCAGGAAAAAGAAATGGAGCTGTTCTGCCAGGACAGTCTTCAGCCGTTATTTATCGAACCGGCTGATGCGGTCCTCTGCGATTTGCCGGTCGGCTATTATCCGAATGACGAAGGCGCAGAAGCGTTTGAACTGAAAGCGGATGAAGGCCACTCATTTGCCCACCACTTATTCATTGAGCAGAGCGTCAAGCATACAAAGCCGGGCGGATACTTGTTTTTTATGATTCCGAACCATCTGTTTGACAGCGCCCAAAGCGATAAACTGAAGCGGTTTTTTGCGGAAAAAGTGTATATCAACGCCCTTCTTCAGCTGCCGGCTACTCTGTTTAAAGACGAAGCGCAGGCAAAGAGCATTTTAATTTTGCAGAAAAAAGGCGAAGGCGCAAAGCCGCCGAAACAAACGCTTCTGGCCAATCTTCCCTCCTTCGCAAACCAGCAGGCGATGCGGGAGATGATGGCAAAATTGGATCAATGGATTCAAAAAGAAAAATAATGGCGAAAAAGCAGGGTGGGGACGCAAAATCCCGCACTGCTTTTTGCTTTTGAAAATGAATGGATATCAGGGTGCTGACACAACTTAAGGAAAGAACATAACATTCCGTAAGACCGAGCCGTCCATTTGGCACAGTGCAGATTTATCAGAAAATAATGACTTCATTTTGTAAGCGGTGCCAATATGGATGTTGACTTGAAATGCTGAGTTGACAATGTTTAAATGGAAAAGTCAGATATTTTTTGGACTGCAGTTACGGTCTGGGAAAAAAGAACGAAACAAACGAAGAAGAATTTTGATAGGAGCGTCATTTATGTCTAAAATTATTGCAATTAACGCAGGAAGCTCATCTTTAAAATTTCAGCTATTCGAAATGCCTTCAGAAAAGGTGCTAACAAAAGGTTTAGTAGAACGGATCGGTATTGCCGACAGCGTTTTCACAATCTCTGTTAACGGCGAAAAAAATACAGAAGTGACAGATATTCCGGATCATGCGGTCGCGGTGAAGATGCTGCTTCACAAGCTGACTGAATTCGGTATTATAAAGGATTTAAATGAAATTGACGGAATCGGCCACCGTGTTGTTCACGGCGGAGAAAAATTCAGCGATTCTGTTTTGCTTACGGATGAAACAACCCGTGAGATTGAAGAGATTTCAGAACTTGCGCCGCTTCACAACCCGGCTAACATCGTCGGCATTAAAGCCTTTAAAGAAGTGCTTCCGGATGTACCTGCGGTTGCAGTATTTGATACGGCGTTCCACCAAACGATGCCTGAGCAATCTTACTTGTACAGCCTTCCGTATGAATACTACGAAAAATACGGCATCCGCAAATACGGTTTCCACGGCACATCTCATAAATACGTGACACAGCGCGCAGCTGAGCTTCTTGGCCGTCCGATTGAAGACTTGCGCCTGATTTCCTGCCACCTGGGTAACGGAGCAAGTATCGCAGCCGTAGAAGGCGGAAAATCAATTGATACGTCAATGGGCTTCACACCGCTTGCAGGTGTTGCGATGGGAACGCGTTCAGGAAACATCGACCCTGCATTGATTCCGTACATTATGGAAAAAACGGATCAGACGGCTGATGAAGTATTAAATACATTAAATAAAAAGAGCGGACTGCTTGGCATATCCGGTTTCTCAAGCGACCTTCGCGATATCGTAGAAGCTTCAAAAGAAGGCAACGAAAGAGCGGAAACGGCGCTTGAAGTGTTCGCAAGCAGAATCCATAAATACATCGGTTCTTACGCTGCGAGAATGAGCGGCGTTGACGCGATTATTTTCACTGCGGGTATCGGTGAAAACAGCGTTGAAGTCAGAGAACGCGTGCTTCGCGGCTTAGAATTCATGGGCGTTTATTGGGACCCTGCACTGAACAACGTGCGCGGCGAGGAAGCGTTTATCAGCTACCCGCACTCTCCTGTCAAAGTCATCATTATTCCGACTGATGAAGAGGTCATGATCGCGCGCGACGTTGTCCGCCTTGCACAATAATGATCGAAAAAAAGCACATCCTTTAAGGATGTGCTTTTCTATTGAATGCTGAAGCACCAAACGTTACGATATGCTTAGTACATAAATGATGAGGTGAAACAATGAGTGTGCATGAACATAAACAGGAGGCCCCGTCAGCGGTGCGCTGCAAAGTGATCACAGTCAGCGACACAAGAACGAAAGAAACCGATAAAAGCGGGCGCGTCATGATGGATTTCATCAGGGAAGCGGGATTTGAGACGGTCGCTTATGACATCGTAAAAGATGAGAAAGGTGAATTGCAGAAAGCCGTTTTATCCGGCTGTATGGATGAATATACAGATGCGGTGCTGTTAAACGGAGGGACGGGCATTGCCGAAAGGGATGTCACCATTGAAGCGGTCACGCCGCTGTTTTCAAAAGAGCTCCCGGGATTCGGCGAGCTGTTCCGCATGCTGAGCTATACGGAGGACATCGGTTCCGCCGCCATTTTGTCCAGAGCGTCAGCGGGTGTGATCCAAAATACCGCAGTCTTCTGCACGCCGGGCTCCTCAGGCGCCGTCAAGCTTGCAATGAAGAAATTGATTATTCCTGAACTGCCCCATGTGCTCCGGGAGATCCGAAAAGACTTATAAATGGATAAAAAGGCTTTGCTCCGCTCAAAAAATTGGGTGGAGTTTTTTTTATAAAAAGCTTGAAAAAACAGAATTTACTTGTTACAGTGTATACATACAAAATGCATTTTTATTAATTTAAACTAATTTTTATACAAAGGGAGCTTTTAACATGGCAGAACAGAAAAAAGTTGTATTGGCATACTCAGGAGGTCTTGATACTTCTGTAGCGATAAAATGGCTGCAAGAACAGGGATACGATGTGATTGCATGCTGCTTAGACGTAGGGGAAGGAAAGGATTTGGCATTCGTTCAGCAAAAAGCGCTGGAAGTAGGCGCCGTAAATTCGTATGTGATTGATGCAAAAGAAGAATTCGCCCAAGAGTACGCGCTTATTTCTATGCAGGCTCATACAATGTATGAAGGGAAGTATCCGCTCGTATCTGCACTGTCCCGCCCGTTAATCGCGAAAAAACTCGTTGAAGTCGCGGAAAAGGAAAACGCAGTGGCCGTGGCGCACGGCTGCACAGGAAAAGGCAATGATCAGGTTCGTTTTGAAGTATCCATTAAATCATTGAACCCTGATCTGGAGGTCATCGCTCCGGTCCGTGAGTGGCAATGGTCGCGTGAAGAAGAAATTGAATACGCTGCAAGCCGCGGCATACCGATTCCGATCAATCTTGACAGCCCTTATTCCATCGACCAGAATCTGTGGGGCCGCGCCAATGAATGCGGTATATTAGAAGACCCGTGGGCGGCGCCGCCTGAAGGGGCATATGACCTGACAGCATCTCTTGAAAATACGCCGGACGTTCCTGAAATCATCGAAATCGCATTTGAAGCCGGTGTGCCGGTTTCAATCGACGGTGTATCCTACCCGCTTGCTGATTTGATTCTCAAGCTGAATGAGACTGCCGGAAAACACGGCATCGGCCGGATTGACCATGTCGAAAACCGCCTGGTCGGCATTAAGTCCCGTGAAGTTTATGAATGCCCGGGCGCAATGACTTTGATTACGGCTCACAAAGAGCTTGAGGATCTGACTTTAGTGAAAGAAGTGGCTCACTTCAAGCCGGCAATTGAACAAAAACTGTCTGAAATCATCTATAACGGTTTATGGTTCTCACCGTTAAAAGACGCGCTGCTTGCATTCCTGAAAGAAACCCAAAAGCATGTCACCGGCGTTGTGCGCGTCAAGCTGTTTAAAGGCCATGCCATTGTAGAAGGACGCAAGTCGGAATTTTCTCTCTACGATGAAAAACTTGCGACATATACAAAAGACGATGCGTTTGACCATCATGCGGCAATCGGCTTTATCGAGCTTTGGGGACTGCCGACAAAAGTAAACAGCATTGTGAAAAAGAAGGAGCAGATTGAAGCATGAAGAAGCTTTGGGGAGGCCGTTTTCAAAAAACACCGGAAAAGTGGGTCGATGAGTTCGGTGCATCCATCACATTCGACCAAAACTTAGTCAAAGAGGATATTACAGGGTCTCTCGCTCATGCGGCAATGCTGAAAAAATGCGGCATTCTGACGGAGGAAGAAGAAGGCGCCATCCGTCAAGGGCTGCAGACCCTCCTGCAAAAAGCAGAGGAAGGGACGCTTGAATTCTCTGTTGATTATGAAGATATTCATTTGAACATTGAAAAAATGCTGATTGAAGAAATCGGACCGCTCGGCGGAAAGCTCCATACAGGCAGAAGCCGGAACGACCAAGTGGCGACAGACATGCATCTATATTTGAAAGATCATGTCTCCCATATCATCGGGCTGATTGAACAGTTCCAAAAAGCGCTGATCGAGAAAGCAGAGGCCAATGTCGAGACCATTCTGCCGGGGTACACCCATTTGCAGCGGGCCCAGCCGATTTCTTTCGCCCACCATCTGCTCGCCTATTTTTGGATGCTTGAACGGGATAAAGAGCGTTTCCGTGACGCGCTGAAGCGGATTAACATATCGCCTCTCGGATGCGGGGCGCTTGCCGGAACGACGTTTCCGATAGACCGCAGCTATTCGGCGGAGCTGCTCGGTTTTGACTCCATTTATGAGAACAGTCTTGACGGGGTCAGCGACAGAGATTTTATTCTCGAGTTTTTAAGCAGCAGCAGTATGCTGATGATGCACCTTTCACGTTTCTCGGAAGAAATCATTCTATGGTGCTCGCAGGAATTCAGATTCATTGAATTGGATGATACGTACGCAACGGGAAGCAGCATGATGCCGCAGAAGAAAAACCCGGACATGGCGGAGCTGATCCGCGGAAAAACCGGACGCGTATACGGTGATATGATGGGGCTTTTCACGATTATGAAAGGGCTCCCGCTCGCATACAACAAAGACCTTCAGGAAGATAAAGAAGGCATGTTTGACACGGTGAAAACCGTTGAAGGAAGCCTTCAGATTTTTACGGGCATGATTGAAACGATGACCGTAAACAAAGACATTATGAAACAGGCGACAAAACAAGATTTTTCAAACGCGACGGAACTTGCCGATTATTTAGCCAAAAAAGGCATGCCGTTCAGAGAAGCGCACGAAGTGGTCGGCAAGCTTGTGTACAGCTGTATTGAAAAAGGAATCTTTTTAAGTGATATGGCATTTGAAGAATTCCTTCAAGCCAGCCGTCTCTTTGAAGAAGATATTTATAACGTGCTCGATCCGCATCATGCGGTTGAAAAAAGAATGAGCGCCGGCGGAACGGGTTTTCAGCAGGTAAAACAGGCGCTCGTAAAAGCAAAAGCCTGCGCCGGCGTTTAATTTGCTAAAATTTCCTTCATATTTTCCCGTCATATCAGACACGCTACATCTATAATGATGGGAGGTAGAAGGAATGCGCAAAGAACAAGACCGTTACATCTATGATGAAAAAGAAAGTGAAGAAACGGCCCGGCTCATCTCAGAGGCATACCAAAGCGGTTATGTCGGTCTGGAGGAAGCCTCAGCCCCTTCAGAAAATTAAGCTGTCTGTAAAGACGGCTTTTTTCGTGCGGATGAAGTGCAAAAAAGTGATATTGCCGCTTGTTTATAGTAAAGTAGAGGGAGAAACGACTTTATTTTATTGAAGCGGCAACGTTGCCTGGGGAGGGTATTCAATGTGCGACATGCTCTAATCACTGCCGGAACGAAGGGATTGGGCCGAAAAGTGACTGAAATGCTGCTGGAAAAAGGCTTTTCGGTCACAGTGAATTACAGACAGGACGAAGAAGCCGTCGCTTGTCTGAAGGCTGATTATCCCCGGTGCCATGACAGATTGCAATTCGTTAAGGGCGATGTAACCCGAAAAGAAGATCTCATGCGGATCGCCGATGCAGCCCTTCAGCGGTTTGGAAGAATTGACATACTGATTAACAACGCCGGGCCGTACATATTTGAGCGCAAAAAGCTTGCCGATTACTCCGATGACGAATGGTATGGCATGCTTGAAGGGAATTTAAGCGCCGTTTTCCATCTGTTTAAAGCAGTTATCCCGGTAATGAGACAGCAGCGCTTCGGCCGGATTATTACATACGGCTTCCAAGGCGCAGATCATGCCCCCGGCTGGCTTCACCGTTCCGCTTTCGGGGCGGCTAAAGTCGGATTGGCTTCGTTAACGAAAACCATTGCAATTGAAGAAGCCGAATCAGGCATCACGGCCAACATGGTCTGCCCGGGTGATATTGTGGGAGATATGAAAGAAGCGTCTATAGAAGAAGCAAGACGGAAAATTGGGAAAGAAAAGACGCCGATCGGGAGGTCCGGAACCGGAGAAGACATTGCAAGAATCATCGCCTTCTTATGTGAAGAGGATTCCGATCTTGTCACCGGAACGGTCATAGAAGCAACTGGCGGGCTGAATGTGATTAACAGGCATCAATCCCTGTAAGTTTTTTCGTTTGTCAAAAAGGGAACTTGATAAATATTAATTTTTTATGAGGTGAAAACGATGAAAGTGACTTATCACGGACATTCTGTCATTCAAGTGGAAACGAAAACCCATAACATTATTTTCGATCCGTTCCTAACCGGAAACAGTCTGACAAATCTGAAGCCGGAAGAAGTGAAAGCGGATGTCATTCTGCTTACTCACGGACACAATGACCATGTCGGAGATACAGAGCAGATCGCCAAACAAAACGACGCACTCGTTATTGCGCCGAACGAACTGGCCGTTTATCTCGGCTTTAAAGGGTTAAACGTCCACCCGATGCATATCGGCGGGGCGCGCCAATTTGATTTCGGCAAAGTGAAACTGACACAGGCGTTCCACGGATCAGCGGTCACTGATGCAGAAAACAAAACCATCACATACACCGGGATGCCGGCCGGGATTTTATTAACGATTGACGGCAAAACGATTTTCCACGCCGGCGATACGGCGCTGTTCTCAGATATGAAACTGATCGGGGAACTGAATCACATTGACCTGGCGTTTCTGCCGATCGGTGATAACTTCACCATGGGGCCTGAAGATGCGAAACTCGCGGCTGAATGGCTGAGAGCGAAACAGGTTGTTCCCGTTCATTACAATACATTCCCCGTCATTGAACAGGACCCTGATGCTTTCGCTGAAAGTCTGCCCGGAGGCGTCGGCAAAGTCATGGCGGTCGGGGAGACCATTGAGCTTGCCTGACATATGTGTCAAAGACCTTCTGAACCAAACGTTCAGAAGGTCTTTTTGTGATGACGCCTTTTTTCGGGCGTCTCATTGCGAATGAATCCCCCGTGCCCTTATAATAAAAGCAGAAGACTGTCCTTAGAGGTGAAACGCTTGGCAACAAAGCATGAACAAATCCTATCGTACATAGATTCGCTTCCTGTCGGTGAAAAAATTTCGGTCAGAAGAATTGCGAAAGAAATGAAAGTCAGTGAGGGAACGGCTTACAGAGCCATTAAGGAAGCCGAAAATAAAGGGTTCGTTTCCACTATTGAACGTGTGGGAACGATCCGGATTGAACAGAAGAAAAAGGAAAATATCGAAAAGCTGACATACGCCGAGGTTGTCAACGTGATAGACGGCCAGGTGCTCGGCGGAAAAGCCGGTCTGCATAAAACGCTGAATAAGTTTGTGATCGGGGCGATGGAGCTTGACGCGATGATGCGTTATACTGCGGCGGGGAACCTGTTAATCGTCGGAAACAGAATCAATGCCCACCGCCAGGCGCTTGAAGCGGGCGCGGCTGTTTTGGTAACCGGAGGATTTAATACCGACGACAGCATTATCGAGCTGGCCGATATGCTTGAGCTTCCGATTCTCTCCACAAGCTATGATACCTTTACGGTAGCCGCGATGATCAACCGGGCGATCTATGATCAGCTCATAAAAAAAGAGATTGTGCTCGTGGAGGACATTTTGACTCCCGCCGATCGGACAGTGACGCTGTCTCCTAAAGATAAACTGGAGAAATGGTACGAAAAAAACGATGAAACCGGACACGGCCGCTTTCCGGTTATCGATCAGCAGATGAAAATCCACGGGATCCTCACACCGAAAGATATCGCCGGACATGACCGATCAGTCCCGATTGAAAAAGTAATGACCAAAAACCCTGTCACGGTCATCGGGAAAACGTCTGTCGCCTCAGCGGCTCAAATGATGGTTTGGGAAGGAATCGAAGTGCTCCCGGTGACAGACGGGAACCACAGGTTGATCGGCATGATCAGCCGTCAGGACGTCTTAAAAGCGCTGCAAATGATTCAAAAGCAGCCTCAGGTCGGGGAAAAACTTGATGATATCGTTTCAAGGGGATTTAAAGAAGAGGAAGATGACAAAACGCCGGCCGTTTATCAATATGAAGTCACGCCGCAGATGACCAATCAGCTCGGGACGATTTCTTACGGGGTGTTTACAACGATTTTAACTCAGGCCGCCAGCCGATTTTTACGGTCCCGCAAACGCGGCGAGCTGGTCATTGAAAGCATTACGATTTTCTTCTTAAAGCCCGTGCAGATGGAATCGGTCATTGAAGTGAAGCCGCGCATTTTAGAAGCGGGCCGGAAATTCGGAAAAATGGAAGTGGAAGTGTCAAGCCAAAGCGGCATCGTTTCAAAAGCGATGCTCATGGTGCAGCTGATGGAGAGAAGTTAAGGGACGCATCTCGGTCCCTTGACATTCATTATGCGTGGTCTCTCTCCGCTTCTTTTGCATGGATGGGTTCATAATGCTTATAGGCTTTATACCCTGCCCATGCGCTGCCTGCTCCGATTAAAATGAAGACGCCGCC
This sequence comes from Bacillus sp. 5RYD7K, assembly GCF_059831465.1. Classification (NCBI taxonomy): domain Bacteria; kingdom Bacillati; phylum Bacillota; class Bacilli; order Caryophanales; family Bacillaceae; genus Bacillus; species Bacillus sp. 5RYD7K. The sequence continues at coordinate 1,989,879 of NZ_CP191200.1, forward strand.
GATGACGAGGGTCAGGACGGAGTGAAACAGAATCATTTGGTTTACTCCGTACAAAAGCACCAGCGCGCCTAACGCCATACTTGATTTAGCCGAAAAACATTCCTTCTCCAGCGCCCGTTTCGTCTGGATGCCTTTTACTTTGTAATACACGTAAAAGCAGGCAGAAAGCCCGATGAGAAAAACAAAAACCAGCATAAATGAAATCCTCCATTATATGAGTTTGCAAAACCGTTTATACCGTTGCTGAAAGATTTTCCTTTTCCATGGATAAAGAGTATGATTAAATGAATAAAAACAAAAGGAGAAAACGATGAAATCCGAATTGATCAGAACCATATCATTATATGACACCATTATCTTACATAGACATGTGAGGCCTGACCCGGACGCTTACGGATCACAGTGCGGCCTTACGGAAATCCTGCGGGAAACGTATCCCGAAAAAAATATTTTTGCCGTCGGACAGCCTGAGCCGTCCCTGTCTTTCTTATATTCCCTCGATGAGGTGGGTGACGAAACCTACAAAGATGCTCTTGTCATCGTGTGCGACACGGCAAACCAAGCACGGATCGACGATCAGCGCTACCATTCCGGCGCAAAGCTCATGAAAATAGACCACCATCCAAATGAAGATCCGTATGGCGATCTGTTATGGGTCGATACGAATGCAAGCTCCGTAAGCGAAATGATCTATGAACTGTACCTGGAAGGAAAGCAGCACGGCTGGAAGCTGAATACGAAAGCAGCTGAGCTGATCTACGCGGGTATCGTCGGTGATACGGGACGCTTCTTATTCCCGAACACCACAAAAAAGACATTAAAATACGCGGGAGAGCTCATTGAGTTCCCATTTTCATCGTCAGACCTGTTCAATCAATTGTATGAAACGAAATTAAATGTGGTGAAGCTGAATGGCTTTATTTATCAAAATGTGTCATTGTCTGAAAACGGCGTCGCTTCCGTTTTCATTAAAAAAGACATTTTGGAGACATATGGAACCACCGCTTCTGAAGCGTCGCAGCTCGTCGGAACACTCGGAAATATTTCCGGCATTCGCGCTTGGGTGTTTTTCGTAGAAGAAGACGACCAAATCAGAGTCCGGTTCCGTTCAAAAGGTCCGGTCATCAACGGAATTGCCCGGAAATACAATGGCGGCGGACATCCGCTTGCAGCCGGCGCATCCATCTTCAGCTGGGATGAAACCGGTCCGATTCTTGCTGATCTTGAAGAGATATGTAACGAACACAAGTAGAGGGGAGACCCTCTTTCTTAGTGTTCATCTGTCACGGGGATGAACCAGCAGCCGAATTCAGTCAGGTCTTCGTAGACGCGGAGATTACAGATTTGGAGTTCTTTTTTTATGAGGGAAGCGAGTGTGTCTGTTTCTGCATATGCGGAATAGCCTTTTCTGATTCGGTCTGCATGATCTTTTGCCAGGCGGCGTTCACTAAAAACCTCCATTTTCCCTTCCTCCCTTCAGAAGCATTGAAAATGTCTCATTTACAGTTTATAAAAAAGCGGAGAAAAAAGCGACAGATCTATGGAAATTTTTTAAAAATGACATAATTACGTCGCAAAAGAAATATGAATTTCGACAGACAATCTCGTATAAATCGTCAGTTCCTTTACTTGAGCTTTATATTCCTTTTCATTTATGGTGTACACCTTGTTTTCAATCGTCCGTTTTAAAAGCTCCTTTGTTTTATACACGCTCTCAATATCCTTTGTGATGACTTCAGAAATATCATCTTTCACCTGTTCTTCAAATTTCATCTTATCAGGCTGGGCGATTCTGTATTTTTCCCCATTGATCAGCTTCACATCAACACTTTGGATAAGCAGTCTTTGTTTATTATCCTCATTTAATTTATGAAGATCTTTCTGATAGATGGAGATCTGGTTTTTCAAATCCCGTGCGTGCTCCCGCTGTTTTTCAATTAACGTCACCTGTTCTTCCTGAAACGTTCCGTATGTAAACAGAAAGAACAGCCAGCTGACGATGGCTCCGCACATCATTCCCGCAAAAAAACGCTGCCATCCCGGTTTTTTATAATACTCGGGAATTCTCATGAAGGCATATTCTCCTGAGCCAGCCATGACACAATCAGCCAGCCGGTCTGCGCGCCGCCCATCGCTGAAATAATTAATAGAAGCTGTTTGAAGATGTCGCGCGTGTTGCCTTCAAACAGCCCCCGCTCAAAACTGTATACGGCGTCAAATGTTCCTCCGATGGCCGCGACAAGCGCCCAGATCTTCAGCCTGTTCGCCAATTTTGTAATCGCCGTAAGCGGAGGCTCGCCTGATAAATAAGCTCCGACGCCGCCGATGAGCGCTCCGCCGAGCAAAACGCCGAGGGCGATAAAATAACTGCTGATAAAATTCGCCATAAAGCCGGCTTCCTGATCCATATATACACCACCTCACTTTTCTATCATATTGAGCAAAGCGGACAAGTATGATGATGAGTCAAAAAAGAACATTTGTTTCTTAAGAAAACCCGTCTTATAATGTAGAAAGGCAAAATGAACGTATACGGAAAGGAGTGGCGGCATTGTCTTTTGTTCATCTGCAAGTACATAGCGGCTACAGCCTGTTAAACAGCGCCGCTTCTGTAAAAGATCTTGTTACACAAGCGAAGGAGCTCGGTTATTCTTCATTGGCGCTGACCGACGAAAATGTGCTGTACGGCGCCATTGAGTTTTATAAAGCATGCAAGTCAAACGGAATAAAGCCGATTATCGGTCTGACCGCTTCTATATACACGGACGAAACGGAGCTTGAAGCACACCCGCTTGTTCTTTTGGCGGAGACAAACACCGGATATCAGAACCTGCTGAAAATCTCAAGTGCGCTGCAATCCATAGCAAAGGGCGGCATGAAGCGAAAATGGATGAAGAGCTATCATGAGGGGCTGATCGCCATTACGCCCGGTGAAAACGGGTACATTGAAGGTCTGCTGCAAGCCGGGAAATTTGAAGAAGCGGTCAAAGCTGCCGAAGGATTCCGGGAACTGTTCGGAGAAGGCCGTTTTTATTTAGGATACCAGCCGTTCAAAGGTCATGAGACGTTATCGGAAGATATTCTCCGCCTGTCAGCCGAGACGGAAATCCCAGTCTGCGCGGCGGGGGATGTCCGTTATATCAAGAAAGAAGATCAAGATGCGTACCGCTGTCTGTGCGCCATTAAAGCCGGTGAGAAATGGGAGGATCAGAGCGGGAATCTGCCGGATTTACACTTGAGGCCGCCTGAAGAGATGGCGGAGCTTTACACGCGGCATCCGGAAGCGATTGAAGCATCCGCGCGTATCGCCGGGCAATGCCGGGTCGATGTCAGCCTCGGACAGACACGCCTTCCGTCTTTTCCGGCGCCGGACGGAAAATCAGCCGATGATTATTTGGCGGAAGTCTGTCACGAGGGGCTGCGTCTCCGTTTCGGCACTCCTGATGAGCGCGCTGTGCGCCGGCTTGAATATGAGCTGGACGTCATCAGGCGCATGAAATTCAGTGATTATTTTCTCATCGTATGGGACTTTATGAAGTACGCGCATGAAAAGGGCATTGTGACAGGCCCGGGAAGAGGATCTGCGGCAGGCTCGCTTGTCGCTTACTCTCTTTTCATTACAGACGTGGATCCGCTGAAACATTCTCTGCTGTTTGAAAGGTTTCTTAATCCTGAGAGGATCAGCATGCCCGATATTGATATCGATTTCCCAGATACGAGAAGGGATGAGGTCATTCAGTATGTACAAAATAAGTACGGGGCCATGCACGTCGCCCAGATTATCACCTTCGGAACATTGGCCGCAAAGGCGGCGTTAAGAGACACTGGAAGAGTGTTCGGGATCAATCCGAAAGAAGCTGACCAGCTTGCCCGCCTGATTCCGTCAAAGCCGGGAATGACGCTTGAGGAAGCGAGGCGGCAGTCCGCTCAGCTGAACAGGCGGCTGTCTGAATCCGCCGTTCTTCATAAAGTGTTTCAGATCGCCAGGAAAATTGAAGGTCTTCCGAGGCATACGTCAACACACGCGGCCGGCGTTGTTCTCAGTAAAGATCCGCTTTCTGAAGTTGTCCCTCTTCAAGAAGGGCATGACGGCGTGTATTTAACGCAGTATGCGATGGATCACTTGGAAGATCTGGGTCTTTTGAAAATGGACTTTTTAGGTTTGCGCAACTTGACGCTTATTGAATCCATTAAAACGATGATTGAAAAAGAGACGAATACGATAATTGATTTTTCCGAGATTTCTTACCAGGATGAAAAAACGTTCTCCCTATTGTCAAACGGCGATACGACGGGCATTTTTCAGCTGGAATCATCAGGAATGAGGAGCGTGCTGAAGCGTTTGAAGCCGTCGAGGCTTGAAGACATTGTCGCGGTGAATGCGCTTTACAGACCGGGGCCGATGGAAAATATTCCATTATTTATCGATCGGAAGCACGGGCGGGCGCGTGTGGAAGTGCCGCATGAGGATGTAAGAAATATTCTCAGTGACACGTACGGCGTCATCGTCTATCAGGAGCAGATTATGATGATCGCCTCGCGGATGGCAGGGTTTTCATTAGGTGAAGCGGATCTGCTCAGACGGGCTGTCAGCAAAAAACAAAAAGACATTCTGGACAGAGAGCGAAGCCATTTTGTTGAAGGGTGCTTAAAAAAGGAGTATTCTGTAGTCACTGCAAACGAGGTCTACGATCTGATTGTCAAATTCGCCAACTACGGATTTAACAGAAGCCATGCTGTCGCATACAGCATGATCGGCTATCAGCTCGCCTATTTAAAAGCGCACTATCCTTTATATTTTATGTGCGGTCTTTTGACGAGCGTCATCGGCAATGAGGACAAAATATCGCAATATTTGCATGAAGCGAAGGGGAGCGGGATTCAAGTTCTTCCGCCGTCAATAAACAAGAGCGGTTTTCCGTTTGCGCCGGAAAACGGAGCCGTCAGATACAGTTTGCGGGCCGTGAAAAACGTAGGCGTCTCGGCAGTGAAAGATATTTATAAAGCAAGAACACATAAACCGTTCGAGGATCTTTTCGATTTCTGCTTTCGCGTACCTGCAAAAAGCGTTAATCGGAAAACAATCGAAGCCCTTATATTTTCTGGCGCCATGGACGAATTCAATCAAAACCGCGCCTCCTTGCTGGCCTCCGTTGATGTCGCTTTAGAGCACGCTGAACTTTTTCGTGCAGACGATGACCAAATGGGATTGTTTTTGGAAGAATCGTTCTCCATTAAGCCAAAATATGTAGAGGCTGAGGAATTTCCGCTCGTGGACAAGCTTCGGTTTGAAAAAGAAGCTCTCGGTGTTTATTTCTCAAGCCATCCTTTGTCCGCTTTCAGGGATCTCTTGAAAAAACGGGGGGCGCAAGCGATTGCAAAAGCGCGGCAGATGTCTAAGGGGCAGCTGTCGATCGGCGCTTTGCTCGCAGGCATCAAAACGATTCGGACAAAGACAGGTCAGCATATGGCGTTTCTCACATTAAGCGACGAAACGGGAGAAATGGAAGCCGTCGTGTTTCCTGACCAATACAGAAGGCTGTCTCCGCTGTTAAAAGAAGGCGCGCTTTTATTCGCCGCCGGAAAAATGGAAGAGCGGCAGGAGAAGACACAATTCATCATGTCATCCGCCTCTCTCCTTGAGGAGACAGAGACAGACAGAACGCCGTCTGTTTACATCAAAATCGAAGGCGGCCGGCACAATCAGGAGTTTTTGGAAAAGATGAAGCGTATTTTACTGGAGCATAAAGGGGAAACCGGCGTTTATCTTTATTATGAAAAAGACAAGCAGACCATCAGGCTGCCCGACACCTTTCATATTCAGGCGGACCATCAGGCGTTATACCGTTTAAAAGAGCTGCTGGGCCGCGAAAACGTCGTGTTAAAATAGTGGTAACAACAATGGTTTTGTTATACAATTGAAACAATTGTGCTATCTTATTTAAAGATTCTGAAATTTTTCACCTCCAGAGATTGTACCAGTCTATGCGGCAGAATATGTAACAAAGTACTTAAAAGGAGTGTTTAGCATGTCATTAAGAGAAGAAGCGTTACATTTACACAAAGTAAACCAAGGAAAGCTTGAATCAAAAGCAAAGGTGGAAGTCAGAAATGCGGACGATTTAAGCCTTGCCTACTCTCCGGGGGTAGCTGAGCCTTGTAAAGAGATTTATGACGATAAAAATAAAGTATATGATTATACAATGAAGGGGAACATGGTAGCAGTCGTAACAGACGGATCAGCGGTTCTCGGTCTCGGAAATATCGGGCCTGAAGCTTCACTTCCGGTCATGGAAGGAAAAGCGGTTCTGTTCAAAAGCTTCGCGGGCGTGGACGCATTCCCGATCGCGCTTAACACAAACGACGTGGACAAAATCATCGACACGGTGAAGCTGCTTGAACCGACATTCGGCGGTGTCAATCTTGAAGATATTGCGGCGCCGAACTGTTTTATCATTGAAGAGCGCCTGAAAAAAGAAACAAACATTCCGGTTTTCCACGATGATCAGCACGGCACGGCCATCGTAACCGTAGCCGGACTTGTAAACGCGCTGAAATTATCAGGAAAATCCATGTCATCCATTAAAGTTGTGGCAAACGGAGCGGGAGCGGCAGGCATCGCGATCATCAAGCTTCTTTACCATTTCGGCGTTCGCGACATCGTGATGTGCGACTCTAAAGGAGCCATTTACGAAGGGCGTCCTGCCGGCATGAATGCGGTGAAAAACGAAGTGGCCAAGTTTACAAACCAAGACCGCAATGACGGTTCGCTGCAGGATGTCATTAAAGATGCAGACGTCTTTATCGGCGTATCAGTCGAAGGCGCTCTGACGAAAGAAATGGTGGAAAGCATGGCGAAAGATCCGATTATTTTCGCAATGGCCAACCCGAATCCGGAAATCATGCCTGAAGACGCGCGCGCAGCCGGCGCAAGCGTAATCGGAACAGGCCGTTCTGACTTCCCGAACCAGGTCAACAACGTACTTGCATTCCCTGGAATCTTCCGCGGAGCGCTTGACGTTCGCGCGACTCACATCAACGAAGAAATGAAAATAGCTGCGGTTGAAGCGATCGCTTCCCTCGTTTCGGAGGATGAATTAAGCGCGGATTATGTCATCCCGGCTCCATTTGACAAACGCGTGGCTCCTGCCGTTGCGAAAGCCGTTGCGAAAGCGGCGATGGAAACGGGCGTCGCCAGAATTACGGTCGACCCTGAAGAAGTGGCTGAAAAAACAAGACAGCTCACGGTCATCGGCGAATAATAACACAAAAAGAATTGGCAGCGCGTTGGGAAAAACAACGCGCTGCTGTTCAATATACGGACTGCTGGCATTTTTTTAAGGGCAGGTCTTAAAAAAATTTCAGCAGAATCTTTATTTCTTTTGAAAACGCTGACAGATAAGGCTGAGCAACGCTTTTAAAGGTCTGTTATCCGTCCGTTTCCGCCTGCTTTTCAGCAAAAAATGTCGAATGGAGGATGACACCGTTTGACAAAAAAAGTACAATAGTTTCGGTAAAGTTATTATTAAGTCTATCTAATCGGAAGACATGCAGTGAAGAGAACCCTTCACAAAAGGGAGGTAATCATTTGTTAAAGGATATATTCACAAAAAAGAAAAAATATGCTTCCGTGCCGTCTGAGCAGGCAAAACATGATGTTCCGGAAGGCATTATGACAAAGTGCCCCAAATGTAAAAAAATCATGCTCACAAAAGAGTTAGATAAAAACCTGCGCGTCTGCATGAACTGCGGGCACCATTTCCCGATGAATGCAAAGCAGCGCATTGAAATCCTCCTGGATGAAAATTCATTCGAAGAATTCAACCAGGGAATGATATCTGAAAACCCGCTCGGTTTCCCGGGATACTTAGAAAAAATCGCAAAAGACCGTGAGAAAACATCGCAGAATGAAGCGGTTGTTACCGGAAAAGGGACCATCAGCGGATTCCCTGCCGTTATCGCGATCATGGATTCGACATTCCGCATGGGCAGCATGGGCTCGGTTGTCGGCGAAAAAATCACGCTGGCAATTGAAAAAGCGAAAGAGGAAAAAGTCCCGTTCATCATCTTTACCGCTTCCGGCGGCGCACGTATGCAGGAAGGGGTCTTAAGCCTCATGCAGATGGCGAAGACAAGCTCTGCATTGAAACTGTTCAGTGAAGAGCAGGGGCTGATTATTTCGGTTATGACCCACCCGACGACTGGCGGCGTATCGGCCAGTTTCGCGTCTCTCGGTGATTATAATTTCGCTGAACCGGGCGCCTTGATCGGATTTGCCGGAAGACGTATTATTGAACAGACGATCGGAGAAAAACTGCCGGAGGATTTCCAGACGGCGGAATTTTTATTAAAGCACGGCCAGCTTGATGCGGTGATTCACAGAAACGACATGAAAGACAAACTCGCATTTCTGCTGGACATGCACCAAACAGGAGGTGAGCGTGAGTGGCTGCAAGATTAGAATTTGAAAAACCGGTTATTGAACTGCAGACAAAAATCGCCGAACTGAAAAAATTCACCCAAGATTCGGAGATGGATTTAAGCGCTGAAATCGCAAGGCTTGAAGACCGGCTCAGCAAGCTCCAGGATGAAATTTATAAAAACCTGAAGCCTTGGGACAGAGTGCAGATCGCACGCCTTCCCGAACGGCCGACGACCCTTGATTACATTCAATACCTGTTTACCGACTTTTTTGAGTGCCACGGAGACAGAACATACGGAGACGATGCTGCGATTGTCGGCGGAGTTGCCAAATATCACGGCATGCCGGTCACCGTCATCGGTCATCAGCGCGGAAAAGACACGAAAGAAAACCTTGTCCGCAATTTCGGAATGCCTCACCCTGAGGGCTACCGTAAAGCGCTTCGCCTCATGAAGCAGGCGGATAAGTTTAACCGCCCGATTATCTGCTTCATCGACACGAAGGGAGCGTATCCGGGCAAAGCGGCGGAGGAACGGGGACAAAGTGAAGCCATTGCTAAGAACCTGTTCGAAATGGCCGGCCTGACAGTGCCTGTCGTTTGTATCGTCATCGGCGAAGGCGGCAGCGGAGGGGCGCTTGCATTAGGTGTGGGCAACCGCATGCTGATGCTGGAGAACTCGACGTATTCCGTTATTTCTCCTGAAGGAGCCGCGTCCATTTTGTGGAAAGATTCAAGCCTTGCCAAAAAAGCGGCTGAAACCATGAAGATTACTGCGCCCGATTTATTAGAATTAGGAATTATAGATAATATGATTAAAGAAGTGAAGGGCGGAGCTCACCATGATATTAAGCAGCAGGCGGGCTACATTGACGGCATCCTTAAAGAAACATTAAAATCTCTTCTTCCATTGAACGCCGAAGAATTGATCTCACAGCGCTACGAAAAATACAAGGCCATCGGAAAAGTTTCGGTTGAGGATCAATATATCGGGGCAAACTGAATAGACGTGAAGCCTATGGCTCACGTTTATTTTTTGTGTTTTTTGTGATATTCCTTAAATTTTATTTAAAAACAGTTTATTTAATTGTATAATAGGTAAGGTTTCATGGGAGCTCAGGCGTCCCTTTTCATTGTTTTAGGGCAATGATCATGATATGTTTAACATATATATGTTGCTGAGGTGAATAGGAAATGAAGCGTATAGGAGTATTAACGAGCGGCGGGGATTCCCCGGGGATGAACGCAGCGGTGCGAGCGGTTGTGCGTAAAGCTATCTATCACGATGTAGAAGTTTACGGAATTTATAACGGTTATTCAGGATTAATCAGCGGAAAAATAGAGAAACTGGAGCTTGGTTCGGTCGGTGACATCATCCACCGCGGAGGAACAAAGCTGTATACAGCCAGATGTCCTGAATTCAAAACGGTTGAAGGCCGTGAAAAAGGAATCGAAAATTTAAAGAGACTCGGCATTGAAGGTCTTGTCGTTATCGGCGGAGACGGTTCGTACATGGGTGCGAAAAAATTAACGGAACACGGGTTTCCATGTGTAGGTGTACCGGGTACGATAGATAATGACATCCCGGGAACTGATTTTACGATCGGATTTGATACGGCGTTAAATACCGTAATTGATGCGATTGATAAAATCCGTGACACAGCTACGTCGCATGAGCGTACATACGTAATTGAAGTGATGGGACGCCATGCAGGCGACATTGCTTTATGGGCAGGTCTTGCAGGCGGAGCGGAATCCATTTTAATCCCTGAAGCGGACTACGATATGGAGGAAATTATCGGCCGTTTGAAGAGAGGGCACGACCGCGGCAAAAAACACAGTATCATCATCGTTGCTGAGGGGGTAGGCAGCGGGGTTGAATTCGGAAAACGCATCGAAGAAGAAACAAACCTTGAAACACGGGTATCCGTTTTAGGGCACATCCAGCGCGGCGGATCTCCAAGCGCTTCTGACCGGGTTCTTGCAAGCCGCCTCGGCGCTTACGCGGTTGAGCTTCTGCTTAAAGGAAAAGGCGGACGCTGCGTAGGTATACAAAACAACAAGCTTGTAGACCATGATATTATAGAAATTTTAGAATCAAAACATACTGTTGAACCAAACATGTATCAGCTTTCAAAAGAACTGTCTATTTAAGACGGAAGAAGCTGAAGATTTCAGAAGGAAGTGAACGAGTTGAAAAAAACAAAAATCGTTTGTACAATCGGTCCGGCCAGTGAAAGTGTAGAAATGCTGACAAAATTGATGGAAGCGGGTATGAACGTTGCTCGTCTGAATTTTTCACACGGTGATTTCGAAGAGCACGGCGCAAGAATCAAAAACATCAGAGAAGCAAGCAAAAAGCTCGGCAAAAACGTGGGGATTCTCCTCGATACGAAAGGTCCGGAAATCCGCACGCACGATATGGAAAACGGCGCGCTTGAGCTTCAGGCGGGAAATGAAATTATCGTTTCTACAAAACAGGTACTGGGAACGCTTGAAAAATTCTCAGTTTCTTATGAAGGCCTGGCAGACGACGTGTCAGCAGGGTCTATCATCCTGCTGGATGACGGTTTAATCGGATTGGAAGTGATTGAATCAAATCCGGAAAAACACGAAATCAAAACAAAAATCTTAAACAGCGGCACGCTGAAAAATAAAAAAGGCGTAAACGTTCCCGGCGTCAGCGTCAACCTTCCGGGAATTACTGAAAAAGACGCTAAAGACATCGTCTTCGGCATCGAGCAAGGCGTTGATTTCATCGCTGCGTCATTTGTACGCCGCTCTACGGATGTTCTGGAAATCCGCGAACTGCTTGAAGAGCATAACGCGTCTGACATTCAAATCATCCCTAAAATTGAGAACCAGGAAGGCGTAGACAATCTGGATGCGATCCTGGAAGTATCTGACGGCTTAATGGTAGCGCGCGGAGACCTCGGCGTAGAGATTCCGGCTGAAGAAGTGCCGCTCGTGCAAAAAGAAATGATCAAAAAATGCAACGCGCTCGGCAAACCGGTTATTACCGCGACTCAAATGCTTGACAGCATGCAGCGCAACCCACGTCCGACACGCGCTGAAGCAAGTGACGTTGCCAACGCTATTTTCGACGGCACAGATGCGATCATGCTTTCCGGTGAGACGGCTGCGGGACAATATCCTGTTGAGGCGGTTCAAACAATGTTTAACATCGCCACACGTACGGAAGAATCTCTGAACTACAAAGAAATTCTGTCTAAACGCAGAGATCAGGTCGGCATGACGATTACCGATGCAATTGGCCAATCCGTTGCACACACGGCGATCAATCTGAACGCGGCAGCTATCGTTACGCCTACAGAAAGCGGCCATACGGCGCGTATGATCGCGAAATACCGTCCGCAGGCTCCGATTGTAGCCGTTACAGTGAATGAGTCTGTATCACGCAAACTCGGCCTTGTATTCGGTGTCTTCCCGGCAAGCGGCCAAAACGCGAATTCTACAGATGAAATGCTTGAAGATGCAGTTCAAAAATCACTTGACAGCGGAATCGTGAAACACGGTGATTTGATTGTCATTACAGCCGGTTCTGTCGGTGAATCAGGTACGACGAATCTGATGAAAGTTCACACTGTCGGCAGCATTATCGCAAAAGGACAAGGCATCGGACGCAAATCAGCATTCGGTCCGGTTGTTGTTGCAAAAAATGCGAAGGAAGCTGAACAAAAAATGACAGACGGTGCAGTATTGGTTGCTTCAAGCACTGACCGTGACATGATCGCTTCGCTTGAAAAAGCATCAGCGCTCATCACGGAAGAAGGCGGTCTGACAAGCCATGCCGCAGTAGTCGGTTTAAGCTTGGGCATTCCGGTTATCGTCGGTCTGGAGAACGCAACTTCAGTTTTAACAGAAGGACAGGTTATCACAGTTGACGCTTCCCGCGGCGCTGTGTATGAAGGCCGCGCAAGCGTTCTTTAAACAGCTTTAAAAAAGAGAGGGGGGTTCTCCCTTCTCTTTTGTCTTTAGGTTGATTTTCCTATTCCCATGCGGACGGTGACGCGCTTTTAGAAGGACAGGAGGGCAGAAATCGGGTAATGCGCGACCTGCAGCACGGCAGCATGCCGGGGGACGCGCTTCTTGATGGAATATGTGTCTTTATCGGAGGCCTGTTTTTGATGCTTCCGGGTTTTTTGTCCGATATTGCAGGGGCTTGTCTTCTGATTCCGTTCACTCGGAACCGCATGAAGCCGCTTTTGTTCAAATGGCTGAGAGGAATGTCAAAAAACAAGCGGATCATTATCAAATAAAAACGGCAGCCTTCTTGCAGGGCTGCTGTTTTTATTTGGACTGAACAGTAATATAGGCCCATATTTCTTTTAAAGCGCCCGTTGTGATAAATGCCTGAATGAAAACGAGAAGCGCAGGCCCCGCAGCCAGTCCTAAAATTCCGAACAGCTTAAAACCGGCAAACAGGGCGATTAAGGTCGCAAGCGGATCAAGCCCGATTGACTTGCTTAAAATCTTCGGCTCCGTCAGCTGGCGCTGAATGAGAACCACTATATATAAAATACCGAGACCGATCGCTTGGGGAAGCTGACCGGCAATGGCCAAATACATAATCCAGGGAACAAATACCGATCCGGCGCCGAGATACGGGAGAAGATCCACCAGGCCGATAAAAAAGGCAATGGTCGCTGCATGCTCAATTCCTAAAAGAAGCAGTCCGATAAAGACAATGATCATCGTAAAAAGGATGAGCACGGCCTGCGCCTTAATGAAACCGGCCATCGCTTTTTTCAGTTCTCCCGACACGGCCTTGGCGTTTGCCGAAACGCGTTCCGGAAGAATGGAATAAAGCATCGCTTTCAGCTTGTGCCAGTCCTTTGTCATAAAAAAAGTCGCCAGCATTGCGAATACGAAGACGGCAGCCGTATTGGGAAGGAAGGCAATCCATTTCGGCACCAGCTCTAAAAGATGTGATAGCATCAGCCCCGCATTTTTAGCGGCTGTATCACCGAGGGTCTGAATATGCGTCACGATGGATGCCTGCTGATTGGTTTCCAGCCCGTTAAATAAGACTGTCAGCTCGTGGTACAATGGCTGAATGCGGGAAGTGAAGAATTCTTCGCAATACGTTATAAAGGCGCTGATATGGGGAGGGAGCGTTTTGGCCAGATAGGCGGTTCCCGAGATGATTTCCGCAACGAGAAAAGTCGCAGCGCCAAGAAGAATCAGCAAAAAGAAGACCAGGACAATGACTGTATTGACTGATCGGGGCAGCCCTGTCAGTTTGTCCAGCCAGTCAACGACGGGAATGATCGCCGATGACAGAATAAGGGCGATCAGAAACGGATAAGTTAACGGGAATGAGGCGTAACCGGCCGCTAAAGCGCCGCCGGCCGCAGCTAGTACAAACAGCGCGCGGAAAAAAACAGTTGCATAGTGCGGATTCACATCGATCCTCCTCTCGGTCGGCACGTCCTATTACATTAGTTTATTCGTCAAAAAAAAGGATATGAATACAGTTATGATGAAGGATGGTGCTTTCAGAATGTTTACACAGGCGAATTTATTTTTACTATTATTGCTGGCCATCGCATTGATAGCCAAAAACCAGTCATTGCTTTTTGCCGTCGGCTTTCTCATTGTGATAAAAGCTGTCGGTCTTGATCAGAAATTGTTCCCGGTGATTCAGTCAAAAGGAATCAACTGGGGGGTCACCGTCATTACAATCGCTGTTTTAGTGCCGATTGCGACAGGTGACATCGGTTTTAAACAGCTAGGAGAAGCGATGAAATCATATTATGCGTGGATCGCTCTCGGCGCCGGAATCGCCGTAGCCTTAATCGCCAAAAACGGTCTCACCTTATTGGAAAACGATCCTCATATTACAACGGCGCTGGTGATCGGCACGATACTTGCCGTCGCGCTTTTCGGCGGCGTCGCTGTCGGTCCGTTAATCGGCGCCGGAATTGCCTATCTGGCCATGCAGATCGTTAAAATATTCACTTCGTAAAGTAAAAAAGCGGCGTAAAGCCGCTTTTTTTTTGCGGAAAAAGAGGAAAAAACCGCGTAAAATCAAGAAAATGTGCGAGAAAGAAAAAAAATTATAGGTAAACATTTAACAAATGTCTGATTATTGTTTATAATAAGAATAGGCTTAAACTTAAATAAGCTTATAAGAATTTGTTATGTTCCTCTATAAGCATACCGGTTATGTAACCGCAATCATTGAAATGTAAGCATTTTCTTAAAGGGGAAAGGGAGTGTTTACATGACTCATTTTAAGTAAGCCGTATGTTTTATGTACTCTTTAAAGGGGAATTTTGATTGAAAAGGAGAGGTTGAATATGACAGCAACACGCGGTCTTGAAGGGGTTGTAGCAACAACATCATCTGTAAGCTCTATTATCGACGATACCCTTACATATGTAGGGTACGATATTGACGACTTGACAGAGAATGCAAGTTTTGAAGAAATCATTTATTTGCTGTGGCATCTGCGCCTGCCGAATAAAACAGAGCTTGCTGAACTGAGAAAACAGCTTGCGAAAGAAGCTGCCGTTCCACAAGAAATCATTGAGCACTTCAAATCCTATCCCCTCAATAACGTGCATCCAATGGCTGCGCTCCGGACGGCGATTTCATTACTCGGTCTGACTGACAGTGAAGCCGATGTCATGAATCCGGAAGCGAACTACAGAAAAGCCATCCGTCTGCAGGCGAAGGTGCCGGGCATTGTCGCCGCTTTCTCAAGAATCCGCAAAGGGCTTGATCCTGTTGAACCGAAGGAAGAGTACGGTATTGCGGAGAACTTCCTTTACACCTTAAACGGTGAAGATCCTTCTCCGATCGAAGTGGAAGCGTTTAACAAAGCGCTCATTCTTCATGCGGATCATGAGCTGAATGCATCAACATTTACGGCGAGAGTATGTGTCGCCACCTTATCCGATATTTACTCAGGCATCACGGCGGCCATCGGCGCATTAAAAGGACCGCTTCACGGCGGAGCCAATGAAGCCGTCATGAAAATGCTGACAGAGATCGGAGAAGTGGAAAATGCCGAGCCTTATATCCGCAGCAAAATGGAGAAAAAGGAAAAAGTGATGGGCTTCGGACACCGCGTGTATAAGCATGGGGATCCGCGCGCCAAACATTTAAAAGAAATGAGCAAACGCCTGACGAATCTGACGGGTGAAAGCAAATGGTACGACATGTCAATCCGTGTCGAAGAAATTGTGACGTCGGAGAAAAAACTTCCGCCTAACGTTGATTTCTATTCCGCATCTGTGTACCACAGTCTCGGCATTGACCACGATCTGTTCACGCCGATCTTTGCGGTCAGCAGAATGTCCGGATGGATCGCGCACATTCTTGAGCAATACGATAACAACCGCCTCATCCGCCCGCGCGCTGAATACACGGGTCCGGATAAGCAGACTTTTGTTCCGATTGACGAAAGAGCCTGATCAAACGGGAGGCTGGTGATTTTCATGTCGTTAGCCTCTTGTTAATCAAGCCCAAGTTGGTTTACAATTTTGATAGAATCTTGAGAAAAATCATTTTATTTTCTATACAAGAAAAATAAAATGTTTTCTAAATATGAATTACATACTGGGAGGTAATATTGTGTCACAAGGTGAAAAAATTACAGTCTCTAATGGAGTATTAAACGTACCAAATAATCCGATTATCCCGTTTATTGAAGGTGACGGCACAGGCCCTGATATTTGGAATGCCGCTTCTAAAGTATTGGAAGCCGCTGTTGAAAAAGCATATAAAGGCGAGAAAAAAATCACGTGGAAAGAAGTTTATGCCGGTGAAAAGGCTTATAATAAAACAGGTGAGTGGCTTCCTGCCGAAACGCTGGAAGACATCAGAGAGTACTTCATCGCTATCAAAGGACCTCTGACGACACCGGTCGGCGGCGGTATCCGTTCTCTGAACGTGGCGCTGAGACAGGAGCTTGATTTGTTTACGTGCCTGCGCCCTGTCAGATATTTCACTGGAGTGCCTTCTCCGGTCAAACGTCCTGAAGATACGGATATGGTCATTTTCCGCGAAAATACGGAAGATATTTACGCCGGAATTGAGTATGCGAAAGGTTCTGAAGAAGTTGAAAAGCTGATCAGCTTCCTGCAAAATGAAATGGGCGTTAACAAAATCCGTTTCCCTGAAACATCAGGAATCGGCATCAAGCCTGTTTCTGAAGAAGGAACAAGCCGCTTAGTCAGAGCTGCCATTGAGTATGCGATCGAAAACGGCCGCAAGTCTGTCACGCTTGTCCACAAAGGAAACATCATGAAGTTCACTGAAGGGGCATTTAAAAACTGGGGCTATGAGCTTGCCGAAAGAGAATACGGAGATAAAGTATTCACTTGGGCCGAATATGACCGCATCGTCGAAAAAGACGGAAAAGAAGCGGCTGATAAAGCGCAGAGCGAAGCAGAAGCAGCAGGAAAAATCATCGTCAAAGACAGCATCGCTGATATTTTCCTTCAGCAGATCTTAACCCGCCCGAGTGAATTCGACGTCGTGGCGACGATGAACTTAAACGGAGACTATATCTCTGATGCGCTTGCCGCTCAGGTAGGCGGAATCGGCATCGCGCCGGGAGCGAACATCAACTATGAAACAGGGCATGCGATTTTCGAAGCGACTCACGGAACGGCTCCTAAATATGCCGGCCTTGACAAAGTCAACCCGTCATCCGTTATCCTTTCAGGAGTGCTTCTTCTTGAACACCTGAACTGGAATGAGGCGGCTGACCTAGTCATTAAATCTATGGAAAAAACGATTGCTTCAAAAGTAGTAACTTACGATTTTGCAAGATTAATGGACGGTGCAACTGAAGTGAAATGTTCAGAGTTCGGTGAAGAGCTTATCAAAAACATGGACTGAACCTAAAGCAGACTTCTAATGAAGCCAAAAAAGGAGAAGAGAATCATGGGAAAAACACGCAGTAAAGTTTCTGTTATCGGAGCAGGATTTACGGGAGCGACAACAGCCTTCCTTACAGCTCAAAAAGAGCTTGCGGATGTTGTGCTCGTTGATATTCCACAATTAGAAAACCCGACTAAAGGAAAAGCGCTTGACATGCTCGAAGCAAGTCCGGTTCAAGGATTTGACGCGAAAATCACAGGCACGTCCAACTACGAGGACACAGCTGGTTCTGATATCGTCGTCATCACGGCCGGAATTGCGAGAAAACCAGGCATGAGCCGTGATGATCTCGTATCTACAAACGAAAAAATCATGAGAAGCGTCACACGTGAGATCGTGAAATATTCTCCTGACTGCATTATCGTCGTGTTAACAAACCCTGTTGATGCGATGACATATGCGGTGTATAAAGAATCAGGCTTCCCGAAAGAACGTGTTATCGGACAATCCGGAGTGCTTGACACTGCGCGGTTCAGAACATTCGTCGCTGAAGAATTAAACCTGTCAGTAAAAGACGTGACCGGTTTTGTTCTCGGAGGACACGGTGACGACATGGTTCCTCTCGTCCGTTATTCCTATGCGGGCGGCATTCCGCTCGAAACGCTTATCCCGAAAGACCGTCTTGATGCGATTGTAGAGCGCACAAGAAAAGGCGGCGGGGAAATCGTCAACCTTCTCGGAAACGGAAGCGCCTACTACGCGCCTGCTGCATCACTGACAGAAATGGTAGAAGCCATTTTGAAAGATCAGCGCCGCGTGCTTCCGACCATCGCTTATTTAGAAGGCGAATACGGTCATGAAGGCATTTACTTAGGCGTACCGACGATTATCGGAGGAAACGGCCTAGAGCAAATCATTGAGCTTGAACTGACAGACTATGAAAAAGCACAGCTGAGTAAATCAGTTGAATCTGTCAAAAACGTGATGAAAGTATTGTCATAAGAAAAATGGGAAGGCTTCCGAATCAGAAGCCTTCCTCTTTTTACAATTAATGAAAGCGTTTTCTTTTTCCCTGAACGATCCTTTCTCTGAAAATGATCAAAAAGGCGAATTGTCTGAACGGGCAGTATTAGATAAAATGAAATCATAAAGTGATATGCAACACATAAAATAGAGAAAATTGGATGTCGGGGAAAATAGACAGCGGAGGGCGCAGCATGAACAAAAAAATTTTAGTTGTAGATGATGAACAATCTATCGTTACTCTTTTACAGTACAATCTGGAACGGTCCGGCTATGATGTCATTACCGCATCAGACGGCGAAGAGGCTCTGGAGCAGGCAGAGAAGGAAAATCCGGATTTAATCGTACTGGATGTCATGCTGCCGAAAGTGGACGGAATCGACGTCTGTAAACAGCTCAGACAGCAGAAAATGATGGTTCCGATCTTGATGCTGACAGCAAAAGATGAGGAGTTTGATAAGGTGCTGGGACTGGAGCTCGGAGCGGATGATTACATGACAAAGCCGTTCAGTCCGAGGGAAGTGACTGCGCGGGTGAAAGCCATTTTAAGAAGGGCTGACATTTCTTCGCTGTCACAAGGCAGAGAAGAGGAAAAGGACGGGCAGATCCTTATCGGCGAGCTGAAAATTCTTCCGGAGCATTACGAAGCGTACTTTAAGTCGGAACAGCTGGAATTGACGCCTAAAGAATTTGAACTGCTTCTGTATTTGGGAAAACACAAGGGAAGAGTGCTGACAAGAGATCTTCTGCTGAGCGCGGTCTGGAACTATGATTTTGCCGGGGACACCCGGATTGTTGATGTTCATATCAGCCATCTGCGCGACAAAATCGAATCAAATACCAAAAAACCCATCTATATTAAAACAATCAGAGGTTTGGGGTATAAACTGGAGGAGCCAAAAATGAATGAATAAAGTCCGTGTGCGTCTGTTCGCTTTACTTGTTGTATGTATCATATTGGTTTTCAGTGTTCTCGGCCTTTTTTTACAGCAGCTTATTTCTTCAGCCGCTAAAGACAGAACGGCGGATCAGCTGAAAAAGGAATCGGTATACATAGCGGGCCTTCTTGATACCGGCCGAATCGGCAATAAAAGCAATGAAACGGTAGTCCGCGACGCCGGCCGCACCCTCGGTATAAACGTCTCTGTTCTCAATGAGAAGGGTGACGCCGTTTATCATTCCGGCAGGCATGCTGATGATGCAGCCGTAAAGGAGTTCATTTCTCACAATAAAAATGAGGCAGCCATACAGGCGGGAAGCAAAATGATCCGCGGCGCCGCCGTAAAAAATGACGCCGGCCAAACGGCGGGATATGTGCTCGTTTCCTCGGAGATCAGCGGCGGTTCAAGTATTACCGGAGAAATGTGGGGCATGCTGGCAGCAAGTCTTTGTACCGCTTTTATCATTATCGTTTTCTTTTATACAAACATGACGTCCCGTTACAAAAAATCAATCGACGCCGCGACGAAGGTGGCGACGGAACTGTCCAAAGGCAATTATGACGCCCGCTCCTACAGCGGTTACGCAAGGCGGTCTGACCGCCTCGGGCGTGCGATGAACAGTCTGGCGGTCGATTTGATGGAAATGACGAGAACGCAGGATATGCAGCGCGACCGTCTGTTAACCGTCATTGAAAATATCGGTTCAGGTTTGATTTTAATAGACGGGAGAGGTTTTATTAATCTCGTGAACCGATCGTACACGAAGCAGTTTCATACAAAGCCTGAACGTCTGCTTCGCCGCCTTTATCATGATGCGTTTGAGCATGAGGAAATCATTCGGCTCGTCGAAGATATTTTTATGACGGAGACGAAAAAATGCCAGCTGCTGAGACTTCCCATCAACATTGAGCGGCGCTACTTTGAAGTTGACGGCGTTCCGATCATGGGTCCTGATGATGAATGGAAGGGCATTGTTCTCGTTTTTCACGATATAACGGAAATTAAAAAATTGGAGCAGATGAGGAAGGACTTCGTCGCCAATGTTTCCCATGAACTGAAAACGCCGATCACCTCGATTAAAGGCTTTACGGAAACGCTGTTAGATGGGGCGATGAAAGATGAAAAGGCACTTTCAGACTTTCTGTCTATCATTCTGAAAGAAAGTGAGCGGCTCCAATCCCTCGTACAGGACTTATTGGATTTATCCAAAATGGAGCAGCAAAACTTTACGATGCGCGTAGAATCCTTTGACGCCGCAAAAATCCTCCATGAAATCGAAGCCCTTTTACAGCATAAGGCTGAGGAAAAAGGCATCAGTTTTCAGCTTGACCTTCCGGAGGAGCCGATTTTTGTGATGGGTGATGTGCACAGGCTGAAGCAGGTATTCCTGAATCTGGCGAACAACGCTTTAACCTACACGCCTGAAAAAGGGACGGTGGCGATTTCGGTAAATGTGAAAGAAACCGCTGTCGATATCAAAGTGTCCGATACGGGAATCGGTATTCAGAAGGAAGAGATTCCGAGGATATTTGAGAGATTCTACCGCGTGGATAAAGACAGGAGCCGCAACTCGGGAGGAACCGGGCTCGGTCTTGCCATCGTAAAGCACTTAATAGAAGCCCATGAAGGCAAAATCGAAGTCACAAGCGAGCCGGGACAGGGAACCGTGTTCACTGTGACGCTGAAGCGGCCGCCGGCAGCGTGATCAGCTTTACAAAGGATTAACAATTTCTTCATGACCTGTTAAACCTATCTTGTTAGGATGTAACAGAACCCCTTCATCCAAGGAGCCAATTTTAACGGCGGGAACGTGTTTTCTTGTTCCCGTCCTTTTTTGCGTTTTCACGGGGTCCGCTCATTTTCCTTTCAAATTGAACTTTGTTAAAATAAGAGAAGCTGTGAGATTAAAAAACAGAGGAATGACGAGCTTTTGCTCTTAGGAGGATATTGAATGACGGAACGAAAAAAATTAGTGCTTGTCGACGGAAACAGTCTGGCGTACCGGGCGTTTTTTGCATTACCGCTTCTAAGCAATGAAAAAGGCATTCATACAAATGCCGTATACGGGTTTGCGATGATTTTAATGAAAATGCTGGAGGATGAAAAACCGACCCACATGCTGGTGGCTTTTGATGCGGGAAAAACGACTTTCCGCCACAGCACGTTTAAAGAATATAAAGGCGGAAGACAAAAAACGCCGCCGGAGCTTTCTGAACAGATGCCGTTCATCCGTGAGCTCCTCGATGCTTACAATATCAGCCGCTATGAGCTTCCTGAATATGAAGCGGATGATATTATCGGCACGCTTGCCGTATCTGCTGAGAAAGACGGCTTTGAAGTAAAGGTATTTTCCGGAGACAAAGACTTAACGCAACTTGCAACCGGGAAAACGACCGTTGCCATTACAAGAAAAGGCATTACCGACGTGGAAGATTACACGCCGGAGCACGTCGAAGAAAAGTACGGTCTGACACCGCTGCAAATCATTGATATGAAGGGATTAATGGGGGATTCATCCGATAACATCCCGGGTGTTCCCGGCGTCGGCGAAAAAACGGCGATTAAGCTCTTGAAGCAGTTCCATTCGGTTGAGAAATTGCTTGAATCAATCGATGAAGTCAGCGGGAAAAAATTAAAAGAAAAGCTCGAAGAATATAAAGAACAAGCCCTGATGAGCAAAGAGCTGGCGACGATTATGACAAATGCGCCGATTGAAGTCAAGCTTGACGATTTAGATTATCAAGGGTTCGACCGTGAACAAGTCGTTGCCATTTTTAAAGACCTCGGTTTTAACACGCTGCTTGAGCGGCTCGGTGAAGATAGCGGAGAAACGGCGGAAGAAGATTTTGAGGACATCAATGTTGAAACGGCCGAAGAAATCACCGAAGATATGCTCGTTTCGCCGTCCGCTTTAGTCGTCGAACAAATCGGTGATAACTATCACGAAGAACCGATACTCGGCTTTTCCATCGTGAATGAAGCAGGCCTTTATTATATTCCGAAAGAAACCGCCATCCAATCCGAAGCCTTTAAATCCTGGGCTGAAGATGAGTCGAAGAAAAAGTGGGTGTTTGACAGCAAACGCTCCGTCGTCGCTTTGCGCTGGCAGGGAATTGAGCTGAAGGGAACGGAATTTGACGCGCTTCTTGCCGCCTACATTATAAACCCGGGCAATTCGTACGACGATGTCGCGAGCGTAGCGAAAGAATACGGCCTGAATATCGTTTCAAAAGATGAAGCGGTTTACGGAAAAGGCGCAAAGCGCGCCGTTCCGGCTGAAAAAGAGCTTGCCGATCATCTCGCTCGAAAAGCGTCTGCCGTTAACAGCCTCCGGGACAAACTGCTGCACGCGCTGGAAGAAAATAATCAGCTTGAATTATATGAAGATCTCGAACTCCCGCTTGCGCTTATTCTCGGAGAAATGGAATCAATGGGCGTCAAAGTAGATGTTGATAGACTGAAGCGAATGGGCGAAGAGCTCGGCGCGAAGCTGAAAGAATATGAAGAAAAAATCCATGACATCGCCGGTGAACCGTTTAACATCAATTCACCAAAACAGCTCGGCGTCATTCTGTTTGAAAAGCTCGGCCTGCCGCCAGTAAAGAAAACAAAAACAGGCTATTCCACTTCAGCCGATGTGCTGGAGAAGCTCGCAGACAAACATGATATCGTCGCCTACATCCTGCAATACAGACAAATCGGCAAACTCCAATCGACTTATATTGAAGGGCTGCTGAAAGTCACACGCAAGGATTCTCATAAGGTGCATACCCGATTCAATCAGGCATTGACTCAAACCGGGCGCCTCAGCTCAACTGATCCGAACCTGCAAAATATTCCGATCAGGCTGGAGGAAGGACGGAAAATCCGTCAGGCTTTCGTTCCGTCAGAACCGGACTGGCTTATTTTCGCCGCTGATTATTCACAAATTGAGTTAAGGGTGCTTGCGCATATTTCAAAAGATGAAAATCTGATTGAGGCATTTACGAATGATATGGACATTCACACAAAAACCGCAATGGATGTGTTTCATGTCAGCGAGGATGAAGTGACACAGGCGATGCGCCGTCAGGCAAAGGCCGTCAATTTCGGGATCGTTTACGGCATCAGTGATTACGGGCTGTCTCAAAACCTCGGCATTACCCGGAAGGAAGCGGGCGCTTTTATTGACCGCTACTTAGAAAGCTTTCCGGGCGTCAAGGCGTATATGGAAGAATCGGTGCAGGAAGCGAAACAAAAAGGATATGTGACGACTCTTATGCAGCGCCGCCGCTATATCCCTGAGCTGACAAGCCGCAACTTCAACCTGCGGAGCTTTGCGGAACGGACGGCTATGAATACGCCGATTCAGGGCAGCGCCGCTGATATTATTAAAAAAGCCATGATTGATATGGCAGCTGAGCTGAAGGAGAAAAAACTGAAGGCAAGACTGCTGCTTCAGGTGCACGATGAATTGATTTTTGAAGCGCCTAAGGAAGAAATTGAAATATTAGAGAAGCTGGTTCCTGAAGTGATGGAGCATGCTTTGGCATTAGACGTGCCGTTAAAGGCGGATTATGCTTCAGGACCGTCTTGGTACGATGCAAAATAAATAAACAGAGAAAAAGGAAGTGATGATTGTGCCGGAATTACCAGAAGTTGAAACGGTCCGGCGCACTCTGACCGGTCTTGTGAAGGGAAAAACGATTGAATCGGCGGACATCAGGTGGCCGAATATCATCAAAAAACCCGCCGAGCCGGAGGAATTCGCGCGGCAGATTGCAGGAGAAACCATTCGATCCATCGGAAGAAGGGGAAAGTTTTTGCTTTTCCATCTGGATCATTATGTCATGGTGTCCCATCTCCGGATGGAGGGGAAATACGGTCTTTATCAGGCCGATGAGCCTGACGATAAACATGTTCACGTTGTGTTTCGCATGACGGACGGAACAGAGCTCCGCTACCGGGATGTCCGGAAATTCGGCACGATGCATTTATTTGCGCCGGGAGAGGAACTGAATGCATTACCGCTTTCACAGCTCGGGCCCGAACCAGATGATGAAGCATTTACCGCCGCCTATTTAAAAGAGCGGCTGGCAAAAACGAACCGCGCGGTAAAAACCGCCCTGCTCGATCAAAAAGCGGTCGTCGGCCTCGGCAACATTTATGTCGATGAAGCTTTATTCCGGGCGCGGATTCACCCTGAGACAAAAGCGAACAGCCTGTCTGACGGACAGATAAAAACGCTTCATACAGAAATTAAAGACACCCTTCAGGAAGCGATTGACGCGGGCGGGAGCACTGTCCGGTCTTATATCAATTCTCAAGGGGAAATCGGAATGTTTCAGCTCAAACATTACGTATACGGCAAAAAGGATGAGCCGTGCAAAACGTGCGGCACGATGATTTCTAAAATCGTAGTCGGCGGAAGGGGGACGCATTTCTGCGCCCGATGCCAAAAAAAATCATAAACTGAAGCTGTTCAAGCAGGCGGCAGCAGAATGACTTTTTTCTAACACAGTTGATGACCTTTCTCCATATATATATTGTGATTCACCCAATAGGCATATGTCACAATTGCCGATCAAGAGAAAGGGAGAAACGGATATGGAGATTGTTTCTTTGCTGCTTTTGGCTTTTGCTGTCAGCTTGGACAGTTTTTCAGTCGGGTTTACGTATGGATTGAGAAAAATGAAAATCCCGTTCAAAGCGATTGCCGTGATCGCTTGCTGTTCAGCCTCTGTGATGTTTATATCCATGCTGATCGGCCATTTTCTGACAAAGATTTTCCCTGTATCCGTCACGGAGAAACTGGGCGGGCTGATCTTAATCGGAATCGGGGCATGGGTCATCTATCAATTTTTTAAACCGGCGAAAGAGCCGGATTACTTATTACACGAAAAAACACTGCTAAACCTTGAAGTGAAATCGCTCGGCATCGTGATTCACATTTTGAAAAAGCCGACCAGTGCAGATATTGATCAATCCGGAACCATTAACGGAGTCGAAGCGCTTCTGCTCGGTATCGCCTTATCTATTGACGCCTTTGGCGCAGGCATGGGAGCGGCCATTCTCGGTTTTTCTCCGGTTATGATGAGCGTGACTGTCGGGGTGATGAGCTCGCTGTTTGTGTCATTCGGCATCAACGCCGGGCATTTTCTTTCAAGATGGAATTGGATAGATAAAATGACATTTTTGCCGGGGATCCTGCTGATTATCATCGGGATTTGGAAAATGTAAGAAGGAGTGGGCTTTTTGAGCTTGGTCATCGGTTTAACGGGAGGCATCGCCAGCGGAAAAAGCACGGTAGCGCGCATGCTGATCGACAAAAAAATAACAGTCATTGATGCGGATGTCATCGCTAAGCAGGCGGTGGAAAAAGGAATGCCGGCTTACGGACAGATCGTTGAAGCGTTCGGAAAAGACATCCTGCTGGAAAACGGCGGCATTGACAGAAAAAAACTCGGTTCTATCGTTTTTACGGACGAACAGAAGCGTCTGATCCTGAATCAGATCGTTCATCCGGCAGTGCGTGCGGAAATGATGAAACAGCGGGATGAAGCCGTTGCGCGAAAAGAGCGGTTCGTCGTTTTGGATATACCGCTTTTGTATGAAAGCGGGCTTGACTATCTGGTCGGCAAAGTGCTCGTCGTCACCGTACCGGCAGACATTCAGCTCAAACGGCTGATGAAGCGGAATTCACTTACAGAAGAAGAAGCGATGAGCCGGATAACGTCGCAAATGCCTTTAGCGGACAAAACAAAAAAAGCTGACGCCGTCATTGATAACAGCGGCAGTCTTGACTATACGAAGCATCAGCTGGAGGAAATATTGAGCAGCTGGACATAAATAAACACCGTTCGGAAAACCGAACGGTGTTTTTCTGGTTAAAAATCAAAATTGTCAGGGTCCGGGCCGACACGGAGATTTTCGTTCAGATCATCAATCCGCTTCATATCGTCAGCTGACAGTTCGAAATCGAAGACATTTGCATTTTCTTCAATACGGTGTTTTTTAGTTGATTTCGGAATGGTGATGACGCCGTTTTGTAAATCCCAGCGCAAAATCACTTGAGCGGCTGATTTGCCGTATTTCTCAGCGATTTCCTGTAAGACGGGATGATCAAGCAGCTGGCCTTGCATCAACGGCGACCATGCTTCAAGCTGAATATTTTGTTCGGCGCAGAAAGCGTGCAGTTCTTTCTGAGTCAGACGGGGGTGGTACTCCACCTGGTTAATCATCGGCTTGATTTCCGTTTCTTTCATGAGATGTTTCAAATGGTGAATTTGGAAATTGCTGACCCCGATCGCCTTAATCCGTCCATCCCGGTAGAGGGTTTCGAGCGCCCGCCACGCATCGATGTACTTTCCTTCGACAGGCCAATGGATCAAATATAAATCTAAATAGTCTAAACCGAGTTTTTCTAAGCTTGCGTCAAACGCTTTTAACGTTTCTTCATACCCTAAATCGGCATTCCACACTTTTGACGTGACAAAAATGTCTTCACGCTTTAATCCCGCTTCTTGCAACCCTTGGCGGATGCCTTCGCCGACACCTTCTTCATTTCCGTAAATCGCGGCGGTATCAACACTGCGATAGCCGTGCACCAATGCTGTTTTCACCGCATTGACGAGCTCCGCGCCTTCCTCTACTTTAAATACTCCGATACCGAACCAAGGCATCTTTACGCCGTTATGCAATGTCGCTTTTGCTTGTAAATGTGTTGTCATGTATATGTTCCTCCTATTGTTTGTTTGTTTGTTTGTTAAAAAAATCAAAATGCGCTGAAGAAAAACTCACCTCCTTTCAAGGACAGTGCGATCCCGCTTTTCAAGCTTTCTGCTCCATCCGGTTAACACGACCGCGCTGAGCACCATTAACGCCCCGATCCAAGCGGTATGAATAATCCCGATTGAATCTGTTATAATCCCGCCGGCAAAAGAACCGATTGCAATTCCGGCATTAAATGCCGCGATGTTTAAGGCTGATGCTGTATCAACGGCGCTTGGCGCAAAACGTTCACTCAGCATCACGACATATACCTGAAGCCCAGGCACATTCATAAACGCCAACAGCCCCATAAAAATAATGGTGATTAATCCGGCTGTTTTAAACGGCGCGGTAAAAGTCAGGACAAACAGCACAGCCGCCTGGACAATGAACATGTAAAACAATGCTCTCAGCGGATTCCGATTTGATAACCGGCCGCCGATCATGTTTCCGATGGCAATCGCAATTCCGTAAACAAGCAGGATGGCCGCGACGGTTTCTTTCTGAAAACCGGTTACTTCCTGAAGAAGCGGAGATAAATACGTAAACACGACAAACGTTCCGCCGTAGCCTAACGCTGTAATCAGAAATAAAAGCAGCAGCCGGCCGTTTTTGACGAGTTTGATCTGTTCGGAAAATGCGGTCTTCGTTCCTTTGCGCAAATGTGACGGAACGAGAAGCGCATTTGTGAGGAATGCAATGATTCCTACCGCGACGATGACGGCAAATGCGATTCTCCACCCGAATTGCTGGCCGAGATAGGTCCCGAACGGAACACCGGTCACTGTAGCCACCGTCAGCCCCGTGAACATGATGGAAATCGCGCTTGCTCTTTTATGCTCTGGCACGATATTGGCGGCGATTGTTGCCCCGATTGACATGAAAATGCCGTGGGAAAAAGCCGAAATGACCCGCGCCGCCAGTAAGACGCCGATTGAGGAAGCGCTCGCTGCAAGTGTATTTCCGGCGATAAAAATCAGCATCACCCAGAGCAGCAGCGTTTTCCGCGACATGCCTGATGTAAGAGAAGTTAAAACCGGCGCGCCGAATGTCACGCCCAGAGCATACATGGAAACGGTAAGTCCCGCCGTTGTCACAGGTATATGCAGATCATGAGATATAAGCGGCAGCAGTCCGACGCTGATAAATTCGGTTGTGCCGATCGCAAAAGCGCTGACGGCTAATGCCAGCAGCGCTGGTAAATAGCTTTGGCGATGTGAAGACATCTGTTTTCCTCCTTGAACGATAATGTATGGTTGAAATGATGCCGGGTAAACGATATAAGTATAAGAGTACATTCCTTTTCAGCCGGCAAATGTCATTATGATCGATAGATGAGTCATTGAAAAGAACGTACTTTTAAGTGCCATAGGCACTTTTTAGTTCCTATAGATGAGGAGGAATTACCGTTGCTGAAGAAAAAATACAATATATCTGTAGAGGCGACGCTAGAAGTGATCGGCGGAAAATGGAAGTGTGTGATCCTCTGCCACCTGATGCGCGGAAAAAAGCGGACAAGCGAATTGAAGCGGCTTATGCCGGACATTACCCAAAAGATGCTGACACAGCAATTGCGGGAATTGGAAGCTGACGGCGTCATCAATCGGATCGTGTACAATCAGGTGCCGCCGAAAGTGGAATACGAATTGAGTGAATACGGCCACAGCCTGGAAAGAATTTTAAACGCGCTGTGCGACTGGGGCGCGATGCATATTTCTAAACGGTACGGCGAGGTGTCATCCGTATTAGAGGACAGCATTTTAAATGACAAATTTAAAGATCCGGAACAAATATAAGAAAAAAGCAGGCAGCCAGAGATGCTGATCCTGCTTTTTTTATGGAAAAAAGATCATTTTATATGCAAAAAAACCGATTGAACAACATATTGATCGGTATAAGGGCGGATTTTTATCAAGTTGTACTGGCGGATTTCTTTTAATGTGTTATACTATATGTAATTAAAATTAAATTAGAGTGGCATATTAAAAAGGGGTGACCTGGGCATGAAGGTAAAAGTAGCAATCAACGGGTTTGGAAGAATCGGAAGAATGGTGTTCAGAAAAGCGATGGAAGATGATCAAATTCAAATAACAGCCATTAATGCAAGCTATCCCCCGGAAACGCTTGCTCATTTGATAAAGTATGACACAATTCACGGCAAATACGAGCAAGAAGTCGAGACCGCCGAAGACAGTCTGATCGTCAACGGAAAACATATTATGCTGTTCAATCGGCGGGACCCGAGAGAGCTTCCGTGGAAAGAGTGCGGAATAGACATCGTCATAGAGGCAACGGGAAAATTTAATTCAAAAGAAAAAGCGATGAGCCATATTGAAGCAGGGGCGAAAAAGGTTATTTTAACGGCTCCGGGTAAAAATGAAGACGTTACCATTGTCATGGGAGTGAATGAAGAGAAGTTCAATCCGGATGAACATGTGATTATTTCAAATGCATCCTGCACGACAAACTGTCTTGCACCGGTCGTCAAAGTGCTTGATCAGGAATTTGGGATTGAGAGCGGCCTGATGACGACCGTTCACGCTTACACGAATGACCAAAAAAATATCGACAATCCGCATAAAGATCTGCGGAGGGCGAGAGCGTGCGGAGAATCCATCATTCCGACTTCTACAGGCGCGGCTAAAGCGCTGTCGCTTGTGCTGCCTCATCTGAAAGGAAAACTTCACGGCCTGGCTCTGCGGGTTCCTGTTCCCAACGTGTCCTTAGTGGACCTTGTCTGTGACCTGAAAACAGATGTGTCGGCCGAGCAAGTGAATGCCGCTTTCCAACGAGCCGCAAAGACGTCAATGTACGGCATTCTTGATTATTCGGATGAACCGCTCGTTTCTTCGGATTATAATACGAATTCACACTCCGCGATCATTGACGGGCTGACGACAATGGTGATGGAAGACCGAAAAGTAAAGGTGCTCGCCTGGTATGACAATGAATGGGGATATTCCTGCCGGGTCGTTGATCTTATCCGCCACGTCGCCGCGCGAATGAAACACCCGTCAGCTGTGTAGAATAAAGATCATGGACATTTGTTAGAAAAAACCCTTAACGGCATATTTGCAAAAAAACACTCCTTGCAAAATAAACTTAAACACAGTATACTATCTTTCGTGAACTTCTTGCTCGTGACTGCTTCGGAATTACTTAAAGGGTTAGGACCTCTCCGGACTAACTTTCCCCCGTGGTAAATGGCCGGGTCAGTTCTCGGAAATTCACTTTTTTAATTCTTGTTAAGGGGGGTCCATGATTATGGAAACAATGGGGCGTCACGTCATCTCCGAGCTGTGGGGATGCGATTTTGATAAGCTCAATGACATGGATTTTATTGAAAAAACGTTTGTAAATGCTGCTTTGAAATCAGGAGCTGAAGTGCGCGAGGTCGCATTTCACAAATTTGCACCGCAAGGCGTAAGCGGAGTCGTTATTATCTCTGAGTCACATTTAACGATTCACAGTTTTCCTGAACACGGATATGCAAGCATTGATGTTTATACTTGTGGAGACCTGGATCCTAATGTGGCTGCTGATTACATTGCGGACGCATTACATGCAGATACAAGAGAAAACATTGAAATACCGAGAGGAATGGGGCCTGTACAGATTAAACAGGCACAAGCGAAAGTACTGTAATTTTCAAAACGCAAACACAAGGGAGCTAAGCTGAAAAAGCCATTACGCGCTTTGAAGCTGATGCTCCTTTTCTAATGTAAAAAAACAGCATTGCTTTTTCTTTAAGCAATTTTTTTGTAAAATAGAGAAAGATAAGGCCGGTCTATCGGCTCTCCCAACACAATAGGCTCATCCTAGATACGTTGGCGGGCATTTACCGGAAGCTTGCGAACCGCATTACAGCAATGAAACAGATGGGAGCTGATCCAATTGAAATGTCCTTCATGCCAGCATAACGGTTCCCGCGTACTTGATTCACGGCCTGCGGACGAAGGGAAATCAATCCGCAGAAGGCGGGAGTGCGAAGCCTGCCATTACCGCTTCACTACATTTGAGAAGTTTGAAGAGATGCCTCTGATCGTCGTGAAAAAAGAAGGCGTCCGGGAAGAATTCAGCCGTGAAAAAATGCTGCGCGGATTAATTAAAGCCTGTGAAAAAAGGCCCGTTCCTTTAAAAACACTTGAAGACATGTGCTTTGACATTGAAAAAGAGCTGCGAAACCAAGGCGTATCTGAAGTCAAAAGCGAACTTGTCGGAGAAATGGTGATGGACCGGCTGGCGAAAATAGATGAGGTGTCTTATGTCCGCTTTGCCTCCGTCTACCGGCAGTTTAAAGATATAAATGTGTTTATTGATGAATTGAAAGATTTAATAAAGAAAGAGCGCTAAAGAGCTAAGAGATGATGTCTGGCTCTTTTCTCATGAGCAAAATTGGCATTTGATACATGACGGAAACGGTGTAAAATGAGAGTAGAAACATATCGGAAGGTTTGAGAATCATGGCTGACTATTGGAATGACGTATTGCCTGTAGATCCTTATACGGTCAAAAGCCGTTCGCTTCTTCAGGATGTCGACAGACAGGTTTTGACACATCTGTACCAGCCGCTGATCGGTTCATTTGCATTCTCTCTGTATATGACTTTATGGGGGGAGCTTGAGCAGAACCGTTTGTGGGGAGCTGAATCCACGCACAGACAGCTGATGGGCATGATGCAGGCAAATTTAAAAAAGATTCATCATGAACAGGGGAAGCTTGAAGGAATCGGGCTGCTGAAAGTGTATATCCGGGAGTCCGAGCAAAAGGAACGGATGTTTATTTATGAGCTGCTGCCCCCGCTCAGACCGAATGATTTTTTTGAAGACGGCATGCTGAATGTCTTTCTTTATAACAGAGTCGGTAAAACGAAATACCAGCAGCTGAGACAATTTTACACGCATCCTTCCGTCGGCGCGGATGCAAGGGAAATTACGCGTCCGTTTAATCATGCCTTTGCCTCTTTTCAGCCGAGCGAATGGAAAATGACGCCGGATATGGAAGAAGCGATGAAGCTCCCCGAGGACTATGAGACGGCGTCTGTCGGACAAGCGCCTTCCTATACGGTGACGGAGGAAGTGTTTGATTTTGAGCTTTTCATGGCGGGACTGTCAGAAACGATGATACCGCGCAAATCAATCACGCAGGACGTGCGGGAGAGCATTAAAAAGCTTTCATATTTATACGGAATAGATCCTATCTCCATGCAGCACGTCGTCATGACCGCAATTAATGAACAAGATACGATAACGGCCGAAGCGCTGAGGAAAGCGGCCAGCGACTGGTACCAAATTGAAAGAGGCGGGAAGCTTCCGGAACTGATTGATAAAACACAGCCTGTCCGTCTGCGGGAAAACAAGACGGAAAAGGACGATTCATTGAATGCCGAACTCATTGCACAGCTTGAGACCATATCACCGAGAAAGCTTCTTCAGGACATTGCGGACGGGACCGAGCCGTCCAAAGCAGACCTGCAGATCATCGCCGATATTATGTTCGAACAGAAGCTTGAGCCCGGTGTCACCAATGTGCTGATTTATTATGTCATGCTGAAAACGGATATGAAGCTGTCCAAAAACTATATTCAAAAAATCGCCGCTCACTGGGCCAGAAAGAAAGTAAAGACGGTCCGGGAAGCAATGAAGCTCGCAATAGAAGAGCACAGGCAATATCTTGATTGGGCGGACGGCAAAACAAACGGCGCGGCGCGCGGCAAAAAAACCGTCCGGGAAGAAAAGCGCCCTGATTGGATGAAAGAAGAAGAAACCGGGAAGAAGTCAGAACAGCAGCCGGCTCTTTCCGAGGAGGATCTCGAAGAACAGAAGAAAAAAATGATGGAAGAAATGAAAAAACTGAAAAAATACTCTGCCTACTGAGACAGAGAAGCGGGGTGATACTGAATGGAACCGATCAGCCGATCCTTAGAAGGCGTGACGAAGAGACCTGACTTTCAAAAACGCTTGGAACGAATGCAGCAGCAAGTCATGGCCGACAAAGACGTCCAGGCTTTTTTGAAGGAACAGAAAGATGCAATTAATCAAAGCATGATTGACAGAGGGTTAAATAAACTGTACGAATACGTTCAGCAAAGCAAGCGGTGCGCCTTCTGTTCAAAAGACAACGAGACGAACAGCCTGCTTGAAGGCTATCATCCGAAGCTTGTGATCAACGGACGTTCTATTGATATTGAATATTACGAATGTCCGGAAAAGAGAAAGCTTGACCGCCAGAAAAGACAAAAGTCCCTGATGAAGAGCATGTATATCCAGCGGGATCTTCTCGGCGCGACGTTTCAGCAGATCGACATTACAGATCCGAGCAGACTCGGCATCTTCCAGCATGTGACGGATTTTCTGAAGAGCTATAATGAAACGGGCAAAGGCAAAGGGCTGTACCTGTACGGAAAATTCGGAATCGGAAAGACATTTATTCTAGCCGCCATTGCCAATGAGCTGGCGGAAAAAGAGTATTCATCAATGATCGTATATGTTCCCGAATTTGTCAGAGAGCTGAAAAACTCGCTCCAGGATCAGTCGCTGGAGGAGAAACTGAATATGGTCAAAACGACGCCCGTCCTGATGCTTGATGACATCGGAGCGGAGTCAATGACAAGCTGGGTCAGGGATGAGGTCATCGGCACCGTGCTTCAGCACAGAATGAGCCAGCAGCTTCCCACGTTTTTCTCGTCTAATTTTTCACCTGACGAGCTGAAGCATCATTTTACGTATTCACAGCGGGGAGAAAAGGAAGAGGTAAAAGCGGCAAGACTGATGGAGCGGATTTTATATTTGGCTTCGCCTGTCCGTCTTGACGGGGAAAACCGCCGCCGTCCATAATGCCGGCGTCCAAAGGGAAGGATTTGAGGGAATGAGGAATAAGAAGGCTGTCACATGGGCTGCGGCTGCGGCGGGAGCGGGCCTTTTGCTGTGGGCAAACCGCAAATATCTGAATCTGTCGCCTAAGGAGATCCGTCTTTGGGTGTTATCGTTCGGTGTCTTTGCGCCGCTTGTGTTTATCGGAATTTCCATCGTCAGGCCTTTTGTGCTGTTTCCCGTATCAATCGTTTCCGTCGCCGGAGGATTGGCGTTCGGACCGTTTTTCGGCACCGTGTATACGCTGGCGGGCTCAATGGGCGCTGCGGCCGCGTCTTTTTTTGCGGCCGGGCTGTTTGCCTTTAAAGAAAAAAGCCGTCACGGAAAAATGGAAGCCATTCAAAAGCAGATGATAACCAATGGCTTCTTTTATATTTTTATCCTTCGCATTCTGCCTGTGAATTTTGATGTGATCAGCTATGCCGCGGGCCTTTCGAAAGTCAGGCCGATGACGTATTTTTTGGCGACCGCAGCGGGAATCATTCCGGGGACGATCGTCCTGAATGTGCTTGGCGCGAGCTTTATGTCCGGAAATATGCTGACCGTGCTCGGAGTGATCTGTCTTTATATCGTGTTTTTATCGCTTCCCCTCATCTTTAAGAAGAAGGTCCGCCATTTGTTCGGCGGTGAAAGCTAACCTTTACGTCTATTTTAAAAACATCCCCCATATACTTGTAACAGATGCCGTAAGGGGGGACAAATATGCTTGAAGTGATCTTTGAAGATGACCACGATACCGCCGCTTTTTTACATCTCATTCAGCAATCGGACGACCGGAGACATTTTATTGTCCGTGAAGGCATAAAAAAAGTCGGAATCGCAAGGTCTGAATCGGCTTTTTGCGTTCAGCGCTTTATTGAGCCGATTCTGGTCAGATTTTTTTTAGAATGTAAAGAAGACGAGCATATGCTTTCGCTTATTGAAGACGAATACTGCTTCACCGATCAGGATGAACAGCAGCAAATCCTTCAGCTTGCACACAGCATTATGGAAGGAGAGCTTGATGATCATCCGTTTGAGCCGAAGAAAGAGCCGCGCACACAGTTTATTTCAGAAGCGCTCCGGACGATTTCACTTGATGCGGGTGTTTTTTCCGTGCGTTCGTTTCAGACGTTCCGGCTCGGCAGGTATTATGAGCGGCTCAGGGAATACACCGAGGCTGCGATAGATGAATATCGGATGGAACAGGAATATCAAAACTTTATCCAGTCTTTGAGAGATTACGTGACATCCAATCCGCCGCGGATGAAGAAAGTCCATATTGTACATGACCGGGCTTTTACACTGTGGGAGCTGCGCTATGTGTCAGAACGGGAACAGAAAAAATACATAGACAGACGGTTTGTGCGGGAGCACCCGATGTATATAGATTCCCACCTGCTTGCGCCGCTGATCTCCATCGCGCCTGAGACGGTAGAACTGTATACGGACAAACCGGAGCATATGATGTCCAGAACGATCCAAAACGTGTTTCAGGAGCGGGTGCGTCTTTTTCCGTTAGGCGCGTTTGCGGCGGAAAAGACGGAAGGATAGCTGCACAGACGGCCTTGCGGCAGCAGCGGGGCTGTCTGTGCGAAATCAGACGGAAAACCGAGTTGCATTTTTCTCACAGACATTTTATAATACATAACAGATTAATGATTGCTACACGTATTGATAAGGACATGAAGCATTGATACCGGCTTTATAAGAGAGGAGAGCCCAGGCTGAAAGCTTTCCAGCTATGGATCATTGTCTTTACCGCCTTTGAACTTCAGCTGTGAACGCCGGAATAAGCGCCAGTAATAGCTGACGGGAACTCCCGTTACAGAGTTTAGAGCCGCAGGTGCCGAAAAAAACCGGCCGCGCGGAAAAAAGGGTGGAACCACGATTCCGTTTATTTAACCTCGTCCCTTTCATAGGGGGCGGGGTTTTTGATTTGCATAAAAAAAGGAGTGACGAAGATGTCAGATATGATCAACATCACATTTCCGGACGGAGCGGTAAAGGAATTTCCGAAAGGAACAACAACAGAAGATATCGCGGCATCCATCAGTCCGGGATTAAAGAAAAAGTCTTTAGCCGGAAAACTGAACGGACAGGAAATTGATTTAAGAACGCCGATTCAAGAGGACGGTGCCGTAGAAATTATTACAGAAGGCACAGAAGAAGGCCTGAATATCATGCGGCACAGCACGGCGCATTTATTGGCTCAGGCGATTAAACGCATTTATAAAGATGTGAAATTCGGAGTCGGTCCCGTTATTGAAAACGGGTTCTATTATGACGTTGAAATGGAGCAGGCGCTGACGCCGGATGATCTTCCGAAGATTGAAAAAGAAATGAAACGCATCGTCGGTGAAAATCTGCCGATCATCCGAAAAGAAGTGAGCCGTGATGAAGCAAAAGCCATGTTTGCGGAAATCGGCGATAATCTGAAGCTTGAACTGCTGGATGCCATCCCAGAAGGAGAAACGGTCTCCATTTATGAGCAGGGTGAATTTTTTGACCTCTGCCGCGGCGTCCACGTGCCGTCTACAGGAAAAATTAAAGAATTTAAGCTGCTCAGCCTTGCAGGCGCGTACTGGCGCGGCGACAGCAAAAACCAAATGCTTCAGCGCATTTACGGCACGGCTTTCTTTAAAAAGGATGACCTGAAAGAGCATTTGCGCATGCTTGAAGAAGCGAAAGAACGCGACCACAGAAAACTGGGCAAGGAATTAAAATTGTTCGCCAACTCTCAAAAAGTCGGACAAGGCCTGCCGCTCTGGCTGCCGAAGGGCGCGACCATCCGCCGCGTGATCGAGCGCTACATTGTGGATAAAGAGCTGAGCCTCGGCTATGAACACGTGTATACGCCTGTTCTCGGAAGTAAAGATCTGTACGAAACATCAGGCCACTGGGAACATTATCAGGACGGCATGTTCCCGCCGATGGAAATGGACAATGAAACGCTTGTGCTCCGTCCGATGAACTGTCCTCATCATATGATGATTTACAAACAGGACATTCACAGCTACCGCGAGCTTCCGATCCGCATTGCCGAGCTCGGAACGATGCACCGTTATGAAATGTCAGGAGCGCTTTCAGGTCTTCAGCGCGTACGCGGCATGACGTTAAATGACGCACACATTTTCGTCCGCCCGGATCAGATTAAAGAAGAATTCATCCGCACGGTCCATTTGATTCAAGACGTATACGAAGACTTCGGCCTGAGTGATTACACATTCCGCCTGTCTTACCGCGATCCTGAAGATACGGAAAAATATTTTGATGATGATGAGATGTGGAATAAAGCGCAATCCATGCTGAAGGCAGCAATGGATGAAATCGGCCATGATTACTATGAAGCGGAAGGCGAAGCGGCGTTTTACGGCCCTAAGCTTGACGTGCAGGTGAAAACGGCGATCGGCAAAGAAGAGACATTGTCAACCGTGCAGCTTGACTTCCTTCTTCCGGAACGCTTTGATCTCACTTACGTCGGAGAAGACGGCAAACAGCACCGTCCAGTCGTTATTCACCGCGGCGTCGTGTCAACGATGGAGCGTTTCGTTGCTTTCTTAATCGAAGAGCACAAAGGCGCCCTTCCGACATGGCTTGCGCCTGTACAATTCCAAGTCATTCCTGTATCACCGTCTGTGCATCTTGACTACGCGAAAAAAGTGCAGGAGCGCCTGCAGCGCGAAGGCCTGCGTGTCGAGCTTGACAGCCGGGACGAGAAAATCGGCTATAAAATTCGTGAAGCGCAAATGCAAAAAATCCCGTACATGCTTGTGGTCGGTGACCAAGAAGCTGAAAACGGCGCGGTAAACGTCCGGAAATACGGCGAGCAGAAATCCGAAACCGTTTCATTGGACGATTTTGTGAAAAAGGCTGTAGCCGAAGCGAAAAAATAACCAGACACACAAACCCCCCCATTCTGAATGAATGGGGGGTTTTTTTATTTTTGTTTCTGCTTCTCTATAATCGCAAACAGCTCGTGAAGATCGCTGATCACATAATCAGGCGTAATGTCTGTTTCATTTTTCTTATTCGTCCGGTTTACCCACACCGTCGTGATGCCTGCCCGTTTCGCTCCCAAAATATCAGTGTTGAGATTATCTCCGACCATTATGGCATCTTCTTTTTTCAGCTTCAGGAGGCTGAGGCAATGTTCAAATATAGAGGCGTCGGGTTTCCCTTTTCCGAAAGCGCCTGAGATGACGATTTCATTGAAATAAGGCGCAAGCTCAGGGACGCCGGCAAGCTTTTCTTTCTGCAGGCTGGGATCGCCGTTTGTCAGCAGAAGCAGTTCATAAACACCTTTCAGCTTATCAAGCACCGCAAATGTTTCATCATACACATACGGGCGCTGTCTGCGTTCCGCCGCGAAAAACTCCGCCAAATATTCGCCGTAAGCCGCATCGTCTATGCCGACACTTTTTAAGCCGTTCGTCCAGGCGTTTCGTCTGTATTCCGGCGCAATCTGATTCAGCTGTTTAAATCCTTCGCTGACCGGCTCGGAAAAATTCGCCCACAACCCTTCAAACGGATTAATGCCGATCATGACCGTATAAGGATAGGTTTCGTATGACATATACAATTCCCGTGCCGCTTTCCGAACCGCTTCTTCAAAAGTGTGCGGGTCAAGGCCATATTTTTTTTCCGCTTGTAAACATGTTTCCCTGAATGTTGTTCTGACGCTCTTTTCATCCCATAACAGTGTATCGTCCAAATCAAAAAATACGGCTTTCATGATCTTCTCCTCTTTGGTATATTCTTAAACTCTCTGCCGCAAGGCTCCCGTTTATTCTACAATAGATACATAGACTGCGAAAGATTTGTTTTCAGATGATTTGAAAAAAACAGGCAGATTTGTGTCATATTCTGTCTCAAGCGTTAAAACGTGATAAAATAAAATTTGAAAGAACAGGTGAAAAAGCATGCTGCATTTGATCATTATGATGCTGGAAAGAGTCGGAATAATCGTCATATTGGGCTTTGTTCTGGCTCATACCAGATTGTTCAGACAGGCGCTCCAGCAGCCTGAGAGCTATAAAGGCAAAGCGGTGCTGATTTCAATTTTCTCGCTGTTCAGTATCATCAGCAACTATACGGGAATAGAAATTCAGCAGAATACAATTATGAATAATGACTGGGTGTTTCAAATTAATCCGTCCGGTTCAATTGCCAACACGCGGATTATGGGTGTTGAAATCGGCGGACTCTTGGGCGGCCCGTATGTAGGGATCGGTGTCGGCATACTGTCCGGCCTGCATCGTTTATCACTGGGCGGCGCGACCGCAGTCAGCTGTGCCGTCTCATCCGTTTTAGCGGGGGTTTTGTCCGGCTGGATCGGGCGGTATTTCAGAAAACGCTATGCAATGCCGACACCGCGAGTGGCCGCGCTGGTCGGGCTCGGGATGGAATCATTGCAAATGCTGCTCATTCTGTTAATGGCCAAGCCGTTTTCTGACGCTTGGACGCTAGTGAGCATCATTGGCATCCCGATGATATTGGTAAACGGGTCAGGGACTTTTATTTTTCTTTCGATCATTCAATCGATGATCCGGAAGGAAGAACGGGCAAGAGCTCTTGAAACCCACAGGGTGCTGATGATTGCCGACCAGACGCTTCCGTTTTTCCGTCAGGGGCTGAATGAAAGCTCATGCAAAAGCGTCGCTGCCATCATCCACAGGCAAACAGGAACGGACGCGGTATCGCTTACGGATAATGAAAAGATTTTAGCTCACGTCGGCGCGGGTGCCGATCATCATATTCCGTCTGAAAGCCTGATCACCGGATTGTCAAAACGCGTCATTAAAACGGGGCAAATTATGAAAGCGACATCAAAGGAAGAAATTGAATGCACGCACGATCCCTGTCCGCTGCATGCGGCGATCGTATTGCCGCTGACGTCAAACGGCAAAACAATCGGGACGCTGAAAATGTACTTTAAAAGCCCGTCAGGTTTAAGCAGGGTTGAAGAAGAGCTCGCAGAGGGGCTCGCCATGCTGTTTTCCACCCAGCTTGAACTCGGCGAGGCGGAACTGCAGAGCAAATTGCTGAAAGATGCAGAAATAAAGGCGCTTCAGGCACAGGTCAATCCGCATTTTCTGTTTAATGCAATCAATACGATTTCTGCTCTTTGCCGTACGGATGTGGAAAAAACCCGAAAGCTTCTGCTGCAGCTCAGTGTCTATTTCCGTTCCAACCTGCAGGGCGCCAGGCAGCTGCTCATCCCGCTTTCTAAAGAACTGAACCATCTGCAGGCATATTTGTCATTGGAGCAGGCCCGTTTTCCCGGGAAATATAAAATCAGTCTTGAAATTGAAAACGGTTTGGAGGACATCGAAATTCCTCCTTTTGTGCTGCAGATCCTCGTCGAAAATGCGCTCCGCCATGCATTTTCAAGAAAGCAGGACAGCTGTGCCGTTAATGTCAGCGTGGTATCCGCCGGCCCGTCGGTTTTAATGCGGGTGGGGGACAATGGGCGGGGAATTGATCCGGAATTGCTGTCCGTTCTCGGAAACCGTCCGCTGCCGTCTAAAGAAGGAACGGGAACCGCGCTTTATAATTTAAATCAGCGGCTGATCGGGCTGTTCGGTCCTGAAGCCGCTCTGCGATTGGAAAGTGAACCCCAAAAAGGTACGGACGTATCATTTGAGCTGCCTTTGAAACTGATGACTAAAGGAGAAGAACATGCTGAAGGTGTTAATCGTTGATGATGAAATGCTGGCAAGGGATGAATTAGCTTATTTGCTGAAACGGACGAATGAAGTAGATGACATAAACGAGGCGGAAAATATTGAATCCGCTTTTGACAGCATGATGGATCAAAAACCGGATCTGCTGTTTTTGGATGTTGATTTGTCAGGAGAAAACGGATTTGACATTGCCAAGCGGCTGAAAAACATGAAAAATCCGCCGGCTGTCGTTTTTGCGACGGCGTATGACCAATATGCATTAAAGGCCTTTGAAGTCGATGCGCTCGACTATTTAACAAAGCCTTTTGATGAAGAAAGAGTCCGCCAGACAATCAGAAAGTTTAAAAGAGTGAAGCAGGACAGGGCAGAAGCCGTCTCAGAACAGCCGTCCGCAGCCGGAGCGCATAAGCTTGCGGTATCAGCCGGCGAATCCATTGTCATTTTAGATACGAAGGATATTATTTTTGCGGGCATGGAGGACGGGCACGTTTCCGTCAAAACGTTTGCCGCGTCTTATTCCGTTCATGAAACCTTGGCTGTCATTGAGAAAAAACTGCCTGAGACGGGCTTCTTGAGGGTGCACCGCGCGTTCATCGTGAATACGGAGCATATTACGGAAATTCATCCGTGGTTTAATTCGACCTACAATCTGATTTTAAAAGACGGCTCTAAAATTCCCGTCAGCCGTACATACGCAAAGGACTTAAAAAAGCTGCTTCATATTATATGAGGCGGCTTTCTGCATTTCAGCAGCCGTTTTTTGCATTTCAGATTGAATATTCTGCCGTTTGTGGTGAAAGCGCTTAATAAGTCGGTTTCTTTTTTATAATGGACCTAACTTAGAGAAAGAGGTGAAGAAAATGAGTGCGAAAAAAGTGTACGGATTTCTGACACAAGCATTTATTTTTGCCGGCATTATGCTCATATCTAATGGGATTGCAGCGATTGTC
The DNA here is from genome assembly GCF_059831465.1 of Bacillus sp. 5RYD7K. Classification (NCBI taxonomy): domain Bacteria; kingdom Bacillati; phylum Bacillota; class Bacilli; order Caryophanales; family Bacillaceae; genus Bacillus; species Bacillus sp. 5RYD7K. The sequence continues at coordinate 2,031,355 of NZ_CP191200.1, forward strand.
CCCATTCCTATACCCGCTTCCGTAGTAGGTTTGGTGCTATTATTTGTCCTTTTATGCCTGAAAGTGATAAAACTTGAACAAGTAGAAACGCTGGGAACATCATTAACGTCACTGATCGGATTTTTATTTGTCCCGTCGGGCATCTCCGTGATGAATTCACTTGGCGTCATGCAGCAGTACGGCGTGCAGATCGCACTCGTCATCTTACTCGCCACCATCATTCTGTTAGGGGCGACGGGCCTTTTTTCTCAGCTGATTCTGTCAGTCAGCCAAAAACGTCAGAAGGCAGCTCCGGCTGATAAACAAACGGTGCGCCGTTCCAATCAAGAAAATGAACTTGTGCAGCATTAGGAGGGAAATCGGATGAGTCCATATTTCGGTATTGTCGTTTCACTTGCGGCCTTTGGCATCGGTACGTATTTATTTAAAAAAACGAAAGGATTTTTCCTCTTTACCCCGCTGTTTGTCGCGATGGTGCTTGGCATCCTTTTTCTGGAACTCGGCGGTTTTTCATATGAAGATTATAAAAGCGGCGGAGACATTATTAAGTTCTTCCTGGAGCCCGCGACGATTGCTTTTGCCATTCCTTTATACAAACAGCGTGACAAGCTGAAAAAATACTGGTGGCAGATCATGTCATCTATCATTGTCGGCTCTATCTGCTCAGTCACGATTGTCTATCTGATCGCAAAAGGCATTCATCTTGACGCGGCCGTTATGAAAAGCATGCTTCCGCAGGCGGCGACAACGGCAATTGCCCTTCCGCTGTCAAAAGGGATCGGCGGCATCACCGACATCACTGCTTTCGCCGTCATTTTCAACGCCGTCATTGTCTATGCTCTCGGGGCTTTATTCTTAAAACTGTTTAAAGTGAAACACCCGATCTCTAAAGGACTGGCTCTCGGCACTTCCGGACACGCACTCGGTGTTGCGGTCGGTATTGAGATGGGAGAAGTAGAAGCGGCAATGGCAAGTATCGCGGTTGTCGTCGTAGGCGTGGTGACGGTGCTGGTCATCCCGGTATTCGTTCAGCTCATTGGTGGATAAACCCGGATCATACATCCGGGTTTTTTTATTGTCCGGCCCATCCGCGCACGGCAAAGAACGAAATTTCACATTTTTCCTTGCGCTCCCCCCGGTGCCGTGTTAAAATGAAAAAGTTGATCCGGATAAGTCATTCTTGACTAACGCTCCGGTATTGTGTAGAATAGTTATTGAATTGAATATAAATCACAAGCAGAGGCACCCGCTTCTCACCTGATTGACACATTCATGTAGTTGGCAGGTTGACCGTACATTTTTATTTATGCAGATGTTCGTAGTGTGGGTGTGTTGTCATGCCCGCACTTTTTGTTTGCCTGCAGAATGCAGTCAAAACGCGTTGTGAATCAATTCGAAGAAACTATGGAGGTGGCTCATTATTAGCAAAGATCAATTGGTTAATGAGGGTATCCGTGCACGTGAAGTTCGTCTGATCGGACAAAATGGCGATCAGCTCGGCATCAAGTCCCGTCAGGAAGCACTTGAAATCGCCGGCCGCGCAAATCTTGACCTTGTGTTAGTTGCAGCAAATGCAAAACCGCCTGTCTGCCGCATCATGGACTACGGTAAGTTCAGATTCGAGCAGCAGAAAAAGGACAAAGAAGCACGCAAAAATCAAAAAATCATTAACTTAAAAGAAGTTAGATTAAGTCCGACAATCGATGAGCATGACTTTAACACGAAATTGCGCAATGCGATTAAATTCCTTGAAAAAGGCGATAAAGTGAAAGCTTCTATCCGCTTTAAAGGGCGCGCAATCACTCATAAAGAAATCGGCCAGCGCGTATTGGACCGTTTCTCTGAAGCATGTGCGGAAGTTGCGACAGTCGAAACAAAACCAAAAATGGACGGCCGCAGCATGTTCTTAATGCTCGCGCCGAAAAACGAAAAGCAATAAGGAGGAAATCCCATGCCAAAAATGAAAACTCACCGCGGATCTGCTAAACGTTTTAAAAAGACAGGTTCTGGGAAGTTAAAACGTTCTCATGCATATACAAGTCACTTATTCGCCAACAAATCCCAAAAGCAAAAGCGTAAGCTTCGCAAGGGTGCTATTGTAAGCGCAGGAGACTTCAAACGTATCAAACAACAGCTTGCTAACATCAAGTAATCGGACAAGGAACAATTAGGAGGGAAATATAATGCCAAGAGTAAAAGGCGGAACTGTGTCGCGTCAGCGTCGTAAAAAGGTTCTTAAATTAGCAAAAGGTTATTTCGGTTCAAAACATAGATTATACAAAGTAGCAAACCAGCAGGTCATGAAATCTGGAAACTACGCTTTCCGTGACCGTCGTCAGAAAAAACGTGACTTCCGTAAGCTTTGGATCACTCGTATCAACGCAGCTGCTCGTATGAACGGTCTTTCTTACAGCCGTTTAATGCACGGTCTTAAGCTTTCAGGCATCGAAGTAAACCGCAAAATGCTTGCTGATCTTGCTGTAAACGATCTTACTGCTTTCAATCAGCTTGCTGATGCTGCTAAAGCTCAGTTAGACAAGTAAGTTGAAAAAAGCCGCTCTCTTTCCGGGAGCGGTTTTTTTCGTAAAGGGTGACAATCAATGGCTCTCTTCATTTATGCCGTACTGATAAACGGATACGGCTTTTGGATCATGGGCGCTGATAAAAGAAGAGCGAAAGCGCACAGGTGGAGAATATCAGAGAAACGAATATGGCTCACAGCCGCCATGTTCGGCTCACTCGGCGTATGGCTCGGCATGCGCACCTTCAGGCATAAGACAAAGCACAAAGCTTTTTTATACGGGGTGCCGCTGCTTTTTCTCGTTGAAGCCGTCCTTGTGCTGATCTATTTGAATGATAAATAAAAAGCAGGAGGGCTCAGCGCCCGCCTGCTTTTTTTGCTTTTTTAATGGGCTGGTCCCAATCAATCTTGCAATTCGGGTACCGCTCCAATACCTTTTTCTCAACTTCTTCGAAATCATCTGCAGAAAAGCTGCTCAGCTTTTCCGGAGTCTCGGTCCATACAAATATCGTATGAATAAACAGCGGATGGTCTTTGGAAGGGATATGCTTCTCTCCTTCAAAGAGCACTCCTTTATAAGTAAGCTGGAGATTTTTTCGCGTGTTTTTCTGTTCATCAATAAAATAAAAATTTTCTTTTGATTGTGCCAGTCTGAGCCTTCTCTTCGGGTTTGCGTAGAATTTGACCGCCATGTAAATAAAATAAATAAGAAGTGCAAGCAAGACAATCCTGAATACTGTAATGGCCATCTGTGTGAAGGCACCTCCTCACCTTTGTCATGATCTGATGTAATACGAAAAACAAAACAAAAGGTTTCATTTTTTTATAAGAAATAGATAAAAACATTTACCCGTTTTTCAGGCGAATTAATCGTATGCTTTAGCATTGGTTCTGTATAATAAGAAGGGTAGTGAAAAAAGGAGGTTTATTGATGACAAAATTAGATGAAACGCTCACCATGCTGAAAGCGTTAACGGACGCAAAAGGGATACCGGGAAACGAGAGAGAAGTAAGACAAGTGATGAAATCATACATAGAACCATTTGCCGATGAGGTCACAACCGACCGGCTGGGAAGCTTAATCGCCAAAAAAACCGGTGAAGAAAACGGTCCGAAAATCATGATCTCAGGCCATTTAGACGAAGTCGGTTTTATGGTGACGCAAATCACTGATAAAGGCTTTCTCCGCTTCCAAACCGTCGGCGGCTGGTGGTCTCAGGTGATGCTGGCCCAGCGCGTCACCGTCGTGACAAAAAAAGGAGACATCACGGGAATCATCGGTTCGAAGCCGCCGCATATTTTACCGCCTGACGCCAGAAAAAAAGCCGCCGATATCAAAGAGATGTTCATCGATATCGGAGCGTCCAGCCGTGAAGAAGCAATGGAATGGGGCGTTCTTCCGGGTGACCAGGTTGTGCCGTATTTTGAATTTACAGTGATGAACAATGAAAAACATTTATTGGCGAAAGCATGGGACAACCGTATCGGCTGTGCGATTGCCATCGATGTATTAAAAAATCTGAAAAACAGCGATCATCCGAATGAAGTATACGGAGTAGGAACGGTTCAGGAAGAAGTCGGGCTGCGCGGGGCTAAAACAGCGGCGCATACCATCCAGCCTGATATCGCGTTCGGTGTGGATGTCGGAATTGCCGGAGATACACCGGGAATTTCTGAAAAAGAAGCGCAAAGTAAAATCGGCGAAGGGCCGCAAATTATTCTGTATGACGCATCTATGGTCTCTCACAAAGGGCTGCGCGACCTTGTCGTAAACACGGCGGAAGAAGCGGGAATTCCGTATCAATTCGATTCCATTGCCGGAGGCGGCACGGATTCAGGTTCCATTCATTTAACCGCAAACGGAGTGCCGGCGCTGTCCATTACGATCGCAACACGCTACATTCACACTCATGCCGCTATTTTGCATCGGGATGATTATGAGAATACGGTAAAATTGATCACAGAAGTAATTAAAAAATTAGACCGGGAAACGGTTGACCGTATTACATATCAATAATGATACGGAAGAATCTGCTTTTTTTAAGCAGATTCTTTTTTTGTCTGTACAAATATAATCACGATGGCTACAATAAAAAAAGACATAGAAAAATCTTACAGAACATTTTTGTAAGCGTTTTAAAAAAGGGAGGGGTTATGAAATGAAAAACAGATTCAAACGCATGATCCGCTTTTCGTGCGCAGCCGTCACAGCCGGGCTGCTGCTGCTGTCTTCGTCCCCGGCATCTGCCGCGTTTTGGGGTGCGTCGAATGAATTGCTGCACGATCCGACAATGGCGAAAGAAGGAAACACGTGGTACGCGTTCGGAACCGGTTTGGAAGGTGAGAGGGGGCTTCGCGTCTTAAAGGCGGGCAGCGGCGGCGTGTGGACCGTTCAGAAATCAATTTTTACTTCCCCGCTGTCTTGGTGGGGCAATTACGTGCCGAATTACGGGCTGAATCAATGGGCCCCCGATGTTCAATTTTATAACGGAAAGTATTGGCTGTACTATGCCGTTTCTTCATTCGGCAAAAATACTTCCGCGATCGGTCTCGCTTCATCAGCAAACCTCAGTTCAGGAAACTGGAAGGACGAAGGGCTCGTCATCCGTTCGACAAGCGCCGATCATTACAATGCAATTGATCCGGAGCTGACAATTGATAAAGACGGAAATCCATGGCTTGCCTTCGGTTCTTTTTGGAGCGGCATCAAGCTGACAAAGCTCGATAAAAACACAATGAAACCGACCGGATCCCTTTATTCCATCGCCTCAAGACCGAATAACGGCGGAGCTTTGGAAGCGCCTGCCATCACCTATCAGAACGGCTACTATTACTTAATGGTGTCATTTGATAAATGCTGTTCAGGGGTGAATAGTACGTACAAAATTGCTTATGGAAGATCCAAAAGCATCACCGGTCCATATCTTGATAAAAGCGGGAAAAGCATGTCAGAAGGCGGAGGGACGATTCTTGATTCCGGCAATGACCGCTGGAAAGGCCCGGGCGGCCAAGACATTGTGAACGGAAATATTTTAGTGCGTCATGCGTATGATGCCGAAAACAGCGGAATCCCGAAGATGCTCATCAATGATATCGATTGGAGTTCAGGGTGGCCATCCTATTAATTGAGCAGCCGGGCATGTGTGTCCGGCTTTTTACTTGCAATAAAAGATTGACAGTTTGATTCCTCCTTAACTATAATAAAATTGTTCGTACAAATAAAAGGTTAAAAGTTTAATATTTTAATTTATACGTATATTTTTAAATGCAAGCGCTTTATTTTGACAGGAAGGGGAAATGAATGTGCTTCAGAACAAAGAATATGAATTTTGGTTTGTGACGGGGAGCCAGCACTTATACGGAGAGGAAACGCTACAGCTTGTCGATCAACACGCAAAAGGGATATGTGACGGTCTCGGCGGAGTGTCATCAAGATACAAGATCAGGCATAAAGCGGTTGTTACGTCATCTGAAACAATCAGAGAGGTTTTGCGGGAAGCGCAGTATCAAGAAGACTGCGCCGGGATCATCACGTGGATGCATACATTTTCTCCGGCGAAAATGTGGATTGAAGGTCTTTCCGCCTTTCAAAAGCCGATGCTTCATCTGCATACCCAATATCATCGTGACATTCCGTGGGAAACGATTGATATGGATTTTATGAACAGCAACCAATCCGCCCACGGAGACCGGGAATACGGATATATCCAGTCAAGAATGGGGCAGACGAGAAAAGTCATTGCAGGTTATTGGGATGACGAAGAAGTTAAACGTGACATTTCACAATGGATGAATACTGCTGCCGCTTGGAATGAAAGCAGGCATATTAAAGTTGCCCGGTTCGGCGACAACATGCGGAATGTAGCCGTGACTGACGGAGACAAAGTCGGCGCCCACATTCAATTCGGCTGGCAGGTTGACGGATACGGAATCGGCGATCTTACCGAGGTGATGAACAATGTCACCGATGCAGAAATTGAAGCGCTTTATGAAGAATACGACAAATTGTATGTCATCAGCGACGAAACGAAACAGGATGAAGCAAAAGTTTCTTCCATTAAAGAACAGGCGAAAATTGAACTCGGGTTAACGGCTTTTCTTGAACGGGGCGGATATACAGCGTTTTCGACCTCCTTTGAAGTGCTGCACGGAATGAAGCAGCTTCCGGGGCTTGCCGTTCAGCGTCTCATGGAAAAAGGGTACGGATTTGCCGGCGAAGGCGATTGGAAAACGGCTGCCTTGGTGCGAATGATGAAAATAATGGCGGACGGAAAACAAACCTCCTTCATGGAAGATTACACGTACCATTTTGAGCCGGGGCGTGCGATGATTCTCGGATCACATATGCTTGAAGTATGCCCGACAATTGCCCTTGATCGACCGAAAATCGAAGTCCATCCTCTCTCAATCGGGGGAAAGGAAGACCCAGCCCGATTGGTCTTTAACGGAATCGGCGGTTCAGCCATCATCGCAAGTATCATTGACATCGGAGGGCGGTTCCGTCTCATTCTGAATGAAGCGGAAGGCAGGGAAATTGAACATGACATGCCGAATCTGCCTGTGGCGCGGGTGCTGTGGAAGCCTGAGCCTTCGCTGAAAACGGCTGCGGAAGCATGGATTTTGGCGGGAGGCGCCCATCATACCTGTATGTCCTTTGGGCTTACGGCTGAACAGATGCTTGACTGGGCTGAAATGGCAGGCATTGAAAGCATCTTTATTTCCCGCAATACCGAAATACGCGAGCTGAAAAAAGAGCTGAAGTGGAATGACGTATTATACCGGCTGGGAGGGAATTGATATGGCGTATACAATTGGTGTAGATTTCGGCACATTGTCCGGCAGGGCGGTGCTTGTCAATGTCCGGACAGGAGAAGAAATCGCATCCGCGGTCAAAGAATACACTCATGCCGTTATCGACCGTACGCTGCCGAAAACGGGGGAAAAGCTCCCTCGTGACTGGGCGCTTCAAGATCCCGCCGATTATATTGAAGTATTGGAAACGGCGATTCCGAGCCTGCTTCAGCAATCGGGCGCTGATCCAAAAGATGTGATCGGCATAGGAATTGATTTTACGGCCTGCACCATTTTGCCGGTAGACGGCGCGGGACAGCCGCTTTGTATGCTTCCGGAATTTGAACGGGAGCCTCACAGTTATGTGAAGCTGTGGAAGCATCATGCGGCTCAAAAGCATGCAGACCGTTTGAACGCGATTGCCGAAGACACAAAAGAAGAATTTCTCAAAAGATACGGCGGTAAAATTTCTTCTGAATGGATGATCCCCAAAATCATGCAAATTGCGGAAGAAGCGCCGCATATATACGAGGCGGCAGATCGGATTGTGGAAGCGGCAGACTGGATCGTCTATCAATTGTGCGGTTCATTGAAGCGGAGCAACTGCACGGCCGGCTACAAAGCAATTTGGAATGAGGAGACGGGATATCCGCCTGATCATTTTTTCGAAAGGCTCAATCCATTAATGAAAACGATTACAAATGATAAATTAAGCGGAACCATATATTCAGTCGGAGAAAAGGCAGGAGGACTGACCGAAAAAATGGCGGAGCTGACCGGGCTTTTGCCGGGGACGGCCGTTGCCGTCGCCAATGTTGACGCTCACGTGTCAGTGCCAGCGGTCGGCATTACAGAGCCGGGGAAAATGCTGATGATCATGGGAACGTCTACCTGTCATGTGCTGCTCGGCGAGGAAGAACATATCGTCCCCGGTATGTGCGGAGTTGTCAATAACGGCATCTTGCCTGGATATGCGGGATATGAAGCGGGGCAGTCCTGTGTCGGCGACCATTTTGAATGGTTTGTTAAAACGTGCGTTCCGAAAGAGTATGAGAAGGAAGCCGAGGAAAAACAGATTGATATTCACGAGCTTTTAAGCGAAAAAGCAGCTGAGCTTGCTCCGGGGGAAAGCGGTCTTCTCGCGCTTGACTGGTGGAACGGAAACCGGTCAACCTTGGTGGACGCCGATTTGACGGGGATGATGCTCGGCATGACGCTGCACACGAAGCCGGAAGAAATCTACAGGGCATTGATTGAAGCGACGGCGTTCGGAACGAGGATGATTATCGAAACGTTCCGCGAAAACGGCGTTCCGGTCGAAGAGCTTTACGCAGCCGGAGGAATCGCCGAAAAAAATCCGTTTGTCATGCAGATTTATGCAGACGTCACAAATATGGATATTAAATTATCCGGGTCTCCGCAGGCGCCGGCACTGGGCTCCGCGATTTTCGGAGCGCTCGCTGCGGGACGGGAAAACGGGGGTTTCTCCAATATTGCTGAGGCTTGCGCACATATGGGGAAATTAAAAGACGGCTTTTATGTCCCGAATCGGGGGAGAGCTGAGATTTATGACAGCTTATATGCGGAATATAAAGAGCTCGTTCACTACTTCGGCAAAGAAAACAATGTCATGAAACGCCTGAAAGCCATTAAAAACCGTGAGTTCGCGAAAGGGGAGAGCCGCCATGCTTGAAGCGTTAAAAGAAGAAGTGCTCGCCGCCAATCTGAAGCTTGAGGAACATAATCTTGTCACGTTTACATGGGGAAATGTCAGCGGCATTGACAGAGAAAGCGGGAGAATCGTCATTAAACCGAGCGGTGTCGATTACAGTGAGCTGACCGCAGACAAACTGGTCGTCCTGAATGAAGACGGAGACATTCTGGAAGGCTCTCTGAAACCGTCTTCTGACACGCCGACCCATCTTTATCTGTATAAAGCTTTTCCGGCTGTCGGCGGAATCGTTCATACTCATTCCCGCTGGGCGACGAGCTGGGCACAGTCAGGAAGAGACATTCCCGCGCTCGGAACGACTCACGCGGATTATTTTGAAAGCGCTATACCCTGTACGAGGGAAATGTATGAAGAAGAGATTGTGAAAGATTACGAATATCATACAGGCAAAGTCATAGCTGAAACCTTTCAAAATGAATCGTATGAACAAAATCCGGGTGTTCTTGTCCACAGCCACGGCCCGTTCTGCTGGGGAACGGACGCGCTGAATGCCCTGCATAACGCTGTAGTGCTCGAAACCGTGGCGGAAATGGCCTACCATTCGCTTATGCTGAACAAACAGCTTAATCCGATCGACAGAGTCCTGCATGACAAGCATTTTTACAGAAAACACGGGGCGAATGCTTATTATGGCCAATCTTAATGCATCCGGGTTTCTGATTGATTTAGACGGAACCGTATTCAGGGGGCAGGAGCTGATTGACGGCGCAAAAGAAGCCATTCACACCCTTCAGTCCCTGGGCAAAGCCGTTGTCTTTTTAAGCAACCGCGGCAATCTATCAAGAGCCATGTGCCAAAAGAAACTGCTTGGTGCCGGTATCCGCACGGATGAACGGAGCATCGTGCTGTCCTCCAGTGTGACGGCATCATTTTTAAAGAAGCATTATCCTTTGTCAAAGGTGTGGGTGTTAGGAGAGAAAGGGCTGACGGATGAACTCGCTTTAGCGGGTGTCACCATGGCGCAAAAACCGCAGGCGGCAGACTGGCTTGTTATCTCTTTGCATGAAACCGTCACCTATGAGGATCTGAATCTCGCTTTTCAGGCAGCTTCCTCCGGCGCGCGCATCATCGCCACAAACCGGGACCGCTCGTTTCCGAATGAAGGCGGCCATGCTATGGACGTTGCGGGAATGATCGGGGCCATTGAGGCATCTGCCGGAGTAAAAACGGAGCTTGTCGTCGGCAAACCGTCTTGGCTGATGGCTGAGGCAGCATGTGAAGCGCTCGGGCTTTCCCCGGGAGAATGCGCAATAATCGGAGACAGCCTCGAATCAGATATCGCAATGGGAAGGCTGTACGGGATGAAAAGCGTATTGGTTCTGACGGGATCGGCAAAACTTGGGGAGACCCGTCTCTATGAGCCTGACATCGTGCTCGATTCTATTAAAGACCTGACAGAATTAGCGAAGGGGGGAATCCTTTTATGAAACTTTCTCCGGCGGACATTCAATCCGAGTTTAATAAGGAAGGAGGCAGCCGCTCTCCTATTCAAATAGAAGACATCATCATCGGAGCGGATGCAAAAGAAGAGCTTTTCAGATTTCTTCAAAAAAAATGCTGGAAACATCCGGCGATCGTCTGTGACCGGAACACTGACGAAGCGGCGGGAGGGATGCTTGCGGACGAATTGAAGGCCGGCGGAATCAAAGCGGCAAAGATCATCATTCCGGAGCATGAATCAGGAACCGCGGCGGCTGATGAAAGGACACTGATCTATACGCTGATCAACATCGCGGAAGAGACGGATGTCATCATTGCGGCCGGGTCAGGAACGATTCACGACATTACGCGGTTTGCCGCCTGCCAGCGCGGTTTGCCGTTTATCTCATTCCCCACCGCTCCTTCAGTCGACGGATTCACATCGGCTGGAGCGCCGCTCATATTAAACGGCATCAAAACGACGATTCAGACGAAAGCGCCGATCGCCTTATTTGCGGATACGAATCTATTAAAAGAAGCGCCGCGCGCAATGACAGCCGCGGGCTTCGGCGACATGCTCGGAAAAATAACTTCGCTGGCAGATTGGGAGATCTCCCGGAAGCTTGCGGATGAGCCTTACTCAGAAGCCGGGGCGAAACTTGTGAAAGACGCGCTTTGGCAGTGCATTGATCACCGCGCTGACATTGCCATGGGAACAGAGGCCGGCATTCGCATCCTGATGGAAGCGCTGATCGTTTCGGGTCTTGTCATGCTTGCCCTTGATCACTCCCGTCCCGCCTCAGGAGGAGAGCATCACATCTCGCATTGGATTGAGATGGAATTGCTGAAGACGAAACAGCCTCCGATTCTCCACGGTGCGAAGGTGGGCTGCGCGTGCGCGGTGCTGAGTGATATTTACAAAGATCTGGCCTGTTACGAAAAGCTTGCAGAACTTCCGCCGCACTTTCGCGAGGCGGTTCAATCAGCATATGAAGGGCTTCCTGACGGCAAAACAATTGCCGGGTGGCTCACATCTGCCGGAGGTCCCGCCAGTTTTGATGAAATTGGTGTAAAACAGGACCTTGTCAGCGACGCCCTTAAGCACGCACACACACTGCGAGACCGTTATACCGGCTTAACCATCATAAATGAAAATGCAGCGCTCTTTGCACATCATTCGCCGCACGGCCTGAAGCGGAAGGGGGAATGACATGAAAAAAACGACCGCTGTATGTTTGGCGCTGATGATGTTTTTATTGTTTACCGCCGGCTGTTCACAAGAACGGACTGCCGGCAGTGCGGGAGAAACGGAGCTGACATTTTGGACGTTTAACGGACTGCACGAACAGTTTTATCAGGAAATGGCCAAAGAATGGAATCAGAAATATCCGGAGCGCAAAATTAAGCTGAATACCGTTGTTTATCCTTATGGACAAATGCATGATAATCTATCCGTTTCCCTGATCGCGGGCGAAGGGCTTCCTGATATAGCCGACGTGGAATTAAGCCGGTTCTCGAACTTTCTGAAGGGGAAGGATATCCCGCTTGCCGATCTGACTCCGCTGATTGAAAACGACCGCGATAAGTTTGTGGAAGCGCGCCTGGCCTTATACAGCAAGAACGGCAGACTGTACGGCCTTGACACACATGTAGGGACGACCGTGATGTTTTACAACATGGATATTATGAAAAAGGCGGGCGTTGATCCCGCGTCGATTAAGACATGGGAGGACTACCGGCGGGCGGGGAAAAAAGTGCGCGAAATCGCGGGGAAACCGATGGGAACGGTTGAAACAAATGACTCCGCCACATTTCTTTCCATGATTTCGCAGCAAGGATCAGGCTACTTCAGCAAAAACGGAAAGTTGATTTTGAACAATAAAACGAATATAGACACATTGAATGACTTAAAGGACATGGTAAATGATAAAACCCTTCTGCCGGCTCCCGGCGGCGGCCATCACAGCGAAGAATACTACGGTTTTATGAATCAGGGCGGGGCAGCGTCAGTGTTGATGCCCATCTGGTACATGGGACGGTTTATCGATTATATGCCTGATTTAAAAGGGAAAATGGCAATTTACCCTATGCCGGCCTGGAAAGAAGGCGGCGACAGATCAGCGGGCTTGGGCGGAACAGCCACCGTCGTACCGAAACAGGCTGAACATCTGAAGCTCGCGAAAGAATTTCTCGGATTTGCGAAAGGTTCAAAGGAAGGAAATATTAAGCTGTGGACGGTGCTCGGCTTTGATCCGCTCCGCTGGGACGTGTGGGATTCAAAAGAATTGAAGGAGAAAAATAAGTACACGGATTTCTTCCGGAACGGTACATCCATTTTTTCCACGCTCCTTGAAGTAAAAGATGAGATCAATCCGATTTATTTGCATGAAGACTTCTCTAAAGCGGCTGATCTCGTCGTCAGACAGGTGCTGTTCGATGCGCTGAAGACGCAGGAAAAAACACCTAAGGAAGCCTTGGACGAGGCGGCGCAGCAATTGGAAAAATAAGCAGCCGCCCATTTTAACGGAGAAAGCGGGGGAGCTTTTATGAGACCTGTAAAGACAGAGGCAGCGCAAACCGTTTCCGCAGCCCGGAAGAAGCCGCGCCGGCGCAATGTGCTGTATTCCAAAAAAGCGGCGCCTTATCTTTTTACGGCGCCTTTTATCATTTCGTTTCTCGTTTTCTTTTTGTATCCGATCATCAGCGTGTTTATCATGAGCTTTCAGCGGATACTGCCGGGAGAAGCTGCATTTGTCGGGTTTTCCAATTACACCGCTCTTCTTAATCCAACCTTTTACACCGCACTGTTTAATACATTGGAATATACCTTCTGGACGCTGATCGTGCTGATTCCGGTGCCGCTTCTTTTGGCGGTGATTCTGAATTCGAAGCTCGTCAGATTCAGAAATGTGTTTAAATCGGCACTGTTCGTACCGGCTTTGACATCGACGATCGTCGCGGGGATTATATTTCGGCTGATGTTCGGAGAAATGAATACGTCGCTGGCAAACGAGCTGATGATGAAGCTTGGCGTATCGCCTCAAAACTGGCTCAATAACAAAGGAACCGGCATGTTTTTAATGGTGCTGCTTGCGTCATGGAGATGGATGGGCATTAACATTCTCTATTTTCTGGCCGGATTGCAAAACGTGCCGAAAGAATTATATGAGGCTGCTGAAATTGACGGGGCGAGTACGTGGAAAAAGTTCCGGCATATTACCCTCCCGTTTTTAAAGCCGGTATCCGTTTATGTGTTAACGATCAGTATGATCGGCGGTTTCAGAATGTTTGAGGAAAGCTATGTGCTTTGGCAGAATAATTCCCCGGGCAATATCGGCCTCACGCTTGTCGGTTATTTATATCAGCAGGGGCTTGCGTACAACGAAATGGGGTACGGGGCCGCAATCGGAATTGTCCTTTTGCTTGTCATCTTACTAGTCAGCCTTGTGTCGCTGAAACTGTCCGGTTCGTTTAAAGGGGAGGGATAAGTGGTGCGTAACAATCACATGTTTTCCGTGTACAGAGTCGCGTTTACCTTGTTTTTTATCATGTTGAGCCTGCTGTATATCTTTCCGATGATCTGTCTATTGCTCGGTTCATTAAAGCCGTCATCTGAGCTGATGCGCATCGGACTGAATCTGCGTCTTGATCCGGATGTGATGAGCCTTGATAACTACACGTATTTGTTCAACGGGGGAAGCATTTATTTTAAGTGGTTTTTTAACAGCTTGCTGCTCGGCGTTCTCACCACGGTTCTCACGCTGTTTTTTTCCTCAATGATCGGCTACGGACTCGGTGTGTATGAGTTTAAAGGCCGAAATGTTATTTTCGTTCTTGTGCTGATCATTATGATGGTGCCTCTTGAAGTGATGATGCTTCCGTTATTTAAACTGACGGTGGGGCTTCATTTGATTGATTCTTATACGGGAGTGATTCTGCCGTTTATTGTGTCGCCTGTCGCCGTATTCTTTTTCAGGCAATACGCGCTCGGCCTCCCGAGGGATCTGCTCGATTCAGCGAGAATGGACGGCTGCACGGAATTCGGCATTTTCTTCAGAATTATGGCGCCGCTTATGAAACCGGCATTCGGAGCGATGATCATTCTCCAATCTTTAAACAGCTGGAATAACTTTTTATGGCCGCTGATCGTGCTTCGGTCGAAGGAAATGTTTACGCTTCCAATCGGGCTGTCAGGGCTGCTGAGTCCGTACGGCAATAACTATGACATGCTGATCTCCGGTTCCGTTTTTGCGATACTGCCGGTGATTATCATATTCTTGTTTTTCCAAAAATACTTTATTTCCGGCCTGACAGTCGGCGGAGTGAAGGGATAGAGAGAGGGAGGAAACATAATGAAAAAAGCGGGAATTACAGCAGATAAAGAATACATCATCGGTGAAGTGGACAAACGGATGTACGGATCATTTATAGAACATATGGGCCGGGCGGTGTATGAAGGCATTTATGAGCCAGGACACCCGAAAGCCGACAAGGACGGGTTCAGAACAGACGTACAGGAGCTGATCAGAGAATTACAGGTGCCGTTCATCCGCTATCCGGGAGGGAATTTTCTCTCGGGCTACAATTGGGAAGACGGCGTCGGACCGGTGAAGGACCGACCGCGGAGGCTTGATCTTGCATGGCAGACGACAGAAACGAACGAAGTCGGGACGAACGAATTTTTAACGTGGGCAAAAAAAGTGAACGCCGAAGTGAATATGGCGGTCAATCTCGGGACGAGAGGCATCGATGCCGCCCGGAACCTCGTCGAGTACTGCAACCATCCTGGAGGGTCATACTGGAGCGACTTGCGAAAATCGCACGGCTATGAAAAACCTTACGGCATAAAAACGTGGTGCTTAGGAAATGAGATGGACGGCCCTTGGCAGATCGGGCACAAAACAGCGCATGAATACGGACGGCTCGCCGCTGAAACGGCGAAAGTGATGAAATGGACGGACCCGACGATCGAATTGGTGGCCTGCGGAAGCTCAAACAGCGGCATGCCGACCTTCATCGAGTGGGAGGCGGAGGTGCTTGAGCATACGTACGAGCATGTGGATTACATCTCACTGCATACGTATTACGGCAACCATGAAAATGATCTTGAAAACTATTTAGCGAAGTCGATGGATTTAGACCATTTTATCAAATCTGTCACAGCCGTATGTGATTATATGAAAGCGAAAAAACGGAGCAAAAAAACGATTCACCTTTCTTTAGATGAATGGAATGTGTGGTATCACTCAAATGAAGCGGATAAAAAAGTGGAGCCATGGATTACGGCCCGGCCGATTCTCGAAGACATCTACAATTTTGAAGATGCACTGTTGATCGGTTCACTGCTGATTACGATGCTGCAGCATGCGGACAGACTAAAGATCGCCTGTCTCGCCCAGCTTGTCAACGTGATTGCGCCTATCATGACTGAAAAGGGCGGAGAAGCATGGAGACAGCCGATCTTTTATCCTTACATGCACGCCTCTGTCTACGGGAGAGGGACTTCGATGAAGCTGCTGATTACCTCCCCGAAATACGACTCGGCGGACTTTACGGATGTGCCGTATGTTGATGCCGCGGCCGTTTACCATGAAGAAGATGAAGCCCTGACCATTTTTGCTGTCAACAAAAGCAAGGAACTGATGGAAACGGAGATCAAGCTGAGAGGGTTTGAAGATTACCGCATCATTGAGCATATCGTGCTGGAGCATCAGGATATGAAAGCGACCAATCAAAAAAACAGAAAAGAAGTCACGCCTCACTCAAACGGAACGTCTTCGGCAAATGCTGAAGGGATAACGGCTCATTTTACTCCGCTGTCCTGGAATGTCATCCGTTTATCAGGCAAATAATGTTCCGAAAAGCCGGGCTGCGCCGCCGGCTTTTTTTACGCAAAAATCATCTCCTGTTATCTGATAATTGTGATAATATTTAGAAAAAGAGAAAAGGGGCTGGGATTAAATGAATGCGATTACAATCGTCATAGCGTCTATATGTATTCTGGCGATCGCCTATCGGCTTTACGGTACCTTTATGATGGTCAAAGTATTAAAAATCAATGATCAGACACCGACTCCGGCCCATGTGCTTGAGGATGGGAAAGATTATGTGCCGACGAATAAGTGGGTGTCATTCGGCCACCACTTCGCGGCAATCGCCGCTGCCGGCCCGCTTGTCGGACCGATTCTGGCAGCTCAGTTCGGCTATCTGCCCGGGCTTTTATGGCTGTTAATCGGGGCGGTGATCGGAGGAGCCGTGCACGATATTGTCGTATTGTTTGCATCAATGCGGAAAAACGGGAAAACGCTTTCTGAAGTCGCCAAAGAAGAGCTCGGCCCGGTGGCGGGTTTTTGCACGGGTCTTTCGATGCTGTTTATCATTACGATCACGATGGCGGGTCTGTCCATGGTTGTGCTGCACGCGCTTGAGAAAAACCCGTGGGGAACGTTTGCGGTGGGGATTACGATTCCGATCGCGATGGGGGTCGGCCTCTACTATAAAAAAACGGGCAATCTCAAACTCGCATCAACTGTCGGTTTTCTTTTGTTAATGGCCGGTGTTGTAATCGGGCCGCGGCTGCAGACAACGGCTCTCGGGGACATGCTGACACTGGATGCGAAAACACTCGCGGTGGCGCTTCCCGTCTATGCTTTTTTCGCCGCGGCGCTTCCGGTTTGGCTTTTGCTTGCCCCGCGTGACTATTTAAGCAGTTTTATGAAAATCGGGGTATTTGCCGCTTTGATCGCCGGCGTCTTTTTCGTCAATCCCGCCGTTAAATTCCCGGCCGTAACGGAGTTTATTCACGGCGGCGGACCGGTGATCGCGGGACCTGTCTGGCCGTTTATTTCAATAACGATTGCCTGCGGCGCTATTTCAGGCTTTCATGCGTTTGTCGGTTCCGGCACAACGCCGAAAATGCTGGATAAATGGAGTGATATAAAGCCGGTTGCTTTCGGAGCGATGCTTGTTGAATGTCTCGTCGGGATTATGGCGCTCATAGCAGCCGCCGCACTTGAGCCAGCCGATTATTTTGCCATTAACAGCACGCCGGAAATTTTCCGCGCCCTTGGGATGAATGTCGTCCATCTGCCTGAATTGAGTAAAGAAATCGGGCTCAGTCTGGAAGGAAGAACGGGCGGCGCTGTTACGCTTGCCGTCGGAATGACGTATATCTTTACGGAGATTCCGTTTTTCAGTCATTTGGCTTCATACTTTTTTCAATTTGTCATTATGTTTGAAGCGGTGTTTATTTTAACGGCGATTGATGCGGGAACCCGTGTCGCCCGCTACTTGATCCAGGAGTTTTTCGGAGAGGTGTATAAGCCGCTGAAAAAAACAGACTGGCTGCCGGGTTCGATTTTCTCAAGCGCGCTCGCCTGCCTGCTATGGGGCTATCTTCTGTATTCGGGCGACATCAGCTCCATTTGGGCGCTGTTCGGCGTGTCCAATCAGCTTATGGCGTCTGTCGGATTAATCATCGGTGCGACTGTCGTATTGAAGATAGCCGATAAGCGGCGCTATATGCTGACGTGCCTGATTCCTCTCGCTTATTTGTACGTGACCGTCAACTATGCGGGTTATTGGATGGTGCGGTATGTGTATTTGAATCCCGAAGCGGCGGGATACAACGTGCTGAATGGCGTTTTATCCATTATCATGCTCATTCTCGGGCTTGTGATTATCATTGCGGCTGTGAAAAAATGGGCGAATGTATGGCGTGATCCGAGTGCGAGACTGGAAGCTTCAATACCCGGATAAATCCGCGGCCGTCCGAACATTGCAGCATCATAAAAAAGCAGAGAGCCGATCGGTCTCTCTGCTTTCATCTTATGACAAATCCGCCGCTTCCAAAAGGTAATCCGCCAAATGTACTGCGCGGACACGGTCTGTTAATCCTTCGCGCAAAATGCCGAGCTGCATTTGCAAAAGGCATCCTGGGTTGGCTGTCACGATGACGGCTGCTTCCGTTTTTCCGGCGGCTTTCATCTTGCTGTCTAATATTCTCATAGACATCTCTGACTCTGTTATATTATAAATTCCCGCCGACCCGCAGCAGCTGTCGGCCTTTTCCATTTCTCTGTACTCAGCCCCTTTAATGCTTTTCAAAAGCATGCGCGGTTCCTCTGACGTATGCATCACATTGCGGAGATGGCAGGAGTCCTGATATGTGACGATATGAGGGGATTGCGCCTGAAGGTTCCTTTGATGGAACTTCAGTTCAACCAGTACGGATGAAAAGTCTTTGAGCTTCCGGACGAATTGTTCGGCACGGTCCGCCCATTCAGGTTCATCCTTCAGCAAATGCGGATATTCCTGAAGAAAGGCGCCGCATCCGCCGGCGTTTGTAATGATATAATCTGCGTCAAGCGCTTCAAAAGCTGCGATATTCCGCTTGGCCAGTTCTTTTCCCGTCTCTTTTTCTCCGCTGTGCCCGTGAAGCGCGCCGCAGCACGCCTGACCTTCCGGAACCGCGATCTCACATCCGGCCGCCTGTAAAAGCGCCGTTGTCGCATGATTTGTTGCTAAAAACATCGTATCCATTAAACAGCCCGAGAAAAAAGCGGCCCGTCTTTGAACGGGACCCGAGGCGGGAAGAAAACGCGGCCGTTCCTTCATGTCTTTCCGTTTCGGGACGGGCGGGAGCACTTGTTCCATTGTGCGCAGATGCTCAGGCAAAACGCGCAGCATACCGGTTTTTCTGACGGCAGTCTGCAGCCCCGATCTTTGGTATATCCCAAGAAGATTCGCCGCTGTCTGCATGCGGTTTTGATGGGGGAAAAGCCCGGTAAATGCCGCTTTCCGCAAGAGGCGTACACCCGGCTTATGTTTTTTATTTTGATGAATGATATCCCTTGCTTCTTCAAGCAGCTGTCCGTAATTGACTCCTGCCGGACAAACGGGCTCGCATGCCCGGCATCCGAGACACAGCGAAAGTGAGCGCTCAACATCTTCATCCGGCTCGATCAGTCCGTCTGTGACGGCTTTCATCAGGGCGATCCGGCCGCGCGGCGAATGGGATTCTTGAAATCCCGATTCGATATAGGTCGGACAGGAAGGAAGGCAGAAGCCGCAGCGCATACAGTTCAGCAATTCACCTTCATCCATGCGGTTTTTGAATTCTGTTTGAATTTGTTTCTGCTCTTTAGCCGTTGTCATTTCATCACCACCACGCGTTTCCTTGACGAATTGGCGAATATTTTCCCCGGGTTCAGCAGGTTTTGGGGATCAAGCGCTTGTTTGATCGCTTTCATGGCGGTGATGCCTTCTGTTTTCAGCTTCATTTCTAAATACGGCGCTTTTACGATGCCGACCCCATGTTCACCCGTTATCGTTCCTCCCAGCTCAATCGCTTTCTCAAAAATGGCGGCAAAGGCTTTTTCGACACGTTCCATCTCCTCTGTATTTCGGATATCGGTGGTGCACGTCGGATGGAGGTTGCCGTCGCCTGCATGGCCGAATGTGCAGATGGACAAGCCGTATGTGTCTGCAATCTCGTTAATGGCTCTGACCATATTGGCAATTTGTGATCTCGGCACGGTTGCATCTTCCAGAATCGTCGTCGGTTTCAGTCTGGCGAGAGCTGATAGTGCGGACCGTCTGGCCTCTGTAAGGGCGAATGCTTCCTCCTCGGTTTCAGCCGTTTGGACGGATACGGCGGCTCCGTTTTTACAGATGGCTTCGATTTTTTCCATATCGCGTCTGACCGTGTCGCTGTCACCGTCCTGTTCGATCAGCAGTACGGCTTTTGCGTCTGTCGGAAGCCCGATCTTGGCGTAATCTTCAATGACCTGCAGTGTCGGCTGATCCAGAAATTCGAGTGTTGCCGGAATGATTTTTTCAGCGATGATGGCAGAAACCGATTCTGCAGCCGCTTCAATATGTTCATAGAGTGCGAGCAGCGTTTTTTTCGTTTCCGGCTTCGGAACAAGCTTTAAAGTCGCTTCCGTCACAACACCGAGTGTCCCTTCTGATCCCACGAAAAGCCGGGTCAGATCATAACCGGCGACATCCTTTGTCAGCTTTCCCCCTGTGCGGATGATATCGCCTGAAGCCAAGACGGCTTCTAGGCCGAGGACATAATCCCGGGTGACACCGTACTTCAGTCCGCGCAGTCCGCCGGAATTTTCATTAATATTTCCGCCGATCGTCGATATTTTCATGCTGCTCGGATCAGGCGGATAAAATAACCCTTTCCGTTCAACCGCATGAATCATATCTTGCGTGATCACGCCCGGCTGGACGGTTGCCGTCAAATTTTCCTCATCAATTTCAAGAATTCGGTTCATATGTTTGAATAAAAGAACAAGACCGCCCTCAGACGGACATGTGCCGCCGCATAAGTTTGTGCCTGAACCCCTCGGCACGATCGGAATGTCATGCCTGCTGCAAATCGTTAATATACGGGACACGTCATCCGCACAGCGGGGGGCGATTACGGCATCCGGCATGGCTTGCAGCTGAGGGGCAGCATCGTACGAATACACAAGACGGCCAGCCGCCGAATCATCATAATTCTCCTTCCCGACCGCCCGGATGAACTGTTCCTTTGCCTCTCGTGAAATCATATTCTCCCAACCTCCCAATTAGAAAAGCGTTTTCATTTAATTGTAAAGAAAAATGATTTCGCAAACTATGGAGAAACATATGAAAAATGATGGTGATATCACGTGTTTTTTGTATGTTGATCTAAAAAGCGCAGCGCCAAATAAAAAGCCGTTATGTCTTCAGGGCGGTCAAGCTTCATATTTGTCAGCGATTCCAGTTTGGCAAGACGGTAGCGCAGCGTATTAATATGAATATGCATGTCATCAGCAGTGCGCTTTAACGATAACTGCCGGTCGAAAAAGGCGCGCAGCGTATCCAGAAGTTCTTCACGGCCGAGCACATGCTCGAGAACCCGCCGTGAAAATTCAGACCGCGTGCCGGGCGCAATATCGGCAAGACACATATCCAGTTTTAAATCTTCTTCAAAGACGGCCTGCTTGTCAATAGCGCCCGCCGAAAGAGCTTTCTCCGCCTGTCCGTATGATTCCGTCAGGCGTTCTCCCGGAACGATCCGTCCGATGCCGGCCGTGACAGGCTGCCCAAAAACAGTGTTGATTCTTTTGATGAGCCTCTCCTTAGAATCCGAGTTTGTCTCATGATTAATGAGAATACGCTCATTTCCCCAGCGGACAAACAGGTCTTCACGGTATTCACTTTGCCAGAGGCGCCCGAGTTCTTCTGCTTCATATTGCTCATAACGGCCTTGAATGAGTATGATTCGGCGTTGCGAATGAAGGTCTGCTGCAAGGAGCTTTGCTTTTTCTAAAAAACCCGGGGACCATTCTTTTAACTGCAGCCAATCCACCATAAAGGATTCAAGCATTCTCTCACGCCATTGCACTTCTTCCAGGTGGCGCGTTTCTTTTATAAAAAGCTCCGTCATTTTTCTGAGCAATTCCCCGAAAGGCAGGATGTCGTCAGGGCTTCCTGTCAGACCGAATACCCCGATCACCTCATGACCCGAAAAAACGGGGAGGTTCAATCCTGCTTTTACGCCCTCAAGCCGTTTTTCATCTTCTTTCGTAATGATGACATTCCGTTTTTCCCGCGCGCAGATCAGAGCTCCTTCATGAAAACATCCGGCCCGCGCAGCATTGGTGCCCGCGATGATCATTCCTTTTGTATCGGCAATAATCACTTCGCGGCTGTACATATGTTTGACTTCGGCAATCAATTTTTTTGCCAGTTCCGGCTGTAACTGCATTGGCGATCCCCCTCGCCATTATTATACAAAAAAAACCGGGTGTGCCATCACCCGGTTTCATGCTTAGTGCGCAGGTTTTAATCCGCCTTCAAGTGTTTTGAGCATTTCATTTTTTTCTGAGTCTGACGCATGCTGCCAAAGTACTTCGAATAAGACGCCGAGACCCGGAAGCATTTTTTCTTCACCGCTTTGGATGGCGTCAACGATAGTATGCTCCAGCTGATCCTGGTTATTGCCGGTCACATTGGCAATAACGGCGTTGCGTAAATTAAGATCCATTACAACCGCTCCTTTTTTCCTGAATGTGATACGCATATTCTTACCGCGCACGCGGTTTATTATGTGCTGTTCTTGAGATATAATAACAACATGCATGAAAAAAGGAGAGCGCAGAAATAAAGTGAAACGAATTGACTCGGCAAAAAACCAAAAAGTGAAGGACTGGAAAAAACTTCACACAAAAAAAGAGAGACATAAAACGAATACATTTCTGATAGAAGGAGAGCATCTGGCAGAAGAAGCGCTCAAGTCAAAGGGAACGGTAAAAGAAATTCTCGTAAAAGATGAGAGCGCCATCCCGGCCGATCTGGACATGAGCATTCCGTGCTATGTGCTGAGCGAAGATGCGTTTTCAGCCGTGACGGAAACAGAAACGCCGCAACAGATCGCCGCAGTCTGCCATATGCCGGACGAAAAGCCTGACCGGCTGAAGCGGCTGCTTCTGATTGATGCCGTGCAGGATCCGGGGAATTTAGGAACAATGATCAGAACAGCAGATGCGGCGGGGATCGACGCCGTTGTCCTTGGTGAGGGAACGGCAGATCCATACAACGGAAAAACGCTGCGTTCAGCCCAAGGATCTCACTTTCATATTCCCATTTTGAAACGTCCGCTCCATGAGTTTACCGATGAGCTGAAATCACAAGGTGTCGCGATTTACGGCACGGCGCTTGAAAACGGTGCGGCTTATCAAAGCGTGAAGCCTGAAGAATCGTTCGCGTTAATCGTCGGGAACGAGGGGGCGGGAGTGGACGCCGGCCTTCTGCAAAAAACGGATCTCAACCTGTACGTGCCGCTGTACGGACAGGCGGAGTCGCTGAATGTGGCGGTGGCGGCCGCCATCCTCGTCTATCATCTCAGAGGATAGGTTGCGCAAAGCCGCGAATTTCACTATAATAGATAGCAATAATGTAAAAACCGTGACAGAGGACGTCAATTTTTTCACAAGCTGCCTTCCAGGGAGAAAATGCCGCCGACTGAAAGCATTTTTATCGCAGCACAGAAATTGATTTTCACCTCTCGAGTTGTCACCGGGACCGCGCCAAACGCGCGTAAAGGTGAACCGGAACGATCGTTTCCGTTATGTCAATGAAGCTTCGGCAGATGAAGTCTGCCTTAAAAAGGGTGGTACCGCGGCCACAACTCGTCCCTTCTCTCAAGGGGCGGGTTTTTTTGTTTTCTGAAAAAGGCATAGAACGGTTTGGTTTACATAAAAGGAGGATGCATGATGGAAGAGAAGCTTAAACAGCTCGAACTGGAAGCTGCAGAAAAAGTTGAAGCGGCAGGTTCATTAAAAGAAGTTAACGACATTCGGGTGCAATATCTCGGAAAAAAAGGGCCGATTACAGAAGTTCTCCGCGGCATGGGCAAACTGTCCGCCGAAGAACGCCCGAAAATGGGAGCGCTCGCCAATGAAGTGAGAGAGCGCATTGCAGCAGCCATTACGGCGAAAAATGAACAGCTTGAACAAGAAGAGATGAATAAAAAACTCAGCAGCCAGACGATTGACGTCACATTGCCGGGCAGTCAGGTAAACATCGGCGGGCGCCATCCGCTGACGGTCGTTATTGAAGAAATTGAAGATTTATTTATCGGCATGGGGTATACCATCGAAGAAGGCCCTGAAGTGGAAACGGATTATTACAACTTTGAGGCGCTGAATCTGCCGAAGGAGCACCCGGCCCGCGACATGCAGGACAGCTTTTACATTACAGAAGAAATGCTGATGAGAACGCAGACGTCACCGGTGCAGACGCGCACGATGGAAAAGCATAAAGGCAAAGGCCCCGTCAAAATCATTTGTCCCGGAAAAGTGTATCGCCGCGACAACGATGACGCGACACATTCCCACCAGTTCATGCAGATTGAAGGTCTCGTCGTGGATCGCAAAATCAGCATGAGCGATCTGAAAGGAACGCTTGAATTGGTCGCCAAAAAAATGTTCGGCCAAGACCGTGAAATCAGGCTCCGTCCGAGCTTTTTCCCATTCACTGAACCTTCTGTCGAGGTGGATGTGACCTGCTTTAAGTGCGGCGGACAAGGCTGTTCCGTCTGCAAAAAAACGGGCTGGATCGAAATTCTCGGCGCCGGCATGATTCATCCGAACGTGCTGAAAATGGCCGGATTCAATCCTGAGGAATACCAGGGCTTTGCTTTCGGAATGGGTGTGGAACGGATCGCAATGCTGAAATACGGCATTGAAGATATCCGCCATTTCTATACCAATGATGTCAGATTCATTTCGCAGTTTAAACAGGCGTAAGAGGAGGATACACATGTTTGTTTCATATAAATGGTTAGAAGATTACGTTGACTTGCAGGGAATCGACCCGGCCGTGCTTGCAGAAAAAATTACGAGAGCCGGTATTGAAGTTGAGGGTATCGAGTATAAAGGGGAAGGCGTAAAAGGCGTTGTCATCGGACACGTGCTTGAGCGTGAACAGCACCCGAATGCCGACAAACTCAACAAATGCCTTGTTGATATCGGTGCGGAGGAACCCGTTCAGATTATCTGCGGCGCCCCGAATGTTGATAAAGGACAGAAGGTTGCTGTTGCAACGGTCGGCGCCGTGCTTCCCGGCAATTTCAAAATTAAAAAAGCCAAGCTGCGCGGCGAAGCGTCTCACGGCATGATCTGTTCTCTCCAGGAGCTCGGCATTGAAAGCAAGCTCGTGGCGAAAGAATATGCGGAAGGCATTTTCGTGTTTCCGAATGATGCTGAAACAGGAGCTGACGCAATGGCAGCCCTTCAGCTTGATGATGCGATTTTAGAATTGGGCTTAACGCCGAACCGCGCCGACGCGATGAACATGCTTGGCGTGGCTTATGAAGTTGCGGCTATTCTCGGCACCGAGGTAAAGCTTCCGGAGACTTCATATGAAAAAGCGGCAGAAAAAGCGGCGGACGCTGTTTCCGTCAAAATTGAAGATACGCAGGCCAATCCGCATTATGCCGCAAAAATCATTAAAAACGTCAAAATCGGCCCGTCTCCGCTGTGGATGCAGACGAAGCTGATGAATGCAGGCATCCGCCCGCACAATAACGTCGTGGACATTACAAACTTCGTCCTGCTTGAGTACGGCCAGCCGCTTCACGCTTTCGATTACGACCGGTTCGGTTCAAAAGAGGTCGTCGTCAGAAAAGCGGCGGAAAACGAAACCATCGTGACGCTGGATGAACAGGAGCGCAAGCTGTCAAGCAGCCATTTGGTCATCACAAACGGAAAAAAAGCGCAAGCCGTTGCGGGAGTCATGGGCGGAGCTGAATCTGAAGTCCGTGAAGACACTACCGCGATTTTACTGGAAGCCGCTTATTTCGACGGACAGACCGTCCGCAAAGCGTCGAGAGACCTCGGGCTGAGAAGCGAAGCGAGCGCCAGATATGAAAAAGGCATTGACCCGGCACGCGTTCTGCTGGCGGCTGAACGGGCCTGCAGTCTCATTCAGGCATATGCCGGCGGAGAAGTGCTCTCAGGCACGGTTGAAGAAAACCATCTGAAAATCGAAGCGAACAACATTCATGTATCTGTTGAAAAAGTGAACGCCGTGCTCGGCATGACAATCACTAAAGAAGAAATCATCAGCATTTACAAGCGCCTCGGTTTTGCAGTCGGTGAAGCAAAAGACGTTCTGGTCGTAACGGTGCCGTCGCGCCGCGGAGATATTAAAATCGAAGAAGACCTGATTGAAGAAGCGGCGAGATTGTACGGGTATGACAATATTCCGTCCACGCTTCCGGAAACGGCCGGCACGACAGGCGGTTTGACCCCGTATCAGGCAAAACGCCGGAAAGTGAGACGTTTCCTTGAAGGAGCGGGTCTTTCACAAGCGACCACATATTCATTGACGAATGATAAAAAAGCGGCCGCTTTTGCGATCGAAAAATCATTCAATACGATGCTTGCTCTGCCGATGAGCGAAGAAAGAAGCATTCTCAGACACAGCCTCGTGCCGAATCTGCTGGAAGCCGTTTCATACAATCTGGCCAGACAGACTGATTCCGTTGCTTTATACGAAACGGGTTCTGTATTTCTGACGAAGGAAGAAAACACAAAACCGGTTGAAAAAGAACGGGTTGCCGGAGCCGTAACCGGATTATGGCGCAAAAACCTATGGCAGGGTGAGAAAAAGCCGGTAGATTTCTTCGTCGTCAAAGGAATCGTTGAAGGCCTGCTGCATCAGTTGAATGTGTCAGACCGGATTGAATTTGTCCAGTCAGAACGCAAAAACATGCATCCCGGCCGGACCGCAAACATTCTATTGAACGGCTCACTTGCCGGATTTATCGGACAGGTGCACCCGGCAATGGAAAAAGAGCTGGATATCAAAGAAACGTATGTGTTCGAGCTTGATCTGTACGCGCTTCTGACCGAGGAAACAGAACCTGTCGTGTACACGGCGATTCCGAAGTACCCGTCCGTCACGCGCGACATTGCGCTTGTTGCAGATAAAACCGTCACAAGCGGACAGCTCGAAGCCGTGATCAAGGAAGCCGGCGGCGCGCTATTGAAAGAAGTCACTGTATTTGATGTGTACGAAGGTGAGCATATGGAAGAGGGCAAAAAATCCGTCGCCTTCTCGCTTCAATATGTCAACCCTGAACAAACATTGACAGAAGAAGAAGTGACAAAAGTCCACGAAAACGTGCTGAAAGCGCTGGAAGAAACGTATCAGGCCGTATTAAGAGGATAAAGAAAAAGCTTGCAGATCACTGGGACTGACCCCATAATATGAGACAAACAAAAAACACCTTCAAGTTTGAAAACGGATCGTTGTTATCCGAAATTAGACTTGGAGGTGTTTTTCTATGAGGACAAGAGTGAGTTATCCGGTTGAAGTCAAACAGAAGGCTGTAGAAATGAGATTGGCGGGCGTGCCTGTGAAGGAGATCATGCAGGAATTGAATATAAAGAATAAGACGCAGATTCAGACATGGGTCAGGTGGTATAAAGCTGGGGATACACATCGATTCCAACAACCTGTCGGAAAGCAATATTCTTATGGGAAAGGTCCAGAGTATTCTTCCGAATTAGAGAAACTGCAGGCAGAAAATCGTTATCTGAGACAACAGAATGAAGTGTTAAAAAAGTACAACGAATTGGAAAGGAAGCTGATAGCGAAACGCCAGTCGAGCTTGTAGAAGCATTGCGCGGCACAATGACCATAAAGGATATCTGTATTCATTTAGGTATCTCACGAGCATCTTATTATCGTTGGAAGAAGAATCTGATGAAAGATAACCCTAAATACCATTTAGAAAAACAAATCGGCACGTTGTGCCGAGAACACAAGTATCGGTATGGCTATCGGAAAATCACAGCCATATTAAAAAAGGAAATGCGTATGAATCATAAAACGGTTCAGCGCATTATGCAGAAGAATCAGTGGCAATGCCGGGTTAAGGTGAAAAAGCGCAAGAAGAATGGGCAGCCATATGCCGTGGCCGAGAATATATTGGATCGAAACTTTCAGTCTGATCGCCCTCTGGAAAAGCTAGTAACGGATATCACATATTTGCCTTATGGGCAGAAACAATTGTATCTTTCCAGTATATTGGATTTATACAATGGAGAAGTGATTGCTTTTACGATTGGCGATAGACAGGACACAGACTTTGTCTTACACACACTTGATCAGCTGCCCGCACTGCCAGAGAACTGCGTGTTACATAGTGACCAAGGTTCTGTTTATACATCTTATGAGTATCAGAAAGCTGTTAAAACAAAAGGCATTACCATGAGCATGTCCCGCAAAGGGACGCCCGCTGATAATGCCTCCATCGAATCGTTTCATTCCTCACTAAAGTCTGAAACGTTCTACCTCGACAGGTTGGAAAGCACTACGACGACCATCGTAGAACAAACTGTCGAAACCTATATACACTATTATAACAACATTCGTATTCAAACGAAACTAAACAACCAGCCGCCGGTCACATACCGACAGCTGGCTGCTTAAAGGTGTTTTGATCCCTGTCTCAAAAACGGGGGTCAGTCCCCACTCTGCAAGCTTTTTTTATTGTGGCCGTTTCCTTTCAACAAGGCGCTTCGCCTTTTGTGTATTGGCAAAATGCAGTTTAGTGAACGTTCTGAGCGCATCTTCTCCTTTATTGATGATCAGCTTGGCGGCAGCTTCATCGACGTGCGGCCCCGCGCCTTTCGGAATCGTCATCCCTGCTTCCCGGGAAAGCTTATCCATTTCAATTAAGAAAGAATACCGCGCGATGATAGAGGCTGCGGCGACGGAAAGATGTATGCTTTCCGCCTTCGTGCTGAAAAACGTTTTTTCTTTTACGATATCCCGCCCGGAAAGATGCTTAAAATAAATGCCGGGCTCTGCAAATTGGTCAATCAGAATCGCTTCCGGTTTGACGCCGTTCATTTTCCTCAGCAGATTGGAAATCGCCTGATTATGAAGGAGCGCCTTCATTTTCCCCTGACTCATGCCTTTTTCCTGCATCTGATTGTATTTTTCATTTTTTAACACAAGCAGGCTGTAAGGAATGGTTTTAATTAGCAGTTTGGCGATTTCGATAATCTGCGGATCTTTTAAATCTTTTGAATCCTTCACGCCCAGTTCTTTCATTAAAGAAAGCTTTGTTTTGTCGGCGTAGGCGCAGGCAACCGTTATCGGCCCGAAGTAATCGCCTGTTCCGACCTCATCTGAGCCGATTACCGACATGGACGCAATGCCCGCCGGGGGAGCGTAGAGCGGGTCGGCCGCTTTTTTGACGGTTTTCTTTGCTTTCGGCGCCTCAGCCGTTCCCCAGCGGGCCGCTTCTGTGCCGGCATTTTTTCCTTGAAAGAGAACCTTGCCCGAACGGTAGGCTGTAATGGTACAGCCCGGCGGCTTAGCCTGGAAGACGGCGCCCTGCGGAACGGCCGGAGTAAGGGAGCCGGCATAGGATTGTTTCATTTGTTCTATAGCGGAAGCGGATACTTTTATAACAGAATGGGACACGATATAATCTCCTTTTTTGGCACTTTTCACTGTATATACCAGTGTATCATAACAGCCTGAGGCTCGTCTTTCCATTCAATCGATAATCGTGGTATGATAGGAACTAGGATTCTCGCGGAATGGAGGAGAAACGTTGTCTGACGGCAAAAAAACCAAAACGACAGTAAACATTTACGGCCAGCACTTCACCATTATCGGGGAAGAAAGCAAAGCGCACATGCGTCATGTGGCCGGAGTGGTTGATGATAAAATGAGAGAAATCAACGAGAAAAATCCATATCTTGATATAAATAAGCTCGCTGTATTGACTGCGGTCAATGTCGTGCATGATTATATGAAACTGCAAGAAAAATATGAAATACTGGAGCGGCAGCTTAAAGAAAAGGAATGAACACCATATGATAGATATCATCATCTTAGTTTTGCTCTTGATGGGCACATTGCTTGGATTGAAAAGAGGATTTATCCTCCAATTTATATATTTAACGAGCTTCATCCTCTCGATTGCGTTTGCGGCGCTTTTTTACAAAAATCTGGCCCCGCATCTGAGCTTTATACCCGCGCCTGATTTTTCCGGCGGGCAGGCGGCTCTTTCTTTTATTAAAGGAAACGTAGAGACGGCTTATTACAACGCGATCGCATTTGTCATTTTGTTTATCATTGCAAAGATTCTGCTTCGGATTATCGGAGCGGCGCTTAATATCATCGCAAGCATTCCGGTCATTAAACAGATCAACAAACTGCTTGGCGGGGTGCTCGGGTTTGTGGAAGTCTATTTATTTGCGTTTATCCTGTTATACGTCGCATCCGTACTGCCGGTAAGCGCGCTTCAGGATATGCTCGCACAATCGACGCTTGCAAATATCATCACGCATCATACGCCGTATCTGTCTGGGCTCCTGCAAGAACTGTGGGCTCAGTACGGGGCATAAAAAACTTCTCTTGACCGGAGAAGTTTTTTTCAAGCTCTGCGTCAGTTGTGCCGGAGAAGAAAAATTTGTATGATGAAAAGCAGGAAACGACTGGGGGTTAACAGTATGCATAAAAAAGATATCATCAGGCTGCTTGAAACGATTGCGGTCTATATGGAACTGAAAGGGGACAACCCGTTTAAAATATCAGCCTTCCGAAAAGCGGCAGCGGCGCTTGAGCAGGATGACCGCAGCCTGTCGGAAATCGACGACATGATGTCTTTATCCGGAATCGGAAAAGGCACCTACGGCGTCATTCGTGAATATATGCAGGAAGGTGTGTCAAGCACGCTTCTCCAATTGCAGAAAGAAGTACCGGAAGGCTTGGTTCCTCTTTTGAAGCTTCCGGGCCTCGGAGGCAAAAAAATCGCCAAGCTGTATCAGGAGCTTGGCGTTCATGACGCGGAATCGCTGAAAGAAGCATGCGAGCAGCAAAAGGTGCAAGGGCTCGCCGGTTTCGGAAAAAAAACGGAGGAGAAAATCCTTCAGGCTCTCGGAGAAGCCGGAAAACAGCCGGAACGTTTTCCGATCGGCTATGCGCTCAGCATTGCTTCAGTCATTGAAGAACATTTGGCCCGGCTGACGGATATTCAGAAATATTCCCGGGCCGGCAGTCTCAGAAGAGCGCGGGAGACTGTAAAAGATCTCGATTACATTATTGCTACAGATCATCCGGAGGCTGTCAGAAATCAGCTTCTGTCCCTGCCGAACGTAAAAGACGTGATAGCGAGCGGGGATACAAAGGTATCAGTTATCCTGACCTTTGAATATGAGACGAGTGTGGATTTCAGGCTTGTGACAGAGGAGCAGTTTGCGACCACACTGCATCATTTTACCGGCTCTAAAGATCACAACATTAAGATGCGCCAGCTGGCGAAAGAGCGCGGCGAACGGATCAGCGAATACGGGGTAGAAACCATAGAAACGGGAGAAGTCAAAACTTTTCCGAGTGAAGAAGCCTTTTACGCCCACTTCGGTCTGCCGTTTATTCCTCCGGAGCTCAGAGAAAGCGGGCAGGAGGTCGACACGTACCTGGAAGAAATAGACCTTGTGGAGCAAAAAGCGATAAAAGGCGATCTCCACATGCACTCAGCCTGGAGTGACGGCGCTTTTTCCATCAGGGAAATGGCAGAAGCGTGTATGGCAAAAGGCTATCAGTACATGGCGATCACCGACCATTCCCAATATTTAAAGGTAGCCAACGGGTTAACGGCCGAACGGCTCAGAAAACAAGCGGAAGAAATTGACGCGTTAAACGCTGAGTTTGAAAACTTTCATATTTTTAAAGGCGTAGAAATGGACATTCTCCCCGACGGTTCGCTTGATTATGATGACAGTGTGCTGTCTGAAATGGATCTTGTCATCGCATCCATTCATTCAAGCTTCAGCCAGCCGGAGCATGTCATTATGAAACGGCTGGAACAGGCGCTGACGAATAAGCACGTGGACATTATCGCCCACCCGACGGGCCGCCTGATCGGCAGACGGGCCGGCTATGAAGTCGACATCGACATGCTGATTGAGCTCGCAGCCAAAACAAATACGGCGCTTGAGCTGAATGCAAACCCCGCGCGCCTCGATTTACGGACTGAGCATCTGATCAAAGCAAACGAAAAAGGCGTGACTTTGGTCATTAATACGGATGCCCATAATATAGAGATGCTCGATGACATGAAAACGGGCGTGACCGCTGCGCGCAAAGGCTGGACTGAAACAAAGCATGTGTTAAACGCCCGGCCGTTACATGAGGTCAAAGCATTTCTGACGCGCAATGATTAAGTAAGGAGGACCATAAAACCGTGCAGCAAAAAGTGTTATCATCACTTGAATTTCATAAAGTAAAAGAACAGATTACCGCTCATGCCGCCTCATCGCTCGGCCGGGAAAAGCTTCTGCAGCTGAAGCCTTTGACGGATCTCGCTGACATCCAAAAACAGCTGGATGAAGTCGAAGAAGCATCCGCGGTCATGCGCTTAAGAGGCCATGCTCCGTTCGGCGGGCTGACCGATATAAGATCGGCTTTGCGGCGGGCGGAAATCGGCAGCGTGCTGACTCCGGCGGAATTTACCGAATTGTCCGGGCTGCTGTATGCCGTTAAACAAATGAAGCACTTTATCAGCCAAATGACAGAAGACGGCGTCAGCATTCCGCTGATACAGGCCCATGCAGAAGAACTGATTACATTGGGCGATTTGGAAAGGGAGATTAACTCCTGCATTGATGATCACGGCGAAGTGCTTGATCATGCATCTCCCGCCCTAAGAGGAATCCGGACGCAGCTCAGGACGCTTGAATCAAGAGTGAGAGACCGGCTTGAATCGATGCTGCGTTCATCTTCCGCTTCAAAAATGCTGTCTGACACCATCGTTACGATCCGGAATGACCGCTTTGTCATTCCGGTCAAACAGGAATACAGATCAAGCTACGGCGGAATCGTGCATGATACATCTTCATCCGGTGCGACGCTTTTTATTGAACCGCAGGCGATCGTAGATATGAACAACTCGCTTCAGCAGGCGAAGGTAAAAGAAAAACAGGAAATCGAACGGATTCTCCGGATGCTGACGGAGCATACGGCTGAACACACACATGAAATCGCTAAAAATGTAGAAGTGCTGCAGACATTGGATTTCATTTTCGCCAAAGCGAGATACGCAAAAGCGATGAAGGCGACAAAACCATTCATGAACGGAGACGGCTTTATCCGTCTCAAAAAAGCGCGCCATCCGCTGCTGCCCCAAGATCAAGTCGTCGCCAACGATATTGAACTGGGCGGAGATTATTCAACGATCGTCATCACGGGCCCGAATACGGGCGGTAAAACCGTTACGTTAAAAACACTCGGGCTGCTGACGATAATGGCGCAGGCAGGATTGCACATACCGGCTGATGAGGGATCGGAAGCCGCCGTATTTGACAATGTGTTTGCCGATATCGGCGATGAACAGTCGATCGAACAAAGTCTGAGTACGTTCTCATCCCACATGGTCAATATCGTCAGTATTTTAAAAGAAGTGTCTGAAAACAGTCTTGTGCTGTTTGATGAACTCGGTGCCGGAACAGACCCGCAGGAAGGGGCGGCGCTTGCCATGAGCATTCTTGACGAAGTCCACCGGACAAACGCCAGAGTGCTTGCGACAACCCATTATCCGGAACTGAAAGCATACGGATATAACCGGCAAGGCGTCATGAATGCCAGCGTTGAATTTGACATTGAAACACTTTCGCCTACCTATAGGCTCCTGATCGGAGTACCGGGCCGAAGCAACGCATTTGAGATTTCAAGACGCCTCGGTCTGCCGGAGCATATCATCGGCCAGGCGAAGTCAGAAATGACCGCCGAACACAACGAAGTCGATCTGATGATCGCATCGCTTGAAAAAAGCAAAAAAAGAGCGGATGAAGAGCT
The DNA here is from genome assembly GCF_059831465.1 of Bacillus sp. 5RYD7K. Classification (NCBI taxonomy): domain Bacteria; kingdom Bacillati; phylum Bacillota; class Bacilli; order Caryophanales; family Bacillaceae; genus Bacillus; species Bacillus sp. 5RYD7K. The sequence goes on from NZ_CP191200.1 coordinate 2,065,185, forward strand.
TTCTGAAACCGAATCAATCAGAAAAGAAGCAGAAAAACTGCACAAAGAGCTTCAGCAGCAAATCATTGAGCTGAACGCCCAAAAAGATAAAATGATGGAAGAAGCCGAACAAAAAGCGGCGGAAAAACTGGAGGCCGCTGCAAATGAAGCCGAACAGATCATCCGCGAGCTCCGGTCCATCAAGCAAGAACACAGATCCTTTAAGGAACACGAGCTGATTGATGCCAAAAAACGTCTCGGAGACGCGATGCCGGCTTTTGAAAAATCAAAGCAGCCGGAAAGAAAAACAGAGAAAAAACGCGAGCTGAAGCCGGGCGACGAAGTAAAGGTGCTCACATTCGGACAAAAAGGGGCGCTGCTTGAAAAAACCGGCGAGAAAGAATGGAACGTCCAAATCGGCATCCTCAAAATGAAGGTGAAGGAAAAAGATCTCGAGTTTCTCAAATCGGCTCCTGAACCGAAAAAAGAAAAAGCAATCACCGCCGTAAAAGGGAAGGATTATCACGTATCCCTTGAACTTGACCTCAGGGGAGAGCGTTACGAAAATGCCCTCAGCCGCGTCGAAAAATATTTAGATGACGCGGTGCTTGCCGGCTATCCGAGAGTGTCCATCATTCACGGAAAAGGCACGGGCGCCCTCCGCAAAGGGGTGCAGGATCTTCTGAAAAACCACCGCAGCGTGAAAAGCTCGCGGTTCGGGGAAGCGGGAGAAGGAGGATCAGGCGTAACGATTGTCGAACTAAAATAAAAAGGGAGAAAACGTCATGAATGCTTTTTGGGAAAATGAGCTTGTTGAAATCGCGGCTTATTACAGTGTGGCTGTCTTGTGTCTCGTCATTTTTCTGACCGTGTTTGAATTGGTGACATCCTATAAAAACTGGGTGGAAATTCAAAAAGGCAATCTTGCGGTGGCAATGGCGACCGGAGGGAAAATTCTCGGTATCGCGAATGTCTTTCAGCACAGCATCGCCCAGCATAATTCGCTTTTGCAAATGATCGGCTGGGGCGTATACGGATTTATTATGCTTTTAATCAGCTATTTTATCTTTGAATTTCTGACGCCCCGGTTTAAAATTGATAAAGAAATCGAAAAAGATAACAGAGCTGTCGGCTTTATTTCATTTGTCATCTCAGTCGGCCTGTCATTTGTGGTGGCCGCCGGGATTTAAGGGGACGGGGAAAAATGGAGAAGCTTGCGAAAGTGCTGCTGTCGGCAGCGGGAATTTTTCTGTTCATCGGACTTATTTATCTGGTCATCACATCTTAATACGGAAAAAAGGCTGCCGAATTGAAATCGGCAGTCTTTTTTATTGAGAATACCAATTGATGCACATCGTATCAGAGCAAATGACGGCTTCCCAATTCATGGCGCGGATAACAGACTGCATGTCTTGGTCCTCCATGAGAAAGAGTGTTGTGAAAGAATCGTACATACTCATAAAAGCCGCGCGCCGCTTTACATCAGCAATCATCATGTCAGCCTGCAGCAGTCCGCATACATCCGAAGGCGACGTTTGCTTGAGCGAAAATAGGCCTTCCGCTTCGATCGGCTCATAAAAAGTGCAGCGCTCAATGCCTTTTGAACGAAACACGTCCAAGAGTCCCGGTATTAAAAATGGCGAAGTGACATCATCGCTCGGCAAGTACAGATCGGGATGATGAAGCCGTTTTAACAGCTCGGCGGATTCAGGCTGTGCATATTCATCCCGAAGTGCCATGACAGCGGTCATCAGCGCAAGCGCGGTCTCTTTTTCAGAGCGCAGTCCGCAGACGGTCATGGCGGTTTTCCAGGAAACGGGTCTGCCCGTTGCGATGATCTCCTCATCACTCGGATAAATATGCTCAAAAGGCCGCTTGCGCTTTTGCGCTTCCCACCCATCCGGCATTCGGACAAAGGGATGAAGCAAAAAGGCGGCTGAGGTAAACGGCTTCGGCAGCTGGCGCAGGATAGGAACTCCCTCTTCAAAATGCAGTGTTTCCAGCAAACTCAACACCTCCTGAACTCGAAAATAACATGAAACGCTTTCCAATTCCAATCAGCCTTCTGCTATAATAATAGCGTATAGGAAAACAGAAGGGAGAGGTTTTATGCAGTCTGAAAAGCCATGGCTTTCTCAATATCCCGAAGAGATTCCGCATGAGCTTGAATTTACCGGTCAAACCCTGCCATCCAATCTGACAAACTCCGCAGCTCAATTCCCGAACCATACCGCCATTTATTTTCTCGGAAAAAAACTCACATTCCAAGACGTTCTCACAGATTCATTAAAGCTAGCCGCTTTTTTACGTAAAACAGGCCTGAAAAAAGGCGACAGAGCCGCCATTATGCTGCCCAATTGTCCCCAGTCGGTCATCGCATTTTACGGCGTATTGTTTGCCGGGGGCATAGTCGTTCAGACCAATCCTCTCTACACAGAACACGAACTTGAGTATCAGCTGCAAGACAGTTCGCCGCGCGTGATCATCACCCTCGATATGCTGTTTCCGAAGGTGATGAAAATGAAAACGTTGTCAATCGTTGAACGCATTATTACAACCAGTATCAAAGACTTTTTGCCGTTTCCGAAAAATATGCTTTATACACTCACGCAAAAAAAACAGGTGCATATCGATTATGACGAACATGAACAGATTCACAGCTTAGCGGACATTTTAAAAAATGAAAAAGCGGAGAAGGCGGAGGAATTTGACATTGATCCTGAGCATGACATCGCCGTGCTTCAATACACGGGCGGAACAACCGGCTATCCGAAAGGCGTCATGCTCACGCACAAAAACATTCAGGCCAATACAGAAATGGGCGCCGCCTGGATGTACAAAATGAAAAAGGGAGCCGAAAAAGTGCTCGGCATCGTACCTTTTTTTCATGTGTACGGATTAACCGCCGTGCTGAATTTCTCCATCATGCAGGGGTGTGAAATAATTCTGCTTCCTAAATTCAATCCCTTGGATACCTTGAAAACAATCGACAGGCAAAAGCCGACAGTTTTTCCGGGAGCTCCGACGATTTACATCGGGCTTTTGCATCATCCGGAACTGAATAAATATGATCTGTCCTCCATAAAAAGCTGTCCGAGCGGTTCAGCGGCGCTGCCGGTCGAAGTCAAACAGAAATTTGAAAAAGTGACCGGCGGAAAGCTTGTGGAAGGCTACGGATTATCCGAAGCATCACCGGTGACCCATTCAAATTTCATCTGGGGAAAAAATAAGCCCGGCAGCATCGGCTGTCCCTGGCCCAATACCGACGCCGGAATCTATTCAGAAGAAAAAGGCGGGCTTGCGGAGCCGTATGAACACGGCGAGCTGATCGTAAAAGGCCCGCAGGTTATGAAAGGTTATTGGAACAGGCAGGAGGAGACGGCCCGTGTTATCAGAGACGGCTGGCTGTTTACCGGTGACATGGGATATATGGATGAGGAAGGATTTTTCTACATCGCCGACAGGAAAAAAGACATCATCATTGCCGGGGGATACAACATTTACCCTCGTGAGGTGGAAGAGGCGCTGTATGAGCATGAAGCCGTTCAGGAAATCGTCGTAGCGGGCGTGCCTGATTCCTACAGAGGGGAGACGGTGAAAGCATTTGTCGTTTTGAAAAAAGGCGCCGAAGCGGATGCCGATGAGCTTGATGCGTTTGCCAGAGAGCGGCTTGCGCCGTACAAAGTCCCGAAGCTGTACGAATTCAGAAAAGAGCTTCCGAAAACGGCCGTCGGAAAGATATTAAGAAGGCGTCTGGTCGAAGAGGAAGATGCTTCCCATGAAAACAAGGTGCCTTAAAAGAAAAACTTGACAAAACCGGGAATCCTTTTTATCATGAAGTTATGAATGAATAGTCATTCATTTATTGAAGGAAGGAACGATGACATTGAACCAAAAACGGCCAAAGTATATGCAGATCATTGATGCAGCAGTAGAAGTCATAGCGGAAAACGGCTATCACCAATCACAGGTGTCCAAAATCGCCAAGCAGGCCGGCGTTGCGGACGGCACCATCTATTTATATTTCAAAAACAAAGAGGATATACTCATTTCTCTTTTTAAAGAAAAGATGGGCCAGTTCATTGAACGCATGGAAGAAGAAGTGAAAGAAAAAACGACGGCAAAAGAAAAACTCGCTCTCGTCATTAAGCAGCACTTCACACTGCTCGGCAATGACCGCCACCTCGCGATTGTGACCCAGCTTGAGCTCAGACAGTCGAATATCAAGCTGCGCCTGAAAATCAATGATATTTTAAAAGGTTATTTAAACATGCTGGACACCATTTTGACCGAAGGAATCGAGTCGGGCGAATGGAAAGACAATCTCGACGTCCGCCTCGCCCGGCAGATGATATTCGGGACGATAGATGAAACAGTGACAACATGGGTGATGAACGATCAGAAATATAATCTTCCGGATTTGTCAGACAAGGTATTGGAACTGTTGGTGTCAGGGATTCATCAAAACTAAAGGGGGTTGACGGATGAACAGCCTTTCAGTGGCGGTTGAACAATCTGTCGCAGTGATCACCATCAATCATCAGCCGGCCAACGCGCTGTCCGGTGCGGTTTTAGCTGAATTATCCGGTCTGTTCGACCGGTGTGAAACAGATGACACCGTCAGAAGCATCATCATTCGCGGTGAGGGGAAATTTTTTTCGGCGGGCGCCGATATAAAGGAATTTACGTCGCTTGATGATCTTGAGCAATCTTCTGCCATGGCTGATAAAGGCCAGCAGCTGATGGAAAGAATTGAAGGGTTTCCGAAGCCCGTTATCGCGGCGATTCACGGCGCTGCGCTCGGCGGCGGTCTGGAGCTTGCCATGGCCTGCCATATCAGAATCGCCACATTGGATGCAAAGCTCGGCCTGCCCGAGCTGAATCTCGGCATTATTCCGGGCTTTGCCGGGACGCAGCGCCTGCCCCGGTACGTCGGCACGGCGAAAGCGCTTGAGATGATCGGCACTTCAGAACCTGTGACCGGAGAAGAAGCGCTCAGCCTCGGGCTTGTCACAATAGGCGCCGAAAATGAAGAGGAGCTGCTGGAAAAGGCGAAAACGCTAGCGGGCAAGTTTGCGGAAAAAAGCCCGCAGTCGATGGCTTCCCTGCTTGAGCTTCTTTATTCAAACAAAGTCTATTCTTATGACGGCGGCTTAAAGCTCGAAGCAAAGCGCTTTGGGGAAGCATTTGCATCAGAAGACGCAAAAGAAGGCATTCAGGCATTTCTCGAAAAAAGAAAGCCTCAATTCGGTGGGCGAAGATAAAGGGGATAAGAATATGAATCTATTTGTACTGATGAAACGGACGTTTGACACAGAAGAGAAAATCGTCATTGAAGCAGGAAAGATTCAGGAGGACGGAGCCGAGTTTATCATTAATCCGTATGATGAATACGCCATTGAAGAAGCCATTCAGCTGAAAGAAGAGCATGGCGGAACCGTTACCGCCGTAACCGTCGGCGGAGAAGATGCGGAGAAAGAACTGCGCACCGCTCTTGCGATGGGGTGCGACCAGGCGGTATTAATCAATATTGAGGATGACCTGAGCGATCCCGACCAATACTCCATTTCCACGATCTTATATCACTATTTCAAGGACCGGGAATATGATCTGATTCTCGGCGGAAATGTCGCGATCGACGGCGGTTCCGGCCAAGTGGCGCCAAGACTTGCCGAGCTGCTGAACATTCCTTGCGTCACAACCATTACAAAACTGACAATCAGCGGCGATGAAGCTGTGGCAGAGAAAGACAACGAAGGGGATACCGAGGTCATTAAAACCTCACTTCCTTTAGTCATCACGGCACAGCAAGGCTTAAACGAGCCGCGCTATCCGTCGCTTCCGGGCATTATGAAGGCGAAGAAAAAACCGCTGGAAGAGCTTGAGCTCGATGACCTCGGAATTGATGAGGATGATGCTGCACCGAAGCTCAAAACGATCGAACGGTTCCTGCCGCCGCAAAAAGAAGCGGGCAAACTGATCGAAGGAGAAGCCGCTGAGCAGGCGAAGGAGCTTGTCTCACTGCTGAGAAAAGAAGCCAAAGTCGTATAAACCGATATTAAAGAAACTGGGGGATGTCAGAATGGGAAAAAAAGTGATCGTACTCGGGGAAATTCGTGACGGCGCCTTACGGAACGTCACCTTTGAAGCCATAGCCGCAGGCAAAACCATTTCCGGCGGAGGAGATGTCATCGGCGTGCTGTTGGGAAAAGGCGCGGCTGATGCAGCATCAGAACTCATTCAGTACGGCGCCGATAAAGTATTTACGGCTGATGCACCGGGGCTTTCTCAGTATACAGCAGACGGATACGCCGCGGTTCTCGGGGATCTGATCGAAAATGAAAAGCCCGATGCGGTTATTTTCGGCCATACTTCTATGGGAAAAGATTTGTCACCGAAGCTTGCGGCACGGTTTGAAACGGGGTTGATTTCAGACAGCACGGATGTAAGCGTTACCGGAGACAACATCGTTTTTACAAGACCGATCTATTCCGGCAAAGCCTTTGAACAGGTGATTTCAACCGATCCTTTCATCTTGGCGACAATCCGTCCGAATAACATTCAGGCATTAGAAAGAGATACAAGCCGCTCGGGTGATATTGAAGAGCTTGCGGTCCCGCCGGCAGATTTGCGGACAGTCATTGAAGAAGTAGTTAAAAAAACAGCGGACGGCGTGGATTTATCAGAAGCGAAAATCATCGTTGCGGGCGGCCGCGGTGTAAAAAGCAAAGATGGGTTTGAACCGTTAAAAGAACTTGCCGAAGTGCTGGGAGCAGCGGTGGGTGCTTCGCGCGGCGCGTGTGACGCGGATTATTGCGACTATTCTCTTCAAATCGGCCAGACGGGCAAAGTCGTTACACCTGATTTGTATATTGCCTGCGGAATTTCCGGAGCGATTCAGCACTTGGCGGGGATGTCAAACAGTAAAGTGATCGTTGCCATCAACAAAGACCCGGAAGCGGAAATATTCAAAATAGCGGACTACGGAATTGTCGGCGATTTGTTCGAAGTGGTTCCGCTCCTGACCCAGGAATTTAAAAAGGCCAATATTCATTCATAATCAAAACCCTCTGGCTTCATTTGTCAGAGGGTTTTGGTTTGTGATGATTGGTTCGTATAAATTATGTATTGGCAAAATAACAGATTGACATGTACGAACCAATATAATAAGCTTTCTGTAAAGCGCTTACAAATTTATCCTTTCAGCATATATCCCAGATACATAGATTGGCTGTAGTGCTTTCATTCTTATTAAGAAAGGAATGATCAAGTATGTCTCACAATACGGCAGTCATTCAAACGGATATCACACGGGGAACCATTAACAAAAACATATACGGACATTTCGCGGAACACTTAGGAAGAGGCATATATGAGGGCATCTGGGTCGGAAAAGATTCCGATATTCCGAATACCGGCGGAATCAGGACGGATGTCGCCTCCGCCCTCAAACAGCTCCAGATTCCCGTTCTCAGATGGCCCGGCGGCTGTTTTGCTGATGAATATCATTGGGCAAACGGCGTAGGGGAACGAAAAACCATGCTGAATACCCATTGGGGCGGAACGATTGATTCCAATGAATTCGGCACGCACGAATTTATGATGCTTTGTGAACTGCTCGGCTGCGAACCGTACATCGCCGGAAACGTCGGCAGCGGGACGGTTAAGGAAATGGCTGATTGGATTGAATACATGACGTTTGAAGCGGGCACACCGATGTCCGACTGGAGAAAGGAAAACGGGCGGGAAAAACCGTGGAAGCTCAAATATTTCGGTATAGGAAATGAGAACTGGGGCTGCGGCGGAAACATGCATCCTGAGTATTATGCCGATCTTTACCGGAACTTTCAAACCTATGTCCGCAATTACAGCGGGAATGAAATCTATAAAATTGCCGGCGGTGCGAATGTCGACGATTACCGCTGGACAGAAACATTAATGAAAAAAGCCGCTGATCTCATGGACGGGCTGAGCCTGCATTATTACACAATACCGGGCGACTTCTGGAAGGGAAAAGGATCAGCGACGGAGTTTACGGAAGATGAATGGTTCATCACGATGAAAAAGGCGGCCCATATGAATGAATTGATTACAAGGCACAGCGCCATTATGGATCAATACGATCCGGAAAAAAGAGTCGGTCTGATCATTGATGAATGGGGGACGTGGCTTGACCCTGAGCCTGGCACGAATCCAGGCTTTTTGTATCAGCAAAATACAATCCGCGACGCGCTTGTCGCCGCCACGCATTTTCATATTTTTCATCAGCACGCAGACCGTGTGCAGATGGCCAATATCGCGCAAACCGTCAATGTGCTTCAGGCAATGATCCTGACAGAAGGGAAAAATATGCTGCTGACGCCGACATATCATGTATTTGATATGTTTAAGGTTCACCAAGATGCTGCTCTTTTAGCCACAGAAACAAAAGCGGCCGGATACGAATGGAAAGACGGCCGGCTCCCGCAAGTCAGTATTTCCGCCTCCAAACAGCAAAACGGAGACATCCATATCAGCATGTGCAATATCGATCATCTGCATAAAGCTGACGTGAAGATTGAACTGCGGGGCATGAAAAAGACAGGGAAGCCTTCCGCGACGATTCTGCGTGCTGAAAAAATGAATGCCCACAATACATTCAGCAGCCCTGAAAACGTCAAACCGAAGCCGTTTTCCGGGTTTACGCAGAAGGGCGGAAACCTGGAGACGGAGCTTCCTCCGATGGCGGTTGTATTAATCACGCTGCCGGCGGGTCCATCTTAAGTTTTGAACGCCTGCTGACCGGTTATCATACATTCTATAAATAAGATTATTTTCGGCGGGTTCGGGAGAAAATAATATAAGCATTAAATTAGCATGAACGAATGGGAGATGCTATACTAAAAATCATCATTTGACATTGGAGGAATAACAAATGGCTATCGTAAAAGCAACTGATCAATCGTTCTCAGCTGAAACAAGTGAAGGTGTCGTATTAGCTGATTTCTGGGCTCCTTGGTGCGGACCTTGTAAAATGATCGCGCCCGTTCTTGAAGAGCTTGATCAAGAAATGGGAGACAAACTGAAAATCGTTAAAATCGACGTGGATGAAAATCAAGAAACTGCCGGTAAATACGGCGTCATGAGCATCCCGACACTTCTTGTGTTAAAAGACGGAGAAGTGGTTGAAACATCTGTCGGCTTCAAACCGAAAGAAGCCCTTGAAGAGCTTGTAAACAAACATCTGTAAGCCGAAAGTTTCCGTTACGGCTGCGGCAGGGCGATTCCTTTAAAAGGGATCGCCTTTTTTGATCTTCCAAAAGCTGAGAATGGAGAAAAACAAATGTTCGTGATACACTGAATGGACACAAGAAATGAATGTAAGGAAGGGTAACGTATGAATAAACAACTGAAAGAAAAGCTGGCCCTCCTTCCCGATCAGCCGGGCTGTTATTTAATGAAAGACCGTCAAAAAACAGTCATCTACGTGGGGAAAGCGAAAGTGCTGAAAAACAGGGTGAGATCCTATTTCACCGGTTCTCACGATGCAAAAACCCAAAGGCTTGTGACGGAGATTGAGGACTTTGAATATATCGTGACTTCCTCCAATCTTGAAGCGCTTATTTTGGAAATGAATCTGATTAAAAAATACGATCCGAAATACAATGTCATGCTGAAAGATGATAAAACCTATCCCTTTATTAAAATCACCCATGAACGCCATCCGCGGCTTATTGTCACCCGCAATGTCAAAAAAGACAAAGGGCGCTATTTCGGCCCGTACCCGAATGTACAGGCGGCGCGGGAAACGAAAAAACTGCTGGACCGCCTTTATCCGCTCAGGAAGTGCTCAAATCTTCCGGACCGCGTCTGTCTCTATTACCATCTCGGACAATGCCTCGCTCCATGTGTAAAGGATATTTCTGAGGAGACAAACCGCGAGCTTGTGGAAGACATCACCCGCTTTTTAAAGGGAGGGCATAACGAGGTCAAAAAAGAGCTTGAAGAGAAAATGGCAGAGGCGGCGGAAAAGCTTGAATTTGAACGGGCTAAAGAATTCCGCGATCAGCTTGCTTACATCGAATCGACGATGGAAAAGCAGAAAATGACCATGAATGACCTTCTGGACCGCGATGTGTTCGCTTATGCGTACGATAAAGGCTGGATGTGCGTTCAAGTCTTTTTCATACGCCAAGGAAAGCTGATCGAACGCGATGTCAGCATGTTTCCGATGTACCAGGAAGCGGATGAAGAATTTCTGACCTTCATCGGCCAGTTCTATTCGAAAAACAATCACTTTCTGCCCAAGGAAATTCTGGTGCCTGACAGCGTTGACAGGGACATGATCAGCGAGCTTTTGGAAACCGCCGTGCATCAGCCGAAAAAAGGCCCGAAAAAAGAACTGCTTCTGCTTGCGCACAAAAACGCGAAAATCGCCCTGCGGGAAAAGTTCTCATTAATCGAGCGGGATGAGGAACGGTCAATCGGAGCAGCCGAACGGCTCGGCGAAGCATTGAACATTTACACGCCGCACCGGATTGAAGCGTTTGACAACTCCAATATTCAAGGCACAAACCCTGTATCGGCCATGATTGTCTTTATTGACGGAAAGCCGAATAAAAAGGAATACCGCAAATATAAAATTAAAACCGTAACAGGGCCTGACGATTACGGATCAATGAGAGAAGTCGTCAGAAGAAGATATTCGAGGGTGCTCCGCGAAAATCTCCCGCTGCCGGATTTAATCATCATTGACGGCGGAAAAGGGCAGATTAACGCGGCGCGCGACGTGCTTGAGAATGAGCTCGGCCTTGATGTCCCGGTAGCGGGATTGGCGAAAGATGACAAACACCGAACATCCAACCTTCTGATCGGCGACCCGCTTGAACCGGTATTTCTGGAGCGGAACAGCCAGGAATTTTACCTGCTTCAGCGCATTCAGGATGAAGTTCACCGTTTTGCGATCAGCTTTCACAGACAGATCCGGGGAAAAAGCGCTTTTCAATCCGTATTGGATGATATCCCGGGGATCGGCGAAAAGCGCAAAAAAATGCTCTTAAAGCATTTCGGTTCTGTCAAAAAGATGAAGGAAGCAAGTCTTGACGATATCAAAAAAGCCGGTGTGCCGGCTGCGGCCGCTCAGCTGCTGTTTGAAAAATTGAAAAAATAGTATTGTGCTTTTCTGAAAAGTCTGCTAGAATGTGAACTAATTTCATAAGATCGTGTTATATGGTGAAGATAGAGGTGCGAACTTCAATAGTATGCCTTTGGAGAATGATGGATTCTGCGAAAAAGGCTGAAAGGGGAGTTCGCCGAAGTGAAACACATCCCATCGGTGTGCTTTGCTGGCTTTGCATTAAATAAATGTAAAGCTGTCAAGAATTCATTTTCTTGGAGGGCTATCTCGTTGTTCATAATCAATCGTAATGATATGAAAAAGCAATGAGAGCTATTCCTCTCATTGCTTTTTTTATTGTGGACACAACGCTCTTTTCTCCTCACCCGCACGAACCAAAATGTAAAGGGTGGTCTAGTATGGGTCTTATCGTACAAAAATTCGGAGGCACTTCCGTCGGCTCTGCCGAAAAAATTCAAAATGCAGCAAATCGCGCCATTGCTGAAAAGAAAAAAGGCCATGACGTCGTAGTCGTCGTTTCGGCAATGGGAAAATCAACCGACGCGCTCGTTAATCTGGCGGCGGAAATGACATCTGAGCCAAGCAGACGCGAGATGGATATGCTTCTGTCTACGGGAGAGCAGGTCACGATTTCGCTTTTGGCCATGGCGCTTCAAGAAAAAGGATATGACGCCGTCTCTTATACGGGCTGGCAGGCGGGTGTCCGCACGGAGGCTGTCCACGGCAATGCGAGAATTACGGATATTGATATCACCGCAATTCAGGCGCAGCTTGCAGAAGGCAGGATTACAGTTGTCGCCGGTTTTCAGGGAGTAACCGAAGACGGCGGCATCACGACGCTCGGACGGGGCGGTTCCGATACGACGGCGGTCGCTCTTGCCGCAGCATTAAAAGCGGATAAATGCGACATTTACACGGACGTTCCGGGCGTGTTTACGACAGATCCGCGGTACGTCCGGTCAGCGAGAAAACTGGCGGGAATTTCTTACGATGAAATGCTGGAGCTTGCAAATCTCGGAGCGGGTGTTCTTCATCCGCGGGCGGTTGAGTTCGCGAAAAACTATCAAGTGCCTTTGGAAGTGCGGTCAAGCACGGAACATGAAGCTGGAACATTAATTGAGGAGGAATCATCAATGGAGCAGAATTTAATCGTCAGAGGAATTGCATTTGAAGACCAGATTACAAGGGTGTCCGTCACGGGCCTGACAAGCGGGTTGACAACACTTTCAACGATCTTCACCGCGCTGGCGAAACGAAACATCAACGTCGACATCATTATTCAGACACAAGCGGACAATGGGGAAGCAGACATTTCTTTCTCAGTGAAAACGGAAGATTCCGCACAAACGGTCGCTGTGCTTGAAGAATATAAAAACGCGCTTGACTATGAAAAAATTGAAACTGAAAGAAAGCTGGCGAAAGTATCCATTGTCGGATCAGGCATGGTCTCTAATCCCGGCGTCGCCGCGGACATGTTTGCCGTACTGGCGGAAAAAAATGTACAAGTCAAAATGGTCAGCACATCTGAAATAAAAGTATCAGCGGTTGTCAGTGAAAATGATATGGTGAAAGCCGTCGAAGCGCTTCATGATGCGTTTGAGCTTTCTAAACAGCCGTCTGCCGTATAAACGGGCAGGCAAAAAGGCGGGACTTTTGAGTCACCGCCTTTTTTCAATTATACAGGGTCCTTCATATCCCATTTCACGGTCAGGACGACTTTATCCGCTCTCTTTTTTACCTGTTCATAAGATTCTGCAATCTGATCGTTCATCAATTGAATCTGTTCGGCTATAAAACCGGCTTCAAGCTGAAAACACGGCTCTTTCTGGTGTTTGAGCCTGCTGGATACGAGCGGTCCTTCCAGTTCAAATTCCAGCTCTTGCTTTTTTGATCCTGTGTTTGTCAAAGTTCCCCAGCCGGCTTTTTCAAAAAAGGCGGGGATTTCTTCCCACGATTGAAGAGGAAATTTGCGGGCGAGGCGTTTCCCCGCCCAATACATCATGGATGAATGCTCCGGGCCGAGGATATCCGGAAGCACGATTTCCCGGATTAATTCGTAGCCGTATGCGCTGACGCCGAGTTCAGTTAAAGGTTCTAAAGCTGCTTCATAATTATTCTTCATATTATGTATTCCCCTCTCTCCTTCGTTTATTATAGCTTAAACAGGGGGGAGGATTACAGGATGATCCTATAAAACACGTGAAAAAAAGTGAAAAAGGTATTGCAGGAAAATAAAATTTTCACGTCAAATAATCAATTCCGAAAATTATAATTTATGTACACGTTTTCTTGACGCCCTTTTGAGGGAGGAGTAAAATGAAATTGTCAATAAATTTTAATAAAGTGCTTACAATTGAAACGAAGTGGGGGCAGAGATTTTAGCACATTTCGCACTTAAATCAAACAGGGGGTAAAGTAATGTCTGGGAACAGAGAGTTTTATTTTCGAAGATTGCATTCCTTGCTCGGTGTGATTCCGGTCGGCATCTTTTTGATCCAGCATTTAGTCGTCAACCAATTTGCCGCAAGGGGAGCGGATGCGTTTAACAAGGCGGCCGGCTTTATGGACAGTCTGCCGTTCAGGTATGCGTTAGAAATTTTTATTATTTTCTTACCTTTAATTTATCATGCGGTTTACGGTGTGTACATAGCATTTACTGCGAAAAACAACGCTGGCCACTACAGCTATTTCAGAAACTGGATGTTTGTGCTTCAGCGTGTCACCGGTATTCTCACCCTTATTTTCGTCAGCTGGCATGTGTGGCAGACGCGGATTGCCGCACAGATGGGCGCTGAAGTCAACTTCGATATGATGGCGAATATTCTGAGCTCGCCGTTTATGCTCGGATTTTACATTGTAGGCGTTTTATCAGTTATTTTTCACTTTTCAAACGGCTTATGGTCTTTTGCGGTCACATGGGGGATCACGGTCACGCCGCGTTCTCAAAGAATTTCGACTTACGTGACGCTGATTATATTTTTAGCGCTTTCATACGTGGGTCTAAAAGCGATTTTTGCGTTTGTGTAAGAGAACTAGATTACTAGAGGGAGAGGGGCTATCATGAGTCAATCAAGCATTATCGTAGTCGGCGGGGGTCTTGCCGGCCTCATGGCGACAATTAAAGCAGCGGAATCAGGCACGGCCGTTAAATTGTTTTCCATCGTTCCGGTCAAACGCTCTCACTCGGTCTGCGCGCAGGGCGGGATAAACGGAGCTGTCAACACAAAAGGGGAAGGAGACTCTCCGTTTGAGCATTTTGATGACACGGTTTACGGAGGCGACTTTTTAGCAAACCAGCCGCCTGTAAAAGCGATGTGTGAAGCGGCGCCGTCCATTATCCACTTATTGGACCGCATGGGGGTTATGTTTAACAGAACGCCGGAAGGGCTCTTGGACTTCCGCCGTTTCGGGGGTACACAGCATCACAGAACCGCATACGCGGGAGCGACGACGGGTCAGCAGCTTCTTTACGCACTGGACGAGCAAGTGCGCAGATATGAAGTGGCGGGTCTCGTCACAAAATATGAAGGCTGGGAATTCCTCGGCGCCGTTCTTGACGATGAGCGCACGTGCCGCGGTATCGTAGCCCAAAATCTGACCAATATGCAAATCGAGTCATTCCGTTCTGACGCCGTTATTATGGCGACGGGAGGACCAGGAATTGTATTCGGCAAATCAACAAACAGCATGATCAACACGGGATCTGCCGCATCAATCGTTTATCAGCAGGGCGCTTACTACGCTAACGGCGAATTTATTCAAATTCACCCGACTGCCATTCCCGGAGACGATAAACTCCGTCTGATGAGTGAATCGGCGCGCGGCGAGGGCGGAAGAGTCTGGACGTATAAAGATGGAAAACCTTGGTACTTCCTTGAGGAAAAATATCCGGCTTACGGAAACCTTGTGCCGCGGGATATTGCGACACGCGAAATCTTTGACGTGTGCGTGAACCAGAAGCTCGGCATCAATGGAGAAAACATGGTGTATCTCGATCTTTCGCACAAAGATCCGAAAGAGCTTGATGTTAAGCTCGGCGGCATTATCGAAATCTATGAAAAATTCATGGGAGATGACCCGCGCAAGCTTCCGATGAAAATTTTCCCTGCCGTTCACTATTCAATGGGCGGTCTGTGGGTTGATTATGATCAGATGACAAGCATCCGCGGACTGTTCGCGGCGGGTGAATGTGATTATTCAATGCACGGAGGAAACCGTTTAGGGGCAAACTCTCTGCTTTCCGCCATTTACGGAGGAATGGTTGCCGGTCCGAATGCGGTGAAATATGTTTCCGGACTTGAAACATCGGCTGAAGACCTGTCTTCTTCATTATTTGATTCCTACGTGAAAAAAGAAGAAGAAAAATGGGCAGACATCATGAAGATGGACGGCGATGAAAATGCCTACGTGCTTCACCGTGAACTCGGAGAATGGATGACGGCCAACGTAACGGTGGTCCGCCACAATGACAAGCTTTTGAAAACAGATGATAAAATCCAAGAGCTGATGGAACGCTTTAAGAAAATCAATATTAATGATACGACAAAATGGAGCAACCAAGGGGCGATGTTCACCCGCCAGTTCTCCAATATGCTTCAGCTTGCCAGAGTCATCACGCTCGGCGCATATA
The DNA here is from genome assembly GCF_059831465.1 of Bacillus sp. 5RYD7K. Classification (NCBI taxonomy): domain Bacteria; kingdom Bacillati; phylum Bacillota; class Bacilli; order Caryophanales; family Bacillaceae; genus Bacillus; species Bacillus sp. 5RYD7K. The sequence goes on from NZ_CP191200.1 coordinate 2,080,910, forward strand.
ACCGAAATGAAAGCCGGGGAGCGCACTATAAACCGGATTTCCCTGAAAGAAATGACGATGAGTGGCTCAAAACGACAATGGCTAAACATGCCGGTCCGTTTGAAGCTCCGGAATTTGAATATCAGGATGTCGATGTATCACTGATTGCGCCCCGTAAACGCGACTACTCGAAGAAGAAGGTGGCGAAATAATCATGAGTGAGAAAAAGATACGGTTTATCATTACACGTCAGGATACGCCTGAAAGCGCGCCATACGATGAAGAATTTGAAATCAATTACCGCCCGAATCTGAACGTAATTTCCGCCCTGATGGAAATCCGCAGAAATCCCGTGAATGCAAAAGGGGAGAAAACTACTCCGGTCGCATGGGACATGAACTGTCTCGAGGAAGTATGCGGCGCCTGCTCCATGGTCATCAACGGCAGACCGCGCCAGTCATGCACGGCGCTGATTGATAAGCTGGAACAGCCGATCCGTCTGAAGCCGATGAAAACATTCCCGGTTGTCCGTGACCTTCAGGTTGACCGCAGCAGAATGTTTGATTCACTGAAAAAAGTGAAAGCATGGGTGCCGATAGACGGGACTTACGACTTGGGACCGGGACCGAGAATGCCGGAAAAACGCCGCCAGTGGGCATATGAGTTGTCTAAATGCATGACCTGCGGCGTCTGCCTTGAAGCCTGCCCTAATGTCAACAGCAAATCGAAGTTCATGGGGCCTGCCCCGATGTCGCAAGTGCGTCTATTTAACGCCCATCCGACGGGCGCGATGAACAAGTCAGAACGTTTAGAAGCTTTAATGACAGACGGCGGTCTCGGAGATTGCGGGAATTCACAAAACTGTGTTCAATCCTGCCCGAAAGGCATTCCGCTCACGACTTCAATCGCTGCTTTGAACAGAGATACCAACTTACAAGCATTCCGCAATTTCTTCGGAAGCGACAGAGTATAAGATATAGAAAAAGAGCCTCTTCCGCACGGGAGAGGTTTTTTTATAAGGAGCTGAAGGTGATGAAACAACCGCAATACATTGACATCCCGTTTGAAGAATGGAGACAGTCGTTTTCTTTCTTTACTGAAGTATCGGTTCGCTTTTCAGAAACGGATATGTTCGGCCATATGAATAATGTAACCCCTTTCATCTATTTTGAAGAAGCCCGGATCGCCTACTTTAAGCAGCGCGGCATGGAAGCGCAAAATGCGGAGACGATGACAGTCGTCGCAAGCCAGCAGTGTGACTATATGCGTCAGGTGATGCCGTATGAAAATCTGCGGATTTATGTCAAAGCAAGCTCTGTCGGAAATGCGTCCGTCACCCTTCATTACCTTGGAGAAAACGAGTCAGGCCTGCCGTGCTTTACCGGTTCCGTCGTTATGGTACAAGTATCAAAGACAAGCGGCAAAGCGGTCAGCTGGACGGAGCGGGAGAAAGGCATTCTGCTCGCCTGAACGGATAACTATTTCTTTAAGTGACGTCACCTCCGAAGTGGCTTTTACATATGATATCTTGACTATATAAACCCATTCGTTTCAGATTCGCTCTCACCTTAGCAAGGAGGGTTACAATACTTGAAGGAGAAAGATTTTCAATCAAAGCCGCTGCTGACCAAAAGAGAAAGAGAAGTATTCGAATTGCTCGTTCAAGACAAGACAACAAAAGAAATTGCAAGCGAGCTATTTATCAGTGAAAAAACTGTACGGAATCACATTTCAAATGCCATGCAGAAGTTAGGTGTGAAAGGGCGTTCGCAAGCTGTTGTCGAGCTTCTTAGAATGGGTGAGCTAGAGCTCTGATTCTTGCCGGTTTTCCTTCTTTACGAGAAGGAGCCGGTTATTTGTGTTGGCGCCCGGGGTGATAGGCATGCGATGAAAATCCCGGCTTTTCCTTTTTCTCCGTCAGTCTTGCATTTTCTTAAAAAAAGAAGGAAAATAGACACGGAGCGTGAATAGCCCAGAAAGATCCTTGAGTGAGGGATGGACAAATGACATCAAAATCTGTAGAGCATGTTGCGGATATCGAAAAATCACTCCGCCATATCGCTGCGATCATTAAACAAAAAGGACGAGAAATCCTTAACCAATATGCAATTACACCGCCGCAATTCGTAGGCCTTCAATGGCTTTATGAATTGGGGGATATGACAATAGGCGAATTATCAGGCAAAATGTATTTGGCTTGCAGCACGACGACGGATCTGATAGACCGCATGGAAAAAAATAAGCTTGTCGAACGGGTGAAAGACCCTGCTGACAGACGGGTCGTCAGAATTCATCTTCTCGCTGAAGGAGAGCGCATTATTCAGGAAGTGATTTTAAAAAGGCAGGCATATTTGCGGGATATGTTTGAGACATTTTCCGAAGAAGAAACAGCCGTCTTCGAAAAATCATTATTGAAACTGCAGCATGAAATGAAAAGAAAATGAGGCGATTTTGTTGGAACAGCCGATAGGAGTCATTGATTCCGGGGTTGGCGGGTTAACCGTTGCTAAGGAAATCATGAGACAGCTACCGAAGGAAAATATCATCTATGTGGGAGATACAAAACGCTGCCCGTACGGCCCGCGTCCTGAAGAAGAAGTTCTTCAATACACGTGGGAAATGACCGATTACCTGCTGGAAAACCACCATATCAAAATGCTCGTGATCGCTTGTAACACGGCCACGGCCATTGCCTTGGAGGATATTCAGCGCAAAACGGATATTCCGGTTGTCGGCGTCATTCAGCCGGGTGCGAGAACGGCGATAAAGGTGACGAAAAACCAGCATATCGGCGTCATCGGCACGATAAATACCATTAAAAGCAGAGCGTATGAGCAGGCGCTGCTCGGTTTAAATGCAGACCTTCAAGTCGAGAACACGGCTTGTCCGCTGCTGGTGCCGTTTGTGGAAAGCGGACGGTTTCTGCAGGAATCGGCGGAGGAAGCGGTCGAAGCATCACTCGAGCCTTTAAAAGGCACAGCAATTGATACCCTGATTCTAGGATGCACGCATTATCCGATTTTGAAAGAACCGATTCAGGACTATATGGGAGATCATGTGAAAATCATTTCCTCCGGTGACGAGACAGCGAGAGAAGTGAGTACCATCTTGTCTTATAAAGGCTTGTTAAACCAATCGAATCATGCACCGGAGTATCAGTTTCTTACAACGGGAGAACGGAACGGCTTCGCAAAAATTGCCGAAGACTGGTTCGGCCATGAAATCGGCCATGTCGAGAGCATCTCCCTTCAAGAGCCGATCAGAAAATAAATCAAAAAACCCGCTGTTTACGGCGGGTTTTTTTGCGCATCCCGGTCTATTTCCCGGACAGGGCTCGTATACATCATAGTACAAACAGCCTTAGGAGGGAAAAGTATGCTGAAAAAAGGACCTGCAGTCATTGCTGCAACATGTCTTACTTCGGCTTTTGTATTATCAGGATGCGGTTTGTTTCAATCCGATAAAACAGCCGGGGAAATTGACCCGCCTCAAGACATTTCATATGTAAAGGGTGAAGCGGGGATACAGGCAAAATCAAAGCAATCAGAAAAAAACGGCACGTCTAAAGCCGACCAGCCGGCCAATACAGTCATGAGAGAGCTGTATCTGATTGATAAAAACGGCTATGTCGCAGCACAGACACTGCCTCTTCCGAACAGTGAGGGAACCGCAAAGCAGGCCCTTGAGTATTTGGTTCAGGGGGGGCCTGTCTCAGAAATCCTGCCGAACGGATTCAGAGCGGTGCTTCCTGTTGATACGACGGTAAATGTTGACATTAAAAAAGACGGTACCGCCGTCGCTGATTTTTCGAAGGAATTTAAAAACTATAAAAAAGAAGACGAACAAAAAATCCTGCAATCGATTACATGGACGCTTACCCAATTCAGCTCCATAGATAAAGTCAAAATCAGAATGAACGGGCATGAACTGAAAGAAATGCCTGTAGGCGGTACGCCGATTACGGGCGACTTAAGCAGAAAAGACGGAATTAATATTGAAACAGCCGGAGTGAATGATCTGACAGACACCCATCCGCTGACTGTATACTATCTGGCGGAAACAGAGACGAGCGAATATTACGTGCCTGTCACAAAGCGGATTGACAATTCGGAAACAAATGACATCACCGCTGCCGTTGAACAGCTCGCCGACGGGCCGGGCAAAGCAAGCGGGCTTTTGACGGACTTTAATAACGATGTTAAGCTGCTCAGCAAGCCGGAAGTAAAAGACGGCCGGGTTACACTTGACTTTAACAGCTCTATTTACGGAAGCGCCGATGAAAAAACAAAAATGGTATCATCGGGCGTGCTGGACAGCATCGTTCTCACATTAACAGAACAGCCGTCGATAAAAAGTGTTTCTATAAAAGTAAACGGAAAATCAGAACTGGTGAATGAAAAGGGTGAATCCCTTTCAAAACCCGTTTCGAGACCGTCACAAGTGAATACGGGTAGTTTTTAATTTGTGATTTTTGATATACTAGTAAAAAAGAGGTTAGCGTTCCGGGCTGCCTCTTTCTTTATTCACAATCCGGAACAAAAGGTTTATGTACATATAATCGGAGGTAAAATATGAGACACGACGGAAGACAGCACGATGAGCTGCGCCCTATCACATTTGATTTGGATTTTATCACTCACCCGGAGGGCTCTGTTTTAATTACAGCGGGAAATACAAAGGTTATCTGTAATGCATCTGTGGAAGACCGGGTGCCGCCATTTTTGCGCGGCGGAGGAAAAGGCTGGATCACAGCGGAATACAGCATGCTTCCCCGCGCCACGAATCAAAGAACGATAAGAGAATCTTCAAAAGGAAAGGTCTCCGGCAGAACGATGGAAATCCAGCGTCTGATCGGGCGTGCGCTTCGGGCCGTCGTTGATTTGGAAAAGCTCGGCGAACGGACGATCTGGATCGACTGTGACGTCATTCAGGCGGACGGCGGAACAAGAACGGCTTCCATTACCGGCGCCTTCTTGGCAATGGCCATTGCGGCCGGAAAACTCGTAAAAAGCGGCGTTATCAAAACTTCTCCCGTGACAGATTATCTTGCGGCCATTTCTGTCGGGATGGATAAAGAAGAAGGTCTGCTTTTGGATCTGAATTATGAAGAAGATTCAACGGCTGAAGTCGACATGAATATCATCATGACGGGAAGCGGACGTTTTGTAGAGCTTCAAGGGACGGGCGAAGAAGCCACATTCTCCCGTGAAGATTTAAACGGACTGTTAAGCCTTGCCGAAAAAGGAATCCAGACGCTTATTCAAAAGCAAAAAGAAGTGCTGGGAGAAACATTGCCTGAACTGAAATAAAGAAAGAGAGGCCTGATCAGCGTGAAAGAAGCTATTATTGCGACACACAATCCGGGAAAAGTAAAAGAATTTAAGGAAATACTCGAACCGAAAGGCTACAGCGTCTCTTCTTTGGCGGAAATCGGATTTACGGAAGAAATTGAGGAAACCGGACACACCTTTGAAGAAAACGCCATCTTAAAAGCGGAAGCCGTGGCAAAAGCCGTCAACAAAATGGTCATTGCAGACGACTCCGGTTTATCAGTGGACAATCTTGGAGGCAGACCGGGCGTTTATTCAGCCCGTTATGCCGGCGAAGCAAAAGATGATAAGGCGAATATGGACAAGGTGCTGTCAGAATTAAAAGGCATCGAAAAAGAGCAGCGTACGGCCCGTTTCCGCTGCGCCCTTGCCGTCAGCATGCCGGGGCAGGAAACAAAAACGGTTGAAGGTCATGTTGAAGGATATATAGCAGAAGAACCCGAAGGAGATAACGGGTTCGGCTATGATCCCATTTTTATTGTAAAGGATAAAGATAAAACAATGGCTCAGCTGACAAGCGCTGAGAAAAACAAAATCAGCCACAGGGCGGAAGCGCTCAAGAAACTGTCAAAGCTGCTTGACGCGTAAGGGGGAGCGTAATGCAATGAAAGTGCTGATAATAAGTGACAGTCACGGCCTCGAAGACGAATTGGAGACGATCTCGAAGCGGCACGAAGCCGAAGCGGATCTGATGATTCATTGCGGTGATTCAGAGCTTGATGCCGCACACCCGGCGCTTGTGCCGTATCACACGGTGAAAGGCAATTGCGACTTTGGCGGCGGGTTTCAGGAGGAGCTCCTGCTGGACGCCGGTTCAAAGAAAATCCTGGCCGTACACGGACATCTTCACGGCATTAAACAGTCACTTTTAACTGTTTTTTACCGGGCGGAAGAGCTTGGGGCGGATATCGTCTGCTTCGGCCACTCGCATATTGCCGGGAGTGAAGTGCTTCGGGGCAAGCTTTTGATTAACCCTGGCAGCATCCGCCTTCCGAGAGTCCGCAATGTGAAGAGCTATGCCATTCTTACTCTTACAGAAAGTGAAGGCACTGTGACGTTTTACGACGAAACGGGTCGGGAATTGAAGGACTTGCGGAATACAATCAGCTTTTAACATTCGATGGGGAAGATTTCTTTCTTCCCCATCAAAAGTTTCTAAAAAAATATTGACTTATGACATGAACCTGTATATAATAAATCTTGTCGCTGATACATAAAGCAAAACCTGTCCCAGTAGCTCAGCTGGATAGAGCAACGGCCTTCTAAGCCGTCGGTCGGGAGTTCGAATCTCTCCTGGGACGTACAGAAAAAGAGCTGGTGACATCAGAGTGAAAACTGATGACGCTGGCCTTTTTTATCTGATGACCATATTGTCAATTCGCTGACATCATGGTAAAATGATCAGCAGAACGATTTGATTTTCATGTCCCAGTAGCTCAGCCGGATAGAGCAACGGCCTTCTAAGCCGTCGGTCGGGAGTTCGAATCTCTCCTGGGACGTATAATAAAAAACCTCAAGCCCTGACAATGGGTTTGAGGTTTTTTTTGTATTTGTTTTTTATTTTATGAAATAAAAGTCCTGTATTTAATGAAAATTGTAAAGGAATTTTAATATAAATGAAACTTAATGAAATATTTACCGTAAGAAATATATGTATAAAGATACTTAAGGCGCCCTTGAGTGATAAAATATCTAATTTCTATTATTTATTTTGTTAATATTTGATAGAAAGACAGCGGGAGGAATTAGCTTTTGAAGTACGCATTTGCATATAAAAATGACAAGATAGAAACGATCTTTTGCGGAAAAGACGAGCTGTTTGAGGAACTGAAACAATTTTTAATGACTCAATGCGGTTTAATCATTGTTGAGGTTTCAAAGGCTGATTACGATACGGAGCAGGAAATAAATCAATGGAATGACCGTTATACACTGTAAGTAAGAAAAAACCGGCCGTGAAAGACCGGTTTTTATATCATCTGAATCCGCTCGGAGCGCTGAAGCCCCCGGCATGGCCGCTGAAACCGCCCCCGAGCGCGCCGGGATGGGACCCTGCGCCGAGGCTTCCGCCGACATCACTGAAGGTTTGACCGTAGTACCCGCTTGTATAAGGGTATGGGACGAATTGCTGCCCGGCGAATGACAGCGAGCTTTGCGGGGTCTGCTGTCCGTATCCAGTTGACGGAAATCCCTGCTGAAAAGAAGGGCCGCCCTGAAACGGAGCTGTATGCATCGGTGCCGGAGGATAATAAGACTGCGGCGGCAGAACCGGTAAAGGCGGAAATCCAGGTGGCAGGCCTTGCATGCCTGATAACATCTTATTCATGACATCACTCATTTCTTCACGAGATAAGAACAGTGTATGCGTATGTCTGTATAAAGAGCCTGTTCAATTCGAACGGAATATCTGACAAGCAGACCGGAAAGAACATGAAAAATCGTGTAATAAAATGTGACATAATCGTATAAGAACGGAAAAATTTCATGTAATCTTGAGAGATTAATAAAAAAATGATAAAAACTTTTAACATTTACAGATCCCTTTGTACCAGTAATGAAAGCGTATACAAAATAGATTGATTAATCTAAATTGTCTAATAATTATAAAAATGCTGTTGACACTGTCTGCAAACGGGCGTAATATGAGTTCAAACAAAAATAAATAAATGATTCACACTAAAAAGAAAAATCATAAAACACTGAAAAACAAACAAATGAGGGTTCTTTTTTAAATAAAAGAGCCGCTATAATAAAAAGCGCAGAAGAGGATAAGTAGCTTTGCAGAAGTTTTTTACAGAGAGCCGGTAACGCTGAGAGCCGGCAAAAACAAAGCAAAGTGAACTCGCCTCAGAGTGCCGGTCTGAAATGTGAAGAGTAGGACTCGGCCGAGTGAACGCAACGTTTACTCGTTATCAAAACGGATAGTAATTTATCCATGAGACGGTCTTCATATGACCGTAAACAAGGGTGGTACCGCGGAAAGCAAAGCCTTTTCGCCCCTTTTGGCTATCGCATGAAATGCTTGGCTGAATGTGGGTGGGAAGGCTTTTTTATTTGCGTCAGCCGGCGCTGCGTTTTATGAATTTGATTTTAGAAGGGAACATTGAAAAGGAGGAACTGAAAATGGGCACAAATGTACAGGCGGATACTACGTCTGCCGATTGTACAAAGACAATGAACGGGGCTCTGATGCTGATTGAATCATTAAAGAAAGAAAAAGTCGAAATGATCTTCGGATATCCGGGGGGAGCCGTTCTTCCGATTTACGATAAGCTTTATCAATCAGGATTGGTTCACATCCTGCCCCGGCACGAGCAAGGCGCGATTCATGCGGCCGAAGGGTATGCGAGAGTCTCAGGGAAGCCGGGGGTTGTCATCGCTACTTCAGGACCCGGAGCGACAAACTTAGTGACCGGTCTTGCGGACGCGATGATTGATTCACTGCCGCTCGTAGTGTTTACAGGCCAGGTGGCCACTTCGGTCATCGGCAGCGACGCTTTCCAGGAAGCCGACATTTTAGGAATTACGATGCCGATTACGAAACACAGCTATCAGGTCCGCCGTCCGGAAGATCTTCCCCGTGTGATCAAAGAGGCTTTCCATATCGCCACGACGGGAAGACCGGGTCCGGTATTAATTGATATTCCGAAGGATGTCGCAGCATTTGAAGGGGAATTCAGATATGATCATGAGATCAATCTTCCAGGTTATCAGCCGGTAAAAGAGCCTAACTATCTGCAGATCCGAAAGCTCGTAGAAGCTGTCAGCAGTGCGAAAAAGCCGGTTATTTTAGCCGGAGCGGGTGTTTTGCACGGTAAAGCTTCAGAAGATTTAAAAAATTATGCCGAACAGCAGCAAATACCGGTAGCCCACACGCTTCTCGGTCTGGGCGGTTTCCCGGCAGACCATCCTCTCTTTCTGGGGATGGCGGGAATGCACGGCACATACACAGCGAATATGGCGCTTTATCACTGTGACTTGCTGATCAGCATCGGAGCTCGGTTCGATGATCGTGTGACAGGAAATCTGAAGCATTTTGCAAAATCGGCCAAAGTGGCGCACATCGATATTGATCCGGCTGAAATCGGAAAAATTATCGAAACGCAGATCCCGGTGGTCGGCGACAGTAAAATCGTCCTTCAGGAACTATTGAAGCAAAACGGAAAACAGGGACAGTCAGATGAATGGAAACAGCAGCTTTCCGAATGGAAAGAAGAATATCCGCTCTGGTATACAGACGACAGTGAAGAGGGCTTAAAACCCCAAAAGCTGATTGAGTATATTCACCAATTCACAAACGGAGAGGCGATTGTGGCGACGGATGTCGGCCAGCACCAGATGTGGGCGGCTCAGTTCTATCCTTTCCGAAAGGCTGATAAGTGGGTGACCTCGGGAGGGCTCGGCACAATGGGCTTCGGCCTTCCGGCGGCTATCGGAGCGCAGCTGGCAGAACGTAACGCCACGGTCGTTGCCATCCTCGGAGACGGCGGTTTTCAGATGACCCTGCAGGAGTTAGATGTCATCCGGCAGCTGAATCTTCCGGTCAAAGTGATTATTTTGAACAATGAATGCCTGGGCATGGTCAGACAGTGGCAGGAAATCTTCTATGAAGAACGCTACTCTGAATCCAAATTCTCAGCGCAGCCTGACTTTGTCAAATTGTCAGAAGCCTACGGCATTAAAGGCATCCGGATTACATCAGAAGAAGAGGCGGAAAAAGAGCTGCAAAAGGCGCTTTCATCAAAAGAGCCGGCCGTTATTGATGTCCGGGTCGCCAAAAGCGAAAAAGTATTCCCGATGATTGCGCCGGGTAAAGGACTTCATGAAATGGTGGGGGTGAAACCTTGAAACGCATTATCACATTAACGGTGGTCAACCGCTCGGGGGTATTAAACCGGATCACCGGCCTGTTTACAAAAAGACACTATAATATCGAAAGCATTACTGTAGGCCACACGGAAACAAGCGGTGTTTCAAGGATTACATTTGTCGTCCATGTGGAAGGCGAAAACGACGTTGAGCAGCTGACAAAGCAGCTTAACAAACAAATTGACGTCCTGAAAGTGACGGATATTACAAACCAATCAATCGTACAGCGTGAGCTTGCACTGATTAAAGTTGTTTCTGCACCGCCGACCAGAACGGAAATCAATGGAATCATTGAGCCGTTCAGAGCTTCCGTCGTTGATGTCTCAAAGGACAGCATCGTCGTTCAGGTCACGGGCGAGTCTGATAAAATCGAAGCCCTTATAGAGCTTCTCAAACCTTACGGCATTAAAGAAATCGCGAGAACAGGCACAACGGCTTTTGCGAGGGGAACCCAGCAAAAGGCGTCATCCAATAAAACAATTTCTATTGTATAACACAAAAAAGGGAGAGATTAAAATGGTAAAAGTATATTATAACGGTGATATCAAAGAGAACGTATTGGCAGGTAAAAAAGTAGCGATTATCGGTTACGGTTCACAGGGTCACGCACATGCGCTGAACTTAAAAGAAAGCGGAATTGATGTCATTGTCGGCGTCAGACAAGGCAAATCATTTACACAGGCCCAAGAAGACGGCCATCAAGTATTTTCTGTAAGAGAAGCGGCAGCCCAGGCTGACATCATTATGGTTCTTCTTCCGGATGAACAGCAGCAAAAAGTATATGAAGCTGAAATCAAAGATGAATTGACGGCGGGCAAATCATTGGTATTCGCACACGGATTTAACGTCCATTTCCATCAGATCGTGCCTCCAGCTGATGTAGATGTCTTCCTTGTCGCCCCTAAAGGACCGGGACACCTTGTCAGAAGAACATATGAACAAGGCGCAGGTGTACCGGCATTGTTTGCCATCTATCAGGATGTATCAGGCGAAGCGAAAGACACGGCTCTTGCTTACGCAAAAGGAATCGGCGGGGCGCGTGCCGGGGTTCTTGAAACAACATTTAAGGAAGAAACGGAAACGGATCTGTTCGGTGAGCAGGCTGTTCTTTGCGGAGGTTTAACAGCGCTTGTCAAAGCAGGTTTTGAAACGCTGACAGAAGCCGGATACCAGCCTGAACTCGCATACTTCGAGTGTCTGCACGAACTGAAATTGATCGTAGACTTAATGTATGAAGAAGGCTTGGCGGGCATGAGATACTCTATCTCCGATACGGCTCAATGGGGAGATTTTGTATCAGGACCGCGCGTAGTCGATGAGAAGGTAAAAGAATCTATGAAACAAGTATTAACGGATATTCAAAACGGTACATTCGCAAAAGAATGGATCGTGGAAAACCAAGTGAACCGTCCTCGCTTCAATGCGATCAATGCAAGTGAAAACGAGCATCAGATTGAAAAGGTCGGCAGACAGCTTCGTGAAATGATGCCGTTTGTCAAACAAGGTAAAAAGAAGGAAGCGGTGGTCTCCGTTGCGCAAAATTAACGTTTTCGACACGACCCTTCGTGACGGTGAACAATCTCCCGGGGTCAACCTTAATGCGCGGGAGAAACTGGCGATAGCCAAGCAGCTTGAAAGACTCGGGGTGGACATTATTGAAGCGGGATTTCCCGCTTCATCCCGAGGTGATTTTTTAGCCGTGCAGGAAATCGCAAGAACGATTAAAAATTGTTCGGTAACAGGGCTTGCCCGTTCTGTCAAAGGTGACATCGACGCAGCCTGGGAAGCGCTGAAAGACGGGGCCAGCCCGCGGATTCACATCTTTATCGCCACCTCAGACATTCATCTGAAGCATAAGCTGAAAATGACGCGGGAAGAGGTTAAGGAAAAAGCGGTTGAAATGGTGAAGTATGCAAAAGAACGCTTCCCGGTCGTTCAATGGTCAGCAGAAGACGCATGCCGCACCGAACTTCCGTTTTTGGCTGAAATCGTAGAAGAAGTGATTGATGCCGGCGCGAGCGTCATCAACCTGCCGGACACTGTAGGCTACCTGACGCCGGCGGAATACGGAAACATCTTTAAATATATGAAGGAACACGTTCCGAATATCAGCCGGGTAAAGCTCTCAGCTCATTGCCACGATGATCTCGGAATGGCGGTTGCCAACTCACTTTCGGCAATTGAGAACGGCGCTGATCAAATTGAATGCGCCATTAACGGCATAGGAGAAAGAGCCGGGAACGCCGCGCTTGAAGAAATCGCCGTTGCGCTTCATGTCAGAAATGACGCATATCAAGCTGATTCATCTCTCACTCTTCATGAATTGAAGCGGACGAGTGATCTTGTCAGCAAACTGACGGGCATGGCCGTTCCCCGCAATAAAGCGATCGTCGGAGATAACGCTTTCGCCCATGAGTCGGGTATTCACCAAGACGGTTTCCTGAAAGAAAAATCAACATATGAAATTATTTCACCGGAACTTGTCGGTGTGACAGCGGATGCGCTCGTGCTCGGAAAGCATTCCGGACGCCACGCGTTCAAAGATCGCCTGAATACGCTTGGATTCCAGTTTGATAGTGATGAAATCAATAAATATTTTACGATGTTTAAAGAACTGACCGAAAAGAAAAAAGAAATCACCGATGATGACTTGATTTCTCTTATTTTAGAAGAAAAAGTGATGGACAAAAAAATCGGCTATGAATTTTTGTCTCTGCAAGTGCATTACGGGACGTCTCAGGTGCCCACTGCAACAGTCTCTTTGAAAAATCAGGAAAACGAACAGCTGATGCAAGAGGCGGCAACAGGGGCAGGCAGCATAGAAGCCGTTTATAACACGCTCGGTCGCTGTATTAATAAAGATATTGAACTGATGGATTACCGCATTCAATCCAACCGAAAAGGTGAAGACGCGCTGGCTCAGGTTTACGTCAGAGTGACCGTGAACGGAAAAGAATCATCAGGGCGGGGAATCGCGCAGGATGTTTTGGAAGCTTCTGCAAAAGCATATTTGAATGCTGTGAACCGGCAATTGGTGCTGGATTGCAATATAGACGGATTAAAGAGACAGACTGCGGTCGGCTCGTAATAGAAAGGAGAACGTTTGATTTGAAAAAACGCATTGCTTTGCTTCCCGGTGACGGAATCGGACCGGAAGTGGCGGAATCAGCGGCAGATGTATTGAAAAGCGTTGCCGAACAATTCGGACATGAATTTGAATTTGAAAACGGGCTGATCGGGGGGGCGGCTATTGACGCCCATCAAAATCCCCTTCCTGAGGAGACGGTGGCTCTTTGCGAGAGGTCTGACGCCATCCTGCTCGGTGCAGTCGGCGGACCGAAATGGGACCAAAATCCTCCGGAGCTCAGACCGGAAAAAGGCCTGCTCGGCATCAGAAAAAAACTCGGCCTGTTTGCCAATCTGCGTCCGGTGACCGTATTTGAAAGCCTGTCTGAGGCATCTCCCCTGAAAAAAGAATATATCAGCGGCGTTGACTTTGTAATCGTCAGGGAACTGACGGGCGGCCTTTACTTCGGAGAGCCGAGCAGACAGTATGTCAATGAAGCGGGAGAAAAAGAAGCGGTCGATACCCTCTTTTATAAGAAAGAAGAAATCGAACGCGTTGTCAGAGAAGCCTTTAAAATGGCTGCCGGCAGAAAAGGAAAAGTGACGTCAGTTGATAAGGCGAATGTGCTTTCTTCAAGCAGGCTGTGGCGTGAAACGGCAGATGAAATCGCAAAAGAATTTCCTGATGTGACGCTTGAACATATGCTTGTCGATAATGCCGCGATGCAGCTCATCTATGCTCCGAACCAGTTTGATGTCATCGTAACTGAAAACATGTTCGGCGATATTTTAAGTGATGAAGCCTCCATGCTGACAGGTTCGCTCGGCATGCTGCCGTCAGCCAGTCTATCAAGTTCAGGTCTTCACTTGTTTGAACCGGTGCATGGATCTGCGCCTGACATTGCCGGTAAAGGGATGGCCAATCCGTTTGCGGCGATTTTATCAGCGGCGATGCTTTTGAGAACATCTTTCGGGCTTGAAAACGAAGCGCAGGCGGTAGAAAAGGCGGTCGCAAAGGTGCTTGCAGACGGCAGCCGTACACGTGATATCGCCCGGGACGGCCAATATGCCGGAACGCATGACATTACTGAAAAAGTAAAAGCCGCAATAGCCGGCGCGAATACAAAATCTATAGTATGACGCTTAAAGAAAGCGGTCTTAGTTCATAGGTAGAGGGAGGAAACAAAGATGATGCCTCGAACAATCATCGAAAAGATTTGGGATCGGCATGTTGTAAAAAGCGGTGAAGGAAAACCCGACCTTCTCTATATTGATCTGCACTTAATTCATGAGGTGACGTCTCCTCAGGCGTTTGAAGGATTAAGGCAGAAGGGAAGAAAAGTCAGACGGCCGCAGAATACATTCGCGACGATGGACCACAATATTCCGACCGTCAACCGTTTTGACATTAAAGATGAAGTCGCAAAGCGCCAAGTAACCGCGCTTGAAAGAAATTGCGAGGAGTTCGGCGTCCGTCTTGCGGATCTTCACAGCGCAGACCAGGGGATCGTTCACGTAGTCGGGCCTGAGCTTGGTCTGACACTTCCGGGGAAAACGATCGTTTGCGGAGACAGCCATACATCGACTCACGGCGCATTCGGAGCGCTTGCCTTCGGTATCGGCACAAGTGAGGTGGAGCATGTTCTCTCCACACAGACACTCTGGCAGCAGCGGCCGAAAACGCTTGAAATCCGCGTTGACGGAACGCTCCAAAAAGGAGTGACCGCAAAGGATGTCATCTTGTCGGTCATCGGAAAATACGGGGTGAGATTCGGTACCGGATATGTCATAGAATACACCGGGGAAGTATTCAGAAACATGTCTATGGACGAACGCATGACGGTCTGCAATATGTCAATAGAAGCGGGAGCCCGTGCGGGACTGATCGCTCCTGATGAAACGACGATCGAATACTGTAAAAACCGTAAATACGCGCCAAAAGGCGAGGAATTTGAAAAAGCCGCCGCAGAATGGAAAGCGTTAAAAACCGATCCGGGCGCCGTATACGATCATTCCATCGTGTTAGACGGCAGCGAGATTTCTCCAATGGTAACTTGGGGCATCAACCCAGGCATGGTTCTTCCGGTCGATGCCCAAATACCGGCGCCGGAAACCATTGATTCTGAAGACGATAAAAAAGAGGCCATCCGTGCCTACGATTACATGGGGATTGAACCGAATCAAAAAATTGAAGATATTAAAGTCGAGCATGTGTTTATCGGCTCTTGTACAAATTCGCGGATGACCGACCTTCGCCAGGCTGCTGATATGATCAAAGGCCGAAAAGTCGCCGACAGCGTCAGAGCCATTGTGGTGCCGGGCTCTCAAAGCGTGAAACAGCAGGCGGAGGAAGAAGGGCTGCACCGTGTGTTTCTTGAAGCGGGCTTTGAATGGAGAGAATCAGGCTGCAGCATGTGCCTCAGTATGAACAATGATGTCGTGCCTGAAGGGGAGCGATGCGCTTCCACTTCCAACCGCAACTTCGAAGGCAGACAGGGAAAAGGCGCGAGAACACACCTTGTCAGTCCTGCAATGGCGGCAATGGCAGCCATTCACGGGCATTTCGTCGATGTAAGAAAGTTTTATCAAGAAAAAACAGTTGTGTAAGGAGTGTGCGAAAAGATGGAACCTTTAAAAACGCATACCGGAAAAGCGGCCGTCTTAAACCGGATCAACGTTGACACCGACCAGATTATTCCGAAACAGTTTCTGAAAAGAATTGAAAGAACCGGATACGGCAGATTCGCGTTTTTTGATTGGAGATACCTTGAGAACGGTGAGCCTGATCCTGAATTTGAATTAAACCGCAAAGTCTATGAAGGCGCGTCCATATTAATTGCCGGAGAGAATTTCGGCTGCGGATCATCCCGTGAGCATGCTCCTTGGGCGCTGGATGATTACGGATTCAAAATCATCATTGCTCCGTCATTTGCCGATATTTTTCATCAAAACTGTTTTAAAAACGGAATGCTTCCTATCCGTATGCCGTATGATCAATGGAAAAAACTTGCCGGTCAATATGAAAATCAGTCTCTTCACATGACGGTTGATTTGGAAAACCAGCTCATCCATGACAGTGAAGGAAGAGAAATTTCATTTGAAGTCGATCCGCACTGGAAGGAAATGCTGATTAACGGCTATGATGAAATTTCATTAACGCTCCTGCTGGAGGACGACATTCAGCAGTTTGAATCGAAAAGAAGTTCTTGGCTTCAAGCCTGAAAAAAGCCGCCCGGGATTTATCCGGCGGCTTTTTTTGCCATGTGCGTTATCCTTTCTTGTGTTTCATGACGCGTGTTGATACACTTGAACAAAATAAGCGCCTGAAAGGAAATAGAGTATGACGCATGACAAGAAAAAAGCTGATATCATTCCTTTCCCCCGTCTGAAAGAACGCTTGGTTGATAAAGGGATGGCCGCCATGAAGGATAAACAGTACCAGGAGGCCCTCGAACTGTTTTCAGAGGCGGTAAGCCACGGCGATACCGAGTCCGACGTACATTTAGGCATGGCGATTTGTTTTCTGGAGCTCGGGGAATTGGAAGAAGCAAAACAAGTTTGCGAGAAAATGCTGAACGAAGGGTACGGCCATTATTTTACCGTGCTGCAGGTGTACATGACCATTTTGATTCAGCTGAAACAATATGAAGAAGTCAAAAGCACAATTGAAGCTGTGCTGGAAGAAAACCAGCTCCCCGCAGAAAGTGCGGAGCAATTCTATCGGCTGCTCGAATTCAGCCGCAAAATGACCGATCCCGATCAGCAGGACGAGGTGTGGGAGGAGGAATATGAAGACGTTCTTGATGCGGAAAAAGTGCTGAACAGCCCCGCTGAACAAATGAACCTGATCCATTCTCTCAAAGACCGCAATATTGCGAAATACACGGGTCTGTTAAAAACGATTCTGCAAGATCCGGGCGCACATCCGCTGATCAAGACGATGATTTTGACGCTGATGGCGGAGCACGATTACAGCAAGCCGGTCCATATTACAAAATTCGGCGATTCAATGACCGCGATACCGAGTGAAACCGTTCAGCCTGATGCGGCGCCGATTTTGCACCGCGTTCTCCGGGTGCTTGATGAAACGCTTGGCAATGAAAACCCTACATTATACGCCGCCGTTGAGGAACTGTGGAGAAGGCATCTGTACGTCCTGCACCCCTTTATGCCGAAGCTTTTGAACGCTGATTTATGGGCTGCGGCGCTTCATAAGGTCGGTTACGAGATGCACGGCATTGACATTGAGCCGGAGGAACTTCATATGATGTACGAGTTTGACAGCCGCGAACTCGAAGAAGCCTGCACGATGATTAAGGATATTGAAGAAATTTCTTATTTGTAAATCACGCCATATAGTTGAAAGCGATAGGCGTTATGTTATAATATAGTGGTTGTATTTATGTATAGCGGTTTAACTGAAATGAGAATTACGGTTGGACAGGCTGCCAGTTCATTACATAATGATTCTGATTCAAAGCGGTTTTTTCTTTGACAAAGCCGCGGATTGCTTTAGAATGGAAGACCGACACAACCTGAATAGATTTTTGGAGGGAAACACATGTCTGTAAAATGGGAAAAACAAGAAGGCAACGAAGGCGTATTAACGGTTGAAGTTGATGCGGAAACGTTCAAAACAGCTCTTGATGATGCATTTAAAAAAGTAGTAAAACAGGTTTCTATTCCTGGATTCCGCAAAGGGAAAGTTCCGCGCGGTTTATTCGAACAGCGTTTCGGCGTTGAAGCTCTTTACCAGGATGCTTTAGATATTTTACTTCCTGTAGAATACCCTAAAGCGGTTGAAGAAGCCGGCATTGAGCCTGTAGACCGTCCTGAAATCGATGTTGAAAAAATCGAAAAAGGCGAAAGCTTAATTTTCACTGCAAAAGTGACTGTAAAACCGGAAGTGAAACTTGGCGACTACAAAGGCTTAGGAATCGAAAAAGATGACACTGCCGTTACTGACGAAGACGTACAAAACGAACTTAAAGCGCTTCAGGAGCGTCAGGCTGAGCTTGTCGTAAAAGAAGAAGGCGCTGTTGAAAACGGCGATACAGTCGTTCTTGACTTCGAAGGTTTTGTTGACGGAGAAGCATTTGAAGGCGGAAAAGCTGAGAACTACTCACTTGAAGTAGGATCAGGTTCATTCATCCCGGGCTTCGAAGAGCAGCTGACTGGTCTTGAAGCAGGAGCTGAAAAGGATGTTGAAGTAACATTCCCTGAAGAGTACCACGCTGAAGATCTTGCAGGCAAACCAGCTGTCTTCAAAGTGAAAATTCATGAAATCAAAGCGAAAGAGCTTCCTGAGCTTAACGACGAATTCGCAAAAGACGTTGACGAAGAAGTTGAAACGCTTGCTGAATTAACTGAGAAAACAAAAAAACGCCTTGAAGAAGCGAAAGAAAACGAAGCTGACGCTAAATTGCGTGAAGAGCTTGTGCTGAAAGCATCTGAAAATGCTGAAGCTGATGTTCCTCAAGCGATGATCGACACTGAGCTTGACCGCATGCTGAAAGAATTCGAACAGCGTCTGCAAATGCAAGGCATGAACCTTGAGCTTTACACTCAATTCTCAGGTCAAGATGAAAATGCGTTAAAAGAGCAAATGAAAGAAGATGCCGCAAAACGCGTAAAATCAAACCTGACTCTTGAAGCGATCGCTCAAGCTGAAAACCTTGAAGTGACTGACGAAGAAGTTGAAGCTGAGCTCACTAAAATGGCTGAAGCATACAACATGCCGGTTGAAAACATCAAGCAGGCAATCGGTTCAACTGACGCGATGAAAGAAGATTTAAAAGTTCGAAAAGCAATTGATTTTCTTGTAGAAAACCGTTAATATGGTTCATAATAATAGACATAATGAAACAGGGCGCGATTATTTCGTGCCTTGTTTTGTACAATTATGATATAACTCTTTTTCTTGGGGCAAGATAGTCATTGCCGGGCTGTTTTTTGTCATACATATAGAATGTGCAAGCGCGAAACACATTGTTACCGTCTTACTGGAAAGTATGGTAAAATGCAATACATACTCGATCGTAGCAAGAACCGTTTTCTTTTGCCCTTCAGGTAAAAGAAAAAGTGAGACAAGATTAAGGGGTGAAAGAATGTTTAAATTCAACGAGGAAAAAGGACAATTAAAATGCTCGTTCTGCGGAAAAACGCAAGATCAGGTTCGTAAGCTGGTTGCAGGACCGGGTGTATATATATGCGACGAATGCATTGAGCTCTGTACAGAAATCGTAGAGGAAGAGCTTGGTACAGAAGAAGAAGTCGAATTTAAAGACGTTCCGAAGCCGCATGAAATCCGTGAGATTCTGAATGAATATGTCATCGGACAGGATCAGGCGAAGAAATCACTTGCGGTTGCGGTATACAACCATTACAAACGCATCAACTCCAACAGTAAAGTGGATGATGTCGAGCTTTCTAAAAGTAATATTTCATTAATCGGGCCGACTGGAAGCGGGAAAACACTTCTCGCCCAGACGCTTGCGCGTATTCTGAACGTTCCGTTTGCGATCGCGGACGCTACATCTCTGACTGAAGCCGGATATGTCGGTGAGGACGTAGAAAACATCCTCCTCAAGCTGATTCAGGCTGCAGACTATGATGTGGAAAAAGCAGAAAAAGGCATTATTTATATCGATGAAATCGATAAAGTAGCGCGAAAATCTGAAAACCCGTCCATTACACGCGACGTATCAGGCGAAGGCGTTCAGCAGGCGCTGCTGAAAATTCTTGAAGGAACGGTTGCAAGCGTGCCGCCTCAAGGAGGACGCAAACATCCTCATCAGGAATTCATTCAGATCGATACGACGAACATTCTGTTCATTTGCGGCGGTGCATTTGACGGCATTGAACAAATCATCAAACGCCGTCTCGGACAAAAAGTCATCGGTTTCGGCTCAGATAATAAAGCGGCAGACCTGGAAAAAGAAGAACTGCTTTCTAAAGTTCTTCCGGAAGACTTGCTCCGTTTCGGTCTGATTCCTGAATTCATCGGCCGTCTTCCTGTTATTGCAAGCCTTGAGCAGCTTGATGAAACGGCACTGGTTGAAATTCTGACTAAACCTAAAAACGCACTCGTCAAACAATACAAGAAAATGTTAGAACTTGATGATGTCGAGCTTGAATTTGAAGGCGAGGCATTATCTGAAATTGCGAAAAAAGCGATCGAGCGTAAAACAGGCGCACGCGGCCTGCGTTCTATCATTGAAGGTATCATGCTTGACGTTATGTTTGATCTGCCGTCCCGTGATGATATTGAAAAATGTGTCATTACCGGAGCGACAGTCGCAGACGGTGAAGCGCCTCGTCTTGTATTAAAAGACGGCACAGTTGTCGGCCAAGATAAAACATCAGCATAACATGACAAAACCTCCTGACTCGAATTGATCAGGAGGTTTTTTTTCTTGTCCTGACCCTTCTGAAAATGTTTATTCCGGGCTTTGCTGGGAGATACTAGCGGACAGAGGAATGAATTGGATACATAAATCGTTTTCAGGAGGGACCAGCATGAGTTGGACAGGGATCGCATTATTTGTACAGCTGTTTTTCGGGATAGTCATCGGATTATATTTTTGGAATCTGCTCAAAAACCAGCGTACACAAAAAGTGACGATAGATAAAGAATCAAAAAAAGAAATGGAACAGCTTCGCAAAATGCGCGCCATCAGTTTGTCAGAACCTTTATCAGAAAAGGTGCGGCCGAAAAGCTTTCAGGATATTGTCGGCCAGGAGGATGGGATTAAAGCGTTAAAAGCTGCGCTTTGCGGTCCGAATCCGCAGCACGTGATCATTTACGGGCCTCCCGGAGTCGGTAAAACGGCTGCGGCGCGGCTGGTATTGGAAGAAGCGAAAAAGCATAAACAGTCACCATTTCAAAATCAGGCTGTTTTTGTTGAGCTTGATGCGACGACCGCGCGATTTGATGAACGGGGTATTGCCGATCCGCTTATCGGTTCAGTGCATGATCCGATTTATCAGGGAGCGGGAGCGATGGGGCAGGCGGGCATTCCGCAGCCGAAGCAGGGGGCTGTGACTCATGCGCACGGCGGCGTGCTATTTATTGATGAAATCGGTGAGCTTCACCCGATTCAGATGAATAAAATGCTGAAGGTGCTTGAAGATCGGAAAGTCTTTTTAGACAGTGCGTATTACAGTGAGGAAAATACGCAAATCCCGAATCATATTCATGATATTTTTCAAAACGGGCTTCCCGCGGATTTCCGCTTGATCGGAGCGACGACGAGAATGCCGACTGAAATTCCGCCCGCCATCCGTTCGCGCTGTCTTGAAGTGTTTTTCCGTGAGCTGGAAAAGGATGAGCTTAAAACCGTAGCGAAAAAAGCCGCCGACAAAATTCAGAAAGAGATTTCTGATGAGGCTCTCGGTGTCCTGACCGCATATACGAGAAACGGCCGTGAAGCCGTCAATATGATCCAGATTGCTGCCGGCATGGCGGTGACCGAAGACAGAAACGAAATTACGACAGAAGATATAGAATGGGTTGTTCATTCCAGTCAGCTCACACCTAAAAATGAGCAGAAAATCGCTGATGAACCGCAAGTCGGCATCGTGAACGGACTTGCCGTATACGGGCCGAACAGCGGCGCATTGCTGGAAATCGAAGTGAATGTCACGCCTGCACAGGACAAAGGAAGCCTGAATATTACGGGGATTGCAGAGGAAGAGAGCATCGGCAGCCAATCGAAGTCGATCCGCCGCAAAAGCATGGCGAAGGGATCGGTGGAAAACGTTCTGACGGTTCTCCGCACAATGGGCATCAAACCTTCGGACTATGACATTCATGTCAATTTTCCGGGCGGAGGCCCGATTGACGGACCGTCAGCGGGCATCGCGATGGCCGCGGGGATTTTTTCCGCGATTCACCGCATCCCTATCGACCATACGGTGGCGATGACGGGAGAGATCAGCCTGACGGGCCTTGTCAAACCGATCGGCGGCGTCATTCCGAAAATTAAAGCCGCGAAACAGGCCGGAGCTAAAACCGTTATTATCCCTTACGAAAATCAGCAGTCCATTCTGAAACGAATAGACGGAATCACCATTAAGGCGGTAAAAACGTTCCAGGAAGTACTTGACGTCATATTGGTTGATCCGCCTTCAGAACAAAAACCGTTTGATATCCAAATGAATAAAGAATCCGTATAAACCCCATTTTTATAATGGGGTTTTTTTATGGAGGACATCTTTTCCTTTTTCAGAACAGAAAGAAAGGGTATACTACGAAGAGACTGTTTTATATACTGGGCAGGCGGTAAGCCGATTAAAGCCCGATCCCGGAATTGTACAACGATGAAAAAGTTGTATTATAATGGTTCATACTAAAGTCACGGAGGTGTCAGTCATATGGCAGAAGATACAAAACGCAGCATCCCGCTCCTCCCTTTAAGAGGTTTATTGGTATACCCGACGATGGTTTTACATTTAGATGTAGGCCGGGACAAGTCGGTTCAGGCTCTTGAACAGGCAATGATGCATGATCATATGATTTTTTTAGCCACTCAGCAGGATATTTCGATAGACGAACCGGGTGAAGACGACATTTTCACCGTCGGCACTTATACAAAAATCAAACAGATGCTGAAGCTGCCCAACGGTACGATCAGAGTGCTTGTAGAAGGTATTCAGCGGGCGCAAATCCTTGAATACACCGAACTCGAAGATTATACTTCGGTCGATATACAGCTGATGCATGAGGACGATTCGAAAGACGTAGAAGATGAGGCGCTTATGCGGACGCTGCTGGACCATTTTGACCAGTACATAAAAATTTCAAAAAAAATCTCCGCAGAAACGTATGCGGCTGTGACTGATATTGAAGAGCCCGGCAGAATGGCGGACATCGTCGCTTCTCATCTCCCGCTGAAGTTAAAGGACAAGCAGGACATTTTAGAGACGGCGGATATTAAAGAACGTCTGAATAAGGTCATCCGTTCGATTAATAATGAAAAAGAAGTGCTGGAGATTGAGAAAAAAATCGGTCAGCGCGTCAAACGTTCGATGGAGCGCACCCAAAAAGAATACTACTTGCGTGAACAGATGAAAGCCATTCAAAAGGAACTTGGCGACAAAGAAGGCAAAACCGGCGAAGTTCAGTCGCTCACGGAAAAGATAGAAGAAGCGGGCATGCCTGAGCGTGTCAAAGAAACGGCGCTTAAGGAATTAAGCCGTTACGAAAAAGTGCCGTCAAGCTCAGCGGAAAGCTCTGTTATCCGCAACTATATTGACTGGCTCATTGCCCTGCCGTGGTCGGACGAAACAGAAGATAAACTGGATATTAAAAAAGCCGGAGAAATCTTAGACAAAGAGCATCACGGTTTAGAGAAAGTGAAAGAACGGATACTGGAGTATCTGGCTGTGAAACAGCTGACGAAAACGCTGAAAGGGCCGATTCTTTGTCTGGCCGGACCGCCGGGAGTCGGAAAAACATCTCTTGCAAAATCAATCAGTACGAGCATGGGACGCCGTTTTGTGAGAATTTCACTGGGCGGAGTGCGCGATGAATCTGAAATCCGCGGCCACCGGCGTACATACGTCGGAGCGATGCCGGGCCGGATTATCCAAGGAATGAAAAAAGCCGGCAAACAAAATCCGGTCTTTCTCCTCGATGAGATTGATAAAATGTCATCTGACTTCAGAGGCGATCCGTCTTCGGCGATGCTTGAGGTGCTGGATCCGGAACAAAACAGCACATTCAGCGACCACTATATTGAAGAGACGTTCGATTTATCGAAAGTGCTTTTTATCGCGACTGCGAATAACCTTGGTTCCATACCGGGCCCTCTCAGAGACAGAATGGAGATTATCAGCCTGTCAGGCTATACTGAGAATGAAAAGCTGGAGATCGTAAAGGACCACCTGCTTCCGAAACAGATTAAAGAGCACGGGCTCACAAAGAGCAGCCTGCAGATTCGGGATCAGGCCATTACCGATATCATCCGCTACTATACGAGGGAAGCCGGCGTGAGAACGCTTGAACGCCAGATTGCCGCCATTTGCCGAAAGGCTGCAAAGGCCATTGTTTCTGAAGAGAGAAAACGCATTACCGTTACAGAGAAAAATCTGGCCGACTATCTCGGAAAACGGATGTTCAGATACGGACAGGCGGAAACCGAGGATCAAGTCGGAGTTGTCACGGGTCTGGCGTACACGACGGTCGGCGGAGATACGCTTTCAATCGAAGTGTCACTGTCACCGGGAAAAGGAAAGCTGATTCTGACCGGGAAGCTCGGAGATGTCATGCGGGAATCCGCACAGGCCGCTTTCAGTTATGTCCGCTCGAAAACGGAGCAGCTCGGAATCGACCCGAAATTCCATGAGAAGTATGACATTCATATCCATGTCCCTGAAGGAGCTGTGCCGAAAGACGGCCCTTCTGCGGGAATTACGATGGCTACTGCGCTCGTATCGGCATTAACGGACCGTGCGGTAAAACGCGAAGTCGGTATGACCGGGGAAATCACGCTGCGGGGCCGCGTGCTTCCGATCGGCGGACTGAAAGAAAAGGCGCTCGGCGCGCACAGAGCGGGCCTGACCACGATTATTGCGCCTAAAGATAACGAAAAAGATATAGAGGATATTCCTGAAAGCGTCAGAGAAGGGCTGAAATTTATATTTGTGTCTCATCTCGATGACGTTTTGGAACATGCCTTAGTAGGAGAGAAGAAATGAAAGTCACAAAGTCAGAAATCGTGATCAGTGCGGTCAAACCTGAGCAGTACCCTAATGGGGGGCTTCCGGAAATCGCGCTGGCGGGAAGATCAAATGTAGGAAAATCATCTTTTATCAATTCACTAATCAATCGGAAAAACCTGGCCAGAACGTCATCAAAACCGGGGAAAACACAGACCTTAAACTTTTACATCATCAATGATGAATTGCATTTTGTCGACGTTCCCGGGTACGGGTTTGCGAAAGTTTCTAAAAGCGAGCGGGAAGCATGGGGGAGAATGATTGAAACCTATATGACGACCCGTGAAGAGCTGAAAGCCTGCGTGCAGATTGTCGACCTCAGGCACGCGCCGTCTGCTGAAGACGTGAACATGTATGAATTCCTGAAGTATTACGGCATTCCCGTCATCGTCATTGCGACAAAAGCGGATAAAATTCCAAAAGGAAAATGGGACAAGCACTTAAAGGTTGTCAAGCAGACGCTTGATATGGACCCTGAGGATGAGCTGATTTTATTTTCCTCTGAAACAAAAAAAGGAAAAGATGAGGCATGGGGAGCCATTAAAAAAATGATCAGCCGGTAATGAAAAACCCAAAACGCATTGCGTTTTGGGTTTTATCGTATAGTTTTGTTCCGCTTGATAAACAATAATAAAAGGCTGATTCCGATGAAAACATACGGCCAGTATGTTTTGAAATGTTCGGTCGGAATGTGGACGGACTCCAGCCACGCCGTAATTTGTTTAAAGAAGTATAAAAAGAGGGAAAAACCAATCATGACAGCCGCTTCGTATACATATTCTTTTCTGGCAGCCGCAAATAAGGAGAACCCGAATACAAAGAGCAGCATTTCAAAATCTCCCGGCCACCATGAGAGTTCAGGTTTGGCGAAAAAATGCAAACCTATACCGAACAGAAGCATGCCGATTAGGACGTGAGATCCCGCCGCTTCCTTTTTGCCCTGATACAAGAGTACGCCGCCCAAAAGCATAAGGAGCACCGGCCATTCTCCCTGATTTGCAAACAGGTGAACCTGTCCGCTCTGAAGCCAAGCGAATAATGAAGCGGCAAGCAGAAGTCCCGGTAATAAAATTGATGTTTTTTTCATCCTGTCACCTACCCGCAGTAAAGGATTTTTAGTATGATGATTACAGAGGAAACGAAGCTTTTTATACTATAGCATAACATTTTTGAAATCTGTTCACATTTTCACGAAGAAACTATGTTATAATCATTATAAATAATGAATTCTATGTTAGAATGATTATAAATAAAATGCGATGTACGGGGGTGCATGAAAGGCTATGCATATTCTTGTTGTGGGAGTAGATTATAAATCCGCCCCTATTGAAATACGCGAAAAAATAAGTTTTCAGCCGGATGAGCTTGCAGAAGCGATGCTCCGTTTAAAAGAAGAAAAAAGCGTTCTTGAAAACATTATCGTGTCAACCTGCAACCGCACTGAAATATATGCGGTGGTCGACCAGCTTCATACCGGCCGTTATTATATAAAAACATTTTTATCCGAATGGTTTTCTCTGCCGAAAGAAGAGCTGTCTCCGTTTCTGAAATTTTATGAGAGCGACGCGGCGATCGAGCATTTATTCCGAGTGGTGTGCGGTTTGGATTCCATGGTCATCGGAGAAACCCAAATCCTCGGCCAGGTCCGCTCGAGCTTTAAAACGGCGCAGACAGAAAAGACAATCGGCACCATTTTCAATGAGCTGTTTAAACAGGCGGTGACCGTCGGTAAACGCACGCATGCTGAAACCGATATCGGCGCCAATGCCGTATCCGTCAGTTACGCGGCCGTTGAACTTGCGAAAAAAATCTTCGGCTCTCTGTCAAATAAGCACATTTTGATTCTCGGTGCGGGAAAAATGGGCGAGCTTGCCGCAGAAAACCTGCACGGCCAGGGCATAGGAAAAGTAACGGTCATCAACAGAACGTTTTTAAAGGCAAAAGAACTTGCTGACCGTTTTTCCGGAGAAGCGCGCAGCTTAAACCAGCTTGAACATGCACTTGCTGAAGCTGATATTTTAATCAGCTCGACAGGCGCAAGTGATTTTGTCGTGTCTAAAGATATGATGGAGAGAGCGGGCAGACAGCGGAAGGGCCGCCCGTTATTTATGGTGGATATCGCTGTTCCGAGAGACCTTGACCCTGCGCTGAACGATCTTGAAGGTGTTTTTCTGTACGATATCGACGACCTTGAAGGAATCGTTGAAGCCAACTTACAAGAACGCCGTGAAACCGCTGAAAAAGTCGAGCTGTTCATTGAAGCGGCAATTGTTGAGTTTAAGCAGTGGCTTAATACGCTCGGCGTTGTGCCGGTCATTTCGGCGCTTCGTGAAAAGGCGCTGTCTATCCAGTCCGATACGATGCAGAGCATTGAGCGCAAGCTGCCTCATCTGACGGTAAGAGAGAAAAAGCTTCTCAGCAAACATACGAAAAGCATCATTAACCAAATGCTGCGCGATCCGATTCTGAAAGCGAAAGAGCTTGCGGCTGAAGCGGATTCTGAGGAAAAGCTGAAGCTGTTTATGCAGATTTTCGATATTGAGGATGAAGCAGGCCGTCAGCTGGACAAAAGCCTGGATAACCGCCAGACGGTTCATTCGCTTCAAAAGGCAGAAACAAAAACGGGCTTGCGTCCGCTTGTAAGTGAGTGAGCACTGTATGATTGATACAGCAATGGCAAGGCTTAATGAAGCGACAATTGTAATTTACGCAATAAGTGTCCTTTTTTACTTTATAGATTTTCTTCAACACAACCGGAAGGCTGGGAAAATGGCCTTCTGGTTGCTTTCTATTGTCTGGACTCTGCAAACCGTCTATCTTTCTTATTTTATGTGGCAGACGGGCAGATTTCCGGTCTTAAATATTACAGAGGCCCTTTACTTTTATGCGTGGGTGCTTGTCACGCTCTCACTTGTTGTTACGCAGATCCTGCGGGTTGATTTTATCGTGTTTTTCACGAATGTCATCGGTTTCTCGATGATTGCGATCCATACATTTTCACCGACGGATCAGCATTCGGCCGCCTTTTCCGGCCAGCTGGTCTCAGAGCTTTTGGTCATTCATATTACAATGGCGATTCTCTCATACGGCGCATTTTCCCTTTCTTTTGTCTTTTCGCTTCTTTATCAGTTTCAATATTCTTTATTAAAGAAGAAAAAATGGGGAAAATGGCTGTTGAGAATTGAAGATTTGTCAAAACTTGATTATATGGCTTACGTTTTAAATGTCATCGGAGTCCCGATGCTGCTGTTAAGCCTGATATTAGGCGTGATCTGGGCGTATGTGTCGCTGGAAACGCTGTACTGGTTTGATTCAAAAGTGCTCGGCTCGTTTATTGTGCTGCTTTTATACAGCTACTATTTATATATCAGAATGATTAAGGAACTGCAGGGAAAAGTGGCGGCGTTATGGAATTCAGCATGTTTTCTCGTGCTGATGATTAATTACTTCCTGCTCGGAAGCCTGTCGCAATTCCATTGGTTCAGTTAACGTCACGCGCCCAAACAGATTCGGGAGGAAAGAAAATGAGAACGATTAAGGTAGGTTCCAGACGGAGCAAGCTGGCTATGACCCAGACAAAATGGGTGATTAACAAACTGAAGGAATTGAATCCTTCCTATAACTTTGAAATCCGGGAGATTGTCACAAAAGGCGACCGCATCCTCGATGTCACACTGTCAAAAGTGGGCGGCAAAGGTTTGTTTGTCAAAGAGATTGAACAGGCGCTGCTGCATCAGGAGATTGATATGGCGGTCCACAGCATGAAAGACATGCCCGCTGTTTTGCCTGAGGGTCTTGTCATCGGCTGCATACCGAAACGTGAGGATCCGCGTGATGCGCTGATTTCGAAGGGGCATCAAAAGCTGGACGACATAAAAGAAGGCGGCATTATCGGCACCAGCAGTTTAAGAAGAAGCGCCCAGATTCTTGCTGAGCGTCCTGATCTTACTATTAAGTGGATCAGAGGAAACATAGATACGAGACTTCAAAAGCTTGAGACGGAGGATTACGATGCGATTATTTTAGCTGCTGCGGGTCTTTCAAGAATGGGCTGGAAAGATGATGTCGTATCTGAATTCCTCGAACCGGACCGCTGTCTGCCTGCGGTCGGCCAAGGCGCTCTTGCCATTGAATGCAGAGAGTCGGATGAGGAGCTTTTGAAGCTGTTTGCGCAATTCACCGATGAGTATACGCAGCGCACGGTGGCAGCTGAACGGGCTTTCTTACACGCGATGGAAGGCGGCTGCCAGGTGCCGATTGCCGGGTATGCGTCCGTCAATGACAGGGATGAAGTTGAGCTGGTCGGTCTGGTTGCGTCTCCGGACGGAAAGACGATTTATAAAGAAACAGCGGCGGGACATGATCCGGAAGAAATCGGGAAACGCTGTGCGGCGATGATGTCTGAAAAAGGAGCCAAAGCCTTAATCGACAGCGTGAAACAGGAGCTCGATCAGAATGGCAAATGACCTTCCTTTACAAGGAAAGACCGTGCTTGTCACCCGGAACAAAAGACAGGCCGCTCCGTTTCGAAAAAAAGTGGAGGCGCTCGGCGGAACAGCTGTTTCCGCTTCGCTGATCGCTTTTCAGGAAGCGCTCCCGGATGAATGTGCGGACAGTCTCCGGGAAGACCTTTCTGAACCGGGATGGCTTGTGTTTACAAGCGTAAACGGCGTCCGGTTCTTTTTTTCCTACCTTGATCGGCATGGTCTTGCGCTTTCCGGACGGAAAAAAATCGCAGCTGTCGGTGAAAAGACTGCACGCGCCTTGAAAGAGCGGGGAGCCGGGACGGATGCGATGCCTGACGAGTATGTGGCCGAATGTCTGGCAGATACATTAAAACGGCACGCATCAGCTGCCGAACCCATTTCAGTGATAAAGGGCAATTTATCACGCGATGTCATAAAAGCGGAGCTTGAGCCGCTTGGCTATCAAATAAGGGAATGGGTGTTATACAATACTATTCAGGATGAAAAAGGCATGGACGAGCTGAGACAGGCTGCATCCCGCTCTCATTTTGATTTTATTACGTTTACCAGTTCATCGGCGGTGCATACGTTTATGCATGCGGTCGGAAACGGAGAAAAAGCGTGGGAAAACAGCGGCGCGAGCTATATCAGCATCGGCCCTTTGACAGAGAAAGCGCTATTGGAATACGGGATCTCATCCCATGTGCCTGACACTTATACGATTGAAGGCATGCTGGACGTCATGTGCAGCATGTCGGGAAAGGATAGATAACGATGAATCAAACATTTAACAGACACCGCCGTTTGCGCGCGAACGCTGCGATGAGAGATTTAGTAAGAGAAACACGTCTTCACCCTTCAGATTTTATTTACCCTCTATTTGTCGTTGAAGGGCTTGAAGGGAAAAAAGAAGTTTCTTCCATGCCGGGGGTTTACCATGTATCCCTTGATTTATTGAAGGATGAGATGGCTGAGCTGATATCACTCGGCATTAAATCGGTCATCGTTTTTGGCGTGCCTGAAGAAAAAGACGCCTGCGGAACCCAGGCTTTTCACGATCACGGCATTGTGCAAAAAGGGATTGCTGAAATTAAAAAGCATTATCCTGAAATGATCGTCATCGCTGATACATGTCTTTGTGAATACACGGACCACGGCCATTGCGGTGTCGTCAAAGACGGAGAAATCCTCAATGACGAGTCGCTTGAACTGCTGGCTCAGACAGCCGTCAGCCAGGCCAAAGCAGGCGCTGACATCATCGCTCCTTCAAATATGATGGACGGTTTCGTCACAGTAATCAGAGAAGCGCTTGACAAAGAAGGGTTCACAAATATTCCGATCATGTCTTATGCAGTGAAATATTCAAGTGAATTTTACGGTCCGTTCCGCGACGCGGCTGACAGCACGCCGCAGTTCGGCGACCGAAAAACTTATCAGATGGATCCGGCCAACCGCCTGGAAGCGCTTCGTGAGGCAGAATCAGACGCCGCAGAAGGCGCTGACTTTTTAATCGTCAAACCGTCTATGTCATACTTAGATATTATGCGTGATGTGAAAAACCGCCATCACCTGCCGCTGGTCGCTTATAATGTGAGCGGGGAGTATTCCATGGTGAAAGCTGCAGCCCAGAACGGCTGGATTAAAGAAAAAGAAATGGTGCTTGAAATTTTAACGAGCATGAAACGTGCAGGTGCTGATCTGATTATGACGTATCATGCAAAAGACGCAGCAAAATGGCTTGCTGAGTAACGATTTCATTTGACGGGAGCTGAGGCAGATGAGAAGCTATGAAAAATCAAAAGCCGCTTTTAAAGAAGCGCAGAAACTGATGCCGGGCGGAGTGAACAGTCCGGTGCGCGCGTTTAAATCAGTTGATATGGATCCGATTTTTATGCAGCGCGGCAAAGGATCGAAAATTTTTGATATTGACGGCAATGAATATATTGACTATGTGCTGAGCTGGGGACCGCTCATTTTAGGCCACACCAATGACCGCGTCGTTGAAAGCCTGAAAAAAGTAGCGGAAAACGGGACAAGTTTCGGGGCATCCACTGAAGTGGAAAACGAACTGGCCAAATTGGTCATTGACCGTGTGCCGTCTGTTGAAATCGTGCGGATGGTCAGCTCCGGCACAGAGGCGACAATGAGCGCCCTTCGTCTGGCAAGAGGATATACCGGCCGCAACAAAATTTTAAAATTCGAAGGCTGTTACCACGGCCACGGTGATTCCCTGCTGATCAAAGCGGGATCCGGAGTGGCGACACTCGGTCTTCCGGACAGCCCGGGCGTACCTGAAGGGATTGCGATGAATACGATTACCGTTCCGTACAACGACTTGGAAAGCGTTGCACTCGCATTCCGGGAGTACGGTGAAGATATCGCCGGAGTCATTGTTGAGCCGGTAGCCGGCAATATGGGCGTCGTTCCGCCGCAGGAAGGGTTTTTACAAGGGCTTCGTGACATTACGGAACAATATGGCGCGCTGCTCATTTTTGATGAGGTCATGACCGGTTTTCGCGTGGACTATAACTGTGCGCAAGGATATTTCGGCGTGACGCCTGATTTAACGTGTCTCGGCAAAGTCATCGGCGGCGGTCTTCCTGTCGGTGCGTATGGCGGCAAAGCCGAAATCATGGAAAGAATCGCTCCGAGCGGTCCGATCTACCAGGCGGGAACCTTGTCAGGAAATCCGCTTGCCATGACAGCGGGACTTGAGACGTTACAGCAGCTCACACCTGAATCTTATCAAGAATTTGTGAAAAAAGGCGATATGCTTGAAGAAGGCATTTCAAAAGCCGCTGAAGCACATGGGATTCCGCACACATTTAACCGTGCCGGTTCAATGATCGGATTCTTTTTCACAAACGAGCCTGTCATTAACTATGAAACAGCCAAATCATCTGATTTAAAGCTGTTCGCCAAATATTATAAAGGGATGGCTGACGCAGGCGTATTTCTGCCGCCGTCTCAATTTGAAGGATTGTTTCTCTCCACTGCGCATACAATGGAGGATATCGAAAAAACCATTCAAGCCGCTGAGAAAGTGTTCCAGGCGATCAGCCGCTGATACCGAAAAGCCGATGCAAGCAAGTCTTGTATCGGCTTTTTTCAATGCCTCCTTTATCATATTTATCCATATTGCGGCATACACCTTTAGTGACATCTAATTGTAAGGATTAGATGAAAGGAGGATATGAACTTGCCGCATAATCACCGGTTGCAATTTTCTGTTGAAGAATCAATCTGTTTCCAAAAAGGACAGGAAGTTTCTGAATTACTTTCGATTTCATTAGACCCTGATATCAGGGTGCAGGAAGTAAATGATTATGTCTCAATTAAAGGATCATTAGAACTTACTGGCGAGTACAACATAGATCACAGCAGTCAATTCGAAGAGCTTGGAAGAGAGCTGAGACATGTAGAGGAAGTGAGGGCGAGGGAGGATGGCACAGCTGAGCTCCTTCATTGCTTCCCGGTGGACATCACGATTCCGAAAAATAAAGTGAGCCACCTCAATGACGTTTTCGTTTTTATTGATGCCTTTGATTATCAGCTAACGGATTCAAGGATCTTAACCATTCAGGCTGATTTGGCAATTGAAGGGCTGCTTGAGGAATCCGAGCCAAAAGAGCCGGAGATCCCTCTGTATGTGGCGCCTGAATTTGCCAGAGAAGAAATGATCAATCTTGCTGACCATCGCTCTGAGGAAGACAACGAACCTGAATTAGTGATACGCCAGAGGCCTGAAGAACCTCTGCCTGAAGCTGAAGAACCCCTGGCTGTATCAGAAGAAGCGGCACAAGAAGCCGGGGAGAATGAGGAAGAGACTCCGCCTATACTCAGGCAGGAGGAAGAGGAAGAAGAAGAGGAGGCTGAGGAAACTGAAGAAACTGCCCCTGTTCTGAGGCTGGAAGAGGTGCCGGAACCTGTCTCATATACTGAGCCTCCCCCTCCCGCTGCCATCCTGGAGGAAGAAGAGCCGGAAGAGCCGGAAGAGGCTGAGGAACTTGAGGAGCCTGCAATCATGGCGGCTGAGAGGAATGAACCTGTATCTGAGGATGATTCAGCGGAAATGCTTGAAGAAACAGCAGGTGATGTTGAACCGGTTTCCCCTGCTTTTACTCTGACACCGCCTGCCGATAAAGCAGAGATTGAGGAACAGCCGGTCCTTCAAAAAGAAGAGCAGCCTGAGGCCGAACCGCTTCTCCGTCAGAGTGATCAAGAGGAGGCGGAAGAAGCCGAAGATGAGCCTGCGGTTTTTGAAGAAGAGCAGGCGCCGCCTTATCGCGAGTTCGTTCCGGAACCGCGGGAAGAGGAATTTTACAGCGCGCCTAAGTTTCTTGAGGAAGAAGCTCAGGCTGATGAAGGATTTGAAGTTGAGGTGAGGAAGATGGCGCAGCCGGAGGAGGAAACCGGGGAGCCTCTTGATTTGTCCTTTCAGTTTTCCAAACTGCCTCCTGAGGAACCGGCGGCACCTGAGCCGTCTGAGCCGCTTAAATCAGAAAGAGAGAATCAAGAAGCGGCATCGAAAACGGAGCAGAAGGAAAATGACAACTCTCATTATTTGACGAAATTATTTACAAGAGAAGAAGAAAAGTTTTCTAGAATGAAAATCTGCATCGTGCAGCAGCAAGATACAATCGACCGGGTGTGTGAACGATATGACATCACATCTCAGCAGCTCATCAGAACGAATGCTTTATCGTTTGATGACGAACTGGAAGAAGGTCAGCTTCTGTATATACCTGAATATAATAACAGCCATGCGTAAGCACAAAGAGGCCGTAAAAATGTGGTGAATGGAATGGAAGCAGTCCAATCAGTGCTTCAGGAATACGGGCTGGAGGCCGAGTATATTGAGCCTGTCAGCCCGCATGTATGGAAAGTCTACTCAAACCACGGCATTTTTGCTTTGAAACAGCTCAAGCCGGCCCGCAGCAGTGAATTTACGGACTATATGATTGAGATTGAGGAGAAAGGCTACCGTTCATTTGTGCCGATCTACCGCACGCATGCAGGCGATTTTTTTGCGGGAAGCCGGACGGAGGCGTCTTATTATTTAATGCCCTGGCTTCAGTACGATCAGGAAGAAGAACGGGATCAAAAACATGTTTACCTTTTTAAAGAGGTGGCGAAGCTCCATTCCGCGACCGTGCGGGACATTCAAATCCGGACTGAAGATATCAGCAGCTTTTATGAACTGACGAAAAGAGATTGGGAAAATGATAAGCTCGTCTATGAACAATTTGCCGACCGGGCGGAAAAAGAGTGGTACCTTTCTCCTTTTGAACTGCAGGCTGTTACGTATCTTACAGAAACGGTTTCAGCCGTTAATTTTGCTCTTGAACGTCTGGAAGAATGGTTTGACGCGGCAAAGGATCATGACAAAACGAGAGCGGTGATCAATCACGGCAGCTTATCGAGCCGCCATTTTCTATATAATGATGTGGGAACGGGCTTTTTTACAAATTTCGAGAAAGCCGGTCTCGGACCTCCGCAAAATGATCTGCTCGGCTTTTACTCCAGAATGTTCAGAAGCTATCCGAAAGCGTGTCCGGAGTGCCTTGAATGGTTTTATACGTATCACAAATCATTCCCCCTCCGTGAAGCGGAAATCAGCCTGTTTCTCAGCTATATGGCTTATCCGAGCGGTATGTACAAAGTGCTGAAACGGTATCAAACCGGCCAAAGGGGTTCTGAGAAAGAAGAGTGCACGCAGTTATTAAGAGCGTTTTGGCAGATGAAAAATGCTGAACCTTTTCTCATGAAGATGTATCAGATTGAGCAGGAGAAAAAAAGAAAGGCGGAAAACGAGTCCTCTTCATAGCGGGACTCGTTTTTTTATATCCATTCCAAATGCAGGGCGCACGCTAAAAACAGCAGGATGGCAAGCAGCAGGACGTCAAAAGTCGTCGGAAAGAAAATCGTCCTGATCCCCTGAAAGATCGTAATCGGTATAATGACTTGCGCTGATACAAGGCGGACCTGTCTGGCCCACGGGGGGAGCGAATAAGAATTGAATTTTTTTCTCACGGCAATTCCTCCTTACATTCGCCTTTCTTTGTATCGTATGTGAGGGAAAGGGCGGGGTGCATGCCCATTTATGTATGACGGCAGCGGTTTTTGGAAAAGATGATTGACGAAACAAAAACACTTTTACTATAATAAAGAACATAATAAATAAGATCATGAGCTGATATAAATACACCTGCTTTGAACGGGAAGAGTACAAGAAAGACGCATGAAGAGAGAGAAGCTACTGTGCTGAAAGGCTTCTTATGCCGTCTCATTGGAAGGTCGCCCGGGAGCATAATTTCTTGAACATACAGTAGAGAAATTCGGGCCGCACCCGTTATCCGTTTAAGTGCATGAACAAATCTGTTCATGAAAAAAGGTGGTACCGCGAAAGAGCTTTTCGTCCTTTATCAGGATGAAGGCTCTTTTTTAGTTGCTCAGCCATTTCTAACATGCTGGAGGGTTATCATGGATACAAACGAACAAACAATGCCGACAAAATATGATCCGTCTGCGATTGAAAAAGGCCGCTATGATTTTTGGCTGAAAGGAAAATATTTTGAAGCGGGCGGCGATCAAACGAAACAGCCATATTCTGTCGTCATTCCGCCGCCGAACGTGACGGGCAGGCTGCACCTCGGTCATGCGTGGGATACGACGCTGCAAGATATCGTTACGCGTATGAAACGCATGCAGGGCTATGACGTGCTCTGGCTTCCGGGCATGGATCACGCCGGGATTGCCACTCAGGCAAAAGTCGAAGCGAAACTCCGCGAACAGGGTACAAGCCGCTATGACCTTGGCCGTGAAAAGTTTCTTGAAGAAACGTGGAAGTGGAAGGAAGAGTACGCTGATTTCATCCGCAGCCAATGGGCCAAAATGGGACTCGGGCTCGATTACTCGCGCGAACGTTTCACTCTTGATGAAGGGCTGAACAAAGCCGTGCGTGAAGTATTCGTCAAATTGTACGAAAAAGGTTTGATTTACAGAGGCGAATATATCATCAACTGGGACCCTGCCACAAAAACGGCTTTGTCCGACATTGAAGTGATTTACAAAGACGTACAGGGCGCGTTTTATCATTTGCGCTATCCGTTAGCAGACGGTTCAGGCTCAATTGAAATCGCGACCACCCGTCCGGAAACGATGCTTGGCGACACGGCTGTCGCGGTTCATCCTGAAGATGAGCGCTACAAGCACTTAATCGGCAAAACGGTGATTCTGCCGATTACAAACCGCGAAATTCCGATCGTCGGCGATGATTACGTTGACATGGAATTCGGATCAGGAGCCGTTAAAATCACGCCTGCCCATGACCCGAATGACTTTGAACTCGGAAACCGCCACAATTTAGAACGGATTCTCGTCATGAATGAAGACGGAACAATGAATGAAAAAGCGCTGCAATATAACGGAATGGACCGGTTTGAATGCCGCAAAAAACTCGTCAAAGACCTTCAGGAGACAGGCGTTCTCTTTAAAATCGAAGACCATATGCATTCTGTCGGACACAGTGAGAGAAGCGGCGCCGTTGTTGAGCCGTACCTGTCCACACAATGGTTTGTCAAAATGCAGCCGCTGGCCGATGCGGCGGTTGACCTTCAGTCCAAAGAAGACAAAGTTCACTTCGTTCCTGACCGTTTCGAGAAAACGTACCTGCACTGGATGGAAAACATCCGTGATTGGTGTATTTCCCGTCAGCTTTGGTGGGGCCACCGCATCCCGGCTTGGTATCATAAAGAAACAAAAGAAGTGTATGTCGGTCTTGAAGCGCCTGAGGACAGCGAAAATTGGGAACAGGATTCAGACGTGCTTGATACATGGTTCAGCTCCGCGCTGTGGCCGTTTTCTACAATGGGCTGGCCTGATGAAAATGCTGAAGACTTTAAGCGTTATTACTCAACCGATGTGCTTGTGACAGGGTATGACATCATCTTCTTCTGGGTATCCCGGATGATTTTCCAAGGTCTTGAGTTTACCGGCGAGCGCCCGTTCAAAGACGTGCTGATCCACGGCTTAATCCGTGACGAGCAGGGCAGAAAAATGAGTAAATCCCTTGGGAACGGCGTTGATCCGATGGATGTCATCGACAAGTACGGAGCGGATTCACTGCGCTACTTCCTGGCAACCGGAAGCTCACCCGGACAGGATCTCCGTTTCAGCTATGAAAAAGTGGAATCCACGTGGAATTTCGCAAATAAAATTTGGAACGCTTCCCGTTTTGCCTTAATGAACATGGACGGCATGACGTATGACGAACTTGATCTGTCCGGTGAAAAATCAGTTGCTGATAAGTGGATTCTGACAAGACTGAATGAAACGATTGAAGACGTTACCCAACTTGCGGATCGTTATGAATTCGGTGAAGTCGGACGCCATCTGTACAACTTTATCTGGGACGATGTGTGCGACTGGTATATCGAAATGGCGAAGCTTCCGCTGTACGGGGAAGATGAAGCGGCGAAGAAAACAACCCGCTCTGTTCTTGCTTACGTGCTTGACCAGACGATGCGTCTTCTGCACCCGTTTATGCCGTTCTTAACAGAGGAGATCTGGCAGCACCTTCCTCATGAAGGCGAGTCAATCACGATCAGTTCTTGGCCTGTTCCGGTTCCGGAACATACGGACAAAGAGGCAGCGGCGGATATGAAACTGCTTGTTGAATTAATCCGTTCTGTCCGCAATATCCGAAGCGAAGTTAACACACCGATGAGCAAACAGGTTGAACTTTACATTAAAACATCTACGGAAGAAATTGCCGGACGCCTTGAGAAGAACCGTTCTTACGTTGAGCGTTTCACGAATCCGAGCACGCTGAAAATCGGGACGGATATCACCGCGGCAGACAAAGCGATGACAGCGGTCGTCACCGGAGCGGAAGTGATTCTGCCGCTTGAAGGGCTGATTAACATCGATGAGGAAATCACCCGTCTGCAAAAAGAATTCGACAAGCTGACAAAAGAAGTCGAACGCGTTCAGAAAAAACTCGGCAACGAAGGATTCATCAAAAAAGCTCCTGAGCAAGTCATTGAAGAAGAACGCGCAAAAGAGAAAGACTACACGGCAAAACGCGAAGCTGTCCGGCAGCGGATCGCAGAGCTGAAAGGCTGATAAAACAGCGGGGCGGTTTCCTAAGAAACCGCCTTGTTGTATAAAAGAGGGGATTTCATTGTTTAATACGTACAAAGAAGCGATCAGCTGGATTCACGGCAGACTCAAGTTCGGCGTTAAGCCTGGCCTTCTCCGTATGGAAAGGCTGATGGAAAAATTAGAACATCCGGAAAAGAATATCCGCGCCATTCATGTGGCGGGCACAAACGGCAAAGGCTCCACCGTCTCTTTTATCCGTTCCGTGCTTCAAGAAGCCGGTTATACGGTCGGCACATTCACATCTCCCTACATCATTACGTTCAATGAGCGTATCAGCGTAAACGGCACGCCGATTTCTGATGAGGAATGGAGAGCGCTCGTTAATGAAATCAAACCGATAGTCGATGAGATTGATAAAACCGATGCCGGAACGGTGACAGAATTTGAAATCATTACAGCGTGTGCATTTTTATATTTTGCGAAGCGGGATGATATCGATTTTGTCATTTTTGAAGCGGGGCTCGGCGGCACATTCGATTCAACCAATATTGTGAAACCGCTTTTGTCGGTCATTACAAGCATCGGACATGACCATATGGCGATTTTAGGCAATACCATTGAGGAGATCGCCGGGCAGAAAGCCGGTATTATTAAAAATGCCACTCCGGTCATTACAGGTGTCAATCAGCCGGAAGCACTCGGCGTTATTGAAGCAGAGGCCGAAGAAAAGCAGGCTCCGTGCCAGTCTCTATATAAGACATGCAGACTGTTTAATGGTGCGGCGCTTCCGTCGGGCGAAAGCTTTTCGCTGGAAACGGAAACGAAATGTTATGAGGACGTTCAAACGTCGCTGATCGGCATTCATCAAAGGCAGAATGCGGCCTTGGCGATATTGGCTGCTGAATGGCTGAATCGCCTGAAAATCACAGCCATTTCTGAAGAAGCATTGCGAAACGGTCTGAAAAAAGCTTCATGGCCGGGCCGGTTTGAACGGCTTCAAAGCCGCCCTTTAGTGTTTGCGGACGGCGCCCATAATGAAGAAGGCGTTAATACGCTGACAGAAACGATCAGGCAGCGATTTGCCGATAAAAACGTCCATGTCGTATTCAGCGCTTTAAAAGACAAACCGTATCAGGAAATGATTAAAAAGCTTGAAACCGAAGCAGATTCCATTCATTTTGCGTCATTTGACTTTCCGCGTGCCGCAAGCGCCGAAGACCTTTACAATGCAAGCGGCCTTGCGGATAAGAGCTTTGATGAGAACCCGGACAGTGTGAAAGAGTGGATAGAACAAAAAGATGGAGCGGATGATGTCATCATCATTACCGGTTCCCTATACTTTATTTCCGAAATGAGAAAGCGGCTGATCTGACAGCCCCTGAAACACCCGGCAAGCCATTTTACGGTTTTGCCGGGTGTTTTTATGAGGAAAACACATTTTCAGCCATTTCAGGCATGGTATTTTTCTATGCTACAATCTGAGCCAGATTGATAGAAAAGGTGTGGTCTGAGTGCTTTTCATTCTGTTTGTTCTCGGTCTGATTTTCGGTTCTTTTTTTTATACAGTCGCAAGCCGTATTCCGCTTCGAATCTCGGTTATTTCGCCGCGTTCATCCTGTTCGTTCTGCGGCTTGCCGCTCTCCTGGGGGGAGCTTGTGCCTGTTGTTTCCTATATCCTGCAAAGAGGAAGGTGCAGACACTGCCGTGAGAAGCTGTCAGTGATGTATCCGGCGGCGGAATGCTGGACGGCATGTTTATTCACTGCTGCCGGTATCCATTTCGGTTTCTCAAAAGAGCTGCTAATCGCGCTGTTATTTTTGTCTCTGCTGATGATTGTGACTGTGACGGATCTGCAATATATGCTGATTCCTGACAAGGTTCTGCTGTTTTTTCTTCCGCTTTTTATCGCCGGCCGTATTTTTTCTCCGCTGGATTCATGGTATGCGGGGTTTGCCGGAGCTGTTTGCGGATTTGCTCTGCTTGTTTTTATCATGTTTGTCAGTAAAGGAGGCATCGGCGCAGGTGATGTGAAGCTGTTTGGAGTGATCGGACTTGCGCTCGGCGTGAAGCTCGTCCTTATTGCATTCTTTCTTTCCGTTATAATCGGAGCCGTATACGGTATGTGCGCCGCAGCGGGAGGCAGGCTTGGTAAAAAGCAGCCTTTCCCGTTTGCGCCGGCCATCGCAGCCGGGAGCGCTTTGAGTTACTTATACGGTGAAGAGCTGTTCGCGTTTTACATCACACTCGCTTCAGGCGGGGCTTGAAAAATTTGGCGAACGTTTTTTGGACAAGACGACAAAAGTCTTGTTCTTTTTTTTTACGCCTATGCTAAAGTGTGAACCATGATCAGTTCAAGGTACGGCCAAGACGAATGCAAGGGGGAAGAGACGTTGAAAAAAAGGAAAAGCAAAAAGAACAGCAAAGCCAAAAACGATGCCCTTAAAGTAACGATTAACGGAAAAGAAGAAACGATGTATGGACAAGAAGATGTGAATGAAGGCGGGGAGAAAACCGTCACATTTTCAAATTGGGAAGAAACAAAGAAGGCGGAGCAGGAGATTGCAGCATCTCATGAAGATCCGAAAGAAGAAGACTTCAATTGGGATGATGAGAAGAATCATGAGGTATTTGAAGACGATCCGAAAGTCGTCCCGCCATACCAGAAGAAAAACACGGGTCCTCATTTTCCGAAAAAGAAGCAGCCGTCTTCTCCAGTTAAAAAAGCGGTCACGACAATTGCTGTTGCGGCTGTTTTAGGCACCGGCCTCGGCCTTGTCGCCTTAAATATGTCGGGAAGTAAAGAAGCCTCCGCCCCCGCATCCGCTGACAAAGGTTCACAAGGACAGACGGTGAAAGCGGGAGACGTTTCAAAAGACAAACCAGAAACAAGCAGCACAGGAAACGCGGAACAGTCAGACGGAAACTATAAAACATTTGCGGTGCAGGCCGGAAAATTTTCATCAGAAAAAGGAGCGCAAACGCTTGTTGACCAGCTGACTGAAAAAGGATACTCGGCTGTCTCTCTGGCAAAAGAAGACGGGTACACATACGTGATCGCCGGTCTTGCAGCGGAAAAAAGCTTATCACAGCAATTGGGCCAGACGCTGATAGACCATGATTTTGAGGCTTGGGGCGGAAAAGAGCTCAGCTTTGCGGTCGATTCAGGATTGAAAGGCTCTTTTAAACAAGCATCTGAGCTCTCGGCGAAAGCGATTACCGGCAAAGACATTTCAAAAGCGGATGTGGCTGAAGCGGCCAAATCGGCAGACGGCGCAGACGCCGCTGACAAAAAACAGAAAGAGGCCGTGCTTCAAGCGCTGAAAGAACTGGAAACGTCCGGTTCCGAATCCGGCTGGAAAGCCCAAAAAGAGCTTTTAAGCGTTGTGAAATAATAATCTCTCAATTCCCGTCATCCGGCGGGATTTTTTATTTTGTCATCAAAAAGTTATTTTTCTGAAATTGTGGTTGCCCGTTTGATTTGGTAGGATAGACAAGTATCTTTTTTTCTTAAGCAAACCCTGAAAGGATGACAATCATGACAAAACGCTTAATACTCGCATCACAATCTCCGCGAAGAAAAGAACTCCTTAATCTTCTTCAGATTCCTTACAGCATTATTGCGAGCCGCACAGATGAAAAATTAAATCGAAACCTTTCGCCGGAAGAAAACGTCCAATGTTTGGCCGAGCAAAAAGCCGGTGCTGTATTGGCCGAAAATCCCGATGCAGCCGTTATCGGCGCTGACACGATGGTGTGCATAGACGGCGAGTGCCTCGGCAAACCGCGTGACAGAGAAGAAGCGGCACGCATGCTGCGGAGGCTTTCCGGCCGAAGCCATCAAGTCATTACGGCGGTCAGCATTCAGACGCATGACCGGAAAGAAACGTTCTGTGACACGACGGAAGTGACGTTT
Organism: Bacillus sp. 5RYD7K; assembly: GCF_059831465.1. NCBI lineage: Bacteria > Bacillati > Bacillota > Bacilli > Caryophanales > Bacillaceae > Bacillus > Bacillus sp. 5RYD7K. Next base: position 2,123,359 of record NZ_CP191200.1, read on the forward strand.
TGGCCGCTCAGTGAAGACGAAATACAGCTCTACATTGAAACTAAAGAACCGATGGATAAAGCAGGTGCATACGGCATCCAAGGAAAAGGCGCGCTTTTAGTGAAAAAAATAGACGGTGATTTCTATTCTGTCGTCGGGCTTCCTGTCGCTAAAACAATGAGAGCCCTGAAAGAATTTAATATAAAAGCTTGATGTTCAAACCGGGAAGGGGAACAAGGAGGGGTTGATCATCCGTGATCTGCCGTTAAAATTAAGAGATTTCCCCGAAAATGAAAAACCAAGAGAGCGGCTTCTGCACTTCGGAGCCGAACATCTGTCTAACAATGAACTGCTTGCCATCCTGCTGCGGACGGGAACGAAACACGAGTCCGTCATGAACCTCTCTCACCGGCTGCTGCGGACGTTTGACGGGCTGCGCCTGTTAAAAGGCGCCTCTGCCCAGGAGCTTTCCAGCATTCCCGGAATCGGCACGGTGAAGGCCGTTCAGATTCTTGCCGCAATTGAGCTGGGCAGCCGTATTCATAAGACTGCCGCCGGGGAGCACCGGGTCATCCGTTCTCCCGAAGACGGGGCGAAGTATGTGATGGAGGACATGCGCTTTTTATCCCAGGAGCATTTTGTCTGTTTATATTTAAATACTAAAAATCAAGTCATTCATAAACGCACCGTTTTTATCGGAAGTCTGAATTCATCTATTGTCCACCCGCGGGAGGTGTTTAAAGAAGCTTTCAAACGATCCGCCGCGTCCTTCATTTGCGTTCACAATCATCCTTCAGGAGATCCTACACCGAGCAGGGAAGATATAGAGGTAACCAGGCGGCTTTTTGAGTGCGGAAATTTAATCGGCATCGAGCTGCTCGATCATTTGGTCATTGGTGACAAAAAATTTGTGAGTTTAAAGGAAAAAGGATATTTGTAACACTTTTTTTTTCGTTGATTTAAGATATAATAGATTTTATGAGTTTTTCCCTTTAGGGTATTTTTGCTTTAAGAAAGGAAGATACATACATATGTTCGGAATTGGTACAAGAGACCTTGGTATAGATTTGGGAACCGCGAATACGCTTGTGTTTGTTAAAGGTAAAGGAATTGTAGTGAGAGAGCCGTCAGTCGTTGCTCTGCAAACGGATACGAAATCGATCGTGGCGGTCGGTAACGATGCGAAAAACATGATCGGAAGAACTCCGGGCAACGTGGTTGCGCTCCGTCCGATGAAAGACGGCGTTATCGCTGATTATGAAACAACTGCGACAATGATGAAATACTACATTAATCAGGCTGTGAAAAATAAAGGGTTATTTGCGAGAAAGCCGTATGTTATGGTGTGTGTGCCGTCAGGTATTACTGCCGTTGAAGAACGGGCGGTCATTGACGCGACAAGACAAGCGGGCGCACGCGACGCTTATCCGATTGAAGAACCGTTTGCGGCAGCAATCGGCGCGAATCTTCCTGTATGGGAGCCTACGGGCAGCATGGTCGTTGATATCGGCGGCGGAACAACTGAAGTGGCGATCATTTCTTTAGGAGGCATTGTCACGTCTCAGTCAATCCGCGTAGCCGGTGACGAAATGGACGACTCAATTATCAGCTATATCAGAAAAACATATAATCTGATGATCGGTGACCGTACAGCGGAAGCCATTAAAATGGAAATCGGTTCAGCAGAAACCGGTGAAGAAAATGCGTCAATGGAAATCCGCGGCCGCGACCTTCTGACAGGTCTGCCGAAAACGATCGAAATTACGGGAACGGAAATTGCAAATGCCCTGCGTGATACAGTTCTTTCAATCGTTGATGCGGTGAAGAGCACGCTTGAAAAAACACCGCCTGAGCTGGCAGCTGACATTATGGACAGAGGTATTGTGTTAACCGGGGGAGGCGCCCTGCTCCGCAATCTCGATAAAGTCATCAGCGACGAAACGAAAATGCCTGTACTTATCGCTGAAGATCCGCTGGATTGTGTTGCGATCGGCACTGGAAAAGCACTGGAGCACATCCATCTTTTCAAAGGAAAAACAAGATAATCAGGAGTTAAATAGAAGAGGTGTATCACGATGCCGAACAAACGGTTAATGCTATTACTTCTGTGTATTATCATATTGGTGGCTATGATTGGATTCTCGCTGAAGAACGGCCGTAATACCACCTGGCCTGAAAAGCTGATCGGTGATACGACGGGAGTATTTCAAAATATTTTTCACACGCCTGCCGAATATTTTGCAGGGTTCTTCGGGGACATAAAAGACCTGAAAAACACGTACAAAGAAAACGAACGCTTGAGACAAAAGCTGGACGGACAGACACAATATGAAGCGAAGCTCCAAGAACTCAAAGATGAAAACAAGAAGCTGCGTGATGAACTCGGGCATGTCAAATCGATTTCCGACTATGATCCGATTTTAGCGACCGTTATCGCCAGAAATCCTGATCAATGGTACAAGCAGATCATGATCAATAAGGGAACGAAGCAGAAAGTGGCCAAGGACATGGCGGTCACAAACGAAAAGGGTGCGCTTGTCGGGAAGATCAAAAGCAGCGGACTCAACACTTTCACATCCGCCGTTCAGCTGCTGAGCGATGTTGACCGCAATAACAGAGTGGCCACCAAAATCTCCGGCAAAAAGGGAAGCAAAGGCTACGGTTTAATTGAGGGGTATGATAAAAAGAAACAGACCCTGAAAATGACCATCCTTGAACCGGATGAAAAACGTGAAGTGAAAAAAGGCGACCTTGTGGAGACCTCCGGAACGGGCGGCGTATTTCCTCAAGGGCTGACGGTCGGCGAAGTAACCGATGTCGAATCAGATGCTTACGGCCTGACGAAAATCGCTTACGTGAAACCGGCTGCCGACCTGTATGATCTTGACCATGTCATCGTCGTCAATCGAAGCGTAGCAACAGGGGAGGAAGGATCGTGAAACGTTTCCTTCTCCCTTTGATTATGATTTTGGTCTTTTGTGCGGAAAGCATCTATACAGATCTGGTGCATTTTCCTTTCGTTTCCGACGAGCAGCAGGTCGTTCCGCATTTTCTTTTGCTTGCGCTGATTTTTATGTCCGCTTATGTCAACCAAAAGCATGCGGTGATCTACGGTCTCATTTTCGGACTTCTTTATGACATCAATTATACGGGTGTTTTAGGCGTTTATATGTTTGGTTTTGCCGGTTTATGCTACCTGGCGGCCAAAGCGTTTAAAGTGCTGCAGACAAATGCCCTGATGGTCATTCTGGTCGCTGTGCTGAGCGTATGTTTGCTTGAATTTTACGTTTACGGCATTCAGACGTTAATCCGCAGCGGCACAATGACGTTTAACGATTTTGTCATTCAGCGGTTTTTGCCGACCGCTGTGCTGAATATTGCGGGAGCCATTATATTAGTCCTGCCCTTTAGGCTGTTTTATATAAGTCTGAAGAAAGAATTAAGAGATGAGTAAAAAGGATTTTATCTTTTTTTGACGAAAAGAGTATGTTGTTGAGGTGAACATTGATGAAGACCAAAAAGCAGCAATATGTAACAATAAAAGGAACAAAAAACGGCTTAACATTGCATCTGGATGATGCGTGTTCTTTTGATGAGCTTCTCGATGGTCTTCAAAATATGCTGTCGATTGAACAATATACTGATGGCAAAGGCCAAAAAATCAGTGTTCATATCAAACTCGGGCATCGGTATCTGTATCAGGAACAGGCAGAGCAGCTGACTGATCTGATCGCGTCAAAGAAAGATTTAGTCGTGCATTCAATTGACAGTGAAGTCATCGCCAAAGAAGAAGCGCAGCGGATGAAAGAGGAGCAGGAAATTGTTTCTGTTTCTAAAATCGTCCGTTCAGGTCAGGTGCTTCACGTAACGGGAGATTTGCTTTTAATCGGAGATGTGAATCCCGGCGGTACGATCAAAGCCGGAGGAAATATATTTGTTCTCGGTTCATTAAAAGGGATTGCCCATGCGGGTTATAACGGAAATAACCGGGCTGTGATCGCCGCATCCGAAATGATGCCGACACAATTGAGGATCAATCATGTGTTAAATCGCTCCCCAGACCACATTCAAAAAGGGAACGACATGGAATGTGCTTATTTAGATACTGACGGAAATATGGTCATTGAACGCCTTCAACAATTGGCTCATTTAAGACCTGATCTAACAAGGCTTGAGGGAGGAATGTGAAATTGGGTGAGGCTATCGTAATAACTTCGGGAAAAGGCGGAGTAGGTAAAACAACAACATCTGCAAACCTCGGTACCGCCTTAGCCATTTTAGGGAAGCGCGTCTGTCTGGTAGACACAGATATCGGACTGCGCAACCTTGATGTCGTAATGGGTCTTGAAAACAGAATTATTTACGACTTAGTAGATGTAATTGAAGGCAGATGCAAGACGCATCAGGCGCTTGTCAAGGACAAACGTTTTGATGATCTGCTTCATTTAATGCCGGCTGCCCAGACAAGCGACAAAACGGCTGTTGTCCCTGAGCAGATCAAATCGCTTGTGCAGGAGCTCAAGCAGGAATTTGATTATGTCATTATCGATTGTCCGGCCGGAATTGAACAAGGCTATAAAAATGCCGTTTCCGGAGCTGATAAGGCGATTGTGGTGACGACGCCGGAAATATCAGCGGTTCGGGATGCTGACCGCATTATCGGACTTTTGGAGCAGGAAGATATTGAACCGCCGCGCCTCATCGTCAACCGCATCAGAAATCACCTCATGAAAAACGGTGACACGATGGATGTGGATGAGGTTGTTCATCATCTGTCTATTGATCTCCTCGGAATCGTTGCCGACGATGATGAAGTGATCAGAGCTTCAAATATCGGCGAACCGATTGCCATGAATTCTAAAAACCGCGCCAGCATTGCTTACCGCAATATCGCCCGGCGTATTTTGGGAGAATCCGTTCCTTTGCAGGTGCTTGAAGAGCAGCAAAAAGGGATGATGGCGAAAATCAAGTCGTTTTTCGGCGTGCGTTCATAAATATACTGGAATACAAAGATCTGATAAAGCCCAGCTTATCAGGTCTTTTTTGTTGTTCAACAGGGCGCATATTTGCAATGGACAAGGCATAGGATGTACAAACCCAACGATTGCAAAGGATGATGGCGATGAGTCACAGAGCTGATGAAATTAGAAAAAGACTGGCCAAAAGGAGAAAACCGCGCCCTGAATCAAAACAGACTTTCGTTCAAAACGCCCGACCGCAGAAGCCTCCCGCATGGCAGACGGTCAAGGAGCAGGAAAAGCACAGGCTCCTTCCGGACTATGAATATCAAACGGAACATCCGCCCGAATTTAACGGACGGCATCCGCTGATCAACGCTCATTCTATTATTTTGAAATGCCTGCTGGCCGCCTGTCTCGTACTGATTTCCGCTATCGCCTATAAAACTGACAAACTGCCGCTGAGTCAGATTAAACCGGCGATTGCACAAACCTTTCAAAAAGAATTTCAGTTTGCTGCCGTGAATCATTGGTTTGTATCCTCATTCGGAAACCCGCTTGCTTTTCTCACCCCGGGAACGAAAAAGAAGGACGGTCAGGTAGCGGTCAGCCAGGATATGGCCGTTCCCGCCGCGGGGAAAATCCAGCAGAACTTTCAGAATAACGGAGAAGGCGTCGTTGTTGAAACAGCCAGTGAAGCCATTGACAGCGTAAAAGAAGGCTACATTACGGAAGTGAGCAAAGATGAAAAAACAGGGCTGACGGTGAAGGTGCAGCATGCCGACAATACAAGCAGCATTTACGGCCGGCTCAAAGATGTTGACGTATCATTGTATGACTTTGTCGATAAAGGAAAAAAGATCGGTTCGATCAAGCTTAACGATAAAAGTAAAGGACAGTATTATTTCGCGATTCAGGATGGCGATAAATTCATAGATCCGATTCAGGTGATCACATTTGATGAATAAATGGCTCAGCCTTCTCTTCAAAATTCATGTCCACCCTTTTCTTTGGATTATCATGGGGCTTGGTCTTCTGACGGGGCACATTAAAGCGCTGCTGTGTCTTTTGCTGGTCGTATCCGTTCATGAGCTGGGGCATGCTGCTCTGGCTGTGTTTTTTTCGTGGCGCATTAAACGCGTCTTTCTGCTCCCTTTCGGCGGGACGGTTGAGGTGGAGGAGCACGGAAACCGGCCGCTTAAAGAGGAATTCGCGGTCATTCTGGCGGGCCCGTTCCAGCATGTGTGGCTTCAGGCGGCAGCCTGGCTCCTTTTTATGTCCGGCTTTACAAGTCAGCAGACATTTGAGATGTTTACCTTTTATAATCTCTCCATTCTTTTCATCAATCTTTTGCCGATCTGGCCGCTTGACGGCGGAAAGTTTGTGTTTTTATACTTCTCTAAACAAATGGCTTTTCAAAAAGCGCATCTCCTCAGCCTGCAGACATCAGCCGTTTTTGCACTTTTGCTCTGCTGCTGGATTGTGCTGGCCGTCCCCCTCCAGGTCAGCGCATGGGTGCTGTTCGTTTTTCTCGCCGCTTCTTTATGGGATGAATACCGCAAGCGGCATTATATTCAGCTGAGGTTTCTTTTAGAGAGATATTACGGTAAAAACCGCGATGTCGCCATGCTGCATCCTTTGACTGTCGCAGCCGATGCCAAAGTAAAGCATGTCATGGCCGAATTCAAACGGGGCTGCAAACATCCCATTATCATTGAAAAAGCCGGCGAGAAGCTCAGCCAGCTTGATGAAAATGAAGTGCTTCATGCATATTTTGCTGATAAACGGACAGATTCCTCCATGGAAGACCTGCTGCTGCCTTACTAGAAATAGATTGACATATCTCTTTGGTTCTGATATATTTTTTAATGTTATGGATGTAGCACCAATGCTACAACCGCTCGGGACAGGTGATAAGAGCTTTAAAGCCCCCTGTTGCTGGCGAGTCTTAGTCTAATAGGAGGTGCAGAGAATGTACGCAATCATTAAAACAGGCGGAAAACAAATCAAAGTTGAAGAAGGTCAAACTGTTTACATCGAAAAACTTGCTGCTGAAGCAGGTGAAACAGTGACGTTTGAAGACGTATTGTTTGTTGGCGGAGACAGCGTGAAAGTCGGCAACCCAACAGTTGCAGGCGCGACAGTTACAGCTAAAGTTGAAAAACAAGGCCGTGCTAAAAAAATCACTGTTTTCCGTTACAAGGCAAAGAAAAATGTTCATAAAAAACAAGGTCATCGTCAGCCTTATACTAAATTGACAATCGAAAAAATCAACGCGTAAGCATGATTGAGGCAACAATTCGAAGATCCCGAAATGACGGGGGCATTTTGTCCTTTGAAATGACGGGACATGCCGATTTTGCTGAACATGGACGAGATCTCGTTTGCGCCGGGGTTACGGCTGTCGTTTTCGGGGCGATCAATGCGGTTATCGCGCTGGCTCCTCTCGAACCGATTCTTGATATAGGCGAGGACGGGGGTTATTTCTACTTTGAATTCCCTGAAGCCGCTGATCAGGAAGCTTTGCAAAAAGCGCAGCTGCTGATTGAAGGCATGATTGTTTCTCTTGAAACGATCGAGCGGGATTACAGTGAACACTTACAGTTGACTGCAAACCAAATATAGGAGGTGAGTTACATGCTTAGATTAGATCTTCAGTTTTTCGCTTCTAAAAAAGGTGTAGGTTCTACAAAGAACGGACGTGACTCTGAATCTAAACGTTTAGGCGCTAAACGTGCAGACGGTCAATTCGTAACGGGCGGATCTATCCTTTACCGTCAACGCGGAACGAAAATCTACCCAGGTGAAAACGTGGGCCGCGGAGGAGATGACACTCTTTTTGCTAAAATCGACGGAACTGTTAAATTCGAACGTTTCGGCCGTGACCGCAAAAAAGTGAGCGTATATCCTGTAGCTCAATAATGACACAAAAAACTCCGGTCGTTGACTGGAGTTTTTTTTGCAGTAAGCGGAGTAACATCAAGAATGAAAAGCAGAGGACGCGTGAGTGAACCCCGCCTTGAATGAGGACATCAGCTTCTCATACCCACTGGATATGTTCCCCAAGCAGTGATACCAAAAATGTTTCTGCCTGGCATCCGCAGTGCATGCGATCCGAAAAAGGAACATGATGAACCAGGAAAAACAAGTGTTTTTCTAACAAAGCCTTCTCTGTTATAATTCATAGTACACACTTATCAAGACTCCTAAAAAGAAATTAAACGATTGGGAGTGCGAAAATGAAGGATGTATCGAAGAAACAAGAAGAACCTGTAAGCGATGCGGCTCTGATTAATGAGCTGATCCAATTAATGGGCCATTTCCGTCATGATTGGATGAATAAGCTGCAGCTGATAAAAGGAAACTTAAGTTTGCAGAAGTATGACAGGGTCGTTGAAATAATCGACGAAATGGTCATAGATGCAAAGCACGAGTCAAAGCTCTCAAACCTGAAAACCCCGCACTTGGCGTTTGACTTTCTTACATTTAATTGGAAGTCCCGTTATATGAGGCTCGAATACGAAGTGCTCGGAGAAATTAAAGATTTATCGGCATATGATCAAAAGCTGTCAAACCTGATGAGAAAACTGTTTCATCTGTTCGGTCTGGCGGTAAGCAATGAAAGTGAAAATCATCTGACCGTATCGCTGCAGACGGATCACCCTGACAGACAGCTTATTGTATATCTCGATTTTCATGGAACGATTGCAAATGCAGATGTGTTTGATGAATTTCGCAAATCGCGGTATGAGGACTTTGATGTCATGCAATTTGAGCTGACCGGCCATGAATGTGTGGCCGAAATTGGAATGAACTAGCGGTTTTTTACGGTTTAGAACGGAGGATATTATGTTTGTAGATCAGGTGAAAGTATATGTAAAAGGCGGCGACGGCGGTAACGGAATGGTTGCGTTCCGCCGTGAAAAATATGTGCCGAAAGGCGGGCCTGCCGGCGGTGACGGCGGTAATGGAGGCGACGTCGTCTTTGAGGTTGATGAAGGATTGCGCACGCTTATGGACTTCCGGTACCAGCGCCATTTCAAAGCGATACGCGGCGAGCACGGCATGTCTAAAAACCAGCACGGCAGAAACGCGGACGATATGGTTGTTAAAGTTCCGCCCGGCACAGTCGTTACGGATGACGATACAAAACAGGTCATTGCCGATCTGACTGAACATGGACAGCGCGCCGTCATCGCAAAAGGCGGACGCGGCGGACGCGGGAATACCCGCTTTGCGACACCGGCCAACCCGGCACCGCAGCTGTCAGAGCACGGAGAGCCCGGAAAAGAGCGCTATATCGTGCTTGAACTGAAGGTGCTTGCAGACGTAGGTCTCGTCGGCTTCCCGAGTGTCGGAAAATCTACGCTTCTGTCTGTCGTTTCATCGGCAAAGCCGAAAATCGCCGATTATCATTTTACAACGCTTGTTCCGAATCTGGGCATGGTGGAAACGGATGACGGAAGAAGCTTTGTCATGGCGGATCTGCCCGGCCTGATTGAAGGAGCGCACGAAGGAGTCGGCTTAGGCCACCAATTTCTCCGCCATATCGAACGGACGCGCGTCATTGTTCATGTCATTGACATGTCAGCGATGGAAGGCCGTGATCCGTATGAGGATTATGTGACCATTAATCAGGAGCTCAGTGAATATAATCTGCGGCTGACGGAGCGTCCGCAAATTATCGTTGCGAATAAAATGGACATGCCCGAAGCGGCTGAAAATCTTAAAGCGTTTAAAGAAAAGCTTCAGGATGACCATCCTGTCTTCCCGATCAGCGCGGTGACGAGAGAAGGGCTCCGCGATCTTCTGTTTGAAGTCGCCAATCAGCTGGAAACAACGCCTGAATTCCCGCTGTATGATGAAGAAGAACTGGCGGAAAACCGCGTGATGTACACGATGGAAGATGAAGAAATTCCATTTAACATTACCCGTGATCCGGACGGTGCGTTTGTGCTTTCAGGTGACAGTCTGGAACGCCTCTTTAAAATGACTGACTTCTCCCGTGACGAATCCGTCAAGCGTTTTGCAAGACAGATGCGCGGAATGGGCGTTGATGAAGCGCTCAGAGAACGCGGGGCTAAAGATGGCGATATCATCCGGCTTCTGGAATTTGAATTTGAATTTATTGATTAAAAAGACGGAGAGCTTGCGATGCAGGCTCTCTGATGTAAGAGGGAGGGGTGCAGGTGAAAGAAGAGACATTTTATTTAGTGCGTGAAGACGTTCTGCCTGATGCGATGCGGAAAACCCTTGAAGTCAAAAAACTGCTGGACAGAAAAAAGGCTGAATCGGTTGCAGATGCCGTGCAGAAAGTTGATTTGAGCAGAAGCGCTTTTTACAAATACCGAGATGCGGTTTTCCCTTTTTACACGATGGTTAAAGAACAAATAATCACACTTTTCTTTCATTTGGAGGATCGGTCAGGCGCGTTGTCCCAGCTTTTGCAGGCGGTGGCTGACTCAGGAAGCAACGTGCTCTCCATTCACCAGTCGATTCCGCTTCAGGGCAGGGCGAATGTCACGCTCTCAATCAGCACATCCGCAATGGAAGAAAACATTCATACGTTAATGAATAAACTGAGAAAATTTGATTTTATAGAAAAAGTTGAGATCTTAGGGTCAGGCGCGTAAGGAGAGAAGAGAAACATGAGAGTCGGTTATTTAGGGCCAGAAGCCACATTTACACATCTAGCAGTCAGTTCCTGCTTTCAAAACAGCGTGACACAAGCACCTTATCATACAATACCGGCATGCATGGATGCGGCGGTTGCGGGAGAAGTGGATCTTGCATTTGTTCCTTTGGAAAACGCGCTGGAGGGCTCGGTTAACTTAACGATTGACTATTTGATTCATGAGCAGCCTCTTGCGATTGTGGGGGAAATGACGCTGCCGATTTACCAGCACCTGCTCGTTCACCCTTCGAGAGAAAATGAGTGGAAAAAGCTTGAGAAAATTTTTTCTCATTCACATGCGATTGCGCAATGCCACAAATTTCTTCATCGGCATTTTTCGTCCGTCCCTTATGAGTATGCGAAGTCAACAGGTGCGGCTGCTAAGTATGTGAGTGAGCATCCGGAACTTCCGATCGGCGTGATTGCGAATGAAATGGCGGCTGCTACATACGGCTTGAGCATCGTGAAGCGGGATATTCAGGATTATCAGGATAACCACACGAGATTCGTCATTCTTTCGCCTGAAAAAGACGTCTTATTTGAAGTGAATGCAAAACTGTCATCAAGATCGAAAACGACGATGATGGTGACGCTTCCCCAAGATGACCAATCAGGCGCACTGCACAGGGTGCTGTCCGCTTTTTCATGGAGAAACCTGAATTTATCAAAGATCGAATCGCGCCCGACAAAAACGGGTCTCGGCAACTATTTCTTTATCATTGATATTGAACAGGCGATGGATCAGGTGCTCATTCCCGGAGCCGTTCAAGAGATGGAAGCCCTCGGCTGCCGGGTCAAGCTTCTGGGAACATATCAATCCTATTCGATATAAAAAAAGCCCTTCTGGGGGCTTTTTTTTTTAATCTTTTATTAATATACCCGCGTCGTCCAAGGCTTGGCAGGCTTGATCAATCCGCTCTTTCGTCGGCGCGCTTAACGTATGGAGATGCACGCCTCCTGTCAGTTGTGAAAGGTAAGCGGCATTTGTCGAGTTAATGTGATCCATGAATTGTTTGACTTCTTTCCGTGTGCTGACTCTTATGGCAGCGGTTAAATCGCCGTATACGGGGTGTTCAATGATGACGTCCTTTATGGTGACCCCTTCATCGACGATGAGTTCAAGCTCTTCTTCCGTCCGCTCCGGGCCGTGCAGGCAGGCGACAATCCGTTCGGCGTTTTTTTCGCCGCCGGCATTCATGCTGATGTATAAATAGCCTTGGCTCGTGGCGATAATCGGTTCGCTTTTTGCTTTCAAGAGGGATATATCCTGCACGATCACCTGTCTTGAGACATTTGCTTTTTTGGCCAATTCGCCCCCTGTTAATGGTGAGCCGGCTTCTTTCAGCCATTGAAGCAGCATGTCGCGTCTTTTCGTCCCCGTAAGCTTCGTTCCTTCTGTCAAATTGCTGATTCTCCTTTCTTTTGCTCCCATAGCGCCGTAAATGTATGTATCAGCATATCGAGCTGTTCACATGTTGTTTCATTTCCGAATGAGATCCGGAAAAACTGCCGCGCTTCCCGTTCGGTTTTTCTCAGCGCCTTCATAGCTGAAGAAGGGCCGTGACTGCCGGCGGAACATGCGCTCCCGGTTGAGATGCAAATATCATTACGATTACATTCTAACATAACATATTGTCCTTCAAAGGAGTGAAAAAAACACCCGACAATGTGGGGCAGGCATTCACCGCCGGTTTCTTCCTCTGAAAATGAAATGGGGAGGCCTTGACGCCGAATTTGGTCATACAAATAATTCCTCAGCCTGTCAGCATGCTCACGGTGTTCCGCCATGTGTTTCACTGCATACTCCGCAGCAGCGGTAAAAGCGCCGATGGCCGGTACATTCACAGTACCCGGCCTGAACCCGTTTTCATGTACGGTATGCGGATAAACCGGCTTCCAGCTGACGCCGGGCCGAATGTAAACAGCCCCGGTGCCTTTCGGGCCGTATACTTTATGACCGGAGACGGAAAGGGCATCGATACCCGTCTGATCTGCATTAATCGGCAGTTTGCCGAAACTTTGAACACAATCGCAATGAAGCAAAATATTTCGATGGTGAAGAAAAGCGGCCAGGCGATCCACTGGCTGGATGAGACCGGTTTCTGAATTGGCGTGCTGTATAGAAACAAGCCCCGTGTCAGGACGGATATGAGCCGCCAATATGTCCTCGGTTATAAGGCCGTTTCTGTCGGGGTAAATGACAGTGACTTCAATTCCCTGATCCGTTAAAAACGCCGCGGCATTATGGATCGAATGGTGTTCCATTGCGGTCGTAATAAAATGTTTTTTGTGAGGGGGAAGACCATGCAGCAATGATTGGACGGCCAGAATGTTCGCTTCCGTGCCGCCGCTTGTAAAATAAATGCCGTCTGCCGCTCCGCCGATCAATTTTCCTGCAGACTGTCTGCAATATTCCAGCACATCCGCCGCTCTCCCTCCGGCATCATGAAGGCTGCTTGCATTTCCGAATGCTTCTGTACTGAGATGCTGAAAGACTTCCGCGGCTTTTTGGCTTAAAGGCGCTCCCGCCGCATAATCAAGATAAATCATACAGGCCGTCTCCTATCCGTTTATGTTAAAAAAAGCTTGAGTTTATTTTATCCTTGTGTAAATATAGGTGTCAAGACAGGTGTAAAAATAACAGGAGGGTGATTATGTCTGGAAAAACAATTATCATCATTGGTTCGGGGACGGCGGCCCTTGCCTGTGCTTCTGCATTTCCTCCGTCATACCAAGTGACCGTCATAACGAAAAGAAACGTAACAAACAGCAATTCGCATTATGCTCAAGGCGGGATTGCTGTTTCATATGCAGAAGATGACTCCATTGACTCCCATGTGAACGATACACTGTATGCGGGTTGCGGCCATAATGACGTGACAGCCGTGCGGGATTTGCTGCAAAGCGGACAAAGCATGATAAACCAGCTGATAGAAAGTCAATTTCCATTTGATACGAAATCAGACGGAACATTTTGTCTTGGCAAGGAAGGCGCTCATTCTAAAAGAAGAATTCTGCATGCCGGGGGAGATGCGACCGGACGGATTTTGGTTGAGTATCTGCTTCGGCAGCTGAGGGGCGGCATACGGATCATTGAACACGAAACGGCTGTTGAGCTGCTGATTGAACACGGACGATGCGCGGGCGTTGCCGTAAAGGATGCTTCAGGCTCCGTTTCTTACAGAAGAGCGGATTGCGTAGTGCTTGCCTCAGGCGGGTGCGGCAGTCTGTATCAGTATCATACAAATGATTCCGCCATAACGGGTGACGGCATCGCTCTTGCCTTACGCGCGGGAGCAGAGATCACGGATATGGAGTTCACCCAGTTTCACCCGACCCTCCTTGTGAAAAACGGGACTGTGTACGGGCTGATTTCTGAAGCTGTGAGAGGGGAAGGCGGATATTTAACGGATCGTTCAGGGCGCAGAATCATGACGGGCAGACACGCGCTTGAAGATTTGGCGCCGAGAGATGTCGTTTCACGGGCGATTTTCGAAGAAATAATGAAAGAAAATCCAGTTTACATGAATTGCAGCCGGATAGCCGATTTTAACAAACGTTTTCCGACCATAACAGAAATTTGTAAAACAGCCGCCGTTGATATTGAAAGCGGAATTCCCGTAGCCCCGGGGATGCATTTTTTAATGGGCGGAGTAAAAACCGATACATGGGGGAAAACGTCTGTGCCTGATCTCTACGCCATAGGCGAGACCGCCTGCACAGGCCTGCACGGGGCAAACCGGCTTGCGAGCAACTCGCTGCTGGAAGCTTTGGCAAGCGGACAAAGGTGTGCGGAACATATCATTCAAACGCCGTTAAACGGAAGATATAAAAAAGCTTCGAGAAAATCTGACGTCATCTTACAAGTGCCGGACACAACGCTTCACATGCTCCAAGCCAAAATGACAGCCGGAGCGGGCATCGTCAGAGATAAAGAAAACATGCAGGCGCTGGCATCCTGGCTTCACAAAGTACCTGTTCATCATATGAATGTGAAGGATATCACAACGGAACAAGCCGAGCTGTCCTGCTTATGGCAGACCGCACAACTCGCCGTATCTTCTGCTCTTATCCGGGAGGAAAGCAGAGGCGCCCATTTTCGCGCTGATTTTCCCGGGACAGAGAAAGAGTGGCATGGAAAACAAATCATTCATTCAGCATCAGGAACAGTTATCAGAAAAAACGAAGGGATTGGGGAAATATGGACATTCTGCAGCTGAAGCAAATGCTGACACATTTTTTTCAGGAAGATATCGGAACGGGTGACGCAACGTCACAAGCGATTTTTTCGGATCAGCAATGTAAGGCGGAGATTATCGCCAAAACAGACGGTGTGTTTGCCGGAGAAGCCGTTATCCGAGAAGGGTGGAAGCTTTTAAACAACGATATCCGCGTCCGCTCCCTGAAAAAAGACGGAGAACGGATGAAAAAAGGAGACGTGCTTGCTGAAATGGAAGGCCCGGCGGCGGCTCTTCTTACGGGGGAGCGTGTCATCCTGAATCTTATACAAAGAATGTCAGGCATTGCGACAATGACGGATGAGGCCAAAAGGCGTCTTGATGATCCGTCCATTAAGCTTTGCGATACGAGAAAAACGACACCGGGGCTCAGGATGCTGGAAAAATACGCCGTCCGGATCGGCGGCGGCTGTAATCACCGCTTCGGCCTATACGACGGCATCATGATTAAAGATAATCACATTGCCGCCTGCGGATCGATAAAGGCAGCCATGGAGCGGGCAAGACAAGCGGCGGGGCAGATGCTTGCGGCAGAAGTCGAAATCGAATCCGAAGAGCAGCTGCTGGAGGCAATAGACGCGGGCGCAGACGTTATTATGTTTGACAACTGTCCGCCTGAGACCGTCCGGCGTTTTGCAGCCATGACACCGGCCCATATCAAAACGGAAGCATCCGGAGGCATAACGCTCGACACATTGCCTGCTTATAGAGGAACAGGCGTACAATATATTTCACTCGGATTTCTGACTCATTCAGTAAAAAGCGCCGATATCAGCATGGATGTTGCGGCGGCGGAACAGGGGGATTTTTCATAATGTCTATCTTTGACGTATTAACTGCATCAGCTGAAATGATGCCGAGCCATTATAAAAACTTGAGCACCGGAGAAATGGAGGAGCGGGTCGCCGCGATTAAACAGTCCTTCGGAAAACGTCTGTTCATTCCGGGACATCACTATCAAAAAGATGAAGTGATACAATTTGCCGATACTGCCGGTGACTCCCTGCAGCTTGCCCAAGTAGCCGAAAAAAATAAAGATGCGGAATATATTGTGTTTTGCGGCGTGCATTTTATGGCGGAAACGGCTGATATGCTGACTGATGATAACCAAACCGTCATTTTGCCCGACATGCGCGCCGGCTGTTCGATGGCTGATATGGCTGATATACAGCAGACGGATAAAGCATGGCAAGAGCTTCAGGAGCTGTACGGTAACACCATCATTCCGTTAACATATGTTAACTCGACGGCGGAAATTAAAGCATTCGTCGGGCGGCACGGCGGAGCGACCGTCACTTCTTCGAATGCCCGGAGCGTGCTGGAATGGGCTTTTAAACAAAAGGAAAGAATTTTATTTTTGCCGGATCAGCATTTAGGCAGAAATACAGCATATGACCTCGGCATTCCGCTGACAGAAATGGCTGTATGGAACCCGGCTCAGAACCGATTGCTTACTGACCACCCGGAAAACATTAAGGTCATCCTTTGGAAAGGACATTGCTCCGTACACGAAAAATTCACAGCGGAAAATATTTCTCAGCTGCGGCAGCGGGATTCTGACATCCGCATTATCGTTCACCCGGAATGTTCGCGGGAAGTGGTCTCGCTAAGTGATGACAGCGGATCTACCAAATACATTATTGATACGATTGAACAGGCTGAGCCGGGAAGCAAGTGGGCTGTCGGTACGGAAATGAATCTTGTGCAGCGCCTCATTCAATCGCACCCGGATAAACAGATTGAATCACTGAATCCGGATATGTGTCCGTGTCTGACAATGAACAGAATCGACCTTCCGCATTTATTGTGGTCGCTTGAGCAGCTTGAAAAAGGCGAGCCGAAGGGTGTCATTAAGGTTCCGGAAGCGGTTCGGACAGAAGCGCTTCGTGCGTTGAACAGAATGCTGAGCCATACGTAAAAATAAAAAACTCCCCTCCTTTCCAAATTTTTTATCATCATGCCCAGCTCGCCTGCATATAGTGTGAAGAAACGTATTGTAATGACAAATGTACCGTTCACGTTTTGTGCATAGGAGGGGAAAACGTTGAAAATTCATATCGTTCAAAAAGGCGATTCGCTCTGGAAAATAGCTGAAAAATACGGAGTTGATTTTGAAGAATTAAAGAAATTGAATAATCAGCTGAGCAATCCAGACTTAATTATGCCTGGAATGAAGATAAAGGTGCCTTCAGAAGCCGTTCCGGTCAGAAAAGAACCAAAGGCAAACTTCGGAACGTCTGCGCATAAGCATGAGCATCCATATGCTAAAGAAAAACCGAAATCAGTTGTGGATATCGAAGACACCATACCGGAAGAACCAAAGCCGTCAATTCCGTATGTGCCGCCGATCCCTGAAAAGCATGAAAATGTGCTGCCGGAAGCTGATATGAATCAGTATTATCCGACCAATCAGCTGTTTCAGCCGTGGTCGCCTCCTAAGCCGGAGGAACCGGTGACACATTTTGTCGAGCCGAAAGAAAAAGAGCATGACAATAACATTCCACAACAGGAGGAAATGATCAACATGGAAAACGCGAATTACCCGAATATGCCAAAGGCGCCTGAAGCCGGAAAGATGGAAGAAGAAAACGCAGCTTATCATCTGCCGAACATGCCAAACATCCCGAATGTCCCATTTCCGAATATGCCGGCCGTTGAACCGCCTTTTATGCATTACCCGATTCCGTGCATGCCTTGTCCTTGTCCGGTTCCGGTGACACCGATGCTGCCGGGTTCGGGACTATGCCATCCGTGCTTCCCGGTAGGCGGAGGTTTCGGCGGTTTTGGAGGAGGTTTTGGAGGCTTTCCGGTAATGCCGATGCCGTTACCGTACGGATTCCATCATCCGGGATTTGGGCCGCAAGCGGGTTACGGTGAATATGAAAACCTGGCCCATGAAAATGCAGAGCATTTTGATGGTTTTGCATCTGGTTTCGGCGGTGCTCCATACGGACATATGCCGTATTACGGCGGCTATTCATCACATTACGCAAACGAGCCTCATCACGATGGGAAATTTAAGGACGATGATTGCGGCTGCAATGATTCGCATCATCACCATCATCACCACCACGGTTCACATCATCATGGTTCACATCACCATCACGCCAATATGCCTGTGCAGCCATATCCGAATGTGGGCGCAAGTGCCGGATATTTTATGCCTTACGGCGGAGCAAATCCCAATGCCGCGCCGAATCAGCCGAGTCCAAATCAAGTATTCGGACGGCCGGAGGAAGATGAAGACTAATGTATCGGGACGATGTATGTCGTTCCTTTTTTTATGTCCGAAGAAGACTGGACATAACTGACAAGCTTAAACCCGCCGTCGGCCGCACATCCTAAACATGAGCGGAAACGCTCACACAGCGATGAATCCACGGGGGGTTTTTCCATTGGGCAAAAAACTGATGACAATCGCAGGCGTTTTAGCCGTGACTGCAAGTTTAACGGCATGCGGAGCAAATAATGCCATGAATGACGGACGCTACAATCAGACAACACGTCCGGTCGGGTATTATTCAAATGACAATGATAACGGCAGACGCCAGTACGGAATGGACCATCAAGGACCTGTTTCCGAAATGATGGAAAACCGAAACGGCCGCCGGGATACGACAAACGTGTCTTACCGAAATACGCCGAATAACGGGGTTCCGTTAACAACGGACGGCACATATAACGGCCGCAACGCCAATACGCCGCCGGCCGCTATGTCTTATAATGGGTATGACAATGCCGAAAACATCAGAATGGCGGCAAAAATTGCAAACCGCGTGAAAAAAGTAAAAGGCGTACAGGATAGTCAGGTCGTCGTGACTGACACAAGAGTCGTCATTGCTGTCAGAACAAATCATCCTTTTACGAAAAATGATGATCAACATGTCAAACATGCAGCCAAAAAATTCGCGGACGGCCGCGCAATTCAAGTATTTACTGATAACGCCACTTTTACAAAGCTTCAAGACATGAACAAAAACAGCCGTTAGACGGGACTGCCGGATGATTTCATCCGGCAGTATTTTTTTCATCATTTCTTTACATAGTCTTAAAACGCTCTTTATATTGCGCTGTTAACATAAAAGCTAAATAAAACGTAACGGAGGGGCTGGGATGAAAAAAACGGAGTGCGACAAAAGCCGCGGGACAAAAACTGTGTATTTGACCGTAAGAGGATACCGACTCAAACTGACGCCCGGACAGATGAAACTGATATCAGCCGGCCGGGCATAATAAAGCGGGGCAGCCTTTATTAGAGGGCTGCTTTTTTTTCGGCGAAGCAGTCAAAAGAAAGAAAACGGTTAAGCACCGGTATCTTTGGTCAAACTAGCATCAAGAGTTTGATTGAATAAAGAGGTGTTATTGGTGAAACGAATTTGCGGTGGGCGTCTTTTATTTATGTTTATCTTATCAGCTGCAGTCCTGATTTGCGGAGGAAACGATGCATACGGGGCAGAGGTCGAGCATTACGGGCCGCTTCGGGTGCACGTCCAGCTGGAAAAAGTCTATCTTGACGGTGATGTCGGCATCGAACATACGGATGAAACCGTTTTGGCGATGGAAGACTTTTGGGCCGCATACGCCGGCTGGACGCTCGTTGAGCAGAAAAAAGGCTTCGTTCTTTTCCGTAAGCATGTTGATGATATTTCTCCGCTCAGTAAGGTAAACGGTTATATCGGTGTCACGGACGGAGGGGTGATTTCCACTTTTCACGGCCGTCCCGGATCGCTGTCGGAGCCGATCCAGTCTTTCTTCCAAATTGATTTAGAGCGGTTGGAAAGCCGGTTGCAAAAGCATTTGGAACACGGTATACCGTACAGGACAAAAGCGGAGTTTGAGAGCGTGATCGATCATATTAAGACTTACAGCGGCTGACTTTGACGCAAGACATGTGACACATGTCTTTTTTTTCTGAACGGAAGGTGTCAAAGCGAACATACGTTAACTTTTCTATAAGACTTTGGCTGTTTTTGTGTTACAATGATAAGCAGTCAAAGAGGTGAATAGGTGTGATTGAATTCGTGAAGGGGACGATTGATTACGTATCTCCCCAATACATCGTGATTGAAAACGGCGGAATCGGCTATCAGGTCTTCACTCCGAATCCGTTTATTTATAAGGTAAGCAATCAAGAGACCATTTTTACGTATCATCATATAAAAGAAGACGCCTTTTCTCTGTACGGCTTTTCAACCAGGGAAGAAAAAGCGCTTTTCACAAAGCTGCTGAACGTCACCGGCATCGGGCCGAAAGGGGCGCTCGCCATTCTCGGTTCCGGTGATCCGGGAGCCGTCATCGAAGCGATTGAACAGGAAGATGAAGCCTTTTTGGTGAAATTTCCGGGTGTGGGCAAAAAGACGGCGCGGCAGATTATTCTTGATTTAAAAGGCAAACTGGCCGATGTCGTGCCTGAAATGATTGACAATCTGTTCAATCATGAAGCGCGCATTGAAAAACAAGAGGCTGAAACGGCGCTTGACGAGGCGCTTGAAGCGCTCAGGGTTCTCGGCTACGCCGAAAAAGAAATTAAAAAAGTGCTTCCTCACTTAAAAGAGGAAACGGCGCTTTCAACAGATCAATATGTGAAAAAAGCATTGCAAAAATTATTAAAGTAAGGTGATGTTCATGGATGAACGGCTCGTTTCAAGTGAAGCAGACAGCCATGAATCAATAATCGAGCAAAGCCTCAGGCCGCAGAATCTCGCCCAGTACATCGGCCAAAAGAAGGTGAAAGAAAATCTGCGCGTGTTTATCGATGCGGCGAAAATGAGGCAGGAAACGCTTGACCACGTTCTTTTATATGGGCCTCCGGGTCTCGGAAAAACAACGCTTGCGTCGATCGTGGCCAATGAGATGGGTGTGGAGATGCGGACGACGTCAGGGCCGGCCATTGAAAGGCCGGGAGACTTGGCAGCCATTCTGACGGCGCTTGAACCCGGAGATGTGCTGTTTATAGACGAAATTCACAGGCTGAACCGTTCAATTGAAGAAGTGCTGTACCCGGCGATGGAGGATTTCTGCCTTGATATCGTCATTGGTAAAGGCCCGTCCGCCCGCTCCGTCCGTCTTGACCTTCCGCCTTTTACGCTGGTAGGAGCGACGACCAGGGTGGGATTATTGACCGCACCGCTCAGAGACCGGTTCGGGGTGCTGTCGCGCCTTGAATACTATACGCAGGAAGAGCTGACAGATATCGTGTCACGAACGGCTGAAGTATTTGAAGTGGATATCGAAGAAGCGCCGGCTCTGGAAATTGCCAGACGGTCAAGGGGAACGCCGCGGGTTGCAAACCGGCTTCTCAGAAGGGTGAGAGATTTTGCCCAGGTGCTCGGCGACAGCCGCATCACGGAAGAAATCGCTCACGACGCGCTCGAACGTCTTCAAGTCGATGCGCTCGGCCTTGATCATATTGACCACAAGCTGCTGATGGGCATGATTGAAAAATTCAGCGGCGGTCCGGTCGGCCTTGATACGATTTCCGCGACAATCGGCGAAGAACCGCATACAATAGAGGATGTGTACGAACCGTATCTGCTGCAGATCGGATTTCTTCAGAGGACGCCGAGGGGACGGGTCGTGACCCCGGCTGTGTATGAGCATTTTCGATTGGAGGCACCCGCCTGTGACTGATTTTCCGAAGGTTCTCATGGTTCTCGGTGCTGTTTTGCTTATTGCCGGCGCAGTCTGGCACTTTGTCGGACGGCTGCCCGGAGATATTTTCGTTAAAAAGGGAAATGTCACATTTTTCTTTCCCGTTGTTACTTGTATTGTAATCAGTGTGATACTATCCATCCTGCTCAATTTTTTCGGCAGAATGAAATAACAATAGACAGAATAAAGGTGAAATGATGAAAGTCGATTTATTTGATTTTGAACTGCCTGAACGCCTCATTGCCCAAGTGCCGCTGAAAGAGCGTGACGCATCGCGGCTGATGGTGCTTGACAAACAGACGGGCGGTCTGACGGACAGTTCATTTAAAGAGATTGTCAGCTTTTTTAAAGAAGGGGATTGCCTCGTCTTGAACAATACCCGTGTGCTCCCTGCCAGATTATTCGGCACAAAAGAAGATACGGGAGCGAAAGTGGAGCTCCTGTTATTAAAACAGGAAGAAAATGATACATGGGAAACGCTTGTAAAGCCGGCGAAACGCGTAAAAAAAGGAACGGTCCTGACATTTGGGGACGGCCGGCTGACAGCGGTCTGCACGGAGGAACTTGATCACGGCGGCCGGAAAATAGAATTCCGGTATGACGGGATTTTTTACGAAGTGCTTGAATCGCTCGGTGAAATGCCGCTTCCTCCTTACATTAAAGAGCAGCTTGATGATAAAGAACGGTATCAGACCGTCTTTTCAAAAGAAATCGGGTCCGCCGCAGCTCCGACTGCCGGACTTCATTTTACGGAAGAGATTCTGGACGAGCTGAAGCAAAAGGGTGTGCGGATTGAATTTATCACCCTGCACGTTGGACTCGGCACATTTCGCCCAGTCAGTGCGGATGATGTGGAAGAGCATAACATGCACGCGGAATTTTATGAAATGACGGAAGAAACCGCCGCTTCTTTAAACGAGGTCAGAAAGTCGGGAGGGCGCATCGTGTCGGTCGGGACGACATCAACGCGCACCCTTGAAACCATTGCCGGCGAGCATGACGGCGTATTTACCGCTTCAAGCGGCTGGACGTCGATCTTCATTTATCCGGGATATGAATTTAAAGCGATTGACGGCATGATCACCAACTTTCACCTGCCGAAATCTTCGCTTATCATGCTTGTTTCTGCGCTTGCCGGCAGAGAGCATGTTCTTTCCGCTTACCGTCATGCGGTAGAAGAGGAATATCGTTTCTTCAGCTTTGGCGACGCCATGCTGATTATCTAATTTGAATGACAGGAGGCCTCATACAAAGTGGCTGAACAACCGATACGTTATGAATTTATAAAGGAATGCAAACAAACGGGAGCGCGTCTGGGCAGAGTTCATACGCCCCACGGCTCCTTTGAAACGCCTGTATTTATGCCGGTCGGCACGCTTGCTACGGTAAAGACGATGTCTCCGGACGAGCTGAAATCTATGGATGCGGGTATTATTTTAAGCAATACGTACCATTTATGGCTCCGCCCCGGACATGACATTGTAAAAGAAGCGGGCGGGCTTCATCAGTTTATGAACTGGGACCGCGCGATTTTAACGGATTCCGGCGGTTTTCAGGTCTTTTCATTGAGCAAGTTTCGTAATATAGAAGAAGAAGGCGTACATTTCCGCAATCACTTAAACGGAGACAAGCTGTTTTTATCTCCGGAAAAAGCGATGGAAATTCAAAACGCCCTCGGTTCTGATATCATGATGGCGTTTGATGAATGTCCTCCGTATCCGGCAGAGTATGATTACATGAAACGCTCTGTGGAACGGACCAGCCGCTGGGCGGAACGCTGTCTGGAGGCGCACGGGCGCTCTGATGAGCAGGGGCTGTTCGGAATCGTACAGGGCGGAGAGTATGAAGACCTGCGGACACAAAGTGCCAAAGACTTGGTTTCACTTGATTTCCCGGGTTATGCCATAGGCGGATTATCTGTCGGCGAGCCGAAGCACGTCATGAACAGAGTGCTTGAGTTTACAACTCCGCTTTTACCGAAGGACAAGCCGAGATATTTAATGGGTGTGGGTTCACCGGATGCCTTAATTGACGGCGCCATCCGCGGCGTGGATATGTTTGACTGCGTACTGCCGACCCGGATTGCCCGAAACGGCACGGTGTTTACGAATGAAGGGCGCCTGAACATGAAAAACGCCAAATATGAGCGCGATTTCCGACCGATTGACGAAGAGTGCAGCTGTCATACATGCAAAAATTACTCCCGTGCTTACATCAGACATTTGATCCGCTGCAATGAAACGTTTGGAATTCGATTAACAACTTACCATAACCTTCATTTTCTGTTACACTTAATGGAGCAGGTCAGACAAGCTATCCGAGAGGATCGTCTTGGTGATTTCCGAGAAGAGTTCTTTGAGCGTTACGGCTATAATAAGCCAAATGCGAAAAGCTTCTAAATAAAAACCATTTTTGAAAGGAGGGAAACAGATGGGTACTTTAGGCACAATCGTTCCTATTATTTTGATGTTTGCAGTGCTTTATTTCCTGCTCATCCGTCCGCAGCAAAAGCAGCAGAAGGCCGTACGCCAGATGCAGGAAGAGCTGAAAAAAGGAGATTCAGTGGTGACAATCGGAGGATTGCACGGCACTGTTGAGTCAATTGATGAAAGCAAGGTCGTCATTAAAACAGGTGATAACACCCGTTTAACATTTGACCGCCGCGCAATCAGAGAAGCTTCTGCTGAATAACAGCGAAGCTCATACATACTAAAAAAGAGCGGAGAATCCGCTCTTTTTTTATTACGCTGATCTGCTGCCCTTCAAATTCACTCCGAAAATCCCGCCCAGCATACTGACTCCCAAAAAGCCGAGATGAAACAAAAGCTGACCGGATGTAAATGATTTTCCGAACCCTAAATATTGAAACAGCAAGATGATTAATGAGAAACAAACGGCGGTTAACGCTCCGATCATCCAGCCTTTTTCTTTTGCTTTGCCGCCGGAAATAAAACCGCCGGCAAATAAAGAAAGAAAAGAAAGCGCGGTGACCAGCCAGCTGAAAGATGACTCTTCCATTGAGGTAACCGTCAGCAGCAGTGAAATCGCCAGACTCGTAAGAAGCATCACTGCAAAGATAGCCACTAAGCCGTATAAGACGCCTTTACCCACTTGTTTTGTTTCTTCCATTTTGATCTCCTCTCCGCTCTGGGCCTGACATATGACAAGCCGGAGCCCGTCTTTTTCTAAATGTATTCTCTGAATGTTCGGATTAGACGTAAAAGCATCATGTTCAGTTCATTTCTTACATAAAACAGAGCGGATCGCAAATGCTATGACCGTTGGAGGTGCGATATGGGAGATATTTTCATTATTACGATTCGTACGATTGTGCTTTATTTTATCATTCTTGTGATTTTCAGACTGATGGGAAAACGGGAAATCGGAGAACTGAGCATTTTGGATCTTGTCGTTTCCATTATGATTGCCGAGATAGCGGTTTTGGCAATCGAAAATGTAGATGATAAGCTTTTGCATACCATTGTGCCGATTGTCATTTTAATGATTATTCAAGTAAGCCTTGCTTTTATTTCGCTCAAAAGCCAAAAAATACGGCAGCTGCTTGACGGCAAACCCACTATTATCATTAAACAGGGAAAAATCGACGAACGGGCGATGAGGTCGCAGCGCTACAATTTTGATGATCTTCTTATGCAGCTGAGGGAAAATAACATCGAGAGAATCTCTGACGTGTCATACGCCATATTAGAGTCGTCGGGAAAGCTGTCAATCGTCAAAAAGAAAAACAATAAGGATAAGCAGATGGAAACACCGCTTATCGTCGATGGAGTCATTCAAAACGAGCATTTAGACAGAATCGGGAAAGACAAACACTGGCTCGAAAAAAACTTAGCGAAAAGAGGATATCAGGATCTTTCGGAAATATCATTCTGCACGTTTACAGACGGCGCTTTTTTTATTGATATCAAAAATGAAAAAGGGGAGCCTTAAACCAGATTCACCGCGTCACAAACCGTCCGATGACCGGAATCCGGATCAGCTCCTCCCTTTTAATCAGCCTGAATAACAGCAGAAGCACAATGTATAGTATGACGGTCATGGCAATCCAGCCTGTAAGATTAACGGCCTCTGACCCTGAAAAATGAACGGCGCGCTTTATGAGTCGGCTCACATAACCGCAGATGAATATAACAGCAAAACAGAGCGCATATTCTTTTATTTTAATGCTGATCGGAAGCACTTTGCTTACAGTGGCCGCATGGAGAAGGGTGACGAGCACCATTCCCGTCACAATCGCCAATGCCGCGCCCATAATGCCCAAAGAAGGCCTGGTCGCCAGCACAAAAATAAGGCCTGTTTTAACAGCGGCGCCGATAAAACTGTTCATCATGGCGGCTCCGGCTAAATTAAGCGCCTGCAGCACTGCTTGAAGGGGCCCCTGAAAATAATAGAGCAGAAAAAACGGCGCCATGACTTTAATAAAAACCGCCGCATTAGTCGATCCGTACATGACGGACATCAGCTCATCAGCGAAAGAGAATAAAATAACCACCGAAATGCCCCCGCTTAAAAGACACAGCCTCATCGCCTGTTCCAGACGGTATTCGACAACCTGCAGCTTTTTTTGCTCCATTCCTTCACTGATCGCAGGAACAAGGGCCGTTGACAGAGAATAGGTTATAAAGCTGGGCAGCGTCAAAACCGTCATGGCAAATCCGGTCAGCTCCCCGTACTGGCTGGTGGCAGCAGCGGTGGCGACTCCTGCAATTGCAAGGCTCTGCGCGACGACAATAGGCTCAAAAAACCAAGACAAGTTTCCGATGAATCGGCTTCCGGTTGTCGGGAGCGATACGCTCATCAGCTGACGGAAGGTCTCTTTTCCATTTGCAATCGATTTGAAAAATTGTTTTCTGATTCTGATTGTTTTTTTAGCTTTGAAACAAATGAATAAATAAATAAGAGAGGCGAGCTCTCCGATGACAGATGAAATCATGGCTCCGGCTGCGGCATATTCAATCCCGTATGGCAGAAACACTGTCGTGCAGACCGCGACAAGTGAAATCCGCACAATCTGCTCAAGCACTTGGGAAAATGCCAGCGGGTTCATATTCTGCCTGCCCTGAAAATAACCGCGCAGCACGCTGGAGATTGCGATAATCGGCACGACGGGCGTAATCGCCAGAAGCGGGTAAACCGTGCGTTGATCAGTCAGCATCGTTTCCGCCATAATCGGCGCAAAGCATAAAAACAGCGGCGTAAAGATGAGACTTAATACCCCGGTGATGGTAAGCGACATCACTAAAATGTGTTTCATTTTCTGCCGGTCCCCCCGGGCGCTTGCTTCAGCGACGAGCTTGCTGATGGCAACAGGGAGGCCGAATTGGGTCAAAGTGGTGGCCAAAAAAAATGTCGGGGCAGCCATCATGTACAATCCGACACCTTCTTCACCGATAAACCGGGCGATGACCACCCGATTGACAAAGCCGAGCATTCTTGTAATCATCCCCGCTGCGATGAGAATAAGAGTGCCCCTTAAAAAAGTCTGTTTTGCCATTTTATAACCCCTGCCTTCTCAAACTACCTGGAATCATATACAATAAAGATATGCGCCGATGTCGTCCGAGCATGACAAGTCTTCGAGAAAAAGGGAAAAAGGAGCGAGCGCCCATGGAGAAGCATCCTGCCGAAATGTATAAGGATCATTTGCGGCCTTTTTTGTACAGTAAACTTGAAGAGTTCAAAATCCTTGGATACGATGATGTTGAACACGAGAGTTTATGGTCATACCTAATACATAAAAAGTGGAAACAGAAAAAGGAAATGCCGCTGTATGAATTGGCCGGCGATATTTTATCAGTTAAAATTGGCGATTTTATGAACTATGCAACCGTTGAAGCTTTTAAGTCGTCTAATTGGCTGGAAAGCGATGAAGGTCAGGAAGCTTTGGATGAACTGCTGAGATAATGATTTGACGGCATAGGTTTAAGGAGGAAATACATAATGAAAAAAGGACGCTTGATTGCGTTTTTCCTGATCGTATTATTAATCGGCACAGGGCTGGGGTATTTTACAAAACCGGCTGCCAATAATATTACGTTAGGATTGGATTTACGCGGCGGGTTTGAAGTACTGTACGACGTGCAGCCCGTCAAAAAAGGCGATAAAATCACAAAAGACGTGCTCGTCAGCACGGTGCAGGCGCTGAACCGCCGGGCTAACGTTCTCGGCGTAAGCGAGCCGAACATTCAGATTGAAGGGAACAACCGCATCCGCGTACAGCTGGCGGGCGTCACGAATCAAAACAGAGCGCGCGAAATTCTGTCAACGGAAGCGCAGCTCTCATTCAGGGACACGAATGATAAAGAGCTTTTAAACGGCTCTGATCTCGTGGAAAACGGCGCGAAGCAGACTTTTGATCCGACAACGAACGAACCGATTGTCAGCGTGAAACTGAAGGATGCAGACAAGTTCGGAGAAGTGACGAAAAAGGTCAAGAAAATGGCGCCTAATAATCAGCTCGTCATCTGGCTCGATTATCAAAAAGGCGATTCATTTAAAAAAGAAGTCGGCAAAAAACATCCGAAATATGTATCCGCTCCGAATGTGAGCCAGGAATTAAATACAAAGGATGTCACGATTGAAGGCCAGTTCACCGTTCAAAAAGCAAAGGACTTGGCCAATATTTTAAACGCGGGCGCACTGCCTGTGAAACTGACCGAAAAATACTCTACTTCAGTAGGGGCGCAATTCGGACAGCAGGCTTTACATGATACGGTCGAGGCCGGCATCATCGGGATTGCAATTGTTTTCTTATTTATGCTGCTTTATTACAGACTGCCGGGACTCATAGCGGTCATTACGCTTTCTGTATACGTGTATATTACGCTGCAAGTGTTTGACTGGATGCAGGCTGTGCTGACTTTGCCGGGTATTGCGGCGCTCATTTTGGGTGTCGGGATGGCGGTTGACGCCAACATTATCACCTATGAACGGATAAAAGAAGAGCTGAAACTCGGCAAATCCGTCCGTTCGGCTTTCCGTTCAGGAAACAGACGGTCATTTGCGACGATCTTCGATGCGAATATCACAACGATCATCGCAGCGGTCGTGCTCTTTATTTTTGGGACAAGCTCTGTAAAAGGGTTTGCGACGATGCTGATCTTGTCAATACTGACAAGCTTTATCACAGCTGTCTTCCTTTCAAGATTCCTGCTCGGCCTTCTTGTGGAAAGCAGATGGCTTGACCGGAAAAAAGGCTGGTTCGGCGTCAAGAAAAAACACATTATGGATATTCAGAAGACCGACGAAAATACTGAACCGCATACGGCATTCCAGAAATGGGATTTCACGAGCAAACGAAAATACTTCTTTATTTTCTCAAGCGCTGTAACCGTTGCGGGAATTATCATCTTGCTGATCTTTAAGCTCAACCTGGGAATCGATTTTGCAAGCGGTGCGCGGATTGACGTGCAGAGCAATCATGCTTTGACGGCGCAGCAGGTTGAAAAAGATTTTGACTCTCTCGGCATGGATCCGGAAAACATCGTGCTCTCGGGTAAAGAGAACCATGTTGCCGCAGCCCGGTTTGTCGGAGAGCCATCTAAAGAAAAGATCGCTGAAATCAAAACGTACTTTAAGGATAAATACGGAGCTGAACCGAATGTCAGCACGGTATCGCCGACAGTCGGAAAAGAACTGGCCCGTAATGCCTTATATGCCGTGGCAATTGCATCAATCGGCATCATTATTTACGTGTCAATCCGTTTCGAGTACAGAATGGCTATCGCCGCGATTGTATCCCTGCTGTATGACGCTTTCTTTATCGTCGCGTTTTTCAGCATTACAAGGCTTGAGGTCGACGTCACCTTTATCGCCGCTATTCTCACCATAATCGGTTACTCGATAAATGATACGATCGTTACATTTGACCGGATACGCGAGCAGATGAAAAAACGCAAGCCGAAGTCATTTGCCGATCTGGAACACATTGTGAATCTGAGTTTGCAGCAAACCTTTACACGCTCGATCAATACGGTCTTAACCGTTGTGATTGTAGTCGTCGTGCTGCTTATTTTAGGCTCATCGTCAATTACGAACTTCTCAGTCGCCTTATTGGTCGGTTTATTGACGGGTGTTTATTCTTCTCTTTACATCGCTTCACAGCTGTGGCTTGTATGGAAAGGAAAAGAATTTAAAGGGAAAAAATCAATCGAAGAGTAAAATGGGAACAGGCTGTCTTGCAGAAGGCAGCCTGTTTTTTAGGCTGCGTTGAACTTAAAACCTGCATTTGCTATAATGACATACGCTTACATAATCAATCATCATTGTAAAAACATGTAGGAGGGTTCTTATGAATGTTCGTGAGTCGGAACTTCCGGGCATCGGCCAGAAAGTCGAAATCATTACGAAAAATCATGATAAAATCAGTATTATTCTCCATGATGACGGCAGAAGAGAGCTCTATTACTTCGATGAGAAAGACTATGACGAATGCTTGGCATCCGTTGAATTTAACGATGAAGAGGCGAGGCAGATTTCCGCTATTTTAGGCGGGATGACGTATAAGCCGAAAGCGCTGGAATCTGTGGAAGTTGCACTTGATGATCTCGTTATTGAGTGGTTTAAAGCCGAATCCCGCGCACCGGCTGTCAGCCGCACAATCGGAGATTTGGATATCAAGAAGCATTACAACGTCCAGATTATTGCGATCGTTAAGAAAAACCGGCGAAAACAGCTGAGCCCCGGCATTGATACTGTGATTGAAGAAGGGGACACCCTCGTCTTATCCGGTGAAAGAAGCGGATTGAAAAGGCTGGTCCGTGAGCAGTTAACGGCCCGGATTTCCTGAGACCGGGGTTTAATCTCTGGAAAATGAGGGAAAAGATAAGAATTAATAATTGGGGGCTGACGTATGAATAAACAATGGACTATTATATTCGCTTTACTATTTACTCTGATTGTCGCCATTTTTGCTGTTATTAACGTGCGGGCGGTTGAGGTTGATTATCTGTTCGGCACCGCTGAATGGCCGCTGATTTTAGTCATTTTAGGCTCTGTGTTAATGGGAGCGCTGATCGTATTTTCAGCCGGTATATTTCAAGTGATGAAGCTGAAGCGGGAAATTAAAATGCTGCGGAAAGAAAACAGATCCGCTGCTGAATTGCCGGCTGATCCGGACGGCAGAAAACCGGCCGCGCCGCCGGAAGAAATATTGGAAGAGAAAAAAGGATCAGAATAACATTTGAAACCCCTCAGTCCGCTCTAGTATAATAGGGTGGTTGAGGGGTGAATTTATGTTAGCGTCAAAAATGCGCTGGGAAATCCAGCAGCCGGATCAGGAAAAGGTCAAATCACTCACAGAACAATTGGACATAACACCTCTTGTGGCATCGCTGCTTGTAAAAAGAGGTTTTGATACTGCCGAAAGCGCAAGGCATTTTTTACATACAAAGGATGCAGACTTTTATGACCCGTATGAATTAAAAGGAATGCGGGAAGCAGTTGATCGGATAAAGCTGGCGGTTTCTCAAGGGGAACCGATTATGATTTACGGAGATTACGATGCAGACGGCGTTACAAGCACATCAGTGATGCTGACGGCACTCAGACAGCTGTCAGCAAACGTTGACTTTTATATTCCCGACCGTTTCACAGAAGGCTACGGCCCGAATGAACAAGCTTTCCGCTCCATAAAAGAGCGGGGTTTTTCGCTTATCATTACAGTGGATACGGGCATCGCCGCCGTTCATGAAGCTGAAGTCGCAAAAGAGCTGGGTCTAGACGTCATTATTACCGACCACCATGAGCCGGGACCCGAGCTTCCCGACGTATTTGCGATCATCCACCCGAAGCAGCCGGGCTG
Organism: Bacillus sp. 5RYD7K; assembly: GCF_059831465.1. Taxonomy (NCBI): domain Bacteria; kingdom Bacillati; phylum Bacillota; class Bacilli; order Caryophanales; family Bacillaceae; genus Bacillus; species Bacillus sp. 5RYD7K. The sequence goes on from NZ_CP191200.1 coordinate 2,154,682, forward strand.
CAGCTATCCGTTTAAAGAATTGGCCGGCGTCGGTGTGGCGTTTAAGCTTGCCCACGCGCTTACGGGTTCTTTGCCGGAAGCTATGCTGGACTTAGCGGCCATCGGTACGATTGCGGATCTGGTGCCGCTGCATGATGAAAACAGATTAATTGCGTCACTTGGGATCGAAAAGCTTCGGACGACAAAACGGCCGGGTCTCAAAGCTCTGATTAAGCTTTCCGGCGGAGATATCGGACAAGCTGATGAGGAAACGATCGGGTTTCAGGTTGCACCGAGGCTGAATGCCGTCGGAAGAATAGAACAGGCTGATCCCGCCGTGCACCTGCTGATGACCGAAGACCGGTTTGAAGCGGAGGAATTGGCTTCGGATATTGACAGGCTGAATAAGGAACGCCAGAAAATGGTGAAAACTATGACCGAAGAGGCTGTTGAAATGGTTCAGCAGCAAGACGGAAACCCGTCTGCCATTGTAGTGGCAAAAGCCGGCTGGAACCCGGGGGTTGTCGGTATTGTCGCATCGAAGCTCGCTGAACGTTTTTATCGCCCCGCTGTCGTGCTGGGGATAGATGAGGAGCAGGGAATCGCTAAAGGATCGGCGCGAAGCATCAGGGGTTTCAACCTTTTTACGAGCCTTTCACAGTGCAGAGACATTCTCCCTCATTTCGGCGGGCATCCGATGGCCGCAGGAATGACTTTAAAGGCTGAAGATGTGCCGGATTTAAGAGACAGGCTGAATCAATTGGCTGAAGAAACCCTTAAGGAAGAGGATTTTATCCCGATTCAGGAGATTGATCTTGTCTGCGGCGTCGAAGACATAACCGTTGAAAGCATTACAGAATTGAATATGCTCTCGCCGTTCGGCATGCTTAACCCTAAACCGCATGTCATGGTGGAAAACGCCGTGCTTGATGAAGTGCGCCTGATCGGAGCGAATAAAAATCACGTGAAAATGACGGTGAAAAATGATGCCGCCGTTCTCGACTGCGTCGGCTTTAACAAAGGAGAGCTGGAAGCCGGAATTGTTCCCGGATCAGCGATTTCCATTGTCGGCGAAATGTCTATTAATGAATGGAACAACAGAAAGAAACCCCAGCTGATGATTAAAGACGCTGCGGTGCTGGAATGGCAGCTTTTTGATATCAGAGGCAAGCGGACGTGGGAAGATACGGTTGCTGCGCTGCCGAAGGAAAAACGGGTGCTCATCAGTTTTAACGAAAAAACTGTCCGAAAACTTCGTGGCGAAGAGCTGCCGGACGAGCTGGTTCAGATCATGTCGGAATCCGAGGCGGAGGCTCTTCCGCTTGACGGAAAGTATGCCGTCTTTCTGGATGTGCCGCCGTCAGAGGAGCGGCTCAAGCGTTTGCTTGACGGGAAGAAGCCGGAACGGATTTATTTTGTTTTTATCAATCATGAAGAACATTTTCTGTCCTCATTTCCATCGCGGAGTGATTTCAAGTGGTTTTACGCATTTCTCTTGAAAAGGGGCAATTTTGACTTAAGTAAGCATGGTTCGGAGCTTGCGAGACACAAAGGATGGTCAATTGACACAATCAATTTCATGACAAAGGTGTTTTTTGATCTCGGTTTTGTTAAAATAGAAGATGGTGTGCTGTCTGTCGTGAGCGGCGCGAAAAAACGCGACCTCGCAGATTCGCAAACCTACCAGGTAAAACAGCAGCTGATGGAATTAGACCAGAAGCTCAATTATTCCGCGGCCCATGAGCTGAAGGAATGGCTGAATAAGCTGATGAACCAAGGTTCAGAGGCTTATGAAAGTACGAGGAGGACATAGAACAGATGGATCTTAAAAAATACGTAACAATTGTGCCCGATTACCCGAAAGAAGGCGTACAATTTAAAGATATTACGACATTGATGGACAAAGGCGACGTCTACCGTTACGCCACTGACCAAATTGTTGAATATGCAAAAGAAAAAGAAATTGACTTAGTTGTCGGGCCTGAAGCGCGCGGCTTTATTATCGGCTGTCCGGTTGCATACGCTCTCGGAGTCGGTTTTGCGCCGGTTCGGAAAGAAGGAAAACTTCCGCGTGAAGTCATTAAAGTCGATTACGGTTTGGAGTACGGAAAAGACGTACTGACGATTCATAAAGATGCGATCCTGCCGGGACAGCGCGTGCTGATTACTGATGACTTGCTTGCAACAGGCGGCACGATCGAAGCAACAATTAAGCTTGTCGAAGAACTGGGCGGCGTCGTAGCCGGTATTGCATTTTTAATCGAGCTTTCTTACCTTGACGGCAGAGACAAGCTTGACGATTACGATATTTTAACATTAATGAAATATTAACCGCATATGGAAAAAAGCACTCGTGTCAGGGTGCTTTTTTCCTATTATTTCATCATCCTGACAGATTCTTTAGGTGTTTTGAACTTCTGCCCTTTACATCTCTCGTTTTTTTCTTGATAATAAACTAATACAGTTTACATTTAAAAAAGGTGATTCCATGGCGAACGAACAAGTATTGACTGCCGAGCAAGTAATAGATAAAGCGCGCACGTATCTGTCGGGGGAGCAGATTGCGTTTGTTGAGAAAGCTTACCTGTATGCGCAAGACGCGCATCGCGAACAGTACCGCAAATCAGGTGAGCCGTACATCATTCATCCGATTCAGGTGGCGGGAATCCTCGTCGATCTGGAAATGGACCCTTCCACGATTGCAGGCGGCTTTCTGCATGATGTGGTAGAAGACACGGATGTCACCCTCGATGACCTGAAGGAAGCATTTTCTGAAGAAGTGGCGATGCTTGTCGACGGTGTAACGAAGCTCGGTAAAATTAAGTATAAATCTCAAGAAGAGCAGCAGGCGGAAAACCACCGAAAAATGTTTGTCGCTATGGCTCAGGATATCAGAGTCATATTGATCAAGCTGGCGGATCGCCTTCATAATATGCGGACGTTAAAGCATCTTCCGCAGGAAAAACAGCGGAGAATTTCAAATGAGACGCTGGAAATTTTCGCTCCGCTGGCACATCGGCTCGGGATTTCGAAAATTAAATGGGAGCTTGAAGACACCGCTCTCCGTTATTTGAATCCTCAGCAATACTACAGAATCGTCAACCTCATGAAGAAAAAGCGCGCGGAACGCGAACTTTATGTCGATGAGGTTGTCAATGAAGTGAAAAAACGCGTCGAAGAAGTGAATATCAAAGCGGACTTTTCAGGCCGTCCGAAGCACATCTACAGCATTTACCGCAAGATGGCGCTGCAAAATAAACAGTTTAATGAAATATATGATCTGCTCGCCGTCCGTATTCTTGTCGGAAGCATTAAAGACTGCTACGCCGTACTCGGCATTATTCATACGTGCTGGAAGCCGATGCCGGGCAGATTCAAGGATTATATTGCGATGCCTAAGCCGAATATGTATCAGTCCCTGCATACAACCGTAATCGGGCCTAAAGGCGATCCGCTGGAAGTGCAGATCAGAACATTTGAGATGCATGAGATCGCTGAATACGGGGTGGCCGCGCACTGGGCATATAAAGAAGGCAAGGCTGCAAACGAAGAAGCGACATTTGAGAAAAAACTGTCCTGGTTCCGCGAAATTCTGGAATTCCAAAACGAGTCTACCGACGCGGAAGAATTTATGGAATCGCTGAAAATCGATCTGTTTTCTGACATGGTATACGTATTTACGCCAAAAGGCGATGTCATTGAACTGCCGTCAGGCTCTGTGCCGATTGATTTTTCCTACAGGATTCACTCGGAAATCGGCAATAAAACAATCGGAGCGAAAGTGAACGGGAAAATGGTGACACTTGACCATAAGCTCCGGACGGGCGACATCGTTGAAATCCTGACGTCCAAGCATTCGTACGGACCGAGCCAAGACTGGGTCAAACTCGCTCAGACGTCGCAGGCCAAACACAAAATCCGCCAGTTCTTTAAGAAACAGCGCCGTGAAGAAAACGTCGAAAAAGGCCGTGAACTTGTCGAGAAAGAAATTAAAAATCTTGATTTTGAAGTGAAGGATGTTTTAACGCTCGAAAATCTTCAAAAGGTTGCCGACAAGTTTAATTTCTCAAATGAAGAGGATATGTACGCGGCTGTCGGGTATAACGGCATTACCGCTTTGCAGGTGGCCAACAGGCTCACTGAAAAAGAACGGAAGCAGCGTGACCAGGAAGAGCAGGAAAAAATCGTTCAGGAAGTCGCTTCCGAGCCGAAACAGTACCCGCAAGGAAGAAAACGGGAAGCGGGTGTGCGCGTGAAAGGCATCGACAACCTTCTCGTCCGTTTGTCGAAATGCTGCAATCCCGTGCCCGGAGACCATATTGTCGGTTTTATTACAAAAGGCCGCGGTGTATCCGTTCACCGTGATGACTGTCCGAATGTAAAAACGAATGAAGCGCAGGAACGTCTGATCCCTGTTGAATGGGAACATGAATCACAGGTTCAAAGACGCAAAGAATATAACGTTGAGATTGAGATTTTGGGGTATGACCGTCTCGGGCTGTTAAATGAAGTGCTCCAGGCCGTAAATGAAACGAAAACCAACATCTCGTCTGTATCCGGCAAATCCGACCGGAATAAAGTTGCTACGATTCATATGGCGATTTTTATTCAGAACATCAATCATCTGCATAAAGTGGTCGAGCGGATTAAGCAGATCAGAGACATCTATTCAGTCCGACGGGTTATGAACTAAAAGGAGCTTGCTATGAAATTAGTTGTTCAGCGTGTAACAGAAGCGAGTGTGACGGTTGACGGCGCTGTCGCCGGCCGGATCGGACCCGGTATTATGGCGCTTGTCGGTGTCACTCATGAAGATACAGAGGAAGATGCCGCTTACTTGGCGGATAAAATCGTGAATCTCCGGATTTTTGAGGACGAAAGCGGTAAGATGAATTTATCGCTTTTAGATACGGGCGGAGAGATTTTATCAGTTTCCCAGTTTACGCTTTACGGCGAAACGAAGAAAGGGAGACGTCCGAATTTTATGAATGCGGCCAAACCGGATCAGGCTCTGCTCCTTTATGAAAAGTGGAACGAACTTCTTCGGGAAAAGGGAGTCAAAGTTGAAACGGGAATATTCGGGGCCATGATGGATGTTCAGCTGACGAATTCCGGGCCCGTTACATTGATTATGGATTCTAAACAATAAAAAAGCTGCCGTTCGGCAGCTTTTTTTATGATTGAAAATAATGTTCCAATCCGCTTTCAATTCCGTCTGTCACTTTTTCCTGGTAAGAGCCGCTATGTATGATTGTTTCTTCTTGCGGTTGACTGAGATAGCCGAGCTCATACAGCATGGCAGGCCGTTTGTTTTCCCTCAGGACGTAATAATCTCCAAACAGAACGCCGCGATCAGGAATAGGTGAACGCTTCGCTACTTCAGAATGGACGTCTGAGGCAAGCTGGCGGTCCTTAGACGGACTGTAATAATAAGCCGTGCTTCCTCTCGTTGACGTATCGGCATAGCTGTCATAGTGGATGCTGATAAAGGCATCCGCATTCCGGTAATGGGATGTTGAAACCCTGGCCTGCAGGCTGATAAATGTATCATCCTGCCTTGTGATATACACATTTGCCCCGGCCGCTCTCAATTTTCCGGCTAACAGCTTAGCTGTTTTTATCGTTACGTTTTTTTCAAACTTTCCGGAGTACCCGATCGTTCCGCTGTCTTTTCCTCCGTGTCCGGGATCAACGACGATCGTTTTGTTTTTGAGCGATCCGCTGCCGCCTGACGTGTTGGGAGAAGGTGCTTCTCCTGTTTCTTCACCGCTTTTTGACGTTTGTACGACCCAGTTTGCCACATATGCCGTTTGGCCGTTTTCCAGCCGGACTTCGTACCACTTGCCGCTTGAACCGACAATCGGATAGGCTGCGCCTTTATCCGCTCTTTTTACGATAGAAGCGGAAGTCGAGGCTGAGCTTCTTAGGTTGGTGCCGCCGTAAACGATATACGCTTTTTTCGAGGAGCCTGAGCCCTCAGAGCCGTCTCCCGATTCGGACGGGGTGTCCGATGAGTCGGAATCCTTTATGATGTAGTGGCTTGCTGCCCAGCCTTTTTGCCCGTTTGCTTCAATTTTCAGCCAGCCGTGGTCTTCGCTTAAGATGGAAACCTTTGCTCCGCGTGATAATTTAGTGATAATCGCTGAATCATGTGACGCTGCACTTCTGACATTCAATGAAGAAACGCCTACCGTCCCGTTCTTTGAACCGTTTTGGGACGAAGTTTCTTTCGAATCCGATCCGCCGCTGTCCGCGGTGACGTATTCGGAAGAAACCCACCCGCTTGTGCCTTGATAAGAAATATTCACCCAGCCGCTGTTCTTGTCCAGCACAGAAGCATGTGCGCCTTGCGGAAGTTTGCCGATGACTTCATATGATGTCCCCGGGCCTTTTCTGATGCGGAGATCAGGGTCGTTGGAAGTGACCGTTCCGCTTGTTGCGGATGAATGGTCTGCTCCTCCGGCTGTTTTTGATATCAGCCAGGAAACGACCCATCCGGTCTTACCGGGACTCAGCTGAAGCTGTACCCAGTCTCCCTCTTCTTTTGTGATCGGGTATCTTTCCCCTTTTTTCACTTCAGCCTTTATTCCATAGCTCAGGCCGGGACCGCCTCTGACATTGATCTTGTCTGTCGCGATAACCGCTTCTCCCTCAGCGGCGATAGCGGTATGAAATGACGGAAGAAGTGCCGTGATGATGACGCCGCATAAAATAAGAGCAAGAGTTTTCTTATTCATGGCTGTCCTCCTTTCTGAACTAACTAAAATACATTCTTGTATAATATCGTATTTTCCTTGTTGAATGTTAAATAAAAATAAAATGGTTTGTTTATACTAGTCGTAAATACAGCGAAAAGGTGTGCAAATCATGAAATATCAACCAAAAATGGGACGCGCGCTGCACGATGCGGAAGGAAATCTGCACTTCAGTGATCAGAGCGATAAAGAGAAGGCGGGTTTTCTTGAAGAGACGGCGACGGAGTTCGGTCTTTTATCGAAAGATGCAGTCGCAAGGAAAAACAGACGGAATAAAACTTGACAGGGGAGTGCAATCCCATTATTATAATAGAAATTGATGTACATAAGTCAAAATAACGATTTTGAACCGATAATGGAGAAGAGTAGGTCAGAATGCATGGAGAAGAGAGGAACCGTCCCGGGCTGAAAGCGGATCCGCACTGCATCTTTCTCGAAACAACACTCCGGAGGTTCCCTGCTGAACGCTTTAGCGAGTCATTAGGCAGCGGACGTGAACCTGCGTTAACGGTCAGAGCGGGGATGCTTCAGCATTCCAACTAGGGTGGCACCACGGGTATAACTCTCGTCCCTACTATACATGTATAGTAGGAGCGGGAGTTTTTTTATTTGAAGAAAGACATTAAGGAGGCCTGTTACATGGCATATCACATTCCAAGAGGCACACAGGATATACTGCCGGGTGAATCAGACAGATGGCAGTTCGTCGAACAAATTATGAGAGAGACGTGCCGCACTTATCAATATAAAGAAATCCGCACGCCGATTTTCGAGCATACGGAATTGTTCGCAAGAGGCGTCGGTGAATCTACAGATATCGTGCAGAAAGAAATGTACACGTTTGAAGACCGTAAAGGGAGAAGCCTGACGCTTCGGCCGGAAGGAACAGCCGCCGCAGTCCGCGCGTTCAATGAAAATAAATTATTTGCGAACCCGGTGCAGCCGACGAAGCTGTATTATGTCGGACCGATGTTCCGTTATGAACGTCCGCAGACGGGGCGCTTCCGCCAATTCTATCAATTCGGAATTGAAGCGATCGGCTCCAAAGATCCGGCTGTGGATGCAGAAGTCATTGCGCTTGCGATGAGCATTTACCGTAAAGCCGGTTTGAAAAATGTCAAGCTTGTGCTGAACAGCCTCGGTGACCAGGAGAGCCGCAAAGCCTACCGTGAAGCACTCGTCAAACATTTTGAACCGCGCATCGGAGAATTTTGCTCAGACTGCCAGTCACGCCTGCACACAAACCCGCTCCGAATTCTTGATTGCAAGAAAGACAGAGAACATGAACTGATGAAATCGGCACCATCCATTCTTGATTACTTAAATGAAGAATCAGCCGCTTATTTTGAGAAAGTCAAACAATACTTAAACGATCTCGGCATCCCGTTTGAAATTGATCCGAACCTTGTCAGAGGGCTTGATTACTACAATCATACCGCTTTTGAAATCATGAGCAACGCGGAAGGTTTCGGAGCGATTACAACACTTGCCGGAGGGGGCCGCTATGACGGGCTTGTTGAACAGATCGGCGGACCTGAAGCGCCGGGTATCGGATTTGCGATGAGCATCGAACGCCTGCTGGCAGCCATTGACGCTGAGAAAGCAGAGCTTCCCGTCAATCAGGGGATTGACTGCTATATCGTGACGCTCGGAGAAAAAGCGAAGGATTATTCCGTTTCCCTCGTGTACAAACTGAGAGAAGCGGGCATCTCAAGTGAAATCGATTATGAAAACAAAAAAATGAAGGGCCAATTCAAAACAGCTGACCGTCTCGGCGCACGCTTTATCGCGATTTTAGGGGAAGATGAACTTGCCCAAAATAAAATCAATGTAAAAGATGCGGAAACAGGCGAGCAGCGTGAAGTGGTGTTAGACGAGCTGATACAAGTGTTAAAGGCAGATCAAAAGCAGTGAAGGAGAGGAACGCTATGTTTGGAAGAACATATTATTGTGGCGAGATAACTGAAAAAGCGATTGGCGAAACCGTCAAACTGAAAGGGTGGGTGCAGAAACGGCGCGATCTCGGCGGCTTGATTTTCATTGATTTGCGCGACCGTTCGGGTATTGTGCAAGTCGTGTTCAATCCTGACGTCTCGAAAGAAGCCCTTGCCGCAGCAGAAGCAATCAGAAACGAATATGTGCTTGATATCGAAGGCACGGTTTCTGCCCGTGAAGAAGGCACGGTGAACCCTAACCTGAAAACCGGTAAAATTGAAATTAAAGCCGAAGCAGTGACGGTGCTCAGCACGGCGAAAACGCCGCCGTTTCCGATCAGTGACCAGGCGGCTGACGTTTCTGAAGACGTCCGGTTAAAACACCGCTATTTGGATTTGCGCCGCCCGGCGATGTTTCAAACATTGCAAATGCGCCATCAAGTCACAAAATCCATCCGCCATTTCTTGGATGAAAACGGATTTCTTGATATTGAAACCCCAATTTTAACGAAAAGCTCTCCGGAAGGCGCCCGTGACTACTTGGTGCCGAGCCGGGTGCATGAAGGGGAATTTTACGCTCTTCCGCAATCGCCGCAGATTTTTAAACAGCTTCTGATGGTATCTGGCTTTGAAAGGTATTATCAAGTGGCCCGCTGTTTCCGCGATGAAGACCTGCGTGCCGACCGCCAGCCGGAATTTACGCAGATTGATATCGAAATGTCCTTTATGAGTCAAGAAGACATCATGGCTCTGGCGGAAAAGATGATGGCGAAGGTCGTGCTCGAAACAAAAGGCGTCGAAGTATCGCTGCCGCTTCCGCGAATGACATATGAAGAAGCGATGAACAGCTACGGTTCCGACAAACCTGACACCCGCTTCGGCATGCTGCTGACGGACGTATCAGACATTGTGAAAGATACTGAATTTAAGGTGTTCTCATCAGCTGTAGCCAACGGCGGTGTTGTAAAAGCGATCAATGTTAAAGGCGCTGCCGGCGACTACTCCAGAAAAGATATTGATGCGCTCGGCGTTTTCGCCGGAAATTACGGCGCGAAAGGTCTCGCTTGGGTCAAAGTTGAAGCTGACGGCGTAAAAGGCCCGATTGCGAAATTCTTTGATGATGAGAAGCAGGCAGAACTGGCTGAAGCGCTGGATGCTTCTGAAGGCGATCTGCTCCTGTTCGGCGCTGATAAGTTTGAGGTTGTGGCTCAATCCCTCGGTGCGCTGCGCTTAAAGCTCGGTAAAGAACGCGGCCTGATTGACGAAAGCCTCTTCAACTTCCTGTGGGTTGTGGACTGGCCGTTATTGGAGCATGACGAGGAAGAAGGCCGTTTCTATGCGGCTCACCATCCGTTTACTATGCCTGTCCGTGAAGACCTTGATCTGATTGAAACAGCGCCTGAAGATATGAAAGCGCAGGCTTACGACCTTGTCTTAAACGGTTATGAACTCGGCGGAGGCTCCATCCGGATTTTTGAAAAAGACGTTCAGGAAAAAATGTTCGGGCTTCTCGGCTTTACACAAGAAGAAGCGGAGGAGGAGTTCGGATACCTTCTTGAAGCCTTTGAATACGGCGCTCCTCCGCACGGCGGAATCGCGCTCGGTCTGGACCGTATCGTTATGCTTCTTGCAGGCCGCACAAACTTAAGAGATACGATCGCTTTCCCGAAAACGGCAAGCGCAAGCTGCCTTCTTACGGAAGCGCCCGGCGAAGTGAGCGACGCCCAGCTTGAAGAACTTCACCTTTCTGTCAAAAGAAAAGTGAAACAGTAAAGATCAGCAGTTTGTTTCTTGAAAATCAAAATCTGCTGTGATATGATTTTGACAAGTTAAATAAAGTCCTGATGTGTTAGTTGTACACCTAGTTTTGACCGAACATTTTTTTGCTTTGGGAGCCCGTATTTTTAAATGGCGTACATGCCTCTTTTCATTCGGTAAAGAGGACTTACAAGATTTGAAAAAGGGCACCCACCTGCTGAGAGCGGGTTCAAAACGAAGGAAAGCTGCAACGGCACAATTGGGACTTTATTTTTTGTGCGCTGAAACCAGCGGCTTTTTGACAAGCCGAGTTTATAAAACCAGAATGTGGAGTGAGGTTCTTGTTACATCAGTTTTCCAGAAATGAGCTAGCGATTGGAAAAGAAGGGCTGGACACGTTAAAAAACAGCACGGTGGCCGTTCTCGGCGTCGGCGGAGTCGGTTCATTCGCAGCCGAAGCACTGGCGAGGTCCGGAGTGGGACGGATCGTCCTTGTCGATAAAGATGATGTTGACATTACAAACGTAAACCGCCAGCTGCATGCGCTCTTGTCGACGGTGGGACAGCCGAAAACGGACTTGATGAAAGCGCGGATCGCGGATATTAATCCGGATTGCGATGTCGTCGCCTTAAAAATGTTTTATACAGAAGAGACATATGAGCAGTTCTTTGAGTATCCGCTCGATTACGTCATTGACGCATCGGATACGATTCATTATAAAATTCATCTGATGAAAGAATGTCTGAAACGGGATGTTCCGCTGATTTCGAGCATGGGAGCGGCGAATAAAACAGACCCGACACGCTTTCAGATTGCTGATATTTCAAAAACCCATACTGATCCGATTGCCAAAGTCGTCCGCACAAGGCTTCGTAAAGAGGGCATTAAAAAAGGCGTACAGGTCATTTTTTCTGATGAAAGCCCGATCGTCATCCGTGAAGACGTCAGAAAAGAAGTCGGGAATGATGAAGCGAAAATCCGCAAAGCGCAAATGCCGCCGTCTTCCAACGCCTGGGTTCCGTCAGTGGCCGGCCTGATTATGGGCGGACATGTCGTGATGGAGCTCTTAAAGGACATCAAGATTAAACGGGTTAAAGATAAATAAAAAGAAAAACAGCCTTCATTAAGAAAGGCTGTTTTTTTATTTGAATCCGCCGCCTGTGCGGACGGTCTGGCCAGTATCAAACAAAAAAGACAAGAACACATGGGGTGTCCTTGCCCGGTTATTTTTTCTTCATCAGTTTTTCATACACTTGCTTTATGGCGGCTTCAAATTTCCCCGTTTGTTTCGGTTTATAGTATTGCTTGTTTTTTAACGGATCGGGCAAATATTGCTGTTCGACCCATCCGTTCTCGAAATCGTGAGGATATTGATAGCCGATCCCGCGTCCGAGCTCTTGGGCCCCTTTATAGTGGGCGTCTTTTAAATGTTTCGGCACATCGCCGATTTTACCCGCTCTGATATCTTTAAGCGCCTCATCAACGGCTGAGATGGCGGAGTTTGATTTTGGCGAGAGGCATAATTCGATGACCGCATTGGCCAGCGGAATTCTCGCTTCCGGAAAGCCGATCCGTTCTGCGGTCTGAATCGCGCTCAGCACCCGGGGGCCTGCCTGCGGGCTTGCGAGGCCGATATCCTCATAGGCAATCACGAGAAGCCTTCTTGATATGCTTTCAAGGTCGCCGGCTTCGATCAGACGGGCCAAATAATGAAGGGCTGCGTTTGCGTCAGAGCCCCGGATTGATTTTTGGAACGCGGATAAGACGTCATAGTGCGCATCTCCGTCTTTATCATGGGTATAGCTTTTTTTCTGCAGACATTCCTCCGCTGTTTCCCGTGTAATCCGGATCGTGCCGTCGCTTGATTCCTTTGTGGAGAGCACGGCAAGCTCCAGCGCGTTCAAAGCGGAGCGGACGTCTCCTCCGCACCCTTGCGCGAAATGATCCATCGCATCGCCGTCCACCGAAACGCTGTAGGAACCGAGTCCGCGGTGTTCATCTGTAAGCGCTCTTTTCAATGCCTGCTTGATCAGATCGGGTGTTAACGGTTCGAGCTCGAATATCTGGGTCCGGCTTCTGATCGCCGGGTTAATGGCATGATAAGGATTGGCGGTCGTCGCGCCGATTAAAATAATCATGCCGTTTTCTAAATAGGGCAGCAAAAAATCCTGTTTCCCCTTATCAAGCCTGTGCACTTCATCAAGGATTAAAATGACCTGGCCTGACATTTTCGCTTCCTGTACGACAATCTCCATGTCTTTTTTATTATGAATGACGGCATTCAATTTCCTGAATGCGATGCTTGTCGATCCTGCGATCGCCGTGGCGATGGACGTTTTTCCGATGCCCGGCGGACCGTACAGGATCATGGAGGATAAGTGCTTTGCACGCACCATTCTGCCGATGATTTTATCTTCTTTGACCAGATGTTCCTGGCCGATAATGTCTTCGATATTGGCAGGCCGCATCCGATACGCCAGTGGTTTCATGAACATCTCTCCTTACATATACAGGGTAACGGAAAACGGACGATTAGAAAAGCGAATTGCGGCAGGCCCCGTGTTTCAATGAAAATTAGGATAAGTTATGTTATAATAACAGTTGGTCTATAAGATACTAAACAGATTATTCATATCCATTTACTTGTATAAATTAACAATTAGAATTGACTGGGGTGTTCATATTGAAAATATCGACAAAGGGAAGATACGGGCTCACCATTATGATCGAATTGGCGAAAAAGCACGGAGACGGTCCGACGTCGCTCAAAAGCATCGCCCAAACAAACAGCCTTTCTGAGCATTACTTGGAACAGCTTGTATCACCGCTCAGAAACGCCGGACTCGTAAAAAGCATCAGAGGCGCTTACGGGGGTTATGTGCTCGGCGGTCAGCCTGAAGAGATCACGGCCGGAGATATTATCAGAGTGCTGGAAGGACCGATCAGCCCGGTGGAAGTTCTTGAGGATGAAGAGCCTGCCAAGCGGGAGCTGTGGATCCGCATCCGCGACGCCGTAAAAGACGTGCTGGACAGCACGACGTTAGAAGACCTTGCGAGCTACACGGACGGCGAGCAGGAAGCCTATATGTTCTATATTTAAACCAGAGGTGTAAAAAACAATGGAACGGATTTATTTAGATCACGCCGCGACTTCCCCGATGGATGAGCGTGTGCTTGAAAAAATGAAGCCGCATTTCTTCGGCAGCTTCGGAAACCCGTCAAGCATCCATTCATTTGGAAGAGAGTCCCGGAAATGGGTCGACGAAGCGAGAGCGGACATCGCCCGTGAAATCAGTGCGAAAGAACAGGAAATCATTTTCACAAGCGGCGGCACGGAGGCTGATAATTTAGCGATTTTCGGAACGGCTGCCGCCCGGAAGAATGAAGGAAAGCATATCATTACGACCGCTGTTGAGCATCATGCCGTACTGCACGCTTGCGAAAAGCTGGAAGAAGACGGTTTTGAGGTGACATACCTCATCCCCGGCCCTTCAGGACGGATCAGTGCAAATCAGGTGAAAGAAGCGCTCCGTGATGATACAATCCTTGTTACCGTCATGTTTGGCAATAACGAAGTCGGAACCATTCAGCCGATTGACGAAATCGGAGAGCTGTTAAGCGGGCATCAGGCCTATTTTCACACAGATGCCGTTCAGGCATTCGGTTATATGCCGATTGACGTGAAAAAAAGCAGAATTGACATGCTGTCTGTTTCCGGTCACAAGCTTAACGGGCCAAAAGGGACAGGCTTTTTATATGTAAATCAAGAGGTGAAGCTGTCACCGATTCTTCTCGGGGGAGAGCAGGAACGAAAGCGCCGCGCGGGGACGGAAAATGTACCGGGCATCGCCGGCTTAAAAGAAGCGGTCGTTCTTTCAAACCGTGAGCGGGAAGAGAAAACAGCGAAGTTTAAGGAGTTTAAAAACATCATCATGAGCACGCTGGAAAAAGCCGGCGTGACAGCGGAGGTGAACGGAGATGCCGAGAACTGCCTGCCTCATATTTTAAATCTTTACTTTCCCGGTGTGCCGGTGGAAGCGCTGCTGGTCAATCTTGACATGGAAGGCGTTGCCGTCTCCAGCGGATCCGCGTGTACGGCGGGATCCGTTCTTCCGTCCCATGTGCTTACGGCCATGTTCGGAAGTAAAAGCGGCAGACTGACCTCGTCAATCCGACTCAGCTTCGGCCTCGGCAATACGGCGGAACAAATCGAAACAGCCGCCGAAAAGCTCGCCGACGTCGTTAAACGGCTTGCTTAAAACGGCGGACTTACGTTTTTAATGGAGTGAATGCAAATGGAAAAACGGCCGGAGAATACAAGAGTCGTAGTCGGCATGTCCGGCGGAGTGGACTCTTCTGTGGCGGCCCTTCTGCTGAAGGAGCAGGGCTACGATGTAATCGGAATCTTTATGAAAAACTGGGATGATACGGACGAAAACGGTTTTTGCACGGCGACGGAAGATTATGAAGACGTCATCCGGGTCTGCAACCAAATCGGAATTCCGTATTATGCCGTCAATTTTGAAAAGCAATATTGGGAAAAGGTATTTCAGTATTTCCTTGATGAATATAAAGCCGGAAGAACCCCTAATCCGGATGTCATGTGCAATAAAGAAATTAAGTTTAAGGCTTTCTTGGATCATGCTTTATCACTCGGCGCGGATTACCTTGCGACGGGCCATTACGCCCGCGTGGACAGAAGCGCAAATTCAGTGCGCATGCTCCGCGGTCTGGATGAAAACAAGGATCAGACTTATTTTCTGAATCAGCTCAATCAGGAACAGCTCAGCAAAGTCATGTTCCCGATCGGTGATCTGCAGAAAAGCCGCGTGCGGGAAATCGCCAAAGAAGCGGAACTTGCGACAGCTGCGAAAAAAGACAGCACGGGCATCTGCTTTATCGGCGAACGCAACTTCAAAACGTTTCTCAGCCAATATCTCCCTGCTCAGCCGGGCGATATGATGACAATGGACGGAGAAGTAAAAGGGCGTCATGACGGACTGATGTATTATACGATCGGACAGCGCCACGGTTTAGGAATCGGCGGAAGCGGCGAGCCATGGTTCGCTGTCGGTAAAGATCTCGAGAAAAACATTCTGTATGTCGATCAGGGATTCCACAATCCGCTTCTGTATTCCGATAAGATCACGGCGACAAATGTCAGCTGGACGCGTCCCGGTCTGATGGACGGCGGCGAAATGACATGCACGGCGAAATTCCGCTACCGTCAGGAAGATCACAAAGTAACGGTGAAAATGACGGGTGCCGATGAAGCGGAAATCATTTTTGACGGGCAGGTCCGCGCCGTAACGCCGGGACAAGCCGTTGTTTTTTATGACGGAGAAGAGTGCCTCGGCGGCGGAACGATAGATGACGTTTATAAAGACGGAACAAAATTGTGGTACGTATAACACATGTAAAAAACCTCAACTCGCATGTTGGGGTTTTTTAGCGAAAGGAAGTTAAAAATGGATTATAATAAAATCGGAATTGATGCCATGCAGGAGGGCGATTTTGAAAAAGCGGCAGAAGCTTTCACGAAAGCGATTGAGGAAAACGGCCAAGATCCGGTGCCGTACATCAACTTCGCAAATCTGCTTTCTTCAGTGAACGAACTTGAACGCGCGCTTGCATTTTACAACAGAGCGCTTGAATTGGACAATTCAGCGGCAGCCGCTTATTACGGAGCGGGAAACGTATACGTGATGAAGGAATCGTTTTCCGAAGCGAAGGATATGTTTGAAAAAGCGCTTCGCTCCGGAATGGAAAACGGAGACTTGTTTTATATGCTCGGCACCGTTCTCGTCAAATTAGAGCAGCCGAAGCTTGCGCTGCCGTATTTGCAGCGGGCCGTTGAATTAAACGAAAATGACACGGAAGCGCGCTTCCAGTTCGGAATGTGTCTCGCAAACGAAGAAATGCTGGATGAAGCATTGGCGCAGTTTGAGACGGTGATTGAACAGGACCCAAGCCATGCGGACGCATTTTATAATGCCGGAGTCGCTTACGCTTACAAAGAAAATCGTGAAAAGGCGCTTGAGATGCTTGAAGGCGCAATCGGCATACAGCCTGATCATATGCTCGCGCTTCATGCGAAACAGCTTATCACTCAGTCATAACAAAAGGAGGGAAGGCTCGTGGATCAGCTGAACATCGAGGAACAGCCGTATGTAAAAGGCGTCATTCATACGGTCATTTACCACAATGACACCAACCTGTATACAGTGCTGAAAGTCAAGGTTGCAGAAACGTCTGAGGCGATCGAAGACAAGGTCGTATCCGTAACGGGCTACTTCCCTCTGCTGCAAGAAGATGAGACTTACACATTTTACGGAAAAACCGCCACACACCCTAAGTTCGGCCTGCAATTTCAGGCTGAACACTTTAAAAAAGAAATTCCGACCACAAAAGAAGGGATCATTCACTATTTATCAAGTGATCTGTTTGAAGGAATCGGAAAAAAAACGGCGGAAGAAATTGTCAAAAAGCTTGGAGACGGCGCGCTCAATAAAATTCTGGCTGATGCATCGGTGCTTTATGATGTGCCGAAAATGTCAAAAAAGAAAGCGGACAAACTGGCGGGAGAGCTGCAGCGGCATCAGGGGCTTGAACAGATTATGATTTCTCTGAACCAATACGGTTTCGGACCTCAGCTTTCCATGAAAATTTATCAGGCTTACGAAACGGACACCTTGGAGAAAATTCAGGAAAATCCTTATCAGCTTGTAAAGGACGTGGAAGGCATCGGTTTTGTTAAAGCCGACGAGCTGGGCGGGAAAATGGGGCTGTCAGGAAACCACCCCGAGCGGGTCAAAGCGGCTATCTTATATACGATTGAATCAACGTGTCTTTCAGAAGGTCATACGTACATAGAGACAAAGCAGCTGATTATCAATACGCAAACGCTTCTGAATCAGTCAGCTGAAGGCGGCCGCGTCACGGAAATGGATGCGGCTGACGGCATCATCGCCCTCGGGGAGAGTAAGGACATCGTCATAGAAGGAGAACGCTGCTATTTTCCGTCCTTGTTTTACGCGGAACAAAACGTCGCAAAACGCGTGCTCGACATTGCGGCCCAGACGGAGTATGCCGATCAGTTTCCTGAATCGGAATTTCTTCTTGCGCTCGGTGAACTGGAAGAACGGATGAATGTCCAATACGCTCCGAGCCAAAAGGATGCAATTCAAAAAGCGCTGTCCTCGCCGATGCTTTTACTGACCGGGGGACCGGGCACGGGAAAAACGACCGTTATCAAAGGCATCGTGGAATTGTACAGTGAACTGCACGGAGTATCGCTTGACCCTGGTGATTATAAAAAAGATGAAGCCTTTCCGGTGCTGCTTGCCGCGCCGACCGGAAGAGCCGCAAAACGAATGAGCGAATCTACGGGTCTGCCGGCTGTTACGATTCACAGGCTGCTCGGCTGGAATGGCGCTGAAGGCTTTACCTACAATGAAGATCAGCCGATTGAAGGGAAACTGATTATTATAGACGAAGCGAGTATGCTCGATATTTGGCTCGCCAGCCATTTGTTTAAGGCGCTCCCTAAGCACATTCAGCTTATCGTCGTCGGTGATGAAGACCAGCTTCCTTCCGTAGGGCCCGGGCAGGTGCTGAGAGACCTTTTGGCTTCTGAGGTGCTGCCGACCGTGCGTCTGACAGATATTTACCGTCAGGCTGAAGGATCATCCATCGTTGAACTTGCCCATGATATGAAAAAGGGACTGCTTCCCAAGGGGCTGACCGCGCCGACAAAGGACCGCTCGTTTATCCGCTGTAATTCTTCACAAATTAAAGAAGTCGTGGATCAAGTCGTCTCGAATGCGCTAAAAAAGGGATATACGTCCAAAGACATTCAAGTGCTCGCGCCGATGTACAGGGGAAAAGCGGGAATTAACGAACTGAACGTGCTTCTTCAAGACATCATGAATCCGCCGAAAGAAAAAAGGCGGGAGCTGAAATTCGGAGATGTCGTCTACAGGACGGGCGATAAAATATTACAGCTTGTCAACCAGCCGGAAAACAATGTGTTTAACGGAGATATCGGCGAAATCGTGTCCATTTTTTATGCCAAAGAAAATACGGAAAAAGAAGACATGGTCGTCGTCTCGTTTGACGGCAACGAAATCACCTTTACGAAAAAGGATTTCAGCCAGTTTACCCACGCTTACTGCTGTTCCATTCATAAGTCGCAGGGCAGCGAATTTCCGATTGTCGTCCTGCCTGTCGTCAAAGGCTATTATCGAATGCTCAGGAGAAATCTCCTTTATACCGCCATTACAAGAGCCAAAAAATTTCTGATTCTTTGCGGAGAAGAAGAAGCGCTTGAATGGGGCGTCAAAAACAATGATGCCACCGTCAGACAGACGTCACTTAAAAACAGGCTCACAGAGCAGACTGAAGAGATGGATGCAGAACTGGCCGCCCTCCAAAAAGAGCTGCCGTTCAGTGTATACGATGCAAATATCGGAATGGAAGGCATCACGCCTTTTGACTTTATGGAAGAAAAAGCGTAAATAAAACCCGGCGTATGTTCATGCGCCGGGTTTTCGCCTGTGGAAGTCATTTCAAAGTATGGCGCCCGGCTTCTTGGCAAAACCTATACGTGTTCAACAAAAGGTGGTTGATCACACTTTGAGAACATGCCATGCAGCTGAAGGACGAACCGTATATGACGAACACACCCGGCGCAGCCTGGGGGTAATATCGGATGTGTGTTTCTCTCTTGACGGCCGGTTTCTCGGTTTCGTGCTTGAGCAGAAACGCCTGTTTCACAACCGCCATCTTTTTTTAGCAGCCAGTGATATAAAAGAGATGGAACAAGAAGCCGTAGCTGCCGCCGAAGCTCACTTGCAGCCTTTGCCGAAGAGCTGTTTCACCTTTGAACAGATTAAGATGCAGCCGGTGAAATCGCCTGATGGTGAAATGTTCGGTTTGCTGGAAGATGTATACTTTTGTTTGGACAAGGGCATAATCGTAGCATATGAACTCTCGGACGGCTTCTTTTCAGATCTGGCAGGCAGACGCCAAGTGCGGCGCGCTGCCGATACGCTTATTGAAGCGGGGAAAGACGGCATCGTCCTGAACGGATAAGAGGTGTAGTCTGTGCTTGTATGTCCGAACTGCAAAAGTAAAGATATCGGCAAAATCGGCGTAAACCAATACTATTGCTGGGGCTGCTTCATAGAGCTGACGGTGGCCAAAGGCAAAATTGCGACACATCAAGTAGAGGAAGACGGCACGTTAAGCAGTCTTGATGATTTGTTTTCTGAAGACGAACGCAGTATCAATTTTTAATGTTGAAAGGAGATACGCGCGATGGGCAGAACAATGACCTCTCTATTGGCTTTAGGAGCTGGAGCCGTTATGTATCGTATGGCTTCTCAGTCCGATATGCTGAATAAAAAAGGTATGAAACGGATGAGAAGACGAGTTATGAAAATGTTCTAAGCAGAAAAAAGGATACTTCTTCGGAAGTATCCTTTTTACGTTTGTCTCGCCTCCAGCCGCCTGGCTAGAAGAGATAAGCTGTAATTGACCGCAAAATACATCAGGGCCGCCAGCAGAAAAACCGGGAAAAAATAACCCCCGTCAGCGCTTTGTCCGTTTAAAATCTGCGCATTATGAATCAGCTCGGGCAGAGCGATGACCACCGCAAGTGACGTATCCTTTAATAAAGAAATAAATTGGCTCACAATCGGAGGAGCCATACGCCTGAGCGCCTGCGGCATGATGACGAGAAAAAGAGTCTGCGTGTAGGTCAGTCCTGAAGAACGCGCCGCTTCAATCTGGCCTTTCTCAACGGATTGCAGACCGCTTCTGATGATTTCTGACAGCATAGCTGATTCAAAAATCGTCAGCGCTGTGATGGCGGCTGCGGAAATTTCCAGTTTGATGCCGATTTCCGGAAGGGCAAAAAACGTAAAGAAAATGATTAATAACAGCGGCAGGTTGCGGATGGTTTCGACAATGGCGGCTATAATGCCAGAGACGGCAGGGATTTTCGCATAGCGCAAAGTGCCGGCGGCAAGCCCGAAAATAAAACTCAGGATAATAGAAATAAGCGCAACATAAAGCGTGATCAAAAAGCCGTTCCATAAAAACAGCAGGTGGTCAGGTGTATAGGCGCCGCTAAAATCCATGTTTTTCACTCTCCTTCTTTAATCACTTTTTCCGAGGCGTCTTTCCAAATAATGAACCCCGATGCTGAGCGGTATCGTTAAAATCAAATAAAAAAGCGCCGCAAAGATATAAACATCAAACACGACGAGAGTGCTTGAAGAAACGAGATCGGCCTGATACATCAAATCCAGTCCCGCCACCACTCCGAGAATTGATGAGTTTTTGACAAGGTTGAGAAATTGGTTTCCAAGCGGGGGAATCACGATTTTAACAGCCTGAGGGAGAATCACGTATCTCATCGCCTGACTGTAGGTGAAGCCTGACGATCTGGCCGCTTCCATTTGTCCCTTGGAGACAGTCTGAATTCCGGCTCTTATGGCTTCTGCGATAAAGGCGGACGTATAAATCGTCAGTGCGATCGTTCCCGCCTGAAAGCCGTCCAGTCTCAATCCGGCGTTCGGAAGTCCGAAATAAAAAACGAATGTGATGAGGAGAAGCGGAATGTTCCGGATAAATTCCACATACGCAGTGCCGATCCATTGGAGGGGTTTGAACGTCGTGATTCTCATGACTGCGATCAGAACACCAAGAGCGAAGCTGCCGGCCAGCGCGATGAAGCTCGCAAGCAGTGTGTGCAGGAAACCGTCCAGGTACATATCGAAGTTTTCCGTTAAGATTGTAAAGTTCATGTTTTTGTCACTCCTTATAAAACGGGGATGAGCATGTCTGCTCATCCCGCGGTCGATTCTATTTTGCCGGTTCTTCTTTAATCCATTTTTTATAGATTTTCCCGTACCTGCCGTCGGCTTTCATTTTTTTCAAAGAGGCGTTGATTTCTTTGACGAGCCCGGATTGGCCTTTTTTAACGGCGATTCCGTAAGGTTCATCGGTGAATGTGCCGCCTGTCAGCTGATATTGTTTATTTTCATCCGCCATGCCGTATAAAATCGCATTATCCGTTGTGAGCGCATCTCCCTGTCCCGCTTTAAGCGCAATGAACGCTTCGGCGTAATTTTCAAATTCCAGCACTGAGGCGTCAGGCGCTTTTTCCCTGATGTTCTGTGAGGAAGTGGAGCCTTTTACCGCCAATACTTTTGAGCTTTTTCCAAGGTCTTCGGTGCTTTTGATGCGGCTTCCTTTTTTGACGAGCAGGGACTGCCCGGCTTCAAAATAAACGTCTGAGAAATCAACTTCTTTTTTCCGCTCATCTGTTATCGTCATCGTGGCCGTGATGGCGTCGATATCGCCGTTTTGCAGCATCGGAATTCTCGTTTTTGACGTCACTTCTTTAAACTCCGCTTTTTTCTCATCTCCCAGAATATCTTTTGCAATCTGTTTGGCGATATCAATATCAAACCCTTCGATATCCCCGGAGCTTGGGTTTTTCAGTCCGAATAATCTCGTATCGGTTTTAACGCCGAAGATGATTTTGTCTCTGTCTTTAATAGAAGCTAATGTGTCTTTTCCTGTGCCCTTTGAATCCCCGGACGTTTCTTTCCCTCCGCAGGCGGCCAGCATCAAGACGGCCAGCAGTGAGATCAATCCGAAAGATAACCATTTTGTTACGCGTGACATAAGCGTTCCCCCGTTTCTTTTCAGTGATTTAAAATACGGCTTAAGAATAAACGCGCCCTCTCTTCACGCGGGCTTTCGTAAAACGCAGCCGGTGCAGCTTCCTCTAAGATGGAACCGCCGTCGATAAACACGATGCGGTCCGCCACTTCTTTGGCGAATCCCATTTCATGTGTGACGACCACCATGGTCATTCCTTCCTTTGCAAGTGTTTTCATGACATCCAGCACTTCCCCGATCATTTCCGGATCAAGCGCGGATGTCGGTTCATCAAACAGCATCACCTCAGGCTTCATCGCAAGCCCTCTGGCAATGGCGACGCGCTGCTGCTGGCCGCCTGAAAGCTGTGAAGGGTAAGCGTCCGCTTTGTCGGGTATGCCGACTTTTTTCAGGTAATATAAGGCCGTTTCTTTTGCTTCTTCTTTTGATTGCCTGAGCACTTTGATCGGCGCGAGCATAATGTTTTGCAGAACGGTTTTATGCGGATACAGATGAAAATGCTGAAACACCATGCCGATATTGCGGCGGACTTTATTCATATCCGTTTTTTTGTCATGGATGGAGGCGCCGTTTACCGTTAAAACGCCTCCATCAACCGTTTCCAGCTGATTAATGCAGCGGAGAAGCGTGCTTTTTCCGGATCCTGATGGTCCGATGACAACGACGACTTCCCCTTTTTTAATGTGCAGATTAATGTTCTTCAGCACGTGGAACTGTCCGTAGTGCTTATTGACATCCTGAAATGAGATCATGGTCATCCTCCTTAGAAAAACATGCGTCATATTAACTAACAGTTATGGAAATTTCTTTAACGTTACGATGATTATACAAATTTCCAGAAAATATATTCAAACTTTTTAGTAATTTCAGATAATTAATTCCGTCATGAGGTCTGCGACATAAGGCGGACTTTAGGAAACGGGAATAATTCCGGCTTTCTGTCAAAAGATAAAGCAAGAGGTGAAACATCATGCTTCAAAAACCGCTGCAGCTCTTAATGTGGACGGCTGTATGTCTGCTCGTTTTGTTAACAGTGTATGTCTTTTGTATGCTCGATATGTTATGGTCACCCATATGGCTTGTTATAAAATCTCTCTTTATTCCCATATTCATTGCAGTATTTATTGCTTATCTTTTGCTTCCGATTACTGAATGGCTTCATAAGAAAGGGATGCCTAGAACTTTAAGCCTGCTTCTGATTTATTGCCTGTTTTTCGGCGGAATCGGCTGGGGGGCTTATAAAGGGGTTCCTGTTTTAATTGAACAGCTGCAGGATCTGTCTGAGAGCATTCCCGGTCTTGCCGAAAACTACAACATCATGCTGAGGCATCTGCATAATCATACAGATCATTGGCCTGACGGCATGCACCATCGGATGGATAAAATGATTCAGCAGACAGAAACGTTTCTTGCCGGCACGATTGAAAGCACAATCAGAAGCATCCGTTTCGTGCTTGATTATATCCTGATCGCGGCGACGATTCCTTTTCTCGTTTTCTATATGGTGAAGGATATAGACGTCATGAAAAAGACGGTCTGGTATTTGACGCCGAAGTCTTGGAGGAAAAGGGGGAGTGAATTTCTGCGGGATGTGGACGACTCTCTCGGCGACTATATCCGCGGGCAGCTTCTCGTTTGTTTTTTGCTCGGATTAATAGCCGGCGTTTCTTTCTGGCTGTTCGGCCTTCCTTATCCGCTGATCTTAGGTCTTGCCATCGGGATTACGAATGTCATACCGTATTTCGGTCCGTTTATCGGCGCTGTTCCGGCGCTGCTCCTTTCGCTGGCGATTTCTGCTAAAGCTGTGATCATCGTAATCGTCACGATTTTTATTCTTCAATTTATAGAAGGAAACATTTTGAGCCCGCTTATTGTCGGGCGCAGTCTCAGAATGCATCCCGTCGTGATTATGCTTGCACTTCTTGCCGGAGGAGAGCTTGCGGGCATTCCCGGCATGATTCTCGCTGTGCCTGCAGCAGCCGTTTTAAAAGTGACGGCTATTCACTTTTTGCGGATCAGGACGGAACATTGACATTCGGGTTCTGCTTGTCTATAATTTCGAGTAGAATACATACGAATCTCGAGTGACGGATATGAGTACGCCGAAGCCCTGTTTAAGAGAGAAGCTCCGATACGCTGAAAGGAGCTTCAGCAGAAGATCGGCCGAAGCTAATCCTGAGTGCAGTTAAAGGCTGCCGCAGTCCTGCGTTACGGGATGAAAGGTGACGGGCCTTTTTCGGCCTGTAATCAGGGTGGTACCGCGAGACAGCTCTCGTCCCTGTGTGAACGCATGGTTTGCATAGGGAGAGGGCTTTTTTGCTGTCGCGAAAGAGAATTTCGGGTAGTGATAAGGAGGAATATAGATGAAACACTTAACTTCTGCTGAAGTGCGTCAAATGTTTTTAGATTTTTTTAAAGAAAAAGGCCATGCCGTTGAACCGAGCGCCTCATTGGTTCCGCATGAAGATCCGTCTTTATTGTGGATCAACAGCGGCGTTGCGACGCTGAAAAAATACTTTGACGGCCGCGTTGTGCCGGAGAATCCGAGAATTGTGAACGCGCAAAAATCAATCCGCACAAATGATATTGAAAATGTGGGAAAAACGGCGCGCCACCATACGTTCTTTGAGATGCTCGGAAACTTTTCCATCGGCGATTATTTTAAAGAAGAAGCCATCACGTGGGCATGGGAGTTTTTAACGAGCGAAAAGTGGATCGGCTTTGATCCGGAGCTGCTGTCTGTAACGGTTCATCCTGAGGATGAAGAAGCTTATACGCTATGGGCCGAAAAAATCGGCGTTCCGGAAGAAAGAATCATCCGCCTGGAAGGGAACTTCTGGGATATCGGCGAAGGCCCGAGCGGACCGAATACGGAAATTTTCTATGACCGCGGCGAGAAATACGGCAATGATCCGTCAGATTCTGAATTATATCCGGGCGGCGAAAATGATCGTTATCTTGAAGTGTGGAACCTGGTATTTTCAGAGTTCAACCACAATCCGGACGGCACGTACACACCGCTTCCGAAGAAAAACATTGATACGGGCATGGGGCTTGAACGGATGGTTTCCGTTATTCAAGACGTTCCGACAAACTTTGACACTGATTTGTTTATGCCGATTATTGAAGCTGCAGAGCGCATTTCCGGAGATGCTTACGGAAAGGATGCAGTGAAGGACACAGCCTTTAAAGTGATTGCAGATCATATCAGAACGGTCGCATTTGCGGTAAGCGACGGAGCTCTGCCGTCAAACGAAGGGCGCGGGTATGTTCTGAGACGCCTCCTTCGCCGGGCTGTACGATACGCGAAAACAATCGGTATCAGCCGTCCGTTTATGTATGAGCTGGTACCGACTGTTGCAGGAATTATGGACGCTTTCTATCCGGAGGTGAAAGAAAAGCAAGAGTTTATCGCCAAAGTCATCAAAACGGAGGAAGAGCGCTTCCATGAAACATTGAACGAAGGTCTTGCCATTTTATCTGACGTAATAAAGAAAGAAAAGGAAAAAGGCAGCGGCATCATCTCCGGAAAAGACGTATTCAAACTGTACGATACGTACGGATTCCCGGTTGAATTGACGGAGGAATACGCGGAAGATGAGCAAATGAAGGTTGATCATAAAGGCTTTGAAGCCGAAATGGAAAAACAGCGTGAACGGGCGAGAAATGCGCGCCAAGATGTAGGAAGCATGCAGGTGCAGGGCGGCGCATTGCGCGACATTACTGCAGAAAGCACGTTTGTCGGCTACAGTTCCGTAAAAGCTGAAGCGAAGGTGATCGAGCTTCTTCATGACGGGCAATTAATCAGCGAGGCGCATGAAGGGGATACCGTTCAGATTCTTCTTGATAAAACGCCTTTCTATGCTGAAAGCGGCGGACAGATCGGTGACAGAGGAGTGCTGAGAAGCGCACAGGCTGTCGTAACCATTAAAGACGTGAAAAAAGCTCCGAACGGCCAGCATGTCCACGAAGGCACAGTGGATAGCGGCACGATTCAAAAAGGCGCAAGCGTCACCGCTGAAGTGGAGGACCAAATGAGAAGCGGCGTAGTGAAAAACCATACGGCAACCCACCTTCTGCACCAGGCGCTGAAAGACGTTCTCGGCACACATGTCAACCAAGCCGGCTCACTCGTTACCGAAAACCGTCTGCGTTTTGACTTCTCTCATTTCGGTCAAGTGACTAAAGAAGAACTTGAACGCATTGAAGGAATCGTCAACGAAAAAATCTGGGAGAGCATTCCGGTAGCGATTGATCTGAAACCGATCAATGAAGCAAAAGAAATGGGCGCAATGGCCCTGTTCGGCGAGAAATACGGCGATATCGTCCGCGTCGTACAAGTCGGAGATTACAGCATTGAGCTTTGCGGCGGATGCCATGTTACGAATACGGCTGAAATCGGCCTGTTTAAAATCGTATCCGAATCAGGGATCGGCGCAGGTACGCGAAGAATTGAAGCCGTGACAGGAAAAGGCGCTTATCAGGAAATGAACACCCAGCTCAGCCTCCTGCAGCACGCTGCGGACGAGCTGAAATCAAACGTAAAAGACGTGCCGAAGCGAATCCAGTCTCTTCAAGCGGAGCTAAAAGAAGCGCAAAGAGAAAATGAATCATTGCTCAGCAAACTCGGCAATGTGGAAGCCGGAGCCATTCTGTCTAAAGTAAAAGACATCGGCGGCGTAAAAGTGCTGGCTGAAAAAGTAAACGCGAAAGACATGAACCACCTTCGCACAATGGTGGATGACCTGAAGGCGAAGCTCGGCTCTGCGGTCATCATTCTCGGCGCCGTGCAAAATGACAAAGTCAACCTGTCAGCGGGCGTAACAAAAGACCTGATCGAAAAAGGCCTTCACGCCGGCAAAATGGTCAAACAAGCGGCAGAAGTCTGCGGAGGCGGAGGCGGAGGCCGTCCGGACATGGCGCAGGCCGGCGGAAAGCAGCCTGAGAAATTGGAAGAGGCGCTCGCATCTGCGGAAGATTGGATAAAATCCGTTTTATAATCCTTTCAACTAGTGTAGAATGATGATAAGATGAGGACCTCAGGCTGAACTTTGCCTGCGAATTTGGGAAAGAGGTGCAAAACGGTGAGCTCGTTTGATAAAACGATGAAATTTAATTTCTCCGATGATTCTGCTGAAACAAACGTCGAAGAAGTGCTGATTACAGTATATGATGCGCTTCAGGAAAAGGGGTACAATCCTATCAACCAGATTGTCGGATACTTGCTGTCTGGAGACCCTGCATACATTCCTAGGCATCGCGACGCCCGGAACTTAATTCGCAAATTGGAACGTGACGAATTAATTGAGGAATTGGTAAAATCCTATCTAGAACAGCATAAAGAGGCGTAAATACACTCATGAGAATATTGGGACTTGATCTGGGAACGAAAACACTCGGCGTCGCTTTAAGCGATGAGATGGGCTGGACCGCTCAGGGCATTGAGACGATAAAAATAAACGAAGCTGAAGGAGATTACGGTCTGGACCGTTTATCCGAGCTGATGAAAGACTATAATGTAGAGAAGGTCGTGCTCGGTTTTCCGAAAAACATGAACGGGACGATCGGTCCGAGAGGCGAAGCCAGCCAAACATTTGCGAAACTGCTTGAAACAGCGTACAATGTCCCTGTTGTGCTGTGGGACGAGCGTCTGACGACGATGGCGGCTGAAAAAATGCTGATCGCGGCTGACGTCAGCAGGCAAAAACGAAAAAAAGTCATTGATAAAATGGCGGCTGTCATGATCCTTCAAGGATATCTGGACAGTTTAAACTAAGAGGTGAAAGAAATGGAACACGGCGAAAAACACATTACAATTGTCGATGATCAAGGTAACGAACAGCTTTGCGAAGTGCTGTTTACATTTGAAAACGACACATTCAACAAATCTTACGTTCTTTATTATCCGATTGATGCTCAAGACGATGATGAAATCGAAATTCACGCTTCAAGCTTCGAGCCGAACGAAAACGGCGAAGACGGCGAACTGATGCCGATTGAAACTGATGAAGAGTGGGAAATGATCGAAGAAACGCTGAATACGTTTTTAGCGGAAGAAGACGAAGAATAAAATGAACAGAAAAAGCCGGAGCGCATATGCCGCTTCGGCTTTTTTTGTAATAAATTGCCGAATGCCCGCGAATCATGTAGTATAAGAGCTGTTGGGAGGAAAATACTTGTATGAATATCAATCAGACTAAACATTCATTTCTGCGCAAAAACAAAAAAACGACGATAATACTGTCCTCCGTGATCGCTCTGATCATCATCATTTGCGGTGCTTTTTTCTATGGAAAATCTCTGCTGTCCCCGGTTGACAAAGGCAGCAAAACGACAGTCAATATTAATATTCCGAGCGGTTCTTCGGTTTCGGCAATCGCCGGAATTCTTGAGGATCAGCATGTCATCAAAAGCAAAAAAGCATTTCAGCTGTATGTGAAGTATAAAGGCGCTTCCGGATTTCAGGCGGGATTTTACCATCTGAATAAAGGAATGGACGCGGATGCGATTATCAAAAAACTGACCGCGGGATCTGCGGGGTATGCCTTTCAGATCACCGTTCCCGAAGGAAAACAGCTGACACAGATTGCCGACGCGATCGCAAAAGAAACATCATATTCAAAAGAAGAGATCATGGCAAAACTGGACGACAAAACATTTATCGACAAACTGAAAAAACAGTTTCCTGATACAATAACGGACGCCCTTTCAAACAAGAAGCTTAAGCATCCGCTTGAAGGCTATTTATACCCGGCCACATATCCGTTTAATGATCCGGAAGCATCGCTTGATAAGATTTTGACGGCAATGGTTCAGGAAACAAACACCCGTATCGAAACATATAAATCTGAACTGGAAAAAAAGAAACTTTCCGTCCATAACGCCCTGACGATGGCATCGCTTATCGAAGAGGAAGCCACTGCCAAAGCCGACCGTCACAAAATCGCAAGCGTCTTTTACAACAGACTTGCAGAAAAAATGCCGCTGCAGACTGACCCGACGGTATTATATGCGGCCGGCAGGCATAAGAGCCGGGTCTTCTACAAAGACCTGAAAATTGATTCTCCGTTTAACACGTATAAACATAAGGGGCTGCCGCCGGGACCGATTGCAAACGCCGGGGATTCATCGTGGGAAGCGGCTCTTAACCCTGACAAAACGGATTATCTCTATTTCCTGGCAAAATCTAACGGTGAGGTCGTATTCACGAAAACATTAAAAGATCATAATAAAGCGAAGGAAAAGTATATTTCCAAAAAAGACAGTGAATAAAGGAGGGCAAAAGCTCTCCTTTTATTCCATTCTGAAAGGTTTTATGATAAAATATATCGGGTTGTTTACTTATGGATAAAGAAGTGTCTTAAGAGAGTGTCCCCGCGGATTCGTCAGGGGCACTCCTTTTTAGAACGGAGGCTGTTTGCCGTGAATGATCGGTATGAACAAATAAACGAGTATATAAACGCGATGCTGAAGCCTCGGCCTGATAAAGTGAAAAAGCTTGAAGCCTATGCAAAAGAGCACCATGTTCCGATTATGGAAGAAGCGGGCATTGAAGTGCTGCTTCAAATGCTGTCGATTCAACAGGCGAAAAACATCTTGGAAATCGGCACGGCAATCGGATATTCGGCTATACGGATGGCGCTTGAACTTCCGGATGCGAATATTTACACGATTGAACGGGACGACAAACGCTATGAAGAAGCTGTGAACAATATAAAAGACTTTGAAATGGAAAATCGGATTCACGTACTGTACGGGGATGCGCTTGAACTTTCTGAGTCTGTCCGTGTCACGGCTCCTTATGATGCCATTTTTATCGATGCGGCAAAAGGCCAGTACACGAACTTTTTTGAGCTCTATGAACCGATGCTTGCGCCGGATGGGGTCATTTTCACAGACAATGTTCTGTTTAAAGGGCTGGTGGCGCAAGATCACTCGGAAATTGAGCCGAAAAGAAGACGGAAGCTTGTTGAAAAAATTGATCAATATAACCAATGGCTGATGAACCGGCCTGACTATCAAACGGTCATACTGCCGGTCGGAGACGGCATCGCCATCAGTAAAAAGAAGAGGTGAATGATCATGAAAAAACCTGAACTTTTGGTGACTCCGACTTCCGTACAGGATATTCTTCCGCTCATTCAAGCGGGGGCAACGGCGCTGTTAGTCGGAGAACAAAGATACGGCCTGAGACTGGCCGGGGAATTTTCAAGAGAAGATATTAAAGAAGCCGTAAAAACAGCTCATCAGGAAGGCGCGAAAGTGTACGCTGCCGTCAATGCTATTTTTCACAATGAAAAAGTGGACGAGCTGAACGGCTATCTTGCCTTTTTGCAGGAAGCCGGCGTGGATGCGGCTGTTTTCGGTGATCCGGCCGTTTTAATGGCGGCGCGTGAAGCGGCTCCCGGGCTCAAACTGCACTGGAGCACGGAAACAACGGGAACCAACTACTATTCCTGTAATTACTGGGGACGCAAAGGCGCACGGCGCGCAGTGCTGGCAAAGGAATTAAATATGGACAGCATCATTGACATAAAAGAGAACGCCGAAGTGGAAATTGAAATTCAAATCCACGGCATGACGTGCATGTTCCAATCTAAGCGTTCATTAGTGGGCCATTACTTCGAATACCAGGGAAAAGTCATGGACATCGAACAGAAGAAAAAAGAAGCGGGCATGTTTCTGCATGACAAAGAACGGGGCAATAAATACCCGATTTTTGAAGACGAAAACGGCACGCACATCATGAGTCCGAACGATGTGTGCATGATTGATGAATTAGAGGATCTGATAGACGCCGGCATTGATTCTTTCAAAATCGACGGAGTTTTGAAGTCTCCTGAATACTTAACCGAAGTGACCCGCATGTACAGAGAGGCAATCGATTTGTGCATCGAAAGCCGCGAGGCATACGAAGAGAAAAAAGAGAGCTGGATAGAGCGGATTGAAAGCATTCAGCCTGTGAACAGAAGCATCGACACAGGATTCTTCTTTAAAGAAACGGTCTATTAAAAAGGAGGGTGCAACGGATGACAGCCGTAAATCAAACCATTTCCAAAGTCGTAAACGGAAAACGCGTCATTACGAAAAAACCTGAACTTCTTGCTCCGGCAGGAAACCTTGAAAAATTAAAAATTGCCGTTCATTACGGGGCGGACGCGGTTTTTATCGGAGGACAGGAATACGGGCTCCGCTCTAATGCGGATAACTTTTCTATAGAAGAAATTGCAGAGGGCGTAGAATTCGCCAAAAAATACGGGGCGAAAATATATGTGACAACAAACATTTTCGCCCATAATGAAAATATGGACGGTCTGGAAGAATACTTAAAAGCGTTGGGAGACGCAAAAGTTGCCGGAATTATCGTCGCTGATCCGCTGATTATTGAAACATGCCGGAGAGTCGCCCCGGACGTTGAGATTCATCTCAGCACACAGCAGTCCCTTTCCAACTGGAAAGCGGTGCAGTTCTGGAAAGAAGAAGGTCTTGACCGTGTGGTGCTTGCCCGTGAAACGAGCGGACTGGAAATTAAAGAAATGAAGGAAAAGGTGGATATTGAAATCGAAACCTTTATCCATGGCGCCATGTGTATCGCTTACTCAGGCCGATGCGTGCTGAGCAATCACATGACGGCCCGTGATTCCAACCGCGGCGGCTGCTGTCAGTCGTGCCGCTGGGATTATGACCTGTATCAGACAGACGGTGCAAATGCGGTCGCGCTCTATGACGAAGAAGACGCTCCGTTTGCGATGAGCCCGAAAGATTTAAAATTGATTGAATCCATACCGCAAATGATCGAGATGGGCATTGACAGTCTGAAAATTGAAGGCCGGATGAAATCGATTCATTACGTAGCGACGGTTGTCAGTGTGTATCGCAAAGTCATCGACGCATACTGCGCTGATCCTGAAAACTTTATCATTCAAAAAGAATGGCTTGATGAGCTGGACAAATGTGCAAACCGGGATACTGCGCCTGCTTTCTTTGAAGGCACGCCCGGTTTTGAGGAGCAGATGTTCGGCGAACACGGAAAGAAAACAACATTTGATTTTGCCGGTCTCGTGCTCGCATATAACGAGGAAACTCAAATGGTGACGCTCCAGCAGCGCAATTTCTTTAAACAAGGTGACGAAGTTGAATTTTTCGGTCCTGAAATTGACAATTTCACATTCACCATCGGCACTATTTGGGACGAAGACGGAAACGAGCTTGATGCTGCCCGCCATCCCCTGCAAATCGTTACATTTAAAGTAGACAAAAAGATTTATCCGAGCAACATGATGAGAAAGGGGAAGTAATCCCAATGGGTAAGAGTCCTGTAGTTATAGGTATCGCCGGAGGTTCCGGATCAGGAAAAACAAGCGTCACCCGTTCCATTTACGAACAGTTTAAAGGACACTCGATTTTAATGATCCAGCAAGACCTTTATTATAAAGACCAAAGCCATCTTCCGTTTGAAGAAAGGCTCAACACAAACTATGATCATCCGCTCGCATTTGATAATGACTATTTAATCGAGCATATTCAAGAGCTTTTGAATTACCGGCCGATAGAAAAGCCGATTTATGATTATAAACTCCATACGCGTTCTGAGGAAACCATTCCGGTTGAGCCGAAGGATGTCATTATTCTGGAAGGCATTCTCGTTCTTGAAGATAAAAGGCTTCGCGACCTCATGGACATAAAACTTTATGTCGACACGGACGCGGATCTCCGTATCATCAGACGGATTATGAGAGATATTAACGAAAGAGGCCGTTCTATTGATTCTGTCATCGAGCAGTATGTATCCGTCGTCAGACCGATGCACAATCAGTTTGTTGAACCGACGAAACGCTACGCGGACATCATTATTCCGGAAGGCGGCCAAAACCACGTCGCGATTGATCTGATGGTCACGAAGATTCAAACGATCCTTGAACAAAATGCAATTTTGTAATACCATAGCATAGACATAAATAACTCAGACCATATTATGTATAGGCTGGAAGGGAATGAGACAGTTCCCTTCTTTCCCTGTTTATAAACCGAAACATTTGCAGAAAACACACATTCAGTTTAAGATAAACAGTACCTATATGGGAGAGAAGAACGAGGACTGCCCTGTGTTCTCATTCTTGATTTTTTCGTTTATGCTCTCATACATAATCACACGTTATTGTTGAGGGACAACCACCAAGGAGTGAAGGAACATGGCACAAGAAAAAGTTTTTCCGATGACTCAAGAAGGAAAACAAAAACTTGAACAAGAATTAGAGCAATTGAAAACGGTTAAACGTAAAGAAGTAGTAGAACGCATCAAAATCGCAAGAAGCTTCGGAGATCTGTCAGAGAACTCTGAGTATGATTCTGCAAAAGAAGAACAGGCATTTGTGGAAGGGCGCATCACGACGCTTGAAAATATGATCCGCAATGCGAAAATCATCGAGGACGACGGCGGTTCAAATGTTGTCGGTTTGGGAAAAACCGTATCATTCATCGAATTGCCTGACGGTGAAGAAGAATCTTACACGATCGTCGGAAGCGCTGAAGCTGATCCGTTTGAAGGAAAAATCTCAAACGATTCGCCGATCGCAAAAAGCCTGCTCGGCAGAAAAGTGGACGACGAAGTCACTGTTCAGACGCCGGGCGGAGAAATGCTCGTGAAAATTGTGAAAATTTCATAAGATCCGTTTAACAATGAAACACCTCGTCCAAAATGTGGATGAGGTGTTTTTTATGATCGTATCAAAAAGGCTGAAAACGGCCGTGATTTGTTTTCTGCTCGTGTTTTTCTTTTTGCTTGCCAGGCTGGCTGAAATTCAGCTGTTTTTTACAGAATCTTTTTCAAAATCTAATATTAATCTGATTCAGGAAAGCGTCAAGCAGCGGACGGAAGAAGTCCTAATTTCAGACGGACGCGGCTCTTTTCTTGATCGGAACGGCAAAGAGCTGACCGGAAAAAAGCAGCCTGCTGTCGTTCTGTTTCCCTTTCTCATGACGCAGGATTGGCCGATTGACCGGGTATCCGCCATTCTCGGGATGAAACAGGATGAGCTCAGGCAGCTTCTCACGGAAGCGAAAAAACCGGTGATCCTAAACAGCAGAAAAATAAAGCATCTGACGAAACAATCCGTGTCAAATATCAATTCTTTGAAATATCCCGGCATTTACGGCGTATATATGAAAGACAGCAAAGAAACAAACATAGCCGCTCATCTGTTGGGCGCGACAAATCAGGACCCGGAGCTTTTGAAAAAGAAGTATCCCGGACGTAAGGAACTGCCGATCACGGCAAAAATCGGGACAAGCGGGATGGAACGGACATTTGATGAGTTTTTGCTGGCGGATCAGGACACAAAACTTTTGTATCATGTCGACGGAAGGGGAAACCCTTTATTCGGAATGGACGTCAAATATACGGCAGAAGCAAACGCGTTTTATCCGCTGCAAGTCAAAACCTCCATCGACCGCAACATTCAAAAAGCAATGGAAGATGTATTGAAAGACCGCGGGTTAAAAAAGGGGGGAGCCGTCCTTTTAGACATTGAAAAAAGCAGTGTGCTCGGAATGGTATCAAAGCCTGACGCCGACATGTCAAAGCAGCAGACACTGCAAAATTACATGCTGACGCCGATTTATCCGGGATCCGTGTTTAAAACGGTGATCGCCGCAGCCGCAATTGAACAAAATGAAGTGAAGCCGGGCACATCCTTTAACTGCAGTCTCAACCTGTACGGAGAGCCGGGTGACGACAAAGGCACGCTCAATTTTGGAGAAAGCTTTGCCCAAAGCTGCAATTATACGTTTACAAGTCTTGCGGAAAAATTGGTCAAAAAAGATGACTCCGCTATTGAAAACATGGCGGAAAAACTCGGTCTCACACAGCGGGCGGGCTGGGAAGGCAAGCTGTACCGGGAAGACGGATTCAGGCAGCTGTATAATGAAAAAAGCGGCGTCATTTGGGGAGATGCCAAAGACAAAAGCGTCAAAAAAGCAGTAGCCCAGACGGCAATCGGACAGAAAAACGTGAAAGTCACCCCG
This sequence comes from Bacillus sp. 5RYD7K, assembly GCF_059831465.1. Lineage (NCBI taxonomy): Bacteria > Bacillati > Bacillota > Bacilli > Caryophanales > Bacillaceae > Bacillus > Bacillus sp. 5RYD7K. Next base: position 2,189,826 of record NZ_CP191200.1, read on the forward strand.
CTTGAAGTCGCCAATATGATGGCGACAATCGCGCGCGGCGGCGAAAAAAAACAAGTCAAAATCGCAGACAAAATCGAATACAAAAACGGAACGACGATGGCGTCATTCAAAGATCAGCCGTTAAAGGGGAAAACGATCGATAAATATACGGCCCAGCAGCTTCAAAAAATTCTCAGAGAAGTCGTCACATCACCGAAAGGAACCGGCAGAAGATTTCAAGATCTGCCGTATGCGGTGGCGGGAAAATCCGGAACGGCCCAGACGGGAATGTTTACAAAAGATAAACAGACGCTTTACAACAAATGGTTTGCGGGATACTTTCCCGCGGACAAGCCGAAATACGCTCTCGTTGTGCTGCACATGGACACGCCGGGAGATAAGGCTCTGACAAATACAGTGTTTTATGATATTGTTAAAAAGGTACATGAAAATGAAACAAATCAGACATAGAACAACCGCTCAGCCCATGTTAAAATATATGCTGAGCAAGAGGGATAAAGGAGTGCAGAATGATTGAGCAATAAACAATCTCGTTTTGAAAACCGTGATAAGCGCAGAAAAGCAAATTTGGTGCTTAACATTTTAATTGCTATCGTATCTATTCTTATTGTCGTCGTTGCAGTCAGCCTCTTCATCAACAGTCCGTCCAGCGACGTGAGCCAGAAGCAGGAAACCCCTGCATCAAGCAAGACGAAGCAGACATCAGATGAGGACATAAAAGACAGCAAAAAAGATACGGCATCAGACGATGACAAAAAAGATAAACAGGATAAGGACAAATCCGATTCATCTTCAGACTCTGACAGCAAAAAAGACGATAATTCATCGAAAAGTGATGACAGCAAAAAAGCCTCTGATTCAAGCGATCCTTTTAAAGGAGCAAAAATAACAGAGGGCGGCTCATCCAGCGATGTCGATAAAACAATTGTTAACTCAAAATGGAAACCAGTCGGCACAAAGCAGACGGGAGAACATGCGGCGACGTATGACTCAAGCTCTGAAGACTGGTCCGAAATGCTTGACGCCATCTCTTACGCAACCGGCGTGTCAAAAGATCACATGACAGTGCTGTGGCTCGGAAACAATGGAAGCCCGCAAGATGCGAAGGGTAAAGTTTTAGACAAAACGAACGGCAAAAAGTATCAGGTCACTATCACTTGGGAAGACAAAAAAGGCTGGAAGCCGACAAAAGTAGAAACCTTAAAATAACCGCAAAAAAGCAGCTGACTCTTCAGCTGCTTTTTTTCTGTCATACGTCAGCTGAAAAATGCACCGACGCGCTGTAAAGAATTCTGCCGTCAACGGCCGTCACCTGATGGGATACCGAACGGACGCGAAGCATAATCGCCTGGTTGTTTTCAATCTGTACGTTTATTTTCTTTTCCAGCTCCTGCAAAGATGCCGCTTCAAAAAATTCTACTTTATCTTTTATTAAATCCAATTGAAAATTCATCAGTATAGATCCTCCTGATTTTTCTTCTGAGTCAATGAAAGTATAAGCCTTTCTGCTGTAATTGCGCAATAATCCCAAAGTATTTTAGTACCCTTTCGCTCTTTTTTGTGATAGGATAGGAACTGTTCCATGATTAATCCATACTATACTCATAGGAATTATAAATTATGGAGAGTGAAAAATATGGGCCGTGAATTTATTCCTTTATTTGAAGATTGGGCAGCGACTTATGACGCCACGGTGCACGGAGCTGACGAACAATATGCTGATGTCTTTAAAGGGTATGACAAGATTCTTGACAGTATCGTCGCACTTTCGGGTTCTAACGTTTTAGAGTTCGGACCGGGCACAGGGAATTTAACGGCGAAATTAGCCGCCGCGAACAAAAAAGTGTTTGGTGTAGAACCGTCACCGTCAATGAGAAAACTGGCAGCTGACAAGCTTTCTGACAGAGCTGTGTTCAGTGACGGGGATTTTCTGGAGTTTCCTGCTCCGCCTTTCCAAATAGATACCATCGTCAGCTCGTACGCATTTCATCATTTAACCGATGAAGAAAAGCACGCGGCTGTAAAGCAATATGGCACAATCCTTCAGAAGCATGATAAAATAGTGTTTGCCGATACCGTCTTTAAAGATCATGAAGCATACGGGGAAGCCGTCAGAAAAGCAAACCGGAACGGCTATCACCAATTAGCGGACGATTTAAAGACGGAACATTATCCGACACTCGGGACAATGAAAAACATCTTTTCAGCTGAGGGATTTGCCGCAAGATTTACGCAGCAAAACGACTTTGTCTGGATAATGGAGGCGATTAAACGGTAAATCGAAGGGATTGTGTATAAATGAAACTGGCAGTCATCGGAGCAATGGAAGAAGAAGTTACGATTTTAAGAAGCAAACTGAAAGACGCAAAACAAGAAATGATCGCTCACTGTGAGTTTACGACGGGCAGCTATGAAGGCGTCGAAGTTATCTTGCTGAAATCGGGCATCGGAAAAGTCAACGCGGCGATCAGCACGACGCTTCTGCTTGACCGTTTCAAACCTGATTATGTGATTAACACAGGCTCAGCGGGCGGATTTCATCATACATTGAATGTAGGAGACGTCGTCATCTCAACAGACGTCCGCCATCATGACGTGGACGTGACGGCGTTTGACTATGAATACGGACAGGTGCCGGGTCTTCCGGCAGCATACAAGGCTGATGAAAAGCTGATCAGCATTACCGAGGAAGCGGTTTCTGAACTGAACGGCATTCAAGTCGCAAAAGGCACAATCGCTACAGGAGATTCTTTTATGAATGATCCGAAGCGGGTTGAAGACGTACGCGCCAAGTTTGCGGATTTGTATGCGGTTGAGATGGAAGCTGCAGCTGTCGCACAGGTGTGCCACCAGTTCCAAACGCCTTTTGTTGTCATCAGAGCTTTATCTGATATTGCTGGAAAAGAATCTGACGTTTCATTTGATAAATTTTTAGAACAGGCAGCCGTTCATTCAACTGAGCTTGTCCTGAATGTCATCAAACGAATTCACTAAGCGGGGGATTCTCGTTCTCCTCCGCTTTCAGGGGGAGGACACAATATTGAACGTGATAACAGATATTACAGAACTGATCGGAAATACACCGCTGCTCCGTCTCAAGCATTTTGATATACCGGAGGGAACAGCGGTTTATGCTAAGCTTGAGATGATGAATCCGGGCGGCAGCATTAAAGACAGGCTGGGCGAGATGCTCATTGAAGATGCGCTTCGCACGGGCAAGGTGAAACCGGGCGGCGTTATCATTGAAGCGACAGCCGGGAACACCGGAATCGGACTCGCTCTGTGCGCCAGAAAGCACCAGCTTCGCGCCGTTTTTTGCGTCCCGGAGCATTTCAGCAGAGAAAAGCAGCAGATTATGAAAGCGCTCGGAGCGGACATTGTGCATACGCCGAGAGAAGAAGGCATGCAGGGAGCCATCCGAAAAGCGCTTGAGCTGGAGAGAGAGATTAATAATTCTTATGCCGTTTTGCAATTTAAAAACCGAGTAAATCCATTGACTTACTATAAAACACTCGGTCCCGAAATTTGGAACGCGCTCGGCGGCAATATCCACACCTTTGTCGCCGGAGCGGGTTCCGGCGGGACCTTTGCCGGCACGGCAGCTTATTTAAAAGAAAAAAATCCTGCCGTCAAAACGGTGATCGTTGAACCGGAAGGCTCGATCCTGAACGGAGGAGAGCCGCATGCCCATAAAACGGAAGGCATCGGTATGGAGTTTATCCCGGATTATATGGACGAGAGCCATTTTGACGCCATTTACACGGTGGAAGACGATAAGGCGTTTTCGTTTGTCAGAGAAGCGGCCGAGAAAGAAGGCCTTTTAATCGGAAGCTCATCAGGGGCGGCTCTATATGCGGCGCTGGAAGAAGCGAAAAAAGCGCCCGCCGGCTCAAATATCGTCACCATTTTCCCAGATGGCAGCGATCGTTATATAAGCAAAAACATTTTCCAAGGAGGTCAGTAAGATGAAGAAAAAAACGCTGATGGTGCACGGAGGAATTACGGGAGATGAAAAGACCGGAGCGGTTTCCGTACCGATTTATCAAGTAAGCACGTACCAGCAGCCGAAAGCGGGCGAGCACACGGGCTATGAATATTCAAGAACGGCCAATCCGACGCGGACGGCTCTTGAAAGTTTAATTACGGAGCTTGAAGGCGGCGCGGCGGGATATGCATTCGGTTCTGGTATGGCTGCGATTACAGCCGTCATGATGATGTTTGACAGCGGCGATCATGTTATTTTGACGGATGATGTATACGGCGGCACTTACCGGGTGATGACAGGCGTGCTGAACCGCTTCGGCATTGAAGCGGACTTTGTCGATACGAGCAGCAAAGAAAAAGTCCAAAAAGCCATCCGTCCGAATACGAAAGCCATTTATATCGAAACGCCGACAAACCCGCTTTTGAAAGTGACTGACCTCAAACTGATGTCTGACATCGCAAAAGAAGCGGGCGTATTGCTTATCGTCGATAATACGTTTTACACGCCGTATTTCCAGCAGCCGCTCAGCTTCGGCGCTGACATCGTGCTGCACAGCGCGACAAAATATCTCGGTGGCCACAGCGATGTCGTCGGCGGCTTAGTCGTGACGGCTGATAAGGAGCTCGGTGAAAAGCTCCATTACGTGCAAAACTCAACAGGCGGCGTTTTAGGACCGCAGGATTCATGGCTTTTAATGAGAGGCATTAAAACACTGGGACTCAGAATGGATGCCATCAATCACAGCGCCGGAAAAATCGCCGAGCTGCTTGAAGCGCATGATGCCGTTCAGACGCTCTACTATCCGGGATCAGCGAAACACCCGGGCCATGAGCTGACAAAAGCGCAAAGCTCCGGTTTCGGCGGAATGATTTCCTTTGATATCGGCAGCAGCGAACGCGTCGACGCATTTTTAGAAAAATTGAACCTGTTTACGATCGCGGAAAGCTTAGGAGCGGTTGAAAGCTTAATCTCCGTGCCGTCCAGAATGACGCATGCTTCAATCCCGCGCGACCGCCGGCTTGCACTTGGCATAACAGACGGGCTCGTCCGGATCTCAGTCGGTATTGAGGATACTGAGGATTTAACGGAAGATGTGAAACAGGCGCTTGATTCACTTTTATAAAGATTGGATAGATTTACATTCTCTGTCGGCTGTCAGCTTATATTATAATGTTGTTAGACTATAAAACTGGCAGGTGACCTTATATGGAGAACAAAAGACTGAAATCATTAATAGAAGATTTTAAGCATTACGCATTTATTCTGCTTGCAGTCAGCACCTTCATTTATATTGGCGCGGTTCTTCCCGGACAAGGGCTGACTGCGGGCCAGAAAATGCTGATGTTTGTAACGGATTGTGTATTTTTAGCGGGCGCTTATTTCTGCGTGGACCGTTCACTTATTTATAAAAAGAGGCTGGAAGAAGCCGAGGAATAAAAAAAAAGCCATTGTCAAAAGACAATGGCTTTTTCGTTGCTTACTCAGACGGCGTTTCCCGTAATTCTTTTCCCATTCCTTTTAAAAACTGCAGACCGAAGCCGAGCGCGCGGTTAATATCGGGATCACCGGCGGCTTTCATCAGTTCAAACATACTGACTTTCCGGTCTTCTTTTAAAAAGCTTTGCGCCTGTTCCGTTCCAGCCATGACGCTTTCTAAAAGTCTGCCCATAAATTCAGGATCAGCTTTTGACAGCGCGCCTCCCGCTGCCATCATCGTATTCAGGAGATTTGTGACAGGTTCCCGGGAAATCTGTCCGAGCGCGATTTTGGCAATTTCCTCTTTCGCCTGGAGCATATAGCCGGCGGCATCAAAAATGCCCAAGCCATTCAGCTCAGCCATAATAGACATCGTTTTCGCGACGGCTTCTTCATTTTCTGCGAGAAGCGTCTTCAGCTCTTCCAGCTTTTCTGCTTTCAGCTGTTCCTCCGTTTTTGTTTCTTTTTGAATTTCAGTAATTGGGCTTGCCATAATGCTTCCTCCTTTCCTTAATCAGTTAAGTGCACATAGCCCGGACGGTTCCATTTTCGCTGAGCTTCCACACCATTTTGCGGATGACGTTTTTTGTTCCGCGGATTCGTTTTCGGAAGCGGCGGAGTATCACAGGAACCGAGCACTTCCATGCGGACTTTTGTCTGCTTATAGGCAGGCGTATGTGTCCGTGAATCATACGCTGGCCCGGTCAGGAAATTAATCGCCGAATCTTTATCTGTAGAGTTCATCGGCAGATAAAGCTCATTTGCGCGGACGCGGTCTGTTACAAGCGCGTTCAATTTAACCGCTCCAAAAGGAGAGACGAGGCGGATCATTGTTCCGTCGCAAATTCCGCGTTCAGCCGCGAGCTCCGGCGATACTTCAACAAATACGTCCGGCACTTTAGACTGAATGCCTTTAGATTTGTTTGTCATATTTCCTTCGTGGAAATGTTCAAGCATCCGCCCATTATTAATGTGCAAGTCATATTCTTCAGGGAATACGGCAGGCTCCACCCAATCGCTCAGGGCAAAACGGGCTTTTTTGTCAGGGAAGTTAAAGCCGTCTTCATAAAGAAGCGGAGTGCTTTCTCCCGTAAAGCTTCCCCATAAGAAGCTGTTCCAGCCGGTAAGAACGTCGTAACTGGCTTTTCCGAACAGCGGAGAAAGGCTCGCCATTTCTGAGAAAATATCGCTTGGATGCGTGTAATTCCAATCAGCGCCTAAACGGTTGGCGACTTCCTGAATAATCCACCAGTCCGGTTTTGCATCACCAAGCGTCGGAAGCGCCTGATACAATCTTTGCACACGCCGCTCTGTGTTTGTAAATGTTCCGTCTTTTTCAAGAGAAGGAACCGCAGGCAGGATGACATCCGCGTATTGCGCCGTTCTTGAAAGGAAAATATCCTGCACAACAAAGAAATCAAGGCTGGATAAAATGTCATGAACATGGTTGGCGTTTGAATCGACGAGCGCCATGTCTTCACCGACAAGATACATCGCCTTCATCTTTCCTTCTTCAATCGCATGGAGCATTTCAATATTATCAAGACCCGGCTTGCCGTCAATCTCGACACCGTAAGCTTTTTCGAATTTAGCGCGGGCCGCATCATCGGTAATATGCTGATATCCCGGAAGCCAGCCCGGGAGAGTTCCCATATCGCAAGCGCCTTGAACGTTGTTATGTCCCCGCAGCGGATAAGCTCCGGCACCCGGACGGCGGTAGTTTCCTGTGGCTAGCAGCAGATTGGAAATCGCCGCTGATGTATCAGAGCCGCCTGTATTTTGAGTAACGCCCATGCCCCAAAGAACACAAGTGCCGTCTGCATCACGAATCATTTCGGCAATGCGGATGATCGTATCCTGAGATAGTCCGGTGATGCGCTCCGCATATTCTAATGTATACTTTTTCAGCGTTTCTTTATAATCTTCAAAGTAGTTGACATTCTCATCAATAAACGCTTGATCGTGCCAGCCCTGGTCAATCATATATTTCGTCACTGCCATGAGCCAGACTTGGTCAGTTCCTTGTTTCGGGCTGATAAAGAGGTCGGACCGTTCAGCCATTTCATTTCTGCGCAGATCGGCAACAATTAATTTTTGTCCGTGCAGCTTATGCGCGCGTTTCACGCGTGTGGCCAGAACGGGATGTCCTTCCGCCGGATTAGCGCCGACGATGAGCACGAGGCCCGCTTTTGCGATATCTTTAATTGTGCCGGCGTCTCCGCCCATACCGACGGTGCGGAATAAGCCGTCCGTTGCCGGTGACTGGCAGTAGCGTGAGCAGTTATCCACGTTGTTGGTTTCAAATACTTGGCGCGCTAATTTTTGGATGACGTAGTTGTCTTCATTCGTAATTTTAGAAGAAGAAATAAAACCGACAGAACCGCTGCCGTGCTCAGCCTTGATCGAACCGAGTCTTGAAGCGACAAGGTCAAGCGCTTCTTCCCATGACGATTCAACAAATGCGCCGTTTTTCCGGATGAGCGGTTTTGTAATCCGTTCTTCCGAATTCACAAAGTCCCAGCCGAATTTCCCTTTGACACAAGTGGAAATCGCATTAACCGGAGCATCGGAAACAGGCTGAATTTTCAGGATGTCACGTCCTTTTGTCCATACTTCAAAAGAGCATCCGACACCGCAGAACGTGCAGACTGTTTTTGTTTTTTTCGTCCGTTTATCGCGCATAGCCGCTTCCACTTCTGACACGGCGAAGATGCTTGTATAGTCGGGTTCCACATTTTTGACTAAATCAATCATCGGCTCCATGACGTCTTCTTTGATGCCGGTCATAAATCCGGCCTGGCCGAGCATTGATTTTTCCATCAGTGCGTTACAAGGGCAGACAGTGACACACTGGCCGCAGCTGACACAGGAAGATTCATTAATGGCGACGCCTTCGTCCCAAATGACCCGCGGGCGGTCGCGCTCCCAATCAATGGAAAGGGTCTCATTCACCTGAAGGTTTTGGCACACTTCCACACATTGGCCGCAGGCAATACATTGATTCGGATCATAGCGGTAAAACGGGTGAGACATATCCACCGCGCACTTTGAATCGTCTTTCGGCGTATACGGATATTTCTGGTGCTCAATTCCCATCATTTCCGCTGTATTATGCAGCGTGCAGTTTCCGTTGTTGTTATCGCAGACTGTACAGTAAAGCAGATGATTCTCGAGCAGGCGGTCCATGGCCTCTGTCTGTGCCTCTTTTACCCTTCCTGACGTAAGCGAGATTGACATTCCGTTTTCTGCTGCGGTGGAACAAGAGCGCTGCAATTTTCCGTTTACTTCAACAATACAGGTGTCGCATGTTTGAATCGGATCCACTTCCGGTACATGGCATATTTGCGGAATCTCAATTCCGTTTTGATTTAAAATATCTAAAATTTTAGTCCCCTCTGGTGCTTCATACTCCGTGCCGTCAACTGTGACACGGATAGACTGAACGTCTGTCACTTCCAATTCCCCTCCATCTTTTAAAATCGAAAAAAGCCATGCACATAGATACCGGCCTCCTGTCCGGAGATCGGTATAAATACGCATGGCGGAATAGTTCACTAGCAAGTCTTACTAACAGACCAATCCTATCTGTATAAAACGATAGACACATAACACGTTTCCTATTACGAATCCATCTTCACTGCTTTTATTATAAGGTGATATTTATTATAATACAATACGAAAGGAAAACTTTAACCAAGTGAAATGTACAAAGGGGAACCGGGAATGTCTTTCATAGGCTAAAATCGGAGGGGACAATATGTCTAAAAAAATTCATGAATTTAACGATATTATCCGGAAATTGCGCAAAGAATTATTTGGAAAAGGGCCGGAACGAATTCACACCGTTTTTGTGGATAACATGGCGGTATCTACGCTTTACGGCAATTTAAGCGCAAGTGAGCAGTTTATCGCACGCACCCCTGAAGGAAGAGAAATGGTTCACGCGGCGCGGACCAGCTTAATTCAGGAGCTATATTCAAAACAAACGCCTGAAGGAATGGAAGAGCTCATCGGGGCAAAGCTCGTGCATCTGTTTTCAGACATCAAGATCGAAGAGAATATTGCGGTGTCTGTATTCGTATTTGACCGAACAATTGAAGAGCGCCGAGAAGAAATCAAAAGCTGAAAAAAATTCAATTGACACGAAATTGTCACATTTGATATGATATGAACTGCCAGCAGTGGCTTAAGGACGATTTTTTATGGAATGTGTGCATGAGCTGTACATGTTCTATAGCTAACATTTTCATTCTGCTTGATATTGTTGTATGGGTATGCATACAAGTTAGGCAGCATTCAAACCCGTTTCAGACGGGCTGTTTGAATGCTGCCTTTTTTATTAAGTTCCTTTTGAAAACTGCCGGATGAATTGATAATGGAGGGGTTTAATGATGGCTTTTCGTAAACCGGACGAAATAGCGGAGCTTGCGGTCGAATCAGGGGTAAAAAAGGTGCAATCACCGCTTTCAGCGCTGATCGTATTAGGATTTTTAGGAGGAGCGTTTATCGCACTCGGTTATTTGCTTGATATCCGTGTCATCGGAGATCTTCCGAAAGAATGGGGCAGCCTGTCAAGTTTAATCGGCGCGGCTGTGTTTCCCGTCGGACTGGTGCTTGTCGTTCTTGCCGGCGCGGAGCTGATTACGGGAAATATGATGTCAGTATCCATGGCGCTGTTTTCCAGAAGAATATCCGCCGGTTCTTTAGTGAAAAATTGGATGATTGTGACGTTAATGAATCTTGTCGGCGCGCTGTTTGTCGCTTACTTTTTCGGACATGTTGTCGGGTTAACTGAAACGGGGCCGTATTTGGAAAAAACGATTACGGTCGCACAAGGCAAATTGGATATGCCGTTTGGAAAAGTCATTGTGTCGGCGATCGGCTGCAACTGGCTTGTCTGTTTAGCCGTCTGGCTTTCTTTCGGGGCAGAAGACGGAGCCGGTAAAATCGCGGGTATATGGTTTCCGATTATGGCGTTTGTCGCAATCGGTTTTCAGCACGTTGTCGCCAATATGTTTATCATCCCGGCTGCAATTTTTGCAGGCTCTTTTTCATGGGGGGATCTGATTCTTAATCTCATTCCGGCTTTTATCGGGAATGTGATCGGCGGCGCAGTGTTTGTCGGCCTTATTTATTTTATTGCATATTCAAAAAAGGATCAGAATAAACAAGGGATGAAAAGAGTTTCCTGAGGTAAGAAAGATGCCGGAAAACACGGACAATTGAAGCGGAATTCCAACACATTTTCCGTCCAAATCTTGAAAATAATGTTTACAAATTGGAAGACCGTGGATATACTTACAAAGTAAGAAAAAAAGCAAAGGGAGGTTGAGTCACATGACAACGTTAAACGGCAAGCAAAACCGAAAATTGAACCGATTCAGCCTGTGGAAGAGTTCGTGTCCTTCCTTAACCTCTGCCTGTTAAGCACGTTAATTTCGGAGTTTAGGACATTCGCAGCTCCCCGCAGGGAAAGAAGCACCTGCTTCTTTTGTCTGCGGATTTAGTCTGCCCGCAGCACATATGAAGTTTGCTGCGGGTTATTTTCGCCTGTGCGGATATTGAAAGGGGGTGAGCGATAATGACCATTAATCTCTTCTTTTTGACACTGACCATTTCAAAGCGTTTTAAAAGTGCTGAAGAATATGAACGAGAACAGCAGGTCGAAGAGTTTTACAATGAAGCGAAAGAACGCCAGATGAAACATTTTTATATGAACTGAGTGAACAAAAAGAGCCAAAATGGAGAAGAAGGAGGAGATCATCATGTTCAGAATTGAACTGCTGAATCATTACACAATGGAGAAGGACCAGGTTTAGCTGGAATTTTGCTGTCACCGCGCAGACGGCCTGCATACCATGGTAAAGAAAGATAAATCGGTAAGCGGGTGATAGCATGCAGGACGGACAGAACAGAATTCCATCTATCGGACACGGGTATGCGTCAATGCCCCATTCATTTAAACACGGCTACGGCAACCCGTATCGCCGTCAGAGAATGGCGGCGCTTTCCCGGCAGACAAGATATATAACACCGTATTATTGGTACTAGAGCAGACGGAAAACCTACGTTTTCCGTCTTTTTTTTATGAAAACTGATATAAATTTCAATTAAATCGAAACATTTATGAAGAGAAGTGCGTCTAATTAGCACCTCGTACTAATAGGAGGTAATATTATTTCTGAATAATAAATCACAGAAATAGAAAAGCGGGTGTTATACAATGTTGCAACATACATCTTCAGCATTAAAACGAATGCGCGCGAAATACTTTGCTACATCAGAACCGGCACAACCAGTCATTCGGCAAATTATGATGGATATACAGGAATACGACCGCATTCTGGAAATCGGAACCGGAAACGGCTCAATGTTTAAACAAATCATCGGACAGCTTGAAAAGGGCAGTCTTAAAAGTATAGAAACATCAAAACGTAAAATACGGAAAACACAGCGCGCAAACCGTTCGGCCATAAAGGCCGGACTCGGAAACATTCAGCATGGGCGGCCTGAAAGCATTCCGTTCGACGACCGCAGCTTTCATAAAGTCTTCTCGTTACATACTGCTGAAACGGTCAGTGATTACCGGACAGCATGTAAAGAAGTGTACCGCGTGCTTCAAATTGACGGGTCCTTTTATATGGTTTTGAAGCCTTCACGAATGAGCGAAAATGATGTAATTCAGGTGCTGCGTGATCAGCATTTCAGAGACATTTCAGTTGTCAGCAGAGATTCATTCCATTTTATCACTGCCATTAAATAGAATATTTCTTGGGAAATAAAAGAGCTGCTTAAGTCACGGCAGCTCTTTTTTATAAATTGGGCATATTTCCTTATTTTTGGCTATTTCACACATGTTTTATATTAAAAAAAGTTTTTTTCTTATACAATAATGATCAGATGACCGTACATTAAAAATTTTGAACAAACGGAATGAATATTCATTCCGCACATTTTAAAAGGGGGATTAGATGACAGCTTCAAACAAAGTTGAACTCATTATGAAAGCGTCGCTTACTTTGTTTACAGAGAGAGGATTTGACGCAACGACGATTCCGATGATTGCCGCTCAGGCGGATGTCGGAACCGGCACAATTTACCGTTACTTTGACAGTAAAGAAACGCTTGTTAATGTGCTGTATCAGGAAAGTGCGCAGCGTTTTATGAAAAAAGTCAAAACTGATTTTTCGAAAATATCTGTAAGAGAAGGGTTCCATCACCTTTTTTATTGCCTGATTGATTTTACGAAGGAAAGCGAGTATGCATTGTTTTTTCTTGAAACGAATAAGGACGCCTACTTTCTGAATGAAACGAGCCGTAAGCTTCTTGATGAAATCACACAAATGCTTGACGTCTTTTTTCAGCGCGGCAAGTCTGAAGGCGTGCTCCGGAATCTGCCGTCCGATGTGCTGATGGCGATTTTGCTAGGGGCATATCTCAAACTCTATCAGCTTGTCCGGACGGGAAGCGTTGAAATCACAAAACCGTTTCTGAAAGAATTGGAGCAATGCTCTTGGGACGCAATCCGAACTCATTAATTATTCGCCGAAGGAAGGAAGATCGATATGAAACAGCTAAACGCTATACCGCAGCCGAAAACATACGGACCACTGAAAAATCTCCCTCACTTGGAAAAAGAAAAACTTTCACAATCGCTTTGGAAAATTGCCGAAGAATACGGCCCGATCTTTCGTTTTGAATTTCCGAGCTCTGTCGGGGTTTTCGTATCAGGCCGTGAACTTGCGGCAGAAGTCTGTGATGAAAAGCGATTTGACAAAAACCTCAGCAAAGCCTTGCTCAAAGTCCGTGAATTTGGCGGTGACGGATTATTTACGAGCTGGACAAACGAAAAGAATTGGCAGAAAGCGCATCGGATTTTACTGCCGAGCTTCAGTCAGAAAGCAATGAAAGGCTATCACTCAATGATGCTTGATATTGCCATGCAGCTCGTGCAGAAGTGGAGCAGATTAAATCCGAATGAAGAAATTGACGTCGCTGAAGATATGACACGCCTGACGCTGGATACAATCGGTCTGTGCGGATTTCATTACCGCTTTAACAGCTTTTACCGCGATACACAGCATCCTTTTATCACGAGCATGCTTCGTGCGCTGCAGGAGGCAATGCGCCAATCACAAAGACACAGCCTGCAGGACAAGCTGATGATTAAAACGAGACATCAGTTCCAGCAGGATATTGAAGTGATGAATGAACTCGTAGACCGGATTATTGCTGAGCGGAGGGAAAATCCGGATGAGAATCTGTCTGACCTTTTATCATTGATGCTTGAAGCGAAAGATCCTGTAACGGGTGAAAGGCTGGATGATGAAAATATCCGCTATCAAATCATTACTTTTTTGATCGCCGGGCATGAAACCACAAGCGGACTGCTTTCATTCGCGATTTACTGCCTGCTGAAAAATAAAGATAAATTGGAAAAAGCCGTTGAGGAAGCCGAACGGGTGCTGACGGGAGAGACACCTGAATATAAGCAGATTCAGCAGCTGACATATATCCGCATGGTGTTAAACGAAACATTGCGGCTTTATCCGACTGCCCCGGCATTTTCCCTGTACGCAAAGGAAGATACGGTTCTCGGCGGAAAATATCCGATTGAGAAAGGACAGCCGGTGACGATTCTGACTCCGCAGCTGCACCGGGATAAAAGCGCGTGGGGAGAAGATGCCGAGTTATTCCGCCCGGAAAGGTTCAGTGATCCCGCGGCAATTCCGGCCGATGCGTATAAGCCGTTCGGAAACGGACAGCGCGCATGCATCGGGATGCAGTTTGCCCTTCAGGAAGCGACAATGGTGCTCGGGCTTGTCCTTAAACACTTTGAACTGATTGATCACACGGATTATGAGCTTACGATTAAAGAAGCTTTAACCATTAAGCCTGGTGATTTTAAAATTCGTGTGAAAAACAAGGACGTGTCCAATCAGCAGCCCGCACAGAACCATAAAGCTGAAAACAGCGGTCACAAAGAAGAAACGGAAGAAATACCGTCCCACGGAACTCCGCTTCTCATTCTTTACGGATCAAATTTAGGAACTGCGGAAGGGATCGCGGAAGAGCTGGCTGACATCGGCAGAAGCAAAGGTTTTTCAACTGAAACCGGCCCGCTCGATGATTATGCCGGGAAATTGCCTGTAAAAGGCGCTGTCGTTATTGTTACGGCTTCTTACAACGGAGCGCCGCCTGATAATGCGGCGGGTTTTGTGAAATGGATGGAAACCCTTGAAGACCAGGAATTAAAGGGTGTTTCTTACGCCGTCTTCGGCTGCGGAGACCGCAACTGGGCCGCCACTTACCAGAGAATCCCACGCCTTATAGACAAAGTGCTTGAAGAAAAAGGCGCAACACGGCTGACCTCTCTCGGAGAGGGCGACAATGCCGATGATTTTGAGTACAGTCAGGAAGCTTGGGAAGGCTCATTCTGGCAGGACATCATCAAGGCTTTTCATATAGAAGCCGCTCCAAAACAGCAGAATAAATCACAGTTATCAATAGAATACGTAAGTGAAGCAGCTGAAACGCCGATTGCCAAAACGTATAAAGCATTTGAGGCGCAAGTGATTACAAACAAAGAGCTTCATACCGAAAGCAGCAAGCGCTCAGTCCGGCATATTGAACTGCGTCTTCCGAAAACAGAAACTTATCAGGAAGGAGACCATCTTGGGGTGCTTCCGCAAAACAGCGGGAAGCTGATCAGCCGTGTTATTCGCCGGTTCGGTCTTGATCCGAATCAGCCCTTTAAGATCAAGGGGCGTCAGTTGCCTCATCTGCCAATGGACCGGGCAGTTAATGCGCCGGAGATTTTGGCGTCATATGTAGAGCTGCAGGAACCGGCAACGAGAGCCCAGCTTCGCGAACTTGCGGCTCATACTGTATGCCCGCCGCACCAAAAAGAATTGGAGCATCTTTATTCTGATGACGCGGCATATAAAGAAAACGTGCTGAAAAAACGAATGACCATGCTGGATCTGCTGGAAGAATATCCGGCTTGTGAACTGCCGTTTGCACGCTTTTTAGAACTTCTGCCGTCATTGAAGGCGCGCTATTATTCAATCTCAAGCTCACCGAAGGCAAAAAGCGGAGAGCTCAGTATCACAGTCGGCGTTGTGACAGCTCCGGCGTGGAGCGGCCGGGGAGAATACCGGGGCGTGGCTTCGAACTATTTAGCCGGATTACAGAATGGCGATCATGCCGTATGTTTCATCCGCTCACCGCAGTCCGGTTTTTCACTGCCTGAAAATACGAAAACACCTCTCATTATGGTCGGGGCGGGCACCGGAATTGCGCCGTTCAGAGGGTTTATCCAGGCGCGGGCTGCCGAAAAAATGTCCGGTCACAGCCTGGGCGAAGCTCATTTATACTTCGGCTGCAGGCATCCTGAAGAAGACGATCTGTACAAAGATGAATTCGACCAGGCGGAGAAAAACGGCCTTGTTACCGTGCATCGGGCGTATTCCAGGTTAGATCAGGATTGTAAAGTATATGTACAGGATGTCCTGCTTCGCGAGGCTGCACAGATTATTGCGCTTCTTGACCAAGGCGGCCATCTCTATATATGCGGTGACGGAAGCAAAATGGCTCCGGCTGTGGAAAACGTACTGCTTCAGGCGTATGAAAAGGTGCATAACACTGATTCAAAAGTTTCCTTGAATTGGCTTGAACAGCTGCAAGCGGAAGGCAGATATGCGAAAGATGTTTGGGCAGGTGTGTAACAGAAGTGTGAGGCAAATGAAGAATGTTATTTAATTGAAGAAAGCCGGCACGATATTTGAAATCTACTGAATCAAAAGGAATAGTTATAGGGAGTATCGTGCCGGCCTTATTTTTATTATCGGACAAAAGACACAAACCTTTAATGTTTTTATTGATTTATATGCAGGCGGCTATGTTTTCTTTTTTTGAATTCCGCCATAAATAAAACCGGATAAGACAATACCAGCAAAGCCGAAATAAAAGAAATGATGCCGATCCAATGAAAATGCGTCCAAAAGAAACCGCCGCAAGACCCAGCCGCACTTGAACCGATATAATATGCAAGCAGATATAATGAAGAAGCTTGCGCGCGATGATCACCGGCTGCCCGGCCGACCCAGGCGCTTGCAATTGAATGTGCGCCGAAGAAGCCGAAGGTAAACACGGCAATGCCCGCAATTTTAAGGGCAAGCTGGGGCAAAAGTGTCACCGCTGCACCGGCCAGCATAATCAAAATCGCAATCTTAATCATTTTTGAGCTTCCGAAAAGGTCCGCTTTTTTCCCCATATAGACAGAGCTGAACGTTCCCGCGAGATAGACGATAAAAATAAAGCCGATCACAGTCTGCGACAAATGATAAGGAGCAGCCATTAGATGAAAACCGATATAGTTATATAAAGTGACAAAACTCCCCATTAATATAAATCCCAGAGATATTAATAAAAGCAGACGCTTGCGGTGTATGACCGCTCCATATTCTTTAAATGCCGCTTTTACGCCCGCATGCCGCTGAGATGAGTGGCGCGGAGCCGGAAGAAAACGCCAAAACAAATAGCTTAATATTATAGAAAGAATGCCGATGATGGCAAGCGCCGGCCGCCAGCCGAATAAATCGGTCAGAAGCCCTGTTAACAGCCTCCCGCTCATTCCCCCGATGCTTGTGCCGCTGATATACAGGCCCATCATTTTCCCAAGGCCCTTCGGATCAAACTCCTCGCCTACATATGTCATAGCCACAGCCGGAACGCCTGCCAGAAAAATACCGAGCAGACCTCTCATCGCCAAAAGCGCCGGAAAAGCCGGACTGAACGCTGTTAATAGACCTAAAACAGAAGTGGCGGTTAACGACAGCACCATCAATTTTTTTCTGCCGAATCCGTCAGATAACGAAGCGGCTGCCAATAATGAAAATGCCAAAACGGCTGTTGAGATGGATAAAGTTAAGCTGGCGGCCGCAGCGGAAATATGAAACTCTTCCGAAAACAAAGGCAAAAGCGGCTGTGTTGTGTAAAGCGTGGCAAATGTCACAAATCCGCTGATAAACAGAGCCAAGCTGGCCTTTCTGTACGCCTTTGTATGAGGCTGAATAAACGTCATGAATGTCCCTCTTTTCTCACTGTTGCTTATATGTGTATCGTACGCTTTTCATTTCAATGTGTCTAATTTATAATAACTATGGAATTAATGCGTATAGGTTATGAAGGAAGGAGAGAAGCCGAAAATGAACCTTCATCATCAAATTGACAGTTTCATTGCAGCGGCTAAAAAAGATCATATAAAACAGAAAGAACTACAGGTAACGGAGGAGCGCCATGGCGAAAAAAACAGTTAAAACAAATGCCGTCCGTATCATTGAACAGCAAAACATTTCCTATGAGCTATTAAGTTACAAAACAGATGGGGGACAGCCTGCAGACGGCCTTTCCGTTTCGGAGAAAATCGGATATCCTGCCGAAAATGTCTATAAAACGCTAGTAACATCGGCAGGAACAGAGCGTTATTACGTTTTTGTTGTTCCCGTTGCAAAGGAACTGAATCTGAAAAAGGCTGCAAAGGCAGCAGGTGAGAAGAAAATAGAAATGATTGCCATGAAGGACCTTTTGAGAATCACCGGCTATATGCGCGGAGGCTGTTCTCCGATCGGCATGAAAAAATGGTTTCCGACTTTTATTGATAATTCCGCCGAAACACTGGAGTTTATGATTGTCAGTGCGGGGAAAATCGGATTGCAGGTGAAATTAGCGCCTCAAGATTTAGCCGCAGCAAGCCGGGCATCCTTTACAGACATTGTATAAATGTCCGATGAATCGAACGAAATACACGTTTCAAGGGAGAATGATCATGAGAAAAAGATACGAAAACTTGAATGGCGTGAAGAATGAACATAGATTCAGGGACATGTGGAAATGGATGAAGGAACGACGAGAGAAAAGTAAAGACTTAAGCGAGAACATTCCGAAAGCGGCCGGCAGGGATGTTCATGATGTTGCCGTCAATCGGACAAAAACGGCTATTACATGGATCGGCCATTCTTCATTTCTGATCCAAATACAAGGGCTTAACATGATCACCGACCCTGTATGGGCGCGGCGGATGGGCTTTCAAAAACGGCTGACAGATCCCGGATACGAATTGAGCGAACTGCCTGAGATTGATGCCGTGCTCATTTCACACGGGCATTATGACCATCTTGATTTTCCGAGTATAAAAAAACTGAGAGGAAATCCGGATTTTTACGTGCCTGCAGGACTGAAAAAGCTGTTCATCAAAAAAGGCTGCAAACAGGTGTTTGAAATGAATTGGTGGGATCGTTTCGAGATGCGGGGAGTGAACATATCATTTGTGCCTGCCCAGCACTGGACACGGAGAACGCTTTGGGATACCGATACCTCTCACTGGGGAGGCTGGGTCATAGAAAGCGAAAACGGTGAATCCATCTATTTTGCAGGAGATACAGGCTATTTTGAAGGCTTCAAAGAAATCGAAGAAAGGTTTCATATTAAGGCGGCTCTGATGCCGATAGGCGCGTACGAACCGGAATGGTTTATGAAAGTGTCACATATCAATCCGGAAGATGCCGTGAAAGCGTTTTTGGAGCTGAAGGCTGACAGCTTCATTCCCATGCATTACGGGGCATTCCGGCTTGCTGATGATACAGGCCCGGAAGCATCAAGCAGACTGCACAGCGAATGGGACCGACTTGCATTACCTCCGGAAAAACTGAAAGCATTAGCGCTCGGAGAAACATTTTGGCTGTAACGAATAGAGAAGAAGCCAATTCCGGGACGAAAAACCGCTGTTCGGCTGTTTAAAGTTTCTGGTTCAGCCTAAGCTGTTTGACATATCGATTTTCCTGCCCCCCAGTTCTCTTGCTGGGGGTATTTTGCATGAATGTTTATTTTCTCAGCTTGTATACTTCGCGTGCCATGGATTCAAGTATGTACATGGCGGGGATTTGGGTGGTGATATTCGCATTTTCAACCCATTCTTCCGTCACGTAATATGAAAGATTTACATCGGACATTTTGGCGATGGTCGAGTGTTTATGGTTTGTAATACTGATGACCCGGCTGCCTTCTTGTTTCAGCTGATTCAGATGAGTGACCGTAGAGTGGCCTTCACCTGAAACCGACAGAGCGATTGTTATGCTGTTTTGGCGGAAATGGGAATGGACCGGAAAGTAAGGATCTTTAATGTACATGGAGAGTTTCCCTAAGCATGAAAAATATCTGGCTCCGTATTCGGCAAGAATTCCCGAACTTCCCACTCCGATAAAAATGACGCTTTCTGCATCCGCCGCAAGGGCTGCGGCTTTCTTCAGCTTTTCTTCCATGCCCCTGCTCATTGTTCTCTCAAAAAATTCGGCAACGGAATGATGGGGACTTTTTACATTTGTTTTTTTATTTGCCTCCGCATACATTTTCAGCTTGACCTTAAATTCTGAAAACCCTTCACAGTTTATTTTTTTGCAGAAACGTAAAATAGAAGCCGTAGATACATGGGTTTCATCTGCCAGCTCACGGATCCGCATATAGACGACTTTCTCGCTGTTTTGAGAAATATAGTTGTATAAAGAAGTTTCAAGCTCGTTAAATGAAGCAATCATCTCGTGTGTGAACATGCAGGGGGATTCTCCTTTTCATGAGAATGGTGAATGTACATCTAATCGTAACATATCATTTTAAAAGAAACATAGCGTTATATATCCGTGACAAATCACTTATTGTGTCATTCAGAACAAGACGTCACCCAATGATTTACGGGACGAATAAACTGCGGATATAATTCGTTCATACGCTATTCAAATCATTTCTTCAAGGGTCTGAAAAAAGGAGGACAATATGGGTGTTAAGCTGATAGCCGTTGATATGGACGGGACGTTTCTGAATGATGAAATGGCATATAACAAAGAGCGTTTTATGAACCAGTATCGTGAATTAAAAGCGCGGGGAATTAAATTTGCCGTAGCAAGCGGCAACCAATATGCCCAGCTGAAATCTTTCTTTCCGGAAATCGAAAGTGAAATTGCTTTCGTTGCTGAGAATGGCGCTTTCGTCGTGAATGCCGGAGAAGAATTATTCGCGGGTAAAATGTCTGAAGATACAATACAAGCGGTATTCGATGCTTTAAAGCGGTATGATGTGAAAAACATCATTGTTTGCGGAAAAAAAAGCGCGTATATTCATGAAAATGCCGGTGAAGATGAATATCTGCATGCCGGTAAGTATTATCATGTGTTAAAAAGGGTGCCGCATTTTGAAAACATCGATGATGACATTTTTAAATTTTCCATCAGCTTTCCCGCCGAACATTGTTCCGCACTTCTGAGCCATTTGAAAAACGCCATCGGATCTTTCGTCACGCCTGTATCAAGCGGGCACGGTGACATAGATCTCATCATGCCGGGGCTTCATAAAGCAAGCGGGATGAAGCTTCTCCAGAAACAATGGGGGATAAATGATGAAGAATGTGCGGCCTTCGGAGACAGCGGGAATGATTTGGAGATGGTGTCCGCCGTGAAATACGGAGTCGCCATGGACAATGCGCATGAAAGCATTAAACAGGCTGCCGCGCATATCACACAATCAAACAATGAAGAAGGGGTCTTAAACGCGATTGATGCCATTCTCAAAGATGAAAAACCGTTTGTCTGAAAAAGACGTTTTAGCTGCGGAGGTGCTGAACGATGATTAAGTTAGTGATTACGGATTTAGACGGCACATTTTTAAATAATCAAGGCGATTTTGACCGAACATTATTTGAAGAGACTAAAAGAGTAATGGCGGAACAGCATGTCGCTTTCGCCCTCTGTACCGGAAAGCAGTGTGAAAGGGTGGAGGCTTTATTCGGAGAAGATGCGAAAGATTTTTGGATTTTAGGAGACAGTGCCACGCGTATGAAAAAGAACGGCAAATTCGTATATGAATCTTTGATCAGCAATGCAGCGGGACTGTCAATTATAAAGGTTTTGGAAAAAATCAGCTGCGGGCACAGCATTATTGCGTGCACCAAAAAAGGCGCGATGGTGAAAGCGAACCTGTCTGAAAGTGAAATGAAATTCGTGAATGCCTCTTATGCTCATGTAACGAAAATAGCTGATTTCACTGAGATAAAAGACGACTTTATCAAGATTACGGTTCATGACCCCGACGCCAACTGCCAGGAAACGAGAGAAAAGCTGCATGCATTTTTTCATCAATTATATATTGTAGCATCAGAAGACACCTGGATGGACATTTCAAATATCGGAATACACAAAGGAACAACCGTACAAGAACTGCAGCGATTGTTAGGGGTTTCACCTGATGAAACAATGGCGTTCGGAGACGGACGCAATGACAAAGAATTGATGGAAGCGGCATCCTACAGCTTTGCGGTCAAAAACGCCATTGACGAAATAAAAGATGCGGCACATTTTGTCATTAAATCAAATGAGGAAAGCGGCGTCATGCACACGATTATGAGAATATTAGCGCTGCAGAAACAGAACATGAAGACATCCCATGGGTAAATCGCGTGTGCTGAAGTCGGTGCGGCAGGACTTACTAGGGGACGAAAAAAAGCAGACTATCCGAAGGCTGCTTTTTTTTCTGCAATTACTTCCTCTTTAATACACTCCCGATATTTCAAAAATGAATAAATATCTATATATGATTGAATATATTGGTGTAATATGTAATAAATGAAATAGAACGTAATGATGAGATGGAGAAAATTACTTCATATCACTTGATATATTAGACAAAGCGCTGAACAAAACAGGAAATTCCCCGTTTTGAAATCATGAGGAGGTGTTTGTATGAGTCCGCTGTTGAGTCCTGCGTATATCATTCTCATCATTCTTCCGGCAGCTTCTTTTCTGTTGGGGATTTTAGGATATTTTATCTTCAAAAAAGTATGGATGATGGTTGTTATTGTTTTCATTTTGTCCTTGATATTTATGTTTATTGTAATAGGTGCCGAGCCGACATTTTTGATTTGGGTGGCTATGATGACGGGAAGCTGTTTTATCTCCGGTTCAATCACTAAGACGATATCGACTTTTGCAAAGCGAAACTATTAGCCTGTTTGAACAGCTATACTTCTTTTTATCGATTGAAGAAAAAGAAGTATAGAGTGATCTGTCGGATTCTTGTTTTGGATGTTATTGTCAGATCGGGCATTCTATTAAGAATGTCATTAGACAGGTCTGTTTAAAGTTTTAACTTAACGGAGCACTATTATTGAACGCGAGGCGCATGGAAAAAAGGAGGATTTTTATGTTTCAAACCTTAGACCATTTTTTGAAATCTTGGGAGTTCGAAGCCGATGCGACACAGAAACTATTAAATACTCTGACTGATAAATCACTAAAACAAGAAATCACTTCACAGAACTGGACTTTAGGCCGTATTGCTTGGCATACTGTTGCTGCTATTCGCATCATTACATCAAACACAGATTTAACGTTTCACGCCCCAGCTGAAGATTATCCTGTTCCCGCTTCGGCCCAGTTGATAGCTGACGGCTATCATCAAGCAAGCAATGCGTTCGTGCAGGCGTTAAAAACGCAATGGACTGACGATACACTTGAAGAACGTATCAGCTTTATGGGTCAGCAGTTGCCAAATGGTTCACTTTTACTGTTTTTAATTCAACATCAAAGTCATCATCGGGGACAAATGACTGTCCTTATGAGACAGGCGGGTTTACCTGTTCCGGGTATTTATGGCCCGGCAAAAGAGGAATGGACAAAGTTTGGGTTGGAAGCTCCGGAAATGTAACCAAACTTTTAAAGAAGTAAACCTATTAAAAATACTCGAATGAACAAATGACCTGGCCGGTGGGATGACTGTAAAGGGTAAAGGATCAAACTTGATAAAGAGTGTGATCTTTTTTTTGAGGAGCTTCCTTATTCCGGAACCTTTTGTCGATCAATGAAAGGAGAGTTAAGGTGAATTACATTTATAAGAAAAAGGAAAAGAAAAATGGAAATTGTATTATTTCAATCAGAGATAAATGGGAGAATGCACTTATTGAGTTTGAACAAAAAAATAATCAAATTGAGATCGTGGTCAATGAGCGTAACGAGAAAACAACTAAGTTTTTGCTGCCAATTGAGACTTTTGAGAAAGTGTATGAGGATATTAAAATAGGCCGCAGAGAAAGTTAATCATTCTGTTTGAAAATGACCATGAAGTTCGTAAGCAGTATGGTTTTAACACGCATCTGGATTCCCCTAGAAAAGCAAAGATTTTGGGGATTTATGTTAAAATAATAGTCAGAACCTTGTGCAGCGGACAGGGAGTTTCGTTGCTTCATAAGGAGGGGGAACTATGAAAAATAAGATTCACATACTGGGAGCCTCTGGAGTCGGCACTTCAACATTGGGTGCTGCATTATCAAAGCATTTGCCTCATACGCATCTTGATACTGATGATTACTATTGGACAGATAAATTCACTAAAAAAAGAGAAATTCCTGAAAGAAGAAAGCTGCTTGAAAAAGACTTAACAATAAATGAGAAATGGATTCTTTCTGGCGCAGTGTGCCGCTGGGGCGATGATCTAAAAAGTGAATTTGACCTTGTCATCTTCTTATGGATTCCGCAAGATATCCGGCTTGAAAGATTAAGGCATAGGGAATTTCAACGTTATGGAAACGAAGTGTTAGCCGGCGGCAGTAAATATGAAGAATCAAAAACATTTTTAGAGTGGGCTTCTTTATATGATAATGCTGGTATGGAAGTTAGAAGTAAAGCTTTACACGAACATTGGATGGCAGATTTATCTTGTCCAGTGTTAAAAATTGAAGGAGATTACTCAGTCAATGAAAGAGTTGATCGTGTCTTGGATTATTTGAATTCTAATTAAACTAACGGAAGCATAGAAAAACTCACTTCGGGAAACCGTGAAGGCAGGAATCAAAACGGGAGATCTTGGCGGTCAATCATCAACGTCAGACTTTGCAGAAGCAATTGCAGAAAGGATCGGACGTTAAAGCGGAAAATAAGAGGCGCGATGCAGAGCATCAAAACGCAATAGGACACTTCAATTTAGATTTTCTGTAAGAACGGCTCTGCTCATTAAAAAACTCAATTCGTAGATTTAGCGGCATCAATATTGCTGCAGATCGGGTTAGTGAGGAAGGGATGAGCCCCCTTCCTGTAAGATATATTACTTTTTTGAAATGGGTATCCAAATTTCACTTTTAAAAGATGGTGATGTTACATCTTTATGCTCATTCCACAGTATTTCTGGGCCTTCAATTTGTTCATAATTTGACGATGGAAACCATTCGGAATAAATCCGCCCCCATACTTCCTGCAGTGCATTCGGAAATGATCCGACTGCTTCGAATACAGCCCACGTTGAAGCAGGGACTTCAAGCTGTGATAGATGATTTGGGCAATGTTTCGTTGTGGCTGCGCCAATATAGTGATCAAGCTCTCCGTTTTCCTCTGTCCGGCCTTCAGAAAAGTTCGTGGATGCACTAATGAGTCCTACAGGCGCTACATTAGAAAGCTCTTTTAGTTGATTGATTGCTGCTTCATCTAAACTTTCCCACATCGATGCAATGTCAGGATTCACTCCTTTGAACAAAATAGGGACTCTTTTTTTTATGCCGACGATGCGAAATGCCTCTTTTTCTTCAATGCGATAGTTCATTTCATTTCCTCCTTTGATTGATAACTGGAAAGTCATTCGCGGATAAGCTTTAAGTGAATGGCCATTATGTTTAGCTTCTGATGGTCTTATGCCATGCAAATGTTTAAATGCTCTTGCGAAAGAGTCTGGTGAGTGATAACCGTATTTTATTGCAAGATCAATCACCTTTACGCTGCTGTCTTTAAGTTCAAAAGCTGCAAGAGTAAGACGTCTGCGACGAATATATTCCGATAATGAAATACCTGCAAGGAAGGAAAACATCCTTTTAAAATGATATTCAGAGCAGAAAGCAAGCCTTGCTGCTTCTTTGAAATCAATATCGTTCGTGAGGTTTTCTTCAATATACGTTAATGCGCTATTCATCCTTTTAAGCGAATCCATTTATTTGACCTCCTTTAACAAAAGAATAACAGGAGCGAAATGTATCTACCCGACATTCCGTGCACAGTTTTGCAGGATAACTTATATGTAATAAATTAAGTTATTCCCCTGTATTTGTACAGCTAATGAAAACACCTCATAACTGATTGGGTTTCATAAGATGAAAGAAAGTTATCATTGTTTTATATTAAAAAGAAAATAAGAGGATGTCAGATCCGACTTTTCGCAAGTGATTCCTCCTTAAGGGAGATCACTTTTGCTTATTCGACTAAAGCAGCAGTTTAGCGGAAGAAGGAGAAGAAACAGTTGACTTCCTTGAATACTAAATAGGTGTAAAAAGTGGTTATTAAGACGAAGGATTGAAAAAGAAGAACATGCAGCAGATTCACTTGCTCTTGTTGGGGGGCAAGTGTTGACAACACTATTACTGATTAATTAAAGAAGGAGTATAAAACCTGTGTCAATGATGTTACGAGATATCTGCGACACAGGTTTTATATGTAGGTAACTCATCTTCTTATATATTTAACATTGCATTTTTTTATTATGAAATAGTTCATTCTATTTCTGCTTTCAATTTTTCGAACCACTCTAAATTAACCAAGTGATGTGAACGGGAATTTTCGTTCATACGACGAAAGTAATGGATTGTGCCGGGAATTTCTTGAGTGACAGACAGGTATTCATCAAGGAGCTCGATTCGAGTTTTAGTCTGATCGATTTGTGATTGGATCAGATCCAGTAATTTATTTTTGTCGAATTCATCGGCAAAGAGTAACGCCCCATAAAATTGCAGGTTCACATATTCCGATTTGGTGCCGTATTTGATCATTAATTTCTCGAATTCTGCCCTTCCCGATTCTGTGACGTTAAAGTTACGGATTTCACGCCCGCTGGTTGAGGGTTTCTGCTGAATCTGTTCAATAAAGCACTTTTCTTCAAGTTGCTGCAGATTGTAATAAAATGAACCTTTCGTGAAGTTAACAATGTATTTGTAATGACGTTTTTCCATTAAGGCCAGAAGTTCATAGCCATGTGCGCCGGGATTTTGGATGAGCAGGCCAAGGATAAGTAAGGGAATTATGGTTTCATCACCTTCGCCATCCGCGCCTCAAATTCCGCGTACGTGATTTTGCCCGAAGCCAAATCCATACTATGAAGGTAAATCTGTTCTGTTTTAGAATAGCCACCCTTCACTTTCAGTGATTGCTCCTCTCCCGAAATAGGTTTCAGGATATGGCACTTTTTCGAAAAAGCCTCGAAATAGCGGTAACCGAATTTGCGTTGTGAAGCTGCGTCTAAATGAATGCCATCAGGATTCGCAGTCAAACCTGCTGCAGTAACAAAATAACAATTCGGTTGTTCATTAGCGAATCGCAGCAATTGTTCATTAACCTGTCGAAATTCAATCGCGTGCTGTCCAAAACCAGTCTTCCCAAGAAAGTCACCAAGCCCTCCAATCATCAACGGTACCTCATCAAGTTCCAACTCGTTTCTTAGCGTCTCGATGATAAGGGTTAATTTCTCGTAATAAGTTTCATGCAGCGAACGATAACTGTCACTCTCACCTTGGTGCCAAAGGATTCCGCAAATTTGACTGGATCGGAGGGCGAAGCGGGCTTCGGACAAAGCATGCTGAAAAAGGATGCCTTCCGGATGCCAGTCATTCAATGAACTGCCACCTTCCGCACAAGGGATCAAGCCAATTTCTTCATCGGGATGAGCTTTCGACCATGCATCTGCAAAAGATGCCGCCAGACCAACGCCGGAAACCGGACGGTCGTAATTAATCGGCTCTGTCATCATCTGCCACTGTCCATTGCGCAGCATTTTTATTTTTTCATTATAGATAGGGTCTACTTCATTCAAAAATCCACGGCCTGCCATATTTGACTGCCCCAACATTAAAAAAGACTTTATCATCTAATTTTTCACTTCTTTACATCAATATTTGGTCTAATTAGACTATAGTCAATTCAGTTTGTCTTGTAAAGTTTTAACAAGGTTTTATTAGTATGTATGAGAAACGTTCCAGTGGCAGCTACACTCAACCTGCCTATAGATAAAAACTTAGGGTATGCCTGGATAGGTTCAATTCCAGCTTGTATATAAAGGGTACATACAGCTTGCTTTGCGAACAGGCCAATATAAATCCATCATTTGCATACCGATTCATGAAGGCGATTTGCAGAAGTGGAATCCGCTGACGAGAGATTGACTTTGAAAAACGAGAATCAGATGCAGTAATTGGCCATGCAGCTTATTTTGAGTTGATAAATGGCTTCCGAAAAACAGTGTACTGGACAAAGTCACAAGCAGAAAAGCACAAAAAGAAATTCAGTAAGTCTGTCTGAGTTTGGGTGGAAAAATGACTGGCATGCGATGGCTCTTAAGACTGTATGAAAAGCAGTTTTGAGCAAGTGGGGGATTCTTTCTAAAAAGCAGTTATTAATGAGTTATCCGAATGGTTCCAGACACGCCAACGATTTTAAGAGATGCGCGAGTTATCCAAATGGATCATGACACACAGAAAATCGAGTAGATCGGTTTTGATCAGCATATTTTAAGAGCAGCACAACAGGGAGACCGCTGACTAAGGATCAAAAGTCTGTTCCATCAACTAGTACAGTTAACTTAAGCACAAAAGAAGTAATTGCTGAAGTTTAACATTACCTATGACACACTTGAAAACAAAATCGAACAAGAAGTCGCATACAGATGCGACTTCTATCAATTTCCAATTAACGAAAAGTAACCTTAAGAAAAAATTTAAGGACTTGCAGCCCTATAGCCGTACAAACAAATTTAATCCCTCATAATATGTCATCAAACTTAGCATATTCAATATGGATTCTAATTTAGGAGTTTAAGAGCCATTGGTGTGCTCACCAAGATCTCTCACACCTTCCGTGCATCTGGTGAGTAAAATACGTCACTATGCATATGCTGTATTTTTTCCCAGTTGGCGGGATTGGTTGTATCAAAAGAGCGGTGCTCCATGATGGCCTGATATAGGGCGGTTTTTTGTTCCAAATGGGCAATGTGCTGTTTGGCTTCTTCGAGCTGGGCGAGCGCATCTTCTTTATGCTCCATCATGAGTGTGTACCGTTGTGGAATGGTCGAATCTCCTTCAAGACAGAGATTCACGTACGTTTTAATGACTTCAATCGGCATTCCGGATTGCCTGAGGCATTTGACGCCAAACAGCCAGTTGATTGATTCTTCGTCGAACAAACGAATATTGTTTTTATTGCGTCGTACGCTCGGCACCAGGCCTTTATCCGTGTAGAAGCGCACCGCATGCTCGGTGAGTCCGGTTATTATCGCTGCTTCTTTGACTGTATGCATGTGTAATCCTCCTTTAAACATTTTAAAAAAAGGGCTTGCCTTCGTGTTACACGAAGATAATAAGCTTATTATAACGCAAACCAGCCGCAGCGGAATTCATTCTGCAGTGCCCGATTTTCGGGATGCGTGCCGTTTGTCGTTCTACATTTGAACAATAGGAGGAATTACCATGCAAACCGTAACATTAAACAATGGAGTGAAAATGCCAATTATCGGCTTCGGTGTGTACCAAGTCCCCGATGCTCAAGAATGTGAAAACGCAGTATATGAAGCACTGATGGCCGGTTACCGCCTGATTGACACCGCTTCCGGTTACCTAAACGAGGAAGCAGTCGGACGTGCAATCAAGCGGAGCGGCGTACCGCGTGAGGAGCTATTCATTACGACCAAGCTCTGGATTCAGGATGCCGGCTATGAAAGCGCCAAGATCGCATTTTCCAAATCATTGAGTAAGCTGCAGCTGGATTATCTTGATTTATACCTTATTCACCAACCATACGGCGATTACTACGGCGCTTGGCGTGCGATGGAGGACATGTACCGCGAAGGAAAAATCAGGGCAATCGGAGTCAGCAACTTCTATCCCGACCGTCTAATGGATCTCATCATGCATAATGAAATCGTGCCAGCCGTCAATCAAGTCGAAACACATCCATTCTATCAGCAAAAAGAAAGTGCTGCTTTTATGAAAGAGCAGGGAGTACAACACGAGTCGTGGGCACCGTTCGCTGAAGGACGCAATAACATGTTCAGCAACGAAGTATTGACTTCCATTGCGGAAAAACACAATAAATCCGTCGCCCAGGTCGTGCTGCGTTGGCTTGTTCAGCGTGAAGTCGTTACAATTCCAAAATCGGTGCGCAAAGAACGGATTGTCGAAAACTTTGACATTTTCGATTTTGAGTTGAGCTTAGAGGATATCGAAAAAATTTCTACCCTTGATAAAGGAGAAAGTCTTTTCGGATCACACCAAGATCCGAAAATTGTAAAATCGATAGGCGCCATGAAATTCGATCTGTAACTTTTGATTGAACCGTAAATTGCGTACAGAGGGTGAATGGAAATTTCAATTATTGACATTAGAAAGCTGATATACTAAGTGTATTGTGAAATTTCCGCCAATAAAGCGCGATCCAGCTTCAAATGTCGGTTTCAAAATTGCAGGAGATTAAGTCAGGGCTAGAGGAAGGGAAGAACCCTTCCTTTTTTCCTTGGACGGACTGAAAACAGTGCCCTTTTTCTGGCCAAATTGAATATAAAATGATATGCAGACAAAATACCGCAAAGCGCATGACTAATAAAAAACGCACAAGTGGATAAAATGAACCTATTTGTTCAATACAATCAGCTGCTTTGAAAGTATATAAAAAAAGACACCAAACCAACAGCACTAGTGCTATAAGTTCAGTGTCCGCAGACTTCTATTTTTAATTTCTCTAAAGCCTTAAGGCCTTATTTTTATTAACCTCTTCCAGCTTGGAAAGAAGGGTATTTCGTCATACCGCCATCTGCAAAGAGTGTAATACCCGTTACATAACTTGCTTCAGAAGATGCTAAGAATGCTGCTACTGCTGCTACTTCTTCTGGTTTACCGATGTAACCCATTGGAATCATGCTTTCAACATCTGCACGTTGTTCTGGATCTGCGAATTTTTCAGCGTTGATTGGTGTGTTCATCGCACCTGGTCCAATGTTATTTACGCGGATACCTTTTGGCGCATATTCAAGAGCCAATGTTTCCGTCATAAGTTTCATTCCGCCTTTACTTGCTGCATAGTGAACAAATAATGGCCAAGGAATCATTTCATGTACGCTGGACATGTTAATTACGTTTCCTTTAATGTCGTTTTCAACGAAATATTTGATTGCTTCACGGCTTCCTAAGAATGCACCTGTTAAGTTTGTATCAATAACTTTGTTCCAGTTATCTAGAGATAGCTCATGAGAAGGAACTGGGTTTTCAACACCAGCGTTGTTAATCATTACGTCTAGAGTACCGAATTCTTTAATAGCTGTTTGAACAAGATTTACAACGTCTTCTTCTTTTGTTACGTCACCTTGAACGATGATTGCTTGTCCGCCTGCTTCTTCTACTTCTTTTTTCGCATCTAAAGCTTCTTCTTCATGGTTGTAATAGTTAATAACAACTTTTGCCTCTTCTTGACCGAAGCGAACAGCCATTGCACGTCCAAGGCCTGTAGATCCGCCTGTAATTACGACTACTTTATCTTTTAAATCTTTATACATGATAAGTTCCTCCTGGTTCTAACGATTATTTTTTAATAGATATTCTTACTGTTTAGTTTAATGTATTTTAACTTTTTGCTATCCCTAGCAGCACTCCGCCCAAAATAATGAGCACAATGCCAATTGAAATCGAAATAAGCTGACGCTTTGTTTTCTTTTCGCCTAGTAAGAAGATACCTCCAAGCGTTGACACGACGATTCCCATTTGTGATAGTGAAAAACTTGTCGCTACCCCTACCTTAGGTTGGGAAATAAATAAGAACATATTACCTGCAGCCCATATAAGACCGGGAATAATGTTACGAATTGTGTATTTATTAAAAGGCTTATGTTTATAAGTGAGGATGAGTCCGCCGATAAACATACCGATTGCTTGAGGGAATAAAGCCACCCAGCCATCAACGTTAAACAAACGTGCAACGACAACATATACTAAATATCCAATCGTAGATATGATGAGTGTGATAATGCCCTTTTTAAATTGCCCAGATTGCTCTTTATTTTTTTTGCTTTCAAGTGAGGTTAACACAATCCCAATCACGATAAAAATGAGGGCTAGTATTCCCAATAGAACTGTAGTGACTGTTGACCACTCATGAAAAACAATCACCCCAAACAAAGCTGTTGATACGAGCTGCATACCTGTTGAAATCGGCATCGTTTTAGAAACACCAATATATTCAATGGTTTTTAACTGATTACTTTGTCCAACAGCCCAAAACAACCCTGAAACGATTCCTACAATAAAGATAAAAGGCGTCAATACAGGATGGATAACGAGATAGATAACAGCTGAAAAGATCAGTGCTCCAATCGTTGTTCCAAGTGTTTGACTATAAGGTCCTCCGCCTAACTTGACATTGAAGAGGACGATACTTCCCCAAAATATTGCAGGAAGAATGGCTAAGAAAATATCCATTTGATGCAAACCTTCTTTCCCAAACCCTTGATGTATTGAAAGTGGCTAGTTTTGTTTCGTCACTTTACGTTACTAATAGTAACCTAGGTAACTAAAATAGTCAATGGTTTCATCTTGCATTTCTTTTTTTCTGATTAGTTCTTCAATTAGACCTTTCTTGATGTTTCGGGTCTGGAATAATAAAAATGGTTCATTTATATGAAATCTGATATCAATAGAAAAAATCAGTCGTAACGAAAAAAAACTAACCTAAGTTACTATTGGTTACTTAGGTTAGTTTACCGTATAGGTTATGAGTGGGTTGTAACTAACATATAAAAAAGAAAGGTGAAACTCAAAAATGGCAGAAACATTAATATCTGCTGGGAAAGTGTTTATTGAGGGCACAGTCGTATAAATCATGCAGGTTGGAGGTGTGCGGCAGCTATTTATGTTTTAAAGAAAAAGAGGAATCAGTATAGGAAGATGTATAAAACAAAAAAGCTTGTAGAAACTTGAAGGGCCTTGATAAGGTTCAAGGCCTTATGATGTGTTGGATTAAAATTGTTTAGCCATCTCTTTGGCTTGCCGAATTGCTTGATCTTTAATTTGAGAAGTTTGTTCTGGAAACTTCATTTGCCCTTCAATAATAATACTTTCAAATGATTTGATACCAAAAAAATCCATGATCACTTCTAAGTATCGGTTTCCCATCTCTCTTTCCATTTCAGGACCATGTGAGTAGATGTCTCCCCGCGATTGTATATGGAGAGCTTTTTTTCCTTCTAGTAAGCCTTTTGAGCCTTCTTTTGTATACGTGAAGGTTTTGCCTGACACCGCGATTGCATCAATATAGGTCTTCATGATGGCTGGAACAGATAAATTCCACATAGGTGTTACAAAAATATATTTATCAGCTAACAAAAACTGTCCGCCTAATTCAGCTAAACGGGCGACTTTTAACCGTTCATCCGCTGATAAATCTTGAAGTGAAGCTTGAGAGCGAAGTTTTTTCCAACCATTAAATACATCTGCGTCTAGATACGGAATATCAGCTTTATATAAATCTAAATGGACAACATCATCTTCAGGATGTGTTTGCTTATAGCTTTCAATGAATTCTTTTCCTACGGTCATGCTGAGTGATTCATCTTCAGGCAGAGGATGTGCTGTGATATAGAGAACATTAGACATGGAGATCTTCCTTCCTTATTAGATAATTAAAAATAGCGCTTTGTTTATTGGCATAGATACTAAAAGAATGGTCAATCCTTGACCCAGCTTTCCGCCCATTGACTAATCGGTCCTAATATTTTTCCTAATTCTGTTCCTTTTTGAGTTAAAGAGTACTCAGAACGTATCGGACGATCGGGGATTACATTTCGAACAACAATTCCCTGTTCTTCTAATTCTTTAATCCGTTCAGTTAATATCCTTCTGCTTAAGGAAGGCATGCTCTCACTTAACTCACTAAAGCGCTTAGGACCACTCATTAGCACATAAATAATTAAACCTGTCCACTTTTTCCCAATTATTTCGAAGCTTTTTTCTACTTTAGGTTGTAAATCTTTTGACTCGCCCATATTATATGTCCTCCTTCAATAAATATGGATGAAAAATAACTTATGCATTTATTGTAACAAAAATAATGGAAATGTATTTGGGTACTTTGAATTAAAAAGGTTGATATCTCTTTTTTTAGTTACTTTTTATCCCCTTGGTTCCTTTTAGTATCGAATAATTTTCTAAAATAGTCAAATTATGATTATAAAATGAATATATTTTATTGATAACAATGTGCGGATATTAAAGGGAAATAATTCAATAACTTAAGTATAAATGAGTAATTGTGACGGTTAAATAAATTAACGATAAGAGGGAAATGAAATGCCTCTTATGTTGTATTGATCATGCCGCGTTCGTTATACATGATTGAACATATAAATGATGAGATATCAAGCTACATGTGGAGGTGAATAAACAGGGGGATATTCAGCTTTTTATCTAGGTTGATAGAGTATATGTAAGGAACTGTCACATCTCTTTTTCAAAAAGTCTTCGTAAAACAGAAAAAGCCGGAATGTCAGATCCGGCTTTTCGCTTATTTTCCCTTCGATTTCTTACGCTTCTCTTTTTCCGCCCGGTAAAACTCATGAAACATCTTCATCAGCGCGCGTTTTTCAATCCGCGACACATAGCTTCTTGAAATGCCGAGCTCTTTCGCGATTTCGCGCTGCGTCTTTTCTTTTTTTAAATCAAGGCCGAAGCGGCCGACAATCACTTCTTTTTCGCGGTCGTCTAAAATGTCGATATATTTTTTGACCTTTTCAAGCTCCATGTTGAGCTGAATGGTGTCAATCACATCTTCGCTTTCCGACTTGAGCACATCGATCAGGCTTATTTCATTCCCTTCTTTATCCTGGCCGATCGGATCATGAAGGGAAACGTCTTTTTTTGTTTTTTTCAAGGCGCGCAGATGCATTAAAATCTCGTTCTCAATACATCGCGCGGCATATGTCGCAAGCTTCGTGCCTTTTCCGGCTGAATAGCTTTCGATGCCTTTAATCAGCCCGATTGTACCGATGGAGATCAGATCTTCTGCGTCTTCCCCCGTGTTTTCGAATTTTTTTACAATATGGGCGACTAAACGGAGATTATGTTCGATCAGCATATTGCGGGCGTGTTCATCTCCTTCGGCCATAAGGTCTAAGTATTTTTTCTCCTCATGATTTGAGAGCGGTTGTGGAAAGGCATTATTTTTCACGTATGATACTAAAAACACGAGTTCTTTCACAATAAACCCGAGCGCTGCAAAAACACCTGTCACCATCCTCACCTCCACAAAGTTATGTAGGCAAAAGCCTATATGTAACTGTATGTGGCAGTCAGGCTGTTTGTGTCTGTACAGGGAAATTAATCAAAGGCAAGTTTTATTTCTTACAGCCTCTTGATTTTTTCTGATTGAGCCTGTATATTGTTAAAAAAAGTAAAATCGAAAAGAATATAAAGTGAAAAGCGCTGAAGAGAAGAGTAGACAGATATCATTCATGACAGAGAGCTCCGGGAGCTGGGAAGGAGTATGAATGGATGTGTTGAAACAAACCTCTTAGCTTCGCATCGGAATCATGTAAAACGAGGATGATGCGGCGGATACTCCTGTTACCGAGTAAGCTTTGTACCGGCAAGGCCGGCGCCAAACCGAATTGAGGTGGCATAGCGGGCTGTTTCCCGTCCTCAAGACTTCATTGTCTTGAGGGCGTTTTTTATTTTCTGAGGGAGGGATAAGATGAAAAACTGGAAGTCTTGGCGGCACCCGGTGCTTTTGTTAACCGGAATCGGGGTGGCGAATATTGGTGAATGGATTTATTTTTTGTCTCTTAATCTTATTGTCTTAAAAGAAACAGGGTCTGCTTTTGCAGTTTCCATTCTTTATTTAATCAGGCCTGCGGCTGTTTTGATGACAAATGGGTGGGCGGGCAGCATCATCGACAGGTGTAACAAACGGAGTATGATGATGTCGCTTGATTTCATCCGGGCTGGATTCATTGCCGTTCTGCCGCTGATGTTTACTGCATGGTCTCTATATTCCGTTTATTGTATCGTGTTTTTGATTCATATGGCTAATGCGATGTTTCGTCCGTGTTCCATGGCGTATGTGACGATGCTTATCCCGGCTGAAAAGAGAAAACGATTCAATTCACTAAGGGCTTTGCCGGAATCAGGGGCTTTTCTCCTCGGCCCGGCTGCGACCGGGCTGCTTTTTATCGTCGGCACGCCGATTTTTGCGATTTGGGTGAATGCGGCTGCTTTAATGCTGTCCGGTTTCATCACGATGATGCTGCCGAATCTTGAAAGTGAGCCTCACGTACATTCTCCCAGGCAGAAGCTTTCTTTGGCAGTATGCAAAGAAGATTGGAAGCTCGTACATCGCTTCAGCCGAACGGCGCGAAACGTCATGATCATTTATTTTTTATTCAGTCTGGTCATGACCGTGATGTTGTCTGCACTTGATTCGCTTGAAGTCGCTTTTTCAAAAGAGGTTCTTCAGCTGACTGATGCTGATTACGGTTTTCTCGTCAGTGTGTCAGGGGCAGGGGTTATAGCGGGGGCGCTTGTCAATGTGTTCTTTAATAAAAAAATGCCGGCTTCTTTATTGATGGGAATGGGCTCTTTTTTCACAGCGGCGGGATATATGATTTATGCGTTTTCTCACGTTTTTTGGACTGCTGCTTGCGGGTTTTTCTGTCTGGCTTTTTTCTTGGCATTTGCCAATACGGGATTTCAGACGTTTTATCAAAAAAATGTTCCGGTGGACATTATGGGGAGGGTGGGCAGCTGTTATTCATTAGTTGAAGCTGTCTTTATTATATTGATAACGGCGGTTTTCGGAGCGGCGGCAGTCAGTTCTTCCGTCCGCCATATCGTCATCACAGGCGCAGCCGTTATGCTGATGTTGGCAGCCGTTTTATGCTCATTCTTACTTGCGGCCGCAAAAAGGAGGACACTTGATGGATTTCAAGCGAATCAATTTAAACAAACATAAAGAGACGGCCGTTTCATTTCGCAAAGATTCGTTTCTCGTCAGCTTTGGCACGGCGGATCATTTTAATAAGGATGAGTATCTCAGATGGCTGTCATCTCAAATCAAGAGCTTTCCCGACGGTTTTGTGCTGCTTTTTCATAACGGGCAGCCGATCGGACAGCTTGAAGCCTCCATTAAACCTTATCGCGATCAACAAATCGGTTATGTGCACCTTTACTATATTACTGAGCGGCAGAAGGGAATGGGGGACGGGACGAAGCTCCATCAATACGCGAATCAGTTTTTCAGAACGAACGGTGTTTCGGAATATCATCTTAGAGTTTCTCCGGACAATAAAGCGGCCCTGTCATTTTACAAAAAGCAAAACCTGAAAGTGCTCGGTTCAGAATTAAACGGAAAGGTTCTCAGAATGAGAGGAGCCGTACCGCCGGTATAGGGGGCGGTACATGCTTCATTTTTTCGTCGTTTTTAAAAGGCCGGGAAACTTTTTATAAATGACCGCCATTAACACGAGCATATACATTCCGTAAATTCCGAAAGACAGCAGTTTGTTGCTTGTAAATGAAGCGCCTGCGACTGTCACGATCACAATGTTCGGAATTTTGCCGAGCGCCGATGCGGAAAAAAAGATCGGCCATCGTATGTTGCTCAGCCCGCATACAGTATTCATGGCAAGCGACGGTATAATCGGAATCAGCCGCCCGAAAAGCACCGCCGTAAACGCGTGCTGATGGAATGAATCTTCATATTGGGCCGCGGCCGGGTAAGACCGCAGCTTTTTTCTGGCCCAGTCTCTGAATCCGTACCGGACGAGAAAAAACAAGGCCATTGTCCCGAGCATCGCGCCTGACAATGTAATCCACACCCCGTTTACAATCCCGAAGACCGCTCCGTTTAAGGCCGCGATAATGGCGAATGGAACAATCGGAAAAAATACGTCAGCTGCGACCAGCAGGATACTCATAAGCACGGCGTACATTCCGCCCGCCCGAATCATGCCGAGCCAGACGTCTTTTTGCATAAAACCGATCATCACAACAGCAATGATGACGGCAAGACTGAATCCTTTTTTTATCATCTGTACGTTCACCTCTTTTCAAATAGTATACAGTACAAATCTATCTCCTTCTATTAAAATAGGGTGTCCGATAAGCGTGCTTTTGCATTGGTTAATAGGAGAGGTAAAATGGCATCCATAAAAAAAGACCTGATACCGAAATCAAACGGCAACCGGCCGGGATATGCAATGGACCCGGATTATATTACCGCCCATCATACATCCAACACGGACGAGGGCGCAGACGCGAAAGATGCGCGCAAATGACGTGAAACAGCCGGACACAGCTATCAGCTGGCACTTTACAGTGGATGACTCAGTGGTTTATCAGCATTTGCCGCTCGATGAGAACGGCTGGCACGCCGGAGACGGAACAAATGGGACAGGGAATGGGAATTGAAATTTGTGAAAACGCCGACGGTAATTTTGATAAGGCTGTGCAAAAATATACCTCTTGAACGCGCTGTTCCCCATAAAGAATTGCCCCGGCAGGCTGCTGAACAGCTGGGAAGCCTTTTGAAAAAGGCATAAACGGCTCTGACGACTCTGTAAATAAATCATTAAACTGACGACCCCTTTGCCGCCGCTGATTTTTATTCTGATAAAAATGCGAAAGATCATGGAGTTGACGGAATATACGGACCCAAAACCGCCAATGCCGTAAAGCGGTTCCAAATCACGAACGGCTTACAGGCTGACGGGATTTACGGTCCGAAAACGAAAGACAAGCCGGAAGTAGTGCTGTCATAATTCGGAATTACCTGTTTCTTACAGAAAAAGCGGGTGATGTACATTAGTTGCGCGCAGAATGATTTTTAAAAAAGGGGACACGTTAACAGTAGTGTTTACTGGAGGTGTAAACGTTGAAATGCTTTCATCTGATCATTATGATATGCGTCCTCACGAGTCTCACTGCCGTGTCCGCCGATGCGAAATCATTAAAAAGAAGTGACATGGAGAAGACGGGAAACGTGTACTGGGACATAAGGTCTGAAAAAAAGAAACTGTCTTTAACCTTCGATGACGGCCCCCACCCTGTCTATACAGAGGCTGTGTTAGACGTGCTGAAACAGTACAATGTTAAAGCGACTTTTTTTTGTATCGGAAGCCGTATAGACAATTACCCTATAACGGCAAAGCGCATTATTGAAGAAGGACATGAAATCGGCAACCATACGATGAACCATGTTTATTTTCACCGTCTGAAACGCAAAGACATTTTAAAAGAGCTTCACAGCTCAGCCCGCCATATTACATCGCTTCAGCCGGAAGGGGACAAGTTATTCCGCCCGCCGGGAGGATCGCTGAACCGTACGGCTTTCAAAAGCATCTTAAAAGAGGGCTATCATATCATCATGTGGTCTTGGAACCAAGATCCGAGGGACTGGAGAAGGCCCGGAAAAGGAAAAATCGTCAGACACGTTGTTTCACATGCCAGAGGTGGAGATATTATTCTTCTGCATGACGGCGGAGGCAACCGGCGCCAGACGGTTGAGGCTTTGAAAGAAATCATTCCCCAGCTGAAAAAGCAGGGCTACACGTTTGTTAAAGTTTCGGATTTGATCGGAGAGGATGCCGGCCCTTTTCATATCCAGTAAAGAGAGCGCCGCGTTGAAAGCCGCAAAAGAGACGTGTACCATATAGGATGTAAGGTTTGGGGGGAGAAAAAATGAAGTTTGCTGTTCTTTTTATTGCGATAGCCTGTCTGTTATCAGGATGCGCCGCGGGCAAAGAGAAAAGCGCTGTCGCTTTCGGTGACAGCAATACGCGCGGTTCCAATTGGGATTATCGTGATTATCCAAAGGCGCAGCAGTGGGTAAACATGTTAAAAACAACGGAACGCGGCCGTCTTACGGTTATAAATGCAGGGATAGGCGGTCAGACGACTGAGGATGCGCGCCTGCGATTTCAAAGCGACGTGCTTGACCGCAAGCCCCAATATTTATTTATCATGTTCGGAACAAATGATGCGGGCATTTTGACGGGACAACAGCCGCGAGTATCAAAGAAACGGTTTAAAGAAAACCTGACTTATTTTGTAAACGAAAGCCGAAAGCACCGCATAAAG
The DNA here is from genome assembly GCF_059831465.1 of Bacillus sp. 5RYD7K. Lineage (NCBI taxonomy): Bacteria > Bacillati > Bacillota > Bacilli > Caryophanales > Bacillaceae > Bacillus > Bacillus sp. 5RYD7K. The sequence goes on from NZ_CP191200.1 coordinate 2,229,464, forward strand.
CCGATTTTAATGACGTGCATTCCAGTTATAGAAGGAAACGGAACGCATCATCTCTATTACTATTCAAGATATAAAGCTTCAGCCTTTAAAGAAAAAGGCGGAGCGAGAAAATGGCATAATTCCTATAACGGCATTACAAGGCAGGTTGCAAAAGAGTTAAAAGTGCCTCTGGTGGATAATTGGAAACACTTTATACGCGCGGACGGCGGCAAAGATACAGACCGGGCGCTCATCCAATCCGGACTGATAGATCCTTCCGGAAATCACATGACACCAAAAGGGGCCAGAATCTTAATTGAAGGCATAAAAAATGGGCGGATTTTGGAACGCTGACGCCGTCAGCTGCCTAAGCCGTTTTGCTCGTGCATCATAGGCTGTAGAAAAACATCTTTTTGGAGGCGATTTGCTATGAACCGCGGTTTCCCTCCTCCATATCCTGTATGCCCGCCTCCTCGGGTGAATGCGGGGTACTGGTACGCATTTTTTGTTGTGCTGCTCGTCGTTTTTCTCGTTCTGGGCGGCCTGTATTGGTTCAAAATTTAACAGCAGTCCTCTTAAACACCTCTGTAAGGGGTGTTTTTTGTTGAAAGTGGTAGTAAAGCGTATAACCGAAGTGATATAATATCAGTCATCTGAGTAAAAAAAGGAAATTCGCCCGGAAAATTTTTCTGTTTAAGAAGAAACGGAAATAATGTGTCCGAGCGATCTTCTTTTGATTTCGTTTTCAATTAACTCGATAAATTCACGGCTCAAATTCATTTCATTGGCTTTGAAATAAGATTCTATTAGTAATTCATCAGAAAGCTTTCTCATGCCGGGGACCCAATTAATGGGAGTGGCACCTCCTTAACAGTTGTAATCAATCATCAGACGCGAGCATATGATGGAAGGTTGCGTTTCAATCATGGTGAGGTTATCTTTAATCTACCATGAAATACAAATAAGAACAATCGTTCTGTTATCCACACTCATAAGTGGATAACTTGTTAGTATCTTGTTTATAATCTGGATAAATCCGGATGTAATAAGAGTGGATAATGTGTGTAATTTTATCCACAACTGGTGAAGAAACCCAATTTTTGTCGAAATTTTTTTGCTGAGTCCGACTTTGTTTTTAAATCCGACAGGTTTCGACATATAGATGATAGAAAGAAAAAAGGGAAGGGTGCGGGTTTTGTTAAAAAAGTTTTTTTTACCTGACGAATTTGTGAAAAATATATTTCATATCACACCGGAAAAGCTCAAGGAGCGCAATGTGAAAGGGATTATTACAGACCTTGACAATACGCTTGTAGAGTGGGACAGACCGAGTGCGACACCTCGATTAATCGAGTGGTTTGAAGAAATGAAGGAGCACGGCATTAAAGTCACGATCGTCTCCAATAATAATGAACGAAGAGTGAAATTATTCTCGGAGCCGCTTGGCATACCGTTTATTTATAAGGCAAGAAAACCGATGGGACGCGCCTTTAAAAGAGCCGTCAGCAGCATGGATCTGAAAAAAGAAGACTGTGTGGTCATCGGCGATCAGCTGCTTACTGATGTTCTCGGCGGAAACAGACACGGGTATCATACGATCCTTGTCGTGCCGGTCGCTTCCTCTGACGGGGTCATGACGCGCTTTAACCGCCGGATTGAACGGAGAATATTGAGTTCTTTGAAACGTAAAGGCCATATTCAGTGGGAGGATTAGAAATGGAAAAGGTTGTTTGCATCGGCTGCGGAGTAGCGATCCAGACCGAGGATAAACAAGGTCTCGGGTATGCGCCGAAGGCATCGCTCACAAAAGAGAATGTCATCTGCCAGCGCTGCTTCAGACTGAAAAACTACAATGAAATTCAAGATGTTTCATTAACGGACGATGACTTTTTAAATATCTTGCACACAATCGGCGATACTGACTCTCTTATTGTCAAAGTCGTTGATATTTTTGATTTTAACGGAAGCTGGATAAACGGACTGAACCGCTTTGTCGGCGGAAATCCGATCATCCTTGTCGGCAATAAGGCTGATATCCTTCCGAAATCCGTAAAACGGGAACGGCTCGTTCAATGGATGAAACGCGAAGCGAAAGAATACGGCTTAAAACCTCTTGATGTCTTTTTAATCAGCGCTTCACGCGGACAAGGGATGAAAGAAGTCATTGACGCCATAGAACATTATCGCGAAGGCCGTGATGTGTATGTGGTGGGCTGTACGAATGTCGGCAAATCAACGTTTATCAACCGGATTATTAAAGAGGTCTCAGGGGAAGAGAATATCATTACCACCTCTCAATTTCCGGGCACGACTCTTGATGCAATTGAAATCCCGCTTGATGACGGGTCCGCGCTTTATGATACCCCGGGAATCATTAACCATCACCAGATGGCGCATTACGTGGACAAGCGTGACTTAAAGGTGCTGACACCGAAAAAAGAACTGAAGCCGCGCACTTTCCAGCTGAATGAGAAACAAACGCTTTACTTCGGCGGGCTTGCCCGGTTTGATTATGTTTCAGGCGATAAAGCGGCGTTTGTCTGCTATATGCCGAATGAATTGATGATTCACAGAACAAAGCTTGAAAATGCTGACGCCTTATACGAAAAGCATGCGGGTGAACTGCTCACCCCGCCCGGGAAAGATCATTTGGATGAATTTCCGGAGCTTACGGCTCACACGTTTACGATTAAAGAAGGAAAGACGGATATCGTTTTTTCCGGTCTCGGATGGGTCACGGTGCAGCATGCAGATAAAAAAATAACGGCTTACGCTCCGAAAGGCGTACACGTATTTGTCCGCCGTTCATTAATATAGAGAGAAGGGGAGAGGGAGCATGAAACAATTGTACGGAGTAATCGGAAATCCGATCGGGCATTCAATGTCACCCGATATTCATAACGCGGCTTTGAAAGATAAGAACATCAACGGGCAGTATTTTGCGTTTCAGGTGGAACCTCACAACCTCAAGGACGCCGTTAACGGAATTAAAGCACTGGGCATCTGCGGAATTAATGTAACAGTCCCGCATAAAGTCGCGATCATGGAGCATCTGGATGAAATACATGAAAGCGCAAAAGTACTCGGGGCCGTAAATACCGTCAAAAGAGAGGGAGACAGGCTCATCGGGTATAATACTGACGGAGATGGATTTTATAAATCCTTAGTCAAAGTTTTGGACAAACCGATATCAGAGCTCTCCATTCTAATGATAGGAGCGGGAGGGGCGGCAAGAGCAATTTTTACGACGATCGTCCGCAAAGAGCCGAAACAGTTTGACGTTTGCAACCGCACGCCGGAAAAAGCAGAAAGTCTGATTGCGGCGGCTCCCTCTTTTCAGCAGAAACGCGCTCTTACATTAGAAGAAGCTGAAAATCAGCTTGAGCAATATGACGTCATTATTCATACAACATCTGTCGGCATGTATCCAAACACGGATGCCGTGCCGCTCTCATTGGAACGGGCCAAAGCGGGCGCCATCGTTTGTGATATCGTATACAACCCGATTCAAACGGCGTTATTAAAAGAAGCCGAAAAAAGAGGTTTGACTACCCTTGACGGCGTCGGCATGTTTGTAGAACAGGCCGCACTGTCCTTCCAGCTGTGGACGGAACAGGAGCCTGACAGCGGCCTGATGAGAGCAATTGTTGAAGGAAAACTAGGAGGAACACAATGTTAACAGGAAAACAAAAACGGTTTTTGCGTTCAAAAGCGCATCATTTAACGCCTATTTTTCAAGTGGGAAAGGGCGGAGTCAACGAAAACATGGTGAAACAGATTGCCGAGGCTTTAGAGGCAAGAGAGCTGATTAAAGTCAGCGTGCTTCAAAACTGCGAAGACGATAAAAACGATGTCGCAGAAGCCCTTGTGAAAGGCAGCCGTTCTCAATTGGTACAGACGATCGGAAATACGATCGTATTGTATAAGGAATCAAAGGAAAATAAACAAATCGAGCTTCCGTAAGGTGGTTGACATGAAGAAAATCGGAATATTCGGGGGCACATTTGACCCTCCGCATAACGGTCATCTTCTGATGGCTAATGAAGTCCTTCATCAGGCGGAGCTCGATGAGATTTGGTTTATGCCGAATAAAATTCCCCCGCATAAGCAGAATGAAGACTTTACCGACAGCCGGCACCGGGTTAAGATGCTGAAGCTTGCCATCAGCTCAAATCCCGGTTTTAAGCTTGAGCTTGCGGAAATGGAGCGGAAAGGTCCTTCTTATACCTATGATACCGTCCGTTTACTGAAGGAGCGGCACCCGAACGACAAGCTTTTCTTTATTATCGGGGCGGATATGATTGAATATCTGCCGAAATGGTACAAACTGGACGAACTGCTTACACTCATTCAATTTATCGGAGTGCGGCGCCCGGGGTATCATATTGAGACCCCGTATCCGCTGCTTTTTGCCGACGTTCCGGAATTTGACGTATCGTCAACGATGCTGAGAGAACGTCTCAAAGCAAAAAAAACGACGCAATACTTAATGCCGGATAAAGTGAGGCAGTATATAGAGGAGAATGATTTATATGAATCGTGAGGAAGCACTTGCCTGCGTCAAAGAACAGCTGACCGAGCATCGCTACATCCACACAATCGGCGTGACAGATACGGCGGTTATTCTCGCAGGCCGGTTCGGAGCAGACCCGAAAAAAGCGGAAATGGCGGCTATTTTTCATGATTATGCGAAATTCCGGCCGAAAGAAGAAATGAAGCAGATCATCGTGCGGGAAAAAATGCCGGCTGAGCTCTTGGATTACAATGCCGAGCTGTGGCATGCTCCTGCGGGGGCGTATCTGGCTGAGAAAGAAGCGGGGATCACTGACCCGGAGATCTTAGACGCGATCCGCTATCACACGTCAGGGCGTCCCGGAATGACCCTTTTAGACAAAGTCATTTACGTGGCGGATTACATTGAACCCGGCCGCCATTTCCCCGGAGTGGAAGATGTGCGCCGCCTGGCAGAAACGGATCTGAACGAAGCGCTTATACAAGCGCTGAAAAATACAATGATATTTCTGATGAAAAAAAACCAGCCGGTCTTCCCGGAGACGTTTGCAACCTATAACTGGCTGGTGTCTCAAAATTGACAGGAGGAATATGGAAATGGATCAAGCTTCCGTATTAAAAATCGCGGCAAAAGCATGCGACGATAAACGTGCAGAGGATATTTTAGCGCTCGACATGGAAGGAATCTCACTTGTAGCGGATTACTTTTTAATCTGCCACGGGAATTCTGATAAACAGGTTCAGGCAATTGCGCGTGAAATTAAAGATCAGGCAGAAGAAAACGGCATTGATGTCAAAAAGATGGAAGGGTTTGATGAGGCCCGCTGGATTTTAGTTGATCTCGGCGACGTCATTGTCCACGTTTTCCATAAAGATGAAAGAAGCTACTACAATCTTGAAAAGCTATGGGGCGACGCGCCGCTCGCAGAGCTTGAACTCGGCTTGAACTCATGATTTACCAAGGCTTCGCCGGCGTATATGACGAGTTAATGTCCCATGCGCCGTATGATGAATGGGCGGGCTGGATCGAAGCGTCTCTTCCGGAAAAGGGAAAGGTGCTTGATCTTGCCTGCGGAACCGGAGAAATATCCATCAGGCTTGCCGAAAAAGGCTGCGAAGTCACGGGGATTGATTTGAGTGAAGACATGCTGAGCTGTGCCCAGCAGAAAAAAACGGGAAAGCCGATTCTTTTTCTCCAGCAGGATATGAGAGAGCTTTCCGGTTTTGATGAACAGTTTGATGCCGTAGTCATCTGCTGTGATTCCCTCAATTACTTAAAAACGAAAAATGATGTCTTGAGCACCTTCAAAAGTGTTTTTCAAGTTTTGAAGGAGGGCGGCCTGCTTCTGTTTGACGTCCATTCTCCATATAAAATGACGGAGCTTTTTCCGGACAGCACCCATGCGGACCAGGATGAGCAGATCAGCTATATTTGGCAAAGTTTTGCCGGCGATGAAGAGCTTTCTGTCATCCATGATATGTCCTTTTTCGTGTGGAACGGACAAACTTATGACCGCTATGACGAGACGCATGAGCAAAAAACATTTTACATTGAAGAATATGAACAAATGCTTGCAGAGACAGGATTTGAACTGAAGAAAGTGACGGCTGATTTTACAGACCGGCCTCCTTCAAGAGAGTCCGAGCGTCTTTTCTTTACGGCAGGCAAACCAAAAACCATCGTTTAAACAAAACGATGGTTTTTAAAATGCATTTTTGCCGATTGGCACGTTTTAGCGTTTTATGGCATACTCATTTACACGTGAAATTGCTTCTTCACTAAAGATATATCTTCATCGTATTTGTCATGTGTACGCTGAAAGACACGGTTGAACATATCCTGTACACCGCTTTCAAGCGCCTTCAGTCCTTCTCCGGTGACGCCGCCTTTAACGCATACTTTTTCCTGCAAGGCGGAAAGGGTGTAATGCCCTGTTTCCAGAAGCTTTCCGAGACCGACAAGCATTTCCGTCGACATAATGACGGCTTCTTCTTTGGTAATGTCCGTTTCTTCCACTGCCGCGTCAATAAAGCGTTGAACGAGATAACTCATAAAAGCAGGGCCGCAGCTGACAATGTCTGACGCCGCCCTTGTTATGCCACTATTGATTTCTACAGGCTTTGAAATATGAGTGATCAGGGTTTGGATATCCGCTTTTGCAGCCTCACTGCAGCTATTGCCGAACGTAACAAGCGAGACACCGGCAAAGGCGCGGTTTGTAATGCTCGGAATGACACGGGCCGTCTGGCACGGAACCGTATGTTCAATCTGTTCCGTTTGAACGGGGCTGGTAATGGAGATTAAAATGTGATCTTTCCGTAAATGAGGTGTGAGCTTCTTCAGCAAAGGATATATATCCAGCGGTTTTACACAAATGAATATCATTTCATTTTCCTGTACGAGCTTTTCCTGATCCTCGGTGACATGGATGCCGCTGAAACGCTCTTTTAGTTTTAATGCTTTTTCGATTGTTCTGTTTGTGATGGTGATATGTGAGGGATCGGCAGCGTTTGATTCAATTAACGATTCAATCAGGATCGTTCCCATGTTTCCGGTGCCGATAAAGCCTATTTTCAATGAATTCCCCTCCTTTTTCCCTTAATCCTCTAAACCTTATGCGGGGAGGCAATGCAATATGACGAAAGCGATGATGACGGAGCAGATGCGGCGGAACCTGAAAATTCTGGGTGTTTGTCTTGTGGCAGGAGCGGTTTTTATCTGCATTTGGCTGTTTCGTCCTGAAAAAGAAGAACCGGTCAAACAGCAGTCCGTGCTCGGCCAAACAGCCTCACCATCCGGCACGGACAAAACAGACACCGCAGACGATAAGATTATGATTGATATTAAGGGAGCGGTCCGAAATCCAGGCGTGTATGAAATGAAGGCGGGAGACAGAGTGACACAAGCCATTGAAAAAGCCGGCGGCCTGAAGGAAAAGGCGGATGAACTGAATGTTAATTTAGCAGAGCAGCTGCAAGACGGGACGGTCGTTTATATTCCGAGCGAAGGCGAAGAGGAGAATCGCCCGAAAACCGCAGCAGGTGAGAAGGAGGATGCGCCTGTCAATATCAATACGGCAACTCTGGACGAACTTCAGGCGATTTCCGGTGTGGGGCAGAAAAAAGCGGAAGCGATTATCGCCTACCGGGAAGAAAACGGACGGTTTCAGACTGCTGAAGATTTGATGAAGGTATCAGGTTTTGGAGAAAAGTCATTTGAGCGGATAAAAACTTCCATTACGGTAAAGTGAATTGACGGTTTTGCTCAAAACTATGTAAACTTAGAAAAGCAACAAGACTTTTGGAGGGAACACTTGTGGAACGAATCTCATGGAATCAATATTTTATGGCGCAAAGCCATTTGCTGGCGCTGAGAAGCACATGTCCGAGACTGTCAGTCGGGGCAACCGTTGTCAGAGACAAGCGGATGATTGCCGGCGGGTACAACGGTTCAATTGCCGGCGGCGTCCATTGTGCTGATGAAGGATGTCTTTTAATAGATAATCACTGCCAGCGGACCATACATGCAGAGATGAATGCAATTCTGCAATGTTCTAAGTTCGGTGTGCCGACCGAGGGCGCCGAAATTTATGTGACGCATTATCCTTGTATTCAATGCTGTAAATCAATTATTCAGGCGGGCATCAAAACGGTCTATTATGCCGAAGATTACAAAACACAGCCATACGCAAAAGAGCTGTTCACCCAAGCAGGAGTCAAGGTGGAACAGGTTGAACTTGATGAAATGATCATTGATCTGAAAAACCGCGAAAAATTGTCTTTTGTAGCGGGTTTGATTCAGCAATTATCTGATGCGGGAGTTAAGGCGGATGAACTGAAAAAAATTCATGAACAGGCTAATGAGCTGTTTACCAGTTACGTATAAATGAAATATAAATACCTTCTTCTGCCTCTGGCGGCGGTTTCTGCAACCGCGGGAATTGCCGCCGCAAATTTCTTCTGGGTTCTATTCTTTTTCCTTCTGTATCTTCTCTTTATTTTTGTAAAAACAAAGCAGTACACACCGTTTATCGTCAGCCTCGTTTCTTTTTGTCTTTATTTCTTTCTGTATACGGTTTATGACGCTGCGAATGTATCCCGGTATCAGGCCGGGAGCTATACTGAACAGGCCGTCATCACAAATATTCCGAAGGTTGACGGGGCGAAAATGTCAGCCGTTATCCGAACGCATGACAAAGAAAAATGGGCCGCTTCATACAAAATCCGGTCTCTTGAAGAAAAAAGTCTCATTGAACAGCTGGAACCGGGGATGCGCTGCGTGTTTACCGGCTCTTTGGAACAGCCCGGACATGCGACGATTCCCGGAGGTTTTGATTATAAGGAATATCTTAATTCTCAGCATATTCACTGGTTATTTTCCGTGACTTCCATTCAGCAGTGTGAAAAATCCGGCATGCCGCTGTATAAACTGCTCAACATCAGAAAGAATTTGATTTCGATCATTCAAAATCACGTGCCTGAATCCTCTGCCGGAATTGTAGAAGCGCTGAACTTAGGAGAAAGATTTTCTATAGAGGACGATATACTGAACGCTTATCAAAATCTGGGAGTCGTTCATTTAATGGCCATTTCCGGAATGCATGTCGGTCTGATTACCGCGGGAATATTTTATGTTCTGATCAGAATCGGGCTGACAAGAGAAAAGGCGGGGGTTTTGCTGCTGTTTTTTTTACCGGTGTATACGCTGTTAAGCGGTGCGGCCCCGTCCGTATTGCGCGCATCTCTCATGCTGGGATTTTATATCGCCGGAACTCTTTTTAAACGCAGAATTCATTCCTCGACTGCATTGTCTGTGTCTTATCTGCTGCTTCTCATGTTTAATCCTTACCTCCTTTGGCAGGCGGGCTTCCAGCTTTCTTTTGCGGTAAGCGCCGCTTTAATTCTATCATCCTCCATTTTAAAGAAAGCAGGGAAAAGAAGACTTGCCGGGCTTGCGATGGCCTCATTCATTGCGGAGCTCAGTTCGCTTCCGTTTCTGCTCTATCATTTCCAGCAGATTTCGCTTGTCAGTTTTCCGATGAATATGGTGATGGTGCCTTTTTATACGTTATTTGTCATTCCGTTTTCGGTCATCGGTTTCCTTCTTCTCTTACTTTCAAGGCAGGTCGGGGAATGTTTGTTTTATATGTTTGACCTTGTGATGAAGCCTGTGCATGATTTCATGACATATGCGGCATCCGTTGATTTATTTACAATGATTGTGTCAAAGCCTGACTTTCTTTCCCTTCTTCTGCTTGCGGTTTCCGTGTTTACGCTTTTTGCAGCTTTGGAAAAGGGCGGTTTTTTGAAACTCAGGAAATCGCCTCTTTTTTTCTGCGCGGTTTTGGTTTATTTAATGTTCCGTCCTTATTTCAGTCCCTGGGGAGAAGCGGATATGCTTGATATCGGGCAGGGAGACTCGCTGTTTATAAGTGCGCCGCACCGCAAAGGAACCGTAATGGTTGATACAGGGGGAGTGGTGGCTTATCCAGGAGAATCATGGAAAGAAAAACGCCACCCGTATTCTATCGGTGAGAAGGTTTTGATTCCGTTTTTGAACGGAAAAGGGGTGAAAAAGCTGGATGCGCTGATTTTAACCCATGCGGATCAGGATCATATCGGGGAAGCCGGAGTATTAATCAAAAAACATAGAGTCAAACGGCTGATTGTTCCCATGGGATTCGTGAAGGAACCGAAGGATCAGGACATATTGAAGATGGCGAAAGAAAATAACATTCCCGTTGCTGAAGCAAAGCGGGGCGACATCATTACAGCCGGTAATCTTCAGTTTCAGGTGCTGTCCCCGGAGTCATCTGATGTAAAGAGTAAAAATGATTCGTCACTGGTGCTTTGGACGGTTTTAGGCGGAGTGAGCTGGCTTTTGACGGGAGATTTAGAATCGGACGGCGAAACGGAAGTGCTGAAAGCGTATCCGAATCTGAAGGCTGATATATTGAAGGCCGGTCATCACGGCAGCAAAAGCTCTACGAGTGAAGCCTTTTTGAAACAGCTTCAGCCGGAAGCGGCACTGATTTCAGCAGGTGAAGATAATCGTTACCATCATCCGCATGAAGAGGTGCTGGATCGTTTGAAAGCGTACTCTGTCAATGTGCTTCGCACCGATCTCAGCGGAACGATTCAATACAGATTTAAAAAAGGCGCCGGAACGTTTTCTGTCTTTCCTCCATATGATATAGAAGAAACCAGGGCGCAGGAAGTAAAAAAGACTGCCGATTGACAGCAGCCCGGAATGCGGCTAAGAGCCGATAAGATGGATGGCTGTTGCCATCACGAACAAAAAGGCGAAAAATCCGAAGGACACGACAAAACCGACAGCTGAGTCAACAGCATCATTTCGTTTGCTTTGAACGTTTTTTTCAAAATCATTCAATTTCATCCCTCCTGACTTCCCTAAGTATACTGGAATTGTTTTGAAAAATCTAGAAGTGATGGTAACGTTTTCTGTTCTTGTGATTATCGCCTTTTTACAAGCAGCCCCGGGAGCTTGTGAATCAGGCGTTTATTATAAATGAGGAAGCTGTCCTTTTTAAAGCTTCCTCTTTACTATTTGCCTAACTCAATTTAGGATAGAAGGGGATCAAGAAAGAGAGGAAGTCATACGATCATGGTATTTGATGTTTGGAAAGCCCTGAAAAAAGGGGATGTCCGCTCCGTTTATTGTTTATACGGAAAAGAAACGTATCTTCTCCAAGAGACTGTCAGCCGGATCAGACAAGCTGTCGTTGATGAGGGGACAAAAGATTTTAACCTGTCTGTTTTTGATCTTGAAGAGGATCCGCTTGACCAGGCGATAACCGATGCGGAAACGTTTCCGTTTATGGGGGAGAAGCGGCTGGTCATTGTAAAAAACCCGTCTTTTTTAACAGGGGAAAAAAAGAAAGAAAAAATAGAGCACAATACAGGCGCTCTTGAGACTTATCTGAAGGAGCCTGCGCCTTATACGGTTTTTGTGATTGTGGCTCCGTATGAGAAGCTGGATGAGCGGAAAAAACTGACGAAGGCGCTGAAGCAGCAAGCTCTGATGATTGAAGCTAAGGAGCTGAATGCAAAGGAAACGACTGACTTTACGATTAATCTGGCAAAATCAGAAAATAAAACGATCGACGCAGAAGCTGCTGAGCATTTGGTTCTGCTTGCAAACGGCCACCTGTCCTCCATATACCAGGAAATACAAAAACTCTCCGCCTACACCGGAGACAGACATGAGATTACGCTTGAAGATGTCCGGGAGCTTGTCGCGAGAAGTTTGGAGCAGAATATTTTTGAGCTGATCAACAAAATCGTGAACCGAAAACGGACGGAAAGCCTTCAAATATTTTATGATCTTTTAAAACAAAACGAAGAACCGATCAAAATCATGGCGCTGATCGCCAACCAGTTCCGTCTCATTATGCAGACGAAGTATTTTGCCGGACAAGGATACGGTCAAAAGCAAATCGCATCCAATTTAAAGGTTCACCCTTTCCGGGTAAAGCTGGCGATGGACCAGGCGAGGCTTTTTTCTGAAGAAGAGCTCAGGCGTATTATAGAGAAACTCGCAGTGATGGATTACGAAATGAAAACCGGGAAAAAGGACAAGCAGCTCTTGCTGGAGCTCTTTCTTCTTGAACTTCTCCGGACCGAATGAAAAAAACGATCCCCGTTACCAGGGATCGTTTTTGTATTATGCAGAAAGTCCGTTCACTTGTTTCGCAAGTCTAGATTTGTATCGAGCTGCGGCATTTTTGTGTACAAGACCTGTTTTCACTGCTTTATCAATGCGTTTCGCTGCTTCAGAAAGAGCAGTTTTCGCTTTATCCGCTTCGTTGTTGGCAACAGAAGCTTCTACTTGTTTGATTGCAGTACGCATAGCAGATTTGATTGTCGCGTTATGAGCGCGGCGTTCGTTGTTTGTTTTTGTACGTTTAATCGCTGATTTAATGTTTGGCATGTGTTTCACCTCCTAAGATACAACCTGTAGCACAGTGTCTTAAGGTTAAATCTTCTTCACAATAGAACAAATTGTATTCTATCAAACAGAACTTTAGATTGCAATATAAATGTAAAGTATTTTTCGTTGATGGGTAAATTCGCATGATTCGTTTTACAAATGGCCACACTATGTACCACGATGATTGAAGGAGGTCTTCCCCGTGAAAAATAACGAACTGGATGTCAATCAATTTCTGATACGGACAGATTTAGCGGTAGAAACGAAACAGGCGGTAAAAGACGGACAAGCCGGTCAGAAAAAAGAAATAAACGGGTTTATTGAAAAAGAACGCGACAAGGGCGGCATTAAAGTCAGAACTGTGGATATTACAAAAGAAGGCGCCGAGCTATCGGGCAAAAAGCAGGGGCGCTATGTCACGATCGAAGCGCAGGGTGTGAGGGAGCACGACTCTGAAATGCAGGAAAAAGTAACGGAAGTGTTTGCCGAGGAATTTTCCGCCTATCTGTCGGCATTAAAAATTCCAAAGGATGCAAGCTGTTTGATCGTCGGTCTCGGCAACTGGAATGTGACGCCGGATGCACTCGGCCCTCTCGTGACCGAAAATCTGCTTGTGACGCGGCATTTGTTCAGGCTTCAGCCGGAAAATGTGCAGGAAGGGTACAGGCCGGTCAGCGCGCTTGCTCCCGGTGTGATGGGATTAACGGGAATTGAAACGAGCGATATTATTCAAGGCGTGATCAAAGAATCGAAGCCGGATTTTGTGATTGCTGTAGACGCTCTTGCGGCAAGAGCCGTTGAAAGGGTGAACACGACCATCCAATTTTCTGATACGGGCATTCACCCGGGATCAGGCGTCGGCAATAAGAGAAAAGAATTAAGCAAAGAGACGCTAGGCATCCCAGTCATCGCAATCGGTGTCCCGACTGTCGTTGATGCGGTTACGATCGCAAGTGATACAGTGGACTACATATTAAAGCATTTCGGCAGAGAAATGAAAGATGACAGCCCGTCGAGGTCTTTGGTGCCCGCCGGAATGAACTTCGGCAAAAAGAAGGTGCTTACAGATGAAGATCTTCCCGGAGAAAAAGAGCGCCAATCCTTTTTAGGCATTATCGGCACGCTGGACGAAAACGAAAAACGCCAGCTGATTCATGAAGTGCTTTCTCCGCTCGGACATAATCTGATGGTCACGCCGAAGGAGATTGACACCTTTATTGATGATATGGCGAACGTGCTTGCAAACGGGTTAAACACCGCCCTTCATGAAAAAGTCTCACAAGATAACAAAGGTTCTTATAATCATTAAAATGGTTCTACCTCCTCTAGCTTGTTCATAGAGTAATTACTAGACAAGCGCTGGAGGGATTCAAATCATGAGAAAAAAACGCAGAAACCGTCAAATTGTCGTTGCAGTAAACGGTGGAAATGCGCTCAAGGGCATGTTTTTGTTTATGACAAGCCTTATCGTTATTTTCGTATTATCCGGTGTGCTCACATCGCTTCGCCCTGAACTGAGGCTTTCTTCCGATTCTCTTCACGGAATTGCCGGAGAGCTTCCGGGTGACGCGTTTGCACACCTCCTTGGCATGGAAAATCATTATTTCGCATCAGAGCTTCCTGAAAAAGACTCATTTCAGCTGTCACGGCTTTCCTTAAAACTGGCGACAAGCATTAATCTGGAAGACCCGCGGAGCTTCTTGGGACGCGAGCTGCCGGGATTTGCCCAATACGATACGGAGATCCTGTTGGCGGGGCAGGGGACGGATTATACGAATATGCCGGCTGAATCTCCGCCGCCGTCAAAGGTGATGGAAAAAGAAAAAGAAGTGAACCTTGCAGAAATTGAAAACAAAACGAAAAAAGAAGAAACGGCGCCGCCGAAGCATTCGACCGGCAGCAAAAAAGTCGTCTTTATTTATCACACTCACAATACCGAATCCTATCTCCCTCTGTTAAAAGGGGAAACAAATCCGGATAACGCCCGCCATTCGAAGGCTAATGTCACGCTTGTCGGAGATATGTTCGGAAAAGCGCTGGAAGCGCAAGGCGTAGGAGCGGACGTAGATAAAACCGACGTTCAGGGCCGCCTGAACAAAGACGGTTTAAATTATGCGCGAAGCTATGACGAATCAAGACCGGTTGTAAAAAGCGCGCTCGCCGAAAATAAAAATCTGCAATATACCATAGATATTCACCGGGATTCCCGCCGCAAGAAAAATACGACAGCCGATATTAAAGGAAAAAGCTATGCCAGAGTCGCCATCGTTGTCGGCAAAAAAAGCGCCAATTTTGAAGAAAACTATAAGCTCGCAAGTGAACTTCATAAGCTCATGGAGAAAAAATATCCCGGCTTAAGCGTCGGTGTTTTATCAAAAGGCTCTCCGGGAGATAATGGAGTATACAACCAGGATTTAAACGACCGGTCGCTTCTGCTGGAATTCGGAGGCGTGGATAACAACCTTGAAGAACTGAGACGCGCATCCGATGCCGTAGCCGATGTATTCAGCGAACTGTACTGGGATGCTGAAAAAGTCAGCTCGCAATCAGGAGAGAAGAAAAAACAATAGAAATCAGGTGATGCAAATGATCCGATTTACCGGCAAATGCCTGCTGATCGCCATTGTCATGTTTGTCGGCGTTTTGTTCGGCATGCAGCAGGCAAACAGCGGAATGCTTGATATGAAAGGATACAAAGACCCCTCCTTAAAAGGTGCATTCACGCTTAGCGGCGGAGAGGGTCAGGAAAAAGAGGCATCCATTTTGGGCCAAACCGTTACGGCGAAAGATCTGGAAGAAAAACAAAAACAGCTGGAACAGGCGGAAACCTTCAACCTGTTTTCAAAAGCCGGGGAAACCCTTTCAAATACCGTGACGGACTCGGCCCAGGCGATGTACGAGTGGGTTTCGAAACTGAACCGATAGCATTTTAAGGAGAAAAGCGGACGATTCCAAATAGGAAGCTTTTCTCTTTCTTGTTTTAATTGAATGTTTACAATCCTATTGATATAATCTAAGCTAGTGTATTTTGCGTTTAATAGTAGGAGTGATAGATTGTGACAGATAAAGAAAAGCGTTTAGAGAGGCAGTCAAGAATCCGGAATTTCTCGATCATCGCCCATATAGACCACGGCAAATCGACCTTGGCGGATCGGATTTTAGAAAAAACATCGGCGATCACCCAGCGGGAAATGAAAGAACAATTGCTTGATTCAATGGACCTTGAACGCGAACGGGGAATTACCATCAAATTAAATTCCGTTCAGCTGAAATACAAAGCAAAAGACGGAGAAGAATATATATTCCATCTCATCGACACGCCCGGACACGTCGACTTTACATATGAAGTATCACGAAGCCTGGCTGCTTGTGAAGGCGCGATTCTCGTTGTTGATGCGGCCCAGGGAATTGAAGCGCAGACATTGGCGAACGTCTATCTGGCGCTTGATAATGACCTTGAGATTCTTCCTGTCATTAATAAAATCGATCTCCCGAGCGCAGAGCCAGAACGTGTGCGTCAAGAAGTTGAGGACGTGATCGGTCTTGACGCTTCAGACGCCGTCCTCGCTTCAGCGAAAGCGGGTATCGGCATCGAAGACATTTTAGAGCAGATCGTAGAAAAAGTGCCTGCTCCTGCGGGAGATCCGGAAGCTCCGCTGAAAGCGCTCATCTTTGACTCCCTTTATGACGCGTACCGCGGAGTCGTCGCGTATATCAGAGTCGTAGAAGGAACGGTAAAACCTGGCCAGAAAATTAAAATGATGGCGACCGGAAAAGAGTTTGAAGTCATCGAAGTCGGTGTCTTCACGCCGAAAGCGCAGCCGGCTGACGAATTGACAGTCGGTGATGTAGGCTATTTGACAGCAGCTATTAAAAACGTCGGCGACACCCGTGTCGGTGATACGATTACAAGCGCGGTTAAGCCTGCGGAAGAAGCGCTTCCGGGCTACCGCAAACTCAATCCGATGGTCTATTGCGGACTTTATCCGATTGACACAGCCAAATATAATGACTTGCGCGAGGCTCTGGAAAAACTTGAATTGAATGACTCCTCCCTTCAATACGAGGCGGAGACGTCACAAGCCCTGGGCTTCGGCTTCCGCTGCGGCTTTTTAGGAATGCTTCACATGGAGATCATTCAAGAACGGATTGAACGGGAATTTAAAATTGATCTCATCACGACCGCGCCGAGCGTTATTTATGACGTATATATGACGGACGGTGAAAAGATCGTCGTCGATAACCCGTCAAACATGCCTGACCCGCAAAAAATAGAACGGGTGGAAGAACCTTATGTCAAAGCGACGATGATGGTTCCGAACGATTATGTCGGAGCGGTTATGGAGCTTTGTCAGGGGAAACGGGGCAACTTTATCGATATGCAGTACTTAGACGCCAACCGGGTCAGCATTGTATACGAGATGCCTCTTGCGGAAATTGTTTACGAATTTTTTGATCAGCTGAAGTCCAGTACGAAAGGGTACGCCTCTTTCGATTACGAGCTGATCGGCTACAAGCCGTCTAAACTTGTCAAAATGGACATTATGCTGAACGGAGAAAAAATCGACGCCCTTTCATTTATCGTGCATCGCGATTACGCGTACGAACGCGGAAAAGTAATTGTGGAAAAACTGAAAGAGCTTATTCCGCGCCAGCACTTTGAAGTACCGATTCAAGCGGCGATCGGACAGAAAATCGTGGCCCGCTCAACCATTAAGGCCATGCGGAAAAACGTTCTTGCAAAATGTTACGGCGGAGACATCTCGCGGAAACGGAAGCTTCTTGAAAAACAAAAAGAAGGAAAACGCCGGATGAAGCAGGTCGGCTCAGTCGAAGTGCCGCAGGAAGCGTTTATGGCCGTCCTTAAAATGGATGACAGCCCGAAAAAATAACGGAAGCCGCCGCAGTCCCGCACTGCGGCTTCTTTCTGTAAAGAAGAAGGTGTTTCAAATGAAATCAGCTTATATTCATATTCCGTTTTGTGAGCATATCTGCCACTATTGCGATTTCAATAAATATTTTATTCAGAGCCAGCCTGTCGATGAGTACTTAAACTCACTCGAAAAGGAAATGATAAATACGATAGAACGTACGGGCCGCCCTGATCTTCGCACGATTTTTATCGGGGGAGGCACGCCGACATCGCTCTCACCCGCCCAGCTTGAAAAACTGATGGATTCCATTCACCGCGTGCTGGAGCCTTCTGACGGACTCATTGAATTTGCCGCGGAAGCGAATCCGGATGACTTGTCCTCGGAAAAATTAAAAATCCTGAAAAATGCCGGTGTCAATCGGCTGAGCTTCGGTGTTCAAACTTTCGAAGACGCGCTTTTGCAGAAAATCGGCAGGGTGCATAAACAAAAGGACGTGTTCAGCTCCTTTGAACGGGCGAGGGCGCTCGGTTTTGACAACATCAGTCTCGATTTAATGTTCGGCCTGCCGGGACAGACGCTGGCTGACCTTGACAATTCTGTTAAAACGGCTTTGTCGCTGGATGCGGAGCACTATTCCGTTTACTCGCTGATCGTCGAGCCGAAAACGGTGTTTTATAATTTAATGCAAAAAGGCCGCCTGCATCTCCCTGCGCAAGAACAAGAGGCTGAGATGTATGAAACGGTCATGAGGCAGATGAGTGAAGCGGGCATCCGCCAATACGAAATCAGCAACTTTGCAAAGCCCGGCTACGAGTCGCAGCATAATCTGACCTATTGGAGCAATGAAGAGTATTTCGGTTTTGGCGCAGGGGCTCACGGATATATCAGCGGCACCCGCACCGTCAACGCCGGTCCCGTGAAACATTATATTCAGCTCATCGAAGAAAAAGGGCTGCCTTACCGGGACACGCACGAGGTGACACGTGAAGAGCAGATTGAGGAAGAAATGTTCCTCGGTCTCAGAAAAATGTCAGGCGTGCAAAAAAAAGCTTTCCTGGATAAATTCGGACGTTCAGTCGATGAACTGTTTCCTGATATTCTCAAAGATTTAACTGAAAAAGGCCTGATCTGTGACTCGAAAAAATCGGTAGCATTAACGCATGAAGGCAAATTATTAGGAAATGAGGTTTTTGGCGCTTTTTTGGGTGAGTTATAATTGACATTTTTCTTTTCGTTTGTTACTTTTGATATAGAATTAGCACTCGCTGACCTTGAGTGCTAACAGGGGTGATGATGATGTTAACAAATCGTCAGCTGTTGATCCTGCAAGTGATTATTAATGATTTTATACAATCAGCGCAGCCTGTAGGATCAAGAACTCTTTCAAAAAAAGACGAGATTACATTCAGCTCTGCAACGATCAGAAACGAGATGGCTGACTTGGAGGAATTGGGCTTTATTGAAAAAACCCATTCATCCTCAGGACGGATTCCGTCGGAAAAAGGGTACAGGTATTATGTCGATCATTTGCTGTCACCCGTCAAGCTGACTAAAACCGATCTGGATTTAATTCACTCGATATTTAAAGAAAAAATCTTCGAGCTTGAAAAAACAGTCCAAAAATCAGCGCAGATCCTGTCCGAACTGACAAACTACACATCGATTGTTCTCGGGCCGACGCTGAGCGAGAATTATCTTAAGCAGATTCAAATCGTTCCGATCCAGCCGGATAAGGCGGTCGCCATCCTCGTTACGAATACGGGGCATGTCGAAAACCGCACGATCAATTTCCCGGCTAAAGTGGATTTGGCCGATATTGAAAAACTGGTCAATATATTGAACGACCGATTAGCGGGCGTTCCGATGGACGAACTGAATGAGCGTATTTTTAAAGAGGTTGTCACATATTTAAGGCAGCATATCGCCAACTATGACAGCATTCTCGAATCGCTCCGCTCCACATTCCATCCGGCGGGCCATGTTGAGAAATTATTTTTCGGCGGAAAAATCAATATGCTGAATCAGCCGGAGTTCCATGATATTGAACGGGTCCGCTCGCTCTTATCCTTAATTGAAAAAGAGCAGGATGTCCTGAAGCTGTTTCAGTCGTCAAAAGCCGGGATTTCAATCAAAATCGGAAAAGAAAACGACTACGAAGAAATGGAAAACTGCAGCTTAATCACGGCCACCTATACGGTTGACACGAAGCAGATCGGATCAATCGCTATTATCGGGCCGACACGCATGAATTATTCAAGAGTCGTCAGCCTGCTGCAGCACGTGACTTCGGACTTGTCAAAAGCATTCACAAGTTTGTATGATGAATAAGGGAATTTTGGCAATCATTTTCAGTCATCTTTTTACAGCATTTGAGGGAGGTGAACACAATGTCAGAAGAAAAACAAACCGCAGAACAGGTTGAAGCAGCAGAACAAGAAGAAACGACAGAACAGGCAGAACAAGCCGCTTCACAAGAACAGCATGAAGAAACGGCAGGTCAGGAAGAAGCCCTTCAGCACCAAATTGATGAATTGCAGGGTTTGCTTGATGAAAAAGAAAATAAGCTTTTGCGTGTTCAAGCAGACTTTGAAAACTATAAACGACGCAGCCGCCTTGAAATGGAAGCTGCTCAGAAATACCGTTCTCAAAACGTCGTAACGGAAATCCTTCCGGCTCTCGACAACTTTGAACGGGCCTTACAGGTAGAAGCTGAAAGCGAGCAGACAAAAAGCTTGCTGCAAGGTATGGAAATGGTCCGCCGCCAGCTGATGGACGCTCTTGAAAGAGAAGGCGTTGAAGCCATCGAAGCTGTCGGTCAGGAATTTGATCCGAACCTTCACCAAGCCGTCATGCAGGTGGAAGATGAAAACTTCGGCAGCAATATTGTTATCGAAGAACTGCAAAAAGGCTACAAACTGAAGGACCGCGTCATCCGTCCTTCAATGGTTAAAGTGAATCAATAACTACATAGCAGGAGGTAATTCAAAGTGAGTAAAGTAATCGGAATTGACTTGGGTACGACAAACTCATGTGTGGCAGTGCTTGAAGGCGGCGAGCCGACAGTTATCGCTAACGCTGAGGGCAACCGTACTACTCCGTCAGTCGTTGCATTTAAAAACGGCGAGCGCCAAGTAGGGGAAGTGGCAAAACGCCAATCTATCACAAACCCTAACACAATCATGTCTGTCAAACGCCATATGGGTACTGACTATAAAGTAGAAATCGAAGGAAAAGACTACACGCCTCAAGAAGTGTCAGCCATTATCCTTCAGCATCTGAAAGCATACGCTGAAAGCTACCTTGGCGAAACAGTTTCTAAAGCTGTTATCACGGTTCCTGCATACTTCAACGATGCAGAACGCCAAGCGACAAAAGATGCCGGTAAAATTGCCGGTCTTGAAGTAGAGCGTATTATCAACGAGCCGACTGCAGCAGCGCTTGCATACGGACTTGATAAAACGGACGAAGACCAAACGATTCTTGTTTACGACCTTGGCGGCGGTACGTTTGACGTATCTGTGCTTGAACTTGGCGACGGCGTGTTTGAAGTCCGTTCAACTGCCGGTGACAACCGTCTTGGCGGGGACGACTTTGACCAAGTCATCATCGACCATCTCGTAGCAGAATTCAAAAAAGAAAACGGCATTGATCTGTCAAAAGACAAAATGGCGCTTCAGCGTTTGAAAGATGCGGCTGAGAAAGCGAAAAAAGATCTTTCCGGCGTATCATCTACGCAAATTTCTTTACCGTTTATCACAGCGGGAGACGCAGGTCCTCTTCACCTTGAGCTGACATTGACCCGCGCTAAATTCGAAGAGCTTTCCGCTCATCTCGTTGAGCGCACAATGGCTCCTGTCCGTCAGGCTCTTCAAGATGCGGATCTTTCTGCAAGCGAAATCGACAAAGTTATCCTTGTCGGCGGATCTACACGTATTCCTGCCGTACAGGAAGCAATCAAAAAAGAAACAGGCAAAGAAGCGCATAAAGGCGTAAACCCGGATGAAGTTGTAGCGCTTGGTGCTGCAATTCAAGGCGGCGTCATCACAGGAGACGTAAAAGACGTTGTCCTTCTTGACGTTACACCGCTGTCACTCGGTATTGAAACAATGGGCGGCGTATTCACGAAACTGATCGACCGCAATACGACAATTCCGACAAGCAAATCACAAGTATTCTCAACTGCTGCTGATAACCAAACAGCCGTTGACATTCACGTGCTGCAAGGTGAGCGCCCGATGTCTGCCGACAACAAAACACTCGGCCGCTTCCAGCTTACTGATATCCCGCCAGCACCGCGCGGCGTACCGCAAATCGAAGTTTCTTTCGATATTGACAAAAACGGTATCGTAAACGTAAGAGCGAAAGACTTAGGCACAGGAAAAGAACAAAACATTACAATCAAATCTTCTTCAGGTCTTTCTGATGACGAAATCGAACGCATGGTGAAAGAAGCGGAAGAAAACGCTGACGCTGATGCGAAGAAAAAAGAAGAAATCGAAGTCCGCAACGAAGCTGACCAGCTTGTGTTCCAAACGGAAAAAACATTAAAAGACCTGGAAGGCAAAGTGGACGAAGAGCAAGTGAAAAAAGCAAACGACGCGAAAGACGCGCTGAAAGCAGCTATCGAGAAAAACGAAATTGAAGAGATCAAAGCGAAAAAAGATGAGCTTCAAACAATCGTTCAAGAGCTTTCCATGAAGCTTTATGAAGAAGCGGCAAAAGCGCAGCAGGCTGAAGGCGCAGCAAACGCTGAAGGCAAAAAAGCGGACGATAACGTTGTCGATGCGGAATACGAAGAAGTAAAAGACGACGAAACGAAAAAATAAGTTCTTTCCGCAGAACGCAAAAGAACACACAGCATATTCTGATTCAACAGACAGAAAGTCAAAGTCAGGCATCTCTTGGCTTTGACTTTTTTTCTTGCCCGGGATAAAAGGAATTGAAAAAACATAATTCAAAATGATACAATCTAATTTATGTGAGAAATTCGGGAGAGTGAAGCGAGATGAGTAAGCGTGATTACTATGAAGTGCTTGGAGTAAGTAAGAGCGCTTCAAAGGATGAAATCAAAAAAGCCTATCGGAAGCTTTCAAAAAAATATCATCCTGATATCAATAAAGAATCCGGAGCAGATGAAAAATTCAAAGAGGTAAAAGAAGCATACGAAGCGCTCTCAGATGACCAAAAACGGGCTCAATATGATCAATTCGGCCATACTGACCCTAATCAGGGCTTCGGCGGCGGTTTCGGCGGCGGAGGAGACTTCGGCGGCTTCGGTTTCGATGACATCTTTTCAAGCATCTTCGGCGGCGGCACGAGACGCCGTGATCCGAACGCGCCGAGGCAGGGCGCGGATCTGCAGTATACAATGACACTGTCATTTGAAGATGCGGCTTTCGGAAAAGAGACGATCATTGAAATTCCTCGCGAAGAGAATTGTGAAACATGCAAAGGCTCAGGCGCGAAGCCGGGGACAAATCCGGAAACGTGCTCGCATTGCGGCGGTTCAGGCCAGCTGAATGTCGAACAGAACACGCCGTTTGGCAAAGTGGTTAACCGAAGAGTCTGCCACCACTGTGAAGGAACAGGAAAAATCATTAAAAACAAGTGCTCTGACTGCGGCGGCACGGGCAAAGTGAAAAAACGGAAAAAAATCAACGTTACGATCCCTGCCGGTGTGGACGACGGACAGCAGCTCCGCGTTCCGGGTCAAGGTGAACCGGGTGTAAACGGAGGTCCTCCGGGAGATCTGTTTGTCGTATTCCATGTGCGCGCCCACGAGTTCTTTGAGCGTGACGGAGATGATATTTACTGTGAAATGCCGTTAACGTTTGCCCAAGCGGCACTCGGAGACGAAGTTGAAGTGCCCACGCTTCACGGAAAAGTGAAATTAAAAATTCCTGCCGGCACACAAACCGGCACAAAATTCAGATTAAGAGGCAAAGGCGTGCAGAATGTCCGCGGCTACGGACAAGGCGACCAGCACATTGTCGTCCGCGTCGTTACGCCGACGAATCTGACAGATAAACAAAAAGACATCATCCGCGAGTTCGCTGAAGTCAGCGGCAACCTGCCGGATGAACAAGAAATGAGTTTCTTTGACAAAGTAAAACGCGCATTTAAAGGCGAGTAATGATTGGATAGGAGTTGGTAGTTTTGAAATGGTCCGAAATCAGCATTCACACAACACATGAAGCGGTCGAACCCATCTCAAATATTTTGCATGAAGCTGGTGCGAGCGGGGTTGTCATCGAAGATCCGCTTGATTTAATGAAAGAGCGTGAGAATGTTTACGGGGAAATCTACCAGCTCGACCCCAATGATTACCCCGATGAGGGTGTCATTGTCAAAGCGTATCTGCCGATCAACAGTTTCCTTGGCGAAACGGTCGACGGCATTAAAGAGACGATTAATAATCTGCTTTTGTACGACATTGATTTAGGCAGAAACACAATCACCATTTCTGAAGTTAATGAAGAGGAATGGGCGACAGCTTGGAAAAAGTATTATCATCCGGTAAAAATTTCTGAAAAATTCACGATCGTACCCACATGGGAAACGTACACACCCGTGAATACCGATGAACTGATTATCGAAATGGACCCGGGCATGGCATTCGGTACGGGAACGCATCCGACAACCGTTCTGTGCATTCAGGCGCTTGAGCGTATCGTTCAAAAAGGCGACCGTGTCATTGATGTCGGCACCGGTTCAGGAATTTTGAGCATTGCAGCCGCCATGCTTGAGGCTGAATCGGTTCATGCGTATGATCTTGACCCGGTCGCTGTCGAAAGCGCGCGTCTGAATGTGAAATTGAACAAAGTAAGCGATACGGCCGAAGTGAAACAGAACAATTTGTTAGACGGCATCACAGGCGAACACGATGTCATTGTCGCGAATATTTTGGCGGAAGTGATTCTCCGCTTTACATCGCAGGCGTATGACCTGCTAAAAGACGGGGGCCACTTTATTACTTCAGGCATTATCGGCCAGAAAAAACAGGAAGTAAAAGAAGCGTTGGAAAAAGCCGGTTTTACCATTACAGAAATTCTGTCTATGGAAGATTGGGTCAGCATCATCGCGAAAAAATAACAGTTAGTAGGTGTCACAGCGTATGCAACGATATTTTATCGAGCTCACGAAGCAGGAGATGGACGAAACTCCCGATTTTCAAATTACGGGAGAAGACGTCCACCACATTGCAAACGTCATGAGAATGAGTGCAGGAGACCGGATAATCTGCTGTTCGAAAGACGGCCATGAAGCGTTATGCCTGCTCAAAGAGGTTTCTAGAGATCATATATCATGCAGCATTGCTGAATGGACGGGAGAAAACCGTGAGCTGCCGTTAAAAATCAGGATCGCCAGCGGCCTTCCGAAAGGCGATAAGCTTGAATGGATTATTCAAAAAGGGACCGAGCTCGGGGCAAGTATGTTCATCCCCTTTCAAGGCGCCAGATCCGTCGTTAAGCTTGACGACAAAAAGGCAAAGAAGAAGCGGGAAAGATGGGCGAAAATCGCGAAGGAGGCGGCGGAGCAATCGTACCGCAATGAAATTCCCGAAGTGAAAACCGTTCATTCGTTCCGGCAGCTGCTTGAAATGGCGGAGAATGTCGATAAATGTGTCGTTGCATACGAGGAGTCATCAAAACAGGGAGAAACGGGCGCTTTCGCTGCGGAGCTCAAAAGCCTTCCGAAAGGTTCGTCTCTTCTCATCGTATTCGGCCCTGAAGGCGGTCTGACTGAGTCTGAAGTTCAGCAGCTTTCAGAAAAAGGCGCCGTCTTATGCGGTCTCGGACCAAGAATTTTACGGACTGAAACTGCGCCGCTTTACGCGTTAAGCGCAGTTTCCTATCATACAGAGTTATTAAGAGGTGATCAGTAATGGCAACTGTTGCTTTTCATACCCTTGGCTGCAAGGTCAATCATTATGAAACAGAAGCAATCTGGCAGCTGTTTAAAGATGCGGGTTATGAACGAAAAGAATTCGAGCAGACAGCAGATGTATATGTCATTAATACATGTACGGTAACAAACACGGGAGATAAAAAAAGCCGTCAAGTCATCAGACGGGCGATCCGCCAAAATCCTGACGGCGTCATCTGCGTAACGGGGTGCTATGCGCAAACATCTCCGGCAGAAATTATGGCCATCCCGGGCGTTGACATCGTCGTCGGCACGCAGGATCGCGAAAAAATGCTCGGTTACATTGAGCAGTACAGAGAAGAGCGCCAGCCGATCAACGGCGTCGGCAACATTATGAAAGCACGCGTGTTTGAAGAGCTGGATGTTCCCGCTTTTACTGACCGGACAAGAGCGTCATTGAAAATCCAAGAAGGCTGCAACAACTTCTGTACGTTCTGCATCATCCCTTGGGCGCGCGGCCTGCTTCGTTCCCGCGATCCTGAAGAAGTCATTAAACAGGCGCAGCAGCTGGTGGATGCCGGTTATAAAGAAATCGTTCTGACGGGGATTCATACGGGCGGCTACGGCGAAGATATGAAAGATTACAATTTCGCCAAGCTTCTTCGTGAATTGGATACACGTGTAGAGGGACTGAAAAGGATCAGAATTTCATCTATTGAAGCAAGCCAA
Organism: Bacillus sp. 5RYD7K; assembly: GCF_059831465.1. Lineage (NCBI taxonomy): Bacteria > Bacillati > Bacillota > Bacilli > Caryophanales > Bacillaceae > Bacillus > Bacillus sp. 5RYD7K. The sequence continues at coordinate 2,255,375 of NZ_CP191200.1, forward strand.
ATCACTGATGAAGTGATTGAAGTGCTGGATGCGTCTGATAAAATTGTCCGCCACCTTCACATCCCGATTCAGTCAGGATCAAACACCGTTCTGAAACGGATGAGACGCAAATATACGATGGAATTTTTCGCGGACCGGTTAAATAAGCTGAAAGAAGCGCTGCCGGGTCTTGCTGTCACTTCTGATGTTATCGTCGGTTTCCCGGGTGAAACGGAAGAAGAATTTATGGAAACATACCGGTTCATTAAAGAACATAAATTTTCTGAGCTTCATGTGTTCCCTTACAGCAAACGCACCGGAACGCCTGCGGCCAGAATGGAAGATCAGGTTGACGAGAATGTGAAAAATGAACGGGTGCACAAGCTGATTGCTCTGTCTGACCAGCTGGCCAAAGAATACGCCTCCGATTATGAAGGAGAGGTTCTGGAAATCATTCCGGAAGAGACGTTTAAAGAGTCTGATGAAGACGGCATGTTCGTCGGCTATACAGACAATTACATGAAAGTCGTCTTCAAAGGCACGGAAGATTTAATCGGCAAACTTGTCAAAGTCAAAATTCAAAAAGCGGGCTATCCGTACAATGAAGGACAATTCGTCCGCGTTGTTGAAGAAGAAATGACTCAGAATATGCGCATGTCTTCGTAACAGATAAAAAACCGATGCTTTCACGCATCGGTTTTTTACGGTTTCGGAGGGATCAGCCTGTCAATCAGCAGATAAAATAAATGCGTGAACGGCAGAAATAATAATGCGGTGACAACATTAAACAAAAGGCTGAAATGCGCGATCATTTGCGCGGGATCGTCAGACAGCCGCTCTGTAAATCCTGCTGCTGCGGACAGGAAGGGAAAGACAAGAAGTACGCCGAGAATATTAAAGACAACGTGAGCGCCGGCGGTCTGTCTGGCGGCATAACCCCCTGAAACAGCAGCCATGACGGCCGTGACGCATGTCCCGATATTAGATCCGAGAACGACGCTGACCGCCTGTTCAATGCCGATCATCCCTTCGTTCATAAAACTCATTAAAATGCCGATGCAGACGGAGCTTGAATGAATGATGGCCGTCAATATCATGCCGATCAAAAGAGCGGACCAGCTTGAATCATTTACATGGCGCAAAACCTCCGCCCCCGCCTTCATTTCTGTCAGCGGAACGGCAAGACGGCTGAAGCACGTGATGCAAAAAAAGATGATGCCGAGACCGAGAAAGCTTACGCCGATCTGCCTGAACGGATATTTCCGGATAAGAATAAACACAAGGCCGCCGATCAAAAGCACCCAAATGAGCACATCCATCTTTATGGCCAAAAACTCCGTCGTAAATGTGGAGCCGACATTCGTGCCGAGAATCATCGGTATGGTCCGTTTAAAAGGCAAGGCGCCTGCACTGACAAAGCCAATCACAATAACCATAAAAGCTGAGCTGCTCTGAAGAAAACCCGTGAATACAATGCTGATGAGAAAAGCTTTCAAAGGGTGGTCGGTAAACAAGAGGAGGCTCTTCTCAATTTTTGAATACGTTAAAGCGATCAGCCCCTGTCTGAGCAGGCTCATTCCGAGTAAAAAAACAAGGATAAGTGCGGTAAAGAGAATCAGTATCAGCAAACGAAACACCCCTTTCCATCATTATATAGACAAGCCGCGTTATTCATGACGGAAAAGTGAACTCACTTAGTTGACCTGACTCATGGCTTATATTATAATGTCAAAGTACATGTTTATATGTGTATCTTTTTAAAGGTAGTCGATTGGTGTATTCGGAGGGAGGGAAAGAGAATGTCAAAAACGGTCGTTAGAAAAAACGAATCGCTTGAAGATGCTCTTCGTCGCTTCAAACGCAGTGTATCAAAGACAGGTACTTTGCAAGAAGCAAGAAAGCGCGAATTTTATGAAAAACCTAGCGTAAAGCGCAAGAAAAAGTCAGAAGCTGCTAGAAAACGCAAATTCTAAAAGAGGGTGGATTTATGAGTCTTCTTGAGCGACTTAACCAAGATATGAAGCTGTATATGAAAAGCCGTGAGAAAGACAAACTGACTGTCGTTCGAATGGTGAAAGCTTCACTTCAAAACGAAGCAATTAAGCTTAAGAAAGACAGTTTGACCGAGGATGAGGAACTTACTGTCCTATCTCGTGAACTTAAGCAACGTAAAGACTCCCTCCATGAATTTTCAAACGCTAATCGTTTAGATTTAGTAGATAAAGTTCAAAAAGAGCTGGACATTTTAGAAGTTTATTTACCGAAGCAGCTTTCTGAAGAAGAGCTGCAGACAATCGTAAATGAAACCATCGCTGAAGTCGGTGCGAGCTCGAAAGCGGACATGGGCAAAGTGATGAGTGCTATTATGCCTAAAGTAAAAGGTAAAGCTGACGGCAGCGTGATTAACAGGCTTGTCAGCAGTCAATTATCTTAATTGACGAAGAAAAAGACATCTTTCCTCGAGAGATGTCTTTTTTTATACATAAAAAAATGAAACTAAAGTACATTTGTTACGTATATAAAGAAGAATGAAACGGGAAGGAGGGTATATCTGCCTTGTTCCGAAAAAAAACCGGAATTGCTGTTGCTCTATTGGGCTTATTTGTATTATCTTTATTAGGAGTTCAATTGAACGCAAAAGCTGATCGTCCATCGGTTTATGTTATCCCGGTTGAGAAAAATGTCGAACAGGGGCTTGCCGCTTTTTTATCGCGTTCTTTCAAAGAAGCGAAGGAATCCGGCGCGTCACACATTATTCTTGACATCAATACACCGGGAGGCGCCGTTCAATCAGCTTTGGATATTGCAGATGTCATCGGCGGCGCGGATGTGCCTGTTACCGCTTACGTGAATAAACGGGCGCTTTCTGCCGGGGCATATATAGCGCTTCAGGCAGATGACATTTATATGGCGCCGGGCGGAAAAATGGGTGCCGCAGCCATCATCGACGGCAAAGGAAACGCGGCAGACAAAAAGGCCCAATCACTGTGGCATGCAGAAATGGAGGACGCAGCGGCTAAAAACAACCGAAACCCGAAATACGCCCTGGCCATGGCAGACCCCGCCATCAATGCAAAAGAAGCGGGCGCTCCGAAGGGAAAACTGCTGACACTGACAGCTGAAAAAGCCAAGGAAGTCGGATATTCGGAGGGAACGGTTTCAAACCTCGATGCTTTATATACAAAGCTCGGTTTTGATAAAGCCGATGTTCACCATGCAAAAGAGGGTTTTGTCGGAAAATTGGGAAGATGGCTGACAAATCCGTTTGTTGTCCCCATCTTATTAACGCTCGCTTTGCTTGGTTTGACCATTGAATTGTTCTCGCCAGGCCTCGGCATACCGGGCGCCGTCGGACTGACGGCCATGCTGCTGTTTTTCACCGGGCATATCGCTGCCGGATTCGCCGGCTATGACAGTGTATTCTTATTTTGCGCCGGTTTGGTTTTTATCCTTTTAGAGATATTTCTGCCCGGAGGCATAATCGGTCTTATCGGTGTTGCAGGCGTCATCGCGAGCCTCTTTCTCGCTGCGGGCAGCTTTACTGTAATGGCGGTTTCTCTCTTGATCGCCTTTAGTGTGTCTATTGCTGCCTTTATCATATTAACAAGGGTGTTGGGGAAACGAATGAAATTCTTTAAGAAATTGATATTAACTGATTCAACAAGCACGGAGAACGGTTATGTTTCAAATCAGAACCGGACGGAGCTGGTGGGGAAAGTCGGTGTTACCGCTACAGCCCTCAGACCGTCAGGCACCGTTATTATTGATGATGAACGCCTTGATGTCGTTTCAGAAGGATCATTTACTGAAAAAGACAGACAGGTGAAAGTGGTGAAAGCGGAAGGCTCACGCATTGTCGTGAGAGAAATATAGATGATAATCTTGAGGAGGAATTAGATGGAACTGTCAAGTTTGGCGATTTTAGCAATAGTTGCAGCTGCCATAATTGTGTTAGCCATATTCTTCACCTTTGTACCGGTGATGCTATGGATTTCGGCACTTGCAGCAGGAGTCAGAATCAGCATTTTCACTTTGGTCGGGATGAGGCTGCGCCGCGTCATTCCAAGCCGCGTTGTCAACCCGTTAATTAAAGCGCACAAAGCCGGCCTGTCCGCAACAACAAATCAGCTCGAAAGCCATTACCTGGCCGGAGGTAATGTCGACAGGGTGGTCAATGCCCTGATTGCGGCACAGCGCGCCAATATTGAGCTGACATTTGAACGCTGCGCAGCCATTGACCTGGCCGGGCGTGACGTGTTGGAAGCCGTACAGATGAGCGTCAATCCGAAGGTCATTGAAACACCGTTTATCGCGGGTGTCGCCATGGACGGAATTGAAGTAAAAGCAAAAGCCAGAATCACGGTAAGAGCCAATATCGAGCGCCTTGTCGGAGGAGCGGGAGAAGAGACGGTTGTCGCCCGTGTCGGAGAAGGGATTGTCTCGACAATCGGTTCTTCGCATAATCATAAAAAAGTGCTTGAAAACCCTGATATGATTTCGCAGACCGTACTTGGCAAAGGGCTGGATTCAGGCACGGCATTTGAAATTCTCTCGATTGACATCGCCGACGTGGATATCGGCAAAAACATCGGAGCAATCCTGCAGACGGATCAGGCGGAAGCAGACAAAAACATTGCGCAGGCCAAAGCTGAAGAGCGCCGCGCCATGGCCGTCGCCCAAGAGCAGGAAATGCGCGCGCGCGTAGAAGAAATGCGTGCGAAAGTCGTGGAAGCTGAAGCGGAAGTGCCGCTTGCGATGGCTGAAGCCTTACGTGAAGGAAACATCGGTGTCATGGATTATATGAACATAAAAAATATCGACGCTGACACGGACATGAGGGATTCTATCGGCAAGCTGACGAATGACCAGCAAGATGAAGACCAACAATAACCTCTCTATTAAGGAGGGAGCCGCTATATGCACGAGATTCTGACAAATCCGCTCGTCATTGCCGCCGTCATCGGCATTATATCGGCAATATTCGGCAAAAAAAACAAAGATGAAAAACGCCCGCCGAATAGACGTCCCGCAGATCAGAAAAAAAAGCAGGATCACACACAGCCGCCGATAGAGCAAAAGCCGGAAGCGGAAGAAATGCCTGCCGTTTCAAAAGAGAACCCTTTTGAGCAAAAAAGAAGGGAAGCTGAAAAGCGCCTTGCGGAGACAGAGCAGATGTTCAATGGGCTTGATCATAAGCTGACATCTCAACGCGCACGAAATGCGTCTCTGAAGAAATCAGCCCTCAAAATGAAGAAAGAAACTGCGGTGCAGGGCATCATATTCAGTGAGATTTTAGGTCCGCCCCGTGCAAAAAAACCGCACCGGACCATGCGGAGCATCGGTAAAAATTAAAGTGTTAGAACCCCTTTTCAAATCATACATATGAGATGAAAGGGGGTTCTTTTTTTATGGGGCAAAGAAAGAATCGTGTAAAGGCGTGGCTGACTAGAGCATTGGAAATTCCCCCGGACGTTATGATGGATCTGCCTCGCATTACGATGGTCGGCAGACTTCATATCTACATAGAAAATCACAGAGGCCTCTTGCTGTTCAGCGAAGAAGAAGTCAGGCTGATGCTCAAGCAGGGGCAATGTATCATATCAGGAAAAAACTTGGTCATTAAGGCAATCCTTCCTGAGGAAATTCTTTTGGAAGGCACGATAGATCACGTAAGATATGTCGATTCATAAAGCCGGGGGGAAATAATGTGAAAAACAAATGGCTGTCATTTTTTTCGGGTAAAGTCCAAATGGAAGTCAAAGGAAAAGGGATTGAACGGCTGCTGAATGAATGCACGAGAAACGGAATCCCCATCTTTGCGGTGAAAAAAAAGCAAGACTGTGTTCTGCTGATGATTCAGCTTCAAGATGTACATGCTTTCAGAAGAGTCATCAGAAAACATGAATGCAAAGCAAGCTTTACAAAAAGAAAGGGCCTGCCCTTTCTGCTTCTCAAATCAAAATTAAACCTGGGCTTCACTGCGGGATTTGTGATATTTTTCGTTATATTGTTTCTTTTGTCCAACATGATTTGGGACATTGATATTAAAGGGGCAAAGCCCGAAACCGAGCATCAGATGATGAAGCATCTGGAAGAAATCGGTGTAAAAAAAGGCCGTTTGCAATTTTTGATGATGACGCCGGAGAAAATTCAAAAATCATTAACAAACGGCATCGATAATATTACGTGGGTGGGTGTGGAATTGAACGGGACAGCCCTTCATATGAAAGTGGTTGAAAAAAATGAACCGACAAAAGAAAAGTACGTGAGCCCCCGCCATATCGTTGCCAAAAAGAAGGCGGTCATCAAAAGGATGTTCGTGCAAAAGGGGCAGCCGATGGCTTTTGTGAACGATCATGTTGACAAAGGACAGCTCCTCGTCTCAGGACTGATCGGAAATGAAGACCGGAAAGTCGCCTCAAAAGCGGAAATTTACGGAGAAACATGGTACAAGTCAGAAGTAACTGTGCCTCTTGAAACATCATTTACGCTATATACGGGTAAAGTAAGGACGAAGCACAAGCTGTCTTTCGGATCATGGGGCGTGCCTTTTTGGGGCTTCGGGTTTAATGAGGAGCCGCTGAAACATCCGAAAACAGAGGAAGAAAAGCATCCGTTTCAATTTCTGGGGCTGAAACTTCCGGTATCTTACGTCAAAGAACAGACAAGAGAAAGCGAAACCTCCGTGCGGACTTATACGAAGGACGAAGCGGTTCAGGCCGGCATCAAAATGGGCAGACAAGACGTAGAGAAGCGATTAAGCGGCAGCGGAGAGGTGGAAAGTGAAAAAGTTTTGCACCAATCCGTTGAGAATGGTAAAGTAAAGTTGATTATTCTCTACCAAGTTATAGAAGATATCGTGCAAACCACACCTATTGTTCAGGGAGACTAAAGAATGGCAGAACATTTACTTGCGATTAATCACAAACTGAAAAGCCCGGATGAAGCACTTTCTTTGTTCGGCAGCCAAGATGCCTTTTTACATTTAATGGAGAAGGATCTGGGCGTAAGCATCATCACACGCGGTGAAACCATTTACGTTTCCGGCAATGATGAGTCTTTTGAGATTGCTGACAGATTATTGGGCTCGCTCCTTACTTTAATTCGCAAGGGGATCGAGATTTCGGAACGTGATGTGCTGTATGCCGTGAAAATGGCAAAGAAAGATGAACTGGACTATTTTGAAAGCATGTATGAAGAGGAAATAACGAAAACGGCAAAAGGCAAACCGATCCGTGTCAAAACCATCGGCCAGAGAGAATATGTTGCGGCGATGAAGAAAAACGACATGGTGTTCGGTATCGGGCCGGCGGGAACCGGCAAAACATATTTGGCGGTCGTAAAAGCGGTGCATGCTTTAAAAAACGGCCACATTAAAAAAATCATTTTAACAAGACCCGCTGTGGAAGCCGGCGAAAGCCTCGGTTTTCTGCCCGGAGACTTAAAGGAAAAAGTAGATCCTTATCTGCGCCCGCTGTATGACGCGCTCCACGATGTGCTCGGAAGCGACCATACGGAGCGTCTGATGGAAAGAGGGGTTATCGAAATCGCCCCGCTTGCCTATATGAGAGGGCGGACGCTTGACGACGCATATGTGATTCTTGATGAAGCCCAGAATACCACTCCCGCTCAAATGAAAATGTTTTTGACGAGATTGGGTTTTGGCTCTAAAATGATCATTACGGGCGACGTAAGCCAAATTGACCTGCCGAAAGGCGTCACATCGGGACTTGCAGTAGCGAGGGATATGCTGAATGACATAAACGGCATTTCCGTGATTGAACTTGACCAGACAGATGTGGTCAGACATCCGCTTGTTGCAAAGATTATTGAAGCTTATGATAAGCAAAAGTAATGCAAAAATGACCCGATCTCCCGTTATCGGGTCATTTTTATATGATGTGTTCCTGATGTTTCAGGGAGGAGGTTCTTGTTTTGAAAAAGAAGGGAAAGGGTAAAAGCGCCCGGGAACGGTTCCGCACTTTCAGACATGCCCGCTCAGCCCATGTGCTGCTGTATCTGCTGCTTTCAGCGATCATGTTTGGTTTGCTCTTTATTCATGTAAAACCTGAATCACTTAATTTGGATTTGTTCTCAGTCAGTGATAAGACGATTTACGCGCCCGCCACAGTGGAAGATCAGCAGGCGACGGAAGCGAAAAAACAGGCGGCCGAAGATGCAGTAGAAGATCAATACACTCTGAAAAAAGGCTATACTGACAACCGGCTTGACCTGATCACCTCCATATTTGACAGCATCGGAGAAGTGAAAACAGATGCGGATAAAGACAAAAAGTCACCTTCGGAAAAATCGCTGGTCAAATCGGTGAAAAGCAAGCTGACACAGGATGTCAATGAATCCATCTCGGAAGATGCCATTAAATCGCTTCTCCATGCGAACAATGAAGATTTTTCATTTGTGAGGGATTCTGTCATAACCGCGGTGAACACGGTGATGAGCAGTGAAATTCCTTCTGAAAAGCTTGCCGAAGCGAAGGATAAGGTCGCCAAAGAGCTGAAAAGCGCCTCCGTGCCGTCAAAATATTTAGCGGCTGCGACTGAAATCGGAAAATATGCGGTGATCCCGAATTACGTATTTGATCCGAAAGCGACCGATGAAAAACGTCAGGAAGCGTCAGACAGCGTTCAGCCGGTGCAGATCAAACAAGGACAGGTTCTCGTGGAAGAGAATGACCTGATCGACCGGGAAGTATACAGAAAGCTCGAACTGACAGGGCTTTTGAATAATTCCAACCTGTTAAAGCCGATCAGCGGTCTTCTTCTGATGATCGGGCTGTTTATTGCCACGCTTGTCTACTATTTCGAGAAACAGCAGCAGGAGCTTAAGCTGAAAAATAAATCCCTATTGCTGTTTTCTATCATTACAACGCTTATTCTCGTCATAATGGAAGTCGTCAGTCTCTTTCAGAAGATTGAATACACCAACATCGGCTATCTTGTTCCGATCGCCGCCGGCGCGATTTTGTTCAGGCTGCTGCTCAATGAAAGGCTTGCCATTTTAGGGAGCATCATTCTGGCGATTTGCGGCAGTATGATGTTTAATCAGGGTGTGACGGGCACATTTAATTATGTGATCGGTATCTACTATTTAATCAGCAGCATTTCAGGCATTCTGTTTTTGGGGAAACATAACGTGAGATCAAAAATATTGCAGGCGGGATTGTTCGTCTCATTTATTAATATGATTATCGTGCTGTCGCTTTTATTAATACAAAACACGGCGCTGTCGCCCGTTGAAATCGGAACGCTGATGCTGATGGGGGTCGTCTCGGGACTGGCTTCATCCGTTTTGATTATCGGTCTGATGCCGTTTTTTGAGACGGGATTCGGCATTCTTTCTACGATGAGGCTGATTGAACTGTCTAATCCGAACCATCCCCTGCTTCGGAAGATTTTAACGGAAACACCCGGTACATATCATCACAGCGTCATGGTGGCGAATTTGTCGGAAGCGGCCTGTGAAGCTGTAGGGGCAAACGGTCTTTTGGCAAGGGTCGGAGCGTATTATCACGATCTCGGCAAAACGAAACGCCCGCAATATTTTATTGAAAATCAGATGAATATGGATAATCCGCATGACAAGCTGTCTCCTCAGCTCAGCAAAAATATTATCATCGCGCATACGACAGACGGTGCGAATATGCTCAGAAGCTATAAGTTTCCGAAAGAGCTCGTGGATATCGCAGAGCAGCATCACGGAACGTCTCTTTTGAAATTCTTTTATTATAAAGCGAAGGAAAAGGGCGACCAGATTACAGAGCAAGAGTTCCGCTACCCGGGGCCGAAGCCGCAATCAAAAGAAGCTGCAATCATTTCAGTGGCCGACAGCGTTGAAGCTGCCGTCCGTTCCATGCATAATCCCAATCCCGAACGGATTGAAAAACTGGTGCGCGGAATTATATCCGACAAGCTTCAGGACGGGCAGTTCTCAGAATGTGATCTCACGTTCCGAGAGCTGGATACGATCGCTAAAACACTATGTGCGACTTTAAAAGGAATTTTCCACTCCCGGATTGAATATCCGGAGGCTACGAAGAAGGTGAAATAAATGGGTTTACTCATAGATATTGTTGATGAAACAAACAGCGTCTCAGCCGATGCGCTCCAAGAAGTAGAAAAGCTGCTTCAATTTGCGGCGGAAAAAGAAGGCGTTCAGGATCAGGCTGAGGTATCCGTTACGATTGTGACAAATGAGGAAATCAGAGAAATCAACAGAGACTACCGGGGAAAAGACACCCCGACTGACGTCATTTCGTTTGCACTTGAGGAAGAAGGCGAAGACGAGGTTGAAATCGTGGGCGCTGACATGCCGCCTGTTTTAGGAGATATTATCATCAGTGCCGACAGAACGAAGGAGCAGGCTGAAGAGTACGGCCATTCGTTTATGAGAGAGCTTGGCTTTCTGGCAGTCCATGGCTTTTTGCATCTGCTAGGCTATGATCACATGACAAAAGAAGAAGAGGAAGAAATGTTTTCAAAGCAAAAGGATTTGCTGGATGAGTATGGACTCACGAGATCATAAAAACGAGTGGAGCAGATTCCTGAAAAGCTTTGTCCATGCATGGAGGGGAATCTGGAAAACGGCGCGGTCAGAGCGGAATTTTCAATTTCACATCATCGCGGCCTGCGCCGTTATCCTTTGCGGTTTTCTCACCGGGCTCAATACGGCCGAATGGGCCGTTATTTTGATCCTGATCGGCGGAATGCTTACTCTTGAGCTTGTAAATACGGCGATAGAGCATGTTGTTGATTTAGTTACCGATCAGTATCACCCGCTCGCAAAAGCGGCAAAGGATGCGGCAGCCGGAGCCGTTTGCGTCTTTGCCGTGATTTCGTGTATTATTGGTTTACTCATCTTCTTGCCGAAGATATGTTAGCAGAAGATTCTTACAATTATTTTACATTGCCAAAAATGGGCGTGAAAAACCAATCATAATTATGTAAAATAAAAGTGACAGCGGTATCATTCAGGATTAAGGTAAGAGAGGAAAAGTACACATGAACAGACAAGAATTGATTCAAGAAGCATTAACAGCACGGGACACAGCGTATGTGCCGTATTCAAACTTCAGAGTGGGAGCCGCTCTTCTTACCAAAGACGGAAAAGTGTACAGAGGCTGCAACATCGAGAATGCGGCATACAGCATGTGCAACTGTGCTGAACGCACGGCGATATTCAAAGCTGTTTCCGAGGGGGATACGGAATTTGCGATGCTCGCCGTGGCTGCGGACACTCCGGGACCGGTTTCACCGTGCGGAGCCTGCAGACAAGTAATTTCCGAGCTGTGCTCAAAGGATATGCTTGTTATTCTGACCAACTTACAAGGACAAATAAAAGAAATGACTGCGGAAGAATTATTGCCGGGCGCATTTTCATCGGAGGATTTACATGACGAACGAAAGCTTTAAATCAGGATTTGTATCAATCATCGGAAGACCGAATGTTGGAAAGTCGACCTTTTTAAACAGGGTCATCGGTCAAAAGATCGCCATCATGAGCGACAAACCCCAGACGACAAGAAATAAAGTCCAAGGGGTGCTGACAACAGGCACATCGCAGACCATTTTTATTGATACACCGGGCATTCACAAACCGAAGCACAAGCTTGGCGATTTTATGATGAAAGTGGCGCAGAACACGCTGAAAGAAGTTGACTTGGTGTTATTTATGATTAACGCCGAGGAAGGGTACGGAAAGGGCGACGAGTTTATCATTGAAAAGCTTGGACAGACGTCCACGCCGGTCTTTTTGATCGTAAACAAAATTGATAAGATCCACCCTGATCAGCTCCTTCTTTTAATTGATGAGTACCGTTCGCGCTATCCGTTTAAGGAAATCGTGCCGATCTCAGCTTTGGAAGGTAACAACGTCGAGACCCTGCTCACGCAGATTGAAGCGTATTTACCGGAAGGGCCTCAGTTCTATCCGAGCGATCAGGTGACTGACCATCCTGAGCGGTTTATTATTTCTGAACTGATCAGGGAAAAGGTGCTCCATCTTACAAGGGAAGAAGTGCCGCACAGCATCGCTGTCGCTATCGAGTCCATTAAAGGGCAGGAGAACGGCTCCGTCCATGTCGCCGCCACCATCGTGGTCGAGCGGGATTCTCAAAAAGGAATCGTCATCGGGAAAAAAGGAGCTCTTCTGAAAGAAGTCGGCAAAAGAGCGCGGGCTGATATTGAAGCGCTGCTGGGCTCACGCGTTTACCTGGAACTATGGGTGAAAGTGCAGAAGGACTGGCGGAATAAAATGTCTCAGCTGCGTGATTTCGGCTTCAAAGAGGATGAATATTAAGTCATCTGAGGCGCATGCCTGATGTGTGGGATTACCTCACAGAAACAGGGATTCGTTAGCAAAATTTGTTTAACATGAAAAGGAGGACATCAGGTCAAGATAAGGGTAAGAATTTGGATTGGCAAGCTAGTTTAATGATGAAAGGTGGGTTTTTTGTGTTGAATTTTACCTGGAACGTATTTTCTCAAACAGGAAGTGTTGATACGTACCTTCTTTTTAAAGAACTGGAAAAAGAGAACCTAGAAAGACCCGAAGAACCGGAAGATGAGCTAGCCCGTATTGATTTTCCAATTTTGTAAACCTCTTGGCCCCTCCCGTTGTTGGAAGGTGCGGAAATGCTGACAAAATGTGAAGGAATCGTGCTCCGTACGAATGACTACGGAGAGACGAATAAAATCGTGACATTGCTGACGAGGGAACACGGCAAAATCGGCGTCATGGCAAGGGGTGCCAGGAAGTCAGCCAGCCGGCTGTCAGCAGTCAGCCAGCCTTTTTTGTACGGGTCATTTTTAATGCAAAGAACATCCGGACTCGGCACGCTCCAGCAGGGTGAAATGATTCTCAGCATGAGAACGATCAGAGAAGACTTGTTTTTGACGGCATATGCCGCTTTTATCGCTGAACTCACTGACAAAGGAACGGAAGAGAAGAAACCGAACCCCTATTTATTCGAATTAATTCTCGAATCCTTTAAGAGGCTGAATGAGGGGACTGACCCGGACGTGATCACCTTCATCGTTCAGATGAAAATGCTTGGCGTCATGGGGCTGTATCCGGAGCTGAATCATTGTGTCCACTGTAAAAGCCGGGACGGGACGTTTCATTTTTCGATAAGAGATAACGGTTTTATCTGCCACCGCTGCTTTGAAAAGGATCCGTACAAAGTTCCGATTTCGCCGCAAACGGCAAGGCTGCTAAGGCTTTTTTATTACTTTGATATCGGAAGGCTCGGCAGCGTCTCGTTAAAGCACGAAACCAAAAGTGAAATAAAACGGGTCATTGATCTGTATTACGAGGAATATTCAGGGCTTTATTTAAAGTCAAAGCGGTTTTTAGATCAGATGGAAAGCATGAAGAACCTTTTGGATGAAAACAAAAGTTGACATTCTGCCCATCTTTTTATATGATCATTTATTATAAAATATGTTGCAGTGACAGAAAGAAGTACTTGCGTCCAACTCATATAAGCGACCTTAGGACAGTGTAAGCTAGGGATGAGCGCGCAACGAAAGGCATTCTTGAGCAACTCTTTAAAAAGAGGCTGAGCGATTCACATCCTCAGCAACTAGGGTGGAACCGCGGGAGAACTCTCGTCCCTATGTTTGCGGCTGGCAAGCATAGAGACGGGAGTTTTTTGATTGCCGCCGCACTTGTAAAAGAATGGAGAAAGTGGAGGTGCTTGAAATGAACATTCAAGATATGATTTTAACCTTGCAGAAACACTGGTCTAATGAAGGCTGTGTGCTCATGCAGGCGTATGATGTGGAGAAAGGCGCAGGCACAATGAGCCCGTATACATTTTTACGAAGCATCGGACCTGAGCCGTGGAAAGTGGCTTACGTTGAGCCTTCCAGACGGCCTGCGGACGGACGGTACGGAGAAAACCCGAACAGACTTTATCAGCATCACCAATTCCAAGTCATTATCAAGCCGTCGCCTGATAACATCCAGGAGCTTTACCTGGATTCATTGCGCGCCCTCGGTATTGATCCGCTCGAGCATGACATTCGTTTCGTAGAAGACAACTGGGAAAACCCGTCTTTAGGCTGTGCGGGCCTTGGCTGGGAAGTATGGCTTGACGGTATGGAAATCACCCAGTTTACGTACTTCCAGCAGGTGGGCGGAATTGAATGTAAACCGGTGTCTGTTGAGATTACGTACGGCATTGAGCGTCTTGCGTCTTATATTCAGGATAAAGAAAACGTCTTTGATCTTGAATGGACATCAGGATTCACAGTGAAAGATTTGTTTATGATGGCTGAATATGAACATTCCGTTTACACATTTGAAACATCAGATGTGGATATGCTTTTCCATTTGTTCAGCACTTACGAAAAAGAAGCGATCAGACAAATGGATAACGGCCTTGTGCATCCGGCCTATGATTATGTGCTGAAGTGCTCTCACACATTTAACCTGCTGGACGCAAAAGGCGCAATCTCAGTGACAGAGCGGACGGGTTATATCGGACGGGTCCGCAACTTAGCGAGAAAAGTAGCCAAAACGTATTATGAAGAACGGGAAAAATTAGGGTTCCCAATGCTTAAAGAGGAGGGCTCTTCCCATGAGTAAACAAGATTTGCTTTTAGAGATCGGACTCGAGGAAATGCCGGCGCGTTTTTTACATGACAGCATGGTGCAGCTCGGTGACAAACTGACCGGCTGGCTGACTGAAAAAAATATTGCCCACGGTGAAGTGAAACTTTTTAATACACCGAGACGTCTGGCAGTATATATAAAAGACGTAGCAGAAAAACAGGCTGATATTCAGGAAGAAGCAAAAGGACCGGCGAAAAAAATCGCTTTGGATGCTGACGGAAACTGGACAAAAGCCGCTATCGGATTTTCCAAAGGCCAAGGCGCCGGAGTGGATGACCTGTATATAAAAGACGTAAACGGCACGGAATATGTTTTCGTCCAAAAATTCCAGGCGGGACAAGAGACGAAAACACTTTTACCGCAGCTGGAAAACTTGATTACCGGAATGCATTTCCCGAAAAACATGCGCTGGGGCACACAGGATCTGCGTTATATCCGTCCGATCAAATGGATTGCCGCTCTCTTCGGAAAAGACGTCATTCCGTTTGAAATCACGAATGTAGAGACGGGCCGGAACACACAGGGACACCGTTTTCTCGGTCAAGAAGTATCTGTTGATGCACCGTCATCATACGAAGAGCTGCTGAAAGAACAGCACGTCATTGCCGACCCGAAAGTGCGCAAACAAATGATTCAGGGGCAGCTGGACGCGCTTGCAAACGAAAAGAAATGGAATATTCCGATAGATGAAGATCTGCTGAACGAAGTCAATCATCTGGTGGAATATCCGACAGCGCTTTACGGCTCTTTTGAACCCGAGTTTCTTTCTTTACCTGAAGAAGTGCTTGTGACAACTATGAAAGAGCATCAGCGCTACTTCCCGGTAAAAGATGAAAACGGGAATCTGCTGCCTCATTTTATTACGGTAAGAAACGGGAACAGCCATGCCCTTGAAAATGTTGCCCGCGGAAACGAGAAAGTGCTGAGAGCAAGACTTTCAGATGCTGCGTTCTTCTACAAGGAAGACCAAAAGCTGAACATCGATGAAAATGTGAAGAAACTGGAAAATATCGTTTTCCATGAAGAGCTCGGTTCCCTCGGGGATAAAGTAAGAAGAGTGGTCACCATTGCGGGTAAACTTGCGGTCCGCCTGAAGGCTGATGAACAGACGCAAAAACATGTGAAGCGCGCCGCAGAGATTTCTAAATTTGACCTTGTTACACATATGATTTATGAGTTCCCTGAGCTTCAAGGCGTCATGGGAGAAAAATACGCGCGCATGCTCGGTGAAGATGAAGCCGTCGCTGCCGCGGTAAATGAGCACTACATGCCGAGAGCGGCCGGGGGAGAGGTGCCTTCAACCTTTACCGGTGCGGTCGTGGCATTAGCCGATAAACTGGACACGATTGCTTCCTTTTTCAGCATTGACGTGATCCCGACAGGTTCTCAGGATCCGTACGGATTGCGCCGTCAGGCAAGCGGCATCGTTTCCATTCTGATCGACCGCAACTGGGGCATCTCTTTTAAAGAACTGCTGTCATTGACAGAAACGGAAAAAGAAAATGAGCTTCTTGATTTCTTTACACAGCGTCTGAAATACGTCTTAAACGCTGAAGACATCCGTCATGACGTGATTGAAGCCGTTCTGGACAGCACGGAGCTTGAGCCGTATGCAGCTGTTTCTAAAGCAAAAGTGCTTGAGAAACACCTCGGCACACCTGGATTTAAAGAAACGGCTGAATCACTGGGGCGGGTCATCTCCATCAGTAAGAAAGGCGAGAGCCGTGATATCAAGCCGGATCTGTTTGAAAATGAACAGGAGAAAAACCTGTTTGACGCTTATCAAAAAACAAAAGACAGCGTCGCTGAAAGCTTTGCCTCTAAAAACTATGAACAGGCGCTGGCCGCGCTCAGCGGATTAAAGGAGCCGATCGAAGATTACTTTAATCACACGATGGTCAATGCGGACGATGAAGCATTAAAAACCAACCGTTTAGCGCAAATGACTGCACTTGCAGATGTGATCAAGTCTTTTGCTAATATGAATCATCTTATTGTAAAATAAAGAAAAAGACGGTTGCTGTGTGATCGGCAATCGTCTTTTCCCCTTTTACATAAACATCACAGAATGAAAAACATAGATAAAGAAACCCTTCCATAAAGGTGGTGAGTACGATCGAATTAAATAAACGGCAAGAACAAATTTTACAAATTGTAAAGGAAAACGGCCCGATTACCGGAGAGCATATTGCAGAACAGCTCAATTTAACAAGAGCCACGCTGCGGCCGGACTTGGCCATACTCACCATGTCAGGCTTCTTAGAGGCCCGTCCGCGGGTCGGTTATTTTTATACCGGAAAAACGGGAAATCAGCTGCTTGCGGATAAACTGAAAAAGCTGCAAGTGAAAGATTTTCAATCGATCCCTGTCGTCATCAATGAAAACGTCTCGGTATACGATGCCATCTGCACCATGTTTTTAGAAGATGTCGGCACGTTATTTGTCGTAGATCGTGATGCTGTCTTAGTCGGTGTGCTGTCACGCAAAGATTTGCTGCGGGCGAGCATCGGCCAGCAGGAACTTGCCTCAATACCGGTTCATATTATTATGACCAGAATGCCGAATATCGCCGTCTGCCGGCGTGACGATTATGTGATGGACATCGCCAAATATTTGATTGAGAAACAGATCGATGCCCTGCCCGTTATTAAAGATACGGATAAAGGCTTTGAGGTCATCGGCCGCTTTACCAAAACGAATATGACCAAGATACTTGTCAGTTTAGCAGAGAATGAAATCATATAAGCTTGAAAACTAACGGGGGGATAACATGGACAATCGCATCATTTATGTAGTATCAGACTCAGTCGGAGAAACCGCCGAACTCGTTGTAAAAGCCTCGCTCAGCCAGTTTAACGGCTCAGCCGATGATACGCATATCAGAAGAATACCTTATGTGGAAGATATCGGCACCATTAATGAAGTCGTGTCTCTCGCCAAAGCGGACGGCGGCATTATCTGTTTTACGCTCGTTGTTCCTGAAATGCGCAAATACTTAGTTGAACAAGCGGAAAAAGCGAATGTGATGTACTACGATATTATCGGTCCGCTCATCGACAAAATGGAAACAGCCTACGGTCTGACGGCGAAATATGAACCGGGCCGCGTCCGCCAGCTTGATGAAGATTATTTCAAAAAGGTCGAGGCGATCGAGTTTGCCGTTAAATATGACGACGGCAGGGACCCAAGAGGCATTTTAAAAGCCGATATCATCCTGCTCGGCGTATCAAGAACGTCTAAAACCCCATTATCTCAATATCTTGCCCATAAGCGCCTGAAAGTGGCCAACGTGCCGATCGTACCTGAAGTCGATCCGCCGGAAGAACTGTTCAGCGTTGATCCGAAAAAATGCATCGGGTTAAAAATCAGCCCTGATAAACTGAACCATATTCGAAAAGAACGGTTAAAATCTCTCGGCTTAAATGACAAAGCCATTTACGCCAACATCAACAGAATTAAAGAAGAGCTGGAGTATTTTGAGAAAATCGTGGATCGGATCGGCTGCCAAGTCGTTGACGTTTCGAACAAAGCGGTCGAGGAAACAGCGAACATCATTCATCATCTGAAAACAAAGGGCCGATAACTCAGGACGCTTTATCCTGGGTTTTTGGGTATGCAAATAGGGAATAAACAAAAAGGATGGCATCTTCGCGAAGTTTGTATTATAATAAAAAATTGTGATAAAATGTTTATTTTTAGGTTTAAGCTTAGTGTGATACGAATAAACTATTACGGGTAAGATGTCAAGATTAACTCCCGGAAATTTTTCGACAAAGACTCAAAATAGATCCGCAGTCATGGAGCATATGCGATTTCGCTTGTTTTTATGCAGGAGATTGATGGAGGGATGGAGAATTAGTCTTCTAAATGAAAAAGAAAAGACGATTTTTGTCGATGCAGACGCATGCCCCGTAAAAGAGGAAATCTTGCTCATTGCATCGCAATTCAGCGTTCGTGTTATTTTCGTCGCATCATTTGAACACTACCAGCTTTCCAGAAGCAAAGACGAGAACTGGATATACGTTGATCCTCATAAAGAAGCGGCGGATTTATACATCGCAAACCATGTGAGATCGGGAGACGTCGTAGTCACGCAGGATATCGGTTTAGCATCTCTTCTGCTGAACAGAAATATCGCCGTCTTATCGGAAAGGGGCCGTTCTTACACTGAAGACACGATTGACTTCGCTCTGATGAGCCGTCATATGTCAGGCAAAATGAGAAGAAGCGGCATCTATTCCAAAGGACCTAAAAAATTAAATAAAGAAGATCGGAATCGATTTGTTACCCTGCTTAAAAAAATCCTGTCGAATGATGAAGGGATTTCAAATCAAAACATCGAATAATGTACGACGGAGTGTTATAAGATGGGAAACCGCATACCAGATGAAGTAGTTAATCAGGTGCAGCAGTCAGCAGACATTGTTGAAGTCATAGGTGATTATGTCCAATTGAAAAAGCAAGGCCGCAACTACTTTGGGCTCTGTCCGTTTCACGGTGAAAACACGCCCTCGTTTTCCGTCTCCAGTGATAAGCAGATCTTTCATTGCTTCGGATGCGGAGCGGGCGGGAACGTTTTCTCTTTCTTACGGCAGATGGAAGGCTATTCATTTACGGAAGCTGTTTCTCACCTTGCTGATAAATATCAGATTGATTTCCCTGATGATATAACGATTCACTCTGCATCCAGGCCTGAATCTTCCGGAGACCAGAAGATGGCGGAAGCTCACGAGCTTCTGAAGAAATTTTACCATCATTTGTTAATGAATACAAAGGAAGGCCAGGAAGCGTTAGATTACCTTTTATCAAGGGGTTTTACGAAAGAGCTCATAGATGAGTTTGAAATCGGCTACGCGCTGGATTCCTGGGATTTCATGACGAAATTCTTGAAAAAGCGCGGTTTTGAGGAAGAACTGATGGAGAAAGCGGGTCTGCTGATCAGAAGGGAAGACGGCAGCGGATATTTTGACCGTTTCAGAAACAGAATCATGTTTCCCATTCATGATCATCACGGAGCCGTGGCGGCTTTTTCAGGAAGGGCGCTCGGAAGCCAGCAGCCGAAATATATGAACAGTCCGGAAACGCCGCTGTTTCATAAATCTAAGCTGCTGTACAACTTCCATAAGGCCCGCCTGCCGATCAGGAAAGAGGAGAGAGCCGTTCTGTTTGAAGGCTTTGCGGATGTCATTTCCGCCGTCAGCTCAGGCGTAAAAGAAAGTATCGCCACAATGGGGACGTCGCTCACCGAAGAGCATGTGAAAATCCTGAGAAGAAATGTTCAGGAGGTCATTCTCTGCTACGATTCGGATAAAGCCGGGTACGAAGCTACGCTGAAAGCGGCCGACCTGCTTCAGAAAGCTGATTGTAAGGTAAGAGTAAGCATGATGCCTGACGGTCTTGATCCTGATGACTATGTCAGAACTCAGGGCGGAGAAAAATTCAGGACAGATATCATTGATGCAAGCGTTACGGTCATGGCTTTTAAAATGCAATATTACCGCAAAGGGAAAAACTTATCTGACGAAGGAGACCGGCTTGCTTACATGAAAGAAGTGCTGAAAGAAATCAGCGCTCTTTCGGGGTCGCTTGAGCAGGAAATGTATGTGAAGCAGCTCGCCTCCGAATTTTCTCTTTCGGTAGAATCTTTGACTGAACAGCTTTCCATCTATGCCGCCCAAAGCGCCCCCGGCGGCAAAAACGCCGAACCGCAGCCAAGGCGGGCCCGGGTGACGACAAAAGCGAAACGGCGCCGTCTCCGTCCCGCCTATGAGAATGCGGAAAGACTACTTCTCGCTCATATGCTGAGAGACCGAAACGTCATAAAGAAAGTGATTGAGCGTGTCGGCTTTGAATTTAACATTGACGGACATCGTGCGCTGGCAGCGTATCTGTACGCTGTTTATGAAGAGGGCGCTGAAATGACGCCGCAGCATCTTATGGCGAGAATGCAGGATGATGAAATCAGCCAGCTGCTTTCAGATATAGGGATGCTCCAAATAAACGAGGAGCTCTCAGAGGCCGAGTTATCCGATTATGTAAAAAAAGTGTTGGATCACCGAAAATGGTCAATGATAAAGGAAAAAGAAGCAGAACGAGCGGATGCAGAGAGGCAGAAAGACTTTGTGAAAGCTGCGTCTCTGGCTCAAGAAATTGTCGCATTGAACCGATCATTAAAATAACATCAAAAAAGAGGCTTGCGTTCTCTTGGCAATGATTCCTTGCGGAGGAGCAAATAGATCGCTTGACCTCATCATGAATTGTCACTTATTATCCGCTGCCCTGCATGCTGAAAAAGAGAGAAGGCTCCCGGGACGGATAAGAAACATACCGCTTTTAGAATTCGTTGCAAGCTTTGGAAGGAGGGATCCATAATGGCTGATAAACAAACCCACGAGACAGAAACAGAACTTACACTGGATCAGGTAAAAGACCAGCTTACTGAAACCGGAAAAAAACGTGGCGTTTTAACATATGAAGAAATTGCTGAACGCATGTCCAGCTTTGAAATTGAATCAGACCAAATGGATGAGTATTATGAATTTTTAGGAGAACAAGGTGTTGAATTAATTAGTGAAAATGAAGAAACGGAAGATCCTAATATTCAACAGCTTGCCAAAGCCGAAGAAGAATTTGACCTTAATGACCTCAGCGTACCGCCTGGCGTAAAGATCAATGATCCAGTCCGCATGTACCTTAAGGAAATCGGACGGGTAAATCTTCTTTCTGCTAAAGAAGAAATCACCTATGCTCAAAAAATTGAAGAAGGTGACGAAGAATCTAAACGCAGATTGGCTGAAGCAAACCTTCGTTTAGTTGTCAGCATTGCTAAACGGTATGTCGGCCGCGGCATGCTTTTCTTAGACTTGATTCAAGAAGGAAACATGGGTCTCATGAAAGCCGTCGAAAAGTTTGACTACCGTAAAGGATATAAATTCAGTACGTATGCCACTTGGTGGATCAGACAGGCGATTACACGCGCCATCGCTGACCAAGCGAGAACGATCCGTATCCCGGTTCACATGGTGGAAACGATCAACAAATTAATCCGTGTGCAGCGTCAGCTTCTTCAGGATCTGGGCAGAGAGCCGTCACCGGAAGAGATTGCTGAAGACATGGATCTTACGCCTGAAAAAGTTCGTGAAATATTAAAAATTGCCCAAGAGCCTGTTTCTTTAGAAACGCCGATCGGTGAAGAAGACGATTCACATCTCGGTGATTTCATTGAAGACCAGGAAGCGACGTCTCCGTCAGACCATGCGGCATATGAGCTTTTGAAAGAACAGCTGGAAGATGTGCTGGATACGTTGACGGATCGTGAAGAAAACGTGCTGCGTCTCCGTTTCGGTCTGGATGACGGACGCACAAGAACGCTTGAAGAAGTCGGCAAAGTGTTTGGAGTAACGAGAGAGCGTATTCGCCAAATTGAAGCAAAAGCGCTTCGTAAATTGAGACATCCGAGCAGAAGCAAACGTCTGAAGGATTTTCTCGAATAGAATGGAACGGGTCTGTTGATCCGTTCTTTTTTACGTATAAGATATATGGATAATATACCTTTATTTTACTGGATAAGCATGTGTTTTGCAAATGGGTTCGGAAAAAATGCGGCATGTCCTGAATAGAGGGAAAGCGAGATAAGTTAATTTATATTCCTTATTGTAAGCGTATACAATTCATTATACAATAGAATAAAGACAATTTTGGGTAAACAAAACAGTTATTTTTGTTTATGTATAAATTGTGAAATCAATGAATTTGCTTAATGAGACCATTTACATTTTGTAAAAATAAGTTAGAATTAGAAGTGTTTACATAGGGGGAGAATGAAAAAGGGGGATGGAGATATGAAGTGGAATCCGCTGATTCCTTTTTTGCTCATCGCAGTTCTGGGAATAGGGCTGACTTTCTTTCTGTCAGTAAAAGGGAATGGAGATGCGCATCAGATCGCAAGCGGCGGTGAAAGCAAAAATGCCGAAAAGGAAACTGCAAACGCTTCACCTGAAGAGATTTATAAAGCGAACTGCATCACCTGTCATGGGGAAAACTATGAAGGTGTCTCAGGGCCGAGCTTAAAAGGCGTCGGCAAAAGAAAAGATGTCGCTGCGATTAAAACGAGAATTGAAAAAGGCGGCAACGGGATGCCAGCCGGCCTTGTCCCGGCCGAAAAGCTGGATGACATGGCAAAATGGGTTTCTGAGATTAAATAAAGCTTTACCTGTCCCTATATAAAAGACATATGAAAAACTCTATCCGCCGCTTGGATTCCGGGCGGTTTTTTTATATGATAGTAAAGGAAAAAGAACCTGAGAAAAGTTGTGATATTGTGAATGAAATGAAGTTATCTAAAAGATTGCAGTCTGTAGCGGAATATATCCCTCCAGGTGCCCTGGTGGCTGATATCGGGTCAGACCATGCGTATCTTCCCTGCTATGCCGTTTTGAATCATCTGGCAAGCCGCGCAATCGCCGGTGAAATTACAGACGGGCCGTTTCTATCCGCCAAACAGCAGGTGGAAAAGCTGGACTTAAGCGCTCTTATCTCCGTAAGGAAAGGTGACGGGCTGAGCGTCCTTGAAAAGGGAGAAGCGGACGCCATCACAATCGCGGGCATGGGCGGAGCGCTGATCGCTCATATTTTGGAGTCTGGAAAAACAAAACTGTCGGGGCGTGAACGGCTGATTCTGCAGCCGAATATTCATGCCGTTCATATAAGAGAGTGGCTTTATCAGGAAGGCTATGAACTGATTGATGAAGTCATTCTCGAAGAAGACGGTAAGTGTTATGAAATACTCGTCGCGGAAACCGGCGACCGTGATGCGCCGTACCGGGACACCACGATGGCTGCCGGAATGCTTGCCGGTCCGTTTTTGTTAAAAGAAAAGAGTGAAGTGTTTCTTCGGAAATGGACCCAGGAACTTAAGCATACTGAACATATTTATGAACAGATCAGCCGCAGCGCAAAGAATGAAAACCATGAAAAATTAGCTGAACTGAAAGAGCGGATCTTACTGTTGAAGGAGGTAATCGGACATGCCTAAACATGTGAACGGACAGGAAATCATCCAGCTGTTTGAACAATTTTCACCGAAGGCTTTTGCGGTGGAAGGAGACAAAATCGGTCTGCAGATCGGCACATTGAATAAGCCGGTGAAAAATGTCATGGTCACGCTGGATGTTCTGGAACAGACGGTGGATGAAGCCATTGAAAAAAAGGTTGACTTAATTATTGCTCACCATCCGCCGATTTTTCGGCCGCTTAAACAGATCACCACTGATCAGCCTGGCGGAAGATTGATTGAGAAATGTATAAAGCATGATATTGCCGTATATGCGGCTCATACGAATCTCGATGTGGCGGACGGCGGTGTTAACGATCTGCTTGCGGAAGCTCTCGGCCTGACAGACACAGAAGTGCTCGTTCCGACATATTCGGACCCGCTGAAAAAGCTTGCCGTGTATGTGCCGAAAGACTATGAAGAAGCTGTAAGAACCGCGCTCGGCAATGCCGGAGCGGGACATATCGGCAATTACAGCCATTGTGCATTCTCTTCTGAGGGAATCGGCAGCTTTAAACCGCTGGACGGGGCAGACCCATTTATCGGACAGACAGGAGAGCTGGAACTCGTCCATGAAGTGAGACTTGAGACCGTTTTTCCGGCAAGTATGGAGAAAAACATCGTAAAAGCGCTGAAAAAAAGCCATCCGTATGAAGAGGTGGCGTATGATATTTATCCGGTGGAGCAGTCCCCGCTTGAAAAAGGACTCGGCCGCATCGGAAAACTTCAGCAAGACATGACGCTTGAAGAGTTTGCGCTGTTTGTGAAAGAGAAATTTGACGTCAACGGAGTCCGGATGGTCGGAAAGCGAAACAGCAAGGTGAATAAAGTCGCAGTGCTTGGCGGTGACGGAAATAAATATATTTACCAGGCTAAGCGGAAGGGTGCAGATGTTTACGTGACGGGCGACCTTTATTTCCATGTAGCGCATGACGCGATGATGATGGGGTTAAACGTCGTAGACCCGGGGCATTATGCTGAAAAGATCATGAGAAAAGGCACTGCTGAGAAGCTTACGGCAATGGCCGGGGAGAAAAATTACGACGTGCGTATTTTCGCTTCCGAAACAGACACAAATCCATTTACCTTCCTATAAAAAAACTGAGGCCCGGGGCCTCAGTTTTTTATTTTTACTTTCGGAAGGATTTTTTTGAGCGGCACATTGTGCTCAAGCTGCCATGTCGATTCATCGTTATGGTCAAACTGCTCTAAAAACCGGATGACTTCCTTTGTAATCGGTGTCGGTGTTGAAGCGCCCGCGGTAACGGCGACGGTATTGACGTCTTTGAGCCATTCGAGCTTCAATTCACTGATGTCTCCGATGCGGTAGGCTTTTGTTCCGGCGATTTCTTCTGACACTTGAGCCAGCCTGTTGGAGTTATTGCTTTTCGGATCGCCGACAACAATGGTTAAGTCCGCTTTCTTTGCCTGCTCTGAGACAGCTTCTTGACGAACCTGTGTAGCCAGGCAGATTTCCTGGTGATATTCCACGTGCGGGTACTTTTCTTGGACTGATTCCATAATATCATGGACGTCCCACTGGGACATGGTCGTTTGGTTTGTAACGATTAATTTCTCAGCCTGAATATCGAGGTTTCTCACGTCTTCCTCTGTTTCAACGAGATGAACGATTTCAGGGGCGACGCCGACGGCTCCTTCTGGCTCGGGGTGGCCTTTTTTGCCGATATAAATGACGTGGTAGCCTTCTGCTTTTACTTTTCGGATTAAGTCATGTGTTTTCGTGACGTCCGGGCATGTGGCGTCAATCGCAACAAGCCCTTTTTCCTCAGCGGCTTTTCTTACTTCCGGAGATACTCCGTGTGCGGTGAAAATAACGGTTCCTTTTTCCACCTGCTTTAAAATCTCCAGACGGTTAGTGCCGTCAAGCGTGTAAATTCCGTCTTCTTCAAACGCATCTGTGACATGCTTATTATGAACGATCATTCCGAGTATATATATAGGTCTTGGCAAACTTTTATCGAGTGCCGCGTTTTTGGCTATGACCATGGCATCAACAACGCCGTAACAATAGCCGCGCGGCGAGATTTTGATAACGTCCAATGTAGATGTCCTCCTATCAAAAGTGAGTGTAGAGGCAATATAAAAAGCCGTAGTTAAACGGCTCAAATCTTGCATTCTTCTGATCTCATTATAGCTAATCTTTCGTGAGATATCAAAGAATGTTAAATATATAATTTCGGCTTTGATCTGCCCGATGTTCTTTTTGGACGCGGCTGTTCCGCTGATGTTGCTTCAGTTTCGTCTTTTTCTTGTGAAGCGGATGCTTTTTCAGACGTCTTCTTTGATGTTTTAGATGAGGCGTCTGATTTGTTTTCACCTTCAGTTTCGTCCGTTTTTTCATCTTCATCCTTTTTGTCCTGTTCGGCTGTTTCTTTTGTCTCGCCGGATTCGCTATCTTCATTCTCATCATCGCTGCTGCTTAATTGACTGTAAAGCTTCATCATGGCGGGTAGATTCCGCACTAAAGGGCCGTACTGCTGGATCATCGGCGTAACCTGCTGCGCCACGCCGAGCACCTTCTGAACATTGCCGAGCATGCTCGACAGGGATGCCGGACTTGCCAGACTCTGAATTCCCTGCAATCCCTGCAGGCCTGCGCCTGCTCCTCCGCTGGCCGCTGCCGGTGCGGACCCGGCAGCGCTTCCCCCTGATCCGGGTAAAAAACGGGAAAGCATTCCTTTTAAGCCTCCTCCGCCTGTGCCTGCGTTTCTCAAACCTGCTCCGGCCATCTGCTGCTGAGGGAAAAACTGCCGGCCCTGCTGCATCATCTGCCGGCCCGGCAATGACGGTCTGCCTCTCATCATCATCCGCGGGTTCATCAACGGCCGGCCCTGCTGCGCCATATTTCTCATCGGCTGCTGTGGAAACATACTTGTACCTCCTTTCTGTCTCTCTGCTATTACAATATGCATCGGAGGGGGCATTTGCTTTTCTGTCCGGAAAACAGGATTCCCCCAAGACATGGTGTTTTTAAGTAAAATCGGTTATAATGTGATGATGGACACAGAATGTGCCGCTTTAAGGAGCTGGGAAAAATGAAAGAAACTAAATTTGATGGATACAACTTAAAACCGTTTATTATAGATGCAGTTCACCGCCTTGGTTTTTATGAACCGACAGATATTCAAAAGCGGCTGATACCCGCTGTATTGAAAAACGAAAGCGTGATCGGGCAGTCCCAGACGGGGACGGGAAAAACCCACGCCTATTTATTGCCTATTCTGAATCGGATTGATCCGGATTCTGATACGGTGCAGGCGGTTATCACGGCGCCGACGAGAGAGCTTGCCAATCAGATTTATCAGGAAGCGCTCAAAATCACACAGGGTGCCGAAGACGGGCCGATCCGGACAAAATGCTTTATCGGCGGAACGGACAAGCAAAAATCAATTGATAAGCTGAAAACACAGCCTCATCTCGTCGTCGGAACGCCGGGCCGGATTGCGGATCTGATTAAAGCGCAGGCATTGAACGTCTATAAAGCGCAGTCTCTCGTCATTGACGAAGCTGATCTGATGCTTGATATGGGCTTTTTAGAAGACGTTGATTACATCGGATCCCGTATGCCGGAACAACTGCAGATGCTTGTTTTCTCAGCTACGATTCCGGAAAAGCTGAAGCCGTTTTTGAAAAAGTATATGGAAAATCCGAAATACGCTCATGTTGAGCCGAAAAGGATCACAGCCGAAAAGATCGAACATGTTTTGGTTCCTTCTAAACAGCGTGATAAAGACAAACTGCTTTTTGATATGATGTCGAACCTGAATCCTTATCTGGGCATCGTGTTTGCCAATACGAAAAATACGGCTGACCATATTGCAAAATACCTGACCGAAAAAGGCATGAGAATCGGCCTTCTGCACGGGGGATTAACGCCGCGTGAACGTAAAAAGGTAATGAAGCAGATTAATGATCTGGAATTCACTTATGTCATTGCGACAGACCTTGCGGCAAGAGGAATTGACATTAAAGGCGTAAGCCATGTCATCAACTACGAGCTTCCGGACGATCTGGATTTTTATGTTCACCGCGTCGGAAGAACCGCACGCGCCGGTTCATCAGGCCAAGCACTGACTATATACGAGCTTTCTGACGAAGATGCGCTCGCAAGACTCGAAAAGATGGGCATTGTGTTTGACTATGCGGAGCTTGTAAACGGGGAATGGAAGAAAGGCGATGACCGCCACCGCCGTAAAAATCGCAAAAAGACGGCAAATGAGGCTGACCAAATGGCGAAACGCCTTGTGAAAAAGCCGAAAAAAGTAAAGCCGGGCTATAAAAAGAAAATGAGCTACGAAATGGAGAAAATTAGAAAGAAGCAGAGGAGAAACCAATCTAACAGAGGAAAGTAGGGGGGAATCGGGTTGCTGAAAATAGGCTCACACGTATCAATGAGCGGAAAACATATGCTCCTTGCCGCAAGCAAGGAAGCCGTTTCATACGGGGCGAACACATTTATGATCTATACGGGCGCTCCCCAAAATACGCGCCGCAAAAAAATTGAAGACTTGAATATTGAAGCGGGCCGCGCCCATATGAAGGAAAACGGCATCGGTGACATTGTCGTGCATGCGCCGTACATCATTAACATCGGAAATACGACAAACCCGGCAACGTTTGAGCTGGGCGTTGATTTTCTGCGTTCTGAAATTGAAAGGACGGCAGCGATCGGAGCGAAACAGATCGTGCTTCATCCAGGAGCGCATGTCGGAGCCGGTGCTGAAACGGGCATCAAAAAGATCATTGAAGGATTAAACGAAGTGATTGATCCGGGCCAAAGCGTCCAGATTGCGCTGGAGACAATGGCGGGCAAAGGGTCAGAATGCGGAAGAAGTTTTGAAGAGCTTGCCGAGATCATTGCGGGCGTCACACATAATGAACATCTTTCCGTCTGCTTTGACACTTGTCACACCCATGATGCAGGATATGATGTTGCCAATGATTTTGACGGCGTTCTTAATGAGTTTGATAAAATCGTCGGCATCGACCGGATAAAAGTCCTTCATGTGAATGACAGCAAAAATATCAGGGGAGCCCGTAAAGACCGTCATGAAAACATCGGGTTCGGAGAGATCGGTTTTGACGCTCTGCAGTACATTGTTCATCATGAGCAGCTTGCCGATATTCCGAAAATCCTCGAAACACCGTATGTAGGCGAAGACAAGAAAAATAAGAAGCCGCCGTACCGTTTTGAAATCGAAATGCTGAAAGAAAAGCAGTTTGACAAGGAGCTTCTTGAAAAAATATCAGCTCAATAAAAAGGAGGGGGGGGAATTGCCCCTCCTTTTTTACCCTGAAAATTGATTGAAAAGTTCGTCAACTTTCCGAGCCGTCTCTTTTGAGGTAATCGTTTCCACTTTTTTCAGCAGGCGAAGCCGCTCCTGTTCATCAAAAATATTGATGTTTTTTCCGTGCATCAGAGCCGCTACCTCAGCCGCTTGACTTCTCGTAATGCTGATTCCGTATTGCTTTGAATATTTCAGCAGGTCGTCCGCAGTGGCTTGATTGAGCCGCTGCAAAATGATTCTTTGTATTAAAATCATCGATACTTTCACCTCTTTAGACATAATGTATTGAGCAAATTATTAAAATGTTACAGCTTTTAATGGTAAAATGAAGTTGCTTACTGTTTAAAATAGTTATTACAGGAAAGGAGATTTTATGACCCCAAATAAACAGCACAAAAAAGAATCATTTTTACACTTTATCTTCAGGGTCATCATGATTCTGATCGGGGCGGGTTCAGCCGCCGTAAGTATTGAATTGTTTCTGGTCCCTAATAATTTTATCGACGGAGGCATTATCGGTGTTTCATTAATTTTAGACCACCTCTTTATGTCCAATCCCCTCCTCAATTTCGCCTTATTCGTTGTGTTACTCAACATTCCATTTATGATTTTCGGATATAAATATATCGGAAAAACATTTCTCATCTCTACGGTTATCGGAATCGTCGGTTTAGCGCTGATTGAATCCTCCTTGCACCATGTGGAGGCCTTTACGACCCAGCCTATTTTGGCGACGGTATTCGGCGGGCTTTTGCTCGGTTTCGGGGTAGGCCTTGTCATCCGAAACGGAGGCTCGATGGACGGTACTGAAATACTCGGTATCCTTCTCACAAAAAAGCTGCCCTTTTCAGTCGGAGAATTCGTTATGCTCATCAATGTGTTTATTTTTATATGGGCCGGTTTTGTGTTCGGTCCGGAGCAGGCGATGTATTCTTTCATGACTTATTATATTGCCATGAAAACGATTGACGCCGTCATTCAGGGGCTCGATGAAACAAAAGCGGTCATTATTGTGGCAGACCAGTATGCGGAAATTTCAGACGCGATCTTGCACCGGCTTGGAAGGGGAACCACCAAGCTTCAGGGAAAAGGCGGATATACGGATGAAACCAAAGAAGTCATTTACGCGGTCGTGACAAGGCTTGAAGTGACAAAGTTGAAATCCATTGTGTTTGAAATTGATAAAAACGCATTTATTACGATCATGAATACCCATGAAACGAGGGGCGGTAAGTTCAAAACCGCGATTCACTAGGCTTTCGTTTACTTTTCGTCATTTTATAGGTATAATTTTATACAGCATAAGAAAATGGCCTGCTGTTCATTCAGCTGCCATTTTCTTTTTGGAGCGATACCGTGTTGTAAAGGGGAGGTCCTCATGAACGTACAAGAAGCGTTGAACCTGCTGAAAGAAAAAGGGTATAAATATACGAGTAAGCGAGAAGACATGCTGCAGCTTTTTGCTGATTCTGATAAATATCTGACGGCCAAAAACGTGCTTGCCGCATTAAACGACGACTATCCGGGTCTGAGCTTTGATACCATATACAGAAATCTTTCGTTATATGAAGAACTCGGTATTTTAGAAACGACGGAGCTGTCCGGGGAAAAACTGTTCCGATTTACATGCTCTTATACCCATCACCATCACCATTTTATCTGTTTAACCTGCGGGAAAACGAAGGAAATTGAGTCCTGTCCGATGGATAAGCTTTACGATGATTTGGAAGGGTATGAAATCACCGGTCATAAATTTGAAATTTACGGCACCTGTCCGGCGTGCCGATAAAAAACCTCCTGTATAAGCAGGAGGTTTTTTCAGCTTCTGACATGCTGAAGGCTGTGTTTGTTTTTATTGATCCAGGCGACGGCTTCAAGCCAATTCTGCACCCTGATAATATTGGAATCGGTGGGGAGCTGGTTATAAGGGGAATCAAAAAGGATAACCGGAATGCCTGCTTCTTTTGCGATCATTGTCGCGTTGCCGTGGTGATCTTCGAAAAACAGGTCAATGCCGTGTTTTTTGACGGCCTCCACTTTGTGATGACTCCCGACAAGCTCAATGTGATCGTAATGAACGTCCCGGTTTGCAAACCAGTCCAGCGTGACATCTTCTAAGTGGCTGCGTCTTGCCGTAATGTAGATGAGGCGATGCTCTTCTTTCAGTCCGTCCAGCGCCTGCTTCGCAAATTCCGCGAGCTTTGCTTCTTTATATATGGCTGCTTCATGAACATTCATCCATTCCCAAAACTCCTCAGCTGTAATGTTCAAAAGCTTGGTCAGATCATAATCAGTCATATCATCCAAGGTAATGGAAAGATGAAATGAGCGGTTTAAATAAGGGACAAATGTATCCTGTGCCGTAACCGTGCCGTCAATATCTATACCTAACCGTAACATGTCCACACTCCTATATTTTCATCCCTTCAAGTGTAACATAAACAATTGACAATACCAGCAAAGTTTAGCAAACATGATTCCGTAAAAAACGCGGAAACTAAAAAAGCTCCTTTCATAAAAGAAAAAGGGGGAATTGAAGGTGGCATACGATTACGAAAATCGAAAAGACAACGACTACTATGTGGATCATGGATCGGAAGGAACGGATATCACGCGTGATGTTTATTCAGAAGAGACAGCGGCCGAAATTTCAGAGCCATATCGTGCTTCTGACCGAGCAGCAGACCGCGATGATAACCGGGACGGAGTAAGCGAAGGCCGGGGTATAGGGTATGCAGCATTGGCTATTTCTATCATCTCCCTGTTCGTGCTCCCAGTTTTATTAGGGGCATGCGGCATTATCGTCGGCTATATCGCCAGAAGAAGAGGAGCGGGCGCTCTAGGCGGCTGGGCGATGGGAATCGGTATTGTTTCCCTTGTGCTGGGCATCTTCATTACACCGTTTTTCTAACACACAAAAAAAAGCTTGGCGGATTATCCGTCAAGCTTTTTGTGTGTCTTGTTCTGCTTTTGCTTTTTCTGCTTCAAGCTTTGCGTAGTGTTCTTCTGCCAGTTTGTCGATTTCTTTTTTCAGCTCTTCGACCATTGTTTCTTCAGGGACTTTGCGGACGATTTGGCCTTTGCGGAAAAGAAGTCCTTCGCCGCGGGCGCCGGCAATACCGATATCGGCTTCTCTTGCTTCGCCCGGTCCGTTAACGGCGCACCCGAGAACGGCTACTTTAATCGGCGCTTTGACTTTAGAAATGTATTCTTCGACTTCATTTGCGATGCTGATGAGATCAATTTCGATCCGTCCGCATGTCGGGCATGAAATAAGCGTAGCCGCATTTGAAGCGAGACCGAATGATTTCAGCAGCTCTCTGGCTACTTTTACTTCTTCAACAGGGTC
Source organism: Bacillus sp. 5RYD7K (assembly GCF_059831465.1). Lineage (NCBI taxonomy): Bacteria > Bacillati > Bacillota > Bacilli > Caryophanales > Bacillaceae > Bacillus > Bacillus sp. 5RYD7K. The sequence goes on from NZ_CP191200.1 coordinate 2,287,698, forward strand.
GGCGCTCAGGGAGATCCGGAGTGTGTTTCCGATTCCTTTGCTTAATATCGCTCCGAGTCCGGCCGCGCTTTTTACCGTTCCTGCAAACAGCGTGCCTGATTCTGTAATCCCAAGGTGGAGCGGATAATCAAATGCTTTTGACGCTTTTTCGTATGCTTCTATGGCGAGATTGACGTCAGACGCTTTCATGCTGACGATGATGTCGTGAAAATCAAGGTCTTCCAGGATTTTTATATGATGAAGCGCACTCTCAACCATGCCGTCAGCAGTCGGATAGCCGTACTTTTCGAGAATTCTTTTTTCCAATGATCCTGCGTTTACGCCGATTCGGATCGGAATTCCTTTTTCTTTAGCCGCTTTTACGACCGCTTCCACTTTTTCACGGCGGCCGATATTACCGGGGTTGATTCTGATTTTGTCGGCGCCGCCCTCAATTGCTTTTAATGCGAGCTTGTAATCAAAATGAATATCGACAACGAGAGGGATGGAAATTCGTTTTTTGATGTCGGCAATTGCGTTCGCCGCGCGTTCGTCAGGGCATGCCACCCGGACAATTTGGCAGCCGGCTTCAGCTAAACGGTTGATTTCCGCCACTGTTGCTTCTACGTCGTGTGTTTTGGTCGTCGTCATACTTTGGATGACGACTTCATTATTTCCGCCTATTGTTAAAGGTCCCACTTTGACGGGACGCGTTTTTGTACGATGTGTGATTTCACTCACTTGTCAATCGCTCCTTAATTGTAGTTACCGCTTCTGCAGGCTGAGCCTTTTACATGTCAGGCAACTTCTATTTACATATTATATTGTAACAGTGTATTTGCCGAACTGACAAGAAATTAACGTTTAATTACGGTAGACAGGGAATTTATAAGCGGTGCCCGCCTGAATGGCGTTTGCTTTCACATTCGGATTCAGCGCTTCAAAATCTTGTACAATATCATCTGGCGCTTTATGTGCGCCGACGATCGACATCACCGTATCACCTTTTTTGACCGTGACCATTCTGTATGATGTTTCCTGATTTGCAGGCTGAGCCGCCGCAGCGTATGCAGGAAGGCCTTGAGAAGGGATCGTGCCGATTTTAAGATCATAAAAGATAATAAATATCACAAATAAACTGCCGAATACAAAAGTAAGCCGCTTCATTCCAACCGCCTCCCGCATACATGTTTACTTCATTGTATGCTTGTCCCATTTTGTTCATGACAAAAAAAGAAGACCGCGGGGGGCGGTCTTTGTTACACAGCAGTCTTTCTTGGCGGTATCTCTTTTAAGACGAGGAAAAGGATGATAAAGTTTACAAACCAATTCACTAAAAATTCGCTCGGCACCGTAATGACAAGCGCACGCATAATCGTAAAGAATATGGTGGAGAGCGTAATGGAATAAGCCGAAAGCTTCCAGAGCTGCTGATAATTCAATGTCTTTCTTTGCGCATTTTTTATAATCAGGCCGATGACGGCGAGAAATGAGACTTCAATGAATTTGCCGGCCGCCGTCATAATGAACAGCAAAACGGAAAGGACGGCGACGATCATCGTTTTATTTTGGTTTAAAGCTGATATGATTTCACTTTTAGTGATATCAGCAGGCATTAATGAATAATTCATTTCTGTCGCTTGTCCGTCTACTGCAAGCACCATTTTATTCTTCAAAATGCCGATTGCGTTTTGTTTCGCCGCTATTTGTTTAGCGCCGTACGCATCAGTGGGATCAAACACGATGACAAACCCGTTCGCTTCCGTTTCCTTAGAGGCGGAAGCTTTCGTCTGCAATTCACCGTTTGAAATTTTGAAATCAGGGAAATCTTTTTCTAACACGGTTTTGAAACCGTTCATTGAGTTTACGGTGCCTGAGCAAAGGTAATAAGCGCTCGGCAGCGTAAAAAGGACAGACAGCAAAAATACATAAAGGATCGCTTTTCCTATCCCCTGAAACCGTGTTTTTGCAATATCTGCCGGAGAGTATGTACTTTTCAATAAAGCCGTAAATATGTTCAACATCTTCACTTCCTAGCCTAAACTGGTATATGTTGCTTATTGTATCGTTCACCGGAGATGAACACAAGTGAGAGTATTTAAAGCGGCGGTAAGGAATCATACATATTAAGAAAAAGCGGAAGCGGTAATGCTCCGTAAAACAAAGGAGGTTGTTTAAGTTATGAGTGTTTTGTATTGGCTGATTATTATTGCGGTCTTCGTCATTGCTTTCATCGGTCTTGTCTATCCGGTGATCCCAAGCGTTATATTTATCGTGGCCGGTTTTCTCCTCTACGGATTTCTGTTTTCCTTCAGTCCTTATTCTTACCTCTTCTGGCTCATTGAGGCGGTATTTGCGGCCGTTTTATTCGCAGCTGACTATGTGTCAAACTTACTTGGCATCAAAAGGTACGGAGGGAGCAGGGCGGCGATCTGGGGGAGCACGATCGGATTATTGATCGGGCCCTTTGTTATTCCCGTGGCAGGCATTATATTAGGTCCGTTTATCGGTGCTGTCTGCGCTGAGGTATTTGTTCATCAAAAGGATATCAAGTCTGCGGCAAAAGTGGGACTGGGGTCGTTAATCGGCTTTTTAACAAGCGTCGCGGCCAAAGGAGTCATTCAGCTCTTTATGATTGGATACTTCTTATGGACGGTGCTTTAGAAGGTTTAATTTCGGCCGTGAACGGATAAAGTGTAATATGTCTGCTGGAATCGCCGGATTGTGAGCTTTTTCATTGATTACCATGCTTTCTTTTGTTACATTGAGATTAGAAAAGTTCGCTTAAAGCGGCATTTCAGTACATATATTTAAAGGAGGAAAAAAATTATGGCTTACAAACTTCCAGAATTGCCTTACGCTTATGATGCTTTAGAACCGCATATCGATAAGGAAACGATGACGATTCACCACACGAAGCACCATAACACATACGTTACAAACCTGAACAAAGCGATCGAAGGATCAGCTCTTGCAGAGAAATCTGTAGAAGAGCTTGTCGCTGATTTAAACGCAGTGCCGGAGGATATCCGCACAGCTGTCCGCAACAATGGCGGCGGACATGCAAACCACTCTTTATTCTGGACTCTTTTATCTCCAAACGGCGGAGGCGAACCGACTGGTGAGCTTGCTGAAGAGATCAAAAGCACGTTCGGAAGCTTCGATCAATTTAAAGAAAAATTCGCTGCAGCGGCTGCCGGCCGTTTCGGTTCCGGCTGGGCTTGGCTTGTTGTAAACAACGGCAAACTTGAAATTACAAGCACGCCAAACCAAGATTCACCGCTTTCAGAAGGTAAAACGCCTGTCCTCGGTCTTGATGTTTGGGAGCATGCTTACTACCTGAACTACCAAAACCGCCGTCCTGATTACATTTCAGCTTTCTGGAATGTTGTAAATTGGGATGAAGTTGCCCGCCTTTACAGCGAAGCAAAATAAATCGTTCTGATCAAACAAGGTCTCCCGAGGGAGGCCTTGTTTTTTTATTGACTTTGATTCCTTTTTACATATCTCAGTTTGAGTGAGACAGACTAATGTGTAGTAAAGGGGAGTCAATGATGAGCAAAATAAAAAAAATTATCGGCGACATCGAAGTAAATAAAGGTCTGCTGCTGTTATTGACGATTGGCGGCCTTTACTCATTAGGCATCGCGCTGTCAAATACTTTTGTCAATGTGTACTTATGGAAACAGTCAGGAAAATTCATTGATTTGGCCATATACAATTTATCGGTCGTGACGATGCAGCCGATTACCTTTCTTCTGGCGGGGCGGCTGGCTAAAAAAATTGACAGGGTGTTTATTCTCAGGTTCGGTGTTATCTTTTTGGCGGCTTTTTATTTAAGTGTGCTCCTTGCCGGGGAAAATGCGGCTTCCCGCCTCATTTTGATCGGTGCCGTGCTCGGAGTGGGATATGGTTTTTACTGGCTGGCCTTTAACGTGCTGACTTTCGAAATTACGGAACCTGAAACGAGAGATTTTTTCAACGGATTTTTAGGCATTTTATCTTCGTCGGCAGGGATGATCGGCCCGATTGTGGCGGGGTTTGTCATCTCAAGACTTCAAAACAATACGGGTTATACAGTCATTTTCAGCCTGTCGCTCGGCTTATTTGCCCTTGCCGTGGTCATGAGCTTTTTTCTGAAGCGGAGAGAGTCGAAAGGCCGGTTTATGCTGAAAAAAGTTTATGATGAGCGTCACACGAATCTGAATTGGCGCCGGATTACAAACGCGCACTTTTTTCAAGGCTTGAGAGAAGGGATTTTTGTTTTTTTAATCAGCGTATTTGTGTTCATTGCGACAAACAGTGAGCTGGCGCTCGGGACATTCGGTCTCGTCAATTCCGCTGTTTCTTTTTTTGCTTACTATTTTGCATCAAGGCTCATCAAAAAAAGATCGCGTAAAAAGGCGATTCTTATCGGCGGATTGATTGTGTATGGCGCCCTGTTTCTTATTATTTTTCATATGAGCTTTACGACGCTTCTTATATACGGAGTGTTTATTGCGATCGGCTATCCTGTTCTGCTCGTGCCGTATGTCTCGCTTACATATGATGTAATAGGCCGGGCGCGGCTTGCCAGGAAGGCCAGAATTGAGTACATCGTGCTCAGGGAATTGTTTTTAAATGCAGGCCGGATCGTTTCCATCCTGTGCTTTCTTTTGATCGTTACATTGCTGAAGGAAAAAGTGGGAATACCGGCGGCGCTCGTGCTGCTCGGAGCCGGCCATCCGCTGATTTATTACTTTATTAAAGACGTTAAACTGGATACGGAAACTTCTGATGAAACAGTGGAAGAGGACCGACAAAAACAGGCGGGTGAACCGAATTTTATAAAAGGAGAAAGATAAAAGGGTTATCTGTAGAAAATTATCGAAAAAACCTTTAGAATGAAAAATGGCACCTGAACAAAAGGTGTCATTTCTTTCTGTAAATAAGAAAAGGTGATGTCATGAGGAGAAATAAAAAGAAAATAGCAGTAAGCAAAGAAAAGAAAAAATCATTGCCGATCCGGCTTAATTTTTTGTTTTTGGCCGCGTTTCTTATTTTCACGTGGATTATCGTCGAGCTTGGCATCAAGCAGATCGTTCAGGGTGATGACTATAAAAACGCCGCCAATAAGCAAGAAGAGTCTGATGTCAGCACGGCTGTTCCGAGAGGGAAAATATACGACCGGAACCTTAATCCCATCGTAACGAATAAAGCATTAAATGCGATTACATATACACGTTCAGCCTCAACCACCCAGGCACAGCGTTTAAAAATCGCAAAAAAACTGTCGGGTATGATTAAGGTAAGCACCAAAAAGGTGACTGAGCGGGATAAAAAAGACTATTGGATGTTAACAAGGCCTGATGAAGCGAAAAAACTGATTACGGCCAAAGAAAAGCAAAAAGCTGAAGACAAAAAATTGTCTGATGATGAGTTATACCAGCTCCAGCTGAAACGCATTACGGACAAACAGCTGAATGAACTCACTTCAAAAGATATGCAGATCCTTGCGATCAAAAGGCAGATGGATTCAGGCTACTCACTGACGCCTCAATACATCAAAAATGAAGGGGTGTCAGCAAAAGAAATGGCCGTCGTCAGCGAACATTTAGATGAGCTGCCGGGGGTTGACGTGACGTCTGACTGGGAACGGTCTTATCCTTACAAAAGTCTGATCCGGACATTGCTCGGCAGTGTATCCAGTTCGAACGAAGGTCTTCCGTCCAACCTGCTGGATCACTATCTGTCACTCGGATACAGCCGGAATGACAGGGTCGGAAAAAGCTATTTAGAATATCAATATGAAAGCCTGCTGCAGGGGCAAAAAGAGAAAGTGCAGAACTTAACCGACTCATCCGGAAATGTCACGGGCAGCAAAGTGATTTCTAAAGGACAGGCCGGCAAAGACCTTGTGTTATCCATTGATATGGACCTGCAGAAGTCCGTTGAAAAAATCATTGAGAAAAATTTAAGATCGGCCAAAGCGAGACCGAGCACGAAGCTTCTTGATCGGGCCTTTGTCGTCATGATGAACCCGAAAAACGGCGAAGTGCTGACGATGGCCGGCAAACAGATTACGAATGACCATGGAAAGTACAAAATTAATGATTACGCCCTTGGCGCAATGACGTCCTCCTATGCAATGGGATCGGCGGTCAAAGGAGCAACGGTATTGACGGGACTCCAGACGGGCGCGATTAATTTGAACACCGTTTTTCAGGATGAGCCTTTGTATTTCAAAGGTAGTAAAAACCCGAAAAAATCATGGACGAATTTAGGTCCTGTTGATATCCAAAAAGCGCTTCAGGAATCATCAAACGTGTTCATGTTTAAAACGGCGATCGCCGTCGGTAAAGGGGAATATAAAAAAGGCCAGTCTCTGCCGCTTGATATGAAGGCATTTGATACTTTCAGATACTACTTCAGTCAGTTCGGTCTAGGAGTGAAGACGGGAATTGATCTCCCGAATGAAGCGACCGGGTATCAAGGGACACAGCGGATTTCCGGTCTTCTGTTAGACTTTGCCATCGGACAGTATGATACGTTCACACCGCTGCAAATGGCACAGTATGTATCAACAATCGCCAATGGAGGCTATCGTTTAAAACCTCAGCTTGTAAAAGAGGTCAGACAGCCTGATTCGAAAAGAGGAATCGGAGCCGTTGTAGAGTCTGTTCAGCCTCAAGTACTGAACAAGATTGATATGAATAATGCTGACATTAAAGAAGTGCAGGCAGGTTTCCGACGTGTCATGACAAAAGGGACAGCCGCAACTGATTTTGCAACGGCGAAATACAGCCCTGCCGGTAAAACGGGTACGGCGCAATCTTTCTATGACGGTCCGGACAAATCAGAGACGGGTGAAGGAACGTATAATACGACTCTTGTCGCTTATGCACCTGCTGATAATCCGGAAGTGGCTATTTCTGTAGTCGTTCCTTGGGCCTATATTGATTACAGCGATCGATATTCGATTACGAATGATATAGGAAGAGCAGCTCTGGACAAATACTTCGAGCTGAAAAAGAAACAAGAAGATAATAATACAAAGCAGAAAAACGAAGATAAAATTCAGGAAGACGCTGCTAACGGCAATACAAATAACTGATAGATGAAACGCTCACAGTCTGTGGGCGTTTTTTTTATACAAAAAAACATCCGGATTTACAAAACCTTAACATTCGATTTATACGCATTTTACACGAACCCTTTACTCTATACGTGTAGGACAAATTACACATTAAACGCAGGGGGAATTCAGGAAATGAAAAAAAACAAATGGATGCTTATGCTTCTGATGGCTGCTGTTATGATCGTCGCTGCAGCATGCGGAAATGCAAAGGAAAGCGGCAAGACGGACGGCCAATCTGCAAGTGAGGATAAAAAAGCATCAGGTTCTTTAACCATTTCTGGTTCATCAGCCATGCAGCCGTTAGTACTGGCAGCGGCGGAAAAGTTTATGGAAAAACATCCGGATGCTGATGTGCAGGTGCAAGCGGGAGGTTCAGGAACAGGTCTTTCGCAAGTGTCTGAAGGCTCAGTGCAAATCGGCAACTCAGACGTCTTTGCTGAAGAAAAAGAAGGTATTGATGCGAAAGCCCTGAATGATCACCGTGTAGCGGTAGTTGCGATGGCGGCTGCGGTCAACCCGGGTGCGGGCGTAAAGGATATAACCAAAAAACAGCTGGCAGACGTCTTTACAGGCAAAATCAAAAACTGGAAAGAGCTTGGCGGCAAAGATCAAAAGATTACACTCGTCAACCGTCCTGATTCATCAGGCACACGCGCTACGTTCGTCAAATACGCGCTTGACGGAGCGGAGCCGGCAGAGGGCATCACAGAGGAGTCCTCCAATACAGTCAAAAAAATCATTGCGGAAACACCGGGAGCAATCGGTTATCTGGCTTTCTCTTATATAAACGATGACAAAGTAACGCCTTTATCAATCGGCGGCATCAAACCCGAAGAGAAAAATGTCGTCACAGGCGAATATCCGATTTGGGCTTACGAGCACTCTTATACGAAAGGCGAAGCATCTGGTCTGACCAAAACATTTCTTGACTATTTGAACAGCGATGAAGTGCAGAAAAGTATCGTGAAAGATCAGGGCTACATTCCGATCTCTGATATGAAAGTCACACGTGACGCAAAAGGCAAGCAAAGCTGAGGGGAGGGCGGGCTCCCCGTCCTTCTTCTTTATAGGAGTGTAAACAAATGATAAATCACAGAGAAAAAGAGTCTGTAAGCGAACGCTTAATAAGCTCAAAACAAAACAGGCAATTGGATGAAGTCCGCGGAAGAGTGATTGTGTCTGTATGTGCGGCGATTATCATTGCGGCATCAGCGGCAATCACCATCTTTCTCGGCATAAAGGGGCTGCAATCTTTTTTTGTAAATGGTGTAAGCCCGATTGAGTTCTTAACAAGTCTGAATTGGAATCCAACCCAGGCAAAACCTGAGTTCGGCGCGCTGCCTTTTATTTTCGGATCATTCGCGGTCACGGTGCTTTCCGCTCTGATCGCGGCGCCCCTCGGGATTGCGGGTGCCGTGTTTATGACGGAAATTGCGCCGACTTGGGGAAAAAAGGTGCTGCAGCCGGTAATCGAGCTGCTTGTCGGCATTCCGTCCGTCGTTTATGGATTCATAGGTCTTACAGTATTGGTTCCGTTTATCGGATCTTTTAAATCAAGCGGAACGGGTCACAGTCTTCTGGCGGGAACGATCGTACTTTCGGTGATGATTCTGCCGACCATTACGTCGATTTCCGCTGATGCACTTGCGTCATTACCGAAACACCTTCGTGACGGTTCATATGCGCTCGGTGCGACGAGATGGCAGACAATCAGGAAGGTGCTTATCCCGGCGGCGTTTCCGACATTGCTGACCGCTGTCGTGCTTGGAATGGCAAGAGCGTTCGGAGAAGCTCTCGCCGTACAGATGGTTATCGGAAATACAAAGCTTCTCCCGGAAAGCCTGCTTGATACGGCGGGGACATTAACGACGATTATCACGTTAAACATGGGCCATACCACATACGGAAGTATCGAAAATAACACGCTGTGGTCGATGGGGCTTGTTCTTCTTATCATGTCGTTTCTGTTTATACTGCTCATACGCTACTTGTCATCTAGGAGGAAAGTATAATGAACCGGAAAATAACGGATAAATTGGCCACCGGTGTATTCGGTTTATGCGCCGCTGTGATTGCGGCGATTTTGGCAGGATTGTTTTTGTATATTCTGATTCACGGCGTCTCAGAAATCACATTGCATTTTCTTACGTCAAAATCAAGCGCTATCGCGTCAGGCGGCGGGATACGGGATCAGCTTTTTAACTCCTTTTACATTCTGTTCATCACCATGCTGATCACGATACCGCTTGGTGTGGGGGGCGGCGTCTTTATGGCTGAATATGCGCCGCAAAATAAAATTACTGATTTTATCAGAACATGTATTGAAGTTCTGTCGTCGCTTCCGTCGATTGTCATCGGGATGTTCGGCATGCTGATGTTTGTGAACCTGACGGGGTGGGGATACACGATTATCGGGGGCGCGCTCGCCTTAACAGTCTTTAACCTTCCCGTAATGGTCCGGGTGACAGAAGGCGCGCTCACTGCAGTACCTAAAGAACTGAAAGAAGCTTCTCTCGCTTTAGGCGTATCGAGATGGCATACCGTCAAAACGGTGCTGATTCCGAGCGCGATTCCTTCGATTTTAACCGGAGCCATTTTGGCATCAGGAAGAGTGTTCGGAGAAGCGGCGGCATTGCTATTTACAGCAGGACTGACAACGCCGCGGCTGAATTTCACCGATTTAAACCCGTTTTCTGAAGCATCTCCTTTAAATATTTTCAGGCCGGCTGAGACGCTGGCGGTTCATATATGGAGTGTCAATACCCAGGGGATCATTCCCGATGCAGAAGCAATAGCAAACGGCGGCTCGGCAGTGCTGGTGATTTCAGTGCTCTTGTTTAACCTTTGTGCAAGATGGCTCGGATCTGCCATTTATAAAAAGCTTACGGCAAATTAATCGGAAAGAGGCGAAAACATGATTGATCACATCGTCAGGGAACAAGCGGAACAGACAGAGCGTTCGCCGGGGCCGTCGATTTTGGAAGTGAATCATTTGTCCATTTACTACGGAGACAAACAAGCGGTTAAGCGTGTGAATATGGATATTGAAAAACATGCGGTGACGGCTCTGATCGGCCCGTCCGGCTGCGGAAAATCAACATTTCTGAGGCAGATTAACAGAATGAACGATGCCATCCCTTCTGCAAGAAGCGAGGGGAAAATCCTTTATGAAGGACTGAATATTTTGGGGGAAGAGATTAATGTCGTGTCTCTCAGACGGGAGATCGGTATGGTGTTTCAAAAACCGAATCCGTTCCCCAAATCCATTTACAATAACATCACACATGCGCTGAAGTATGCGGGTGAACGAAGAAAAGCCGTTTTGGACGAAGCGGTAGAGGAAAGCTTAAGGAAAGCTGCGCTTTGGGATGAAGTCAAAGACCGTCTTCATTCATCGGCTCTTTCATTATCAGGCGGCCAGCAGCAGCGCCTTTGCATCGCCCGGACGCTTGCGATGAAACCTGCCGTGCTTCTTTTAGATGAACCGGCCTCAGCTCTGGATCCCATCTCAAACGCCAGAATCGAGACGCTTTTGACAGAACTGAAAAAAGATTATTCGATTGTTATCGTTACGCATAACATGCAGCAGGCGCTGAGGGTGTCTGACCGCACGGCTTTCTTTTTAAACGGAGAAGTGGTGGAGTACGGACAGACAGAACAGATTTTTACAAGTCCTAAAGAGCAAAAGACGGATGACTATATTAACGGAAAGTTCGGATAGGGGGAAGAACCGTGAGCGTTGTAAAAGAAGCGGTGCACACGCAGAATCTATTTGATATTCAAGGCATGAACGTATGGTACGGAGCTCATCAGGCCTTGAAAAATATTACGATCGGATTTGAGGAGCGGAAGGTCACTGCCATCATCGGTCCGTCCGGCTGCGGGAAATCCACGTTTATTAAAACATTAAACTTAATGCTGCAAATGGCCCCGAATGTCAAAGTGACAGGCGATATGATTTATAACGGGCGCAATCTGCTGAAGGAAAAGACGGATGCGGCAGAATTAAGAAAGCAGATCGGTATGGTGTTTCAAAAAGGCAATCCGTTTCCGCAGTCCATATTTGAGAATGTCGTGTACGGACCGAGAATACACGGCGAAAAAAATAAAAAGAAACTGCTTGAAATCGCCGAAGAATCATTAAAGGCAGCAGCGCTCTGGGATGAAGTGAAGGATCGTCTCCATCAGCAGGCGCTTTCCCTGTCAGGCGGACAGCAGCAGCGGCTGTGCATCGCAAGGGCGCTCGCCACAAAACCGGATGTCCTATTGATGGATGAACCGACGTCTGCTCTTGATCCCGTGTCCACCCGGAAAATAGAAGAGCTGATTCTGACCTTAAAAGAGAAGTATACCATTGTCATTATGACGCACAACATGCAGCAGGCTGCGAGAGTTTCTGATCAAACCGCGTTTTTCTATATGGGCGAACTTGTAGAGCGGGGCGATACGGGCAAAATCTTTTCTCAGCCGGATCATCAAAAAACACATGATTATATCACCGGAAAATTCGGATGAAAAAACGGGCCCGGCCATTGACCGGGTCCGTTTTATATTGTCTATTAAAAAAGCCTGCCGGCCGTATCCATGAATGGACGATGCCTGCAAGCTTTTTTAGCGGGTCAATGTTTTGACGATTTTTTTGAAGCTCATATCTGAGTCGACTTTGAAATGGCCGGCGCGGATTTCTTTGTGGTAGCCTGCGTCGATTACGTAATCATTAAAGTCCTTCGCTGAAGGAATAATTCCTTCTTTTTCAAGGATGGATGACACATCAGCCGTGCTCATTCCGTCTTTGATCGTCAGTTTGTATGTGACCTTTTTCTTTTTGGCGTCCGTGTTTTGATCGTTGTTTAATGATTTTTCTTTAGCGTCAAGCAGTTTTTGATAGTCATCCCGTTTGACGGAGACTTTTTGCTGAGAGTCGAGGTAGCTGTTTACTTCTTTTTCTGTCAATGCTGTTTTTTCAGTTTTAACGGCAGCTGCCCGGTCATGGTCAGTCAAATAGAAGACAGCGGCGAGGACGGCCGTCGCTAAAATCATACCTGCTGCAAAAGCCTGAATGCCCCGTTTTGTCATACGAGCACCTTCTCATTATCTTTAATAATGGTATTGACGTCCTCGACAGACACGTGTTCCGCTTTTGCGATGGCTTCGGCAGACATCCCGTTGTTATATTTTGAAATGATTTGTTTGGCGATTTTTTGGTTAATGCCGCTGCTTTTGGTTTTGCGGATGACGAGGTTGGTTTCCAGCAATTCTTCTTCAAGCACCGTCATTTTCTTTTTTAACTTGTAAATTTCCTGCATGGCGGAAAGCTGAAGCGTTTCAAGCTCCTGTTCCACGTCTTTCATCGGATCTCTTTGAGAATATGAGAATGCAATAAGCGCTATACTGACGATAAACAACGCAATAATAGCAATTTCCACGTTTCATCACCTTCTATTATTAATTTGCCCTTCTTTTTTATACCATAAAACGCCGCCATTCTAAAGGAAATAGAGAAAAAAACAGAATTTTGTCGGAAAATCTTTTTTATTCGGGGGGCAAACGGATATTTCTCTATAGATTTCGCATATGAAAGCCCTTTTTTGTCCTGTTTCGTCATTTTTTGTATGCGTCTTGCGCAAGGCCATTCAGAGGATCAGAAACATAAACTGATGTTTTCTGCATTTAAACAACATTTCATGTAAATCAGCTCTAGCATTCCGTGCATTATAGTGGTATTATGTATAAGTCTGAATAAGTAAATGATATTTAGTTTGGAGGGAAAATAATGCGCGTTAATATTACTTTGGCTTGCACTGAATGTGGTGAGCGTAACTATATTTCTAAAAAGAACAAACGCAACAATCCGGACCGCGTTGAATTTAAAAAATATTGCCCACGTGATAAAAAATCTACGTTACACCGTGAAACAAAATAAGCTGTTTCAAACGGCGGAAAAAGCTGGAGCTTTCAATAAAGTTCTGGCTTTTTTGTCTTTCAGGGAGGTTTGAGAAACGTGAAAGCACAAATCAGAACCGATATAAAAGCAAAGCTTTCCGGCATAACAGAAAGTGAATGGGAGGCAAAAAGCCGCAGCATGCACAAAACGCTGTTTTCTTTAAAAGAATGGAAACAAGCCCGCATGATTGCCGTCACCATCTCGAAACGCTTGGAAATTCCGACACGGCCTATTATTGAACAGGCTTGGAAAGAGGGAAAACAAGTCTGTATCCCGAAATGTTTCCCCCAGACGGGAGCGATGGAATTCCGTACATTTTCTGCTGATGATCAGCTGGAAACCGTATATGCCGGTCTCAGTGAACCGATCGAAAGCCTGACTGAAAAAGCGGCTCAAAAAGACATTGATCTTGTTATTGTGCCCGGTGTGGCTTTTGACCGGGAAGGCTTCAGAATCGGATACGGCGGCGGATATTATGATCGGTTTCTGACAGATTATGAAGGCCGTACCGTGTCGCTTCTCTTCGACTGCCAGCTGACAGACCGCATTCCCCGCATGCCCCACGATATCCCGGTCGATATGATCGTGACTGAATCTGAAACCATCGCATAAAAAACTTCTTGCACCCGAATAATTCTCGCTGTTTGACAAACGATAGGGGCAGGAGGGATAAAATGAAAAAATTGTTGATCTACTCATTATGCGCCGTATCTGTTTTAGCCGTTTACCAAAACCGCTACCGTCTGATGAACACCGTGCTCAGCCAGCCAGGGATCAGACGGCCATTTATTCATTTCTTTTTAAAAATACCGTTTATCAGAAATAAGTTCATTCAGCAGGCCTTTTAAACAAATCCCGTTTTTTCAGCGGGATTTTTTGCATGAAAAAACCTGCCTGTAATGACGGCAGGTTTTTCTCGTAATATCAGTTTTTTTTCAGGAAACCGAGAAGGATTGAAATGATCGGTGAAATGTACAGGAAAAAGGTAAACGGCAGGTAGTCGATGACAGAAACCCCTAACGCGCTTGCCATGAAAGCGCCGCTTACTCCCCAAGGAATCAGCGGATTGATTAATGTTCCGCCGTCCTCAATCGATCGTGCAAGGTGAAGCCGCTTAATGCTGAGCTTGTCATATAAAGGTTTATAAGACTGACCCGGAATTAAGATCGACAAGTATTGCTCGCCGGTCGCAAGGTTTACGCCAATGCTTGAGAAGACGGTCGCCATGACAAGACGTCCTTTCGTATGCACGCCTTTTATCAATCCTTGAAGCAGCGCTGCGATCAGGCCTGTTTTTTCCATCAGGCCGCCGAGCGCAAAGGCGATCATGATCAGAGAGACTGACCCCATCATGGATTGGAGTCCGCCTCTGTTGATAATGCTGGCTACAGCCTGGTCTCCGGTTTTAAAAGCCGTGCCGCTTTGCAGGGCGGATATAAATCCTTGAATACTGCTGTCAGGAATAAAAACGGCAGTCAGAAGCCCTGCGGAAATAATACCAGCGGTAAGCACCGGAATAACAGAAACCCGTCTGACCGCCAAAATGATCACCAAAAGAGGTGAAAGAAGCGACCAAGGCGTAACGTGCACGGCCTCTTTAATTCCGGAAATGACCGCCTCAATATTTTGCGTTGAAGCGGCATTTATTGAAACGGATGAACCGAGAATATAAAAAAGAACGATTGTGATCAAAAGGGCCGGAACGGTCGTGCCCATCATATGGCGGATATGCTTAAAAATCGGAATTTCGCCGATACCGGCGGCAAAATTCGTCGTGTCGGACATCGGTGACATTTTATCACCGAAACAGGCCCCGCAAATGACTGCTCCCGCCGTCCATTCGAGCGGAACTCCCGCCGCGCTTGCCACCCCTAACAGCGCGACGCCGATTGTACTGACAGTTGTCAGACTTGAGCCGACAAGCGTGCTGATAATCATGCATGAAAATAATGCGGTCAATAGCAGCTGACTCGGCTGTATAATCGATAAAGCGTAAACAGTGACGGCGGGAATGGCCCCGCTGTACATCCAAGCGCCGATCAGCACACCGATCAAAGCCAGCACGATAATCGGCTGTACACCGTTTTTCAATCCGCTGACAATTCCTTTTTCAAGACTGCCCCACGAGAAACCGAGCCGCAAACCTGCCAGAGACAGAATAATGACACAAAAAAACAGCGGCATATGCGGCTCCGTATGAAAGAAAAACAGGCAGGAAATAATGACTGCTAACATTAAAACAAATAAACCGATGGCTGAAATGAATGTCAGCCTTTTTTCTTGTTTCAAAACAACACCCCATCAAACTTTAATCCTTTTGTGCTTTTGGGCACGAAAGTATTGTAACAGAAAAACGCATAAATGAGTGTTTTTTTACAATTATGAATATAGATTTTACCAAAATGACACAAGGATATTTTATCCAATTGTTTTTTGCTTGACGCCTGCTTTAGAGATGAAATACGCTTATACTGAGAAGAAAAGAAATGGTGAAAAAGATGAATTCATTTTATGACGTACAGCAGCTGTTTAAGTCATTCGGACATATCGTGTATTTCGGTGACAGACAAGCTGAAATTGACTTTATGAAAGATGAATTAAAGGAAATGTACTTGTCAAACGTGATTGAAAGAGACTTATGGCTGAAGGCCTCCGGAGTTCTACAGCAGGAATCAGAGAGGATCAAAGGAAGAGACAACAGCAGGATTTAATAAGAAAAGGAGATCATTATGGAAGAGACATGGTTTGCGGGGATTGATCTTGGCGGAACAACTATCAAGCTGGCCTTTATCAATATGTACGGTGAAATCCAGCATAAATGGGAGGTTCCGACCGATAAGACAGGAAACACTATAACGGTCACGATTGCAAAAGCGCTTGACCAGAAGCTGGAAGAATTGAACAAGCCGAAACGAATCTTGAAATGGATCGGCATGGGAGCGCCCGGACCCGTGGAAATAGCGACGGGGATGGTTTATGAGACGACTAATATGGGATGGAAAAACTATCCTTTGAAAGACCATCTTGAGGCGGAAACGGGTATTCCGGCCGTCATTGAAAACGATGCCAATATCGCGGCGCTCGGAGAAATGTGGAAAGGCGCAGGTGACGGAGCCAAAGATGTCATTTTAGTGACGCTCGGAACCGGTGTCGGCGGAGGCATCATCGTCAACGGCGAAATCGTTCACGGTAAAAACGGGGCCGGCGGAGAAATCGGTCATATTTGCAGCATTCCGGAAGGCGGAGCTCCGTGCAACTGCGGAAAATCCGGGTGTATCGAAACGATTGCGTCCGCAACCGGCATCGTCCGCATCGCAAAAGAAAAACTTGCGTCGGTTTCCGACTCTTCGCTCTTGCAGGTGCGTGATCTGACAGCACGTGACGTGTTCGATGCGGCAAAACAGCAGGATAAGACAGCGCTTGAAGTCGTTGATTATGTCGCAAAACATTTAGGCCTCGTGCTCGGAAATCTGGCAAGCGCTATGAATCCGACGAAAATCGTGCTCGGCGGAGGCGTGTCTAAAGCAGGCGAAATACTGCGGTCAAAAGTGGAAGAGACCTTCAAAATCACCGCGTTCCCGCGTTCTGCGGAAGCGGCCGATATTTCGATTGCGGCACTGGGAAATGACGCCGGAGTCATTGGCGGAGCGTGGATTGCCAAAAATGAATGGCTTAAATATCAAAACTGCTAGAGAAAGTCTGCCTGCCCATATAGCGGGCGGCTTTCTTTTTTTATCTCCCCTGTCATATAGTTTTAAAAAAGGGGGATGAACATGGCGGGAATTCGTGTCAAACCTGAAATAAAACGGCATATGAAAGATGTTGCACAGGTGCTTTCAATTGATGAAAAACTGTTGGAAGACGCCAATAAAACGGCAGAAAGCGATGAATTATTTTGTCCCGGCTTCCTCGTGAGCGGTCAGCCAGAATGTCCGATAGAAACGCTTAGCGGGCTTTCGCAATACATCCGGCACTGTGAAAGCGTTCTTTCCGCTGATCAATGGGTGAAGGAAGAAAAGGTGTACGGCGCTCAGTTGCTCTATGAAGAAATTGAGAAAATAATCGATGTCTTTCCATTTGTCACGTGCCGTAAAATCGGCAGTTCCGTTTTGGGAAAACCGCTCTATGAGCTGAGAATAGGCGCGGATACGGCCGAGAGAAACGTGCATGTAAACGCCTCTTTTCATGCCAATGAATGGATTACCACGTCGGTTGCGATTAAATGGTGCAAAGAATATTGCGCGGCATTATGCGAAAATAAAACCGTTTTCGGACATTCCGCCATTGATATATTCAGCCGGACATCCTTATCATTCGTTCCGCTCGTAAATCCCGACGGTGTGGATCTCGTACTTTACGGATGTGCAGATTTATCAGAAAAAAATGAATTTCTCAACGGATTAAATGAGCACCGCCCGGATTTCCGCGAATGGAAGGCGAATATAAACGGCGTTGATTTAAATAAACATTTCCCATCGAATTGGGAGATTGAACAGAGGCGCAAACCGAAGGCTCCCTCGTACCGTGATTTTCCGGGCACGGCGCCGCTCACTGAACCGGAGGCGCAGGCGATGCACCGGCTGATAACGGAGCAGCCGCCTGACAGGCTGATCGCGCTTCATACACAGGGAGAAGAGATTTATTGGGGGTACGAAGGATGTGAACCGGAGCAATCATCTGAGGTCATCCGGGAGTTTGAAGCGATAAGCGGAAACCGCTATCAAGGTGTAAAAACCATTGACAGCCATGCCGGTTTCAGGGATTGGTTTATACAGCAATACGGAAAAGAGGGCTATACCGTTGAACTCGGGAAGGGAAAAAATCCTTTGCCTTTTCATCAGTTTTCGGATATTTATCAAGCGACGGAAGGAATATTGTGGAGGGCGCTTATTTTTTGAGACATCTGTGAAATTTCTCATTTGTTTATATTAACAAATATGGGACAATAGAAAAGAATGGAGGGAAGGCTGGTGAGATACTTGTGTTGTGTTCTGCTGTCCGCGTTCGTTCTGTGTTTAGCGGCCTGTGAACCATCTCATCAGCAGCCTGACACAGACGTCTCAGCAAAAGCAGCAGAACAGAAAATCGTTCCGCTCAGTAAAAATGAAGCCGAGAAAACGGAAGGATGGCTGGATAACAGGACCATTCTGTATACAGCACATGATCAGCTGATGAAATATGACCTTTTCAGCGGAAAATCCGAACGGCTCTACGAAACAAAGGGCCATATTGTCAATGTAAAGATCAGCCTGAAAAAAAAGCTGATTCTCGTTCAGGTGACAAACAGCGGACAGACTGAGCTTGTGCTCATGAACAAGCAGGGGAAAAGACTTTATCACAAAGCCTTTAATTCTTATGAGCTGGAGACGGCTTGGAATCCATATGACCCGTACAAAATGATGATTACCGTTTTTTCTGAAACATGGGACTTCACAACCTATACAGCCGATATGAAACACGGCATTTTAAAAATAAGTCCTGTTCAGGCCCCTTTTGTCCATTGGATGTCCTCCGATGAATTTCAATATATTAAGCAAGGAAAAACGGAGGAAGAGGGCCCTTTATATTCCTATGATCTGGAGACGGCAAAAGAAAAAAGAGTGCTTCAGCATGTCATCTGGGCAGATTCCCGCCCGGGTATGACGCTTGCCGTCAGACAAGCGGATAAACCGGACGGCGACGGCGAGTTCCTTTTCCAAAAGCCGGCATCCGTGACACACCGTTTTCCTCTTCAAAAAAAGTATGAGAGCTTTGCGCCGATGGAATATGATTACGATCAGACCCACAAGCGGTTTTACACGTTTAAGCCGGAGGGCCGGTTATACAGGCTGATCAGCTTTGACTTGGGGGACAAACGGGAGCGGACGGTGCTTAACAATACGGAAATGGAACCGATTCAGATCTCTCCGAACGGGGAATACGCTTTATATGGCTTTACGTATGACCGGCTGATATCTCTGAAAACAGGACTGACAGAACCAATCATAACAAATGAAAAAGGAGTTTGAATCAAATGGCAATTGCAGATGTGACAATCATTCCGATCGGAACAAAAACACCGAGCGTCAGTGAGTATGTAGCGGATGTGCAAAAGATTTTGGAAGGCTACAAAGCAGCCGGCAAAATCAAATTTCAGCTCACACCGATGAACACTTTGATTGAAGGAGAGCTGAGCGACTTGTTCGCGGTCATTCAGGAGATTCACGAAGCCCCGTTCCAAAAAGGGCTGCACAGAGTGGCGACCAATATCCGCATTGATGACAGGCGTGATAAAGAAACGACGCTGGAGAGCAAAATCAAAAGTGTCAGCAAACATTTGCAGCAATAAAAAATAAGCCTGTATCCTAATGGATACAGGCTTTTAATGTGCAGTCGGATAGCCGCTTGTAACAACGGTCATTACGGTAAACCAGCCGAACACGCCCAGTGTGGCGGCGGCTAACAAAAATCCCAGGATATTTCTCTGTCTGACAGCCCGCAGGACTCCTAACACAGCTAATAATGCGACAAGGCCGAAGATTACAACAAGTAACATCATGCTCCCCCTTTGTCATTGGAACCTGAAAATCTTTCCATTTTATTTTAACCGTTTTCATTTTGTTTGTCGATAGTGTTTTCCCAGCCGCATTCATTGAATCTTCGGCAGAAAACCTTCATAATAAGGGCATATACATAAAGAGGTGATGAAAGTGAAATGGAGACGAATGCCGGCCGGTCCGATTCAGGCAAACGCCTATTTTCTCGTCAGTGAGGATCAGTCCTGTCTGATTTTCGATCCGGGCGGGGAAGCGGACAAACTCAACAATTACATAAAAGAAAACAATTTGAAGCCGCTTGCGATCTTGCTGACGCACGCCCATTTTGACCATATCGGCGCGCTTGACGAGGTAAGAGACAGATGGGATGTTCCCGTATATCTTCACAAAAATGAAGAAAAGTGGCTGGAGGACTCTTCCTTAAACGG
Source organism: Bacillus sp. 5RYD7K (assembly GCF_059831465.1). Taxonomy (NCBI): domain Bacteria; kingdom Bacillati; phylum Bacillota; class Bacilli; order Caryophanales; family Bacillaceae; genus Bacillus; species Bacillus sp. 5RYD7K. The sequence continues at coordinate 2,307,702 of NZ_CP191200.1, forward strand.
ATCAGGCATATTGCGCGGCATCGCTGTCACGGCACGGCCCGCCGATCGGCTGATTGAAGGCGACGGCATATTGGACATCGGTCCTTTCCATTTGGAGACGCTGTTTACGCCGGGTCATTCACCTGGAAGCGTTTCTTATTATGTGAAGGACGCTGATTTGGTGATTTCAGGCGATGTGCTCTTTCAGGGAGGCATCGGCCGGACGGATTTACATGGAGGAAATCAAGACGTATTGCTTGATTCCATTCATCAAAAACTGCTCACGCTTCCCGGGCATACACTTGTGTTAAGCGGTCACGGCGCGGAAACGGACATCCAGACAGAGCAGGAGCGAAATCCGTTTATTAATGGATTTTCATTGTAAACGAAAAAAGACAGACCGTAATCGGTCTGTCTTTTTCAGTCAGTGGGTTCCGCCGCCCGGTGTCATAATAAAAATAGAGTAATATGTAAATCCGGCGAAAAATACGGTTAAGTACGCTCCGAAAATATAAATATACATCCGCTCAGTCAGATTCAAATAAGAAAGAAATACGAAAAAGATCGTCTGTCCAAAAAACAAAAGAGATGCGTCTTTCATGCCGCCTAAAAAAAACATGACTGCAAAAATCCCCGTCCAAAATCCTAACACCCGGAACATGCGATTCATTCCTTATCCCCTCCCGAGAGTCTATCTGAAGTTTATTATAATAGATCGGCAGTTAAAATGTAAACATTTTCATGATTATATTTATTGTGGAATTTATGTCTTTCCCTGTGTTTTATATCTTATGCCGTTCTCTAAAAAAGATCCGAAAAATCTTTTTGAAATACGTTTAGCGAAAAAAAGTTCAGGGTACTTATGTTAACAAAGAGACGGATTATCCGAGGGAGGAATTTTTAAAAATGAAAGAACTTATTTTTTATTCATACCCGAGCTGCACATCTTGCCGAAAAACGAAACATTGGTTAAAAGCCCACAATATTGACTTTCAAGAGCGCCACCTATTCAGGGAGACACCGTCAATTGATGAATTGAAGCAAATCTTATCCTTAACAACCGAAGGAATTGATGAAATATTAGCGACGAGGAGCCAAACATTTAAAAACCTCAACCTGAACATTGAAGAAATGACTGTAAATGAAGTGCTGAAGCTTTTGACTGAAAATCCGAAGCTGCTGCGGCGTCCGATCCTGATCGATCGCAAAAAGCTCGTTATCGGATATAATCCAGGAGAATTGATGAAGCTGACGAAGAAAAAAACGGTGCATCAATCTGTATCATAAGAAAAAAACGAAGATCCGCTGATCAAATATCATCAGCTAATCTTCGTTTTTTGCGGTTCCAGGACTGGGCTAGCTGGATTCGAACCAACGATCACGGAGTCAAAGTCCATTGCCTTACCGCTTGGCTATAGCCCATCGAATGCTAATTACAGTATGTGCATCCGGCGCCGGTTTATACATACAAGTCAGATTTGAATGGAGGAAACCCGTGAAACATTTAAATGAAGTATTATCTCAAGTATTAATTGAAGAATCAGGCGAAATCATACGTCAATGGCTGCTCATCCCCGAACCGGGGCGGCCTTCAGAGGATCAGAAAGCGGAAACGCAGCAGCGCCTGTTAATTGAAATCGTTGCTGGCATTTTATCAGGGAAAGACGGCGGAGAAGAGGAGCTGACAAAGTGGGCGCTGCAGTTTGCAAGAGACCGGGCCGTGCATGAAATCCATGTCTATGAAAGCGTCGCAAGCTTTAAAGAATTCCGGAGATTGGTCTGGAACCGCATACAGACATGCAGTGAAACGATGTCTGAGAAGCCTGATACAAATGCGGTATTTACATGGGGAGAGAAGCTGAACAAAGCAATTGACCATATGATTGAAGTATTTACAGAGGAATATCATAAAGTGACAATAACGCAATTAAACGCCCAAAAAGAAATGATTAACGAACTAAGCGCGCCGATTATGCCGATTGCCGACGGTATTGGAATTTTGCCGCTTGTCGGCGAAATTGACACTTACCGGGCAAAAATGATTTTGGAATCGGTGCTTGACCAATGTTCTTCGCTCCGGCTTTCTTATTTATTTCTAGATATATCAGGTGTGCCGATTGTGGATACGATGGTCGCTTATCAAATTTTTAAAGTGATTGACAGCACAAAACTTCTTGGCATAGAAACGACAATCTCAGGCATCCGGCCGGAAATCGCCCAAACCGTCGTGAAGCTTGGCATCGACTTTTCTCATGTGAAAACGGAGCAGAGTCTGGCGAAGGCGCTGGCAAAAAACGGTTTTGTCGTAAAAGAATCATTAAGATGATATAAAGCTGAATGGCTGAGGGGGATTCCCCCCTCAGCTATTCAGCTTTGTCAGCTTCAATCGTAATGATATGATGGCTGTCGATTTCTTTTACCGTAAATGTGTACCCTTCAAAATCAATGGTGCTTCCGGGTTTTGCATCAATATGCTGAGTAAGGAACCAGCCCCCGAGTGTATCGACTTGATCAGCCGTAATCTCAGTTCCGAGTACGTCATTGACGTCACTGATCAGCAATTTGGCGTTCAGAAGATAACGGCTGTCTCCAAGCTTTTGAACGGAAGGTGTCTCATCCGTATCAAATTCGTCCCGGATCTCGCCGACGATCTCTTCAATGATGTCTTCCACGGTTACTAATCCCGCGGTTCCGCCGTACTCATCAATGAGAATGGCCATATGGGCGTGTTCCCGCTGCATTTTAACGAACAATTGATAAATCGGGATCGTCTCAATCACGTGGATGGCCGGCTGAATGTAAGGGCTGAGCTCGTGTTTTGTAAACGATGCCCCTTCAGACAGGAATCTGAATAAAACTTCTTTTATATTGATGATGCCGACAACATGATCTTTATCTCCCTTTACGACAGGATACCGGGTATATTTATTTGTTTTGATAATGTCGCGGAGCATATGTCCTAATCCGCTGTCTAACGGCAGGCTCACCATTTCATTCCGCGGCACCATGATTTCTTTCGCTGTGCGCTTATCAAATGTGAAAATGTTATTTACGTAATGCAGCTCGCTTTTTTTAATCATGCCGCTTCGATAGCTTTCAGCAAGCAGCACCCGCAATTCTTCTTCCGTATAAGCCATTTCATGTTCTGAAGCCGGCTTCAAGCCGAACAGGGCTGTAATCAGGCGGGCGGAATGATTAAGCAGCCAGATGAACGGAAACATTAACTTATAAAACAAAATGATCGGTCTGGCAAACAAAAGCGTAATCCGCTCGGCTTTTTGAATGGCAAAACTTTTCGGCGCGAGTTCACCGATGACAACATTCACATATGTAACAAGCAGAAATGCGATAATCAGTGACAGTATATGGGAAACCGCTTCATGAAGCCCGGTTTTTAAAAATAACGGCTGAAGCATTGCTTTGACTGTCGGTTCACCAAGCCAGCCGAGTCCCAAGGCGGTTACAGTGATGCCCAATTGGCACGCCGATAAATATTCATCAAGGTGTGTAATAACATGCTTGGCTGCTTTTGCCCCTTTCACACCTTCCTGAATGAGCTGATTGACGCGGGAGCGCCTTGCTTTAACGATTGAAAACTCGATGGCGACAAAACACGCCGTTAATAAAATAAATAGTACGATGGCAGTCAGTTTGATGATATACAATGTAACGCCTTCCGCGAAGGAAGGCTTGCACCTCCCTTTTTTCGGAATAATACCACTCTGGAAAGCTGCTCAAACATCAAACCTGGTTTAGCCTGCTTCATTTACGGTAATTAAAACAAGAAAGCGAAACTGGAGGCTGACAAGAGATGAAGGTACATTCGGGGACGGACTGGTTTTGGTACCAGCTCGGTCCGCATGAAAAAGCAGAAGCAAAAAAAATGATCCACCACAATCACTGGCCGCAATGCGAAAAGTGGTTTGAACATGAAAATCATATAAACTTTTTGCGCGCAGATACAAATGATCAGAATAATGAAGCGGTTTTCGGCTCTTTAATCTATCATCAAGGATTAGATAATGAAAAAAACCATACCGTATTTCACTTTTATATTACGAGAGACTTCTTTTTTACGATTAATTTTGATTTTTCGCTGCTGCGCGGTGTAAAAGAAAAGCATGCCACAAAGCAGATTCAAACCTGTGAAAATCCGATTGAAGGCTTTTTTGTTCTGCTGGGAGAGCTGATGAATTCCTATCTGATCGGACTGGATGAATTTGAAGTCAAGCAGCGGACGCTCAAATGGCAGATTCATGATGACAACAGCAAAGGCATCTTGGAAAACGTGCATAAGCTGCGCCATGAGCTGTTCATTTGGAAAGGCCTGATATTGGGGGCTAAAAAAGTGGAAATGGCTTTAAAAGAAGCGTTTCTTCCGAAAAATGACAGGCAGAAAGATTATCTCAGGGCTCATCAAAAGATGGAAAGAGGGATTACATATATCAATGAGTTCGATCAGGAGCTGAGCAATCTGCTGCATGCCGAGGAAGTCATTACCTCTCAAAGAGGAAATGAAATTGTAAAAGCATTGACGATCTTTACAACTCTCTTTACACCGATGACGGCGCTTGGCGCTCTCTGGGGGATGAACTTTGATAATATGCCGGAGCTTCATTGGAAATATTCGTATATTTGTTCCATCGTGATTATTATCGTATCAACCCTGCTGATTTACATTTATCTGCGGCAGAAGGGCTGGACAGGGGATATTCTGCGGGAGAATCAAAAGAAATATTTGCGGAAAGAAAAGAAACGCTAAGAAGAGCAGGCACACGCCTGCTTTTTTGGCGGCCGAAAATGACTGAATGGTTCCCGATTTCATTCAGTAAATCAATATCATGCAGCTGATTTTTGATTTTTTTACGTTTTACACTGTGTAAAAAGCATCATTTCTCTTTTGCCGGCTCTTGTCTATTTGATTTACAATACGTGTCGGAAGGAGGGAAAACTTATGGAGAATATTGAAACATACAGCAGGAACATTATAAACGAGGCCTATACGGCAAGAGCTTCAGATATACACATTGTGCCGCGTGAAAGGGATGCTTTCATTCATTTTCGCATTGGTCATGCTCTTGTGAAAAAAAGAGTCTTAAAAAAAGAGGAATGCGTAAGGCTTATTTCTCATTTTAAGTTTTTATCGGCGATGGATATAGGAGAAAGACGAAAGCCGCAAAACGGATCATTGTCTCTGCCGCTTCCATCCGAAACCGTTCATTTAAGGATGTCAACCTTACCGACAATGAATGATGAAAGTCTTGTCATCAGGCTTTTGCCTAAGCGGCAGATTCCCCCTCTGGATAAACTGTCCTTATTTCCGGGGGCAGGCGCCGCACTATTGTCCTTTCTGAAGCATTCCCACGGCCTGATTCTTTTTACCGGTCCGACCGGATCTGGAAAAACGACCACTCTCTACTCGCTTGTCAATTATGCAAAACGTCATTTCAACCGGCGGATTGTCACACTTGAAGATCCCGTAGAAACGAGAGATGAAGATGTTTTACAAGTTCAGGTGAATGAAAAAGCCGGAGTCACATATTCCGCCGGTTTGAAAGCGATTTTAAGACATGACCCCGATATGATCATCTTAGGGGAAATCAGGGATGCCGAGACGGCTGAAATTGCAGTCCGCGCGGCTATGACGGGGCACCTCGTTCTTTCAAGCCTGCATACAAGAGATGCTAAAGGCGCTATATACAGGCTGCTGGAGTTTGGGGTGAACATGACGGAAATTGAACAAACCGTTATTGCCATTGCCGCTCAGCGTCTGGTTGATTTAACTTGTCCGTTTTGCAAAGCGGAAAACTGCTCCGTGTACTGCCGGCTTTACAGGCAGACGCGCCGTGCGGGAATCTATGAACTGCTTTACGGGAAAAACCTCACCCAATGCTTTCAGGAAGCAAAAGGAGAGCACGCCAATTTTCAATATCAGACGCTCCGCAGGCTGATCCGAAAAGGAATCGCGCTCGGCTATGTCACGACTGACAACTACGATCGGTGGGTGTATCATGAAGCGGATTAAAAGAACCTGGCCGTTGAAGGATCAAGCGGCTTTTTTGAAAAGGCTCGGTGAAATGGCCGAAAAAGGGTACAGTCTGATCGAAGGGCTCAGACTGCTGAAACTCCAGCTTCATAAACGCCAGCTTGCAGAGCTGACGGACGGAATCCGCCGGCTGAGGGAGGGCGATGCGTTTTACGAAGTGCTTGAGGCATTGTCTTTTCATAAAGAAGCCGTCTCTATCTGCTATTTTGCGGAAAAACACGGAGAATTGCCCAGGGCGATGAAACAAAGCGGCGAATTGTTACAGAGGAAGCTCATGCAGACGAATCAAGTCAAAAAAATGCTCCGGTATCCGATGTTTTTAATCTGCTCCGTCTGTGTCATGTTTTATATCCTGCAAAGTTTAATTATTCCGCAGTTTTCTGGGATTTATCAATCAATGAATATGAATACTTCCGGTGCGACTGCTTTCATCTTTGCGTTTTTTCAGCATTTTCACGAAGCTTGCGCACTGGTGCTGTCAGCCGCTCTCAGCTTGTGTTTGTTCGTTTGGTTTTTATGTAAGAAAAAATCCCCGCAAGACAAAATGCTTATTGTTGTGAAAATCCCCTTAATAGGAAAAGCAGCCGTTCTTTTTAACAGCTACTTTTTCTCTTTACAGCTCAGCAGCCTTCTGAAATCCGGTCTTTCTATCTATGACAGCTTAACGGCTTTTAAGGAACAATCTTTTCTGCCTTTTTATCGTGAAGAAGCGGATATGCTCATTACACGTTTGAAAGCAGGTGAGACAATAGAATCCGCTCTTTCCGGGCATCCGTGTTATGAAAAAGATCTAGCGGCTGCAGTCAGCCATGGACAGGCAAACGGCAGGCTTCATCGCGAGCTTTATACGTACAGTCAGTTTATGATGGAGCGCCTTGAACAAAACGCGGAGAAGTATACAGGCATTCTCCAGCCTGTCATTTACGGCGTTGTGGCCGGTATGATTCTGATTGTCTATATGTCAATGCTGATGCCGATGTACCAGATGATGAACCAAATGTAAGGGAGTGCTTCGTCTGAAAAATCAAGATGGATTTACTTTAATTGAAATGCTGATTGTGTTATTTATCGTTTCAATTCTGCTTTTAATAACGATTCCTAACGTTACAAAACATAATCAAAGCATACAGCATAAAGGCTGTGAAGGACTGCAGAATATGGTGAAAGCCCAAGTGACGGCGTACGAAATCGACCATGAAGGAAAAATGCCGGATATGAAAGACTTACAATCAGAGGGATATATCAAAAAGAATACTGCCTGTCCGAATGGAAAACAGATCTTAATTAGCGGCGGGGAAGTTACAGTTGAACAATAACAGGCTGACAGAAAGCGGATTCACCCTTCTTGAAAGCCTGATTGTGTTAAGCCTGGCGTCCGTTCTGCTGACGGTCTTGTTCACGGCGCTTCCTCCGGTTTATACCCATCTGGCCGTTCGGCAAAAAACAGAACAGCTCCAAAAAGATATTCAGCTCGTTCAGGAAACGGCTGTCGCAGAGCATAAAAGAACAAAAATCATTTTTCTCCCCAAAGAGCATAAATACAAGTTCCAGTCAGCCGGAAAGGCTGTCGAGCGTTCATTTGATTCGCTTCATATTACACTTATGACCTTGCCGGAGAGCCTTGAATTTAATGAAAAAGGCCATCCGAATTCCGGCGGAAAGATTCAATTGAAGCACGCAGGGGTCACTTATGAAATAACAGTTTACCTAGGGAGCGGAAATGTCCATGCAGAACGGAAGTAAAGGGTTCTCTACTATTGAAACACTATCAGCAATGGCCATTTGGCTGTTTCTTATGATTTCTATCGTTCCGGTCTGGACGGACATGCTGACCGATAATCTGAAAACAGAGGAACGCCAAAAAGCGCGCCAGCTTCTCCAGGAACGCATCAGCGCTTATATGATGTCCGGAAAAAAGCAGCCGTCTCCCGATGTGACGTGGAAGGAGGAAGGTGATTATTACAAAGTCTGTGCGGCTGTCCGCGGCGAAAAAGAAATGTGTCTCAGCATTCTCAAAACAGACTGGCTTTACGCTTCTTAATGTTTTGTTTTCCTTGGCAGTCTGTCTCTTCTTATCAAGCACCCTGAGCCCGATTTTACATTTGTTTTTATCCGGCCAAAGCGATAACGGCGGAATAGACAGCCGGGAGTATCATATTGCCGTTCAGCAGATTATGAATGAATGTAAACAGGCCGAGACTGTAAAGCCGGCGGACGGCGGACAGGCATTAAGCTGCCGGAAAGCAGGAGGCGAAGAAGTGCGTTTTGAAATCTACCATACGATGATAAGGAAGAGAGTGAACGGAAAAGGCCACGTGCCGATCCTGCATCATGCGGCATCTTTAACGGCTGGTGTGAAAAACGGCCTGCTTTTATTAGAGATCTCAAGCGATACAGGTAAAAAGAATCAGGCGGCCATTCCGATTTACAGCTCTTTAAAAGGTGGTTAAATGTACAAATCTGACGGGTTTATATATCCCGCGGTTCTGTTTGTTTCTGCCGCGGTTTTACTTGTCATCAGCTATACTTCATCTGATTTCATCACCCGAAAAACCTTTGCAAAAGAGGCCGGGGAGTACTGGATCGGTGAGAACCTGCTTCAAAACGGCGCGCTGCTGTCAAGCCGTCATGTGATACAGGGACAAAAGGGCCGAACCGGTACACATCGTTTTCCGTACGGAACCGTTTCCTTTCAGATCACCGAAAGCGGTAAGCGGGAAACGGTTCAGGTTACAATTCAGGCGGAAACAGCGTCAGGGACGAGACGGGAGGTTCACCTTTTGTTCAATCAGAAGAAGAAACAGCTGATTCAATGGACAGAAGTATAAAAAAGAGGCGGCGGGACAACACTTCATAGTAAAGACAGCAATATGAGGTGAGAGCCGTGAAAACAAACGATTATGTAAAATATATGACTGAGCAATTCGTTAAATATTTCGATACGCCGAAACAGGAACGGAAAGAGCGAAAAGAAGTGCGGAAAGAAAAGAAAGTGCCGGCTTCCCAGCACTGGTTCGGAATATTGCCGTATAGTTTTAAGCTGTGGATGCAGCGGAAAAAATAAAGTGTAGCACACGAAAGGTCCTCCTGATACAGGAGGGCCTTTATTGGTATTCCTCAATGACGGCAATTTTATTTACTTTTTGGCTGTAGGGATTAAAAGAAATCGTAACAAACACACCAAATTCTTTAGCGCCTTCCCGCAATGTCAGGTGGTATTGTTTTACCGCTTCATCTGTTCTTTTACGGTCCCACACCTTTTGAATAAATAACGTTTGCGAAAGCGGATATCTTTTTTTAGCTTCTTTTTCCGCGATTTTTTCCCATTTTGATTTATGGTGAACAGCATAATAAGGCGCCGCTTCCGCCTGATCCATTCCTGAAACCCCGAAAACAAGAAGAGAAAGGCAAATCAGACTTTGTTTGATCATCATTCTTCGTCCTTTCGCTGTATATTATTCCCAATTTGTTTTGAACACTTCATTATTTTCTCACATTTTATTAGAAAAAATTCCAAAAAGGTGTGTAATTTGGAGCAAAACGATGTTTTTAAAAGATTATATTCTTAAAAACGAACAATTTGACCGTTTTTGACATTTTTCAAGATGATAAACCTTGATTATACTTTGTTTGTGCAGTTCTTTAAAAAGAACGATTGTTATATTTATTAACAGTTTTACAGGGGGTAAGGCATGTTCCGATTGTTGCGAATGGAGAAAAGGGGTAAGGGGAGATGGAGGATCATGCTGTTTTTGCGGCTTTCATTCATTTTCTGTCTGTCCGTGACGATATGTGCTCAGTTTACGGGTGACACGAGTTCCTCCTTTAATGATGTGAAAAGCTTCAGTCTTCCGGTTCAAACGTGCGGAGATTTTCGATATACCGATGACAATTGCCGTTATGACGAACGCTGGGATCAAAGTGATTTACATATAACAAATCAAACTGATACGTCGGGCGCCGTGTGTGCGCCGCTTCAACTCTATGCCGAGCTGGAGAATAGGGGAAAAGAGCGGACTGTTTCTGACTGGAAATGGGAACTTCATAAAATCGTCTCTCAGCAACAGCCTCTGCAAAACGGAAATGTTATGGATAAAGGGCTTATTACTGATAAAAAAAGCAAAACGATTTATAAAATTGAGTCAAAGCGGGCCTTGCAGCCAGGCATATACGCATTCAAGGTTTACAAGCCTGAAGGATATCCTGCGGATGATGAAAAGTATGAGTGGTCAAAACCGATGAAGCTTGTCAAATGCCAGGAAAAGGCGACGGCTTCCGATCAGATGAAAACAGAAAAACAACCGGCTGAGCCGATAAAAGAAAGCGGGGAAGAACATGAAAAGAACGCTGAAACTGATCAGTAATATTTTGTATGCCGTCATTTTCAGTTTGATTATTGTGCTGACCTTAACGGTGATCTCGACCCGGGCTTCCGGCGGTGAGCCGGCAATCTTCGGCTATACGCTTAAATCCGTGCTGTCGGGTTCAATGGACCCGGAATTTAAGACGGGTTCGCTCATAGCGGTAAAGAAAATTTCTGACGTGAATGATTTAAAAAAAGGCGATGTCATCACTTTTACACAAAATGACGGATCAGCCGTAACACACAGAATTATCGGGATCACAAAAAAGGGCGGGCACCTGATGTTTGAGACAAAAGGAGACCATAATGCCGCTCCGGATGCCGCTCCTGTTCAAGCTGAAAACGTGGTGGCTCAGTATACGGGATATCAGCTTCCGTATGCGGGATATGTCATACATTTGGCAAGCCAGCCGATCGGAACGGCGATTCTGCTAATCGTTCCCGGCGTCATGCTGTTGATTTACTCAATAACAGTTATTGTCAGCGCTCTCCGCGATATTGAGCGGAAGACGAAAGCGCTGGAAGAACATGCGAAAAACGGGACGATGTCCACATGAATACGGTTGCAACCTGGCGACAGGATTTGATAACAAAAAAGAAAAAGTAGGGGGAATACAAACATGGGTATGAAAAAGAAATTAAGCTTGGGCGTTGCCTCAGCCGCACTCGGTTTAGCATTAGTGGGAGGAGGCACATGGGCCGCATTTAATGATGTGAAGTCGACGGACGCCACATTTGCGTCAGGAACGCTTGATTTATTGGCTAAAGAACAATCAGCCAATGTCAATTTGTCAAACTTAAAACCAGGTGATAAATTGACGAAAGATTTTGAATTCAGGAATAATGGCTCACTTGCCATTAAAGAAGTGCTGATGGCTTTGAATTTTACTGACTTCAAAGGAGCGAAAAAAGGAAACGAATCTGCGGAAGATTTCCTCAGCCAGTTTGAAATTACGGTTCTGACAGTCGGCAAAGAAGGCGGCAACGGCTATCCTAAAAATATCATTTTGAAGGCAGCCAGCCTGAAAGACTTATACTTAATGTCAACAAAACAGGATAAAGCAGCTGCCGAAGCGATCAGCAAACACATTGATCCGAAATTCTTGAGTGCAAGCGGAAAAGTCAATGTGGCAACCATTAACGGCAAGACGGCGCCTGAGTATGACGGAGTTCCGAAAACGCCTGTTGATTATGATCAGGTGCGGATGGAAATCCAATTTAAAAATGATACTGCAAAAGGTGCGGACGGACTGAGTGTCCAAAACAAATTCCAAGGCAATGCGATTTCTCTTCAATTCTCTTTTGAAGCGACGCAATGGAACGGCTTGACCATTACAAAAGATCATACGGATAAAGACGGTTACGTGAAGGAAAACGAAAAGGCTCACAGTGAGGATAAAAACTAATCCGAACGTCGGGCAGATAAAAGAGGAGTTGTGCACATATGGCGGCACTACTCCTCTTTTTGCGATTTTCTCCATTTTTGATAATCTAAAAATTCACGAAATTGTTTTTTTGATACCCCGGATGTCATCGCATCACGAACTAATTTCTCCCATTCACTATCTAATTGACCATCGTATTCGGTTTCATGTTTTTCATCAAGTAAAGTATGAACCGAGACGTCCAGAACAGCGGAGACTTTTTCTAGAAATTGAATGGAGGGGTTCGTCTGTAAATTTCGTTCTATTGAGCTTAAATAAGACTTCGCTACCCCAGCTTTTTCAGCTAGTTCTGATAGTGAGTAGCCTTTTTCTTTTCGGTATTGTTTAATACGCTGGCCAATCAATGTCATCACCTTCCTTGTGATATTATAGCACATTCAGAAAGGATTTACGGTATGACTTCTGGCGGCCTGGATATGTTGAGAAGACTTTTTATGCGAATGCAGGTATTTGCGTATTTCTTCCAGGCTGATATTTGCTTTTTGAGCTTCTAATATCAGCTCAACCCATTCCTTATCTAATTGCGAAAATTCCATTTTTGCATTTTTCATGCATTTTCTCCTCCTAAAATACTTGTTTATGTATTTCAGCCAATCCGCCCATGACCTTATCTTTACATGTCTGGAAGTGATTCATCGCATGCGAAACGCCAGAAATTTTTTCTGTATACTTTTATTATAATATAGAATTTCTAGAAAAAACGGGAAAGGTGTCGAATGGATAACGCTTATCCAGAAAAATTACTTTGCAGGAAAAATAAACCACCATTTTCGATCTGAATGTGGATTTTCGGCTGATATAAGGCTTTCAGCGCTTGTTTTTCCAAGTGGTATTCCTCAGGTTTTTCCTCTGTCTGCTCGTAAAACTGATCGAGCAGCCTGAGATCCTTCTTCCATCTGGCGACCGCGCTGTCGGCCCAGTCTGACGGTTCTTTGGCGGCGGCGTTTTTTAAGTAATGCTCCATCCTTTTAATCCCGCTTTCCGGCTTAATCATCGGCGATATGGTAAAGCAATAGTCTGATATTTGTGATGTCATCGGCAGCGGTGCAAGCTTCTGCTGAAATCCTTCAACGATTGTTCCAGAAACAAGATGCAGGCCTAAAGACAAAAGTCTGTCTTTTTTCATGTCGGATTGGTATGAAATCACTACATTTAATCCAAGCCAGGGCTGAAGCGGCACTCTGGCTCCGGCTGATACAATTTTCTCATATATTCTTGTAAATCTCCCATTTTGTTTAACTGCTTGAAAGATTTGAAAGAGGCGCGGGGCTCCAAAGTAAATAAACTCGCCGTCCATATCCTCCGGAGCCGTTTCTTTATCAGTGATGAACGTGATCTTCATCGGGTTTGGTTCGCCGCCCGTTTTTTCACGCCAATGCCAATAAAACGGGCGGTTCATAATTTGTTTGTCCATCTCGACCGTCAACTGAACCGTCATAAAACCCGGCCCGTGTTCAGTAATCGGGCAGTGGTTCGCTTCAAAAAAGCGCAGTAAAAATTGGTGAACCTCCTGCTGTCTCATGTCGCGCTTCCTCCTTTTAGATTAAGAGCCTTTTTTTCTGGCGGGTTTTTCCGTACCGTACGATAAGAAAGAGGTAAGGTTGTCCATTTTGATCCGCATTTCTTCCTCTGTCAGCGAGTGGCATAAAATATCATGTAAATGATCTTCAAAATTGCTCACTTTGATTTTTGTTAAAATGTCATCTAGTTCTCCGACGACATTTTCAAATAAATGAATTTTGTCATACAAGAGTTTTAAGATATGCTCTTCCACCGTATGTTTTGTCGCCATATTGTAGATGTGGACATCTCTTTCCTGACCGAGTCTGTGAATCCTACCGATTCTTTGTTCAAGCCGCATCGGGTTCCACGGAAGGTCATAGTTGATAATATGGTTGCAAAATTGCAGGTTGATTCCTTCCCCTCCGGCTTCTGTAGCGATCAGGACCTGCACTTTGCCGCGGAAGAGATCCTTCATCCAGTCTTTTTTCCCGCGCTTAAATCCGCCTCTGAACGGAACGGAGCTTATGCCGTTCTGCTGGAGGAACCATTGCAGATAAATCTGTGTCGCCCGATACTCAGTAAAAATAATGACCTTGTCATTAATCTTTTTAATCAAGTCAACAACTTGAATCGCTTTTGAGTTTTGCGTGACTTGATTGATGCGGTCCATTAAATTGGCAATCGTCTGTTCATCGAAAGCGGGCGCTTGTTTGTCTTTTTGATCAAGCATTTTTTTAAGCGTCATATACACGGCTTCCCTGCTTGAACAGCACTCCCGTTGCAGCGTCATAATGGAAAATGCGCTTGCGGGCTTTTCCGTGCCGTTTTTCAGTGCGTTAATGTCATCGTAGAGCGCCTGTTCCGTCGGTGAAAAGGTGATCGGCACTGTTTCCACGTGGCGTTTCGTCCATGTAAGCCCCGTGTCGCTCCGTGTGTTGCGGATCATCACTTTATTGACGAGCTCTTTCAAATGCTCATGAGCGTCAATCCCGTCCTTTTGATTGAACGTTTCTTGAAATCCGCTTTCATTTCCTAAGTGGCCGGGTTTTAACAGTGACACTAAATTGAAAATTTCTTCGATCCGGTTTTGAATCGGGGTCGCCGTCAGAAGCAGGCAATATTTCTTCACAAGACTTCTCGCAAATTCATAATTTTTCGTTTTGCTGTTTTTGAGCTTATGCGCTTCGTCAATAATGACGAGATCATACGGAATCGAAAGCACAATGTCCTTGTGTGGCGAGCGTTTTGCCGTATCAATAGAAGAAACGACGATGTCGCACTGTTCCCATACATAGCTTTTCTTCTGTTCAACAGCGGGTATTAAAAACTTCTCCTGAAGCTCTTTCACCCACTGGGAAACGAGTGATGCCGGCACAAGAATCAGGATTTTTTTGGCCAGCCCGCGAATCATGTATTCTTTTAAAATCAGTCCCGCTTCGACTGTTTTTCCGAGCCCCACTTCATCAGCCAAAATCGCTTTGCCGTTCATTTTTTCAACGACTTTCTGCGCGACTTCAAGCTGATGGGGAAGCGGAGTGAAATCGGGCAGGTATAAAGGAGCCCTTAACCCTTCGAATTCAGGAATGGCAAGGGTCTGCTGGACTTCAGCCGACAGTTTGTACATCTCCCAATTTGACCAGGGACCGTCGGTTTTCAGCCGCTCAGAAAACTCTCCCGGCCAGTTTGCATCAAATATGATCTCTGCTGTCATATGTAACAAAACCGCCTTTCTTTTAAAAAACTGATTTATCATCATTTTTGTTGCCGGACGTATGTGAGGGTGGTAGGATATAAGTAATCATTTCACTAAAAGATATTGCTTTAGTATGTCCATAACAATTGGTAAATATGAGCGAATGACAGCAAGGGGAGAGACTCGGACGAAAAATGTGCATCCGGGCGCCGAAGGAGCAAACTGCGGAGTGAATCTCTCAGGCAAAAGAACTCTTGCTCGACGCAACTCTGGAGAGTGTCTGCGATTTGAAGCAGCAGACCACCAAAGGGGACGTCTTTATGATGTTTTCATAAAGTAAACTTTCAGGTGCCGGGACAGAGAAACCTTCATTTTTATGAGGTGTTTCTCTGTCCTTTTTTATATGTCTTTACAATGCGCCAATGACTGAAGGGGGAAGATGATGCTGAAACGAACACCGCTTTATGACGTGTATAAAGAATACGGCGGAAAAACGATTGATTTTGGAGGATGGGAGCTGCCGGTTCAATTTTCTTCTATTAAAGAGGAGCATGAAGCCGTCCGCACAAAGGCGGGTCTGTTTGATGTATCTCATATGGGAGAAGTCGAAGTCTCCGGTAAAGACGCCCTGTCTTTTCTGCAAAAAATGATGACAAATGACGTTGCCGATTTAAATCCGGGAAGCGCCCTCTATACCGCCATGTGTTATCCTGACGGCGGTACGGTCGATGATTTGCTGATCTATCAGAAAAGCGAGAGCTGCTATCTGCTTGTGATTAACGCGTCCAATATTGAAAAAGACATCGCTTGGCTGACAGAACACGCGAAAGGGGATGTCACGCTGACGAATCAGTCTGACGGGATTTCACTGCTAGCCGTTCAGGGGCCGAATGCTCAGGCGGTTCTTGCGAAGCTGACTGAATGTGATGTGTCTTCCTTAAAACCGTTTACGTTTATTGATGGAGCTGACGTTGCCGGCCGCCAAGTTCTGCTTTCAAGAACAGGCTATACCGGTGAAGACGGGTTTGAGTTATATTGCCGCAATGAAGACGCGGTGCATCTGTTTAAGGAGATTCTTACAGCGGGAGAGAATGAAGGAATCGTTCCGTGCGGTCTCGGTGCGCGTGATACGCTGAGATTTGAAGCGAAGCTCGCTTTATACGGTCAGGAATTGACGAAAGACATTACGCCGATTGAAGCCGGAATCGGATTTGCCGTAAAACATAAGAAAGATTCCGACTTTTTCGGGAAGTCTGTATTGAGTGAACAGAAAGAAAAAGGAGCTCCGCGTAAGCTGGTCGGGCTTGAGATGATTGAAAAGGGGATTCCGAGACACGGTTATGCCGTGAAAAAAGACGGTGCTCTGATCGGGGAAGTCACGACAGGCACACAATCTCCGACTTTAAAGAAAAATATCGGCCTTGCCTTAATCAAAACGGAATTCAGTGAAATCGGAACGGAAGTCGAAGTGGAAATCCGCAAAAAAACGGTAAAAGCAAAGATTGTCCGCACGCCGTTTTATAAACGCCCAAAACAGAGCTGAAAAAGGAGAGTCATATGAAGCATCGATATTTGCCCGCGACAGAACAGGATAAAAAAGAAATGCTGAAAGCCATCGGCGCAGATTCAATTGATGAACTGTTTGCCGATATTCCGGAAGATGTGAGGTTTCAAAAAGACTACCAAATTAAAAAAGCAAAATCAGAAACAGAGCTGACGAGAGAGCTGACAAAGCTTGCGGCGAAAAATAAGGACGCTGTTACATATGCATCTTTTCTGGGGGCAGGAGTGTACGATCACTATCAGCCGGTTATCGTCGATCATGTGATTTCCCGGTCAGAGTTCTACACGGCATATACGCCTTACCAGCCTGAAATTTCACAAGGAGAGCTGCAGGCGATTTTTGAATTTCAAACGATGATTTGCGAATTAACAGGTATGGATATTGCAAACTCCTCCATGTACGACGGGGGAACGGCGCTGGCAGAAGCGGCGATGCTTGCGTCAGGACATACGAAAAAGAAAAAAATCGTCATTTCCGCCGCCGTGCATCCGGAATCACGGGATGTCCTGAAAACATACGCAAAAGGCCAATATATTGAAGTTGTAGAGGTGCCTGCAAAAAACGGCGTCACAGACCTTGACGCATTAGAACATGCCGTCTGTGATGAAACGGCCGCAGTGATCGTCCAGTATCCGAACTTCTTCGGACAAATTGAGCCGTTAAAGGACATTGAGCCGCTCGCACATAAAGGGAACAGCCAGCTGATTGTTTCTTCTAACCCGCTCGCCCTCGGTATTTTGACTCCGCCCGGAGCATACGGAGCTGATATCGTCATCGGGGACGCGCAGCCTTTCGGCATACCTGCGGCGTTCGGCGGCCCGCACTGCGGCTATTTTGCAGTAACGAAAAAACTGATGAGAAAGGTGCCGGGCCGGCTTGTCGGCCAAACGGAGGATGAAAACGGGCGGAGAGGTTTTGTTCTCACCCTTCAGGCACGCGAGCAGCATATCAGAAGAGACAAAGCCACCTCTAACATCTGCTCAAACCAGGCGCTGAATGCGTTAGCAGCTTCAGTCGCGATGACGGCGCTCGGAAAAAACGGCGTCAAAGACATGGCCCGCCAAAATATACTGAAAGCCGATTACGCGAGACGCCAAGCGGAAAAAGCCGGCTTGCACGTAGCATTCGACGGCCCGATGTTTAATGAATTTGCCGTCAGGCTGAACCTCCCCGTCAAAGAAGCAAACCGGCGGCTCCTGCAAGACGGCATCATCGGCGGATATGACTTAGGCCTTGCGTATCCGGAATTGAATCAGCATATGCTCATTGCCGTCACAGAGCTGAGAACAAAAGAAGAGATCGATTCGCTTATTGCGGGATTGGGGGATCAACATGAATAATCAAGATCAGGCGCTTATTTTTGAAATGTCCCGCGAAGGGCGTATCGGTTACAGCCTTCCGGAGCTTGATGTGCCGGAAACAGAGCTTGAAAGCCTTCTTCCCGGTGACTACATCCGCGATGAAGACGCAAAGCTGCCGGAAGTATCAGAGCTTGATATTATGCGGCATTATACCGCTCTTTCCAGAAGAAACCACGGAGTTGATTCAGGTTTTTATCCGCTCGGCTCCTGTACGATGAAATACAATCCGAAATTAAATGAAAAAATTGCCCGGTTCCCAGGCTTTTCCGCCATTCATCCGCTTCAGGACGAGGACACGGTCCAGGGAGCGCTTGAGCTTTTATACGATTTAAGCGGACATTTGGAGGAAATTACGGGCATGGACGAGGTGACGCTGCAGCCTGCCGCGGGGGCTCACGGCGAATGGACCGGCCTGATGATGATCCGCGCCTATCATGAAGCGCGCGGGGACTTCGGACGGACGAAGGTCATTGTCCCTGATTCAGCCCACGGCACGAATCCGGCATCCGCTACGGTCGCCGGTTTTGAAACAATTACCGTCAAGTCGAATGAACACGGACTGGTTGACATTGAGGATCTGAAAAGAGCGGTAAATGAAGAAACAGCGGCACTGATGCTGACGAATCCGAACACCCTCGGATTATTTGAGGAAAACATTACGGAAATGGCTGAAATCGTCCATCAGGCCGGCGGAAAACTTTACTATGACGGAGCGAATTTAAATGCCGTTTTAAGTAAAGCAAGACCGGGAGATATGGGATTTGATGTTGTTCACCTTAATCTGCATAAAACATTTACCGGGCCGCACGGCGGGGGAGGACCGGGTTCGGGGCCGGTCGGAGTAAAAAAAGAATTCATTCCATATCTGCCGAAACCCGTTCTCACGAAAAAAGAGGGCCGTTTGACTTTTGACGATGACCGCCCGCAATCGATCGGACGCGTAAAGCCTTATTACGGCAACTTCGGCATTAATGTCAGAGCCTACACGTATATCCGTTCCATGGGGCCTGACGGCTTAAAAGCTGTGACCGAAAACGCGGTTTTAAATGCAAATTATATGATGAGAAGACTCGCGCCTTATTATGATCTCCCGTATGACCGTCATTGCAAGCATGAATTTGTGTTATCGGGAAGAAGGCAGAAAAAGCTCGGCGTAAGAACGCTTGATATTGCCAAACGGCTTTTAGATTTCGGTTATCACCCGCCGACTGTGTATTTCCCGCTGAATGTTGAGGAAAGCATCATGATCGAACCGACGGAAACGGAATCCAAGGAAACGCTTGATGCGTTTATAGATGCGATGATTCAAATTGCGCGGGAGGCGGAGGAATCGCCTGAAATCGTTCAGGAGGCGCCGCATACTACGGTTGTTAAAAGAATGGATGAAACCAAGGCCGCAAGAAAGCCGGTTTTAAAATACGAACATACATCTGACGGCAGCCGCTGACGGGGTGTAAAAAAAAGAGCTTCCGTATAAACGGAAAGCTCTTTTTCATTATTGGTTCTTTGCTTTAATTTTTCCGCCCCATTTTTTAAAGCCGCCTTTCAGGTTGTAAATATCCTTGCAGCCGTGTTTGCGGAGCGTCTGTGCTGCGCGTCCGCTGCGGACATTGTTTTGGCAGTACAGATAAACGGGTTTATCAGGACGGATTTCGCTTTTGCGCTGTTTCAGCTGTGACAGCGGAATGTTGCGCGCGCCGAGAATATGGCCGCCTTCAAATTCATTCGGTTCACGGACGTCAATCAGCTGCGCTTTTCTGTAGCCAGCGCGGAATTCCTCTTCCGTAAGTGTTTTCATTAAACGCTGTTGGTAAAAATACGACACGATCATATAAACGATAAACGCCGCAACAATAATTAAAGCAATCATATTAGACAATGCGATTCTACTCCTTTAGCTTATAAAATCAAAACCCTGCTTCTGAAAACAAGGCTTACCGGACGTTTTGGGACAAATACTATTATAGTAAAGCATGGAGCGATTGTCATCCTTAATGAAACGAAATATTTTTCATTTTCACGGCAGTTTGATAAACTGATTTTATTAAAACGATAAAGAAGGGTTCAGTTTATGGAAAAAGAAACATGGCGGTTTATTGACTCAGGGAACGAAAGCCCGGCATTTAACATGGCGCTGGATGAAGCGCTTTTATATTGGCACAGCCAAAAGAAAATTCCCCCGGTGATCCGTTTTTACGGGTGGAATCCGGCAACATTGTCTGTCGGATATTTTCAAAATATTAAGAAGGAAATTAACTTTGACGCAGTACATAAACACGGTCTCGGGTTTGTCAGAAGACCGACAGGCGGACGGGGTGTTCTGCATGATAAAGAATTGACATACAGCGTCATCGTTTCAGAGGATCACCCGGAAATGCCGGCCACGGTGACAGAGGCGTACCGGGTCATTTCAGAAGGCATCCTGCAGGGATTCAGAAATCTTGGGCTTGATGCCTACTTTGCGATTCCGCGCACGGAGAAAGAAAAAGAAAGCCTGAAAAATCCGCGCTCGTCCGTTTGCTTTGATGCGCCTTCGTGGTATGAGCTGGTCGTCGAAGGACGGAAAGTTGCGGGAAGCGCCCAGACACGCCAAAAAGGCGTTATTCTTCAGCACGGCTCCATCCTGCTTGACATTGATGAGGACAAGCTGTTTGATCTGTTTTTATATCCGAGCGACAGAGTCCGTGAGCGCATGCAGCGGAATTTCAAAAGCAAAGCGGTAGCCATCAACGCCTTAGCCCAAAAACCGGTTACGATGGATGAGGCCAGAACCGCTTTTAAAGCCGGTTTTGAGGAAGGCCTCAACATTCATCTTGAACCTTACACGCTCACTCCTGAAGAGCTTGCGTTTGTCAATGAGCTGGCTGAGACGAAATACGCGTCTGACGAATGGAATTATAAGCGCTGATTAAGGCTTGACAGACCGGAAGCATCCTTGTTTTTTCATAACCGTTAGTGTAAACTTGTAATGGTTTATTAAGTTAAGGTGCTTTTTGGGAGGGGTACGATGACAACACCAAGTATGGAAGATTATATTGAACAGATTTATATGCTGATAGAAGAAAAAGGATATGCGCGGGTTTCTGATATCGCGGAAGCTTTGGCAGTCCATCCCTCCTCTGTAACGAAAATGGTTCAAAAACTAGATAAAGACGAGTATTTGATTTATGAAAAATATCGCGGGCTCGTATTGACGTCAAAAGGTAAAAAGATCGGCAAACGGCTCGTATACAGACACGAATTGCTTGAGCAGTTTTTACGAATCATTGGTGTTGATGAAGAGAAGATTTACAATGATGTAGAAGGAATCGAACATCATCTGAGCTGGAACAGCATTGACCGCATTGGCGATCTCGTCCAGTATTTTGAAGATGACGACAGCCGGAAAAAAGAATTGAAATCCGTACAGAAAAAAACCGAAAATCCCGGTGAATAAAAGGGCGGCCCAAATAGGGCGCCCTTTTTTTAATGTCTTCATTCTTTGGTCTATTTCCCCAAGCCGTTTCTTAAAATAATAATACACCTTGGATGGAAGGGAGAGGGCGCGCTATGCAGATTGACGGCGTATTTTCGGGCGGGGGAATAAAAGGGGTGGCGCTTGCCGGCGCTTATGAAGCGCTGGAAGAAAAGGGCTTTCGCTTTGAAAGGCTCGCCGGAACAAGCGCCGGCGCGATTATTGCCGCATTGATCGCTGCGGGCTACACGAGCAGAGAGGTTCATGCGATCATCGATGATGTGGACGGAAGGCAATTGCTTGATCAGAGATACTCATTCCTCCCGCTGAAAATCCTGCAGTGGGTGTCGATATATTGGCGCCTCGGATTGTACAGAGGCGATGTGCTGGAAAAGTGGATTGCGGATAAATTAAAAGCGAAGGGCATCATCGCGTTCGGCGATATGAAAAAAGGATCGCTCCGTCTGATCGCTTCAGATCTGACGAACGGAACGATGATCGTGCTTCCCGACGACCTTCCCCGCTACGGATTAAATCCGGAGGTGTTCCCGGTTGCCAGAGCTGTCAGAATGAGCTGCAGCATCCCTTATTTTTTTGAACCGATTAAACTGAAGACCGAAAAAGGCATTTCAACAGTTGTTGACGGCGGCGTGTTAAGCAATTTTCCGATTTGGCTGTTTTCAAAAGAGCGCAAGCGGCCGGTCATCGGAATTTCGCTTTCCCCTAATGAAAAAGAGCGTCCGAAGAAATCAATCCGGAACGCTTTTGAGCTGTTCGGCGCTTTGTTTGAAACGATGAAAGACGCTCATGATGCCAGACATATCGCGACAAAGTACGAACAGAATATTATTTTTATTCCCGTGGAACATGTGATGGCGACGGAGTTTCACCTCACACCGCAAAAAAAACTAGCTCTCATTGAGCTAGGAAAAAGCAAAACAGAGCAATTTTTGAAGCAATGGAGCTATTAAAAAAGCGCTCTGTTTTTCTTTTTATTCTTTTTACCTTCTATGACGGTAAGCTGGGTCTGGCTTTTTTTCTTCAGAATCATCGGCTTCGGTCTGCTGCTGCTCGGCACGCTCCGCAAATGGCTGACCCGCCCCCTGTGGCCGGCGCGGTGCTTCGCTTTGTGCTCCTTCATTCGGAGCCGCGATTGTTTGGCCGCTTTTCTGAAAGCGGTTCCGTCACGTCCGGTGCGGCGGTTCAGGACCGATCTCACGATAAAATAAATAATGATGCCTGCGATAATGACGGTGATCGCTCTTGAGATCATCTGCCCGGGGTTTGTGACCGCCGCATAAATGAAACCGAATGCGCCAAGCGCTATTAATACAGCAAAAAAAGGTTGTACACGATGATTCATAACTGCCCACCTCCGAAAATAATAACAGGTAACGGTTCAGATTGCGTTGTGAGACGGCTTTTCGCTCTGTTCTGAAATGTCTTCCAGTCTGAGAAGCTCGTTAAAGCTTTCTATGGCAACCTCGACCTGGTCATCTTCCGGTTCCTTTGTCGTTAAAAGCTGCAGCCACAGGCCGGGATAACCGAGCACCTTCAAAACGGGGATATTCCGAACCCTGTTCGTCAGCTGGAGCACTTCAAAGGAGATGCCGAGGACGGCCGGTATAAGCGCAATCCTGTCTAAAATCCGCACCCAAAGCGGATCTGTCGGAACGAGTAAATAGACAAACATGCCGACAATGATCGTAAATAAGATAAAGCTTGAACCGCATCGGTAATGAAGCCGCGACTGTTTCTGAACATTTTCTATCGTAATTGGTAAATTCTGTTCATAACAGTTTATGACCTTATGTTCGGCTCCATGATATTGAAACACTCTTTTAATTAACGGCGTCATTGATAAAAAATAAATGTAGCCGAGAAGCAGGATTAGCTTAAACAGGCTTTCGATGCCGATCTGCGCGGCGTCTGAGGAAAAAACGGGTCTTACAAGCTCAGCTAAAAAGACCGGGACGAGCGTAAAAACGAATTTGCTGAACAAAAACGATAGAACGCCGATCACCGCCAGGCTGAAAAACATCGATAATCCCGAACCCTTCTTATCTTCCTGTTCCAGCTTGGCGTCATCTTGGGGGTCAAGCCCGTAACGTTCACTGGAGAAGTTTAAATGCTTTGTGCCGTTGGCGCTTGCCTCGATAATTGCGACGATTCCCCGCAAAAAAGGAATCTTTTTTAAAACCGAAAGCTTGGGGTTCGGCACTCTCGGAAGCTTGAAAAAATCAATGCTTCCGTCATTCCTGCGGATGGCGGTAACATAATTTTTTCTGCCGCCGAACATAACCCCTTCAACGACAGCCTGACCGCCGTATGCGGGCGGCGTTTTGTGTTTGGACATTGTTTATCAACCTGCCTGTTTTCTTAGGATTTACTAACCATTTCCTTTCACTCTATTGTACAGGAAACAGCGGTAAACCTCTAGTTTGACAGCCGGAAAATCAATGCTTTTTCTACAAGCAGTATACCCGGTTTCCTTAGAATTTACTCATTAAATGAAAATGTGGCGGAACTTTTTATGACTTTTCAATTTTGGGGCATTCTATGACTGGAGGTGCCATGATGACCAGCGAAAAACATTCAGAACAGGAAGAAAAAAAGAAGCAGGATGATGATCAGCAGCCTGTTTCATTTACCGGCAGAATTTGCGGTATCGGATTTGCCGGCGGTGTATTTTGGAGTTTGATCGGCTATCTCGGATATATCTTTCATTTTTCAGAGATCAGTCCTAACATGATTCTTCAGCCGTTTATGATCGGAGAATGGAAAAAACAATGGCTCGGCACGATGGTCAGCATCGTTGTCATCGGATTCATTTCGATTGCCGGGGCATTTATATATTTCGTCTGTCTGAAGCGTTTTAAAACGATGTGGCCGGGGATGGTATACGGCGTCATTTTATGGTGTGCGGTTTTTTTCTTATTCAATCCGATTTTCGAAGACGTGAAATCTGTCACTGAATTGAAATCAGATACAATCGTGACGACGATTTGCCTTTACATTCTGTATGGTTTGTTTGTCGGCTACTCAATTTCTTTCAACTACAATGAACTTACATCAGACAAGCTTGCCAGGGCGCTCGGCAACAAGTGAATAAGTGTATAATCCCTGTCCGGTATGGTAAAATGTTCACGAGAAGTGAACATTTTTTATGCTGAAAACCGGATGGGGATGCTCCCGCGGTGTCAGGCGGCAGTCAAGAATCGGCGAGGAGGAGAAAGGGAATGAAACTTGAGAAATTGCGAAATCTGTTCGGTCAGCTGGATATAGACGGAATGTTGGTGACAAGCTCCGCCAATCTGCAGTACATGACGGGATTTACGGGTTCGTCAGGCCTTGCGGTCATATCGAAAGAACGCGCAGCATTTATCACGGATTTCCGTTACACCGAGCAGGCGAAGGCGCAAGTAAAGGGCTTTGATATTATCGAGCACGGCGGAAGCTTAATCCAAACGGCTGCGGATACGATTCTTGAGTACGGCATTAAAAAACTCGGCTTTGAGCAAAACAGCATGACGTACGGAACATATGCATCCTGCCAAGCGGTGCTGCAGGAAGCGGAGATGGTTCCCGTCGCGGATTCCGTTGAAAAGTTGCGCTTGATTAAGTCAAGTGAAGAGATTAAGATATTAGAGGAAGCTGCGAAGATTGCGGATGATGCGTTTGAACATATTCTGACGTTTATCAAACCGGGCATCTCAGAGATTTCAGTTGCAAATGAGCTTGAATTTTATATGAGACGTCAGGGAGCAGACGGTTCTTCCTTTGATATGATCGTCGCCTCGGGAGTGAGATCCAGCCTTCCGCACGGAGTGGCAAGCGGCAAATTGATTGAAAAGGGAGACTTGGTCACGCTCGATTTCGGCGCGTATTATAAAGGCTATTGTTCTGATATCACACGCACCATCGCGGTCGGAGAGCCAAGTGATAAACTGAAAGAAATTTATCAGGTCGTATACGATGCCCAGGCGCTTGGCGTTTTGCATATTAAACCCGGCATGACGGGAAAAGAAGCGGATGCCCTGACGAGGGATCACATCACCGCAAAAGGCTACGGACAGTATTTCGGCCATTCAACAGGACACGGATTCGGAATGGAGGTCCATGAATCACCGGGGCTGTCTTTCAGGTCATCGGCCGTTCTTGAGCCGGGCATGGCTGTAACGGTTGAGCCGGGCATATACATACCGGAAGTTGGGGGCGCAAGAATCGAAGATGATATCATCATCACAGAGGACGGCAACCGGACAATTACGCATTCCCCTAAAGAATTAATTATTTTGTGATTGGAATATAGGAGGACATCAAACATGATTTCAGTTAACGATTTTCGTACAGGATTAACGATTGAAGTAGACGGCGGCATTTGGCGCGTCGTTGACTTCCAGCACGTAAAGCCGGGAAAAGGCGCGGCATTTGTTCGTTCTAAATTGCGCAATCTGCGCACGGGCGCTATTCAGGAGAAAACATTCCGTGCAGGTGAAAAAGTGGCGAAAGCGCAAATCGAAACAAAAACGATGCAGTATCTTTATGCCAACGGAGATCAGCACGTGTTCATGGATACAAGCTCATATGAACAGCTTGAATTGAACGAAAACCAAATCGAAGAAGAATTAAAATATCTTTTGGAAAATATGTCTGTGCATATCATGATGTATCAATCTGAAACGCTCGGTATTGAACTGCCGAACACAGTTGAACTGAAAGTTGTTGAAACAGAACCGGGAATTAAAGGCGACACGGCGTCAGGCGGCACAAAACCTGCCAAAACGGAAACAGGTCTTGTCGTAAACGTACCGTTCTTCGTGAACGAAGGCGATACGCTTGTTGTAAATACATCAGACGGCTCTTACGTGTCAAGAGCGTAGTCAAAGACATACGAAGTCTGCTCCTTTTTAAGGGGCAGGCTTTTTTTGCGTTCTGAAACAGAATCTTTCTTCTATATGAAAATAGTGAGACTACTTCCGTCAGCTAGAGCATATAGTGTAACAAAATGCTTGAAGTTGGGGGATTATTGCAATGAAATTTTTGTTTGGTTCAATCAATTCTACTGTTTTAACGATGGCCGGTTTACGAGTTTTGTCCTCTCTCATTGAATTATCGGCCGCCATTATCATGCTTGTTACAAATGACATCAGAAAAGCGGTTGTGGTGAATAGTATTTTGGCAATCGTCGGCCCGCTGATCTTTATCATCACGATGACGATCGGCATTTATCAGATTGCCGGTCAGCTTTCATATGCAAAATTGATTTTGATTTTTGCGGGGGTGGTGCTGATTTTAGCAGGTGTCCATAAATAGAGGCCCGGGTGTCATAAAGTCTGTCCCTGATCATACATTTTAAAGAAGCCAATCGGTAAAAAAGGAGGAGACTCTATTGAATGAAATTACAGAGGTTCTCCCTGAATTATTGAGAGATGCCATCTCCGCCATGTCTGAAGAAACGCGCCGGGATACAGAGGAAATCAGAATCCGCGTCGGCAGGCCGGTTGAACTGATCCGAAAAGGACAACCTTTGTTTTTGTCATATATCTGTACAGCCGGCGACGCACAGCTGATCCTCAGCCGGCTCAGCAATTACAGTATGTACACGCTGGAAGAAGAGCTGAAAAAAGGATATATCACAATCAGAGGAGGCCACCGTGTGGGGCTCGCCGGAAGAGTCATCGTCGAAAACGGAGCCGTCAAAGGACTCCGGGATATTACTTCCTTTAATATTCGAATCGCCCGGGAGAAGCTTGGCATTGCAGAACCGCTCATCCCTTTCTTATGGAAAGAAAACTGGCTGAATACGCTGATCATCGGCCCTCCGCAAACGGGGAAAACGACTTTGCTTCGTGATTTGGCCCGGCTTTCAAGCACCGGATCGAAACGCATTCCGGCGAAAAAGACCGCTATCGTAGATGAACGCTCAGAAATTGCCGGCTGCCTGCGGGGCATTCCCCAGCACAGTTTCGGCCGCAGAGTGGATGTCCTTGACGCCTGTCCGAAGGCGGAAGGGCTGATGATGATGATCCGCTCTATGAGTCCAGATGTCATGATCGCGGATGAGATCGGGAGAATGGAAGACTCAAAAGCGCTGATGGAGGCGCTCCATGCCGGCGTAACCGTTATCGTATCCGCGCACGGATGGAATATGAAAGACTTGGTCAAAAGGCCGTCGCTTAAAATGCTTTGGGAGGAAAAAGTGTTTGACCGGTATGTTGAGCTGTCAAGACGCCGCGGTCCGGGAACGATCAGCAGGATGTATGGAAAGGACGGGGAACCGGTTCCGCATGCTGAAAGCGTGATGACATGCTGAAGCTTTTGGGTGCCGTGTTCATTCTGACGGCGACGACATGGACGGGATTTGAGATCGCCAAAATCTATATTGAAAGGCCGAGACAGATCCGTCAGCTGCGCGCGGCGCTGCAATCGCTTGAAGCAGAAATTATGTTCGGGCATACGCCGCTGCACATAGCTTCGGGACAAATCGCCGCACAGCTTTCCAAGCCTGTATCGTCATTGTTCCAAGCTTTCAGCAGGAGGCTTGAGCAGGGAAGCGATTCCGCTAAAACAGCCTGGGAACAGAGCTTGAAACATAACTGGCCCTCCATGGCGATGAAAAAAAGCGAATACGATGTGCTGAAGCAATTCGGAGAGACGCTCGGGCTCCATGACCGCGTTTCTCAGCAGAAACATATCAAGCTTGCGCTTACACATTTGGAAGCGGCGGAAGCGGATGCCGGACGGGCGCAGGCGAAAAATGAAAAAATGGTGAAAAGTTTAGGGTTTTTAGCCGGACTGTTACTCATTCTTCTATTGATGTAAACATGAGGGGAGCAAACATAAAATGGGAGTCGACGTAAATGTCATTTTTCAAATCGCCGGAGTCGGTATCGTGGTTGCGTTTCTGCATACCATACTGGACCAAATGGGGAAAAAAGAATACGCCCAATGGGTGACGCTGCTTGGCTTTATCTATATTTTATTTATGGTGGCGACGATTGTCGATGACCTGTTCAAAAAGATCAAAGCTGTGTTTCTATTCCAAGGATAGGGGGGCTTACAGATTGAGATTGTTCAAATTGTAGGTTTAGGCCTGATCGCCACGTTTCTCTCCCTGATCGTAAAAGAACAGAAACCGACTTTCGCGTTTATGATTGTCGTCTTCAGCGGCTGCGTGATCTTTCTTTATCTCGTCGACCAGATTTACGACATTATCAGAATGATAGAAAAAATAGCCGTCAATGCAAATGTCAATATGGTCTATGTAGAAACCATTTTAAAAATTATCGGCATCGCCTACATCGCTGAATTCGGAGCGCAGCTGACAAAAGATGCGGGCCAGGGAGCGATTGCTTCGAAAATAGAGCTGGCCGGGAAGATTTTGATCCTCGTGATGGCCGTGCCGATACTGACCGTTATTATTGAAACGATTCTCGGACTTATTCCTTCTTAATCATAAAGAGAAAGGGGGCGCAAAAAATGAAGCGCTTTCGGTGGGCGGGGGCTTTTTTGTTCATCCTCCTCTTAATTTTTCAGACTGAATGTGTACAAGCTGCCGGAACAGACGGTGCAGCGCAGGAAACCGCAGTTCACCAAGAAACGGCTGATGAAGTGGCGAAAAAGCAGGCCGAAGCGCTGAAAACAGAAGGCATCGGAAAATTTTGGGACGACATTATGACAGAATACGGCGGCCTTCTGCCGGAAAGCCAAAAGGGAAGCATCATCGATTTTATTAACGGAGAAAAAACGTTCTCGCCTGAGGCGTGGCTGAAGGCCTTATTTTCCTATCTGTTTCATGAAGTGCTCGCAAACGGAAAACTTCTGGGAACTTTGATCCTTCTCACCATTTTTTGCGTCATTCTTCAGCTGCTGCAAAATGCGTTCCAGCAGAGCACCGTCAGCAAAGTGGCTTATGCGATTGTTTATATGGTACTGATTATTCTCGCTTTAAACAGCTTTCATGTTGCCGTCAATTATGCCAGTGAAGCGATTCAGACGATGACAAGCTTCATTCTCGCGCTGATCCCGCTTTTGCTCGCGCTTTTGGCATCTTCCGGTGGAGCCGTTTCCGCTGCCTTTTTTCACCCCGTTATTTTATTTCTGATGAATACGAGCGGCCTGCTCATTCAAAACATCGTCATGCCGCTTATTTTCCTGTCAGCGATTTTAAGCATCGTCAGCACGATGACAGATCAATATAAAGTCACACAGCTTGCCAATCTCCTCAGAAATATCGCGATCGGCGCGCTTGCCGTATTCCTCACCGTGTTTCTCGGCGTCATCTCCGTTCAGGGGGCTTCGGCTGCCGTGACAGACGGGATCACCCTCAGGACTGCAAAATTTATAACGGGCAATTTTATTCCCGTGCTCGGCCGGATGTTTACGGATGCGACCGATACGGTCATCAGCGCCTCACTCTTATTAAAAAACACTGTGGGAATCCTCGGTGTCGGAATTTTGATCTGCATCTCCGCATTTCCGGCAATCAAAGTGCTTTCTCTCGCTTTTATTTATAAGCTCGCGGCCGCCATTCTGCAGCCGCTCGGAGGCGGGCCCGTGATTACGTGTCTCGGCGTCATCAGCAGAAGCGTGCTCTATATTTTTGCGGCGCTCGCCATTGTCTCTCTCATGTTTTTCCTCAGCATCACAGTCATTATTACAGCAGGCAATCTCACCATGATGATGAAATAAAGGAGGCCCATTGGATATGAGCTTTTTAACAGAATGGCTGACAAGCATTATTTTGTTTATCTTATTTGCCATCGTCATCGACATGCTGCTGCCCAGCTCCAGTATGCAAAAATACGCAAAGATGGTTGTCAGCCTGCTGTTAATCATTGTCATGCTCAACCCGATATTCAAACTTTTCAAAACAGACCCGGAGATCATCTTCGATTATTTGACAAAACAAGAGCAATCTCAATCCGCTGACATAAAAAATCAAATCAAATCAGAAAAAAAAGAAATACAAGCATCAAACCGCGCATATGTTTTAGAAGAAATGGCTGTCCAACTAAAAAAGAAAGCGGAGGAGATGTTCAGTCATGACGAATACAAAATAGACGACATCCGCCTTACAGCGGAAGAACAGGTTCGTTCAGAAGAAGATGTAAAAACGATCAGCGTGTATATGGCCCCATCTTCTGAAAAAACCGTGCAAACCGTCGCACCGATCGACATCCGCACAGACCGCAAATACGAACCCGAAGACGCAGCCGGCAAAAAGGAGGCCGCAGTCATCAAGGAAAAACTTGCGGATATATGGGAAATCGGCAGTGAGAAAATTACGGTTTATATGGAAGGCGGGGAGAAAAACGGCCATGAATAAAAACGGACTATGGACCATACTCAAAAAACAGCTGATGATCGGACAGGCGAAAGACGGAGAAAAACCAAAACTGACAAAATATCATTACTTTCTGTTCGTGTTTGTGCTCGGCGTATCTTTTATGCTGGTCAGCCAGATGTTCTCTTCACCGGAAAAAACCGGGAAGGGCGAAACGGCGCAGACCGTCATGTCCGGCCGCACGGACGACAAGAGCGGGCAAAAAAGCGCACCCGTTTTTAAAGCATCAAAAGACAGCAGCGCCAAAAACACGATTGATGATTACGAGAGAGACTATGAAAACCAGCTGAAAGAGATCCTTGAAACGATTATCGGCGTGGAGGATGTATCAATAGTCGTAAACGTAGACGCCACATCTTTAAAAGTGTTTGAGAAAAATAAAACGAAAAAAGACACCACCACTGAAGAAACCGATAAAGAAGGCGGCAAAAGAAGCGTAACCGATCAAACCTCTGAAGAACAAATTGTCATGATTCGAAACGGGGATCAGGAAACCCCGGTCGTCGTCCAGACGAAAAAACCCGATATCCGCGGTGTACTCGTTGTCGCTCAAGGAGTGGACAACGTTCAAATAAAAAAAACCATCATTGATGCCGTCACAAGGGTGCTTGATGTTCCGAGCTACCGTGTAGCGGTTGCCCCTAAAAAAATCAAGGAGGATTCATAAATCATGCTGAAAAAACAAACGGTTTGGCTTTTAACAATGCTCAGTCTCGTCGTGGTATTAAGTGTTTATTATATTATGTCTCCGGAAAGCAAAAATGCCGTGCAGATGAAAACCGAAAAAAGCAGCGGGGAAATCGCCACAGAAAAAACGCCGGCTCCTAAAACGGAAGAAAAGAGCGAAAGCGGCACAGAAAAAGAAGACGGAACAAAAGGAACGAAAGATTCTAAAGGCACAAAAGAGGATAAAGAAACGTCAGCCGAAGCATCGGAAAAAGACGGATCGGTCGCCACAGAAACAGCTGATGAAAATTTATTTACCGCATACCGCATGGAACTTGAAGACGCGAGAAGCAAAGAAAGAGAACAGTTAAACAGCATCGTTTCAAGCGATGATGCGACAGCAAAAGAAAAAAGCGAAGCCTACGATAAAATGACGGCGCTCGGCAAAGCGGAAGGGACAGAAAAACAGCTGGAAACGCTCATTAAAACGCAAGGCTACAAAGATGCGCTCGTGGATGCCGAAGGTGACAAAATCAACATTACGGTCATGTCTGACAAACATTCAAATGCAAAAGCTTCAGCCATCATTGACCTGGTGAAAAAAGAAATCAAGAATATGAAAGACGTCGCCGTTACGTTTGAACCGACAAAATAAGAGCCTGAACCGCCCGCACCCGCTGCGGGCTTTTTTGCTGTCATTTTAGATCAGTGTTGAATTTACACAACCGCTCCTGTAAGATAAACATAGTATGTACTTTTAGTAGCAACCCATAAATTTCTATTTTTTATACATAGGAGTGGAACTGATGTTAAAAATCAACGAAATTCATGAACTGATAAAAAGAATTGATGAATCTTCCATTGACGAATTTGTTTACGAGATGGAAGGCGTAAGTCTGAAGCTGAAAAAAAATGAAGCGCCGGCAGTGAATATAACGGGACAAGCTCCAGCTGTTCCCGCCGCTTACGCACCTGCTCCGCAGGCTGCAAAACCGGAAGCGCGCGAAGCCGATCCTGTTCAGGAAGCGCCGA
The DNA here is from genome assembly GCF_059831465.1 of Bacillus sp. 5RYD7K. NCBI lineage: Bacteria > Bacillati > Bacillota > Bacilli > Caryophanales > Bacillaceae > Bacillus > Bacillus sp. 5RYD7K. The sequence continues at coordinate 2,340,157 of NZ_CP191200.1, forward strand.
AACAAGATGAAAACCTGCACAAAATTACGTCTCCGATGGTCGGAACGTTTTATGCTTCTTCATCGCCGGAAGCCGGCCCTTACGTAAACCAAGGTTCAAAAGTGAACGAAAATACAGTGGTTTGTATCGTAGAAGCAATGAAACTCTTTAACGAGATTGAAGCGGAAGTAAAAGGAGAAATCGTTGAAGTGTTAGTTGAAAACGGCCAGCTGGTCGAATACGGACAACCTCTATTTCTTGTAAAAGCTGAGTAAGGAGACCTGCTATTATGATTAAAAAGCTATTGATCGCCAACCGAGGAGAAATTGCCGTCAGAATCATCCGGGCCTGCAAAGAGCTTGGCATTGAAACTGTAGCCGTTTATTCTGAGGCAGATAAAGAGGCCCTGCATGTCCAAATGGCCGATGAGGCTTTTTGTATCGGGCCGAAAACATCAAAAGAGAGCTATTTAAATGTAACGAACATCGTCAGCGTCGCAAAGCTGACCGGTACGGATGCGATTCATCCGGGATACGGATTCTTAGCTGAAAACGCCGATTTTGCCGAGCTGTGCGAGGAATTAAACGTGACGTTTGTCGGCCCTTCGGCTGACGCCATTTCGAAGATGGGGACAAAAGATATCGCACGTGACACGATGCAGCAGGCGGGCGTGCCGATTGTGCCCGGTTCAAAAGGAATCATAAAAAATACCGAAGAAGCGGTTTCGCTTGCGGGTGAAATTGGGTATCCTGTGATTATAAAAGCCACTGCGGGCGGAGGCGGAAAAGGCATCCGGGTCGCACGCACAGAAGAAGAGATGATTAAAGGCATCGAAATCACCCAGCAGGAGGCCGCTACGGCATTCGGAAATCCGGGTGTGTACATCGAGAAGTACATAGAAGATTTCCGCCATGTTGAAATTCAGGTGCTTGCCGATAATTACGGAAACACGATCCATCTTGGAGAGCGTGACTGTTCTATCCAAAGACGTCTGCAAAAACTTCTTGAAGAGTCGCCGTCACCTGCGCTTGACTCTGAAATCAGGGAGCAGATGGGTGAAGCAGCGGTAAAAGCAGCGAAGGCCGTCGGTTACACGGGAGCCGGTACAGTAGAGTTCATTTATGACTACAGAGAACAGCGCTATTACTTCATGGAAATGAACACGCGTATTCAAGTAGAGCATCCTGTCACAGAAATGGTGACGGGAACGGATCTGATCAAAGAACAGATCAAAGTGGCATCCGGACAGGAACTCTCGCTCAGACAGGAAGACGTTGAATTTAACGGCTGGGCGATTGAATGCCGCATCAATGCTGAAAATCCTGCGAAAAACTTCATGCCTTCACCTGGTAAGATTAACATGTACCTGCCGCCGGGCGGACTCGGCGTGCGCGTGGATTCAGCCGCATATCCGGGCTATTCGATCCCGCCGTACTATGACAGCATGATTGCCAAAGTCATCACATACGGAACAACGCGTGATGAGGCAGTCGCACGGATGAAACGCGCGCTGAGCGAATTTGTGATTGAAGGTATTGAAACAACGATTCCGTTCCATCTGAAACTGCTTGAACATGAAACATTTGTCAGCGGAGAGTTTAATACAAAGTTTTTAGAAACATATGATGTAATGGGCTCATAATTTTTGCGGGAGGTGAATTGAATGGAAGACAACAGTGTGCTTAAAATGGATCATGATGAGGGTCATTTAGGCAAAGTTGAAATTGCTCCTGAAGTCATTGAAGTCATTGCCGGCATCGCCGCTTCCGAGGTTGAAGGAATAGCTGAAATGCGCGGCAATTTCGCCACGGGCGTCGTAGAACGCTTCGGCAAAATCAATCACGGCAAAGGCGTAAAGGTCGATTTAGCCGATGACGGGATTACCATTGACGTCTATTGCGTCGTTCAATTCGGGATTTCGATCCCGAAAGTGGCGGCAAGCGTTCAGGAGAATATCCGCCAAACCTTATTAAATATGACGTCTCTGACCATCAATGAAATCAATATTCATATCGTCGGCATTCAATTTGACACGAAAGCCCAAGAAGTCGAAATCGACGAAGAAATGTAATGAGCGTATAAAAACCAAGGGGATGGGCAGCCCTTTGGTTTTTTATACGTTTCCCTTCTTTTCAGGCATGAAGAAAGCCGGCTTACAAACGGCAGCCGAGTTTCTTCATGCTGTGAAATCCGAATGAAATTCAAAGGGTTTGTGAAAACATTCGGTATTAGGGTGAAAAAACCTAAATTTCGACATGCGATTGGGAAAAAAATATGTTATGATCTCTTTAGGCTTAACGACAAGCGGATAAAGCGGATCTGAAGGAGAAAGAAAATGAAAAGAAGAACAGCTAGAGAAAAAGCTTTGCAGGCACTTTTTCAGATTGATGTCAGCGATATTGCACCGAACGAGGCCATCGAGCACGCGCTTGATGGCGGAAAAACAGATGACTTCTTTGAACAGCTGGTGTACGGAGTGCTTGAACATCAGGTGCAGCTTGATGAAATGATTTCCGGACACCTCGTCAATTGGAAGCTTGACCGGATTGCAAACGTAGACCGCGCGATCCTCCGTCTGGCGGTGTATGAAATGGTTTATACTGACGACATTCCTGCTAACGTGTCATTAAACGAAGCCATCGAGCTGGCAAAACGGTTCGGCGACGATAAAGCTGCAAAATTCGTAAACGGGGTTCTTTCTAACATCAAAACTGATATTGAATCATAGGAGGAAAGAAAATGACTGCAACAATCATCGACGGAAAAGAAACGGCTAAAGAAAAACGCGAACAATTGGCAAAAGAAGTAGAAGAGCTGAAAGCACAAGGCGTAGTGCCGGGCTTGGCGGTCATTTTAATCGGCGACGATCCCGCCTCTGTTTCATATGTGACAGGCAAGAAAAAAGCCGCTGAAACAATGGGGATGAAGTTTAAGCTTGACCGCTTTGACTCAAGCTTAACCGAAGCGGAGCTTTTAACAGTGATTGATGAGTACAATCAAAATCCGGAATTTCACGGCATTCTCGTCCAGCTGCCGCTCCCGGATCATATTTCTGAAAAAGCCGTCATCGAGCGGATCTCCCCTGATAAGGATGTTGATGGTTTCCACCCTCTCAACGTCGGGAAAATGCTGCTTGGAGAAGATACATTTCTGCCTTGCACACCGCACGGAATTGTCGAGTTATTGAAAAAGACGAACGTAGATCTTTCCGGCAAAGAAGTTGTTGTAGTCGGACGAAGCAATATTGTCGGTAAACCGGTCGGCCAGCTGCTGCTGAACGAAAATGCGACCGTCACATATTGCCATTCCCGTACAAAAAATATGTCTGAGCATACGAAAAAAGCAGATATTCTTGTGGTTGCGGTCGGTAAAGCGAACTTCATCACAGCTGATCAAATCAAAGAGGGCGCCATTGTCATTGATGTCGGCGTCAACCGTCTCGAAAGCGGAAAACTCTGCGGAGACGTTCAGTTTGATGAAGCGAAAGAAAAAGCATCTTTCATTACGCCGGTCCCGGGCGGAGTAGGTCCGATGACCATCACGATGCTTGCGCATAATACTGTTAAATCTGCCAGACGTACGTTATCATAGATAACCGGAGGCAGTCACAAAAAGTGTGACAATGAGCACGATACCCGCTTCTTAAGGCTCCTTTCAGCCAGAGCGGGTTTTCTTAGTTTAGGGCAAAAAGCCTTTATGAAAGGAGTGCAGGATGTGAGTGAAGCGGCATATGTCACGGTTTCCGCACTGACCAAATATATTAAACGAAAATTCGATGTAGACCCTCATCTTGAAGACATTTGGATTAAAGGTGAGCTGTCCAACGTTAAAATCCATACAAGAGGCCACATCTATTTTACTTTAAAAGATGAACATGCCCGCATGCAGGCCGTCATGTTTCAAAGGCAAAGTTCAAGGCTTGCGTTTAAGCCTGAGGACGGAATGAAGGTCATCGTAAGAGGCGGCATCTCCGTCTATGAACCGAGCGGAAGCTATCAGCTGTACGCGAAAGAAATGCAGCCGGACGGTGTTGGGGCGCTTTACTTAGCCTATGAAGAATTAAAGAAAAAACTCGCCGGCGAAGGGTTGTTTGATGACCGGCATAAGCAGGCCATCCCCGCTTTTCCAGCCACGATCGGGGTTGTTACGTCACCGACGGGAGCGGCCGTCAGAGACGTCATTACCACACTCAAAAGAAGATACCCTCTGGTGAAAGTCATTGTGCTTCCCGCCCTCGTTCAGGGTGAAAACGCCAGCAGATCGATTGTGAAGCGCATTGAAGAAGCCAATTCGCAAAAGATGTGTGACGTTCTGATCGTCGGAAGGGGAGGGGGCTCGATCGAAGAATTGTGGGCGTTTAACGAAGAAATCGTCGCCCGGGCGATTTTTGCTTCCGCCATTCCGGTTATATCGGCCGTCGGACATGAAACAGACTTTACAATCAGTGATTTCGTCGCTGATATCCGGGCTGCAACGCCGACGGGAGCGGCAGAAATCGCCGTTCCTCACACGACGGACTTAATGGAACGGACAAAAACGGCGGAAGTCCGCCTGACAAGAGCGATGCAGCAGCATATCGGCAAGAAAAAAGAACGGGTTCAATCGCTCCAGTCATCTTACGCATTCCGTTTTCCGAAACGATTGTATACCCAAAAAGAACAGCAGTTTGACCTTTTGTATCAGCAATTCCAAGCACAGCTCACAGGGCTTACGGAGCGGAAAGAAAGGCAGCTGGAGCGGAATACGTACAGATTAACGGCGCTTCACCCTGAAACCCAGCTGAAACAGGCGAAAAAACGGTACGAAGAGCGCTCAAATCAGCTGACGCGGAGCATGAATGTCCAGCTGAAGCAGCTTCATTCGCAGTTTCAGACGGTTCTTGGTAAACTGAATGCATTAAGTCCCCTTCAAGTTATGGAGAGAGGATACAGTCTGGCCTATAAAGACAAAGAGCTGATCAAAAGTGTTGATCAAGTGGAACAACATGATACGCTTGAAGTAAAGATGACAGACGGCGTTTTGACGTGTGAAGTATTGCAAAAGAGAGGCGAACGATAATGACAGAAACCAAAAAAAGTGAAGAGCTGACATTTGAAGAGGCGATGAAAGGCCTTGAAGGCATTGTCGCAAAGCTTGAAGAAGGGGACGTGCCGCTGGAGCAGGCGATTAATTATTTTCAGGAAGGAATGGCCCTTTCAAAAATGTGCCATGAAAAGCTTCAGCATGTCGAAAAACAAATGGACTTTATTTTAAAAGATAACGGAGAACTTGCGCCTTTCAGCGTTCAGGAGGAAGACGAAGGTGACAAATAAACTGGACGCATTTTTAGCATCGCGCAAACAACTGATTGAACGGAATCTTTCCTTGTATACAGAACGGCTCGCCATGCCGGAAATCCTCAAAAAATCTATGCTGTATTCTTTGGAAGCGGGCGGAAAGAGGCTGCGCCCCCTCGTTGTCTTAGCCGTTTTGAATGCTTACGGAAAAGATGAAAAAGACGGGATTCCGGTCGGATGCGCTGTTGAAATGATTCATACGTATTCCTTAATCCATGATGATCTGCCTTGCATGGACGATGATGATTTGCGCCGGGGAAAGCCGACAAACCATAAAGTCTTCGGAGAAGCGGCAGCCGTATTGGCCGGAGACGGGCTTCTGACAGAAAGCTTTAAATTAATCACATCTCATGTGTCTGACGCGGTTTCAGCGGAAAAACGGCTCCGCCTTGTCGAGGAGCTGATCAAAGCGGCAGGAACGGAAGGAATGGTCGGCGGGCAGGCTGCCGACATGGAAGCGGAACAAAAGCAGGTAACGCTTGAGGAGCTGGAATCCATCCATGAGCGGAAAACGGCCAAGCTCCTCGGCTTTTCCGTGACGGCAGGCGCTATTTTGGCAGATGCGCCGGAGAATGAAATCGAAAAGCTGCGTCTGTTCAGCAGCCATATCGGCATCGGATTTCAAATCAGAGACGACATCCTTGATATTGAAGGACATGAGGAGAAGATCGGCAAACCGGTCGGTTCAGACACGACGAATGAAAAGTCAACGTATCCGTCGCTTTTAACGCTTGAAGGTGCGAAAGAGAAGCTTTCATACCATATCAGCGAGGCGAAACGGATCATCAGCGGCCTATCTCTTCAGAAAGAACTGCTGCATGACCTCTGCGATTTAATAGCGGCGAGAGATCATTAAAACGATCCTGATTTGAAGGGGCTGCCGCTCCTATGGTAAAATGTAAGCAGTTTCGATGAAAATAAAAAGAGAGTCTTTTTCTTTTTTCAAAAAGACACTGTTTAATTTGCAGAAATTCATGCTGAAAGTGAGTTGATCCGCTTTGGATCTTTTATCAATACAGGACCCGTCATTTCTTAAAAAGATGTCAATTGAACAGCTGGAAGAGCTGGGTGAGGAAATCCGCAATTTTCTCATCACATCGCTGTCTGCCTCAGGCGGCCATATCGGGCCGAACCTCGGGGTTGTCGAGCTGACGATTGCGCTTCACAAAGAATTTGACAGTCCGAAAGATAAATTTTTATGGGATGTCGGACATCAGTCCTATGTTCATAAACTGTTAACCGGACGCGGCAAGGAGTTTGAAACCTTGCGCCAATATAAAGGGCTTTGCGGTTTCCCGAAACGCAGCGAAAGCGAACATGACGTATGGGAAACAGGCCACAGCTCAACATCGCTCTCAGGCGCGATGGGAATGGCTGCCGCCCGCGATATTAAAGGGACGAAAGAATATATCATTCCGATTATCGGGGATGGCGCTTTAACCGGAGGAATGGCGCTTGAAGCACTGAACCATATCGGCGATGAGAAAAAAGATATGATTGTCATCCTGAATGATAATGAGATGAGCATTGCGCCGAATGTCGGGGCGATTCATTCTATGCTCGGCCGGCTTCGCACGGCCGGCAAATATCAATGGGTAAAAGACGAGCTGGAATATTTATTTAAGCGCATCCCGGCCGTCGGCGGAAAATTGGCCGCCACGGCTGAGCGGATAAAAGACAGCTTAAAATATATGCTTGTGTCAGGCATGTTTTTTGAAGAGCTTGGGTTTACGTATTTAGGCCCGGTAGACGGTCATTCCTACCACGAGCTGTTTGAAAACCTGCAATACGCCAAAAAAACAAAAGGCCCAGTCCTTTTACATGTCATCACGAAAAAGGGCAAAGGCTATAAACCGGCAGAGACCGACACAATCGGGACATGGCACGGGACCGGCCCGTACAAAATCAATACGGGTGATTTCGTCAAGCCAAAAGCCGCGGCTCCTTCATGGAGCGGACTCGTCAGCGGCACCGTCCAGGAGCTGGCGCGCGAGGATGACAGAATTGTCGCGATTACACCGGCCATGCCGGTCGGTTCTAAGCTGGAAGGGTTTGCGAAAGAATTTCCGGAGCGCATGTTTGATGTCGGAATCGCAGAACAGCATGCGGCGACGATGGCCGCGGGAATGGCGCTTCAAGGCATGAAGCCGTTTCTCGCGATCTATTCGACCTTTTTGCAGCGGGCGTATGATCAGGTCGTCCATGACATCTGCCGTCAAAACGCGAATGTATTTATCGGCATTGACCGCGCGGGTTTGGTCGGCGCTGACGGGGAGACGCATCAAGGCGTCTTTGACATTGCCTTTTTGCGTCATATACCGAACCTCGTTTTAATGATGCCGAAGGATGAAAATGAAGGCCGCCATATGGTCAATACAGCTCTTGCTTATGAGGAGGGTCCGATCGCGATGCGCTTCCCGCGCGGAAACGGGCTCGGCGTAAAGATGGATAAAGAGCTGAAAACCATTCCGATCGGAACATGGGAAGTGCTCCGTCCCGGAAAAGACGCGGTGATTTTAACGTTCGGAACGACCATTGAAATGGCGCTGGAGGCGGCTGAAGAACTGCAAAAAGAAGGCCTGTCCGTGCGTGTCGTCAATGCGCGGTTCATAAAACCGATTGATAAACAAATGATGAAGGCGATTCTTAATGAAGGTCTGCCGATTTTAACGATTGAAGAAGCCGTGCTTGAAGGCGGATTCGGAAGCACGATTCTTGAATTCGCTCATGACCTCGGCATGTATCATACGCCGATTGACAGAATGGGCATTCCTGACCGGTTCATTGAGCACGGAAGCGTAACCGCGCTGCTTGAAGAAATCGGTCTCACAAAGGCTGAGGTTATGAACCGGATTAAACTGCTGATGCCGCCGAAGACACATAAAGGAATTGGATCATGACAGCAAAAAAAGAACGATTAGATGTACTTCTTGTAGAAAAAGGCCTTGCGGAAACGCGGGAAAAAGCGAAACGCGCCATTATGGCGGGCATCGTATACTCAAATGAAAACCGATTGGACAAACCAGGTGAAAAAATCGCCCGGGATCTTCCGTTAACGGTAAAAGGAAACCCTCTTAAATACGTCAGCAGAGGCGGATTAAAGCTTGAGAAAGCTCTTGAGGTGTTTCCCGTCTCAGTAAAAGGCAAAACAATGATTGATATCGGCTCGTCTACTGGAGGGTTTACAGATTGCGCCCTTCAAAACGGCGCCGAACGTTCCTATGCAGTAGATGTCGGCTATAATCAGCTCGCTTGGAAGCTGAGACAGGACGAGAGGGTCGTCGTCATGGAACGGACGAATTTCCGCTATTCCGAGCCTTCCGATTTCACTGAGGGTCTGCCGGAATTCGCGACGATTGATGTTTCTTTCATCTCACTCCGTCTTATTCTGCCGGTTTTAAAAACGCTGCTTGTGCCGGGAAGCGATTGTATCGCCCTGGTGAAGCCGCAATTTGAAGCCGGACGTGAATCAGTCGGAAAAAAAGGCATTGTCAGAGATCCCGGCGTTCATGCTGACGTTCTCCGCCGTATGAATCAGTTTGCCGCTTCTGAAGGATATACAGTGAAAGGATTGTCCTTCTCACCGATTACAGGGGGAGACGGCAATATCGAGTTTCTGCTTCATTTGAAGTGGGAGGGAGAAGATGGAAACGGCGCTGAACTGCCGGAAGAAGATATTCTCCGTACCGTCCGTGAAGCACATGAAACATTAAAAGCCAAAAAGACAGATGTACCGGAATAATAGGGGGCTATTATTCCTTTTTTCTGCCATCATGTACTTTTTATCAAGAAGCGGTTAACATAATGACAAGAACAGCTTGAAAACAGAGGTGCTTACATGACAAAAGGCCAAAGGCATATAAAAATCAGAGAGCTTATTACAAGCCATGAGATTGAAACGCAGGATGACTTAGTTGACATGCTGAGAGAAGAAGGGTATAAGGTAACCCAGGCGACTGTTTCCAGGGACATTAAAGAACTGCATCTCGTAAAGGTGCCGACCAATAATGGTTCCTACAAATACAGCCTGCCGGCGGATCAGCGGTTCAACCCGCTGTCAAAACTGAAGCGTTCATTAATGGATGCGTTCGTAAAAATTGACTCAGCAAGCCATATGATCGTACTAAAAACGATGCCGGGGAATGCGCAGGCAATCGGCGCTTTGATGGATAATCTCGAATGGGAAGAAATCATGGGCACGATCTGCGGAGATGACACCATTTTAATCATCTGCAGGACGCCTGAAGATACGGAGGGCGTTCAAAGCCGTCTTTTGGAGCTGCTGTAGCGTAATTATCAGATAAAAGGTGGAATGCTGTTTGTTAGCTGAACTATCAATAAAAAACTTTGCCATTATAGAGGAACTGACGATTTCGTTTGAACGGGGGCTCACCGTCCTGACGGGAGAAACAGGGGCCGGCAAGTCAATTATTATAGATGCCGTTTCCCTGTTAGTCGGCGGCCGCGGGTCGTCTGAATTTGTCCGTTACGGTGAAACAAAGGCCGAGCTTGAAGGACTGTTTCTTTTGGACAGCGGCCATCCCGTTTTTGAGGTGTGCCGTGAGCAGGGAATAGACGCATCTGACGACATGATTGTCATGAGAAGAGACATTAATGCCGGGGGAAAAAGCGTCTGCCGTGTCAACGGAAAATTAGTAACGATTGCGGCTTTGAGGGAGATCGGCAGACTTTTATTAGATATTCACGGGCAGCATGACAACCAGCTGTTAATGGAAGATGACAAGCATTTAGAGCTTTTGGATAAATTTGCGGGCGCTGAGGCCGAATCAGCGCTTCAGGCATACCAAGAAGGCTACGACCGTTATATGAAGCTGCTCAAAAAAGTGAAGAAGCTGTCGGAAAGCGAACAGGAAATGGCGCATCGGTTAGATCTGATCCAATTTCAGCTTGAAGAAATCGAATCAGCGAAGCTTGAATTGAATGAAGACGAGCTTCTTCAAGAAGAGCGGAAGCAGATATCCAACTTTGAAAAAATTTATGAATCATTGCAAAACGCCTATAATGCGCTCCGCAGCGAACAGGGGGGGCTTGACTGGGTCGGAATGGCCTCTGCCCAGCTTGAAGACATTTCGGATATCAATGAACCGCTGCAAAAGCTGTCAGAAAGTGTGTCAAGTTCCTATTATCTGTTGGAGGATGCAACCTTTCAAATGCGCAATCTGCTAGATGATCTGGAGTATGACCCGGAACGGCTGAATTTTATTGAAACCCGTTTAAACGAGATAAAACAGCTGAAGCGTAAATACGGAGCGACGGTCGAAGACATTTTGGAATACGGCTCCAAAATAGAAGAGGAAATCGATCAAATCGAAAACCGCGACAGCCACCTTGAAGCGCTGAAGAAGGAGCTGGAGTCCGTCGGCAAAGATGTGGCCGTAGAAGCCGCCAATTTATCAAAAATCAGAAAAGCCTGGGCCAAAAAACTGGCGGAAGCAATTCATCAGGAATTAAAAAGCCTGTATATGGGCAAATCAACGTTTGATACGGAATTCCTCGTGAAAACCGATCCGTCTGCCAGTGAAGCGCCGGTGGTCAACGGACAGCCTGTGCAGCTTACCCAAAAGGGGATTGACCTTGTGAAATTTTTAATTTCAACGAACACCGGTGAGCCCTTAAAACCGCTGTCAAAGGTCGCATCCGGCGGCGAACTTTCAAGGGTGATGCTGGCGCTGAAGAGTATTTTTTCTTCCCAGCAGGATGTCACTTCCATCATCTTTGATGAAGTGGACACCGGCGTAAGCGGGCGGGTTGCCCAAGCCATCGCGGAAAAAATCCATAAAGTATCGACCGGTTCACAGGTGCTCTGCATTACACACCTGCCGCAGGTTGCCGCTATGGCGGATACGCACCTTTTGATCGCAAAAGAATTCAAAGACGGACGGACGACAACGCATGTCACGCCGCTTTCCAAGCAGGATAAGGTAGCGGAAATCGGCCGCATGATTGCGGGTGTTGAAGTGACCGATCTGACAAAACGGCATGCGCAAGAGCTTTTAAAACAGGCCGGACAGGTAAAAACGACAGGATAAGCTGCTGATACAGGCAGCTTATTTTTTTGTTCCATTTCTCTAACAGTGTATCCAATGTTTTTCTTCGTATGCCGGTTATAAATCAAGCGCAGGAAGGCAAAAGTATAGATGTAGCAGAAAAAGAAAGTGGTGTGGGATAGGAGCGAGGAGAGTGAAGGAATGAATGCACATAACATGAGGAAAGCAATAGGTGTAATTCTCCTTGTTTCTTTACTAAGTGTAGGCTTTTTTAAGCCGTTTAAAGAATATTTACTGATACCGTCAGAAATGAGCGTCTTTGAAAAACAGACACAAGCCGTTCCGGTCAATGCATCAATAAGCGCTGAAAAGGGCGAATTATCAGAAGCCTTTACGCTGAAAGAAGAGCACGGTCATGCAAACATAACAGGGCAAAAACAAGGCCGGTCAGAAGTAGTATATGATCTTGCCGGGTTTCCCATTAAAAAAACGAAAGTGCGTGTCCTTCCTGAATTGAAGGTCATTCCGGGCGGACAGTCCATCGGTGTAAAACTGCATTCAGTCGGTGTTTTGGTCGTCGGCTTTCACCAGGTGATGACAAAGGATGGGAAAAAGTCTCCGGGAGAACAAGCGGGAATTGAATCTGGCGACATCATTATTAAAATGAACGGACATAAAATTGAAAAAATGAGCGACATCGCCCCGTTTATTCAAAAAGCGGGTAAGACCGGGGAATCTTTGGATTTATTGGTGAAACGCGATAAGCAAAAAATCAAGACAAAGCTGATTCCGACAAAGGACGAAGCTGAGGGAAAATATCGAATCGGCCTTTATATCCGTGATTCGGCAGCCGGCATCGGCACGATGACATTTTTTGAACCGAAAACAAAAAAATACGGCGCATTGGGCCACGTCATTTCTGATATGGATACGAAAAAACCGATTGTTGTGGAAGACGGCGAAATCGTCCGTTCAACTGTAACATCAATTGAAAAAGGAAAAGGCGGCAATCCCGGCGAAAAACTGGCAAGGTTTTCGTCAGAACGGAAAACGATCGGCGATATTAACCGCAACAGTCCGTTCGGCATTTTCGGGAAACTGCATCAGCCGATTAAAAATAACATCTCAGACAAAGCGCTTCCGATTGCTTTGTCAAATGAAGTGAAAAAAGGTCCGGCGCAAATGCTGACGGTTATTGAAAACGATAAAGTAGAGACATTTGATATTGAAATCGTCAGCACCACTCCGCAAAAATTCCCGGCGACTAAGGGAATGGTGTTAAAAGTGACCGATCCGAAACTGCTGAAAAAAACCGGCGGAATCGTTCAGGGAATGAGCGGAAGCCCGATCATCCAAAACGGGAAGGTCGTCGGAGCCGTAACCCACGTGTTTGTCAATGATCCGACAAGCGGCTACGGCGTTCATATCGAATGGATGCTTTCTGAAGCGGGTGTTGATGTTTATGGAAAAGACAAAGCAAGCTGACTGCCGGATCATCCGGCAGTTTTTTTATGTGCGCGTTCTTCACTTCTTTCCAGGATTCATGTAAAATAAGACATGAAGATTTTTCGACAAATTCACGTTTCCTGATTTGTCAAACTTAATTTTTAGTCGAAAAACCTAGAAAATGCTAGAAAAACAAAGATATTCCACTATTATTGGTAAATATGGATTTTTTAAAAGGGGAAGTAGTGGTTTTGTCGAATGTAACATGTAGCAGTCAAATAGGTTGTGTCCTGTTAATACATTGGGGGAGGAAGAAACGTGGAGAAAATTAAAGTTTGTGTTGCTGATGATAATCGAGAGCTTGTAAGCCTGTTGAGTGAATATATAGAGGGACAGGATGATATGGAAGTAATCGGCGTTGCTTATAACGGACAGGAATGTCTTTCTTTGTTTAAAGATAAAAATCCCGATGTGCTCGTTTTAGATATTATTATGCCGCATCTGGACGGACTTGCGGTTTTGGAGCGGCTCCGTGAATCAGAGCTTGAGAAACAGCCGAACGTTATCATGCTGACGGCATTCGGTCAGGAAGACGTTACGAAAAAAGCCGTCGATTTAGGCGCGTCCTATTTCATCCTGAAGCCGTTTGATATGGAAAACCTTGTCGGCCATATCCGCCAGGTAAGCGGAAATGTCAGCAGCGTCACACACCGTGCGCCGTCTGCACAAAGCAGCATCATCCGCAGCCAGCCGGAGCCGAAACGGAAAAATCTCGATGCCAGCATTACAAGCATTATCCATGAGATCGGTGTGCCTGCCCATATTAAAGGCTATCTTTATTTGCGGGAAGCCATTTCCATGGTGTACAACGATATTGAACTCCTCGGCAGCATCACAAAAGTCCTTTATCCCGACATCGCCAAAAAATTCAACACGACCGCAAGCCGTGTAGAACGGGCCATCCGCCACGCGATTGAAGTCGCTTGGAGCAGGGGAAATATTGATTCCATTTCTTCGCTGTTCGGGTATACCGTAAGCATGACAAAAGCAAAACCAACCAACTCAGAATTCATTGCGATGGTTGCTGATAAGCTGAGATTGGAGCATAAAGCTTCGTAACGCAAGCTTTATGGCAAGATGACGTTTTACGCCTTCTTTTCCGTGCATGAATGCGGAAGAGAAGGCGTTTTGAGTTTGTGATGACGAAGATCCCTCCGGCCCGAGGAACCTTGATGCCGCATAAAAGCGGGATTTACGGCATCTACACATATAACACGGGAGCTGATACTTTGATGATTTCGCCGTCTCTGATATAAAAGCGGGGGACGCGGCGGCTTAAAACAGATACAACTTCGTAGTTAATCGTACCGAGCATTTCGGCGATTTCATCAACGGAAATCTCGGCTCCTTTTTGTTTGCCGTAAATGACGACTTCTTCTCCTTGTTTGCCCTCACTATCACCCAAACTGACCATAATCATATCCATCGTCACTCTCCCCGCCACCGGCACTCTTCTGCCGCGGTGAAGAATAAACCCGCGGTTGGAAAGGGCGCGCGAGTAGCCGTCAGCATAGCCGATCGGAATTGTCGCGATGATTTCACCCGGTTCGGCGATATATGTGGCGCCATAACTGACGGTCCGGGGCTCTGTCACCATGGCTTTCACATAAGCGATACGCGCCTTTAAGCTGAGTGCGGGCGTGAGATCTACGAGGTTGAGCTCCTTTATATAAGCAGACGGGTATAACCCATATAAACCAATGCCTAAACGGATCATATCGGCGCTGAATTCAGGAAAAGCGATAGCGGCGGCTGTGTTGCACATATGGACAGTAGGCAGCGGGATGTCTTGATTTTTTAAAAAGCGGAGAAAGCTGATAAACTTTTCATGCTGCAGCATTGTCAATTCAGTATCAGGTTCATCCGCTGTTGAAAAATGGGTAAAGATCCCGTCCCATGAAAGGTATGTACTCGACTTGAGCGCTTTTACAACTGCTAAAAGGTCTTCTTCTGTGCGTACACCCAGCCGGCCCATTCCGGTATCCACATTGATATGAATGGACAGCTGTTTCGAATCAGCTTCTTTTTCCAATATCTGATTTGCTTTTTTGACCCAGCTGACTTGAAACGCTGATAATGTTATATTCCAAACAGCAGATTTTTTCACACAGCTGAGAGCTGTAAAGCCGAGCACAAGGATAGGTGCTTTAATTCCCGCTCTCCGTAACACAATTCCCTCTTCGACGCTGGCAACTGCGAGCTCGCTCGCGCCGCTTTCCAGTGCCTGCCGCGCTACTTCCACAGAGCCGTGGCCATAGGCATTTGCTTTTACGACGGCCATAATCTTCGACTTCTTCGGAATATGGCGGCGGATCGCCCGTACATTCTTTTTTATCGCATCAAGGTCAACTTCAATCCAAACTTCCCGGCAAAGTTTTTTCATCGCGATTCCTTCTTTCCTTAATGAAATTCAGTACTGACGTGTTTTCATGCTTTCAATCTGCATTTTATTCACACTGATCTGAAATCATTCAAAACATGAGAAGGTGACCGCTGATGTTTAAAATCAAGTTTTCGGGAAATCAGTATGCCTGCTTTATTTATGCAGTAAGGGCTGCATGGCAGCCCTTAAATTGACTTCACAATATTCTGATCTGAAAATTGGTGTTCAAACATTTTGGACTGGCTTACAGCATTGTTTTGAATGACAATGCCGATATTTCCCCCTCCGGCACCGAAAACGGTTTTTGATGCAGTCAGCGGACTGATGGATATGGCGCCGCCAACATTGACAACTCCGTTTCCTGATACGTTGTTTATCGTAATCGGGCAACCGCTCATTCTATTTTTTCTCCTTTCTCTCACAATCTACTATCTATATGTACGCTGTAATATGAAATAAGATTAAACAAAACGGCAAAAAAAAGCCGGCTGCTGTGAGCCGGAAAGGGAGGGAAATACAGATATCATAGTGTTTTCGTTACATTTTGATCAGAGAATTGCGAGTTTAAAGATTGAGCCGTGCTGGATTGATTCATTTGCAGAACAATCCCTGTATTTCCTCCTCCTGAGCCGTAGACGGTTTTTGATACGGTTAAAGGGCTTATCGAAAACGCACCGCCGACATTGAGAACCCCGTTCCCGGAAAGACTGTTAATCGTAATAGGAAAACCAGCCATCATATACGGTCTCCTTTCTATTAATCTATTTACTATATGTACGCTGCGTATCAGAAATAGGAGTAAACAAAGCGGTAAAAAGTTATGAAACAAAAAAACTGCCGGACATCCGGCAGTTTTTTGATTACTTTTCAAACGGCACCCAGCCGCCTGTATTCTGGATTATTTCCCATAACGGTTCAGGAAGTCGGTATTTCTCAATTTCAGATGCTTTAATGGCTTTTTCAATTTCCTGTTCGCGGCCTTCTTTGACCTGCACCGCCCATTCAGGGTTAATTAAAATGACACGTCCCAGAGCCACCAGCGGAATCCCGCTTTCTAATACGGCGAGCGCTTCGTCCGCGGTATAGATGGAACCGACCGCCATCAGCGGCACTTTGTGGCCGACGCGTTCGTTTAATAAATCCATCCGTGTCCGTGAAGTATCTGCGCCGCGACGGGCTTTGGAATTGACATCCATCAGTGAAATATGCAGATAATCTAAGTTTTCTTCCGCAAGTGCATCAGCGAGCATGAATGTTTCTTTCATTGTAAGCCCCGGCGTTTCCGGCTCTTCCGGTGACAGGCGGTAGCCGAGAACAAATGGATGTTCAGCGTGTGCATCAATCGCCTGTTTGACAGCGTCGACGACTGCAAGCGGGAACGCAAGGCGCTTTTCATCGCTTCCGCCCCAGCGGTCTGTGCGCTGATTTGTTTTCGGAGAATAAA
The DNA here is from genome assembly GCF_059831465.1 of Bacillus sp. 5RYD7K. Lineage (NCBI taxonomy): Bacteria > Bacillati > Bacillota > Bacilli > Caryophanales > Bacillaceae > Bacillus > Bacillus sp. 5RYD7K. The sequence continues at coordinate 2,356,813 of NZ_CP191200.1, forward strand.
ATTGTTGAATCAAGTATCCGTTTGCCCCGTGAATTTCAACACCGTCAAAGCCGGCTTCAATTGCTCTGCGTGTCGCTTCGCCGAATGCTTTTACAATGTGCTCAATCTCTTGTTCAGTGAGAGCCCGGGAAGTTTGTCTGCCGTCTTCTTCTGAACCGCTTGGGCTGACGACGTCGTTATTCGGCACGAGTTCAGGAGGGCATTCCAATCCGCCATGGTGAATCTGCACAACGGCTTTCGCTCCTTGAGACTGGATCGCTTGAGCGAGTTTTTTCAAGCCCGGAATGTGAGAATCATCATAGATGCCAGGCTGGCCGGGAAACGCTTTGCCGTCAGGTGTTACGTTTGCACATGCCGTAATGACCATGCCCATTTCTTTTGAACGGGGAGTAATGTAGCTCAATTCACGTTCGGAAATCGTTCCGTCATCGTTTGATGAATAGTGGGTCATCGGCGCAACGGAAATACGGTTTGGTATGGTAACGCCGCTTTCGAACGTAAAAGGTTCAAACAGCGGTTTATATGTTTGCTTCATTATTTCGCCTTCTTCCTTAAAAGTTTAACTCGTCCGTATTCTAGCTTATGTTTTAATTGTGTGCAATTATTTTGCTTGTTCTTCTTCCTGAGGATTATGACCGGCCGAACCATTTAAACGAATGGAACGGTTTTCTCCGTTCCTTTTCAGGATCTTTATACCCGCCTGAAATTTGATGGCCGATCGAGCTGAATATGACAGCGGCGGCGAAGAGGAGAATGATTTTTTTCATATGCATATCTTCTTTCTTATCTTTTACAAGGTTATTTATAAGCATACGCTTGTGTGAAAAAACCGTCAAATTTGTTTTTTATTCTTTTTTCCACTTTCCTGCGGCGAATATCGTTCCGATCTGAATCACAACACTTAACAGAGCGCACACTGCCACAACTGTGTTGCTGTCCATAGAAGACACCCTCCTTTTTGTTAGGTTAATGTATCATATGACAGCTGTCTCTGTTTTGACAAAACTGTAATGCGGTGTTTCATATTTTTCAACAAAAAAGGGCGCTTTTTAGGCGCCTTTACTTTTTTTTCAGCCGATGCAAAGCGATTTGAACGGCGATGGCGTCATCCAGATAGCCGATCGGAAACATGTAATCCGGAATCACGTCTGTCGCTAAAATATAATACAGGAGCGCACTCCCGAGAATCGGGCGGTCTTCAGCCGGTGTTGATTCATCCATATATTGATGATGCATGTTTTTCAAGTGATCAATAAAAGGGCCGACGCTTTCTTCATTATTCATTTTCTTTTGAAACTCATCACAAATCAGGCGATGGCCCTGCTGGGTTTTGGCATATTGTTCATATCTGGTCAGCTCGCGTTCTATTTGTTCACGGGAAAAAGGCTGATCAAACATCTCCGCCATGTTCAGCATATCCTGAATCGCGTGCATCGGATCTTGCGGCGCAGTCTCTTTTTCATGGCCGATGTCTATTCCTGACGCTTCAAGCAATTCCTCCAGCGGGGTGCGGAGGTGCTTTGAAAATTCCTGAAGATGCTTTAAATTGGCCTTTTGCTTGCCGTTTATAATCCGGGAGATGGTGGCCGTATCAATGTTGGCTAATGCGCCGAGTTTTCTCATGGAGAGAGAGTGCTTATCAAGCAGTGATTTTAAAAGGGGGCCCAATGTCTTATGTTCATTTTCTGCCAAGGGTGTCACCTCGTTTCCGCCGGAATGATGATAATCAGTCAATAATTTTTGCAGAAAAGGTACCTTTTCTGTGCTGATGAATAGGATAGTGTAGATTGGAACAGCACAACATGTTGAAAAGACATCAAAGAATGGGGAGAACATAACATGGCTTGGTTATTGATTTTAGGTTTGGCAGTGTCCTCGAGCATTGATAATTTAGGAGTGGGGATGTCATACGGCATCAGAAAGATCAAAATATCGCACGCATCAAATACAATGATCGCTTTTATCTGTTTTTTATTCAGTTATATCGGAATTTATTTCGGCAAATGGATTTCAGCTGTTTTACCGGGCTTTTTTCCCGTTTTGCTGGCGGCTTTTATTTTATCTGTAATCGGTATCCGCATCATCCTGCTGGCTGTGCCGAGAAAAAAAGGAAATACAGCGCCTGCTGACACGTCTGGAAAAAAAGGCCGTTTCGCCGGTCTGCTGCAAAATCCGGAGACAGCGGATGCTGACGGTTCGGGAGAAATCGGTATACTGGAATCCATGGTTCTCGGGGTGGCCGTATCCGCAAATGCGCTGACCAACGGATTAAGCGCGGGCCTGATCGGGCTTTCTCCCGCTGCCATTTCCATCACTGCGGCGATCGGAAGCTTTCTGACCATATGGATCGGCTGCCTGCTCGGGAAAAAAGCTGCGTCACTTCGCATCGGTTCTTTCCATGTCGGACAGTTCAGCACGGTGCTGAGCGGAGTGATTATTCTCATCATTGCCGTCAATACGCTGCTCTTTTAAGTTGTCCCGTTCATTTTATGAAAAGCTCAAAATAAATATGAATCATTCTATTCGGGAGAGCGCATGACGGGCTCTCTTTTTTTGCCGATCTGTCATTTTTTCAAAATGAATAGAAAGTCGTCCGTTTCCGTTAAATTTTGCATATCCGGCCATCAGACAGAACCTTTTTCATAGACGGATCAGCTCGCTTTCTTTCTAAGTTCAGGTAATCGGCGGGTCAGAAAGCCTTTATTCCAAATATGGAAAATCGCTGGAGGGACGAAGGCGCCCTTTACAAATCCGCCATTCTGTACAAAGATAAAGCCGAATGAGAAAACGTGAGGTGATCTGTGTGAAGTCTGTCATACTTCTGATCTTCACTGCATGGCTGCTATCAGGCTGCGAGTATACCGCTGAGGCGGATTCGGCGCCGTCATTTACACAGGAAGGAACATTTATAAAAGCGGCCGGAAACGATACGATCGCACTGGAAATTGACGGAGAGCGGCACGAGGTGAAGGTGCCTTTTGCTAAGCGTTTTGAATGTCAGTTTCTGCCTGAACATACGGCGGTGCAAATCACCTATAAAAAAGAGAGCAACGGACAATTACGGCTTGAAGAACTGAAAAAAGAAACAGATATGTGAAAAACGGGGAGGAAAAAACGTGGGCTTACTGACAAAAAGCGCTGCTGCCTTCGGTGCCGCCCTGCTTCTGCTTGCGCCGTCCGCTTATGCAGCCGAACCTTTGCAAGGGAAGACCATCTATATTGATGCCGGCCATGGCGGAGAAGACAGCGGGGCCGGGGGAAATGGACTGTTGGAGAAAAACATCAATTTAGCGGTGTCAAACAAGGTAGCCGCCAAATTGGAAGCAGAAGGTGCAACATCTGTTGCGTCAAGGACTGACGATACTTTTTTAAGTTTGGACGAGCGGGTGGCGAAAGCAAGCGCCAGCCAATCCGATTTATTCGTCAGCCTTCATACGAACTCAGCCGTATCGACAGCATCAGGTACAGAAACGTATTTTAATTCAACATATGAAGGAGCAGACAGCGAAAGGCTTGCTTCTGATATCCAACAGCAGCTTGTTTCGTCTCTAGAGATGAGGGACAGAGGTGTAAAAGAAGCCCCTTTTTATGTCATTACATATTCAAAAATGCCTAGTGTGCTGGCTGAATTAGGCTTTATCACAAATCCTCAAGATGCGGACAAGCTGAAAAACGCTAACGGGCAAGAACACGCCGCCGATGCTATTGTAAATGGAATCGAAACCTATTACAGCGGCCGATAATCGTAAAATATGTGTAAATAGCGCCCGCCTTACGTGCATAACGATTATAATAGAGAAAACCGATGACAAACACCTGAGGTGACACATATGACGACTATTTTTGCCCACCGGGGGGCGTCGGGCGACTATCCCGAAAATACGATGCCCGCGTTCACAAAAGCGATTGAGGACGGGGCGGACGGAATCGAACTTGACGTACAGATGACAAAAGACGGCCGTATCGTGGTCATCCACGATGAAACCCTTGACCGAACGACGTCTTTACAAGGATTTGTGAAAGATACGGCGTATGACAAAATCAGAACCGCCGATGCCGCCGGAAAATGGAAAGATTCTTTTAAAGGAGTCAGAATTCCGCTTTTGTCAGACGTGCTGCGTTTTGCGGAGCGCGCCGATTTTCTGATCAATATTGAGCTGAAAAACAGTGTATTCCGCTACGAGGGAATGGAAAAAGAAGTGATCAAAAAAGTCAGGTATTACGGATTGGAAAAGCGCGTTATTTTTTCTTCATTTAATCATGAGAGCCTTGCGCTTTGCCATGCCTTGGCGCCTGAGATTGAACGGGCGGTGCTGACGATGGATGTGCTGTACCGGCCTGAACAGTATCTCGCTTCAATTCCCGCTTCAGGTTATCATCCTAAGCTTGGTACGCCGGCGGTCAGCGCTGAAGCGGTCAAGCATCTTGTAAAACACCAAGTGAAGCTCCGTCCGTTCACCGTTAATCGTCCGGAAGATATGAAGCAGCTGATGAAAGCGGGAGCAGACGCATTTTTTACCGATTATCCAAAGCTGGCTGTTTCTATAAAAGAAGAATGCCGCCATTAAGAAGACTGTTCAGACAGTCTTTTTTTTATGGGCAGAAACCGGAGGGGCGATCATAACGTGATCAGGAGGTTCATATAGTGTAACAGGGCCTTTTATGTAAGCGTTATCTTATTTTATTGAAAGTGAGGCAAAAGTGTGGGGAAAACGGTTATCGTCAGTGCGGCAAGAACACCGTTCGGAAAATTCGGCGGTGCATTAAAAGAGGTAAAAGCAGCCGAGCTTGGCGGCATTGCCATAAAAGAAGCAATCAAGCGCGCCGGCATCGGTGAAAGCGAAGCAGAAGGAGCGGTGATGGGAATGGTCGTCCAAGCGGGTGCGGGGCAGATTCCGGCACGGCAGGCTGCAAGGTATGCCGGGCTTCCATGGTCCGTCCCGGCTGAAACCATTAATAAGGTTTGTGCATCGGGGCTCAGAGCCGTTACCTTCTGTGATCAAATCATCCGGGCAAATGATGCGGCCGTGCTGATTGCAGGCGGAATGGAAAGCATGAGCAACATCCCATACGCCATTCCGGCCGGCCGCTGGGGTATAAGAATGGGAGACGGGGTTTTTCAGGATTTAATGGTTCATGACGGGCTGACCTGTGCGTTCGATCAGGTGCATATGGCTGTCCACGGAAGCGCTGCGGCCGAAAAGTACGGCATTTCCCGAGATGAACAGGATCATTACGCTCTTTTAAGCCAGAAACGCGCAGCTGAGGCGGCTGAGACGGGCAAATTGCAAGAAGAAATCGTTCCGGTTACTTGGACCGGCAAAAAGGGCAAACAGCATACTGTTACGCAGGATGAGGGGCTGCGCCCTGATACAAGTCTTGAGCAGCTCGCAAAGCTTAAGCCTATTTTTACAGCCGGCGGAACGGTAACAGCGGGAAACGCTCCCGGTGTAAATGACGGCGCCGGAGCATTTGTGCTGATGTCAGAGGAAAAGGCCGCGAAGCAGCATGTCAGACCGCTTGCTGCGATACTTGGCTTTGCGTCTGTCGGACTGGAAGCGTCTGAGCTTGCCAGCGCACCGGGAGAGGCGATCAGCCGGCTTTTGAAAAAAACCGGTCTGTCCGTTGACGATATTGATTTGTTTGAAGTAAACGAAGCATTTGCGTCCGTCGTGCTCGTCAGCGAAAAGATTGCCGGATTCAGCCGGGAGAAAGTGAATGTAAACGGAGGAGCGATCGCGTTCGGCCATCCGATCGGCGCAAGCGGCGCCAGAATCATCATGAGTTTGATATACGAATTAAAGCGGCGCGGGGGAGGTTTAGGCATAGCGGCTATATGCAGCGGAGCGGCCCAAGGAGACGCCGTCCTGCTCGAGGTGTACTGATATAACGAGGGGAGCGTCAGATGAAAATGAAAACAATCATGGTCGCAGGTGCGGGTCAGATGGGAGCAGGTATCGCGCAGACGGCTGCAGAAGCTGGGTTTTCCGTCATGTTATACGATGTGGAGCCGGAATCAGTGACAAAAGGCCTTTACCGCATAAAGACAAATCTGGAGAAAGATCAGGCGAAAGGACGCAAGACACGGCATGAAACAGAATCCGTTTTCAGCCGCATCTCCCCGGCAGCGCTCACAGAAGCGGGAGATGCTGATTTTGTAATAGAAGCCATTGCCGAAAACAAAACAGCAAAGACTGAATTACTCGGCACACTTGATAAAATGTGTCTCCCTCATACCGTATTGGCAAGCAATACGTCTTCTCTTCCTATTACAGAGCTTGCTGCTGTCACAAAAAGACCTGACAAAGTAATCGGCATGCATTTTATGAATCCGGTTCCTGTCATGGAGCTTGTCGAGGTCATCAGAGGGCTTGCTACGTCGGAAGAAACGGCGGAAACAGTAAAGAAGCTTGCCGTCCGGATGAAAAAAACGCCTGTTGAAGTCAATGATTTTCCCGGCTTTATATCTAACCGTATATTAATGCCGATGATTAACGAGGCCGTTTATTGCCTTTACGAAGGGGCGGCTTCAAAGGAAGCGATTGATGAAGTGATGAAGCTCGGCATGCGTCATCCGATGGGGCCTTTAACATTAGCCGACTTCATCGGATTGGATACATGCCTTTCCATCATGGAGGTTCTCTATGCGGGGTTCGGAGATTCGAAATACCGCCCATGCCCGCTGCTCAGAAAATATGTCAGCGCCGGCTGGCTCGGCAAAAAAAGCGGGCGCGGTTTTTATGAGTACAACAGATGACATAAAAATCATGGGGGAGGCCTGCAGCCGTGCATTTTACAGAAGAGCACATCATGATGAGAAAAATGGTGCGCGATTTTGCACGCAAGGAAATCGCACCGATGGTTGAGATCATGGAAACAACCGATGAATTTCCGGACCGGCTGATTAAAAAAATGGGAGAAGCGGGGTTAATGGGCATCCCCGTCCCGGAAGCATACGGCGGAGCGGGGGCTGATACAACATCTTACATTTTAGCGATTCATGAAATATCAAAAGTCAGCGCGGCTGTCGGCGTCATTTTATCCGTCCACACATCGGTAGGGACAAACCCGATTCTCCATTTCGGGACAGAAGACCAAAAACAAAGGTATATTCCAAAGCTGGCAGCGGGCGAATACGTCGGGGCTTTTGCGCTTACTGAGCCTCAATCCGGATCTGATGCGGGAAGCCTGAAAACAACGGCTGTGCGAAAAGGCGGTTCATATATTCTGAACGGTTCAAAAATCTTTATTACAAACGGCGGAGCGGCAGATCTGTATCTGACATTTGCCTTAACGGACCCGGATAAAGGGAGAAAGGGGATTTCCGCTTTTATCGTTGAAAAAAACACACCCGGCTTTTCTGTCGGAAAGAAAGAAAAAAAGCTCGGATTGTTAGGTTCCAATACCGTCGAATTGCAATTTGACCAAGCGGAAATTCCAATTGAAAACCGGCTCGGCGAAGAGGGCGAGGGTTTTTCAATCGCCATGAAAAACCTAGATGTCGGACGGATCGGCATAGCAGCTCAGGCGCTCGGAATTATCGAAGCGGCGCTCGGCTGCTCGGCGGAATACGCTAAAACCCGCAGCCAGTTCGGCAGGCCCATTGCCTCGAATCAGGCCGTTTCTTTTAAACTTTCTGACATGGCGACGAATGCGGAAGCTGCCAAACTATTAGTCTATCATGCCGCTGATCTGTATCAGCGCGGGCTTCCGTGCGGAAAAGAAGCATCGATGGCAAAGCAATTCGCGTCTGATGCGGCGATGAAAGCGGCAGTGGAGGCTGTGCAGATTCACGGCGGCTACGGCTATATGAAAGAGTATCCCGCGGAGCGTTTATTTCGGGATGCGAAGGTCACGCAAATCTATGAGGGCACCAATGAGATTCAAAGGCTGATTATTTCTAAGTATCTTCTTCAATAAAAAGCGCGGAAAAGGAGCGAAACCATGGAATCTTATTCTCCCGGTTTAGATGGCGTCATTGCGGTGGAAACGGGAATTTCTTTTTTGGATACACAGCAGGGCAGGATTTTAATCAAAGGCCATGATCTGATCGAGCTTTCTAAAACGGCCGGCTATATGGACATTGTCCATCTCTTATTGGAAGACAGACTTCCTGATGCGAAAGAGAAGGCGGCGCTTGAAGATGACATCCGGCGCGGCGGAGACCTTCCCGAGGAAATCTTGCATATATGCCGTCTGCTGCCTGAACATACTCATCCGATGGACGGTCTGAGGACAGGCTTGTCCGCGCTTGGCGGCTTTGACAAGGATATTGATGACCGCACCTCTTCTGTAAATCGGCACCGTGTCCGCGGGCTGATAGGCAAAATGCCCAATCTGACCGTCAACAGCTATCGTATCATAAACGGTCAGGAACCTTTAGCGCCTGTCGGAACCTTATCGTACAGCGCAAACTTTTTATATATGATTACCGGAAAAAAACCGTCCTCCTTGGAAGAAGAAATATTCGACAGGTCGCTTCTTTTATACAGTGAGCATGAATTGCCGAACTCAACATTTACGGCCCGTGTCATCGCTTCGACGCAATCGGATATTTACGGCGCTCTCACCGGAGCCGTCGCCTCGCTTAAGGGAAACCTTCATGGCGGAGCGAACGAAGCGGTTATGTACATGCTTGAAGAAGCGAAGGATACAGACGGGTTTATTCACTTGTTAACTCAAAAACTCGCAAACAAAGAAAAAATCATGGGCTTCGGCCACCGTGTCTACATGAAAAAAATGGACCCGAGGGCGCTCATGATGAAAGAAGCGCTGAGAAAGCTGTCTGATCTCTCTGGGGATTTCCGTCTCTATCACATGTGTGAAGCCGGCGAAACCGTCATGCGGGAGAAAAAAGGCCTTTATCCGAATTTAGATTACTACGCAGCGCCGGTCTATTACATGCTCGGCATTCCGATACCGCTGTACACGCCTATATTCTTCAGCGCACGAACCGTCGGCCTGTGCGCGCACGTCATTGAACAGCACAGCAGAAACCGGCTTTTCCGCCCGCGTGTCCGCTATACCGGAGCGCGCCTGTAAACAGACAAGAAAGGAAGATGAAAACATGACAGAAACCCGCCGAATGGATGCCGTGATCGAAGAGATTTCTGATTACGTGCTCCATCAGGAGATTGACAGTTCAGAAGCTTTCACTACGGCAGGACATGTGCTTCTTGATACGATAGGCTGCGGAATTTTGGCGCTCAGCTATCCCGAATGTACAAAGCTGCTCGGCCCGATTGTCCCGGGAACCGCTGTACCGAACGGCAGCAGGGTCCCGGGCACGCCTTTTGTATTAGACCCCGTCACGGCCGCCTTTAATATCGGATGCATCAACAGGTGGCTCGATTATAATGATACGTGGCTTGCGGCGGAATGGGGCCATCCGTCTGACAATCTCGGAGGCATATTGGCTTGTGCGGACTATATTTCCAGAGTGAGAATGTCTGAAGGGAAAGAACCGCTTACCGTACGCGATGTGCTTCGCGCAATGATCAAAGCGCACGAAATTCAAGGAATTCTCGCTTTAGAAAACAGTTTAAACAGAGTCGGGCTTGATCATGTGCTGTTTGTGAAAGTGGCGACTGCGGCTGTTTGCGCCCACATGCTGGGAGGCTCAAAAGCGGAAATCAATAACGCCGTATCTCACGCCTGGATTGATAATTCAAGCCTCAGAACGTACCGGCATGCGCCGAACACCGGATCGCGCAAATCATGGGCAGCCGGTGACGCGACGAGCAGAGGCGTGTATTTGGCCCTGATGGCGCAAAAAGGTGAAATGGGGTACCCGACGGCGCTGACCGCACCGGTGTGGGGATTTCAAGACGTATTATTTAACCGGCAGGAAATAAAGCTTGCCCGCCCGCTTGGGTCCTATGTGATGGAGAATGTATTGTTTAAAGTATCCTACCCGGCTGAATTCCACGCCCAGACAGCGGCGGAATGCGCGGTCCGGCTCCATCCGCAGGTGAAAGACCGCATCGGGGAAATTGACAGGATCACGATTATGACGCATGAATCAGCAATCCGGATTATCGATAAAAAAGGTCCGCTTCACAATCCGGCAGACCGGGATCATTGCCTGCAGTACATTACGGCAATCGGGCTTCTTTTCGGAGATATAAAGGCAGATCATTATGAAGAGGAAACGGCGTCTGACCCGCGAATTGATACATTGCGGGGCAAAATGGAGGTGACGGAACACAAAGCGTACTCAAAGGATTACTTAGACCCGCATAAGCGATCCATCTCAAATGCCGTACAGGTGCATTTTACAGACGGCACAGCTACGGAACGGATCGAATGTGAATACCCGCTCGGGCACCGGTTCCGCAGAAACGAAGCCGTACCGAATATTCTTGCCAAGTTTTCAGCAAACATCAGCACTCATTTTTCATTGAAGCAGCAGCGTAAAATAGAAGAAGCCTGCAGACATAGCGGACGGATGCAGCAGCTCAGCGTTATTGAATTTATGGACTTATTTCTCATATAAAATAGGAGGGTGACAAACATGACGTGGATCGTCAGCAGGCAGTCGTCTCAAGAGGAGCTTGCAGAGCGGTTCCGTACGCTGATGACAGCGCCGGATATATTGCAGATCCCCGGCGCTCATGATGCGATGGCTGCTCTTATCGCCAAGAAAACGGGGTTTTCGGCTCTTTATTTATCAGGCGCGGCTTACACGGCGAGCAGAGGGCTGCCCGATTTAGGCATCATCACGTCGGCGGAAATGGCTGAACGGGTTAAAGATTTGGTCCGCTCGTCTGATCTGCCCGTCCTAGTGGACATTGATACGGGTTTCGGTGGTATCCTGAATGCTGCCCGGACGGCGAAAGAAATGTATGAAGCGCGCGCAGCCGCCGTGCAGATGGAGGATCAGCGCCTGCCGAAAAAATGCGGGCATCTGAATGGAAAGCAGCTCGTGCCGATTGAAGAAATGGCGCAGAAAATCAAAGCGATCAAGCAGGCCGCGCCGACTCTTCTCGTTGTTGCAAGGACAGACGCCAGACAGCAGGAAGGGCTGGAGGGCGCCATAAAAAGAGCGGACGCTTATATAAAAGCGGGGGCTGACGCTATTTTTCCGGAAGCGCTCCAATCAGAAAGCGAATTTAGAGCGTTTTCCAAACAAACCAGTGTGCCGGTTCTCGCAAATATGACCGAGTTCGGGAAAACGCCGTATTACAGTGCGGAAGAATTTTCCGATATGGGCTGTCACATGGTCATTTACCCGGTCACATCACTCAGAACGGCGGCCAAGGCTTTTGAGCGTATTTTCCGCCTTATAAAAGAAGAAGGCTCGCAAAAAGCGGGGCTTTCCGATATGCAGACGAGAAAAGAATTATATGAAACGATCGCTTATGATGACTATGAAGAACTGGATCAATCCATTGCCAAAACGATACTGCCGGACGACTGAAAAAGCCCTTTTTTACAAGGGCTTTTTTTACAGCTTTTTTTTCCTGAACCGCGGGCTGACCTGGTTGCGTTTCCGATCTCTGTACAGAATAAACCCGGCCAGAATATAAAGGCCGAATAAAAAAAACGCCAGTCCGGCAGCTCCCTGAAGAAAAAGGGACGGAAACGGGGCAAACACATGCCCGAATAATGCATCTCTCATCAGCTTAATGCCGAGCGCCGCGACAGCGCCGGGGAGGACGAGAATCAAAAGCGCAACAAGCCGGCTCATATTCAGAAAACCCCTTTACGATGTGATTTCCTTTATTGTCCAATCGAAAAAATATTTTGTCAAGAGATGAAAACATGGTAACATAGGGGTTGTGCAAATTATTGCAACGGAAAATACAGGTGTGCAAATTTTTTCATATAAAGGGGTATCGGGATGCAGAAGGTGCTGATTATAGGTGCTGGTAAAGGAGGCACGGCGCTCTTACAGATTTTGATGAAAACAAAGCTGATCCAAATTATTGCGGTGGTTGATCAAGATCCGGAGGCGCAAGGGCTGCAAGAAGCCCGGAAATATGGAATTGCAACCTCATCAGATTGGAAATCTTACATAACCGAAGATATAGATATCATCATCCATACAACGGGCGACAAAGCGGTCATGGATGAGCTGCTCCAACAGAAAAAAGAACAAACCATCGTCATGCCGGGAAAATTGGCGTACATGATGTTTCAGCTGATGGAGGAAAAACAGGAGCTTATTCAAATGCTGAAGTCCCAGACGTATAAGCATGACCGGATTTTTAATTCAACGCACGACGGCATGATTTTTATAGACGTCAATGAAAAGATCATTTTATTTAATCAGATGGCTGAAAAAATGGTCGGTCAAAAACGGGAAGATGTCATCGGCCGCCAAATTAAAGACGTAGTGCCGAACACAAAACTGCCGCGGATTTTGGAAACGAGAGAGCCGGAGTATAACCAGAAGCAGCTCCTCGGAAAGCACCTTCAGATTGTCACGACAAGACTGCCGATCATTGATGAAGGCGGGAAGCTTCTCGGGGCGTTATGTGTGTTTAAAGACATCACGGACGCGGTTGAGCTGGCAGAAGAGGTCACGAACTTAAAACAAATCCGCACTATGCTTGAAGCGATTATTCAATCGTCAGACGAAGCCATTTCCGTCGTTGATGAAAACGGCATCGGAATGTTAATCAACAAAGCGTATACAAAAATGACCGGGCTGGCAGAAAGCGAAGTCATCGGAAAACCCGCCTCCACCGATATTTCGGAAGGGGAAAGCATGCATCTGAAAGTATTGGGGACAAGGCGGCCCGTACGGGGGGTAAGGATGAAAGTCGGCCCTAATAAAAAGGATGTCATTGTGAATGTTGCCCCCGTTATTGTCGACGGTATTTTAAAAGGCAGCGTCGGCGTCATTCACGATGTGTCAGAAATTAAAACGCTGACGGCTGAATTGAACCGGGCGCGCCAGATCATCCGCACGCTTGAAGCGAAATACACGTTTGATGACATTATCGGCACGAGTGAACAAATGCTGGTCGCCCTTGAACAGGCGAAGCTCGGGGCGAAAACGCCGGCGACGATTCTGCTGCGGGGAGAATCCGGCACCGGGAAAGAACTTTTCGCCCACGCCATCCATAATGAAAGCGACCGAAAATACAATAAATTCATCAGGGTCAATTGTGCGGCCCTGTCTGAATCACTGCTTGAATCCGAGCTTTTCGGCTATGAGGAAGGCGCGTTTACGGGCGCGAGGCGCGGGGGCAAAAAAGGGCTTTTTGAAGAAGCGAATAACGGCAGCATTTTCTTAGATGAAATCGGGGAGCTGACCCAAAGCACCCAGGCAAAGCTGCTCAGGGTTCTGCAGGAAAAAGAAATTATCAGAGTCGGCGGCGCTAAAGCGATTTCTGTCAATGTCAGAATTATCGCAGCGACAAATGTCAATATCGAAAAAGCCATGGCGGAAGGGACGTTCCGGGAAGACCTGTATTACCGGATTAACCGCTATCCGATCTCCATCCCGCCGCTTCGGCAGCGCAAAGAAGATATAGAAGCGCTGAGCATTAGGCTCATTGAAAAAATCAATCAGGATTACGGACGCAACGTAAAGGGACTCTCGCCCAACGCGCTGCGTGCTTTATCAGCCTACAGCTGGCCTGGAAACGTACGAGAGCTCGAAAATGTGCTCGGCCGGGCGATGATCTTTTTAGAGCCGAACATGGAGCGGATCGAACAGCAGCATCTGCCTGTTTTTGAAACAGAGCTGAATGAAAAAAACGGCGCCCAGAGTGATTTTCCGGATGTGGAAGGAGAAAAACTCTCTCAAGCCGTTGAAAAATTTGAAGCGCATGTCATTCAAAAAACACTTGAAAAGCACAAATTCAACCGAACCAAAACGGCAAAAGCGCTTGGTGTCAGCATTCGGAATCTGTACTACAAAATGGACAAGTACGGCCTTGCAAATGACGGCATGCAATAAATTGCAGAAACAGCGCAACCAGCTGCATGTTTTCTTAAAAAAAGGCCGTAATAACCCTCCCGCATATTTGGCACGGAACTTGCATTGATAAAAGCGGATTCACACAAGGAAGGTGGTACAAAATGAAGCTGAGAGACCTAGTTGAAAAAGCCGCGGCAAAAAACGCAAAAACCATTGCAGTGGCCCACGCAGCAGATAAAGAAGTGATCCAAGCTGTCAAAATGGCGGCAGAACATTTATCGGCACGATTTTTACTGACGGGTGACAGTGAAAAGCTGAAAGAACTCCTGGCAAACGAGCCGAAGTTTAATGCTGAAATCGTCCACGCCGATTCACCCGAAGAATCTGCTGCAAAAGCAGTGCGAGCAGTGCGTGAACAAGAGGCTGATATTTTAATGAAAGGGAATCTGCCGAGCTCAACTCTTCTGAAATCAGTGTTAAACCGACAGGAAGGGCTGCGTTCAAAGAAGGTGTTATCACATGTAGCCGTTTTTGAGGTGCCGGACTATGACCGGCTGATGTATGTAACGGATTCGGCGCTGAACATTGCCCCGTCTCTTGAAGAGCTTCGGCATATTCTGCAAAATGCGGTTCATGTCGCGCATTCAGTAGGGAACCCTATGCCAAAAGCTGCAGTCCTTGCCGCAATTGAAACGGTCAACCCGAAAATGGAGGCGACGCTGAACGCCGCTGCAATCGTCCAAATGTGCAATAGAGGACAGATTACGGGCTGCATTGCGGACGGACCGCTCGCTTTGGATAATGCCGTATCCCAAGCGGCCGCGCTCCAAAAAGGAATTTCCGGAAGCGTTGCGGGCCAGGCGGATATTCTCTTGGTTCCTTCAATTGAGGCTGGAAATATGCTTTATAAGTCAATGATTTATTTTGCGAAAGCAAATGTTGCTGCCGTCATCGCCGGTGCGAAGGCGCCGATTGCATTAACGAGCAGAGCGGATACCGCAGAAAATAAACTGTATTCAATTGCGCTTGCGATTTGCGCATCACAAGAACAGTAGGAGGAACGAACCTATGGAAATTTTTAAATATATGGAGACTTATGATTACGAACAATTGGTATTCTGCCAAGATGAACAATCTGGATTAAAAGCGATCATCGCGATTCACGATACCACGCTCGGTCCTGCACTCGGCGGAACAAGAATGTGGACATATGACAGTGAAGAAGCTGCGATTGAAGATGCATTAAGACTCGCAAAAGGCATGACTTATAAAAATGCGGCTGCCGGGCTAAACCTGGGCGGCGGGAAAACCGTTATTATCGGGGACCCGCGCAAGGATAAGAATGAAGAAATGTTCCGCGCATTCGGCCGGTACATCCAAGGCTTAAACGGAAGATATATTACGGCGGAAGACGTCGGCACCACCGTTGAAGATATGGATATTATTCATGATGAAACAGACTATGTAACAGGGATTTCTCCTGCATTCGGTTCCTCAGGAAATCCGTCTCCGGTTACGGCGTACGGCGTATACAAAGGGATGAAAGCTGCCGCTAAAGCGGCGTTCGGCACTGATTCACTGGAAGGAAAAACAATTGCCGTGCAAGGCGTGGGAAATGTGGCTTACAATCTTTGCCGCCACCTTCACGAAGAAGGTGCTTCTCTAATCGTGACGGATATCAATAAAGAATCTGTTAAACGTGCCGTTGAGGACTTTGGCGCCCGTGCAGTCGATCCGGACGACATTTACTCACAGGCGTGCGATATTTATGCCCCGTGTGCTCTCGGTGCCGTCATTAACGATGACACGATTACACAGCTGAAGGCGAAAGTCATTGCGGGAGCGGCCAATAACCAGCTGAAAGAAACACGTCACGGCGATACCATTCATGAGATGGGAATCGTATACGCACCGGACTATGTCATCAATGCCGGCGGCGTCATCAATGTAGCAGATGAACTTTACGGCTACAATGCAGAGCGGGCTTTGAAAAAGGTTGAAGGCATCTATGCAAACATTGAACGGGTGCTCGATATTTCCGCGCGTGACGGCATTCCGACATACTTAGCGGCTGACCGTCTTGCTGAGGAACGAATTGAGCGCATGCGCCGTTCAAGAAGCCAGTTTTTGCAAAACGGCCAAAGCATATTAAGCAGACGGTAGGAATTTGATCTGGAGGTATGAAAATGTTCGAACAGGAAAAACGCATTCTCATTCTGAATCCAGGCTCAACATCAACGAAAATCGGCGTCTTTCACAATGAACGCTGTATATTTGAAAAGACGCTGCGGCACCCCGAAGAAGAGCTGGAAACATTTAACAGCATTATCGACCAATACGAATTTCGAAAAATAAGCATACTTGAGTCTCTGCACGAACAGGGCATCAACATTTCAAAGTTTGATGCCGTTTGCGCCAGAGGCGGCCTGCTCAGACCGATTGAGGGCGGCACATATGAAGTGAATGACGCCATGATCACTGATTTAAAAAACGGCTACAACGGCCAGCATGCTTCCAATCTGGGCGGAATTATTGCCAGGGAAATTGCTGACGGACTAAATATCCCGGCATATATCGTCGATCCGGTCGTGGTGGATGAGATGACTCCGCTCGCTAAAGTATCAGGGATGCCTGAAATCAAGCGGAAAAGCATTTTTCATGCTTTAAACCAAAAAGCCGTTGCCCGTCAGGCGGCGGCGTCCCTCGGCAAACGGTATGAACAGATGAAGATGATCGTCACCCACATGGGCGGCGGCATCACAGTCGGCGTTCATGACTGCGGAAGGGTGACGGATGTCAACAACGGGCTTCACGGTGAAGGACCTTTAAGTCCGGAACGTGCGGGAACCGTTCCGGCCGGAGATCTGGTGGAAATGTGTTTTTCCGGCAAATATTCAAAAGCCGATATGATGAAAAAACTTGTCGGCACCGGCGGACTGTCCGGCTACCTGGGAACAACGGACGCGTTGAAAGTGGAAAAACGAATTCAGGACGGAGATGAGCATGCAAGGCTCATTTATGATGCCATGGCTTATCAAGTAGCAAAAGAAATCGGGGCGGCAAGCGCCGTTTTAAAAGGAAAAGTAGACATTATCGTCCTGACGGGCGGTTTAGCGTACGGGAAACGTTTCGTATCCGCCATCAGATCGTACATAGATTGGATTTCGGATGTACTGGTGTACCCGGGAGAAAATGAACTGCAATCTCTCGCGCAAGGCGCGCTTCGGGTTTTAGCCGGTGAGGAGCAGGCAAAACAATATCAGATCGGCGAAGGAGTGAAAACAGATGGCGACTGAGTATGATGTGGTCATTCTGGGCGGCGGAACGGGCGGTTATGTCGCCGCCATCAGATCGGCCCAGCTCGGCTTGAAAACGGCCGTTGTAGAAAAAGAAAAACTCGGCGGAACATGTCTGCATAAAGGATGTATTCCGAGTAAAGCGCTGTTAAGAAGCGCGGAAGTGTATCGGACCGCAAAGCAAGCGGCATCGTTTGGCATTGAAACGGAAGGTGTCTCCCTCCGTTTTGACAGTGTGCAAAAACGAAAGCAGGGAATCGTTGACCGGCTGGCCGGCGGTGTCGCCCACCTGATGAAAAAGGGGAAGATTGATGTATTCAACGGGTACGGACGTATGCTCGGCCCTTCCATCTTCTCACCTCTTCCAGGTACAGTTTCCGTTGAATACGCAAATGGCGAAGAAAACGACATGCTGATACCGAAACAATTGATTATCGCAACCGGTTCGAGACCGAAAATGCTGCCGGGTTTAGAAGCTGACGGTACATATATTCTGACGTCAGATGAAGCGCTTGAGCTTGAACGTCTGCCCCAATCCATGATGATCGTCGGCGGCGGCGTCATCGGTATTGAATGGGCATCCATGCTGAACGATTTCGGCGTCGATATCACTGTGATCGAATATGCGGACCGCATTTTGCCGACTGAGGACCGTGATATTTCAAGCGAAATGGAAAAACTGTTAACGAAAAAAGGGATTAAGATTGTGACGGGTGTGAAAGTGCTTCCGGATACATTGAAAAAAGCGGACGGTGTTTCAATTGACGCTGAAAAGAATGGAAAAAGCGAAACGTATTATGCAGAAAAAATGCTTGTTTCCATCGGCCGCCAGCCGAACATTGAAGGAATCGGCCTTGAAAACACGGACATTGTTACGGAAAACGGTTCTGTCGTCGTAAATGAAGCCGGACAGACGAAGGAATCGCACATTTATGCGATCGGTGATGTTGTCGGCGGACTGCAGCTTGCACATGTGGCATCCCGTGAAGGCATCATTGCCGTTGAGCATATGGCGGGTCTTAATCCGGCGCCTCTTGCTGCCGCTCTTGTGCCAAAATGCATTTATTCAAATCCGGAAGCGGCGAGTGTCGGTTTGACAGAAGAAGAAGCTGAACGCAAAGGACACGAACTTAAGATCGGAAAGTTTCCGTTCATGGCGATCGGAAAAGCGCTTGTTTACGGGGAAAGCGACGGCTTTGTCAAAATCGTCGCCGACCGGAACACAGATGATATTCTCGGAGTTCATATGATCGGTCCGCACGTCACCGATATGATCTCTGAAGCGGGGCTTGCCAAGGTGCTCGATGCGACGCCGTGGGAAATCGGCCAGTCCATACACCCGCACCCGTCGCTTTCAGAGGCGATTGGAGAAGCTGCACTAGCCGCAGACGGAAACGCGATTCATTTTTAAAAGGAAAGAAGGAGGGGTTTGAATGACTACAAACCGCCATCAAGCATTAGGGCTTTCTGACGCGGAAGCCGTTGAAATGTATAGAACCATGCTGTTAGCCAGAAAAATCGACGAAAGAATGTGGCTGTTAAACCGCTCGGGCAAAATTCCGTTCGTTATTTCATGTCAGGGGCAGGAAGCGGCACAAGTAGGCGCGGCCTATGCTTTAAACCGCTATACCGACTATGTGCTTCCTTACTACAGAGATATGGGGGTTGTGCTTGCATTCGGTATGACTGCAAAGGATTTGATGATGTCCGGTTTTGCGAAAGCGGCTGACCCGAACTCAGGCGGAAGGCAGATGCCGGGACACTTCGGTCAAAAGAAAAACAGAATCGTAACGGGCTCCTCTCCTGTTACGACGCAGGTCCCTCACGCAGTCGGGATCGCGCTTGCGGGACGCATGGATAAAAAGGATATCGTTTCTTTCGTGACCTTTGGAGAAGGCTCTTCCAACCAGGGAGATTTTCACGAAGGGGCGAACTTTGCCGCCGTGCATAAATTGCCGGTCATTTTCATGTGTGAAAACAATAAGTATGCCATTTCTGTTCCGTATGACAAACAGGTGGCCTGCGAGAATATCTCCGACCGGGCGGTAGGCTACGGTATGCCGGGCGTCACTGTTGACGGAAACGATCTGTTGGAAGTTTATCGTGTTGTGAAAGAAGCGCGCGAACGTGCGTCTAAAGGCGAAGGCCCTACATTAATCGAAACGGTTTCCTACCGTTTGACGCCGCATTCGAGTGACGACGACGACAGCAGCTACAGAGAACGTAAAGAAGTAGAAGAAGCAAAGAAACAAGATCCGCTTCTTATATACAAAACATACCTGCAAGAAGCCGGGCTTCTTAGTGAAAAAGAAGAAAAGACCATGCTGGATGACATCATGGCTATCGTAAACGAAGCGACAGACGAAGCGGAGAAAGCGCCATATGCATCTCCTGAATCAACGCTTGATCACGTTTATGCGAAGTAGGGAGGAATACTTATGTCTGTAATGTCTTATATTGACAGTATTAATGCAGCAATGAAAGAAGAAATGGAAAGAGATCCGCGTGTTTTTGTTCTCGGGGAAGACGTCGGGAGAAAAGGCGGCGTGTTTAAAGCCACGGCAGGTCTCTATGAGCAGTTCGGAGAAGAGCGGGTGATGGATACGCCGCTTGCGGAATCAGCGATTGCGGGTGTCGGCATCGGCGCCGCCATGTACGGCATGCGTCCGATCGCAGAGATGCAGTTTGCCGATTTCATTCTTCCTGCGGTCAACCAAATCATTTCAGAAGCGGCAAAAATCCGCTACCGTTCAAACAATGATTGGAGCTGTCCGATGGTCATCAGAGCGCCTTATGGCGGCGGCGTGCACGGGGCGTTGTATCATTCCCAATCTGTGGAGGCTATCTTTGCCAACCAGCCGGGCCTTAAAATTGTCATGCCTTCAACTCCTTATGATGCAAAAGGGCTGTTAAAAGCTGCTGTCCGTGACGAAGACCCCGTACTGTTTTTCGAGCATAAGCGGGCGTACCGCCTGATTAAAGGCGAAGTCCCTGCTGACGATTACGTCCTTCCGATCGGAAAGGCGGATGTAAAACGCGAAGGCAGCGACATTACTGTCATTACGTACGGTTTATGCGTCCATTTCGCTCTTCAGGCTGCCGAGCGTCTTGAAAAAGACGGAATTTCCGCGCACATATTAGATTTGCGTACGGTCTATCCGTTAGATAAAGAAGCCATCATTGAAGCCGCATCTAAAACGGGTAAAGTATTGCTGATCACAGAAGATACGAAAGAAGGCGGCATTATGAGCGAAGTCGCCGCCATTATTTCTGAGAACTGCTTATTTGATTTAGACGCACCGATCAAGCGGCTTGCGGGTCCTGACGTTCCGGCGATGCCTTATGCGCCGGCAATGGAAAAATACTTCATGATGAATCCTGACAAAGCAGAAGCCGCGATGAGAGAATTAGCGGAGTTTTAAAGACGTAAGGAGGTTTTTGACATGGCGATTGAACAAATGGCTATGCCTCAGCTCGGAGAGAGCGTGACGGAAGGGACGATCAGCAAATGGCTGGTATCCCCGGGTGATCAAGTGAATAAATATGACCCCATCGCGGAGGTCATGACAGATAAAGTGAATGCGGAGGTGCCGTCTTCTTTTACCGGTACGATTACAGAACTAGTAGGGGAAGAAGGGCAGACTCTTGCAGTAGGCGAGATCATCTGCAAAATTGAAACAGAAGAAACGGCAGCCGAAGAGGCGCCGAAGCGGGAAGAAGTGCAAAATACCCCTGCAGACACCGATTCAAACCGTGCAGGTAAAGATCAGTCAAATAAAGCGCGATATTCGCCGGCTGTGCTCAGATTAGCGGGAGAACACGGCATTCAGCTTGAAGAAGTTGAAGGAACGGGTGCAGGCGGAAGAATTACGCGAAAAGACATTCAAAAGATCATTGATTCGGGAATGCAGCAGAAGACGGAAGCACCGGCACCGGCTGCCGTCCAAACAACACAACAAGCACCGAAACAGCAGCAAAAACAAGCGCCGGCACCCGCTCTGTCAGCCGGTGATATTGAAATTCCGGTTACAGGCGTCAGAAAAGCCATCGCAGCCAATATGCATAAAAGCAAAACAGAAATTCCGCATGCCTGGACGATGATGGAAGTCGACGTCACGAACATGACGGCGTACAGAAACAGCATGAAAGACTCGTTTAAACAAAAAGAAGGCTTCAATTTAACATTCTTCGCTTTCTTTGTTAAAGCGGCGGCGCAGGCTCTTAAAGAGTTCCCGCAAATGAACAGCATGTGGGCGGGGGACAAAATCGTCCAAAAGAAAGACATCAACATCTCCATTGCCGTTGCCACAGAAGATTCGCTGTTTGTTCCGGTTATTAAGCATGCTGATGAAAAAACGATTAAAGGCATAGCCAGAGAAATAACGGATCTTGCGAAAAAAGTGAGAGACGGAAGACTTGCCGCTGATGATATGCAGGGCGGCACCTTTACCGTCAATAACACGGGATCTTTCGGCTCGGTTCAGTCTATGGGCATTATCAATCATCCGCAGGCAGCCATTCTTCAGGTAGAATCAATCGTCAAACGTCCGGTTGTCATGAATAACGGGATGATTGCCGTGCGTGATATGGTTAATCTTTGCCTGTCTTTAGATCACAGAGTGCTTGACGGGCTCGTATGCGGCCGTTTCCTCGGACGCGTCAAAGAGATCTTAGAAAACATTGACGAAAATACTTCAGTCTATTAAAAAAAACTCCTTTTGCCCTGGCGGCAAAGGGAGTTTTTTCAGTTTCATTCTGAATCTTCGGGAACGAGCATAGTGAGATGATGTTTTTTCACTTCGATCGTGCAAGGCGCCTTTCCATATACCTCGCCGTCCGTATCCGCGTCCATCTCACGTCCGGTTTCGATTTCAATCCTGGAAGCCTGAATATACGAAAGCTCCCCTTTAAAATCATCAAATGAACCCTGCTCCATCGTCATCAGCTCCCGCAAAGCGGCAAGGCTTGTGCTGCGGCAGATTAACACATCGGCTAACCCGTCCTGAAGGCTGGCATCAGGCAGGGGAACTCTGTTTGTCCCGATAAAATGCCCGTTCATGACAAGCACCATAACGGCTTCGTCTTCTTTCACCTCACCGTCGATCGTCAATCTGACGGGAAAAGGGTTCGCGCTTGTCATCGTCCTTAAGGCGCTCGTGAAATAGCTGATTTTCCCGAGCAATGCTTTTTCTTTTTCATTAATATGGCTCGATGCTTCAGTGATCAGCCCGATCCCCCAGAAGTTCAAAAAATAGCCGTCATCTGATTTACAGACGTCTATCATTCGTTTATGCCCGGCTGCGAGCGCTTCAGCGGCTTTTTGAAGATTTTGCGGGATGCCGAGCGCCCGTGAAAAATCGTTGCACGTTCCCCCCGGCAAAATGCCGACGGCGGGTCTGTGATCAAGCTTGCTGATGCTGTTGATACATTGATGCACCGTGCCGTCTCCGCCTAAAATGTATAAATGGTCAACCGAGCTGTCGAGATTTTCACAAAACTGACTGGCATCATCCTGATGTTTGGTCGGTTTAATCAAAAGCTCGTCAGCTGACTGGGCCAAAATGGGGACGACCGTGCCGAGGGTTTTATCAATCTGTTTTTGACCGGCGTTTCCGTTATAAATTAATACTGCTTTCCGTTGGCTCATACGACTGCTCCTTTATTTCAGACAATCTCTTTAACAAGTTTCCCGTTTTTAAAAGGTCATAAACTTACATCGATAACATAAAAGGGACAAAAATCAATCGGAGATGAGCGGTGTCATTTGCCGATAGGGCAGGTTCCTTGCTATCATAAGAGAAGATGATCAAAAAGGAGAGGTCCCAGTTGAATATGGATTTTAATTTATTTATGAATGATGTCGTGCGTCAAGCCCGCCAGGAAATCACAGCCGCCGGGTATACGGAGCTGAAAACCGCTGAGGAAGTGGACGAAGCGCTTTCGAAAAAAGGAACGACACTTGTTATGGTCAATTCTGTCTGCGGATGCGCAGGCGGAATTGCAAGACCTGCGGCGTACCATTCCGTACATTATGATAAACGCCCGGATCAGCTTGTGACGGTTTTTGCCGGACAGGACAAAGAAGCGACAGCAAAAGCGAGAGAGTACTTTGAAGGCTACCCGCCGTCCTCTCCGTCCTTTGCAATTTTAAAAGACGGGAAAATCATGAAAATGGTGGAACGCCATGAAATTGAAGGGCATGAGCCTATGGCCGTCGTCACAAAACTGCAGGAAGCCTTTGAAGAATATTGTGAAGAAGTATAAGTAAAAAGGAAAACCCCGGAGCCGAGCGCTTGCGGGGTTTTTTTATATGGTGTTTGTATAAATATAAATTTTTATGCAACGGCAATCAGCTGTCACTCATTCGAAAAACAATGACTATAATAAATAAAGAAAGGGAATTATATTTTTTGAAAATAGTATTGCATAACTAGTAAAAAGTGTTTAAAATACAGATTAACGAATAAATATTCAAGTTTAAGAGATAAGCAGATATGGGGGAAAATAATCATGAAGAAATGGCTGTTGGTATTGACTGCCGCATGTATCACCTTTGCGCTGTCCGCCTGCGGATCAGGCAATTCAGGCTCAGAAGGCGGAAAGAACAAACTGATTATGGGTACATCGGCTGATTATAAACCGTTTGAATATAAAGACGGCGATCAGATCGTCGGATTTGACGTTGATCTGGCAAAAGCTTTGGGCAAAAAGACCGGCTATGACGTTGAGGTGCAGGACATGGACTTCAACAGTCTGATTACATCGCTGAAGTCTAAGCAGGTTGATATGATTTTATCAGGAATGACACCTACTCCGGAACGGAAAAAGCAAGTAGATTTCTCAGATATTTATTATACTGCTAACAATATGATCGTTACGAAAAAGGGAAGCAGCATTAAATCTCTGAATGATCTGAAAGGCAAAACCGTCGGTGTTCAGCTCGGCTCCATTCAAGAAGAAAAAGGCAAGAAGCTTGCTTCAAAATACGGTTTTCAGCTCGAAGACCGCAACCGCATTTCAGACTTAACGGAAGAGATTAAATCCGGACGCTTTGATGCCGCAATTATTGAAGACATCGTGGCACAGGGCTATTTCAGTTCAAATCATGATCTGCAGGGCTTTGTCTCAGCAGATGCGAAATCAGACGAATCGGGCTCCGCGATTGCGTTCCGCAAAGACAGTGATCTGACAGCGAAGTTTAACAAAGCGCTGAAAGAAATGGAGAAAAACGGAGAAATCGAAAAACTGAAGAAAAAATGGTTCACCAACGAGAAATAAAAGAAAGCTCAACTTTTCGTTGAGCTTTTTATCTTGAATATAGGTAAAGGAGATCACACGTATGAATTTGGATTTCTCAGCGACAATACCCCAAATTCCTTTTATATTGGAAGGCCTTGCCGTCACATTAAAAATTGTGCTCGTTTCAGCGGTCATCGGCCTTGTATTAGGCGTCATTCTCAGTCTGTTTAAAATCAGCACAATCAGTCCGCTGAAATGGATTGCGGATTTTTATACTTCGATTTTCCGCGGCACGCCGCTCGTGCTGCAGCTGATGATCATTTATTTCGGTATGCCGCAGCTTCTCGGCTTTCAGATCGACCAATTTTGGGCGGCGGTCACCGCCTTATCGCTCAATTCTGCCGCTTACGTCTCTGAAATTATCAGAGCGGGAATCAACGCGATTGACAAAGGACAAAAAGAGGCTGCCGTCGCTCTCGGCGTGCCGTACGGAAAAATGATGAAAGATCTGCTGCTGCCGCAGGCGTTCAAAAACATTTCTCCGGCCATTATTAACGAATTAATCACTTTGACGAAAGAATCGGCGATCGTCACGGTCATCGGTCTCGGCGATATTATGAGACGGGCCTACCAGTCCGGCGCCGCAACATACAACTATTTAGAGCCTCTTATTGTGGCGGGCTTAATCTATTACGTGCTCGTTTTGATCTTAGCATTCATCGGAAAAGGCGTAGAAAGGAAGCTGAAAGCCAATGATTAAGGTCGACAACCTTTCAAAATCATTCGGGAAACACGAAGTATTGAAAAACATTTCAACACAGATCCAAGAAGGTGAAGTCGTCGCCGTCATCGGGCCTTCCGGCTCGGGCAAATCAACGTTTCTGCGCTGCTTAAATCTGCTGGAAACCCCGAGCGGCGGAACGATTGCCATTAAGGAAAAAGAAATCACCGCCGCTAAAACGAATAAACTGAAAGTGCGGGAAAATATCGGCATGGTATTTCAGCATTTTCATCTGTTTCCTCATAAAACGGTGCTTGATAATATCACATACGCGCCGGTCAGCGTGAAGAAAGAGTCCAAAAAGGCGGCGGAAGAAAAGGCGTGCGCGCTCCTCGACAAAGTCGGGCTGCTTGAAAAACGGAACGACTATCCGAACCGTTTGTCAGGCGGGCAGAAGCAGCGTGTCGCCATCGCACGGGCGCTTGCCATGAATCCTGATATCATGCTGTTTGATGAACCGACTTCAGCCCTTGACCCGGAAATGGTCAAAGAAGTCCTTGAGGTGATGAAAGAGCTCGCGCAGACGGGCATGACGATGGTGATCGTCACGCACGAAATGGGGTTTGCCAAGGAAGTCGCAGACCGCGTATTATTCATGGATGAAGGCACAATAGTGGAAGACGGGCCGCCGGAAGAATTTTTTCTTTCTCCGAAGTCAAAAAGAGCACAGGACTTTTTAGAAAAAATATTATAAAATATAACTGTAAGAAAAGAAGAAGAATGCTCTTCTTCTTTTTTTTGAGAACGAAACAAACAGAATGGAGCAAGCAATGTTTAAAATCGGTTACCGCACACTAAAGACCGCACTTGGAACGGCGCTGGCCATTTATTTAGCCCAGCTGTTGCATCTGCAAAACTTCGCATCCGCAGGAATCATCACCATATTGTGCATCCAAATTACGCAAAAGCGGTCGCTTCAGGCCTCGTGGGCCCGATTTGCCGCCTGTTTATTGGCGATCGTCTTTTCATATGTCTTTTTCGGACTGATCGGCTATTATCCGTTTGTGATCGGAATATTGCTCGTGCTGTTCATTCCGACTACAGTCGTTTTAAAAATAAACGAGGGGATCGTCACCAGCTCAGTTATCATTCTTCATTTATATATGTCCGGCGGCATTACGCCGGCGTTTATCTGGAATGAGTTCCAGCTGATCACCGTAGGTATCGGTGTCGCGCTGTTAATGAATCTGTATATGCCGAGCCTCGACAGAAAACTTGCAGCGTACCGGAAAAAAATCGAGGACAACTTTGCCGTCATCTTCGCCGAAATCGAACGGTATTTGTTAACAGGTGAGCAAGATTGGACGGGGAAAGAAATACCGGAGACGCATCAGATGATTCAAGAGGCGAAAAACCTCGCGTACCGGGACGTGCAGAATCATATTTTGCGCCATGAAAATCTCTACTATCATTATTTTAAAATGAGACAGAAACAATTTGAAATTATCGAAAGGCTGCTGCCGAAGATTACCTCTGTTTCAATAACGGTGGAGCAGGGAAAAATGATTGCCCATTTTATCCATGAATTAAGGGAAGCCATTCATCCCGGCAATACCGCCCATAAATTTTTAAAAAGACTGGCGGAAATGAGAACGGAATTTGAAGAAATGCCGCTCCCGGCAACACGCGAGGAATTTGAAGCGCGGGCGGCTTTATTCCACCTGCTCGGTGAGATGGAACAATATCTCGTGATTAAAAGTTATTTCAAAGGCATCAAGCTGTAAAAAACATATGGATCATCGCATGAGTCCCCCTTTCATTGGTCATTCTAATGAAAAAAGGAGGGGGGAGCCCATGCGATTTTTTTTATTGTCAGCAATCCTGCTGCTGTCTCCGCTTTGGCCGCTTGGCGCGAATCCTTTGCCGGGTGACCCTTACATTATCGTCAATAAAACCACAAATGCGCTTGCGGTTGTGAAGGATAATCGAATAGAAGGCATTTATCAGGTGGCGACGGGAAAAACAGATGATCTGACGCCTGAAGGAGAATTTACGGTAACGGTCAAGGCTGTAAATCCGTATTACCGGAAGAAAAATGTAGAGGGAGGCGCGCCGGAAAATCCGCTCGGCGTCCGCTGGATCGGTTTTGATGCGAAAGGAACCGACGGCAGGACATACGGCATTCACGGGACAAACAGAGAAGAGCTGATCGGAGGGTTTGTATCAAACGGCTGCATCCGCATGAAAAACCGGGATGTCATCCATATTTTTCGGATTATCCCTCCCGGAACGAAAGTATTGATTACAAAAGAAAACCGCTCATTTGAGGACATTGCAAAAGAGCGGAAAGCCCTCATAAAAAAGCAGGAAATCCCCGTGCAATGAGGCGCCCGCTTTTTTATCGCAAATACATCATAATGCCTGAGAGGACTGTTGACAGTATAAATACGCCTAAAATGACGATGACAGCGCTTTTCATGAATTTCTGAGACATCGTTTCACTCCTTAAGATTACTGTCTATCATTTTAACGTGTTTTGCTTGTATGAACAAGCCATATCCTATGACAGAAAGCAGGTGGCCGCGCAATGAAAAAACTTGATCATATCGGTATTGCCGTCAGCTCTATTGATGCCGCAAGAGGATTTTATGAACGGATGCTGGGGCTTACGTATATAGGAGACGAATTGGTAAACGGCCAAAATGTGAAAGTTGCTTTTTTAGAAGCGGGAAGCACAAAACTTGAGCTGATTGAGCCGCTGTCAGAAGCATCTCCCGTCAGCTCCTTTTTACAGAAAAGAGGCGAAGGGCTGCATCATTTGGCGTTCCGGTGCGCCGATCTTAAGGAAACGATCAAGGAGCTTGAATCAAGCCGCATGACTTTGACCAATCATGAACCGCAAAGCGGAGCAGGCGGGAAGAAGATCGCATTTCTCTCCCCGAAAGAGGCGAACGGGGTTTTGATTGAGCTTTGTGAAACAATTGAAAAAGGAGAAACTCAAGATGAGCATGAGTGACCATATCAGACACTTAAACGAAAGACGTTCCTTTTTTACAAATGGCGGCGGTGCGGAAAGAAATGAAAAACAGCACAAAAAAGGCAAGCTGACGGCAAGAGAAAGAATTGCCTATTTATTGGATGAAGACAGTTTTTCAGAGCTTCAGCCGTTTGCCAAAAGCCGCATGCCCGAATGCCAACATGCTCCGGGAGACGGCGTCGTTACCGGATACGGCACAATTGACGGACGGCCCGTGTATTTATTTGCTCATGACTTTACCGTTCTCGGCGGGACGCTCGGTGAGACACATGCCGAAAAAATCGCTGCGGTGATGGATCTGGCGGCTAAAAATAAAACCCCGATCATCGGACTGAACGACTCAGGTGGTGCGAGAATTCAAGAGGGTGTGGTATCATTAAATGGCTACGGTCATATTTTTAGGCGGAACGTCCTTTACTCGGGAGTGATTCCGCAAATTTCTGTTATCCTCGGGCCATGTGCCGGCGGTGCTGTTTATTCACCCGCTCTGACGGATTTTGTGATTATGGCGGAACAGACGTCGCACATGTTTATTACAGGTCCTAAAGTCATTGAACAGGTGACGGGTGAACAGATTGACGCGGAAAGTTTAGGCGGTGCGGGAATACATAATGTGATAAGCGGAAATGCCCACTATTCCGCACGAACGGAAAAAGAGGCTCTTTCCGCGGTGAAAACCCTGCTTTCTTATCTCCCGCACGGCAGTCAGACGGCATTGCCCGTTAAAAAGGAAGACGCCAGACCGTTATTAAACACCCTCGTTCCCGCGGACAGTTCGAAACCTTACGATGTGTTACAGGTGATAAAAGAACTGGCGGATGACGGAACGTTTTTTGACATTCAGCCGTATTTTGCCAAAAACATTGCTGTCGGTTTTCTGAAGCTCGGACGTCGCACGGTCGGTTTTGTCGCAAACCAGCCGAAACATTTGGCGGGGAGCCTCACGATTGATGCCGCTGACAAAGCGTCGAGATTCATCCGTTTTTGCGACGCATTTCATATTCCGCTGTTAACGATCGCTGATGTTCCCGGATTTCTGCCGGGCCTTCAGCAGGAGCATGCGGGAATCATCCGTCACGGAGCAAAATTGCTGTATGCTTTTGCCGAAGCGGCGGTGCCGAAAGTGACGCTCATCATCAGAAAAGCTTACGGAGGCGCTTATGTCGCCATGAATTCGAAAGGGCTCGGAGCTGATCTTGTATTTGCCTGGCCCAATGCGGAAATTGCCGTGATGGGAGCAGAAGGCGCGGCATCGATTTTATACCGCAGAGACATACAGGCTTCTGACGATCCGGAAAAAATGAAGCGCGAAAAAAAAGCCATATATGAAAAGGAAAACGCCGGTCCGTATAAAGCGGCTGCCTGCGGTATGGTGGATGACATCATCCGGCCGGAAGACTCGAGGAAAAAATTGATTCAGGCATTTGACATGCTTGCGCATAAGGAAGAGGAAAGACCGAAAAAAAAGCACGGTAATATACCGCTTTAAACGGAGGAACTGAAAATGGTAAACGAAAAACGCCTGCTTGAAGAATTTCTGGAACTTGTTCAAATTGATTCAGAAACAAAACACGAAGCAGAAATCAGCAAGGTACTCAAACAAAAATTCACTGATTTAGGATTGAGCGTAAAAGAAGACGATACAAAAGAAGTGACGGGGCATGGAGCCGGCAACTTAATCTGTACGTTAAAGGGCACAAAAGATGCGGATACGATTTATTTCACATCGCATATGGACACTGTTGTTCCGGGAAAAGGCGTTAAGCCGATTGTGGAAGACGGCTATGTCAAAACCGACGGCACGACGATTCTAGGCGCTGATGATAAGACGGGCCTTGCCGCAATGTTTGAAGCCATTAAAGTGCTGAAAGAACAAAACATCGAGCACGGAACGATTGAATTCATCATCACGGCCGGAGAAGAATCAGGATTAGTCGGAGCAAAAGCAATGGATCGTTCCGATATTACCGCGAAATACGGTTTTGCGCTTGATTCAGACGGAAAAGTCGGCAACATTATTGTAGCCGCGCCGACACAAGCGAAAGTGAGAGCAACCATTTTCGGAGAAACGGCTCATGCGGGAGTAGAACCGGAAAAAGGCATCTCCGCGATTACAATCGCATCAAAAGCAATCTCAAAAATGCCGCTCGGCCGTATTGATGAAGAAACAACGGCTAATATCGGACGTTTTGAAGGAGGCACGCAAACCAATATCGTCTGCGATCAAGTTGATATTCTGGCAGAAGCGCGTTCGTTAGTGCCTGAAAAAATGGAAGCGCAAGTGCAGAAAATGAAGGAAGCTTTCGAATCTGCGGCAGCTGAGATGGGAGGCCGCGCAGAAGTGGACATCGCAGTCATGTATCCGGGTTTCAAGTACCAGGACGGCGATCAGGTTGTGGAAGTCGCGAAAAAAGCGGCGGCAAAAATCGGCCGGCCGAGCGAACTTCAGACGAGCGGCGGCGGAAGTGATGCGAACATCATTGCCGGCCACGGCATTCCGACAGTCAACCTGTCAGTAGGTTATGAACAAATCCATACGAAAAATGAAAAAATGCCGATTGAAGAGCTCGTCAAAACGGCGGAAATGGTCGTTGCCATTATCGAAACAGCAGCCAACTAAAAACGAAGCACCCAATGAATTGGGTGCTTTTTTTCGTAAGATCCACATGAAAAAACCTGCCGGAATTCACACGGCAGGTTCAATATTATGATTTTGCGGGCTCTGCCTGAGCCGCAGCTTGTTTCTTTTTATGATGCGTCTGCTGTAAAAGCACGTTCTGCACTGTTAAAAACAGTCCGCTTGTAAACCAGTAAAGCGGAAGCGCAGCCGGTACGTTAAGTGAAAAAATGGTCATCATGACAGGGAAAATAAAGACCATGATTTTTGCTGACTGCATCGCGGCCGGATTTTGAGCGGCCGGTGAATATTTCTCGTTTAATTTTTGGGAAATATAAGCCTGTAAGAAATACATGGCGCCCGCGCACAGTGATACAAGAATATCAGAATGCCCTAAGCTGAACCACAGAAATGAGTGTGAAGCGATTTCCGGCGTTGAGCGGATGGCGTAATAAAAACCGATCAAAATCGGGAATTGCACCAGCATCGGAAGGCATCCCATTGCCATCGGATTCAGATTGTGCTCACGGTAAAGCTTCATCATTTCCATTTGCAGTTCTTTTTGTTTCTCCGCATCTTTCGTTTGTTTCATTTTAGCCTGAATGCTGTCGATCTGCGGTTTGATCACAGCCATTTTTTCCTGGAACACCCGCTGTTTCTTAAATTGGTTCACAAACAAAGGCAATACAACGATCCGGACGATAATCGTCACCAGAATAATCGACAGTCCGTACTCACCGTGGAACAGGCCTGCCACACCTTTTAAAAGTGCCGAAAACGGCTCGATCAGGTAATCGTGGAAAAACCCGATATTCCCGAGGCCCCCCGTCTGAGTCTGAGATGTCGCTGCAAAAGCCGAGCGGCCTGTGCACAGTACGATAAAAAATAATCCGAATGCTATCCATTTTTGATATGTTTTAGACAATTATGTCTCCTCCTTTTTATCTTCACTTGCCGTTATAAAAGGAGGAAGCTGACATCTTCATCATCATTCGCCGGTGAATTCATGCGGATGACTTTACGTATCCAAGTTGTAATGCGATGATATATAATAATAAGAAAGTCTGTTCGGTTCAGCTGAACGACTGCTTGATGTTCATCTATTCGTTTCGTTCTCCAATGCTCGCCTGCGCGGCGCTCACGCAAAAGAAAAGCGATGCCGATCGCGGTCAGAGCGGGAAGAATAATTGTGAAAAAATCGACTAAAAATAAAAAGTCATTCATTGACTCAAGAATCATTTTATCACATCCATTCAGCTCTTATTTTACTACATATATATAAGGTTGTCTATGAAAGGAAAGGAGGCGCCGGGAGTGGCCGGAAAAGGGAGAATTATATTTCATATCGATATGAACAGTTTTTATGCCTCTGTAGAAATGGCGTATGATCCGTCTTTAAAGGGAAAACCTCTCGCCGTTGCCGGAAACGTGAAGGAACGGAGAGGAATCATCGTTACCTGCAGCTATGAAGCGAGAGCGCGGGGCGTAAAGACCACCATGCCGGTGTGGCAGGCGAAGCGCCTCTGTCCGGAACTCATCGTCGTTCCTCCGAATTTTGACCGCTACCGGAGTTCGTCAAAAGAAATGTTCAGCATTCTGAGGGAGTATACGGATTTAGTCGAACCGGTTTCTATTGATGAAGGATACATGGATATTACGGACACGCCCCACGGACACAGGGCGTATGAGACAGCCGCAGACATTCAGGCAAGGCTGCAAAAAGAGCTTTTGCTTCCGTCAAGCATCGGCATCGCTCCGAATAAATTTCTCGCCAAGATGGCGTCTGATATGAAAAAACCGCTCGGCATCACCATTTTAAGAAAAAGAGAGCTGCCGTACATATTGTGGCCTCTCCCGATCGAAGAGATGCACGGTATAGGAACGAAAACTGCGGAAAAAATAAAAACGCTCGGCATCAAAACGATCGGTGATTTGGCAAAAGGAGATGAACGGGCGCTGAAAATGCTGCTCGGCATAAACGGGCCGAGGCTGAAGGATAAGGCGAACGGCATCCACCACGCAGAAGTCGATCCCGAACGGATTTATGAATTTAAAAGCGTCGGCAACTCATCCACCCTTTCGCATGATTCGGCTGACTGGGATGAATTAACCGGCGTGTTTGACCGGCTCGCGCTGTCTGTAAGCGAACGGCTTCAGCGTAAGGAGGTCATGGCCTGCCGGCTGTTTATCATGATCCGCTATGCGGATTGGAAAACGGTCACAAGAAGCATGACCCTCAGCAATCCGGCTGATCAGAAAAAAGACATCATGAATGCGGCGATGGAACTGTTTGACAAGCACTGGAACCAAAAACCGGTGAGGCTTCTCGGCATCACCGGAACGGAACTGGTCGAAAAACAGCAGGCGTATAAACAGCTTGACCTGTTTTCATTCAAGGAGGATGCAAAGGACGAGCCAATTGTTCAGATGATGAACGAGCTGAATGAAAAATACGGCCGACACATGATCCGAAAAGGCGCCGTCATGAAAAAAGAAGAAAGCAAAACAAGGGGAACGAGCTTTAACAGAGACTTTTTTCAGGATGAAAAGAAAAGGTGAATAACTTGAAAAAAGGGGTTATGTATGATAATTTCTTTAGTATAAATATCATTTTATTTTAATTTAAATTTTAAAATGGTTAAACGTTTGAAGAAGGGACGTTAGAATATGTCAAAACAACAAATCGGAGTTATCGGTCTTGCGGTAATGGGTAAAAATCTGGCTCTTAACATTGAAAGCCGGGGATTTTCTGTGTCTGTATACAACAGATCAAGCAGCAAAACGGAAGAGTTTTTAGAAGAGGCAAAAGGCAAAAATGTTGTCGGTACATACAGCATTGAGGAGTTTGTCCAGTCTCTTGAAACACCCCGCAAAATTTTATTAATGGTTAAAGCGGGAACTGCAACGGATGCGACGATTCAATCTCTTCTTCCTCATCTGGAAAAAGACGATATTTTGATTGACGGCGGAAATACATACTATAAAGATACACAGCGCCGGAACAAAGAGCTTGCCGAAAGCGGCATTCACTTTATCGGAACGGGTGTATCAGGCGGTGAAGAGGGAGCGCTTAAGGGGCCTTCTATTATGCCGGGCGGCCAAAAGGAAGCGCACGAACTCGTGAAGCCGATTTTGGAAGCCATTTCTGCTAAAGTGGACGGAGAAGCTTGTACGACATACATCGGCCCGGACGGAGCGGGGCACTATGTAAAAATGGTGCACAACGGTATCGAATACGGTGACATGCAGCTGATCTCTGAGTCATACTTCATTCTGAAACAGGTGCTCGGACTGTCTGCCGAAGAGCTTCATGAAGTATTCGCTGAGTGGAACAAAGGAGAGCTTGACAGCTATCTGATCGAAATCACGGCTGACATTTTCACTAAAAAAGATGAAGAAACGGGCAAACCGCTTGTTGATGTCATCCTTGATAAAGCAGGCCAAAAAGGAACGGGTAAATGGACAAGCCAAAGCGCTCTTGACTTAGGCGTGCCGCTTCCGATTATCACTGAATCTGTTTTTGCGCGTTTCATTTCCGCAATGAAAGAAGAGCGTGTGAAAGCAAGCAGCCTGTTGTCCGGACCTGACGTTAAGCCGGTCACTGAAAACAAAGAAGAGCTGATTGAAGCGGTCAGAAAAGCGCTCTTCATGAGTAAAATCTGTTCTTACGCACAAGGTTTCGCCCAAATGAAAGCTGCATCTGAAGAATATAACTGGGATCTGAAATACGGTGAAATCGCGATGATCTTCCGCGGAGGCTGTATCATCCGCGCGGCGTTCCTGCAGAAGATCAAAGATGCGTATGACCGTGAACCGGAGCTTGACAACCTGCTGTTAGACAGCTATTTCAAAAACATTGCAGAAAGCTACCAAGGCGCCCTTCGCCAAGTGATTTCACTTGCCGTAGCCCAAGGCGTGCCGGTACCTTCGTTCTCAAGCGCACTTGCATATTACGACAGCTACCGTACGGCAGTGCTTCCTGCAAACTTGATTCAAGCGCAGCGTGACTACTTCGGCGCGCATACGTACGAACGCACGGATAAAGAAGGCATTTTCCATACTGAATGGATGAAGTAATGAAGAAGCCCCCGCAATAACTGCGGGGGCTTTTCTGATATGTAAAAACCGCGGGCCTTATGAACAGCGCCGCGGTTTTTTGATTTTTTCTTATATATTCCACCAGTGAAGGCCGTCTTTTTCTAAGAGGTCGTCTGAAGCCTTAGGTCCCATTGATCCGGCTGCATAATTCGGGGAAAGGGTTTTGTCGGCTGCCCATGTTTCGGAAATCGCGTCGACGAAATTCCAAGAAAGCGCCACTTCGTCCCAATGGGCAAAGTTCGTTGCATCGCCGAGCAGACAGTCGTGAATCAATTTTTCATAAGCTTCCGGTGTATTCATTTCGTCACTGCAGTTGCTGCAGTAATCCAGCTTAATCGGCTGAGCATGTGCGGCTCCGCCTAATTTTTTAGCATTCAGATATAAAGTGATGCCTTCATCCGGCTGAATGTGGATGACAAGCAGGTTCGGATTTACATTCGTTTCATTGCCGTAATATAGGTTCATCGGAATGTCTTTAAATTGAACGACGATTTTCGTTGATTTTTCTTTCATCCGTTTCCCTGTTCGGATATAAAACGGAACGCCGGCCCAGCGGAAGTTGTCAATTAACAGCTTTCCGGATACGAATGTTTCCGTATTGGAATCCGGTGCTACGTTTTGCTCATCCGTATAGCTCGGTACAGAGTTTCCGTTGATCGTTCCCGCTTGGTATTGCCCGCGGACGAAGTAATCGCCCACTTCATTTGGAGCGACAGGGCGGAGAGCTCTCAGCACCTTCACTTTTTCGCTGCGGATTTCTTCTGTGTTCAGTTTAATAGGCGGTTCCATTGCTAAGAGAGCGACCATTTGTAAAATGTGATTTTGAACCATATCGCGGAGTGCGCCTGATTTTTCATAATATCTCGCACGATCCTCAACGCCGAGATCTTCACTTGACGTAATCTGGATGTTTGAGATGTAGCGGTTATTCCAAAGCGGTTCAAACAGCGCATTAGCAAAACGGATGACTTCGATGTTTTGAACCATTTGCTTGCCTAAGTAATGGTCGATCCGATAAATTTGATCTTCTGTGAAAGCTTCCCGTATTTCTTTGTTAAGCTCTTTCGCACTCGGCAGGTCATGGCCGAACGGTTTTTCAATTACGAGACGGGACCAGCCTTTTGTGGCTGTGACACCTTCATTTTTAAGCGATTTTGCGATTGTGCCGAAAAACTCAGGGGCCATTGCCAAGTAAAACATTCGGTTATTCGGGATTTCATATGTATGTTCAAGCTGATCAAGCAGGACATTCAGCTCCTGATAGGAACCCGGATTCGTTACATCAAACGGATGGTAATAAAAATGAGATGTGAAATCATCTGTGTCTTTTTGCCCAGCCGAAGAAACAGACGTTTTAACGGTTTCACGGAGGTCCTCGTTTGACCAAGGTCTTCTTCCAACACCTACAACTGCAAACTCTTCACCAATCTGACCATTTTTATATAAACGGTGAATGGATGGGTAAAGTTTTCGTTTTGCCAAATCCCCTGTGGCACCAAATATTACAATTACTGCTTTTGGTTTGTCGTTTGTTTTCACTTAGAGTACCTCACTTTATCTGAAGCATGGTTTAAAACCCCGCATATTTCCTTCATTTTAAATCTAAAATTCGTTGAAAGCAAATGTTTCAGCCTGTTTTTTGAGGTTTGCAGAAAAAAATTAATCAGGCCGGAGAAGCCCCGGGTGAATTCACATTTTCAGCCTGATCCTGTATCCTTAGTAGTACAAAGATCTAGGAGGAAGCATTGTGGAATTATTATTTTTAGGGACGGGGGCCGGCATGCCGGCAAAGGCGAGAAACGTAACGTCCGTCGCGCTGAAGCTTCTTGAAGAAAGGCGTTCCGTATGGCTGTTTGATTGCGGAGAAGCCACTCAGCATCAGATATTACATACAACAATCAAACCGAGGAAAATCGAAAAGATTTTCATCACCCATCTTCACGGTGACCATGTTTACGGTCTTCCGGGTCTGTTGGGAAGCCGGTCATTTCAGGGCGGTGAAGAAGAGCTGACGATTTACGGGCCAAAAGGCATAAAAGCATTTATTGAAACAAGCCTGAATGTGACGGCGACTCATTTGACGTATCCTCTTACCGTACATGAAATTGAAGAGGGAACGGTTTTTGAAGATGAGCAATTCATCGTTACCGCAGCATCCGTCATTCACGGTGTAGAAGCGTTCGGCTACCGTGTACAGGAGAAAGATATTCCCGGTGCATTGCAGGCCGGCAGACTGAAGGAAATGAATATTCCGCCCGGTCCCGTCTATCAGAAGATCAAAAAAGGCGAAACAGTCACGCTTGATGATGGAAGAATTATTGATGGACAGGATTTTTTGGAGCCGCCGAAAAAGGGGAGGATCGTCGCTTTTTCAGGGGATACCCGGGCATCAGAGCGGGTAACGGAGCTTGCGCGCAATGCCGATGTACTTGTTCATGAAGCGACGTTTGCCAAAGAAGATGCAAAGCTTGCGCATAATTACTATCATGCGACGACAGAACAAGCTGCACAAACGGCAAAAAAAGCAGGCGCCAAACAGCTGATCTTAACTCATATCAGCGCAAGGTATCAAGGCGAATCACCGATAGAGCGTCTGGAACATGAGGCGAAAGCGGTATTTGAAAACAGCAGGATCGCATTTGACTTCATGGAAGTCACCGTGGAACGCTCTTAAAAAATGGACGCTTGACATTTTGATTTGAGGGTATATAATAAAACGTAATTATTACGATTTGATCGAGAGGTGAAAATGATGCGTGTGAATGTAACATTGGCCTGCACAGAGACAGGGGACAGAAACTATATCACGACGAAGAACAAACGGACGAATCCGGATCGATTAGAAATGAAGAAGTATTCACCCCGGTTGAAAAAGTATACTTTACATCGTGAGACGAAGTAGATCACGATAAAAAAGCCATTGTGCTCCGGCACAATGGCTTTTGTTTTATGAGTTTACCGCCTGATAGGCCGGAGCATTCATTTGCTGGCGCGCCGCACACCAAACATCATAAATGGCAAGGTGGACGATATGCGGTTCATCGTGATGAATGGCGTGAGAACTGTTTTTGGCCTGAATCCATCCGCTTTGATAAGAGACATCGAGCATGCTTCTGTGCAGTTTCATCCATTCTTCATGAGCGTGCTTTAAGCGCTCATCACGCTCTCCCGATGATAAAATCAACAGCGGCATATCGCCGAAATGAATCTGCTGGTGCTTGATCTGCCGAAGGCTCGTCAAAAATTCCGCGTGTGATCCTTCTAATCTGAACTGCTTCAGGTAGGCCGCTTTCATTTCCGCGGGAAGAAGCGGAAGCACTTTCGTCTCCTGATCTTCAGAAACCGGGTCAAGGAGCACCATTCCGAGAATATCCCGTCGGTTTCGGCTCGCCCAAAGTCTGCTGATAATCGTGCCGTATGAATGCGAGACGACAAGGTAAGGAGGCTTGACGCCCGCCTTCAGCAGAAGGGCGTTTAATTCCTGTACCATGTGATCTGCCGTTCGCTTGTTTCTGCTTTGGCCGCTTTTGCCGATTCCGGCTCTGTCATATGTGAAAACCCCAAATTCTTCATCTATGTCAGTGAGTAATGGTGTCCATGTTTCAGAAGAAGTGCCGCAGCCGGCTTCAAAGACGATCGTCACTTCGCCGGCACCTTTACGATGTTTTGTATATAACGGACAGCCGTCAATCAGGTATGTCCTTTCCATCCATGCTGCTTTCATTGGAGTCATCCCCTCTAATTGGTTCTATAAGGAAGACGGAGATGCTTCGGCGATCGTTTCTCAAAAAATAAAAAAAAGAGACAGCCGATGATAAAAATTTCCGGCTGTCTCTTCTGTCACCATGCTCTGTCGTATTGCACCGGCGACGGTATTTCTGTATTCAGCTGCTTCGCTGCACTTCTTGCAAAATGCGGATCGCGCAGAAGTTCTCTCGCGACAAAAATGAGGTCAGCGCGATTGTTTTGCAGAATTTCTTCGGCCATTGTCCCTGTCGTTATCAAACCGACGGCGCCTGTTGCGATTTCGGCCTGCTCACGGATTTTCTCCGCAAAGCTCACTTGATAGCCGGGGAAGACGTTAATATCAGCTTGAACGAGTGCACCTGAGCTGCAATCAATCAAGTCGACTCCCTGCTCCTTCATCCACTTCGCAAAGCCGATATGATCGGCAATGTCCAGACCCTTATCAGTATAATCAGATGCGGAAACACGGACAAATAGCGGTCCGTCCCAGACTTCCTTGACGGCTTCAATGGTCTCGCCTAAGAAGCGGTAGCGGTTTTCGTGTGAGCCGCCGTATTCATCTGTACGGTGATTGGACAGCGGTGACAAAAATTCGTGCATTAAGTAGCCGTGTGCCGCATGAAGCTCGATAATGTCAAAGCCGGCTTTTTTCGCACGCGCCGCGGCTTGTTTGAATTCCTGAATGGTTTCTTTAATTTGTTCTATCGTCATTTCAGCCGGTGTTTTGGACTGCTCATCGAAAGGAATGGCTGAAGGAGCATAAATGTCTCCGTCAAGCTCTG
The DNA here is from genome assembly GCF_059831465.1 of Bacillus sp. 5RYD7K. Classification (NCBI taxonomy): domain Bacteria; kingdom Bacillati; phylum Bacillota; class Bacilli; order Caryophanales; family Bacillaceae; genus Bacillus; species Bacillus sp. 5RYD7K. The sequence goes on from NZ_CP191200.1 coordinate 2,396,223, forward strand.
CTTTACGTCCCGCGTGCGCGAGCTGAATGCCGATTTTAGACCCTTGCGCTTTCACTTGTTCTGTCAGTTTGGCAAAGCCTTCGATATGATCGTCGCTCCAAATGCCCAAATCCTGATCGGTAATTCGTCCCTGCGGATTAACGGCTGTCGCTTCAACGATAATCAGACCGACCTGACCGATTGCGCGAGATATATAGTGCGCCATATGAAAAGGCTGCAGCTTTCCGTCCTTCTCATGTGAGGAATACATGCACATCGGTGCCATAACAATACGGTTTTTGATCGTTACATCTTTAACGCTCCATGGTGTAAATAATTTTCTGGCCATTTATTTCGCCTCCCGGAATGTTTGTAGACATTAATTATAACAACTCACGATCATTCAGTCATATAAACTGCTCACAGCCGAACACATCGTTCTTATTGTTGTGAACGGGCATTTTTCTTATACACATCGGGGCCGTATCTTCATAACAGGCATTTAGCCGATCATATAGCAAATATAGATGAGAAACGCACCGATGACTGCGCGGCGTCCTTTGAACCAGTTTGTCAGGATGAAAATACTGCCTTGAAAACAAAAAGTCTGACCGTGACGGTGGTGAGCGGGGTTATTTTGATGTCGGGCTTTCGTCTGTTTATATAAAAAGGGCATCAACGGCACATGCTGTTGATGCTTTTTTTTGAAATGCTAGGGTTTGGAGAGCACTTCAATTCCGACGTTGACCATTTTGTCCAGTCCCATAAAAGACAGGCAGATTTTGGCGCGTCTTTTTCTTTTATCGATCTTTTTAATAATGCCTTCCATTCCTTTAAGAGGTCCTGAGGCAACGGTTACTTTTGAATTTTCAATATAGACTTTTGAATAATCTACAGTGTCTCCTTCTCCGATCAGCCTGATAATAGGGAGGATTTCTTCATCCTTAATTGTCGTGAAATAGGTTTTACGCTCTTTGGAATAATATGCGCCGTTATTCACGATTCTGCATGAAATGGGGAGTTCTTTGATTTTATGAAATGTCCGCTCTGTCATCTTTGTTTTAAACAGCACATATCCCGGAAACATTTTTTTGAGTGCCTCGTATTTGATTCCGGCTTTTCGTTCTGTGACTTTTTTCTTGGGTATGATTGAGTAGAGAGCCTGCTCATCAAACTGCAGACGCAGAAATTTTTGCACTGCTTCTTCTTTTCCGGACTCTACAAAAAGTGCGTACCATTTCATGACTGGGTCCTCCTTAGAATAATAAGAAATTATTATACAAAGAAAGTATTTAATGGATAGTATTTAAAGTGATTAAAAAATTTTCTAATTCGTCTTTTTTTTACATAATATATGAAAATGAAAAATAAGTATAGACCCAATTGACAGAGAAGCGATGAATTTTCTTTGACATGAAAAGGGTTCAGGGAATTGTCTGACATTTTATCCGCCGAACATAAAACTGTGGAATAAATGTCAGAAAATAACGAAAAAAGGTCTTGACATTATTATCTATAAATTGATATTATTCTCTTTAAATAGCAACTATTTGTTAAATTTATTAAATTGATGTAAAGCACCTATTAAATTTCAATCGCTGTTTCGGCACGTTGAAGAGGAAATAGGGATTATAAAAATGATTGCAGTGTATATATCTACATATACATGATAAGGGAGAAGTGTGCCGTCATGGCTGTTTTCGGGCATATTGGCACTGCAGCTTGTCATGAGAAACATTCAGTAAACAAGTAATATGTTTTAATATAAATTATGTCAGAAAAGGAAAACACAATGCGTTTGCGATTTTTAAACCTGTGCTGAATCGCAAACGCGTTTGTGTTTTTATTTTTATGCCGGTGTTTACACCAGTCAATATATGAATATAAGAGACGTTTTTGTATGGAGAACCACATGTGATGTACAAAATTGGCGATGCGGAAAGGATGAGGATAAGATGCTTACGTTTGTTTTCCCGGGGCAGGGTTCTCAATTTAAAGGAATGGGAGCCGGACTGTTTGATGAATTTCAAGATCTGACACGGCAGGCTGATGACATATTAGGCTACTCTATAGAAGAATTGTGCCTGGAGGATCCGAATCACCAGCTGGGGAAAACGCAATTTACCCAGCCGGCGTTATATACGGTGAGTGCACTCAGTTATTTAAAGAAAATGAAAGAGTCCGGCAGAGAGCCTGATTACGCCGCAGGGCACAGTTTAGGAGAATATAATGCGTTATTTGCGGCCGGCTGCTTTGATTTTGAGACCGGTTTGCAGCTTGTAAAAAAAAGAGGGGAGCTCATGAGCAAGGCAGCTCCCGGAGGCATGGCGGCGGTTTTGGGGTTTACGGCTGAACAAGTAAAAGAGGTTCTATCCGATTATCATCTGACCGGCATTGATATCGCTAACCACAATTCACCTTCGCAAATTGTGATCGCCGGAACGAAACAAGACATTGAAAAAGCGGGCCCCGTCTTTGAAAAAGCCGGCGTGAGAATGTACCTTCCTTTAAATGTGAGCGGCGCCTTCCATTCCCGCTATATGAAAGATGCTGAAAAAGAGTTTGCGGATTATTTAGAAGAAACGGCGTTTTTGCCTCTTCGTTTTCCGGTGATCTCAAATCTTCATGCCGCACCTTATAAGAATGATGAAATCAAAACAAATCTGACTTTGCAAATGACCAATCAGGTAAAGTGGACGGACACGATACGCCGTCTGATGGGACTTGAAAATAATGAAATTGCAGAAGTCGGGCCCGGGGAAGTGCTGACAAAACTGACGCGGCAGATTAAAAAAGATGCCGTCCCATTACCTATGCCGAAAGAAGAGTCTGATACTGCTGATGTCAAAGCATCGGCAGCTGATTTACAAAAAACGGCGGGAATGAGATTAGGGAACGAAGATTTTAAAAAAGATTATAACATCCAATATGCTTACATGACGGGCTCCATGTACAGGGGAATTGCTTCGGAACAGATGGTCATTAAAGCGGCAAAAGCGGGAATGCTGGGCTTTTACGGAACGGGCGGATTGAGTATCGAACGGATCGGACAGGCCATCGGAACCATCAGATCTGCACTGCGGCAAGGGGAAACATTCGGAATGAACCTTCTTCATCATATGATGTCACCTGACAAGGAAGTCAGAATGATAGATTTATATTTGAAAAACGGCATTCATCTTATTGAAGCATCGGCATTTATGGGCATAACCCCCGCTCTCGTTATATACAGAGCAAAGGGATTAAGCAGGAATCATGACGGATCGGTGTCAGTTCAAAACAGAATCATCGCGAAAGTATCCCGGCCTGAAGTCGCTGAGGCCTTTCTGAATCCGGCTCCGGCTCATATGCTGGAAAGACTTGTGTCTGACAATCGGCTGACAGCCGGGGAAGCGGCGCTTGCAAAAGAAATTCCGATGGCTGATGACATTTGCGTTGAAGCGGATTCAGGAGGGCATACCGACCAAGGGATTCCGTATACATTAATGCCTGCCATGATCAGACTCAGAGACCGCATGATGGAGAAGCACGGGTATGCGAAAAAAGTAAGAATCGGCGCAGCCGGCGGAATCGGCACTCCGGAAGCGGCTGCTGCCGCGTTTCTGCTCGGCGCCGAATTTATCGGAACCGGTTCTATTAATCAATGCACGGTCGAAGCCGGGACAAGTGATTCAGTGAAAGATCTGCTTCAGGAAGCGAACGTGCAGGATACGTCATACGCTCCCGCGGGAGATATGTTTGAAGCGGGAGCAAGGGTGCAGGTGCTGAAAAAAGGCCTGTTTTTCCCGGCCAGAGCCAATAAACTCTTTGACTTGTACAGACAATACAATTCTTTAGATGAAATAGATGAAAAAACGAAAACATTAATTGAAGATAAGTATTTCCAGCGAAGTTTTGAAGAAGTGTATGAGCAGTTGAAACATGATAAATCTCCTGAACAGATCGCCAAAGCTGAACAGAATCCGAAACACAAAATGGCGATGGTATTTAAATGGTATTTTTCCCATACGACGAGGCTCGCTCTGGAAGGAAAAAGCGAAAGTAAAATAGATTACCAAATTCATTGCGGCCCTGCACTCGGCGCATTTAATCAATGGGTGAAAGGAACCCCGCTTGAAAATTGGAGAAACAGGCATGTCGATTTGATCGGCAAACAGCTCATGGAAGAAACAGCCGGCCTTCTTGCGCAAAGGCTGGTATCGATTACAGGCTGAGTATGACCGGACATTACATTTTTTCTGCGGAGGACAGACCATGCTGATTGAAAATCATGAATTAACGATGAGCCATGTCGGGTTAGGAAATTTGAATGAGTACGCGCTGCTGCTGTTATTCGGCAACGCACACAGTCACCATTTAACGGACGGAACGGGATTCCGGCCTGATCAGATGGCCGATCACCAAGGGCTGATTTTGTATCCGGCTTATTTTATGACACATCTCAAAGTTCCTTCAGATAAGCCTCTTGATCAGTACCGATTATGGGACGAGGTTTCCGTCGGAGTCGATATCTCCCGGTTTGGAGAAACCATATTAGAATCTGATTATTTGTTCGGGCCGAAAGGAGCGGTCAGCTCTGATAAAAGCGAGTGGGACCCCGGGCGGTTTCCTTCTATGAAAGCCAATAGTTTAATTGTCGTCGACGTCACACAAACAGAAGGTTCGACCCGCAAAGTCTCAGCGCCTAAGGCTGAATGCATTGCGGAACTTTCTAAGTTAGCCAAGCCGCCTTACGCGCTGATGCGGTCAAAGAAAATCAGAACGGACGCTTTCGGTATGAAGCCGGGCAACCTCAAAACAGCAGACCCCGTTTCATATCGGGTTCCTGTTGATCAGGATGCTGCGCCGGGGCATGCCATGGTGTTTGCGAAATTCAGCAAGATAATGGATGCGGCGGAATTTGAATGGATGACGCGCCGGTCGAAGCCGGGTTTTCCGGTTTCAATCGCGCGGCATTTATTTTTGCTTGAAAGAGAGACGTATTATTACGGAAATTGTTTTGCAGATGAAGAGCTTGATATTTATATGACGGGACACATTGAAGAATGCGATCCCGACTTTCACGGTGAGTCCCTCGGTATGATCTCAGTGGCGAAAATCAGCTATCAGATTGAAGTCTATATGAAAAGAAATCATACATTGCTGGCCATTTCCAAGGTGGATAAGCTGCTGGCGGTGCCGACCTCTTCACAAGATCATATTCCGGATTATAAACGGGTCATCAGAAGTTTATAAAATGAAGAATGGAGCTGAAAGCAAATGGAACAAACCAAGGAAATGAAGCAGATCATCGCTCAAATCATCCAGGATATTCAAGAACAGCAGTCATATCGGGCCGTCGAAGCGGGAGATGATGTGAGAGTCATAGAGGATCTGGGCTTCTCATCACTGGATATCGCTCAATTAGTCGCACAGATGGAGATGGAAACCGGAGTAGATCCTTTTTCACAAGGAGAAACAATTTCCAGCATTACAACCGTCGGCAGCATTTGTGATATTTATCAAAAATATATGGACAGTGCTCAATCATGAAAACAGAAAGCGGGAGAGATATCAGCTGGGTGACTGATAAGCTTAGGGAAACGCAAGACAGTGAGTTTCTCATTTTTAAAGGGCAGACTTTTACGTATGATGATTTGCTGGCACGAATTAGCTTTTTTCAGAAAGAACTTGAACAAAACGGAATACGTGAAGGTGAATGTGTGGCGCTTATCGGGGATTATTCCCCGAACGCCATTTTTTTGCTGCTGGCGCTTCTGTTAAACCGAAATATCGTTGTCCCTCTCAGCAATGAATCAAGGGAAAAGCATCTCGATATGTTTGAAGACGCGAAAGTGAATCAAATCATTGAAATAAATGAAAATGACAGCTGGACGCTTCGTGAAGGTTCTAAAAGCGCCTCTCACCCTCTGCTTGATGACCTGCGAGAGAGAGGGGAGTCAGGCATTATTATTTTCACATCGGGAACCTCCGGCAAAAGCAAAGCATCCGTGTTAAGCGCCGGCCGGCTGCTTGAAAAATACAAAATGGCGAAGAGAAAACCGCTGCGTACGCTCATTTTTCTGAAATTGGATCATATAGGCGGCATTAATACGCTGTTGGCGATTCTGTTTAACGGGGGAACGATCGTCACATCAGACAGCAGAACGCCGAAGTCCGTTTATCAGGCGGTCGACAAACATGCTGTCCAAGTACTCCCCGCCACCCCGACCTTTTTAAACATGCTGCTGATGTCCAATGCGGATGCCGGCTATAACCTCTCTTCACTCCAGCTGATCACTTACGGCACAGAACCGATGCCCCTATCAACGCTGCGCGGCATTCATCGGCTGTTTCCGGGTGTACGGCTGAAACAAACATACGGATTAACTGAACTGGGTATATTCTCAACGAAATCAAAAGACAGCCAATCCACTTGGATGAAAGTAGGCGGTGCCGGAACAGAGACCAAAATTACCGGAGGCACGCTTTGGGTCCGTTCTGAGTCGGCGATGCTCGGCTATTTAAATGCACCGTCACCTTTCGATGAAGACGGCTGGTACGACACCGGTGACCAGGTGGAAACAGACGGAGAATATATAAGAATTCTCGGAAGAAAGAGTGAAATCATTAATGTGGGCGGAGAGAAAGTTTTTCCGGCAGAGGTGGAAAGCGTTTTTCTGGAGATACCGAATGTCCGGGATGTTCTCATTACGGGCAGAAAAAATCCGATTACAGGCGAGATTGTCGCGGCAGAGGCCGTACTTGAAAAAGAGGAAGATATCAAATCTTTCAGAAAGCGGGCCGTAGCTCATTGCAGACAGAAGCTGCAGCCATATCAGATACCGCAGATCATTTCTGTTACAGATCGGAAACTGTCTAATGACCGATTTAAAAAAATAAGAAACGTGTAAAACAGGAGGTACATATGAATAACGGAAAAGTAGCGGTAGTCAGCGGAGGAAGCCGGGGACTCGGAAAATCGATTGTACAGGCGCTTTTGGATGAGGATTACAAAGTAGCCACTTTCAGCCGCAGTGAATCTGATTTTATTAACACATTGAGAGAGAGTGAAAAGTACCGCGGCCGCTTTTATTGGGAAGCGGCGGATGCGGCGGATGATGCCGCCATGAAACAGTTTGTTCTTCAAGTATACCGCAAGTTTTCCAGAATAGACGGCTTGGTCAATAACGCCGGTTTGAACCTTGATCAGCTGCTGCCCCTGACCAATGATGAAGACATTGACCGCATCCTCAATCTGAATATCGGTTCAGTCATCAAGCTGACCCGAAATGTTTCCCGGGTCATGCTGAAACAAAATTCCGGATCAATCGTTAACATAAGCTCCATTATCGGCTCAAGAGGATTTAAAGGCACTTCTGTCTACAGCGCATCCAAAGCGGCTCTTGACGGCTTGACGCGAAGCCTGGCCAGAGAGCTCGGGTCAAAAGGAATCCGTGTCAATTCACTTGCGCCCGGTTTTGTGGACACCGATATGACGAAAAATATGCCGGAAAAACAAAAATCGCAGATTATCAGAAGGACGCCGATGGGACGTTTAGGCGAAACAGACGATATGACCGGACTCGTTCGTTTCCTGCTTTCTCCTGAATCGTCCTTTATGACCGGACAGACAATAGCAATAGACGGCGGATTAACTTGTTAAAGCACAGAAAAATTCTTTTGTACAAGGGATGGTATCCTCATGAAATGTATTAACGAATTTTTAAGAACGGTAATAGCGCAAAAGCTGGGTGCCGAGGTGACCGAAGCAGAAGATAAAACCGCTTTTTTTACTCTTGGCGTGACGTCTCTCATCAGTGAAGAAATCATGACCATATTGCATAAAGAATTTACCGGCCTTTCTGAAACGCTGCTGTTTGAATATCCGAACATTGAGAAATTGAGTGAGTTTTTAAGTGCGCAGAAACGAAACCCCGAAAGCGTTCTTGAATTCAAAGAAACGGAGCCTGATACGGGAAGCCGGCAGGAAGAAGAATTGCTTCCTGTACAGGCGGCTGAAAAGGTGCCTGAACCGGGAACGGACAGGAGCTCTGATATTGCGGTTATCGGAATGAGCGGGATGTTTCCGAAAGCGGAAAACCAGCATGATTTTTGGAACAATTTAATGGAAAATAAAGATTGTGTCTCCGAAATCCCTGAGGACAGATGGGACAGCTCTTATTACTCGGAAGAGAAAACAGCAGAATACGCGTCATACAGTAAATGGGGAGGTTTTATTGATCATCCGGATCAATTTGACCCGCTGTTTTTTTCTGTTTCCCCGTGGGAAGCTGATTTAATGGACCCTCAGCAAAAATTGTATGTCACGTGCTGCTGGGAAGCAATGGAGGATGCCGGTTACGGGAACCCGGCGGCGAGGCCGACGGATCAAATCGGTGTATTCGCCGGAGTGACTTGGAATGAATATTCATTAATTGCACACGAAGAAGGTTTCCTCAAAGGTCAGTATAAAGGCCCCGGCTCCTTATATTGGGGCATTCCGAACCGGGTTTCTTATTTCCTTGATCTCCATGGGCCGAGCATCGCTGTTGATACGGCGTGTTCTTCATCGCTTGTCGCAGTCCATCAGGCTTGTCAGGCCATTATGTCGGGCGACTGTGAAATGGCGCTTGCCGGAGGCGTCAACCTCAGCTTACATCCGCAAAAATACATGTTTTTAAGCCAATCGCATTTCCTGTCTTCTGAAGGAAAATGCCGCAGTTTCGGTGAAGGCGGGGACGGTTACGTGCCCGGCGAAGGCGCGGGAGCCGTTTTATTAAAACCATTGAAAAAAGCGATTGCGGACAACGACCACATCTACGGTGTCATTAAGGGGTCCGCCACTAATCACGGCGGTAAAACGACCGGGTATACGGTGCCGAATCCGGAAGCGCACCGGGACCTGATTTTATCCGCTATAAACAGAGCCGCGGTAAGTCCGGCGGATATCAGCTACATTGAAGCTCACGGAACCGGCACAGCACTCGGCGATCCGATTGAGATACGCGGTCTGTCTATGGCATTTGATAAACAGACCGATGAGAAAAATTACTGCGGAATCGGCTCAGTGAAATCCAATATCGGACATTTGGAAGCGGCTGCAGGGATCGCCGGTTTAATCAAGGTGCTTTTAAGCATGAAACATGAAACGCTTCCCGCCAGTCTGAACTCCGAGGAACTGAACCGCAAGATTTCTTTTTCTGATTCGCCATTTTATGTCGTCCGAAACAACCGGCCGTGGCCGGCTGAAGGAGATAAACCGAGAATCGCCGCAATCAGTTCATTCGGCGCAGGAGGCTCTAATGCTCATCTGATCGTAGGTGCTTATCAGCCAAAACGGCAAGCGGACGGGAATACTGAGCAAAAACCGCATGCGGTCGTACTAAGCGCACATTCCGAACAGCAGCTGAAAGAATATGCCGGGAAATTAAGCTCTTTTCTTGCCCGATTGGAAAACCCGCCTTCTGCCGGCGAATACAGCCTGGAAAATATCTCTGCCACCCTATTGTCGGGCAGAGAGCCTTTCTCCTTCCGGCTTGCTGTCATTGCATCATCCCTTTCTGAGCTGAAACAGCGATTGAACGGATTTGTAAGCGGTCACAAAGACGGAAGGTATATTTACTTCGGAAAAGCGTCACCTGGGCGGCCGGACGTTTCAGGCCAATCCGTTTCAGATCCTGAGAAATTTGCCGCGCTGTGGGTGAAAGGCTTTCAAGATTGCAAAAAGCCGGAAACGCCGTATCAGAAAGTTCCGCTTCCTACGTATCCGTTTTTAAAGGAAACGTCCTGGCTGACCGATCAAAAAAAGCGGTATACAAAAAAGCCCCAAAAGACCAAAAGGCGTGAAGCGCTGCATCCTCTGCTTGATGAGAATGTTTCATCCGCCCGGAAAGGGACGTTTCAAAAGATATTTTCCAAGGATGAATATTTCTTTAAAGATCATTTAGTGAACGAAAAATATGTGCTTCCCGGAGTCTGTCATCTGGAAATGGCGGCATACGGCGCGGGATTGTGGGGAGAACGCCCGGTCGTCTCTCTTCAAAGTGTGTGGTACATGGAGCCGATTGTGACAGGGACAGACCCAACATCCGTCATGGTAGAGTTTGAAGCAGAAAAAGAGCGTATAAGCTATGTCATTAAAGAAAAAGGAGCGGCCGGCACCCTCTTTTCGCAAGGAGAAGTGATTTGTAAAGAAAAAGGAGCGCCTTTTGAGGCCCCGGTATTTCAGCTCCCGGCGCCATTTACGCAGAGAACGGAGCCGAAAGACATCTATCACTCGTTCTCTGAGGCGGGAATCGTGCAAAAGGACAGTTTTCAGGTCATCCGCGAATTCTCTTATACAGAAAGGAAAGCACTGGCCAAATTAACGCTCCCGTCACACTTGGAAGCCGATTTTAAACAGTACATCCTACACCCGTCCTTAATGGATGGCGCTGTTCAAACTGCAATGGCGCATGTGCTGCAATTTCAAAAAGAGCCTGCGCTTATCGTACCGTTTTCCTTCGGAGAAATACAGCTGCTTGAACCGTTAGCGAAAACCGTATTTGTGCATGCGGAAGTAAAAGCGGCCTCCGTTCACCAATTTGATCTGCATATTTGTGATGAGCGCGGCGTGCTGTTGGCGGCAGTGAAAGATTTTATCATAAAAGAGGTGCAGGAAAGCGCCGGGTTTAACCAAAAAGCCGGCGTCACGCCGAAGAAAAGCCGTGAAACGGAATTGCTTATGACACCGGTTTGGAACACCGTCACCATTCCGGAAACCGGCATGTCTTTCATGCGTGAAGAAAAAATAATCGTCATCGGGGCCGGGCCGGATTTTCAGCAGGCTTTGAAAGAGATGTATTCCGATGTCCGTTTTCCGGACATCACTTCTTTGGACAGCGCGGAACAAATGGCTGAAACACTGAAAGCGCAAGGCTCTTTTCAACACATGATATGGGCGGCACCGGATCATCCCATTCCATCCGTTTATGATGCGGATACGGCCGGCGGACAGGAGCACGGGGTCATGCAGCTTTTCCGGCTGGTAAAAGCGCTTCTGCTTCTGAATTTTGACACGGAACAACTATCATTGACAATCTGCACGTTTCAAGCACAGCCGATTCATGAACATGATGAGGTCAATCCGAGTCATGCAAGCATACACGGATTAGCGGGATCGCTCGCAAAAGAATACACCAATTGGAGCATCCGGCCTCTTGATTTGGAATCTCAAAGGGGAGACCGGCATCTTCCTGATGTCTTTTCTTTACCGGCGGACCCCGAGGGAAATCCGTGGGTCTTTCGTGCAGGTCAGTGGCACCGCCAGCAATTGGCCGTCTGTCAGCATCATGCAGATGAGCCTTCGTTATACCGGCACGGCGGGGTTTATGTGATTATCGGCGGAGCAGGCGGAATAGGAGAAGTATGGACTGAATATATGATTCAGACCTATCAGGCGAAAATTGTCTGGATCGGGAGGCGGAAAAAAGATACACAGATTGAAAGTAAGCTGAAAAGACTTGCGGCAATAGGTCCCGCACCGCAATATTTCAGCGCGGATGCTGCGGATTATGATTCTCTCAAGCAGGCGTATGACACCATTGTGAAGGAAAATGGACAGGTTCTCGGAATCGTTCATTCCGCCATCGTGTTATCAGACAGAAGCTTTGCCAATATGGAAGAGGATCAGTTCCGCGCTTCACTTTCTGCAAAAACTGATGTCAGCTTGCAGATTGCCCGGGTAGCTGAAGGGGAACCGCTGGATTTCTTGTTGTTTTTCTCTTCGATGATGTCGTTTCAAAAAGCGCCGGGACAGAGCAATTATGCCGCCGGGTGCACGTTTAAAGACGCTTTTGCTAAGCGGATCTCACAGAAAGCGCCGTATGCTGTAAAAGTTGTCAATTGGGGCTTTTGGGGAAGTGTCGGCGTCGTGGCCTCAGAACAATACCGGAAACGGATGGAGCGGGACGGAATCGCTTCTATTGAGGCGCCCGAAGCGATGAAAACGCTGGAAACCCTGCTTTCCGGACCTCATGACCAGCTGGCGCTGATCAAAATGACAGATCCGGTTTTTATGAAAGACGATCTGAAAGAACAAGTAACGGTTTATCCGGAAAAGATTCCTCCCGCACTCGGACAATTAGCGGTTAACATCACGCAGAATAACGAAGCTGAGCGGTTAAAAGCATCAAGTGTAATGAGCTGCATGAGAGAGATGGAGTCCCTCATTAAAAAAATGCTTGTATCAACCCTTTATGAGATGGGCGCAAGGCTTGATGAGACTTTGCCGTTATTTCAATCAGCTGCCGGCATAACGGAACAATACAGCAGATGGCTGAAAGAGAGCTTTGTCTTCCTGACTGAATTAGCGATTGCTCCGGAAAAAACGGATCTAGGGAAAATGTGGGAGGAATGGGAGCGGAAAAAAGAGACTTGGCTGCGCCAGAAAGACATGAGGGCGCATGTCAGATTGGCAGAAGAGACATTGCGTGTGCTTCCAGACATTTTAACCGGTAAGCTTCCGGCAACGGAAGTGATGTTCCCTGACTCCTCCTTCCGTCTTGTGGAAGGCATTTACCGGGATAATATCATTTCTGATTTTTTCAATGACAAGCTTGCTGACACATTGATTGCAGTTTTGCGGGAACGTCTGGAAAAAGACCCGCAGGCGAAAATCCGCATTTTAGAAATCGGGGCCGGAACGGGCGGGACGAGCGCCGCGGTCATGAGAAAATTGAAACCGTATGAAGCGCATATTGCCGAATATTGTTTCACGGATATTTCTAAAGCATTTCTTTTACATGCAGAAGACATATTCGGTCCGGAATATCCTTATGTCACTTATAAAATATTCAACGCTGAGCAGCCGGTATCAACAGAAGCGCCGGACATCGGCACGTATGACGCAGTGATCGCGACTAATGTGCTTCATGCGACAAAAAATATACGCTCTACGCTGCGCCATGCGAAAGCAATGCTGCAGAAAAACGGCCAGCTGTTTATAAATGAGATCAACAGCCGTACCATATTCAACCATGTGACGTTCGGCCTTCTTGAAGGCTGGTGGCTGTATGAAGATCATGATTTACGGATTCCGGGCTGTCCGGGGGTTGAGCCGGCCGGCTGGACGGAAGCGCTTTCGCTTGAAGGATTCGTCCATCCTCTGTTTCCGGCCGAAGCCGCACACGACTTAGGCCAGCAGATTATAGCGGCTGAAAGTGACGGAATGGTCAGGCTTGCCCTCCCGCAGGCGTCAGAAGAAAAACCGGAGCGCCGTCCGTATGACGCAGATGGTCTTTCGGATGATACCTTGCATTTCAGCTTGAGAGAAAAAAGCGTTGAACTGATGAAGAAGTTAATCGGTGAAGCGCTTAAAGTGCCGGCGCATCGTCTTTTATCCCATGAACCGTTAACCGCATACGGATTGGATTCCATACTGGTCGTCAGACTGACCAATGTGTTAAAAGACGTCTTCGGTTCTGTCAGCAGCACTTTGTTTTTTGAATATCAAACCATTGATGAGCTTGCTGATTACTTTCTGTCTTCCCGTAAAGAAGCGCTCGAGCGGCAATTAGGGAATGGACGGGCTCATTCCGAAAACGCCGGACGGGTGCAGGCTCCCGCGGAAAGCGCCGCGCCGATTCCAAACGTAAGAGAACGGGGCATCACATATCTGACGGAATTAATAGGAAAAACGCTGAAGATTCCGAGCGGGAGAATGGATCCGTCGGTTTCCTTAACCGCATACGGTTTGGATTCTATTCTGGTCGTCACGCTCACAAATGCCTTTCGTAACGTGTTTGACCAAATGACCAGCACCCTCTTTTTTGAATATCAGACGATAGAAGAAATCGCGAATTACCTGCTTCTTTCTCAGCGGGGAGCATTTATGAAAGCGATGGGTGTGCGTGAGGAGCAGCTGTCTGATCACACAGATAACCTGAATGTAAAACAAAACAAGATTCCTCAAAACGAGGAAGGCAGCAGGACAAACGGAGATCCCTATATCCAGGATATCGCTGTCATCGGTCTGTCAGGCCGGTATCCGGGCGCCGATCACGTTGATGAGCTGTGGGAAAATGTAAAAGCCGGCAGGCATTCTATTACTGAAGTGCCGAAAGATCGCTGGGACTGGAAAACGTTTTATAACGAGGAACGCGGAAAATGGGGGTCCATTTATTCAAAATGGGGCGGTTTTCTCGATGACATTGATAAATTTGATCCGCTGTTTTTCCGTATATCTCCCGCGGAAGCTGAAAGGATGGATCCGCAGGAAAGGTTGTTTCTGCAGACTGCTTATTCAAGCATTGAAGATGCGGGGTACACCCCGGCCACGCTTTGTGACAGCCGGAAAATCGGAGTCTTTGTCGGTGTGATGAACAGCAATTACCCGACAGTTCCCAGCGACTGGTCTATCGCAAACAGAGTATCGTTTTTGTTCAATTTTCAAGGGCCGAGTATGGCTGTGGATACAGCATGCTCTTCTTCTTTAACAGCTGTCCATCTCGCCGCAGAAAGCCTGCGGAGCGGAATGAGTGAAACAGCGATTGCCGGCGGAGTCAATCTTATCGTTGATCCGGCCCACTATGAGCGGCTGTCTGCTTTTTCAATGCTGTCTCCCGGTGATAAATGCAAATCTTTCGGAGACAGTGCGGACGGTTTTGTTGACGGTGAAGGAGTAGGGGCGATTGTGTTAAAGCCGCTTGCTCAAGCGGAGAAAGACGGCGATCATATTTACGGTGTTATCAAAGGAAGCATGCTGAACGCAGCAGGCAGGACAAACGCTTATATGGTGCCGAATCCGAAAGCGCAGTTTGATCTGATCGCAGAGACGTTAAAACGGACAGACATTCACCCGAGAACGGTCAGTTACTTGGAAGCCCACGGAACGGGCACTGCGCTCGGTGATCCGATTGAAATCGACGGGTTAACGAAAGCTTTTCGCCTGACAACAGAAGACAGGCAGTTTTGTTCCATCGGTTCAATTAAATCAAATATCGGACATTTAGAAAGCGCTGCCGGGATTGCGGGGATCACCAAACTGCTTTTGCAATTGAAACATAAGAGGATTGCCCCTTCATTGCATGCGGCGGAATTGAATCCGAATATTGAGTTTGAGCACACTCCGTTTTTCGTACAGCAAAAAGAAACGGAATGGAAACGCCCTGTCTTGAATATCACGGGTGAAATGAAGGAATATCCGCGAATTGCCGGTATTTCCTCGTTTGGAGCAGGAGGTTCAAACGCACATGTCATCATTCAGGAATATGTGCCGTCTGACAGCCTGAAACCAATGGAAAACGCGTCTGTTTCTCCGCAAAAACCGGCTGTTATTATTTTATCAGCGCGAAATGAGCAGCAATTGACAGAGCGCGCCCGCCAGCTTCTGGATGATGTCATAAGAAAAAAACGTACTGACGGGGATTTGACCAAGATCGCTTACACGCTTCAGGCGGGAAGAGAACCGATGGCTGAGCGGCTTGCATTTACGGCCGAGTCGATAGAAGAACTGAAAATGAAGCTTATGAGTTTCTCAAACGATCATAATATCGAACATGCTCATATCTGGCGGGGCAGGACAGCCAAACATCATTCATTGGCGGCTTCGCTCACTTCTGATGAAGATATGGCGCTTACCATAAATGCCTGGCTGAAAAAAGGGAAATACGCAAAGCTGCTTGACCTTTGGGTTAAAGGACTTGACGTCGATTGGTCAGCTCTTTATCAGCGTAACCCGGGCCGCATCAGTCTCCCGGCCTACCCTTTTGCCAAAGACCGATATTGGGTCACAAAAGCTGATGTGTCACTTGATAAAACAGGCTCTGCGGAAAGTGAGAAAGCAGCCAGACTTCACCCGCTGCTCCATGCGAATACATCGACCTTTACCGCCCAGCGCTTTACTTCTGTTTTTTCAGGGCGTGAACCGTTTTTTGCCGATCATATCGTCAATGGAAAACCGGTGCTTCCGGGAGCGGCTGCTTTAGAAATGGCCCGGGCCGCCGTTACGTTTGCCGCCGAAGACTTGCCGGGCGGGAAAGCGGGTGTCCGGCTCAAACAGATCGTTTGGCTCCGTCCGGTGACGGCGCTTTCTGAAGGAGTGACGCTTCATGTAAAGCTTCAGCCGGAAGAAAACGGAGACATCGCTTTTGAAGCGTATGCCGAAGGGGAAGAGCCGCTTGTCTTTTTCCAGGGAAAGGCCGTGCTCGAAGAGACGGAGCGTGCTCCTGTACTCGATGTGGAAGCGGTTCAGGCGCGCTGCTGTGGCCGGCGCATGTCAAAGGCTGAGTGCTATGAAGCATTCGACAGCCTCGGCATTACCTACGGACCGTCTCATCAGGCGCTTGACGCCGTCTATGCCGGGAGCGGAGAAGTGCTCGCGAAGCTCACTCTTCCGCCGTCCGCCCGTGAAGAAAAGGAGCCGTTCATCCTGCATCCGAGCATGCTGGACGCCGCCCTTCAGGCTTCTATCGGTCTCGTGCTCTCAGACGGTTCCGCGTCCGGACGGCCGTTCCTGCCGTTTGCCCTGCAGGATATGCAGGTGTTTTCTGCATGCCGGGAGACGATGTGGGCGGTGCTTTCCTCAGCGGACGGCGCCTATCATATTGAGCTGTGTGATGAAAACGGCGCGGTATGTGTCCGATTGACGGGACTCACCGCCCGTTTTCTGGAAGAGAAAACGGAGGAAAAACCGCTCTTGCTTCAGCCAAAGTGGCAGGACTCACCGCCGGGTGAAGGCGGACAAGAAGAGTCTTTCAGATACGTGACGCTGTATGGCGGAATGAATGCGGAAGACATAAGCGGCGCCGTACGTGCGGCTGACGGCGAAGGTCCGCTTGGGGACCGTTATGACGCCTGCGCGGCGGAGCTGTCAGCGATCGTCACGCGTCTTATCAAAGAAAAACAGAAGAAAAAAACGCTGATCCAGCTTCTTGTCCCCGACAGGGGGGAAGACAATGTATTGGCGGGGCTGGCCGCTTTCCTGAAAACGGCTCACCTTGAACATCCGAAGCTGTACGGCCAAGTCATCCAAGCCGATCCGGACGAGTCAGCATCATCGCTTCTTGCCAAACTGAAAGAAAACCGGGCGCATCCTGAACAAGCGGAAATCCGTTATGAAGACGGCAAACGTCTCGTCAGAAACTGGGGTCATCTGCCGGCCTCTCAAAGCGGCGCCGTTCCGTGGAAAGACGAAGGGGTTTACCTCCTCACCGGGGGAGCGGGCGGCATCGGACTGATTTTCGCTGAAGAAATAGCCTCCCGCGTCAAAAACGCCGTCCTCGTATTAACGGGAAGGGCGGAAGCGCTTGATGAAGACCGCTCCGCCCGCTTACGGCGCTTGGAAGCGTCGGGTGCCCGCGTATTGTATCAACCGGTTGACGTGACAGACAGCGCGGCGGTCATCGCCCTCGTCCGCGGCATACAGGAGGAGCACGGAACACTCGACGGGATCATTCACGGCGCCGGCGTGATTGCTGACAACTACATTCTGAACCAGACAGAAAACGAACGGAAGACCGTCATGGCGCCGAAAGTGAAAGGGCTTATCAATCTTGATGAAGCAGCGAAAGATGTGCGGCTGGACTTTTTCATTCTGTTTTCTTCCTTGGCGGGAGGCATGGGAAATCCGGGGCAGGCCGGTTATGCGGCAGCCAACGCATTTATGGATGTTTATGCAGCCCGCCGAAACCGTCTCGTGCGGGACAACAAGCGGAGCGGGCAGACCCTGTCCGTCAACTGGCCGCTTTGGGAAGAGGGCGGTATGCGCGTGGACAAAGAGACCGAACGGCTGATGTATGAACAGACCGGAATGAAAGCCATGCGATCGGCTTCAGGCATCCAAGCGCTTTATGCCGCTTTTGCCTCCGGAGAACACCAGGTCATAGTGGCAGAGGGCGACGAAAAACGGATTCGAAAAAACCTGATGCCTGAAGCGCCGGAACCGTCCCGCAGCATTCATGTGTCAAGGAAGACGCACGTCCATCTGCCAAATAAAGTACAAGCAGAACTCAAACATATGATATCAGGCATTCTGAAGGTGAAAGAAGAAGAAATAGATGCTGAATCAGAGATGAGAGATTATGGCTTTGATTCGGTTTCATTCACGCAGTTTGCAAATGAACTAAATAAAATGTATGGGCTTGAACTGACACCGGCCGTGTTTTTTGAATACCCGACAGTCTTTCGTTTTGCCCAATACTTGCTGGCGGAACATCCGGATGCATTCGGCTCACAGGCAGAAACAGAAACGGAGAAACCGGTTGTGCGTAAAAAAATGAAGATGGAGCCATTCTCGATTCCGTCCCGCCTTCCTAAAACAAAAACCGCAGCTGCACCTGAAGAGCCCGTGGCGATAATCGGAATCAGCTGTGCATTTCCAATGGCTGAAAATCCGGAAATGTTTTGGGAGAATTTAGCCGGAGAAAAGGACTGCATTTCTGAAATACCGCCGGAGCGCTGGGACTGGAGACAGTATTACGGAGATCCGCAGAAAGATAAAAATGCGAGCAATGTAAAGTGGGGCGGCTTCATTGATGAAACCGCTCAATTTGATCCTTTATTTTTCGGTATTTCTCCGCATGAAGCCGAAATGATGGATCCTCAGCAAAGACTTTTAATGATGCATGTATGGAAAGCGATTGAAGATGCCGGCTGCTCTGCCAAAAGCCTGTCAGGTACAAATACAGGCATTTTTGCAGGCACGACAAACAGCGGTTACGCTCAGGAAGCTTCAAAGTTCCATATAGAGATTGAGGGTTCTTCCGCCGCCGGAACGGTTCCGTCAATCGGCCCGAACCGCATGAGCTATTTTCTGAATATACATGGGCCGAGCGAACCGATTGAAACCGCCTGTTCAAGCTCATTGGTCGCTGTTCACCGTGCGGTCAGGGCAATTCAGGCCGGAGACTGCAGCATCGCGATTGCAGGAGGCGTCAATGCTATTGTGTCGCCGGATATGCATATCAGCTTTAATAAAGCGGGAATGCTCAGTGAAGACGGGCGCTGCAAAACATTTTCCGATCAAGCGGACGGGTATGGCAGAGCTGAAGGTGCCGGCATGATTGTTTTGAAAACATTATCCGATGCGGAACGTGACGGCGACCGTATTTATGCCGTTATTCGCGGAACGTCGGAAAATCATGGCGGAAGGGCGGCTTCCCTTACATCGCCGAATCCGAAAGCACAGACAGAAGTCATGATAAAAGCGTATCAGCAAGCGAACATCGACCCCCGTACAGTGAGTTATATTGAAGCCCACGGCACGGGAACGGCGCTCGGAGATCCAATAGAAATCAACGGACTCAAAGCGGCTTTTGCAGCGCTTTATCAGAAAGCCGGAGTAACGGCACCCGATCAGCCCCATTGCGGCCTCGGTTCCGTCAAAACGAATATCGGCCACACAGAGCTTGCCGCCGGCATGGCCGGTCTTTTAAAAATTATTTTGCAGATGCAGCACAAAACGCTCGTTAAAAGTCTGCATTGTGAAACCGTTAATCCGTATATCAGCCTCGACGGCAGCCCGTTTTATTTCGTCCGCGACACTCAGCCATGGAAAGCGGCGACAGATGATAGCGGAAATGAACTGCCGCGGAGAGCGGGTGTCAGCTCGTTCGGATTTGGCGGTGTCAACGCTCATGTCGTGCTCGAAGAATATGTTTCTCCTGTTGAAGAGAAACAATGGACGGCCGGTGAACTTCAGCCGTCCTTATTCATTCTCTCGGCAAAGACGGCGGAACAGCTGAAGGAACGTGCGGAACAGCTGCGCAGATATTTGGAAAAGTCACATTCAGCTGACGGAGCTCTTGCGGGTATCGCTTATACGCTTCAGCTTGGCCGGGATGAAATGGAAGAGCGCCTTGCCGTCATTGCTGAAACAAAAGAAGAGCTTACGAACGCGCTGAATGATTTCCTCAGCGGCAAGGAGACGGGGCAGAATTTCTTTACAGGACGGAACAAAGCGATGAAACAGCTGTTTACAGAGATGACGGACAACGCAGAAATGAGCGGGACCGTAGATCAATGGATTGAAGCAGGAAAGTATGCAATGCTTGCAAAATTATGGGTGCAAGGTTTACATGTCGACTGGAATAAATTATATCCGGACGAAAGGCCAAAAAAAGTCAGCCTGCCCGTCTATCCTTTTGCGAAAACACATTGCTGGATACCGCACAGTGCGCAGCATATAAGGCACCGGGAGACTTACGAGACTGATACGTCCCCGCTTGAGACTTATGAGCGCCTGCTTGATGAATTGGAGAAAAACGAAATAAGCATAGAAGCCGCTGTAAAAAGAACGATCGGTTTTTACAGGGATTAGCGTAATGGAGGAAACCATATGAAAGAGTTTCTGCACCGGGTTTTTTCTGACGTCAAAAATAAAAAAATGACAAAACAGGATGCGATCGGCATTTTGCGCGATTATGATATGCGGATGGGACTTCGCCAAGCGGCTTCCCTTCATCCGCTTGCTCAGCAGCATATTTCCGATGAAACGGGACAGGGATTCTCGGCAGCTTTCAGCGGCCGGGAATTTTTTCTCGCTGATGTTTCTTTACAGCATAAAAAGCTTATGCCT
The DNA here is from genome assembly GCF_059831465.1 of Bacillus sp. 5RYD7K. NCBI lineage: Bacteria > Bacillati > Bacillota > Bacilli > Caryophanales > Bacillaceae > Bacillus > Bacillus sp. 5RYD7K. The sequence goes on from NZ_CP191200.1 coordinate 2,416,738, forward strand.
GGAGAACTTCTTTTGGAAATGGCGAGAGCTGCGGCTGTTTTGACAGTAAAGGAGACTGCGGCTGTCCGGCTGACGAATATTGTGTGGTCAAAGCCCATTCTGACTGAGGCTGAGCCGTTCCATATCGAAATCAGGCTGATACCCGCAGAGGGTGAAGCCAAAAGGTTTGAGATTTATAATCCATTTTCTGCCGATTCCAGTCATCATGATGTGTACAGCCAAGGGACGATTCAGCCAGTTGATGCTCCGCCTGGCATGCTGGATATCAGCCGCTTGAAGGAAAACAGCGGTTCCCTGATGGATCAGCAGCAAATTGAAGCCATCACTCAGAACGATACCGTTCAATACAATGAGCACATGAAAGGAATTGAGCGTATTTACGCCTCAGCAGGACGGATGCTGGCAGACATATCAATTCCATTGACAAACCAAAAAGAATCCGCCCGATTCGGCCTCCCTCCCTGTGTGATGCAAAGTGTGACAGAGGCATGCGCGCTGCTTGGCGGCAAAGAATATAAAACGCTCGCCCCGGTTTCATTGGACGAGCTTTTGTTTTATGAACCTTGTCCTGACAAGGTATGGGCCGAGATACAAGAGAAGGCGGGGAGCTTTTATATTGATTTATGTGACGAAGAAGGGAAAATATGGGCTTCCCTGTCAGGGTTGAAGCTGCAGCCTGTCATCAAGGCGGGCGCTCCCGGAGAAACCAATGCCGAACACCACAGTGAACGTTTGTATGAACAAACGCTTCTTCAGCTCAAAACGCTTTTTGCCCTGACTACAAAAATGGCTGTTTCCAACATAGACACTGAAGAGCCGCTGGAAACCTACGGAATCGACTCAGTCACTGTGACGAAATTGAACCGCGAATTGTCTCTGCTTTTCGGTGACCTTTCCAAAACGGTTTTTTACGAATATAAGACACTGGGCTCCCTGGCAGCTCACTTTGTCACGGATTATCCAAAAGAATGCCGAAAATGGACAAATGATGATGAGCACCGTTCAGGCATATCAGAACAGGTTTTGGCAAATGAAGATTTTCCGGTGCTTCCGTCGTTTATCAAGCGAAAGAAACGGCCTTCTTTTTCCAATGAGAACCAGACAAAAGAAGGGATTGCGATTATCGGAGTCAGCGGATGTTATCCGCAAGCTGAAACACTTGAAGAGTACTGGGATAACTTAGCAGCCGGAAAAGACTGTGTGACGGAAATTCCCGAAGAGCGGTGGGAAAAGGACAAATACTATAACCCTGATCCCGAAGCGGCCGTGAAAGCAGGGAAAAGTTACAGTAAGCGGGGCGGGTTTCTGAAAGATGCCGCTTTCTTTGATCCGCTGTTTTTTCAAATTTCACCCCGTGATGCTTTGAATATGGACCCGCAGGAGCGTCTCTTTATTGAAATGTGCTGGCAGGTGCTGGAGGATGCCGGTTATACGAAGGAACAGCTTGAAAATCTGTATAACGGCCGGGTCGGCGTTTTTGCTGGCATTACGAAAAACGGGTACGGAATGTACTGGAAAAACGGCGGCACCCTGCAGCCGAAAACGTCGTTCAGTTCAGCGGCCAACAGAGTTTCCTATTTTCTTAATCTGAAAGGGCCGAGCATGCCGGTTGATACGATGTGCTCGTCTTCGCTGACTGCAATTCATGAAGCGTGTGAAAACATCCTTCGCGGCGAATGTGACATGGCGATTGCCGGCGGTGTGAATGTGTATACGCATCCTTCGGCTTATGCGGAGCTCAGCGCCTATCGAATGCTTTCAAAAGACGGAACGTGCAAAAGTTTCGGTGAAGGCGGAGACGGATTTGTTCCCGGTGAAGGCGTCGGGGCTGTGCTGTTAAAGCCGCTGTCAAAAGCGATGGCTGATAAGGACCATATTTACGGGGTGATTCGCGGCACTCATATCAATCACGGCGGCAGAACAAACGGGTATACAGTGCCGAGTCCGAGCGCCCAGGCTGACGTGATTTCCGGCGCGCTTGAAAAATCAGGAATACATCCGCGGATGATAAGCTGTATCGAAGCCCACGGCACGGGCACTGAACTCGGAGATCCGATCGAAATTGACGGTTTGACCCGCGCATTTCAAACGAAAACGTCAGATAAAGGCTTTTGCGCCATCAGTTCAGTTAAATCCAATATCGGGCATTTGGAAGCTGCGGCAGGCATTGCCGGTGTAACGAAACTGCTGCTCCAGTTTCAAAAACGCAAGCTGGCCCCCTCTTTACATTGCCGGAAATTGAATCCGAATATTGCATTCGACCGGACGCCGTTTGTGGTGCAGCGTGAATTGGCAGACTGGAAACGGCCGGTCATTGAGGAAAACGGAGCGCAGAAAGAAATTTCGAGAATCGCGGGAATCTCTTCTTTTGGCGCGGGCGGGGCAAATGCCCACATATTGATAGAAGAATATATTGAACCTGATAGGGAGATTTCTAAGCCATTCACAGATGAAGACCCCGCAGTCATTTTATTATCCGCCAAACAGGAGGCCAGCCTGAAGCGGCGGGCGCAGCAGCTTCTTCAAGCGATCAGAAAAAATGACGTCACAGACCGCAGCCTCCGGGATGCGGCTTACACCCTTCAAACCGGAAGAGAAGCGATGGAAGAACGTGCAGCGTTTATTGTGACGTCGACGGAGCAGTTAGCGGAAAAACTGCAGCGTTTTATTGACGGCGGGACAGACGGCTGCTTCAGGGGAAAAAGCAAACAGTATAAAGACATTCTAGCCGTTTTTAAGGATGAAGATATGCAGGAAGCCGTCCGTAAATGGATGAAAAGAAAAAAATTCGCGAAGCTTCTGGAACTTTGGGTAAAAGGGCTGAAGATTGATTGGTCAGAGCTTTATAACAGCAGCCTGCCGCACCGCATCAGCCTTCCCGGTTATCCATTTATAAAGGATCGTTATTGGCCGGACAATGCAGCGCCGGACAATGTTCGTGATGCTGAAACACATGCTGAAACATTTCGTGAAATCCGCTTTTTACAGAAAAGCTGGGCAGAAAGCAGCCGTGTTCCGGCTAAGGAAGTGCGGGGCGTCATCGGAATAGCTGCTGATCACCAGACAGGAAATTTGGCTGTTGAGCTGTCCCGTTATTTCCACGATTCTGAAATCATTGACGCTGCATCATCGGAAATATCCGGGGACGCGGCCCGGTTTGGCGGTCTGATTGATGTGACCGGATGCGGGATGGAAATCAAGCATGATGACGGCTGGATTCATCGTCTGCAGTCTCTCATTGACAACAGAAACCGCGGCCGAAAGCTTCAGCTGCTTTGTGTGACAAAGGGGCTTGAACCTTTTGCAAATGAAACGATAAATCTCTCAGGTGCAAAAAAGGCCGGATTGTACCGGATGCTCCAAAGTGAGTATAAGGATATCCGCTCGCGGCATATGGATGCAGAACGGACTGCTGAAGCTCCTGAGCTGGCAAACCAGATCGCAGAGGAGTTTTTTCGCGATTCTGAAGACATCGAAGTGTGTTACCGAAACGGTGTGCGCTATCATGCGCGGTTAAAGGAAACAAACAGCTTAGCTGAAAAAGAATTTTCATTTCCGAAAGACCATGTGCTCTGGATCACCGGAGGGACCCGGGGACTCGGATATTTATTCGCCCGGCATTTTGCCGAACGTTACGGAGTCACGAAACTCGTGCTTACCGGAAAAGAAACAATGCCTCCGAAAGCGGAGTGGGATGACCATACCAAACGGAATTCCCCGTTTTCCGATAAAGTGAGGAGAATCAGAGAGCTCGAACAAAAAGGTGTCCGAACGGAAGTGCTGTCTGTATCTTCCGGCCCTGAATATGAGCAGGCCGTCAGCCGGGTGAAAGAGAAGATGGGGCCGATAGGAGGCGTGATACACGCAGCGGGAGCCGTAGATCTCGATCATCCCGCCTTTATCCGCAAAACAAAAGAGCAGATGATGCCCGTGCTTGAACCTAAAACAGACGGACTGGACCTTTTGTATCAAGCGCTGCACAAGGAGCCTCTCCGGTTTTTTGCGCTGTTTTCTTCAGTGTCCGGCGTGATGCCGGAATTAGGAGCGGGACAAAGCGATTATGCCATGGCTAACGCCTATATGGATTATTTTGCGGCCGCAAAAGGTTTTCCGGTGCTAAGCATTCAATGGCCGAGCTGGAAAGAAACGGGTATGGGCGAATCAAAAAGCCGGGTCTATCAGAAAAGCGGTTTAAAGAGCATCACTGACAGAGAAGGACTGAGCCTGTTTGATGCCATTATGGCAGGCGATTGCGGATCTGTTATTATGCCGGCCGTCATTCACCCGGAAAAATGGGAGCCTGACCGTCTGCTGCTTTCATCCGGCCTTACCGAAACAAAGCAGCAGGAACAGGCCGATACAGAAAGCGTTGAGGAATGGCTGACGGGCATTTGCTGCCGGGAATTAAGACTGGAGCCGTCAAGATTTGAATCTGATACACCTTTTCAAGATTACGGAGCCGATTCCATCATGCTTGCCCAAGTGTCCAGAGCGATCGGAAAGAGGATCAAAGCTGACCTTGACCCGGCGGTGCTGTATGAATACCCTACGGTTGCTGCGCTGGCGGGATGGCTTGAAACAGCATATCCGGAAATCAAAGCTGCCGTTTCAAAACCGGTGCAGCCTGTAATCCCGTACGTTCCCAAACAAACAGCAGCCGCTGTCATTCAGCCTTCTGGTGCTGCAGCGGCGCAAGACATCGCTGTTGTCGGAATGTCCTGCCGTTTTCCGGGAGCTGAATCAATTGAAGCTTATTGGAAGCTGCTGTCTGAAGGAACGTCGGCCATTCAAAGGGTGCCGAAAGAACGCTGGAAAACGGAGAAGGCGGATTATGCGGGTCTTTTAAAAAATGTAACGCATTTTGACCCGGAGTTTTTCCTTATTCCCGAAGAAGACATCAAGGCAATGGATATCCAGTCCTTTCTTATATTAGAAGAGGCGCTCCATCTGTTCAGAGACAGCGGTTACTCTTTACAAGAAATGAAAGGCAGGTCAGCCGGTGTCTATTTAGGAGGACGCGGCGGCAGTATGCCTGACGAAAACCGTCTGAAGCATGCAAAAAATCCGATAGTCGCCGCCGGCCCGAATTACTTAGCGGCCAATCTTTCTCAATTCTTTGATTTGAAGGGGCCGAGTCTCGTTTTGGATACGGCCTGTTCTTCAGCGCTTGTCGGTATGAATATGGCGATACAGGCGCTTTCTTGCGGTGAAATCGACTCAGCGGTGGTCGGGGGAGTCAGTCTGCTGGAATCCGGTCAAACCCACCGGATGTTCGAACTTCGCAATCTGTTAAGCGAAGAGCCTGCGTTTCATATTTTTGACCGCCGCACCGGCGGCATCGTATTGGGAGAAGGCGTCGGAATGGTGTATTTAAAAACAGCGGCCCAAGCTGTAAAAGACGGGGACCGGATTCATGCGGTCATTAAAGGCATTTCCGTAAACAATGACGGCAGAACCGCGGGGCCTGCCACACCGAATATACAGGCGCAAAAAGAAGTGATGGCCAAGGCGCTTGCCAAAAGCGGCAGAAAAGCAAAGGATATCAGCTACATTGAAGCAAACGGTTCAGGCTCTGAAGTAACAGACCTTTTGGAACTGAGGGCGATTGAAGCGGTGTACCGTATGCAAAACAGCGCGCCTTGCGAATTGGGGTCGATGAAGCCGAATATCGGACACCCGTTATGCGCTGAAGGGATTGCCGGATTCATTAAAACAGTGCTTATGCTCTCGCGCCGAATGCGTGTGCCTTTCCTTTCGGGCAAAGAGCCGATGACGCATTACGATTTGTCCGCCTCGCCGTTTTATTTTTCGCACGCTCTGCGTGAATGGACGGATTCACCGCGGATTGCCGCTGTCAGCAGCTTCGCTGACGGCGGGACGAATGCCCATGTCATAGTGGAAGCTTGGGAACAAAAGGCGTATACCCCGGTTAGAAAGCCTTTGCCGAGACAGGAATTAAAACGCCGGCCCATTCGTCCGGACAAAGCCGAAAGCCTGCATGAAAACGCACATAAGTCCCGCCCGAATACGTTTTGGAAACAAATGAAGACTTACTGATTGCGCTGAAAATTGAACGTCGATATGGAGGAAGTTCATATGCAAGAGCAGCTTCTTATTAACAATCAGCATCCCGTTCTGAAACATCATAAAGCCTATGGAAAGGAACTGCTGCCGGGTCTGGCTTATATTGACCTGATCTATCAGACTTTCAGAGAAAACGGTTTATTTCATGCCGGCCTTGAACTCAGGCACTTATCGATTTTTCACCCTTTAGCTCCTGAACAGGGAGAATCAATCCTGCTTTCCGTTGATTGTACAGTGAGCGGCGAAGGGCAGTGGAAGGTGGAGGTGAAAGGGCAAAAACAAGGTGACGAAGCAGCAGGGACAAAGGTATATGCCGCGGCGCACATGCATTCCGTCAAGCCCGCCGGCTTCCAAGAGAGCGTCCGGATGGATGCCGTAAAACAAACGGCGGCAGAAATACCGCTTGAGGACATTTACGCGGAATGCAGGGATCAAGAACTGGTTCATTCAGGAATGATGAAAGGCTGCGGAAGCGTCTACCAAACTGAAAAAGAGATTTATATTGATCTGTCGGTGCAAAAGGATCAGCTGGAACATGCAGAAGAGGCGATGTTTCATCCCGCATTGATAGATGCGAGCAGCATCGGCTCCAATGTATATCTCGCTCCTTTGACGAGAGAGGAGGGGCAATTATTTCTGCCGCTGTTTTATGAATCGTTTTATTGCGCCGAATTGCTGCAGACGACATGTATCACCAAGATAAAAAAAGAATCCGTCACCCGTAAGAAAGATCTCGTTTACGTAACAATGGAGTTTTTCAATGAGGAAGGCAGAAAAGTCGGCGAACTGAAAAACTTCGCCAATAAACTGGTGAGGGACCCGGAACTGATCAATCAGAAACGGCAAAAGAAAGAACCTGACGGGCGGAATGCCGTCCCGGCTCCGCAAGCGGAACCGGCGCCTTCCGAGCCCCGCTCTGCGGAGGCTTCCGCCGGCCTTACTGAACAGTGCATCGTTTATTTAAAAGAATTGCTTGCCGCCCGATTGAACAAACCTGTGAAAGAGATTGACCCGGCTATCGGCTACTATGAAATGGGGCTGGATTCTCCGGGGCTGTTGGACATGGTAAAGGAAATTGAACGGAAAATCGGAACGCAGCTTCTGCCGACGCTGTTATTTGAATACACGACAATCACGGAATTGGCAGGGTATTTGTGCGAACATTACGGAGCCGGTTTCGGCCATGCTCAAAGCGGACATTCAAATGCTGAACCTTTGCACCGGGAAAAAAAGAGGACGACCCAAATCCGCGTGAAAAAATCGGCGTCAGCCGGAACGCAGAATGGAGATATTGCCATCGTCGGGATGGCGGGACGGTACCCCGGCGCCAAAAATCTTCGTGAATTCTGGGCAAATTTAAAAAATGGAGAAAACAGCGTAACGGAAGTGCCTCGTTCCCGCTGGGATACGAGGAAATATGAGCATTTGCGATCGCCGTCCGGCAAGCCGATTTCCAAATGGGGCGGTTTTATAGACGATCCGGATTGTTTTGATGCGAAATTTTTCCGGATTTCTCCGCGGGAGGCAGAAGCTAAAGATCCGCAAGAACGATTGTTTTTAGAAACATGCTGGGAAACGATTGAGGATGCGGGCTACACCCCGGAAACAATCGTTCAGCCGAAAGGGCCGAATAAGAGAATGAACGTCGGTGTGTTTGCCGGGGTGATGCATTTGGATTATTCTCTCGTCGGCGCTGAAGCTGCAGCCAAAGGGCTGGTCTTTCCTTATCCCTTGAACTATGCGCCGATCGCAAACCGGGTTTCATATTTTTGCAATTTTCACGGGCCGAGCGTGGCGGTTGACACAGTGTGTTCGTCATCTCTGACGGCCGTCCATATGGCGGCGGAAAGTCTGAGACGCGGTGAATGTGAAGCAGCTCTTGCCGGGGGCGTCAATTTATCATTGCACCCGACAAAATATATCACATACGGCTTGATGGATATGCATTCGAGTGACGGGCTGTGCCGCACGTTCGGCGAAGGCGGCACAGGCTATGTCTCAGCTGACGGCATCGGGGCCGTGCTGCTGAAGCCGCTTCACAAAGCCGAAGAAGATAAGGATCATATTTATGCGGTGATAAAAGGCAGCGCCGTCAATCACGTGGGAACCGTCAGCGGGATTACCGTGCCGAGCCCCGTGGCGCAGGGGGATATGATAGCTGAATGCTTTGAAAAAACGGGGATCGATCCCCGGACGATTTCTTATGTGGAAGCGCATGGAACCGGAACTTCTTTAGGAGATCCGATTGAAATACAAGGTCTTGTTAAAGCTTACCGCACGTTTACAGAGGATCGGCAATTTTGTGCAATCGGTTCCGTAAAATCGAATATCGGACATGCGGAATCAGCCGCCGGGATCAGCGGGCTTCATAAAACGGTTTTGCAGCTGTTTCACAAAACGCTTGTCCCTTCTTTGCACTCAGAGACGATTAATCCGTATCTTCGTTTAGAGGACTCGCCATTTTACGTGCAGCAAAAAACCGAGTCATGGAAAAAGCCGGCGTATACAGAGAACGGCAGTGAACATTCCTGTCCGAGACGCGCAGGCATCAGTTCATTCGGGGCGACGGGTTCAAACGTTCATCTCATTTTAGAAGAGTATAGGCCCAAAAACCCCGGCATTACGGAGAATCAAGAGAGACCGTATATCGTGCCTCTATCAGCGAAAAATCCGGAGCGGCTGAAGGAATACGCTGCCCGCCTGCTGATATTTCTCAAAGATAAAGCGCTTGAAGGAAGCGGTCCGCTTCATAACAAAATAGATACAATGCAAAATCAGCTGGAAAATGCGTTGCGGGGTGTTCTGGCGGAAGTTCTGCATGTAGCGGCCGGCTCGGTAGATGGTGAACACGATTGGAAGGAATTCGGCTTGGATGTCATGCAGCTGACTCAGTTTTCTGAGCTGATGACGGATCAATACGGGCTGGAAATAGACATGACTGATCTCATACAGCATACTTCCGTCCGGACTTTAGCAGAATGTCTTACAAAAGATGAGAAACATAAGAATATTCTTTCCGGTCTTTTCGGTCAGTCCGGCTTAGATAAGCAGCCTGATGAACCTTCTTTTTCCCTGCGGTCACTGGCGTATACGCTGCAAACGGGACGGCTGGCAATGGAAGAACGGCTTGTTTTTTTAGTGAACGATCAAGCGGACCTGATCAGGAAATTAACCGAATTTACAGAACGAAAACGGCAGATTGACGGCTGCTTTCAAGGGCGGTCTGGTAGCGGAACGGAAATCAGGGGTTTCCTGAATGATGATCAGGATACGGAGGAGCTGATCCGAAAATGGATGGACAGCGGCACTTACAAAAAACTTGCAGAGCTGTGGTCAAAAGGATTTGAGATAGACTGGACACGGCTGTATCAGGAGGAGAAACCGCGCAGGATGAGTCTGCCGACGTATCCGTTTGCAAAGGAACAATATTGGATACCGGAGCCCGATCATCCCGTTACTTCCGTAAATACAGAAAGCAGGCTTCACCCGCTGCTTCACCGCAATACATCAGATTTGTTAGAACAAAAATTCAGCACGGTACTGAACGGAGATGAATTCTTCTTAGCCGATCATATCGTCCGAAACAAGCGTGTTCTTCCCGGGGCGGCTTATCTTGAAATGGCGAGAGCCGCGGCTGAACTGGCTGCCGCGCCGTTAGCTGCTGAATACACGGCTAAAACCGGCATTTCGCTGCGGTATATCAGCTGGATACGCCAGGCCGTTCATAAAAAAGAGCCGCTGCGAATGACGACAGGGCTTTCCTTGGAGGATAACGGCAATGTTTCATTTCAAGTGTACAGCAATGAAAACGATTCAGACATTTATTGTGAAGGCAGTGCTGTGATTGAGCCGCTGTCTGAGGCGCCGGTCTTGCATATTGAACAGCTGAAAGCGCGATGCCGCAAAAAAGTGCTGTCAAAAGAAGACTGCTATGCGGCGTTTGCAAAGGCGGAAATTGTATACGGACCTTCACATCAAGGAATTGATCACATTTATCGCGGGGAAAAAGCAGCCTTGGCTAAATTGGTGCTCCCTGCTTCCGTTTCTGATGAGGCCGAACAGTTTGTGCTCCATCCTAGTCTGATTGATTCCGCTTTTCAGGCGGCCATCGGCGTTATGAATGAAGATCAAGCGGATTATCCGGAGCAGCCGTTAATGCCTTTTGAATTGCATGAACTGACCGTTTTTCATCCGTGCAGTCCAAACATGTGGGCGGCCGTGTTTGTGACGCATGAAACACCGGCCGTGCGAAGAATGGACATTGATATATGTGATGAACGCGGCAATGTGTGTGTAAGGATAAAAGGGTTTTCTGCCCGGATGGCCGAAAGTGCGCCGCCCGTAACCGATAATAAGCAATACGATCTGCCGGGTGACCTTACCGGAGCCGTCAAACTGATGCAGGTATGGGACGCGGAACCGATAGACAACCAAACCGGCTTCTCCATTTCTGAAGCAAAAGCTCTCATTATAGGCGGTACAGACGGGCAGGCCGACGCGGTTTTACGATTGTTTCCTAAAGCTGTGCGATTTGACAGCAGCCAAAGTGCTTCCGTTGAAGTGATATCTGATCGGCTCCGCCGTCTCGGTGAGATTCAGCATATGATCTGGTTTGCCCCTCAGCCAGCTGATTCTTACATCCATGAACAAAAAAGCGGGGTGCTGCAAATTTTCAGAGCGGCCAAAGCTCTTATCGGTCTCGGGTATGGAAAAGAGCAGCTCGGGATTACGGTGATTACGCACCAAGCACAGCCTATCACCCAATATGATGAGGCGCGTCCCGCTCATTCCAGTGTGCACGGTTTTGTCGGGTCTCTCGCTAAAGAACATCCGAGCTGGCACATCCGTCTGGTCGATCTTGAAGACGGGGGGGATTTCCCCGCAGAAGACATATTCAGCCTGCCCCGCGACCGTACGGGTAAAGCATGGGTGCGCAGACATCAGGAATGGTACCGGCCTCAATTGCTTCCGGTCCAAAGCGAGCCGTCTGAAAGTGTTCCTTACCGCTATGGAGGCGTATATGTCATCATCGGCGGTGCGGGAGGCATCGGCGAGGTTTGGACAGATTATATGGTGACGACGTATAAAGCCCGAATCGTCTGGATCGGGAGGCGGCCGCTGGACAGCCGGATACGCCAAAAAATAGACCGGTACCGGCCATCAGGCCCGGCTCCCGAATATATAGCCGCAGATGCTTCTGATCTTCCATCGCTTCAGCGCGCCTATGAACAGATTAAAAACAAATACGGCACCATCAGCGGCGTCGTTCATTCAGCGATGGTATTTGCGAATGAAAGCGTAAAAGATATGGAAGAATCACAGTTTCACGCCGGCCTTAAGGCGAAAGTGGATATTTCCGTCAACATTGCCGAAGTATTTGCGAAAGAGTCTTTGGACTTTATTCTCTTTTTCTCTTCGGTTATTTCATATATTAAGAATCCGAATCAAAGTCATTATGCGGCGGGGTGCGCATTTAAAGACGCATTTGCCCATGAGCTTTCCGGACGGCTGTCATGCCGGGTCAAAGTGATGAACTGGGGTTATTGGGAGCGGGCTGACAATCACATTTCTGAAGAGTTTGACAGACTGAGCCAAATCGGTCTAGGGCTGATCAGCCGGGCGGAAGGGATGCAGGCGCTGGAAACTTTGCTGACGCAGCCGATCTCCCGTATGGGGCTGATGAAGCTGACCAAGCCGATTCCGATCGAGGGAATGAACCCTCATGAATTTGTGACTATCTGATTGCCTGTCAAAATGACGGAGCAAATTTAATTTTCTTAGGAGGATAAGGTTTTGGGTAAGGGAGACAAACAAAAAGACCGTACACAGTTATCCTTAAGAACAGAAATAAGCAATGAAATGAAAGAATTGAATCGGCTTTTGCTGCAAGTGCTGCGGGTGACGCTGCGTTCAATGGGTCTGACCGGCGAAGCGCGGGCGGCTTCCTGTCTGCCTTTATATGAGCGCTGGCTGGAAGAAAGCATCCGTCTTTTAGACAGTGATCTTAACAGCGGTGAAACGGCCGCGGTTTGGGAAGAGTGGCATAAGAAGAAAAACGAATGGCTGAAAGATCCGGATATGAAAGCGCAGGCTCTGCTGGCGGATACCGTCATTCAAGCTTTGCCTGACATTTTAACAGGCAAAATAAAAGCGACTGACGTGATGTTTCCCGATTCTTCAATGGAGCTTGTTGAAGGAATCTATAAGCATAACATTCTCGCTGATTATTACAACGATGTGCTGGCAAATGAAGCGTGTATGTATGTGGAAAATGTAATTAAAAACAATCCTGATGCAAACATCCGTCTGCTGGAGATCGGAGCGGGCACCGGCGGAACGAGCAGCACACTGTTTAAAAAGCTCCGCCCCTATCAAAACCATATTCAGGAATACTGTTATACCGACTTGTCAAAAGCTTTTTTAATGCATGCCGAAAAGGAATACGGCGCGGACAATCCGTATTTGACGTATCAGCTGTTTAATGTGGAGAAGCCTGCGGCGGGCCAGGGATTACATCTGAGAACCTACGATATCGCTATTGCCGCAAACGTGCTGCATGCCACCAAAAATATCCGGAAAACCTTACGGACGGCAAAAGCCGTATTGAAAAAGGACGGTTTGCTGCTCGTTAATGAACTGGGCGGGCATACGCCGTTTACACATGTTACATTCGGCTTATTAGATGGCTGGTGGCTGTACGAAGACGAGGCGCTGCGGATTCCGGGGTGCCCCGGTCTTTATCCGGAAACATGGAAATCCGTTTTAATGGCTGAAGGCTTTCATTCCATTCAATTTCCGGCTGAAAACGAACGTCTGCACACCCAGCAGATTATCACGGCGAAAAGCAACGGGGTCATCAGGCAGAGCAGGGAAGCTTACACCGCGCAAAAGCGCCAATCAAACGTACCGCAAACATCCTCTGAGCGTCAGCTCCCCATCAAACAAGCGGGAGAGGGGCTTTCGGAAAAGACAGCGGCTTTTCTGATAAGGGCTGCGGCAAAAGTATTAAAAATGCCGGCAGAAGAGATAAATCCGCTGGCTCCCCTGGATGAATACGGCATTGACTCTATTCTGATCGTTCAGCTGACGAATGAGCTGCGGGATCTCGTCCCTGATATCAGCAGCACGCTGTTTTTTGAATACCGGACGATAGAAGAGCTTGCCGCATACTTAGCTGAAACGAAGGAGCGCGAACTGCATGCGCAATTTTCTGAAGAAGTCCGTCATACTGAAGCGGTATCATCCGGCTCTTTGCTTGAAAAAAGCACAGAGTACCTGAAACAGATCGTCAGCACCATCTTAAAGATGCCGATTGAGGACGTTCAAGCCCATACGCCCCTTGAAGAATACGGAATCGATTCCATCTTAATCGTACAGCTGACCAACCGCTTGCGGGAAGACGTCCCTGATATCAGCAGCACATTGTTCTTCGAGTATCCGACAATCGGCGGATTAGCGGAATATCTCGTCAGCTCAAGACAGGAAGATATGGCTGGGATTTTCAAGACAAATAAAGAAGCTGAAAAGACGCCGCACACTTTACAGAAAAAGCAAAGCCGGAAAAAAAGCGCCGGATTGACGAAGCGCCAAGCGGCATCTTTTTCTGAAAAAGCGCCGCCCGCTTCCGAGCCGCCGTCAAAACACCTTGAAGTGGCAATTGTCGGTCTTGCCGGGAGGTACCCCGGAGCTGAAAATGTTAATGAGTTCTGGGAACGGTTAAAGACCGGTGAACACGGAATCACCGAAATTCCAAAAGACCGCTGGGATTGGCGGGACTACTATGATGAGACAAAAGGGAAGGAAGGCCGGATGTATACAAAGTGGGGCGGCTTTTTAACAGATATTGATAAATTTGACCCGCTGTTTTTTAAAATCTCTCCGAAAGAAGCGGAGCGCATGGATCCGCAGGAGAGACTGTTTCTGGAAACCGCTTATGCGGCCCTTGAGGATGCCGGATACACCCCTGATTCACTATGCGCCGGTAAAAAGGTTGGCGTCTTTGCGGGTGTCATGAACGGCAACTATCCGACAGGGGCCCACTACCACTTTATCCCGAACCGCGTATCCTATGTGTTTGATTTTCACGGTCCGAGCATTGCGGTCGATACCGCATGCTCCTCATCCTTAACCGCCATTCATCTCGCCGCAGAAAGCATCAGAACAGGTGCATCTGAATGCGCGATTGCCGGCGGCGTAAATCTGATTACAGATCCGGTTCATTATATCGGACTTTCTTCTATGAGAATGCTGTCACCGTCAAACGCGTGCAAAGCGTTCGGTGATAAGGCTGACGGGTTTGTTGACGGAGAGGGCGTCGGCTGTATCGTGTTAAAGCCGTTGAAGAAGGCTGTTGCAGATCATGATCATATATACGGTGTCATTAAAGGAAGCGCTCTGAACGCCGGCGGCAAAACGAACGGGTTCACCGTTCCGAATCCGAATGCACAAGGGGAAGTGATCGCAGAGGCGATGGAGCGGGCAGGGATTGACCCGAGAGCAGTCAGCTATCTGGAAGCCCACGGCACCGGCACTTCTTTAGGAGATCCGATTGAAATCGCAGGGTTAACCAAGGCTTTCCGCCGCTATACGGATGCAGCGCAATTTTGTTCCATCGGTTCTGTTAAATCCAATATCGGACACCTGGAAAGTGCGGCGGGTGTTGCTGCGGTCACTAAAATTCTTCTTCAGATGAAACACGGATATCTGGTGCCGTCGCTGCACTCAAAGCAGCTGAATCCGGAAATTGATTTTGAAACTTCCCCTTTTATCGTGCAGCAGGAAACGGCGGAATGGAGACGGCCGGTCATAGAATCTGAAGGAGTAACACAGGAATATCCGAGAATCGCGGGTACATCTTCTTTCGGAGCGGGCGGAGCGAATGCCCACCTGTTGATAGAAGAGTATGAACCGGCTGAAATGACTTCGGCAGACTCCGGCCGTCCGGCGCTTTTTGTTTTATCGGCAAAAGATAAAGACCGCTTGCGCGAGCGGGCTCTGTTGCTGTCGGATGCCGCCGGAAACGGAACAATTACAGATGCAAATCTGCTTGACGCGGCATTTACCCTTCAAGTCGGCAGAGTCCCGATGGAGGAACGGCTGGCGATGACAGCGGACTCTGTTTCTGAATTGGAACAGAAGCTGACTGCTTTTCTGAATAATGCTGGTTCCGTAAGCGGGGTGTTTACAGGCCGGAGTGATAGCTCTGTCACAGAGACGGAAGGCACAGTCAGTGATTGGATGGAAAAACGTCAATTTGACAGTCTTTTGAATGCCTGGGTTCACGGGGCGCCCGTCGATTGGGCATCTTTATATAAAGGTGCGCTGCCGCATCGTATCAGTCTGCCGTCTTATCCATTTGCAAAAGAAAGCTACTGGATGAAGCGGGAAGAACCAAAAACAGGAACAACTGAATATGTGCATCCTCTTCTGCATGAAAATACGTCAACCTTGGCGGAGCAAAGCTATCATACATCTTTTACAGGCCGGGAACACGTTTTCCAGAATGTGAAAGGGGAGCGGGTTCTGTCGGCAGCCGTTTATTTAGAAATGGCGCTAGCAGCTTATCATCATGCGGCAGACAGCTCTGAAGAAAAAGAGATATGGATCCGAACGGCGGCATGGACTGACCCGATTACCGGAGGACAAGGTGCGGGCGTCAATCTCTCCCTTTTGTCTGGAGACGAGGAAGGCATCCATTATGAAATATACAGTGACGTAGAGAAGCTGCATCATTATGGAATCGTCGGACAAGGGAACATACAGCCATCCCGCGTGCTTGATATTGTCTCCTTACAAAAAGACTGCCGCCCGCTGTCATTCGATTATGAAACACCAGGCACATCAGGTGTAACCATCAGTAAGGAGTTCCGCACCGTTGAAAAGCTTTATGCGGGAGAAAATGCGGTTTGGGCGAAGCTTGCTCTTATAGATGAAAGCGGCGGCCGTAATCCGGGATATCATATACCGCCGGAATTTTTGGACGCAGCTTTTCATGTCCTGGCAAAAACGGAGCCGTCAGTCCATATCGTGCCTGAAGCAGTTGAAGAACTGCGCGTCATGCGTCCGTGTTCATCGGGCATGTGGATGTATATTAATAAAAAGAATCAAACCGGCTGTGACATTCAATTTTGTGATGAAACCGGCATTGTCTGCGCAGAAATCAAAGGGGTGAGAATGAGACAGCCGTCTCAGCAGGATCACGGGCAAGAGGAACAATCCGAGATGATGATATTTGAAGAAATGTGGACTCAGCAGCCTCTGGGGAAATCCATTCATGAAGAGCTGAAAACGGTCATCTGTTTACTTACGGGAGAAGCTGCCAGAAAGCATGCTTATCGGTCTTTACAATCCCTTTATCCGGGAACCGGCGTGTTTTTTATTTCACAGGGTGAGGAAACTCAAAAGCTTTCAAACACGCATTATCAAATTAAAATCACTGACGGACAAGCATATCAAGAAACGTTTCGGCATATTGAAACGGCTGCTGGCAAAGCGGATGCCGTTTTATATGGATGGCCGCTTGAAGATGAAAAGGCCGTGAAAGACTATTCTATTCTCTATCATGTGATCCGCGCAGCTGCTTCTTTGCGTTCTAAACCGAGGCGAATCCTTCTTTCCGCTCAGTGCGGGACCGGTACCGATATCAGTTACGCCGAGTCATGGATCGGGCTGGAACGGTCGCTGAAACTGATTCTGCCGGAGACGGATACGGCCGCGGTTTATTTTGGACAAAAAGGACCGTTTGAAAAGCTGATCCATAACGTATGTGAAGAGCTTCACAGTGAGTCGTTCCGCAGTGTCATGTACAGCGGGGAAATCCGTCACGTCATGGAAATGAAGCAGACGGATATTGCCCCTGTTGAGAAGCGTGTGATAAAAAGCGGAAAAACGTACTTGATTACCGGCGGATGCGGGGGATTAGGCTTGTTATTTGCCAGGTATTTTGCTGAAAAAGGATCGGTTACGCTCATTTTGACGGGGAGATCAGCGGCAGGCGGCCCGGTGCTGAACAAGATCAAGAGATTGGAAGAATCAGGCGCCAAGGTGTTTTACGTGCAGGCGGATGCCGCAGACCAGGCTCAGATGGAGAAAGGTTTGCAAGAAGCGAAAGAGAAAGGATGCGGGCCGATTCACGGTGTCATTCACGCTGCAGGTCTTCAAGGCACTGAAAGCATTCTGGAGAAAGATCTGCAAACCTTTCAGCAAGTCTTATCCCCAAAAGCGGACGGCACCGCAGTGTTAGATCAGGTTCTGTCACGGGAGCCGCTTGACTTCTTCTGTTGTTTCTCTTCTTCTTCAGCGATTTTAGGAGACTTCGGTTCTTGTGACTACGCAATGGGGAACCGCTTCCAAATGGCTTTTGTCCGTCATCGGGATAAACTTGTGAGCCTCGGACTCAGAAGCGGCAAGTCACTTGCCATCAATTGGCCGCTTTGGAAAGAAGGGGGGATGCATGTCGGCACGGCGGAAAGCACCGATATGTATTTAAAATCAAGCGGACAGCGTTATTTATACACAGAGGAAGGACTCGAAGCTTTTGAAACATTGTTAGTCCAGCCGTCCAGCCAGTATCTCGTCCTGGCCGGTTTTCCGTCGAGGGCCAAACGCTTCCTGCAGATAGATCAAGGCGAACGGCCGATTTCGGGTTCTGTAAACAGGAACGTCCCGTTTTCAGGAAGGCGGAGTGAAATGAAAGGCTTTACACTGGAAGAATGCGTAAGCTGGGATGTGAAGGAACTGGCGGCGGGGCTTTTGAAAATAGACAAGAACAGACTGACGGACGCTGACAATCTGGCTGATTTCGGCTTTGATTCTATCAGTTTGGCGGAATTCGCCTCTTCTTTGTCCGCTCATTACGGAATTGAAGTGACACCGGCCCTGTTTTTCGGACATTCCACACTGGAGAAGGTCGTCCGCTATTTTCTGACGGAACACAAGTCCGTCATGGAGCATGTCTATGAAGAAAAGAAACCTGAATCCGCAGATCAATCTGTCTTTGAAAAGGCAGGAACGGAAAAGCGAAAGAAGCAGAGGGGAGGAAATAAGCTGAACGCCGGAACCGAGGGCATTCAGGCAGCTGATTCCATTGCCATTATCGGCATGAGCGGCCGATTTCCTCAGGCGCGCACGGCGGACGAGCTCTGGGACATTCTGTTTCAGGAAAAGGACGTTGTCGCACCGGTCGCAAAAAAAGGCTTCACAAGTTCAAAATGGAAACTCGGCGCTGTACCGGGGGCGGACGAATTCGACCCTTTATTTTTTGAAATATCGCCGAGGGAAGCTGAAACGATGGATCCGAAGCAGCGGCTGCTTCTTCAGGAAGCATGGAGGGCCCTTGAGGACGCCGGCTACGGCGCCAGTCACATCAGGCAGCAGACGATCGGTATGTTTGTGGGGGCGGAAGAAGGAGATTATCACCTTTTAACACGGGACAAAGGCAATGTCACGTCTCATCATAACGGTATTTTGGCGGCGCGGCTGGCTTATCACTTGAATTTGTCAGGTCCTGTGATGGCGATAAATACTGCATGTTCTTCGGGGCTCGTTTCTGTCCATCAGGCGGTATTAAGCCTGCAGAATAAAGAGTGCACAACAGCTGTTGCGGCCGGGGTGAATATCATGAATACCCCGGACTTTTTTGAAACGATAGATAAAGCCGGAATGCTGTCGGAAAACGGGAAATGCTTCGCGTTTGATAAAAGGGCTGACGGCATGGTTCCGGGGGAAGCGGCCGCGGCGGTTGTTCTTAAGCCGCTGAGAGAGGCGGAAGCGGATGGTGATCCGATTTACGGGGTGATTCGGGCGAGCGGCATCAATTATGATGGGAAAACAAACGGAATTACCGCTCCGAGCGGCGTCGCGCAGACCCGGCTGCTTACTTCCGTATATGACCGGGGCCGTATCAACCCTGAAGATATCGAATATATCGTCACACACGGCACGGGGACAAAACTCGGTGATCCGGTGGAAATTAACGCGCTTTATGACGCGTTTTCTGCCTATACAGACAAAGAAGCATTTTGCGCGCTCACATCAATTAAAACCAATATCGGCCACACGTTTGCCGCGTCAGGCATTGTCAGTTTGATCAGTCTGTTACAGGCGTTCTCCCGTGAAATGATTCCCGCCAGTCTGCATTGCAGCGGGGAAAACCGCTATATCAACTGGGAGAAGAGTCCTTTTTATGTGAATAAAACGGGTAAACCGTGGCCTTCTCTGCCGGATAAAAACCGAATGGGGGCAGTCAGCGCATTCGGGATGAGCGGAACAAACGCCCATGTCGTTATGGAAAGCTATAAGCGCAGCGTTTCACCTCATCGGGATGCCCCTGCATATTTACTGACTTTGTCTGCAAAAACAAAGGATGCCCTTCAGGAAAAAATCGAAGATATGATCACTTGGGCGGAAAATGGCGGACTGAAAGAAAATGATCTAGCCCAGCTCAGCTATACGTTGCTAAAAGGACGGCATCACTTTAACCATCGCGCCGCCATCGTGGTTCAAGATGCTGATGACGCAGTGTATGTATGGAAGCAGGCAAAGCTTAATGAACATCACCCTTATGCGTTTTCGGGAAAAGTACCGCAGCACTTTGCAGGCCGTCAGCACATTCAGGAGCACATAATAGAAGTGCTCGGCAAGTGCAGCGCCTCATATTCTGACCATAGAAAATATCAGGAGCTGTTATGCGTGCTGGCAGATTTTTATTGTCAAGGTTATGAAATCGAAGGGGACTTGCTTTATGGCGGACCTTTGCCGCGAATCGGCAATCTGCCGGGCTACCCGTTTGCCAGGCAGACGTATTGGGCGTCCGATCTTCAGAGAGAGCTAGAAAGCCGGACTTCAGCTGAACGTGAAAAGCTTCACCCGCTGCTCCATGCGAATACATCGACCTTTACCGCCCAGCGCTTTACTTCTGTTTTTTCAGGGCGTGAACCGTTTTTTGCCGATCATATCGTCAATGGAAAACCGGTGCTTCCGGGCGCGGCTGCTTTAGAAATGGCCCGGGCTGCCGTTACGCTTGCCGCTGAAGACTTGCCGGGCGGGAAAGCGGGTGTCCGGCTCAAACAGATCGTTTGGCTCCGTCCGGTGACGGCGCTTTCTGAAGGAGTGACGCTTCATGTAAAGCTTCAGCCGGAAGAAAACGGAGACATCGCTTTTGAAGCGTATGCCGAAGGAGAAGAGCCGCTTGTCTTTTTCCAGGGAAAGGCCGTGCTCGAAGAGACGGAGCGTGCTCCTGTACTCGATGTGGAAGCGGTTCAGGCGCGCTGCTGTGGCCGGCGCATGTCAAAGGCTGAGTGCTATGAAGCATTCGACAGCCTCGGCATTACCTACGGACCGTCTCATCAGGCGCTTGACGCCGTCTATGCCGGGAGTGGAGAAGTGCTCGCGAAGCTCACTCTTCCGCCGTCCGCCCGCGAAGAAAAGGAACCGTTCATCCTGCATCCGAGCATGCTGGACGCCGCCCTTCAGGCTTCTATCGGTCTCGTGCTCTCAGACGGTTCCGCGTCCGGACGGCCGTTTCTGCCGTTTGCCCTGCAGGATATGCAGGTGTTTTCTGCGTGCCGTGAGACGATGTGGGCGGTGCTTTCCTCAGCGGACGGCGCCTATCATATTGAGCTGTGTGATGAAAACGGCGCGGTATGTGTCCGATTGACGGGACTCACCGCCCGTTTTCTGGAAGAGGAAACGGAGGAAAAACCGCTCTTGCTTCAGCCAAAGTGGCAGGACTCACCGCCGGGTGAAGGCGGACAAGAAGAGTCTTTCAGATACGTGACGCTGTATGGCGGAATGAATGCGGAAGACATAAGCGGCGCCGTACGTGCGGCTGACGGCGAAGGTCCGCTTGGGGACCGTTATGACGCCTGCGCGGCGGAGCTGTCAGCGATCGTCACGCGTCTTATCAAAGAAAAACAGAAGAAAAAAACGCTGATCCAGCTTCTTGTCCCCGACAGGGGGGAAGACAATGTATTGGCGGGGCTGGCCGCTTTCCTGAAAACGGCTCACCTTGAACATCCGAAGCTGTACGGCCAAGTCATCCAAGCCGATCCGGACGAGTCAGCATCATCGC
Organism: Bacillus sp. 5RYD7K; assembly: GCF_059831465.1. Taxonomy (NCBI): domain Bacteria; kingdom Bacillati; phylum Bacillota; class Bacilli; order Caryophanales; family Bacillaceae; genus Bacillus; species Bacillus sp. 5RYD7K. The sequence continues at coordinate 2,437,892 of NZ_CP191200.1, forward strand.
TTCTTGCCAAACTGAAAGAAAACCGGGCGCATCCTGAACAAGCGGAAATCCGTTATGAAGACGGCAAACGTCTCGTCAGAAACTGGGGTCATCTGCCGGCCTCTCAAAGCGGCGCCGTTCCGTGGAAAGACGAAGGGGTTTACCTCCTCACCGGGGGAGCGGGCGGCATCGGACTGATTTTCGCTGAAGAAATAGCCTCCCGCGTCAAAAACGCCGTCCTCGTATTAACGGGAAGGGCGGAAGCGCTTGATGAAGACCGCTCCGCCCGCTTACGGCGCTTGGAAGCGTCGGGTGCCCGCGTATTGTATCAACCGGTTGACGTGACAGACAGAGCGGCGGTCATCGCCCTCGTCCGCGGCATACAGGAGGAGCACGGAACACTCGACGGGATCATTCACGGCGCCGGCGTGATTGCTGACAACTACATTCTGAACCAGACAGAAAACGAACGGAAGACCGTCATGGCGCCGAAAGTGAAAGGGCTTATCAATCTTGATGAAGCAGCGAAAGATGTGCGGCTGGACTTTTTCATTCTGTTTTCTTCCTTGGCGGGAGGCATGGGAAATCCGGGGCAGGCCGGTTATGCGGCAGCCAACGCATTTATGGATGTTTATGCAGCCCGCCGAAACCGTCTCGTGCGGGACAACAAGCGGAGCGGGCAGACTCTGTCCGTCAACTGGCCGCTTTGGGAAGAGGGCGGTATGCGCGTGGACAAAGAGACCGAACGGCTGATGTATGAACAGACCGGAATGAAAGCCATGCGATCGGCTTCAGGCATCCAAGCGCTTTATGCCGCTTTTGCCTCCGGAGAACACCAGGTCATGGTGGCGGAGGGCGATGAAAAACGGATTCGCAGCCATATTTTCGATCTGGGCGAAGAACAAAGCGCCGCCGGACAAGCTGCGGCAGAGACAGATGCAAGAGATCTGAAAGATCGGGTTCAAGAGAAACTAAAGCGGCATGTATCAGATCTTTTAAAGGTAAGCATTAAAGATATTGAGGCTGACAGCGAACTGACGGAATACGGATTTGATTCGATCATCTTCACTGAATTTACAAATCTATTAAATCGGTCTTACCAGCTTGAGCTCAGCCCGACTATCTTCTTTGAATTTCCGACATTGCGCAAACTGAGCGGCCATTTGATATCAGAATGGAAAGAAGCATTCAGCGGCTTAGAAAGAGAGAGTTTAAAAACCGCCCCAAAAGCCGGAAAAAGAAAAGCTGAAGCTCCGGCGGCCGTTCATGTCAAGCGGGAAACGCCCGTATCCGTAAAAGGAAAATCAGAAGAAAAAACCGAACCGATAGCCATTATCGGAATCAGCGGTATTTTTCCGCAAGCGAAAGACATAGATGAATTCTGGACACGTTTATCAAAAGGAGAGCATTGCATTACAGAAATTCCCCGAGATCGCTGGGATTGGCGTGAATATGACGGCGATCCGGCAGCGGATGCAAATAAAACGTCAATTAAATGGGGCGGTTTTATAGATGGAATCGCCGGGTTTGACCCGCTGTTTTTCGGGATATCTCCGAAAGAAGCTGAAATGATGGATCCTCAGCAGCGTCTATTAATGATGTATGTGTGGAAAGCCATTGAAGACGCGGGGTACTCAGCAAAACGGATTGCCGCAACAAAAACCGGCATTTTCACCGGCACATTGGGAAGCGGATATCAAACCTTAATCAATAAGGCGGGTCTTCCTGTCGAGGGGTATACGATGACCGGAATCGTGCCGTCCGTCGGGCCGAACCGGATGAGTTATTTTCTTGATATTCACGGGCCGAGCGAGCCGGTAGAAACCGCTTGTTCAAGCTCTTTAGTCGCCATTCACCGCGCGGTAAAAGCCATTGAAACGGGAGATTGTGATATGGCGGTCGCAGGGGGCGTCAACACGATCGTCACGCCTGAAGGGCATATCGGTTTTCAAAAAGCAGGCATGCTCAGTGAAGACGGGCGCTGCAAAACATTTTCTGACCAGGCTGACGGTTATGTCAGAGGAGAGGGTGCCGGCATGATTGTCTTGAAAAAGCTTTCAGAGGCTGAGCATGACAGAGATCACATCTACGGCCTCATCCGCGGTACAGCGGAAAATCACGGCGGACGCTCAGCGTCACTTACCGCGCCGAACCCGCAGGCTCAGACGGATGTGCTGAAAAGCGCTTATCAAAAAGCCGGTATTCACCCGTCAACGATCACTTATATAGAAGCGCACGGAACCGGAACGGCACTCGGAGATCCGATTGAAATCAATGCATTGAAAAAAGCTTTCCAAACAGACGGTGCTCCGGGCGGGTATTGCGGGATAGGCTCAGTGAAGACAAATATCGGACATTTGGAGCTCGCAGCAGGCATTGCGGGCGTTATCAAAGTATTGATGCAGCTGAAACATCGGACGCTCGCCAAAAGTCTGCATTGCGAGACCATCAATCCCCATATCAAATTGAAGGACAGCCCGTTTTACATTGTGACAGAAACAAAGGAGTGGGAAGCGCTGCGTGATGAAAACGGCCGGGTCCTGCCCCGCCGGGCGGGTGTAAGCTCATTCGGTTTCGGAGGAGTCAATGCGCATATCGTTATTGAAGAATACATGGGCAAAAGTGAGACGGAACAGCCGGAAACCCGTGAGAAAGCGTCATCTCTTTTTGTTTTGTCGGCTAAAAATGAAGAGCGGCTGAAAGAAAGAGCGCGTCTCCTTCGCGATTTTATCAAAAACGGATCATCCCGCCATATCGATCTTGCAGATGCCGCATACACACTGCAGACCGGACGGGACGCGATGGAAGCGAGGCTGGGAATCATTGCAGACTCCGCAGAGGAACTGACTGAAAAACTGAACGCGTTTCTGTTGGGAAAAAACAGCGAAGATATCATCAGCGGCCGTAAAAAACGCGAGAATAACACGATCTCCATGTTCTCAGACGATGAAGACGCTGCTGACCTCGTCAGCGCCTGGATTGAGAAAAAGAAATACAAGAAAGTGCTGCGGCTCTGGGCAAACGGATTTGATACGGATTGGGAGCAGCTGTATACGGACAGTAAGCCGCGCCGCATCAGCCTGCCCTCCTATCCGTTCAGAGCAGACCGCTATTGGGTGCCGAAACTGGAGCAGCTGCCGCTTTCTAATCAAAAAACAGTATTATTGCAGAAAACATGGGAGCCTTGCGAAGCAGTGTCTTCATCCGAGCCATTCAGCAAATTAGCGCTCATCGTCTCCGAGGATACAAAAGACCTTGCCGCCGAGGTGAAAAAACAGCTGAATGATGCTGACATTGTGCAGGAAAATCAGCTCATCTCTTTCTTACAGGATCCGAATGCGGACATCTATTCCGGGTTTATTGACTTCACCGGCTGCGGCTCCCGGCAAAAGCGGCAGGACATCAGCTGGGCGGCATCGCTGCAGCAGCTGATTGAATACGGCCGCGGACAAGAAAACATGAAAATGCTTTATCTTACAAAAGGGCTTGAATCTTTCAAAAATAAGGCTGCCGCTATGCATGGTATTGAAAAAGCGGGGCTTTATCGCATGCTGCGGCATGAATATAGCCATATTCTCACCTGTCACGCCGATATTGATCCTGAAGAGCCGCTGGAGCAGACAGCCGCTTTTATTAAAAAAGAAATTGAATCAGACTTAACGGAGTCTGCTGTTTGCTACAGGGACGGCATGCGCTTCAGCTATGTTCTTCGACAGACTGATCAGATTGAACCAGAAGCCGTGCAAACAGACCGGACTGTGTTTCCAAAAGACGCCGTCCTGATGATAACCGGAGGAACGCGCGGACTCGGCGCTTTATGCGCCAAGCATTTCGTTTCCGCATACGGTGTGAAGAAACTGCTTCTGACAGGCAGAAAGGAGCTGCCGCCGAAAACCGAGTGGGATCTTGAGCAAACAGACCCTGTTGTTTCGGAAAAAATACAGCTTATCCGGCAGCTGGAATCACAAGGCGTAAAAGTGTGCGTCTCAGCAGTTGATCTGACGGATAAGCAGGCCGTCGGACGGCTTATAAAAGAGGTAACCTCAACGCTCGGACCTGTCGGAGGCATTCTGCATTGCGCGGGAATTGCGGACCGTGAAAACCCTGCTTTTCTCCGCAAATCCAAAGACAGTATCGCTCGGGTGCTCGCCCCGAAAGCAGACGGCCTCCACGGTCTGTATGAGAGTGTAAAGGATGATGCGCCGGCATTTTTCGTCCTGTTTTCATCTGTCTCGGCAGCCGTCCCGATTCTTGCGGCGGGTCAGAGCGATTATGCGATGGCTAATTCTTATATGGACTATTTTGCAGAAAACAATGAGAGCGGCATCATTAGCATACAATGGCCGGCATGGGATGAGACGGGCATGAGCAGGGATACAAAAAGCGGAATGTATCAGCAAACGGGATTGCTGCGGCACTCTGACGCGGAAGGTCTCAAGATGCTTGATTACATTTTAAGAGAAAGACCCGGAGCTGTCGTGCTGCCGGCACAAGTGAAACATGATTGGGACATCAAAGCGCTGGAAAACGCCAAGCCAGCCGCCCATAAAGGAATGAGAACAGCTGCCAAACCTCCTGAAACAAAAAAACGGGAACATAACCGGATTGATATTCAATCTTGGCTGAAGTCGCTTTTGGCAAAAGAGCTGAGTATCGATGAAACGCATATGGATATCGATGTGCCTTTTCAGGAATACGGAATGGATTCTATCTTTCTGGCGCAAGTGCTGACAAAGATTGATCAAAAACTGCCGTCCGTTTCAATTGATCCGACTGTCCTTCTGGAACACCCTACTATAGAACAGCTCGCGGATTATTTAGCCGCACATTGTCCGGAAGCTTTTTCGGCAGATGCAGCGGTTCCCGCGGAGAAGTTCCCTTTGCAGAAGACACCGAAACGGAGCAAAAAAACGGCAGATAAGCCCGGGAAACGGGGAAAGGTTGCGATAATCGGCATGGCCTGTCATTTTCCGAAAGCGGGGGATATAAAAGAATTTTGGAAGAATCTCCGCAGCGGAACGGATGCCGTCACTGAAGTTCCGTCGGACAGATGGAACGCCGGGGAACACTATCAGTCGGGTGAATATCAAGAAGGAAAAAGCATCAGTAAATGGGGCGGTTTTATTCACGATATTGATCAATTTGACCCGGGGTATTTTAATATTTCAGAAACGCTGGCACCGATGATAGATCCGCTGCAAAGGCAGTGGCTCGAAGTGAGCGCGGAAGCTTTGGCCGATGCCGGTTATAAAAAAGAGGATCTCTGGGGCCGCCGTATCGGCGTTTTTGCCGGTGCAAGGGCAGGTGCGTTTCATCAGAAATTTCAATATTTGCAAAAAGACGCGATTATCGGCGCGGGGCAAAATTTTATTACCGCACATATGGCGCACATTTATAACTTTACAGGGCCCAACCTGGTCGTAGATACCGCCTGCTCCAGTTCGCTTACGGCAATTCATTTGGCCGTGCAGGCTATTCAAAATGGAGAAGCGGAGGCGGCCTTTGCGGGCGGGGTTGACATTTTGCTTGATGAAAAACCTTTTCTCACAATGAGCGCGGCGAGAATCTTATCGCCAAATGGCCGTTCAAAATCTTTCGATGCCGATGCGGACGGAACAGGAATCGGAGAGGGCTGCGGCGTGCTGATGCTGAAGCCGCTCGAAAAAGCGATAGAAGACGAAGATAAAATATACGGCGTTATTGACGGATCTGCGATAAATAATGACGGCAGCACAATGGGCGTGACGACGCCGAATCCCCGGGCGCAGCAGGACTTGATTGAGCAGGCGGTTCAATCGGCGGAAATCGATCCGGACACCATGACGTACGTAGAGACGCACGGAACCGGTACATTGATCGGCGACCCGATTGAATTAAAAGGATTAACCAATGTCTTGTCTGCTTATTCCGATGAAAAACAATTTTGCGGTGTAGGAAGCGTCAAAAGCAATATCGGCCACTTGCTGAGTGCGGCGGGCGCGGCGGGAATCATCAAAGTTTTGCTGGCGATTGCCAATGAAGAACTGCCGCCGACTTTGCATTGCCATAAACCGAACCCCCGCTTTCAATTTAATGATTCGCCGCTTTATCCTGTGCTTGAGCTGAAGCGGTGGAACGGAAAAAAAGAGATACTCAGGGCCGGGGTCAGCGCGTTCGGCTTGGGCGGGAATAACGCTCATATTATTGTCAGCAACGAAGGAATTCCGAAAGAACGAAAAGCGGCCATGGAACCGAAAGGCGGCCAGACAGTATACCGAAAACAGCGGTATTGGCCTGAAAAAGCACAGTTGTCCGATGCGGAAGAAAATGAGGCGGGCACAGAAGCAATGTTTGAAATAAGCGAGGTGTGATAGATTGGCAGTTGCTACCGATCAGGTCAAAACGTTCCTGCAGAAAATCAGCCATACGAATTATATCGTCCGGGATCATCGCGTTCATCAAATCCGCGTCCTCCCGGGCGTGACTTTAATAGATATGCTGTATCGGCTCGCCGCCGGGTATCTCGGTGAACGGCCTATAGAATTAAGACAGATTATTTTTAAGCAGCCTGTTGTAACATCTGAAGAGTTTGATAAACACCTGTATGTCACCTTTACGCCGGCGCGTGACAGCTGGAAAGTTGAGATCACAAGCGAAAAAGCAAAAAACGGCACACCGCTTGGCGGAAAACGGGATGAGAATATGGAATGTCAGCTTTATTTGCAAAAAAACACGCCCCGGGCAAAAGAGCTGAATATTGAAGCGTTCATAAAAAACGCAAGCCGAAAATGGGATATGCATGACATTTACGGAATTGCAAGAAGAAGCCATATTGAGCATGGCGAGTTTATGAAAAATGAAGGGGCCGTTTATCAGCTTCAGGATAAAGAAGAATTAATGGAGCTCAGTCTGAGTGATTTGGCTGAAGGATTCCGGGAGAAATTTAAGGCGCATCCGGCTTTTTTAGATGCGTCCACCCTTGCCGGCTCTTCCTTTGCATTGTCAGCCCAAAAGCAGAATGACACACCTTATATTCCTTTTATGATCAATCGTTTTTGCATATATCAGCCGTTTCCGAAAACGATTTACACTTATTCTGCGAAAAACAGCCGCACTGAAAGCGGCGCATCAGATAGGGAACCTGATTTTTATTCGGCCGACTTCACGATTTACGACAGGGCAGGGAACGTATTGGCTGAATGTGAGAAACTGACAGTAAAAAGGGTCAGACAAGCGAATATGATTACCCATCTGATAGACAAAGAGAAGCCGCCTCAGCAGAACAGAAGCGGCCGTGGCGAGCCCGAAAGTCCTGTTGTCGCAGAAGACGTGTCTGAACAGCAAACGCCGGAACAAAACATGGTGACTTACATAAAGTCGGAAATCGCCAGGTTGATCAATCGTCCGGCACAGGATATTGATGTGCGGAAAGGCTTTTATGATATGGGGCTTGACTCGGCGCATTTGCTGAAGCTTGTAAAGATATTAGAGCAGACTTTTCAGCAGCAGTTTTATCCGACACTGCTTTTTGAATATTCGTCTGTCCGCCGCCTTGCGGATTACCTTATCAATGAAGCGGGCTGTGTGCTGAAAGATTCAGCTGAAGAACGGCATACATCAGACGCTGACATTGCTGATGAGGTTCTGTTTTTTGAACCCGCCTGGAAAGATCAGCCGCTGGAAACGGCGGTGCGGAACGGGCAAAAACACACCCGTCATCTCATTATCGCTGCCGATGCAGGACCCCGTCTCACCGATGAACTCGGCACATATTGCCCGGAAGCGGAAGTGATAGAACTAAAAAGGGAGCATGAGGTTGCAGATGAGCAGTTTGAAGCAGATGCCGAGCGCATATTTCGTATGCTCAAACGGGAACTGACAGACCATCCGAAAGAACATACATTGATTCAGCTTGTATGCGCCGCTGAGAATGGAGCGGCATTGTCTTCCGCTCTCGGGGCTATGCTGAAAACGGCACATCTTGAAAATCCGGCTTTTCGCACTCAGGTGATCACCTTCTGTAACAAGAATGAGAGATTGCCAAGTGAGACGGCCGCAATCATTAGAACAGAAGCAGACTGCTCTTATGCGGGCTGCACAGACATTCGGTATAAAGACAATATGCGGCAGATCAGATTGTTCGAACGTATTGAGAAACCGGGCGGGCAGACACAATCTCCTTGGAAACAAAACGGCGTATATGTCATTACAGGAGGCCTCGGCGGTCTTGGATTTCTGCTTGCCCGTCACCTTGCAGAAAAAGAAAAGGTGAAGCTGGCACTCATCGGCCGTTCGCCGGAACAGTCTGAGAAGATCAGCAGACTGAAAGCATTGGGCGCAGAAGTTCTTTACGTTCAAGCGGACATCGGCAGCAAAGCCGAAACAGAGCGGGCATTTGCTCTGATTACAGAAACTTTCGGCCGGCTGACGGGCATTTTTCATTGCGCCGGTGTTTTAAAAGATCAATTTATCATCCAAAAAGACAGTTCTGACTTGAAGCGGGTGTTCCTGCCGAAAATCAGCGGCCTGATTCATGCGGACGAAGCTTCACGGCATGAACCGCTTGAGTTTTTCGCCGTATTTTCCTCATTCTCGGCGTTGGCCGGAAATGCGGGCCAGACAGATTACGCCGCAGCGAACGCTTTTATGGATGAATATATGAAATATCGCGATTGCAAAGCGAAAAAAGGCGAACGGGCCGGGGCTTCTATGACGATCAACTGGCCGCTTTGGGAAGATGGCGGCATGCAGGTTGACAGCTTGATGAAAGAGATCATGAATGATGCAACTGGCACCAGCCCGATTCCGGCCGGGGAAGGGATGGCTTCACTTGAATATATGCTGCGTCTCGGCAAGCTGCAATCCGTTATTTTATACGGGAAGGAGCCGGCTGTAACTGAAAGCATGGCCCGATTGGTTCCGATGGCAGACAAGAACCGCTCTTCATTATCCCATGCAGCTGTCAAGAGAAGGAGCCGAAAACAAGAGAGACACACAGAAGAGCACGATATTGCGGTCATCGGATTGGCGGGAAGATACCCGCAGGCGGGAAGCATCGATGAATTTTACCAAAATCTGCGTTCAGGTAAAGACAGCATCACAACAATGCCGAAAGACAGATGGAAAGGTTATCCTTTCACATATGAAGCAGATCAGTTCTATCGTTACGGAGGATTTTTAGATCGCATAGACTGCTTTGATCCGCTGTTTTTCAATCTGACTCCGCGCCAGGCTGAAATGATGGACCCGCAGGCGCGGCTTTTTTTAGAGACGGCTTGGGAAGCTTGTGAAGATGCCGGTTTTTATCAGGACAGAACGGTGCGCGGGCTATCTTCACAAAAGAGAAAACGCGTCGGGGTATTCGCAGGTGTGTTTTGGAGCCATTATGAGCTGTTCGGCGCTGAGATCACACAGCGGGGCACACCGCTGTCTATGGGCGTGACGCCTGCCTCTGTTCCGAATATCGTGTCTCACTGCCTGAACTTTACAGGACCGTCAATGGCTGTTGATACGATGTGCTCTTCTTCGCTCACATCCATACATTTGGCATGTGAAAGCATTAAAAGGGGAGAGTGCGAATTCGCCATTGCCGGCGGTGTTAATGCGGTCACACATCCGCATAAATATGCGTTTTTGGCGAATGCCGGATTTCTGTCTTCAGAAGGCGTCTGCAAAAGCTTCGCCGCCGGCGGTGACGGCTATGTGCCGGGAGAAGGCGTCGGCGCGGTGTTGCTGACAACCGTTCAAGAAGCGGAAAGAATGGGCTGTCCGATATATGGCGTCATAAAAGGCTCCGCTTTAAACCATGTCGGAAAAACATCCGGTTTGACCGTGCCTGATCCGGCATCACAGGCGGAAGTCATTACAGATTCTTTTCAGAGTGCCGGCATTGATCCGGAGACATTGAGCTATATTGAAGCCCACGGAACAGGTACGTCTTTGGGGGATCCGATTGAAATTGAAGGGCTGAGCCGCGCTTTCCGCAAATGGACAAACAAGAAGCGGTTTTGCGCCATCGGCTCTGCCAAATCAAATATCGGCCATTTAGAAGGAGCCGCCGGAATCGCCGGATTAACAAAGGTGCTTTTGCAGCTGAAGCATGGAGAAATCTTTCCGTCATTGCACGCGGACACGCTGAATCCCCATATTCCGTTTCAGGACACACCGTTTTATGTGGCGGACCGGCTGGTAGAATGGGAACGGCCGTTACATCCTGACCAGCCGAGAAGAGCGGGTTTAAGTTCTTTTGGCGCCAGCGGGAGCAATGCCCATTTTGTCATAGAAGAATATCTGCCGCCGCAGGCTGAAAAGAAATCGGTGAGTATACGGGAAGACGAGCCGGTTCTGTTTCTGCTTTCGGCAAAAAATGAAGAACGCCTATTGGAATATGTAAAACGGTATGACCGCTTTTTACGGGAAAAAGAAGTCGACCTTAAAGACCTAGCCTACACGCTTCAAGCTGGCAGAGAAGCGATGCCTGAACGGCTGGCATTTATCGTTACATCCGTTTGCGGCCTGCAAGCGAAACTGAAGGATATGCTTGAACGGAAAACAGAAATTGAAGGGTGTTTCCGCGGACGTGCTCAAGATGATATGTCATCAAGTGGAATGGCCGAGCTTTTGAAAAACAAGCAATATTCCGGATTGCTCACTGAGTGGACAAAAGGAGCCGCCGTTGACTGGAGCCAGTTATACGAAGGAGAGAAGCCGAAACGGGTCAGCCTTCCTGTATATCCGTTCGCGAAGGAGCGGTATTGGGTGCCTGTGCCTGCGGATATCCGGAAACAGACAGACGAATCGGTAGAAAACCAAAAGATCATTCTGCAAAAAGACTGGAAGCAGCAAGATCCGGCGGAATCTGAAGCATTATCAGGAACAGTAATGATACTTGCAACTGATAAGACGAGACGATTGGCCGATGCTCTTTTTAAAGGAAACGGCCATATTGAAACGATCCGCTTCATCCATCAGGCAAAAGACGGCGCCGATTATTACGCTGCCGCATCGGGGCGAAACCTTTACGGCAGAGTGCGGGAGTCTCTTAAAAACAAACAGATACTCGGGGTCATCGACATAACCGCATATGATGCGGAATATGAACGGCAGGAAGAGATAGAACACGGAAAGCTTGCCTTTTTACAGCAGGCTCTTGAATCATTCCGTCATAGAGGCGCTGTGTTCAGTCAAGTGACACACCGCCTCCAGCCTTTCAAGGAAAGTAAACCTCTGATGCAAGGGGCGAAAACGGCGGGGCTGTACCGGATGCTGGGCGCTGAGTATACCAACATCCATTCTTTTACGATAGATAGCGATTGTGAGATTGAGCATACAGAAGAATTAAGCAGACAGATTGAGACTGAATTTTTACAGCCGCGGGCCAAAAGCGGCAGTGAATGCTGCTACAGGCTGAATCGCCGTTATGTGCCGTTTCTGAAGCAGGGTATGAATGTTTCGGCGGCGCCTGAGCTTTCCTATTCGTCTGATGATGTGCTGTTAATAACGGGCGGATCGCGCGGGATCGGCGCAATTGCGGCGGAGCATGCCGTTTCACGCGGATGCAGGAAACTGGTCATCATGGGGCGGGAGCTGCTTCCCGATTCCTCAGAGTGGGCAGACATGAAAAAGGACGGCATTCTCCCGGAAAAAGCCGAGCGGATGCAGAGGTTAGCCGAGCGGGGCGCGGAGATCCGTTATTACAGCGTTTCTCTTACGGATCAAAAGAGCCTCCGGAAAATGACGGACAGCATCCGCGGCACGATGGGACCGATTACCGGCGTTTTTCATTGCGCGGGTGCAATGGGAGAACACCCCGCTTTTTATAACAAAACCGAAACGGAAATCGAAAGCGTTTGCGTGCCGAAAGTAACAGGGCTTCGCGGTCTCTATGAAGCCGTTCAGAATGAGCCGCTGTCGTTTTTTATTTTGTTCTCATCCGTTTCGGGGCAGATCCCTTCGCTTGCTGCGGGGCAAAGTGACTACGCGATGGCTAATTCATTTATGGACTCATTTGCAAATCATCAAGCAGGTAAAGGGAACGTGTTTGTTAAAGCCGTTCAATGGCCCGTCTGGAAAGAAACCGGCATGGCTGAAGGCCTGCCGGAAACACCTGCTTATCAAAAATCAGGACTTTCCAGACTGTCTGCCGAGGACGGACTGAAGTTTTTAGATTACATCATATTAAACGGACAAAGCTGCGGAATTCCTTGTGTTCCCGAAGACAGTGAGGCTGATTTTGGTGATCTTTTGAAGGTGAAGAAATCTGAAGCTCCCGTGAAAAAAAGCATTTCCAGTGACCAAAAGGTGAAGGATACGATTCGCCAATGGGTGCGCACCGTTTTCAGCGAAGAACTGAAAATGACGGATGAGCAGATAAAAGATGATATGCCGTTTGATGAATACGGGATTGACTCAATACTCTTTGCGGAATTGGTTCAATCATTGCAAAAACGCATCAGCATAAAGTTAACACCGTCCTTAATGCTTCAATATCAAACGATTACAGAAATGGTTGACTATTTCGCAGTGCATCATGAAGCCGATTTTGTGACAAAAGAAAATGGTTTCGTTCAAGACAGGGACCTCCAGCCTGATTTAACCGCCTCCGCTGAAGAGAGAACATCCATGAAGCCGAAAGCGGATACCGAAGACGATATTGCCGTCGTCGGCATGTCCTGCCGTTTTCCGGGGGCGGGCGGAACGGATGCTTTTTGGGAGCTGCTGATGAAAGGGAACACCGCCATCCGGCCTGTCCCCGCATCGCGCTGGCATGCAACAGCACATACAAAGGATTATGCGGGGTGGATAGATGATATCGACATGTTTGATGCAGGCTTTTTCGGCATCTCTGAAAAAGACGCGGCAATTATGGACCCGCAGGCGCGGATCATATTAGAAGAAGCGGTTCATTCCGTTTATGATGCCGGGTACGGCCAAAACGATTTGTCGGGCCGGAAAGTCGGCGTGTACATCGGCGGCAGGGCGCAGCCTTCAGCCGGTATGGAACATATCTTGCAAGCGCCTAATCCGATTTTGGGAGCAGGGCAAAACTATTTGGCGGCCAATATTTCACGATTTTTTAATGTCACAGGGCCGAGCCTTGTCGTGGATACAGCATGTTCCTCAGGGCTGATCGGGCTGTCCTTTGCAAAAGATGCCCTTTTGGCCGGAAGGATTGACGCGGCCTTAGTCGGTTCAGTGAGTCTGCTCTTATCTCCGTCCGCGCACCGGTTATTCGGAGCGCGCCATATTTTAAATGAGAACGGCGTGTTTCATATATTCGACCGTGAATCAGCGGGAGAAGTGCTCGGAGAAGGAGCGGGGGCGGTGTTTATCAAGCGATTGAGCGATGCGGTGCGGGACGGAGACCGCATTTACGGCGTCATAAAAGCCGTCTCGGTAAACAATGACGGCCGGACGCTCGGTCCCGGTTCACCGAATATAAGAGCGCAGAGAGACGTCATTCAAACTGCGCTTAATATGGCGGAAAAGTCGCCCGAAGACATTGGATATATAGAAGTGAACGGAGGCGGTTCCCCAATCGTTGATTCAGTGGAAATCAAGGCGCTCTCAGATGTCTATCAGCTGAACCGGAAAACGCTTCTGCCCTGCCGGATCGGATCGGTGAAACCGAATGTAGGGCATTTGCTTCTGTCTTCAGGTCTTGCGGGCTTCATCCGATGTGTGCTGAGCGTCTACCATAAGCGGATTCCGCCTTTCTTATCAGCGCGTGAGCCATTTGAACATTATGACTTTGAAGCGTCGCGTATTCATTTTAATCGTGAACCCGTTGATTGGCATTCAGAGAAGAAACCCCGCGTCGCAGCTCAGAGTTCATTTCCTGACGGCGGGACAAATGCTCATATCCTCGTTGAAGAATACAGAGGTGAAAGGCAGCGGGAAAATCACCGAACGCCCCAGCCGCCGGAATTCAGAAAAAAACACTACCCGCTTTTGGGCAGCTGGAACAGCACGGAGAATGAAGCGGAAAAAACAAGTAATGAAAAAACGGACATTGCGGATCTTTTAAAGAGATATGAGAAAAAAGCAGAGACAAGCACTGCACCTGCAGACTCGTTTTGGCAGGTGACAACGTGACGTTTTTAAAAGGGGACTAACCATGAAAAAAACAGTGAATCTGCGCCTGACGGCAGAACATCCCATTATGAAAAACCATCTTGTTCACGGTGAATCTGTCATGCCCGGTCTGGCCTACATTGATATGCTGTATCAGCTGGCAAAGCAATGCCTTGATCTTTCATTCCGTTCCATCTGTCTGAAACGGGTGACCATTTATCATCCTTTATCAGTGAAACGGTCAGAGCGGCTTGATGTACATGTCATATTCAGTAAAGAAAAGGAGTTCTGGACAGCCTCGATTTGCGGTGCGGATTCCGGGACGGTTTTCTTATCAGCGGAGGTGCATGAAGGAGTCTTCTCATCAGATAGGCGCCTTGACGCAGGGGAGAAAAAACAACAAGCCGCACTTCCGTCAGTCTCTTTGCATACAGTTTACGAAGCCGCGAGAAGCCGCGGACTGTCGCATGACGGGCTGATGAAGCCGGAGGGAGAGATCTATGCAAATGAAGAGGAATGTTTCCTTGATATTCGGCAGTCTGATTCATGCCAGGAAAATCTCCCCGGCGCTCTCTTTCACCCCGCGCTGATGGACGGTGCCGCCATGGCCTCCGGCGTATTGCAGACAGCTGCAGGCGCCGGTTTGTTTTTACCGATTTATTATGAGTCGTTTATTGCTGCTGAGATCGTTACGGAGCGCTGTTATGCGGTGATTTCGAAAAAATCCGGCACACCTTCAGAAATGGTGAAAATGGATATTGACTTTTACAACCCCAGCGGTGTGCATATTGCTTCACTGCTCGGCCTGACAGCCAAAAAGGTGCGGACAGACCGGCAGCTGATACCAGGCGTTCAGCAGATGGAGGAAACCTTATACCGCATTTTCTCGACATACGCAGGCCGTCCTGTCACAAGAAATGATGCGCACACCGTGTTTTTTGAATTAGGGCTTGAATCGTCACAGCTTCTGGCCATTATTAAAGACATCGAAGGGGCGTTTGAACTGCGGCTGAATCCGACTCTGTTATTTGAGTGCAGCAGCATATCCGAACTGCTTGAAGACATAAAAACAAAAGGAACAGATGAATCTTCCGGCCTTGTCGCGGATGCAGCACCGGTTTCTGAAACGCAATCGGGCAGTCAGACATTTACTTTCTATGAACATGAAGCATTCCTTCAGGATCATCTGGTTTTCGGCAAACCGGCACTGATGGGTGTAGTGTATCCGTGTCTGGTGCTTGAAGCATCCGGAGCGTCTCATTCCGGCACGTATCCCGCCGAGCTGAAAGATATCCGTTTTACGGGAGGGCCCGTCACCCTGGAGCCGGGAGAGGCCGCACAGATTGACATTTCAATTACGGCAGAAAAGAGTGCCGAACGCTTTACCGCAAGCTGCACTGTCTCCGGTAAAGAAAGCCGGAAGACATGTGCCGAAGGAGAAATAAGCAGATATACAGAGGCACCCATAAAAAAATCATATGACGTTGAACAAATGAAGTCGCATGCACAAAAGGTGGCGCCGGATGTCATTTCCCGTCTGTACGATTCGGTTGCCGACTTCACGATAGGCCCGATGCTGAAAACGGTAACGGCGGGATACAAAATGAGTGAGAGCTCTTTTTTATTGCAGCTGGACTTATCAGGAAAAAAAGAAAAAGGCGATCTGCATCACTTTGCATTTGACCCGCTTATATTGAATTCTTGTTATATGTCGCTCGGTGAAGAAGAGTTGCAGCTGAAAAAGCGGATTCACGTCCCGCTCATGATTGAGAGGCTGACGCTTTACGGACCTGTCATGTCTGATACCGTCTATGTGGTGAATACAATCAAACATAAAAAAGACGGGTTTCTCTCATTTGATGCCGCAGTCCTCAGTCATACCGGGGAACAGCTGGCGGAATTGAAAAATGCGTCTGTGAAAGAAGTGCTTCAGCCAAATCGGCTTGAAAATGCGTCTTTTGCCCCGTCCGGGAATCAAAGCCGTCAGAAAACGAAAGGAAACCCGCTGGATATTGCCGTTGTCGGAATTTCCGGCAAGTATCCGCAGGCAGATAATATCGATGCGTTTTGGGATAATCTCAAACAAGGAAAGGATTGTATTACCGAAATTCCGAAAGACCGCTGGAAATGGGAACATTACTTTTCCGAGGACCGGACGGCGCCGGGAGCGATCTACAGCAAATGGGGCGGATTCATTGACGGGATCGCCGATTTTGATCCTGAGTTCTTTAAGATTTCCCCCCGTGAAGCAGAACACCTTGATCCTCAGGAACGGCTGTTTTTAATGCATGCGTGGATGGCCATGGAGGATGCGGGATATACGAGGACATCACCTGAACTGGGCCGTCAGGTAGGTGTGTATGCCGGTGTCATGTATCAGGAATACCCGCTATTCGCGGCTGAAGCGGGAGTGAAAGGACGGCATATCGGGCTCCCAGGCGGGATTTCATCCATTGCTAACCGTGTCTCCTATTTTTGTGATTTTCAAGGGCCGAGCATTTCGGTCGATACGATGTGTTCAGGTTCGCTGACTTCTTTGTACATGGCGTGCCGGGATCTGCGGGATCATCGGATTCGCGCGGCGCTTGCCGGCGGAGTGAATCTCACCGTTCATCCTAACAAGTACTTCATGCTGAGCCAAGGGCAGTTCATCTCATCTAAAGGACATTGCGGGAGTTTCGGCGCCGGGGGTGACGGCTATATTCCGGCAGAAGGGGTCGGAGTGCTGCTTCTTAAACGTTTAGAAGACGCCGTACAAGACGGAGATCGGATTTACGGCGTCATTAAAGGAGCTGCCATCAATCATGGCGGGAGAGCGAGCGGTTACACCGTACCGAACCCTAAGGCGCAAAGCGAAGTCATATCTCTTGCTTTACAGGAGGCGGCGGTATCTCCGGGCCAGATCAGCTATGTGGAAGCGCACGGGACAGGGACGAAATTAGGCGATCCGATTGAAATCCGGGCTTTAACCGATGCATTCGGTGATGTTCCTGAAACATGTCTCATCGGGTCTGTCAAATCAAATATCGGACATGGGGAATCGGTAGCAGGCATCGCTGCTGTCACAAAAGTGCTGCTGCAGATGAAGCACAAACAAATCGCCCCATCTTTGCATGCAGATATTTTAAATCCGAATATCCAATTTGATGAAGGACCGTTTTCCGTCTGCCGTGAATTAACAGATTGGAAACGGATTTCAGCAGACGGAGAAGAACAGCCGCTCAGGGCGGGGATCAGCAGCTTTGGTGCGGGCGGTTCTAACGCGCATATCATTATTGAAGAATATGAGGCTCCTGTAAAACAAGCGATCAGCAGCCAAGAGCCGGCTGTCATTCTGCTGTCTGCAAAAAATGGGGAGCGTCTGACAGAATATGCGGAGCGCCTTCTTGCTTTTCTTCAAAAGAAGCATACGGATAAGCCGGACTTATTTGATGTCGCATATACTTTACAGGCGGGGCGGGAAGCGATGGATGAGCGGCTGGCTCTCATTGCGGACTCCCTTAAGGAGCTGAAGGACAAGCTCAGATCGTACTTGGAAAATGAAAACGCACCGCATCTTTACAGGGGGCGGGCAAAGCGAAATCATGAGACAGTGGCTGTGTTTGAATCTGATGAAGATTTGCAGGAAGCCATGGTCAAATGGCTGAAAAAGAGAAAGTACGGTCATTTGCTGAACATGTGGGTGCAGGGAGTCGATGTGGACTGGAACTTGTTATATTCGGGACAAAAACCCCGGAGAATCAGCCTTCCCGCCTATCCGTTTGCAAAGGTCAGGTGCTGGATTCAAGATGAAGCCGAGGCGGTTTCAAAAAGGGATGACGGCAAAACGGTGATCCATCCGCTGCTTCATGAAAACACATCCGATCTTTGGGAGCTGAAATTCACCTCTGTTTTTACCGG
The DNA here is from genome assembly GCF_059831465.1 of Bacillus sp. 5RYD7K. Classification (NCBI taxonomy): domain Bacteria; kingdom Bacillati; phylum Bacillota; class Bacilli; order Caryophanales; family Bacillaceae; genus Bacillus; species Bacillus sp. 5RYD7K. Next base: position 2,455,823 of record NZ_CP191200.1, read on the forward strand.
ACGGGAATTCTTTTTCACTGATCACACAGTCAATGGGCAGAAGGTGCTCCCGGGAGCCGCCATGATCGAAATGGTCAGGGCGGCCGTTGAGCGTGCCGCATACGCTGTGCCGGACGGACGTAAAGGAATGTATTTGAAAGATCTCATATGGATGAGGCCTGTTGTTCATAAGGGGACAGATGTAGAAGTCCATATCAGCCTTATCCTTAAGGAAAATGAAGACATTGAATTTACGATTTACAGCCTATCGGAAAAACCTGGGGGAGAACGGCTGTTATACAGTAAAGGCACCGCGGTATCAGGAGAGATAGCAGCGGTTCCGTCAGTTCACTTAGAGGGCTGGCTGTCCGGCTGCAGCCAATCGGTTATGACGTCTGATGAGGTTTATCAGGCTTTCCGGCATGCGGGTATGATATACGGGCCGAGCCATCAAGGAATTGATCAGCTGATGATCGGAGAGAGGGGGGCTGCAGCCCGGCTGTCGCTGCCGGAACCGGCAGACAGTACCGCCGATCAGTTTGTCATCCATCCGAGCCTTCTAGATGCCGCGTTTCAGGCGTCACTGGGTGCCGGTTCAGATACTGCCGGAGACACTCCGTTGCTGCCGTTTTCCCTGCGGCAGGCAGAAATATTTCAGCCGACTCAGAAAACGATGTGGGCGCTTGTCCGCAAACAGAGCGATCGGTCAGGTAACGAAGCGCTGACGCTGGATATTGATTTATGTGATGAAAACGGCGCTGTTTGTATGAGATTGACAGGCTTCTCCTGCCGGGCTGTCCGGCAGACAAACCAAACCGAAAGCAAACGGCAGGAAGTTCAGACGGCGATGCTTGCCCCTGTTTGGGACAAAACTTTCTTTTCTCTGGAAGAAAATCGAGCGGTTGATCAGGAACAATTGCTGATCATCGGTAAGCCGGGAAATACCATAAAGGCTGCGGCAAAAATGTGGCCCCGCGCCCATCTGGAGGAGACGCCGGATCATTCAAGTGAGCAAACATTACGTGAATTGACAGCCGGGTATCAGGATATCCGCCATTTCTTATGGATTGCGCCCGATCGTTTCGCACCCGCATCCGTCAGTCAGGAAATGCTTGATGAGCAGGAGAATGGGGTGATTCAATGTTTCCGTTTCATCAAAGCGCTGCTGTCACTCGGGTATGGAAACCGAAACATCAGCTTTACGGCGGTCACCCGGCAGACACAGTCCGTGTATCTGGGTGATCTGCCGCAGCCTGAGCATGCAGGCGTACACGGTTTGATCGGTTCATTGGCAAAAGAATATCCGAACTGGGACATCAGGCTGATTGATGCAGAAGAAGGCAGTGATTCGTCTGAGATGAAAAACATCTGGAGCCTTCCTCCAGATCCGGACGGAAATGCTGCCGCGTACCGTAACGGAGCTTGGCACAAGCAAAAAACAGTCCGGGTGCTGACAAGTTCCGCTCCGCGTATGTCGTACAGAGAAGGCGGCGTTTATGCTGTCATCGGCGGAGCGGGCGGCATCGGAGAAGCATGGAGCAAATACATGATCACCCGTTACAAGGCACGGATTATATGGATCGGCAGGCGGCCGAAGGATCAGGAGATTCAGAGCAAAATAGACAGGCTGGCGCTATCAGGCCCCGCGCCGCATTATATACAGGCTGATGCTCAAGATGCCGCCGCGCTTAAAGCGGCCGTCCGTTCCGTAAGAGAGCAGTACGGCAATATAACGGGAGTCATCCATTCCGCGATAACGCTTGCCGACAAAAGTATGGCGAATATGGATGAAGCTTCTTTCAGAAACGCTTTTTCAGCTAAGGTGAATACGAGCGTCCGAATGATCGAAGCTTTTAAGGGAGAACCGCTTGATTTTGTGCTGTTTTTCTCATCCGTTAATTCTTTCACAAAAAATGCCGGGCAAAGCAACTATGCGGCAGGGTGTACATTTCAAGACGCCTTTGCCCGCCATATCGCTTCCTTTGTTGATTGTGAAGTGAAAGTCATGAATTGGGGATATTGGGGCAGTCTGGGCGTTGTCTCAGACCCGTCTTACAGAAAACGGATGGAGGCGTCAGGGATCGGTTCTATTGAACCCGATGAAGCAATGGAGGCGCTGGAAGTCTTACTATCAGAACCGTTCAGCCAAGCGGCATTCATCAAAGCTGCTCCGCACGGCTTAGCCGCACTGACGAATCAAGATGCAATAACGGTTGTATCCGGCCCGGAGCCTTCATTTATGGAAAGCGTCAAGCGGCAAAATCCGGATCGGAATGAACGGCTTGAGACTTTAAAACGAGAAATGGAGTTGCGCATATGAACAGCCTTCTTTGCAAACTGCTATTTTACCAATTACAATCACTCGGTTTTTTCAGCGAGCCTGTCACCACAGCTGCAGCATCCATGCGGAACGCCGGCGTGATCGGCACATACGGAAAATGGCTGGAAGAAAGCCTGAATCTATTAAAAGAAAACGGATATATTGCGTATGACGGATACACGATCACTCTTCTCACGGATCAGCGCCCGGACGGCCGCACAGTCTGGAATGAGTGGAATGCCCATAAACGCCTGCTTCCAAATGGGGAGCTTGCGCAAGCTGAATTGGCCGAGGCGACGATAAAATCGATGCCTTCAATTTTAAAAGGGGAACGTCCGGCTACGGATATCGTATTTCCCGATTCATCAATGCGGCTCGTTGAAGGTGTTTATAAGCATAATCCCGTTGCGGATTATTTTAATGAAGTGTTAGCAGATTCCGCGGCCGCTTACCTGAAAGCCTATCTTACAGAACACCCCGATGCCGGCATCAGGCTGATAGAAGTAGGGGCCGGGACGGGCGGAACGAGCGCCATGCTGTTTACAAAACTGCAACCATTTGCAAAACAGATTGCGGAATATTGTTATACAGACGTTTCTAAAGCTTTTTTAATGCATGCCGAACAGGAATATGGACCTGATGTGCCGTATTTGACAACAGCCTTGTTTAATGCGGAGGAGCCTTGCGAATCACAAAATATCAAAACGGGTGTTTACGATATTGTCATCGCCGCCAATGTGCTTCACGCCACAAAAAATATCGGTTTGACACTGCGCCGTCTGAAAGCGCTTCTGAAATACAACGGGATGATTCTGATAAACGAAATCAGCGATCGTTCTGTTTTTACCCATTTAACCTTCGGGCTGCTTGACGGCTGGTGGTCCTATGAGGATGCTGAGCTTCGGATTCCGGGAAGTCCCGGCTTATATCCAAAATCGTGGGAGCGTGTGCTGCATTCGGAAGGATACAGAGCGGTTTGTTTCCCTGCTGAAACGGCTCATGATTTAGGTCAGCAGATTATCGCAGCTGAGAGTGACGGACTCGTCCGGATGCAAGGTATCAGAGACGGCAGAAAGCCATACGCCGCCCCGTCCGAAGTTTTTCGAAAGCCCACACAGCCTGTTTCCCGCAGCCGCGCGCCAGAGGAGCATCAAGCTGTTAAGGCTGATGGCGAATCGGTCGCTTCCCATGTCCGCTCTGTCATCAAAACAAGTATTGCCGATGTATTAAAAATGAAAGAAGAGGATATTCAGGAAGAACTGAATTTCTCTGAATACGGCATTGATTCCATTTTGGCCGTCAATGTGATTAACGAGATTAATAAGCGATTGAATCTTACACTGCAGACAACGATTTTATTTGATTATTATCATGTGAAACTGCTGACCGGTTATATCTCGGCAGAATATGAAACCACCATAGCCTCATCTCTGAAGACCGAAAGAGAGAAAATCCGCCCGGCGCTTCAGGAAGAACGGCCTGCTGAAAAACCTTTGCAGACGGAAAGAAAGGAAAACGGTTATCAGAAACCGAAACAAGAACGTATGCCGCCTTCTTTCGCAAAGCCCGATGACTCGGGAATGTTCCGGGTTGTGATTGACCGTCCGGGCGGCATTGAAGATCTGACGATTGCCCGCAGTGAAGTGCCCGAGACAAAAGATGACGAAGTTCAAATAGCCGTCCGCGCCTTTTCTTTAAACTTCGGAGACTTGCTTTGTGTCAGAGGGCTGTACCCGACGATGCCGCCTTATCCGTTCACTCCGGGATTTGAAGCAAGCGGCGTCGTGATCAAGACAGGGAGGCATGTAACATCCGTTATTCCAGGTGATGAAGTGATTGTCGGCATGGGAGAGGAATTTGGATCTCAGGCGAATCTCATCACATGTAAAGAACATCAAGTCTATCATAAACCGGCCCGGCTGACCTTTGAAGAAGCATGCGCTCTTCCCACCGTGGCGGTGACAATGATAGACGCCTTCCGGAAAGCCGGACTTAAAAAAGGCGAAAAAATATTAATTCAGACCGCGACGGGAGGAACGGGGCTGATCGCGGTGCAAATGGCCCGGCATATCGGCGCGGAAATATATGCCACGGCCGGATCACAGAAAAAAATTAAGTATTTGCATTCGCTCGGGATCCGCAATACCATTTGCTATTTAGAAGAAGACTTTGAAACGGAAATCATGCGAATGACCGGCGGCCGCGGGGTGGACGTAGTCATTAATACCCTGGCCGGTGATGCCATGCAAAAAGGAATGAATTGCCTGGCGCCGGGCGGAAGATATATCGAAATTGCCATGACTGCGCTGAAATCCGCTAAATCAGTCGACTTGTCCGTCCTTCATAACAATCAATCGTTTCACAGCGTGGATTTGCGGAAGCTGTCCCTTCAAAATCCGGATCAGGTCAAGGACTATCAATTGGAACTGCAGCGGCTGGCGGAAGAGGGAGTCATTCAGCCTGTCATCTCAAAAATCTTTTCCTTTGAAGACATAAAAGAAGCGTATCACTGTCTGGATGACCGCGGAAATATCGGGAAAATCGTCATCAGCGTTTCTGAACCGTATCAAAGGACGTACCGCCCCAAACAAAAGGATCCGGCCGATACAGTCAAATCAGCAGCTGTGTTACCTGAAAAAGAACCGATCGCGATTATCGGGATGAGCGGGCGGTTTGCTGAATCGGAGAATGTCCATGAGTTTTGGGAAAACTTAGCCGCCGGACGGGATCTGATTAAAAAAGCAGACAGATGGGATGTCTCTGACAGCCAATGCCAGTATGGCAGTTTTATAGAGGGCATTGAATGTTTTGACCCCGTTTTCTTTAATATATCGGGACGTGAAGCGACCTATATGGACCCTCAGCAGAGGCTGTTTTTGGAAGAAACATGGAAAGCGCTTGAAGATGCGGGATATGCGGGAGACTCGGTAAAAGGCCGGGAATGCGGCGTGTATGCCGGCTCCTGCGGCGGAGATTACCAGGCCATTTTTAAACAGCAGGGGCCCGCGCAGGCTTTTTGGGGCAATCATAATTCTGTCACTCCGGCAAGGATCGCCTATCACCTTAATTTACAAGGTCCGGCGATCACTGTTGATACAGCATGTTCCAGTTCGCTGACAGCCATTCATTTGGCATGTCAGGGGCTCTGGACGAAAGAAACGGAAATGGCGGTGGCGGGCGGGGTTTTCATTCAATCCACTCCCGCTTTTTATCAGTCGTCAAATAAGGCGAATATGCTGTCACCGACCGGGCGCTGCCATACGTTTGATCAAAGCGCGGACGGCTTCGTGCCGGGTGAAGGCGTGGGAGCCGTGGTGCTGAAACGTCTTAGCGACGCCGTTAGTGACGGAGATCATGTGTACGGCGTCATAAAAGGCTCTGCAATGAATCAGGACGGCACTACAAACGGAATAACCGCTCCAAGCGCGCTTTCTCAAGAACGATTGGAGCGGCATGTCTATGATACTTTTCACATTGATCCGGAAACCATTCAAATGGTGGAAGCTCACGGAACGGGCACTGCACTGGGCGACCCGATCGAATTCGGCGCCTTAACGCGCGCTTTCCGCCGCTATACGGATAAAAAAGGATATTGCGCCATCGGCTCTGTGAAAACCAATCTCGGACATGCCGCTGCGGCCGCGGGGATGGCCGGACTGTTTAAAATCCTGCTGTCGCTGAAGCATCGGCAGATTCCGGCTTCCCTGCATTTTCATCAAGCCAATCAGCATATTCAAATTGCGGACAGTCCGTTTTTTGTTAATGAAAAGCTGATACCGTGGGAACGGAATCCGGATGCACCGCGCAGAGCCGCCATCAGTTCATTCGGATTCAGCGGAACAAATGCCCATCTTGTTATTGAAGAGGCGCCGCAAACCGTGCGCCGGTCACCGGCAAAACCGGCCTGCCTCATTCCTTTATCTGCGCGGACGGAGCGTCAGCTGGAAATTCAGGCAGAACGCCTGCTGGATGTTCTCAGTAAGAACAAAGATAGCGATCTGGGAAATATAAGTTATACCCTCCTGCTCGGCAGAAAGCATCTGCATCACCGGTTTGCCTGTATCGTAAGCAGCGCAGACGAACTGAAGCGGGTATTATCGGAGTGGCTTGTAAAAAGAGAGCTTCCGAGTGTGTTTGTGTCCAATTTGAAGGATCAGAAGCCGGCAGAAGAAGCCGGAATGAAAACATTCGGAATGGAGTGCATTGAACAGTGCCGCTCGGCGGCTTCGCCCGCACAGTACAGAGAAAGCCTGGCACATATCGCTGACCTTTTTTGCAGAGGATATGACCTTCCTTTTACACGGCTTTTTGATGGAGGGCAATATTATAAAACGCCGCTGCCTGCCTACCCGTTTTTAAAAGAAAGGTATTGGGCGGCTGATATAAACAGTTCTTTATCAGGTCAAGCCATGAAAAAGTCTGAAACGCAAACCGTTCTCCCGTCTTCGCCACAGCCTGAACATGAAGGACTGATTTCTCTGAGTCCTTTAACTGAGATCGAAATGACAGCGTTTGAACCGGAGACATTGCAAAAACCGATCGTGTTACAGCCTTTGGATTGTACTGGTTCTGTCCAGCAGCCAGAAAACGCCGTTTCCGAAGACAATAGAACATTGCTTGAAGAATTGAGGATAAGCCTGGCAGATATTTTATTTTTGTCACCGGAAGATATTGATGCTGAAGAGCCTTTCATCGATATGGGGCTTGACTCCATTATCGGGGTTGAATGGATACAAACAGTAAATAAAACGTACCACACTGAGATTACAGCCAATAAGGTGTATGAACACCCGACGCTTGAGGAGCTTGCGGAATATATATCAGGGCAAATAAAGAAACCCGAGTATGCTGAAGCGGAGGAAACAGCGGTACGTCCGCAAATCCCGGAAGCAGAAACCCTCCTTGCCGGCATCTCTGACGGCACTTTGCGCAAAGAGCTCAAAGAAAGCCTTGCGGACATCCTGTTTCTGAAGCCGGAAGATATTGATGAGCATGAGGCATTCATTGATATGGGGCTGGATTCTATTATCGGTGTGGAATGGGTTCAGTCCATTAATAAAACCTATCAAGCGTCTATTACGGCAAATCTGGTCTATGAATATCCGACAATCGCAAAATTAGCCGGGTATCTGACCGGTTCTGTCCAAAAAGACACTGAGGAAGTACATGGGGAACATACGAAACAAAACGATATATCAGAAGAGGCAGATGATCAAGAGCCGCCCGAGCTGATCTGTCTTAACCCGGAAGGAAAGGGAAGACCGATTTTCTGGTTTCATTCCGCGCTGGGGGCAGTGGAGCTGTACCAGCCTGTTGCCGAACGGACCGGGCGTCCTTTTTACGGAATTCAGGCAAGAGGATGGATGACAGACCGGGAACCGATCCGCGGCATTAAACACATGGCGGAATATTACGTTAAGCTCATACGTACCGTGCAGCCCCGGGGTCCTTACGATGTAGGGGGCTATTCATTAGGGGGCATGCTCGCTTATGAAGTCACCCGGCAATTGCAGCTGGCTGGAGAAACCGTTGAATCAATCGTCATGCTCGACTCCTTTGACGCGGCGGGTGCGCGGGAAATAAACATTCCTGATGAATTATTTGATAAAAATATGATGCTGCAGACGGTGAACATGGCTTTATTTGCACCAATCTATCAACATCCGGAACGCATTTCTGAAACCTTGATTCACCGTGATGAACTGAATGCCGATCTTCATGAAGACATATTTTTAGAGCAATTAATAGCAAAAGCCAAACAGCGGGGGTTAACGAAGACAGACGCGTTGGTGAAAAATCTGATCAGGCAGAATATAAACGTTCAGGACGCTTACGAAATCACTGATTACGAACTCCTGCCGCTTCCGGATCCGAACGGGGTGACATGCTATTATTTCCGAAATAAAAACGGTATTTTCTTGGGTGAGCTTGATCCGTATTTTACGATCAGGGCCGATATTTTATCTGCTGATTTCGTCAACTACTGGAGCCAGTGGGAAGAGCATATGACAAATATCGCCATCATGGATGTGGCAGTATCCAACCATATGACGTTATTGGCTGAAGACAGCGCAGCTGAAACGATTTCTGAATTTTGCGGCGTTTTATATTCGGCAGACGGAATGACAGAACACAGCTTCCTGCAGCTGCAGGAAAAGATAATGAACGTGCATGGTGAGATGCAAAAGCAGCCCGCCAAAACAAGACCGTAAATTCACATATCCGCCCGCCGGGTTTACCCGTAAGCTTTGGCGGGTCTTTTCAAATCTTGGACACATCTTGGAGGAATGAAAATGACCAGTTTAACAAAAATCAGACAGCAGCAGCCGTACAAGTGGTACCAAACGATGAGAGAAACCTCTCCCGTTCATTACAATGAAAAGGAAGATTTCTGGGAAATCTTCACCTATGATGAAGTGAAGCGGGTGATTTCTGACTACAGTCATTTTTCTTCCGATCATAAATACTTAAGTGCGGACAAGCAGGAAAAAATGATCCGGCATATTAACAAAGACAGCCTTTTGAAAATGGACCCGCCTGAACACACCGTCTTCAGAAAATTGGTCAATCAGCCGTTCATGCCGAAATCGGTTGAGACTCTTACACCGCGTATAGCCGCTATCGCTGATGACCTGCTTCAGGCCGTCCGTTCAAAAGGCAGGATGGACATTATTGAAGATTACGCATTTCCGCTTCCGATTATCGTGATCGCAGAGCTGTTAGGATTTCCTCCGAAAGACAGGGATATCTTTAAAAACTGGGTCGACCAAAGCCAGAATGTAAAAGATGAAAAGAAAATGAATGAAGTGCAAAAGCAGATGATCGGATACTTCATGCAGTTTATTTTACAGCGGAGAAAACAGCCGGAAAATGATTTAATCAGCCATTTAATTTCAGCTGATTTAGACGGAGAGCCGCTGTCAGACAAGCAATTAATCGGTTTTTGCGGCTTGTTGATCGTCGCGGGGCACGTAACGACGGAAAATGTGATCGGAAATTCATTTCTCAGTCTCAAGGAGTTTCCGCATATTCTGCCCCGGCTGCTTGAAAATAAGGCGTTCCTCCCTGACTTTATTGAGGAAGTCATCCGTCTCAGACCTTCCATTCAGCGGGTAACCCGCTATACTGCGATTGAGAGCGAGATTGGCGGAAAAACGATTCCGGCCGGAGAAAAAGTGTATGCGTGGATTGGATCGGCGAACAGAGATGAAAAGAAGTTTGAAAATGCCGATCAAATTGATTTGGGACGAAAGCCGAATCAGCATTTGTCATTCGGTCAGGGCAGCCATTATTGTTTAGGAGCGCCGCTGGCCCGGCTTGAAGCGAAAATTGCGCTTTCTCACTTTTTTGAACAGATGCCCGCATGGCGTTTTACTGAGGATCAAGAGCCGAATCTGGTTCCGAGCCCTGTATTTCACGGCGTTGACAGGCTGCTTGTTGAGTTTTGAGCGAAAAAATAAAAGAGGCTTCACGTGAAGCCTCTTTACTCTGGGGGCTTGGAGAAATGAATGTAGGAATCGAAGCAATGAACGTGTTTGGCGGAACCGCGTATGTAGACGTCATGGAGCTTGCGGAACATCGGAATCTGGATAAAAAAAGGTTTGAGAACCTGCTGATGAAAGAAAAAGTGGTGGCGCTTCCGTTTGAAGATCCGATTACGTTCGCCGTAAATGCCGCAAAACCGATTATCGACTCTCTGTCAGAAGAGGAACGGAATCAGATTGAAATGGTCATTACCTGTACGGAATCCGGGATTGATTTTGGCAAATCCATCAGTACATACGTCCATGATTATTTGCAGCTGAAGCGGAATTGCCGGTTATTTGAGGTGAAACAGGCTTGCTATTCTTTAACGGCCGGATTTCAAATGGGCGTGAATTTCATCTTATCGCAAACATCACCGGGAGCGAAAGCGCTCATCATCGGAACGGATATTTCCCGTTTTTTAGTGGCTGAAGGCGGTGACGCGTTGACGGAGGAATGGTCCTATGCCGAACCGAGTGCGGGGGCGGGAGCTGTGGCGCTTTTAGTCAGCAGCACCCCTCATGTCTTTTTGCTTGATCAAGGCGCAAGCGGGTATTACGGGTATGAAGTCATGGATACCTGCCGCCCGATTCCGGATAGTGAAGCGGGGGATGCTGATCTGTCGCTCATGTCTTATTTGGACTGCTGTGAAAAATCATTTCAGGAATACCGAAAGCGTGTGAGCGGGGCGGATTATAAGAGTACATTTCAATACCTTTCTTTTCATACTCCGTTTGGCGGAATGGTAAAAGGAGCGCATCGGACGATGATGAGAAAATTGGCAAAGGCTAAGCCGCAAGACATTGAAGCGGATTTTCAGCAACGCGTGCTGCCTGGGATTCAATACTGTCAGCGCGTAGGCAACATCATGGGAGCCACCGTATTTTTATCTCTTGCCAGCACGATTGATAACGGCTCTTTTGAAACGCCGAAACGCGTCGGCTGTTTTTCATACGGTTCGGGCTGCTGCTCTGAATTTTACAGCGGCGTCGTTATGCCGCAAAGCCGGACACGGCAGAATCAATTTCAGATCAGCCGGCATTTGGATGAACGCGTCCGTTTATCGATGGCTGATTATGATCGGCTGCTCCAAGACAGCGGCATCGTAAAATTCGGCACAAGAAATGCCGCACCCGCAGCAGACATCCCGAATGCGCATCAAGGAAAAACGCGATTGGTGCTGACTGAAATAAAAGAGTTTCACAGAAAGTATGAATGGGCGACCTAATATCAGAAACACTCAGAGCCGGAAAGGCTTGAATATTTTTAAAGAAGCGGAGAATAAACATGAATCCAATGATCGATGTACAGGAAACAGAACCGGGCATTGTGCAGGTCACAATGCAGGATACGGCCGGGAAAAACGGGCTGTCAGAAGAGTTTGTAAGAGAGCTGCACCGGGTATTCCAAGACATCAATGCCCATCCGTCCTATAAAACCGTCCTTCTGACGGGTTACGGAAATTATTTCTGCACGGGAGGAACGCAGGAGGGGCTTTTGACCATTCAGAGCGGAAAGCTCCAATTTACAGATTTAAAGCTTCACAGTCTTTTATTGGATTGCAGGATTCCCGTGATTTCCGTCATGCAGGGGCATGCGATCGGAGCCGGCTTTACGATCGGTCTGAGCTCGGATTTCGTGATTTTAAGCAGAGAGAGTTTTTATTCTTGTAATTATATGAAGTACGGATTTACACCGGGAATGGGCGCGACGTATATTGTGCCTGAAAAACTGGGAATTGTCCTCGGGGAAGAAATGCTGTTTACGGCCGCAAATTTCAGCGGCGCCGCTCTGGAAAAAAGGGGAGTTCCGTTTGAAGTGCTGCCGAAAAAAGACGTCCTTCAAAGAGGCCGCGAATTGGCCCGGCTGCTGGCGGATAAACCGAGAGCCTCACTGGTTGCGCTGAAAACCAATGTGACCGCACGGATCAAAAGAGAGCTGACAAAAGCGGTTGAGGAAGAGGTGAACATGCACGAAGCCACATTCCATCTTCCTGAAGTAAAAGAGAGAATCAGCCGCTTATACGGCAGTTAAACAGAATGAAAAAAGCATGGGAAGCCCCATGCTTTATGATTGGTCCGTCTTTTGCAGCACGGAGCCTGTGAATTGTTCTTTAATTTCGGCGCTTCGGGCTGCGGTTTCTGTAATGCAGTGAATGATGGCTTCTTCAAAGCGGCGCTCGTTTAATGCGCGAAGGCCTGCCTCGGTTGTGCCGCCAGGGCTTGTGATTTCCTTGCGCAGGCGCTCAGGGCGTTTGCTGCTTTTTCTGAGCATTTCCGTCGCCCCGGCCATGGTTTGTAAAATCAGCTCTTTTGCCTTTTCTTCCGGCAGACCGACTTGAAGGGCGGCTTTTTCCATCGCTTCGACATACCGGTACACATAGGCGGGGCCGCTTCCGGCGATGGCTGTGACGGCATCAAGGTGTTTTTCTTCAAAGAGCGTCGCTTCTCCGATTGTTTCCAGCAGCTCTTTTGCCGTCCGGATTTCTGCCTCACTCGCCTCAGAGCTTGCGGAAAAACCGGTCGCCGATTGCTGAATGGCCGCGGATGTATTCGGCATCGCCCGGATGATGGTGAGCTTTCTGCCGAAATATTGCTGAATGGTGTGAATCGTCAGCCCTGCGATCACAGAAATCACAAGCTGATCTTTCACGTATTCGCGAATGTTTTCAATGCTTTCTGCCGCATCTTTCGGTTTAAAGGCGAGAACGATAATGTCGGTCTTGCTGAAAAACTCTTCTTTATCCCGGCACGGTTTCACTCCGTACGTTTTATGGAGCTCTTCAAGCCGGCTGTCATTTGACCGGTTTGTCATGTATATATGCCCGGGGGCCGTCAGTCCGCTTTGCAGCAGTCCGTTCACCATTGCTTCCGCCATTGATCCGGCTCCGATAAACCCGATTTTCTTCATATAAATCCTCCTTCTTTCCAAAACACAAAAAAACCTTCCCGTCAAAAAGGACGAAAAGGTTTCGCGGTACCACCTTACATTAGCACGAATCAGCCGTGCTCAGCTCAAATCCCGTAACGAGGGGATACGTTTAGGTTTTCCTAACCGCTCTGAGGGCAGGTTCTGTAAACAAGAGGGCCGCAATGTCTTTCAGCCGGGGACATTGCTCTCTGCTGCCGTTGTTTATATACTAGTTCCTCGTCATCGCGTTCCGTGTTTTCTAGTTTGTTGTTCATTATGCTATGCGGCAGAGCGGGATGTCAATCTTTTTTTCTGATATACGGCAATAATGACACAGGGAAGAGAAAAGGCTAAAATATGAGTATTCAGGAATGAAAAGAACGAAGGAGCGTAAATATGGCAGCGAGAAAGATCATTCCGATACGTGTACCGACTCCCTTTGCAGTCGGCGACGTTATCGTTTATTTAGTAAAAGATGAAGCCTTAACCCTCATTGATTGCGGCCCGAATACAAAGGAAGCGGCTGAATCGCTCTTTATGCAGCTTAAAGAACACGGTGTTTCTGCGGCGGATATAGATCAGGTGGTGCTCACTCATCATCACGCAGATCATTCAGGTTTGCTGCACCTTTTTTCCGATGATACGGAAGTAATCGGGCATCCGCTGAATGACAGGTATATTACTCAGAACCAGTCGTATATCGCCCGGCAGGAGGATTTTTTTCTGTCGCTTATGACAGAGATGGGCGTTCCTCTGACATATGAAGACATACATAAAACAGTTAAGCTGTCATACTTATTTTCTGCAAACCGTCCGTTAACGAAAACAGTGGGCGAAGGCGGAAAAATTGACGGGCTGGACGGCTGGACGGTGCTCGAAATCCCGGGGCATGCCGCGTCTCACATTGCGCTTTATCATGAAAAAAACGGTGAAATGTTCAGCGGCGATCTGCTTTTGTCCAACAGCTCCACAAATCCGATTTTGGAGGCTCCGGAAAAGGGGAGCGTGCGCACGTCTCCGATGCTGGACTATTTGAAATCAATGAAGCGGCTGTATGATATCAACCCGTCCCTTTTATATCCGGGACACGGCGAGCTGCTGAAAGACGTTAGGTCTGCTGCTGACAGGCGGCTCGAAAAACAGCGAAATCGGGCGGAATATGTGCTGCACCTGCTGTCAGAGGAAACGCTGACGGCTTTCCAAGTATGCCGGCGGCTGTTTCCGGCTGTGTACGAAAATGAATTGTTTTTAACGATGTCAGAAACGATCGGCCATCTTGACGTGCTGGCTGCAAAAGGGAAGGCCGAATCCTTTCAGTCGGGAAATACTCTGATGTTTAAAGCTGTGAAGGGGTGAAGGTAATGGGCAGATTAACGGATAAGCGGATTTGGATCACCGGGGCATCCGGCGGACTCGGAGAACGGCTTGCATATTCCTGCGCGGCAGAAGGGGCTCATGTTTTTTTATCCGCAAGGCGGGAGGACCGCTTGCAGGAAGTAAAAAAAACGATTACTTCGCGGGGCGGACAGTGTGATGTCATTCCGTTTGACGTCCGGCATGCAGAAGAGGCTGAAAACGTAAGGCGTTTGATCGGCCATGTTGACGTATTAATCAATAACGCCGGGTTCGGCATTTTTGAAACTGCCGCTGATGCATCTTTGGATGATATGAAGGCGATGTTTGAAGTCAATGTATTCGGATTAATTGCCTGTACGAAAGCCTGTCTTCCGGTGATGCTTCACGCCAAAAGCGGCCATATTATCAATATCGCTTCACAGGCCGGCAAACTGGCGACGCCGAAATCAAGCCTTTATTCCGCTACGAAACACGCCGTTTTAGGGTATTCCAATGCGCTGCGGCTCGAGCTGGCCGGTTCGGGTGTAGCTGTGACAACGGTTAATCCCGGCCCGATCAAAACAGACTTCTTTACAATTGCAGATAAAGAGGGCGGTTATGTGAAAAGCGTCGGCAGGTGGATGCTTGATGCCGACCATGTGGCAGAGCGCATTACGTCCGTGATTTTGACGGATAAACGGGAAATGAATCTTCCGCGATGGATGAGTTTCGGGACGAAGCTGTATCAGCTTTTCCCATCGTTTACAGAAAAACTGGCCGGCCGCGCATTAAAGAAAAAGTAACAAGGAGGAGAGAGCAAATGTCCAATCGGGATATACGCACGGCATTGATGGAAGAGCCTTTAGTCAGACAAATGGCGGAGGCGCGGGAAGTATTTTGGATCAACCCGCATAAAACCGATGATCCCGTAATACATGGCGCTGAATGGGAAAAGGAGATTGCCGAAGCGGAAGAAAGGCTGCGCCGGTTTGCGCCTTATATCGCGTCGGCTTTTCCGGAGACGGAAGAGGCGGGGGGGTCTCATTGAATCTCCGCTTGTCTTGATTAATGAAATGAAGAAGCGTCTGGAACACAGCGCCGCTCAGGCTTTTCCCGGACGCCTGCTTTTGAAATGCGACCATCAACTTCCGATTTCCGGTTCCATTAAAGCGCGCGGCGGGATTTACGAAGTGCTGAAGCATGCCGAAAATCTCGCGGTAAAAGCGGGAATGCTCTCAGCAGACGACGATTACAGCATATTGACTGAGGAACGGTTTACCGCTTTTTTCTCGAAATATTCTATAGCCGTCGGTTCTACGGGCAATTTAGGTTTGAGTATCGGCATAATCGGCGCGAAGCTCGGTTTTTGTGTGACCGTGCATATGTCGAGTGACGCCAAGCAGTG
This sequence comes from Bacillus sp. 5RYD7K, assembly GCF_059831465.1. Taxonomy (NCBI): domain Bacteria; kingdom Bacillati; phylum Bacillota; class Bacilli; order Caryophanales; family Bacillaceae; genus Bacillus; species Bacillus sp. 5RYD7K. The sequence goes on from NZ_CP191200.1 coordinate 2,471,296, forward strand.
GAAAAAAGAGCTGCTCCGGGAAAAAGGGGTTCTGGTCATCGAATACGAAGCAGACTACAGTCTGGCTGTCAAAGAAGGGCGCATTCAGGCGGAGCAGGACCCTTATTGTTATTTTATTGATGATGAGCATTCCCGGGATCTGTTTTTAGGGTATGCAGTTGCGGGAAGCCGTGTAAAAAAGCAGCTGGATCAAATGAACATTAAGCCTGCTGCAGATGAGCCGCTTTTCGTCTATCTGCCGTGCGGGGTCGGAGGAGGACCGGGCGGCGTCGCGCTCGCGCTAAAGCTGATCTATGGCGAACATGTCCATATTTTTTTCGGTGAGCCGACGCATTCACCGTGTATGCTGTTAGGCCTGTTTTCCGGCTTGCATGACGGAATCAGCGTGCAGGATATCGGTCTTGATAATCAAACGGCCGCCGACGGACTTGCGGTGGGAAGGCCGTCCGGACTGGCCGGCCCTCTGATGGAACCTATACTCAGCGGCTGTTATACCGCCGATGACGGCACGCTTTTTTCGCTGCTCTATCAATTAAGAGCCGCCGAGAATAAGAGCCTTGAGCCTTCTGCCCTCGCCGGCATGGCAGGAGCTGTCAAGTTCGTTCAGACTGAAGCGGGAAACCGTTACATAAAAGAGCGGGGGCTTGAGATGGAAAATGCCGTGCACCTTGTGTGGAGCACTGGCGGGAGCATGGTTCCGGAGAAGGAAATGGAAGAGTACAGCAAGCTCGGTTCCTCATTTGCGAAAAAAATGGGCAGACAGTAGATCGGTTTTCCGTTACAATCTTTGTAAGCGTTTGTTTTTTTACCGGAAAGCCATACAGAGAGATTGGTGTGAATTGTGAAAAGTAAAGAATTGAACTTACATACATTGTACACGCAGCACAGCCGCGAGTCTTGGGCCGGATTCGGCGGTCATCTTTCCATTGCCGTTTCAGAAGAAGAAGCCAAGGCCGTAGAGGGGCTGAATGACTACCTATCGGTGGAAGAAGTAGAAACGATTTATATTCCGCTTGTGCGACTGCTCCATCTTCATGTCACGTCTGCCGCAAGACGGAATCAGCATGTCAACGTGTTTTTGAAGCATCCGCATTCAGCGAAAATCCCGTTTATCATCGGAATCGCGGGCAGCGTCGCCGTCGGTAAAAGCACTACCGCAAGAATTTTGCAAAAGCTTCTTTCCCGTCTGCCTGACAGGCCGAAGGTGAGCCTGGTGACAACGGACGGTTTCTTGTATCCGACGGCGGAATTAAAAAGGAAAAACCTTCTGTCCAGAAAGGGATTCCCGGAAAGTTACGACGTGAAAGCGCTGCTAGAGTTTCTGAATGATATAAAGTCAGGGAAAGAGAGAGTGGAGGCGCCCGTATATTCCCATCTTACCTATGACAGGGAAGAGGGCGCCGTCGAAGTGGTCGAAGGTGCGGATATCGTTATTATCGAAGGAATCAACGTCTTGCAGTCGCCGACCTTAGAGGACGACAGGGAAGATCCGCGGATTTTTGTATCGGATTTCTTTGATTTTTCAATTTATGTGGATGCCGAAGAAAGCCGGATTTTTACGTGGTATTTGGAGCGTTTCCGTCTTTTGAGGGAAACCGCTTTTCAGGACCCGGCCTCTTATTTTCATAAATTTAAGGATTTATCTGATGCAGAAGCGGATACCATGGCCGCCTCCATTTGGGAGAGCGTCAACCGTCCGAATCTGTATGAAAATATTCTGCCGACAAAATTCAGGTCGGATTTGATTTTGAGAAAAGGTGACGGCCATAAAGTTGAAGAGGTGCTGGTAAGGCGTGTGTGATGTGAGGAGGAAGCGAATATGATGATGCATCATATTGAATTGTATGTATCTGACTTGAAAGCCTCCGCCCGGTTTTGGGGATGGTTTTTAGGTGAGCTCGGTTATAGGGAATTTCAAAATTGGGACTCCGGCATCAGCTGGAAAAACGCAGGATTTTATGTTGTGCTTGTCCAGACAAAGGAGCGTTTTTTAACACCGGAGTACCACAGATGCCGGGTCGGGCTGAACCATCTGGCTTTTCATGCCGCATCAAGAGAGCAGGTTGACGAGATGACGGAAAAGCTGCTTGCCAGAGGATGCCCCGTGCTTTACAGGGATCGCCATCCATATGCAGGCGGAAGCACGCATTACGCCGTATTCACAGAAGACCCGGATCGGATAAAGGTAGAGCTGGCTGCTCCTGCCTCTGATTCTGAATGAACTATGCCTTTTCGTTTTTTTCTTCGCGCAGCGCGTCGAGTTTCTTTTCGATTCTGTCCAATTGTATGCGGCGCTTGTTCAAGCTTCTGAATACATATATCACGGCAAACAGGAAAACCGCGGCTGCGGCGAATGAAATCAATTGAAAAATGACATCACCGATGTTCATCTTTTTACCTCCGTGTGCGGCGGGCTTCCTCAGCCCGTCGTTTTTCATTTTAGTGTCTCTCTAGCCTTGTTTTTTTCTCAGTATGAACAGTTTCTGCATGTGGCTTATGATCACCTTTGCAACCGCATATCCCGGAATGGCCAGCAGCATCCCGGCAATTCCTGAGAATTTGCCGGCGGCAAGCAGAAGAAAAATAATGGTCAGCGGGTGAATGTCCAGCTTCCGGCCCATAATTTGCGGGGAAATCAGCTGGCTTTCAAGCTGCTGGACAATGACGACAACCGTAATCACAAGCACCGCCTGCGTCGGTGAATCGAACAATCCGACAATGACTCCGGGAAATGTGCCGATCCAAGGTCCGATAAACGGAATCAGGTTTGTCACCATGGCGAACGCGCCCAGAACGAGCGGATAATCGAGCCCGATTATGAAATAGCCGATCGTGACGAGAACGCCGACACAGAAGCTGACGAGCAGCTGCCCTTGTATGTATGAACTGAGAGCCTCATCCATGTCTCGAAGGATTTGTTTTCCTTCCTTTTGATGTTTTTCCGGAAGAAGCCGGAGCAGCCGCCGGGGCGCTTTATTTCCTTCTTTTAACATATAATACAGCGCAAACGGAATAATGGCGGCGGTGATGGCGGCATTGGCAGCCGCACCGGCCAGGCTGCTGAGAGAATCAGCGATTGAACCGGAATAATTTGCGGCTTTGTCTGCTAATTTTTTGAAGGAATCCTCATGCTGAAGCCGGGAAAACCATTTACTGTCCTGGAGATGCCCGATCCAATTTTCAGCTTTTGCGGAAAGCTCGGGAATGTGATCTGTGAAGGCTGTAAACTGTTTTTGAACGGCAGGGCCCGCCGTGTAAAGGAAGAGGACAAAAAGGCCGGCTGTTCCCGCATAAATCGCTAAAATCGCGATTCCTTCGGGCAGCTTTAATTTCGCATGCAGCACTGTGACGAGCGGGCGGCACAAATAGTAAAGGACGCCCGATAATACAATGGGCGGAAACAAGGTTTTAACCGTAATCACAACAGGCTGGAACAAAAAGTCTATTAATGTTCCGAGATAAATGATGAGAAATAACAGCAGAACGGCATAGCCGATCTTGAAATAAGGCCCGACAGGCATATTCTGCACCACGCAATCTTTAAGGGTTTACTCTCGATCGTTTCCCTTATCGCCCGGCGCATAAACGTCCGTGTCAGGAGAACTGCCCCTGATTGGTGACGTAATCGTAGATAATATCTTCTACATGGGCATGGAGGTCCTCATCGGGTTCTTCGTTCCTTCTTTCTTCCAAAGCTTTTTTCAAACTCTGTTTTTCATAGGGGCTCAGCGGATCTGTCGACACATTCCGTCCATACTGGCGGAGGGCCTGTCCCAGCATTTTTTCTATAAATTGATCCATCGTATATTCTCCTATTCTTATCATTCATCTTTATTCTACTAAATATCATGTGATCCTCCCACTCTTCTATCATATTTTCTGTCAGGACGATTTAGGCTCTTTTATTCCAGTTCAGCTGAGAGAATAAGATGAAACGGCAGGGTTAACGCATCTTCATCGTTTATGATTTTTAAACGTTTTTCGTCATGCTTCACTTGTTTTACCCATCCCCAAAACCGGCGGGGGCCGTGTGCGGAAGCGTAGGTGACTGAGATGGCCCTGTCTTCTTCAATCGACGCCGCGATGATGCGGTTCATGTCGTTCATTTGCTCTTCGCTCAGTTCCGGCGGCCGGAATTCCCGTTCTTTTCGTTTCTTTGCAAGCAGCTGCTCCCGATGTTCGGGGAGCATCATCCGGCTTGATTCCCACATGACATTATACCCGGGTGTTAATTTGTTCGGATTCATGTATATCACCTCAATTATTTGTAATGCCCGCCGATTTTTTCAGCCCGGTGAAAGGCTTGGCCGGCCTCTGTCAGCGACGCGGCATGGAGCAGCGACGCCGGGCCGTACCGTTCATGGATATCATCCAATACTTTGCCGAGACTGATCTTTTTTTCCTGGGCATCGAACAGGCTCAGCTGAACATAATCACAGGGCTCCAGCTGGGAAAGGGAGACGCCGGCGCTGCGGACGGGCTCCCCGTTCCAATGCTCTTTAAAGAGCTTGACCGCCGTTTTAAAAATATCCATTCCGAAATTGGTCGGAGAGACGAGCTTTCTCTGTCTGTGAAAACCTGAAGGGAAATCAAAATCGGCGCCCCTGATGCTGACTGAAACCATATGGCCGATGTATTGTTTAAAACGGGCGCGGCGGGCCACTTCTTCGCTTAACTCCAGCAATACGACTTTGATATCCTCAAAGCGGCTGTAGTCTCTCGGAAGGGTCATGTTATGGCCGATCGCTTTTTGCCGGCTGTGCGTGTTGACGGTGACCGGAGAGGGATCGATGCCGCGGGCTGTCCGCTGAAGCAATTCGCCATTAATGCCCCAGCGCTTTTTCAGCAGTTCGGGAGGATGCCCGGCAAGCCCGCCGATTGTGCTGATGCCCATCCGCCTTAAATGATGCTCCATCCGTTTTCCGATGCCGAATAATTTTCCGACCGGCAGCGGCCACAGATCCTGCCTGATATTTGACATATCCAATCTGTGAATGCCGGATGCGTTTTTTTTGGCAAAATGGTCGCAAGCCATTTTCGCAAGCGCCTTATTCGGCCCGATGCCGACACGGGCATAAATACCGAATTCACGCATAATCGCTTGTTGAATGTTTTTGGCGATTGTAAAAGGATCACCGAACAGCCGCCTGCTCCCGGTCACGTCGAGAAACTGCTCATCGATGGAGTAGGGTTCTACAAGATCGGTATACCGCTCGAACAGCTCGGTAATCATAACGGAGACATCAATATACCGCTGCATCCGCGGACGGACGATAACGGCGTCTGGACATTTGGCCTGCGCTTCCCCCAGCCGTTCAGCGTTTTTTACGCCGTATCGTTTGGCGAGCGGACAAGCCGCAAGCACGACGCCGCTGCGTCTTTCGGGATCTCCCGAGACAATGACGGGCCGGTTTTTAAGATGAGGCGCTTCCGCTTTTTCCACAGACGCATAAAACGATTGCATATCAACAAGAAGAATATCAGCCATAAAAAAACCTCCGGGAACGTTTGTTCTGTTTTTTATTTTACCCGAACAATGACCGCGTTCATACTGGTAAATCATTCCCCGGTTGGAAGACGGGCTGATTCGTCCGCTTGAAAAGAAATCATTTACAATTGCAAACAACCCACATATAATTTTTTATATTCCAATGAAAGAAGCTGACATTCATTTTGCCGGACGAAAAGGAGAGTCAATCGATTATGGATATTCGAACAATTACCTCTGAAGACTATGAAATGGTTACGTCTGTTTTGAATGAATGGTGGGGCGGCAGGCAGATGAAAGACAAACTGCCGCGCTTGTTTTTTGAACATTTTCAGGACACAAGCTTTATTACGTTCGGGCCGGAGGGAATGACCGGTTTTTTAATCGGGTTTCAGTCACAATCAGACCCTGAGACGGCATATATTCATTTTTCCGGTGTGCATCCGGATTTCAGAAAAATGCAAATTGGAAAACAGCTCTATGACCGATTTATGGAGACGGTGAAAGAAAGGGGCTGCACAAAAGTCAATTGCGTGACGGCGCCTGTCAATAAAGTATCAATCGCCTATCATACAAAGTTAGGCTTTGAAGCTGAAAAAGGAACCAAGACCGTAAACGGAATCCCTGTTTTTGCGAATTATGACGGTCCGGGCCAGGATCGGATTCTGTTTGTGAAATACATATAGAGGAGGCCGAAAATGGGTTTTTTAGCTGACACGCCCAACCCGCCTTATGATGCGGTCATTTTTTCATCAGAAGGACAGCCGGGTTTTTTAGGAGCGGAAAGCGTTCGCGAAAAAACGGCTGCGGCATCACGGTTTCCTGCTGGGACAGCATGGATGCGATTAAACGGTGGAAAGACCGGGCGGCAAAACAAAAAGGAAAAAGCGCCTGGAATGAAGCGTACGCGGTCCGCATGACGAGGACGGAGCCGCAGCGGATGTTTGCGTCAAAAGGAGCGGAAGATTGATTGCATTTTTACAGCATAAAGAAGAACAGACGGCACGGGAAATTGCGGCGGTTCAGCGCTGCTCTTATCAAAAAGAAGCCGAGCTGATCGGCTTTTTCGGCATTCCCGGGCTGCATGAAACAGCCGAAGACATACAGCGGTCCCAGGAGACGTTTGCCGGTTTCAGAGTAAAAGATCGGCTCGCAGGCGTCATTTCGTATGAAAAAAAGGGATATGATCTTGTCATATGCCGGCTGACGGTGCACCCGTCCGGCTTTCGGAAAGGAATCGGACGGGCGCTCATTCAATTTGTGTTAGACGAGAACCGGGACGCCCAAAAAATAGAGACGGCTACCGCCAGCCAAAACGTTCCGGCAGTCTCTCTCTATTTAAAAGCAGGGTTCACGGAAGCCGGACAGACTGAGACGCCGGAAGGGCTGACTCTCTCATTTTTTCATCTTTATCCGAAGAGAAAAGCGGAAGTGATTCCGCATCAGCCGGAATGGAAAGAGATGTTTGAAAGAGAAAAGGCGGATTTGATCCGAATCTTCGGCCGCGCACTCCATTCGGTCAGCCACATCGGCAGCACCTCCATCCCCGGGATGGCCGCAAAACCCGTCATCGATATACTGGCGGAGGTCAAAGATATTTCGGATGCTGACCGATTCAGTCCGCAGTTGGAAGCACTCGGCTATGAGGCGAAAGGGGAAAACGGGATAGAAGGCCGGCGTTTCTTTCAAAAAGGCGGCAACAGGCGCACACACCACGTTCACATATACGAAACAGGCCATCCGGACGCGGGGCGTCATCTGCTGTTCCGGGATTACCTCACCGCAAAGCCTGAAAAAGCGGCTCAATACATGAAGCTGAAAAAGCGGCTCGCTGAGACATACCCGTACGATATGGCAAAGTATATTGAAGGGAAAAAGGACTGGATCAAGGCGGCTGAACAAGAGGCAAAGGACTAAGGAGAGCGGGCTGCTGTAAAGAAAGCAGAAACAATGCATACAGCGGTCCGGTATGCTACAATGGCGAAAATGAAAAACGGAGGATCACCTATGCAAATACATGTGACGGATGCGGCGAAACACACGCTTTTGCAGGCAATGGACGCCAACCCGGAGAAAAAAGCGCAGCTCCGCTATGACGCAGAAGGCTGCGGGTGCGCGGTCAGCGGCGTGCCGGCCATCTGGCTGGCGGACGAATTAACGGGACAATGCGAACGCATTGAAACCAACGGACTTCCGCTTTACATCCAGACTTCTCAAAAAGTGTTTTTTGACGAGGAAATGACAATCGATTACAATGAAAAGGCAAAAACGCTCGTCTTAAAAAGCCCGGCAGAAATGCTGAGCCCGAGAATGAGCATATTAGTAAAGCAGGGAGAAACTGAAAGTGAATCAAAAGCTGAAAGCCATTAAACAGACGGCACAGCATAAAACGTGGGTATCCTTTTTGAACAACAACCATCCGTACAGTCTGCTGCACTGGTCCATCGGGGGCGCTGAATCCGTACAAAAGGATGTCTGGCTGCTTCAGGATGAGATGACCTTCAAAGCGCAGGAGTTTACGACAATCGACCTCGCCATTGACTGGATCGGAGAAAATATGGACGGGATTACCGACGTTTTATGACGGGAAAGCGAAAGAACCAGTATACGTTCTTTCGCTTTTTTACGTTTGCGTTACGGTATCTAAAAAGGTTTGCACGGCTTTGCGGTAGCTCTCCGGATTTTTGGTGTACGACATGGCATGCCCGCCCGATTCGGCCAGATACAGCATCTTCGGGCCGCGTTTTCTGCGGTGCAGCATTTCGGAGGAAGCGGGAGGTATATAATCATCCTCCTTACTGTGAATAAACAGAATGGGCTGCCGGATGCGGCTGATAACCGATAAAGGCGAGATATCACGGATGCGGTATCCTTCTCTCACCAGCAAAAAGAAATCAGCCAAAGGCAGCAGCGGCCACCGAGGCAGCCGGAATTCCCGCTTCAGTCTGTAGGCTAACTGATCGTGAAAACTTGCGAACGGACAGTCCGCAATATAAAAATCAGCGCCGTCTCCATTCTGATGATCTCCCGCGTATAATAAGGCCGTCACTGCTCCCATTGATTCGCCGTGGACACCGATTTGACCGCCGTCCCCGGTTTTGTTTCTCACCCAATTCACGGCTTCTTCCAAATCATCTTTTTCAAAATAACCGTAGCTCGTTGTTCGGCCGCCGCTTTTTCCGTGCCGGCGGTGGTCATACACGAGCACATTCCAGCCTAAATCCAGAAACAAATCCATGTATTTCAATGAATTAAACAAATTGACGGTAACACCGTGACAAATAATCATCGTGTTTGCCGTATGATGCGGGGCGATGTAAAAGCCTTTGATCTCATACCCGTGGCGTGACAAGATGACAGCCTCTTCTTTTTCCATGGCCTGAAAGGAATCAAATACCCCACGCCAGTCTGCCGTTTCTCTTTTCATGATGTCTTCATCCGTCTTTTTCTTCATAAACATGATCAGATTCGTAAAAGCAAATCCGGCGGCCAAAAAGACAGCGCAAGCCGAACCGAACACCGCCAGCCATTTTTTCATGCAGACACCCTCCTTTAATATGAAAAATCCTTCCCTCTGAACGTTGCCGGCCTCCGGCGCTCCATGGTACACTTGCTTCACCATTATTCAGATACGGGGGGGCATAATGATGAAAAAGCAGCTGCCTAAAGAAAAACACAGCTTAAAAGACAATCTGGAGGAAGATCTGAAGGCCAGGCTTTTGCAAATGAAAAGTGAGCTGAAGGAAGAAGACGAGAAAAAACAAGCGCAGCAAAAGGCGGAACAAATCAGAAAACGAAAAGAAAAAGAAAAAAATAAAAGCTTTGAAGAGCTGCTGAATGAAAGCAGTCTCGATTGGCACAAATATAAATAAACCGGCATCTGACAAGGTGCCGGTTTTATTATTTAAGAACGATGGGCTTCGTATACGTCCTGTTTTGTATGGTATTGCAGGGCTTTGATTTCCTGACTGCTTAAACGCCGGGCCTCTAGAGCCGAACAGTTTTCTCTCAGCTGTTCAGGCGAGCTTGCTCCGGTGATGACAGAAGCGACGGCCGGCTGTGAAAGCAAGTATTGAAGAGAAAGCTCCGTCATGCTCAGATCAGGCACGGCAGCGTTAATCGCTTTTTTGGTTTCTGCCAGTTCTTCAAAAGAATATGTTAAATAGCCGTTCTCTTTTACGCTTGCAGCCGCTTGATCGAGCGGTTTTTCCGTAAGAAGCCCTTTAGCGACCGGCCCTCTGGCGACGACGCTGATTCCGTTCTCCTCTAAAAGGGGAAGCCACTCCTCGGGACGCCGGTCCAGCAGGCTGTATTGCATCAAAACGCTTGTGATATTTGCTTTTTTTACATATTCTTTAATGACATTCGGACGAATCGAGGAAATGCCGTAATACCGGATGACACCTTCCTGTTTTAAGTCCTCGAACGCTTCGATCGTTTCATCAATCTGATCCTCCATCGTGCCGCCATGCAGCTGATAAAGGTCGATATAGTCCGTTTTCAGCCGGCGCAGACTGTTTTTGACCGCTTCTTTTATGTATCCTTTGGAAGCGTCCCAATGCCAGCCATCTTTCTCATCATTCCAGCGGTTTCCGGCTTTCGTGGCTAAAATGATGTCGTGTCTGCGGTTTTTGACGGCCTCCCCGACGATTTCCTCATTTCTGCCGAAATCATAAAGATCAGCGGTATCTAAATAATTGATTCCAAGCCCGATCGCTTCATCCAAAATAGACAGCGCCTTAGCTTTATCCGTGCCGAGCGACATACAGCCGAGCCCGATTTCGCTTATTTCTAAATCAGAACGTCCCAATTTGCGTTTTCTCATCATTTTGCTCCTTTTTATGGTCTTTTATTGACCGTAATATAAAGGCGCGAAGTTTTCAACTGTTAAGGCCCGGTGATCCAATCTCCGACATAGCGGAATGTCCGTCCGTACTCTTTCAATTTAGCCCGCACTTCCCAAGCCTTTCCGACCAATACGATGCTCTTATCCTTCCGGTACACCTTCAATCGAAAAGCACCTCCCTCTTATGCATGTATGATAAAATATATGAGGCATAATAGAGAGACAGAACGGGAGATGACATGATGAAACATTTAGAAGAAAAAACACTGGCGAAAAAAAAGCTGTATGACGGGAAAGTCATAGATCTTTACTTAGAGGATGTAGAGCTCCCGAACGGAAAAACAAGCAAGCGGGAAATCGTCAAACATCCGGGAGCGGTGGCTGTGCTTGCGGTGACCGAAGAAGGAAAAATCATTTTGGTGAACCAGTTCAGAAAGCCGCTGGAACGGACAATCGTTGAAATTCCGGCCGGCAAGCTGGAAAAAGGAGAAGAGCCCGAACATACCGCTTTAAGAGAGCTCGAAGAAGAAACGGGATATACGGCGGAAACTTTGACGAAAATCACCGCTTTTTATACATCACCCGGATTTGCTGATGAAATCGTGCATCTCTTTCTTGCTGAAGGGCTTTCACCGCTTGAAGAAAAGCGCGAACTGGATGAGGATGAATTTGTCGAAGTGATGCAGGTCACGCTTGAAGAGGCCGTGAAGCTGGTTGAATCCCGCCAGGTGTATGACGCTAAAACGGCATACGCGATTCAGTATCTCCAGCTGAAAGAAGCGCTGAAGGAAAAATGATGAAAACCGTTTATGCGGATCTGCATATTCATATCGGGCGCACCTATACGGGGAGACCGGTCAAAATCACCGGGGCTAAAACATTGACGCTGCAGCGGATTTTGGAAGAAGCAAGCGAGGGGAAGGGAATTGAGCTTTTGGGCATCATCGACTGCCATTCCCCGGAAGTCATGGAAGAAATCGAGCACGGAATTGATGAAGGCAGATACCGTGAGCTGAAAGAAGGCGGCATCCGTTATCGGAATACGACGCTTCTGTTGGGCAGTGAGCTTGAAATTTATGACCACACATGCCGCGGGCCGATTCACGTTCTCGTCTTTATGCCGGCTCTTGCCGAAATGAAGATGTTTTCTGAGTGGCTCGCAAAAAGGCTTAAAAATATCCATCTCAGTTCCCAGCGCATTTACGAGACCGGTTTGAATCTTCAAAAGAAAACAAAGGAATTGGGCGGGCTGTTTATCCCCGCCCACATGTTCACCCCGCATAAAAGCCTGTACGGAAAAGGGGTTAGATCTTCTTTGACAGAAGTTTTCGACCCGGCGCTTATTGACGCGGCGGAACTCGGATTAAGCTGCGACACTGACATGGCTTCACGGTTAACGGAACTTGATCCGTATACATTTTTAACAAATTCTGATGCACATTCCTTGGGGAAAATCGGCAGAGAATATAATGAAATGCTTCTGAAGGAAGCGAACTTTACGGAATTTTCGCTGGCTCTAAAAGGGAAAGGCGGAAGAAAAATCACGGCGAATTACGGACTGAACCCGAAGCTCGGGAAGTATTACAGGACGGCTTGCGACCGCTGCGGCAGCCCGGCTGAAAAAGGAGCTTTAAAATGTACGGAATGCGGCGGGAAAACAATGACAAAAGGGGTCAGTGAACGGCTGGAGGAACTGAGCGGACCGAAAAAAAGCCGCGTGCCGCGGCCTCCGTATATTCATCAAATCCCTCTGCAGTTCATTCCCAGGGTCGGGCCGAAAACATTGGAAAAACTAAAGCGGACTTTCGGGACGGAAATGGCGATTCTTCATCAGGCAGAAGAAGAGGACTTGGCACGCGTCGTGCAGCCTAAAATAGCGGCTGTCATTCATAAAGCGCGCACCGGGCAGCTCGCCCTTGAGGCCGGAGGCGGAGGAACATACGGCCGAATCAAGCCGTAAAGCCGGTTTTAGCGGAGCTCCTCCTGCAACTTTTTTTTCGTGCGGACAAATGCAATCAATTCGATGATTTCATCCTGATTAAGCGGCTCCCCGTCAACGGTCAGTGTGCCGCGGCCTTGTGCGGCTTTTGTTAATTCGATGGTCTGGGCAAACGGCTCCGCCTTTTTTTCAGTGCGCCCCAGTAAATCGTCGCACGTCGTGTCAAACAGATCGGCAAGCGTGCCCAGCGCTTCGAATGACGGGCGCCGGTAGCCTGATTCATACCCGGCGTATGTGCTTTTTGCGATGCCGAGCCGGTCAGCCGTATATTGAAGAGACCAATTTTTCTTTTTTCTCAGTTCAGTTAAACGATCTAAATTCATATTCAAAACCGCTCCTTTTCACTTGAGCAAAATTATATCATATCGATGTGTAAAAGTGTACGCGAATTGAATAATAATCACTTGATTAATTTCATTCGTCTGTCTATAATTTGATTAAAAGTATGCGAAAAGCGAATGCTTAAACATCTTGAGAAATGATGAAGAGGTGCAGGGTATGAAAAAATTATTGCTGTTAACAACCGGAGGAACAATCGCCTCAGTCGAAGGAGAAAACGGGCTTGCACCCGGGGTAAAAGCAGACGAATTGTTAACCTACGTATCAAAACTTGATAACGATTACACGATGGAGACCCATTCGTTAATGAACATCGACAGCACCAATATGCAGCCTGAATACTGGGTCCAAATAGCTGATGCTGTCAAAGAAAAATATGACGCGTACGACGGGTTCGTCATCACGCACGGCACAGACACAATGGCTTATACATCAGCGGCGCTGTCTTATATGCTTCAGCATGCCGATAAACCGATCGTCATTACGGGTTCGCAAATCCCGATTACATTTCAAAAAACCGATGCCAAAAAAAATATCACAGACGCGATCCGCTTCGCATGTGAAGGGGTGGGCGGCGTATACGTCGTATTTGACGGCAGAGTCATTCAAGGCACCCGCGCCATTAAATTAAGAACGAAAAGCTATGACGCATTTGAGAGCATTAACTACCCATATATCGCGTTTATTACCGAAAACGGAATTGAATACAACAAACACGTGCACATGCCAAAAGATGACGCCTTTACGGTGAACACTTCACTTTGCACGGACGTGTGCCTGCTCAAGCTTCATCCGGGGCTTAAACCGGAAATGTTTGACGCGTTAAAAGGTATGTACAAAGGAATCGTCATTGAAAGCTACGGCAGCGGCGGCGTGCCGTTTGAAGGAAGAGACATTCTCGCCAAAGTCAATGAAATGATTGAAAGCGGCATTGTCGTTGTCATTACGACACAATGTCTTGAAGAAGGAGAAGACATGAGTGTCTATGAAGTCGGACGGAGAGTCAATCAAGATCTCATCATCCGTTCAAGAAATATGAACACAGAAGCCATCGTGCCGAAATTAATGTGGGCGCTCGGCCAGTCTCGCAATTTGGCCGAAGTCAAAAACATAATGGAGACACCGATCGCAGACGACGTTGTACTGTAAAAAAGACCACCATCAAAGAGAAAGTAGGGTTTTAGCATGACAAACGCGCAAAAAGAATATCGTCAGGAAAAAGATTTCCTCGGAGAAAAACAAATTGAAGCTGATGTGTATTACGGAATCCAAACGCTGCGCGCGAAAGAAAACTTTCCGATTACCGGCTACCGCATCCATGAAGAAATGATTAATGCGCTCGCCATCGTCAAAAAAGCGGCGGCGCTTGCCAATATGGATGTAAAGCGCCTCTATGAAGGAATCGGCAACGCGATTGTCCAGGCCGCAGACGAGATTCTTGAGGGTAAATGGCATGACCAATTCATCGTCGATCCGATCCAAGGGGGAGCCGGAACGTCCATGAACATGAATGCCAACGAAGTAATCGGAAACAGAGCGCTTGAAATCATGGGGCATAAAAAAGGTGAATACATTCATCTCAGCCCGAACACACACGTCAATATGTCACAATCGACAAACGACGTGTTCCCGACGGCGATTCATATTTCTACCTTAAAACTTCTGGATAAGCTCCTTGATACAATGGCGCATATGCTGAGTGTCTTTAAAGATAAAGCGAAACAATTTGATTCTGTCATTAAAATGGGGCGCACACACCTTCAGGACGCTGTGCCGATCCGTCTCGGACAGGAATTTGAAGCGTACAGCCGCGTGCTTGAGCGTGATATAAAGCGAATTAAACAATCCCGCCAGCATCTGTATGAAGTAAACATGGGAGCAACGGCTGTAGGTACGGGACTTAACGCTGATCCGCGCTACATAGAACAGGTTGTAAAGCACCTGGCTGACATCAGCGGACTGCCTCTTGTCGGCGCCGGCCATTTGGTTGATGCCACACAAAACACTGATGCTTATACGGAAGTTTCAGCCGCGTTGAAGGTATGCATGATGAATATGTCTAAAATCGCCAACGATCTGCGCTTAATGGCCTCAGGTCCGCGCGCGGGACTTGCGGAAATTTCACTGCCCGCCCGTCAGCCGGGATCATCCATTATGCCGGGGAAAGTCAACCCTGTAATGGCAGAGCTGATCAACCAAATCGCCTTCCAGGTCATCGGGAATGACAATACGATCTGCCTCGCTTCAGAAGCGGGCCAGCTGGAGCTTAACGTAATGGAGCCGGTGCTCGTATTTAACCTGCTTCAATCCATCAGTATTATGAACAACGGTTTCCGCTCATTTACCGATCATTGTCTGGCGGGGATTGAAGCCAACGAAAAACGCCTGAAGCAATACGTGGAAAAAAGCGTCGGCATCATTACAGCGGTCAACCCGCACCTTGGATATGAGGCAGCTGCGCGAATTGCCCGTGAAGCAATCATGACGGGGCAATCTGTAAGAGATCTCTGTCTCCAAAACGATGTACTGACAGAAGAAGAATTGGATATCATTTTGAATCCGTATGAAATGACAAAACCGGGGATTGCCGGAAAAGATCTTTTAGAAAAATAAATTTTGAAGCAACAACAGCCGCCTTTTCACGTTTTTCAGTGAATAGGCGGTTGCCATACAAAGGGATGAGGAAGTATAGTGTAATTTGTTATATCATTTGATGAAAGCGTTTTAGCTTTTTCTTCTAGGGGGATTTTTTTGTGAAAGAGGTCAGATTGCCAAATTTATTGGAAATTATTATCTTATTATTCGGGTTTTTAGCGCTTGTTTTGTCATTCACAGTGTTTTTAGACCTGCCGATCCAGCTTGCTCTCTTTATATCCTGGTTTATCGCTATTATTCTCGGAATCAGGCTGGGATATTCATATAAAGACTTGCAGTCCTCCATTGTCACCGGGATATCAAACGGTCTTGAAGCCATTTTGATTCTTGTTTCGGTCGGTGCGCTTATCGGGACATGGATTGCCGGCGGCGTTGTGCCGACGTTAATTTATTATGGTTTAGAGTTTATTAATCCTCATGTGTTCCTGCTTGCTACATTGGTTATTTGTTCGGTTATGTCCGTTGCGACCGGGACGTCCTGGGGAACCGTGGGAACGGCGGGAATCGCCATGATTGCCATCGGAGAGGGAATGGGCATACCGCTTCCGATCGTGGCGGGGGCCGTTTTGTCCGGCGCTTACTTCGGGGACAAGCTTTCACCGCTGTCTGACAGTACGGTGCTTGCCTCCACGCTTTCTAAGGTGGATGTGCTGTCACACGTCAGAGCGATGATGTATCTGTCCATTCCGTCCTATATCATTACGGCCATTCTTTTTACCGTAACGGGATTTATATACGGCGGAAAAAATATTGATCTTGATAAAGTGGAATTTTTAAAGTCTGCATTGCAGAAAACGTTTGATATTCATATATGGATGCTCTTCCCGGCGGTTGTCGTCGTCGTCCTTCTGATTTTGAAAAAGCCGTCTATGCCCGTCATTGTCATCGGTGCCTTGCTTGGCGCAATCTGGGCTTCTGTTTTTCAGGGAATGAATTTTGCAAGTGCCATCGCGACTGCTTACAATGGTTTTTCCATTAAAACGGACGTCGAATTTTTAAATGGCCTGTTAAACCGCGGAGGCATGACCGGCATGCTGGATACGTTGGTCGTTATCCTTTTCGGTCTCGGTTTTGGAGGAATTCTCGAGAAGCTCGGCGTATTAAAAGTGATTGTCTCAACTTTTGAGAAAAAACTGACCACACCGGGAAATGTAACGCTTTCGACGCTGATCGTCGCCCTTTTAGCAAACATTTTCGGCTGTGCGATGTATGTGTCATTGATACTGACGCCGAAAATTATGGAGAACAGTTATGATAAACTGAAACTTGACAGAAGAGTTTTATCCCGGAATGCCGAGGTGGGCGGCACGCTTACTTCAGGGATGGTGCCATGGTCTGACAACGGCATCTATATGGCCGGCATTCTCGGCGTCTCAACGTTTTCTTATCTGCCGTTCATGTGGCTCAGTTTTGTATCTATCGGACTGGCCATATTGTACGGATACACGGGTAAATTCATTTGGTACACGAAAGAAAAATCCTTGCAATCTCAAAAACTGGGTTAGGGGGTTATTTTATGATTACAAAGCATATGATTCGGACGTTAATGATAGAAACGCCGACTGTTCCCGGAAATCTGGGAAAAGTGGCAACGGCCATCGGAGTGATGGGCGGAGATATCGGAGAAGTTGAAACCGTTAAAGTCGGCCCGAACTACACCATGCGCAACATTACGGTGCAGGCTGAAAATGATGAGCAGCTGCAGGAAATCATTCAAGCCATTGAAGCTCTCGGTGAAGGCATCCGGCTTCATACCGTCTCAGATGAAGTGCTCTCTGCTCATGAAGGCGGAAAAATTCAGATGAAAAGCAAAATGCCGATCCGGACACTGGCTGAGCTTGGCCGTGTTTATACGCCGGGCGTGGCCGATGTGTGCAGACTGATCGAAAGCGAGCCTGAAAAAGCATCCATCTATACGACCATCAGCAATTCTGTCGCCATTGTCACCGACGGAACGGCGATTCTCGGTCTCGGCAACATCGGCTCTGTCGCCGGAATGCCCGTAATGGAAGGGAAGGCAGCGCTTTTTGACCAGCTGGCAGGCATCAGCGGTATTCCGATTTTGCTCGACACCTCTGATCCGGAAGAAATCATCCGCACGGTCAAACATATTTCTCCGGGATTCAGCGGAATTCTGCTTGAAGATATCGGTTCGCCTCACTGCTTTGACATTGAAGACCGCCTGAAGGAAGAATTGGACATTCCGGTTATGCACGACGACCAGCACGGCACGGCGGTCGTCACTCTCGCTGCCGCCATTTCCGCTTGTAAAAGCGCAGGTCTTGATTTAAAAGAAGCGAAAGTCGGCCAGATCGGTCTCGGCGCGGCGGGCGTCGCCATCTGCCGCATGTTTATGGCATACGGAGTCAAAGCGGTCTGCGGAACGGACAAGTCAGAAGAAGCAATGAACCGCCTCGCTCAATACGGAGGTCAGCCGCTTGAAAGCATTAAAGATTTAATGGACACGTGTGACATTGTGATCAGCACCACAGGAGTTCCGGGGCTCATTAAAAAAGAGGATGTCAGAAAAGGACAAGTCATTCTGGCTTTATCTAATCCGAAGCCGGAGATTGAACCGGAAGAGGCGCTGCAGGCCGGAGCCGCTTATGCAGCCGACGGCCGTTCAGTCAATAATGTTCTCGGCTTCCCGGGTATTTTCCGCGGCGCGCTGAACGCCAAAAGCAAGAAAATTGACCATGGAATGCTTGTGGCGGCCGCTGAAGCCATCGCTTCTTGTACGAAACACGGTGATCTTGTGCCTCAGCCTTTGGACGCGGACGTGCATCAGGCCGTATCGGCAGCTGTAGAGCGGGCCGCGGCGGGAAAATAAATAACGCTCACAGCACCGGATATGTATCCGGTGCTTTTTTTATCATGAATAGGAAGCGGAATTCTTTGGCAGGCTAACAAATAGCAAAAGACGGAATAAAGAGGTGTCAATGTGGATTATTTTCCGCTGATCCATACAAATATTTGGGATGCTGTGATCGGCGTGCCGGTCGTCTTATGCGTCACACAGCTGATCAAAGTGTTCTGCAGGGTTCCCGGCATATTCGTTCCCACGATTGCCCTTGTTGTCGGAAATATTGTGTCTATCGTTTTCGGTCACCACGAACACGTGTATGAGGGGAGCTTTATGGGATTCTTTTACGGATACGCCGCAATGGGGAGTTTTTCATCTGCCAAAACATCTATGCGCGCCTATCGGAAGAAACATGAGCCGTATTCATGAACACACCTGGATTTTTTTGTTATGATAGAGAAAAGGCAAAAAAGGAGCGATCGGCACATGGCGAAAAGCAAAGCGAAAAAAATGCGGGAGCATCTCAGAAGAAACGGGATGCGTGACGCAGTCTTATCAAGAGGGGCGTCGCCGTCCTTCAGCACGTATGAAAGAGTGACAAAAACCAAAAAAGGCAGGCTGGAGAGAATAAAGCATAAAAAAAGGAATCCCCATGATCACAAGAGTGATGGCGGGGATTCTTTTTTTTGCCGGAATCTCGGAGCCTTTCTATGATTTCTCTGTCATGTTTTCTCTTTTCTTTCATACAATCTACTAAATCAAGTCAATAGATTAGCGGGAGGAAAGCGGTATGAGGAAACAATCGTACAAAGAACTGTTTTTTCGCCATATGAAGGATCATCTGTCACTTTATATATTTGTGTTTGTCTTGTTTTTAATGGGTGTCATTTTCGGCGCGATCATTGTCAACAGCATGACAATCACACAGAAAGAAGATTTGTATTACTATTTAAGCAAATTCTTCGGACAGCTGTCTGACGGAAAACATGCCGGCGCCTCAGACATGTTTTGGCAGGCCGTCTTTCATGATGTAAAATATTTGGGGCTGATGTGGATTCTGGGTATTTCCGTAATCGGTCTCCCGGTGATTTTCATCATGGTGTTTTTGAAAGGAATCGTCGTCGGTTTTACGGTCGGATTTTTAGTGAATCAAATGGGGATGAACGGATTTTTCCTGTCTTTCATCTCGGTGCTGCCGCAAAACATTGTTCTCATTCCGGCATACCTTATCATGGGGACATGCTCTATCGCTTTTTCGCTGAAACTGATCCGGCAGCTGTTTGTCAAACGCAGCCTCCACGACACGCCGATCCAATGGTTCGGACGCTACGCCTTCGTGCTGATTCTCATCATTTTCTTCTCGGTCATCGCTTCACTGCTGGAAGCGTATGTGTCTCCGCTGTTTATGGAAAAGCTTTCATCACGGATCTTTTAGAATGATTATCACAAAATAATACTTTTATTTATCAGTTTATAATAATTATAGTTGGAACTCTGCGCGTATTTTGTTATAATGAGTCATGGAATGCGGCGTAGGAGGGAAAGACATGGAAAACCGTATTGATCGAATTAAAAAGCAGCTGCACTCGTCAAGCTACAAGCTTACGCCACAGCGTGAAGCAACGGTAAGAGTGCTGCTTGAAAATGAAGAAGACCATTTAAGCGCAGAAGATGTATACCTCCTCGTAAAAGAGAAATCTCCTGAAATTGGTCTCGCTACAGTATATCGTACATTAGAATTATTAACAGAATTAAAAGTCGTTGATAAAATTAACTTCGGGGACGGCGTATCCCGCTACGACCTTCGCAAAGAGGGCGCGGCCCACTTCCATCATCATCTGGTGTGCATGGAGTGCGGAGCCGTCGATGAAATTGAAGAAGATCTGCTTGAAGACGTTGAAGAAGTGATTGAACGTGATTGGAAATTTAAAATTAAAGATCATAGATTGACTTTTCACGGAATCTGCCACCGCTGCGGCGGGAATGAAACAGAATAAAAGCCTATGAACCTTTTCTTCCAGGAAAGGGTTTTTTGCTGTTTTTATGTATAAAAGCCTTTGAAATTGGCATAAGGTGTACTAACAGCCGCCAAAGAAAGGATCGATCGAAAGATGGGCAGATTCCTAAAAACAGCCGCGGATACGATCAAAGTGTTTATTCTGTTCACAGGTTTTACCGCGCTGTTCTATTATGCTATGATATGGGTGAATTCAGAGTATGAAAACTATCATCGGTACGATAAACCGGAAGGCTCCGCCGTCAAAGTGGCCAAAACGGAACATGAGGAGAAGGACGGCTGGTTCGGCCGGTTGATCTTTTTTTACCAAAACGGGGAGTAGATCAAGAGTGAAGGATCAAATTAAGGATTTCATCCATTATGTGAGGGTTGAAAGAGGGCTGTCCCAAAATACGATGATGTCCTATGAGCGTGATCTGAAAAGTTATTCTCTATTCTTAACTGAAACCCTTCAGATCACTTCTTGGAATGATGTGACCCGTCTTCATATTATTCAATATTTAAAGCACTTGAAGGATTCGGGGAAATCAGGGAAGACGTCTGCCAGGCATTTGGCGTCAATCCGGTCTTTTCATCAATTTCTGTTAAGGGAGAAAGCCGCGGATAAAGATCCTTCGGTACATATTGAAACACAAAAAACAGAGCGGGCCCTCCCAAAAGTGCTTGCGCTAAACGAAGTAGAGCGGTTATTGGACACGCCTAAGCTTGACAGCCCGTTCGGTCTCAGGGATAAAGCCATGCTCGAATTGCTGTATGCAACCGGCATCAGGGTCAGCGAGATGATTGAGCTGAAATTATCTGACGTTCATTTGACGATGGGATTTGTCCGCTGCTTCGGAAAAGGCCGGAAAGAGCGGATTGTGCCGATCGGTGAAGCCGCCTCCCATGCGATCGAAGCATACATCGAAAAAGCCAGAGGGAAATTATTAAAGAAAAATGTGACCGAAGCGCTTTTTCTGAATCATCACGGCAGGCAGATCAGCCGTCAGGGATTTTGGAAAAACCTGAAGAAAATCGCCCTTGAGGCAGGCATTAAAAAAGAACTGACACCGCACACGCTCCGGCACTCTTTTGCAACACACCTGCTTGAAAACGGGGCGGACCTTCGCGCCGTACAGGAGATGCTCGGACATGCCGATATTTCCACGACGCAAATTTACACGCATGTGACGAAAACAAGGCTGAAGGACGTGTACAAGCAGTATCATCCGCGCGCCTAGGAGCCGCTGGCAAAGGTGCCGCGGCTTTTTTCTGTCCGATTGGCGGAATACAGAGAAGGTTCTTATTATTTGAATAGGCATTGTCAACAAGAATGTAAACGGTTTATACTTGAGTTGTCTGACCTCTGTAAGCTAAAATGGACAGATGGAAGAAAAGGAGGCTTTTATGATGTCTGAATACAAATATAAACGTGTGTTTTTGATCGTAATGGATTCGGTCGGAATCGGTGAAGCGCCGGACGCCGCCGATTTTAATGATATAGGCGCAAATACGCTCGGACATATCGCAGAGCACATGAACGGTTTACATATGCCCCATATGGCACAGCTCGGTCTCGGACTGATCGGGGATATTAAGGGTGTGGAAAAAACGGAGCAGCCTCTGGCGTACTACGGTAAAATGCAGGAGGCGTCAAACGGAAAAGATACGATGACGGGGCACTGGGAGATAATGGGCCTCTACATTGAAAAACCGTTTAAAGTATTCCCGGAAGGATTTCCGGATGAGCTTCTTCAGGAGCTTGAAAAGCGTTCCGGACGCAAAATCATCGGGAATAAGCCGGCTTCAGGGACGGCGATTCTGGACGAGCTCGGAAAAGAACATATGGAAACGGGTGCGCTGATCGTTTATACATCAGCAGATTCCGTTTTGCAGATTGCGGCTCACGAAGATGTCGTTCCGCTTGACGAGCTGTACAGCATCTGTGAAACAGCCAGAGAACTGACGCTTGATCCGAAGTACATGGTCGGCCGGATTATCGCAAGACCGTTCATCGGAGAACCGGGCAGCTTCAAACGCACGCCGAACCGCCATGATTATGCGCTCAAACCGTTCGGCCGCACGGTAATGAACGGAATGAAAGACAGCGGATTAGACGTCATTTCCATCGGTAAAATTTCTGATATTTACGACGGAGAAGGCATCACATCTTCCCGCCGCACGGTATCTAACATGGACGGCATGGACAAAGTGATTGAAACGCTCGGTGAAGATTTTACGGGCCTGAGCTTTGCCAACCTCGTTGATTTTGATGCGCTGTACGGACACCGCCGTGATCCGGAAGGGTACGGAAAAGCGCTTGAGGAATTCGACGCAAGGCTTCCGGAAGTGTTTGAAAAAATGAAAGAGGACGATCTGCTCATCATCACGGCGGATCACGGCAATGATCCTGTCCATCACGGGACAGATCACACGCGGGAGTATGTGCCGCTTCTTGTCTACAGCAAAAAGCATAAACACACCGAACAGCTGCCGCTTGCGGATACATTTGCCGATATCGGCGCAACCATTGCGGACAATTTCAAAACGGAAAAGCCGGAATACGGAAAAAGCTTTTTATCAAGATTACAGTAGGGGGACTTTTTTTGAAACAAAAGATCGAACGTGCTGCTGCATTTATTAAAGAACACGTGAAAGAAACACCGAAGATCGGTCTGATTTTAGGTTCAGGGCTCGGCGTATTGGCCGATGAAATTGAAGGAGCTGTCAAGCTTACATATGAAACGATCCCTGATTTTCCGGTCTCAACGGTAGAAGGCCATGCCGGCCAGCTTGTGATGGGAACGCTTGAAGGTGTGCAGGTCATCGCGATGCAGGGCCGCTTTCATTATTATGAAGGCTACTCAATGGATCAGGTAACGTTCCCGGTCCGCGTGATGAAGGCGCTCGGCGTTGAATCTCTCATCGTGACGAACGCAGCGGGCGGTATCAACACTGACTTCCGCGCCGGTGATCTGATGATTATTACCGACCATATCAACTTTACGGGCACCAACCCGCTAATCGGTCCGAACGAAGCGGAATTCGGAGCCAGATTCCCGGACATGTCAGAAGCCTATGACAAAGAGCTTTCAGGCTTGGCTGAAAAAACGGCGGCTGAGCTTGGCATCCCTGTTCAAAAAGGTGTGTACACGGCTGTTACGGGGCCATCTTACGAAACGCCGGCTGAAGTCCGGTTTTTAAGAACGATGGGGTCTGACGCTGTCGGAATGTCGACCGTGCCGGAAGTCATCGTCGCCAACCACGCGGGAATGCGCGTGCTCGGCATCTCGTGCATTTCCAACGCGGCAGCCGGCATTCTTGACCAGCCGTTATCCCATGATGAAGTAATGGAAATGACGGAAAAAGTAAAAGGCGGCTTTTTAAAGCTTGTAAAAGCCGTAGTCGCACGATCTCAAAACTAAATCAGCATAGATCAGCTGTTTCTTCGGAAGCAGCTGTTTTTTTATGTCCTCAAAACGAAACATTTTCCAGATGAGGCGTATAAAACCACCGGGCTTGGAAAAAATAAAAAGGATTATGAAATGGAGGGCTTTGGAGATGAAACGTCTTATATCCACTTTGTTGATTGGCATTTTAATAACCGCATCAGCACCGTCCGCTTTTGCAAAGCCGGACGGAAAACATACATCGGAGCTCGCTCATGAAGCCAAAAGCGCCGTGCTGATTGAACGCGATACGGGAAACATTCTTTACAACAAGAACAGCCGGGAGCGTCTGGCGCCGGCGAGCATGACAAAAATCATGACCATGCTTTTAATTATGGAAGCGCTTGACAAAGGAAACATTAAGATGAGCGATAAAGTCAGGACGAGTGAGCATGCCGCATCCATGGGCGGATCGCAGATTTTCCTCGAACCCGGTGAGGAAATGACGGTAAAAGAAATGCTCAAAGGAATTGCGATAGCTTCCGGAAATGACGCATCCGTCGCGATGGCAGAGTATATCGCCGGTTCGGAAGAGGATTTCGTCAATCAGATGAACAAAAAAGCAAAAGAATTGGGATTGAAAGATACCTCCTTCAAAAACCCGACGGGATTGCCTGAAAAAGGCCACTACAGCTCTGCTTATGACATGGCGAAAATGGCGAAGGAATTATTGAAGTATGATAAAATCACTCAATTTACGGGAACGTATGAAGATTATTTAAGAGAAAACACAGACAAAAAGTTCTGGCTCGTCAATACAAACCGGCTGATCAAATTTTATCCGGGTGTTGACGGTGTGAAAACGGGTTTTACAGGCGAAGCAAAGTATTGTTTAACCGCCACCGCTAAAAAAGGAAATATGAGGGTCATCGCAGTCGTTTTCGGAGCCAGCACTCCGAAAGAAAGAAATGCCCAAGTAACAAAAATGCTTGATTATGCCTTCAGCCAGTTCAAAACACACCCGCTGTATAAACGGAATCAAATCATCGGAACGGTAAAAGTGAAAAAAGGAAAACAGAAACTGATCAAGCTGACCACATCTGAACCGATTTCCCTCCTAGCCAAAAAGGGAGAGAACATGGACAAAGTAAAAAAAGAAGTGAAAATCAACAGCAATATAACGGCCCCGGTTAAAAAAGGGGAGGTGCTCGGCAGCCTCGTGCTGAAAAAAGACGGAAAAGTGCTCGTTGAAAGCCCGGTTACGGCAAAAGACGACATGGAAAAAGCGGGTTTTCTCACTTTTCTGAAGCGGACGATGGGAGATTGGACAAAATTTAAATAATCGTGGCGAACGGTCACTAGTTTTGTCATAGTGAAGGAATTGCTTTCCCGAAAATCGAAACACTCATTATCCGATCATATCAAGGAGGAATGAGCATGAGCCTTGGAATTGACTTGCATGTCAAAGAATCCGTGCTTTGTATTCGATTAACTGGTGAACTCGATCACCATACGGCAGAATCATTAAAACAAAAGGTTGCTGAATCGCTGGAGGCTGACGGCATCCGTCACATCGTGCTGAACCTTGAAGATCTTTCCTTCATGGACAGCTCCGGCCTCGGCGTGATTTTAGGGCGTTATAAACAAATTAAACAGCTCGGCGGAGAAATGGTCGTGTGCGCGATTTCGCCTGCGGTGAGACGTCTGTTTGACATGTCAGGCCTGTTTAAAATCATCAGGTTCGAACAATCAGAACAAAAAGCGCTTTTAACGCTGGGGGTGGCATCATGAAAAACGAGATGCATCTTGAATTTTCAGCCCTCAGTCAGAATGAATCGTTTGCGCGTGTAACGGTTGCTTCTTTTATCGCGCAGCTCGACCCGACGATGGACGAGCTGACAGAAATCAAAACCGTCGTATCAGAAGCGGTAACAAACGCAATCATCCACGGCTATGAAGAAAACTGCGACGGAAAGGTGTACATCTCCGTTACCTTGGAGGATCATGTCGTTTATCTGACCATACGTGACGAAGGCCTCGGGATCACGGATCTTGAGGAAGCGCGCCAGCCGCTCTTTACGACAAAACCCGAGCTTGAGCGCTCCGGAATGGGCTTTACCATTATGGAAAACTTCATGGATGATGTCTCGATTGATTCCTCGCCGGAGATGGGGACGACGATACGCTTAACAAAACACCTATCAAAAAGCAAAGCGCTTTGTAATTAAGGAGATTTGTTATGGATGTGGAGGTTAAGAAAAACAGCAAAAACGCGCAGCTCAAGGACCATGAAGTCAAAGAATTGATCAAAAAGAGCCAAGAGGGCGACCAGCAGGCAAGAGACCTCCTCATAGAAAAAAACATGCGTCTTGTATGGTCCGTCGTGCAAAGGTTCTTAAACAGGGGCTATGAGCCGGACGATCTGTTTCAGATCGGCTGTATCGGGTTGTTAAAATCCGTTGATAAATTCGATTTGTCCTATGATGTCCGTTTTTCAACTTATGCCGTGCCGATGATTATCGGAGAAATCCAGCGCTTCATCCGGGATGACGGAACCGTTAAAGTATCAAGATCTTTAAAAGAGCTCGGCAATAAAATCCGCCGGGCGAAAGATGAACTGTCAAAAACATACGGAAGAGTGCCGACAGTCCAGGAAATCGCTGACCACCTGGAAATTGACGCGGAGGACGTGGTGCTTGCGCAGGAAGCGGTGCGGGCGCCTTCGTCCATTCATGAAACGGTGTATGAAAATGACGGAGACCCGATCACCCTGCTCGATCAGATCGCCGATCATTCAGAAGAGAAATGGTTTGACAAAATCGCTCTCAAGGAAGCGATCAGTGATTTGGAAGAACGGGAAAAGCTCATTGTCTATCTGAGGTATTACAAGGATCAGACGCAGTCGGAAGTAGCCGAACGGCTCGGGATTTCACAAGTTCAGGTATCGAGGCTGGAGAAAAAAATATTGAAGCAGATTAAAGTGCAGATGGATCATACGGAAAGCTGACCTTTTACAGGCCGGCTTTTTTTATTTGCGCCCGAATGGTAATTTATGGTCTTTTGCCGCTGATGAATGAGAACAAAAGTGAACCACATACTACATATATAACCACCCGAAAGATGGTGATGCAAGATGGAAAGACGAATATTTCTCAGACTTCGCCACCGCGTGAAGGCTCATACCGGAGATATCATCACAGTCGGTGACGCCGCCCAGATCGCAGGACAGCAAAAGCTGAAAAAAAAACTGTCGGTACTGCCGCTGTATCAGATCACGAAAAAAGACAAAAATATCGTCGTGCTGGACATCATAAAAGTGCTGAAGGCCATTCATACCGCTTTTCCCGCTCTTGATGTGCAGACCGTCGGCGGCGCTGAAACGATAGTGGAAATCCATTACCAGAAAAAGCAGCTGTCAGCCGTTTTGTTCGTCGGTGTCTGGCTGCTGCTTTTTATCGGTTCATGTCTCGCCATTATGAATTTTCATGAAGATGTCAGCATGAGAGAAGTTCATATTGCCTTATATGAAATCATAACGGGCAGGCGGAATGAGTATCCGTACCTGCTTCAGATTCCGTACAGCATCGGCCTCGGTCTCGGGATGATCGTCTTTTTTAATCACATCTTTAAAAAACGCCTGAATGAAGAGCCAAGCCCGCTGGAGGTCGAGATGTTTAATTATCAGCTTGATCTCGATCATTATGTCGCAATACACGAAAACGAAGAGACGATGAAAGATCTGCATGATCGTTAGCATTCTTTTCGTTATGTTTGTCGGGCTTGGCGGAGGGCTGACCGTGGGAGCGGGCTTTGTGGCTTTTTTAACCGTTATGGGAATCATCCCCCGCCTTATGCAGCTGACAAAAACCATGCGCTTTGTACAGGCCTACGAAGGGGCTGTTATTTCCGGGGCGGTGTTCGGCGGCTGGGAAACCTTAAATATGAATCATTTTTTTTTATCTGAATGGCTTGCCGTTCCGGTCGGGCTTCTGGCCGGCATGTTTGTCGGCATGCTGGCCGCGGCGCTTACAGAAGTGCTGAACGTGCTTCCCATTCTTGCCAAACGGATCGGTTTCGGGAGCAAAATCATCATTTTGCTGATGGCCATCGTGTTCGGCAAAATAGCCGGCTCATTATTTCATTGGCTGTATTTTATCCATCGTTCTTAAGGAGGAACAGACGTGACAAACTTAAAAGAAAATTACAAAACAAAAGTGAAAGACTATCAGCCGAAACCGCCATACGTCTGGAATTGTGTCAAAGCCTTTCTGATCGGCGGTTTGATTTGTCTGATCGGGCAGGCTCTTCAAGACTTTTACATCCACTTTTTTAATTTTAATGAAAAAACAGCGGGAAACCCGACGTCCGCCACTCTTATTTTAATTTCAGCCCTCTTGACCGGATTCGGCATTTATGACAGGCTCGGTCAGTTTGCCGGAGCGGGTTCAGCCGTGCCGGTGACGGGATTTGCAAACAGTATGACAAGCGCGGCTCTGGAACATAGAAGTGAAGGGCTTGTGCTCGGTGTAGCGACAAACATGTTTAAACTGGCGGGAAACGTCATTGTATTCGGCGTCGTGGCGGCCTATATCGTAGGGCTGATACGGTTTGCTTGTGAAAAACTGTTTTCATAGGAGGAGAAAAAATGAAATTGACCGGAAAGCAAACCTGGGTGTTTGAAAACCCGTTATTTATAAATGCGGCGGGAACGGCAGCCGGACCGAAAGAAAAAGACGGCCCGCTCGGCTCGCTGTTTGATAAAACATACGATGAAATGCATTGCAATCAGAAAAACTGGGAAATGGCGGAACGTCAATTAATGGAAGATGCCATCAACTCCGCTTTGCAAAAACAGAATTTGAAAAAGAGTGACATCGATTTGTTACTCGCTGGCGATCTTTTAAATCAAAACGTGACGGCCAATTACGTCGCAAGACATCTGAAAATTCCGTTCCTCTGCCTGTTCGGCGCCTGCTCGACGTCAATGGAAACGGTCGCCGTCGCATCCGCGCTTATTGACGGCGGTTTTGCGAACCGGGCGATTGCAGCGACGAGCAGCCATAATGCGACGGCTGAAAGACAATTCCGTAATCCGACGGAGTATGGCGGGCAAAAACCGGATACCGCCACTTCAACGGTCACGGGGGGCGGGGCGGTCATCATCAGCCAAAACCCTTCTGATATCCGGATTACAAGCGCGACAGTGGGAAAAGTAAGCGACCTCGGAATTACAGACCCGTTTGATATGGGCTCAGCCATGGCGCCCGCTGCGGCCGATACAATCAAACAGCACCTGAAGGATTTGAACCGCACGGCGGATGATTACGATCTGATTTTAACGGGAGACCTTTCAGGCGTAGGCTCGCCGATCTTAAAAGATTTGCTTAAGGAAGAAGGCTATCCCGCGGGAACGAAACACGATGACTGCGGTCTTCTCATCTATACGCCGGATCAGCAGGTGTTTGCGGGCGGAAGCGGCTGCGCCTGCTCCGCGCTCGTTACGTACACACATATCTTTAATCAACTGAAATCGGGCTCTCTTAACAGGGTTCTCGTTGTCGCGACAGGAGCGCTTTTAAGTCCGACAATGATTCAGCAGAAGGAAACCATTCCGACCATCGCCCACGGTGTGGTATTTGAGCGAGCGGGAGGTGCATCATAAATGGAATATCTGATGGCTTTTGTTTGCGGAGGAATCATATGCATTATCGGTCAGCTGCTGCTGGACATTTTTAAACTGACACCCGCCCATGTGATGACAACCTTTGTCGTCATCGGCACCTTATTAGACGGGTTCGGAATTTATGATAAATTTATCGAATTCGCAGGCGCGGGCGCGACGGTCCCCATCGTCAGCTTCGGGCACAGCTTATTGCACGGCGCCATGCATCAGGCTCACGAGCATGGATTTATCGGGATCGGCATGGGGATTTTTGAACTGACCTCCGCCGGTATATCTTCAGCGATTCTATTCGCATTTCTTGTAGCCGTTATTTTTAAACCGAAAGGATAATGTCTGATGACGAAACGGAAGGTCATCCTTGTGACAGACGGAGACGTATACGCCGCCAAAACGATTGAATATGCCGCGGAAAAAGCAGGCGGACGATGTATTTCCCAATCAAAAGGCAATCCGTCAACCAGAACCGGTCCGGAACTCGTTCAGCTGATTAAAGCCGCGCCGCATGACCCGGTGTTTGTCATGTTTGACGATTCCGGCCTGCAAGGGGAAGGGCCGGGCGAAACGGCGCTGAAATATGTCGCCTCACATCAAGACATTGAAGTGCTTGGGGTAATTGCGGTCGCTTCTAAAACCCATCAGGCTGAATGGACAAAAGTCGATGTCTCCATTGACCGTGATGGAGAAGTGACGGAGTTTGGCGTCGATAAAACCGGAATGAGAGAAATGGACGAGCACAGAATGAACGGAGATACGGTGTATTGTCTTGACAAACTGGACGTTCCTCTCGTTGTGGGCATCGGCGATATAGGAAAAATGGGAAGAAAAGATGACATATCCAAAGGCTCGCCGATCACGATGAAGGCTGTCGAATTCATTTTAGAAAGGAGCGAATATCATGCCGGAAAAACCGGAAAACATGATAAAAGTATACCGGGATCCTAGAAAAAATGAACAATTTTTTAAAGACCGCGTCGGTATGGGGACGAGCTACGATATCGGAGTCCGCAAAGTTCAAGTATTAGACCGGGAAGTCCAGATTTACTTTGTCAATGGGTTAACCGATACATTGTTTATCATTCATTTAATAGAACAGCTCGTCGATGTCAATAATTATGACGAGAACGCGGATGAAGCGCTTGATGTTGTTGAAAACAGGCTTGTGAACCAGCAGGTCCAAAAAGTCAAAACGCTCGACGAAGCGACGGATCAAGTGCTTTCCGGACTTGTGGCCGTTATCGTAGAAGACGCCGGTTTCGCCTTCGTCGTTGACGTCAGAAATTACCCCGGACGCACACCCGAAGAACCGGATACAGAGAAGGTCGTTCGCGGGGCCAGAGACGGATTTATCGAAAGTATCGTCATTAACACAGCGTTAATCAGAAGAAGGATCAGAGACGAAAGGCTCCGCGTCAAAATTACGAAAGTCGGCGAGCGTTCTAAAACGGATCTTGCCATTGTGTATATAGAGGACATCGCGGATCCGGACCTTGTCAGCATCGTCGAAAACGAAGTGAATGCGATTGACATTGACGGACTGACGATGGCTGATAAAACGGTGGAAGAATTTATCGTCAAACAAGGCTACAACCCGTTTCCGATGGTCAGATACACGGAGCGTCCTGATGTGGCCGCCAATCATATTTTAGAAGGGCACGTCATTATCGTCGTCGATACGTCACCGAGCGTGATCATAACGCCCACAACGATTTTTCACCACGTTCAGCATGCGGAAGAATACAGACAGGCGCCTTCTGTCGGAACATTTTTAAGATGGATCAGGTTTTTCGGTATTATCGCTTCAACGGTTCTGCTTCCGATCTGGTTCCTCTTTGTTCTCGACCCGTCACTTCTGCCTGAAAGATTGGATTTTATCGGCTTAAATAAAAATACGCACATTCCGATCATTCTGCAGATCTTTCTGGCTGATTTGGGGATTGAGTTTCTCAGGATGGCCGCGATCCATACGCCGACCGCTTTATCGACTGCCATGGGCCTGATAGCGGCGGTGCTGATCGGACAAATTGCCATAGCGGTGGGGCTTTTTTCAGCCGAAGTCATTCTGTACGTATCGATCGCCGCCATCGGATCATTTACCACGCCGAGCTATGAACTCAGCCTCGCCAATAAAATGATACGTCTCATCTTAATGGTGCTCGTGGCCATTTTTAAAGTAAAAGGCTTTGTTATCGGCTTTACATTGCTGCTGATTTTAATGGCGGGTATCCGCTCGTTTCATACACCGTATTTATGGCCGTTTTTACCGTTTAACGGAAAGGCGCTGTGGCAGGTGCTCGTCAGGACGACAGTGCCGGGAGCGAAAGTCAGACCGAGCATTGTTCACCCGAAAGACCGTCAAAGACAGCCAAGCGGTTCATAATCGCATTGAAACCGACAGAAGATTATGATATTGTATGTCTTAACTTATGCGGGACTTGTATAAGGACAGCTCAAAAAAAGCTGTCCTTTTCACCCATATGCGGATCAGAAAGAGGGAATGAGCATTGTTCTTACATGGCACAAGCAGACAAAACAAACTAGGTCATCTGGAAATCGGAGGTGTGGATGCCCTGTATTTAGCGGAGCATTACGGCACGCCTCTTTATGTTTATGACGTGGCTTTAATACGTGAGCGCGCTAAAAGCTTTAAACAGGCATTCATTGACGCGGATTTAAAAGCGCAGGTCGCATACGCGAGCAAGGCGTTTTCCTCCGTTGCAATGATACAGCTTGCTGAGCAGGAGGGGCTCTCACTGGACGTTGTATCCGGCGGAGAGCTGTTTACGGCGGTTTCGGCTGGTTTTCCGGCTGACCGGATTCATTTTCACGGCAATAACAAAAGCAGAGAAGAATTAAAAATGGCGCTCGATCATCAAATCGGCTGCATCGTCGTTGATAATTTTTATGAAATATCCTTACTCGCGGAACTGTGCAGCAAATCAGGGCGCGCCATGGATGTGCTTCTGCGGATCACCCCGGGAGTAGAGGCGCATACGCATGATTATATTACGACCGGACAGGAAGATTCCAAATTCGGCTTTGATCTGCATAACGGGCAAATAGAAAAGGCGATTGAGCAAGTGCTGCAGTCAGACCATATCCATCTTCTCGGCGTTCACTGCCACATCGGATCACAAATTTTTGATACGGCGGGCTTTGTGCTAGCCGCAGAAAAAATCTTCGCAAAACTGAGTGAATGGAGAGAATCTTTCGGCTTCGTTTCTGAAGTGCTGAATTTAGGGGGCGGCTTCGGCATCCGCTACACGGAAGAGGATGAACCTCTTCATCCTGCCGTCTACGTTGAAAAAATAATCGAAGCGGTAAAAGAAAACGCAGCGCTGCATGCTTTTGACATTCCGGAAATTTGGATTGAACCGGGGCGCTCGCTCGTCGGCGACGCCGGAACGACGCTTTATACCATCGGCTCGCAAAAAGAAGTTCCCGGCACCCGTAAATATGCAGCGGTTGACGGAGGCATGAGCGACAATATCCGTCCTGCGCTTTATCAGGCCAAATATGAAGCCGTTTCGGCAAACAGAATCGGAGAACACCACGACACGACGGTGTCCATCGCAGGTAAGTGCTGTGAAAGCGGAGATATGCTCATCTGGGATATAGATCTTCCGGAAGTGAAAGAAGGCGATCTTCTCGCCGTCTTCTGCACAGGAGCATACGGGTACAGCATGGCTAACAACTACAACCGCATTCCGCGGCCTGCCGTCGTATTTGTGGAAGACGGCCAAGCGCATCTTGTCATTAAAAGGGAAACTTATGAAGACATCGTAAAGCTGGATCTGCCGTTTAAGACGGGGGTCAAACAATAAATAAAAAAAGAGACCGGGACAATGGAGTCCGGTCTCTTTTTTGTCTCAGCTGTTTGAAGAAGCTGACCCGCTGTCTCCTGTAAATACAGACACGATCGCATTCCAAATTGAAGCGAAGAAATCAATGACTTTTTGAATAAAGCTTTTGCCTTCATCGGATTGAATGAACTTTGTGATTTTGTCTTTTGCCTTATCGAGCTGATTGCCGACTTGGCCCCAATCAATCTTGGCATTTTTCATTTTATTAAACAATGAAACTAACTGGTCTTTTTGAGCGTCAGTCAGTGTAATGTTAAGGTTTGATGCCGCATCATCGACTTTTTTCTCGATTCCTTCTTTTGTATCGGGCACACCGTTTTTCGCGAAATCGTCTTTAATGTTTGCGATAAGCGCGGAGGCGTTTTTATCTCCGATTTTTTCCCCGAGATTTGAAGTTGTGACAAGCTCTTGGTTGGCGACCTGTTTTACGTCTTCTGAAATCGCTTTGTCTGATGAAACTTCATACGCTTTAATGATTCCCGTCAATGCGGCGGTTCCTGATACCTCAAACGGCGCCGTCACGTATACTTTTGCATCTTTCACGCCTGCTGTCATCAGGGCGTTTAAGTACATCTCATCCGTAATGGAATCAATATTATGGGTTTGGACGTCAAGTCCGGACCCTTTCTTTTCCACCGTGATGGATGATGAAGAAATGGCTCTTGTGCCGATTTGGGCATTCGATATATATTTTCCCAGATATTCATGTTCTTCTTTATTAGTGACCGTCACCTTTGTCGCGTTATCAGGGACATTTAATTCGTCAAGCACTTTCTGACGGTCTGCGTTTGACAGATCTGCCCCCAGTGTGACGATAACATCTCCGACTGCGGCATCGGCCAGGCTGATTTTCGGTATTGTGCACAATACTGCGGCCGCCGCCAGCAATCCAATCCACATTTTTTTCAAAGCGGTTAACCTCCTTCTTTTCACAAATGCCGTTTTGAAGCGGTTTGTGAGGGACTGCGTGAAGCAGTTCCGTTACATAGACGGCTGTGAAGCTGTTCTGGTTTCATTTTCTTTCTTTGGAAGCGGGGAGATTCGTTTTCCGGCTGAAGGTGTGGTATAATAGCCGCGAAAAGAAGAGCAGACGCATCTTCCTTCAAAAGGATATCAAAAAGAAAGCCGGCTTACAATTGAAATTCATATTGAAGAAGGCTTTGACAAAAAACATATGGAAGTAGGAATGAGAATGAAAACTGGTTACATCGAAATGGAGAACGGCAGCAGAATCGAATTTGAACTTTACCCGAATGAAGCGCCTAATACAGTCGCTAACTTTGAAAACCTGGCGAATACAGGCTTCTACGACGGCGTTATTTTCCACCGCGTGATTCCGGGCTTTGTCAGCCAAGGCGGAGATCCGACTGGGACAGGCATGGGCGGAAGCGGAAAAACGATCAAATGTGAAACAGAAGGCAATCCGCATAAGCACGAAGCCGGTTCTTTATCAATGGCGCATGCCGGTAAAGACACGGGTTCAAGCCAATTCTTCATCGTACATGAGCCGCAGCCGCATTTAAACGGCGTTCATACTGTATTCGGAAAAGTGACAAGCGGTTTAGAGCACGCGAAAAACATGTCTAACGGAGACAAAATGAAAGAAGTCCGTGTAGAAGGATAATGACCGAAAAACCCGCCTTTTGGAGGCGGGTTTTTTTATGTATATGAAAATTCTCATGTGTAAATCATGAAAAAATACATATATGAACTTCCGCGGTCACTCTGGTATAGTGTAAAAGACCGATTACAACAATGAAAAGAGGTAAAAACGTTGGTTCAATTGGCAACCGTTTTATTTGTCATTATTATTATCGCACTTATCTTTTGGTTCAGACTGAAAAAGGGAAACAGGCCGATTAAAGGCGGCGGCTTCGGCATCATTCTCCCGCTTTTGATTATCGCCGTCATTTTTTCATTGAGCATCAGCCAGCTCATGAATATCCCGGGAAAGCCGTTTCATCTTCCCGCTGTTTGGGAGCTCGCCATCGCCGGGCTGTTAGGCGCGGTATTTGGCGCCATCATGCTGTCGCAAACCGCATATGAAATCCGGGAAGACGGCTTTGTGTACTCTAAGCGGAATAAAAACTTTAAATATGTCATTATCGCGATTATTGCGATCCGTATCGTGCTCAGTCAATATTTCAAAAACATTGACGCGACGGAATTTGCCGTTTTAACAATGGAGCTTGCTTTTGTGTATTTGTGCATTTGGCGGATCGGAAGCTTCGTAAAATACCGTAAAATCAGCAGATCCGGCTTATAAAATGAAAAAAATGGATGAGGTGCGGGGCTTATTTGCCCTCTGTGCAGGGATTCATGGTAAAATAAAAACGACCATGGCTAATGGGAGGAAATCACTTGAAATCAGAAAAAGAAAAAACTTCTAAAAAAAGCGCCGTACTTGATTGGGCGAAAGCCATTATCATCGCTGTCGTTCTCGCATTGCTCATCCGCAACTTTTTATTTGCTCCTTATCTCGTTGACGGAAGATCAATGGAACCGACGCTGCATGACCGCGAGAGAATCTTTGTTAATATGACGGTCAAATACATAAGCGACTTCAAACGCGGCCAGATCGTCGTTCTGAACGGAGAAAACGAACACTATGTCAAACGGATTATCGGACTTCCCGGCGACACGGTGCAAATGAAAAACGACCAGCTGTACATCAACGGCAAAAAAGTGTCCGAATCGTATTTAGCGGCAAACAAGAAAAAAGCGAAGCAAGGCGGCTATGACCGGCTGACGGAAGACTTCGGCCCGGTGAAAGTGCCGGACGATAAATATTTCGTCATGGGTGATAACCGCAGAGAATCTATGGACAGCCGTAACGGCCTCGGTCTTTTTACGAAAAAACAAATCGCGGGCACATCAAAATTCGTCTTCTTCCCGTTTAACGAAATCCGCAAGACGAAATAAACCGTACGGCAGTTTTCTTTATGAGAAAACTGCTTTTTTTTATATAAATTAATCTCCCTACCCACAAAAACAGAACATAAATTCGTATAACTATTTAATAGATAGAAAGTTTTACAGATACATGAAACATCTTCCCTTGACGAAACGTTATATGAATAACTCACGCAGGGAAGAACGGTTTTCTATTCATGAAAAAAAGGAATATGACATAGTAATGAATAGATTGATACGGGCTGGAGGTAGAAAAATGGGAAGTATTAAAACAAAAGCAGCCATTTTACTTGTACTGCTGCTGTTATTGGCGGGCGGTTTTATGGTCATAAACGATATTGAGCTGAAAGACGTGCCGACGGCTATCGGACAAACCCTGTCTCAGGAAAAAGAAGAATATACAGTGAAAACATATAAAATTACGAAAATAGAAGGAACCGAATACCACGGCACGGCAGCAAACGGCACAAAAATCATTTTTAACGGCGACAAGCTGAAGCAGGATCTCTCCGATGTGAAAAAAGGAGATAAGATTAAAGCGTATTTCAGCAAATCAAACCGGATTGACGGCTTATTGAAGGTTGTTAAAGTAAACGAATAAATAAAGGCGCCTTTTTTGGAAAAAGGGCGCTTTTTATTTTTTCTGAAAAATGAGGTGCAAATTCATTGCGCCTGCCGCAAAGGATGTTATAATAGCGGATAAGGACAAAAAAATATTGATTGTATCCTTCGGGGCTGGGTGAAAATCCCGACCGGCGGTAATAAGGCGTTTTGCGCTTTACAGCCCGTGACCCGTATGCATCTGTATACGGTGGATTCAGTGAAAAGCTGAAGCCGACAGTGAAAGTCTGGATGGGAGAAGGATGAGAGAAGCTATGCAAAAAATAATCTTACTGTATAGTCTTATTTCCTATGGATTAAAACTGGCAAAGCCCCGAACTGTGTAAACATTCGGGGCTTTTTTGACGCCAAATTGCGTGGAAGAAGGGAGGGATAACGATGGAAGAATATTATATGAATACGGCAATAGAGCTTGCCAGACGCGGTGAAGGGCAGACGCAGTCCAATCCCCTTGTCGGTGCTGTCGTCGTCAAAAACGGCCAGATCGTCGGAATGGGCGCCCATTTGCAATACGGGGAAGCCCATGCGGAAGTGCACGCGATCAATATGGCAGGCAGTCACGCAAAAGACGCAGATATGTATGTGACGCTGGAGCCTTGCAGCCATTACGGAAAAACACCGCCATGCGCCGAACTGATGATAAAGTCGGGGATAAAAAGAGTATTTGTCGCTATGACAGATCCAAATCCGCTAGTCGCCGGAAAAGGCATCAGAATGCTGGAAGCAGCGGGCATCGAAGTGAAAACCGGACTTCTCAGGCAGCAGGCAGAAGAGCTGAATAAAATGTTTCTTCACTTCATGAGGACCGGACTTCCGTATGTCACCTTGAAAGCGGCCGCAAGCCTTGACGGGAAAACAGCGACTGAAACCGGTGACAGCAAATGGATTACTTCAGAGGCGGCAAGGCTTGATGCCCAGCAATACAGGAAATCGCATCAAAGCATTCTTGTCGGAGCAGGCACAGTCAAAGCCGATAATCCGAGTCTGACCTGCAGGCTGCCTGATGCGGTCAAGCAGCCGGTCAGAGTCATTCTCGATACAAAGCTGACCATTCCGGAAACGGCAAATGTTGTTACTGACGGCGCCGCGCCGACATGGATATTTACGGCCAAAGGCGCTGACGTGCAAAAGAAAGAGCGGCTGACCGCACTCGGAATAAAAGTCTTTTCGCTTGAAACAGACCGCATTCACATTCCTGAGGTGCTCAGCATTCTAGCTGAAAACGGCATAATGTCCGTTTATGTGGAAGGCGGCGCATCCGTACACGGAAGTTTTGTCAAGGAAGGCTGTTTCGAGGAGCTTCATTTCTATTTCGCCCCTAAATTAATCGGAGGAACGCTTGCTCCCAGCTTGATCTCCGGTGAAGGTTTTCAATCAATGAAAGATGTCCCCCATTTACAATTCACACAAATCACCCAAATCGGGCCGGATATAAAACTGACGGCCATACCTAAAGACGGAAAGGATGGTGACGATGTTTACAGGAATCGTTGAAGAAACAGGCACGATCCAAGCAATCAAAAAGACAGGCCTTTCCATGGCATTAACCATCGCCGCTTCAAAAGTGACAAGCGATGTAAAACTTGGCGACAGCATCGCCGTAAACGGCATCTGCCTGACCGTAACCGGATTTTCTGATAAACAATTTACGGTTGATGTCATGCCGGAAACCGTAAAAGCCACTTCGCTGAACGGCTTGTCAAAAGGCAGCAAAGTCAATCTGGAAAGAGCGATGTCCGCCAACGGACGCTTCGGCGGCCACTTTGTATCCGGGCATGTGGACGGAACGGCGGAAATTACCCGGATTGAGAAAAAAAGCAACGCGGTTTATTACGATCTAAAACTTTCGCCCGAATTGACGAAAACGCTCGTCTTGAAAGGTTCGATTACGGTAGACGGCGTGAGCCTGACGATTTTCGGTTTATCAGACGAAAGCGTGACGGTATCCGTTATTCCGCATACCATCTCAGAAACGATTTTTCAGACGAAAACAGTCGGCTCGACCGTAAATATTGAGTGTGACATGATCGGCAAATACTTATACCGCTTTTTGCACAAAACAGAACAAACGAAAAGCAATCAAACGATCACAGAAGCTTTTTTAAACGAGAACGGCTTTTAGAAAGGAAGATCAATATGTTTCATCCAATAGAAGAGGCGTTAGATGCGCTGAAAAAAGGTGAAGTCATCATCGTTGTCGATGATGAAGACAGAGAAAATGAAGGAGATTTCGTAGCGCTCGCTGAGCATGCCACACCCGAAGTGGTCAATTTTATGGCGACCCATGGGAGGGGCCTGATCTGCACGCCGCTTTCTGAAGATATTGCCGGCCGGCTGGATCTTCACCCGATGGTCGATCATAATACGGACTCACATGAAACCGCGTTTACGGTCAGCATTGACCACAGACTGACAAAAACAGGAATCAGCGCTCAAGAACGTTCATTTACGATTCAGGCGCTGTTGAACGAGGAATCTGTGTCTGACGATTTTCAGCGTCCGGGCCACATTTTTCCCTTAATCGCAAAAAAAGGAGGCGTCCTGAAGCGGGCGGGCCACACGGAAGCAGCCGTTGACCTTGCAAAAGCATGCGGCTCTCAAGGAGCGGGCGTCATTTGTGAAATTATGAATGAAGACGGCACAATGGCCAGAGTGCCTGAGTTATCAGAAATCGCCAAACGCCACCAGCTGAAAATGATTACGATAAAAGACTTAATAGAATACCGCTACAACATTACGACACTTGTGAACCGAGAAGTTGACATTACGCTGCCGACTGATTTCGGCACGTTCCGGGTTTACGGATATACAAACGAGGTTGACGGAAAAGAACACCTCGCCTTTGTTATGGGTGATGTCCCGTTTAGCAGCGAACCCGTTCTTGTCAGAGTGCACTCAGAATGCCTGACGGGCGATGTGTTTGCATCCCACCGCTGTGATTGCGGGCCTCAGCTTCATGCCGCGCTTGCGCAAATTGCCGAAGAAGGCCGAGGCGTCTTATTGTATTTGCGTCAGGAAGGAAGAGGAATCGGTTTAATCAATAAGCTGAAAGCGTATCGATTGCAGGAAGAGGGGTATGACACGGTTGAAGCGAACGAAGCGCTCGGCTTTCTGCCTGACCTGCGCAACTACGGGATCGGTGCCCAGATTCTCCGCGATTTGGGGGTTCAGCATATGAAACTTTTAACCAATAACCCCCGGAAAATCGCCGGCCTTGAAGGATACGGACTGAGCATTTCAGAACGGGTGCCGCTTCAAATGGAAGCGGGTGAGCATAACAGGAATTACTTACAAACCAAAATGAACAAACTCGGACACTTGCTTCATTTCTAAAAACAAATCTCACAAAAAAGGATGGATAACATATGAATATCATACAAGGAAACTTAGTAGGAACAGGACTTAAAATCGGAATCGTCGTCGGCAGATTTAATGAATTTATTACGAGCAAGCTGTTAAGCGGAGCGGAAGATACATTGCTTCGCCACGGTGTAGAATCAAATGACATTGACGTTGCTTGGGTGCCGGGAGCGTTTGAAATCCCGTTTGCGGCAAAAAAAATGGCGGAAACGAAAAAATACGATGCGGTTATTACACTCGGCACGGTGATCAGAGGAGCGACAACGCATTATGACTATGTCTGCAACGAAGCGGCAAAAGGCATCGCTCAAGCGGGCACGGCGACGGGCGTCCCGGTTATCTTCGGTATCGTAACGACTGAAACCATTGAGCAGGCGATCGAACGCGCCGGAACAAAAGCCGGAAATAAGGGAGCGGATTGCGCAGTATCCGCCATTGAAATGGCGAATCTAAACCGTTCATTTGAATAATTTGTTGAAAAGCGTTTAAAACAGCGGCGAAAATGATATAATGTGAGGAAACGGATCGCCTTTATTCATCCGTTTGCTAGGACATGAATGGACATTTTGGATATAGAGGGGTTTTTATGTTAATTCGTTATAAAAAATCGTTTGAAAAGATTGCAATGGGTCTTCTGTCATTTATGCCGAATGAAAAAGATCTCAAGCAGCTTCAGCAGACAATAAAGGACTATGAAACGGATACTGGCCGCCAGCTCTTTCTTTGGAAAGAGGATGAAGATATCGTCGGAGCGATCGGAGTCGAAAAAAAAGACTCAGAGGTTGAAATCCGCCATATCAGCGTGAATCCTTCTCACCGCCATCAAGGAATCGGAAAGCAAATGATGGACGCCTTAAAACGTCTGTTCAAAACGGAGGCACTCGTTCCGAATGAATTAACGCAAAGCTTTTTTGAACGCTGTCAACATCAAAAAGATCAGGATATTTCATATAATAACTGACAAATGCTCCCGGAATTTTCACGGTTTCGGGAGCTGTTTTTATGCAGAAAAAGCAGGGCTGTCCGTCAGCCTCTGCTTTTTTTTCTTCTCTCCATTTCCCGTTCGCGTTCCTTAATGACATCCGTCCTGTCCCGCAGGCGGTGTTTATGAATAAGAAAGGTGTCTGATACGCCGGCCTGCCCCCATGTATAGCCTTTGCGGCGGCATTCGGCAAGACACGCTTCTTTCAGAGTGTCATCTGTAATCGGCAGCATAACACTTTTGTACGGGCGGCCGGCTTTTATATCGTCTGACAGCGACTCTATCAGCTCTATCAGCTTTGGATGGCTGAGGCCGAGAGAGCTGACAGCCTGTTTTTCAGCCCTCAGAATGCGTAAGCTGTTGGCGATCAGCCGTTTCGCCCCGGCTTCATTTCCCCTCCGCTGGTGATACAGAGCGACGGCTAACTGAATCAGGCCGACCCAATGAATGCTCCGCTCCTCAGGCGGGCTTTTTTTCCAATATTCCTCTAACAGTTCATGACACTCAAAATAATCTCTTGATGCGTGAAATTCGGCCAAAAAGCCGATATAAGCTTTTGGATACAAGCCGCTTCCTCCTTTTGCTAAAACCAGTGTACCACAGCGTTATGAAAAGGAAAAAAAGAGCGGCTTGGTGTCTGAAAC
The DNA here is from genome assembly GCF_059831465.1 of Bacillus sp. 5RYD7K. Classification (NCBI taxonomy): domain Bacteria; kingdom Bacillati; phylum Bacillota; class Bacilli; order Caryophanales; family Bacillaceae; genus Bacillus; species Bacillus sp. 5RYD7K. The sequence continues at coordinate 2,512,874 of NZ_CP191200.1, forward strand.
GTGAAGAACTAGCAGATATAAGATGCCCCTACGACAATAAGCAAAATAAACAGAACGACAATTAATGCAAAACCTCCGCCGAAACAAGCTCCGCCCATCTGAAATCAGCCTCCCTTTGTTTCATGTTTACACGGCTATCATATGTGCATCCGCCTTTAAAGGTATAGGCGTATACCTTCTTTTTCAGTATTTTCTAAATAACGAAGCACAATTAGAAAAGTATTGGACGAGAGCATTTCGGTGGATTATACTAAAGGGTAGCCAGTTTTTCCGGCAATGAGAGTGATATTGAAAATGGTGAGATAATGGTAGAATATCAAGTGAAAATTGATACGTTTGAAGGCCCATTGGACCTGCTGCTTCATCTGATTAACCGTCTTGAAATCGACATATACGACATACCCGTGGCAACCATTACTGAACAATATTTATTATATGTACATACAATGCAAGTGCTTGAACTTGATGTCGCCAGTGAATATCTGGTCATGGCGGCGACGCTTCTCAGCATTAAAAGCAGAATGCTGCTTCCGAAACAAGAGGAAGAGCTGTTTGAAGATGAAATGCTTGAAGAGGAAGACCCTCGGGACGAACTGATTGAAAAGCTGATTGAGTATAGAAAATATAAAACCGCTGCGAATGATTTAAAAGAGCGGGAAGAAGAAAGACAAAAGTCATTTACAAAGCCGCCGAGTGATTTAAGTGAGTATGCAAAAGAAATCAAACAGACGGAGCAGAGGCTGTCGGTGACCGTTTATGACATGATCGGTGCGTTTCAAAAGGTGCTTCAGCGTAAAAAAATCTCGCGGCCGAAAGAAACGACCATTACAAGACAGGAAATACCGATTGAAGACAGAATGAACGAAATCGTAAAAAGCTTAAAGACGGCGGGAAGAAGAATTAACTTTACGGAGCTTTTTCCTTCTCGGCAAAGAGACCATCTCGTCGTGACGTTTTTAGCCGTTCTGGAGCTGATGAAAAATCAGCAGATTATCATCGAACAAGAAGAAAACTTTTCAGATATATACATTACGGGGAGTGAATCCATTCATGGCGCTTGATATCGTGAATTGGAAAGCGATTGTGGAGGCCTTGCTGTACGCGGCGGGTGATGAAGGGCTGACCAAAAAGCAATTGGTGACGGTGCTTGAAATAGAAGAAGCGGAACTGGCCGGAATCATGGAAGAAGTGGCCGCCCAGTACAAGGAAGACGGCAGGGGCATTGAGCTGACCGAATATGCGGATACGTATATGCTTGCAACGAAAAAAGAATTCGTGCCTTATTTGAAAAAATTAATCGAGGTGCCGTCAAAGGGACTGTCACAGGCTTCTTTAGAAGTGCTGGCGATCGTTTCATACAAGCAGCCGATCACACGGGCGGAAATTGAAGATATTCGGGGCGTGAAGTCTGAGCGGATTCTGCACAGTCTCGTGTCAAAAGCGCTGCTGTGTGAGGTGGGACGCGCCGACGGTCCCGGCCGGGCGATTTTATACGGCACGACCCCGGTATTTCTTGAACAATTCGGCTTAAAAACACTGGACGAGCTTCCGCCTCTTCCTGAAAATGCGGAAGAAGACGTTCTCCAGGAGGAAGCCGACTTATTCTTTGAAAACTTCAACCAAACTTTTGAGGATATTAAATAATAACGGTTTTTCATCATACGATAATAGGGAAAGGCCATTGATGAATAACGCAAATTGACGAAGTACAAGAGAGGAAGGAAACGGACGGAAATGGGAAATTCGATTGTGAGGGCCCATACTGAAGAAACTGGTGAATTTTTAGCCGAGGTTGTCACGATGGTCAACAGTTATTTAAATCATACGACATTACCGGAAATGCAGGCTTCTGGAAAGGCGGATGAGGCATACTGCCGCGATGTGCTCAGTGTGCTGAGAAGGATGACCGTCTTTTGCGAAGGCGCCCAGGAAGCCTGCCGCCGGCTCTTAATGCAGGAGCCGTTTCATGAGGCGAGAGCGGAAAAAACACTGTATAAAGTGTATCATCAGTGCGTGGAAGAATTTTTCATGCCGAAAAAGGATACGTGGTACGAAAACAGCCGCGCCGCTTATACAGGCCAAAGTGCGATTGAATTTTATCAGCATGTGCCCGATTCGCTGCGGAGCCTTCTGCTTTCACTAAGCAGTGAGTTTCTGCGCATGCGTGAAGAATTGGCGCAATATGAAGCATCAGGCTCGAATATGGTATCATCCAGATAAAAAAACTCTCCCAAAGGGAGAGTTTTTTTACGTAAAAGAGATGCAATTGGTATTCATAAGTCATGGACATGCGCATAAACTTGTACAAACCCACAACAAGGACGTGAGCATTCATGCGCTTTCTCAAAAAAGCTGCCGTATTTCTTTTGATTTTTGTTATTTTGTTTTCTATTACAGACGGAAATACGGCACATGCCCAAATACATGTCAGCGCAAAAAGCGCGATTATAATCGACGGTGCATCAGGCAGGGTGTTGTTTGCTAAGGACGAACACCATAAGCGGCGGATCGCGAGCATTACGAAAATCATGACGGCGGTGCTGGCGATTGAATCTGGGAAGATGGAAGAGACTGTGACGGTTTCGCCGAATGCCGTAAAAACGGAAGGCTCGGCCATTTATCTTCAGCCTGGACAGAAAGTAAAACTGAAGGACCTCGTTTACGGGCTTATGCTGAGGTCAGGAAATGACGCCGCTGCGGCCATTGCTGAATATGTCGGCGGAAGTCTTGACGGTTTTGTATTTATGATGAACCACAAAGCCGAGCAAATCGGAATGGAAAATACAAAATTTCAAAACCCGCACGGGCTGGACGACCATGAAAATTTATATTCAACGGCGTATGATATGGCGCTTTTGACTAAATACGCGATGAAGATCAAGGAATACCGGACTGTTTCGGGCACCAAAGTGTATAAAGCGGAAACGATGGACCGGGTATGGAAAAATAAAAACAAGCTTCTGACAGGGCTTTATCGTTACAGCACAGGAGGAAAAACGGGGTACACAAAAATCGCGAAACGGACGCTCGTTTCGACGGCTTCAAAAGACGGCACGGATCTTATCGCAGTCACCATAAATGATCCGGATGACTGGGATGACCATATGAATATGTTTAATTATGTCTTTGAGCACTATAAAACCTATATCGTCGCCAAAAAAGGCGGCATCCCGAAGCTGAAAAAGACGTTTTACGGAAAACACGCTTTTATTTCCCGGGATGTCAAGTATTTGTTAAAAGAGGATGAGATCGATGATGTGAAAATCAGCACAACCTTAATAAAACCGAAAAAAGCTTGGAAAAAGGATGCTTCTCTCATTCCTGATGTCGTCGGACGGATGACTGTTATGCATGATGGGAAAGTGATCGCCAAGGTCCCCGTCTATTATGAAAACGAGCACCTTAAAAAACCGAAAAAGCATTTCATTGAAACATTTACGAGCCTGTTTATGAGCGCGACGGGCGGTTCAGCATGGTCAATTTAATCTGGGTCTGTCTGACGGTAATCGGACTGGTCTTTGCGATGTTTAACGGAACCTTGCAGGATGTGAATGAAGCAGTTTTTAAAGGAGCGAAAGAAGCGGTTACGATTTCGTTTGGATTAATGAGCGTCCTCGTGTTCTGGCTCGGCCTGATGAAAATAGCCGAGCAGTCCGGCCTTTTGGATATATTCAGCAGAATGTGCCGTCCGTTTATTTCTAAGCTGTTTCCTGATATTCCCCCTGATCATCCGGCAATGGGATACATCTTATCAAATCTCATGGCAAACTTTTTCGGATTGGGAAATGCGGCGACGCCCCTCGGCATTAAAGCCATGGAGCAGATGAAAAAGCTGAACGGAGGCAAGTCTGAGGCCAGCCGTTCCATGATTACCTTTTTGGCGGTAAATACTTCGAGCATTACATTGATACCGACAACCGTCATTGCCGTCCGCATGGCTTATTCGGCGAAATCACCGACCGATATCGTCGGACCGACCATCTTAGCGACTTTAATTTCGGGCATCGGCGCGATTTTCATTGACCGCTACTTCTGGTACCGCCGCAAAAGAAAAGGGAGGTAAGCGAATGGAAATGGTGAATTGGCTGTCTTTAGCCATGATTCCGATTATTATCGCCGGTATATTGATATACGGCACGATCAAAAAAGTGCCGACTTATGAATCATTCGTTGAAGGCGGAAAAGAAGGAATAGAGATTGCGTTTTCCATCATTCCGTATTTGGTCGGGATGCTTGTGGCGATAACCGTATTCCGGGCCTCGGGCGCGCTTGATTTTGTCATGGGGCTGTGCAAGCCTTTCTTTACGGCGCTCGGCATTCCCGCAGAGGTCGTGCCGCTTGCTCTGATCCGTCCGATTTCGGGTACGGCGGCGCTCGGCATGACGACGGATTTGATCGCCGTGTACGGGCCTGATTCATTTATCGGCAGACTGGCCTCGGTCATGCAGGGATCGACTGACACGACGCTGTATGTCCTGACTGTGTATTTCGGTGCAGTCGGCATCAAAAAAATGGGGGATGCTTTAAAGGTTGGTCTTCTTGCTGATCTGATCGGGGTGGTTGCATCAATCATCATAGTTACGTTATTATTTGGAAGCGCCTGATTGAGGCGCTTTTTATATATCAGAATAATGCTCCTTGAAAAAGCTTGTTTGTTCAAGGGGAAAAAAGTAAGATTATACTTGAGGTGAACGACATGGAAAGACTGCAAAAAGTTATTGCTCATGCCGGCGTGGCATCACGCAGAAAGGCAGAAGAGCTGATAAAAGAAGGAAAAGTAAAGGTGAATGGAAAAGTAATAACAGAGCTCGGCGTAAAAGTGACCGGTTCTGATCAGATTGAAGTAAACGGATTAAAGGTGGAGCGGGAAGAACCCGTGTACTTTCTGCTTTATAAACCGAGAGGAGTGATCTCAGCTTCTGATGACGATAAAGGGCGGAAAGTGGTAACCGACTTTTTCAAAGAAGTGCCGCAGCGTATTTATCCGATCGGCAGACTTGATTATGATACGAGCGGTCTTTTATTACTGACAAATGACGGCGAGTTTGCCAACAAACTCATGCACCCGAAATACGAAATTGATAAGACGTACGTCGCCAAAGTGAAGGGGATTCCTTCCAAGGAACTTCTGCGGAAGCTTGAGCGCGGCATTCAGCTTGAAGAAGGCAAGACAGCGCCGGCCAGAGCGAAAATGCTTTCTCTGGATAAAAGAAAGCAGACGAGCATTATTCAGCTGACAATTCATGAAGGTCGGAACAGACAGGTCCGCCGTATGTTTGAGGCGATCGGTCATGACGTGCTGAAGCTCAAACGTGAAGAATACGCCTTTTTAGATTTAAGGGGCCTTCACACAGGAGACGCAAGAGAATTGACGCCGCATGAGGTGAAAAGGCTGCGGTCTTTAGCTGAACACGGTAAAAACGCTTTCTAATTTTCACATAACCTTCAAAAATTACAAAACGCGTAGATGATATAATTGAATGGATTTGCAGGCAGGGGAGGGGAGCAGTGTACAATGAACAAAAAACGGCGGCGTTTATTCATTCGGACCGGCATCCTTCTCATCTTACTCTGCGCGCTCGGATATACCGTCTATAATGCTGTTTACTCAAACGGCGAGCGTATATCTGAGGGGTCCAAAGCCCCGAATTTCGCGCTGAAAGATACAGAGGGCAGACTCATAGAACTGAGTCAGTTAAAAGGAAAAGGTGTTTTTCTGAATTTCTGGGGAACGTGGTGCGAGCCGTGCAAGCAGGAATTTCCCTATATGGAGAATCAATACAAGCATTTTAAAGACCTCGGTGTCGAGGTGATTGCGGTAAATGTCGGCGAATCAAAAATTGCAGTACATAATTTTATGAAAACATACGGCGTCAATTTCCCTGTTGCGCTTGATACTGACCGGCAAGTGCTGGACGCGTACGGCGTATCGCCTATCCCGACGACATTTTTGATCAATCCCGACGGAAAAGTCGTGAAAGTGGTGACCGGCACGATGACAGAACGCATGGTTCATGACTATATGAATTTAATTAAGCCGGAGGCGTCTTCATGAAAAAGGCTAAATGTGAATGCGGACACGTGAATCCAGCCGGGACGGTATTGTGCGAGTCATGCGGAAAGCCGCTTGATGATCAAAAGTCGCCGCTTGCCGATATGCGGTACGACGGCAGCGCAAGACGTTCGCAAACATATAACAAAACAATTGTAGATAAGGTATGGAATTTCTTTTCTTCCGTTAAAGTCGGAATATGGCTGATCGTCATTACTCTGGCGGCGTCGGCATTCGGCACGGTTTTTCCGCAGGAAGCTTATCTGCCGCCGGGCGCTCAGCCGGATACATACTATGAACAGCAGTACGGCACAATCGGCCAATTGTATTATCTGCTGGGCTTTCATCACCTGTACGGCTCATGGTGGTATATGCTTTTGATCGCATCAATCGGCGTATCACTTGTCATCTGCAGCCTTGATCGGGTGATTCCGTTGTACAGGGCGCTGAAAAATCAAGGCGTTCAGCGGAATCCGGTCTTTTTAAGGCGGCAGCGTCTATACAGCCGGACAGAAACTGAGCTGAGCGGAGATACGGCTGATGGCATCAGAACACGATTGAAAAAAAAGCATTATAGAGTGCGGGAACAAGAGGGAAGTATTCTCGCAGAAAAGGGCCGTTTTTCAAGGTGGGGGCCCTACGTTAATCATATCGGCCTGATCATTTTTCTGATTGGGGCCATGCTGAGATTCGTCCCGGGGATGTACGTCGATGAAACGCTCTGGGTCCGTGAAGGCGAAACCGCCCAGATTCCCGGCACCGACGGCCAATATTACTTAAAAAACAACCGGTTCACCATGGAGACGTATAATAAAAACACTGAGAAAAAAGTATTCGCCGATGCCATTGACAGAGCCGGAAACGGCAAAGTCGCAAAATCCTTCACAACGGATGCGGTTTTGTACAAGAGGGAGGGCGACATCGTATTCGGTGAAAAGCCAAAGCTTAAAAGAGTCAAAGAAAACGATATCCGCGTCAATGAACCGCTGCGGTTTGACTCCTATTCTGTGTATCAGGTGGACTATAAAGAAAACCAGCTCGATCAGATGGTATTCCAGCTGATCGACCAAAAAACAAAACGGTCATTCGGCAAACTGAAGATCAATCTTCTTGATCCCGACACGGACTATGATCTTGGTAACGGTTACAAAGTGCAGATCGCCAGTTATCTTCCCGATTTTTATTTTAATAAGGACGGAGAACCGAGCACGAAAACAAAGGTCCCAAACAATCCGGCTTTCGTCTTTAAAGTCACGGCTCCTGACAAGCCGAAAGGGGAGAAAAGCTTTGTTGCGATTCAGCAGACTGTTGAAGGTTCCGCAAATAACAAGTACAAATTAAAATTCGACCATGTGGAAACGAAAAACATTACAGGTCTCACCGTCAGAAAAGATTTAACCTTATGGGTGCTTGCCGTCGGGGGCGCGATCTTTATGATCGGCGTCATTCAAGGGATGTACTGGCAGCATAGAAGGATCTGGATCAAACCCGGTGACAGCGAAGTGCTTGTGGCAGGACATACGAACAAAAACTGGTTCGGTTTAAAAAAGGATATCGGATATGTTCTTAGCGGGACGGAGATTAAAGAACCGGCCGATCAAAAAGAACTGGTCAAAAATCAGGCCTAATGAAAAAGGAGTGGTGTCATGGCGGAGCTGAGCGCAAATTTTCTTTATGCTGCCTTTTTGATTTATTTAATTGCCGTCCCGGTTTTCGGCGGCGCCATCCGGGGAACAAAAGGCGCAAAGGACGGGAAGGGCCGCTGGTCGGCTATCGGAATCACGTTAACCATTGTCGGATTTCTATGCCATCTCGCCTACTTCATTGCGAGATGGTCGGCAAGCGGACATGCGCCTGTCAGCAATATGTTTGAATTTACAACGTCATTCGGCATGATGCTTGTTCTCGCTTTTATTATTATTTACTTTATTTACAGACTGCCGTCTTTAGGCATGTTCACATTGTCTGTCGCACTTTTGCTGATCGCGTACGCAAGCATGTTTCCCGCTGATATTACGCCGCTTATTCCGTCATTGCAGAGCAATTGGCTGTACATTCACGTCACGACGGCGGCGCTCGGGCAGGCAATTCTTGCGATCAGCTTTGTAGCCGGTGTCATTTTCCTGTTAAAGCATGTCGACCAGTCCAGACCGGGCAAAAAAACGTTCTGGCTCGAGGTCATCATGTTTATTATTGTGACGACGGTGGCATTTATCGCTGTGACGTCGGCATTCCGGCTGGCGGACTACAAAGCCGAATTTAATTGGGTGGATAAAAAAGACGCCAAAAGCGTCATGATATATGATATGCCTGCGCTTGTCGGCCCGCATGATGGAGAACTGCTTACAGAAGGCGCGATGAAGCCGTTTATTGAGCTTCCGGCTATTTTTTCAGGCAGAAAGGTCAATACGGTGATCTGGTCGTTTGGCGCGGGTCTCGTCTTATACGGCGCCCTCAGACTGATATTCAGAAAGAGAATCAGCGCTCTTTTAAGCCCGCTCGTCAAAAATGTGAATCTGGACTTGGTAGATGAAGTTGGCTACCGCGCGGTTTCTATCGGCTTTCCGGTATTTACGCTCGGCGCGCTTGTGTTTGCGATGATCTGGGCGCAGCTTGCATGGACGCGTTTTTGGGGCTGGGACCCGAAAGAAGTATGGGCGCTGATCACCTTTTTATTTTACGCAGCGTACTTGCACTTGCGGCTGTCAAGAGGCTGGCATGGCGAAAAGTCCGCGTGGCTTGCCGTCATCGGTTTCGCCATTATTATGTTTAACTTAATTTTTGTGAATCTCGTGCTTGCCGGACTTCATTCGTACGCATAGAGCCGAAAGCCGATACAGTTCTCAAGCAGCCGTACAGTTTGTTAAAATGATAGTAACAGAAGGAAAGCAGGGGGAAAACGATGGATCAAACAAATGAAACTAAAATATTAGTAGTAGATGATGAAGCCAGAATTCGACGCCTTTTAAGAATGTACCTTGAACGGGAAAACTATGTGATTGAAGAAGCGGAAAACGGCGATGAGGCCATTAAAATGGGGCTGGCATCAGATTATGATCTGGTGCTTTTGGATTTAATGATGCCGGGAACGGACGGAATAGAAGTATGCCGGCAGCTTAGAGAAAAAAAAGCAACGCCGATTATCATGCTGACGGCAAAAGGGGAAGAAGCCAACCGCGTCCAGGGGTTTGAAGCAGGCACGGACGATTATATCGTGAAGCCTTTCAGTCCAAGAGAAGTGGTGCTCCGGGTAAAGGCGCTCTTAAGAAGAGCTTCCCAAACATCCTATCTGACAGCCAATACGCCGACAAAAAATGTGCTCGTCTTTTCACATCTTTCCATCGATCACGATGCTCACAGAGTGACCGCGGACGGCACAGAGGTAAGCCTGACGCCGAAGGAATATGAACTGCTGTACTTTCTGGCAAAAACACCGGACAAAGTGTATGACAGAGAAAAACTTTTAAAAGAAGTGTGGCAGTATGAATTCTTCGGTGATCTCAGAACGGTTGACACCCATGTCAAACGGCTCCGTGAAAAATTAAACAAAGTATCCCCGGGAGCGGCGAAAAAAATCGTCACCGTCTGGGGAGTCGGATACAAATTTGAGGTAGGCGCTGAATGAAGTTTTGGAAAAGCGTAGTAGGAAAGCTTTGGTTTACCATTCTTTCACTCGTATTAATTGTTTTATTTATTTTAACGGTGCTGCTTCTGGAGTTTATAGAAAATTACCACGTAGAAGAAGCAGAAAAAGATTTAACGCAGCTTGCCGATAAAATTGCGGTCATTATAGAAAATCATGAAGACCAGCCGCTTGCCAGATCCATCACGTGGGAGCTGGCGGACAATTTAACGAGCATCGCGATCATTCAGGACGATAAGCATGTCTGGTATTCGCCCAATGACGATAATCATTTATCCTCTATTACATTGGAACAGATCAAACACGACCGGGATCTGCACAAGGCGCTGACAGACCGAAAAAAAGTAAGCAAACGCGCGGTGCCCAACAATGCCGGTTCCGATAACGAACGGCTGATCGTCGGAGTGCCGTATGAAAAAGACGGCAAAAAAGGCATGGTCTTTTTATCTCAGTCGCTGCTTGCCGTCAAAGATACGACGAAACATACGACACGCTATATTTTTCTTGCGGCGGGCATCGCCATTGTCTTGACAACGTTTTTCGCCTTCTTCTTGTCCAGCAGGGTGACGTACCCGCTTCGGAAAATGCGGGAAGGCGCCCAGGATTTGGCGAAAGGAAAGTTTGATACAAAGATTCCGATTCTTACTCAAGATGAAATCGGGGAGCTTGCCATCGCCTTTAATCAGATGGGCCGGCAGCTCAATTTTCATATCAACGCGCTGAATCAGGAAAAAGAACAGCTGTCCAATATATTAAGCAGTATGGCAGACGGAGTTATCACCATTAATATCGACGGCACCATTTTGGTGACAAACCCGCCGGCTGAACGCTTTCTGCAGGCCTGGTATTATGAGCAGAATATGAATATTAAAGAAGGAGACAACCTTCCGCCTGAGGCGAAAGAGCTTTTCCAAAATGCCGTGAGCACAGAAAAAGAGCAAATGATTGAGATGACGCTTCAAGGAAGGTCATGGGTTTTATTAATGTCGCCTCTTTATGCGGAATCACACGTCCGCGGCGCCGTAGCCGTGCTCCGTGATATGACCGAAGAGCGCAGGCTTGATAAGCTGCGTGAAGATTTCATTGCCAATGTCAGTCACGAACTCAGGACCCCGATTTCTATGCTGCAGGGATACAGCGAAGCAATAGTGGACGACATTGCAAGCACCGAAGAGGAGAAAAAAGAAATCGCACAGATCATTTATGATGAATCTCTTCGCATGGGCCGGCTCGTCAATGATTTGCTGGATTTGGCCAGAATGGAATCCGGACATACGGGCCTGCATTATGAGACGGTGAATCTGCATGAATTTCTGGAGAAGATCTCCCGGAAATTCTCCGGTGTAGCGAAAGAAAAAGAGGTTTCGCTCACAGAAGATATTGCCGTGTCTCAGCCGGAGTGTGTTTTTGACGAAGACAAAATGGAGCAGGTGTTTACCAACCTTATAGATAATGCGCTGCGTCACACAGAGTCAGGCGGAAACGTTCATATCGCGGTTCAGACCGTGAAAGACGGTTTGAAAATCGATATTAAAGATTCCGGCTCGGGAATACCTGAAGAGGACCTGCCTTTTATTTTTGAACGTTTTTATAAAGCGGACAAGGCGAGAACAAGGGGCAGGGCAGGAACCGGACTCGGACTTGCCATCGTGAAAAATATCGTGGAAGCCCACGGCGGCTCAATTGCGGTGCACAGCAGCATTGACAAAGGAACGACATTTACATTTTATATTCCGACAAAAGTGCAGGATGGCGTCTGAAATTGACGAACAATCTTGTTCCATACGAAACACCCGCAGAACATGCGGGTGTTTTTGTTTATTTCTCCTTTAAAAATTTAAGAATATGTTAATATAAATTCCCTTCCAAATTCCAGTTTCTCGTAATATAGTTGTAATGTAACTTTTCAACGCATTTTTACGACAAAAAAGTGAACGGAGGGGCTTCCCATGGAAGAAACCTTTCAGATATTATATGATTCATACCATCAAGATTTATACCAATTTTTATTTTATATGGTGAAAGATAAGACTCAGGCTGAGGATCTGGCGCAGGAAGTGTATATCCGCGTCTTGAATTCTTATCATACTTTTGAAGGAAGAAGCAGTGAAAAAACATGGCTGTTGTCCATCGCGCGCCATGTGGCGATTGACTGGTTCCGCAAGCAGCAGACGATCAGACAGCGTATTATGGGTACGTTTGATTGGGATACACAAGATGTCAGAGATCAGCATTTGCTTCCGGACGAACTCGCCGTACAGCATGAAAATGTCCGGGAAATTTATACCGCGCTTGATCATTGCACTATAGATCAAAGAGCTGTTATTATCTTGAGATTTATTCAGGGATATTCCATCCAGGAAACAGCCGCCGCTCTTGGCTTCTCGGAAAGCAAAGTCAAAACGACCCAACACAGAGGGCTCAAAATACTTCGGAAACAGATGGAGCTTTTGAGGGAGGAGCTAATGGATGATGAAGTCATATTGGAACGAAGAAAGGGTAGAGGAGTTGTTAAGACAACTTCCGGCGGTTAGAGATCATCGTTCACCAGAGGCCATTTACCGGAATGTTGAAACGGGTAGACAGGACAGAAAAAAACCGGCCCGAAGCTGGGTTGGCCCCGCCGCCGCCGGCATCTGCGCATTGTGCATCGCTCTGATTATATCTCCTCACCTGATGACAAAAAACGAATCTGCCGGTGATCTTACAGCTGACAGCGGTCAAGCTGAAATAGCCAGTCAGTCAGCTGCTGTCAAGCCGGATCAGAAGACGTTTGTCGTTTCTAACGAAAACAAAAACAATTACATTACTTTAGCGTTTGCCGATTCAGATACATCCGCCGTCATTCCGGTCAGTTTTGAAAAAAAGAAGCCTGACGAATCGGTTTCAGAGGCATTCTCTGATGCAGAAAACTTAGAAGTGCCCGAATCTTTCCTCTCTGTTCCTCAGCTTTTGGACGGTGTGCAAGTAACCGCGGTTAAGAAAGATTTGCTTGTGCAGGTAAACGGACGGCTTTCAATCGAATCAGCTGCCGAAGCTGATTTATTGAAAAAGATGCTGGAAGAGACTTTGACCTGGAGTCCTTACGAGCGGATAAAATTGACAAAGATTCAAAACGGAGAAGGTCAGGATTTTTTTAAAGCTTCCGGCCTTTCGGCTGAGATGTCCGTACATAAGCAGGCCAACCGGGCGTATTTTTCTTATCGCGACAGTCTGGGACAAGAGTATCTCATCCCGTCTGCACAAACCTATTATTCAGTTTATCAGGCCATTGACGGGATGAAAACAACAGACGGAGACTCACAGACCGCGAGCATTATAGAAGCAGATGCGATTGCATCGGTATCGGAAAGGGAAAGCGGCGAGCAGCTGCGGATCCAGTTGTCCGAAAAACATAAAGTTGAAGATTCGTTGGAAGGCATTTTAATGATTGAAGGGCTTCTGTTAACTGCGAAGGAATTCGGTTATTCTGAGGTGCTGTTCACACATGCGCCTACAAAGAAAATCGGCAATTATGATGTGACAAAACCGATCGCTGTGCCCGCCGCGCCTAATCCGCTTCCGAACCATTAAATGTGAAAAACCCAAAACATATGAATGTTTTGGGTTTTTTGTTTGTTACGGAAGGTCAATCAATTTAACTGAGACAATATCCTGAATTGAAGTCAGCTCATTGACGACTTTGTCATCTAAATGTTTATCAAAAGAAAGCATCATAATGGCTTCTCCGCCTTTTTCTTTACGGCCTACCTGCATGGTAGCGATATTGATATCGTTATCGCCGAGGATGCGTCCGACGCGTCCGATTACACCGGTCGTATCCTGATGCTGGATATAAACGAGGTGGCCGGCAGGATTTAAGTCAATATTAAAGCCGTTCAGTTCTACGATTCGTTCACCGAAGTGAGGGATATACGTAGCTGTTAACGTAAAGGTGCTCCGGTCTCCGGTCACTTTTACGCTGATGCAGTTATCATATCCTGTTTCATTGGAGGAAATCTTTTCGCTGAAGCTGATTCCGCGTTCTTTTGCTACACCGCCGGCGTTCACTTCATTGACCGTTGAGTCTACACGCGGTTTTAAGAAGCCGGACAGCAGGCTTTTTGTAATAAATGATGTTTCAAGTTTCGCGATAGTGCCTTCATATTGAATGGCAACATCCTTGACGGGTTCTTTCATACATTGTGACACGAGACTTCCGATTTTATCGGCAATTTGGTGATAAGGCTGAATTTTTTTGAATTCATCCTTCGTCATCGCAGGCAGATTGATCGCCGACATGACAGGCAGACCTTTAGCAAACTGCAGCACTTCTTCAGAAACCTGCGCCGCGACATTCAGCTGTGCTTCTTTCGTTGATGCGCCTAAGTGAGGTGTGGCGATTACTAACGGATGATCTGGGAGTTTTGACTCAACAGGAGGCTCCACTTCAAACACATCAAGCGCAGCGCCTGCGACATGCCCGCTTTCCAGCGCTTCCAAAAGCGCAGCTTCATCAATAATCCCGCCTCTTGCACAGTTGATCAGGCGGACGCCTTTTTTTGTTTTGGCAATGGTTTCTCTGTTAAGCAGACCTTTTGTTTCCTTTGTTAAAGGCGTGTGAACGGTAATGATATCCGCGCTTTCAAGCACTTCTTCGAATGTCCGGCTGTTCACGCCGATTTTGCCGGCTCTCTCCTCGGTTAAGAACGGATCGAATACATGGACAGTCATACCGAATGCTCTGGCGCGCTGGGCGATTTCGCTTCCGATCCGGCCCAGACCGATAATACCTAAAGTCTTTCCGTAAAGTTCCGCTCCGACAAAAGCCGTCCGGTTCCATTCCCTTGATTTGACTGAAATATTGGCTTGCGGAATGTGTCTCATTAATGAAGAAATCATCGCGAATGTATGCTCTGCCGTTGAAATGGTGTTTCCGTTCGGCGCATTAATCACGATAACTCCATGTTTTGTGGCCTCATCAATGTCGATGTTGTCTACGCCGACACCGGCTCTGCCGACGATTTTTAAAGAAGTCATCTTTTTAAACAATTCTTCGGTTACTTTTGTGGCACTGCGGACTAACAGGGCATCAAAGGTATGTAATTCATCTTCTGCATCCGCGACGTTTTTTTGAACAATTTCTATAAAGTCTGATTCCATCAGCGGCTTTAAGCCGTCATTGCTCATCTTATCTGAGACCAAAACTCGAAACATTGTTAGATTTCCTCCTAGTTTAGCTGACTAAATATCTGATAATTTATCATATTCTTAATTGAGTGTCAATGTGTATTGACGCAGTAAAGGAGAAAAGGAAGCCGATAATTCAGTTAAAATGGGCTTTATCAATATTTTATATAAAATTGAGCAGTTCTCTATACAATTACAATTTGATCATATATAATGTGAATAAATTCATAAGATCAATCTTCGGGGCAGGGTGAAATTCCCTACCGGCGGTGATGAGCGTCATGCTCTAAGCCCGCGAGCTGCTTCGGCGGCAGGATCCGGTGAGATTCCGGAGCCGACAGTATAGTCTGGATGGGAGAAGATGGAGGTTCAGCAGACGTTTTGATGCTTATATCTAACGTTTCTTTGCCAAGCCTTAGTAAGCTCCCGCTTTTTAATAAAAGCGGTTTTTTTATTGAGGTGCAAAAGAACCTTTCCTCTTTTCGAGAGATTTGATCGAAAAGGAGAGAGCATTGTGAAAGTAAAAAAATTAGTTGTCATCAGTATGCTTAGCAGCATTGCGTTTGTGCTTATGCTGTTAAATTTCCCGTTTCCGGGTCTGCCGGATTACTTGAAAATTGATTTCAGTGACGTTCCTGCAATTATTGCCATTTTGGTTTACGGGCCTGCGGCGGGGATTGCGGTTGAAGCGATTAAAAATATTCTGCAGTATATCATTCAAGGAAGCATGGCCGGCGTGCCTGTCGGGCAGGCAGCCAATTTTATCGCGGGGACGCTGTTTATTCTGCCGACAGCGTTTATGTTTAAAAAGCTCAAATCTGCTAAAGGACTTGCAGTGAGCCTGCTGGCCGGAACCGCAGCAATGACCGTGCTGATGAGTATTTTGAACTATATTCTCATCCTGCCTGCGTATACTTGGTTTTTACATTCACCGGCATTGTCAAACAGCCAATTAAAAACGGCGGTTGTGGCAGGAATTCTGCCGTTTAACATTGTAAAAGGCGTTATCATCACCATCGTCTTTACGTTCATCTTTACGAAGCTTAAACCTTGGATTGAACAAAAACGCAGCATCCAGACACAATAACCACGCCAAAGCGTCCGCTCTGTAAAACACAGGCCGGGCGCTTTTTTGATTGTTTGATCACGCAAAAAAATAAGACTCCGGCCGATAACAGCCGGAGTCTTATTCAAGAACTAAAAGCTCCTCTCACGGGGAGGGCTTTTTTATTCGTATTTTAGCGGGTCGCCTTCGAACGGCTCATCCGCAACTTTGATTGAATCAGTAGGGCATCCTTCAAATGCGTCAATCATATCTTCTTCCAGCACTTCCGGAACTTCGACGACACCTTTATTTTCGTCAAGTGTAACGAATGCAATGCCTTCATCATCATAATCATAAATGTCTGGTGCCGCAGCTCCGCAGGCGCCGCATGCAATACACGTATCTTTATCTACGATTGTGTACTTTGCCATGAAAAAAAACCTCCCAGATTGTTCGTGTTGGAACAAATGGTTTACCTTATATATTTTTTAAATATAACACCTATTCCTCTTACTTATTGTAATGATGTTAGTGTCAAATTTCAACAGAAAAATGATTGAGAATGCTTATCACATAAGGGATTCTCTTTAGCACTTCCCCCCAAAAGATGACTTTAAACGTCAAATTTATATGAAAATCTGTTAAAATAAAAAGAACCAAAAAACGAAACTTGTCACAGAAGGAATGTAGGTGTGTTTAGATTGGCGATAAACTACTTTGATACCGTGGTTCTCGACTGTCTGGACAAAATAGACGGCGAACGGACTCCGAGTGCTGTGTTTCATTTATTAAAAGGAAAAAAGTCGTCTCAAACCATTCAGGATGCCGGCTTATTTCAGATTGCTAAATATTTCGGCATGGCTTCTCAGTGTGAACGCGGCGACATTGCGGATTCTATGCATAAACTCGCCGGGGACTTATACATTACAGCCGGAAAAGAAGAGGGAACGTGTAAAGTGACTGCACGCGGCGTTCAAAAGCTCGAACGGGCATTTGCCGAGCGGCCTTGGCCGAAGCATTGTCACGGCGCGAATTATCAAACGCCGGCCGTTACCTTGTGGAAGCGGCTTTCCCTGCTCATTCAAGTCCTGTCAAACAAAGAGCGCCAATGCAGTCAATATATCCCGGTTACAAACGATGTGCAGGCGCTGAGATGGGTCAAACGGTTCATGCGCAAAAACAGAGACGCCAAAGAGCTCTCCGTCCAAATGCATGACGCGCTGTTTCAGCTTCTGCAAGGCGTAAGTGAACGGCAGGCCCTTATTTTTGTCTATTCTTTAACATCTTTCGACAGAATCGGCAAAACGAATAAGCAGCTCGCTTCTCAGCTGAACGAAGATGAATGGTATGTGTCCGTCCAGTTTTGGGGAGCGGTACATTATGTTATTCAATCGCTTCCGCAATGTGCACATCCGGCTCTAGGCGAGCTGTTGTCCGATTTGCGGGCGGAAAGCGCGCTGACACAGTCTGCCAGGAAAACCTTGGAGCTTTTGGAAAAAGGTTTTCCGATTGAAAGGATCGCCGCGGTCAGAAATTTAAAAACCGCCACCATCGAAGATCATATCGTAGAAATATCACTGCATCAGCCTGCATTTTTTATAGAACAGTACATTTCTGAAGAGGACCAGCGTATGATAACGGCATTTGCAAAACAGCATCAAACGAATAAAATTAAACGGATTCGCGAAGGAATGCAGATGCGCTTCAGCTATTTTCAGATCAGGCTCGCGCTGGCAAAGACGGTGAAACAGCATGACTGAGCTCCATAAAGCTTTATACCGGCACTTTGGTTTGCATTCGTTTAAAAAAGGGCAGGAAGAGATTATGACTAGCGTGCTCCAAAAAAAGGATACGATCGCCATGCTTCCGACCGGCGGGGGAAAATCATTATGCTATCAGCTTCCCGGTTACATAATGGACGGACTCGTGCTGATTATTTCGCCGCTCCTTTCATTAATGGAAGATCAGGTGCAGCAGCTGAAAGCGAAAGGAGAAAAACGGGTTGCGGCATTAAACAGCATGCTGAATGCTGCCGAGCGGCATTTTATTCTCAGCAACATCAACAGGTACAAATTTCTTTATATGTCCCCTGAAGCCCTCTCGTCACCTTATGTGCTGAACCGTTTGAAAAACGTCCCGGTCAGTTTGTTTGTCATTGATGAGGCTCATTGCATATCAGAATGGGGGCATGATTTCAGGCCTGATTATTCAAAGCTCGGGCCCTTCAGGCAAGCACTCGGCAAGCCGCCTGTATTGGCGCTGACCGCAACAGCGACAAAAGAAACGCTCAGTGATGTGACGGACGTGCTCGGACTTGAGCATGCAGTGCGCCATCTATATTCTGTCAACCGGCCGAATATTCTTTTGACGGTTGAACATTTGGCTGATAATGCCGAAAAAATAAGCAGGATCACGGATCTCGTCAAAAAGCTTGAAGGCCCGGGCATCGTGTATTGTCCGACCAGAAAGTGGGCGGAAGAGCTTGCGGCTGAGCTGAACGAAAAAACGGGAAAGCGGACGGATTATTATCATGGAGGGATGGATACAGGCGACAGAATTTTAATCCAGCAGCAATTTATCCATAACCAGCTTGATTGCATTTGCTGCACCAATGCGTTCGGCATGGGTGTGGACAAGTCTGATATCCGCTTTGTCATTCACTTTTATCCTCCCCAAACGGCTGAGGCCTTTATGCAGGAAATCGGCAGAGCGGGACGCGACGGCAGCCCGAGTGTCAGTATTTTGCTGAGAGCGCCTGGCGATACAGAGCTTCAGCAGCAGATTATTCAGACAGAAAGCTTGTCTGATTATGATCTGGAAGGCATTCTGGCCATCATCCGGGAAGCCGGTACGAGCGATGAGCGAAAGCTTCGGGACGTTCTTATAAGTAAGGGCGTTCAGGAAACGCAGGCGCGAACGGCCATCCACCTGTATCTGCAGGGAAAAACCACAAAAGAACAGCTGCAGGAAGAACTGACATACCGCGTGGAAAAGAAGCTGCATAAAATGAACCGCTTTTCGGCGTTATTGGAGCGGGAAGAATGCATAAGAAAAGCGCTGTTGGCTTACTTTGATGAATCGTATGAGCCTGAAGATCAAACAGGACAATGCTGCAGCAGCTGCGGAGTTGATCTGGCCCCGTACGAGCAAAAAGGAGAACGGAAAAACATGGAGCGGTTTGAAGATTGGAAGATGGAATTAGACCGGATTTTCGGTTTAGAGTCTGCGGGTGAGTTGAGCTGAGACGGCAAAGCGAATTGATCCATCAGCTCTCAGACCGGGAGATTGTCATACAGCTTTATGTTACCCAATTGCTCATATTGGCGGCTTCAGCCGTTATCGGCTTTTTCTTTTTCACTGATGTTCACGATTTTTTAAAGCTTTGGCATATACGTGACGATAAAATCATATGGTACGGTGTAACTCTTGCCGTCCTTGTCATTTTTGCCGATCTGGCGGTGATGAAATGGTGTCCTTCGCATTTATATGATGACGGCGGTATTAATACATTGCTTTTTAAGAACAGGCCGGTTTTGCACATTTTGTTTTTGACGCTTCTCATTTCGTTCAGCGAAGAGATTTTATTCAGAGGCGTCCTGCAGACACATATCGGTTTATGGGCCGCCAGCTTGATTTTCACCGTGCTTCATTTCAGATACTTGGCGAAGTGGCTTCTGTTTATTATGGTTGCGGGCATCAGTCTTTTGCTGGGACTTATTTATGAATGGACCGGCAATTTATTCGTTCCGGTTACAGCGCATTTTATTATTGATGCGGTATTTGCCTGTCAAATCCGTTTTCAATATGTGAGGAGGGGTTTGCATGACGGAAATGTCAAGAGTTGAAAGAAGAAAAGCTCAGCTGCGTGCCGAGCAGCAGGTTGCCGCGGCCGCGGATGAACAAATTGAATATCTTGAAGACAGCCTCCCGACAAGACAATCTGTAAAAGAGGAGCGTAAAAAAAAGGAAGAGCAGGTGAAGGAAAAAACCAAAACAAAAACACCGCTGTTCACTTTCCTGACCGTTCTGTTTATTATTGTGACAATCGGTGTCTTTTTCGGTCTTCTGTATATGACGAACAGCAGCAGATTTGACCCGAAGGATTATGAAGATGTCTTCATAGATCACAGTGAAAGTGCGCCTGCCGTTACTCCGAAAGCGGACGTTCAGAAAGAAACATCCGAAACGGCTCTTTTAAAAGAGCCGGAAAAAAAGTCTGAGGCCAAAGAAAAAAAAGAAACGGCCGCATCTGAAAAAACGAAAAAGAAACCGATTGAAAAAACACCGAAAAAAACGGAAACGGCTTCAGAAAAACAGGTGGTGAAGCCGAAAGAAACCGAATATGCGGAGACCAAACAGCAGTCTCCGCCGGCTGTCCGTGAAAAAGCGGTTCCGGCTGCCGGCAGTGATCAAGCCGGAACCGTCCGGCAAAAAGTGCGGACCGTCCAGCATACTGTACAGCCGAAAGAAACGCTTTACCGCATTTCAATGAAATATTATAAAAGCCGGGTGGGCGAAGAAAAAATCCGCAGCTACAACGGGTTAAACGGAAACGACGTGTATACCGGCCAGGTTCTGAACATTCCGCTGTCCGAATAAATACATATTTTCACCGCGGCTTTCATATAGTGTATCAATGAAAACGGACAAGGTGTGAAGCGCATGGATTCTTTATGGAAGCAATTAGACCGATTTGCTGACGGACCGACGAAACAAATGCTTCAGGCACTGGTTAAAAGGAAATTAAAATACGAAAATTATGCCGCGCAATGCCGAAGATGGCAGTGGGCGTCCCTCGTTTGCTTTTCCCTGATGTGCGTACTGCTGATTTTTAAAAGCTTTAATGCCCCTCAAGCTTCTCCGCAGCTAATTCTGCAGGAAATATTAGGCCATACGGTTTATTTGTGCTGGATTATGGCTTCCGCTTTTGCGTATTGCACTTCTTATTATTTTAAAAAAAAGGAAGAAAAAGCTGAGGGAGAATTTCATAAACTGAGATGTGAAATTATCCAAAAAAGCACGGATTTATGGCCTCAGCCGGAAAAATGGCGGGCGAGAGAATCCGTTTTTCACTTAATGAAACATCGGTATGATATCAATCTTTATTTTGAAAGCAAATAAAAAGAGGCGTTTTCCGGAAAGGATAGAAACGTCTTTTTTTGTTTGTCCGTCTAATGTAAGACAATGACAGAATGGAGAGTGCATTTTATGAAGCTTACAGCGGGAATTCTCGGCTCATTGGCGGGAGCGGCTGCAGTTATGGCGGCCGTCATGTACAAAACGGCAAACGGCAGCCATCTGAAAACACATACATTTACGCTTGATAAAATGAAAGGGATGAAGCCGCTCACCATCTTCTTTATATCTGACGTGCACCGCCGTTTAATTGATGAAAAGCTTCTCTGGGAAGCATCGGTTTATAAGCCGGATGCGGTTTTGCTCGGCGGTGATTTGGCGGAGGGCGGAGTTCCTTACGCCAGAATTGAAGAAAACATCAAGCGTCTGACGGCTCTTGCGCCTGTCATTTATGTGTGGGGAAATAATGATTACGAGGTCAGCCAGCAAAAATTGCTCTCTCTTTTACGGGCATATAAAGTGATTCCGCTGAGAAATGAATCGGTTCAGTTTGCTTATAAAGGGGAAACTGTTACGATCTGCGGCGTGGATGATATCCGGATGATGATGGATGATTACGAATCTGCGGTCAGACATACGGATGCAAACCAAGTAAATCTCCTGCTTTGCCATAACCCGGAAATCCATGAGCAGATGAATGAGTCTGACGGAATTGATGCCGTGTTCAGCGGCCATACGCACGGCGGCCAAATCCGTTTCGGCCGGTTCGGGCCGTATGAGTTGGGCGGGACGGGCACGGTAAAGAAAGCGCATTACCTGATCAGCAACGGCTACGGCACGACAAAAGTTCCGCTGAGGCTCGGAGCGAAACCGGAGACGCATATCATTACGCTGTGCGGCCCTGATGAGCCGTTTTCCTGAGACAAACCCGGCCGTTCCGATAAAAAACGGCATTCTGCTTGTCTTCCCGCTGTACACGGTGTAAACTGATAACAAATTAAGAACCTATGACTCATTTATTCATATACTGTGTTATATGATTTGTGTGCAAGAAGAGGCAGGAGGGAACATTATGCGGCTTGAGCGTCTGAACTATAATAAGATTAAAATCTTTTTAACCCTCGACGATCTGACTGATCGGGGATTGACAAAAGAAGACCTCTGGAAGGACTCGTTTAAAGTCCACCAGTTATTTAAAGATATGATGAATGAAGCAAATACAGAGCTCGGCTTTGAAGCGAATGGTCCGATCGCGGTGGAAGTATATTCTCTTCAGGCACAAGGCATGGTTGTGATTGTAACGAAAAATCATGACGCGGACGCAGAAGATGACGAATATGACGATGATTATATCGAGATGCAGGTCAAACTTGACGAAAGCCCGGATATTATTTATCAGTTCCATTCGTTTGAAGATATCATTCAGCTTGCCGGGAGCCTTCATCGCATCGGGATTACCGGCGGAACCGTCTACCACTATGAGAACCTATACTATGTAAGTCTTGAAGACCTCGGCTCCCGTTCTGCCGAAGGCGTTGTCTCGGTGCTGGCCGAATACGGGCATCCGGCGACGATCACGATTTACAGGCTCCATGAATACGGAAAACTCATCATGGACGGCAATGCTGTAGAGACCATCCAGAAACATTTTTCATAAAAAAGATGAAACGGCTGCTGTTTTCAGCGGCCGTTTTTTTTTGAGCGAAATTATGGAAAAAATCATTGTCTTTCTCCTATGCACGGAGATATTGAAGGTGTATACTAGTCACTGAAAGGGAGCATGAGAGAAACAGAAGATTTTAGGAGGTTAACTCAAATGGCAGCCGATCGATTCACCGGTCATAATGAAGAAGACAAACATGATGTATTAAAATCAACCCAAACCGTAATACATAAAGCTCTGGAAAAATTGGGGTATCCAGAAGAAGTGTATGAACTGCTGAAAGAACCGCTCAGATTATTAACGGTTAAAATTCCGGTTCGGATGGATGACGGGTCTGTGAAAATATTTACAGGCTATCGTGCGCAGCACAATGATTCCGTAGGTCCGACAAAAGGCGGTATTCGTTTTCACCCGAATGTAACTGAAAAAGAGGTGAAAGCACTTTCTATCTGGATGAGTTTAAAATGCGGCATTATTGATCTTCCTTATGGCGGTGGTAAAGGCGGAATTGTTTGTGATCCGAGAAATATGTCATTCAGAGAGCTTGAAAGACTGAGCAGAGGATACGTCAGAGCAATCAGTCAGATTGTCGGACCGACTAAAGACGTCCCGGCGCCTGACGTATTTACAAACTCGCAGATTATGGCTTGGATGATGGATGAATATTCACGAATTGATGAATTTAACTCACCCGGCTTTATTACGGGAAAACCGCTTGTACTCGGCGGATCCCACGGCAGGGAATCAGCTACGGCAAAAGGCGTCACCATCTGCATTAAAGAAGCGGCCAAGAAAAAAGGCCTCGATATTCAGAACGCGCGCGTCGTCGTACAAGGTTTCGGAAACGCGGGCAGCTATCTGGCAAAATTTATGCATGACGCCGGCGCGAAAGTTGTCGGAATTTCTGACGCGTACGGAGGCCTTTACGATCCGGACGGTCTTGATATTGATTACCTGCTTGACCGCAGAGACAGCTTCGGAACAGTGACGAAGCTCTTCAATGACACCATTACGAATCAGGAGCTGCTTGAGCTTGACTGTGATATACTGGTCCCGGCAGCGATCGAAAACCAAATTACAGAAGAAAACGCTGACCGCATCAAAGCGAAAATCGTAGTAGAAGCGGCAAACGGACCGACGACACTGGAAGGAACGAAAATCCTGACAGACAAAGGAACGCTGCTGGTTCCCGATGTTCTGGCGAGTGCCGGCGGTGTAACGGTTTCTTATTTCGAATGGGTTCAAAATAACCAGGGCTTCTACTGGAGTGAAGAAGAAGTCGAAGAAAAACTGGAAAATATGATGGTAAAATCGTTTAATAATATTTATGAAATGTCCCAAAACCGCCGGATTGACATGAGGCTTGCGGCTTATATGGTCGGCGTGCGGAAAATGGCGGAGGCTTCGCGTTTCAGAGGCTGGATATAAACCAATCGTTTGCATAAACAAAAAAAATCTCCTATGATAATATAGGAGATTTTTTATATGAGTGGAAACTTATGATGGAAATGCCAAATCGCAGGAGTTGAAGGACATGACAGAAGAAAAAGCAATTATAATAGGCGGAGGTCCTTGCGGATTATCGGCGGCTATACATCTGAAGAAAATTGGCGTAAACGCCCTTGTGATCGAAAAAGGAAATGTCGTAAACAGCATTTATCACTATCCGACACATCAAACTTTTTTCAGTTCAAGTGAAAAACTGGAGATCGGCGATGTCGCCTTTATAACGGAAAACAGAAAACCGGTCCGAATACAGGCTCTCTCGTACTACAGAGAGGTTGTCAGAAGAAAAGAGCTTCGTGTAAACGCCTTTGAAACGGTGGAGCGCGTCACGAAACAAGAAGACGGCCGTTTTCTTGTCGAAACGTCAAAAGACCGCTATCTCACTCCGTTTTGTATTATCGCGACAGGATATTATGATCATCCGAATTATATGAACATACCGGGTGAAGAGCTTCCTAAGGTATTTCATTACTTTAAAGAAGGCCATCCTTATTTTGATAAAGATGTCGCGGTGATCGGCGGGAAAAACTCGAGTGTAGATGCGGCTTTGGAATTGGTGAAGTCCGGCGCGCGCGTTACGGTGCTCTACAGAGGAAATGAGTACTCCCCGAGCATCAAGCCGTGGATTCTGCCTGAGTTTGAGGCCCTCGTCAGAAACGGAACAATCCGGATGGAATTCGGCGCTTGTCTTGAAGAAGTGACGGAAGATGAGATCATTTTCCGCTCCGGCCGGAATGAGACGGTCAGGCTGAAAAACGATTTTGTATTTGCCATGACAGGATATCATCCCGATCACGGATTTCTTGAAAAAATCGGTGTGCAGATTGATGCAGAATCAGGCCGGCCGTTTTTCCGGGAAGAAACGATGGAAACAAATGTTGATGGTGTTTTTATTGCCGGGGTTATTGCAGCGGGAAATAACGCCAATGAAATTTTTATCGAGAACGGCCGTTTTCACGGCGGCTTGATCGCAAACGAAATTTCAAAACGGCTGGGTGCAGAGAGCATATGATCATTCATATGCTCTTTTTTAGAAATTGGAAGATGTAAAAATATAAACAACATGGTACGATAGATATAGGAATATACAGGAAAGAGGTTGCCTGATGTTTGCAATCATCTCTGCAGGAATTGCTCCCGGCATTGCGCTGTTAAGTTATTTTTATTTAAAAGATCAATATGACAATGAACCCGTACATATGGTGCTGAGGTCTTTTTTTCTCGGAGTTGTACTTGTGTTTCCGACCATGTTCATCCAGTATGTTCTTGAAAAAGAGCATGTAGGGGGAGGAAGCTTTTTCGTTTCGTTTTTGTCTTCGGGCTTCTTGGAAGAGTCGGTGAAATGGTTTGTTCTGATGATCAGTGTGTACCCGCATGCTCATTTTGATGAGCATTATGACGGAATCGTTTACGGGGCAAGTGTGTCATTAGGCTTTGCGACGCTTGAAAATATCCTTTATTTATTCGGCCACGGTGTTGAGCATGCTTTCATCAGGGCGATTCTGCCGGTCTCCTGCCACGCGCTGATCGGGGTGATCATGGGGTTTTATCTTGGAAAAGCCCGCTTTTCGCAGAAAAAAGCCCGTGTGAAGTGGCTAGTGATTTCACTGGTTGTGCCTTCATGTCTGCATGGTTCTTACGATTTTATTCTTACCGCCCTCAATCATTGGGTATATTATATGCTGCCGTTTATGCTGTTTTTATGGTGGTTCGGGCTGAGGAAGGCAAAAAAAGCACGTTCCGTCAATATAATCCAAGTATGAAGAAACCGCGCGCCGCGCGCGGTTTCTTTTTTATGCCTTGACAGGGGATAAGAAGGAAACGTGCATAAAAATAACCTCGTGACAGACAATACGGGTACACTTTAAATTTTGCTGGAGGAGGCTTGAAAAGATGAAGTGTAAAGGAGCGCTTATGGCTTGTCTTATTCTATTTTCATTCGCCGCCGCTATCTTCGATCATGAAACGGCCCATGCGTTTTCAAATCAAGTGATTCAAAGAGGCGCAACGGGTGATGATGTTATAGAATTGCAGGCCCGTCTGCAATATAACGGATTTTATAACGGGAAAATCGATGGTGTTTACGGCTGGACGACATACTGGGCCGTACGGAATTTTCAGGAGAAATTCGGCATGAAGCCGGTTGACGGCCTCGTCGGCGCGAAAACCAAGCAGGTGCTGATTTCAAAATCAAAATACTACCGCGAATATGTAATGGAGCAGATTCAAAAAGGGAATACGTTCACCCATTATGGCAACGTTCCTTTAAAAAACCAAACGAAACCGTCTGCCGGCGCGCAGAAACCTGCTGGAACGAATAAGCCCGCTCAAAAACCGCAAAACAATACAGGCGGTCAGTCAAATCAAAAGCAAAATACGACAGCGGCCAATATGCCGGGCGGTTTCTCAAACAACGACATCAATCTTCTGGCGCAGGCTGTGTACGGGGAAGCGCGCGGTGAGCCGTTTGAAGGACAGGTTGCCATCGCCGCTGTTATTTTAAACCGTATTAAAAGCCCGTTATTTCCGAATACGGTGGCCGGCGTCATTTTCGAACCGCTCGCGTTTACCGCTGTTGCCGACGGCCAAATATATATGCAGCCGAATGAAAGAGCAAAAGAAGCGGTTCTTGATGCGATTAACGGCTGGGACCCTTCTGAAAACGCGCTTTATTATTTCAATCCTGATACGGCGACAAGCAAATGGATTTGGGGACGTCCGCAGATTAAACAGATCGGAAAACACATTTTCTGTGAGTAAAAGTACGAAAAATGAGGTGTTAACATGATTAGAGGAATCATTATCGCTGTTCTCGGTGTCGCGATCGCCGCAACCGGGTATTGGGGATATAAAGAGCATCAGGAAAAAGATGCGGTCCTTCTGCATGCGGAAAATAATTATCAGAGGGCATTTCATGAACTGACATACCATGTAGATCAGCTTCACGACAAAATCGGGACGACGCTTGCTATGAACAGTAAAAAATCTCTGTCTCCGGCGCTCATTGATGTATGGAGAATAACATCTGAAGCTCATAACAATGTGAGCCAGCTGCCGCTGACTCTCATGCCTTTTAATAAGACGGAAGAATTTTTATCCAACATAGGAGATTTCAGCTATAAAACATCTGTCCGGGATTTAGATCAAAAACCGCTCGATAAGAAAGAATATACAACACTGAACAGCCTGTACAAACAGGCGGAGAACATTCAAAACCAGCTGCGCAGCGTTCAGCATCTCGTCATGAGCAAAAATCTGCGGTGGATGGATGTTGAGATGGCGCTCGCCTCTGACAAAAAACAAAGCGATAATACGATCGTCGACAGCTTTAAAACAGTCGAAAAAAATGTAGGCGCTTTTTCTGAAGACAGCACCAGCCCTACGTTTACAAGCGCAAATACAGAAAGAAAAGGTTTTACGCATCTGAAAGGAAAACAAATTACAGAAAAAGAAGCGGTCAAAATCGCGCAACGGTTTGCGCCTGATCATAATTATTCCATTAAAGTGGTCAAAAGCGGCCGGAAGACGAATCGGGACGTATACAGCATCCGCATGAAAGACGCCGACAGCAAGTCTTTTATCTATATGGATATTACCCAAAAAGGCGGACATCCGGTCTATTTAATTCAAAAGCGGGCCGTGAAGAAACAAAAGATCAGCCTCAATGAAGCATCTAACCGGGCCGTCGCGTTTTTAAAGAAAAACGGTTATGAAACAAAAAATCTCGAAATTGATGAAAGCGCGCAATATAACAACATCGGCGTCTTCTCGTTTATTCCCATTGAGAAAAACGTCCGTATTTATCCGGAAGCCATCCGGATGAAGGTGGCGCTGGATGACGGTGAAGTCGTCGGCTTCTCCGCGCGTGATTATTTGGCGGCGCACCGCACGAGAACAATTCCGGCTCCGGCTTTATCGGCTGATGAAGCGAAAGCGAAGCTGAACAAAAATGTTGAAGTCCGGGAGACGCGGCAGGCACTGATCACGAATGAACTCGGACAGGAAGTGCTTTGCTATGAAATGCTCGGGACGATCGGGAAAGACACATATCAAATGTTCATCAATGCGGACGACGGAAAAGAAGAAAAAATAGAAAAATTAAAAAGTGCAGAACCTATATACAAAGACCTATAAAAATAAAGGAGGAAAGGACTAAAAGTCTTTTCCTTTTTTTCATTACATGCTTTAATAAAAGCATAAATAATGAAAGAGTGAAGGCCTATGATAGCTGTCGGAAATTATATTTGGATTGAATACATAGAGAACAATGAGTGCAAAAAAGCGAGGAGCAAAGCAGTCAGTATTGAAAGCGGTGAACTGTACATTTCATATCCCGTCGATCTGGATACGGGACGGACGGTCTTTTTGCACAAAGGGTTGGAGATAACAGCTGAATGTATGGGGAACGGCCAAGTGCCTTATCAATTTAAAACCATAATCAAAGGAAAGAAAAAAGATCCCATCCCGATGATCGGACTGGATATTCCCCCAAAGGAAGAAATGAAGCGGATTCAAAGACGCCGGTACGTCCGTGCAGACGCTGTATTGGATGTAGCCGTCAAAATGGAAGCGGAAAAAAACGCCTTTCAAACGGTTTCTTCTAATATGAGCGCCGGCGGAATTGCAGTTGTGCTGCCTGAACATATTTCCGCGGAACCGGGTGAAAAGCTGTATGTTTCGTTCACTCTCTCCGAAAAGGAAAATACAGCGGATATAACGGCCGAGGCCGTTACCCAGCGGGTTTTTTATGATGAAAAGGCGGCGAAACGAAAAATGACGCTTGAATTTACAGACATCGACCCCGCGTCTCAGCAGCATATACTCCGATACTGTATGCGCGTGCAGCTGCAGCAGAGAAGAAACCGTCTGCCGGAATAAACTGCAGCGCACTTTTCCATACTAATCCTAATGGAGGTGCGCGTGTATGAAAACATTTGAACGTCTGCTGGTCAAATTGGTCTGCATTCAGTTCGTTATTTTGGGCGCAGTACAGTTTTTGCTTCATTATCAGCCTATTGAACCTTATATTTCGAAAGCTGTGAAATATGAAGGAGTGGATAAAATGGAGAAAAAAGAATGGATTGAAACGGTAAAGCGGTAAATCGTCTCAATTTTTTCGCCCCTTTTCGGACAGTTCATGATACAATCCATAGAGGAGTAAAGAGCAAGGAGAGAGATTATGGACAAGAAATTATCAATTGCAATCGACGGTCCGGCGGCTGCCGGAAAAAGCACCGTTGCTAAAATAGTGGCTGAGAAAAAATCATATGTGTACATTGACACGGGAGCGATGTATCGTGCCATTACACACACGGCGCTCAAGCAAAATGCCGATTTAACGGATGAAGCCGCGCTCACAGAGCTTTTGAAGCGTACGGAAATTGAGCTTGTATCCGCTCCGGAAGGACAAATCGTTCTGGTAAACGGAGAAGATGTGACAGAAGAAATCCGAAAAGACGAAGTCAGCAACCAAGTATCTATCGCCGCCAAGCATAAAGGCGTCAGAGAAGAAATGGTGAAAAGACAGCAGCAGCTCGGAGAAAAGGGCGGCGTCGTCATGGACGGCCGTGATATCGGAACTCACGTGCTGCCTGATGCGGAAGTGAAGATTTTCCTTTTGGCGTCCGTTGAAGAAAGAGCGAAGCGCCGATATGAAGAGAATAAGAAAAAGGGCTATGACGTGAATTACGAGACGCTCATTGAAGAAATTGCAAGACGCGATAAACTCGATTCAGAGAGGGAAGTTTCCCCGCTGCGCAAAGCGGACGACGCGGTGGAAATCGATACGACGTCACTGAGCATTCCTGAGGTCGCTGGAAAAATTCTGGAGATCGTTGAACAGAAATCACGTTAACATCGGGCGGAGCTCATTTTAATTTTTTTTCAAAAGACAAGATGTTATTGCTTGACAAACCAGTCCTTTTATTAGAAGTTAATACTAATAAAACTTTTTATTGATCATTCAAAATCTTTTTTTGGATGATTCTTTAATACATATTCGGCTGAAAAGCGGACATTCACATGTTCAGCTTTCAAACCGTTTTAATTAAGCTGTGTAGGTTTGGACCAAGGAGGTTATTCAAATGACAGAGGAAATGAATCAAATTGATGTTCAAGTGCCAGAGGTTGGAGATGTAGTAAAAGGGATTGTGACAAAGGTAGAGGACAAGCATGTAGATGTCGAAATTATCAATGTCAAACAATCCGGGATCATTCCAATCAGTGAATTATCAAGTCTTCATGTAGAGAAAGCATCGGATGTCGTAAAAGTTGACGACGAGCTTGACCTGAAAGTAACAAAAGTGGAAGACGATGCTTTGATTTTATCTAAACGTGCCGTTGATGCTGACCGCGCTTGGGAAGACCTTGAAAAAAAATTCGAAACAAAAGAAGTGTTTGAAGCTGAAGTGAAAGATGTGGTGAAAGGCGGTCTCGTCGTTGATATCGGCGTTCGCGGCTTTATTCCCGCATCACTTGTCGAAGCTCATTTCGTCGAGGATTTCACTGACTATAAAGGGAAAACTCTCTCTCTTATCGTCGTTGAACTTGACCGTGATAAAAACCGTGTGATTCTGTCACACCGGGCTGTGGTGGAAAAAGAACAGACAGCCAAAAAGCACGATTTTCTCCAAACGCTTGAAGTTGGAAGCGTGCTAGAAGGAAAAGTGCAGCGCCTGACTGATTTCGGCGCGTTTGTCGATATCGGCGGAATCGACGGGCTTGTTCATATTTCGCAGCTGTCTCATTCACACGTCGAAAAACCGTCTGACGTCGTGGAAGAGGGACAGGACGTAAAAGTGAAAGTATTGTCCGTAGACCGCGATAACGAGCGCATTTCTTTATCTATTAAAGAAACGCTGCCGGGACCTTGGAGCCAGGTCGGCGAAAAGGTGAAGCAGGGGGATGTGCTTGAAGGAAAAGTGCAGCGCCTTGTAAGCTTCGGCGCCTTTGTGGAAATTCTTCCCGGCGTGGAAGGACTTGTGCACATTTCGCAAATTTCCAATAAACATATCGGAACGCCGCATGAAGTGCTTGAAGAAGGACAGACTGTTAAAGTGAAAGTCCTTGACGTTAACGAAAGCGAAGAACGCATCTCCTTAAGCATGCGTGAGCTTGAAGAAGCGCCGAAAGCCGATCAGGAAGACTTCCGTCAATACCAGGCGAAAGAAGAGCCGAGCACAGGCTTCCAGCTTGGCGATTTAATCGGGGACAAGCTTAATAAATTAAAATAAATTGGTGATAAAACGTGACACGAGCAGAACGCAAAAGAGAACATATAAATCATGCGCTGTCTACCGGTCAAAGCCGGGAAACGGGGTTTGATGATATTACGTTTGTTCATGTCAGCCTGCCAGACCTTGCATTGGAAAAAGTGGATATCTCAACGAAAATCGGCGGACTCACAAGCAGTTCGCCGATTTTTATCAATGCGATGACAGGCGGCGGCGGACAGCTTACATACGAAATTAACAGGTCACTGGCAAGAGCCGCGCGCAAATCCGGCATGCCGCTGGCTGTCGGTTCGCAAATGTCGGCACTGAAGGATCCCGCTGAACGGTATTCCTACGAAATCGTCAGAAAAGAGAATCCGGACGGTTTAATATTTGCGAATTTAGGCAGCGAGGCGGACGCCGAGCAGGCGAAAAGGGCAGTTGATATGATTGAAGCAGACGCCCTCCAGATTCATTTGAATGTGATTCAGGAGATCGTCATGCCTGAGGGAGACAGAAGCTTTACGGGCGCCCTCAGCCGCATTGAGCGGATTGCCGATGGAGCGGGAGTGCCCGTTTTTGTCAAAGAAGTCGGCTTCGGCATGAGCAGGGAATCGGCACGGCGGTTATTTGATGCCGGGGCGGCGGCTGTTGATGCCGGCGGATACGGCGGAACAAATTTCTCTAAAATTGAAAATCTGCGCAGAGAGAAGGCGCTTCAATTTTTTAACACGTGGGGAATTTCTACAGCCGCAAGTTTAGCGGAAATCCGTTCGCTTTCCGCTGATCAATCGGTTATCGCATCAGGAGGGCTGCAAAGTGCGCTGGATGTCGCCAAATCGATTGCTCTCGGCGCATGCTGCGCGGGAATGGCGGGCACATTCCTGAAAGCTCTCACCTCAAAAGGAGAAGAGGGCCTTTTTGACGAGATGACGGCGCTTTTGCAAGAGCTCAAAATGATTATGACGGTCCTTGGGTGTCAAACGGTCGCCCAATTGCAAAAGGCGCCTTTGGTTATAAAAGGTGACACACATCACTGGCTTTCTGAACGGGGAATTGACACATCCCGTTTCAGCAGACGTTAAAAGGCATGCGGACCCGCATGCCTTTTTTGCTTTACGATTTTCTTTTTCGGAATTCCCCGTTTTGCTCGAGGCTTGTCGCTCCTTTATGGTGAATCGAATCGTCGCGGTCCGATTCCACCCGGCGGGAGGCTTTCAGTTTTTTCTCCTGTCTGTCTTTTCCCATCATCATCCGCTCCTTTCAGGATAATTGGTTTAAAAAATGCGTTCCCGCTCCATACTGATCAAAGGAGGAGCGATTTATGGAACCGTTTTATTATTACTGGTCGATGTGGTTTTTATGGATACTTGCGACTTTTATTTTTGCCAAAACGAAAAGCCGTTTTTACGTATCAGTCTTTATTTTGACTAATATGATGGCAAGCATACATCAGATGACCGCTTATTTTACACTGAACGCGGCATATGTCATGTTTTTTGCTGCGGCATTTGTTTACGCGGGGAGCCTCGGTATGCATAAGCGGCTCCGTAATGTCCTGATTCATCTGACGGCTGCTGCAGCGTACGGCTTTATCTTTCTTTTTGCATTATATGATCCCGTTTGGTTTATCATAAAACCTGAGTGGGCGGCTGTCATACTGCTTACCGTTATTACGGTTTCTGTTGAGGGGCGATTTCCTGAGAGGCTTTGTCTTTTTGTTCTCGGCATGTGCCAGGGAGAGTTATTGTATTCGGCGGTCATTCACAAAATTGCAGGCGCGGCAGCCGTCGGCGGCTATCAATGGCTTTCAGGCTGCTCGGCGGGAGTGATTCTGCTTATCGGGCTGACTACCTATGAACAGCTTGCCGCACGCATCAGCCAAAAAAGCAAAAAGCAGGGCAAAGGGGCCACCAAAATGTCTTGAAAACGGACGGAGACTGTTGCATGAACGCGAAACATTTCGAAGAATACATTGTGCTCTCGGTAAAAACTGATATAATAAATGAGTTAAGCCCTTCTGTTGAAGGGTTCTTTTCATAGCGAAGATGATTTTAATAACCGGTTGAACAATTTTTGTGAAAATGTAAGCGGCTGGATTGAAAGGAAGGGTACTATGGGTAAACCTGTCGTAGCCATTGTCGGAAGACCGAATGTGGGAAAATCCACAATCTTTAACCGGATTGCGGGTGAAAGAATTTCAATAGTAGAAGATACCCCCGGAGTGACGCGGGACCGGATATACAGTTCGGCGGAATGGCTGAATTATGATTTTAACCTGATTGACACGGGCGGAATTGACATCGGAGACGAACCGTTTCTGACACAGATCCGCCAGCAGGCCGAAATCGCCATGGACGAGGCTGATGTGATCATCTTTATGGTGAACGGCCGCGAAGGTGTGACGTCTGCGGATGAAGAAGTGGCAAAAATATTGTACCGGACGAAAAAACCGGTCGTATTAGCCGTTAATAAATTAGATAATACCGAAATGAGAGCGAACATCTATGACTTTTACGCGCTCGGTTTTGGAGAGCCTTATCCGATTTCCGGTACTCACGGTTTGGGATTGGGAGATTTGCTCGATGCTTGTGCCGAGCATTTTAAAAACATTCCCGAAACGAAGTATAATGATGATGTCGTTCAATTCTGCCTGATCGGCCGTCCGAATGTCGGAAAATCCTCTCTTGTCAATGCGATGCTCGGCGAAGAGCGGGTTATCGTGAGCAACGTGGCGGGAACGACGAGAGACGCTGTAGATACGGCATTCACTTATAACCAGCAGGAATTTGTGATTGTTGACACGGCGGGCATGAGAAAAAAGGGAAAAGTATATGAAACAACAGAAAAATACAGCGTGCTTCGGGCATTAAAAGCCATTGACCGCTCAGACGTTGTCGGCGTGGTACTGAACGCTGAAGAAGGCATCCTTGAGCAGGACAAGCGGATCGCCGGATATGCCCATGAAGCAGGAAAAGCCGTCGTCATCGTCGTAAACAAATGGGATGCCGTTGATAAAGACGAACGCACGATGAAAGAATTTGAACAGAATATACGAGAGCATTTCCAATTTCTCGACTATGCGCCGGTACTGTTCATGTCGGCACTGACGACAAAGCGGATTCATACACTCATGCCTGCGATTATTAAAGCGAGTGAAAACCACTCTCTCCGCGTGCAGACAAATGTCTTAAATGACGTCATCATGGATGCGGTCGCCATGAATCCGACTCCGACGCACAATGGCTCCCGTCTGAAAATTTATTATGCGACTCAAGTTGCTGTTAAACCGCCGAGCTTCGTTGTTTTTGTCAACGATCCGGAACTGATGCATTTTTCTTATGAACGCTTTTTAGAAAACCGAATCCGTGATGCTTTCGGATTTGAAGGTACGCCAATTAAAATATTTGCAAGAGCAAGAAAATAAAAAGGTGTGATACAGAGATGAAAAAAGTGGCAATGCTTGGAGCGGGAAGCTGGGGCACTGCACTTTCTTTAGTGCTGGCTGATAACGGACATCAGGTCATGATGTGGGGACACCGAGCCGAATTGATCGATCAAATCAACGGACTGCATGAAAACAAAGATTATCTGCCGGGGGTGGAGCTGTCAAGCTCTATCATCGGCACAGCTGATTTAAGCGAGGCTTTAAAAGGAGCTGACTTCATCATTGTGGCAGTTCCGACAAAAGCCATTCGGGAAGTGCTGAAAAAGGCTCTGCCTTACATCCCGAAACAGTCGATTTTTGTTCATGTCAGCAAAGGAATTGAGCCGGATTCGCTTCTCCGCATTTCTGAATTAATGGAAGAGGAGCTGCCTGAGGAGTACAGAAAAGACATCGTCGTGCTTTCAGGGCCTAGCCACGCTGAGGAAGTCGGATTGAGACACCCGACGACTGTTACATCATCTTCAAAAAATATCGAGGCTGCAGAAGCGGTTCAGGATCTATTTATGAACCAGCATTTCCGTGTCTATACCAATCCGGATATGATCGGTGTTGAAATAGGGGGAGCGTTAAAGAACATCATCGCTCTGGCAGCGGGAATTACAGACGGATTGGGATACGGAGATAACGCAAAAGCGGCCCTGATCACCCGCGGTCTTGCTGAAATCGCCAGACTCGGCACAAAGATGGGCGGAAATCCTCTCACCTTTTCCGGCCTGACTGGCGTAGGCGACTTAATCGTGACGTGTACGAGCGTCCATTCCCGCAATTGGCGCGCCGGCAACCTGCTCGGCAAAGGGTACAAGCTGGAGGCTGTCCTTGACAAGATGGGAATGGTTGTGGAAGGCGTGCGGACGACGAAAGCGGCATATCAGCTTTCTCAAAAATACCAAGTGAAAATGCCGATTACAGAGGCGCTTCACCAAGTGTTATTTAACGGGCAGAAGGTAGAAACAGCCGTAGAATCCTTAATGGCCAGAGTGAAAACCCATGAGATGGAAGACTTGGTCAACACATTCGAAAACCGGGTGAAGTGACAATAACTTGCCGTCTGCATATTCTGAAATGACGAAAGTCCAAAACGCAGAACTCTCCGGCTGAAATCGCTTAAAACATTTGCTGATTTAGGCAGAAGAGGATGCAGACGTACGCATCTACGCATACTATAGCATCGAAGTCCAAGAGAGTGTATCTCAGACGTATAGGTGAATATAGTCAACTTGACTGAAGCAAAGTCCCCCTCTTTGCTTCAGTTTTTTTGTTTTTTCAATAGATGGAAAACCTGTTGATCTTTTCAACATTTGTATATTAAAATGAAATATAACGCTTACAATGATTGGATGGGGGGCACGGACGTGAGTGTGGCATTGATGAAAATGTGGTTTGCGCTTGGTGCTATGGGATTAATGTTTGTTGCGGTGGCCTCTATTTATGTCAGCAGGTACAAAGTGAAAAACAAGCTGATCAAAGCAGCAGTTTCTTCGCTCGCTTATGCCTGCATGGTCATCTCGGGATTGATCGTGTTAATGGTCGTTTTCAGCGGGCCTGTCAATGAATAAGCAAAAAAGGGGGCGCGGCATGCATAAGATAAAAATGGCCGTCATAACGGCATTTGCGGTGCTTCTGCTGTCCGGCTGTCTGTATCCTGAAGCGGAAAAAACCGAAAATAAAGTATCTTACAAGCATCAGCTTCAGCAGGTTCAAGCGGCAGTGGATGAGTTTAAAAAGGCGAACGGCGGACTTCTGCCGATTCAGACAAAAGATATGAAAACACCGATCTATCAAAAATATCCGATAGATTTTAAGCGGCTCGCGCCCAGATATATAGAGGAGCCGCCGGCATCAGCTTTTGAAAGCGGAGGAATGTACCAATACGTGCTTGTCGATGTGGAAAATAAGCCGACCGTGAAGCTGATCGATCTCCAAATGGCGGAGGCAATCCGCGACATGAAGCTGCGTGTTAAAATGTATCAGGAAAAACATACATATCCGCCCTATGAGGACGCTGTTTCAAAAGGGCTGTTCACTTTGAATAAAAAAAAGCTCGGCATGAAAGACACTCCTTCAGTCAAAAGTCCGGTTTCAGGCACGTCTCTGCCGCTTTTAATCGGCGCTGACGGAGAAATCTATGCCGACTATCGCGTCGATCTCGCCCGCTGCCTGAAAGAAAACAAAAAGAAAATCAGACCGGGCGCGGAAATTCAGGATATTTTATGGAAAGAGACGCCTTTCGTCCCGGCCTTTTCAGTCACATACACCGTAAATGAAAAACAGGAACCCGTTTTTTTAGAAAGTAAAACGAAACAGGAATGAACCTTTCTCCCGCGCATACAAATAGGGAGAAAGGTTTTTTTGATTCCGATAGAAAAGATTTCCTGAAAATTTTCTAAAGATGTCATATTGAAATAGGACAACGTCATACACATATAGTGTCCTGTATTTGATTGAAGAATGGTGAATGAAAAATGATAAGGATAGGAAGTCCGGGAGGGGATCACTTGGAAAAGGTCGATATTTTCAAGGATATCGCTGAACGAACAGGAGGCGATATATACTTAGGAGTCGTCGGCGCTGTCCGTACAGGGAAATCTACATTTATTAAAAAATTTATGGAGCTTGTGGTGCTCCCGAATATCAGCAATGAAGCCGACCGAGCGCGGGCGCAGGATGAGCTTCCGCAAAGCGCAGCAGGAAAAACGATTATGACCACAGAACCAAAATTTGTTCCGAATCAAGCCATGTCCGTACATGTGGCGGAAGGGCTTGACGTCAATATCCGTCTTGTGGATTGTGTGGGATACACGGTTCCCGGTGCGAAGGGATATGAAGATGAAAACGGCCCGAGAATGATCAATACACCATGGTACGAAGAACCGATTCCCTTTCATGAAGCGGCGGAGATCGGTACGAGAAAAGTCATCCAGGAACATTCCACAATCGGGGTCGTCATTACGACGGACGGCTCAATCGGTGATATTGCGCGGGGCGATTACGTAGAAGCGGAAGAAAGAGTTATAGACGAGCTGAAGGAAGTCGGCAAACCGTTTATTATGGTCATCAACTCGGTGAAGCCGTACCACCCGGAAACGGAAGCGCTCAGAGCTGAATTAAGCGCGAAATATGATATCCCCGTTCTCGCCATGAGTGTTGAAAGCATGAGGGAAACAGATGTGTTAAGCGTTCTCAGAGAAGCGCTTTACGAGTTCCCTGTGCTGGAAGTGAATGTAAACCTTCCGAGCTGGGTCATGGTGCTGAAAGAAAATCACTGGCTCAGAGAGAGTTACCAGGAATCAGTGAAAGAAACCGTAAAAGATATCAAACGACTGCGCGACGTCGACCGGGTTGTCGGCCACTTCAGTGAATTTGAGTTTATTGAAAGCGCCGGATTGGCCGGAATTGAACTTGGCCAGGGTGTCGCAGAAATTGATTTATACGCGCCGGATCATTTATACGACCAGATTTTAAAAGAAGTAGTGGGCGTCGAAATCCGCGGGAAAGACCACCTGCTTGAATTAATGCAGGACTTCGCCCACGCGAAAAAGGAATATGATCAGGTTTCAGACGCGCTGAAAATGGTGAAACAGACCGGCTACGGCATTGCAGCCCCGGCCTTAACGGATATGAGCCTTGATGAACCGGAAATCATCAGACAGGGATCAAGATTCGGAGTAAGGCTGAAAGCGGTCGCCCCGTCCATTCATATGATCAAAGTGGATGTGGAAAGTGAATTCGCGCCGATCATCGGGACGGAAAAGCAAAGCGAAGAGCTTGTCCGCTACTTAATGCAGGACTTTGAGGATGATCCGCTTTCGATCTGGAACTCCGATATTTTCGGAAGATCATTGAGCTCGATCGTAAGAGAGGGAATCTCGGCGAAACTGTCGCTTATGCCGGAAAATGCGAGATATAAACTGAAAGAAACGCTTGAGAGAATTATAAACGAAGGCTCAGGCGGCCTGATCGCCATTATTTTGTAAGCTGAAGGACCTCTTCCTGAAACGGGGGGTCTTTTTTTGTCTTTTTAGATACTAGAAATCAATCAAGGATTAGGAGGAAAAAAGCAAAAAAAGGAATATTTGTTCGGTAAAACACGCGAAAACCTTGACGAGCAAGGGATTGGGGCTTTAAAATGCTTGATATGGCTTTTTATATGTGTTACTCTACTTACAGAAAATCTTCACTTTGTTGGACAAACATTCCTCAAAGTGTCTGTTTTCTTTTGAAAAGCCGTTTACTTGTCTGTTCTTCCCTGCTTTGATTTTTTATTAAGACAGGTTTAGAATCAGGCTGAACTGTGAAGAAATGATAATAAACTGCTGAATTGATACCCTTTTGGGAGGAGGTGAAAGGCATGAACAAGACAGAACTAATCAATGCGGTTGCAGAAGCAAGCGAATTGTCTAAAAAAGACGCTACAAAAGCAGTTGATTCTGTTTTTGATACGATTTTAGATGCACTTAAAAATGGTGATAAAATCCAACTGATCGGTTTCGGTAACTTTGAGGTGCGCGAGCGTTCTGCACGTAAAGGACGTAACCCGCAAACAGGTGAAGAGATCGAAATCCCTGCAAGCAAGGTACCTGCTTTCAAACCAGGTAAAGCTCTTAAAGACGCTGTTGCAGGAAAATAATTGTGAATATAGATCGTGTATGCATCTGATACATACACTTTGTTTCTTCACAGAAAAGCCCCTTGATAAAGGGGCTTTTCATATTTAAGCAGCCTCGGTCTCCGGGCAGGACTTTCGTTTTGCTTTTGGCGCGTCAAATGTGCTAGAATCGAAATTAAATGTATTCAATGGTGGAGGACACAGACAATGAAAGAAGTTAATAAAGAACAGATTGAACAGGCAGTTCGCCAGATTTTAGAGGCGATAGGAGAAGACCCGGACCGGGAAGGTCTTTTAGATACACCGAAACGCGTGGCGAAAATGTACGCGGAAGTATTCTCGGGGTTAAATGAAGACCCGAAAGAGCATTTCAAAACCGTTTTCGGCGAGGACCACGAGGAGCTTGTTCTTGTAAAAGATATCGCGTTTCATTCTATGTGTGAACATCATCTTGTTCCTTTTTACGGAAAAGCGCATATTGCCTACATTCCGCGCGGCGGTAAAGTGACAGGCCTGAGTAAATTGGCGCGTGCAGTGGAAGCTGTTTCAAAACGCCCGCAGCTGCAGGAGCGCATTACTTCAACGATTGCAGAAAGCATCGTAGACACCTTAGATCCCCACGGCGTCATGGTTGTCGTTGAAGCTGAGCATATGTGCATGACGATGAGAGGCGTAAGAAAGCCGGGGGCAAAAACGGTAACTTCCGCTGTAAGAGGCATTTTTAAAGATGACGCTGCGGCGCGTTCCGAAGTGTTAGAACATATTAAACGTGCGGATTAATTATGATAGAGGGTGCAGATATGAATTCAAAGCATTCAAGTGATTTTGTCGTCATTAAAGCGGTCGAGGACGGTGTGAACGTCATCGGTTTAACGAGAGGAACGGATACGAAATTCCACCATTCTGAAAAGCTGGACAAAGGTGAAGTAATTATCGCTCAGTTTACAGAGCATACTTCAGCCATCAAAGTGAGAGGCAACGCCCTCATCCAGACCGCTTACGGAGAAATGAACAGCGAAAAAAAATAAGCCGGCTGTTTCCCGCTTTTGCCAAATGCCCGCAAACGGCGGGAGAATACAGCCAATTTCTTTTTTTTATGCTATAATGATACCTGCGTATAATAATGACGAGTAAATCTCATACATATTAGAATAAATGTGAATTTGGGGACAAGGGTGATATTTTTGCAAGACATCTACGGAACTTTAGCGAATTTAAATACGAAATTAAAACAAAAGCTGTCTCATCCTTATTTAGCGAAACATATTTCTGCGCCGAAAATCGATGAGGATAAGCTTCTTCTTTTTCACGCTTTGTTTGAAGAGGCGGACATTAAGAACAACGACAGAGAAAATTACATAGTAACTGCGATGCTTGTCCAAAGCGCCCTTGATACCCACGATGAAGTGACAACAGCCAGAGCGTTAAAGCGAGACGAAAATAAAAACCGGCAGCTCACCGTGCTTGCCGGCGACTATTTCAGCGGACTGTATTATTCGCTTTTATCTGAAATGAAGGATATCTATATGATCCGGACGCTCGCTACGGCAATTAAAGAAATCAATGAGCATAAAATCCGTCTGTACGATCGGTCTGTCAATGACTTGAACCAATTGATCGAAAGCATGGCGATTGTGGAAGCGGCCCTGTTTCACAGAGTGTCAGACCACTTTAATCTTCCGCGCTGGAAAGAGCTGGCGAGTGATTTTTTTGTGTATAAGCGGCTGATGAACGGCAATGCTATATTTCTCGATGTCATCGGCAATATTGTAAAGTCAGGGAAATCAAAGGCTGAAATACTGGAAGAAAGCTTCCGAAAGGCGAAACAAAGCATTGAAACGCTGCTGCCGCTCAATTCACCAATCCAAAATCTAATGCTGAACCGGCTTAAAGCGATCAGCCAAGACAAAACATATCATCAGAAAGTGGAAGAAGGGTAATCAACATGCAGGAGTCAAAAGAACAGCGCGTACACGGCGTGTTTGAAAAAATCTATAAAAATTATGACCAAATGAACTCTGTCATCAGTTTTCAGCAGCATAAAAAATGGCGCGACAAAACGATGCAGATCATGAATGTGCAAGAAGGTGCAAAAGCGCTTGACGTCTGCTGCGGGACGGCTGACTGGACGATTGCCCTCGCAGAAGCTGCCGGAAAAAGCGGCGAAATCAAAGGGCTGGATTTCAGCAAAAATATGCTGAGCATCGGCGAGAAAAAAGTAAAAGAGGGCGGTTACAGCCAAATTGAGCTTTTGCACGGAAACGCAATGGAGCTTCCTTTCGCTGATAATTCTTTTGATTTTGTCACCATCGGCTTCGGACTCCGGAACGTTCCCGACTATCTGACCGTGCTGAAAGAAATGCGGCGCGTCGTCAAACCGGGCGGACAGGTCGTATGCCTGGAAACATCCCAGCCGGAAATGATCGGTTTCAGACAGGCATATTTCCTTTATTTTAAATACATCATGCCTTTCTTCGGAAAAATGTTTGCGAAGAGCTATAAAGAATATTCTTGGCTTCAAGAATCAGCAAGAGAATTTCCCGGTATGAAAGAGCTTGCGCGTCTGTTTGAAGAAGCGGGCCTGACGAATGTCAAATACCATTCGTTTACCGGCGGAGTGGCCGCTACGCATATCGGCTGGAAATGATGAATATACAGATGTTTGGGTGAATGATATGAAATTTAAAATGGCCTATTCTTTTTTAAATGATGATATTGATGTGATCGAAAGGGAGCTTGAGCAGACGGTACGGTCTGACTATCCCTTGCTGAGTGAAGCCGGGCTCCATCTGCTTCAGGCAGGAGGCAAGCGGATTCGCCCTGTTTTCGTATTGCTTTCCGGCATGTTCGGCGACTATGACATTAATAAAATAAAATATGTTGCGGTGACGCTGGAAATGATTCATATGGCGTCCCTCGTGCATGACGACGTCATTGATGACGCCGAGCTGCGGAGAGGAAAACCGACCATTAAAGCCAAATGGGACAACCGCATCGCCATGTATACCGGTGATTATATGCTTGCGGGCTCGCTTGAGATGATGACGAGACTGGATGAGCCGAAAGCCCACCGGATCCTGTCCAAAACCATCGTAGAAGTTTGCCTCGGAGAAATTGAACAGATCAAAGATAAATATAATATGGAACAAAACCTCAGAACCTATTTACGCCGCATCAAACGGAAAACGGCGCTTCTTATCGCCGTCAGCTGCCAGCTCGGCGCCATCGCTTCGGGAGCTGATGAAAAGATTCATAAAGCATTATATTGGTTCGGCTATTACGTGGGCATGTCCTACCAGATTATTGATGATATCCTTGATTTCACTTCAACGGAAGAGGAGCTGGGAAAACCGGTCGGAGGAGATCTGCTGCAAGGAAATGTCACTCTGCCCGTTTTGTACGCGCTGCGTCAGCCTGAATTGAAAAATCAGCTGAAATTAATTAACAGCGAAACAACACAGGAGCAGCTCGCCCCCATTATTGAAAATATTAAACGCACAGATGCGATTGAAAAATCAATGGCCGTCAGTGACAGATACTTGAAAAAAGCGTTTGAAAAGCTGAATACGCTGCCGAGAGGACGTGCGCGTTCATCCTTGGCCGCCATTGCCAAATATATCGGCAAACGGAAATTTTAAATCCTTTTACGAACAAGATGTGAACATTCTCCGCCCTGGATTGATTAATTGTCAGAAAGATGTTACGATTTCGGTGTGCAACTTGAAAGCCTATACATAATGATGGGGTGGAGAATCTTATGGAAAAAACTTTTATCATGGTAAAACCGGACGGCGTACAGCGCCAGCTGATCGGAGAGATTTTATCGAGATTTGAGCGTAAGGGCTTACAATTGGCAGGAGCCAAGCTGATGCAAGTTTCAGAACAGATGGCTGAAAACCATTATGCTGAACATAAAGGGAAACCGTTTTTCGGTGAGCTTGTGGAATTCATTACATCAGGACCCGTATTTGCAATGGTATGGGAAGGGGAAAATGTAGTAGAGATCACAAGACAGCTGATCGGAAAAACAAACCCGAAAGACGCACTGCCAGGCACGATTCGCGGTGACTACGGCATGTTTGTCGGCAAAAATATCATTCACGGTTCAGACTCCTTAGAAAGCGCTGAACGGGAAATTGACATTTTCTTCAAACAGGAAGAGCTTGTACCGTATCAAAAATTAATGGCCGACTGGGTGTACTAAGCCGTCAGCCTTTCTTTTTCTCTTGTTATGAAAAGGTTTACATATTTTAAG
Organism: Bacillus sp. 5RYD7K; assembly: GCF_059831465.1. NCBI lineage: Bacteria > Bacillati > Bacillota > Bacilli > Caryophanales > Bacillaceae > Bacillus > Bacillus sp. 5RYD7K. The sequence goes on from NZ_CP191200.1 coordinate 2,556,548, forward strand.
AAAGACAGAGGCTGCGCTGCCCTGTCTTTTCATTTCTCACAAATCAGCCTGCGGGCTGATTTTTTTATTGAAATCGTACAAATTAGAAAGAAAACAGGCTATACTAGGACAAAAGACAGCGAGATTGGGAGAGAAGCAATGGAGCCTTACGACATTTTTATCACCAAGTGGAAGAAAATAACCGGTGTTGATTTATCTTTATACAAAGAAGCACAAATGAAAAGGCGGCTGACGTCCCTTTATGAAAAAAAGGGATTCAAAGATTTTCAGGAATTTGCCGCCGCTTTGGAGAAAGACAAGCTTTTATTAAATGAAACATTGGACAGGATGACAATCAATGTTTCTGAATTTTACCGAAATTATAAACGATGGGAAGTTCTTGAAACCTCAATTCTTCCGTTAATAAAGCATAACAAACCGTTAAAAATATGGAGTGCGGCCTGTTCAACGGGGGAGGAACCCTATACCTTGGCCATGATTCTCAATCAGCAGGCGGGTTTGGCCGGCTTTGATATATTGGCGACAGATATTGATGAAAAGGCGCTCGGCAAAGCCAAGCGGGGCATCTATCAGGAGCGGTCTCTGCAAGAGGTGCCGGCTTCCATAAAAAGCCGCTATTTCACCAAGCAGGCTGACAACAGCTATCAAGTAAAACAAGAGATTCAGAAAAACATCCGGTTTAAGCGGCACAACCTGCTTGCCGACAGCTATGAACAGGATTTTGATCTGATCGTCTGCCGCAATGTTTTTATTTATTTTACTGAAAAAGCGAAAGAAGAGCTGTATGTGAAAATGGCGGGCAGCCTGAAAAAGAACGGAATTCTGTTTGTCGGAAGCACAGAACAAATTTTCAGCCCGGAAAAATTCGGCCTTGAAAGCACTGATACATTTTTTTATCAAAAAAGATAGAAGACATTTTATGAAAACTTGTGTTATAGTTTTACTTAAAAGCGTTAATGTGATGAAGGGAGAAGAACGAAATGAGATACTTAACAGCCGGAGAATCACACGGTCCGCAGCTGACGACCATTATAGAAGGTGTGCCTGCGGGGCTTTATATAACTGAGGAAGATATTAATTTTGAGCTTGCCAGACGCCAAAAAGGGCACGGGCGCGGACGGCGCATGCAGATTGAAACGGACAGAGCGAAGATTACGAGCGGCGTGCGGCATGCCCGGACACTCGGTTCACCCATTGCGCTCGTTGTAGAAAATAAAGACTGGACCCACTGGACAAAAATCATGGGTGCCGCACCGATTACAGAAGAAGAAGAAAGTGAAATGAAACGCCAGATCACAAGACCGAGACCGGGGCACGCGGATTTAAACGGCGCCATTAAGTACAATCACCGCGATATGAGAAATGTGTTAGAACGATCTTCCGCGCGTGAGACAACGGTTCGCGTGGCTGCCGGAGCCGTCGCTAAAAAGATTTTAGCGGAGCTTGGCATTACAGTGGCCGGACATGTTTTGCAAATCGGCGGGGTAAAAGCCGAGAAGACCGACTACACATCCATTGAAGATCTCAAGCGGGTAACGGAAGAATCACCGGTCAGATGCTACGATGAAGAAGCAGGCCGGCAAATGATGGCAGCCATTGATGAAGCGAAGGCAAACGGCGACTCAATCGGCGGAATCGTTGAAGTGATTGTCGAAGGCATGCCGGTCGGTGTCGGAAGCTATGTCCATTATGACCGTAAACTGGACAGCAAGCTCGCCGCTGCCGTTCTGTCGATCAATGCTTTTAAAGGGGTCGAGTTCGGCATCGGTTTTGAAGCGGCCGGCAAAAACGGCAGTGATGTTCATGATGAAATCGTGTGGGATGAAGAGAAAGGCTACACACGCGCTACAAATAGGCTCGGAGGATTAGAAGGCGGTATGACGACAGGTATGCCGATTGTCGTCCGCGGTGTTATGAAACCCATCCCGACTTTATATAAGCCGCTGAAAAGCGTTGATATTGAAACGAAAGAGCCGTTTTCAGCGAGCATTGAACGTTCAGACAGCTGCGCGGTTCCTGCGGCAAGCGTCGTGGCTGAAGCGGCAGTGGCCTGGGAAATCGCAAATGCCGTCGTAGAACAATTCGGCCTCGACCAGATCGACCGCATTAAAGAAAATGTTGAAAACATGAAGAAACTATCGAGGGAATTCTAATGAAGGAGCTTGAGGTTCGGACGGCTTCCTCCGCATATCCCGTGTATATCGGTGAAGGCATCAGGAAACAGGCCGCTGCCCTTCTGACTTCACTGAACAGGCCGCTGACAAAAATCCTGCTCGTCATCGACGCTGAAGTGGACCGGCTTTACGGTGATGAGATGTTCCGGCTTCTAAACGAAACATGGCCCGTGAAAAAAGTGATCGTCCCGAGCGGAGAAGAAGCGAAGTCTCTGAAAGAGTATGAACGGATTCAATCGGAAGCGATCGCCTTCCATATGGACCGCTCTTCATGTATGATCGCCTTCGGAGGCGGTGTGACGGGTGATTTGGCCGGCTTTTGCGCAGCGACTTTTATGCGCGGAATTGATTTCATCCAAATGCCGACGACACTGCTTGCCCATGACAGCGCGGTCGGCGGCAAGGTGGCCGTCAATCATAAACTCGGAAAGAATTTAATCGGAGCGTTCTATCAGCCGAAAGCGGTGATTTATGATACGGAGCTTCTGAAAACCCTGCCGGAACAAGAGCTGAGATCGGGTATGGCTGAGGTGATAAAACATGCGTTTATCGCCGACCACGCTTTTTTAGAAAAGCTTCTCACGCTTGATACGTTAAACGGACTGACAAGCGCTGAGCTGAATGAAATGATTTATAAAGGAATCTCAATCAAATCAGCCGTTGTGCGTGAGGACGAAAAGGAAGAGGGGATAAGAGCTTTTCTGAATTTCGGACATACGCTCGGCCACGCAGTTGAGGCGGAATACGGCTACGGCCGGATAACACATGGAGATGCAGTCGCCCTCGGCATGCAGTTTGCCCTTTACGTGAGTGAACAAGTTGCGGGATGCAAGATGAACAGAAAAGAACTCACGCAATGGCTGATTGGGCTCGGCTACCCGGGAAGCATCAGACAAGATATTGAAACACCGGTTCTCTCCGCCCGGATGATGAATGACAAAAAAACGCGCGGAGGCATGACTCAGTTCATCGTATTGAAGGAATTAGGCGAAGCGCAGGACTGTATGCTTTCAAAAGATGAGCTTGAAAATTTGCTGAACAAATGGCGAATGGAGGAAACAGCATGATGATACGCGGCATTCGCGGAGCAACAACGGTGGAACAAGACACCGAACAAGAAATTTTAGAAAAAACACAGCAGCTGCTTGAAAAAATCATTGAACAAAATGGATGCAAGCCGGAAGACGTCGTGCAGATCCTGTTATCCGCCACGCCTGACATCCATTCCGTATTTCCGGCAAAAGCGGTCCGCCGCCTTTCCGGGTGGCAGTACGTCCCGGTAACATGCATGCAGGAAATGGATGTCGCGGGAGCTCTGAAAAAATGTATCCGTGTCCTGATGACGGTTCAGACGGATACGCCTCAAGATGAAATCAAGCATGTCTATTTAGAAAAAGCCGTTGTGTTAAGACCGGATTTATCATTGACAAAAAATACTGACATGTAATACGATAAAAAAAGCTTAGAAATACACAAGAGTGTGTATAAAGCATAGAAACCAGATGATGAAACAGTTGAGTTTAGAATAGGGTAGCAGAGAATGAGTTTAGCTGAGCTGAGATAAACACGTTTTTATTCTGCCCAAAAGAAGCCTTTCTTTTGGGTTTATTTCATATACGCAAGACCCCTCTCACTCCTCATCTCATTCTCCTTACCGTAAGGAGGAGAATCATGAATTTACAATCGGATGTTTCTTTATTTTTAAAGGACAGTCTGACACACCGTACCATTCCAATCGCAGAGACTTTTACGGTCGATACGATCACACCCATTCAGATGGTTGAAAAACTGGACAGAAACATTACGTATTTGCTGGAAAGCAAGGATGAGTCGTCAAGCTGGTCAAGATACTCCTTTATCGGTCTCGATCCTTTTATCACGATTAAAGAGAGTCATCACACATTCACTGCCGCTGATCCGAAAGGGGTTACGCTGTTTGAAGCCGGAGATTTAAAAGCCGTGCTTGACTGGATGAATGAAAGCTTCCGTATTAAAACGCCCGATCTTGATATCCCGTTTTCGGGAGGGGCGGTCGGTTATCTGAGCTATGACATGATTCCTTTAATTGAGCCTTCCGTGCCAAGCCACGCAAAAGAAACAGATTTAGAAAAATGCATGCTGTTTGTCTGCCGGAAAATCATTGCGTACGACCATGAAACGAAACAAGTGCATTTCATTCAATATGCGGCGCTTAACGGCCGGGAGACGGAAGAAGAAAAACGGGCCGTTTTTAAAGAAAATTGCGCTGAGCTTCGCAAGCTTATCGGTATTTTGACAGAACCTAAGGATATAAAAGAGCCGTTTTTTTTCAAAGATACATTTGAAACACCGAGCTTTGCCAATGTGACATCCAATAATACGAAAGAAGAGTTTATGGCCGGCGTTAATAAACTGAAAGAATATATAAAAGCGGGAGATATTTTTCAAGGAGTGCTGTCGCAAAAGTTTGAGATCCCGGTATCCAGACATTCCTTTGAGCTGTACAGGGTGCTCCGCATCGTCAACCCTTCACCTTATATGTACTATATTAAACTGCCGGACCGAGACATTGTCGGGAGTTCGCCTGAACGCCTGATCCGTGTGCATGACAGGCATCTGGAAATACATCCGATCGCCGGAACGAGAAAAAGGGGAGCCGGAAAAGAAGAGGACGAACGCCTGAAAAAAGAGCTGATGAATGACGAAAAAGAAAAAGCTGAACATTACATGCTCGTCGATCTGGCGCGCAATGATATCGGCAGAGTCGCGGAGTATGGTTCTGTAACCGTTCCGGAATTCACGAAGATCGTTTCTTTTTCACATGTGATGCACATCATCTCCGTTGTAACCGGCCGTTTAAAACAGGGCGTCCATCCGGTCGATGCGCTGATGTCGGCATTCCCGGCAGGAACACTCTCGGGCGCTCCGAAAATCCGCGCGATGCAGATTTTAAATGAATTAGAACCGACTTCCAGAGAAACTTATGGCGGATGTATCGCTTATATCGGATTTGACGGTTCGATTGATTCGTGTATTACCATCCGCACCATGAGTGTCAAAAACGGTACGGCGTCGGTGCAGGCGGGCGCGGGAATAGTTGCTGATTCCGTCCCGGAAGCCGAATATGAAGAGAGCTGCAACAAAGCGGGAGCGCTGTTAAAAACGATTCAAATCGCAGAAGACATCTTTTCTGGCGGGGAGGAGAAGACGGATGAACAAATTTCTGCAATCGTGCGTTAATGGCGGCACGCTGAAAACCGGAGAAGCCGAAAAGCTGATGGAAATGATGATGAACGGAGACATGTCGCAGTCTGAAATCGGCGGAATCTTATCGGTATTAGCCCACCGCGGCGAAACGGCGGAGGAGCTCGCCGGATTTGTAAAAGCGATGCGGGCCCGTGCGCAGACGGCAGATGGCCTGGAGGAGGTCGTTGATACGTGCGGAACAGGCGGAGACGGGATTTCTACGTTTAACATATCAACGGCAGCAGCGATTACAGCCTCTGCCGCCGGAGCCAAAGTTGCCAAGCACGGAAATCGTTCCGTGTCGTCTAAGAGCGGCAGCGCGGATGTGCTGGAAAAACTGGGTGTTTCCATTCAAGCCACTCCTGACAGTGTTAAGCACAGTATTGAGACGAAGCAAATGGGTTTTTTGTTTGCCCCGCTGTTTCATTCGTCAATGAAGCACGTCGCCGCTGTGAGAAAAGAGCTGGGCTTCCGAACCGTGTTTAACCTGCTTGGCCCGCTCAGCAACCCGCTGCAGGCGAAACGGCAGGTGATCGGTGTCTATTCATCTGAAAAAGCGCGCCTGATGGCAAGCGCTTTGGAACAATTTGAAGTCAGGCACGTCATGCTTGTGTCGGCGCGTGACGGGTTAGATGAACTTTCCGTCACAGCACCGACCGATGTCATTGAGCTGAAAAACGGTGAACGTCTGGAATATGCGGTATCACCTGAACAATTCGGGTTTGAAGAAGGTTTGCTGAAAGATATTCAAGTGAGCTCAGCGGAAGAAAGCGCGCATCTCATTCAGAATATTTTTGCAAATAAAGCTCCGTCGTCCGCTCTGCACATTACGGCCTTAAATGCGGGAGCGGCCATTTATACGGCGGGTCTCGCGAACGATCTGAAAGAAGGAGCCGAAATCGCTTTAGAAACGATTCAAAACGGAGATGCCAAAAGGCAGCTCGAACGTCTGAAACAGAAAGAGGAAGAATTATATGCTTGATCAAATCATTCAGCAGAAAAAAGAAGAAATCAAATCCATTGTGCTGCCGGAAACCTGTCAAATTGAACGGAGATCTTTTAAGGAAGCGCTCCTGAATCCGAACCGTTTTATCGGGCTGATCGCTGAAGTGAAAAAAGCTTCGCCGTCTAAAGGGCTGATTAAAGAGCATTTTGTTCCGGAAGAGATTGCGGCAGATTATGAAGCAGCCAAAGCCGACGCCCTTTCTGTTCTGACGGATACCCGTTTTTTTCAGGGAAGAAATCACTTTTTGACAGATGTTAAAAAAAGCGTTTCTCTTCCCGTATTAAGAAAGGATTTTATTATTGACTCCCTGCAGGTGGAGGAATCGTACCGGCTCGGTGCTGATGCGATTTTGCTGATCGGTGAAGCGCTGGAGCCTTCAAAGCTTCATGAGCTTTACCTGGAAGCACGTGAGAAGGGCATGGACGTTCTCGTGGAAGTCCATGATGATACCGTGCTTGAACGGATTTTACAGGTGTTTCAGCCGGACATTCTCGGCATTAACAACCGGGACTTAAAAACGTTCCGTACTTCGGTTTCGCAAACGGAAAAAATAGCGCAGCTTGTGCCGGACGGCTGTCTGCTGGTCAGTGAAAGCGGGATCGGCTCTTTGGCTGACCTGCAATTCGTCAACAAGCACGGGGCGCAGGCTGTATTGATCGGAGAATCCTTAATGAGAGAGGATTCACAGCAAAAGGCGATCCGCGGGCTGTTCGGGGAGTGAGGGTATGAAAAAGCCTGAATTAAAGTACTGCGGAATACGATCGAAGCGTGATTATGAGCTTGCGGCAGCCTCAGAAGCGGATTACCTGGGATTTATTTTTGCCGCAAGCAAACGGAAGGTCACCCCGGATGATGTCCGGAAATGGAAACAAGAGATCCGGACAGACAAGAAACATGTCGGAGTTTTTGTGAATGAAACGATAGAAAACATCGCGCAAATCGCTTCTGATCTGTCCCTTAACGTTATCCAGCTTCACGGTGATGAATCGCCAGAGGATGCCTGCCGTCTCCGTCCTCTTGTGCGTTCTGAGATATGGAAAGCGCTCCATCACGGAGAAAGCACGCTCCGTCAGATGGCTCAATTTGCACCTGCCGTCGACGGCTATGTCATTGATTCTTCAGTCAAAGGCATGAGGGGCGGGACGGGAATCGCGTTTTCGTGGAAGCGTGTCCCTTTGTACCGGGAGCAGGCTCAAAAAGCAAACAAGCGGTGTTTTATTGCGGGCGGCGTTAATCCTGAAACGATTACCGGCTTACTGAGATCACGCCCGTGCGGTATAGATCTTGCCAGCGGAATTGAAAAAAACGGACAAAAGGATCAAACACTGATCCGGTTTTTAGAAGAAAGGATGAACCATTATGTATCCATATCCAAATGAAATCGGAAGATACGGCGAATTTGGCGGCAAGTTTGTCCCTGAAACATTAATGCGGCCCCTCGAAGAAATCGAAACGGCTTTCAAAGAATTAAAGAATGATCCCGTTTTTCATGCCGAATATCAAAAACTATTGTTTGATTACTCAGGCAGACCGACGGCATTAACGTTTGCAGACAGGGTGTCGGAGTATTTGGAAGGGGCAAAAATCTATCTGAAAAGGGAAGATTTAAACCATACCGGTTCCCATAAAATAAACAACGCGTTAGGCCAGATTCTGCTTGCCAAAAAGATGGGCAAAACGAAAATCATTGCCGAAACCGGTGCGGGACAGCACGGTGTTGCCGCCGCGACAGCCGCCGCAAAATTCGGTTTTGAGTGCACGGTTTTTATGGGGGAAGAGGACGTTGCGCGCCAGTCGCTGAACGTATTCCGCATGAAGCTGCTCGGCGCAAAAGTGGTGCCGGTCTCAAGCGGAAACGGCACGCTGAAAGATGCGACGAATGAGGCGATCAGATATTGGGTCCAGCATTGTGAAGATCATTTCTACCTAATCGGTTCTGTTGTAGGTCCGCATCCGTATCCTTACATCGTTCGCGAGTTTCAGAGAATCATCGGCAAGGAAGCGAAAGAACAGCTCCGCAAAGCCGAAGGAACGCTCCCTGATAAGGTTGTTGCTTGTGTCGGCGGCGGAAGCAATGCGATGGGCATTTTTCAGGCCTTTTTAGAAGATGATACTGAGCTGATCGGCGTTGAGGCTGCCGGAAAAGGAATTGATACACCGCTGCATGCGGCAACGATCGCAAAAGGGAGGCTCGGGGTGATTCACGGTTCGATGACTTATTTAATACAAGATGCATACGGGCAGATTATCGAACCGTATTCCATTTCAGCAGGCCTTGATTACCCGGGGATCGGGCCGGAGCATGCCTATCTGCATAAAAGCGGCCGTGTAACGTACGAAAGTGTGACAGATGATGAAGCGATCGCCGCGCTGCGTCTGCTTTCTGAAACAGAAGGCATTCTTCCGGCTATTGAATCCGCACACGCTTTGGCAAAAGCGTTTGAAATGGCAAAAGACATGGATAAAGATAAAATCATTCTCGTCAGTTTGTCGGGAAGGGGAGATAAAGACGTTCATACGCTGATGAATGTTTTGGAAAACGAGGTGGAGACACATGTTTAATCTGCATGATTCTGAAAAACTATTTATCCCTTTTATTACAGCTGGCGATCCGCTTCCTGACATTTCTGTTGAGCTGGCAAAGTCATTGCAGAATGCAGGCGCCTCAGCCCTTGAAATCGGCGTCCCATACACAGATCCGCTCGCCGACGGCCCGGTTATTCAGCGGGCTTCAAAACGGGCTCTGGAAAACGGAATGAATATCGTAAAAGCCATTGAACTTGGCGGCAAAATGAAAAAAAACGGCGTTCATATTCCAATTATCCTCTTTACGTATTATAATCCTGTGTTACAATTAGAAAAAGAATACTTTTTCGCTTTACTGCGGGAAAACGACATAGACGGTCTGCTTGTTCCGGATCTTCCGTTAGAGGAAAGCGCCCTTTTACAAACGGCATGCAAAAAGGAGAACATCGCTTATATCTCGCTGGTTGCGCCGACAAGTGAAAACCGACTGAAAATAATTACTGAACAGGCCGGCGGCTTTGTGTACTGCGTATCCTCTTTAGGAGTGACAGGCGTACGCAGAGAATTCGATCCGTCTGTATACTCTTTTATCCGAAAAGTGAAAGAATTCAGCTCCGTTCCGGTTGCGGTCGGTTTTGGCATTTCAAGCCGCAGACAGGTTGAGGAGATGAATGAAATATCAGACGGTGTCGTTGTCGGAAGCGCGCTCGTTAAAAAAGTAGAAGAGCTTGAAACAAAGCTTGTGAACCCCGGCACAAGAGCCGATGCGCTTCTTGAATTTGAAGACTACGCAAAGACGTTCGGACGACTGTACAGTGTAAAATGAGGTGACTGGATTTGCAGATTAAAGAACAGCTGCGGCAGCTGAAACCGTATCAGCCGGGCAAACCAATAGAAGAAGTGAAAATGGAATACGGGCTTGAGAAAGTAGTGAAGCTCGCTTCTAACGAAAATCCGTTCGGCTGTTCACAGGCCGCTAAAGATGCGCTGCATCAGGAGATTGAGCAGCTCGCGCTGTATCCAGACGGTTACAGTGCCGCTTTGAGAACGCGGCTCAGTGAGCATCTGCAGGTCAGTGAATCTTCGATCATTTTCGGCAACGGCTCAGATGAGCTTGTGCAGATTATCTGCCGTTCTTTATTAAATGATCAGGCAAACACGATTACCGCCGCTCCGACTTTTCCGCAATACAGACACAATGCGGTGATTGAGGGCGCTGAAGTACGTGAGGTGCCGCTCCGCAGTGACGGTGCTCATGATTTGGATCGGATGCTGGAAGCAATTGACGGCAAGACGAAAGTCATATGGGTGTGCAATCCGAATAATCCGACGGGGACGTATACTTCCGAACGGGAATTAATTTCCTTTTTAGACAGAGTTCCCGAGGAAATCCTCGTTGTACTTGATGAAGCGTACTATGAGTATGTCACGGCGGAAGATTACCCTGAAAGCATTCCGCTTTTAAAGCAATATCCGAATGTCATGATCCTCCGCACATTTTCTAAAGCGTACGGACTTGCCGCGCTGCGCGTCGGATACGGCATTGCGGACGAAGCGCTGATCCGCCAGATTGAGCCGGCGAGAGAGCCGTTCAATACGAGCAGAATCGGCCAGGCTTCGGCACTGGCTGCGCTTGATGACCAGGCATTTATTAAGGAATGTGTCGAAAAAAATAAAGCCGGTCTTAAGCAGTATTATGATTTTGCCGAAACCCACGGTTTAACATGTTATCCTTCACAAACCAACTTTGTGCTCATTGATTTTAACCGCCCGGCGGATGAACTGTTCCAGGCCCTGCTGGAAAAAGGATATATCGTCCGCTCGGGACAGGCGCTCGGATTTCCGACAGCGTTAAGGATTACGGTCGGTACGAAAGAGCAGAATGAGGAAATTCTGACAATTTTAGCTGAAATATTATAAGAGGTGATCAAGCATCACCTCTTTGCTCTATTAAACTAGATGAAAAAGGAAATGAGTGAAATGAAGGATACTATATTGCTTGCGGGGATCGGGCTGATCGGCGGATCGATCGCATTGGCCATCAAAAAGGAGCATCAGCATAAACGAATTATCGGTGTGGATATTTCGGAAGAACAGCTCACTGCCGCGCTGAAGCTCGGAATTATTGACGAGCGGGCCGACTCATTTATGGAAGGGGCGCAGCAAGCATCAGTTATCATTATCGCCACGCCCGTCGCCCAAACGCTGAAAATGCTTGATATGCTGGCCGCCTCGGGCATCACCCATGAACTCTTGATTACGGATGTGGGCAGCACAAAACAGAAAGTCGTCAGCTACGCCGACAAAGTGCTTCCGGCTCACTATCAATTTGTCGGCGGCCACCCGATGGCGGGGTCTCATAAATCAGGGGCAGCTGCCGCAAAAGAATTTTTATTCGAAAACGCGTTTTACATTTTAACACCGGGAAAATCAACTTCTAAACAGTCAGTAACGCATCTGAAGGAGCTTCTGAAAGCGGCAAACGCCCACTTTGTGGAGATGACGCCTGAGGAGCATGACGGCGTGACGAGCGTCATCAGCCATTTCCCTCATATCGTTGCTGCCAGCCTCGTACATCAGGCTCACCGTTCTGAAGAAGATTACCCGCTTTTGAAGCGTTTCGCGGCCGGCGGTTTCCGGGACATTACAAGAATAGCCTCCAGCAGTCCGGCGATGTGGAGAGACATTCTCCTTCACAACAAAGATAAACTGCTTGACCGCTTCAAAGAGTGGAAACGGGAGATTGACACGATCGAATCTTACGTAGAAAATGAAGATGCGGACAACCTGTTCGGTTACTTTAAAAAAGCGAAGGATTACCGCGACGGCCTGCCGATCCGTCAAAAAGGGGCGATCCCGTCCTTTTATGACCTTTATGTCGATGTTCCCGATCATCCGGGGGTCATTTCGGAGGTTACGGCGATATTGGCTGATGAACAAATCAGCATCACCAACATCCGTATTATCGAAACGAGAGAAGATATTAACGGAATTCTGAGAATCAGTTTCCAGACGGATGAGGACCGCAAGCGGGCGGAAATCTGCATTCAATCCCGCGCCAAATATGACACATTTTACGCTGACTGAGGTGGAAAACATTGAAAAGAGAAAAAGTGACATCTTTAAACGGTGAAATTCATATTCCGGGGGATAAATCCATCTCCCACCGTTCTGTTATGTTCGGAGCGCTTGCAGAAGGAACGACAACGGTAAAAAACTTTTTGCCGGGAGCCGATTGCCTGAGCACGATTGCCTGCTTCAGAAAAATGGGTGTCTCCATTGAACAGAACGGAAGTGATGTAACGATACACGGGAACGGCATTGACGCACTTTATGAGCCTGACAGCCTTCTTGATGTCGGAAATTCCGGCACGACCATCCGCCTGATGCTCGGCATTTTAGCCGGACGCCCATTTCACAGTACGGTAGCGGGCGACGAAAGTATTGCAAAGCGCCCGATGAAGAGGGTGACGGAGCCTTTAAAGCAGATGGGTGCCGTGATTGACGGAAGAGCGGACGGAGAATTTACGCCGTTATCTGTAAGAGGCGGACAATTAAAAGGCATCGATTATGTGTCTCCCGTCGCAAGCGCGCAGATCAAATCTGCCGTGCTGCTTGCCGGATTGCAGGCAGAAGGAACGACAACCGTTACCGAGCCTCATAAATCAAGAGATCATACAGAACGGATGCTGAACGCTTTTGGCGCTGAGCTTGCGGAGACAGAGACGAGCGCTTCCGTAACGGGCGGTCAGCGGCTTCGGGCAGCTGATATTTTCGTGCCTGGGGATATATCTTCAGCGGCCTTTTTCCTCGCGGCCGGGGCTGCCGTTCCCGGAAGCCGGATTGTGCTGAAAAACGTCGGCCTGAACCCGACACGCACAGGGATTATTGATGTCTTAAAGCAGATGGGGGCTTCACTTGAAGTCATTCCATCAGAAGCGGACAGCGCGGAGCCGTACGGAGATCTTGTTATTGAAGCGTCAGCTCTGAAAGCGGCAGAAATCGGCGGAGAAATCATTCCCCGTTTAATTGACGAGATACCGATTATCGCCCTTTTGGCAACGCAGGCTGAAGGCACAACGGTCATTAAAGACGCGGCGGAGCTGAAAGTGAAGGAAACGAACCGGATCGACACCGTCGTATCAGAGCTCCGGAAAATCGGCGCAGACATTGAAGCGACTGAAGATGGCATGAAAATCCGCGGCAAAAAGACACTCGCGGGCGGCGTCAGTGTATCAAGCCACGGCGACCACCGCATCGGCATGATGCTCGGTATCGCCTCATGTCTGACGGAAGAGCCGATTGACATTCGTGATACAGATGCGATCCACGTCTCCTATCCGACATTCTTTGAGCATTTAGATCAATTAGCCAAAAAAGCCTGAAGACGATTCTTCGGGCTTTTTTCTTCGTGTGTCATAAAGTCTTGAGCTTTGACATAGCTTGTCTTAAACAGGAAAAATAACAGGAAGGGGGGATGCGTTTCGTTACAGAAACAGCCGGATCAAACCGCGCTGTTTGCGTATAAAGATGGCGTCCCCTTTTTTGCCGTTTTCCTCCTCGCCATTTTTTGATAAACTATAATGCCGGGTGAAGCATCTTATTTGCGGGCAGACCCTGTCTGAATTATGATAAGAATAACCCGAATAAACCCTTTTCATTGGTTGATGAGGTATAGGAAAAGAAAGGACCGGTCTGATTTGAATACATTGATTCAAGATGCCATAAAATTAGTTGAAGCAGGTGAAACCGAAAAGGGACTCAAAGCGCTTTCAAAAGCTGAATCGCAGCTTCATGACGAAGACAAAGCCATTGCAGCCCAGCTCTACTATGAATGGGGAAACGCAGAGAAAGCGTTAACGCTGATCAGTGATCTGCATGACCTTTATCCGGATGAGTCTGAGCTGACGAATTTTTACGCCGAATTGTTAATAGATATTGATGAAGAAGAAAAAGCTCTTGAGGTGCTGGAGACGATATCACCAGAAGACCCGTCTTACGCGGAAAGCCTTCTTTTGATGGCTGATCTGTATCAGATGCAGGGCTTATTTGAAGTAAGTGAGCAAAAGCTGTTACAGGCGAAAGCGATGTTAAAAGATGAACCTGTTATTGATTTCGCTCTGGGAGAATTATACTTTACTCAAGGGTCATACGCAAAAGCCGTTCCCTATTACGAAGAGACGGCAAAAGAGCGGAATGAAATCGGCGGTGTAAATGTTCATCAAAGGCTGGCCGAGTCATTGAGCGCGGCGGGTGAATTTGAAGAAGCGATTTCATGGTATGAAAAAGCGGCAGCAGAACATACAGAACCGAATACGATTTTCGGGTACGGCTTCACAGCCTATCAGGCGGGAATGGTCAAAACCGCCATTAAGCAGCTTTCTGATTTAAAAGGGCTTGATCCTTCTTATTCATCGCTTTATATGCCGCTTGCAAAAAGCTACGAGGCAGAGGGCATGTATGAAGATGCATTAAAAACCGCTAAAGAAGGTATTACTTACGATGAATACAATAAAGAGCTTTTTCTCTATGCGGCGAAAATGGCGTTAAAGCTCGGGAACGAAGACGAAGGCAAAAAGCTTCTTCAGGAAGCGCTGGCGCTCGATCCGGGTTATGTGGAAGCGCTCCATACGCTTTTAGCCGTCTATCATAAAGAAGAAAGCTTTGAAGAGATTATTGATCTGATTCAGGAAGTCCGCGGCTACGGCGAAGAAGATCCGAAATACAATTGGTATTTGGCGGGCGCCTATACGGGTCTGGAGCAATATGACGAAGCGAAAAAAAGCTTCGAAGCTGCGTACCTCCATTACCGGGAGGATCGGGATTTCTTATATGAATACGCTCACTTCTTATTGGAAGAGGGTCTCCAGAAAGAAGCGCTGCCGCTTTTAAAACAAGTGCTTTCAATGGATGGAACAAACGAAGAGCTTGAAGAAACAATCTTACGGATAGAGGACGAATTTTTGAGATAAGCAGGATTTTGGACCATGCTTGCTGAATGTATAAGTGATGTCAGATTATACGATCGATAGAGGAGGGAATTACATGCAGACCCCTGTTTCTGTCAATGAAAAAAAGGATTTTATCCGTTGGTTTTTAAATCATTATCAGCTTAAACGCCGGGAGTGCGTCTGGATTTTAAATTATTTAATGAGTCATGATACATTAATGGAGAAGGTCCATTTTGTAGAACAAGCTGAATTTTGCCCGAGAGGCATTATCATGTCTACTCATTGCGTTGATGAGGTGCCGTTTAGGTTTTACAAAGAAAATGTCATGACCACGGACGCAGAAAAATCTTTTCACGACATCCGGCTGAATAAGCAGCAGGATTTATTTATCCAGCTGAATTTCCGTTCGGCCTACAGCTCGCCTGAATATGCTGCTGTTCTTGAATTAAATCCGCATCTGCCGAAAGACCTGTTTGAAAATAAACAGGATCAGGGGATGGCCGAAAAAATATTAGAACAGGCCATATCCACTTTCCAGCGGGAAAAGCTGCTTAAAGATATCGACGAGGCGCTGGACCGCCACGATAAAGAAACATTTGAAAAGCTTTCCCGCCAATTGAATCAGCTCACATAAATGACAGCCTTGCAGAATATGCAAGGCTTGTTGCGTAAGGAGGAGGAACCAGACATGAGATGGAGGGCCGCTGATGCCGAGGTCTTTTTACAATCTGCGGATTACATTGACACCGCTGTCATTCCGTTAATTTCCATAACGTCTGCAGGCGGCTTAAAAGAGGCAGTTGAACGGGGGGAGAGCACCCAATTGCTTTCTGAAGAGCTTGAGCGCCAGTTGAAGGGACGGGTATATTTATTCCCCTCTTATACATATGTTGATATAGATCAATCACAGATCGCCCTGCTGCAAAAATTCAAAGAAGAGGTGATGACCAGCTTCCGGCATGCCTTGTTTCTGACGGCAGACGAAAAATGGAAGGACTCTGAAATAGGATCTGATGTCATATACATACCAGCAGTCCCGTTTGAACATATGAAAGACTCTTTAAAGAGAAAAATAGCGGATGATAAGTGCGGGGAAATTTTGAACGTTTTGTTACAGAAGTGGAACAATTCTTAAAAACTCCAGACATCCCGCAAAACAGCCATTTTGCCTCTGTTGACCTTGCTGAAAGATTCATATATTATGAGGGTGTCAAATCTCAGAATTATTTTCTATTTTAGTTAATTTTTGGTCAATCTTTAGGGGGGGGAAGAGATGGGCGGAAAACAAGATATATCAAGAAGGCAATTTTTAAACTATGCGCTCACCGGCGTGGGGGGATTTATGGCCGCCAGTGCGCTTATGCCTATGGTCCGTTTTGCGCTGGACCCGGTATTAAAACCGACCGGAGATCAAAAAATGGTGCAGGTTGTCAGCGTCGATGAACTGACGAAGGAGCCGAAACGGTTTGACTTTAAAATTCATCAGGTCGACGCCTGGTACGAATCGGAAGAATCCAGGTCAGCCTGGGTCTACAAGCATGGCGATGAAATTATAGCGCTTTCGCCGATCTGCAAGCATTTGGGCTGCACCGTAAACTGGAACAATGATCCTAAAAATCCGAACAAATTCTTTTGTCCCTGCCATTACGGGCTGTATGAAAAAGACGGCACGAACGTTCCGGGCACGCCGCCGCTCGCGCCTCTTGACCGTTATGAGCAAAAAGTAAAGGACGGCTTTTTGTATCTTGGAAAAGCAAAGCCTAGGGGGGAAGGGTGACATGCTGAACAAAATTTATGACTGGGTGGACGAACGTCTCGATATTACGCCGATGTGGCGGGATATCGCCGACCATGAAGTGCCGGAACATGTGAATCCAGCTCACCATTTCTCGGCTTTTGTCTATTGTTTCGGCGGATTGACGTTTTTTGTAACCGTTATCCAAGTGCTGTCCGGGATGTTTTTAACGATGTATTATGTGCCGGATATTAAAAACGCGTGGGAATCTGTGTATTATTTGCAGAATGAAGTCGCTTTCGGACAGATTGTAAGGGGTATGCATCATTGGGGGGCAAGTTTAGTCATTGTGATGATGTTTTTACATACGCTGCGGGTTTTCTTTCAGGGAGCTTATAAAAAGCCTCGGGAATTGAACTGGATCGTCGGTGTTCTGATCTTTTTTGTGATGCTTGGTCTCGGTTTTACAGGGTATCTGCTTCCGTGGGACATGAAGGCGCTGTTTGCGACAAAGGTAGGTCTTCAGATTGCGGAGGCGACGCCGTTGATCGGAGCGCAGGTGAAAACCCTTCTTGCCGGCCACCACGATATTGTCGGAGCCCAAACGCTGACGAGATTCTTTGCGATTCACGTGTTTTTTCTCCCTGCCGCTTTGTTTGCGCTCATGGGCGCCCACTTTGTCATGATCCGCAAGCAGGGAATTTCAGGACCGCTTTAATACAGATCTGATATAAAAGGGAGGGGATGACATGCACCGGGGGAAAGGAATGAAGTTTGTAGGAGATTCAAGGATTCCGGCTGAAAAAAAACCGAATATACCGAAAGACTATTCAGAGTATCCGGGAAAGACAGAGGCATTCTGGCCGAACTTCCTGCTGAAGGAATGGATGGTCGGAGCCGTTTTCCTCGTCGGATTTCTCGTTTTGACGATAGTGCACGAGCCGCCTTTGGAACGGGTTGCGGACCCGACGGATACGGGCTATATACCGCTGCCGGATTGGTATTTTCTATTTTTATACCAGCTTTTAAAATATGAATATGCCGCGGGGAGCTACACCGTTATCGGCGCGATGATTATACCGGGGCTTGCCTTCGGATCGCTGCTTTTGGCTCCGTTTCTCGACAGGGGCTCTGAAAGAAGGCCGTGGAAGCGTCCGGTTGCGGTCGGCATGATGCTTTTGGCGCTTTGCGCTACGGTTTTTTTAACGTGGCAGTCAGTCGCGACGCATGACTGGGCGAAGGCGGAGGAGCAAGGGAAAATCAAAAAAGAAGCCGCCATTGATACCGAATCAGACGGTTATAAAGTATTTAAAGAACAAGGCTGTATTTCCTGTCACGGGGATAATCTTCAAGGCGGAGGCGCCGGTCCGTCCCTGGTCGATAACGGGCTGAGCCCGGAAGAAATTAAAAAGATCGCCGTCAAAGGGAAAGGGCAGATGCCTGCCGGTATTTTTAAAGGGAATGATAAACAGCTTGATCAGCTGGCGAAGTTCATTTCTGAAACGACCTCGAAATAACGTATTGTGAAGCGGACAATAGCAGGATATACTTTTATGAAAAGAGCTGACCGGATGTCAGCTTTTTTTGCATGATACATATTTTTTAAGGACTGAGAGTTGATGGTATGAGGTGGATTTCTTATCTTTTAGGACGGCGCGGCTTGCTTCTGCTTGCTCTTGCCGTTAATTTTATCGGTACCGTGTACGGCTATTATTGGTATTTGCCGCAGCTTGCGGACACGCCGTTCCGTTTTCTGATATTTGTGCCTGACAGCCCGACGGCGACGTTTTTCTTCCTGTTCGTGCTTTTGGCATTTCTTATGAGAAGAAACGCGCCGCTGTTTGAAGCGCTTGCGCTTGTAACCCTTGTAAAATACGGGCTGTGGGCGGTCGGAATGAATATATTTGTGCTGATTAAAATGGGGCAGATGCCTTGGGAAGGGTATATGCTGATTGCTTCACATTTCGCCATGGCCGTTCAAGGCGTTTTATACAGCCCGTATTTTCGGTTCCGGTTATGGCATCTTGCCGTTGCCGCTGTTTGGACGCTTCATAATGACGTCATTGATTATCTTTTCGGCATGATGCCCCGCTATTCAATGCTCAGTGCTTATATGCAAGAGATCGGCTATGCCACATTCTGGCTGAGCCTGTTTTCACTCGGTCTTGCATACGTTTTGGTGATTTCCAAAAGGCGGATAAAGCTTGACTTACACTGATAGAATCTTGGTCTAACCTTGTCCCGCTCTTCATATTCTGTAAAGAGAAGGAGTGGGAGGGACCTCTATGAAACGAAAGCTTACAATCTGTCTTTTGCTTGCTCTTATGTGTTTCATCACAACTGCTAAAGCTGAAGGTGAGGGCGGTCTCAAGGAACTGAACGACCTTTCGGATACCGTTTTCCAGATGACGAGGCATTCGCAGTATGATGAGGCCCTGCAAGTGCTTGGCTACTTTAAGAAAAAAATGACACACGTAAACTCACTGACCGGCGCCGAAGTCAGGCAGGTGACTCTGGGCTGTAATGATTTAGAGCGCGCCTTGAAGCAGGCGGATGCCTCAGATTCCGAAAAAATTCGCGCAGCCGCTCAGTTCAGGCTTGTAATGGATGCGATGGAAGACCACTCCGATCCGCTGTGGGGTTCGCTTGAAAGACCGATTATGGCGACATTCAGCGCCTTAAAAGAAGATGTCAGCGGGAACGGAAGTGAGAATTTCAATGAAAAGTGGAATGAATTTATATCATTATATGATTTAATTTATCCCAGCCTGACAATGGATGTGTCGGCCGGCCAGCTTGATACGGTGGCGAAACATATCGAGGTGATTGAGCAGGAAGGGTTTCAGCAGATGACAAAAGGAACAAAGCTTGAGCGTCTGACGCTCCTGCAGCAGGATTTAAAACGTGTATTTGACAAGGTGGAGCGGGATGACGCTGATCCTTCGCTGCTCTGGGTCATTCTGACAACAGGCGGTATCATTATTACTGCGCTGACATATGTCGGCTACCGAAAATACAGAGCGGAAAAAAAGAAAGAGAAAAAGCGTGAATATCCTAAGTCTAAATAAACACAAATTGCTGTAAAGGAGCTAAAGCCAGTGAAAAAACTCATCCAGCAATTGGCTTCAAAACACCTCCCGCAGCCGATCAGAGGCAGAAAAGGGGCGACTGATGAAGGACCGCGGAACCTCGCGCGTGACTTCCAGAATCCTGACATGCTCGTTCCGCCTTCAACGGATGCGGGAACGGTTCAAAACTTGAAATTCTCTTTTTCTGATACGCATATGAGGCTTGAAGACGGCGGATGGTCAAGAGAAGTGACGGTCAGGGAACTGCCGGTGTCCAAAAACATCGCGGCGGTGAACATGAGACTGAAACCGGGAACTGTGCGGGAACTTCATTGGCATAAAGAAGCCGAATGGGGATACGTGATAAACGGAGAAGTCCGTTTAACCGCAGTCGACCAAAACGGGCGGAATTTTATTGACAACGTCAGTGAAGGGGATTTGTGGTATTTTCCTTCCGGCATCCCTCATTCCATTCAAGGGATGGAGCAGGGCAGTGAGTTTTTGCTTGTCTTTGATGACGGCTCATTTTCAGAAAACAGCACCTTTTCAGTAACGGACTGGTTTGCCCACACCCCGCGCAGCGTGCTGGAGGCGAACTTCGGTGTTCCCGGATATGACTTGGCCTACATTCACAAGAAAGAGCGTTACATGTTCCAGCTGGACCCGCCTCTCCCGATTGAACAGGCAGCCGTTTCTTCCCCGGAAGGCACCGTTTTGGAGCCGTTCAGCTACAAGCTCTCCCGGCAGGAGCCTCTTGTTACCAGCGGGGGAAGAGTCAAGATCGTCGATTCCAAAACGTTTAAGGTGTCAAAAACAATTGCCGCCGCTCTTGTGGAAGTCGAACCCGGAGGCATGAGAGAATTGCATTGGCATCCGAATACGGACGAGTGGCAGTATTATCTTTCGGGAGAAGCGAAAATGACGGTGTTTGCGGCGGAGGGAAGAGCGCGGACATTTAACTATCAAGCGGGTGACGTGGGATATGTTCCTTTTGCGATGGGGCATTATGTCCAGAATATCGGTGACACCGTGCTTCGCTTTCTGGAAATCTTTAAAAGCGACCGTTTCGAAGACGTCTCCCTAAACCAATGGCTGGCACTGACGCCGCAGCGCTTCGTCGAGCAGACGCTCAATGTCAGTCCGGCATTCGCCCGCCGATTGAAAAAGAAAAAATCACCGGTTGTCAAATGGAAACACGAACAGTAAAGGCGGCAAAAGCCGCCTTTTTATTATCGTCTGATCGGATTTTTATTTTCATCAAGCGTAAATCCTTCTCCGAGTACGTCATGGACGTCGCTTACGGCAACAAAGGCGTGCGGGTCAACAGAAGTGATGACGCTTTTTAAAAGCACAATTTCGTTTTTCGGAACGACGCAGTAAAGAACGTCTCTGTCTTCTTTTGTGTATGATCCTTGTCCTTTTAAAACGGTGACGCCGCGTTCCATCTCATCTATGATCTTTTGCTGGATCAAATCGTTTTTCGAAGAAATAATCGTTGCCCCTTTTGCGGCATAACCGCCTTCCTGTATAAAATCAATCAATCGCGCAGCGACAAAAACGGCTACAAGCGTGTACATCGCTTCCTTGTAAGAAAGATACGTAAACAAAGAAAGCAGAATGACGCAGGCATCAAAGGCAAACATCGTCCGGCCCATCGGGATTCCGAAAAATTTATTAATCAGCCTGGCGATGATATCAACTCCGCCCGTCGTGCCTCCGTATTTAAAAATAATGCCGAGACCCGCGCCGATAAATACACCCGCGAACAAGGCCGCCAGAGCTAAATCATGCGACAGCGGCATATGAATTTCGTAACGCTGAAAAATACTCAGAAAAACGGAAAGAGAGACGGTGCCGATCAGGGTATAGACAAACATCGTCCGGCCGAGCATGCGCCAGCCGATGAAAAAGATAGGAATGTTTAATACCAGGTTGGAAATAGAAGGGCTGATGTGGAATAACGCATATAAGAGCAGCGTAATGCCGGTAAATCCGCCTTCCGCCAAATTGTTCTGCATATTAAAGTGAACCAGTCCGAATGAAAAAACAGCGGCGCCGATTAAAATAAAGCAAATGTTTTTGATTCTGATTTCTCCAAGCATTGCATCAGACCCCTTTTCCTTCCATTAGATTGCGTAAATATTATAGTGGATACAAAAGAAAACAGCAAACTGCTGTTTTTAACATTTGTCAAATGTACTTGAATTAGCTAACATGGAAGAGATGACAGGAGGTATTCGCACAGTGAGTGACAAAACGATGAAAGACTTACAAGCTGAGGTCGATGAATATATCGGCCAATTCAAAGAAGGCTATTTCAGCCCGCTTGCCATGATGGCCCGTCTCACCGAAGAACTGGGCGAACTTGCAAGAGAAGTCAACCATTACTATGGGGAAAAGCCGAAGAAAACGACGGAAAATGAGAAAAGCATGGAAGAGGAAATGGGCGACGTGCTGTTCGTCCTGATCTGCCTCGCCAACTCCCTTGATATTTCATTGGAGGAAGCTCATAACCGCGTGATGCATAAATTTAATACACGGGATAAAGACCGCTGGACGAGAAAAGAAGAAGGAAAGTAGGAGAAACCATGTCAAATGAAACCATTAAAGTCGTAATCGCCGGACCGAGAGGCAGAATGGGCCAAGAGGCCGTAAAACTTACCGTCCGCACGCCACATTTTGAGCTTGTCGGCGCCATTGACCATACATACGATCAGCAAACATTACGGGAAGTGATGTCAGCTGATTCAGATGCCCTTATTTATACGGATATCCGCGCATGTTTCCAAGAAACAAAACCGGATGTGCTGATCGATTTAACAACGCCTGAAATCGGCAAAAAACATACGAAAGCGGCTCTTGAACACGGCGTCCGTCCTGTTGTGGGAACGACCGGATTTTCTGAAGCGGATTTAGAGGAGCTTCATGCTTTGACTGAAGAAAAAGGGATCGGCGCCATCATCGCTCCGAACTTTGCATTAGGCGCGGTGCTGATGATGAAATTCTCACAAATGGCCGCCAATTATTTTGAAGATGTAGAAATCATTGAGCTTCATCATGATCAAAAACTGGACGCACCGAGCGGAACGGCGCTGAAAACAGCGGAAATGATTTCAAGCGTCCGTACAGAAAAGCAGCAGGGTCATCCTGATGAAAAAGAAATCCTGCCGGGCGCCCGCGGTGCTGAATTAAACGGCATCCGCCTTCACAGCGTGCGCCTGCCGGGCCTTATCGCCCACCAGGAAGTCATGTTCGGCATGGACGGACAGACGCTGAAATTACGTCATGATTCCTATAACCGGGCTTCCTTTATGTCAGGAGTGAAGCTGTCAGTGGAGCAAGTGATGAAAATCGACCAGCTTGTGTACGGCCTCGAAAATATTATCGACTGAATCGGCAAGGGGGAGAACATCAAATGAAAGTCGCTTTGATTGCTCACGATAAAAAAAAGCAGGATATGGTTCAGTTTACGACCGCATATAAAGATATATTGAGCCGCCATGAGTTATACGCGACAGGCACGACAGGCTTAAAAATCCAGGAAGCGACCGGATTGTCCGTTGAACGTTTTCAATCCGGCCCGCTCGGCGGAGATCAGCAAATCGGGGCATTAATTGCGGCGAATGCTCTTGATCTCGTCATTTTTCTGCGGGATCCGTTAACTGCGCAGCCTCACGAACCGGATGTATCGGCGCTGATCCGACTGTGTGACGTATATGCAATCCCGCTGGCCACAAATATGGGAACAGCGGAGATTCTCGTCCGTACGCTGGACGGCGGGGCGTTTGATTTCCGCAATCTCGTGCGCGGAGGAGAGCCGAATGTCTGAACATGTTGATATTCTTGCGTTCGGCGCCCATAGCGATGATGTCGAGATCGGTATGGGCGGCACAATCGCAAAATTTACGGGTCAAGGAAAAACCGCTGTGATATGCGATCTGACCGAGGCCGAGCTGTCATCTAACGGAACGGTAAGTATAAGAAAAGAAGAAGCGGCGGAGGCCGCCCGAATTCTCGGCGTGAAAGAGAGAATCCAGCTTACGCTTCCTGACCGCGGGCTATTGAAAAGCGAGGACAGCATCCGCCGGATTGTCAGTGTCATCAGAGCATGCCGGCCGAAAGCCGTTTTCATTCCTTATCCGAAAGACCGCCATCCGGATCACGGCAATGCGGCGGCATTAGTCGAAGAGGCGGTATTCTCAGCGGGAATTCATAAATATAAAGATCACCGGGAACTGCCGGCTCACAAGGCTCAAAAAGTTTACTATTATATGATTAACGGATTTCACCGTCCGGACTTTGTAATCGACATAACGGAAACCATCGATCTGAAAAAAGAAAGCCTGCACGCCTATCAAAGTCAGTTTATTGCAACGGCGCAGTCAGTGAACACACCGCTGACAAACGGTTATATCGAAATGGTGGAAGCGCGGGAAAGACTGTATGGCAAAGAAGCCGGGACGGGGTATGCCGAAGGTTTCTTTTCAAAACAGCTTCCCGTTTTGAATGATGATGTTTTTGGGGGCGGACAATGAGACCATTAAAAATAGGGATTACATGCTACCCGAGTGTCGGAGGCTCGGGTATTATTGCGACGGAACTCGGCAAGCTGCTTGCGGAAAAGGGGCACCAGGTTCATTTCATCACATCAAGCATCCCGTTCAGATTAAATACATATCATCCGAATATTCATTTTCATGAAGTGGAGGTCAACCAATACGCGGTATTTAAACATCCGCCTTACGACCTTTCATTGGCGAGCAAAATCGCCGAGGTTGCCGCAAGGGAAAATCTTGATATCATCCACGCGCACTATGCGCTCCCGCATGCAGTATGCGCTTATCTCGCCAAACAGATGCTGAAGCGCGACATCGGCATTGTTACGACGCTTCACGGTACGGACATTACCGTTTTAGGGTATGATCCGTCATTAAAAGATTTAATCCGGTTTGCCATTGAAGCGTCCGACAGAGTGACCGCTGTATCAACCGCACTTGCCGGGGAAACATATGATTTAATCAAGCCGGATAAAAAAATTGAGACCATTTACAACTTTATTGATGAACGTGTTTATCTTAAGAAAAATACAGAGAGTATAAAAGAGAAGCACGGTATTTTGCCGGATGAGAAAGTCGTCATCCATGTTTCCAACTTCAGAAAGGTAAAACGCGTGAAGGATGTTATCCGTGTTTTCCGTAATATCGCAGCCAAAACAAAGGCGAAGCTTCTGCTTGTCGGCGACGGACCGGAAAAGTGCGTCGCTTGGCAGCTTGTCGAGAAATACGGCCTGCAGGACCAAGTGCTGCTCCTCGGAAACCAGGACAGGGTGGAAGAGCTGTATTCCATCAGTGACCTTAAGCTCCTTCTTTCTGAAAAAGAAAGTTTCGGACTCGTGCTTCTGGAGGCGATGGCCTGCGGCGTGCCGTGCATCGGAACGAATATCGGCGGAATACCGGAAGTGATTAAAGATCAAGTAAGCGGTTTTCTGGTGGAAGTCGGCGATATTCAGGCGGCTTCTGAAAAAGCGCTTGCCGTTTTAGAAGACAAACAGCTCAGCAAACGTTTGACTGACCATGCGCTGAAAATGGTGGAGACCGCCTTTTCTTCGCAAAGAATCGTCAGTCAGTACGAACGGATTTATGCCGAATTGGCAGGACCGGAGTGATCTTATGGAACAGGAATTTGTCAAAGCCCTCCCCATCCTTCACCATCTGATGAAGGCGGGCCATCAGGCCTACTTTGTCGGGGGAGCCGTCAGAGACAGCTATATGAAACGAAAAATAGGTGATGTGGACATCGCGACAAGCGCTTCGCCGGATGAGGTGGAGCGCCTCTTTGAGCGGACCGTCGATGTCGGCAAAGAGCACGGCACCGTAATCGTCTTATGGGAAGATGAAACATATGAAGTCACCACCTTCCGCGCCGAATCAGAATATAAGGACTACCGGCGCCCTGAAGCCGTCCGGTTCATTACATCTTTAGCAGAAGACTTAAAGCGGAGAGACTTAACGATTAATGCAATGGCGATGTCTGCCGAAGGAGAATTGCTTGATTATTTCGGAGGCGTTCATGATATCGCGCAAAAGCTGATCCGTACGGTCGGGAACCCTGAAGACCGTTTTCGGGAAGACGCTCTGCGGATGATGAGAGCCGTCCGGTTTATGAGCCAGCTCGGCTTTCTGTTAGAGAAAGAAACAAAAGAGGCCGTTATAAAAGACAGGGAGCTTTTGGCGCACGTATCAGTAGAACGAAAGACCGTCGAGTTTGAAAAGCTGCTCGTTGGCGCATCTTCAAAAGAAGCGATTCAAACAATGGTGCAGACAGGACTGATACAAGAGCTGCCCGGCCTTTCTGATTATGAGAAGCAAATGCTTGAAGCGAGCGGATATCCGTTTTCCTCCTTAGATGCGCGCGAAGAACGCTGGGCAGCGCTGTTATTATTTCTCGGCCTTTATCCGAAAAGCGCCGAACCGTTTTTAAAACAATGGAAACTGCCGGGGAAAGTCATAAAAAAAGCAGTGCAGATCATAAGCGTTTATCCGGCGCAGCTTGAAGCACAGGCGATGTACCGGGCTGGAGATGCGCTGTTTTCAGCCGTTAAAATCGAAATGCTGAAAAAGCATAAGACGGTTGATGAACAAAAGCTGAAAGAGATTCGGAGCCTGTATGAGCAGCTGCCGATCAAAAGCCTTCGTGACCTCGACATTTCAGGCGCTGATCTGATGGAGCTCAGAAACCGCCGTGCGGGTAAATGGATTGCCGAAGAACTTAGCCGGATTGAAGAAGCGGTATTGGCAGGGAAGCTCTCCAACCGAAAACATGACATAAAGGAGTGGCTCGCATCATGGGATCAACATTAAAAACCCGATTAATTGATTTATTTTCTGAGGCGGGTGACGGCTTCATCTCCGGGCAGAAAATAAGTGACGCGCTCGGCTGTTCGAGAACCGCCGTTTGGAAACATATAGAAGAGCTCCGCAAAGAGGGCTATGAGGTTGAGGCGGTCAGACGAAAAGGGTACAGGCTCATCAAAAAACCGGGGAAACTCAGCGAATCTGAAATCCGCTTCGGGCTGAAAACAGAGGTTATGGGCAAACAGCTGTATTACCGGGACGTCCTGCCGTCCACCCAAAAAACCGCCCATGAACTGGCCAATGACGGCTCGCCGGAAGGAACACTCGTAGTTGCCGATAAACAAACGGCAGGCAGAGGAAGAATGTCCAGAGTGTGGTATTCTCAGGAAGGAACCGGGATTTGGATGAGCCTCATCCTGAGACCGGAAATTCCTTTGCAAAAAACGCCGCAGCTCACCCTGTTATCTGCCGTTGCGGTCGTTCAGGCTATCGAATCCTTTACCGGTGTACAGCCCGCAATTAAGTGGCCGAATGATTTAATGATTCACGGCAAAAAGGCCGTCGGAATCTTAACTGAGCTGCAAGCGGAAGAAGACCGTGTCCGTTCGGTCATTCTCGGCATCGGAATCAACGTGAACCAGCGGGAAACCGATTTTCCCGGCGAGCTTCAGGACATTGCGACAAGCCTCAGCCTGGAAGCCGGCGAAAAAATTGACAGAGCGGGTCTGATACAAGAGATTCTGCTGACTTTTGAAAAACGCTATCAGGATTATCTGAAGCACGGCTTTACACCGATTAAGCTGTTATGGGAAAGCTATGCGGTCGGATTGGCGAGTGAGCTCAGAGCGAGAACGCTGCAAGGGACGTTTTACGGGAAATCGCTCGGCATTGATGATGAGGGGGTCCTTCTTTTGGAAACGAAAGACGGAATAAAGAAGATCTATTCTGCCGATATTGAGCTCAATTAATCTTAGTTGGTACAAGCCTCGTGAATTTGGTATACTTCCTATGGGCAGTATCATAATGAACTGCACCTGATCAGCAGAACAGAGATTACGAAAAGTCTGCCTTGATCCAAAAAAGGACTGGGACAGAGGGATGACATTCGCTGAACGTTAAACAAGTGGGAATCCTTCTTAATTTACAGAAGGCTTTTTTGCTTGCGAAGAATTGGCGGATCATCTCCTCACCGTTTAGAGGAGGAGAATCAGAATGAAAACAAAACTGGATTTCATGAAAATGAAGGAAAACGGAGAGCCGATCGTGATGCTGACCGCTTACGATTATCCGCAGGCAAAACTGGCGGAACAGGCTGGAGTCGACATGATTTTAGTCGGGGATTCGCTTGGAATGGTCGTACTCGGACTCGATTCAACCGTCGGCGTAACGGTCAGTGACATGATTCACCATACAAAAGCGGTAAAACGCGGTGCGAAAAATACGTTTATCGTAACCGACATGCCGTTTATGTCTTACCACCTTTCAAAAGAAGATACATTAAAAAATGCCGCGGCCATTATTCAGGAAAGCGGCGCAGACGCGTTAAAGCTTGAAGGCGGAGACGGCGTTTTCGAATCCATCCGCGCGCTGACACTCGGCGGAATTCCTGTCGTCAGCCATTTAGGCCTTACACCGCAGTCTGTCGGAGTGTTAGGCGGATATAAAGTGCAGGGAAAAGATGAGCAAAGCGCGAAAAAGCTCATCGAAGACAGCGTGAAATGCGAACAGGCGGGAGCGATGATGCTCGTGCTTGAATGTGTGCCTGCTGAACTGACCGCAAAAATAATAGAAGAAGTATCCATTCCCGTCATCGGAATCGGAGCCGGTTCAAAAGCTGACGGACAAGTTCTTGTTTACCATGACGTCGTCGGCCACGGCGTGGACAGAACACCGAAGTTCGTGAAGCAATATGCCAAAATCGACGGCGCGATTGAATCTGCGCTCAGCGGTTATGTGCGTGATGTGAAAGAACGGGTTTTCCCGGAAGAAAAGCATTCTTTTCAGATCAACCAAACTGTGCTGCAAGGCTTGTACGGAGGAAAGTAAGCGATGAAACAACTGACAGAAACTCAACAGCTGAAAGAACTGATTGCGCAATACCGCTCAGAAGGCCGGACGATCGGATTCGTCCCGACAATGGGTTTTCTTCATGAAGGGCATCTGACGCTGGTTGAAAAAGCAACCAAAGAAAACGATATTGTCGTGATGAGCATCTTTGTCAATCCGACTCAATTCGGACCGGGCGAGGATTACGAAGCATATCCGCGTGATTTAAACCGCGATGCCCGGCTTGCAGAACAGGCGGGGGCAGATGTATTGTTTACGCCGTCTGCAAGTGACATGTATAAAGGCGAGCCAAATGTTGCCGTGCATGTAAAAAGAAGAACTGACGTGTTATGCGGCGCCTCCCGCATCGGTCATTTTGACGGAGTGGCCACTGTGCTGACGAAGTTTTTCAATCTCGTTAAACCGACCCGCGCCTACTTCGGGCTGAAAGATGCCCAGCAGGCAGCGGTTGTGGACGGATTGATTGAGGATTTCTTTATGGACATCGAATTGGTTGCGGTGGATACGGTCAGAGAAGAAGACGGACTTGCTAAAAGCTCTCGCAACGTCTATCTGACTGTGCAGGAACGAAAAGAAGCGCCGATGATCTATAAAGCATTGCAAAAAGGCGCCGAACTGATCAGAGACGGTGAAAGAAACCCGGAAGCCGTCATAAAAGCCGTCAGCAGCGTCATCGAAAACACTAGCGGCGCCATTGATTATGCCGAATTGTACGCTTATCCTGAACTGACTCCGCTTAAAACGTTAAACGGCAAGATTATTCTGGCCTGTGCCGTTCAATTTTCTAAAGCAAGACTGATTGATAATATCATTATTGATATTGATGAATGGGAGAGATTATAATATGTACCGCACTATGATGGCCGGAAAACTGCACCGCGCTACCGTGACGGAAGCCAATTTGAACTATGTCGGCAGCATTACGATTGATGAAGATCTTTTGGATGCCGTCGGAATGCTCGTTAATGAAAAAGTTCAAATTGTGAATAATAACAACGGAGCGAGACTTGAAACGTATATTATTCCCGGTAAGCGGGGGAGCGGCGTGATCTGTTTAAACGGAGCTGCCGCCCGCCTCGTCCAACCAGGAGATAAAGTCATTATTATTTCTTATCAAATGATGTCTGATCAGGAAGCAAAAAGCCATCAGCCGAAGGTGGCGGTTTTGGACGATCAGAATAAAATCGAGCAGATGCTGGGCCAGGAGCCGGCCCACACGATTTTGTAAAAGAGCCCCCTTCATGGGGGTTTTCTTTTAAGATTCAGGGGCAAAAGCTGTTTTTCCGCTCCATTTCTCAGCAAAACGTGTTACACTTTTCTCGTATGCAAGAATTGAGGTGTCCATTTTAATGAACAAGCAACGGTTCGTTGTCATAGATGTCGAAACAACAGGAAATTCGCCGAAAAAGGGCGATAAAATCATTCAAATCGCAGCGGTTGTCATTGAAAATGGACAAATAACTGAGCGGTTTTCAAAATATATCAATCCGAATCAGGCCATTCCGCCGTTTATTGAACAGCTGACCGGAATTTCATCCGGTATGGTTGAAAATGAACTGCCGTTTGAAGCGGTCGCAGAAGAGATTTTTCATCTGCTTGACGGCGCGTATTTTGTTGCCCACAATATTCATTTTGATCTCGGATTTGTCCGGCATGAACTGAGCGAAGCGGGCTATGAGCTGCCGGATTGTGAAGTGCTTGATACGGTTGAGCTCTCGCGTATTGTTTTTCCGGGGTTTGAAGGGTATAAGCTCGGTGAATTGTGCACGGAGCTGAATATTGTACATGACCGGCCTCACCGCGCAGACAGTGATGCGGAGGTTACGGGGCTGATCTTTTTAGACATTTTACATAAACTGAAACATTTGCCTTTGCCGACGTTAAAGCAGCTTAGAAGGCTTTCACAGCATTTTATCAGCGATTTGACGCTGCTTTTGGATTCTTTTATACATGAAAGCAGACCGGCGGCAGAAGAGAGCTGCATTCCATACGGGTCTTTTTCAATTAAAGAGCCCGATCCAATTCCGGCTTCCCGTCCGGTGAGTGCTGCCATTGATCTTGAAAAATGGAACGATGAAAAAGAACAGCTCTTATCTGACATCATCCCCCGCTACGAAAAGCGGAAAGGGCAGCTTGCGATGATGGATGAAGTGCTTGGCGCCTTCTGCAACCGGGAGCATGCGCTGATAGAAGCGGCGCCCGGCATCGGAAAAACAATCGGTTATCTCGTTCCGGCTCTCTTATTTGCTAAAGCGGAACAAACTCCCGTCATAATCAGCACGTACTCTACTCTTTTGCAGCAGCAGATCATGACTAAAGATATTCCGCTTTTGGAGCGTATGTTTCCATGGCCGGTTAAGGCCGCTGTTTTAAAAGGGAAATCGCATTATCTGTGCTTGCGCAAGTTTGAACATATTCTGCATGAGGAAGATGACAACTATGATGCGGTTCTGACGAAAGCACAGCTTCTCGTCTGGCTGACAGAGACTGAAACGGGCGACGCCGCCGAGCTGAATCTTCCTTCGGGCGGCAGATTGCTGTGGGAGCGCATGTCTTACGATGAGGATTCTTTTTTGAAAAAAGGGAAGAACTCCGCCGCCGAATTTTATGAACGGGCAAAAGAAAAAGCGCAGGCCGCAGATCTGATTATCACCAACCATGCTTTGCTGTTTGCAGATCAAAGCAGTGAAACAAAAAAACTGCCCCCAAGCGGAACGGTCATCATTGATGAAGCGCATCATTTCGAACGAGCCGCCAGCGAGCATTTAGGGCGGAGAGCTTCGTACATCGGGCTGCACACAAAGCTCAGCCGAATCGGAATATTAAAAGAACACGGGCTGTTAAAGCGGATGAGAAAACTGTTTTATACGTATGAATTGCCGGCCGAAAGTTTTTTTGACGCCGATGAGTGGATGAAGCATATTCAATCTGAAAGTGACGCATTTTTCAGTTCGGTGCATTCTTTTGTCAAACGAAGAAAACCTAAAGACGATCTGAACCGTCTCGTCTATAGTCTGAATCATAAAAGCCAGGATAAAGGCCTTTACATGATAACGGACGGAGCGGAGCGGCTTTGCGCGATGCTGGATCAGCTGCTCGATGTGTTTTCAGTACAGGAGAAACTGTTGCATCAAAAGCTTGATGAGATGAAGAGCGGAGCGGCTTTTTTAGCGGCCGAGTATGTAAAATGCATCAGGGGGCTGAAAGAATATCGCGATACGTTCAGCAGACTGCTGTTTGAAAATGATGAGAAAGAAGCCGTTTGGATTGAAATTGATGCCAAAGGCGCAAAAAACGCCGTCAGCATCTATGCACAGCCGCTGGAGCCCGGTGAAATGCTGGCAGATCAGTTTTTCGCCCGCAAAAAAAGCGTAGTGCTCACATCAGCGACCTTAATGGTGGAGCAGTCTTTTCAATTTATGATTGAAAGGCTCGGACTGTCGGATTTTTATCCGCGCACCAAAAGCATCCCGTCTCCTTTTTCTTATGATGATCAGATGAACGTCATCATTCCGAAAGAGATGAAATCCCTCAAATATGACGGAGAGCGGGAAGTCATTGAGCATATTGCCAAGTATGCCGAAATCATGTCAAAGGGAAAACAGCCGAAGATCCTTATCCTGTTTACGTCTCATGATATGCTGAAAAAAGTGTATCAGGAATTGAAACTCAGCATGGAGATCTCAGGCATTCAGCTTCTCGGCCAGGGCATCTCGGGCGGAAGTCCCGGTAAATTAATGAAAACCTTTAAAACGGCAAGCCGGGCGATTTTGCTCGGGACGAATCATTTCTGGGAAGGCGTTGATTTTCCGGGGGATGAATTGTCAACCGTCATGATTGCAAGGCTTCCTTTCCGGGCGCCTGATAATCCGCTTCATGCCGCAAAATGTGAATTCGCCAAGAAGCAGGGGAAAAACCCGTTTCAGACGATTTCTCTGCCTGAGGCCGTGTTAACGTTCAGGCAGGGAATCGGGCGCCTGCTCCGTACGGCGGGAGACAAAGGAACAATCGTTCTTTTAGATCAGCGTGTAAAGACGGCGGGATACGGACGGCTGTTTCTTGATGCGCTCCCGACTTCATCCCTTTTGGAACTGACGGATGCCGAACTCGGGGATTACGTCAGCCAAACGGAATAAAAGCCGCATAAACGCGGCTTTCGTGGTGTGGGATGAGGAATTGTTTATATGGTAAAAGCGGGTTCATGCCGCCTTGTGATTTTATTATGCCGCGCGTGCATCCCGTTATGACTAACAAAATTTGTTCGACCGATGGAGGGTATAAAAATGGAAAGCAAAATTGAGATTCTTTCTACAATTAATGTGGAGCATTCAGATGATTTATATAAAATCGTCGATACATTAAACCGGACTTTGAAAAGAGATAATCTGATGTTCGGACTGGCGCTTGACGAAGAAAATCAAAATGAAGCGGTCTTCACCATTTATCGCACATAGGTGAAAAAGATGAGAAAAAAAGCGTTAATATTTACAGCCGTATTTGGTATTATTTTTTTAGCGGTTCTTTTATTTTCGGCCGGCATTTTTAAATCTGCAATGGCTCAAAAAGAGGAAGGCCACGACACAGCAGCCGCAGCCGCTAAAGAAAAAACGGATCTGACAGATGCTGAGAAAGTGGAAACCTTTGTCGGTAAACAGAAGTATTACGTTGTGTCCGGAACGGATAAACATGGAAAAGACATGTATGTATGGGTCCCGGCCGGCAAAAAAGCAAAAATTCTCTCGAAAAAAGCCAGTGACGGCATTTCAAGCGGCAAGGCTGCCAAAATCGTTCAAGACGCAGGGCTTGTTTCAAAGCTGAATGACGTTCACCCGGCGAGAGAAAACGATGTCCTGCTGTGGGAAGTGACCTACATCAACAAAAACGGGCAGTATAGTTTTAGCTATGTGGACTTTACAAGCGGCAAGATTCTCAAAAACATCACACCGTGAGACGTATTAGGGGGAGTTCAAGTTGAAATTGGCAAAAAGAGTATCCGCATTAACACCGTCTGCAACACTTGCAATTACCGCAAAAGCGAAAGAGCTGAAAGCAGAAGGCCATGATGTCATCGGCCTCGGAGCAGGAGAACCTGATTTTAATACGCCTCAGCACATTATAGATGCCGCGGTGCGTTCCATGAATGAAGGCCACACAAAATATACGCCTTCAGGCGGTCTGCCGGCCTTGAAAGACAGCATCGCTGAAAAATTCAAAAACGACCAGGGAATTGAATATAAACCGTCAGAAATCATTGTCTGCACCGGAGCGAAGCACGCCCTGTACACATTATTTCAGGTTATTCTCGATGAAGGAGACGAAGTGATTATACCGACTCCTTACTGGGTAAGCTATCCTGAGCAGGTGAAATTGGCAGGAGGACGTCCCGTCTATGTGGAAGGACTGGAGTCTAATCAGTTTAAAATTTCACCGGAGCAGCTGAAGCAGGCGCTCACTGAGAAAACAAAAGCAATCATTATCAACTCACCGAGTAATCCGACAGGTGTCATGTATACGAAAGAAGAGCTTAGTGAACTCGGAAAAGTGTGTCTGGAGCATGACATTCTGATCGTTTCTGACGAAATTTATGAGAAGCTTACATACGGAGGAAAAAAACACGTCTCAATCGCACAGCTTTCCGATGAATTGAAAGAGCAGACGGTCATCATCAACGGCGTGTCGAAATCCCACAGCATGACGGGCTGGAGAATCGGTTATGCGGCGGGATCTGAGACGATTATTAAAGCGATGACGAGCCTTGCGAGCCACAGCACGTCAAATCCGACGTCCATCGCTCAATACGGCGCCATTGCGGCATATAACGGGCCTGCTGAACCGCTGGAAGAGATGAGACAGGCATTTGAGCACAGACTGAATACCATCTATGCTCAGCTCAGCGAAATTCCCGGATTTACCTGTGTCAAGCCTGAAGGGGCATTTTACTTGTTCCCTAACGCCAAAGCGGCAGCAGAAAACTGCGGATTCAAAGATGTTGATGAATACGTGAAGGCGCTTCTGGAAGAAGAAAAAGTCGCCATCGTACCGGGCTCGGGCTTCGGCTCACCGGACAACGTCCGTTTATCTTACGCAACGTCACTTGATCTTTTAGAAGAAGCGGTCGAAAGAATCCGCCGCTTCACGGAAAAACATAGCTGATTCTGAAAAAGCGGCTTTTGAAGCCGCTTTTCACCTGCATTGACCCCGTAAGAGAAGAACGGGTATAATAAAGTGATGAAAAAAGAGATTCAGGCAGATTCCTGAATGTCTTTCTTGTTCTGGAGGGAAAGATTTTGAAAACAACAATCAACCAAGTGTATAAACACACAGGCGAGGAAGTAACGATTGGAGCTTGGGTCGCAAATAAACGCTCAAGCGGTAAAATCGCATTTTTACAGCTGAGAGACGGTACCGGCTTCATTCAGGGAGTTGTCGTCAAAGCTGAAGTTGAAGAAAACATCTTCCAAATCGCGAAATCAGTGACGCAGGAAACGTCACTTTACGTAAAAGGGATTGTGAAAGAAGACGAGCGTTCACCGCTTGGCTATGAGCTTGCAGTCACATCCATTGAAGTCATTCACGAAGCGACCGATTATCCGATTACACCTAAAGAGCACGGCACGGAATTTTTAATGGACCACAGACATTTGTGGCTCCGTTCGAAACGCCAGCACGCAATTATGAAAATCCGCAACGAAATCATCCGTGCGACTTATGAATTTTTCAACAAAGAAGGTTTCGTGAAAGTTGATCCGCCGATTTTGACGGGAAGCGCTCCTGAAGGCACGACTGAGCTGTTTGCGACAAAATATTTTGATGAAGACGCCTTCTTGTCTCAAAGCGGCCAGCTGTATATGGAAGCTGCTGCAATGGCGCTAGGAAAAGTATTCTCATTCGGACCGACATTCAGAGCGGAAAAATCAAAAACGAAACGCCATCTCATCGAATTCTGGATGATTGAGCCTGAAATGGCATTTGTTGAATTTGAAGAAAACCTTGAAGTTCAGGAGAATTATGTTGCTTACATCGTACAAAGCGTGCTGGAACATTGTAAGATCGAGCTGAACACGCTGGGAAGAGACACGTCCAAATTAGAACAAATGAAAGCGCCTTTCCCGCGCATTACGTACGATAAAGCGATCGAGTTCCTGAAAGAAAAAGGATTCGACGATATTGAATGGGGAGATGACTTCGGTGCGCCGCATGAAACAGCGATTGCAGAAAGCTATGACAAACCGGTGTTTATCACTCATTATCCGACTTCATTAAAACCGTTTTATATGCAGCCTGCCAAAGATCGTGACGATGTCGTGCTATGTGCCGATTTAATTGCTCCGGAAGGCTACGGGGAAATCATCGGCGGATCTGAACGCGTTCACGATATGGATTTATTGGAAGAAAGATTAAAAGAACACGGTCTGGATTCAGATGCTTACAAATGGTATGCTGAACTCAGACAATACGGTTCTGTTCCGCACTCAGGCTTCGGCCTCGGACTTGAGCGGACAGTGGCTTGGATCAGCGGAGCGCCTCACGTGCGTGAAACAATTCCGTTCCCGAGACTTCTGAACCGTCTGTATCCGTAATAGTTTTAAAAAACGAAGTCTCCTGCAAGGGAGACTTTTTCTAAGTAAAGGGGAAAGCTCCCGGAGATAACCTTTTACAGTAAGAGGTGTAAGGATGAAAAAACAGCAATTTATAGATATGCAGGAACTCGGCATTTCAAGCATTCCCAACCTGCTGCTGACACATTACCGGCAGCTCGGGCTGAATGAAACCGAATTGATTCTGCTTTTAAAGATTAAAATGCATTTGGAAAAGGGTTCTTATTTTCCGACGCCGTTTGAACTGCAGTCAGGGATGTCCATTTCTGCTGAAGAATGTACAAGCTGCCTGAGAATGTTCATTCAAAAAGGTTTTCTGTTTATTGAAGAATGTGAAGATCATAACGGCATAAAGTTCGAAAAATATTCTCTGCAGCCGTTATGGGCGAAGCTGTATGATTACATGCAGCATTCACAAAATGAAACGAAGGAAAGAACGTCAGAAAGAGAACAAAAAAGCCTGTACACCATCTTTGAAGAAGAATTTGGAAGGCCGCTGTCTCCGCTTGAATGTGAGACGCTGGCCATATGGCAGGACCAGGATCAGCATGACGCGATTCTGATTAAACATGCGCTAAAAGAAGCTGTCTTATCAGGAAAGCTCAGTTTTCGCTATATTGACCGGATTTTATTTGAATGGAAAAAGAACGGCTTCAAAACGGTTGAGCAGGCGAAGGCGCACAGCCAAAAATTCCGGCGTGTTCAGACGAAACAAAATGAACCGCAAAAAGAGTATACGAGACAGGTGCCTTTTTACAATTGGCTGGAACAGTAACTTGAGAAGGGGAGAAACGTGTTAAATTTAAAGCAGATTGAATATTGTCTTGATAAAATCGGTGATATGTTTCCGCACGCAGAATGTGAACTTGTCCATTCAAATCCTTTCGAACTGGTTGTGGCAGTCGCTTTATCTGCGCAATGTACGGATGCTCTCGTCAACAGAGTGACAAAAACGCTATTTCAAAAATATAAACGGCCTGAAGATTATCTTGCCGTCCCGCTGGAAGAACTTCAGCAGGATATTAAATCAATCGGCCTGTACCGAAATAAAGCCAAAAATATTCAAAAACTGAGCAAAATGATCATCGAAGAGTACGGCGGAGAAGTGCCGAAAGACCGGGATGAGCTAGTGAAGCTGCCGGGTGTCGGACGGAAAACGGCAAATGTGGTCGTATCCGTTGCTTTCGGCGTACCGGCAATCGCTGTGGACACTCATGTGGAACGTGTCTCGAAAAGGCTAGGCATCTGCCGCTGGAAGGACTCTGTATTGGAAGTGGAGAAAACATTAATGAAAAAAGTGCCCAAAGAGGATTGGTCTGTCACACATCACAGATTAATATTTTTCGGGCGGTATCATTGTAAAGCGCAATCTCCCCGCTGTGCGGAATGTCCTTTGCTTTCGTTATGCAGGGAAGGGCAAAAGCGTGACAAAAAAGGGCTGGTGAAACGGTGACGGCGATTAATATTCTGGCAGGCTATGAAACATACTTGCGCAGTCTTACGGATCTGGATAGCTTAGAGGTTAAAGCGGCTTTGCGCCGGCATCCGCTGTATATGGATTTCAGCAGTCAGCCAAAAGTGCAGCCGTGGACGGAAAGGAGCGAATATGTTCCGTTTCTTTTTCAGATTTGGAACGAAACGAAAGAAGCGCTGCTTCCTGTTTTTCAAACAAGAAAATCCAGGTGTGATCAAAATGATATGCTGAAGGGGATTGCCTGTCTGATTGCCGCGTTTCATTGGACGGCAGGGGAGAGGGTCACCTCACTTGATTGGTCTGTGCTTGAAACAAAGCATTTTCCCGCGGAGCCGATTAATTGGGCGGAGAGAGTGGCGTTTATTCTAACAAAACCGACTCAATTTCACTCGTTTATTCAGCTGGACGAATTGATGACGGAGATGACAAAACAATATCATAAATATGAAGCTATGAACAAATCATAAAAACCTCCTTATAAGAAAAGGAGGTTTTTTTGTATGAAAAAAATCCTTCACCTGTTTGAGGTGAAGGATTCCGTCCGCTAATGAGCGGGATTTGACTGGACGGTTGACGAATTGGACTGCCCGTTGACATTTGAAGACGAGTCTTGGTTTTTGTCCTTCTGGCCGCTGTCAGGTTTTTTTGAACCGTCTGAACCGGTATCGGAACCATTATCAGAGCCGTTATCTTGCTGTCCGTTGTTATCCGTCCCGTTACCAGGCTGATTCGGATTGTTATTATCCGTTTGATCCTGATCGGATTGATCCGGATTTTTATTCGGGTCATCGGTTGGTGATTGATCCGATCCGTCTGACGTATCTGTCTGATTATCGTCTGTTTTCGAATCATCGGTTTGGGTCTTGTCTTTATCCTTATCATCAGGTTTCTGTTCATCGTCAGTCGTTTTATCTTTATCTGCATTGTCTTCTTCATCTTTCGGAACTTTGAAAGATGCTGATGCCGTATCGCTTTTTCCGTCATCATTTTCCGCTGTCACCTGGAAGCTGTATGTGGACCCAGGGGTGACATCTGAGACGACGGCTTCTTTTGCCGAACTGTTTTGAATGTCACTGTAACTTCCGCCGTCAACGGATTGTTTGACATTGAATGTTGCATCGCCGTCATAATCCCAGCTTAAAGTTAATGATTTTTTATCTTTGTCGTATTTCACTTGCAAGCCAGTCGGTTTATCTGCTTTTTCTTTCGCGTACGTTTTAGAAACGGCAGTAGGTTCCGTTCCTTTCACGAAGTACTCTGTCACTTTTTTATCATCCGGCGTGTTTGGTCCGGCTAAAGCGGCAGGATTCGAGCCTTTCTCAACTGTTTCTTTTACGACGCTGTCAGGCTGCTTGAAGCTTCCTTTACCGTCATCAACGTATGAGATCAGCTTTTGGAAAATCCGTTTTGCAACTTGCTGGTCTGCAGAAGACAGTGATTTCTTGCCTGCTTTGTTGCCAGACTCAACCCCGGTCCAAACCGCCGCTGTATATTGAGGGGTGTAGCCGACAAACCATGAGTCCGGGACTCCGCCTGGAGCAATGTTATATTTTTGAATATCATCTTTAGTAAAGTTTGTTGTACCCGTTTTACCGGCGACTTCCACGTTCGGTACTTGAGCCAGTTTACCCGTTCCTGACTGCACCACTGTTTTAAGCATATCGGTAATCATGAACGCCGTGTAATCGCTCATAGCACTCTTCGGTTTCGGTGTTAAATCAAGCTTAGTGCCGTCATTGAATTCAATCGATGTGACCGCGTGCGGTTCATTGTACGTTCCGTTATTTCCGAACGCACTGTAGGCGCCTGCCATGGTCATAGTAGATACACCGCGGTTATCATCCCCAAAACCGCCGATAGAATAGGGCTCATATACTTGATCTTTGTTTAAACCTAATCCCAGGTCGTTTGCAAAGTCCACGGCATTATCCTTTCCAACTGCTTGGAATGCTTTTAAAGCAGGGATATTACGTGAGTCTGCGAGGGCCTCTCGCATTGATATCTGGCCTCTGTATCTATTGTCATAATCATGGATCGGTGTGCCGTTAGAGTACGTATATGCAGAATCATCAATCTGCTCATACGTCGACCATTTTTTATTTTCAATGACCGGCCCGTAATCAAGAATCGGTTTTATCGTTGAACCTGGCTGGGTTTTACCTTGTGTTGCATAATTGAATCCCCCGGTAGTTCTGTTTCGTCCTGCTCCGATGGCGCGGATTTCTCCGTTTGTCGTATCAAGGAGCGTGACGCCGCCCTGCATGCCTTCGGTAAAGCCGGCTGTGTCGCCGTTCATCAATTGGTCAAGATAATCTTGTGCTTTCGTATCAAGGGTCGTGTAAATTTTTAATCCGTCAGTTGAAATATCGACGTCTTTCTTTTCTTTTGTCTCAATTTCTTTCATGACTTCTTCGACAAAAGCGCTGTATTTATTTGTGTCCTTTTTATCGTATTCCTTTTGGCTGACGACGCCTTCATCTTTCATGGACACTTTCTTCGCTTTTTGGTATTCAGAATTTGAAATGAATCCTTGTTTTTCCATTAAGCTGAGAACGATGTTCCGGCGTTTTTCGGAAGCCTTCGGGTTTTTAACCGGGTTATATCCGGTCGGGCTTTGCGGCATTCCGGCAAGCGTGGCCGCCTGTTCAACCGTAAGCTTGCTCAAATCTTTTACGCCGAAGAATTCTTCAGCCGCTTTACCGACGCCGTAGGCGCGCGGTGAGAAATAAATTCTGTTTAAATACATTTCTAAGATTTCATCTTTAGAATAATGGCGCTCCAGCTGCAGTGAAAGCCACACTTCCTGTGCTTTCCGTTTAATCGTTTTTTGATGGGTCAAAAGCGAGTTTTTCACAACCTGCTGGGTGATCGTGCTTCCTCCCTCTGAACCGAAACCATCCGTAAAGTTGGCGACCAAGGCGCCGCCGATCCGGATCGGGTCTATTCCGTGGTGCTTATAAAAACGGGCATCCTCTGTTGCGATAAATGCTTCTTTCACAACATCGGGTATATCTTTAATCGGGACGTAGGTTCGTTTTTCGCCGCCCACTTCCGCGATTTCTTTGCCGTTTTTATCGTAAATTGTTGAAGAATAAGGCGTTTTCAGCTTGGCTTCGTCCAAAGACGGCGCACCGGAAACTAAAACGGCAAATGCCGCGGCTCCGCCGACTATGCCGAGGACAAACAGAATAACCAAAGACAGCACAATCTTTTTGAATAAACCGCCTTTACGCTGTTTCTTTCCTTTTTTCGGTGAAGAAGACTTGGGGCTTTTCGTCTGCCTAGCCTTGCGGCGTTCTTCACGGCTCTTAAATTGATCTGACATAACATCTCAACCTTTCGTTAATCAACCTTTCGCTCAGTCTACTGTCCCTGCGAAAAATAAAGCTGTTCAATAATACTAATATAATCAATTCTCGGTGAGTATCCAAGGGAAATCGGAAAGGAAGCATCTTCTAATTCGTCTTTGCGAATCGACTTTCTGCCGTTGTTCTCCTTTCTCTCCCAAAAGACAAACAGCTTGTCGGCCTCGAGGAAATAAACCTTTTCGAAAGCGGATATAATAACAAAACAAATGCCGTCTTGCCTGACCACCTGCTTCATGTGCTCAATTTGATGGTCATGAAAATTCTGCAGGGGAAATGCCGTTTTGTTTTTTGTTTCTTTTGCTTCGAAATCAATGTAGCGCCCTTTATAAATCCCATTGTAATCGGTTGTCGAAGACTGCTTAAAATAAGCCTCCTTAATGACTGCGGCGCTTCTTTTCGGATAATGGACGTTTACAATCTGGACGGGTGTCGGCTTTTTGTGAATGACCGCAATTTGGTTAGCCAGATAATACTTATTCGTTTCATTCAGGTCGTCTTCGAGGGTCATGCCGCGATTACTGTATGAATGGGACCGTTTCTGGCTGTTTTGGGATGAAACCGTTTTGTTCGGCTGAAAAGTTTTTCCATTCGGATACCGAATCACTTTTTCCATCCTCCTTATCAAACTCATAGTGACGGAAGTGAATGAACGTGCATAAACGACAGACCGTAACCGCCATTCTTCATCAGATCGAAAAAGAGACGAAAATAAAAAATGCCGATAACATTTCCCGGACAAATGCCTATAAAGCATATTATGACCGACATCCTGAGATCAAATGGCCGCTTTTGGCATCTTTTGTGTCCCGTAATGCGGGCTGGTCGATGACTGATTTAAGAGGCGTCCTTTATCAGGAAGGTCTTGACAGCAGGCAGAAAAACTGGTTTTTCCTTTCGTATGAGAGGGCGAATTGGCTGATTTTTTCTGATGCCTATCCTCAGCTTCTGATCTACCAGTGGTCAAAACAGATCGGCGAACCTCTTTTCTGTCATCTTCCTTATTTCCGCGTCTCGGCTTTCATGCAGGAAGAATGGCTCCGCTTTTGGCGTGACGGAGATACGGAACGGCTCATGTATGCTCTTATTATAAATGAACAAAACACTATCCAAGCACCTATTATACAAAATCCTTCGTTTAAAAAGAATGTTTTTGGTACGATTCCTTTTTATTTAAGTGATTGGTTTCACTTTAACACGGTGATATTCCCCTCATTTGACGGATGTTTATACGGAATTTCCGTCAAACGGTTTTCAAAAACAGAAGAAAGAATTACGCTCGGAAAACAGCTTGCCCGTCTTTTATTCAGTCCTGATCTTCACGCTTCTTTTTACCGTTTTCTCGATACCGTTCCACATACCGGCTCGCGCTTTGATATGGAGAAAATGATCGGCATCAAAAAAAGAACGTCACCGATGCTGAGGACAACTTATCCGATTGTTGCCCACTCATTAGACGGCAAAAAGGCGGATTGGTTTCAAAAAAGGTTAAGGAAAGGGGCTTTTTTACAGGAGAAAATGCCGAAACAGCTTGAACTGACGGACTGGTATTTACAGAAAAGGCGGGAGCTCCACGCGCTGTTTGCGGTTAAAGAGTGGCTTAAAAAATAAAAAGCCCGAAACCGTTCGCTGCGGTTTCGGGTGGTGTCTTACGTAGAAGGGCGGTTTGGGCCGCCTAATTTTTTATCAAGCGTATCAGTCGTTTTTGATTCGTTTTTTTGCTGTTTACCTGCATTTTTCGGTCTCGTTTTCATACGGCACCTCCTCAACTGTATCGTTTGCATTAACGTGCCGGTTCATACAAAGTTTGCGGCAATTTTTTGTCGAAAAGTCCGTCTTTTAGGTTAATCTCTGTTTGTTTGCCGAACTGCTTCTAGTTTTGTCAGGTGCGGAGGAGAGCGGTATGAAAACGAGAATTATATCAGGAGAGACGCAAGTGACAAAAGGGAGGAACATGAATGTCTGTTTACACAAGTAAGGCTGATATTCTCCGTCTGCTTTCTGATATCGAAGTCCGGATTTCTGCCGCTGAAAAGACGCTTACACAGGCAGTTAAGTCCTATCAGGCGGAAGCTGAAGAAATCAGGCAGGACCGGCTTGCCCGCATTGAAGAAGAGGCCCGCGAGCTTCATGTTTGCATTGATGATCTGTTTTTGACTGACCGTCGTAAAAAGGATTTGCCGAGAGCCTGCCGGATCAGCTGATTTTATGTGAAAACTTTGGTACGATATGTACTGAGGTGAGTCCGTTTGCAGACACAGTCGTTATTGGAACTGACAGTACAAATGATAGAGGCGGCTCTTGAAGCCGACAGAAGATATCAGGAAGGAAAAGAAACCGGCCGTTCATATGATTTTTTTGACGTGATTAAACCCGATGTTGAAAAAAAAGACCGGCTTTGCGCGATTTGGACTGAAGCAGCGCTTGCGTTTATTCAGGAAAACCGTCCAAAATACGTTCATCACGCCCAAATTCAGGCCGTTTCAGAAAATTTCGGAGAGCTGATGCTCCAATCATATGTTCATCATATTCATAAAAAAAGATACAAGGATCTAACTGAATCTGTTTTATATACGCTTCGTATATTAAGGGATGAAATTGAAAAAGAAGGCAGCTGAAACAGCTGCCTTCTTTTTATATAAAGGGGTCGGGTATGTTATTCATACGCCGGGTTTTCTGCTCCACTTGCTTCGAGAACCTTCATACTGTTACGAAATTCGGTTGCGGTGAGATGGCCTTGAATATAGAGGAACTTGGCAAAGTCCATCAGTTTATCTGCACAATCTGTTTCATATTTTTTCACTTCTGCAAAACGTTTTCTTAAGTATGATACGTTCATAATGGTGCATCCCCTCTCATGTATGTTGAGATTATGTTAACATAACGATTCGACTTTTTTCTGTTTTTAAAAAATTAAGACTTTCGACAGCATTTGACAAAGGTGAGGCTTTCCAAAAGCACATAACCAAGGCGGGATTCATACATATATAGAAGAAACTAAGCGAGAGGCACAGGGGGAATGTCATATGCAATGGAGAGCGCAGCCGTATCAAAATATGTACCAGCAGCCGGCGGGATATTTCTATCCGCAGCAGATACAGCCGCTGCAGCAGCCGAATCCGCAGCAGATGCAGCCATTACAGCCGCAGCCGTATCCGCAGCAAATACAGCCATTGCAGCAGCCGCCGTATCATCAGCAAGGGCAGTTTCCGCCGCAATTTTATCCGAATCAGGAATACGGTCATATGCAGCAGCCATACACTCCCGCCCCGCCTCAGGCAGGCATGCCCGGGGGGCCGCCGGGATTTGTGAATCCTTACCCCGTTCCCAGACCGAATCAGCAGCAGCCTTCCCAATTCTCAGGGATACTCTCACAGTTTAAAAAGACAAATGGACAGTTTGACTTTAATAAAATGATAGATACAACGGGGCAGATGGTAAGCGCCGTAAACCAGGTCGGATCGCTGGTGAAAGGATTTACCAGTATCTTTAAATAAAAAGCATGAATGATATCCATCATTCATGCTTATTTTTTAGGTAAAAAGAGGGTAAGCGTCTGCTCATTCCAGGATGTTTCCATATCTTCTTCACGCACCTCATAAGGGAGGACAACGGTTCTTGTCATGCTTGAAGACACATGGGATGAATGGGCTTGCTTGTGATCG
Source organism: Bacillus sp. 5RYD7K (assembly GCF_059831465.1). Classification (NCBI taxonomy): domain Bacteria; kingdom Bacillati; phylum Bacillota; class Bacilli; order Caryophanales; family Bacillaceae; genus Bacillus; species Bacillus sp. 5RYD7K. The sequence continues at coordinate 2,601,256 of NZ_CP191200.1, forward strand.
TGCCGGATTGTCACGTGGAGGTAGCACCCTTTCGTTTCCACCAGCATATCCCCGTCACGGAACGTCGGAGGGACGCTGATGTCAACCGCAAGGCCCGAGGACTCTTCTCTGACGTCAATCGTTACTTGTGCTTCAGTAAAAGCAGAATTGACAAGATGCTGAAAACCCTGCATCAATTCTGAGAAGGGGCCTGAGTGAAAAAATTGATCCATCGCATGGCTGAGGATGTCTTCATTTCTTTCCAAATAACGTTTATCGTCTTCATTTTGTTCCATAGGATCACCGCCTTTTTACAACAGACTATGCACTGTTATCCCGTATGGTTAAGAATTGAAGGAAAAAAGAAAGTATGGTTAAATAGTGGAGAATAAACTGGTAACGGACTCACATTTAGGAAGGGGAGCACAACACATTGCTGAAAAAATTATTCGGATTGGGAGACAGCCGGAAAAAGCCGGCCGAGGAAGTGATTTTTTCTCCGGCTGACGGAGCGGTGATGGATTTGGCTTCAGTGCCGGATCCCGTATTTTCACAAAAAATGATGGGGGACGGGATCGCCATCGAACCTGCAAACGGAGATATTGTTTCACCGGCTGAGGGTGAAGTGATTCAGCTGTTTCATACAAAACACGCAGTCGGCATCCGCACCCTTTCCGGAGCGGAACTTTTGATACATGTCGGTTTGGATACCGTCAACATGAACGGAGAAGGCTTTGAAGCACACGTAAAAGAAGGGGACAAAATCAAGACAGGCGACCTGCTTTTAACCTGCGATCTGGATTTAATAAAAGAAAAAGCAAGCAGCACCGTCATCCCTATGGTCATTATGAACGGCGATGCCGCGGAGCCTTTGCAATTTGCAGGCGCAAATGAAGCGAAAAAAGGACAAACAGAGCTTTTTACAATAAAAATGAAGTAGGCAGGGGCTGATTCCCTGCTTTTTTTCTTGTACAGTATTTTCATCTAGCCAGGCAAACAAATATTCGGTAAACTGTACCTCAAAGAGGTGTGAACGATGAAGAAAAAATCACTGAGCGAACTGATTCAGGAATTAAAAGATCACGAAAATATTGTGCATTGGCATGAAGAGGAACCGCGGGAGGCTAAAACCATGCCAATGCCCGATCAAGTGGACCCGAAGATCCGGGCGGCTCTCGAAAAGAGGGGAATCGAACGGCTCTTTACCCATCAATACTCCGCTTTCCGGACGGTTCAAAACGGAGAAAGCATCGTGGCCGTCACACCGACGGCCTCCGGAAAAACTTTGTGCTATAATCTTCCGGTTCTCCAGTCTATTGCGGAAGATTCCACAAGCCGCGCGCTTTATTTATTTCCAACAAAGGCGCTTGCGCAGGATCAAAAAAGCGAACTGAACGAAATCATAGATGAGATGGGCATGGACATCAAAAGTTTTACTTACGACGGCGATACCTCTCCGGCCATCAGGCAGAAGGTCAGAAAGGCCGGGCACATTGTGATTACAAATCCCGATATGCTTCATTCAGCCATTCTTCCCCATCATACAAAATGGGTGAGTCTGTTTGAAAACCTGAAATATATCGTCATTGATGAATTACATACGTACCGCGGCGTATTCGGCAGCCATGTGGCAAACGTCATCCGCCGCTTAATGAGAATCTGCGCCTTTTACGGAAGCACGCCGTCATTTATCTGTACATCCGCAACAATCGCCAATCCGAGGGAATTGGCGGAGCAGCTGACGGGAAATCCTGTCAGGCTGATTGACGACAACGGCGCTCCGAGCGGAAGAAAGCACTTTGCTTTCTATAATCCGCCGATTGTGAATAAACCGCTGCATATTCGAAAAAGCGCCACCGTGGAAGTGAACGAGCTAGCCAAAACATTTCTGAAAAATAAGATCCAGACGATTGTTTTTGCAAGAAGCCGCGTCAGGGTTGAAATTATTTTAAGCCACATTCAGGAAATCGTAAAAAAAGAAATCGGCGCGAAGTCTGTCAGAGGCTATCGCGGCGGATATCTTCCGAAAGAAAGAAGAGAAATAGAGCGGGGATTAAGAGACGGCAGTATTCTCGGTGTTGTCAGCACAAATGCGTTGGAGCTCGGCGTTGATATCGGCCAGCTTCAGGTCTGCGTGATGACGGGATACCCGGGCAGTGTCGCGAGTGCGTGGCAGCAGGCGGGCCGGGCCGGACGGCGGCAGGGGGAGGCGCTGATTGTGATGGTCGCGAACTCTGATCCGATTGACCAATATATTGTGCGCCACCCTGATTATTTCTTTAAACGCTCGCCTGAATCTGCACGGATTAATCCTGATAACCTCATTATACTGGTCGATCATCTGAAATGCGCGGCGTATGAGCTGCCTTTCAGAGCCGATGAAACATTCGGAGAAAATGAGGCAAAAGACATTCTCGAGTATTTAGAAGAAGAAGGGGTGCTTCATGAAAATCGTGAACGATATCACTGGGCGAGCGATTCATTTCCCGCTTCAAACATCAGTCTCCGTTCGGCCTCGCAGGAAAACGTGGTCATCGTGGACCAATCAGAGACGGCCGATGTGAAAATTATCGGAGAAATGGACCGCTTCAGCGCGATGACGCTTCTTCACGATGAAGCGATTTATCTTCATGAAGGGGTGCAGTATCAGGTTGAAAAGCTTGATTGGGAGCACAAAAAAGCATACGTGCGAAAAGTCGATGTCGAATATTATACGGATGCCAATTTAGCGGTTCAGCTGAAAGTGCTGGAAATCGACAGAACGGACAGCAGAAGGAAAACGGCCATCCATTTCGGGGACGTGACCGTGAATGCCCTTCCGACGATATTTAAAAAAATAAAAATGACGACATTTGAAAATATAGGATCAGGACCGATTCATCTTCCTGAAGAAGAGCTGCATACAAGTGCAGCCTGGCTTGAATTAAAAGAGACGGATTCTGAGATCGGCGAAAAAACGCTTGAGCAGCTGCTTTTAGGCATTGCTCACGTCCTGCAGCATATCGTGCCTGTATACGTCATGTGCGACCGAAATGATGTGCATGTCGTGCCGCAGATCAAAGCGGCTCATACGGGACTGCCGACAATCTTTTTGTATGATCATTATCCGGGCGGAATCGGACTTGCTGATGAAGTATATAAACGATTTGATGAAATCAATGAAGGGGCTATGCGTCTGATCAGACAATGTCCATGTCAAGACGGATGTCCTTCCTGCATCGGCTCCGAAATAGAGGGAATAGATGCAAAGAAAGCGATTCTCCGGCTCTTGAATTACGTGTAAAAGAAAAGGGGGACGAAAGATGTCCTTGAAAAATAAATTAAAGCGGATGAAAAACCACCTGAATATTCCGGAAGCTGAAATAAAGCCTACTGCTTCTTCGCTTTCGGACCCGGATATTCAAGTCCCGTTTAGAGAAGAATGGGAGGCATTCGGAGTTAAGCCTTTCTTCTTTGAGGATGAATACTGTCTTATCCGCGAAACCGTTTATCCGCTTTCGCACCGCCACGGACGGTACAGCTTCAGTGAACTTGATGACGTCATGGCGTTATGGAATAAAGGCGGTTTGACGCATACTTTATCAGCCGAAGGATACGAAAAGAGCCAGCTGTTTTTCTTTGATACTGAAACGACCGGACTCGGCGGCGGGGCCGGCAATATGATCTTTTTGCTCGGCCATGCGAGGGTATATGAAGACCGTGTCACAGTCAAACAGCATCTGCTTCCCAAGCCGGGAAACGAGGCGGCTCTTTACCAAAGCTTTTTAAGTGAGGTTGACATTACGTCCCTTGTTACGTATAACGGCAAAGCCTTTGATTGGCCTCAGGTCAAAACAAGACACACATTGCTGCGGGACAGGCTTCCGAAACTTCCTGAATTCGGCCACTTTGATCTTCTGCACGGGGCGAGACGGCTTTGGAAACATAAACTGGAGCGAGTATCGCTTTCGGCGGTTGAAAATGAAGAGCTTGCCTTTAAAAGGGGCGAAGACACGCCCGGGTATTTGGCGCCGATGCTGTATTTCCAATTTTTAAAGGCGGAGGATCCCGATCTTTTAAAGGGAGTGCTCCTGCATAATGAACAAGACGTGCTCTCCCTTATTGCTCTTTACATCCATATGTCAAAAAAGATTTTTGCTTCCGCTGATCAGACGTCAGAACATCAGGAAGCCTACGCCATGGCGAAGTGGTTTATCGCCCATAAAGAAACCGATCGGGCTGTTTCACAGCTGGAAGCGCTGCGAGGCAAAGCCTTTGAAGATTCGGATCGGGCCCTTTTTGACTTAGCGATGCTTTATAAAAAACAAAACCGCAGGCAAGACGCAGTGCCCCTTTGGGAGGAACTGACGGGCTCTGATCTTCACATATGCAGACATCAATCAGCGGTTGAGCTGGCGATCTATTTTGAGCATCATGCAAAAGATTTCAAAAAAGCGCTGCAGGCCGCGCAGCTAGCCGCAAAAGACGGGGAAATATCGGAAAAAGAAGCCGAGAAACTCCATGTGAGAATTGCCCGGCTGAAGAGGAAATATTCCTCTTGAAATATTGCCCGGGAAAGCGCAAAAGCCGAGCTGTTTCGCCAAAAATATTTTTTTCTGAATCAGCATCGATTTTGTTGTAGAATGGTGCCGCATCCTGTAAAATAGCGTTAGTTATTTATAGGGGAGAGTTGGTATGTATAAAGGTGTTTTTTACTTGTTCTTTGTCGTGGTTTTTTTGATTGCGTTTGTATTTTCGAATTTTAAAGACAGTCTGCTGATGCACTTCTAAATTGGGTGATTGAATTAGAACATGCACCCGCTTATCTTCATAACCTAACAGTGTAATAAAAGTTAATGGAGAGGGGATTTAGCATGTTTCATCATCATCATCATCATTGCTGCAGACCAAACGTAATGCCGCCGATTGTTCATCCGACTAATTGCTGTGAACACCATTGTTTTTCTAACACGGTTGTGCCGCATATTCATCCGCAACATACAACTAACGTAAATCACCACAACTTTGAGCACGTTCATTACTTTCCGCACACTTTTTCAAATGTTGACCCGACAACTCACCAGCATTTTCAGTGCGGGAGCCCTTGCTGCGATCATTAGTATTGAACGTTTAAGCATGGTCGGTAAGGATATCAGCAAATTAAAATGGGGCCCGATGGGAGCCCCATTTTTTAAAGCAGGTGATCAATTGAAAGTATTAGCCGTAACGGGGTACAAGCCGTTTGAACTCGGTATCTTTAAACATGATGACCGGGCGCTTGTTTATATAAAAAAGGCGATAGAAGCCAGACTCAGAAGCTTTCTTGACGAAGGCTTGGAATGGATTCTCATATCCGGACAGCTGGGGACGGAACTATGGGCGGCAGAAACGGCGTACGATCTCAGGGAAGAGTATCCGGAATTAAAGGTTGCTGTAATCACGCCGTTCTACGGCCAGGAAGAAAAGTGGAAGGAACCGAATAAAGAAATGTATGAATCTGTGCTTGCACAGGCAGATTATGAGGAGAGCCTGACGCATCGGCCATATGAAAGCCCGCTTCAATTCCGGCAGAAAAACGCGTTTTTTATTGAAAAGTCAGATGCGCTTTTGCTTTTATATGATCCTGAAATGGAAGGATCGCCGAAATATATGCTGCAGCAGGCGGAAAAACGCCGTGAAAAAGACGGTTATCCGATTTATTCGATTACGATGGACGATCTCCGGGCTGCCGTTGAAGAAGAAGACTTCTTTACATAACATGTCAGAGAACATTTGACAACGGGACGTGTTTCTGAATAAAATATAACATGATGATTCACGATACGAGGTGAAAAAGATGCTTGCTGATAAAGTAAAGCTTTCTGCGAAAGACATTTTGGAAAAAGAATTTAAAACAGGCGTTAGAGGTTACAGACAAGAAGACGTTGACAAATTTTTAGATATGATTATTAAGGATTATGAAACCTTCCATCAAGAAATTGAAGAACTTCAGCAGGAAAATCTGCAGCTGAAAAAACAGCTTGAAGAAGCAAGCAAAAAACAGCCGGTGCAGTCGAATACGACCAACTTTGACATTCTGAAAAGGCTGTCCAACCTTGAGAAACATGTATTCGGCAGCAAGCTTTACGACGAATAAGACAGATGCACTTGTCAAATGAGACAAGTTGCTTTATAATGAACAAGTGTTCTTAACGTTCGGGTAATCGCTGCAGATCTTTGAATCTGTAGAGGAAAGTCCATGCTCGCACGGTGCTGAGATGCCCGTAGTGTTCGTGCCTAGCGAAGAAATAAGCTAGGGCAGCCTTGATAGGCTGACGGCAGGAAAAAAGCCTAAGTCTCCGGATATGGCTGAGTATCCTTGAAAGTGCCACAGTGACGAAGTCTCATCAGAAATGTTGAGAGTGGAACGCGGTAAACCCCTCGAGCGAGAAACCCAAATTTTGGTAGGGGAACCTTCTTGAAGGAACTGAACAGATAGAAGGACAGAATACTTTCTGTAGATAGATGATTGCCGCCCGAGTACGAGGTGATGAGCCGATTGCAGTACGACGGAACAAAACATGGCTTACAGAACGTTAAACATTTATTGATATGACAAATTAGAGCTCTCCTTTAAAGGGGAGCTTTTATCTTGAATGAAACGAAAGCTGAAAAGAGACAGGGTGATACGATGAAGAAGTACACACTAATCGCGACGGCGCCGATGGGAATTGAAGCGATTGTCGCCAAAGAAGTGCGTGATTTAGGGTATGAATGCAAAGTAGACAACGGAAAAGTCATTTTTGAAGGGGACGCGCTTGCGATCTGCCGCGCTAACTTATGGCTGCGGACGGCTGACCGCATCAAAGTACAGGTCGCCGAGTTTCAGGCAAAAACGTTTGATGAGCTGTTTGAAAAAACAAAAGCGATTGACTGGCGCGCATACATTCCGGAAAACGCAAAATTTCCCGTTATCGGAAAGTCCGTGAAATCAGTGCTTGCCAGTGTGCCTGACTGCCAGCGGATCGTCAAAAAGGCGATAGCGGAAAAGCTGAAACTGCAATCAAGAAACCAAAATGAATGGATTGAAGAAACGGGTCCCGAGTACAAAGTGGAGATTTCGCTTTTAAAAGATAAAGCCGTCATCACGCTGGATTCATCGGGAACAGGCCTTCATAAACGGGGATACAGGGTTGACCAGGGCGGAGCCCCGATAAAAGAAACGCTCGCTGCCGCTTTAGTTCTGTTAACGAACTGGACGCCTGACCGTCCGTTCGTCGATCCGTTTTGCGGTTCCGGTACGATAGCGATTGAAGCCGCTTTAATCGGGCAAAACATTGCGCCCGGTTTTAATCGTGATTTCGTCTCAGAAGACTGGGAATGGATCGGAAAAGAAGTGTGGGACAAGGCACGTCTTGAAGTAGAAGAAAAGGCGAATTATGATCAGCCGCTGCAGATTTTTGCAAGTGATGTGGATCATCGGATGGTCAACATCGCAAAAGAAAATGCTGAAGAAGCGGGGCTTGGAGACCTGATTGAATGCAAGCAAATGCGGGTGCAGGACTTCACGACGAAACTCGAATTCGGCGTTATCGTCGGAAATCCTCCGTACGGCGAGCGGCTCGGCGAAAAAAGAGAAGTCGAGCGGATGTATAAAGAAATGGGACGAGCATTTGAATCTCTTGATACATGGTCTATCTACATGTTAACGTCAAATGAACAATTTGAAGAGGTTTACGGAAGAAAAGCGACAAAAAAACGCAAGCTCTTTAACGGTTTTATCAAAACGGATTATTATCAGTACTGGGCTAAAGTGCGGCCGCAGCGGAAAAAGCCGCAACAAAGAGAAGACGCCTGAAACAGCGTCTTCTCCGGCATCTTTACATTTATTCTGCCATTACCAGCGGTGCGCTTTTGCATTGCTCCGTAAAATAATGTTGGTCTGGGACATTTCGGTGTGGCCGTTCACCTGTGATTTAGAGCGTTTCGGCCGCGTCCAATTGTGATGAAACAATTCAGAATGCTGATCTAATCGATCTTTATAACTCATGTAACCATCACTCCCGGATAGAATAAATTTGTGAAGATGGATATTCGATCGAATATCTGTTGTAGTTTGTGCAGGTCATGTGCCAATCATTCAGGAAGGCATGTATAGAAAGTGAAGCATCGGCATAGAATGATGATTATTTCTATTTGAGAGGTGATCTATTTTATGCTGAACAGCGAGCACTTCAGTAAGATACAAAAGGCGCTAGCCGCAACTTCTTCCCAGCTGCAGGAAGTTGGAGCGGAGTTCGATTCTTCCGCCATGACTCACGCACAGGAAGATCTTGAAAATGCAGTAAAACATACACATTCAACAGACCATCCGTTTTTATGTTTGCATATCTTTAATCGGAAATGAAAATCAAAAAACTTGGCGCGGCCAAGTTTTTTTGTTGTATTGAGAAGGGTTAAATGATATTATAGATGGTCTGAATGCCGAATAGTTAGGGGTTGGAGTTGGGTGACAACATCACGTTTGCCTTTTGCTTTAACAAAAGAAAAGAATTTTTACGAAGAATTGAACAATTGGATTGGTGACGTGTTTTACGATATCCTTCCCGAAAAAGGCTTTGACCTTCGGGATGAACAGGTATTTATGGCGTTTCAGCTTGAACGGGCATTTAAAGAAAAAAAGGTCATGTTCGCTGAGGCAGGAGTCGGTACGGGGAAAACGCTGGTGTATCTGCTGTTTGCCATCAGCTATGCCAGATATACGGGGAAACCGGCGATTATTGCATGCGCCGATGAAACGTTAATTGAACAGCTTGTCAAAAAAGAAGGCGACATATCCAAGCTGACAGAACATTTGGATTTACAGATTGATACTCGGCTGTCAAAATCCCACGAGCAGTACCTGTGTCTGAAAAAGCTTGAAAAAACGATGCAGCGTTCTGATGATGAAAAGTGGCTGGACCTTTATGAGTCGCTGCCTTCATTCGTGCACGAGTCACAAGCGATGCAGCGCTTTTATCCGTACGGAGACCGCAAGCAGTACGCTGATCTGACGAATGAAGAGTGGTCAAGCGTAAGCTATGATTCCTTCCAGGATTGTTTAACATGTGATATGAGACATAGATGCGGTTTAACACTTTCAAGAGATCATTACAGAAAATCAACGGACCTGATCGTTTGCTCCCATGATTTTTACATGGAACATGTATGGACGGAAGAATCACGCAAGAGGGAAGGGCAGCTGCCGCTTTTGCCGGATCACAGCGCCGTCGTGTTTGATGAAGGGCATCTTCTGGAATTCGCCGCGCAAAAAGCGTTAACCTATCGCGTGAAGCAATCGACGCTTGAGCTGTTTTTAGAGCGCCTGCTTCAAAATGACATCAGAGAAGAATTTGCCGAACTGATTGAAGATTCCCTTGCTGCAAACGATGAGTTTTTCTACGTGCTTTCAGAGGAATCGAAGGAAATCGCCGGTTCTCACCGATTGGACATCCAAAACGACCAGCGCGTGAAGCGTGCGGCTGATGAACTGTGCCGTCTGCTCGATAAAATCGGCGAAGCGCTCGTATTTGAATCGGAAATGTATACGATCGATAAGTACGAGCTGTCAGTCGTAGAAGAATACGTCGAACAAATGGCATATTCACTTTCACTGTATCAAAAGGACGCCATCAGCTGGCTTGAAACGCAGGATACGGACTCAACATTTGTCGTTATGCCGAGAACTGTAGCCGAAGTGCTTGGAGAAAAGGTCTTCTCTAAAAAGATCCCTTATATTTTCTCATCAGCCACTCTTTCTGAGGGCGGTTCATTTGATTATATTGCAGACAGTCTCGGAATCCGCGATCCTTTATCCTTTACTGTTGAGTCACCGTACGATTACGAGGAGCAAATGTCTGTTTCTCTTCACGGTGATATGACGTCTGAGCAGAAAACAGTCCGAACGATTGATACGATTAAGGAGAATGAAGGCCGCACCCTCGTTCTTTTCCCTTCCTTTGAAGACATGAAGGAATTTAAAGAACAGGCTGCCGCATGGGAGCTGCCGTATCCGATATATTACGAAGGTGACGAAGAGATCAGTAATCTGGTCGAAAAATTCCAGCGGGATGAAAAATCCGTGCTTTGTTCCGTCCACTTATGGGAAGGTCTTGACATTCCGGGTGACTCGCTTCGAAATGTGACCATTTGGGCATTGCCGTATCCGCCTCATGATCCCGTGTTTACCGCGAAGCGGAACGGAGCGAAAAAAGATCCGTTTGAGGAAGTTGATCTGCCGTACATGCTCTTGAGAGTCCGGCAGGGAATCGGCCGCCTGATCCGCTCCAATCAGGACAGCGGAACCATATCTATTTATGCGGGCGGAGAAAGTGAACGGGTCTTGTCCGAGATCAAAAAGGTCTTGCCTGTTACACCGAAAATCGTATAAAAACAAATGCTGCAGGATTTTTATCCTGCGGCTTTTTTAAATTCTGGAAAACCAACAAGTTGACTTTATCACAGCGTTCCATTAGCCTGTAATTGATAGTGAAAAGGGAGGGAACGGATATGGACATACATACATATGAAAAAGAGTTTTTTGATCTGTTAAAAAGAGTATCCCATTATGAAGAAGCCATTGCGCTTATGCATTGGGACTCAAGGACGGGAGCCCCGAAAAAAGGCTCCGATGACCGTGCGGAAAGCATCGGACAGCTGTCGGCTGACGTTTTTCAAATCCAGACATCCGACCGGACGAAAGAGCTGATTGACATCCTTCTCGCGCATGCAGAGGAGCTCTCTGAAGATACAGTGAAAGCGGCGGAACTGGCAAAAAAAGATTATGACCATAATAAAAAAATTCCTGAAGAAGAGTATAAAGAATATGTCATTTTGACATCAAAAGCTGAAACGGCTTGGGAGGAAGCAAGGGCGGCCTCCGATTTCTCCATGTTTGCTCCTTATCTTGAGAAGCTGATTGATTTTAATAAGCGGTTTATATCTTATTGGGGCTATGAGGATCATCCGTACAACGCATTGCTCGATATTTTCGAACCGGGTGTTACGGTAAAGGTGCTGGATCAGCTGTTTTCTGAATTGAAGGAAGCCATCATTCCCTTAGTCAAAAAAGTGACGGCATCCGGCAATAAACCGGACACTGCCTTTATAACAAAAACGTTTCCGAAAGAAAAACAAAGAGATCTCTCCTTGTACTTCTTAAAAGAGCTCGGGTATGAGTTTGACGGCGGCCGCCTGGATGAGACGGTGCATCCGTTTATGACGACAATCAACCGCGGCGATGTGCGGGTGACGACCAGATATGACGAAAACGATTTCCGCACCGCGATTTTCGGAACGATTCATGAATGCGGGCATGCAATCTACGAGCAGAATATTGACGAAGCGCTGAGCGGGACAAATTTATCTGACGGTGCATCCATGGGAATTCATGAATCCCAATCGTTATTTTATGAAAATTTTATCGGCAGAAATCAACATTTCTGGACCGCATATTATGAAAAAATGATTGAGGCTTCGCCTGATCAATTTCAAGATGTAAAAAGAGAGGATTTTGTACGCGCCGTCAACGAGGCGAAACCGTCCTTTATCCGAATTGAAGCTGATGAGCTGACATACCCGCTTCACATTATTATCCGTTATGAAATCGAAAAAGCGATTTTCAGTAATGAAGTGTCAGTGGAGGAACTGCCTGCATTGTGGAATCAAAAATATCATGATTATTTAGGTATTACGCCGCCATCTGATGCAAAAGGTATTTTGCAGGACGTTCATTGGGCTGGCGGAGATTTCGGTTATTTCCCTTCCTATGCGCTCGGATATATGTATGCGGCTCAGTTGAAGAATACCATGCTTGACGATTTGCCTGAATTTGATCAATTAATCGAACGGGGCGATTTTGAGCCGATCAAACAATGGCTGACAGAAAAGGTTCATCAGCACGGAAGACGCAAACTGCCGCTTGACATTATTAAAGATGCAACGGGAGAAGAGCTGAACGTTCAATACCTCATTGAGTATCTTGTCGGCAAATATTCGAATTTATTTCTATAAACGAAACACCCGGTATACACCGGGTGTTTTTCTAAACCAAAAAGACGAATAATAGAGATTAATTATTCGAAAAAGTTCGTGATTATTAAAATTTCTCTATGCAAAATAAGCGGGTCTTGTTATAATTTGATTAATATCATACGAACACTCATATAATCGCGTGGATATGGCACGCAAGTTTCTACCGGTCACCGTAAATGTCCGACTATGAGTGAGCAATGGAACGGATTTTATTCGGCCGTTACGTGTAGACATTCGGCATTGCTTGCTCTTTTTATTGAGAGCGGGCAATGCTTTTTTATTTTCTATAAGCGGGGGTAATCATTGTGGAAGCATTAAAACGAAAAATAGAAGAAGACGGAATCGTTCTTTCTGACCAAGTGCTGAAAGTTGATTCTTTTTTAAACCATCAAATTGATCCGGTTCTTATGCAGCAGATCGGCCGGGAATTTGCGCGCCGTTTTGAAAAAGACGGTATCACAAAAATCGTCACAATTGAATCTTCGGGCATTGCGCCTGCGGTGATGGCCGGCCTTGAACTCGGCGTTCCCGTCATTTTTGCGAGAAAAAGGAAGTCTCTCACGTTAACGGATGATCTGCTGACGGCGTCCGTTTATTCTTTTACGAAAAAAACAGAAAGTCAGATTGCCGTCTCAGGCAGTCATCTTTCTAAAGATGACCGCGTGTTAATCATTGACGACTTTTTAGCGAACGGACAGGCGGCAGAAGGGCTTTTATCCATCGTAAAACAAGCGGGCGCAGCGGTTTGCGGGATCGGCATTGTCATTGAGAAGTCATTTCAGCCGGGAAGAGACGGGCTTGTGAAAAAAGGATGCCGTGTCGAATCACTGGCGAGAATTCAATCGCTTAAAGACGGAAAAGTGACATTTGTACAGGAGGTCCGTTCATGAAAAACAGCTATGCCAAAACTCTTTCCCTCGGTATCCAGCATGTCCTTGCCATGTATGCCGGCGCCGTTGTCGTTCCCTTAATTGTAGGAGCGGCGCTGGGACTGAATGCAGAACAGCTGACATATCTCGTTTCAATTGACATTTTTATGTGCGGGGCGGCTACGCTGCTTCAAGTATGGAGGAATAAATGTTTCGGCATCGGCCTGCCCGTTGTGCTCGGCTGTACGTTTACAGCTGTGGCGCCGATTATTTCCATCGGCAAGGAATACGGGATTTCTGCCATTTACGGGAGCATTTTGGCATCGGGTCTGCTTGTCATTCTGCTGTCTTTTTTCTTCGGCAAGCTTGTCGCATTTTTTCCGCCCGTTGTAACCGGATCTGTCGTCACGATTATCGGGATGACCTTGATGCCGGTTGCAATGAATCATATTGCCGGCGGGGAAGGCAGCAAGGATTTCGGTGATCCGGCTAACCTTGCCCTCGGATTTACGGTGCTTGTCATCATCGTGCTGCTTTATCGGTTTACAAAAGGATTTATGAAATCCATTTCGATTTTAATCGGCATTGTCATCGGGACGGCCATCGCTTATTTTATGGGCAAAGTGCAATTTGACAATGTGGCGAACGCTGACGCAATTCAAATGATTAAACCGTTTTACTTTGGGACGCCGACATTTCATGCGGCACCGATTATTACGATGTCCATCGTTGCCATTGTCAGCCTTGTGGAATCAACCGGCGTCTATTTCGCTTTAGGTGATCTGACAAACCGGCGCCTGTCAGAACGTGATTTAGCAAAAGGCTACCGCGCTGAAGGCCTTGCGGTATTCATCAGCGGCATTTTCAACGCATTTCCGTACACGGCCTATTCCCAAAACGTCGGCCTCGTGCAGCTGACGGGAATTAAGAAAAACGCGGTCATCGGTGTTACGGGCGCACTTTTAATGCTTTTCGGTCTTTTTCCGAAAATCGCAGCTTTCACGACCATCATCCCATCTTCGGTACTGGGCGGAGCGATGGTGGCCATGTTCGGTATGGTCATTTCCTACGGCATTAAAATGCTCAGCCAAATTGACTTCAAAAAGCAGGAAAATCTTCTGATCGTCGCGTGTTCCGTCGGATTGGGACTCGGCGTAACCGTCGTTCCCGATATGTTTAAACACCTGCCGTCTTACTTAAATCTTTTGACCACAAACGGAATCGTCGCCGGCAGCTTTACCGCCGTCCTTTTGAATATTGTTTATAATATGATTCCTAAAACGAAAGAAACCCTTGATGTGACAAGGGTTCAAGAGGGTTAGTCATCCGTTTTTCTTAAAAAAATAACATTTTAATAACATTTCTTTATGAAATCCCGAGATCGAGGATGCTTCCGAAAGTTTGCTGAACTTTTTGCGAGGCATCCTCTTTCATTTTATTTGTTACGTGGGTATAGATTTTCATTGTTGTTTTCACATCATCGTGGCCGACTCTTTTCATCACGGTCGCAATATCGACACCTGCTTCAGCTAACATACTGATATGTGAGTGTCTGAATATGTGAGGAGTCGCATGTTTTTTTATGGATGTTTTTTTTAGAATTCTTTCCATCCGATATATGATGCTTTTTGGCAGGTAAGGGTACCCGTTTTCTCTTGCGAAAATAAAGTTTTCATTATGGTACTCAGATAATTTTGTTTGTGATTGCAAATGCATCTTTTTCACTTTCGTTTTATATGCTTTCAGCATGGCTATAATTTGATCGTCTATAGCAATTGTCCGAATTGATCCAGGTGTTTTGGGAGGAGTTAATTCATACTCTCTCATGTTATTACTTTCTGAATAAATGGTTTTAGTTATTCGGAGTTCTTTTGTTTCGAAATTGATGTCAGACCATTTGAGAGCACATAACTCCCCGGATCGCATACCTGAAAAAGCAAGTAAATAAAATCGTTCCAGATCCATGTGTAAACCGTAATTTTTAACTGCTAAAAGAAATTCCTCGATCTCCGATTTTTCGAGGTATTTTTCAGCTATGTTGTTATTTTCAATTTCTTCAACGGTTATTCTTTTTTTAGGCACTATAGCATCTGCAATAGGATTGCTTTTGAGAAACTTTACTTTAACAGCATACTTAAATATCATGCCTGCTGTCGTATGTACTCCATTCATAGTGCTTTGTGAATACCCTTGTTCTGCTAGTTTGTTAAGTATTTTTTGATACTGTCTCAAGGTTATTTTATTGATGATAGATTTGGCAATGTAGGCATTTAATATTTTTATCTCTTCTCGTCTGATTCGGACAGTGTTCTTTTTCTTCCCTGTTAACATATACTCTTCCAGCCATTCGGCTGCGACTTGATCAAAAGTTACCTTTTTCACTCTTGATTCATCGATGCCATCTTCATTTAAAGCTGCTATTGCATCACGGACTCTTTGCTCGGCTTCTTTTTTTGTTTTACCCCGCCGCGGAATTTGCTTTCGTTTGCCGGTGACTGGGTCACGAGGGCCTTCTCCAACTGCTAACCACTTTTTACCCTTGATTAATTCTTTGGTATACATTCTTTCACCTCTTAGATTAAGTATAGGAGTTGTTATAAATACAAATGAAATTAATAAGTAGGGGAGGAGGTTGATGCATTCTGGAAAAGAACTTATGTTCTGGTGTTTTGTTTAAAGAAAAGCCCTACAAGGGCTAATCAAAATTTAAAAAACAGGACTTTTCTCAACGACTCGATTTTTGCTGATGAGATTCCGTTCAAGTCCGGATCAGTTTCAGATGAGAATAAGATTGAAAACCCTTGAACCATAAGGGATTAGGAACATGGTGAAATTATCCTTTCGGATCGGATTCATTTGTATTTCGGTTCAAGTTCCGATCTTATTAGTAAACAGAAATAACTTAATAAACAATAAAGAATAATTACTTTTCCTCTTTTTTGTTTTTGAAATTCTCTGCAATCATTTTTTCAATCCCATCAAGTCGCCTTAGAGCATCTGCAAGATATTTATCTTTTTCATCCTCCGTCATCAGTTCCTGTCCTTCGACATTATCAAAACGAACATCATTCTGCTTACGGAGTTCTTTAGCTTTATCTTGGTAGTACTCTTGACCTCTTAACAAGTAATCTGTAGAGACTTCAAAGAAATCAGCTATTTTAACTAATGTTTCATAGTCTGGCTGTCTATGGCCTCTTTCATAATTAGCATATGTGCCCCTGTGAACGCCAACCTTTTCAGCCATTTGTTCTTGTGTTAACTTCTTGCCTTTACGGAGTTGAATTAACCGGTCTTTAAACATAATTTCACCTCATTCATTAAACATTATAACGTGTCGAAATGAAACAAATAAAGTTTTGTGTCAAAACGACGAAAAAGTTATTGACATTGTTTCTAATGGACGATATCATAAAAACAAATGATTCGTTTCGACGCAAATAGGGGGTGAATCTATTGAGGAAATGGTTGATAGACATCCGTGGAGACAAAAGCCAACAGGAAACAGCTGAGGAAATTGGTATCTCTAGAGGTGCTTACGCGAACATTGAATTAGGAAAGAGAAATCCTTCAGTAAAACTAGCAAAGAGAATTGCTAACAACTTTGATGTCGATTGGACGCTTTTTTTTGAAGAAAATGTCGTCGTTTCGAAACAAAAATCAAACACAGCATAGGAGGTACCAAATATGTTTACCATGCAATACGACGATAACTTCATTGATCAAATTGCAGCAAAAATTGCTGATAGGGCAACAGATATGTTGGTTGAGCGGCTAGGGGCGTTGAATGAGCTTCCTCACATCTTAACCAGAGAAGAAGCGATGAAAGTACTCAGATGCGGCCAAACAAAAATGTCTGAACTCATGTCGCGACCTGATTTCCCGGTAAATGATGAGTTCGGCAAGAAAATTCCAACCCAGCTGCTTTTTAAATGGATTGAAAGAAATACCCGTTGGGTGGAGGAAAATACCCAGTATTTCCGTAAGGGGGCAACCGCATGAATCAACTTGTTTTTATTGAAGGCGATCAAGTTGTAACTGATAGCCTGACTGTTGCTGAGGTATTCGGAAAGCGTCATGATCATGTTTTACGTGATATTAAAAACCTTGATTCTAGTAAAGAATTTAATCTCCACAATTTTGGGGAGGTTGAATATAAGGACAATAGGAATCGCACTTATAAAAAATATCTCATCAAGCGTGACGGTCTTACATTCTTAGTTTTTGGTTACACAGGTGCAAAGGCAGCGCTGTTTAAAGAAAAGTATATTTCGGAGTTTAACCGAATGGAAAATGAGCTTCAGAAACTAAAGCAGCCGTCTTATATGATTGATGATCCAGTCAGCCGAGCAAAGCGATGGATCACCGAACAGGAAGAACGGCAACAGCTTGAACAAACATTGAGGATTCAGGAGCCGTTGGTCAGTTTTGCTGAATCGTGTATGGCGTCTGAAAAATCCCTTCTTGTCAGAGAGGTTGCAAAACTTGCATCAAAACAAGGCATTGTTATTGGTGAGAGGCAGTTGTTTCAGAAATTACGAGATTGGAAGATGATCTTTTCCAACAAAAATGAACCTTATCAAGAATATGTGAACCGCGGTTACTTTGAAGTAGCACAGGGAGTTCGAGAAGTAAGCGGAAAGTCAAAAACGTGGCTCACAATGAAGATTACACCAAAGGGACAAGCCTACATCATTAACAAATTGAAAAAGCAACTGGCAAGTTAGTATTTTCATTACTTAAATTTTACCAGTAAAAAACTGAATATATCAGGAGGCAAACATATGGAGAACAACCCATACAATTTGCGAAATTTACCGCAGATTATGCGTAGTGTCCGAAAATCGGCGGGCCTTGCACAGTATCAAATCGGTAATTTAATTGGGGGAAAGGATCAACGATATGTTTCTGATGTGGAAAATGGCTTTAGCAAACTCACTCCTGAACTATGCATTAAGTGGTTTGAAGTATGTGAAGCCTATGAACATATTGATCTCGTGCATTATCTTTTCCGTCTGCACCCAACAGCGGCTGCGCCCATTGATCCTGCATTAAATGAAAGTGCAAGTGCCGCGGTAATCAATATGGTCCATCAGTTGGAAGAGGCCTTGGAAGCAACAAAACATCTAGCCCGTTGGCTGGCAAGTGACAGGCCGGGTAGGAGGGCAGGGGAACTGCCAATGGGTGATATTAAACAGATTTTCGATCTTATCCCGGCAAACAAGACACTCATTTATTCACTAGCCCGCGGACACGGTTTAAAGATACAAGAACTTGCTGATAGGTGGACAAGAAAAGCGCTAGTTGATCAAGTAGCAATGGCAAAACATGAGGAGAGGCAGGCAATTACGATATGAACAACAATCAATTTCTTACATCAGATTTAGAAGCTGCTAAACGGAAAGTGGATTCAGCAGAAGAATTGGCGATTATGCTATGTGAGGCCTTGCGTGATGGTGATTACGAAGAGGCCATTAGCTTAGCCGGAAGCATAAAAGTTTTGACGGAGGATATTAACCGGTTAGCAAACAAAGACCGTTTGTACGATGTAGCTATGAAAATGCAGCAGCGAGGTATTAATTTAACTGTAATAAGCAGGTGCTCGCAATGAACATTGAAAATTCAATGGTTTTGAACAACTGGCACGATAAAACGTCAGAACCTGAAATGAAAAAGGATTTTTTTGGGGACATCATAATGCCAACAGATGATTATGTAATCGACAGCGGCGAGGTAATTTTGAGGGATAATCTTGAACGGTACTTAAAGGAGCAGCTTGGTTTTGAATTTCAAACAGCGCAATAAAAAAGCCCACTCGGCAAAGTGGACTTCGTAAGGCGTTTTGAAATATTGATTGGAATCTAATTATATCAAAACGCCTCATAGAAAACAATGGAGGTTTATAAATGGAAAAATCAATTACAGTGTCATTCAGCGACCGGGCGGACGATCAGGAACGTTTAAGTCAGGTTGGCGGTTCAATTACATTTGACAAGTATGGCCGTCCTGTATTCAGTTTTCCGTCAATGGACGCATATCGAGAATGGCAGAGGCGCGGCACAGAAGCTTTTTTGAGAGAGGTGGCAGCAAAATGAATGGATTGTCTCAGGTAGATTACTCAGATTATATGCCTGCACCTCAACAGGCAACCAACGTGACTACCGAAGCTATGGTCAGTCGCCAAGCTCAAGAGGTACAGGCTGCTATGGTCATCGCTAAGAAATTCCCGCGGGATGTATACGCGGCATTCGATCGAATTAAGAAAGCATGTGAACGGAGACTGTTGGCCGAGAACGCGGTGTACGAATATCCGCGAGGCGGTTCAAAAGTATCCGGGCCTTCTATACGTCTTGCTGAAGCGTTGGCGCAGAACTGGGGGAACATTGATTACGGGATTATGGAATTGGAACAGAAGGCAGGAGAATCGTCTGTCATGGCTTATGCCTGGGACCTTGAAACGAATACCCGTCAAACCAAGATTTTCACGGTTAAGCATGAACGGAAAGCGCGCGGTGCTATTACAAAGCTTGATGATCCAAGGGATATTTATGAAATGGTTGCCAATCAAGGCGCGCGCCGGTTGCGTGCCTGCATACTTGGAGTAATTCCAGGCGATATCGTAGATGCTGCGGTTGATATGTGTCAGCAAACATTAATCAGCGGTCATAAAGAACCTTTGGAGGATCGACTCAGAAACGCTTTATCTCTATTCAAAAAAGAGTTTGGCGTTACTAAAGAAATGATTCAGGAATACATCGGTAGTGATGTTGATGCCTTCACAGAACAAGACTTTTTGAAGATCGGGCGCATCTATACCTCTCTGCGTGACGGCATGGCAAAGAAAGAGGATTACTTCAATATCAAGGCCACAGGCGCGACTAAGTCAAAGGCTGAAGAAGAATTTAAAAAGCAAAAAGAGCAAGTTGGGAAGGCAGATGAAAAAAAGAAAAAGGCTGGTGATCCTGCTGATGAGGACGATTCCGGCGCTAAACAAGGAGAATTACTATTCTAACGAGATTGATAGATATTACATGTCAAATTCTCAATATAAGAGCTTTCTGCAATGCGAGGCGGCAACAATGGCCAAAATTAACGGTGAATGGGTGCCGCCGGGTTCAGAGGCTCTACTCTTCGGTCAATATGTTCATGCCTGGCTTGAAGGGAAACAGGTATTTGATGAATTCAAGAGCAACACGCCATCACTTTTTACACAAAAAGGCCAGCTGTACAAGCAATATCAGTTAGCTGATCTGATGATTGAGGCGATTCAACATGACGAACTCTGTATGTTCGTTCTGCAAGGAGCAAAGGAAGTTATCGTAACGGCTGAACTTTTCGGCGTTCCGTGGAAAGGCAAGCTGGACGTATATAACCCGGCCGGCAGCCGTTTTGCAGATCTGAAAACAACCCGTTCACTTCGAGAAAAGGTGTGGAATCCGGAAATAGGCTATTGCTCGTTTGTCGAAGCATACGGATACATCGGACAGATGGCGCTCTACGCAGAAATGGAAAGGCGTATGACTGGGCGTAACGAGTGGCTTGAACCTCTTATCGTGGGGGTGTCTAAAGAGGATCCGCCGGATAAGGCAGTCATCAATATCGATAAGGGCCGAATGGAAGTAGAGCTTGAAGAAATTGAGCAGCGTATGGGTCGTATCCTGCAAGTGAAACACGGCGGCGAAAAGCCGGAGCGGTGTGAGAGATGCAAATATTGCCGTGCAACAAATCAGTTAAACAGTATCATTCATTTCTCGGAGCTGATCAGCTGATGGAAAAGGATTTAATTAAGGTTCCGATTCCGCATTGTTATCACTGGCTGGTTAAGACAGTAAGGCGTGATATGAGGAAGGGCTTATATATACGGTATGTAACGGACTATCTGAAGACAAATGAACCATCTTTAGAATTAACAGATATTGATTTTAAGGCTCTAACAGCAGTGTGTAAAAGGAAGTAGGTGAGCGATATGGATACGCAAGGATTAGGATATGTCATTTTACCCCGCCTGCCATTTAAAGATTCACGGGATGAGACAATATACGATCATTTATTCAAACGGGCAGAGTATAGAACGGATCAGGATTTAGGGCTCGGTCAGACAATCATTAAGCTTGTGGAATTAGCAAAGCGTTTTAATTGGTCATCCGATCAGATCAAATACTCGTTAGACAGAATGGTCAAGCAGGAGTATTTAAAACTGGACAGGTTGCCGCAAAAACGCGGCTTTATTGTTACAGTTCTGAATTACGCGGATTACATACAGCTTGGCAATTACAACAAGAAGAAGGACCTTGTCCAAGTGTCGGAAGAAAGAAAGGAAGTTGATGAAAAAGTGAAAAATGTCTTTGAATTATTCGAGAACAAAGTCGCCCGTACTATCGGACCAATTGAAGCTCAGCGAATTGGCTATATGGTTGAAGATTACGGCGAGGAGAAGGTCATGGAGGCTATGAAACAGGCTTTCAGGAACAAGGGCAGCAAGGTTGGTTTAAATTACATTGAAGCAGTTCTATCAAATCCGTTTACGCAGAAGAGAAAGGAGAAAAAACAGCATGATAGCTCACAAAACACAAAGTACGGACATGGCAATGGCGGGCATTCTCAAAAAACTACGGGACAGGTCAGCCCAATTTTCAGCGGAACAGGCCGTCTCAGAAAAAAAGGTTGAATATGATTGCCTTGACTGCAAGGACAAAGGAATCATTGTTTATCGGGTTCACCAAGATACTGAACGGCAGCTGAGAAAAGAACAAAAAACAATGGAGAGTCTTAACGCTGATCAAATGGTGAGGGAAGAGGATTACCTAGCAGGAAAAGTGTGCTTACCGGATAAGGCCCGGGAATGGAAAACCACATTTTCAAAGCAATGCGAGTGTGTAAAACGAAAAAAGATCGCGCGGCTTATGAAGGCCAGCGGCATTACGGAGGAATTTGAAATGCTTTTATTCGGTAATTTCATTACAGACGGCAAGCCTGACATGATTAAAGAAGCATATGAGTGCGCTATGGAATACTTTAAGGATTTTCAAAAAGTTAAAGGAGAACGTTCGAACAGCATCGCCCTCCTTGGGCAGCCTGGCAGCGGAAAAACGCACCTATTAACGGCAATTATGAACAACCTTATTAAGAAAAAATCTGTTTACTGCATGTATTTTCCTTACGTTGAAGGGATGGGGAATTTAAGAGATAACTTTGACCAACTAGAGTCCAAGCTTGATGCAATGAGAAAAGCGGACGTTCTATTCATCGACGATTTATTTAAACCAGTAAAGGGAGAACCGCGGGCCACAGATTGGCGGGTTGAGCAGATCCAATCGGTTGTTAATTATCGCTACCTGAACCACAAGCCACTGCTGATTTCATCAGAATTAGATACAGCAGCATTATTAGATATAGACGAAGCGCTCGGATCTCGGATCCATCAGATGTGCCGTAATTATACGGTAATCATCAAGGGAGACCGAATGCAATTAAATCATAGGTTAGGAGAATGGGAATGAGCTTAAAAACGAACGTTCAAGGATCCGGAGGGATTTATATGTTCGGCCCGGCTGAACAGACAGGCGGACAGGATCTCACACCGGTGATTAGGATCCTGGAGGAGAAAATAAGGCAAATGGAGCTGGTGAGAAGTGCTTAAAGCAGTTGCTGCGCTGCCAGTTATATTACTGACTGCACCTTACAAGGAAAAGCAGATCAAGCAATGGGAACAGATTGACGGGAGGTAAAAGGCTGTTGAGTTCTATTCAATTTATTGTTTACGGAGAGCCGATCGCCCAAGGACGGCCGCGGGGATCCATTCAAAACGGAAAGGTTAGAATGTACGATCCTGTAAAGTCAAAAAATTTTAAGCAGTACGTGGCACTGGTTGCGTCTCAGCATCGACCGAAGCAGGTTATTGTTGGTCCTGTCGCAATGGAAGTCAGAGTATTCAGACCGATGCCGAAAGCTGTATCCGGATCCAAGAGGAAAAAGGAGAATGCTGAAAAAGGACTTTTACGCCCTGTAACAAAGCCGGACGTCGATAACTATGTAAAAGGTGTCAAAGACGCTTTAAATCATCTGATATACAAGGATGATAGTCAGGTAGTCGATTTGAAGGTCAGTAAGTTTTACAGTGAAGAGCCGCGGGTGGAAGTCATTATAACTGAGATTGTGTCATGACAGGTAGCTTTTCTATGGATCCTAAATTAAATAATCAGGAGGTCAACTACATGCAAGAAAACAACAATAATCCTTATGTGCCAGGGCTGGTGAAGGAATGGAAGAGGACGCCGGAAGAACTAGCAGCATATGTCGAAAAACATCCAATCATATACCGAGAGGAACTAAAGCCGTCTCCAGCGTTCACAATGAGCGGCTGGGAGAACCCCTATTAAGGGCATAAAAAAACACCGAAGCTTATGCCTCAGTGCTTATGATTCGAATTGGTACTTCTATCATAGCACAGGAGGAGTCTAGGTGTACAACCCCCAAGAAATTAAAAATCATGAAGGAAGTATTCAGCAAAGTATGAAGCCTGGGAAAATTCGTATCATCGTTTTAGATGGTACTGAAGGAACAGCGCATGTATTGGATGTCCCAGAGCACGGAAAGACCATCATCCAAACATCAAAAGGCAGCTTTGCACGAGTCGATCACGAAATAGGGTTCAAGGTGAAATAAAACGAATGATATTATTCAGCAAAGGGGTTTTTGAATTGATGCCATTACAAGTCAAATTACAACGTGTCGTCAAAGCAACGAAAGATGAAGCGATGACCGTCGAACAGGCAGCAGAATATTTGAAAGTTCCCAAACAATATATACCGGTCCTTGTAGCGCGTTCAGATGATTTAAAGATGATTGGTGATGAAACAATTATTGCAAAACGGGATAAAATGAATGGTTTGTTGGTCGGTGCAGGCGTGTCGCTCTTCTTCTTTGCTATCTCTGTGCTACCGGGATTGTTGGGGTGAGACAGCGTAGTTGTTCAGGGCGAATCTCCCTGAACGCTGTGTAAGTGAATATATGACCAATTTCACAAGGTTAAAGGGATCTGTCCTTTCTGGCCACAATGTACTTGAAACGGAAGAGAGTTGGGGAAAGTTTAGACCCAAATAACATCCTTTTTTAATTCATCCACAATGTATTCTTTTTTCATGTAATCCATTTTACCTAAAAGAATATGAGCTCTTAGATAATAAACAAACTCATCCTTTTCAGATGGATTAACGCTAATTTTAAAATTTTCAGCTTTATCATGGTGAGTAGCGCTAAAATCAATCTTAGGGTTTTTATCAAAAATGTATTTAGATCTAACAAAATTATAGGAGTTACTGTTTTTAAATCCAAATTCTATCTCGCTATAAATTGCAAAAAAGGCAACTTTAGATTCCAATACTAAAATAAATGCATTTACTAAATCAAAATACACTTCGATTTCTTCAATCTTTGGAATTTTATAATGATGCTCCATTTTGTTCCTTATGTAATTTAATCTTTGAATTGAAGATGATTCAATTACCCCTGCATTTTTTAAAAAAAACATCTTTTGATCAAAGCTTAAATTCTTCTTTTTAATTAAATTATATAGATCTATTTGATAAAAGAATGTATCAAGCTGGCAATCTAATGCTCTTTTCAAATGAGACAGACAATTAATAATATTTATAAGGTTGTTATCATTTTTATTTAAATTGTCTAATTCAGTCTTTGCGAATCTTAGAAAATCTCTAGGGAATAAGTCGAAAGTTGGTTGTTTGGGAAAGTAACCTGAACCTCCTTCAATAAACATAGTATTGATGTTATCTATAAGTAAATCTCTTAACAATTTTATTTTATTCATCATTAACTCCTGACAACAATGTAATAAAGGAAATATACAACACAGCCAAAAAATTGTAAATGCCTTGAAGGGTTGAAGTTAAATAAGTCCAAGACGGAAAGCCTGCGGACACTGATCATTGCACAGAATCACTGTGCTCTGATTGGTGTCCGTTTTTTATTTGAGCGGAGGGATGACATGAAGCAGAAAAAGAAAAGCCCAATAAAAACACGCAGGAGCGCTCAGATCGTTTCTGGCAACAAATGATGAACACTACACGCAAACACTCAGACGAGACAAGAGCGGCGCACTTAAATGCAAAAGAAGGGGAGTTTTAGGATGAAATACGGATTCGCTTATAAGCACGGAAAGCTTGTAAATATCTTTTGCGGCAGAGAAGAACTCTATAACGAGTTGAAAACCTTCTTGGTCAAAACCTTCAACTTAAGAGTTTCAGAGGTATCTAGACGCCAATATATTGCTGAACAAAAAAATAATAATTGGAACGATACATATTCATTTTGAGGCAAAGGAATGATGAAAAGTGCAAGATTTAATCATTGAATATAAAAGATCGTTAAAAGAAGCAAGAAAGATATACCGGTCATTAACGGAAACACCGGAAGTTGAAATGACGGCTGAACAAAAGAACGATAAGAAGATAATTGGTAGTATGATCAGCGATATTGAATTTACTCTCGAATGGATGCAGAACGGAAGACAGCCCGGTACCCGCCGAGGTGCTGACAGAAGAGATGCATATCAAAGGACGATTCTTGCTGATCCGCGTTTAATTGATGCACTGCCGGAAGAATATGCAATCGTTCAGGAAGCTGAGGGAGAGGTAAGCGATTGGGATAAGGAAAGAATCACTGATGCCTTATCCGTCCTCACAGAAAGAGAAAAAGACATATTCTTGATGCATGCTGTGCAAAACATGTCATTCGAAGAGATAGCGCAGTTATTGGGGATTAAAAAAGGAACAGTGCAGAAGAACATTGAACGTTCCCGTCTAAAAATGAAAAATAGAGCAGATCACAGCCTATTCTGTTTAGCGTGAATAGGCTCTTTTTTTATTGGATAAATAATGAGAAAAGTCCATTAAATTACTTGACGTAAGTAAAGTTTAGAGGTATAATTAAAGTATAGAAAGGAGGGAAAGAAAGTGGCTGAAATCGCATTGGTACTAGGGATTATCCTTACAGCTCTTACAGTTGTTGAAAAATTCCTCATCATAAGAGAAAAGCTTAAATCAAAAAAGCCCAAAATCAAAAAACGCCGTCGACCAAGAAAGCGCAGATGATTTTGAGCCGAGGGAGAAGGTAGCGCTTCTCCCTTGCTCCAAGTATAACAAATCCAGCGACTAAAGAAAAATACTTGAAAGCCAGCCACTTTCAAAAAAATGAAAAGTGTACAGTCCACGACCGATATTGTTGTTCTTCTCGCCCTGGCATATATGCTGTTTTTCCGTCAGGATGTGGCAGCGGGACCGTTGAAAACGGCTCTCGACATTAGTCTGATCATTTTATTTGTTGTTTCGATCATTGAGAAAGCATTTTCCCTTTACTTGAAATATCGTGAGAAAAAAGGATGATTCAAAAATGTACAAGCCTAAAGAGCGTGACGCAATCAAGAAATTCTTGAATGAAGAGATACTCAATACAAGTGAGGCGCTTGAGATATTGGGGTTCACCCGTCAGTATCTGAACCAGTTAGTAAAAAACAGGGAATTGGAGCCGATGAAAGAAATGCCTCGGGACAGGCTTTTTCTGAAAGAGGATATTTTGGATTTTCAAAAGAATAGACGGAAATGAGCATCCGAAAAATAGGGTGCTTTTTTTATGTAATGATAATATTTATTGGAAAAAATCAATATTTTTCATATATTCATATTGACGGTGGTAAATATAAGTGTTATAATTAAAGTATCGAAAGGAGGTGTTAACGAGCATGGAAATCGTTGAATTCATCCTTAGGGATACAGCTTGGTTAGTCGGAATTCTCGTTGGGATTACGACACTGATCAAGAACATCAAAGACCTAAAGGGTGATAAAAACAAAAAACGACGTTCTCCCGGCAAGAAGAAACGTCGCTCATAACTAACGAGGGGAATCACTTCCCCTTCTTATACTATAACATTAAACAAAACCATTGAAAAATTCCATGCTCGGGGATAATGAAAAAAATATTAGACTCAACAACACTGTTATTTTTCGTCTTGTTCTGCTTACAATTCGCTCGAATGGATTATAACAACCTAAATGTACTGGACATAATATCGATAGTGCTAGCAGTTATCTGGCTCACGCTGACGATTATAAACGTAGTTATGAAATGGAGGAATTCACAAGATGGATAAGTTTGTATTTAGTGATGTCGAAGAATTTAGAGCGTTCCTTGATAAAGAGGTAATAACAACCTCACAAGCAATTGAAATCATTGGATGCAGTCGTCAAAACCTTAAACAGTTAGTTGATCATGGAACACTGAAGCCAATCAAAACAACGAATAGGGATCGTCTTTTCTTAAGAAAAGATATTTCGGCGTATAAAAAGAAACGTATCTGAAATAAAATGATGTTTTTTCGTCTTACAATTGCCACCTAATTTATGAAGAAAACTTATTATAAACTTTACCCTGCTTCTTAACGATTGTAAAATAACAACATCGATTGTTTTATTAACACCTTTTTTAGATTAAAATGATATTGCTCAGAAAATTTCTTGACTCTCTGTGAGGTGAGTAATATGGACTTGAAAAAATGGTTCGCAAACAACAAATGGATCTATTTAACCGTACTATATATAATCACAATGATCTTCCAATTCTCAATTAATAAATGGCGTTTCATTATAACTCCTGCTGGGATTGGTCTTATTATAGCTCTTTTCACAACTATATTAACCAATTCAAAGGCAGTTAAAAAATTTCTGCGCAAGATCAAATACTTTATTGGTTTCTCTATGTTTAAGTGGGAAGCACAAGCAGACTTTACAATAAAACGTGATAACATCAATTCTACATTAGAAGCAGAAGAAGAGAAAATCTTAAAAATCCTGCTATTATCACTTAAAAATAACAAAGAAAACCATAATAAAAAAGATGTGCGTGTATCTTATAGTAAGCATAGAAATATGATATTAACCATTAAGGACTATGTCGTCGACATGGAATTTTCTCTAACAGACTTAGCTGGTATTGATGATGACGGTGATGAAGTAATAGCACTAAAAATAAAGACAATTGCCTCCTTGCGTTATAAGGACAGCAATAGAGCCATTGAAGGTATACTGTTAGAGTTTTATTATCAACTCTGTAAAAAATATGAACCATCGTATGAAAAGTACACATTTACGATAGAGCCAGAAAAAGCAGGGAAAGATTACATGAAAAAGATTTTTATTAACGAGTATGATCCTGATGAAATCACGGCTTTTGAAATTAGAAACAATAATACACGCTATAATGAATTTGTCACACAAAAAAGTATAAATTTTGTAACAAAAAGGAGAGATGAACTAAAGAATTTGGTGAAAAGTGCGATATTAAGATTGTCTTAACCAAAAATGGGAGGTTGCAATCTTGGCACAGTCTATCAAAATGCACAAATTACAAACGACACCTGAAAGTTATCCTGTGGAGTCAGAAGAAGTAAACACAGGGATTAGTGCTGTATCATTTAAAACAAAGGTTGAACACATTGGACAAAGTGAATATGATGGCGATTTAAAAAAATTAAAAATTACTCATGAGGTTGGGGGAGTTTTTCAAGGGAAAGGCATTCTTGAGGATGGCTCTATTCATGATATTATTGCTACCGCCTCATCTGAGGAATTTCCTTGTTTTGTTAAAGAAGAAAGGTACCTATATACTTCAGGTACCAGAAGAGAAGTTTCATCTCAAGCATTAAGGAGACTTAGGAGATTTAGGAAACATGATAATCAAATTATTGCTGAAAACATAAAATTAAACTTATTAGACTTTAAAAGCTACCTAGAGGATTCAGAGGAAGGCAATATAAAGGGTGGCTGGTTTAGAGGCATGGCGGTAAGAAATGTGGAGGTGGCATACCTAGGCGGTGGAGCTGTTACTGAGAGTGATGATTGGGATCGTTATGAAACGAGTGGTGGAGAAATCTCGGCTCTTCGAATAGACCTACCATTAGGGGATTTAGAAGATGAGCCTACCAAGGTCTTGTTAACGCGTGATGGTAACTGTGTCGTATATAAAAATGTGGGTGAGTTTGGATTATTAAATATTGCAATGCCTCTCTTTAATGCAGCAGAACAATTTATTGAATAAGAAATCGATAATTTTAAGCATCCTTCGGGGTGCTTTTTATATTCCCTGTAAACTGATTCCGGTAAATCTCAAGGAGACAATTGGCGGCTAACGGCTTGAGTACGGTGTCGGTTTAGAGGGAATGTAAGGAGGTTGCATGATGGGATTCATAGCACAATATGGAGAGAGCATAGAAAAAGAGACGCAGACATGTAAGGGCATAGATATGGCGGGACAGAATGAAGGGGTATTGAGGGAATCAATGTATATGAACTTCAATTCTTTTTGGCATTCACACCGAAACAAAGGAATAAGGATATAAGTTCATGCCGCCCAAGCCCCTAAAGGAATGTGCCGCCCGTGGTTGCCATGCCCTTACCCGGGATAGGTACTGTGAAGCACACAAGACACAACAACAAGAAGAAACAAAACATTACAACAAACATTCAAGAAACAAAACAATAACAAGTTTTTATAAATCAACTGAATGGAAACGAACAAGACAACTTGCTTTGATACGAGACAATTATCTCTGTCAGCATTGTTTGAAAGCACACTGCTTCACTCCGGCTGACATGGTGCATCATATAGTGGAAGTAAAGCAAGATTGGTCGAAACGATTGGATATAAAGAACCTTGAAAGCTTGTGTAATGCCTGTCATAACAAGGCTCATGGCAGTAAAGGCAAGTAACCACCCCCCTAACAAATCTCTGGAAGGGAAACGAACGGAGAACGGCGATCCCCCTTCTGTAAACAAACACCGCTTTTCAAAGTTCCGGAAACAGCAGAAAGCCCCCTCGGCAAATCAACCGAGAGGGCTTGGTACGACTGGTTTTGTGTTTGATTCCATCGTATCACGATTGGTGAAAAAAACAAGAAAAAAACGTACTTTTTGAAACGAAATGAGGTGAAAACATGCCGAGACCTGCTAAATCTGCAACACTTCAATTAATTCAAGGCAATCCTAATAAAAAGAATACGGATGAGCTGGCTGCCCGTGCTGAGCACGAAAAAAAGATAAAAATGCGCTCCGACAATATTAAAGCGCCACCTTGGTTAAATAAAATTGCGAAAAAAGAATTTAAAAGGGTTGCTGCTTTGTTATCTGAGGTGGAGATTATTACTGAAGCAGATATCAGCATGTTGGCCGCCTATTGTAATGCATACTCTCAGTATATTTCCATTTCAGAAATCATTGAAAAAGATGGGATCATGGTGCATACCGAGGGACAGGATGAGGATGGAAATCCTATTCAGTTGATTGGTGAAGAGCATCCGTTATTGAAGCGGCAAAAGAATTACTATGATCAAATGAAATCAGCTGCGAATGATTTCGGCCTTACGCCATCTGCACGGGCAAAACTCGCTATTACCCGCACACAGGAGGAACGAGAAAAGACGGCTGCGGAAAAGGAGTTTGGTAATGTATGAAGACAATAAAACAATTTCTTATTGATTACTCACGCGACGTTATATCGGGTGAGATTGTCGCATGTGAAAAACACGTATGGGCTTGTCAGCGCTTTTTGAATGATATCAGCCGGGAAGGTACCAGAGAGTTTCCGTACGTCTTTGATGATGAGAAAGCGCGTCGATTTCTTTACTGGATGACACAATTCAAGCATACGAAAGGGCCGTTGCAAGGTGAAAATATTGTGCCGGAGCCTATTCAAATATTTATTTTCGGCAATGTGTACGGCTGGGTGCATAAGGATAACGGCTATCGACGATTTAAAAAAGTGTATTGGCAGGTTGGCCGTAAAAACACAAAAACACAAAGCCTGGCATGTGTTGGATCCTATGAGGCAATGGCTAACGACGAATACATGTCCGAGGTTTACATAGGTGCAACAAAAACGGAACAGGCGAAAATCTGTTGGAACGAAATTAAAGCACAGATTATGCAAAGTGACCTTTTGAATAAGCCGGAGAAGAAATACCAAATTGCTTACGGTAAGATTGAACATCCCAAAACACAGTCAAAAATAGAGGCGCTTTCGAAAGATGCAGGTAAAACGGGGGACGGGTTCAACCCGCAATGCGGCATCATCGATGA
Organism: Bacillus sp. 5RYD7K; assembly: GCF_059831465.1. NCBI lineage: Bacteria > Bacillati > Bacillota > Bacilli > Caryophanales > Bacillaceae > Bacillus > Bacillus sp. 5RYD7K. The sequence continues at coordinate 2,632,276 of NZ_CP191200.1, forward strand.
GTACCACGCTCATAAAACTTCAGAGATTTACGATGTACTCGCTTCTGGTATGGCTGCTCGTGCTCAACCGTTAATGATGATTATTACGACAGCAGGGTTTGAGCTAAATAATCCCGCCTATCGTGTGGAATACGATTACGTTTCACGTATATTGGATCCTAATAAAGTTGAGCAAAATGAAAAGTATTTTGTGATGATTAATGAGTTAGATAAAGACGATGACATTAAAGATGAGCGCAATTGGATAAAAGCAAACCCTATTGTGGCAGCTAACGAACACGGGCTAAATTATTTACGTGGAGAATTGGAAGTAGCGCTTGCTGTGCCGGAGAAGATGAGAAATTTCATGACAAAGAATATGAACATTTGGGTCAATATGCGCGAGAATGGTTATATGGATATGCAAGCTTGGGCTGATTGCGGTTCGGATGAATTTCCTGAGCTAAAGAACCGAGAATGTTATGTCGGCATTGACTTGTCAAAAACGATTGACTTAACTGCCGCATCTTTCATCTTCCCGTTAGATGACGGCAGCTTTGCTGTCGATAGTCATGGATTTATGCCAGAGGATACATTCCATGAGCGGATGAACACGGACAAGGTCCCTTACGATGTATGGGAGAAAAAGAACTGGTTAACAACAACAGATGGTGCTGTCGTCGATTACGATTATATCAGAGCGTATATTAAGAAAATGGAGAAGGAACATGGCTGGCGCATCAAGGAAATCGGATACGATCCATATAACGCTACTCAGTTCGCTCAGCAAATGGAGGCAGACGGATATGTAATGGTTGAAATTCGCCAAGGGGTGGCTACTCTCTCAGAGCCGACAAAAGACTTCAGAGCAAAGGTCAAGTCTAAAAAAATCATACACCCGAAAAATGATCTTCTAACTTGGGCAATGGGGAACGCTGTAACAAAAGTTGATGCTCAAGAGAACATCATGCTGGATAAATCAAAATCAACCCAACGGATTGACCCGGCCGCCGCGCTTGTGAATGCGTATGTACGGGCTTCTCAAATCAATAATGAGGTTGATTTAAACGCATATATCAAGTCAGCTTCATTTTCTTTCTAAAGGTGGTGTAAAAGTGAAGAAAATACTGACAGCCATGATGCTTTTTTTAAATGATTTTCTTTTTATCATAGGTGCTGCTTTTATATTGGCAGCTGCATATCGTTTGCACACAGACATCGGTCTTGTTTTGACAGGTGTCTTTTTTATATTTTATGCACTGCTGCTCAGTAAGAAAAGGAGGTGATTAATTGTTTTTGGAAGGGCTGTTTTCTAAGAGATCAAATGATGAAGAGCCTTGGGGCCTCGCAAATCCTCCTGATTGGATTATAGATATGTTCGGCGGCTCAAAAACAGCTAGCGGTGAACGCGTCAGTGAATCAACAGCACTCATCCACCCTGATGTTTTTTCGTGTGTAAATGTATTGTCTGACGACATTGCAAAGCTTGCCGTCCATACATTCAAAAAGAAGCAAGGAAATATTATAAGCAGTATGGATCATCCTGTTGCCCAATTGCTTTATCTAAAGCCGAATCAATACATGACTGCTTTTACTTGGAAAAAGCTCATGATGACCCATGCTTGTACGTGGGGGAATGCCTATTCTTATATAAAAACAGATCGGAATGGCTTTATTACAGCTCTATTGCCATTAAACCCAGCCAATACGCAAGCCTATGTAAACCCAAACACAGGTATGCTGTGGTATGAAACGGTCATTAATTCAAAAAGTGTTGAATTGTATGCAGATGAAATCCTGCATTTCAAGGGTATGACAGAAGACGGGATCAACGGTAAGAGTCCTATCGGAGTTATAAGGGAGCATATTGGCGCGCAGTCGGCTGCTACAAAATTTAATGCGAAATTATATAAAAATGATGCGACACCACGGGGAATCTTAAAAGTTCCGACTTTAATCGACGAAGATGCAAAACAGCGGGCGAGAGATGAATGGGAAAAGGTAAATGCCGGGCGGAACATTGCAATTATAGATGCCGGTCTTTCTTATGAATCAATATCAATGCCGTTGCAAGAAGCTCAGTTTGTGGAGTCTATGAAATTTAATAAGGCACAAATCGCATCTATTTTTAAAGTTCCATTGCATAAAATCAATGAGCTGGACCGGGCAACATTCAATAATATTGAACACCAATCGATTGAATACGTAAAAAACACGCTGCAGCCGTGGCTGGTTTCTTTTGAACAGGAAATTATTACGAAACTCTTTACTGATGAAGAGATTAAAGACGGGTTCTATATCAAATTCAATGTAAACAGCGAGCTGCGCGGTGATGCGAAATCTAGGGCGGAGTATTATGAAATTATGGAACGGATCAGTGCATTAAATATAAATGAAATTCGTGCTTTTGAAGAGAAAAACGCAATTGAACACGGTGATAGGCACCTTGTATCGCTTAACTATACATTCCTTGATTCATTGGAGGAGTATCAAATGAACAAATCAGGTTCAGTTAAGGGAGGTGAGGACATACATGAGCAAGGAAGTTCGCCACCTAACAACGAAGATTGAGTTGCGTTCTGCTGGTGAAGGGGAAGAAAAAAGAGATTTTATTGAGGGTTACGCCTTAAAATTTGAAAAATGGTCTGAGCGTTTAGGTGGATGGTTTAAAGAAATCATCAGCCGGGATGCATTAGCTTCCACGGACCTTTCAAACGTAGTAGCGCTTTTTAATCACCGCCAGGATTATCCGTTAGCGAGAAACACCGTTTCTGGCGATGCTGGGCGGCTTGAATTAGAGACAGATGCTATTGGTCTAAAATTCCGTTTTACCCCCACCGATACAACGTATGCTAAAGATTTAATGGAGAATATCAGAAGCGGAGTCATTAATCAGTGTTCCTTCGCCTTTTCACTGAATTATAACAAGAATGAGCCGGATGAATGGTGTCATAATGATGAAGAAGATGTATATGAACGTCGAATCAATAACATCGAGCGTATTTTTGACATATCACTTGTAACAACGCCTGCTTATAACGATACAGAGGCTGTGATCGGTGAACGCAGTTTAGAAAAAGTCGAACAGATTAAAGAAATGCGCGATGCGCCAATAGAAAAACTAAAAATGGAATTGGAACTTTTAGACCTAACGTTATAGGTCTATTTTTTATGTTCAAATCTAAGGAGGATACACGAATGCCAGTAGCAATGACAAAAAAGGAACGTGAATTAAGACAAAAATTCACACAAAAGAAACAAGAGGCTTCAAATTTTTTGGAGGATGGAAAGCCTGAAGAAGCTCGCAGCATGCTTGAAGAAGCAAAAGAGCTGCAGAGTCAAATTGAATTAATGACAGAGGGCCGCAGTTTAGAACTTCCGGAGATTGGCGAGGAACGAAACTTTGCTGCAGAAATCAAAAGTGAATCAAAGAAAGAGACGGAAGATCGTAATATCTTAACAGCGACGAAAGAATACCGGGAAGCGTGGTTGAAGGTGCTAACCGGCCGCAGCCATGATCTTGAAACAGAAGAACGAAACATGATGGAACGCGTTTTGAAAGAAAACCGTTCATTATCTGCAGGCAGCGATAAAGACGGCGGCTATACAGTGCCGGATGATATTTCAAAAGAAATTTTGAAATCTATCCAGGAACTAAACTCTGTTCGTAATCTGATCCGTGTTGTTCCGAAAACTGCGCCATCCGGAAATTATACGGTTCGTAAAGGCGTTGCCGGAAAACTTTATAACACAGCGGAGAAAGAACAGATTAAAGAACTAAAGAATATGGAATTTGATCAAATTTGGTATAACGTCAAGAAATTCGCCGGAATCATGCCTGTTTCCAGTGAGTTGTTAAATGATTCATTTGTAAATTTTGTTCAAGAGATCGTGGACTGGCTGTCTGAATCAGCCGTTGTAACAGAGAATGATGAAATTTTTTATGGAGACGGCGGAGAGAAAAACGTTGAAGGTATCATTAGCAGCGGCAAATTCAAGTCTATTAAAGCACCGTCACTCATTACGATTAAGTTTTTAAGAAAAGTGAAAAACCAAATTAAGCGCGGTTATCGACGTAACGCTGTTTGGGTGATGAATACTGAAGCGTTTGAAACGCTAGCAAATATCGAAGACAAAAACGGCCGCGGCATTTTAGCGGAGGATCCAAGAAATGAGGATAATTTCTTGCTATTTGGGCGTCCGGTTGAAATCTATGATGAAGTCCTTACGGATGATAAAACACAGAAAACACACATTCTTTTCGGCGACTTTAAACGCGGCTACTTCATGTTTGATCGTCAAAAATTTGAAATCAAATCTACAGATGTTGGCGGAGATGCCTTTCTTACGGATCAGACATATTTCCGCGGTATTGAGCGGTTCGATGGAAAAGTAGTGGATCCAGAAGCTGCAATCATTGTAACTGATCTTGTTGTTGGTGAGGATGCAAAAGTGGAAACACCTGAACAATCTGCTGATCTTGGAAACTAATACTGAAAGGATTGATTAAAAGATGGCAAAACTAAACAACATTCTAAACGAAAGTAACGGTGTGCTAACGTCAGCAAGAGACAACGGGGAAGGAGCGCCTATTACGGATATTTCTGTTGCTGACAATAGCGAAGAAAACCCACTATTTGTAAAGGGACTTAAAGGGGATCCAGGTGAACAAGGACCGCAGGGGGAACCTGGTCCTGTTGGTCCGAAAGGCGAAAAAGGTGATCCGGCAGTTATTGATGAGGGCAGCATTGTACATGAAATGCTTGCTGACAAATCAGTTCGCAGCAATAACATTGGAACAGGCAGCGTCATGATGGATCATCTGAACAGTGAAGTGAAGGCAGTACTTGACGGTATGCAAAAACAAATTGATGAACTGAAATCCACCACTTCTGCAGAATGAAAGGCAGGTGATGCCAGATGACAGAAGCTGAAAAAATAGAATTAGAAAAAGCGAAAAAATTCCTCCGGGTTGATAATGACCTGGAGGACGATTTAATTCTCGCGTTCATTGCCTCCGCGAAGGAATACATCACTTCGGCAACGGGCCTTGCTTTTCCTAATCAATCAGCACGGGCCGCCATGTGCGTAAATGCTTTTGTGGCACATTGGTATGAGAACAGGGAAATAGCCGGTACAACATCTAATTTAGACGGCGTGCTGACCTCGTTAATCAATCAGCTGAAGTATACATTGCCGGGGAGGACGTCAGATGCTGAATGATATGCGTTACCGCATTCAATTTCAAAAAAAGAAGCTCGGCGGCCGTCTGCCTGTGGAGGGAAATGATAGCTGGGAAACAGTTATTGAATGTTGGGCAAAGGCGGAGGGCTTAAAAGGCCGGGAATATTATGCTGCAGCGGCCATACAAAAAGAAAAAACAGTTCAATTTACAATCCGGCTCCGTGAAGATATCAATGAACATATGCGAATCGTCTTTCAGGGAAAAACATACGAAATTGATGCTATCTTGCCGAACTATTCGCGTCGCCATTTTATTACGATCAAGGCAAATGTGGTGAGTTAAATGAATTTCGAACTGGAATTGAAAGGTTTTAGAGAATTGGAGTCCACTTTCGCAGAACTGGCCCGTAAGGATGAAAAAATCCATAAAGCAGCTGTGAAAGCAGGAGGAACAATTTTAGCGGCAGAGATCAACGATGAAGCGCCGCGCTCTGCCATCGGCGGCAGCCACCATCACATTGATGAGGATATTATCGTTGGTAGCCGAATCAGAAGGGATGAAGACGGAGAAATATATGCGGTTGTAGGACCGACCAAAGATACAAAATTCCGTGTTCACTTGCCGGAATTCGGCACGCTCCATCAAGTTGCCAATCCATTTATTCACCGGAGTATGGTAAAGGCGAATGGCAAGATGCTTGATGCAATGGAAAAAGTCATAAAGGCAGGCTTTAAACTGTGAATCTAGTAGAAAGATCATCACAACTAAAAAATAAAGTATTTGAAGCGCTGGAAAAAGATCCAGCGCTTTTAATGTTGACTGGCCCTGAAAACATCTATGAACTGGCTGTGCCAGAAGGTTTGGAAAGCCAACCACCTTATATTGTGGTTCAAGAATTAGAGTACAGAACGACTGAATGGGCAGACGGGCATCCAATTAAAGATAGCACTTTGTATCAAATTGATGTGTATCACAACCAGTCGTGTGATCCAATTATGGCGGCTATCTTGGATGTTATGGGGAAGCTGGATTTTCAAACGACAGTTCTTATCAATGAATTTTTACAATCAGAGCGCCTCATTCGAAAAGGTTATCGGTTTGAGGCAAACATTTTATTATAATCGGAGGTTTTATGATGCCTGAATACAGCTCAATGGTGGGATTAGAAGGCGTTCAATACGCACCATTAAAAAAAGAAAATGGCTTGTGGGTTGCCAGCAAGATTGTCGACTATCCACATGCGATAAATGCAAAGATGGCAACTGATTCATCTACAGAAAAGCAATATGCTGATAACAAGGTAGTTGACCTTGCTGTTTCAACTGGTTCAACGAAATTAGACTTAGAGATGAGAGATGTTCCGCCAGAACACCTTGTCAATTTGTTTGGGATAGAGGAAACCACAGATGGACTGTATTTATTTAAGAAGAATGTTACTCCGCCTTGGATTGCTATGACTTTCTTTGGTGTGAAAGCTAATGGAAAAAGACGATATGTCGGCTTAGTCCAAGGTCGGTTTACGCTGCCTGATGACGACTGGAATACAAAAAAAGAAAAAGTGGACTTTCAAACTTCTAAGTTGTCAGCTGAATTTCTTGAAAGAGACCAGGATGATGTATATAAAGTGATCGCGGATGAAGATGCTCCTAATTTCGATTTAGATAAGTTTTATGAAAAAGTGTATGGCAATGCCTATACATCATCCACTGCCGATCAAAAAACAAGTACAGATCTAGGTGCTTAACTTAGGGATTAGGGAAGCTTAAGAGCTTCCTTCCCTTTGTATTCGTATAAAAAGGAGGAGTCAACATGGCTCAAAAACATATCTCTATTAAACTATGGTTCGAAGATGAAAAGAAATTCAAAACATTTATTGCACCCCGGACAAATACAAAAACACTTCTTGAAGCATTACGATTAAATGCAGAAGCGGAAAAAACAGCGGATAATTTGGAGAAAAGCATCAAAATCCTCGAAAAACAGCTGCAATTTATTGTTGGGATATTCCGCAATCAATTTACTTATGATCAATTATTTGAGGGGTTGGAATCTTTTGAAGTTGCGAAAGAAGTGAGCCGCATTCTCTCGGAAGTTGCCGGCTATAAAGAAATTGAGGCTGCTGATCAGGATTTTTTGCCGGAACAGACGGAGGAGAATACACCTACGAGCGCGGAATCGAGCAAATAAATGAAATTTACGCCACTCTCCTGCAACAAGGGTGGAGTATGAACGCAATCGACGAGATGGACATATATCACTATTTAGAGATATTGACAGAAACCAATAAACCAGAAGAAGTGAAATTTGAAGATGTCTTCTTTTAGACGGGCCTATAGCCTGTCTTTTTTGTTGAATCTTTGCCAGGAAAGCGGGGTGGATACATATGGCTCAACCAATAGGAAATATGGTCGTTAAAGTCGGTCTTGATGATACAGGATTTAACCGGGGTATTGAAGGCTTAAAAAGGCAGATGCGCCTGGCAAATTCAGAAATGAAGGCAGCCGGAAGCATTTATAAAAATGCTGGCAACCAATCTAAGCTCTTGCAATCACAGATGGAGGGCTTAAGCAATAAGTATAAGATCCAAGGCAGATTAGTCCAAGAACACCGTCAACGGTATGAAGAACTGGTCAGACAGAAAGGAAAAGACAACCGGGAGACACAGATTCAGGCGCGGCGTTTGAATGATGCTATTGCGGTCCATGAGAATCTCGGCAAAGAACTGAATAAAGTCGGCAAAGAGTTTCAAACCATGTCAGACAGCAGCAGTCGGGCTGCAGGCGTTTTTTCTGTTTTTAAAAAGGATTCAAAGAATGTATCAGAAGAGCTGAACGCTGTTTATAAATCCGCAACAGCCACAGGAAAGGCATTAGCGGGGATTGGTGCCGCCGGAGCACTTGGGATCGGTGCAACCGTTAAGGCCGCAGCAAGCTTCGAGAAAGATATGAGCCGTGTCGCCGCATTGGCGAACGCAACGGATGATCAAATGGCATCATTAACAGAAACAGCCCGGCATCTCGGCGCTGTCACACAGTACACGGATGGGCAAGTAGCTGAAGGCATGCAGTATTTAGCGATGGCCGGCTATAAGACGAACCAAATTATCGGTGCTATGCCCGGCTTGCTTGCAACGGCTGCCGCCGGACAAACCAACCTCGGCGTTACGGCTGATATTGTTTCTGACATCTTAACTGAATTTCATATTAAGGCAGAGGACACAAACCGCGTTGCCGATGCAATGACGTATACATTCACAAACTCCAATGCTACTTTGCAGGAGATTGGTCAAACGATGAAATACGCGGCTCCGGCTGCTAAAACAGCAGGCGTCAGTATGGAAGAGTTGGCCGCGGCAACCGGTATTATGGCAAACAGTGGTATTAAAGCAGACATGGCCGGAACAGCCCTCCGAGCAACGCTAACCCGTTTGGCAGCTCCACCTAAGCCAGCGGCTTCCGCTATTGAGGAATTAGGTTTGAAAGTGACGGACTCTACCGGCAAGATGCGCCCGCTGGCCGACATCATGGGGCAGATCACAGAGAAAACAAAAAATTATACTGAAACAGAACAGATCCGGATCGCCAAGCAGCTTGCCGGACAGAATGCTCTATCAGGATTTATCACACTCATGCATGCAGGGAAAGATAAACTGCAAGAATTTACAGCGGAAATAGAAAACAGTGGCGGCATTGCTGAAAAAGTAGCTGACAAGCAGATGGACAACCTGGCCGGATCCGTAGAATATCTGAAATCTGCAGCAAACAACGCGGTCATCACCATGGGAAACCAGTTTATACCGATTATTAGGGCTACTACTGATGGACTGACATCATTAGTGACATGGTTTGATTCTTTACCACACTCTGTGGCGAGCACCATCGCTATTACAGGTGGAGCAGTTACGGTATTTTCTCTTTTGGGCGGGGCTTTTCTGTTGGTACTTGGAGCTTTACCGAGGATCGCCGCAGGCTGGAATATGCTCCGCACGGCTGGAGGATATTTAACCGGTAACGTCAATCGGGCATCTGCAAGTCTCGGCGTTTATACGACTGAAGCTGTTGCGGCAGGTGCTGCATCCCGAACAGCGGCAGCTGGTATTGCGACAACTTCCACTGCGGCAACGGTAGCAGCCACCCGAATGGAAAGGCTCAACCAAACAAACGCCGTGGCAGCGACGCGAGTGGGCCGGCTGGAGCAATCGACAAATAGAAGCTCGAAAGCGATGCGCGGACTTGGCGGCGCTTCCCGTGTGGCCGGTACTGGTCTAACTCTTTTCGGCGGTCCAATCGGAACAATTGCCGGACTCGTTCTTACTTTTGCTCCTGAGCTGTTAAAGTTCGGCGCCGGAATTATCAAAACCGGATTAAATGCCGTAAAAGGGGCGGGCGGATTTATGAAGCTTGCAAAAAGCGGTTTCGGCCTCTTTAACATACTTAAAAAAGGTACTGCCGTTGTCGGTCTTTTACGTGGCGGACTCGGATTGTTAGGCGGACCAGTCGGTGCGCTTATTACGGGGGTGACTCTATTAGCTGATGCCGGGTTTAAGTATTACGACAATTTAAAGAAACGAGTACTCCCGGCGACAATTGAATTTGGAGACGGTGTGTCAAAATCCACAGCAAAAGCTGTAAACGCCTATGAAGACATGAACATAGAGGCTACTGCTAAGCTGAACACCCTGAAAGCGACCAATGCTACCATCACAACTGATATTGCAGATGATATGTCAAAGCGCTTTAAAGATATGGGTGATTCCCTAAAAACGGGATACAAAACCAGTGCGACCAATGCAACTAAAGTGTTGAAAGAATTTTATGCTTCTAATAACGGAATGTCTGACAAAGAAGAAAATAAAATCATTGGCAAAATTGATGCCTATAACGAGAAAAAACAAAAGAAGATTCAAAAGTATGTTGATAGAGTGGATGAAATTTATAGAACTGCCGCCCGGGAAAATCGAAAAACAACGGAAAAAGAGAATAAAGAAATAGCAAAAATTCAAGGCGAAATGCTTGCTGAAATGGAGACTGCGCTCTCACGAAGCAAGGCTGAGCAGATAAAGATATCTAAAAAGTTAAAAGAAGAGGCGTCTAATCTTTCTGCTAAACAAGCGGCTGCTGTTATAAAAGACAGTAACAAGGCAAAAGAGAAAACAATTAAAGCAGCTAAGAAACAACGTGATGCCGTTATTGATGCCGCGGATGAGCAACGTTATGTAAAAGGGTCAATTTCTCAAAAAGAACACGATAAAACCGTTGAAAACGCAAGGAGCCAGGCTAAAAAGACAATTAATGAAGCAGAGGAAACTCATAAAGGTGTCGTGGAAGAGGCAAAAAAACAAGCTGCTGGGCATATTAGCGAGGTTAATACGGAAACAGGAGAAGTACTCGGCGTATGGGATTTATTTAAAGTTGACTTGGCCGAGAGGGTTAATGCTGTTACTGGTTGGATCAATAATATTTTAGAATTTATGCACATGGATACTATTCCAGAGTGGAAACCTGCTGGATACGACAACCGTCAGCCTTCCTCTATGCAAATCGCACCGGGGGTAGCCTATGCCAAAGGAACAGACTTCCACCCAGGCGGCCGGGCATTAGTCGGCGAAGAAGGATGGGAGCTTGCTCACACGCCCGGCATCGGCACTTACATTGTCGGAATGGGCGGCCCGCAAGTGTGGGATCTTCCGCGTGGTACGTCTGTTCTTCCGCACGCTCAGTCGAAAGAAGCAGCTGCCATAGGGCTTCCCGGTTATGCAAATGGGGTCGGAAACTTCTTCAAAAATGCGTTTGAGGGGTCGAAAAAGCTAGTGAAAGGCGCTGTCTCTGTCGGCAAGAATGTCATTGGCAAAACGAAGGACGTCGCTTCTGACGTTATGGATATGATTATCAAAGGGCCGCAAAAGATAATCAGCAGCATTTTCAAAGGCATGATCCCGTTTAAAACAGGAACCGGAATAGACGGGTTAGGGACTGGTATTCTCAAAACGCTAAAAAGCGGTGCCCTTCAATTCTTAAAAGGGGTCTTGCCGGATGTGGGATTTTTTACGGCAGATGCCTATAAAGGAGCAACCGGATCTGCCCAGGTCCAAAAATGGGTATCGGAAGCGGTCGGCATTGCTGGTGTCCCGTTTTCATGGGTTCCCGGCTTAATCACGATTGCCATGAAAGAGTCAGGAGGAAATCCGAATGCCATTAACCTTACAGATTCGAATGCAAGAGCAGGAAACCCGTCAAGGGGGTTAATGCAGACCATCCCGAGTACGTTTTCCTCTAACGCATTTCCGGGTCATAACAACATACTTAATCCGGTGGACAACATTCTGGCGGCCATTAATTACATCAAAGGGCGATATGGAGATATATCAAATCATCCCGGCTTGAAATCAATGGCGCGCGGCGGCCCGTATGTGGGATATGCAAAGGGCGGTACTTCTCCGGGGCGCGGCGGCTCCAAGCTCGCCGTCCTCAACGAACGAGGGTACGATGAAACCACCATTACGAAAGATCCGGCATACCGCGAAAGGAATATCGGATTGTGGGCGCGGGTTGGGCGTGAGCTTGGCGTACTGCCTTCACTGCAAGAAGGGATGATCTCAAAGGCTTTGCTATTACTCCAAAAAGCATCCGCAGCACAGCCTGAAAATGATAGAAGTGTCAATATCGATATGACTCGGGTCGTGGAGAATCAAGAAAGGCAAATCAGCATGATGGGGCAGCAGATTGACGCTCTCCAGCAGAACATTCAGCTACTGCAACAGCTGGTCTTAAAAGATAACAACACTTATATTGACGGGGCCCGAGTAGACCAAACAAGCGCTGACCGATATAGAAGAAAACAATATAGAAATGGGGGTAAGCCTGCTTGGTAAAACTATTTTTGGATTTTGATAACGGATTGGGGGAGCAGAGCCTTGACGGCTTGCTCCCTCAATTTGAAGTGTTGAGTTTTTTGGCAGAAGCGCCGGCTATCAATCGGGAAACAATCACGATCCCGCGGCGTCATGGTGTTATCTCAGCACAGCATCCACGTGATGTGACCTATTCATCAAGAAAAGTCACTGTAGAAGTATATATGAATTCAAAAATCCACAACAATTTTTATATGCTTAGGCATCAGCTCTATGCTTTATTGGTGAAGCCATTTGCCTATTATATTTCTACTGACTTATGGCCGAATCGCCGTTTCCTTGTTATGTGTGATGGGAATTTCAGCATTTCCAAAGAAAAGGAGAAAACACATGCTGTTTTTTCTGTCGAGTTTACCAATATTACCGGAATGGCAGAATCTAAGCATTCAACCAAAACAGCGCAGAATCAGTCAGGAGAGAACTGGAACATTGGTATGAACCTGCAATCAGATGACAACCTGGCCTATTATTTTAAGAATCAGAAACGTTTCTCTGTCTTTAATTCCGGAGATGTCCAAATCAATCCACTAGATCACGCGTATAACGTCCTATTGAAGGCCAAGGGGAAGAATGTAACGCTAATCAATCATACTAATGGCGAGAAATTAACGATTGAACAGGAGTTGAAGAAGTCACAGCAGGTATCATTTTTAAAGCAGTACGCGCTGCTCAATAATAAACCAATAAAAACATCTGGACGTCTGCCGAATCTCGAAATTGGCTGGAATGAGTTTGAAATTCAAAATGCCGATGATTTTGTCATAGAATTTGACACACGGTTCTACTACTTGTAAGGCAGGCGGTTTATATGGCGAATACAGATTTTATTAAAGAGATTGCCGGCGACGCCCAGCAAATATATAAAAAGCACCGTATTCTCGCATCACTGATCATTGCACAAGGATGCTTAGAAAGCGCTTGGGGCACAAGTGAATTGGCGACAAAAGGGCATAATCTTTTCGGTATGAAGGGCGAATACAACGGCCAATATGTCATTATGCAAACATGGGAAGTTATCAACGGAGAAAACGTACAAGTTCCGGCTAAATTCAGGAAGTACCCTTCGTGGAAAGAATCTATACAAGACTTGGCGAACCTGTACTTGAATGGCCTTAGCTGGGACAAAAACCATTATAAAGCTGTTGTCGGGGAAACAGATTATCAGAAAGCAACTGCGGCTCTCGTCAAAGCCGGGTATGCTACCGACCCAAATTACGCAACAAAATTGAACAGCCTCATTTTCACCTATAAATTAACGAAATATGATACATCAGAAGGAGTACCAGACGAACCGAGTAATCCAGGCACACCAGATCCTGAGCCAGACATACCAAGTAAAGAATATGATGGTAAAGACATTACGCTGAATCAAAATTTGCCGAAAGACGTTTATTTCCCTCAGCTGCATGTTTCCAGCCAAGACGGAAATCAAGTGGTCGAAGTCATCGGTGCTGATCCTGATTTATTAGATGATACCACCGGAAAAAAAGATATAGAGTTTACGATCACTCGGACTGCTGATAATGGCATTGAATATGATTTGCTTATAAATGACAATATCCTTTATTTGGACGAAAAAAAATTCAACCATCAAAAATACTTTATTACGATGGTTGAGGTTGATCAGGAAAAAACACTCAGCAAGAAAGTTTCTGCAAGCCATGTTTTCGTTGCCGTTTTGAACAATCATTATGTAGAAGAGACGATCAGCGGCACACTGACTGTACGAAAAATGCTTGATTTCACATTGAAGGGGACGAAATTCTCTTACATTTTCAAAGACAAGGAAAGTGAATTTAAAAGTGTGGAGCAGGAGAATTTTGGTGATAAGTTCGCGAATGAGCTGATAAGCGAAATTGTGGAAGACTACGGCTTAGAGCTTGATGTGGATAATTACAAGATATACGTTTATAAAAAGATGGGAAAGCGTATCAATCACACTCTCGACTCTCGTTATAATATGCCCGGCATTAAAATTAAAACATCGACAGACGGCTGCTCTACCCGAGCACGGGGATACGGAGCAATAAAGGAAAACAGCAGTACCGATAGCAAAAAAACGGAGTACGTCTTTGAGCCGGTCCTTTACAAGCACCCTGAGGAAAATAAGTTCCTGCTTGATGGCATGCCGCGGTGGGCTGAGCCACTGCGCGACGAGCGTTATAAAAAAGAGTCCAGCATGATGGAGGCGCTTAAAAAATACGTGAATCCTTACCCGAAAATGGAGATCGAGGTGGATTATGAATACATCTATGAGCTAAAGCTTCTTGACATACAAGATGATTTTTGGAAAGGAGACACACTTCATGTGTTGGCTGATACAGTTTATGGCGTAACCTATGAAGACGATGTCCGGCTGCTTTCTATTCAATATAAGCCCTTAAATCCATATGCAAAGCCAACATTGAACTTTGCTAATTTCCGTAAAGATATTCAGGATATCCGGATGGAGCAAGAAAAGCGATTAAAAGATCAAAAGCGTTATGTACAAAAATTGAGAATGATGATTTAGAAGCGCTCTTTTTAAGAGTGTTTTTTATTTTGTCTTGAAAGGAGAGTGACACATTGGGATTCAAGTTAATCAAGGATTATGACACCACTAGAAACGCAAGGTATATTGCTGAACAAAGAGCAGATGCTGAGACCGTTGAAAACGGATTGAATAGTCTTGAAAACGAGATAAACAGCCATAAAAAGAGCAATAAAGCCCACTCGTCGGAGCAAATTGACCACGGCGGCTTTTCTTTACGCTCATATATCGATGGTCTATATAACCGGATACGCAACCTGATTTTAAATGCTGATGGAACAAATGTAAAAGAAGTTGTGGATGCGCGGGTTGATGCTGAAGGAAATATAACTCCATTGCTCAAGGAGCGGCTGGATAAAGAGTATAACAAGCTTCTCCAAAAGATTAAACGAACCGTCAATGTAGATGACTTCGGTGCTGATCCAACCGGAGAAACCGATAGTTCAGAAGCGTTTAAAAGGGCAATTGGTACTGGTAAGGTTCGTCTCATGCTATCAGCCGGCACATATGTTGTTAAAGGAGTCAAACTTCCATCTTGGACATATATGATTGGTCAAGGTATGAGTGTCACTACACTTAAGCTCCATGAAGATACACCGGCCAGCGAGTGGGTCGTTACAAATGCTGATCATACGTTAGGCAACCGGAATATTGTTGTTGAAGGTATGTCTCTTGATTGGAATCCGGAACGTCAAGGCGGTGTAGGGGCGACTGGCGGGATACATTCAAGCTGCTTGACATTTGCGCAAGTCAAGTTCGGTATCATCCGTGAAGTTGAGGGTATTAATCCGGGGTTGCATTGCTTCGATATAACTGCACCGACATATGATATAACTGCTAAAAACTATACCGCAACTGGCAGTAAGTATATTTGGATTGACCGCTGTGTTGGCTCTGGTTATGGTGACGATGGCATTACAACACACTACAGCGAATACGTTTTCATTACACATAATGTTATGACAAACCCTACCGGGAAGGCACATCGTAAAGGCGGGGCCAATTCAAACGGTATTGAAGTAGATGATGGTTCTAAGCATATCTGGGTGATTGATAACTATACTGAAGGTAACGTCCGCGGGGTAGAAGTTAAGGCCCATGCAGAATGGCCGGCACCTTGTAACGTCCATATTCGAGGTCATGAATCCTTTCGGGACGTCCGATCATTTGATTTGCGACACATTGGGCATCATTTAGCGACGGATCCGTGGAGTGAGACTGCACGTGATGTGACGTTAGTAGACTGCACGTCAAGAGAACCAAGGTTCAATTCGCTTTATGAAGGACTAGCTCCAAAGGCGCTAGTTGTTTCGGCATATCAGAGAGTGAAAATCATTGGTTTTACAGCGATTGGGGATCCGACATACGACTATAAAGAAGATTCAGTTATTGCATTTCAATATAAAAGTCGAAAGATAAACGTTACCAATCTTCAAGTAACTGGATTTAAAACTGCTGAATATGACATTCGGATTGTTGGCGGCGATCAACGAACAGATGATGTCTTCATTTCCGATTTTGTAAGCCATGAATCAGCACCTAACGGGATCGGAATAGGAGGCGGCGTATACAATGTAAATTTAGTTAATGGTTTACTGCACGGCTCGAATGGTATAGCTGGCATTACATCGCCGAATACTCAAACGAACATCCTTGCAGTAAGGGCTTATGGCTATAGAAACGCGGCAGTATTAGGTGACCAAAAGCACTCTGTCGTTCCAAATAACGTCAAAGGCGGTTTCCGCGCAGCAACATCTTCCGGGCATCCACTTACGAATTACAGTGCTATCATTGCAAATACCGGATCAACAATTGCAAAGGGTGAACGAAATCTGATTGCTGGTAACGCAGGTGGAGCATCTACAGAAGGATCACGAAATGGTGTAATGTTTTCGTACGATTCGCATACGACCGGAGACGGAGCTTCTTCGGGTGTTATGTTTTCAAAGGCTACAAAGAATAGTAAATCTTATTCCCTTGCGATGGGGCACGGTGATGGCAGCGCATCAGAAGCGAATAAAAAGATTGAACTTAATGCTAAAAATGGGACTGTTCGAGCTACAGGCGCTATTGAAAGTGTGTCTAATTTAAAGGACTTAGCGGAGTATTTTGAATCTGCCGACGGCTCAAAGATTGAGGCATCTTATCTTGTTGCGTTAGAAGGCGATAAGATACGTAAAGCTCATGTAGGGGACAAGATTCTTGGCGTTGTTTCAAAAACAGCCGGCGTTGTGCTCGGTGGAGCATCGTTTTATTGGAATGATCGTTATCTCCGCGATGAATTTGGCGGACTGGTTTATCGTGAGGTGAATGATGGAAATGAAATTTTTCAGATCCCTGTTGAAAATCCGAATTATAAGCCTGAAGCGGAATACAAACCTAGAGAGGAAAGGGACGAGTGGCATGTAATCGGTTTGATCGGTCAAGTCTTCGTAAGGATCGACGAAACGGTAACAGTCGGCGATAGTGTTTCTGCCATCCATGGTGTTGCAACAAAGGCGGGAAGCGCCGGATACGGAACTGTTATGAAAATCAAAATTCCGTTCGATGTGAAAAAAGGTTACGGGGTAGCACAGATGCTAGTTACGCCGCAGCATTAAGGGAGGAATCAAAGATGTATAAAACGGGGAGTGTGTCATTCGATATTAATGCCGGACGGTCAAACGGCCGAACCACTAACATACAATTTATGACACAAGATACGGGCAGCGCCAAGCTGTCCTTTTCTTTTATGAAGGATGGCGTACCGTTGCCTTTGTCAGCATTGGATGCAAAAATCGTTCTGCTATATGCTGACGGATCATTTTATAAAAAGAGTCTTACGCTTATAGACAAAGTCAATGGTACAGCTGAATACATTTTGTCTGATGAGGAACTGAAGCATTACGGAACCGTTAAGGCTGAAATCAAACTATATTATACAAACGGACAATCCCTGGTAACTTCATTTTTTACCTTTTCTATCGCTAAAACGTTAGAAGATCAGAACATCGTTCCGACAGCTGACTACTACATTGACGACTTTGAAACGCTGAGAGACGGGGTAAACCAAACCGTTGAAGAAATCAGTCAAACCGTTGAGGAATTACGGGAGAAATTTGCCGATCTCGAAGCTGTTGAAACGAAAAAGGGCTCGCAAGAAAAGGCTGACGCTGTTCAGGCGAATCTTGATAAGCATTCAAAGGATAAAAGTAACCCACATGGAGTAACAAAAGCGCAGATAGGGCTATCTGCCGTAACAAATGACGTACAAGCAAAGAAAGAGGATTTTGACAAACACACCTCTGACACTTCAAATCCGCACAAGGTTACTGCGGCACAAGTTGGACTTGATAAAGTCGATAATATCAAACAGGCTGATTACTATGCTTTTCGACAACACGATAACAACGGAGAAAGACATACATCAAAAGTTGAAAAGGATAAATGGAATGCAGGACAGCTCTTTAAATTAACGGAAGATAATGGGCTGGCGAAGTATCTAAGCGGTGCTGATTTCAATACGGTAACGGATACAGGCTTATACTATATGAGCAGTGTCACGACAGCATTAAATGCGCCCGTGAATAATAACGGGTATCTGTTCGTCCACAACTACGGAACGTATGCATATCAGGAATATACGTCCTATAGCAGCAGCGACTCAACGTCGTTAGGCCGCCGAAAGTTTATGCGTAATAAAATCTCAGACTCGGATTCTTGGACGTCATGGCGTGAGTTTGAGTCAGTGGAAGGGGCGCAGTCAAAAGTCGATGTTCATGCCGATAAAACGGACATTCACGTAACAAAAACTGAAAAAGACAAGTGGAATGGCGGCCAGATGACGAAGTTGACAAAGGATGACGGAAAACGAACACAATTAGTAAATGAGACAGACGTTCTAGCGTTAAGTTCAGGTTATTATTATGCGAATGGCACATCAGTTAAAAACAATCCTGTTGTAAATGATAGCTCATGGTTTAACTATGATGTTATCGAAGGCGATTCTGGGAGAAAGTCCATCATAGCTTGGCGTAGCTATGATAACACTTTATGGCATGCTACGGTTCATACTAACGGTGTTTTTAAAGGATGGAAACGGCTCATTACAAATAATGATTTTGAAAATCCTGTGTGGCAAAATATTACGCTGAAAAACGGTGCTACCGTGGGGACACGCACGCCAATATATGCAAAATCGGGTTCTTTGTTGTTATTAAGAGGTCACGTAAGGGTAGATGCTGAAATTATTTTTGGGTCAATACCAGTTGAGTACACGCCGATAGGAGGGGCTGTCGTTTCGGTTGCTCTAAGTGGAACAGGGGGAACGGCAAATTTGATTGTATACGATGATGGTGACTTAAAGATTAAATATCCAACGCCACTTGATTCAAATAGATTAGATGGTTTTTATATAGATGTATCTGTGCCGCTGCAAACAGGAGGAACTGCAACATGATTCAAGCATACAAGTATGGAGAAGATTTTATTTTTATCGGACCTTCTATTATTAGCGAAGTAGATGAGCAAGGAAATTATATTATTCCTGAAAATTGCACGCTAATTCAACCACCTTCATTTTTTAAGGCGAAATTCGATCCTAGCAAACAGGTATGGATAGAATCGGCTACACGACAAGAAAAGAATTCTATATTAGAGCACGCAGAAAATGTTCAAGGACCAACGGCTGTTGATATTTTAAAACAGCAGAATGCTGTCATTATGGAGCAGTTGGCAGAAGCTCAAAGCGCAGCCGAGGAACAGTCAAAAATATTGGCTGACTTGCTTCTTATGTTGGCAGAGGGAGGAAAAGCATAATGGATTGGTTTACAAATATCAAGACCATTTATGGCTGGGGCCGGAATTATTATACAAACGCGAATGTTGCCCGTTTTGTTGAATTGAACAGAATTACTGAAGAGCAATATAAACAAATCACTGGTTTAACCTATCCCGCTACAGAACAGCCAATCAGTGTGGATGTGGGCGGGACAGGGAGCTAATAAACACCCCAGAGGTGTTTTTATTTTGCCTCGAAGGAGGTGATTAACAATGGAGGGAATACAAGTGATGTTGAATGTTGAAAGCTTACAGATCGCAAGAACATATCTATTCGGGGAGGTGAAATACCTTGATTTACTTTTGATCCTAAGCATCTTGGATGTTATCACAGGCATTATAAAAGCATGGAAAATGAAGCAGCTCCGGAGCCGCAGTGCATGGTTTGGATATGTGCGGAAGATGCTCAGTTTTATGGTGGTCATCGTCGCCAACATTATTGACACGATAACAAATTTGAACGGCGTCCTGACCTTTGGAACCGTTCTTTTTTATATCGCAAACGAAGGACTGTCCATTACGGAGAATTTGGCGCAGATTGGCGTTAAAATCCCGGCCGTCATCACTGACCGGCTTCACGTAATTGAAAGCGACAACGATCAGACAAAAGAAAAAGACGATCAGGCAGCTGGTTAATCCGGCTGCTTTTTTGAATTCAAAAACAGAATAGGAGAGGTTTTTATGTCAGCATACAGAAACCAATATATTGATATTAACAAATGGACGCGGCCGGGAATCAAAAACAACGGCGTGAAAAAACTAGTGGTGCATTACACGGCAAACCCCGGTGCGCCTGCTGCCAATCATTATAGATACTTTGGTCAAACGCTTCCCGCACAGAACAGAAATCTATCTGAGAAAAAACAGACGTTTGCATCGGCCCATATCTTTGTCGATCGTACAGAGGCTATTTGCATCATTCCGTTGAATGAGGTGGCCTATCATGCGAATGACGTTCAGCAATTCGTCAACGGGCAGCCATACCGGGGTGTCGCGGCGCTGAAGCCTAATGCGAATTTCTTATCTATAGGCGTGGAGCTTTGCATCGAAAAGAACGGCACTTTCCATCCGGATACCATTGCTCGTGCAGAACAAGTTTGTGCCGAGCTGTGCAAAATGTATAAACTCGATCCAATCAATGACATTGTTCGACATTACGACATTACACATAAAATCTGCCCGGCGCCGTGGGTAAGCAACTCTAAAGGGTTTGCCGATTTTAAGACCAGTGTTAAAAAGAGAATGGCCGGCGCGGTTGTAACGGTGCCTGCGGTATCAAATCCAGATGTTACCCATACAGATACAGGAAGATTCATCAAAAATACGGTGGTTTCAAGCGATGGCCTTGTTTTACGTACACAACGGAGCGCCTCTTCTTCCATGGTGCTTAACCTGCCGAATGGCACGGTTGTAAAATATCAGCTTGGATCAACTGTCAACGGATGGGGATATGTTGAATACACCAATTCAAAAGGCCAGACATTCCACGGATATGTGAATGTCTCCTATATCAAAAGCGATAATGAGCTGAAAAGCGGCGGCAAGAAGAAAGTAACAGCCTCAAAGCCTAAAACCACTCAAAAATCAAAATTCAGCCTGCCTGCGGGTATTTTTAAAGTCACAAACCCGTTAACCCGAGGGGAATCTGTAAAACAGATCCAGACTGCGTTAGCGACTCTTCATTATTATCCGGATAAAAACGCAAAAAATTTTGGTATTGATGGTGCGTATGGACCGAAGACGGCGAATGCAGTGAAACGTTTCCAGTCAATGTATGGGCTTCGTCAAGACGGCATTTACGGACCAGATACAAAGGCGAAACTTAAAGCCTTATTGAAATGAAAAAAAGCTCCTGAATGAAAGGAGCTTTTTCACATTATAATTTTGTATGCATAAAATGGTTTATGATATGATATTTTAAAACTGAGGTGAAAAAAATGTTCAAATTTGGTCGTAACATAATAAAACAAGCAGTTGATCAGATTAATCATTTAAATGACCAGTTCGATAAAACACAAAAAAATAATAGGATACGTATGGAAGCTCGAAGTAATAATTTAGACAACAAATTTGAAGAGTTCGATAAAATAAGAAAAAAAAGAAGAGATTTATTTAATAATTATTCAAAATAAATGGCGATTGGACTAACAATGTTATCGCCTTCGTTAATAAGTTGCATTGATCCTAATGCAACATCAAGGAATAAATTTGGCATTTTATAGAATTCATCTGGTTTTAATTCTTCAAGATTAAAACCATTAAACACCCTTTGTTTCTTTGAAGTGAAGCGTCCAAGTAATTTAACTTTCCTATTGTTTTCTGATCTTAACGAAAGGGAAGTTGTAGATTCCCGTAAACTGGAATTTTTAATTACCCCTGCATTATTCCCTACTTTAATAAATGAATGATCATCGAATATATCAGATAAATAATCACTAAATGCGTGTAGTTGTTTTAATATCAACAGTGTTGGTTTAACGGAATCATGTATAGTTACAATTGTTTCAGCTATACCCATTAACTCACGATCTTTAGCATTGGGGTTAGTTTTATTTGTGAGTTTCTTTGCATCTTTATATGTCATTGGAGAATCAGCGATTTCTGCTAATAATAGATTTTCTGTTTTTTCGGGATTGCAAAACCTCTTAATTAGTGAAAAATCATTTAATCTCAATTCAGATTCAATTATAAAAAAGTCGCCCTCTTTTAAATCAGAATCTGTTTCTTTCAGTAAGCCCTCCTCAGTCAACTTATCCATTAATAATGATAAAGAATAATCGTGAAAAGATTTATTAAGAATGTCTTTTTCTCCTTCTAAAAAAGACCGCCCTTCATGAAAGCCTTCTTGTGCATCAGCACCTAATTTTCCATTCACATTTAATGAAACGATGCCTAGTCTAGCTCCGAGTTCGGCATTTTTACGATTTGAATAATTAGAACCATCACTTTCAGTTTTTTGAGAATCACTATGATGTGAAATGTCTGTAGTAAGCCCTTGATCAAGTTGTGCTAAATTTGAGTTCATTAGCTCAGTATCTAAGTATAGTATTTCTTTCATTATAATCCCCCTTTTGATGAGGATAATTATACCATGGAATTTTATAGAATGGTAAAAATTATTTTTCTCTTGTGAATTAATTGAAATAAAAAGTATTATTCTCTTTTTATATGACTATTTCATTAAAATTTCATTTATAGTAATATAATCTAGTGAAAAAATATGAAAAGGGGATAAAATATGTCTCTCATTAGTCCTGTTTTTTTGTTTAATTCCTTAAATGCAAAAAGAGGCGGTATGACCAAAGCAACAATACATAGAGCGAATACACTCGTTTCAGAGTATAAAGAAACTCAATTTCTAACCATTCTTTTTCAAAAGAATCATAAAAGTATCATTCAAAATCTTTATAATGCCAATGAACTCGATGAAAGAGTGAAGGTTTATAATTTATTCAATGATCTAGATCCTTCTAAGAACAGTAAAGAAGATCATCGTATAAAAGGGAATCCGAATAAAGAAGAAGAAGGCTTCATCGTTTTTAAAGCAAACAATGCTTTTCGTTACTTCAAAGATGGTCTGTATGTAAAGTACAAAAAGTTCGATAACAACGGACGGCTTGCATATATTGATTACATGAATGAAGCTAGACACAGGCTTCGCAGAGAAGAATATAACGAGGATGGTTATTTAGTACGTGAACGCCAAATGGATTTGTTCAGCAACAAACCAAAGTTAGACCGTTATTTCGGAAAGGATGGGAAATGTTATCTCACAACATGGTTAAAGCCTAAAGATGAAGAGATATTCCGCTGCAATCTTTTCTATCCCGAGCCTTTAGAATTTAAGAACCTCGAAGACCTGGCGGCATATTGGATAGCTAATCGAACAAAAGAGATTGAATCACCAATCATCATGTCTGACAACCCTAAAAATTTCAGTTTATTATTGGATAAAAGATTATCTGATGTGAGAAAAGTTGTTGTGTTGCACACTAATCATTACGATTTAAATGAGAAGGGTGAATTTGAATTAAGTCAACAATATAATGCTTTATTCAAGAATCCTGATAAATTCGATCAGATTGTGTTTTTGACTGAGGAACAAAAAAATGACTTTTCAAACGAGTTTGGAGAGCGGTTGAATTATCGCGTTATTCCACATGGAATAAGTAAACCTGACACTGAGAAGGATAATTCTAAGGTTAATCCGCATCTAGCAGTAACTTTGTCCCGCTATCATAAAGAAAAGGGTCTAGAGGAAGCTATAAAGGCATTCAAAAAAGTAGTTGATGTTATTCCAGATGCGAAATATGAAATTTATGGCGTGGGCGAGCATGAAACATACTTTCAAGAACTAATTGAAAAATTAAACTTAACGAAAAATATTGAATTAAAAGGGTTCACAGACAAAAAAATTGAGGTTTATCAAAAAGCAGCTTGTTCAATACTCACTTCAAAATCTGAAGGATTTGGACTATCCATTCTTGAAAGCTTAGCTGCAGGTACACCGGTAACGTCATATGATATTAAATACGGCCCTAAAGATATGATACAGAACGAGAAAAATGGTTATCTAGTTAAAACCCAAAATGAATTGGCAGACAGGGTAATAAAAATCATGTCTGAAGAAAAGACAAGAAAACGTTTGTCTAAGAGCACGAAGTCTATATTTAAAGGGTTTGGCCAAAAAGTTTATCAGAAAGCATGGTTTGCCTTGTTGGATGAATAAAAAAACAGCTCCTTCTATCAGATGAAGGGGCTGTTTGTTGTATGAGACTCTTTAAGGTTGATCATTGAAAACACATATCTTTAGTTTATTTTATTGCAAAGGTGGTTGGTATGCTTGATCGGCAATAATGAAATGACTTCCAGATCTTACATATGAATTTTTTGCGAGGACGGCATTGTCATTTAAGTAGGGAATTTTCCAAAATATGATCAGTTGGTCAACACTTTTTACTTTGTCGCCTATTCGAGCAGCTAGATCTTCGCTATACGTCTGCGTTATTTTTTTTGCTCTTTCGGGAGTATTTTTCAGATTAAATGACAAATGAACTAATGCTATGTATTGCTTTTCTTTATTTTTACTCATATCTTGATTCAATTCAATTTTATCGACAGAGACGTTTTTTAAATTGTTTTCAACTAAATCATTGATTTGATCTTCTGCTGTTTCATTTTCTATAACAGTAGTCGTATCCTTATCTTCATTCTGTTCATCTTCTCGCTTACTAATTAAGCCTGTTTCAGATATAAAATTTAATTCATCATCGTCAAATTCCAGAGTAACTGTTGATCCACTTTCTAACCCATCTTTCCCTGAATAAACGTATTCTTTAGAACCTGCATATAAATTGCTTTCTGATCTAGCTTTCCCGCCAACTATTTTCTTAACTTCCTCATAAGTCATGCCTTCTTTAATTTTATGAAATGTTTGTGGAGTTATAGCTGCTTCATGTTCATCTCCAAATTTAAAAATGAATCTGTTTGCAAGAGACATTAGAAGCAGGATTGACAAACATCCAATCGTAAGTTGAATTCCAAATTTTCTAGTAGACTTTAAAACAAGCAGACACAACCCTATGAATATTCCAACTATCATTAGGGCTGCAAATAGTGAATAAAATAAAGACATAACTTCCTCCTAGATTTAAACGATGATTCCATTTTAAAGGAATTGAGGATGTTTATCTATATTTTTATTTTGAGGAGATATGAATAAAAAATTTTCATTAAAGGAGATTATTTCATGTATATCTATTGACGATTGTAAATAGGTTTGGTATAATAAAAGTATCGAAAGGAGGTGCTAAAGTGGACGAGATCAGAAACATAGTTCTTATCATCGCTGGAATCGTAACCATTGTCAAAAATATTTATGATATTTGGCAAAAGGAAAGCGAGAAGCGAGAGAAGAACAGAAAAAAGCGCTCCCGCCGGACAAGCAAGAAGCGCTAAAACATAGTAAGACAAGGGGAGTAATCCCCTTGCTCCTACATTATATCACGTCCACGATGATATGAAAAAATATTTAAAGCACTACAATACATTAGATATGACGACGTTGTTTATTATATTAGTGGGTATTGTTGCAATTGATTTTGAAACAGCTGGAACATTGGGAAAGATTGCAGGTGTCATCTTATATATGGCTGCGATCGTCACCATACTAAAAGGTTTTATTCTAATTTGGAGAGAGAACAGACATGACAGAAAATGAAAAGATACAGTTTATTCAAAAAGAAGTACTGACTGCAGCGGAAACCGGAGAATTGCTCGGTGTCACGAGGCAGCGTTTGAGTGCTCTTGTGAGCTCTGGGAAATTGAATCCGATTAAGAAAGTAGGAACAGTGAGTTTATTTCTTCTGAGCCATGTTGAGGCACAAAAAAAAGAACTGGAAGCTGGTCGGAAGAAGTACCGGCCGTATGATGATTAATGATTTATATTTCGAAAAAAATAACACAAAAATAACAAAAATCACATCCAAGGATGAAAATGCGTGAATTTGTTTCTGCTTAAGAAGTGCTCAAAAGCGTGAATTTAAAGGGAAATAACAAGTTATGAAAGTGTACGGTAAGTGAACAACTTATTTATAATATGATTCCTAAAACGAAAAAAACCCTTGATGTGACAAGGGTTCAAGAGGGTTAGTCACCCGTTTTTCTTAAAAAAAAAATTAATAACATTTCTTTATGTAATCCCGAGATCGAGGATGCTTCCGAAAGTTTGCTGAACTTTTTGTGAGGCATCCTCTTTCATTTTATTATTTTTATTGTTTGAAATAGAAACAAATTGAGCGATGCGGGATTCGCCTTACTTCGCTGAAAACTATCCGAAACTGTATGTAAGTGAACATATGACCAAATGTAATAGAAAAAAGGAGAATGGAGGGGTTATATCATAAACGAATACCATTTTCGGACTGTGATGACACGAAACTCGGTTTAGACCATGCAATGAAATGCCTGATGCCTGAAATTTTAACTGCAGGATGGGCACTGAGGGGAATGTCTTGTGCCCGAATCCTTACAAAAGAAGAAGAAGGGAAAGCCCCTTCTTTTAATTGATCCATCCTTCAAAAGTTGCACGATAGAACCCTTCGATTATCTCTACTTTCTTAAGGTAATACGTAACACCATTCTTAACAGTTGTATTTGGGATATCCCATCTGTGAAGGTAATCAATTGTAAAAGAATCTTTGGTGGCTTGTGTCGAAAATTTTGTTTGTGTTGAGTCGCTATTTGTATTGCCAGGGCTAGATGCAAAAGCAGGGGCGGCAGAAACGAGTAAAGCGAGAGACAAGGCAGAACCAGTTAAAACTTTTTTCAATTTCATTTTAAACACTCCTTTATTTTTTAATACACTTGTATTATTACACATAATACAAAAATAACCAAGGGATTTATTGTTAATATTTTGTGAGTGTGAATTTAGTTAGGGGAGTGGATGGCGATAGGAGCAATTCTTTCATTCAATATTGGGACTTTTTTCAGGATATTGATAACTATATAGAGAAAAAGAGTTGAATATTGCTGGCCTCTGGTGATCTGCAGCGTTTGAGTGAGTGCATGCTTTAGATATTTCAATGCTTTTCCAACGGGGAAGGTGCGATATGAAATTTAACACTGAACCAATTGTACAAAAGTAAAATCTTTATTTAAAATGTTATAATAAATACGAATTTTCAATGTGGGGGGTTATCTTTTGGAAGAGACGAAAAAAGCTTTAATCATTGTGGATGTACAAAAAGCTTTTGATGATAAAAAATGGGGAGAACGAAATAACGTAAAGGCAGAAGAAAATATCAGCAAAATACTGAAATTATGGAGAGAAAAAGGATGGACAGTCATATACATCCAACACATTTCTGATAAACCCGGTTCTTTATTTTATCCGAAAAGTGAGGGAGTTGCGATAAAGGAAATCGTTAAGCCTATGGATGAAGAAGTCATCATAACGAAGAAAGTAAACAGCAGCTTTATTGGTACTAATCTGGAAGAGTTCTTAACATCAAATGGTATAACAACTGTCGTAATAACTGGTTTGACTACGCCTCACTGTGTTTCAACAACTGCAAGGATGAGCGGGAACCTAGGATTTGATACATACCTCATTTCAGATGCAACAGCAGCCTTCGGTATGAGAGACCAAAATGGTACATATTATGATGCGGCAGCTATTCACAATATATCTCTGGCTACATTGCATGATGAATTTGCCACAATATTAACGACTGATCAATTAATCAATGATTTTATAAAAACAAACTGATTAACATTATGGCTAAGGCCGGCGGTAGGGATATGCGGCTGAAAAGCATATTCAGGCGCATACAAGGACCTCGTCGGAAAATACAGGGATTACCGACTCTTTTCATCGTCGCAATATCGATTGAAAAAAGGCATCTGCTTCAGATGCTTTTTTTGTTTCTTGTAACCGGTTTCGGTAAAAAATGATCGGCGGTTAACGGTCTGATTCGGCTTCGGTTTTGAATAACCAAAGGTTTTACTAATCAGCGAATCATTCAAGCTTTTTTGGCTTGTGCTGAGTTTGGTGTCTTTTGATTTCCTCAAATATATTGGCTTGATCCTCTGTTGGAGATGGAGGCTCATTGTTAAGGAATTTTGGGTCGATCACATTTTTAAGATCTTTGATGGTTAAAGGCTTACAGTCATCTTTTAATTCGTAGCCTAATTGTCCATTAGCTTCTAAAGTGGCATATTTAATTGTGTTTATATTTGAAATGCCAAGAAGCCTTAAACGCATTTCGAGTTGATCGGCTGTCAGTCTCAGCTTCTTTAAGTTTTTTATATTGAGTTGGCCGTCTTCTATAACGAATTTAGATTTTCCGGTTAAAAAAAATTCAATCCAGTTTACTTTTACTTGAAACCATTCCATCAAAATCAAAGCACTAAAAAGGATAGACGCAGCGATTAATGTTTTCAATAAACTAGTTTCTAAAATGGGATGAACGATAATCGTACCGATTGAAATCATCACCATTGTCTGTGCGATGGTCATTTGTGCAATGGATTTTCTCCCTGAAATTCTCAGTAAAATCATTCCGAATGCAATTATAATTAATTCTTCCCAAGCAAATTTCATGTTATCACCCTGGATTGTGTTTTATCAAAAATAAAAGAGCAAGTAAGAGGTTTTATGGGGTACTTGCTCACGAAGAATTATTACCCTTACATTTAATTTTATTCATTTTAGGTGTTTTCCTGATCGGGGAACTTATCTTGTGCAGACGAGGTTCTTCCGGAATTTTAAAAGGGAGTGTGGGAAAAGCGACATGGTTGGGAACGAAAAAAGGGTGCACACACAAAAAAGGCAGCGCTCAACTCGAGCAAAAGAGGGTTTGATAATTGAACAGTCTAAGGAGGAAGGGAAAACATTCCATATCCTTTGTTCACGTCAGCATATATCAAGATATAGGGTGATCCTTAACAGTAGCTGGGGAACTCAAGCGCCCAAGAAATGATTGAAGATTCCGGATTAATCCTCGATAAAAGGAAAACCAATAATTATCATGGGGTGAAATGAAAATAGCACAGGGATATTAATATGTTTGATCTTTTATAAAAGGCAATGAAAAGTGAAACTGGAAGAAGGGGCAGAGCCCCCGCATATATATTAGTAACAGCGCTCATAATTCCCATACCAGACCCCGTTCCAGGAAGAAACTCCTTTTAGATACCAGTTATTAACGCCGTCAAAATAGATGTTTGGAACTTCATTTCGGGAAAACCATGGACCAAATTGATCTGCCACACATGTTCTTAACGCCTTTGTTTCATTGGTTGTGCTGGCAGCCGGAGCAGCAGTTGCAAAAGCAGGAGACGCTGATACAAGTAGAGCTACAGATAATGCAGAACCTGTCAATACTTTTTTTAATTTCACTTTTGACACTCCCTTTAAAATAGGATTGAAAAAAATAATATCTGGTTGAAAAATAGAATACTGGCAATCAATTATTTTTTCATCGAAAAGGTAATATACTGATTATATTTATTTGTTATTTAAGCCAAGCTTTCTGTCCGTCAACTTTTATAGACGGCTGTCCAAGTCCCATCAGCACCATGGAAGGTGATGTTGTCTAAATAATAGGTGATTCCATTCCGGTAAATTGAAGTAGGATAATCAGGGCCAGAACCATTAAGTATGAACGTCGCCAAAGCAGATACTTCCTTCGTTTTACTATCTGCAGAAGGTGTATCAGCAGGACCTGCGGCAAAAGCAGGGGCGGCAGAACAGAGTAAAGCGAGTGATAGGGCTGAGCCGGCTAAAGCTTTTTTCATTTTCATTGCAAACACTCCTTTTCTTTTTTTGATACAATTGTATTATTACATATTATGTTAAATATGTACATGCCTATCTTTGTTAATTTTTTGTGAACAAACAGATAATTTATTTAAACGCAGAGATGAAATAAGTATGATGATGAAGCAATTATCATCTATAAAAATAAGATCAGGAAGTGGCTGATTTCTCAAAAATCATCTGCTCTTGCGAAATGAGGGGTTGCATGACATTTACGGAACGGGCGTTAGCCATTATCAAACAGATACCTGAAGGAAAAGTGATGACGTATGGGCAAATTGCCAATCTTGCGGGAAGTCCGCGGGGAGCGAGGCAGGTTGTGAGGATTCTTCACTCCATGAGTAAAAAGCATCGTCTCCCTTGGCACAGGGTCATCAATGCGAAGGGTGAAATCGGATTGAAAGATGAAGAGCTGTTTTCTGTACAGAAGCTGTCCCTTGAGGCTGAGGGGGTAGAGGTCACGTCAGACGGACGGATCGATCTCAATTTATACGTCTATGATCCGAATATGTAAAAAACCTGCCGTATATCGGCAGGTTTTTCAGTTATATGCTCCGAGCCGGTCAGAAAGGTTTTGCCGGATATAAGGCCATTCCTCCCGAAGGATGGAGTAGTAGGCGGTATCTCTGAGGCCGCCGTCGACAGCCCGAACATGCGCGCGGCGGATTCCTTCAAATTGGGCACCGATCCTCAAAATCGCAGTCCGTGAGCGCTGATTGCGAACGTCGGTTTTCAGCGTCACCCTGACAGCCTGCCACACGTCAAACGCATGGGTCAGCATCAAAAGTTTACACTCCGTATTGACACCGGTCCGCTGTACGGAAGAGGCATACCATGTGCTGCCGATCTCACACACTTCCGGAACTGCCTCCGCCGGCCGCGTAAACACCTCCACATCCATAAACCTCGTGCTTCCGACGATTCGGTCGGTTTCAAGGCTCCGTACTGCAAAAGGCAATGCAATTCCTTTTTCATAATCGGAAAGCGCACGCTCAATATAACGCTTTGTTTCTTCGATGCCGTCAGGAACATGGGTGTAAGCATAAGTCGTCCTATTTTCTGAAGCTGCTTCGCAAAGTGCCTGAGAGTGATCAATCGCCAGCGGCTCTAACTGAACGAGCGCCCCTTTAAGAATGACAGGTGTCAGCATTCCCAATCACAACCTTTTTTTATGAATGGGTCAAGTATAGTCGAACGGCTTATCATTCAAAAGGGCCAATTTTAAATTAAAATGGCATGTCAGTGAAATCCTCGATTCAAACTTATGCATACATTCAGGAAAAAAGCGGAAACCTTTATGTGAAGAGGTGATGGGCATGGCATATGTGTTATCGGTCGGAACCAGCATTCCGGAATATCATGTCTCGCAAGAAACGGCGGCGGATTTTGCGAGAGGGATGTTTGCCAATTCATTTAAGGATATTGACCGGCTGTTAAAAGCTTTTCAAAACGGCGAAATTGAATCAAGACAGTTTGTCCGGCCGATTGAATGGTATAAAACGGCACGGGGTTTTTCAGAAAAAAACCGGCTGTATACGGAAGAAACCGTTAAGCACAGTGTGGATGCGGCGGTTGATTGTTTGACAAACCCCCGATGTTTAACAAACCCGATTCCATATGAAAAAGTGGATGCGATCTTTTTTATTTCCAGCACCGGGCTTTCGACACCGAGCATTGAAGCGAAAGTGATGAATCAGCTTCCGTTTTCTCCAAAAACAAAACGGATTCCGATCTGGGGACTAGGATGCGCAGGCGGAGCGGCCGGCCTGTCCAGGGCGTACGAATATTGCCGCGCCTATCCCGAAGCTTACGTGCTTGTCATCGCGGCTGAGCTTTGCAGCTTAACATTTCAGCCGGAGGACAAGTCAAAAAGCAACTTAATCGGAACCTCCCTGTTTGCGGACGGAATTGCCGCCGTGCTGATCGGAGGGGAGAAGGCGAACCGAAAAGACGTCAAACAGCCGCTCGTTCCGCGGATATTCGC
This sequence comes from Bacillus sp. 5RYD7K, assembly GCF_059831465.1. Taxonomy (NCBI): domain Bacteria; kingdom Bacillati; phylum Bacillota; class Bacilli; order Caryophanales; family Bacillaceae; genus Bacillus; species Bacillus sp. 5RYD7K. The sequence continues at coordinate 2,664,006 of NZ_CP191200.1, forward strand.
GACTCAATCGGTGATGATGCCCGATGCAGAAGATGTGATGGGCTGGGAATTCACCGACAGCGGGTTTCAAGTCATTTTTTCAAGAGATATTCCCACCCTTGTTTCGCATTGGCTGAAAGACAATGTTGATGTATTTTTACAAGAACAGGGAATCCTGTCTCACGACATTAAAACCTTTCTTGCCCATCCCGGCGGGAAAAAGGTCATTGACGCCTATTTAACGAGTCTTTCAATGAACACCGGACAGCTTGCTGCATCTCAGAAGGTGCTGCAAAAACACGGGAATATGTCTTCCGCAACTATTTTTCATGTCATAAAAGAGCAGCTGCTGCACGGGATGCAGAAAGAAAACGAAAAAGGGCTGATCGGCGCTCTCGGGCCGGGATTTTCGTCTGAGCTTTTGCTGTTCAGCTGGGAAAAGGGGGCATCTTAATGTTTTGGCTGTTTATCATGCTGCTTGCCGTCCAGCGGATTGCGGAGATGATCGTAGCCCGGCGCAATGAGCGGAAAGTGAAAAAGCAAGGCGCCGTCGAATACGGAGAAGGGCATTATCCCTTTCTCGTCTTGATGCACGTGCTCTTTTTTGTCTCTCTTACAGCCGAGGTGGCGGCATTCCATAAAGCGCCTTCTCCAAGGTGGGCCGCTATTATATGTATCATTTTCTTTGTGCAGGGGATCAGGTATTGGGCGCTTTTATCATTAGGGCAATATTGGAATACGAAAATTCTTGTCGTGCCGGATGCGGAGCTTGTCAAAAAAGGGCCGTACAGGTGGATGAAGCACCCGAACTATGCGGTCGTCATTTTAGAATTTATCTTGCTGCCGCTGTTATACGGAGCGTACTGGACATTGTTTCTCTTTTCAATCTTGAATGCATGCATGCTCACTGTGAGAATTCGCGCCGAAGAGAAGGCTTTAGAAGAAAACACCGCAAAATAGGATTGAAAATCATTCTCACTCGTGATAAGATGTAAATATGAAAATGATTCTCATTCAAGGTGGTGCGGAAAATGACCATGTTATTTTTACTAGCAGCCGTTTGTACATACAGTGTTTTAATTGGTTTTGTTTTGAAAAAAGTTTCGAATAAATCAATGTCCTCTTAAACATCTGCGGTTTTTCCTGCCGCGGGTGTTTTTTCTTTATCAGCTGCCGATATCGGCGGCTTTTTTGCGTTTCCTGAAGAAAAGTAAGCCATTCTTGTGTAAAATGGGGGAGAGGTTTTTTTCAGAGCTTTCTAAAAACGAAAACGTCATTTGATGCGACAGACACAAAGGGGTAAAGACACATGACAGAAGAAGAACGCCGTAACAGGGAGATGTTCAGCAGAACGGGAGCTTTATACGCACAATTTTTGGATCACCATGATGAAAAACGGGCCGATCAGCTCGCGGCCATTATGAAAAAAGCGGCTGATGAAGAGGTTTATATCGCGTTTACCGGGCATTATTCGGCCGGAAAATCCTCTTTATTAAACACATTGCTCGGTGAGGACATACTGCCGACAAGTCCGATTCCCACAAGCGCCAACCTCGTTGTCATCCGGCACGGTGCGGATAAAGTCGTGCTTCATACGACTGACGGGGCTTATGCAGAAATAGAAGGAAGTTACGATAAAGAACAAGTGCAGCAATTTTGTAAAGACGGTGAGCAGATTGAGACGGTGGAAGTCTATGCCGGCTTTGAGGAGTCAGAGCCCCATGCGGCCTACATTGACACACCGGGGATTGATTCAACCGACGAAGCGCATTTTTTATCAGCCGCATCAATTCTTCACCAGGCTGATGCTTTATTTTACGTCGTTCATTATAATCATGTTCATTCAGAAGAAAATATGCTGTTTCTCAGCTCCGTCAAGGACCGTGTTCCGAATCTGTTTTTGATCGTCAACCAAATTGACAGGCATGATGAAACCGAAACAAAGTTTGAAGAGTATCGCAAGCAGGTGGAAGAGATGCTCGAAGGCCTTGGAATACCGAAGGAATCGCTTTTCTTTACATCTGTCACCGAGCCTGATCATCCGTTAAACGGCATTGAAAAGCTGAAAAAACATCTACAGCAGCTGAAACGGCAGGCAAAAACAAATCTATGGTCCTTAACGAAGAAAAAAGTCGAACACGTGGTCAAGGAGCATACAGACATGCTCGTAAAAGATGCGAAGAGCGGCAGCGGGGAGCGGTTTGAGAAACAGGAAACACTCGTCCGTTCTGTCGAAGCTGAACTTGAAAATGCCGTTCAACAGGCTGAAACAGCAGAGAAAGACATCAGAAAAGACGTGCAGAACATCTTGCAAAACGCTAATCTGACACCGTTTGAGATGAGGGAGCTTGCATCTGCTTATATTGAATCGCAGCAGCCCTCGTTCAAAACAGGATTTTTCTTTTCAAAAGCGAAAACGGCAGCGGAAAAAGAGAGAAGGCAGGCTGAATTTTTTGCTGATATTAAAAAAAGAACGGAAGGGGAAGCGGATTGGCATATTATCGACACATTTACGAAAGCGGCCAAGCGTTATGAAGCGGAATCTGATAAACTGATCAAGAAAATACAGGCGTACCGCACAACGCTTTCTGATGATATCACCGCACAGGCCCTAAAGCAGGGAGCGGCCTTTTCAGCTGAATACGTATTAACCTATTCGAAAGATCTCGCCGACATGATCCGAAGAGAAGCGAAAAGGCAGACAGCAGAGCTCATTGAGGAACTGACCGCTTTTGTGCAGGCAAAAAACGGACCGCTTATAGAGAGCCTGAAAAAACGGCTTGAGAAAGAAAGAGCAATAAGAGATGAACTTGCGCAATCGGCAGAAGAAGAGCGCAATGCCGAAGAAAAAGCTTCCCGCGTCCGCGCTTTGTGGGAAGAAGAATCAGCCTATGATACGGAAAGCAGCGACTGGTATACACGAAAAAAACGCCTTGCGAAAGCGCCCGTCCAAAAAGAGAAACCAATAGAGACTGTACTGCATGAAGTAAGCCAGCCCGAGAAAATTGCGGTGAAGGAACTTTCTATAAAAGAGCAAGTGGATCGGTTCTATGAACTGGCGGGGATTCTTGACTCATCAAGCCTATTAGGAAAACAGGCAGAAGCCTTTCGAAACAGGATTGAGCGGCTTGAAAACCGTCAATTTACATTGGCGTTATTCGGAGGTTTCAGCTCGGGGAAATCATCGTTCGCCAACGCGCTGGTCGGGGAATACGTGCTTCCTTCATCACCGACGCCGACAACGGCTACGATCAACAAAATAACGAAACCGCAAGACGGCAAACCGCATAAATCTGCGGAAATCGTTTTTAAAACGGAAGAGGAGCTGGACGCTGAAATGCTTCAGCTGACAGAGCTGAAAGATGCTGACATAAAAGGGCGGTCACTGAACGAGAGATGGAATTATGCCATTAAAAAGGGAAAAGTGCCTGATGATCTTACGCCGGTGATTCAAACGATGCTTCAGGCGTTTAATACGTACGAAGAACAGATCCGTCAGAGGCTGACACTGACGGTTCCGATTGAAGATGTAAAACCGTACGCAGCTGAAGAAAAAACGGCCTGCTGCGTGAAGGAAGTCACAGTGTATTATGATTCGCCTCTCACGCAAAAAGGCATTACCATTGTTGATACGCCGGGAGCAAGCAGTATAAACAAGCGCCATACAGAGCTTGCCTTTCAATATATAAAAGATGCTGACGCGTTCTTTTATATGACGTACTATCAGCATTCTTTTTCAAAAGGAGACAGGTCTTTTCTGAAGAAACTCGGCCTCGTCAAAGAATCATTCGGCATGGATAAAATGTTTTTTGTCATTAACGCTGCCGATCTTGCCAAAACGGAAAGCGAGCTGGAAACTGTCAAAGACTATGTCCGTTCTGAACTCTCAAAAGAAGGAATTAAACAGCCGAAATTATATCATGTTTCAAGTAAAGAAGAGCTTGCGGGGAAAAATAAAGCTTTCTATAACGGATTCTCTGATGTAAGAACCGGACTTGCGCACTTTATTGAGGGAGATGTAATGAGGGCCAGCTGCGCGCAGCTGCAAACAGAGGCGGACAAATTGTGCGATATGGTGGAACAGCTTCATGAATCTCTTCACCAGTCGGCAGAAGAAAAAGAAAAAAAGAAACAGCGTTTGGAATCTTCTTATGAAAAAGCACTCGCTGATGTTTCAAAGCGCCGTACGTCTGAGGTCATCATTCGAAAAGTGATGAAAGATACGGAAGAACAGCTCTATCACATTAAACATCGTCTGTCGTTTTATGCGAATGATATGCTGAAAACCGCTTTCCATCCGGGCCTTCAAAATGGCGATTGGAAACGAAATCTATCAGCGGCGCTGAAGGAGGCGCTGAAGGAATTCCGTTTTGAATACATGCAAGAGCTGAAGACGCTCGATATCCGGATGACAGGGTTTATTGAGCGCCATATGACTGAGGAGTGGATGGAGAACTGCCGGAAGAAGCTCATGGAAGACGGGGATTTTTCCATTTATGTCAGCGCTGAAAACGAATTTGCCGTTCAGCTGAAAGAGGTCGCGCCGGTCATTGACGTCTCAGCATTCACACATCACGTTAAAGAAGTGAAATCGCCGAAACAGTTTTTTGAACAGAACGGAAAAGCGTCATTTGTGGAGGGACTCAGGCTCAGCCTGCAAAAAGTGACAGAAAGATGGCTTGAGCAGGAGAAAGAAAGCCTTTCAGCGCGCTATACTGAGCAGGTGCGCCGGCTTCAGGAAAAAATGGCGGCTCAAAGCCTGTCCCAGATCCGCGAGCAGCGTGACACTTATATACGGGGGCTTGCGGAAAATACTGGTACCGGAGAAATTGAACGCCTTTACGAAGCCGGAAAAGCATGGAAAAAGAAAGATGAAATGCTGAAAATTTAAAAATCCGGTTGGCGGGTAGATAACAGTCGTGGTAGACTAAAATGAAAAAAGCGAGATGAAACCTTTTATGTCAGAAGTCCATAAAGCAATTTCAGCACATTCCGCAAATCAGCATCAGCACGTCAAAACATTTGTGCAGCTTGACTATCAGCGTGAACAGGCGATTGAAGAAGCCATTGTAAAATGCAGACGGAATGAACCGTTCACGACAGATGTCATCAACGGCATCACCGCAAAAATGAACCAGCTGGCTGAAAAGGGAATAGTGCCGCAAAGGCGATTCGTAAGTGAAGAAATGGTGAAAGAATTCGTCAGCAGACCGTAATGGTTGAACCTGCCGTGTGTGGCGTCAGCGCTTGCTGCGCATACTATCCGTATCTTCTCTAAGGGGGGATATGACAATGGGCAGAACAAAGCTGGGAAACAGAAATGCACAGCAGAATAACAATGCCAAAAAGAAAAACGGCTTCGGACAGACATTTGATTCCTATGCCGGCCGTGAAGCTGAAAAGCTGATGGCAAGCAATAAAAGACACGGCGAGTAACGTGACGGCAGCATCTTCCAAACGGGAGGATGCTGTTTTTTTACGGCTTTCCTATGGTAAAATAGGAGCATTGAATAAAAAAGGAGTTTTCGATATATGAATAACAAATTACTGCTCGTTGACGGCATGGCGCTTTTATTCCGTTCGTTTTTCGCCACGGCCGTGCATCGCAATTTTATGATAAATGAAAACGGAATTCCGACAAACGGAGTCAACGGATTTTTAAAGCATCTCATTACGGCGGTTGATACTTTTCAGCCCACACATGTCGTCTGCTGCTGGGATATGGGAAGCAAAACGTACCGCAATGACTTGTTTCAGGATTATAAGGCAAACCGGAGCGAACCGCCTCTTGAGCTCATTCCGCAATTTGATTTAGCGAAAGAAGCGGCGCGTGAGCTTGGGTTTTTAAACATCGGTATAAAAGGCTATGAAGCGGATGACTGTATCGGTACGCTCTCTGCCTTATTTTCCGGGGAAGCGGAAATTACGATCGTAACGGGCGATAAGGATCTGCTTCAATTGCTGAATGAACAAGTTCAGGTGGCCCTGCTGCAAAAGGGCATCGGCAATTATAAGGTATATACAGATGAGATATTCAGAGAAGAAATGGGAGTTCCTCCAAAAGCGCTGATTGACATAAAGGCGCTGATGGGAGATACAAGCGACAACTATCCCGGCGTTAAAGGAATCGGAGAAAAAACGGCGTACAAGCTGATCCGTGAATACGAAAACATAGAACGGTTATTAGAAAGTCTCGCTTTACTGCCGAAGGGCCAGCAAACGAAAATTCAGCAAAGCTTAAAAGAATTGGAGCTGTCAAGGCAGCTTGCTGAAATACATTGCGAAGTGCCGTTAGTCTGTACGCTTGAAGAAGCGATTTTTTCATTGAAGATGGAAGAAGCATCCTTAATGCTCAGACGCCATCAGATAAAAGGAATTGAAAGGATGCTCGAAAAACTGAACGCCAGAGAGATCAGCTGATCCCTCTAGCGTTTTGTATTGCTTTTTTTTGCATTGTTTTCAAGGGCTGATTTCGGGTCTTTGTGCGCATTTCCCTCCATATTTCCCTGAGGATTCACGCCTCCGGTCAGCCGGCCTTTATTTTCTTTTCTCATAGCTGTTCACCTCATTTGTAGGATGAACAGTATGACGCAATTTCATTCCGGTTATTTATTCAGCCGAACCGCTTTTTTTGCGAGCTGATCGGCTGTTTGGTTCTGTCTGCCGGGAATCCACTTAATAAAAAACAATGGAAACCCGGCCTTTAATCGGACAATTTCATCCACAAACGGCTGGAAAGCCTTGTTTTTAACCGCTTCAAGTTCAGCGGCCCGCTCCACGATATCTGAATCCGTCCGGAATGACACGGAATCATATCCGCGGGCGGCACACAGCTTCATTCCTTCAATTAAAGCGAGAAATTCAGCTTCCTGATTTGAATGGTCGCCGATCGGAATTGAGAAAGATTCTGATTTCCCCTCATGCTTAATAAAAATACCGATACCGGACGGACCCGGGTTTCCGGCGCTTGCGCCGTCTACATAAATTTCAGCGGGCATCATCCGTCACTCTCCGTTCGGTGTCATTCGTTTTGCCGCATATGCGTATGGGACAGAAATGAGTGATACCGCAAATTTAATCAGATAAGTTGAAATAAAAATGCTGAACCACACTCCCGCAGAATAAACACCGATAAAGGCCACGGCAGTGAAGATAAATGTATCCAGCAGCTGGCTGAGCGCCGTGCTTCCGCTGTTTCTGAGCCAGAGAAGCCGATCAGAAGGAAAGATTCGCCGAATGGCGGAATATACATAAACATCTATCGTTTGGCTGAAAATAAAAGCCAAGAGGCTTCCGAGCGCAACACGCGGCAGAAAACCGAAAATCGTCTCAAGGGCAGGCTGCGCGATATCTGACGCAGCCGGTTTATATAAAAGAGCCCCCTGCATGGCGCATGTCAAAGCGAGCAAAGTGGAAAAGCCGAGCCAGACGGCTTTGCGCGCTTCCCGGGGACCGTATTTTTCGTTCAGCACATCAGTTGCGAAGAAAACGGTGCCGTACATGATGTTTCCGAGTGTCGCCGTAAGACCGAACAGCTCAACTGTTTTGACGACCTGCAAGTTGGCGCACACCGTGGCGAAACCGATCCATACAAATAGGCCCGTTTTGCCAAATCCTTTATAAAACAAAAGAACAATGATAAAATGAATGATCGCAAATAAAATCCATAACACATCATTAAACAAAACCTGCTGACTTCCTTTCAATTTGAGAATGGTTTGATTATAGCACACGCCCGTCAACTAATGAATGGTAAGGTGATTTCAATGAATCTTAAGCCGTATATCGAAATAGAAGCAAAAGGAACAGGCCCAGTCGCGTTTTTTTCTGAAGATTGGCTGACCGTTCCGAAAGCGCGCATGCTTGCAAGAGAAGTCAGCCGCTTTCCATATATAAAAGACATTTATTTTGAGGATGAAAAAGGCGCAAGCTGGACGCTAAAAGAGCTGGAAAAACTTACGGAAGAGCTTGCGCACGAACCTGACGACATTACGGTGTATTTCGACGGCGGCTTTGACAAAAAAAGCGGCTTAGCCGGACTCGGAATTGTCGTGTATTATTCTCTCGGCGGCAAGCGCCACCGCATACGAAAAAACAAAAGCTTAACGCTTCAGACGAACAATGAGGCGGAATATGCCGCGTTGTACGAAGCGCTTAAGGAAGTGCAGGAACTTGGCGCAAGCAGAAATTCAATCACGATAAAAGGGGATTCCCTCGTCGTTTTGCATCAGCTTGACGGCAGCTGGCCGTGCTATGATGATACGCAAAACGACTGGCTCGATAAAATTGAAGCGCTGCTCGAATCCTTACAGCTGACACCGACATATGAAGCCGTAAACCGAAAGGAAAATCAAGAAGCGGATGACCTTGCCAGAAAAATTCTTTCGGATGACCGGCAGATTGAAAGCCGCATTATACTAGAAGGTAACGGAGATGACTGATATTGGATAAAAAAAGCATTTATAAAGAATTGACAGAGCTTCAGGATGAATATTGCAAAGACTGCTTTGTTAAAAAGCATTTCCGCAAGGAGTTCGGAAAAACGCACGCCCATTCTTTCTGCATTAATCAATGCACAGTGGGGGAGAAACTGAAAGCCTACGGCAAGGTGCTGACAAATCAATAATAAAAAATAAAACCGCAGCTTTTGCGGTTTTATTTTTTGAATTCATCGAGCTGGTGCTGGCAATCGTCCAGAAGCATTCGCTGCTTTTGCAGGAAATCTTGATCGAGTGCCTGCAGTTCACTGGATTGTGACATCGTTCTCGCATCCTGAATCGCCTGGTAAGCAGATTCAACCAAAGTTGAATTTTGACCCCGAGTAGCCGCGCCTGTTGTTTTCTGGGCCGTTTCCACCGCTAATTCAAGCTGGCGTTTATCCGTCAGTCCGTTTGGAAAAAATTCAGAGTCCATAAAAAACACCTCCGCAAATAGTTTGGAGATTTTTTTTAGAAATATGTATGGAAAATAGAAAAAAATATAGAAAATAAGCCGATATAACTATTGAACCTGATAATTAGGGCTTATTTACTATTATTCAGGGTATCTTGGGAGAGAAGGGAAAAACCAGCCGTGAATGATAAAGATTTAAAAACAATCCTTCAGCAGACATTTAAAGAAATATACGGTGATTTGGGAAGTTTAGCGGAAATGGCGAAAAAAGGAATGCCGTCAATGGAGAAACAAATTGAAGAAATCGAGCAGCGGTGCAAGCAGAATCTTGTAGCAATCGAGATTCAGACGGCAATCAAATAGGAGAGGCATGCGCCTCTCCTCTATTTGTCATCTGATCAACATGTATTGAGTTTAGAGTTTTACAACATTAGAAGCTTGAGGTCCACGATTACCTTCGACAATTTCAAAAGAAACTTCTTGTCCTTCTTCTAATGATTTGTATCCTTCTCCTTCGATAGCAGTGAAGTGAACAAATACATCGTCTCCGCCTTCAACTTCGATGAAGCCGAATCCTTTTTCGTTATTGAACCATTTTACTTTACCGTTTTGCATATTGCTTAATTCCTCCTAGTACTGTAGCACCTTCGTGCTAAAAAAAATTTTGTCATCATCCAACCGTACGTATGTAAACGTTGTTAAATGATGGTTCAACTATACACCAAATGGGAGCGGGCGTCAAGCGGCCGCTCCCTATTTTTTATCTTTATTTTTCCAGCGGCAACACTTATCCGAACAAAAAGCACACGAATCATTCGTGTGCTTTTTGTTATGACATTGCCATATCTGCCTTCCCGGCCATCAGTTCAGATTCTTTTATAATGTCCTGCAAAATGACTTCAGAAGAGTTGGGGAGGTGAAGGCTTTTAATATTGTCCTTCATCCGGTTCAGCTTTTCCTCATCCGCAAGAAGGGAGGTGACAGACTCTAAAATTTCTTCGTGGCGGTTGACCACGACAGCCGCACCGCGGTCTTCAAAGAAAATGGCATTTTCCTTTTCCTGTCCTGGCACGGGTTTGTACAAAATAACCGGTACGCCGATCGCTGTCGCTTCCGTCAGCGTGATGCCGCCCGGTTTTGTAATCATGCAGTCCGTAATCCGGAACAGCTCGTCGATTCTTTCTACATAGCCGAGCACTTTAAGCCGGTCGGTATTGCCGCTTTCCAAGCTGCTGAGTGATTCTTTCAGCGAGCCGTTTTTGCCGCATACCACTACAACCTGGACCTGATCGTCATGAACGAGGTTTTCGCACAGTTCTTTTACGTTTTTCAGCACACCATGCGCTCCCGCCATAATAAGAAGCACTTTTTTGTCGGGAGAAAGATTGTATTTTTTATAAATCGGTTCTTTCGGCATCGTTTCCTCGAATTGAGGCCTGATGGGAATGCCTGTGATCTTTACGTTGTTCGGATGAGTGCCGATTTCAATCAGTTTTTCCTTCACGTAATCCGTGGCGACATAGTATTTATCCACATTTTCATGAACCCAGATTTTGTGAAGGCAGAAATCGGTCATAACGTTGAACGTCGGGATCACTTTTCCGGTTCTCCGTCTGTATTCCGGTACGACAATCATCGGAAATGTATTGATTATAATGTCTGGCTTATGCTCTTCGACGAGCTGGCCCAGACGTTTATTTCCCATTTTAAAATAAATATTGAATTTGCGTTTATTATAGATTTTGTCAACTCCGTAATAAAACAAACGATAAAACTGTTTCCCGATTGAGAAGCTTTTTAAATAAAGGTATTGAGTAACCTCTGAAACAATCGGATTTGACTCTTGATACAAATTGGAAACCGTCACTTTTAAGCCGAGACGCAGACATTGTTCGTAGAGCGTTTTGGCCACTTGAACATGTCCGTTTCCGTAATTTGCAGTCAAAATTAATACTTTTTTATTGGTATTCAAGTAAATTCACCTCAATGTAATCAACAACAAGCAAGCTTCATGCATCGTAAGGAGTTATTGTCTATAGATAAACATAACACAAGTACATCATTTTATAATAAGCGCGGCAACATATTTAAACTAAATTTAATTGATATGTTCCAGTATTTTAAAGTTCTGTTATACCCATACTGAATCAAGAGTATTTTATCATATTTTTGTCACCGTATCACTCAAAACAAAAATTAATCCCATTCATACGGGGTTTCCTGATATACATAATAATTCAGCCAATTCATAAACAATAACGTCGCATGAGCCTTCCAGCGGTTTACAGGTTCTTTCCCGCCGGGTGCAAAATAGTGCTTAGGAGCTTCTACGTTTGAAAGCTTTCTTTCTATATCCCTCTCATACTCCTGAAGAAGCGTATCAGTATCGTATTCCGGGTGACCCGTTAAGAAAATCTGCTTTTCGTCTTTTGAAACGATTAAACAGACACCGGCTTCTTCTGAAACGCTCAGCACATCCAAATCTGAAGCCGATTTCAGCTGCTCCGTATTAATATCTGTATGCCGTGAGTGGGGCACATAGTATAGCTCGTCAAAGCCTCTTACCAATCTCTCGTGTTTTTTAAGAACGGTATGCTCAAACACGCCGAAGATTTTTTTCGGCAGCTCCGTTTTTTCAATGCCGTAATGGTAGTATAAACCGGCTTGAGCTCCCCAGCAGATATGGAGCGTTGAAGTGACGTTCGTTTTGCTCCACTCCATAATTTCCTTTAATTCTTCCCAGTAAGAAACATCTTCAAACGGCAGGTGCTCAATCGGAGCGCCGGTAATAATCATTCCGTCAAACCGTTTGTGGCGGATGCTGGAAAATTCCGTATAAAATTCATCCAAATGCTGCCTTGCTGTATTTTTTGGAGTATGTGTGCTCGGAATTAGGAATGTAAAGTGAACTTGTAAAGGCGAATTCCCAAGCAGCCTGAGGAGCTGGGTTTCCGTTTGGATTTTTTTCGGCATCAGATTTAAAATCACGATCTTCTGCGGCCGGATATCCTGGGAAAAAGCCCGGCTTTCATCCATTACAAAGATGTGTTCACTTTCAAGCACCTGCTTAGCGGGCAGGTGATTTGGTATATTAATAGGCAACATGCCACCTCCGTTATTCCCCGTTAATTTTCTTCATTATAGAAATTTTTAAGCCATTTTTCAATCCATCCCGGCGTAATAAGCCGCAATTAACGCATAAAGACAGGATGAAAGCGGCAAATGGGCATAAATTCGGGGCGGCTCTTTATTATGACGGGCAAAGAGCCGTTTGGTTCCTCGAAAAAAATGTTTACCGGTAAATGGAAGGGAAAAGCGGTTTCCGTTTGTTTTGCATTGTAAAACAGTTAAAATAAATGAAGAATGAAAGAAGGAGGGGCGCAGATGACAATCTACGACATAAACGTACGGACCATAACCGGCGAAGACATGACGCTATCGGCTTACAGGGGCAAGGTGTTGATCATTGTGAACACAGCGAGCAAATGCGGGTTCACGTCCCAGCTCAAGCAGCTTCAGGAGCTCTATGATACATACCGGGAGGAAGGGCTTGAAATATTAGGATTTCCCTGCAATCAATTTATGAACCAAGAGCCCGGAAATGAGGCGGAAATTCAGGAATTCTGTGTGAAAAATTACGGCGTCACATTCCCAATGTTTGCGAAAGTGGATGTCAATGGAGCAGACGCTCATCCTCTTTTCACATATTTGACGGAGAAGGCGAAGGGGATGCTCGGCACAAAGGCGGTCAAATGGAATTTCACTAAGTTTATTGTGGACCGAAACGGCGAGGTCACCGGGCGTTTTTCTCCAAACGTCAACCCGAAGGAGCTTGAAGATACAGTACAGAGGCTTTTGGCTCTATAAGAGGTGACACGGTGAACGAAAAAGAACTGCTTATCAATGAACGAACGTGCCATGACTGGCTTCATATTTCCCGGATCGCAACACTTTCTGTTTGTATTGCAAAAGAAGAAGGCGCACCGAGGCGGCCGCGCTGGTTCATGATCTAATTGATGATAAGCCCGAAGAAAGGCTGACGGCGGGCGGAGTGACAGAACGGCTGGCTGCTCTTTCAACATCGCGCATGACTCCGTTCGGGAGATTGCGGGTATGATCACAGGGATGTCATTTTTGCACAGGGAACCGCTGAAAAAACGGCCGCTTTCATTGGAAGGAAAAGTTGTTTCAGGATGCAGACATGCTTGATGCGATTGGCGCTGCGGGTATCGGCTTAATGAATACAAAAACAGGGGGCGGATTGGCAGGGGAGCGGCATCAATTTCTATTGCAGTTTGCCGCCAGCATTCAAAAGAGGCCGGCATGACAAAAAGCTAAGCGGGGCAATAGAACGCGTGTACAGGCTGTGTTAGAATAAGTGTCAGATTGTGCATAGGAGGACCAAAATGAAGATTAAATCAATAGAACCGACGCCGAGTCCGAACACGATGAAAGTGATCTTGACTGAAGAGCTTCCGGCAGGCAAAAGCAACAATTACAAGCCGGATCAGGCAGAAGATGCTCCGGCCGTCGTACGTGATATTTTAAAGATTGAGGGAGTAAAAGGCGTTTATCATGTTGCTGATTTTTTGGCTGTGGAGAGAAACGCCCGTTTTGACTGGAAGGAAATTCTGCCGCAAGTCCGATCAGCCTTCGGAATGGAACAAACGGAGCAAACTGAGAGCCGTTCTGAACAGGAATCATTCGGAGAAGTGAAGGTTTTCGTCCAAATGTTCAGCGGAATCCCGATGCAGGTCAAATTGACGGACGGCGAACGTGAAGAACGGTTCGGCCTTCCGGAACGTTTTCAAGAAGCCATATTAAAGCTGCGTTCGGAAGCCTCAAATGTCGTATTTGAGCGCTCCTGGAAAGAACAAGGCGTCCGCTTCGGGGATTTTACCGAAATCGGACACGATGTCACAGAAGAGCTTCAGGCTGCTTACAGTGATGAGCGGCTCAAACGCCTGACCGAAGCGGCCGTACAGCAAAAGGGTGAGGCCAAGCCGGCAGTGCAGCGGAAAGCTTATAAAGTGACTCCGGACATGCTCGATGATGAAGACTGGAAACAGCGCTATGCCCATCTTGAGCAAATGGACCCGGATGAAGACGATTTACCTGTATTGGAAAAAGCGCTTCATGATCCGAAGACCTCGATCAGAAGACAAGCCGTCGTCTATTTAGGAATGATCGAAAAGCCGTCTGTGCTTCCGCTTTTATACAAAGCGCTTGAAGACAAAACGGTGACGGTCAGAAGGACGGCGGGTGACTGCCTGTCAGATATCGGCGATGCGAGCGCAATTCCGGCAATGATAAAATCGCTCAGTGACTCAAGCAAGCTCGTGCGCTGGCGCGCGGCCATGTTTTTATATGAAGTCGGCGATGAAACGGCGCTGAAAGCATTAAAAGCGGCGGAAGACGATCCGGAATTCGAAGTCAGCCTGCAGGTCAAAATGGCGATTGAACGGATTGAGCACGGAGAAGAGGCAAAAGGTTCAGTCTGGAAACAAATGACTGAAAGCAGAAAAAAAGAACAGCAGTAATAAAAAGGTGCGCCATGCACCTTTTTTATTTGAATTCACTTTTTATAAAAATTATTTAGAATATTGTTGAAAAATGATTCAAAACTCTATATAGTAAGTACAATATTAATTGTTGGAGGGTTTTTATCGATATACAAAAAGAATACGAAAGCGGACAGGGCGGAAACGCTGTAACTGGAGATATATACAGAATGCGCCCTTAAATAAACTGAAAATTTTAAAAATATCGCACAGTCTAAAAACAGTAGGGGGATCACCATGGCAGAATTACGCAGCAACATGATCACACAGGGAATTGACAGAGCGCCGCACCGCAGCCTGCTTCGCGCTGCCGGCGTAAAAGAAGAAGACTTCGGCAAGCCGTTTATCGCGGTCTGCAATTCATACATCGATATCGTTCCCGGACATGTTCATCTGCAGGAATTTGGAAAAATCGTAAAAGAAGCAATCAGGGAAGCGGGCGGAGTCCCTTTTGAATTTAACACAATCGGAGTAGATGACGGAATCGCAATGGGGCATATCGGAATGAGATATTCGCTGCCGAGCCGTGAAATCATTGCCGATTCAGTTGAAACGGTCGTCTCGGCGCACTGGTTTGACGGAATGGTCTGCATTCCGAACTGTGACAAAATTACGCCGGGAATGCTGATGGCGGCTATGCGGATTAATATCCCGACCATTTTTGTCAGCGGCGGGCCGATGGCAGCCGGCCGCACAAGCGATGGCCGCAAGATCTCGCTTTCTTCAGTATTTGAAGGCGTCGGCGCCTATCAAGCCGGGAAAATCGGTGAAGGCGAACTGCAGGAGCTGGAACAGTTCGGCTGTCCGACGTGCGGATCTTGTTCAGGCATGTTTACGGCAAACTCGATGAACTGTCTGTCTGAAGCGCTCGGGCTGGCGCTTCCGGGCAACGGAACAATTCTTGCGGCTTCTCCGGAAAGAAGAGAGTTTGTGAGAAAATCAGCGGCCCAATTGATGGAAACCATTAAAAAGGACATTAAGCCGCGTGATATCGTCACAGAAAAAGCGATTGACAACGCGTTTGCGTTAGATATGGCTCTCGGCGGCTCAACCAACACAGTGCTTCATACGCTTGCGCTTGCCAATGAAGCGGGAGTCGAGTACTCATTAGAACGCATTAACGAAGTGGCTGAACGAGTACCTCACTTATCGAAATTGGCGCCGGCCTCGGATGTCTTCATTGAAGATCTGCATGAAGCGGGCGGAGTCTCTGCGGCCCTTAATGAATTGGCGAAAAAAGAAGGCGCGCTTCATCTTGACGCGCTGACTGTAACAGGCCGGACACTCGGAGAAACAATAGCAGGTCATGAAGTAAAGGATTATGACGTGATTCATCCGCTTGACAATCCGTTTACCGAAAAAGGCGGTTTGGCCGTGCTGTTTGGGAATCTGGCTCCGGACGGCGCCATTATCAAAACAGGCGGCGTACAGGACGGGATTACAAGACACGAAGGCCCCGCTGTCGTCTTTGATTCACAGGATGCCGCGCTTGAAGGCATTATAAACCGCAAAGTAAAAGAAGGAGACGTTGTCATTATCCGTTATGAAGGTCCAAAAGGAGGCCCTGGCATGCCGGAGATGCTCGCTCCGACTTCTCAGATTGTCGGAATGGGGCTCGGCCCGAAAGTGGCGCTTATTACAGACGGACGCTTTTCAGGGGCGTCCCGCGGCCTTTCAATCGGCCACGTATCCCCTGAAGCGGCTGAGGGCGGCCCGCTCGCATTCGTCGAAAACGGAGACCATGTCATCGTTGACATAGAAAAACGGATTTTGGATGTGCAAGTGCCTGAAGAAGAATGGGAAAAACGTAAGGCGAATTGGAAAGGCTTTGAGCCGAAAGTCAAAACAGGATATCTTGCACGGTATTCCAAACTCGTGACAAGCGCCAATACGGGCGGAATCATGAAAATTTAAATCAGCGGCCTGAACAATTGAATTCCGGCTCCCTCTATAGTATCCTTGACATCATATCAGGATTTTAGAGGGGGCTGTTTTTATGTCAATGGCTTATGAAGAATATATGCGCCAGCTGGTCGTGCCGATGCGCCGCGAGCTGACGGGCGCGGGTTTTCAGGAATTAACGACGGCGGAAGAAGTGGAAAGCTTTATGGAACAAGCTGAGGGCACGACATTGGTCGTTGTCAACTCCGTGTGCGGCTGTGCCGCGGGTCTTGCCCGTCCGGCTGCGACTCAGGCTGTTTTACAGCATGAAAAAGCGCCTGATACTACGGTTACCGTATTTGCCGGTCAAGATAAAGATGCGACTGCAAAAATGCGTGAATATTTTACGGGGCAGGAACCTTCCTCGCCATCAATGGCGCTGTTAAAAGGGAAAGAGGTCGTTCACTTTATTCCCCGCCACGAAATCGAAGGGCATGACATGGAGGAAATTATGAAAAATCTGACGGATGCCTTCGATGCACACTGCTGAAATGCCCGAATTCCGGGCATTTTCTTTTTGGAGAAATAAATGATCACAACCAGTTACAGACCTAGCGAATATACGATACACATAGCACAGTCACTCAGTGACAGGCTGGGTGACACCTATTGCAGCCGCAATAAACAGCCCATTGAAAAAATGCTGGAACGAGCGGCAAACGATCTTTTGGTCATCGGAAAGGAACGGTTCGAACTTTACACGAAGCAAGGGGAAAAGTTCTTTTTTCACCCGAATACAGCGATGTTCCGGGCAAAGCGGTTTTTGAGAGGGGAAGCCGAGCCGATGTTAAAAGCAGCCGGTTTACGCGAAGGGGACTCCTTTTTAGATTGCACGCTCGGCCTGGCATCCGATGCGATTTTGGCAAGCATGGCTGTCGGAAAAAGCGGACAAGTAATCGGCCTGGAGAAAAATGAGCTTGTCTCATTGCTTGTTAAAACAGGCCTTCAAACGTGGGAAACCGGTATTGAACCGCTGCAAGCCGCCATGAAACGCATTCAAGTCAAGCTTGCCGACTGCGCCGATTATTTGCGGGAGCTTCCTGATTCATCAGTAGATGTCATCTATTTTGATCCGATGTTTCACGAACCTATTGAAACGTCAGACGGTATTGCGCCGCTCCGTGCGCTGGCAGAAGAAGGTTTTAACGAAGAGTGCATCACGCAAGCCGTTCGGGCGGCGAAAAAATGCGTAGTGCTTAAAGACCATTGGAAAAGCCCGCGGTTTGAACGATACGGCTTCAAGGTGCTGAAAAGAAAAACGGCGCTTTTCCACTTCGGTGTCATTCATGTAAGCTCATGATATCATGAGCTTCTCTTTCGTTAATCAGTGATTTCCATCACGATAAAATAAAGCAGCGTGAGAAGTGATACAGTCGCAAATAAAGCGTTAATCATCTCATCCCCTCCTTTTTCTCTTTCTAATTGTAAGCGGTTTAGCCGCTCGGTCACAGTTACCAATTTCCCATATTGTATGATCAGGCGCTTCCGGACATGACGCCGCGCTTTGATCTATGCTAGAATATAGGGACAAGAGGACAATAAAACAGAGGGGAACTATCTATCATGAAATTGTGGATGAAAAAGACCCTTGTGGTTCTGTTTACCATTGTAACGTTCGGGCTCGTGTCTCCTCCGGCTGCTTTGATGACAGACAAGCCTTCAGGACAGTCGAGCAGTCTTGAGCAGAATGATTACACCGCTTTTTATGATGAACACTCCCTGCCGGGGGAAGAGAAGGCAGGGCGGGAGCCTGAGTTACAGTTTCAATCGTATCAGCAGCAGCTTCTTGGTGATGCTGAAAATCAATCACTTCTAAAATTCGGCAGCAAAATCTCTCCGGTCATTGAAGATGATTACAGAAGTGAAATTCTGCCGAAAATCGAAGATGTGATCACAGGGCATTTAGCCAAGTTTCAAGATGATGAAGCGTATCAGGATGTGGTCATTTCCAGCAAGCCGTCAGCCGGAAAAACCGAAAAAATTTTTCATGTGTATAACAGGCTGACGGGTGAAGATCTTTTAAGATTCCACGTCCGCCGGGATCATCCTCCGCAAGACGGCTACTGGTTTAATTTTCATTACCATACCGCTGAAGACGGATTCCAATCACACCATGAACTCGGCAGCATTTATTGGGACCGGAATACGCCCCCTGACTGGATGAGCGTGTAATAACGTGAAGAAATAAAAAAATCATTTCTGAGAAATTTTGCAGAAATGATTTTTTATTGTGTTACACTACTAAAAGACTACGTTAAAAGGATGAAAAAAGATGAAACAATATAAAGATTTGTGCCGTCATGTGTTAGAAAACGGAGAAAGAAAAGGAGACCGTACGGGAACGGGGACGATCAGCACGTTCGGCTACCAAATGCGGTTTAATCTTCAGGAAGGTTTCCCGATGCTTACGACGAAAAAGCTCCATTTTAAATCAATCGCGCACGAGCTGCTTTGGTTTTTAAAAGGAGACACGAATGTCCGCTACCTTCAGGAAAACGGAGTACGCATCTGGAACGAATGGGCCGATGAAAACGGAGAGCTCGGACCGGTTTACGGCTCTCAATGGCGCTCATGGCGCGGAGCGGACGGCGAGACGATTGATCAAATCTCCCGGCTGGTTCATGACATCAAGACCAATCCGAATTCCCGGCGGTTAATCGTCAGCGCGTGGAATGTCGGCGAAATTGATCATATGGCGCTTCCTCCTTGCCACTGCCTGTTTCAGTTTTATGTCGCTGACGGAAAACTGTCGTGCCAGCTTTACCAGCGGTCGGCGGATGTTTTTCTCGGCGTGCCGTTTAATATCGCGTCTTATGCGCTTTTAACAATGATGATCGCGCATGTGACGGGTCTTGAACCGGGTGAGTTTGTTCATACGTTCGGAGACGTCCACATTTATCAAAACCATGTGGAACAGGTGAATTTGCAGCTGACAAGAGATGTCCGCCCGCTGCCGAAACTGCGGTTTGCGCGCAACGTTGATTCTATTTTTGATTTTACGTTTGAAGACTTTATCATTGAGGATTATGACCCCCATCCGCATATAAAAGGAGCTGTCAGCGTATGATTTCGTTTATTTTTGCGATGGATGAAAACCGGCTGATCGGAAAAGATAACGATCTGCCTTGGCACCTTCCGGATGATCTCGCATATTTCAAAAAAGTGACGACTGGACATACCATTGTGATGGGGCGGAAAACGTTTGAATCAATCGGACGTCCGCTTCCGAATCGGCGTAACATCGTTGTAACTTCACGGGACGAATCCTTATTTCAAGGCTGTACTGTCGCTTCCTCGGCTGAGGAAGTGCTCAAACTGATCCCGGGGAATGAAGAATGCTTTGTAATCGGCGGCGCCCAGCTGTACAGTGCGCTCTTTCCACATGCGGACAGACTCTACATGACTAAAATTCATCATGTCTTTGAAGGTGACCGTTTTTTTCCGGAGTTTAATGAAGCTGAATGGGAATTGACATCCCGCAGACAGGGAGTAAAAGATGAAAAAAACCCTTACGATTATGAGTACCTTGTATACGAGAAAAAGAATTGAGATCGAGCAGGGGGACAAGAATTGATTCGTTACGGCTGCCTTGTCATGTACGTTGTATTTATGTTCATGAAAAATATTCAGGAATATATCAATCAAAAAGAGCTTGACCCGCGGCTTTCTTTTCAAAAACAGATGAAACGGGTGTACGAACAGCCGAAAGCGTTTATGAGGGGCTGCATTGACGTGTCGGGATCGGTAATCAGCATTTATCATGATCGGCTGATACCGGACGGACCTGTATTGTATGTGCATCCCAGATTAGGTGTGGGTGATCTTGTGCTGCTTGCGGGACATCTTGAAGATCCGGCTGGTTTTATTGCCGGCAAGAAAGCTTTCCGGATGCCGTTTCTCAGGAATTGGCTGAGACTGATGGGTGTCATTTGTGACCGAGACAGCCGGGACGTGCTTCAGGAGGCGGAAGTCCGCCTGCAAAAAGGACAAAGCCTGATTCTTTCTGAAGACGGCAAAATCAATCCGGAGGAACTGGCCCTGCGTTTTGACCTTCCGATTGTTCCGGTCAGCACAACGGGAACAGACCGGCTGCTTCGGGGCAGATTATTGAAACGGCTGAAACCGGCTGACATTGAATTGCATGTCAAGCCCGCTTATTATCCGGCCGTTCAAAAACGGCTCCGTGCATAAAAAAAGCACAGTCTCTTTACGAGAGGCTGTGCTTTTTTATTTCAGATAAAGGGAACTTTGACACAATAAAATAAAATACAGAAAAACATTGAGGCGCTGCCTCCTAAAACAAAGCTGTGCCAAATGGCGTGATGAAACGGGATCTTTCTCCAAATATAAAAAACGGTGCCGGCGGAATATAATAAGCCGCCGAGAAGAAGAAGGCCGAATCCAGGGCCTGACAGCGAAGCGTACAGCGGTTTAATGGCGACGATAATCAGCCACCCCATCATTAAATAGACAAGCGTTGAAAAAATGATAAACCGCTTCACGAAAAAGATTTTAAACACGATGCCTCCGAGGGCAAGCGACCAAACGATAATTAAAAGAGTCAGGCCGAGTGCGCCTTTAAGCGGCCCTAATAAAAATGGCGTATATGTCCCCGCTATTAAGACGTAAATCGCGGAGTGATCCACAATCTCCAGAATGTCTTTCGTTTTTTTATGCTGAATGCTGTGCAGGAGAGTCGAGCTGAGATACAGAAGCAGCATTGAGGCGCCGAAAATCGAGAAGCTGACGATGTCTGTCGGCGATCCGTATTTCACCGCGAAGATAATGAGAAAAATCAGCGCCGGAATCGACAGCAATACACCGATTCCGTGTGTGATGGCATTTGCGATTTCTTCTTTAATCGTGAACAATCAAATGTCCTCCTTTTAAAGGATTTGTTTTTGCAGTGACTGCAAAAAGCCTAACCCTTCTATTGTGATTTTTGTTCCTGCGCGTCCCCGGCCTTTTGTGACATAGTTCATCTTTTCTAAGTAATCAAGCCTGTTTCTGACCTGCTGAGGCGTCAATGTCATTGTGCCGTTTTCGCTTAATTCAGATATGCTCCGTCTGCTGGCGGGTACGCCTTTGGCATTTAAGTCTTTGATTGATTCCAAAATAAACAAAAATTCTTCTTTCTCCATCAATGTCAGGCGCTTTTCTTTTTTCTTGGCGGTTTTCGCTTTCTGGCTGTTTTTGATATACGGCGGGACATCCTCGGGATAAATCGTACTGCCGGAGGCTGCCGCAGCCATATAATGCGCCGCGTTTTGAAGCTCTCTGATGTTGCCGTTAAAGGTGTGCCGCTCAAACAGCGGATAAACGGACGGATCGAGATGCAAATGCTGCCCAGAGGCTGCCAGAATATGCTGAAGAAGGAGCGGTATATCGCCTTTTCGTTCAGATAAAGCAGGGAGCGGAAGGCATAACACGTGAAGCCTGTAAAATAAATCTTTGCTGAACGTGTTTTCCGCATCGGCAAGATCCGCCGTGCTGCTTGCAATGATGCGGGCGGAAAGCCCGGCATCAAGCTCTGAAAGAAGGCGGGCCTGTACCGAAAGCGGCATGTCTCCGATTTCATATAAGAATAATGTTCCGCGGCGGGCCCTATTTAATGCACCTTCAGCACAGAACAGTTCATGATTGAGCCGCTCTTCGCTTTGGCTGCAGTGAACGGTAATAAATAGTTCGCTGTTTCTGCGGGATTTATGATGGATCGCTGCGGCCATTTGTTTTTTTCCGGTTCCGACTTCACCCGTGATGAAGACCGGCTGATCCGATAAGGCGAATTTGGCGGCCAATCGTTTCGTTTCTAAAAAGGATTTATGTTCGCCGGCTAGCTGATGAAAGGGATCAAATTGTACAATTACAGTCATGAATTGGCTCCTTTTGGTTCTAATTGGTTTAAGTATAACATGTTTTCACCTTTGAAAATATCTTTTTCTCGTGAATCGGTTTATTTAATTTTATTTACGAAATTCAAATAATTATCTTATTATTTGAATATTCATGTTATAATGGCATATTAAATAGGGATTTAAATAAGAAAGGACTCTGTAAATGAAACCGTTGCTTAAAGAAGACTCTCTCATCCAGGTAAAAGACATTTTAAAAGCGCACCAAAACGTAAAGGACGTTGTGATACATACGCCTTTGCAGAGGAATGACAGACTTTCTGAGAGATATGATTGCAATATCTATTTGAAAAGAGAAGACCTTCAGGTGGTCAGATCATTTAAGCTCAGAGGGGCTTATAATAAAATGAGACAGCTCTCAAAAGAGCAGACTGAAAACGGAATTGTCTGCGCCAGTGCGGGAAACCACGCGCAGGGGGTTGCGTTCTCATGCAAACATCTCGGCATTCACGGCAAGATTTTTATGCCGTCAACCACACCGAGACAAAAGGTATCTCAAGTGGAGCTGTTCGGAAAAGAATTTGTTGAAATCATATTGACGGGTGACACTTTCGATGATGCATATAAGAGTTCTGCGGAATGCTGTGAAAAGGAAAACCGCACGTTTATTCATCCGTTTGACGATCCGGACGTCATGGCCGGGCAGGGAACGGCTGCCATTGAAATTTTAAATGACATTGACGTTGAGCCGCATTTCCTTTTTGCGAGTGTAGGGGGAGGAGGACTCCTTTCCGGCCTCGGCACGTACATGAAAAACATTTCGCCGGAAACAAAAATCATAGCGGTGGAGCCGAAGGGCGCAGCTTCCTATTTTGAATCGAAAAAAGCCGGACAAGTCGTTGAACTTGAGAAAATCGAGAAATTTGTCGACGGGGCGGCTGTAAAAAAAATCGGCGCGAAAACTTTTCAGACGCTTGAAACCGTAGTTGATGACATTCTTCTTGTCCCGGAAGGAAAAGTGTGCAGCACAATTCTCGAATTATACAATCAATGCGCCATCGTAGCTGAGCCGGCGGGTGCATTGTCCGTGTCGGCACTTGATCTGTACAAGGAAGAGATTAAAGGAAAAAACGTCATCTGTGTGGTCAGCGGAGGGAATAACGACATCGGCAGAATGCAGGAGATGAAGGAACGCTCCATGATTTATGAGGGGCTGCAGCACTATTTTATCGTTAATTTCCCGCAAAGGGCGGGAGCGCTTCGCGAATACCTTGATGAAGTGCTCGGGCCTGATGATGACATCACCCGGTTTGAATATACGAAAAAAAATAACAAAAGCAGCGGACCTGCATTGGTCGGCATTGAGCTGAAACATCGGGAAGATTACGGCGCGCTCATTGCCCGGATGGACCGAAAAGGATTTCATTACGTAGAAGTGAATAAAGATCAGGACCTGTTCCACCTGTTAATCTGACTTTTTTTAGAACGGCCGCGCAAAATGACAGACACGCTTTCTCAGATTGTATATAATAAAAAGAAAACAATCGAAAAAGAAGGATTGATATCTTGTTACTCAAAAGCCTAGAGTTCAAACGACAGGACGGGATTCAGGTGAAAGTGACAGAAATACCGGTTGTCACGAAAGGTGAACATTATTTTTTTCAAATTCATCGGCACCTTGAGCTTTATTTGAGAGAAGTTTTTGCTTCACGAAGTGTGAGAACAGTGTATTCATTCCGACAATATGTTAAGCGCCGTATGAAGTGGAAAGATTACGAGGCCGTTTTCAACCAAGAGATATTAAAACATAACGCATGACGGCGCGCATTCCTTAGCGCCCTCCTTTTGATAAGGGAGGGTGCGGGGATTTTTTTATGATGAATGCTGTAAGCGTTTTATCCATGGGGGGAATGGAAATGAAAAAAATGAAAAGCTTCGCTGCCGTCATCTGTTTGCTGCTCTTGTGCGCCTGCGGCGGGAAGACGATAAAAGACCCGCTGAACTATCAGATTGAGCCGTTTTCCTATCAGAACCAAGACGGAAAAACAGTGTCACTGAAAAGCCTGAAGGGGCATGTCTGGATTGCGGATTTTATGTTTACAAATTGTAATTCCGTCTGTCCGCCGATGACAGCCCATATGACTGAACTGCAAAAAAGACTGAAGGCTGAGAACCCGGATGTGCGGATTGTGTCGTTCAGTGTAGATCCTGAAAATGATACGCCTAAACAGCTGAAAGCATTTGCTTCCAAATATCCGCTCTCACTTCGTAACTGGGATTTTCTGACCGGTTACAGCCAAAAGGACATTGAAGATTTTGCGCTGAACAGCTTTAAAGCAATTGTCAACAAGCCGAAGGGGGAAGATCAGGTCATACATAAAACTTCTTTTTATTTAGTCGGACCTGACGGCAAGGTGCTTAAAGATTATGACGGCGTGCAGAAAGTTCCGTATGATGACATCCTCTCAGATGTCAAAGCGGCTGAGGAGCTCAAGTAAACTGGCAGATTAGACATTTTCAAATCTGAAAAAACATGTTACACTTTCCACTAGTAGACGTGGAAGGAGCAACCAGATTGAAGCTGCGAATGTTCTCATTGATCGCCGGACTGGCCTTGCTTTTATCAGCTTGTTCTGTCCAGCGCACCGGTTCTGATGCTGAAGAACCGAAAACGAAAGATCATATTGTCATAGCTGCGGTCGGAGATTCATTAACTGAAGGAGTAGGAGATTCTGACGGTTCAGGATACGTCGGCAAGGTGGCGGATTCCCTCAAGAAAAAGGGACATGTGAAAACGGTAGATATTAAAAATTATGCGGTGCAGGGCGACAAGACGTCTGACCTGCTTAAAAAGCTTGATGATAAAAAAGTGCAGAAATCATTGAAGGGCGCCGACTATATCTTTTTTACCATCGGCGGTAATGATTTAATGAAGGTGCTCCGCCAGAACGTTATGCAGCTGACGGTTCAGCCGTTCCAAAAGGAAGAGAAACCTTTTGAAAAACGGTTCAAGGCGATCATTTCAAAAATACGCAAATACAATCAAAACGCTGAGCTGGTGTATGTCAGCATGTACAATCCGTTCACATTTACGCTGCCTGAGTTAAAAGAGATTAACGGGGTTGTGACTGATTGGAACCAGATCGCCGCAAAAGAGCTGAAAAAAGATCCTCACGCCGCTACGGTGAATGTTGAAGACTTGTTCAGTCAAAAAAGCGGCAGCAGCCGGATTTCAAAGGATGATGATTTTCATCCGAATGCAAAAGGGTATACACTCATCGCCGATCGATTGTACGGCACTATTGAAAAACAAGGGTTACCAGCAGAATAGGGTGAAATGATGAAGAAATGGAAATCGCTGTTTTTTATTCTTCTTGCACTCAATGTGATTGCCGCCGCGGTCATCGTGACATTGATGGTTATGCCGGGAGAACAGGCGAAAATACAAGATGAGACAAAAAGCGAGTACGGCTTTCACATTACCAGCTCAAAAGAATCACTTGCCAGGTTTGTGAATTCGTACTTAAAAGAGAAGGCATCGAATCAGCTTGACTACAAAGTGGACATCAATAACGACGTGCACGTAGCCGGTAAAATCAAGGCGTTCTCAACATCTATTAATGCGGTTGTCACATTTGAACCGTCCGTACAAAAGAACGGAGATGTGGTTCTGAAAGTGACGAAGTTTTCATTAGGTGAATTAAGCCTTCCGATCAGCTTTGTGCTGAATTATATGGACAGCTTTTACGAACTGCCGTCATTTGTGCACGTTCATCCAAGTGATAAAAGCATTGAGGTCCGTCTGTCGGAAATGCCATTAGACAACGGTATGTATGTTAAGGCTGATAAAATCAATCTCGACACGGATGAAATTGAATTTTCCTATTATCATCCGAAGCAATAAGTTTTCATAAAAAAACACAGATCCTTTCTGGGATTTGTGTTTTTTACGTTTCAGCGTTTTTTATCCAGCTTGCTGAACAGTTTGATTAACGTTGCAAGCTCTTCATCAGAGTAGCAGTCAAACCGTTTAAAAAAGTATTCTGTTTTTTTCTGGTTGAAATGATCGACAATTTTCTCCCCGTCTTCCGTAATATGGATTCTGATAATTCGTCTGTCCTCTTTAGAACGGATGCGGGTGATCCATTCCTTTTCTACTAAAGCGTCAGTCACTGCGGTAATGTGGCTTGCGGAGACCTCAAGAATGGGAGCGAATTCCGTTACTTTTTTAGGTCCTTGTTCACTGAGAATCCACAAAATGGTGAATTCGTTCCTGGACAGCTCTTTATCTAGAATTTCATTAACTTCATTTCTGATTTGTTTAAACACTTTTCGAAGCAAAGCTTCCATATCATACATCATTTGTGTTCTTACTTTCAAAACATGAACCTCCAATATGTAGTCAGCGCGGCATTCATTTAGCTTCCCCTGAAAGCAGAATTATTTTTATTCTGTTTATACATGCTATAATATAATAATACCACGTATGAACAAAGGAGGGCACCCGTATGTCAGAAAAAAAAGAAATCGCCACATTTGCAGGCGGCTGTTTTTGGTGCATGGTGAAGCCGTTTGACGAACAGCCCGGAATTGAAAGAGTGGTGTCCGGTTATACAGGAGGCCATACTGAGAATCCGACTTACGAAGAAGTGTGCAGTGAAACGACCGGTCACAGGGAAGCCGTTCAAATCACATTTCAACCAGACATTTTCCCGTATGAAAAGCTTGTTGAGCTGTTTTGGCAGCAGATCGACCCGACTGACGCAGGCGGCCAGTTTGCGGACCGCGGAAGTTCATATCGAGCGGCGATTTATTACCATAATGATGAACAAAAAGAGATTGCTGAAGCCTCAAAAAAACAGCTTGAAGACAGCGGCATTTTTAAAAAGCCGATCGTGACAGACATTTTAAAGGCTGAGCCTTTTTATGAAGCGGAAGGCTATCATCAGCATTTTTATAAGAAAAATCCTGATCACTACGGGCGCTACCGTGTAGGCTCCGGACGTCAAGGATTTCTGGATGAACATTGGAGGGACAGATAGGATGGCTCTAAATAAAGAAGAAAAAATCAAATCATTAAACCGCATGCAATACGAAGTCACGCAAAACAACGGAACAGAGCCGCCATTTCAAAATGAATTCTGGGATCACAAAGAAGAGGGGCTTTATGTTGATATCATCTCAGGAAAACCCCTGTTTACTTCTCTGGATAAATTCGATTCTCATTGCGGCTGGCCGAGTTTTACCAAACCGATTGAGGAAGAAGAGGTTGACGAAAAACTGGATACAAGCCACGGGATGATCCGGACTGAAGTGAGAAGCAAAACAGCGGACTCCCACTTGGGCCACGTATTTAATGACGGCCCGGGGCCGACCGGTCTCCGTTATTGCATTAACTCTGCGGCACTCCGTTTTATTCCGAAGGACAAGCTGAAGGAAGAAGGCTATGAAACCTATCAGCATTTATTTGAGAAATAGAGCTCAGCAATGAGGCCTGCCGATTTGGACAGGCCTTTTTCTATGCTTTTTTTTCTTCATGTAATCGTTCAATAATCTTTACGACTGTGTCTGTTGTGATGAGCGGCGCTTGATCGGATTGATATCTGGGGAGATTGACCTTCCGGAATTCAGGGTGTTTAGCGGGGTCCGGCAATATCGCGTAAAGATTGCCCCATTCATATAAAGATTCCGTTTCATGAGGAGAGGTCAGTTCTTCGTGAAGTTTCTCCCCGGGGCGTTTTCCTACTTCAACAGCGGCGGGGCGCGGCAGTCCGTGCCGGATCGCATATTCCTCAAACCCGTGAAGCAGTTCTTTAAGCCTCAGGGACTCCATTTTAAAAATAAATGTTTCTCCGCCCTTTGTAATCGCCGCAGATTGCAGGGTAAGCATTGCTGCGTCATCAATCGACATAAAAAACCTCGTCATATTTTTATCTGTAATGGTGAGCGGGCCGCCATCCATCATCTGTTCAAATAATATAGGAATAACAGAACCGCGTGAACCGAGGACATTGCCGAAGCGGACCGAACAAAACACTGTACCGCGGTTTTGAACATGATGATTTGCCTGATGAAACAGCTTCTCGGACAACAGCTTCGTAGCTCCCATTGTGTTCACCGGAGAAACGGCTTTATCGGTTTTTTAAGATATTTACTGCATGTTGAGGGACTATCAGTGACGGTGAGATCGAAAATGAAAAATTAAACCTTAGGATAGGGGTGATTTCAAACTGAGCTGGAATTGGCCCTTTTCTTTTTTGTGTCATATTCACGATAACATCTTTAAAGACCATTCTTAATAGCGCGTTCTTTTTCTCTGTGCTTGATTCAATGTGATATTGATCAATTATCTTATTTATGTTGTTTCTGACTGTATTACTGTCTATTTCTGTTTGCGCTTCCTGAGTTCCATTGACCTCATTCTTGGCAATCTGGAGTTCTTCAAATTCTTTATCCAAAACAGCTTTTCTTTTCAAAAAAAGTTCATCAGTGTAAATGCCGCTTTCATATTTCTCGAAGATAAAATTCTCTTTGTTTTTTAATTCTTGTTCTTTTTGTGAAAGATGTTCACATATTTGCTTCTTTGTTTTCACATTATTATTTCCGTCTTCGTATTTAGAAATCGTTGAAATGATATGTTTTGTTAAAGTCTTAATATCTAAGTTGTTTAAAGAAGCGAGGTAATCCATAATGGCATTTTCAACATCGTTATATCTCACATAAGTGCATTTATTCTTTTTGCAAGTGAGTGATTTAACGTGATAGACACTTTTTGTGCCGTTTTTGTTTTCTCGCGTTCGCTTAGTTTCATATTTAGATAATGGTTCACCGCACTTGGAACAAGTGCATACGCCTGCCAATTCACTTAATTCCAATGTATTTTTATTAGGCAGCAAGGGGACTTTGTTTGCAATTTTCTCTTGTGATTGTTGAAATTGTTCTTGATCTATTATGGGGGCATGTGCATCCGGTACTACAATTTGTTCCTTTTCAGGTCTAATTGTTCGTTTACCGTCTTTTGTTTTTTCTCTAACCTTATATTTAACAGTTCCGATATACGCTTCGTTTTGCAGAATTGCTTTAATTGTGTATTGATTCCAGCGCTTTTTTCCTGATGGAGTAGGTATTTGTAATTTTGTTAAGTGAGAAGCAATCGCTGTATAACTATAATCTTTTCCATTCAATCCATTTAAAAAGATGTTAAAGATGAATTGAACGACTTTTGCTTCTTCCTCGACTGGGACTAGTTTGGATGTTTTTTTGTTTAACCTGTATCCAAAAGGCGCTAGTCCGGAAATCCACTTCCCTTGCGCTGCATATGTGTATTTAGCGCCTGTCATACGCTCTCTGGTCATTTCAAATTCTTCTCTGGCCATAAATAATTCAAAACGAATCTGACGCATGTCTGCAGGATTTCGAGGGTCATAGACTTTATATGGTGTAACGATAATCAATCGCTTGCTTTGAAGAAGGTTAACAATTTGTCCCGCATCACTGTAGCTCCCGCGGCTGAGTCTTGTTAATTCTTTAACAGCAATTGCCTGGTACTTGCCTTCCTCGAGGTCCTTAAGACATTCTTTAAAAACAGGGCGACCCTCAATGCTTTCTCCTGACCCGATTTCCATTTTTAATTCATAGGGGATTTCAATCGACTTCAGTATTTTATTCATGAGTTCTTTTTGTTCAGTTAGCGTATCTTCGCCTGTTCTTTTTTCTCGCTCCATATCCTGACGAGAGCGTCTAAGATAACCTAAAATATTTGTAATGTTGTAAGAATGAACGATGTTTTTTAACTCCAAAAATCAGCACCTCCTCTTTAGTGTATTTACTGTAAAAACAGAAGTATTCGTACAATATTCTGTCTGACATTGAATACGAAAATAACCTAAGCTGTAATCTTTGAGATCCATTCTAATCGTATTCATTTTTTAATTAAACGCCGACTGTCATTAACAGGGTTTTATTGTTCATACCTTGAAATGTCAACGCATTTCATTAGTGGCAGATGAATGGGCGACAATCTTCAAATCAGTTTAAAATGGGATGATTTTATTGACTAACTTTATCCATAAGGCTATTAATGGTTTGAAAAGCCTTTTAGATGAAAAGAGAGCTATTAAATTGTTTTGTTCCGGGGGATACGTTATAACGCCAAGGCGTACAGGGAAAGCAATATACATAAGATTCAAAAGTGATGAACATTCAAGGCGGGAGTAAGGGAACTTAACAAAAAATGTGAGGGAATTTAATTGAAACGATTTATCTTGGTTATCCCCTTACTGGCTGCTGTTATTGCCTCTCCAACTCAAATGAAAGCAAGTCCAATGCCTTGTAGTGCACAGTACTCGAACCGGTGAATCAAAACAAAAAACGCCCAGGGTGGCAGTTATACTCGCCATGTGCAGCAAGAACGAATATGAGTATTCTTGCTGTCCACCTTCCTCAACCATCTTCTTATAGAAGCTACGACGGTTATGAAGGATTTGCCGCCAAAACAGGGGAAATCAGTTGGCGATTTAAACTATATCCAACCCCAAAGGAAGAGAAACTCCAGATTTCTGGAGGGGTGATTCCATATCGGCTGAAATGACAAATATTAAAGTACAAGTACGCCTTTCAAATTCTAAGACACAAAAGTTGGGGCCAAGTGTATTAACAAACAATATACAATCATGTATTAGAAATATAGAGTTCTTATCAAAGAGAGCAATGCGACTGGATCTTTTGTAAAGTGGCAAAAAGGTAATGGATCGAGAAATTTTGGTGAAAAATGAAGAAGAGTTCATTAAGATGGAGTGCAAAACACAGCGGTATAAATGATGAGGAATTAAGAATCGTTCTGAAATCAATTCATCATTGACAGAAGAGAGTCTGCAAAAGTCGATATTGCGTTTGATTATGTACATAGAAGACGGCATAAAAAGAAATGGTTAGCTAAAAAAAGGCAAAGAGTCAATGCTCTTTACCATCAGGTGTTTTCCTTAAGCGGTCTGCCATATGCTTAATTAAACTCAGCGCAGCAGTCACTAATCCAATAACTAAAACAATTTCAAGTAAAAGGATAAATCCAAAATTTAAACCGCGACTTTCAAAGTAATCACCAGTAAAAAAGAGCAATTGATAAATTCCAAGCATTAGTACAATAAAGGAAGCGCCTATAATAGCCAGAGACTTTTTAGAGAACTCCTTAGTATGTTCAAAATTATAAACCAATAAGAACAAAAATAGACAAGCCATGGCGATCTTTTGAGTCAATGAATCACTTGCTGAAAACCCTTGCACAAGTAAGGAGATAATTAACCCAGTCATTCCGATTATTTTGTTCAATATATCACCTGCTTTGTATAAGTATTTCCTTAGATGTCAGCTTACCAATTAAAGATGATATTCTCAACATAATGCAGTTTAAAGTTAACTTAAAATGTGATTCATTAAGAAAGGGGTTGAAAAGATGATTATTGCAATGGTGAGTGGGTTGAAATTGATAGACTAATAAATGGTTTCATAAGAGCCGAGTCAAATAATATTGAAATTATTGATATTAAATACAATGCAATAAATACAGGACAAACTCATAATGCAGCTGGAGCATCTAGGAAACTGAGTACTTTACCAATATGAATAAATTAAAGAGGTGCTTTATGCTGGTGACAATAAAGAAGCTGCCTTTAGCAAAGTTGATGGCACTTCAGGCAACAGACTAATAATAGATGTCGGAATCATTTATTGTTTGTAATTGAATAGCTTATCGAAGATTTACCTTGAATACAATGCATTGCCAGTTGCTTGTCCAGCAAATGTTAATTTGTTTTTCGTAAGATTTATACCACTATTTGAATTAGGAGGGTTAAGACCAAAAGCTTTAGATTTTACCTTCAGCAGAGCTAGTAAGCTTAGTTGATAACCTATAATTGTCGGTTTCAGCAGATGTGGTAGTGATAATGCTCAGAGAAAGAATGGTCACCGTGGTACAAACGATAAACTTAAACAACTTTCTCAAATTAAACACTCCTTTCTTGGGCTGCTGCAATGATTTCACCATCTAAAACAGTAGCATTGAGCATATCAAGCCTGAGAACTTTCTTGTTACTTTATTGTTGTGACCAGTATAAAGCTGGAAGGTTCAGTATGCTTGAGGAGTTGAATTGCTTAGAGAAAGCATTTTATGAAGAGGGGTTTTAATTCAATGAAGCAGACATTAAGTCTGCTTTATTGAACATTTTTCCTTTTATATATGCATTAAGTTCTCAGGGTTTGTCCGCCCTTAAGATTTTAAATTCTGGGTACGATCAGACTTATTAGGGAAAATACATTCTAACAAAAGAAAAAATAAAGTTAATCCTAATGATAGTTTAAAATTGTCGATATTCCCAATTGAACATAAGATACCCACTATATAAATAAATAAAAATCTAAACAACGAGGCGAATATAAACTTGAAAAAGTTATCTCCAATGAGGTGCCTTCCGACAGCTACAAAAATATTATCAAAAGTAAAAGAATAAACAACCATACACACACTCATAATAACTATATGATTAAATCCTATTTCTAATTCAAAGAAGCTTACAAGCACATTTGCTGACCCTGTTGCAAATAAGATTATCACCATTATAACTAAAGTAGGAATTAGTGATAAAACCAAAGCTCCTATTACTGTAGATAATAAAAATTTTTCATTTGTGTTTTTTTCTGCAGCTTCTTTCTTTTCTCCTCTGTACATAAAAATAAAAAAGACGATGAGAGATAAAAGATAAATTGATAACGTCATAAAAAGCAGATTCATGGTGATCTCTCCTTACCTAATTAAAACAAAAGAGTGAAGGTTGTAAGCCTCACTCTCTTGTTTTTAATGTATAGTTATACCAAAAAGAACACAACAACCTTCGCAATTAACTGAGCATCAGCTAATGGAATTCCGGCTTTCACTAATGCCACAGTAACAGCTGTTTCTCCGAAATTTGTAAGTTCATCTATAACGTCCGCCGCTTTGTGTCCCCACTTAGAACAAGCATCACCAGCTTTTTGAGCCCATTTATATGGGATCTTTTTAATAAGGTTTCCTAAAGCGGGACCACCAACCCTAAGTGCTTTTACTAATATTTGTTTAGCGAAAGGAATGCCTTGTGTATGTACTTCAGAATTTGAAGCTAAAGGAGCCTGTCCGCTATTTTGAACTACAGGTGCTTTTTTACTTTCTGCTGCACTTGCATAGCCAGGAGAAACAACTGATAAAGCCAGCACAGCTAATGTGAACACCATGATAAATGAAATAAGTTTTTTCTTCACTTCTTCATCCTCCTTAAATAACCATTAGTTTAATATATTTACAATATATTAAATATTTGTAATAAAGTCGATATATTCCTTGAGAATTTTCAGTTATAAAAGAAGGAACAAAAATTTTAAAAACATACTTTTGTTATTATACGAGACACAACTTTTTTAAAAAAGAACCGAAAGTCTCATTGGGGATGCTCATTTTATGCCATGGAGAAGATTCATTAAAACTGTAATTTTAACAAAAAAGAAGTTAAATATAAAAGTGGTTTGCTTTGTGATTTTGGAGCAGGAGTAAATGCAAAAGAGCTCAATCATAGTAGGACTGATACTGAAAGCAACTACCACCAACCAACCAATCAATGTACTTAAGACCGCCTCAAATATTAAGAATCCAAGTTTTTCGACAACTGCAGATGATTGGCAAGATGCCGGAACTACATACGGCAATACCAAGTTTGACAAGTATTCGACTGCTGCAGTCGTTCAAACATTAGGATTTGCATTAAATTTGCCAACAGGGGGGCAGCTCTAATGACAAAACACCATGTAACGATTTATGAAGATAAGGATCGAAAGAAAAAAATCGGGAGTGACAGCTTCATCATCACAGACAAAGGCGGCCCAAAAGTTGCTGAAATGTAAAGGACAAAAAATAATCCTCTCTTAGGTGGGGGATTATTACATGCTGTTTATTATGCTGTAAACTAATGCAACAACAAACAATGGATATGAGATAATGGCAATTAATTTTGAGGATTTACTCTTATTTTTTTCAAATGTGTATATGAGTGCAAATCCTAAAAAGAATATCGTGACAAGCCAAGAGGAATAGGCCGGGAACAATACAATAAGTAAGATAATAAGAGTGGATAACGAGAAAGAAGAGTTTAGCGTTATTTTCTGATTGTTTTCCAAATGAACCACCTCCTTACACGTATTCCCCCATATAAAAACACTTAAACATTATACTTTAAGGGAGCTTGATTAAATGATTAACATTTTAAGTAAAGAGCAAGATGAAGCAATCTGGTATTTCAAGAACAAGCTGAACATATCCTTAATAAATTTTGAACTGCTTAGAGATAAACATGAAGGAATATCATATTGAACAGAAATAATGTCTTCAAATCTTATATATTTTCCAAGGCTGAATGATACTTGGAAAGTAATTGGAAAAGACCATAGGAAAGCGGATGCCAAGAACACATTTTTGAATTACTGAGTACCGTGAACAAAGCTGCTTTCACATATTCATATGCAAAGAGATCGTTATTGAACGCTGGATAAAGAAAAAAGTAAACCATATCTATTATTTGAACAAGCTCTGCGAGGCTTTGATAAAGAAAGAACAGTCAAGAGACGAACCATTACATACATATAATACTCCTGTGAAAGCGGGGGTGTAGCTTTGGAACCTTACCAACGTTATGAGGAATTAAAGAAGAAAACAATAAAGGTTGTCCATAAAGATAATTACGGTATCCGCTATATAGATCAGGATGAAGCAAGTAATGACTTAGATGAATTTTATAAACAATTTGCTCAGCATTTATTGGAGGCTGCTTTGGAAAGGAGTGCAGAGTAAGCTTCTTTTTTTGATTTGTTTGTAGTCAGTATCTTAATAAACGGCTTTATCGGTACTGATATTAATCACATGCGCCACCTCTTGCAGCAAAGCGGCTTCTGCGACATTTTGTCCGCCGATAAGGTTGGTTTGAATGGCTTCAAACGGATGATCCTCACAAGTCGGAACCTGCTTCAGCGCAGCGGCGTGAAAGACAATATCAACACCTTTCATCACTTGGTTTACTCTTCTGTAGTCACGTACATCGCCGAGCACAAATGACAGTCTTTGTTCATCCGCGTATTTTTGTTTCATCACATATTGTTTGCTGTCATCTTTGCTGAATACAATGACTTCTTTAGGCGTTAAGAGCAAAAGGCGTTTAACAATTTGGCTTCCGATTGACCCTGTCCCGCCGGTGACGAGAACAGTTTTATCGTGAAAAAATGGTTTTAGCTCTACTGCTTGCTGTTTAGGCATGGCTTATCCTCCAACTCTCGTTTCTCTACCATGCATCATATGTTGAACAATTTCAGCGAGTTAATGAAAGCAACCAATAAATCAAAAATTAGAGGAAATCATTAATCTGATGCGCTTTCATTTCGCTTGATCCGATTAATAGAAAAAGAATTACTAACAAATCATTGTACTAAATATTCACTAGTAATTCTGCTCCCGTCTTTTTTTCTTCTCTCACCACGAATTTTCACTTTCTTACATTTTTCACAGAAACTTAACACTGATGGTTCTGTATGTATTTTACAATTGAAGTGCAGGTTTAAAAAAAGGAGGAAGTAAAATGAATCATTCAAAAACACTTTTGTTAACCGCGGCCGCCGGACTGATGCTCACATGCGGTGCCGTTTCTTCTCAGGCCAAGCATAAGCTGTCTGATCCTTATCATTTTACCGTCAATGCGGCGGCGGAAACGGAACCTGTTGATACAGCCGGTGATGCGGCGGACGATCCTGCGATTTGGCTGGACCCCAAAACTCCTCAGAACAGCAAATTGATTACGACCAATAAAAAATCAGGCTTAGTCGTTTACAGTCTCGATGGTAAGATGCTTCATTCCTATAATACCGGGAAACTGAACAATGTTGATATCCGCTATGATTTTCAGTTGAACGGAAAAAAAGTTGATATTGCGGCAGCATCCAACCGGTCTGAAGGGAAAAATACAGTTGAGATCTACGCCATTGACGGAAAGAACGGCACATTGCAAAGCATTACAGATCCAAAAAATCCAATTGCATCAGCAATTGATGAAGTATACGGTTTCAGCTTGTACCACAGTCAAAAAACGGGAAAATATTACGCGATGGTGACAGGAAAAGAGGGCGAATTTGAGCAATATGAATTAAAGGCGGACAAAAATGGATACATATCCGGCAAGAAGGTAAGGGCATTTAAAATGAATTCTCAGACGGAAGGGATGGCAGCAGACGATGAATACGGCAGTCTTTATATCGCGGAAGAAGATGAAGCCATTTGGAAGTTCAGCGCCGAACCGGACGGCGGCAGTAACGGAACGGTTATCGACCGAGCCGACGGCAGGCATTTAACGCCTGACATTGAAGGATTGACGATTTACTACGCTGCTGATGGTAAAGGCTATCTGCTGGCATCAAGTCAGGGAAACAGCAGCTATGCCATTTATGACAGACAAGGACAGAACAAATATGTGGCGGATTTTCGCATTACAGACGGGCCTGAAACAGACGGCACAAGCGATACGGACGGAATTGACGTTCTGGGCTTCGGGCTTGGGCCAAAATATCCGTTCGGTCTTTTTGTCGCACAGGATGGGGAAAATATAGATCACGGTCAAAAGGCAAATCAAAATTTTAAAATAGTGCCATGGGAAAGAATTGCTGATAAAATCGGCTTCCGCCCGCATGTTAATAAACAGGTTGACCCGCGAAAACTGACCGACAGAAGCGGAAAATAAACATACAAAAAGCAGCTTGGATAAGCTGCTTTTTCATGTGAAGAGCGTTTCATGAGAAAGTATCGGAGCGAATAGCCGTAAGCACGGCCGGAAGTTGGTCATACGTGTAAGCCGGCACTGTCTCTTGATAATTAAGCGCCGCAATTCGTTCACGTTCAGTTGGGTTTGTCATATAAAAATGGATCTTATCCGCAAAATCCGCAAGCCCGCTGTAAGAAACAAAGGATGAAAAAGGGGGCGCGGGAGATAGATCTGTCAGCTGAAATGTCTGACAGGCCGCAATGTCAAAGCTTCTCGTATTTAAACTGATATTTTGGATGCCGCGTCCATTCTGATTGAGCGCAAACCGGTAAGAACGGTGCGGGTTTAAGACCACGTCTGCGCTGTTGTAATACAATGCGGCATGTTCAGGTTCAATCCATTCATCCATTATGAGCACATTTTTCTGTCTGGCGATTGTTTTAGGCAGATGTCTGCGCCATCCCTTCCCGATGATACGAAGCGTATACGGAAGCTTCGCCGCTGCTTTCACGAGCTCAACGCGATTCGGATACGGATATCCGATCAGAAGCAGATTGGTGTGAAGAGAAGCGTCAGGCGCTTGTTTCGTAAAAATCCGCTGATTAACGGGAATCGGGACATAATATACGTGCTGTAAGCCCATTTGCCGGTAAGCATCAATAGCGTTTTGTTCTATGGTCAAAACAGCATCGGCGAGCGGGGCGATTTTCGCGCTCACATCAAAATAAAAAGGGTCCTCCGTCAGCCATAGATAGACGGGAATCTGCTCTGTTCTCAGCCATTGAAGCCATTCTGACGGAATACGGTCGCCCGCCATCATCAGACTGATGTCGGGTTTGAATGCCCGTATGCTGCTGATTGTATCTTCCTGAAGCTCAGAAACAGAAAAAAAGCGGACGGAAGACTGTAAAAAACCTTCCTCGATCCAGCGGTCAAAATACGTGTAAATGCCTTTATATCCTGAACGGATATATAGAACGTTCATCTGCTGTTACGAAGTGAAGGTGACACTTTCGACTTTGTCAACGTCAAGCAATGTTGTAGCAGAGCCTGCCGGTGTAACGGAATTTTCCTGCGTAACATAAACAATTCCGTGAACTTCGTCAAAGAAAACAAATTGAACCGGACCGATCATGTCTCCTGAATCCATCACAATGCTGATAACAGTGCCGGGCTGAACTCTCGCAAAAATCCATCTCGCCGCTAATGAAATGCCGCTTCCTAAAACAGATTGAGCGCTGAGACTGTCTTGCGCAGCTGCTTCATCCACTTTTGCATCAATTGCAGATTCTAATAAATCTTTTATATTGTTTTCCACGTTATCTCCTCCATCTGTGCCGCTAGATATAGCGCTGTTGTCAAATATAGGGTTCAAAAGAGTTTTCAATAGCTTCTTTTTAAGCTCTAAACGATCCTCGCTCATGGGATCATACACCTCCTTTAACGATTTCAACCTCACGTTTATTCATATTCCTGATTGATGTGATTGGTATAAGTCGAATGCCGTTTTGCCGTATTTTTTTCATATTTAATAAAATCGCTGAATTTAGAATCAGGCTTTATCTGTCTATGCAGATTGCAAGCGTGCGACATACGTTGTATAGATGAAAAAAAGAAGGAGAGGAATTATTTTGGATTCAGAAGAAACTGTAAAACACGGGAGTTTTGATGAGGAATTTCATCTTTTACTGCTGCTTCTTCTTTTGGTATCGCGTCAGCCGTCCGGAGATCAATCAGATTTGCGGCGTCAGCTTGTGATGGCAAAAGAGCTTGGAGTTCCTGTTTCACGTGTCAATCTGGTTAACGGCAGCACATTACAGAACGTGATTGTCAAAGAAGTGCTGTCAGATTTGGCCGTTTTTCAAAATCCTCTCAATAATACGAGATCAAATGTGGCGATTTCAAGCATCGTCAGCTGGGGTGCTTTTTAATACCAGATATCAGGCTCTGTCATTTTCGGAGCCGTTTTTTATGTGTTCAGAAGGGGTGATGGGATGGAAAAGAAGATCTCAATTATCTTAACGAGTTACAACAAACCGGATCTCGTGAAACAGGCGATTGAAAGTGTGTTGCAACAGACCTACAGCAATTGGGAGCTGTTTGTAATGGATGATCATTCAAATGAAGAAACCTCGGCGGCCATCAGTACGTATATAAAAGATCACCGCATATACTATTACAACAGTTTTATCAATCCGGCTGAACGGCTGAAATCGACCCGGTATGCCGTTTTGATTAATGATGCGCTTTCACGGATTAAAGGTGAATACGTCACTTATCTGACGGATGACACCGTATATCATCCGGATAGACTCAGCCGCATGGCGGAAACGCTTAATCAATGCACCGAATTTGATGCCGTCTATTCCAGTCAGAAGGTGGTGCATGTAAACGAGCGCGGAACAGAGCAATTCCACTTTTATCGTTTTGCTGATGACGTGCTTGACCAGGCTGCTTTTATCGTTGATCACTGTTCAGTGATGCACAGGAAGTCATTGCTTCGGCGTGTGAAGGAGAAGTACGGCAGTTTTTGGGACGAAGATGTCATGCATTGGAATCACGGAGACTCTGTTTTTTGGAGCAGGCTCAACACATTTACATCATTTCTGCCGATAAAAGAAGTGTTGGATACGACCTATAAAACACCCCACTCATTCCAGAACACGTATCAATCGCTTCCGTCAGAGCTGGTTGACGGGTCTTTTGTAAAGGGGACGGATCAGAAAGTATACCAGCTTGACCGGAATAAAAGAAAGCTTGTCAATGAGCGCTGGCGACCGCTATATGAAGGAAGAGCCGTCGTCATTCCGGATCCTTTTTTATTTCAATACGAGGAAGAGAACGCTGCCGGTATTCCGAATTTTCAGCTCGTCACGGATCAGTGTCATATCTATTTTGTAGAAGACGGAACGAAAAGGCTGATTGATCTTAATGCCTTACGCTTTTACCAATTTAAACGCCGCGGCATCCTGGCTTTAGAACAGGATGAAATCCAAGCGCTGCCGGACGGTCCGCCGATCAGATGGGAGAGATCGGGCTGTGTTCAGCATCTTCCCGGAAGAATGCTGTTTCGCATTGAACGTGAATTTTATGTTTATTTGAGAGGGGTTCTCCATCCGATCAGTCAGGATGTAGTGAAACGCTTTTTTGCAAATCAGAAGGCGCTACCCATTTCCTTTCAGCAAATTAAACAATTACCAATTGGAAAGCCGTTCTATCCGATGTACGATGAAATTATAAGAAATCTCAATATAACAAAAGGATGAGAGATGCAGTTGGATGTGTAAGGAAAAGGAGAGCTTTTATGACCGATCAATTTGCTAAAACCGAGAAACAATATATTGAGCTTACTTCCGGCATGCAGAGGTTCGAGCATTACAGTGTGTATAGAGACCCTTTGCTGCCGCAGATTTTTTCACATAACTTTGTTCAGCTGCACCGTACATTTCCGTTAGACGGACTGCTTCCGTTTTTTGCGTCTGTTCCGAACATGCTTCAAACCAATTATATTCATGTGAAAGCGTCACCGGAGCACACATTTCCGCTTCTTCTGAAACAAACATTGGTAAAGCAGGGATACGTAGTGGAGGATGAACTGTTTTTCGCAAGGAAGCTGGAAAATGGGGACCGGCAGGCCGGACATCCTCTCACCGCTTGGGGAACGGACAAAAGTCTTGCTGACGGGTCATCTATTATGAACATTTATGATGCCCTTTACATTGGCGAGGCGGCGGCCGAACAAAAGCTTGAGCGGAAATATCCTTTGTATAAGGACGGGACGGTTTTGCTTGTTGTGTGTTACAGCGATGCCTCCAGAACGATTCCGATCGGCTGCGGAGAGCTTTTCATCAACAAAGCGGATAAAACCGCCAAAATTGAAGAAGTTGCCATTCTGGATCAATTTCAGCGGAAAGGCTACGGAACGATATTGATGAACGAGCTGATGGCTGCGGCAAAGCTGAACGGCATGGAAACCGTATACCTTGTGGCGTCCGGGATGGACGGTGTAAACCGCTTTTATGAGAAACTCGGCTTCAAAAGATTTCGGCGTGTGCATACAATTTTTCATTATTTTCTTACATAGATGGGCATTCGCATAAAACAATTGGGAATTGGCCCGCATACAATGCCGTATATCGTAAGAAGAAAGGGTGATTCGTATGTACGGATACGGATATGGGGGATGCGGCAGTTATGGCTTTGGATACGGCGGCTGCGGAGGCGGAACCAGTACATTCGTGCTGATCGTGGTATTGTTTATTTTATTAATCATCGTCGGTGCGGCTTTTATTTGTTAGACTGAAAAAATCCTATAATGAAAATCAGCCTGCAGAGAACATCACTTCCTGCAGGCTTTTTGTTATGTTCAAAGTCAGCTTGAAAAACATTTTAATACATATTACCTTTCTGAAGAAGGGGGCGAAAATGTGAAAATAACAATTGAAGAATTGCCTGAATCAAGAATTGCTTATTTCCGAAACGTCGGGGAGTATGGCGGAAAGCAAAATAAAGAACTTATGGAGTCTTTTAAAAATTGGGCGCAATTGAATGGCCTGCTTGATCATTCTGTCATTTTAGGAATTCGCAAGATCATCCGAATCGTACGCCTAAAGAGAAATGCCGCTATGATGTTTGTGCTGTTATTCATCTAGATCATGTGCCTGAACCAGCTCGGATCGGTACATTTTCCGGAGGCAGGTACGCTGTTTTCTTGCTTGATCATACGAAAGAGGCAGTCAGTGGATTTTGGAAAACTGTTTTTTCAGAGATCGAAAAAAATAATCTAATCGTAAGAGATCAGCCCATTATCGAAAGGTACACCTTACAAAAGGTGAATGATCATTTGTGTGAAATATTGGTTCCCATACAGTAAAGAAGACGGGAATTTTCCGCCTTCTGCTTATGCCGATTCCGATCAAAATTGCGGTGGTAATGAGCTGAGCAGATAAATAGCAGAACTGAGAACGCTCTTCAGGCTGTCGGGACATCTCCGGCAGCCTGTTTTACAAAAAGGTATTTTCTGCAAAAAAAACTTTCTGAAGGATAAGAATGCCGTTATTCATCTGTTCATACAATGAAGCAAATGGGTTTTTGAGGTGGAAAGATATGGGGAGTTATTTAATCAAACCGGAGCTTGACGGGATCTATCCGACAGTCAGCCATGGAAAAGGATCATATGTGTATGATCTGGAGGGGAACAAGTATCTTGACGGGGCATCGGGAGCGGTCACTTGCAATATCGGCCACGGGACGGAGGATATTATACAAGCTTTAAAAGAGCAGCTTGACTCCGTTTCGTTTGTGTATCGCTCGCAATTCACCAGTGCGCCGGCAGAGGAGCTGGCTTTATTTCTGGCTGATCATCTGCCGGGCGGGCTGAATTGGTCATTTTTTGTAAACAGCGGCTCAGAGGCAGTTGAAACAGCGATGAAAATGGCCGTTCAATATTGGCAGGAAAAAGGCCAATACCAAAAATCCGTCTTTTTATCAAGATGGGGCAGTTACCACGGAATTACTTTGGGAGCGCTTTCATTATCAGGGTTTTATGAACGGAGATACCGTTTTACCCAGCTGCTTGAACGGTTTCCTGCCGTTTCAGCGCCGAATATGTACCGTTCAGAGCTGCAGGGAGAGGAATTTGTAAAAGCTGCGACAGAGGAGCTGGAAACGGCTGTTAAACGGATCGGCGCCTCATTTATCGCCGGTTTTGTCGCAGAACCGATTGTCGGAGCAGCCGGGGCTGCCATCACTCCGCCGGCAGGCTACTATGAAGCGCTTGAGGATGTCTGCCGCAGGCACCGTATTTTGTTTATCGCGGATGAAGTCATGACGGGGCTCGGAAGAACAGGACGGATGCTTGCTTCTGAGCATTGGGGAATCGTGCCTGATATCGCGGTGCTCGGAAAAGGGTTAGGCGCCGGTTACGCTCCGATTGCGGCAGCCGTTGCCTCTGATGACATCATTGATACGATCAAGCGGGGCTCCGGGGTCATTATGAGCGGGCATACGTACAGCGCCAATCCATACTGTGCAAGAGCGGCGCTTGAGGTGCTTCGTTATGTCAAGAAACATGGGCTGCTTCAGCAGGCAGAGGAAAAAGGCGCAATACTGAGGCGGAAATTAGAACATATCAAAGAACGCAGCGGAGTGATTGGGGATGTCCGCGGTAAAGGCCTTCTGATCGGGGTGGAGTTCGTCAAAGATAAAACGACAAAGGAAGTTTTTTCGAAAAAACAGGCGTTTACAGAAAAAATGATAACAGAAGCAAAAAAACGGGGGCTGCTGATTTATCCTGCAAAGCCCGGCATTGATAGCGGAGAAGGAGATGCCGTTATCATCGCGCCGCCGTTGACGGCTTCCCATGCTGAGCTGGATGAACTGTCAGATCTATTTTCACTAGCTGCAGAAGAAGCAGAAAAAATGATGAAGAAGGATTGAACTGACATGTCTATTTTTCATAAAAAAATCGATATTCATGAAGCAATTGCCGATGTCAAGGACGAATCTGTCATCATGTTCGGCGGTTTCGGGGGTGTGGGGTCTCCTCCGTCATTAATCGAAGCGATTTTAGAAAGCGGCGTTAAAGAGCTGACCGTCATCTGCAACGATGCCGGCTTTCCGGAAATCGGTATTGGCCCGCTTATCGTTCATAAACGGGTGAAACGGCTGATCGCTTCCCATATCGGCTCAAACCCAGTAGCGGGCAGACAAATGACTGACGGAACGCTGGAGGTGGAATTTTCGCCTCAAGGGACGCTTGCCGAACGGATTCGCGCAGGCGGAGCGGGGCTTGGCGGTATTTTAACGGATATCGGGATTGATAACGCAACCGTTTGCGAGAACAAAGAAACTGTAACGATTGACGGAAAACCCTATTTAGTTGAAAAAGCGCTGACGGCTGATTTTGCTTTTGTGTCGGCACATACTGCTGATGAATTCGGGAATTTGACTTATGACAAAACGGCGCGCAACATGAACCCTCTGATGGCGGCTGCGGCCGAAAGAACCTTTGCTGAGGCGGCGGAAATTGTGCAGGCCGGCGAACTTGACAGCGAGCATATTGTAACACCGGGCGTTTTTGTGGAGGGTGTCGTGCAAAGTGAAGGAGTGAAATGGAAATGGGCTTGGGAATAGCGGAAAGAGAGAGTATCGCAAGGCGGGCCGCCAGTGAAATTACCTCAGGTATGATTGTCAACCTGGGGATCGGCATTCCTTCTTTAGTGCCGAACTTTCTGCCGGCCGGCATGGAGGTGATGCTGCAGGCGGAAAACGGCGTTCTTGGGATAGGAGGAAGTCCTGAGCCCGGAGCGGAGGATGAACTCTTATGCAATGCCGCCGGATTTCCCGTCAGTACGGTAAAGGGCGCCTCATATTTTGATTCAGCGCTGTCTTTTGCCATGATCAGAAAAGGGCTGATTGATATTACCATTTTAGGCGCATTGCAGGTCAGCCGGACAGGTGATCTCGCCAACTG
This sequence comes from Bacillus sp. 5RYD7K, assembly GCF_059831465.1. Taxonomy (NCBI): domain Bacteria; kingdom Bacillati; phylum Bacillota; class Bacilli; order Caryophanales; family Bacillaceae; genus Bacillus; species Bacillus sp. 5RYD7K. Next base: position 2,708,524 of record NZ_CP191200.1, read on the forward strand.
GCTCGTCCCGGGGAAAAAAGTGCCGGGAATGGGCGGGGCGATGGAGCTTGCCCAAGGTGCGAAAAAAGTGGTTGTCGTCATGAGCCACACCGATCAGAAGGGCCGGCCGAAATTAGTCGAAAGCTGTTCATTGCCGCTTACGGCCTCGGGCTGTGCAGACCTCATTATTACAGAGAAAGCCGTCATCAGTATAGAGGATGGGACTTTCGTTCTTGAGGAACTGCTGAATGGCTCGACGATAGACGATGTCATCCAAACTACGGATGCCGAAATCAGATTGGGAGAATGTTTTCTTAAAAGGGGGCCTGTCCATGGATCAATTAGAAAAGAAAATAACTGAGTGGGCGGAAGAAAATGCGGCAAAAGCGGTAAGTCTGCTGAAACGGCTGATCGGGGAAAAAAGCACGTTTGGACATGAATTTAACGCACAGGCAGTCGTTTTAGAAAAACTGAGACAGTTTGACATGGATATTGATGTGTGGGAACCGAATGTCAAACAATTGAAAGAGCATCCTTATTTTGTATCGGAACGTAAAGACTTTCATGAAAGCCCGAATATTACCGCCATAAAGAAAGGAGCCGGCGGCGGGAGATCACTGATACTGAACGGACATATTGATGTTGTCCCGGAAGGAAATCCCGCCGCATGGACGTATGAACCGTTTACCGCTGTTGAAAAGGACGGCAAAATTTACGGCCGCGGTTCAACGGATATGAAAGGCGGCAATACAGCTCTCTTGTTTGCATTAGAAGCGCTTGAAGCCTGCGGGGTTACGTTAAAAGGAGATGTTCTGTTTCAAAGTGTCGTAGATGAAGAGTGCGGCGGCGCAGGAACGCTTTCGACGGTTATGAGAGGCTATAAGGCTGACGGGGCGCTTATTCCGGAACCGACTAATTTAAAGCTGTTTGTGAAGCAGCAAGGGTCTATGTGGTTCCGCATTACGGTAAGAGGATTGTCCGCACACGGCGGCACCCGCTATGAAGGGGTGAGCGCGATTGAAAAAAGCCTGCATGTCATCACAGCGCTTAAAGAGCTGGAACACGTCCGCAACGCCCGCATCACGGACCCGCTTTACCGGGATGTTCCGATTCCGGTTCCCATTAATATCGGCACCGTCCAAGGCGGAACGTGGCCATCTTCGGTAGCTGACCGTGTCGTGATAGAAGGCAGGTGCGGGATAGCTCCGGATGAAACGCCTGAAGCCGTAAAAGAAGAGCTCGCAAGCTGGCTCAAAGATTTGGAATACCGGGATGAGTGGTTTAAACATCATCCGGCGGAAGTTGAATGGTTTGGAGCTCAGTGGCTTCCGAACGATCTCCCGGATGACCATCCGCTGATTGCCGCTTTGGAATCTTCTTTTGAGAAAATGAAAGGGGCAAAACCGATACGTGAAGCGTCTCCGTGGGGAACGGACGGGGGGCTTTTGCATCATGCGGGGCAGACGCCTGTCATTGTCTTCGGGCCGGGAGAAGTCAAAGCGGCGCACCAGGCAAATGAATATATTGAAGTCCGGGCGTTAATTGATGCCGTCAAAATCATTTCTCTTTTTATGATGGAATGGTGCGGGGTGGCAGATGGAGGTGGCAGAGCTGATAAAGGAACTGAGGGCTGAAAGCGGATCGGCCGAGATTGATGCAGACCGTTTCAACGAGCGGCTCAGGGTCATTCGTTATGATGGGCAGCCCGAGGCGCTTATTCCGGCTGTTTTGGCAGAAGCGAAGCAAGAAGGGGCCCAAAAGGTGATTTTCTTTGCCAAGCGCGGCGATGAGCCGGAACTTGTCAAGCATCTCTTTATTCATGAGGGGGTTATAGACGGATATTACAATGGACATGAGGCTGCTGTGATGGTGCGTTATTTATCAGAGAAACGGAGACAGTCAGATTCATATGTATCGGAAGATTCGACTGTTGACCGTTTATATGAGACACCGCGGCGGGAACTGACGCAGACAGAAAGCAAGCTCATATTCAGAAAAGCGGATGAAGATGATGCAGACCGCTTATCGCACTTATATAAACATGTTTTTCTCACCTATCCTACTCCTGTCTTTAACCCCCTTTATATAAAAAAAACAATGAGAGAAAACACCATCTATTATGCCGCCTTCGATCAGGAACGTCTTATCGGCGCGGCAAGCGCGGATCTCAATCCCGTATTGGGGCACGCTGAAATGACCGATTGCGCAGTTCTGTCAGATTACAGAGGAAATTCCGTAACGGCACACCTGTTTAAAGCCTTGGAGCAGGAACTTTCGGGCCGAGGAACCATTCATCTTTTTTCCTTGGCCCGTGCAGCCTCTTACGGGATGAATGCCGTTTTGTATCATGCGGGATACGGCTACAGAGGCAGGCTTGTGAACAACTGCCGGATTTCAGAAGGGCTCGAAAATATGAATATATGGTGCAAGACATTACGTTTCAGCCATTCATAAGGAGGAATTCGTTTGACAAATAAATGGTTTCAGCCGAAGCGTCATTGGAAGGAGATTGAATTATGGAAGGATGTGCCGGAAGAAAAGTGGAATGATTGGCTGTGGCAGCTCACTCATACTGTAAGAACCGTCGATGACCTGAAAAAAGTCATTCATTTGACAGAGGAGGAAGAAGAAGGCGTCAGAATGTCTGTAAAAACGATTCCTCTGAACATTACGCCTTATTATGCTTCCTTAATGGATCCCGATAACCCGAGATGTCCGATCCGCATGCAGTCCGTGCCGCTGTCAGAAGAAATGCACAAAACGAAATATGACCTCGAAGATCCGCTGTTTGAAGATGAAGATTCGCCGGTGCCCGGCCTTACGCACCGCTATCCCGACCGCGTCCTCTTTCTCGTGACAAACCAATGCTCGATGTACTGCCGATACTGCACCAGAAGACGATTTTCCGGGCAGATCGGGATGGGCGTGCCGAAAAAACAGCTTGATGCGGCGATCGCTTATATTCGGGAAACGCCTGAAATACGTGACTGTCTCATTTCCGGCGGTGACGGGCTTTTAATTAACGATCAGATTCTCGAATATATTTTGAAAAACCTTCGCGACATTCCTCACCTCGAAATTATCCGGATCGGAACGAGAGCGCCTGTCGTTTTTCCGCAGCGGATAACGGATAACCTTTGTCAGATTCTGAAAAAATATCATCCGGTCTGGCTGAACACTCATTTTAATACGAGCATCGAGCTGACGGAGGAATCGGTTGAGGCGTGTGAAAAGCTTGTCAACGCAGGTGTTCCGGTCGGAAACCAGGCCGTTATTTTGGCGGGCATTAACGATTCGGTGCCTATTATGAAAAAGCTCATGCATGATTTAGTGAAAATCCGCGTCCGCCCGTACTATATTTATCAATGTGATCTGTCAGAGGGAATCGGTCATTTCAGAGCGCCCGTGTCAAAGGGTCTGGAAATCATTGAAGGGCTGAGGGGGCATACGACGGGTTTTGCCGTGCCGACTTTTGTCGTCGATGCCCCGGGCGGAGGCGGAAAAATTGCCCTGCAGCCGAACTATTTGCTCTCCCAAAGTCCGGAGAAAGTTGTGATCAGAAACTTTGAAGGGGTGATTACATCTTATCCCGAACCGGAAAACTATATCCCGAATCAAGCCGACGACTATTTTGAATCTGTTTTTCCGGGAACGATGGCCAAACGAGAGCCGGTCGGACTAAGCGCTATTTTCGCGGATAAAGAGGTCTCTTTTACACCGGAAAATGTATCGAGAATCAGCAGGAGGAAAGCGTTTACTTCTAACCCTGATCATGAAACGCTGAAAGACCGGAGGGAAAAGAGAGATGAATTAAAAGAAAAGAAATTTATAGCACAGCAGAAGAAAGAGCAAAAAGAAGGCTCGGAAGTCGGAGGTGAATCGCCGTGAAGCCATGCGAGTGGTGCGGCAATCAGAAGGCGTCAGCTTGTCAGTCGGCTGTATACTGGGAGCTTCCTGACGGTACGAGGGCCATAGAAATTACAGACACACCCGCGTTCGCTTGTTCTTCCTGCGGCATGACGTATCAGGAGGAAGCGGTCATAGGCGAAATCGAAAATCAGCTTTTTTTAGTCGACGCCAAAAAATTACCGGAAACACTCACATATCAAGAGCTGATGCAGACAGAACGGATATTGAAACGGAATTATTTTGACTTCTCCTAGTCTTCTTTTGTTGTAATTTCACTTTTGAAATGTATAATAGTACAACAAAAGACAGTCATCAGGAGGGGAAACCCATGAAATCCTTTTACCACTATTTAATGAAATACAGGCATCCTAAGCCGCAGGACGCAATCAGCCGATTTGCGAATCAGGCATACGAAGACCATGGCTTTCCGAAAACGTCAAGCGATTATCATGAGCTCAGTTCGTATTTAGAACTGAGCGCCGATTATTTAGAAACGATGTCGACATTTGATGAGGCTTGGGAAAAATATGAGACCGAGGTGCATCACGCCTGACGAAAAACCGCACATGACATTGTGCGGTTTTTTTGACATGTTGAACAGGTGCAGAAATGGATATTTCCTGTAGTTTTCATGCCCATGCGAAATAATGACGGCCGGCATACGATAGCGTATGACAGTCCGCGGCAAGGGGGAGACAGCATGAAGCCAAATAAACCGAAATTTCAAGTGGGAGATATCGTGGTCGTCGTGATGTACGGAACCGTCGGCACCATTACGAAGGTTCATCAAATTGATAAACATTATCTTTACGAAGTCAACCATAATGAAGTGCTTTATTTTGAATCGTCCATCCAGCTTTATAAAGATTATGAGGGCGTAATCGTCGATATGGAAAAATTGGATATTGAATATGAGTTTCTGATCGGCGACGTCGTATATGTAAAGGACTACGGAAAAGAATTATTCCGTATTATCGGCCACAGAACTGAAATATGGAGATATTTAGAGGATGGCTGGGAGGATATTATTTATGAGCTGACTCGGCTGAAAGACGGAGAGTGGCTTGAAACGGAGGAAGAGGATCTCACGCTGGTTCTGAGAAAATATGAAATGGATCAGTTTGTGCATCAGCTGCTGTTTGTCCACTATGTTGGGGAAGCATCTCATGAGATCGGCGAGGATACCGCCGCGTCCGCTCTTCTTCAGTTTGAAGGCGATGCTGATGATCTTGATACCCTGCATGTGCTGGCGGTATCGATTGTAGATGAGCTCCTTGATATTTATAACGATTATAAGATTCTTTATGATATGTTCGGTGACGAAGAATATAAAGATATGATGAATTTTGTGCTGGAAAGCCTGCGGGAGCATTTCAGCTAGCCGGCAAAAAAACGGACGGTGACATATAAAAACCAGGGCAGACAGCCGGCAAAGATGACAAACGACATTCCTTTCAGCACTTTTTCCAATACGATATCAAATCCATCTCCGTCCAAAAAAGCCATCATTTTCGTCATCATCTTTTCTCCCTCCGGGGGCTTGTTTTTTTAAAAGTATATGAGCGGACAAAGCGATTAGAACTTTCGGGTATAATTTGAAGGGTTTTTTCATAAAACATAAAAAAGGAGGCGGTGTTTGCATGAAAGAAATAGATCTTGTGATTGACACAGAAGAGATAGCCGATTTTTTTTACAGTCAGCTTGCTATGCGCGGGTACATACCGAGTGAAGAGGAGATCTTTGAAATAGCCGACATCACCTTTGATTATTTATTAGAAAAATGTATGATAGACGAAGAGCTTGATGAAGACTGAAACTGCGGAACCGAAGTGAAAAAAGCTTCGGTTTTTTCAATCGGCTCGGGAGAATGAAAAATGGGGGGAAAACGTTGTACAAGCCAGCAGGTCTTTTCGCATTGTTTATTCTGCTCGCAGCAGCCATCCGGATCGATGCTGTCCGGTTTTTTGACGAGAGGGTGATAGAAGCGGCGGTCAGGATCAGGGCTGCCTGGCTGAATGAATTGATGTTATGGATAACAGAGCTCGGCACGACCGCGGTGCTTTTACCGCTTCTTCTATTGACGGGAGCAGCCCTGTATATGTACAAAAAAACGCCTGATGTTGTGTTTTTGCCGCTTCTCTTCCTCATTGAACGAATAATAAACATAAAAGTAAAAGGATTGATCGAAAGAGCCAGACCCGCTTTTGAGCCGCTCGTCCATGAAACCTCATACAGCTTTCCGAGCGGCCACTCCATGAATTCGGCAGTGATATATCCCGTCATCGCCTACTTTTTAATCAAGCACGTTCCTTTCTTCACGAAAAGAAAGCGGGCCGTCTCCGTCTTTACCGGAGTTCTCGTCATCCTGATCGGGCTCAGCAGAATTTATTTAGGCGCGCATTTTCCGACGGATGTTCTTGCCGGATTCAGTCTCGGACTTTGCCTCGTCTCTCTATTTGCGCTCTTTGACGAAAAGTATCACCCGTTTCGACAAAAATAGAGACAGGAAAAATGAGAAAAAACGCTAATACTATTAAGAAATAAGAGGGAGGGATCTTGATGCTGTTATCGCTGCCCGTGTTTAAAAAAAAGACTTGTGCCTATGATGTGACGATTTTTCAAACACCCCGCTACGGCGAGAAAAAGGGATACAGGGTCGTCTATCGGACAGAGCTGGCCGCTGACAATCATCAAGACGCACTGGAAAGGGCATTTTCTGTATTTAATGTGCCTGATACGGTTCCAAACGACTATCAAGCCAGATTCATAGCGACCGGAGATGTCATACTTATAGACGAAGGAAGAAAAGGAAAGACCTATTACAGGCTTAACCCTGCGGGATGGAGCAAAATCAACCGTTTGCTCGTCCAGCCGAGGTAAGACGGGGCCGGCTGAATGTTCAGCCGGCTTCCGTTTTGTTTTAAGGCTTTCGTTTAGCGGCGGAATGCTCTTTTCCATGCGCTTCATCAGCCGCAATCACGTCTGAAACGGGTACATGATTGTTCTTTTTCTGACCGGTCACCCGGTTGCGCTGTTTTTTGCCCATTTATGCTCACTCCTTTTTCTTAGGCTGTCATCCCGCATATTCTGCCCAAGATCGCTCTGATCAATGCTGATGATTGTCTCTTACCGTTATTCAGTGTACAATGGGTGGGAGTTTGAATAGGCAGGAGGAAATGGAAATGAGTGTACATATAAACGCAGAAAAAGGTCAGATTGCGGATACAGTGCTTTTGCCGGGAGATCCGCTGAGAGCGAAATTTATTGCGGAAACTTACCTTGAAAATGTGGAATGCTATAATGAAGTCAGAGGAATGTACGGATTTACGGGTACATATAACGGTAAAAAAATATCAGTGCAAGGCACCGGCATGGGTGTTCCGTCTATCTCTATATATGTGAATGAACTGATTCAAAGCTATGATGTTCAAAACCTGATCAGAGTCGGTTCATGCGGAGCCATCCGTAATGACGTGAAGGTGCGGGACGTAATTTTGGCTATGACGTCTTCAACCGATTCACAGATGAACCGTGTCGCTTTCGGAAGTGTAGATTATGCGCCTTGCGCAGATTTCGACCTTCTTCATAAAGCGTACCAGGAAGCGCAAAAAAATAACCTTCCTGTAGCCGTCGGAAGCGTATTCACCGCCGATCAGTTTTACAATGAAGACTCGCAAATCGAAAAGCTTGCGAGATACGGCGTCCTCGGCGTAGAAATGGAAACGACTGCTTTATATACGCTTGCCGCAAAATACGGCAAAAAAGCGCTGTCTATCCTGACTGTAAGCGATCACGTGTTAACCGGAGAAGAGACAACGGCAGAAGAGCGTCAAACGACTTTTCATGATATGATAAAACTGGCGCTGCATACTGTATCGTAAACTTGAGATGAGGGTCATGCTGATAAAAGCAGCCCTCTTCTTTATGCACCGCTCTGATTCAAAAAAAGAAAGGTAAGTGTAAAATGAAGAAATCCACTAAATGGTTCTCGCTTGCTGCTGCACTCAGCGTAACCGCAATCGTGGGAACAGGCTGCAGCATTTCAGGCGGCGACAGCCATAAGGACACAAAAACAACGGCTCAAACAAAACAATCAGATGACACATCAAACAAAAAAACAACGAAGACAGAAGACAGCGATTTTGTATTGGAGAGCAAATATTTTAATGACATTAAAGAAGTGAACGGGCTTGAAACCATTCAAAACCCGACAAATACACTTGCGCTCGTGAATAAGACATACACGCTGCCGGGAGATTATAAACCGAAGGATCTCGTCATCCCGAAAGTTGAATTTTCTTTCACTGAGAAAATTGAGAAACGATATATCCGCAAACCTGCCGCCGATGCTTTGGCGGAATTGTTCAACGCGGGGAAAAAAGAAGGCTATGACCTGGTTGCCGTTTCAGGATATCGCTCTTATGACAGACAAAAAGTTATTTTCGATAATGAAGTCAGTCTGAAAGGTGAAAAGAAAGCGAAAGAAGCCGTCGCATACCCCGGGCAAAGCGAACACCAGACGGGGCTTGCCATGGATATTTCCAGCAAAAGCAACGGATATGAGCTGAATGAAGCGTTCGGAAACACGGCTGACGGCAAATGGGTGAAGGACCATGCGTATGAATACGGCTTTATCATCCGCTATCCTAAAGGCAAAGAAAATGTAACAAAGTATGAGTATGAGCCATGGCATTTGCGTTATGTAGGCAAAAAAGCGGCAAAAGCCATCCATGACCATCAGTTAACACTTGAAGAATATTTTAATGAAGTAAAGAAAGTATAATAAGAAAAAGCCCGCTTTTAAAAAAGATTTAGCGGGCTTTCTTTATTACCAGAAGAGCAAACCTCCAAGCGCAAATCCGGTAATTAAACCAAGGCCGATACCGTAGGCTGCTCCCCAGCCTCCCCAGCCTCCACCCCAATAACCGAATCCGTACCCTCTGTGACGGCCGCCGACAGGGGCGATATACACTTTAGTGTTTGTCACCCGTACGATTCTACCGACGTGGACTCTGCCGTTTCGTTCTGTAATTCTTGCTACTTTTCCATGGTGCTGCCGGCAAAGATGATAATAGTTTTGCATCTTTTCTCCTCCTATCCAACCTATCTTTCTATGTCAGCTTATGATAGAGTGCGCAAAAAAGGTTGGACGAAAACAGGAGGACAATCGCCGTTTTACTTGTAAGCGATAAAAGCGCAGTGTCCCATATATTCTCCGTACTTCTGCATAAGATCGTAATGAGCCGTCAGCGTATCGTAGTGAGCAGGCTGGATAACGGGCGATAAATCCATTTCTGTAGTCGGTTCCTGCGCATTGTTTTCATAGAAAGCGGGAATGAAATCCGCTTTTTGAAAGCCTTGCTGAAGCAATCTCTGCTTCCATGCCGCTTCATCCTGCAATACAGTAAAACCGTAGAAGTCTTTTAACTGCGTGACAGCGTTTTCCGGCAGGGGTTTTTTCAAAGCTGCCTCAATGCCGATCAGCATGCCCCCGGGTTTAAGGACCCGCAGTATTTCAGACAGCGATGAATCAAGCTTTGAAAAGGTGAGAACTGATTCAGAGAGAACGGCAGAAAACTGATTTTCAGTAAACGGAAGCCGCTCAAGCTCAGCCAAATAGCTTTGAATGGTTAAGCCTTCAGCGGCAAATCGCTTTGCTGCCTTTTCAAGCATAAGGGGATCCTTATCAACACAGGTGACGGGATACAGCAGGTGGCTGAGATAAGCGGCCGTCTGTCCAGTTCCGCAGCCGGCGTCAAGGATCGGTTCGCCAGGAGGAGGAGCCGCTTTTGCGAGAACGGCTTTAGAAAAAGCGAGTCCGCCGGGGTGAGCCCCTCCGACTCCGAATAAGGACAGCATTTCTAAATATTTGCTCAAAGTCCGAATCCTCCTTTCTTCCTCAGCATATGTTGGGAGAAAAGCATAGGTTTGGGTAAACGGGAAAGAAGGGCGCCTCACGTTTGAAGTTGACGAATGAGCGTTCGTCTATGATAATAATGTAAGAATAAAAAGGTGGTGTTTTCTTGAAGCGGCAATTTAAACTGTTTTTTATCATATTGATCACTGCGGTCGCAGCCTCGGCGCTTACACTGTTTATCACGGGCAATACGACCATTTTCGGACAAGGCTCGGCTGCTTTGACGAACAGCAAATTTGAGAAATTTAATAAAGCATACGAGCAGATTAAAAGTGATTACTATCAAAAAACAGATGACAGCAAATTAGTAGACGGAGCGATAAAAGGCATGATCAGTTCCCTGGATGATCCGTATTCTTCTTATATGGACCCTCAGGAAGGAAAGTCGTTTGAAGAAACAATTTCCGCTTCGTTTGAAGGTATCGGCGCACAAGTGGAAGAAAAGGACGGCAGCATTCTGATCGTATCACCGATCAAAGGGTCTCCTGCGGAAAAAGCGGGGATTAAACCGAATGATCAGATCTTGAAGGTTGACGGCAAAAGCGTCAAAGGCTTGAATGTAAACGAAGCCGTCGCGTTAATCCGCGGCAAAAAGGGGACAAGCGTCAAGCTTGTGCTGCACAGAGCGGGTGTCGGCGATCTGAACCTGTCGATCAAACGTGACACCATTCCGGTTGAAACGGTGTACTCTGAAATGAAAAAAGGAGACATCGGCGAAATCCAAATCACATCTTTCTCCGAATCGACGGCAAAAGAGCTGAATTCAGCCATTGACAAACTCGAAAAACAAGGAGCAAAAGGATACATTCTGGATTTAAGAGGCAACCCGGGCGGCCTGATGGATGAAGCCATCAAAATGAGCAACATGTTTATCGATAAAGGGAAAAATATTATGCAGGTCGAATACAAAGACGGCACGAAAGAGGTCATGAAAGCAACGAAAGAGCGCAAAGTGACAAAACCGACAGTCGTCCTCGTCAATGACGGCACCGCAAGCGCCGCGGAAATCATGTCAGCTGCGCTGCATGAATCATCGGGGATTCCGCTGATCGGAGAGAAAACGTTCGGAAAAGGGACCGTTCAGACGGCAAAAGATTACAGCGACGGTTCAACCGTTAAACTGACAATCGCAAAATGGCTGACAGCGGACGGAGAGTGGATTCATAAAAAAGGCATTAAACCGCAATATCAGGTTAAGCTGCCTGATTATGCGAACCTGCCGTTTTTAGATGCGAAAAAAACGTACAAATACGGCGATTCCGGAACGGACGTCACCAATGCGCAAAAAATGCTGAAAGCGCTGGGATACAGCGTGAATGTAAACGGCACATATGACAAAGCATTTGAACAAGCCGTCAAACAATTTCAGGCAAAAGAGAAACTGAAAGAAACAGGCATTTTAACAGGAGACACAACGGCAAAATTGATGACAGATCTGCAAAAACAGCTTGCAGACAACGATACACAAATGAAAAAAGCCGTAGAAACATTAAATCAGAACATGAAGAAGTAAAAAAAACACCCAGTGCGTCTGTCACGCATTGGGTGTTTTCTGTTTGCAATCCTGCTTACGTCGTTTCCTGTTCAAAAAGGTAGCTGTTCGCCTGGATGAAAAACTGTGATTGTTCATAGTGATAGGTGACTTTTGAAAAGTCGAACGGCTGGCCGTTAGTTAAATGAAAAATCGTTTCAACGCAAAGTTTAGGCGCTCCTGTAAACAGTCCTAAGTACTCCGCTTCTTCATCATTTAACATCCCCGCATACAAGTATAGATCCGAAAACCCGCGCTTCAATCCGAGACCTTCCCTAATATAATCAAATATTGATTCTGATACGATCTCTTTATTCAAATACGGAATAATCGATTTGTTGTAAAATGACTCCTCGATACATAATGTCTTCCCGTCAATATACCGGATACGTTTGACATAATACACCTCGCCGTCAGACGGCATATTCAGATTTTGCGCAGCCTCAGGTGTGGGCTTTCTCACTTCCAGCGCCAATAATTTGGAGGTGACATTAAAATCTTCAAGCGATTCTTTAAATCCCTGATTAGAAAGCAGGCTGATATACCCTTTTCTTTTATTCCGCCTGACAAAAATGCCGCTTCCTCTGACTTGAAACACAATTCCCTTTTTTTCTAATAGATCCAAGGACTTTGTGATCGTGCTTTTGCTCACGTTAAACTGGGTCATTAAGGTTTGCAGCACAGGCAGTTTATCCCCTTGCTGAAGCTGATGCTCTTCTATGTATTTTTCAATATCCATCGCGATTTGCTGGTATTTTAACATATACATTCCTCATTCATTTATTGTCCCGCTTCTTTCAGAATTATAGCATAAACGTTTTGAAAAGCCATTTTGTGAAATGAATATGATTGTTTATGCATTGATAAATTGTACCGGTACAATTATAATGTTTATGTATAATAAGAAAACTGACTTTTCATGTAAATGCAAAGCATTCTTCCAATCTTGCAAAGCGGATTCATTCGGTTTGACAAGCGGCGGTCAAAAAAGGAGGACATGAACGATGGGAACATTGCCAAAAGACTTTTTATGGGGAGGCGCTCTAGCCGCCCATCAATTTGAAGGGGGCTGGAACAAAGGCGGCAAAGGGCCGAGTGTAGTGGACGTTATGACGGCGGGCGCGCATGGTGTGCCCCGGAAAATAACAGATACAATTGATGAGCGGGAATTTTACCCGAATCATGAAGCCATCGATTTTTATCATCGTTATAAAGAGGACATCGCATTATTCAGCGAGCTGGGACTGAAATGTTTAAGAACCTCTATCGGCTGGAGCAGAATTTTTCCTAAAGGTGATGAAACGGAGCCTAACGAGGAAGGATTGGCTTTTTACGACCGGGTGTTTGATGAATTGCTGAAGTATGGGATTGAACCGGTGATTACGTTGTCTCATTTTGAGATGCCGCTGCATTTGGCGAGGGAATACGGGGGTTTCAGAAGCAGAAAAACAATCGGCTTTTTTGTAAAGTTCGCTGAAGTGTGTTTTGAACGCTATAAACATAAAGTGAAGTATTGGATGACGTTTAACGAAATCAACAACAAGATGGATGTGAATAATCCGATCTTTTTATGGACGAACTCAGGTGTCGCCGTCAAAGAAAACGAAAACGCAAAAGAAGTCATGTACCAGGCCGGCCACCACGAACTGCTGGCAAGCGCATTGGCTGTTTCAAAGGGAAAGGAAATCAACCCCGATTTCAAGATCGGAGCGATGGTATCACATGTCCCGATTTATCCTTACTCATCCAATCCGGAAGATGTGATGCTGGCTGAGGAAACGATGAGGCAGCGCTTTTTCTTCCCGGATGTGCAGATTCGCGGATATTATCCGAGCTATGCGTTAAAAGAGTTTGAAAGAGAGGGCTACCGGATCCGCTTTGAAGACGGTGATGAAGAGATTTTGAAAAACGGCAGGGTGGATTATCTCGGATTCAGTTATTACATGTCCACTACCGTAAAAAGTGACGTGATAAACGATAATACCGGGGATGTCGTAAACGGAGGATTGCCAAACGGTGTGGAAAATCCCTATATTAAAGCGAGTGATTGGGGATGGGCGATTGATCCGACCGGTTTACGGTACACATTAAACCGCTTATACGACCGCTATCAGATTCCGTTATTTATCGTGGAAAACGGATTCGGCGCTATTGACACGTTAGAAGAGGACGGTTCAATCCATGACACAGCGAGAATTGAATATTTAGCGTCACATATAAAAGCTTTGGAAAAAGCGGTCACATATGATGGTGTGGATGTAATGGGGTATACACCATGGGGAATTATCGATATCGTATCATTTACAACCGGTGAAATGAAAAAACGCTACGGTATGATTTATGTTGATCGGGATAATGAAGGCAATGGGTCAATGAAGCGATTCAAGAAAGACTCATTTGAATGGTATAAAAAAGTGATTGAAACAAACGGCTCATATGTATCCTAAAGGTGTATGTTAAAAGAGAAGGCTTCACAACTGTGTGAAGCCGTCTTTTTATCAGTATTTTTGAAAGCGTATTCATAAACCAAGAAGGGAATGATGATCATGTTTTTTAAAAAAGGTCTGTCCATTACGGTTGCTTTTCTTTTGCTTTCCTTTCTATTTTCAAGCAGCTTGGAAACCGAAGCACATGCGGCTGATCGGAAGGCTCCGGACAAAAATAAAGTCAGGGTTTGGTACAGCTCGGAAAAAGATCCGGCTTCCCGTACGTGGTATGACGGGCCGCTAGAAGTGGAATACGCCTTAGACGAACAAACACCCCTGACATTGACAAAAAAGAAGCCTTCTGACTCCGCTGCCGTGTATATTGATCCATCGCACCGTTATCAAAGTGTGTTAGGCATAGGATCATCTTTGGAAGAATCGACCATCCATAATTTATCGAAAATGTCTCCCGGAAAAAGAAAAGAAGTGTTGAAAAAACTGGTTGATCCCAATGAAGGCATCGGCATGGACGTCATGCGCATAACGATAGGGACATCAGATTTTACGGCACAGGAATTTTACACATATGACGATATGCCTGAGGGCCAAAAAGATCCACAACTCAAAAATTTCTCGATTCAAAAGGATATTGATTTACACATTACATCAACCATCAAGGAAGCGCTGGCGATCAATCCGAAGCTGAAAATCATTGCCTCACCGTGGAGCCCGCCGGCATGGATGAAAACGAATGAAAACCTCAAAAGGGGAAAGCTGAAAGATCAATATATCGGTGAGCTGGCCGTTTATTTCCGCAAATTTATTGAAGCATACGAAAAGCAGGGAATCCCGATTTATGCGATGACCCTTCAAAATGAACCTTTGCTGGAAATCGACTATCCGAGCATGTACATGCCGCCGTCTCAGCAGCGCAAACTGGCGATAGCCGTAAAAAAGGAATTGAAAAAACACGTAATTGACACGAAAATTTGGATTTACGATCATAATGCAAGCGGGGCGTGGAACTATATTCCGCCGATTTTAGATGATAAAAAAGGAAATCAGGCGGCAGACGGCATTGCTTTCCATGATTATGACGGAGACCTTTCCGTTATGTCGGAAATCGGAAGAAGATACCCCGATAAATCAATTCACTTAACAGAGCGGTCCGTCTGGGGGACGGCAGGGGCGGACCGGATCGCGCAGTATTTCCGCAATGGCGCGTCCAGCTACAATGCGTGGGTGACGATGCTCGACAGTCAAATCAAGACGCACCATTGGATAGGCACCCCGGACCCGACGCTGTTTATTCAGGATGCTAAAAACCCCGACCGCTATTGGAATATCCCGATCTATCATATGACGGGCAATTTTTCAAAATTTGTCGAGCGCGGAGCCAAACGGATAGAAAGTAATTACGGCTCCAAAAACACTGTCACGAATGTCTCGTTCCTTAATCCTGATCAATCTATTGTAACAATCGTCATCAACCAGACATCCGCCGACCAAAAATTCCGCATTGTTTCAGGGAACCGGCAGTTCGAAGCCGTCATCCCGGCAAAAACCGTCGCCACCTACAAATGGCAGCACAAAAAGTAAAAAAGCCGGCACATCGATGTGCCGGCTTTTGGTTAAGCGCCTTTTTGATTCAGTTTATCAGAGGGCGTTTTTTTGAATAAACCGTCTTTGACGGCGTTTGAGGCTGCTTTTTTTACAAAAAACGGGTTAAGGATAATAACGGCTGCCATGTTAGCGGTCAAACCCCAAAAGCCTTCATATATACCGTGGGCGGATTGGGTGATATTTACCGTGAATGTCACGATAAGACCGACGAGAAGGCCGATAATTGTCGCTTCTTTCGTTTGATTCTTCCAAAACAGACTGACGGCGATCGCCGGAAAGATCTGTACCATGCCGGAAACGCCGAGAAGCTGAAGCGTAACGAGCGCAGTCGGGAACAGCATACCGAATAAAAGCGCGAGCCCGATGACGACAAATACCATTGAACGGGTGATCATCGTCAGCTTGTTTGGTGACACATTCGGGTGAATCAAATCCCGATATAAGTTATTCGCAAATAAGTTTGATGCTCCGATCGCCATAATAGAGCAGGGAATCAAAGACGCAAGAGCGATCGTGGAATAAGCAAAGCCTTGGGCGACCCCGCCGTATGACGTTTGAATCAGCTTCAATAAAGCGAGCCGCGGGTTAGTATCTTCCGGCAGGACAAGAAATGCGATAAAGCCGAGAAAAATAACAAGAATCAAAACAATATTATAAAGCGGAAGAAACATGCTGTTTTTGCGGACGGCATCCGCGCTTTTTGCCGTGAATACACCAGTTGCCGCATGCGCCCACATAAAGAGCGCCAAGGCAGATACGATGGAAGCGGTGATAAACCAAGGAATTCCTTTCGGCCCCGAGTCTGGGATCGTCAGCATTTGCGGCGCTTTTTCCGCCAAGGTGTGAATCATCGGTGTCCACCCGTGAAAATGGATCAGCGGGAGCGACACGACCATAAACAGCATAATCACCCATACCAGAATGTCTTTAATAATTGCCGTAAACGTCGGCCCTTTAATTCCGCTGAAAAAGGTATACAGCGCTACAAGAATAAAGGAGATGATAACGACCATATTAACATTAATGACACCCGTTCCGGCCACCTGAAGCGTATCCTGAATGCCGCTCAGCTGGAGACAGATATAAGGAATGAGCATAAGAACGCCGACAATGGCGACAAGACTGGCCAAAAGCTTACTGTCAAAACGCTCACGAGCATAATCGGCAAGCGTCGTTAATTTATGGATTTTTGCCACTTTCCACAGCTTCGGCAGAAAGAAATAAGCAATAAAATACGCCAAAACAGAATACGGAATTGCAAAAAAAGCTACGCTTCCCCCTGTGTAGGCGGTGCTTGTCAAGCCTAAAAACGTATAAGCCGTATAGAGGTCCGCGCCGACTAAAAACCAGACGAGCAGCCCGCCGAACCGTCTGCCCCCGACAGACCATTCTTCAACAGAAGTGCGTGATGATTTGTCTCTCCCGGCTATAAAGCCGATGCAGACAACGGTTAAAACGATGACGGCTGTAATGATCAATGCTGTTATATTTGCGGGCATCAGTCCAGTCCTCCTTGTTTCTTCTGCAGTCTATAAATAAGAAACGAACATAATGGAGTGACTGCGATCCATAAAAGCAGCCAGAAATGAAAAAACGGCAGCCCGATGATGATTGGATGAACCCGATTAGCGACTGACAAAAGGGCCAGCTGGCTGAAAGGGATTAAAATAAGAACGAAAATTAGTGCTTTTCTGACCATTTACTTTCCTCCTGAAACCTGATAATGCTCCTTATCATAGCAGTTGTCAGATAAGATCACAAGATATTTTTCAGAAAAAAAAGAATTCTATTACTTTTTTAACCGAAACACTTTAGTTGCAACTTCATTCATAGTAAATTAGAATAGTTAATATCTCGAAATCAAGATATTTAGGAGTGAATACAATGATTACTCAAGGATTGCACCATGTTACCGCATTTGCGAAAGATCCTGCTGAAAATCTGCGGTTTTATACTGAAGTATTGGGCTTGCGGCTCGTTAAAAAAACCGTTAATTTTGATGACCCGGCCACATATCATTTTTATTTCGGCAACCAAAACGGAGAACCCGGCACGATTATAACATTTTTCCCTTTTCAGGGCAGCCGACCGGGAACCGTGGGAAAAGGGCAGGCCGGAAGAATTTATTTCTCTGTGCCGAAAGGGGCACTCGCGTTTTGGCAGCGACGGCTTGAAGAAAACGGTATACCTGTAAAAGAGCAGACTATGCTTTCTGAACAAGTGCTTCTCTTTGATGATACAGAAGACCTGCCGCTTGCCATAATGGAAGATGAAAGAAGCGGACAGAGTGAATGGACTCCTTCGGGCATTACTGAAAAAGAAGCGATTACAGGCATGAGAGGTGTTCTTTTGTACTCGTACCGTCCTGAAGCAACCATTCAATTTCTAATGGAACGCTTCGGCTATTCAAAGACAGGGGAAGAAAATCAGATTGTCAGACTGCAATCGGAGGCACGGATCGGACATATCATTGATGTTGACCTTGCACCGAAAGAAGCAGGTGTCGGCGGTTACGGGACAGTTCATCATGTCGCATTCCGCACTACTAAGAATGAGCAGGCGGAATGGAAGAATATTCTTGCTGATTCTCATCTTGCTTCATCTGACATTCTTGACAGATCTTACTTTACATCAATCTATTTCAGAGAAAGCGGCGGCATTTTATTTGAAATGGCAACCGATGAACCGGGATTTATGACGGATGAATCCTTTGAAAATCTCGGTACAGAGCTGAAACTTCCGGAATGGCTGGAAGAGCACCGCGGTCAAATTACCGCTATTCTTCCCAAAATGGAGAAAGGAGAATGATGATGAAACATGTATTTGAACAGGGAACGTCAGAAAATGTTCTGCTGCTTTTGCACGGAACGGGGGGGAATGAACACGATCTTCTGTCGCTCGGACGTTTTATCGATCCGAAAGCAAGTTTGCTCGGGGTCAGAGGATCAGTGCTTGAAAACGGCATGCCCCGTTTTTTTAAGCGGCTAAAAGAAGGCGTATTTGACGAGAAAGATTTAATTGAACGGACGGAAGAATTAAAGAATTTTATTGATGAAGCGGCGCAAATGTACGGATTCAGCAGAGAAAACGTGATTGCTGCCGGCTATTCAAACGGCGCCAACATTGCGGCAAGTCTTTTGTTTCATTATAAAGACGTACTGAAAGGGGCGGTTCTTCATCATCCGATGGTGCCGATTCGCGGAGTGAAGCTCCCTGATATGGCAGGGCTGCCTGTTTTTATCGGTGCAGGGAAGCGGGACCCGCTTTGTACAAAAGAAGAATCGGAGGAGCTTTATCAGTGTCTGACTGCTGCTGATGCATCTGTTTCTCTTGTTTGGCAGGAGGGCGGCCATCAGCTCACACAGCAGGAAGCCGAGCAGGCACGAACCTGGTACAGTGAGCGATTCCTATAAAAAAACCCTTAGTCTGCTTAAGCGGACTAAGGGTTTCTTTCATCTTACAGCCAAGTTGACACTTGTGATACAGGGATCCGGTTGCTTTTGTGCGCAGGCTTAACGGCTTTACCGATTGAAATCAGCATGACGGGAACGAAACGTTCGCTCACGTCGAATTCCTTCACGAATTGCTCTTTATTAAATCCGCCGATCGCGCAAGTGTCATAGCCTTTAGCTTTTGCAGCAATCATCAGCTGCATCGCCGCTAAAGAAGCGTTTAAAAATGCTGAATCACGGGCAAACTGTTCATTTTGGTATGCACCGTTAATCTGGCTTAACAGCGTCTGTTTGATCTCTTCTGTAATATTGCCTTGCTCAGTCAGTTCAGCATAAACGTCTTCACCATTTTCGTTTGCTTTTAAGTCGCCTAATACGGCAATGACAGCTGAAGATTCAATAATCTGTTTTTGATTAAAGGCAACCGGAAGAAGGGCAGCTTTTGCTTCATCACTGTGGAATACTTGGAAATGCCAATGCTGAAGGTTCCAGGCGGAAGGGGCTTGCGTCGTAATGTCCAGAAGTTCTGTTAATTCCTCTTTAGTAATAACCGCATCTTTATCGTATTCTTTAACGGATGCGCGTTCTTTCAAAACGTCTAATACGGATGTCATCTTGTTTCCTCCTTCGGATAAACGTGTTATTATAATAGAAAAGTTAGAAGCTTACTAAATGTAACTCGGGAACTAATTTTAATGGATTACAGCAAACTTGTCAATTCATAGATGAAGGGATGAACTCACGTGGGATATACAATGTGTCCTAAAATGGAATCCGCTTTTTCTCTTTTGGGAAAGCGCTGGAACGGCCTCATTATCCATGTACTGATGGACGGGCCGAAACGTTTTAAAGATATGACCGAAACCATACCGACGATCAGCCAAAAAATGCTCGCGGAGCGGCTCAAAGAGCTGGAACAAAATGAAATCGTCGAGCGCCAGGTGCTGCCTGAAACGCCTGTCAAAGTCATTTATAAGCTGACTGATAAAGGCATGGCCCTACAAGCCGTTTTTCAGGAAATGCAAAAATGGGCAGACAGTTTTTGCGAGCCCGGGGGGCCTGTCAAAGACGAATCATGTCATGAATAACAAAGGCTGCCCAAGGCAGCCTTTTCTTAATGAAATGGTCAATCTTTGTCAAAACCATAAACCCTAATCTTACATCATGGTCCTCACTGCAGCCGAACTCAAACCCGCAGCAGGAGCAAATATCAAATGTTTTATGATATTCGCTATTGCAAACAGGATTTTTATCTAATCCTTTAAATCCGCATTACAACTCACTAACCAACACCCATCACTTTTACTACCGCCCAATCAATTTCCGCGCTTTATGAATACCTTTAAGAATAGGCAGACATAAAGGAGGAAAAACATGTACCCTCGTCATGCGTTGTATCGCGGGAATTTCGGACCTGCCGGATTTCCGGTGAGAAGTCCTTTTCTGTTCGGCGCTCCTTTATTCGGCGGTTTTTTAGGCGGTCTTCTCGGAGGCGTGATTGCCACAGGTTTTACGAGACCCCGGTATCCGTACGGTTTCGCCGGTTACGGATACGGAGGCCCATATGGCGGTTTCGGGCCGGGAGTCGGCGGTTACCCGCCATTTTATTAAAGAAAAAACGGCCTGCATCACGCGGGCCGTTTTTTTATCTTAAAATCTCCACTTCCGATAAATTGTAGTCTTCCAGTTTTGAAAACATGACTTCAATCATCCCGTCTTTATAGACTGCTTTTGTTCCTTTCCGTTTGACGAGGCTCGGAAGAACAATTTCTTTTTTTCCTTCCGCCAGACTGCTGTTCTCTACCACGAGGCTGTGTGACGTATGCTTAATCCTGATCCGGTCGAGTTCATCCTGCTCAGCGGGAATTTTTGCAAAAACATGATCGGATGTTTCAAACAGGTCAATTTCCGGCTTGGGCGGTTCTGCTTCGACCGGCTCGGCCTTTTGGGACATCGGGTCGCGAAAAGGGAACTGCCCGGCATAACCGGCGCCGAATACGCTTTCCATTACTCGGTTGACATATGTCTCGACATCTTTCGGATCTGCATTTTTAAACGTTTCTTTAGAGAACTGATTTTGGAAGGGAAAATATCTGTTCCAATCAAACACGGCATCTCACCCTTTCTTAACGGACAACATAGTATATGCCCGCCATAACCTTCCCGTGATATAATATAATCTGTTTACAGAAAGGAAGGGGAAGGCCGTGCAAGGGAATACCGCAAGAAAAGGAATCATTTATACCGCTTGTTCATTTGCCATGTGGGGGCTGTTTCCGGTCTATTGGAAGCTGCTTGAACATATACCCGCATTGGACATTTTAGCTCACAGGATTTTATGGTCGTTTGTTTTCATGTGTGTGCTTTTAACTGTGCTTAAAAAGTGGAAAACCGGATGGCGTGAACTGTGTCTTTTAAAATCTGAAGGGGGCCTGCTGGCGCTTTTTTTCGCTTCTGTTTTAATATCCATTAATTGGTTTGTGTACATATGGGCAGTTAACCACGGCTTTTTGCTTGAAGCAAGTCTCGGTTACTATATTAATCCGCTCGTTTCCGTTCTTTTGGGCATCCTATTTTTTAAAGAAAAGCTGAACAGACTGCAAACAGCAGCCGTTTCGATTGCCGGAGCGGCCGTGATCATATCGGCGTTTCAGTATGGCGCAGTTCCTTATATCGCGTTGCTGCTTGCGTTCAGTTTCGGCCTGTACGGCCTATGCAAAAAAAGAACCCGCATGTCCAGTACAATCGGTCTGACATTGGAAACGCTTCTGATTACTCCGGCTGCTCTTATTTACTTAGGTTATGCGGCTGACGGGAGCGCTTACGGGTCCTTGGGTGCAGAAACATGGGCGCTCCTTTTTTTCGCAGGCATATTTACAGCCCTGCCGCTGTTACTGTTTGCAGAGGGGGCAAAGCGACTGCCGCTGTATCAAGTCGGCATTTTGCAATATATATCGCCCACCATTACCCTTATGCTCGGCGTGTTTGTATATCATGAGCCGTTTTCCGGGCAAAAAGCGTTTACCTTCATTTGTATATGGGCAGCATTGCTCTTGTTTACCTTTTCACAGATAAAATGGAAACGGCCGTTAAAAAGCCGCTAAGCCTTTCGCTTTCCAGTGATAGCTTAAATTATGTATAATCATTACGAGTATGTAAAGGAGCTGTACAATGGGCACTGATAAAGACATCGCAAAAGCCTATCAGGCGCTGTGGAACAATCGCACACTCCCGGCTTCAACCCTTGAAGAAGCGGAGAAGGCAATTGATCTGGAACTGCTTGATCAAAGAACACATCCGAGGCTCCGAAAGACGCCTGAGGAAAAGTTTGCTCTGGCGGTGCAGCGAATTGTAGATTCCAGGCTGCAGCCGATTGAGAAATATGAATTGGTTGAACTACATACGAAGCGATTGCAATTTTTAAAAGAAGAAAGAGGGGAGCAGCTATGAAAGCGATCATAAAAGAAGATGTGCAAACTTCTTTAGAACGATTTGCCGATCGTCCTGTATATATCCATTTGGAAACAACGACCGGTTCTTATTCAGCGCATCTGAATGAGAAAAATATGACGGTTGTAGCCTATATACGCAATGCAAAAGTGACGTACCATCAGGCGAAAATCAAAGGGAACGGCCCGTACCGCGTCGGTTTGAAAACTGAAGAGGGCTGGATTTATGCAGAAGGCCTGACTGAATATACAGTAGATGACGAAGACCGTCTGTTAATGGCAGGGCATCTGCCGGGCGGAAAATTGGCGATTTCGCTTCAAATCAGCGAAAAGCCGTTTACAGTTTAAAGAAAAGGGTGAAAATCATGAAAGAACACGTACTCGTCATCCTGCCTCACCCTGATGATGAATCATACGGAGTGGCAGGGCTGATTGCTTTACACAGACAAAAAGATATTCCCGTTACGTATGCATGCGCAACGCTTGGAGAAATGGGCAGAAACATGGGGGATCCCTTTTTCGCAAACCGTGAAACACTGCCGCTGTTAAGAAAGCAAGAGCTGATTGACGCATGTAAAGCAATGGATATCACTGACCTGAGAATGCTCGGGCTTCGTGATAAAACACTTGAATTTGAAGATGACGAGTGGCTTGCGGATATGATGGAAGAGATTATCGACGATGTAAAACCGAGTCTGATTGTCACATTCTATCCGGGACACGGCGTCCATCCGGATCATGATGCATGCGGCGAAGCGGTCATCAGAGCGCTTTACAGAAAGAAAAAAGAGGACCGCCCGCGCACGCTTTGCATGGCAATCACCCGCAACAGGGAGGAAGCCGTCGGCAAGCCTGATGTCATTCTTGATATTAAAGAGGTCGCCGATATTAAAATGAATGCCTTAAAAGCGCATCGCACTCAAACAGAAGGTATGCTGAGAGAGCTGGAAGAAAAAATAAAAAATAACGAGCCGGTTCTCCAAACCTGGTTTGAAGAAGAAGTGTATTGGACATATCCGTGGAAAGACTGATAAAAAAAGGGATAAGGCGTTTCTGCCTTATCCTTTTTTTATGTCAGATCGGAAGCGATCGCTTCCGCAAGCGAAGACCGTATTGATAAATTTGAAAAACTCAGGCCGAGCTGCACCGCGGTTTGGGCAATTTCAGGCCGGATTCCGGATAATGTCGCTTTCACGCCGAGCATTCCGAGTGATTCAATTAAAGTGAAAAGCTGTTGGGCAACCATCGTATCAATCATGGCCACACCTGATAAATCGATGTACAGCTGCGTGATCCGTTTCTCTGAACATCGGTGCAGCGTATTTTCTAAGATCATTTTGGCTCTTGCCGTGTCAATATCCCCGATCAGCGGCAGCAGTCCGACATTGTCAAAAAGCACTATGACAGGCGAACTCAGCTCGGTGATCAACTCCTTTTGCGCTTCAAGCTGAATGTGTGTGTTTTTATACATCTCTTCTATGAAAATATGAATGACCACATCAAATGATTTAATCAGCGTATGGAATATATCTTCAGCATCTTCTTCTGTGACGGTGTCTGAATGCAGTTTGGTAAACTGCTTTACATGGCCGACATACAAATCACGAACTCTGATAAACTCGCGAATGATGTAATGGATAGGAGTTTTTAAATGTTCTTTATCCTGTGCGGCTTCGAACGCCCACTTCTCCAATGCCGCTGTATAAACTTCCTTCTTCTCAGAAAAAATCCGATTGATTTGATAATTAAACGTCAGATTTTGTTTTTTCAGATTCATGATTACCGCCGGGTCAGAAGAAGCATAAACAGAATCAGGATCCGTATCATGAAGGGTATCAAACCATGTCTGACTGATTTCTTCCGCCCGTTCGGTTAAATAATCGTACAGCAGTTTATGTGTTGGCATTTCTGTTCCTCCTCTATGAAATCATCATTTTTTTCACATCACGCTTTTGCAGCTTGAGCAGTCTGAAGAATAATCCGACAGCTCCTGCGGCGAGTCCCGCAATTAAACCGATCCAGTAGCCGTAGGCCCCGAGGCTCGTATAAGTGCCGACTGCGTAACCGAGAGGAAGCCCGATGATCCAATACGAAACAAAAGCCGCACCGAGTGTATAATTGACATCCTTATATCCTCTCAGAGCGCCTTGTATCGGAGCTGCCACGGCATCAGAAAGCTGGAAAAACAAAGCATAGATTAAAAAGTGCTGTGTCAACATAAGCACGTCCGGTTCTGATGTATACATTCCGGCGATTTGCGGTCTGAACAGCAAAATGAAAGCAGCCGTGCATAAAGAAAAACAAAGGGCCATCACAATGCCGATATAGCTGTATGACCGGGCATCCCTGTAGCGCTTTGCCCCTGCTTCAAAGCCGACTAATATGGTCAGCGCCATGGATACGCTGAGCGGCAGCATATACAAGAGGGAAGCGAAATTCATTGCCGCTTGGTGGGCTGCAATCGTCACCGTCTGGAAATGGCTCATAAGCAGTGTGACAGCCGCAAAAATGCTCGTTTCAAAAAATACGGCAAAACCGATAGGCAAACCGATTTTCAAAAGCTTTCTGCATTCAGACGGAGAAAACCGGTACAGTTTCCGAAATACAGAGTACCCGGCAAACGGCTCATATCTTGAGACGATAAAAAAGCTGATAGCGCAAATACACCAGTAAGTCAGGGCGGAAGCAAGCCCCGCACCGACTCCGCCCAATGCCGGCATGTTGAATTTCCCGAAAATAAACACATAATTCAAGACAAAATTGATGGGCAGTGAGCAGAGCGTAATAAGCATAGTGACTCTCGTTTTGCCCAGTGCATCGATAAACGAGCGCAAAACGGCGTACACAAACAAAGGAAAAATGCCAAGGGATAAAAACCCTAAAAAATGTTTGGCGATCGTCCGGACACGAGGCTCCAGGCCCAAATGTCCCAAAATCACATCAACAGTGAAAAAACCGATAAGGATGACCGCCGCACTGAGAATGGCCGCTACGTAAACGGCCTGAATGACGGAAAACGGCGCTTCCTTTTGTCTGCCTGCTCCGAACAGCTGCGACACAACGGGCGTAACGGCCATCAAAATTCCTGCCAGTCCCGTATAAACCGGTGTCCATAGGCTTGAACCGATTGCAACGCCGGCTAAATCCGCGGCGCTCACTTTCCCTGACATCACCGTGTCCAAAAAGGTAATCAAAGAAAGACCGGCCTGTGTAATCAAAATCGGAATGAAGATATGTAACAGCTGTCTGACCTTTTGGCCGATCGTGTTCGTTTCTCTCAAGTTAGGTTCCCCGTTTCTTTATTTTAACGAGAGAAATTATAACATTTTATGTATAAAAAGCAATGAAACCCGGCCTACTCTTTTTTATCCGGCTTCGGCTTTTTAAACATTTTTGCGTAAATGAATGAAAGTGAAATGACACCTAAAAAGGTGCAGATATACTGCAACAGCCTTGTGAGTTCCATACAAACCCCGCCTCCTTTCTTGATTATCGTGCGCATTGCGGCGCATATCCATGCGCGCGATGCAGAAAATAAGGAAAAGGAGCTGATGTGACATGCGCCACACTCAAATGACGGAAAGTGCGTTTACCGCTGCCGTCCAAAAGTATCTGAAACAAATTACGGAGGATGCCGCAATGATACTGCGGACATTGGATGAAAAAGATCAATGCCTGCTTTGCGAACTAGATGAACTTGGACATACGTTTCAGGAAATGCAGGCTGTCGCTTCGTCATTTTACCTGCAGACATATATCGAACATTTTACGCCTTCTTATACAGAGCTGGCGAGAGCCGTGCAGCATCTGGCAGAAGAGAAGCACGGAGCGCTGATTGTGATTGAACGGGCAGATCCGCTGGACGGAATGATACAAAAAGGGACAAGTCTTCATGCTGAAATCAGTTCAGCTTTAATTGAGAGTATTTTTTACCCCGGCAATCCGCTTCACGACGGAGCCGTATTGGTCAGAGAAAACCGGGTTGTATCGGCGGCCAATGTGCTTCCGCTCACAACAAAAAATGTCGGCGTCAAATACGGGACGCGCCACAGAGCCGCGATGGGTCTTTCGGCCGTGACTGATGCGCTCGTGCTCGTTGTTTCAGAAGAAACGGGGAAAATGTCCTTTGCTAAAGACGGCGGGCTGTATCCGCTTGTTTCGCCGCGGGCGCTTCATACGAAATAATAAGAAAATGGGAATATTGTACCCATTTAATATTAATAAGGTGAACATCTTTACCTTTTTCTGTATCGATGTTATTGTTTAAATATACATAAAATTTAAAAGAACAGGGAGTGGGAAGATGGCAAATGTATTGATGATCGGCTTTCCGGGAGAAGGCCATATCAATCCGTCTTTAGGCGTTGTAAAGGAATTAAAGGCGAAGGGCGAACATGTCGTATATTACGGCGTGAAGGAATATGAGAATAAAATCGCGTCAAGCGGAGCGGAATTCCGTGAATACGAAGATTTCCGAAAAGATGAATTCGGAAAAAACGCAACGGGTGATGAACATCGGGACGCTACAGAGTTTTTACTGTTAATGATTGAGACCTCTAAAAAAGCCGCACTCCGCATTCTTGAGGATGTAAAAGATGAATCCTACGACTACATCATGTACGATCATCATTTTCTGGCAGGCAGGCTTGTGAGAAACATGCTGAAACTGCCGGCATATTCACTTTGTACGACATTTGCGATGAATGAAGCATTTATTAAAGAAGTCTTCTCAAATACAAACCTTGTATCAGAGGAATCATCCCATTATCCGGCTTATACTGAAGCGGTCAGCCAGCTCAATGAAGAATTCAGTGCAGACATTAAAACGCCGTATGATATTTTCTCAAATGACGGCAGAAAAACCATCGTGTTTACTTCAAGAGCGTTTCAGCCGAAAGAAGAAGAGTTCGGAGATTCCTATCTCTTTGTCGGTCCGTCCATAACCGACAGGGCGGCGTCCCATGATTTCCCGTTTGAACAGCTCGAAGGGGAAAACGTCCTGTTTATTTCAATGGGAACGATTTTTAACAACCAGAAGGAATTGTTTAATAAATGCTTAAAAGCAGCCAGAAGCTTTAACGGGAAAGCCGTCATGTCAATCGGCAAACATCTTGATCCGGCTGAACTGGATGAAATTCCGGAGAATGTCATTGTAAAGCCTTATGTTCCGCAGCTTGAGATTTTAAAGAGAGCGGACTTATTTATCACGCACGGCGGAATGAACAGTACGAGCGAAGGGCTTTATTACAAAACCCCGATGATCGTCATTCCGATGGGCGCAGATCAGTTCGCCGTCGGAAGCCAAGTGGAAAACACGGGAGCAGGCAAGATGTTTAAAAAAGAAAATGTAACAGTGGAATTGCTTACTAAAGCAATAAAAGAATTGAGTGAAAATCCTGAATATCAGAAAAAAGCTGATGAGATCGGAGAATCCTTGAAAGCGGCCGGCGGAGCACAGCGTGCAGCGGAATTGATATTAGAAGACGTGAAAACTGCCGTGACCCGGGTGCTGTAATCGCTCATTACCTGCTTCCTTTAAAGGAAGCGGGCTTTTTTTTGCTTGTTTTTCGGGGAGGATTTTTCCTGCCGCAAAGAGAATTGTATGAAAAACAGACAAGAAAGGTGGAATGTCGCGGAAAAAAGCCATGTTATGAAAATGATTCCAAAGTCTTTTGTGAAATGATCTCTATTTATGTAAAATGTGTGGCATTAGTGATGATTTAAGGTGTAAATGAAACGGAAATGATGTCGACTTCTGCATGAATCTTGTATAACAGGCGGCGTTTGAAGAAAAGGAATGCCCCTTTCAGTAATGATAAATAGGAGGTTTTTCGTTATATGAAGAAAAAAATCGCAGCCGGTCTGGCTGTATCTGCAGTAATGACTTCAACCTTCGCCGTGCATCCCGCTGAAGCAAAAACCATTCAAGTAAAAAACGGCGATTCTCTTTGGAAGCTTTCCCGACAATATCATACAAGCATTTCAGCCCTCCAGGCGGAAAACAAATTGAAATCAACGATCCTTTACCCCGGACAGCGGCTGAACATTCCTGACGGCAGCAGCACACATAAAACAAATCAAAAGGAAAAACGAAGCACGGGCGCTTACACGGTTACATACGGAGATTCCTTATGGGTGATCGCAAAAAAATACCGCATGAGTGTTTCGGAGCTGAGAAGCCTGAACCGTTTGAGCTCAGATGTCATCTATCCGGGCCAAAAACTGAAAATTAAAGGGTCTGCCCCCGGCACGGACAGAGGCGGCAAACAGACAAAACCTGATAAAGCCGCATCAGGGACTTACACTGTAAAACCGGGTGATTCGCTTTGGAAAATCGCCAATCAAATCGGCATCACCATCGCTGAACTGAAAAAGCTGAATCAATTAACGTCAGACTTGCTGTATCCGAACCAAGTGTTAAAAACCAAAGGCTCTCCACATAACGGAAACAGCGGCACAACACCGCCATCTCATCCAAACCCTTCTGAGAAGCCGTCCACATACAAAGTAAAAGCAGGCGATTCCCTCTGGAAAATTGCCAATCGGTTCGGCATCACCGCCCAGCTCATCAGAGAAAAAAATAAACTGACAACTGATGTGCTGCAAATCGGACAAGTTCTCGTGATAAACGGGACGGAAAAAACAGAAGACCCTGTGCGCCAGCCGGAAAACAAGCCGGCAAAGCCAAACAAACCTCATATTCCCGAACCTCCGGTGACAGGGTCAAAGATTGACAGAATGATAGGCGAAGCAAAAAAATACGTCGGCGTGCCTTACCGATGGGGAGGCAATACGCCTGCGGGATTCGATTGCAGCGGCTATATCTATTACCTTTTAAATAAGGTAAGCTCTGTTTCACGTCTGAGCACCGCCGGATACTGGAATACAATGAAACAAATCAGCCAGCCGTCAGCAGGCGACTTCGTCTTCTTTACGACATATAAATCAGGTCCTTCTCATATGGGAATATATTTGGGCGGAGGAGATTTCATTCACGCAAGTTCCTCCGGGGTTGAAATTTCAAACTTAAGCAATCCATATTGGAAAAAAGCTTATTTAGGAGCGCGCAGTTATTTTTAAAAAGCCTTTCGGGGCTTTTTTTGTTTACCATATTTATGTTTTGACAAGACTGATGGGTAAAAATAAGGGGGAGAAAGCATGAACCGTCTCTTGCTTTTTCTCATGCTCGCATCAATCACGCTTGGCGGCTGCGGAGGCAGGACCGCTCCAGTTCCTCCCAAAAAACATGAAGAAAGCCGCGCATTGGAAGCGTCAGCATACCGCGAGCATGCCGGACTCATCAATCAAAAAGGTAAAAACATCGGATATATTGAAGTGAGAGATTCTGATGAGGAAGGGTCAGACATCCATATATCAGCAGGACATCTGCCGCCGGGCGCTTCTCTCGGGTTTCATATTTATGAAAAAGGGGTATGCCAGACACCTGATTTCGAATCAGCCGGCGGCCCGTTCAACCCTTTGAACAAAGAGCACGGCTTCAACAATCCGATGGGGCATCACGCTGGGGATCTCCCCAATCTTGAAGTGGGGGCTGACGGTAAAGTGGATGTCATTATGAACGCGCCGCAGACTTCTTTAAAAGAAGGAAGCAGACTCAGCCTGCTTGACCGGGACGGGAGCGCGTTCGTCATTCATGAACATACGGATGATTATTTAACAAACCCGAGCGGAAATTCCGGAGCCAGAATCGCCTGCGCTCCTCTGACAAAAAGCGCCCGCAGGGAATAAGCCCTTTTGTATTG
Organism: Bacillus sp. 5RYD7K; assembly: GCF_059831465.1. NCBI lineage: Bacteria > Bacillati > Bacillota > Bacilli > Caryophanales > Bacillaceae > Bacillus > Bacillus sp. 5RYD7K. The sequence continues at coordinate 2,738,573 of NZ_CP191200.1, forward strand.
AGTATACAAGGGCTTTTTTAGTATACTCGGTTATGGAATATGAATGGAAAGGAAACATCACCTATGACTTCAGAATTACAGCACTTATCACTGCCCCAAGATATACAAAACAAACTGCAAGCTTATCAGAATCATCCCGTTTCCCAAGAATTTCAGGAGTTAATCGGATCATCGGGCTATGAGGCCGAAGATAAAGCAATTATATTTGATGCGATCATCGCTTTGACAATGGGAAAAAATATCTTATTAAAAGGACCTACGGGTTCAGGGAAAACAAAATTGGCGGAAACGCTTTCGAACTATTTTCATAAACCGATGCACAGCGTCAACTGCTCCGTAGACCTTGATGCAGAAGCGCTTGTCGGTTATAAAACGATTGAAAATGAACACGGGCAGGCGACAATTGAATTCGTTCCCGGACCGGTAACAAAGGCAATGAACGAGGGGCATTTTCTATACATTGACGAAATCAATATGGCAAAGCCTGAAACCCTTCCGATTTTAAACGGCGTGCTTGATTACAGAAAAATGATGACAAACCCGTTTACAGGAGAAGTGATTAAGGCGAGCGAAGGATTCGGTGTCATCGCAGCCATTAATGAAGGCTACGTCGGCACCGTGCCGCTGAACGAAGCCCTTAAAAACCGCTTTGTCATTATTGATGTTCCGTATATTAAAGGAAGCCTTCTGAAGCAGGTTCTGACCTCTCAGTCTGTCTTAAAAGATGAGAAATTAATTGAGCGTTTCATGACATTGTCTTCTGATTTAATCGCACAAGCGCATAACGGACAAGTGTCAGAGGAAGCGGCGTCAATCAGGGCTCTCATTGATACGTGCGACTTGGCTGCGTATATTCCGCCGAAACGGGCGATTGAAAGAGGCATCGTGGAAAAGCTTGATGATGACAGAGAGAAAGCCGCTGTCAGAAATATTGCAGAAACGCTGTTCGAATGAGGGATATACAATGAAGTTTATCAAATTTAACGACAGCACGATCGATTCATTTTTGTTCATGATGCTGACTGACCTGGCCAAAACACTGACCAGAAGCAGTGAAGTGGAAGTAGAATACGGCGTGCAATCTTACTACAATCCCTTTGAAAAGAAAATTTACATGAGCCACTTTTGGAAGGACAGATCAGCCGGTGATATGGAAGCCGGCTTGAAAAGCGATGTGTATTTGCGCGCTGTCGGAACACGCAGCAGCTCATTCCGTGAATTTTCCGGGTTTTTAAATGATGTCCGCCGGCACTTCACCCGCCAAAGCTTTGCAAAGCAGCTGTTCATGCTGCTTGAAGATATCAGAATTGAAGAGCTGATCAAAAAAGAGCGGCCGGGAACGAAACGTGTATTTCAGAAGCGGAGAGAAATGTACAGGAAATACTTCACAACACAGCTGACATTGAATTTGGAACGGAGTATTTTCACCGACGCTTTGTATTGCGCGATGTTTGTCAAACTGACGGCTGAGTCTCCGCTTGAAGGCATTCCCTCCATGCAGGAAGATATTGATATGATGATACCGTATATTGAACGCCAGCTCATCCGGGTGTATGAGGCCGAATCTACGCAACAGATCGCAAAAATAACAGAAGACCTCATGGAAGGCCTTGATGAAGTGCTGGAGAAAGATATGCTGAACACCTACTTCTTTCTGCCGGAACTTGATTACGAGAAAGCGGCTGAAGAGCCTTTATTCGAGAGCATCAAAAGAGCGCCGTCATTAAGCGACGATATCACGCTCCCTGAGTCTTCCGACGGAGATGAAGATATCCATGAAGAGAAAATGAATACGTGGCACCGGGAAACTGAAGCGCCGTCAAAAAGTTTCCTTCAATTTGATATTGAACACGGCGCGAAATCAGACCTTGGGAATGACGCCGCCAGAGAAGGCGATGACGGTGATCAGGCGCTCGCCTCCGTTCAAGGCTCAGCACGCCAGACAAAAAGAGAGGATTATTCCCAGCTGGAAGCGCTTGAATCCAGACAGGATGAACACAGGGGAGCGGGACTGGCTGACGGAAAAGAAAACAAATTTGCCTTCCCGGTTTACCAAACACCGCACAAAGCGTCTCTGGAAGATGAACAGTCCTATAAAGAGCAGGCGAAAACGATAGAATCATATCAAAAGCGCCTGAAGCAGATGATACAAAAAACACTTGAACACAAAAAAACGCTCCCGCGGACCGATCTTCATGCAGGCAGGCTGAATCGCAAGCTGCTCCGCTACTTTACGGAACGGAATCCGCGCCTTTTCTATAAAAAGCAGGACCCGTCTTCAGAAATTGACGCTGTGTTTACATTGCTTGTCGATTGTTCGGCCAGCATGTTCGACAAAATGGATGAAACAAAGAGAGGAATCGTCCTTTTTCATGAAGCATTGAAATCAGTGTCCGTTCCGCACCAGATCGTCGGTTTTTGGGAGGATACAAACGAAGCGACCGAAACGAGCCAGCCGAACTTCTTCAATACGGTGATTCCGTTTGAAGAATCGCTGCTGCAGGCGGCGGGTCCTTTGATCATGCAGCTTGCGCCGGAGGAAGATAACAGAGACGGATATGCCATCAGACAAATGACAAAACAGCTGATGAGGCGGAGTGAGGCACAAAAGTTTTTAATCGTGTTTTCAGATGGGGAGCCCGCAGCGTTCGGCTACGAACAAAACGGCATCGTCGATACGAGCGAGGCTGTCATCGAAGCGAGAAAAAGAGGGATAGAAGTCATAAATGTTTTTCTGTCCAATACCGCGATAGAAGAATCCCAGATGAAAACCATTCAGGATATGTACGGAAAGTACAGTATTTTTGTTCCGGACGTCGATCAGCTCCCCGATGTGCTGTATCCGCTCTTGAAAAAACTGCTTCATAAAAGCATAGGATAAGCTTTTTCCTATGCTTTTTCGCTTTTTATTTTAAAATGATTTAATTTTTTCGTTATGGATCTGTTTTTTTTTACTATTTTGTGAACAATCAAGGTAGAATCCAAACACAATCAGTGGTAAAATATCCTTGGAAGCGTTTTTATTACATAATTTTGGGCACAGCGTTCAAAAGTTATTTCAAGATAGTGAAATGATCACTTGATTATCTAGGTTGGGGGTAATATTCAAATGTTTCAAAATAATATGAAACAAAGAATGAATTGGGAAGATTTTTACGGACCGAACCTCGGCTACGCACTGGAGCTGTACGACCAATATGCTGAAGATCCAGACAGCATTGATCCGGATCTGAAAGACATGTTTGACGAACTCGGCGCTCCGCCAAGCCAGATAAAAGAGGCATCGGGAACAAAGGAACAGGGACGCGTCACCGCAGATCTGATTCAAAAGATCGCAGCAGCAGTTAAACTTGCAGAAGATATTCGAACCTATGGCCATCTGAACGCTTCCGTCAATCCGCTCAGAAAGGATCAAATAAAGAGCGAGCTCTTTCCGTTATCCGAGTACGGGCTTACAGAAGAAGAACTGAAAGCAATACCCGCGTCTGTCATCTGTAAAGACGCACCTGCCAATATAACGAACGGCTTAGAAGCCATCCAGCATTTACGCAATACGTATAAAAGAACCATCTCCTTTGAATTTGACCATGTGCATGATTTCGAAGAGCGCGCATGGATTACAAAAATGGTCGAATCCGGAGAACTGTTCCGGAAAAATTCACCGGAAAAACTGTCAGCCGTTTTAGAAAGACTGACGGAAGTAGAAGGATTTGAACAATTTTTACACCGGACATTCGTCGGTCAGAAACGTTTCTCAATTGAGGGATTAGACGCGCTTGTGCCGGTTCTTGACGACATTATCGCCCAGTCTGTGAAAGCAGGCACAACCAATGTCAATATCGGAATGGCGCACAGAGGCCGTTTAAATGTCCTCGCGCATGTGCTCGGAAAACCATATGAAATTATTTTCTCAGAATTCCAGCACGCGCCGAATAAAGATCTTGTACCGTCTGAAGGCTCGACCGGAATCAGCTACGGCTGGACGGGAGATGTAAAATACCACCTCGGTGCAGACAGACAGCTTCAGGATGCTGAAACCAAAAGCGCGCGGATTACGCTCGCGAATAACCCGAGCCACCTGGAATTCATCAATCCGATTATTGAAGGAAGCACGCGGGCGGCACAGGAAACAAGAACGCAAAAGGGGTACCCGGTTCAAGACGAAACAAAATCGCTCGCCATTTTAATTCACGGTGACGCAGCGTTCCCGGGAGAAGGAATTGTCGCTGAGACGCTGAACTTAAGCTCTCTGAAAGGCTATCAGGTCGGGGGGGCCATTCATATCATCGCCAATAATATGATCGGCTTTACAACTGAAAGCGATGAATCCCGTTCTACTAAATATGCCAGTGATTTGGCGAAGGGCTATGAAATACCGATCGTTCACGTCAACGCGGATGATCCTGAAGCATGCCTGTCAGCCGTTAAGTTTGCGGTCGAATACCGGAAGCGTTTCAATAAAGATTTCTTAATCGATTTAATCGGTTACAGACGGTACGGTCACAATGAAATGGATGAGCCGTCCACGACACAGCCGATGCTGTATGACGCCGTCAGAAAACACCCGACTGTCAAGCGGATCTTTGCGGAAAAACTCGTAAGTGAAGGCCTGATCAGCGAGGAAAAAGCGCAAAACATTGAAACGGCAGTGACAAAACGAATCGAAGACGCCTATAAAAAGGTGCCCGCCAAAAAAGAAGACGCCGTACGGGAAATCGAATTGCCGGAACCGGTGTCCAACGGTTTTCCTGACGTTGACACAGCCATTGATTTTGACGTTCTCCGCAAGCTGAACGGCGAACTCATCAACTGGCCGGAATCCTTTAACGTGTTCGGCAAGCTGAAAAGAATTTTGGAAAGACGCGCAAAAGCGTTTGATGATGATCGTAAAGTGGAATGGTCATTGGCTGAATCGCTTGCGTTTGCTTCCATTTTGAAAGACGGCACGCCGATCCGGCTGACCGGACAGGATTCAGAGCGCGGAACGTTCGCTCAGCGAAACCTTGTGCTGCATGACAGCGAAACAGGAGAAGAATTTGTTGCGCTCCATCATTTAGACGACTGTGCTTCTTCATTTACGGTGCATAACAGCCCGCTTTCTGAAGGGTCGGTTCTCGGCTTTGAATATGGGTACAACGTGTATTCGCCTGAAACGCTTGTGATGTGGGAGGCGCAGTACGGGGACTTTGCCAATGCGGCTCAAGTCTATTTTGACCAATTCATCTCTGCAGGACGGGCAAAATGGGGACAAAAATCAGGATTAGTCATGCTGCTCCCTCACGGTTACGAAGGACAGGGGCCTGAACACTCCAGCGCCCGCGTCGAGCGGTTCCTGCAGCTGGCGGCAGAAAATAACTGGACGGTGGCCAACCTGACAAGTGCGGCTCAATATTTCCATATTTTAAGAAGACAAGCGAAAATGTTGCTTCGTGAGGAAATCCGCCCGCTTGTGATCATGACGCCGAAGAGCCTGCTGCGCAATCCGAATACGGTATCTGAAGTGCAGGAACTGAGCGAAAGCAGATTCAAGCCGGTCTATGAGCAATCCGGTCTTTCCCACGCTTACGAAAAAGTGACCCGCGTCGTGTTATCAAGCGGAAAAGTGTCAATTGACATCAGCGATCACTTTAACAAAATGGAAGGCGATAAAGATTGGCTTCATATTGCCAGAATCGAACAGCTGTATCCGTTCCCGGCAAAAGACGCGAAAGAACTTTTCGCCAAACTGCCGAACCTGCAAGAGATCGTTTGGGTTCAGGAAGAACCGCAGAACATGGGGGCTTGGAGTTATATCAGCCCGTATCTGACGGAAATCGCGCCGAAAGGAGTAAATGTTCAATACATCGGCCGAAGAAGACGATCCAGTCCCGCAGAAGGAGATCCGACAGTCCACAAAAAAGAACAGGAACGCATTGTATCTGATAGCTTGACTCGCAAAAACTAAGGGGGAAATGTAAAAATGGCGGAAATTAAGGTACCTGAATTAGCAGAATCAATCTCAGAAGGAACGATAGCCCAATGGTTAAAGCAGCCCGGTGATTATGTAGAACAGGGTGAGTATTTGCTTGAACTGGAGACGGACAAAGTAAATGTTGAATTGACAGCAGAAGAATCGGGTGTTCTAAAAGAGGTATTGAAAGATTCGGGTGATACCGTCCAAGTAGGAGAAATTATCGGCACCATTACAGAAGGCGCTGGCGAAAGTTCTGCACCTGCCCCTTCAGAAAGTGCTCCAGCCAATGAACAAACGAAAGAGGAAGCAAAAGCTGAACCGGCTGCTCAAGAAGTCAGCCAGGAAGCACAATCAGAAACAAAATCAAAAACGGTTGCGTCTCCGGCTGCACGCAAGCTGGCAAGGGAAAAAGGAATTGACCTTTCACAAATTCCGACGGGGGACCCGCTCGGCCGCGTACGCAAACATGATGTGGAAGCTTATGAAAAGCCGGCTCCAAAACCTGCGGCACAGCCGAAACAGCAGGCTCAAAAAACACAGCAAAGCTTTGACAAACCTGTCGAAGTGCAAAAAATGTCCCGCCGCCGACAAACGATCGCGAAACGATTGGTTGAAGTGCAGCAGACTTCTGCGATGCTGACGACGTTTAATGAAGTGGATATGACGGCGGTTATGAATTTAAGAAAACGCCGTAAAGACCAATTTCTTGAGCAAAATGAAGTAAAACTCGGTTTCATGTCGTTCTTCACAAAAGCCGTCGTGGCAGCATTGAAAAAATATCCGCTCCTTAACGCTGAAATTCAAGGCGATGAGCTGATCGTGAAAAAGTTTTATGATATCGGTATCGCTGTCGCGGCTGAAGAAGGGCTTGTCGTCCCAGTCGTGCGTGACGCTGATCGTCTGACATTCGCCGGCATAGAAAGAGAAATCGGCGAACTCGCGAAGAAAGCGCGAAACAATAAATTAACATTAGGTGAGCTGCAAGGAGGCTCCTTCACGATCACAAACGGAGGTACATTCGGCTCGCTTATGTCAACACCAATCCTAAACAGCCCTCAGGTTGGGATCTTAGGTATGCATAAAATTCAGCTGCGCCCTGTAGCGATTGATGCCGAGCGCTCTGAAAACCGTCCGATGATGTACATCGCTTTATCATATGATCACAGAATTGTAGATGGCAAAGAAGCGGTCGGATTCCTTGTCACCATTAAAAACCTGCTTGAAGATCCGGAACAGCTGTTGCTGGAAGGGTAATTTGTGTCAGATGAAAAGTACACTGCTTTTACAAGCGGTGTACTTTTTTTATTGAGGAAAGGGAGAAATGCAGATGAAAAACTGTTATCCGCTTGAGATTAAATTTGAACATAATGGAGAATGGCATTCTATCACGCCGGTTCTTCTGCAAGACGAACATGACACGATTTTAATAGACTGCGGATATCCCGGCTTTACAAAACACCTTCAACATGCTGCTGCCCGGCGCGGTATGCCGCTTCATTCATTGACGAAAATCATTGTAACGCATCAAGACATAGACCATATCGGCTCACTCGCTGCATTGCACCGTTTGTATCCGGATATCAGCGTGACAGCACACGAACATGAAGCGCCGTATATTGACGGCTCAAAAAAATCTTTACGGCTTGAGCAGGCTGAATCAACGTTTTGTTCATTGCCAGAGGAAGCAAAACCTCATGCAAAACAGTTCATCCGCTCGCTTCAATCAGCCGAATCGGCTCCGGTTCACCGGACAGTTACTGACGGCGAGCTGCTGCCTTGGTGCGGAGGCATTCGCATTATGGCCACGCCGGGTCATACAACCTGCCATATCAGCCTTTATCTGCCTGCCGAAAAAATAATGATCACAGGCGATGCGGTGGTTATTGAAGACGGAAAGCTGAATCTTGCTCATCCCGGCTATACGTTACATATGGGAGATGCGGTCCGTTCCGTAGAGCGGCTGCTCGATTACGATATCCGCCAATTGATTTGTTATCATGGAGGTTTATTTCAGGGGAATGTAAAAAAAGCGCTTTTGCGCCTGTTTCGTGATCTGCAGAAAAAACAAGGATAGAGCGGCAGCCGCCCTATCCTTGTTCAGTTATGAAAGCGGAATCTTTGCCGTTTCATCCTCTTCTGCGCTGTTTTTTCCTTTTTTCTTAGACCAATAGGTGGCAAGAGCAGATCCTGACAAATTGTGCCATATGCTGAAAATCGCACTAGGTACGGCTGACAGAGGGGAGAAGTGTGCTGTCGCAAGCGCCGCGCCCAGTCCGGAGTTTTGCATCCCGACTTCGATCGCAATCGCTTTTTGCGAAGCATAATCCATTTTGAACAGCTTTGCAGTCAGGAATCCTAACAAATATCCGATTCCGTTATGTAAGATGACGACTGTCACAATCAGCAGTCCTGATTGAAGCAGATGTTCACGATTTACGCTTACAACAGAGGAAACAATCGCTACGATGCCGATTACCGACACGAGAGGAAGCGCGTGAACGGCTTGGCCGACTTGTTTTTTGAAGAACAGCTTCACAATCACACCGAGGATGATCGGTAAAAGCACGGCTTGAATAATGGAAACAAAAAGCGAGCCGAAAGAAACAGGGAGCCATTCTTTTGCAAACAGCATAATAAGTGCCGGCGTTACAATAGGAGCAAGCAATGTTGAGATTGTAGTGACCGCAACTGAAAGCGCCGTATTGCCTTTTGCCAAAAAGGTCATGACATTTGAGGCGGTGCCGCCCGGACAGCATCCGACCAGAATGACGCCCGCTGCAATTTCTGCGGGGAGGCGGAGCCCGGCTGATAAACAGAAAGCCGTAAGCGGCATAATCGTAAACTGAGCAACGACTCCGATGATGACATGCCAAGGTTTTCTGATTAATTCCTTAAAATCGTCTGTTTGAAGAGTAAGCCCCATTCCAAACATAATAATACCTAGAAAAACCGTCATATAAGAACTGATCCAAGAAAACAAATCAGGATAGGCAAATCCTAAACCAGCAAAGACGATCACCCATAAGCCGAAAGTTTGTCCCGCAAACCCGCTTATTTTTTTCATCCATTCCATAAACACAGCTCCTTTTTCATCCAATCAATCAAGTCAGAAAATCTGACTGACTTTTCTGTATTCCATTATAAATAATATTCTGAATAATTCAATATTAAATATAAGTTTTTTATAATTATATTATGTCAACTAATATCTTCTTGACTATTCAGACATATATTCTTACAATTGATTTTTATACTGAAATGAATTGGGAGTGCTGAAGTGAAAGAAGCTAATCAATGGTCATCTAAGCTGGGATTTATTTTAGCTACGGCCGGCTCTGCAATCGGGCTCGGCGCAATATGGAAGTTCCCTTACGTAGCGGGAACCAGCGGAGGCGGCGCTTTTCTGCTCGTTTTTATTTTATTTACGGTTTTAATCGGACTGCCGCTTCTGCTTGCTGAATTTATTATCGGCAGAAAAACGCAAAAAAACGCCGTTGAATCTTATAAGGCGCTTGCGCCGGGGAAAAAGTGGCATTGGATCGGATATCTCGGAATCATTACGTGTTTTATTCTATTATCCTTCTACAGCGTAGTGGGGGGATGGATATTAATCTACATTATAAAGGGCTTTACAGGCGGTTTATCGCTCACATCCGGATTTGATACGTTATTTATCGATACCATTTCAAACCCTTATGCAGCGGTTTTTGGCCAGCTGCTGTTTATCGTGCTGACGATTTTAGTTGTTGCAAAGGGGGTAAGCAGCGGCATCGAAAAAGTAAGCCAGTTGCTGATGCCGGCTCTGTTTATTCTCTTTATTCTTCTAATGATTCGCTCAGTTACGCTTCATGATGCAGCGAAGGGATTAAAATTCTTCTTCATGCCCGATTTCGGCGCGATGGACGCCAATACCATTTTATATGCGATGGGACAGTCATTTTTCTCGTTAAGCGTCGGAGTATCCGTAATGGTTACATACAGTGCGTATTTAGAAAAAGAAGAAAATATTGTTCAATCCGCTGTATCAGTGACGGTATTAAATGTCCTTGTTGCCGTGATGGCGGGCGTGGCGATTTTTCCGGCGGTGTTTTCTTTCGGCCTAAAGCCGGATCAGGGCCCGCAGCTTTTGTTTAACGTGCTTCCGACCGTCTTTAACCAAATGCCGTTCGGCATCGTATTTTTACTCGCCTTTTTGCTGCTGTTTTTATTTGCGACGCTGACATCGGCTTTTTCAATGCTTGAGATTTTGGTTGCCGTTTTGTCAAAAGGCGATTCGGCAAAACGAAAGCGGTATGCATGGATTGGGGGACTTGCCATCTTTATTGTCGGCGTGCCTTCTGCGCTGTCGTACGGAATATTGAGTGATGTTTCAATTTTTCACCGCAGTATTTTTGACGCCGCGGACTTTCTCGTCAGCAATGTCTTAATGCCGCTGGGCGCGCTTTTAATTGCCGTTTTCGTCCCGCTGAAAATTCCGAAACAGGCGCTGTTTGATGAACTGAAAAGCGGTTCAGGGATTAAACGGAAATGGTTTGCAGTCTGGCTCCTGTTAATTCGTTATGTGTCTCCTGTAGCCATTATTATCGTTTTTCTGCACGTGCTCGGTATTTTTTAAATGAAAAGAAGCAAGCCCCCGTTCAAAACGGGGGCTTTTTTAATAAAGCGGCCACATTACGCGGTGCGCTTGCTCGAACCGTTTCTCCGCCTCCCGCCAGTCAACGACATTCCACCATTGATCCACGTAAGCCGCGCGGTCGTTTTTATATTGTAAGTAATAAGCGTGTTCCCACACATCCAGCGGAAGCAAAGGAATGACGTCCCACTGGCTGTAGAGCTGATGCTTCTCAGCGGCCAAAATCTCCAGCCGCCCGGCGCGCGGCGCCCAGACTAGGATAGCCCAGCCGACTCCTTCGACTTTTTTCGCCGCTTGAGAAAATTGCTCTTTAAAAGCGGAGTAGCTTCCGAATGACACATCAATCATTTGAAAGAGCGCCCCCGTCGGCCGTCTTTTTCCGTTTGGGTTCATGGAAAACCAGAAAATACTGTGCAAATAATGGCCGGCGCCGTGAAACGCCAATTGCCGCTCCCAATGCGCCACTAAGTCGTACTGTTTCATCTGCCGCGCTTTTTTCAGCTCCAGTTCAGCATGATTCAGGCCGTCAACATAGGTCTGATGGTGTTTTGTATGGTGAAGTTTCATGATTTCCCTTGAAATATACGGTTCCAGTGCGGAATAACTGTAAGGCAGTTTAGGCAGTACATGCTTGCCGATCGGCACAAAAGCTCTGCGCTCATCTGGCTCTTCCGATTGGGTAATGTCCCGGTAAAGTCCTGATGCCTGTTCGTACCATTCCGCCTCCGTTAATCCATCATCCTGAAGAGTGTGAAAAATCCGGTCGATTTGTGCCGCGAAGCGATCGAACCGGCCTTGCTGAATGACTTGTTCCTTCAAGGTTTCACACCAATTCAGCATCTCGGTTTGATAAGCGTGCCGTTTCATTTTTCTTCCTCCTTTTCACTCACTTTCATAAAAGTGTTGAGCGCAAGCAAAGAAAAGACATACGGGTAGCTGTGATACTTGATGTAAAATTGTTTCGGAAGGCCGATTCCAGTCGGATAGCTGAAAGGAGATCCCTCGTAATGCCGGTTTTCAATAAGAAAAGATATGCCTTTTGTGATGGCCTGGTGATGCGGTTTTTCGTATTGCAGCAAAGCTTCCGCAGCCCATGCCGTCTGTATAACCGTTCCGTAAGAAAGGGGGACATACGTTTTGATTTCTGCGCTTTTACAGGATTCTCCCCAGCTTCCGTCCTCATTTTGAATAGACTTCAGCCAGCGGATCGCTTTTTTTACGGCCGGGTGGTTTTGGCTGACACCGCAAGCTTTCATGCCCGTCAGCGCAGCCCATGTTCCGTAAATATAACACACACCCCATCTGCCGTACCATGAACCGTCCTCTTCTTGATGGCGGAACAGCCATTGGACGGCTTTTTCAATCTGGGGGTGATCAGAAGAAAGCCCCGCTTCCCCTAAACAGTGAAGCACCCGTCCGGTTAAGTCGCTTGTTGAAGGGTCAATGGCAGCTTCCTCAGCCGATTCAAGCGGGAGCAGGCGGATCAGCGGATGATTGACATTTTTCTCAAAAGCAGAGAAGCCCCCGTCACTGTTTTGCATGGACAAAAGCCAGCTCAGTCCGCGTTCCCACGAGCCGGGATAAAGTTTTCGCGGGATGGCTTTGAGCACTGCCGCTGTGTCATCACAATCAGGATTATTCGTATTGATGTTTGAAAAACCCCATCCTCCCGGTTCTGCATGCGGGTTGTGGACGGCCCAATCCGCCACTTTCGTCTGCTGCCGTTCACGCAGAAAGCGGGCGGCGCTGGTTATCATCTGATCGTTATCTGAAATGCCGCTTTTCATGAGCGCATAGTTGAGAAGCGCCGTATCCCAAACGGTCGACGTTGAATTTTCCAGATACGGTATATTGCCGCAAGACGTGAGTAAAGCTTTCGTGCCGGCAAGCGCTTTTCTGATAACGGGGGAGTGGCGTGATACACCAAGAGCAAGCAGGCTGTACACCATAAAAATAGTGGCGCTCGCATAGCTGTACAATGTGCCGTCTGCTTCAATCCGGTCAAGCATATACGTTTTGGCCGTACGGAGACCAAGCTGATGAAAAGCGGCGGGAATCTGCAAAAGCCGTTTCCAATGCGCAAATAGAGAAGAGAGATCTCTGTCCTCTTCCTGATCGGAACGAAGCCATGTAAACGGATTTTTGGTCATATGCCGATCTAAGTGCGCGAGAGACGGGACGTTTGGATTTTTCAGTGAAAATCTTTTATTAAGCGTCACAGCCATCGGCACAAAATGGATCCGCGCGTATGTACTGAACTGATAAAAATGCAGCGGAAAAGAGGGGGGAATCACTAAGAAAGATAATGGCAGGTGCAGTGCGGGCCACGGATAAAGGCCGTTTGCCGCAAGCATCCACTTTGTCATGAAATGTACGTTCCGCAAGCCGCCGTTAGAGATGATAAAACGTTCGGCCTGAATCATATGCGCCTCAGAACGGTTATATAAGCCGGAAGCCAGCAAGCCGACATAGCCCTGTACAGTGGCGGTCACATTTCCCTTCCGTTCATCGGGATAATTGGCAAATGTTCCGTCCGGACGCTGCTTTGCGCGGATGCCTTTTGCAAGCTCAGCGATCAGTTCTTTATCATTGTCTCCGAGAGAAGTGAGAAGGAGGATCAGAAAGGCGTTTGTCAAAATCGGGCCTTCAAAACAAAATGACCATGAGCCGTCAGCATTTTGCTTTTCTCTTAATAGGGAGATGGTTTTCTTTTGACGGCTTCTGACTTTTTCACGAATTGTGCTCACACTCGCTCAACTCCTTCATGAGCATATATATTCATATGCAAAAGGCGGCATGACACAAAAGAAAGAAACTGCTGGCAGGCAGCAGTTTCTCGTTTTATTAATCTTCCAGACTGATCCAGACGCTTTTCACTTCTGTATAATTATCCAGCGCGTAAGAGCCCATTTCCCGTCCGAGGCCGGATTGCTTATAGCCGCCGAAAGGAGAGGCCGCGTCGAATACATTGTAGCAGTTGACCCAGATGGTGCCGGCCTGGAGACGGTCAGCAATGTAATGGGCGTTTTTCACATTCTCAGTCCAAAGTCCGGCTGCAAGGCCGTATTCCGAGCGGTTCGCACGCTCAATGACTTCATCTACCGTATCATACGGAATAGCGGCTAAAACCGGGCCGAAAATTTCTTCTTTTGCGATGGCCATGCTGTCATCTACGTCCGCAAATACTGTCGGGGAGACAAAATACCCTTCTTCAAACGGACAGCTTCCGCCTGTAACAGCTTTGGCGCCTTCTGCTTTTCCTTTTTCAATATAAGAAAGCACGCGTTCATGCTGTTCCTTACTGACGAGCGGACCGATTTGCGTATCTTGGTGAAGACCGGCTCCCTGCCGAAGCGATTTCGCATATGAAACCATTTCGCTTACGACCTCATCATATTTATCTTTGTGAATGAAGACACGGGAGCCGGCACAGCATACCTGCCCCTGATTAAACATGACCCCGTTTAAAGCGCCGGGAATGGCTTTTTTCAAGTTGGCGTCAGGCAAAATGATGTTAGGTGACTTACCGCCAAGCTCCAGCGTTACGCGCTTGATACTTTTCGCGGCTTTCTCCATAATTTTTTTGCCGATTTCTGTAGAACCGGTAAAAGCGAGTTTATCGACATCGTCATGGTTGGTCAGCGCTTCCCCGGCCGTCTCGCCGAACCCGGGAACAATATTGATGACGCCGTCAGGGAAGCCCGCCTGATCAATTAATTCAGCTAAATAGAGGGCGGTCAGCGGTGTCTGCTCCGCCGGTTTCAAAACGATTGTACATCCTGTGGCAAGGGCGGCGCCCATTTTCCACATCGCCATAAGGAGCGGGAAGTTCCAAGGGATGATTTGCCCCACGACGCCGACAGGCTCATGGCGGGTGTAATTAAAATATGAGCCGGCGACCGGAATCGTTTGTCCGGTTATCTTTGTGGACCACCCGGCATAATAACGCATATGCTCAATTGCCAGCGGAATATCTCCATTCGTCGTTTCATTAATCGGTTTTCCGTTATCAAGTGTTTCAAGCTGCGCGAGTTCAGTCTTGTGCTCTTCCATTAAATCGGCAAGCTTATACATCAGCCTGCTTCTGGAAGCGGCCGGCATAGTGCGCCATTCGCCGTGATCAAAGGCTTTGCGTGCCGCTTTCACTGCACTGTCAATGTCTTCTGCCTGTGCCTCGTAAAGCGTCATCAAAGTTTCTCCGGTTGCCGGGTTCGGTGTGACAAAGGTTGATCCTGAAGCGCTCGGAACAAATTTTCCGTCAATATAAAGCTTCTTCGTGCCTTGCAAAAATGTTTCCAGCCTTTTTGTGATCTGCATCGTTAAAGAACTCATTCGTAACAAACCTCCCGAATTTTTTTATGGTCTGTTTTGAGCATCTTGATGTCCGCGCAAAGTAAGCGCATACAGTCATTCTATAATACAGACCCAGGTAAAATCAATTGATAACCGTTATTGCAATTCACAAGAAAAAACGGCTACAATAAGCTTATCGATGAAGAAAAGGAGTTTTACAGATGATTCATAATAATTGGCAGACAAAAGAAAGCGTTAAAAAGGTAAAATGCGTACATACAGATGCGAAAAAATACATTGTCAAAAACGTACTGACGCCCGGCAAAGAGTATGAAGTCAAAAATGAAACAGAAGAATTTATTTTTGTCGTGGACAATACAAATAAAGTCGGCGGCTTCTACAAAGAGTATTTTGAAGAAGTCTAAAGCTGAATGAATTTATTTTGCTTCAGCATGTTCGGAAAAAGGCACGGACAAATAAGGAACAATTGAAGATACGGATCGTTGATGTTTTGTTGAAACCGCGGCATTCAGAGGCCGCGGTTTTTTACAGCGGTAAGAAAAAACTGACTTTTCGAAAAAAATATGGTTTTCTTGAAACCTTTTCTTCTGCAAAACCGTATTACTTCATAACAGAGCACCTTTCGCGAAAAGGCTAATCCGATGAACGTTCTGAAAATGTAATCTGTTCGTAATGGTTTAAATGCTGTCTATGTCGTATTCTTATATAGGGATAAAGAACTTATTTTTTTATGTATTTGATAAAATATAGTATAGAAGCAGAAAGTGGGGTTCTTCATTGGGAATTTTTTCTGTCAGCAGATCAACCGACACAAAAAAGCTGGAGGCTTTGCTCGTTGAGGGAGAACGGATTGAAACGATTTATAAACTGCGGGTTGACCAAATATGCTTTACAAATAAACGAGTGATTTTCTTTGATAATAAAATGTTCTCCAAAAAGAAAGTGCGCGTCTTCCTTCCATATAAAACAATTGAAAGCTTCGCCATTCAAGAAGCAGGGATGTTTGATCCTGATACGGGCCTCGTATTAATGACAAGGGGAAAAACATTCGAATTGGAATTTGCAAAAGAAACGGACTTGACCGAGGTTCAAGCCATTTTAACAAAATACTTATGCAGCTAAATATGACATAAAAGCCATCCGAATGCAGGCGGATGGCTTTTTTATTAGATAATGCTTGTTTTTCCGGAGTTCGAATCAATGAGATCCGGATCAGCAATAGAACTGATGGGGATATAAATCGGCGCCAAATCACCGTTTTCTTCACCGAAGCCATAGTTAATCTTATTTGATAAAAAATAATCGATTTGCTGATACGGGCCGATCGTAATGGAAGAGCCCCGGTCGACCGCATTCACTTTAAAGCCCCCTACATTGACCAAAACCGGCGAAAACATCATAATGGGTCTCCTTTCCCGGCGGGAATTTTGCCGCATGCTGACTCGAAGGCAGACGGAGAATCAATTTGATCTCTGTCATCCACTTTGCCGTTCGTGCCGATGAAGCCGCTTGCATCCCCGAAGTTCTGTCCGTATCCTTGATTCTTTTTATCGGAATTCTGCCATTCCGCCAGTAAATTCTGTCCGACATTCACCGCTGAAGCATTTTCAAAGGAATTAATTTTCAACATGAAAATATTAATATTGATATATGGAGTTGGTTGAACCACAGGCAAACCTCCTTTAATACAGGTGTATGCCGGCTGTTATGACCGTATGCTTAGACAGGAGGGCGATAAAAAAATGGATTTCGACAAGATGAAGCAATGGATGGAAATGGCGCAAAACATGTCCGGCGGTGATTTTTGGAAAAACATTTTTGATGATGAGCAATTGAAAACATTTCAAAACGGTCATTCTCATTTTCCCTTTCAACAGGGAGATGGGCAAATGAGAAGAAATGAGGATGCTTTTCCTCTTATAGATATAGTGGAAACCCATGATGAACTCCAATTTTTGCTGTATCTGCCCGGCTATCGGAAACAAGATGTTCAGCTTTTGTCCTACGGAGAATACATTGTCGTAAAAGGCACGAGAAAATCCTACTTCAATGAACAGGATTTTAAACAGAAGGCCGGAAAATACGGCGATTTCGAAAAAAAACTCGATCTTCCTCATTCCGCTCAGGGAACGAAGGGGATGCAGGCGGTATTCAAAGACGGAATTTTATATATATCAATTGCTAAACATTTGGGGGATGCAAACCATATTATTATCGAAGGCTGACCTTATTTGCGGTGCCGTCTATCAGATCTGAATCATCAATACTCATGATGGGGATAGCGACCACAGTGCAATCTCCGCTTTGTTCACCATATCCTTCATTTCTTTTATTAGCGGCAGTACGCCTCAGTATAACGGAAGAACCGGTGTTAAAAGTCGCTCCGCTGCTGATTCCGTTCATTTTTATATGCTCAAAGTTAATAACGGATGGAAAAAACATCATCATTCACCTCCTTTTTGTATACCATGTTTATATATTCGCAATACGGGACGCCTAGAACTTTCCAAGAGTGACGGGGAAAGAAGTGATTTTCTTTGAAAAAAATAATGAAAGAGCTTTTCAAAAAAGTATGTGAAGAAGAATTAGACAGGCTTCAGAAAGTGGAACAGCAGCTTGATGAGCTTCAGAATAAATGTCATTCTGAACCCCAAACGGTTGAAGGGGAAAAAACGTATGTCCATATCGAGAGCGTCAAAGTGGACAAAGTGGAATACAACATTGACTTTGAAAAGCTGAGTATAACAGACATGAGCGGTGTGCTGAATATCGGCGCCACATACCATACGCCGGAGCACCAGCTTAAAAAAGCCGGCGCTGAAGAATTTAGGGACAACCAGGATAATGATCCTATGAGAGAAAAAAGACAGACAAAACAGCAGACACCGAGTGTCAACATCAGGGGGAGAACACATTGAGACCCATTGTTTCAGCGGTCTTTTTCGAGGGTATGTAATAACTGAAAGCAACAGGAATACAGACGAAAAAGGAGATGCTGAATATGTCATTATCAAAAGAACAGCGGGACAGCCTTTACCATAAATTAATCGATTTAAAGGACGGTCTTCAAGGAGAATCAAAAGAAAAACATTCAATGAGCGAAGACACGGGAGAACTGTCAAACGGAGTAGATAATCACTTAGCTGATCACGGAAGCATTTATTTGGACAGGGTTACGAATCAGACTTTGGATGAAGTCGATCAGAATCTTTTAGATGAGGTGAATGCCGCACTTGAGCGGATGGATAAAGGAACATACGGGATATGCGAAAAAACGGGAAAAGAAATCCCTTATGAAAGGCTTGAAGCCGTTCCGTACGCCAGAATGACCGTTGAAGCGCAGCGGGAAGCAGAGGGGGATGTGGAAACAGACGCCCCTTCATATGAAAGGGAATTTCACGAGCAGGTGAAAGACCTCTCAAATAAAGAAACCGTTGATCAAAAAAGCTCACAAACTTACGAAATCCTGGATCGCGAGCAGGATTCACAATAATATCAGCAGGTACATTCATATGTACCTGTTTTTTTATTCCATAAAAAATCTCAGAATCGAAATAAAATCATTGACTTTATATAAAAAAGAAAGTAACATACTATTTGTAAGTAAATATTAAAAGTTTACCGGGAGGAATTTAGAATGTCTCAAGTATTATTTGTAAAATCAAGTGACCGTACGGCTGAAGAAGGCGTATCCGTAAAATTATACGAAGCGTTTCTCGCTGCTTATAAAGAAAACAATCCGAATGATGAAGTGATCGAACTTGATCTTCATAAAGAAAACCTTCCTTACCTCGGAAGAGATATGATTAACGGAACATTCAAAGCTTCAAAAGGAATTGAAATGACAGACGAAGAGAAAAAACAAGCGTCAACGGCTGACATTTACTTAAACCAATTTGTCAAAGCTGACAAAGTCGTGTTTGCATTCCCGCTTTGGAACTTCACAGTGCCTGCTGTGCTTCATACTTATGTTGATTACCTGTCTCGCGCAGGGGTTACTTTCACATACACGCCTGAAGGCCCTAAAGGTCTGATGGGAGATAAAAAAGTAGCGCTCTTAAACGCACGCGGCGGCGTATATTCTGAAGGACCGATGGCTTCTCTTGAAATGTCATTAAACTTCATGAAAACTGTTCTCGGCTTCTGGGGAGTTCAAGATCTTCACACTGTTGTCGTTGAAGGCCACAATGCTGCGCCTGATAACGCTCAAGCGATCATTGAAAAAGGACTGCAAGAAGCGAAAGATCTGGCTGCAAAATTCTAATCTAATTGCCGAAAACTCTTGCACCCCTATAGGGTGTGAGAGTTTTTTCTATTATATATAGAAGAAACTGGTGACAGCTTTCGTAGCAATCTTATATTGATATATTGATATTTTGTCGAAAAAACAACTTTTATGGAGAAAAAAGCATTTTTTGCACAGAAAAAAGGTTTTCTGTAAAAGAATTAACCCCCTTGCCAAAATACGACTGATGGTGTAGGATATAAGAGAAGCTACATTGTTCGTATTGTTAATTAAGTTTTAACCTTTAAGCTGTAATAGGGAGTTTTATATCGAAGCCGGAATGTCATGCCTCCATTGCAGAGGACGACAGGAACGCTTCTGCAAACACCCACTTTGAGGAGTGGTGGTTTAAAACTTTCTTACTTGCGTACGGCATACGTAGCGAAAGCCATTTCCCTTGCGGAGATGGCTTTTTATTTTGGTCTGCCTATGAGCAGAATTTTTTATCAGTATGATAAAATAAAAGAATCAAAGACAAAGTGAGGTTTTACGACATATGCTGGATCAAGCCGAATCCCTTCTGGCGCATTATTTTGGCTACGACAGTCTTCGCGCGGGGCAAAAACAGGCGATACAATCAGTTGCAGAGGAGAGAAAAAACACGGTCTGCATTATGCCGACAGGGGGCGGAAAATCAATCTGCTATCAGATTCCCGCACTGCTGTTTGAAGGAACCACAATCGTTATTTCCCCTCTTATTTCCTTAATGAAAGACCAAGTCGACGCGCTTGAAGAAGCGGGTATCACGGCAGCTTATATTAACAGCTCTCAGACAAGCCGTGACATTCATGAGCGCCTGACCGGTTTGAAGGAAGGGGCTTACCGGCTCTTTTACATCACGCCGGAGCGTTTGACTTCTCCTGAATTCATTCACATCCTGCAGAATATTACGGTTCCTCTTGTCGCCATTGACGAAGCTCACTGTATATCGCAATGGGGGCATGATTTCAGGCCGAGTTACCGGAATATCGAAATTCTTTTTAATGAATTAAAAGAACCGCCCGTCATCATCGCGCTAACGGCGACGGCTACGCCTGAGGTTCATGATGACATCTGCAAGCAGCTTCACATCAATAAAGAACAAACTGTGTATACCGGTTTTGCCAGAGAGAATTTAACATTCAAAGTCGTAAAGGGCGAAAACAAAGACCGGTTTATCGAGCAGTACCTCGAAAGAAATAAACACGAAGCCGGCATTATTTATACAGCAACCAGAAAAGAAACGGACCGTTTATATGAGAAATTAAAACGCAGCGGCATCAATGCCGGCCGTTATCACGGCGGATTGGCGGATGGTGACAGAAAAGATCAGCAGGAGCGGTTTCTTAACGATCAGATACAAGTGATGGTTGCTACGTCCGCTTTCGGAATGGGAATCGATAAGAGCAACATCAGATTCGTTCTGCACGCGCAGATTCCGAAAGATATGGAGAGCTATTACCAGGAAGCCGGACGAGCCGGGCGCGACGGCCTCAATAGCGAGTGCGTGCTCTTGTTTTCGGCGCAGGATATTATGGTGCAGCGTTTTTTGATAGATCAATCGGCTGCCGGAGAAGAAAAACAAAAGCAGGATCTCAAAAAACTGAGGCAGATGGTGGATTACTGTCATACCGAAGATTGCCTGCAGCGGTTTATTCTGAAATATTTCGGCGAGAATGAGGCGGAAGCTTGCGGAGCATGCGGCAATTGCACTGATACAAGAAGCGCGCATGACGTCACTAAAGAAGCGCAGATGGTATTGTCATGCATCATCAGAATGAATGAGCGTTTCGGAAAAACGATGGTAGCGCAGGTGCTTAGCGGTTCAAAAAATAAAAAAGTGCTGGAAAACGGCTTCAGCAGCCTGTCCACTTACGGCATTATGAAGCATCAAACCGCAGCGGAAATCAGTGATTTTATCGAATTCCTTATTTCAGATGAATACATCAGAATGGCAGATGGGACTTTTCCGACGCTTATGGTCACCCAAAAAGGAAGGGACGTTCTGCTTGGAAAGAGCGCAGTCGCGAGAAAAGAAGCCTTACAGGCCGCCGCCGTCACCGAAAATGATGAATTATTTGAGATTCTCCGGCGTCTCCGCAAAGAGATCGCAGCGGAACAGGGCGTGCCTCCATTTGTCGTGTTCTCAGATCAGACGTTAAAAGATATGTCGGCGAAACTTCCGAAAACGGATCATGATCTTCTTTCTGTAAAAGGGGTAGGGGAACAAAAACGATTGAAATACGGAGCGCTTTTTTTAGAAGAAATCCGAAATTATGTAAGAGAAACAGAGTGAAAAAAAGTTTTTTTAGAAATTTGCACATTGTGTTTTACAGCCGCGCCGGAAAAATCAAAAGCTTGAAAACCCTTGCTGTATCAAGGTTTCAGCAAGACTTACCAAGTGAGAGAAATGTTTCATGTAAAGGAACTGTAATCTAATTCAAATCGTTTTGTTATTGAACTGACATTTTCATATGTTACGATATCACCTGTTAGCCGCCAATAAAAAGCTAACAAGGGAGGATTTACTTATGAAGAAGACGATTATGTCCTTTGTCGCAGTTGCAGCAATTTCAACAACTGCATTCGGAGCTCACGCTTCTGCTAAAGAAATCACGGTGCAAAAGGGTGACACGCTCTGGGGGATCTCGCAAAAAAACGGAGTGAACCTAAAGGACTTAAAAGAATGGAATCAGTTATCTTCTGATTTAATCATTGAAGGAGAGAAACTGACTATTTCTTCAGTAGAAACAACCACATCTGGGCAGTACACAGTGAAGCAGGGCGACAGCCTCTGGAAAATTGCTCAGAAATTCGAAACATCAGTCGGTAATCTGAAAAGCTTGAATAACTTGCAATCAGATATCATTTACGCAGGGACAACATTAAAGGTGAAAGGTCAGGCGCAGGCTGCACAGCCGGCTCAAGCCAGCAAGCCGCAAACTGAACAAAAACCAGCTGCCGAGACAGAACAGCCAAAACAAGAAGCTGTCCAAAAAGAGCAGCCTAAACAAGAACCTGTTCAAGAACAACAACCTAAACAAGAAGTGAAGGCTGTCGAAGCAAAACAGCAGCCTGTTCAATCAAATACAAACCAACAAGAGCCTAAAAAGCAGCTGACAATGACTGCAACTGCTTACTCCGCTAACGACGGCGGCATTTCCGGTGTAACGGCAACCGGTGTTGACTTAAACAAAAACCCTGATGCAAAAGTCATCGCGGTAGACCCTAGTGTCATTCCGCTTGGCTCTAAGGTTTATGTTGAAGGTTACGGAGTGGCAACAGCAGCAGATACAGGCGGCGCAATTAAAGGAAATAAAATTGACGTATTTGTTGCAAAGAAAAGTGACGCTAACAACTGGGGCGTCAGAACAGTAAATGTTAAAGTGTTAGACTAGTTTCATATAGAGAGTAAAGGACACAAGGCTAAATGCTTTGTGTTCTTTTTTTCTTCCCTTTTTTGTCTGTGCATAATCGTTATATGCTGAAAAAGAAAAAGCGTTCCCCGAATATGATATAGAGAGAATGAGTTTGAAAGCGGCATCTGAAGGGATGAATTGAATGGAGCCCGAACTTATATTTTTATGGAATACCTTCACAGAATCACCGGTATTTCAAGCAGGGATGTACACCGCTTGTGCCATTGTGCTGGTCATCGGATTGTCTATGCCGGCTGTCAGGCTGTTTCAGGCGCTTGAAAGAGGGAAGGGAAGGCCCGCCGTTATTGAAAAGGTGAGACGTACTGGCGTGATGAAGAATGGCAGACACGAGCTTGTACTTATTTTAAACGTAAAAAACCAAGACGGAACGCATGATAAACGTGAACTGACACATGCCGTATATAATGAAGAAATCAGCCGTTTTTATGAAGGAGCTTCCGTATGGGTGACGGCAGCGGCTGGCGGCCGGTTCATGATCGCTCTGCGCACGCCGGGGCATAAGATACCGAAATAATAAAAGACGGGGCTGTTTTCCCGTCTTTTTTTGTTAATGCCGGCCGATCCATATCCGTCCGCCTTCTGAGCCGGCTTCTATTCTGCATGTTCCTCCGATCGGAAAAGTCATCAGAGGAGAAGTATGGCCGAAGTCAGCGTTTGCGATAACGGGCATAGACGACAGTTCTTCTTTTGTACGGATGACGGCACAGAGAGCCTCTTCAGACACATTTGAAGCATGCTGGAACCGTCCGATGACAATTCCTTTCACGGCTGAAAAAGCGGGAAGATGAATGAGTGACTGCAAATCCCGATCAAACATATGAATGTCAGACATATGATCATCTTCTATAAACAGAATCACTTGTTCCATCTCCGGAAAGTATTCCGTGCCTTGCAGAAGATTCAGGCTGCATAGGTTTCCTCCGATCAGTGTTCCTTCCGCATAACCGGGTTGAATGACGAGCGGACCCGGATTCCGATAAAAACGTCTATCCTCCTGGTTCATGTACCATTTATCATCACTCCACTCGGCCGAAGGCTTTACTTCATACGGCTTATCAGAAGCGCAGCAGGCTAAGAAAGAGTCAATCGTATAGTCCAATCCTTTTTTCATGGCGAATGAAGAAAAATGGGGGCCGGAATATGTGACAAGCCCGGTTTTTTGATAAATGGCATGGCCAAGAGCAGTAATATCTGAATAGCCGCAAAGGATTTTCGGGTGCCGCTTGATGTTTTCATAATCAAGATAACGGAGCAGCTGATTTGATTGGAACCCGCCGAGTGTCGTCAAAATCGCTTTGATGTCAGGATCAGCGAAAGCTTCGTGCAGATCCCGGACACGCGATTCAATGGATGATGAATCAAATTCATTTATTTCTTTCGCATGCTCTGAAAAAGAGACACAAAAACCCAGCTCCTCCAATTTTGTCTTTGCGGCATTTATATTTTCATCTGTCATAACGGACATGCTCGTTGCCGGAGAAACAATGCGAATGCCGTCACCTTTTTTCAGTTTTTCCGGATACAAAAAAAACCCTCCTTATATGGTTTTATCTATTACACCATAGAAAAGAGGGTTTTTCTATCACTTTTTTACAGGTCGACCCATTTAATGCCGCCTGATTGTGTATCCTTGTCAATCCAGACATCAAATTGATGCTTTTCATAAAAATGAACGAGTCTGTCGACATGATCCCAATCACGCTTAGCGATGTCGCCCGTTACTTTCGGGATATTCTGCTCCCTGGCGATATGTTTTAAAAATTTCATGCAGATCGAACCGTAGCCGTGGTTCGGCGGGCCTTTAATGTCCCCGATATGAATGGCATTTTCATAATAGGAAGCAATCAGTGAAAAACATCCTCTTCCCCGGTAGGCTGATTCACAGTCAGTCAGCATAATCTTACATGTTTGGCCATCATCAATCGAGGAAACAATGATCCAATCGTCATTGTTCGATTGATCAATACCAAGCACTCGCGCGTCTTTTGATACATCTATCAGATTCTCCCGCATTCTGAAAATCTGAAATTCAAGTTTATGAAGCTCTTTTTCCAGCTCTTTCTGATCTCTTTCTTCTGCAGTAAACAAAATCATACTCCTTTCACAGCGAAAAACGTCTTAGTAAAACACAAGTATCCATTGTAGTAAATGATGTCTTGGTTTGTAAATGGGTTTTGCAAAAACTTTTTTAGAAAAGTCTGCCGTATATATGCAGATTGACGTTTTTAAAGAGGCCGGGATAGGGAAAGGAACAGGGAACAGCGGAAAAAGGAGGAATCTATGATGGCAATTGACTCACTCATCGGCAAATTGAAGTACGTAATGACGGAATCTCCTGATAAAATGCTTTCCTTATATGTAAATACGGATATGAGAAATCCGGATCAGCAGGGGGGAGAGTGGAAAATCGCTTTAAAAACCGGTTTTCGGAGATTAAGGGAGTATCTATCTGTCAGTGATCCAAAAGAAGAAAAATCCCTCGTCCGTATCATGGAACGTGTCTATCAATATATCGATGGGCTCGGTAAAGAAATGCCGCGAAGTCTCGTATTTTTTGCATCGGGAGAAAGCGGTATTTGGGAGACGATTGAGCTGCAGGTGCCTGTCGAAACACGGTTTTATTGGGAAGAAACGGCCGTCCTTGACCAATTGGAACTTCTCCGTGAACAATATCCGAGCACGGCTTTTATTCTCACCCAGCAAAATGAAGTGAAGATTATCGAAACCGTACTCGGAAAAATTGAAGGTGTAGAGCATTATCAATACGACGTCATCAATGAATCCTGGAAACCGCAGGATGTAAGCGAGAGCTCCGCATCAATGGCCGAAGATGCTGCTAAAGCCCACGTCGAAGAAAACCAAAACAGGCTGTATAAACGATTGGCTTCAAACCTTGATCAAAAGGCCGCATCACATAAATGGGAGCGCCTCGTAATCGCGGGGGATAAGGAAACAGCCGATATTCTCGATCAGCATATGAACAAACCGATTGATCGGATCATTCCAAAAAATCTGTTGAATGAAAACGAACATAAGGTGATAGAAGAACTGTTGAAGGAAGCTTAATATGACGAAAGGCCGGGTCTCAAACGCCCGGTCTTTTTAGGGCTTAAGTTTGTCTAATTTCTGACGAAGCGGGCGAAACCGTTGACATCAAAGCTGAATTCTCATACCATTTGGATAGTCAGTAAAATTGAGAGAGGTCATAAGATGAATCAGACAGAAAACAAACCTAAAAGTTATACCGGTATCGTGCTGACATTGACCGTTCTGATCAACGGATTAATTGCGGTGCTGTTTTTTATGCCGAAATCAGGTCAGGTCAGCATTGCCAATATTCATATTCTGCCGATGTTAAATGCCATTTTTAACAGCTTTACTTTTATCTTTTTGCTGGCAGCGCTCTTTATGATTAAGCAAAAAAATATTCAAGCGCATAAACGCTTTATTTTAGCGGCGTTTACGACGACTCTGCTGTTTTTGATCTGCTATGTCGTGTATCACTCGATAGCTGAGAATACTTTATTCGGCGGCCACGGCATCATTCGGGGGATTTATTTCTTTATTTTGATTACGCATATTTGCCTTTCCGCCATCATCGTGCCGCTTGCGCTGTTTACGCTGATCAGAGGTTTCAGCATGCAGGTGGAGCGCCACAAAAAAATCGCCAGATGGACGATGCCGCTCTGGCTGTATGTCAGTCTGACGGGTGTCATTGTATACTTAATGATATCGCCGTATTATTAAAAAAAGCCGTGCTCCGCACGGTTTTTTTCTATTGAAAAAAGGCGCCTCATACAGGGCGCCTTTTATTCTTCAAGCGTTTCAAGTGTTGTTACATTTAAGGATTGTTCAACGGTTTTTGTTTTTGCTTTTACTTTTTCTGCGTACGTGTAATCACCATAGCAGTAGGGATAACGGAAATTGCCTTTGTTCCCTCCGCAAGTGTAAAGTTTCGGATTCTTTTTGACCTGCTGCTCGGAGTATTGTTTTGCCAGTTCCTCAGTATGCGATCCTCCATGTTCAGCCACAAAATCAATATAGCCGGCTCCCATGTTGTAGCTTTGTATAATCGTATCCAAGTCTACGCCTTTTTTCTTGCCTGTTTGGTACATGAGAGTGAATTGTTTGATTCCCTGTTTGATACTGGTTTGAGGGTTTTTGATTTGATTTCGCTTTAAACCCAGAGATTCTGAAGACTGCATGGGATCATTTCCTCTTCCTTTTGACTCCTGATATATCATGCCGAGTACCAGCGATGTATATCTAGTGAGCCCTTTTTCATCCAGCTCGTCCTCCACAAGCGGTTTGTAATCCGTCAGCCGTTCAAGCACGATCGGTTTGACATCAAACGGAAGACTTTTGAGCCATTCATTATTTGAAAATAACAGGATGAGAAAGAAGGACACCATGACAAAAACACATATCATCATAAGACCCGCAGCAGCGAAACAGCCTTTTTTCTTTTTCTCCACTGTGTTTCACCCTCAATTTCAGGAGCATTATGACTTTTTCATTATGACACAGATGAATGCGCGAAACCAAGCAGAAACCCGTATTTGAAACATAAATTTAAAATAACGGTTCTTTTGTCAGGCGCAGGATGTATCTGCATCAATTGACATTTGGTATAATTGGGCTACTTGAGAAAAGAAGGGTGAGGTATATGACTGAATTTCACGAATCCGGAAACACGAATGACCCCGCTGTCGATTTAGATGAGGAAACATTATTTTTGGTTGCTCAGACTTTTAAGGCGCTGTCTGATCCGACCAGAATCAGAATTCTCCATTTGCTGTCACTGGGTGAGCACGCGGTAAATGATATCGCAGAAAAGCTGAATTTACTGCAGTCTACCGTTTCTCATCAGCTGCGTTTTCTTAAAAATCTGCGCCTCGTCAAATCACGCAGAGAAGGAACATCCATCTATTATTCTCCTGAGGATGAACATGTGTTAGATGTGCTTCAGCAAATGATTCATCATACGCAGCACGATTAAAAAACATCCCTGCTTTTTAGGCAGGGATGTCAGCCATATTGACTGTTATTTGTCTGGTCTCTGCTCGTTTTTAAAACATAAAAAGAGAAGCCGCTGTAATAAACAGCGATGAAATAAAAGACACTGATGGTCAGCGGATCGGCGCCGACCGTTTGGCTGTATGCCTCCGGATGGGTAAAATCCGCTGTGACCCGGTAAATTTCAATAACCCGATAAACAAATCTCGATAGGAATAACGTTAATAGAATAAGTTCAATCCACAGATGAGTACGAAAATACATTTTTCCGCGGCGCTCTTCAAAAGAAATGTTTCGTTTGGCAAACAGAACCAGAAGCCAGCCGTAAAAAGTGCCGGATATAAGATACCCGTATAAAGCCGGGTGTGTGATGCTGAAAAACGCCAGAGCGGCGGCCAGCAATGAAAATAAAATCATTCTTGTATAAAGCCAGCGGGGTTTCAAAGGCTGAAAGCCGACGGACCGTTTCACCTTTTTATACAGAAAAAAGGCAATCATTAAGACAGGGCAGATGCTTTGAAGTGTGATATGCATGATGCGGAACTCCCCCTCCGTTGAGTAGTGTATGCTTATCCGGCTGGTTTTAGTAGTCTGAATTATTCGCAGGCTGAAAGCATCTTTTATCACAGTATGCGTGTTTCTTTTTTTGGCATGAGAGAAGCGCCCGCGCCTTTTTCAAGATTTAAACGGAAAATGCTTGATAAACTAACGGTATTAGTTATAATGAAACTAATAACATTAGTTTTAGGGGGATATTGATGAGAATTTTACAATACGGAAACGTTTGGCAGCTGACCTTTTTTCCTGCGCTTTTCCCGGTGAATTGTTATTTGGTTGAGGAGGAAGAAGGAGTAACCCTGATTGACGCCGGCCTTCCCAACAGCCATAAAGGAATCAAACAAGCTTTGCAGCAGCTTGGGAAACCGCTGAATACCATATTGCTCACTCACGCGCATGGAGATCATATCGGTTCGCTTGACTCATTATCTTCGGAATTTCCGGATGCTGATGTCTGTATTTCTGAACGTGATTCTTTCTTGCTGAAAGGTGACACTTCATTATTTGAGCATGAAGCACAAACGCCGATAAAGGGAGGAGTGCCGAAAAATATTCAGACCGAACCTGATCGCCTGTTGAAAGGCGGCGAGCGGATCGGATCTTTGCTTGTCATTCCCGCTCCCGGTCATACGCCGGGGAGTCTTGCTTTTAAAGATATGAGAGATGATATGCTGATCGTCGGAGATGCCTTTCAAGTACGGGGCGGCCTTGCGGTTTCAGGAAAGTTGAAATGGAGATTTCCGTTTCCCGCCTTTGCCACTTGGAATAAAGAAGTTGCTGTAAAAACAGCAAGAACGCTTATCGCTCATCAACCAAGCTGTCTGGCCGCCGGTCATGGAAATGTTCTCTATCATCCTGCTGAAATGATGGCTGAGGCTGCTGATGAAGCCGAACGAAGCCTGCCGGGAGGCCGATTATAATGTCACCGAGAGTCGGAATGAGCCTGGACATGATATTGAGAGCCGCAGCAGGCATCGCTGACGAAAAAGGGCTGAATGAAGTGACGCTTGCGGCCGTTGCAAAGTCCTTAAACGTAAAACCGCCTTCCCTATATAATTTTGTCAATGGTCTTCAAGGAATTAAGACAGAGCTGGCCGTCTCCGGTTTAACCATGTTATATGAAAACATGGCGGCATCCTCAGAAGGACTGACAGATGAAAGGGCCATGCTTTCACTTGCTGATGCCTATATCAATTTCGCTGAAGCCAATCCCGGATTATATGAAGCAACATTTCAAAAAATAAAAGACGGCCGAATGGAGAATCTGTCCAGCCAGCTTGTGAATCTTGTTGTCAGGCTGCTGACAGCAAACGGTTATGCACGTCCCGAAAACGCAATCCATGCCGCAAGAGGACTGAGAAGCCTGCTTCACGGTTTTGCTGCGCTTCGGAAACAGAGTGCATTTGAATTGACTGAATCAATTAAGGAAAGCCGGAAGTTTGCCGTTGTTGCTTTTTTAAGAGGTTTACAACTAGATAAACAATAATATTATTATGTAAACTAAAAAACGAAACAGATCATCCAAAAGGAGGGGCAAATGGATTCATTACAGAACATCGTTTGTGAGCGGCGCACTTATTCACATATTTTTGATTCCCATGTTCACACATACTGTCAAATGCTCTTTCCTCTCGAAGGACAGCTGGACTTGGAGACAGAAAGACGTGAGGTGAGATTAAAACCGGATCAAATGCTGTATATTCCGCCAGGACATGAACACCGGTTCCGTTCTTTGGAGCGAAATGAATGTCTCGTTCTTGACATGCCGGCATACTTTTTAAAAGGCCCATTTGACCCCGTTGTGATCAATAAGATTGATTCCTTTTGGACTTCGATTCGGTTTCTGCTGACAGAAGAGGCAAAGCGGCAGTCGTCTCATTCATTGAGTCTGCTCGCAGAATATATTGCTGAAAAGATACAAGAAAGCCGTACAAATGATTCAATCACATATATCCGCCGAAATCTCTCAAAGACTTTTACTATTAAAGAGCTTGCCGCAATCGAACATTACCACCCGGCTTATTATTCAGACTGGTTTAAAAGGCAGACGGGGAAAAGCCCGCAAGCTTATATTTCCGAGCTCCGTCTGAAGAAAGCGGAACAATTGCTTATTGAGACAAAATGCCGGCTGACAGACATCAGTCAGGAGATCGGCTTTCAAAATTTGTCTTCCTTTACCAGATGGTTTGTCAGACATAAGGGAATAACACCGCGCGCCTATCGAAACACCTTTCAAACAGATAAATAAGCCCAAAGGTCGGTTAAATAAACTGTGTCTTTTTTTGGTATCATGATTGTAAAAAAGGAGTTTTTGATATGGCAGTCATCGAAGATTTTATGAAGCTTGATCTCAGAATAGGAACGGTCGTAAAAGCAGAAGAGTTTCCGGAAGCAAAGGTCCCGGCCATTAAGATGACGATAGATTTCGGCGGAGAAATCGGCATAAAGCAATCAAGCGCCCAAATTACAAAACGGTATGAGCCAGGTGATTTGACAGGCAGGCAGGTTACCGCTATTGTCAACTTTCCGCCGCGGCGGATCGCCGGATTCAAGTCAGAGGTGCTCGTTCTCGGCGGCATCCCGGAAAAAGGAGACGTCGTCCTGCTTACGCCTGAGCAGACCGTACCGAACGGAACGAAAATCGGATAATAAAAAAAGACGTTTGCAGAAGCAAACGTCTTTTGCGTATTGAGGCGATACACCACACGCCACATTCGTGTGCGCCGCAAGGGCATGTGCATCGGCTTACACAATTCAGCTCATCGCTATATGAATATAGCATGGCGGCTGTAGAAATGCAAGAGATATTTTAATATATGTTATATCTGGCTTTGTTTTGCTAATCATCATGACTACTTGGTGTAAGGTTTTGTTCAAATTCTATGATCTTGCATAAAACAGTGCGACAAATGAAAGAGGGAATTAGAGCAAACTGTGACCCGAAGTGTGACCTGAGTGTGACCCCAATGCACTTTTATGAGCTGTTAAAAACATTGTTATAGCAATCAAAACGTACTGAAAATCAAGTGAATGCAAGGTGTAAGTGTGACCTGGAATTAAAATCCGGGTCTTTTTGTGTAAAAAAATGCATGCGAAGAGATCATATAGGCATTAAATGTTATTACTGATGTCTTCATTTATCTTATTGCTAAGTTTCTGAACCTTCTCTTTAACATTTGAAACAGCTCTTTTTTGAATCTCATCAAAGTTCTCCTGAATATAGTCCATGACACTTCTTATTAAAACTTCACTTTCAAAATTAAATATCTCATTTATTTCTGACTGTTCTTCATCTGTTAGGTGTTGGTATTGAAGTTGCTTCGCATTTACTTCTGCAGCTACATCAAACCTAACTTTAGTTGTTCTGGTAATTGGAACTGTCCATCCAGATCCTCTAACTGCGCCTTTGGAAAGTTCATCATCTTTAATATTCAGAAATGATCTGATTTCTGGATCAGTATCGGGAATGTCTAATACTTCAAATATTATTTTAACAGTAGCTATACTATTTGCTCTTTTGCCAAACTTTCCATTCTCTATATTTGAAATTGTAGCCTGACTCACCCCAACCATGTTAGCGAGTTCTGTAGTAGAGAATTGCTTAACCATTTTTCTATGAGTTTTTATTAATTTAGCGATTTTTTGAATCACTTGTTCACTCATTATTCTGTTCCTCCGGTTAGACTAATTTTGCCTTTATGATAACACAAATAATAAGTTATTAAAATAAAGTGAATAAATTATAAATTATAAGATAAAAGATATTGATTAATAAAATTGAATAAGTTATACTTGAATCAATCCCAGATAATCCGATAAAAACCTATACCATATTCCTGCCAATTAATTTATAATGGGATCGTATGTTCTATCAGAGCGATTTAATTAGGGGGCTATTTCATTGACAGTTAAAGAGAGAGAAGCTAATAAACCAAAAGTAGATGCAAAGGTACGTCTTGAAATGTCAGATATTAATGAACAGTATGAACTGACTGACACATTAATTAATCAATTAATCAATAGTACCTGTTCGATTGAACGTGAATGGGCAGCAGTGTATCAGATCAAACGTAAGCAAGACAGAGGCGAAATAAACGCACATCAGGCGCTTAAAGCGATTGGGAAGCTTGATCCCAAGTCTCAAGAAATGCGTGTATTCACTTACATAATTCCGTTGTATTACTACCTTAGAATGGCTGAATACTCAAACCTTGCGGAAATGTCAATGATTGTAGATCTTGATTTTATTGAAAACAATGAACAGATTAAAAGTTCGTTTTATTACCGTCTGATGGCTTTGTTGGGCGCTTCAGCATTCAGTCAGAATAAAATGACTCAAGCTCGTTTTTATTGCTCATACGGCATTAATGTAACGAATATTGATAGGCTTGTCGCTTATAGCTATCTAACTTTGGGAAATACTTATTTGCTTGATGATTATGAAAAAGCAAAGGAATATTACCTGGCCGGTTTAAAACATACTGAGAATAACCCCTTGGCGAAATTACAGCTAACTAGAAGCCTTTGTTTCTTGGAAAACCATTGGAATCAAGAGAACTTTTGGTTAAACCCTGATTCAAATGAAGTTACAGATATCCAAGAAATTGCACACTATCACATCAAGAAAAACAACTTGCAACAGGCTAAAGAAATATTGGAGAAGTTAGAGAAGCAACCGAATATTCATAATGACTTTGGCATTCACTTTTATCTAAAGGGACTAGCTTATGAAGATAAGAGATTCTTTTATGAGTCTATAAAACACTTTAAGCTGTCTGGTGATCTATACAGCGTACGCTTGCCTTTGGATAAATTAAGAGAAATGGGTGAGGACGAGCAGATTTTGGATTTACTTGCACTCTAAAACGCGCGACGTCGCGCGATATTACTTGAAAGGAGGTGAACATAATATGAAAAAAGTATTTATCGGTCTTACAATCGTAGCTTCATTGGCTGTTGGTTTCGTTGCGGGTCAACAAACTACAATTCACAGCGCATCAGGGGAAGAAACATTCCATGTAGCAGGTTTTGGACGTGGTGCGTAAGCATTACATATCCATTTGAAGGGGTGAGCAATTCGTTCACTCCTTTTTAATACATATTTAAGGATAAAAATTAAAGGGAGATTGATCGAATGAAAATGACCCAAGAGTTAACAAGAAAAGACTTTTATTTTTGCTATGATTTCAATATACACAAACACTTTCAAAAGAAAGGGATCAGCTACATTTGTTCCGGTAAATCATCTAATGACCGTATTTTTTGGCTCTATTATAGAAGTGACAAAGTTACAAACCTATTAGATAATTTGAATAAGTAGTTGCCATTAATTTTAAGCAATCATTTTAAGCAGAGGAGTAATGTCATTTGACATCTGAAGAAATCAAAACGCTATTGCTATATAGTGAAAGGCAGAGTAATCACATCTTACCAAATGAAATATTTAAGGATTTGCAGTCTGAACCATCAATCAAAAATGCTAATCACATTGCTTTTTGTTACAGCTACTACTACCTTACCAGCTGGCTGTATCGACAAGCGAAATATCAAGAAAGTAAAGAAGCCCTCACACAAGATGTTTTAAGGGGTATTCTAGGGGTTGGAAAGAAGACCCAAGCTTATGACTATCTTATTAAGAAAAACGGCGTAATGGAAGCGATAGGGTACTTAGAAACTGTCTCTGATTATCCCTACGCTGTAGAGCTTTCAACGGATAAGCCGGTAGCAGAACCGATCTTTCATATGATTAGTGAATTTAAAGGAATGGAGTTAGAAGAATACTTTAAAAACCAACGAAATTTTAAAGTTAAATTTCCAGTTAAGGGGTTTTATCGCAGCAGAGAAAGCTATGAAGATAATCATGAGGACGGAACGTTTTTTGATGCGCATGATTTTCACCTAATTCCATTTGAAGTTTTCCTGTTCTGTGTCAGTAACTCCAAAATTGGATATAAGGGGTTTTACCTCTACGGATACCTACGACATATGAATGACATTTACGGCTCTCAGAAGGGACGGTATGACGTCTCAGTGGCGAATCTGAGCAAAGAGATTAAGATTCCCCAAACATCACTTGAAAGGCTGCTTGACGTGTTAAAGTCATTCAACATGATTGAGACAGTATTAAATATGCCTGTCGTGTCTGTTGCAGTTCCAAAGAGTGAGCGTAAGGCAAATGGATACAAAGTCAACCATCACAGCTTATTTACAACGAAAATGATTACTTATGAGAAGGCTAAAAGGATGACTAAAGGGGAGTATCTGAAGAGTCAAACTAAATGAATAATGTAAAACCATACGAAATGGGGATACACTTAATAAGTATTACACTATTAATATATATATATTTAATAATAAATAAAATAATAAATATATACTCTTATTGTGTATATCCCCAAATGATATGGTTTTACATTTTAGGAAAATAGAAAGTGGTCTGAAGCCACGTATATCAAGGAATGTAGCGTTTCTGCCGAATTTTATAATTGTGAAAAGGTGGCTTGAACCATTGGTGCACGTGACTTCACAAGGGTTTCAGAGATAATCACCATAAGGGGACAAAGGAAGAAAAATAGAAAAACGCTGAAATTGTTGACTGGTAAGGGTTTGAGACACATTCAATAATTTTTTAGTTATGGTAGAGGGAATCTTGGCTAGAGAATCAATGAGAAAGACTCGCTCTAAAAATGTTAATAAAATAGAAAAACGCTGAAGTCCTTGATACATAAGGGTTTGAAGGACATTTATAAATTTTCTAGTTATGGTACAGAGGAAAACAGCACGCCATTTATCAGAGTGGATAACGAGAATGTCCTAGAATAGAAACAGCTCTCACGCCTTACGTGGTGCGGTGTACAGCGATTTTAACCGAAAAAGTTTCAACAAAAAAGTATCTCTAGCCCTTGGTACATCTGACTTCATGGCTATTTATGAGATAATCGCCTTAAGGGGATGAAGAAGAGAAATTCCGCTTGAGTTTGTACTCTTATTTATTCCAATGCTCTTGTTCCTCTTGTGCCACAAGCGTTTGGAGCATTAATCCTTTAAAAAAGATAATCGCCTTAAAGGAGAGAAAAATGATTAAGTAGAGTGAAAATATACAAGTATAGGGTGGGGGTATGTAAAAAAGCGATAAAATAGAAAGTGCCTTGAGACTATGACATTGCTGAGTTTTTGAGTCTATAGTTACTTCTGTGATGGAATAAGAGACTATTTATTCTTACTCTCATAAGGGGTTAATACCCCTTGGAGGTATAAAAATACGTAATCGCCATAAGGGAAATAGATTCTGTTAGCATTTAGAAAGTGTCATGAACCTTACTCTCCCAACAGGTGTAACCGATTTACCGGAAAAAGATGAGCTGCAAAAGAGCCGTGAGCCATTGTCACATATAGGCTCGTGGGTGATTTCAAGATAATCGCCATAAGGGAATGAAGAAGAATATCAAGACAAAATATACAATAAATGGATTTAATGGGAATTGAAAAACCGAAAGGAGATAAATAGAAACTGCCTTCGTCCTTACTCCACCAATGGGTACAGCGATTTTGCTGAAAAAATATTGCTGGAAAAAGTGCCCTGAGCCCTTGCCCCGTAAGGTCTGAAGGGGGTTCGGGAGATAATCGCCATAAGGGAGAGAAATGAATGTAACGGTAATAAAAGTTCCTTGAACCCAATCGTATCAATGGATTCGGCGTTTTCATCGGAAAAAGTTTGACAAATAAAGCGCCTTGAACCCTTGATATGACTGGACTGAAAGCCTCTTTATAGTTAATCGTCATAAGGGAATAGCAAGAGAAAATAACTGGTAGCGAAATAGAAAGTGCTGTGAGCCTTACTCTCCCAAGGGATAGAGAAGATTTACCGAATTTTGTAGTTATGAAAAGGTTGCTTGAAGCCTTGTCATTACTGATGTTCTAGTACTTTTTTGGATAATCGCCATAAGGGAACAAAGTCTGCTACCACCTTTAGAAACCCGTCAATCCCTTGCCTGGTAAGCGATACAGCAGTTTTACCGGAAAAAGTTTAGTGAAAAAGGTGGCTTGAAGCCTTGCTGTGACTGGGCTCAACCGTGTTTCAGAGATAAATGCCATAAGGGAAAGCTTAAGGGAGGTCGAAAGCTTAATTTACACATGAAGGGTTATTATGACCTCCAGATCAAATACATTTCTCCTTTTATTCTCCAGCGTATTGGTCAATAGATCGGTACGCTATCTCCCTTAAGCTTTTCAATTGGGTAGTTGCAGACCGCCAAAGGTGTTCAGGTGCACATGAGCATTGGAGGAAAGGAACGTTTCAGTGGGAAGGGAAACCTTTAAACAGTCTTAATCCCACTCGTTTATTCTAAATTTAAGCATACTTACGCCATTTTTAATTTTGATTATAACTTAAGATGATCAAATCAACAATTCTAATCTGCATTGACTCATTAATTTTTAATGGGTGAATGGAAATTGGAACTATGAGCATGTCGTGATGACACCTCTCCAATTGAATTTTAGTTGAGATGATGCGAGAGATTAAGCCCGCCTTTACAGGTTGAAGGGCTTTTTTCTGCTTGCACACAAAATTAAAATTATTGGAGGAAAACAAATTTGATTAAAGTTTCAGAGAAGGTTGATTTAAGAAATTTAAAGGTTGTACCAGGACACACGAAATATTTCTGTGATATCGAAGAAGGGAAAGTGTATAGCACCGTAACGAATAAATGGTTAAACCCACAACCAAACGATATTGGATATGTAATGACAGGACTTAAATCCGATGATGGGAAAAGAAAACCTTATTACATGCACGAAATTGTAATGATGGCTGCATGTGAAGTCACTAAAGACTTTTGGCGAGAAAAGAATCTTGAAATTGACCATATTGATATGAATAAAGCGAACAATTCATTTGCTAACCTTAAATTCACTACACGGGCGTTGCAATATGATAAGCGTGTTAGAGAGAAGATGAGCCAGAGAAAATTACTTACTGAAGATGAAGTACAAGAAATTCGAAAAGCATTTACATATTGGGAAGATGCGAAATTAGCTTTCTGCAAGCAAATGGCTAGTGTTTATGGATGTGCGTTTCAGACGGTTCAATCAATCATCAATAACAAAACTCACAAGGTGGAGGTTGAGTAGACTGTGAATAGATTAATTGCTGAATCTCTTGCTTGTCTTACTATGGCAGTCTTGTGTTTTATCGGTGGTTTCTTATTAGAAGGAGTAAGGCTAGGGATACTCTGCGCTATTTTTTCATTAATCTCTTCTATAGGTTATTGGCGAGGAGTGCGTGATGGTGAGAAGAATGAACGAGAAAAGCAACGTATTAAATAAAGTCGATTCGCGAGCGACTATAAATATCTAAACAAGGACAGAAAACAACATACATAACAGTAGTGGTTAATTAGCCTAATTGGTGTTCGATCCCAATCTATTCCCTTTAAAAGTCCATCCTGTTACAATTTAAGTAATAACAGTAATAGGGGGATAATTATGAAAAGTTTCAGTAAGATGGTTATTAATAATGGGAATGTAATTAATGGTGAAGGTTATTATGAGAGGTACGATGATGAATTAATTATTGAAGCTGATTCAGGCAATATAGAACAAACATTTGACTCTTTGTTTGAACAAAAGGTAATTATCACTAGTATTAAGTTTGAAGACACAAATGGGGCATCAGGTGCTTTTAATGGCCCTTACTTAATACGACGTATTAGTGATAATGAAATCACTTTACAAAAATAAATTAGCAAACTAGGAAGATGCCATTTGGTATCTTCTTTTTTATTTTAGGAGGAGATTGAATGGATGATAAAAAGCAAGAGGACGTATTAAAGAAAAATTTAGAGTTAATGATTGAAGCCTTTTTGGAAAAGAACTCTCGGTGTGGTAGTAAAGCAGGTAGAGAAGATTATTGGACTGATGTTTCATGTAAAGACATTTGGGATCTTAGAGAAGCCTATAGAGCTTATAAAGGGGAGTGAGCAAATGACAGAAGAAGAAATGTACATTGAACAATTCAAGTCTTGGCGTGAGGAAATGGATTTATTGTTAAAACAAATTGAAGGCGATATTGAGACGAGTAAAAAGAAAATTGAACTAAATATTAAACAGAGACAATTGCATGTAGAGAGAATTAACATTGGAGTTGAAGAGTTCAATCAGTGGGCTGAGACAAGCAATGTAGAAGCAAGAATGGAGCCATTAATGATAGATGTAACAAAGCGTGAAAAGATGGAGATACTGAGGCAATTTATAAATACATTTCCGTTTTCTGAGGAGTGAATAAATGAGTAGAAAATTAAGTGATGTAGCGGATAAAATAATGGATTTGAGAAAAGAGTTTTACCTAAGACTCAATGATGAATCCGAACAAACAAAAGAAGCTATAAGAGATTTAGGAGAAGCATTATTTTCTAAGGAAGATAAGTTTGTTTTAACTTTAGAACTATTAGATGAAGTGGAAGACCCAGATAAAAAGTATTCAATTGGAGTACGTTTGTTTGGTACACAATATGAAGATGTAAAGGATGGGATTTAACTTGAAGACAAATCATTTGGGAATCACTGTTGATACAACACAAGCATCTCAAACACTAAGCAACTTCAATGAAGCAATGGAAGACGTGAAGATGCGGCTAGAAGCAATTGAACAAAACTATTCATTCATTGAGATTGGAATTAATGTGAACTTCAATGAAAAGAAATTTAAGGATTCACTTGCTACTAAGTTCGGTGATGATGGATATGTAAGATTAGAGTACGAGAACCAAACTAATAGATTGTCAGATAGTGAGATAGCCATTCTCGTTGATATAGCAACTCAGAATGCAATAGAGAAGAGTAAGCGTGATGGTGTTTATTATTATGATCTATATGCTGATAACAAGAGAACTAATAAAGGAGTGGTTGAATAATGGGGAAGGACTTACTCAGAGAAAAAGTTTTTGATGTTGCTTGCTATGAGCTTGAGGAAAATGTACCTAGAATTAAGAAAGAGCTTGAAGAGATGAATAAAAGAAAAGAGATGCTTGAGAAGAAGTTGGATGAGAGCTTAGACTTTGTACGAGCAGCATGTATTAAGTTTGATTTCACTACGTCTTACTTCCCACCGAAGTTTGATGATAGTAAGTATGGACTTGGTGAGCTATTGTTTTTAGATAGAAAACACCTAAATAATACTGATGGTTATTCATACGAAGATGTGATTTCAAAGAGAAAGCGACAAAGAATTCAAGCTAAAAGGAAAGGAGTGTAATAATAATGGGTGTAAAGTTTGGAGCGAAAGGTGAAGTAACAATTGAAACAGCGCATGGCAAATTAGTTTGGGATAGTAAGAAGAAAGCCAGTGTGTTTGTTGAGAATAACACTAATCCTAAACCAGGGAAGAAGAAAGATGATGCTAAAAAGAATGACACTAAAAAGAATGAAGAAAAGAATGATGATGAAAAGTGAGATACTGTATTAGAGATGGCTGTGTTAACTTAGCTATAGATGGGAGCTATTACTGTAAGGATCATCAAAGAAAAAAGAAGAGACAAGGTAAGTTCCAATCAGCTAATAAGTCATTCTATAGGACAGATGCTTGGCGAGGGATGAGGGATTACATTTATCAACGTGATGGAGCTAGATGCAGAGAGTGTAAGAAATTCACTTATGGAAAGAGTGCACACGTTCATCATGTTGTTCCAATATCAGAGGATCCGAGTTTAAAACTAGATGAGGAAAATTTAATTCTCCTTTGTCCAAAATGTCATGCGAAGATTGAAAACGAAACGAAAATTAAACCCCCCCCATCCATTTTTCAAAAATTTTTTTAGTTTGGGGATATCGTAGGGGGAGTCTTGTGTATCGAAAGGTGAAAAATTTGTAAGGGGGGTGTCAGTTTGAATGAGCTAACGCCACAGCAAAAATCAGCAAGAACAAAAAAACTAAACAAGATACGATTAGAAGAGAAAAAAAGAATAGTGCCTATATTGGAAGAAGAGGGAGCATCCATTGTTAAGTTCAATTCTTTAATTGAAACTTATCTGGATGCTCATGTTATTTACACGCAAATGTATGAAGAATGGCGTGATGAAGGGTTTCCTGCTACTTCTGTTCATACGAATAAAGCAGGAGCTACCAATGAAATGAAGCATCCATTAGCACAGCAGGTTAAAGATTGGAATGATAAAAAGGCAAAATTGTTAGAACAGCTATCACTGACACCCAAGATTCAAAATAAGAATACTGATGATGCTAATAAACAAAAAAGGTCAGAAGGCTTCCATAATTACAACAAGAAATGGAGGTCTGATAAGTGATTGAAAAGGGTGTGAACTACGCTGATTTGTATGTTGACTATGTCATGAAGAATAAAAAAAGACATTGCAAATCAGTAATTAAGGTAATTGAACGCTATGAGAGAATGAAAAAAAGGTCAGACATATGGTTAGATATTGATGAAGCTAACAAAGTTATGGATTTTGTAGAAACATTCTGTAAGCATTCTAAAGGTAATTTAGCGGGAAAGCCAATTGAATTAGAATTATGGCAGAAATTCATCTTCACAAACATTTATGGTTTTTATAGAAAAGATGAATTCGGAAATATTGTTAGGGCTGTTAGAACGGTGTATGTTCAAATTCCTCGTAAGAATGGGAAAACTGTTTTAGCTGCAGGAGCTGCTACTTATGCTATGTATGCAGATGGTGAAGTAGGTGCTGAGTGTTTTACAGCTGCGACTGATTCCGAGCAAGCTAACATTGCTGCCAAACAAATTGCTGCGACAATTGAGAACAGCCCTGATCTTAAATTGAATACTCAGATTTACAAAGGGCCAAAAGGTCATGTGAATGCTATTTATTACAGATACATGATTGATAACAAGAAATTTGAAAATAGTCTTCTTCCTCTGTCTAAAAATACTCAAGGGTTAGACGGTAAGAACCCTCACTTTGTTCTCCTCGATGAAGTACACGCCCAAAACAATGCAGATATGTATGACGTATTGAAATCTGGAATGGGCTCACGCTTACAGCCACTCATGTTTATAATTTCAACTGCCGGTAAAGGTACGACTTCAGTTGGTTTACAGATTTATGATTATGCTAAAAGCTTGCTTACCAATAAATCTGAAGAGGATGAAGATGTGTCTTATTTCACTTACATAACAGAGCCTGATAAAGGTGATAAGTGGGATGATCGTAAGGTTTGGGAAAAAGTAAATCCAAACTGGGGAATTAGTGTTCAACCGACCTTTGTAGAAAGTGAGTTTAAAACAGCACAGATGAGCGCTGAGCGGAAGGATGAATTTCTGTCAAAGTATCTGAACATTTTTGTAAGAACAACTGGAACATATTTTGAAAAGGATATCGTTCAACGAATGATTGAAGATGATAAAGGAGAACTTATCACTGATTTAGGCGACTTGTCTGGTGAACAAGCTGTATTAGGTATAGACTTGGCCAGGACTACTGACTTAACCTGTGTTTCAATCAATATCCCAACGCATGACTCAAGCGGAAAATCCATTCTAAAGGTTAAGCAAATGTATTTTCTTCCAGAGCATAATTTAGAAGCTAGAGAGAAGCTAGAAGGAATTCCTTATCGCCAAATGGTCGAAAAGGGATTTTTAACGTTGTGCCCTGGTAAAACCATTGATCAGGATATGGTTAAAGATTTCATAATAGAATGTACAAGAAATTATGAAGTTCTTCAGGTGAATTTAGACCCTGCGTTATCTGAGAAACTAGTTGAGGCCTTGGAGAACGAGGGAGTCGAATGTGTTGAAGTTAAACAATATTCAACAGTATTAAATTCACCGTTTGATGATGTTGAAGTTCTAATGTATGAAGAGAGGATTAAAACAGATAACCCGTTATTTGTATATTGCACCGAAAATGTAGTTGCTGATAAGAACTCTCAAGGACTTAAACGACCTTCTAAAAAACAGAGTAAAAATAAAATAGATGGTTTTTCTGCATTCCTTGCAGCTCACAAAGAAACCATGATGATGCTTACAGATTTTAATGAAGACGAATACGACGAAATGTTAGACGACCTTTATAGATAAGGAGGTGAATTAGTGGGTTTAATAAGAAATTTTCTAAATAAAATTAGCAATAAACGTAGCTTCGATATACAAGGAAGCAGTTACTTCACCTACGGGCATTTTCTTAACGATGACAACATTTTAAAGTCATCAGATACCTATAACCTAATGAAATTAATTAGTGATCAAATTGCCATGACAGACTTTATTGTTGAGGATAAGTATACAGGTAAGCCGGTGAACGATTGGAGAAGTCAAAAGGCTCTAATAGCTCTTAATAATCCTAACGACTATTTAACGGGATTTGAATTTAAAAAGCTTCTGACCAATGTGTATTTACTTAGAGGAGACGTATTTCCATTCTATGATGACCAAAAAAACCAACTTCATATACTGGAAGGCACACAATATGAATTAACAGCAGCAGGAACAGAATGTTTTTCATATTCAGGTTCAATAATCCCAAATTACATGATTCGTCACATTAAAAATATTGGGTTGAATCATCTTAATGGGGTTGGTCTTCTTGAATTAGCTAAAGAAACACTTGAAGGTGTAATGAATGCTGAAGGTGCATTAACTGAAAAGTATAAGAAGGGCGGTCTAATTGCATTTTTGCTTAAATTAGATGCTCATTTAACTCCAACAAATACCATGCAGAATAAAACAGTTAAAGCTATTCTTAACCAATTAGAAGAGATCCCTACATCGAATAAAACAAAGTTGATTCCACTTGGAAAAGGGTATGACATTCAAGCATTAGAGTCTCCGGTTGATGATGAAAAGATTTTAAAATATCTAAACGTCTATAAAAAGGACTTGGGCAAATACTTTGGACTTGATATTGATTTGTTGGACAAGCTGGAACAAAAAGATATGGAACAAGCAATGATGAAATTATTTAATAGTTGCCTAAAACCGATATTTAAAAACTTTGAGGAACACTTAAGCATACTTTTGTTCGGTAAAGACAGCAATTTGAAAGTGAAATTTAAGCATAACTTGCTTGATTACGTTGGAATGAAGCAGAAAACTGATATTGCTTACAATTTAGTTCGAACTTCAATTGCTACTCCTGATGATTCGAGGGAAATGATTGGATTCGAACGATTAGGAACTGAAGAGTCAAGTAAGCTTTACATAAGTAAAGATTTAATCGGACTTGACAAGTTAGAAAAAGTAACTGAATCAGCCTTGGAAGGAGGTGAAAATTCTGAAGAAGGAACAGAGAACCTTTCAAATTAATGGGCTGGAAATAAGACAACAAAATAATGAAGGAGAAACAGCCCCACAGATTACTGGTTATGGGGCTGTTTTTAATAGCCCTGCAGATATCGGGGGTTATTTTACTGAGGTT
Organism: Bacillus sp. 5RYD7K; assembly: GCF_059831465.1. Lineage (NCBI taxonomy): Bacteria > Bacillati > Bacillota > Bacilli > Caryophanales > Bacillaceae > Bacillus > Bacillus sp. 5RYD7K. The sequence goes on from NZ_CP191200.1 coordinate 2,782,140, forward strand.
ATAGCTCCTGGAGCGTTTTCAAAAGCTTTGTCTAATCAATCAGATGTCAGAGCGTTGTTTAATCATAACTGGGACTACGTTCTTGGACGTACTAGGAGCGGGACTTTATCACTTGAAGAAGATGAAAAAGGTCTTAAATTTACAGTGACACCTCCAGATACTCAATGGGTTTCGGATTTGAAAAAGAGTATGGAGAGGGGTGATATCAATCAATGTAGTTTTGGCTTCAATATTGTTAGCGAGGAGTGGGATTACGAATCCCAACCAAACGTAAGGACTATAAAGGAAGTTGAACTATTTGAAATTAGCGTTGTAGCAATCCCAGCTTATGAAGATACTGAAGCACACCTCCGTTCAGGGGAAGAAATTTATCAAAAAGCTAAGAAAGATCATGAACTACGAAAGAAAAAACAAAAATTAATCCAAACAATACAGGAGGCAACAAATTAATGAAATTAACAGAAATCCTAAAAAGACGAAAAGAAACAATTGAAGCAAGAATGCAGGAAATTCGTTCAGATTTAGAAGGAGACAAGGTTGAAGAATCAGCTGTTGAAGCTCTAGAGAAAGAAATTGAAGATTTAACTGCCGAATTGCAAAGTGTTAAAGCTGAGTTAGATAAACTAACTGGTGATGATGAACAAAAAGATGAAGGTAAAGAAGAAACTGAGCAATCTGAACAACAAGAACAAAAAAGTAAGGGAGATGAAGAACAACGTAGCGGTGTTTTATCAGGAGAAAAACGTGATGCTATGGTTGGTAATATTATGAAGGGTTTAACAACAGAAAAGCGTAAAAGTGTTAAAGAACAAGAACAGCGTAAAGCATTTGCAAACCTATTACTGGATAGAATTAGTCCAGCCGAAGCCCGTGCACTAGGAATTGAAAATGGTGCTGGTAACATCTTAGTTCCAGAGTTTCTTGCTAAAGAGATCATTACATATGCACAACAAGAAAATCCGTTACGGAGATTAGGAACTACTCATACTACAAAAGGTCGTCAAGGTTTCCCAATCCTTGTTAAGAAAGGGACAGCTTCTAGACATAAAGATGAACGTAAGCTTGATAATCCAATTCCGGAATCAGATATTGGCTTTGATGAGGTTTACCTAAACCCTTCCGAAACAGACGCTCTAATTATTGTTACCAAGAAGCTCCTTCAAATGACAGATATGCCTGTTGAAAAAGTTGTTATTGATGAACTTAAGAAGATGTATGTTCGTAAAGAAGCAGAGTTTATGTTTAGCGCAACTGACAATCCAGGATCATTAATAAATAAAGCAGTTGATTTCAAAACAACTGAAACTGACATGTACAATAAATTTGTCAAGATCAAAAATACAGTACCGACTGAGAAGCTTAAGAATGCCCGCTGGTTGATTAACCGTGCAGCATTAACAGATATTGAAACATTGAAAACTCCAGATGGATTCCCTCTACTCCGTACAGATCAAGGTATTGAAAATGGGTTTGGTTATCGTTTAATTGGATTCCCTGTGGAGGTTTCTGATTATGTAGACGGTGATACTCCTGATGTTTCACGTTTGTATTTTGGTGATTTCTCTGATTTCCACATTCAAGATGTTATTGGCACAATGGAAATTACTAAACTAGTTGAAAAATATTCAGATACAAACCACATCGGATTTAAAATCTGGAATCTAAATGATGGTCAACTTGTTTATTCTCCATTTGAACCTTCCGTTTACAAAATGGAGTTGAACGCTGATGCACAGGCTGCTGGATAAATTAAAGCGACATCTTAAAATTGAACATGAAGACGAGGATGATCTTCTTTCGTTTTATTTAAATGCAGCTGAAAAATACACAAAAAACGCTGATGGTCACGGGGATGAGTATCTAACCATCCTTGTGGCTGGCATTTTTGCAGAATATAGAGTGACTGAAAAAAGTATGGGGCAAGCGTTAGCATCAATAACCCCCTTAATTATTCAATCTGCAATTTGTGGTGGTGAAGAAGATGAATCCAGCGACGTTTAATACAAGAATATCTATTTATAAAGTTCTAAATCAAAAAGATCCAAAGACAAAACTGCCAACAAAAATCACAGAGTTCCTAACGAAAACATGGGCTGAAGTTATTGATACCTCAGCTAAAATGTTCTTCCAAGCGGCCGCTGCTCATTTGGAGTATGCAACTCTTTTTAAGATACCTTACATAAGAAATGTCGAAATCAAAAGTGGATATGAAGTTGAGTTTGAAGGCATTATGTACACAATTGAATTAGTAAAGCCTGATCTGAAAACTAAGAAAAGTATCATGCTTCAATGCAAGGAAGTGATCTAATGAGTGCATTCTTACGAATTGAAGGTGATATGGACATTGAGAAAAAGATAAAAGAAATTGGATACAGGTACGACAGTGTAGAGGAAAATGTCTTACTCGCTGGTGGGAACGTCGCAAAGAAATCAATGAAAAGTGAAGTTCCTGTATCTGATATTAATCACATGCACATAAGGGATGATATCGAAGTATTTGATGTAGAGGTGGTAGGCGGAAAACGTCAAGTTGCTATTGCTCCAGGTAAAGACACTAACTGGAGAGCCAAGTTTATTGAAAAAGGCACATCCAAACAACCGCCTAACCCCTTTATGTCGAGATCCATGGAAAAAGCTAAAGGGGAAATCAGAGAAGCAATGCGGCAAGAATTATTGAAGGGGCTGGGGCTATGATTGATATGGAAGTAATAGTGATGTCGGCACTTGAGAGTGACAAAGCTGTTACTGATTTAGTAGGAGGCAGGATTTATAGGCAGACTGTTCCTGATGAAGATTCAGAAGGAAATCCTATGTCTTATCCATACATAAGAGTTTGTGAGTTAAATAACATAAATGACGATTACACAGATAATAAAGCTATAGCTAGTGATATTAGTATGCAAGTTGATTTTTGGACATTGGACGATATTGCATCTATTCAAACAGCAATAGATGAATTAATGAAGTCACTCAAGTTCAAACGAACAGGGGTGACTCCTTTTTATGAGGAAAACACAGGCGCTTATCGCAAAGCGATGACTTACATAGCAAAAGTAAAATTGCAGGAGGAAAAATAATGGCTACAAACACTACATATACTACAAGTTCAATTGTAGGCGCAGAAGATTTAGTTTATGCAAAACTTATCACAGATGAAAAATCAGCAAAACCAACATATGGTGAAGTGAAACCATTTTGTCCGTTTCAAAATATTAAGGTTGATACCTCAGTGGATATTGCTACACAATGGGCAGATAATGGAACTCATGCTGTTCAACAAAAAACAGGGGATACTAAGGTGACAATGGGTACCACTGCGATTCCACAGGATGTGTTAGCAGATATTTTAGGGCTTGAATTGAAAAAAGGAGTGATTGCTTACAAAGCAAATGCTATCTCTCCATATGTTGCTATTGGATTTAAAGGAACCAAGGAAAATGGGAATGAGCGTCTTGTATGGTTAACTAAAGGGAAGTTTACTGTACCATCTGATGAATGGAAAACAGGAAATGATAAAGCCGAATTCCAAGAAGTTGACATCGAAGGTACGTTTGTCAACAGAAAGCATGACAAAGTATTTAAAATTGTTGGTGACTCAGATGATGCAGATTTTGCTACACAATTTGCACCAATTTTCTTTGATCAAGTATTTGATCTGGAAAAATTAGATGAAAAGACTACTACTCCCTGATACAGGGGCAATTGAAGCCCCTTCACTCGATAAAACTGAAGACATAATTGAACCACAAGAATAAATATTCATGGCACCTTTTTATAGAGGTGCCTTCTTTAATTAGGAGGAAACTTGATGATTGAAATTAAATTGAGAATTAATGGTGAAGATAAAGAATTTACACAGGATTTTGTACCACTGACTTTGCATAAAAAAGCCTTAGAATTAGAAAAGTATGCTGCGACGGTAAACGCTAATGACGTTGAAGAAATGGACAAATTACTTGATAAACGTTTTTCCCTCATCACAGCGGCATTTGATAAGCAGTTTACAAAAGATGAATTAAAGAAAGGGTTTAATGCTCTAACAGCAAAAGACACTTTTTATGACATTATTTATGTTGGACTATTAAATCATCCAACACGTGAGGAAATTAAAGAAATGGAATCAAAGCAGGCTGATGAATTGGGAAAGTTGATAGCAAAGGCAATGGAAACAAACCAAAACAATTAACCATTGATGAACAAATAGAACAAGTGCTTGAAATTACTGATCTTCTTGTAGAGAGTAAAGGATCAACTATTGAAGGTTTACATAGAATGGACTACAAATTCCTATATGATTACATTGAGTTTTTAGACAAGAAAAATGATCCAGTTGAACAAAGGAAAAAGAAATGGAAGAGTGTTAAAAAGGTGCCGATTGATCAAGTATTCTAGGGAGGTGGAAGCGTGGCAAACAGAGAGGAATTAGTAAGTTTCGTAGCTACAGTCGGTATGGATGGTACAGGTGTTATCCAAGGAGCAAAAGGTATCAATGCAGCTATGGCTGCAGTAAGAAGTGAATTAACGCTTACTGCTTCCCAGACTGCTGATTTTGGCAACTCATTAGATGGGCTTAAAGCTAAGCAAGAAAACCTGGGAAAGATGTATCAGCTTCAGGGGCAAAAAGTTCAACAATTGCGTGCAAGATACGATGAATTAGTAAAAACGCAAGGTGAGCATTCAGAAGAAACGTTACGAGCTGCAGCTGCTTTAAATACTGCACAAGCACGTTATAACAAGTTAGGAAGACAGTTAAAGGACACAACTGCTGAATTACAATATCAACAATCTCAATGGAAGAAAACTTCCGCAGCACTAAGTGATTTTTCAGACAGTGCAAATAAACTTGGGGATAATTTAAGTAAGGTTGGTAAGGTAGCTTCTGTTGGATTAACAGCACCTTTAACAACACTTGGGGCAGTAGCTATAAAAACTGCAAGTGATGTTGAAAAATCTACAGGGAGAATACAAGCAGCTTTAGGGCTAACAAGTGAAGAAGCTAAGGAAGTTTCGAAAGCTGCAAATAATATTTGGACACAAGGTTTTGGAGAAAGTACGCATGATGCTGAAACAGCAATTGTAAACGTTAGACATAATATTGAATCCTTAAAAAAGGCTTCAGTTGAGACAACAAAAGAGGTTGCCAAAAATACGATGGTGATTTCCGAGACTTTTGATGAAGAAGGAAATGACATCACAAAGGCTATCAATTCAATGCAGAACTCTTTTGACAACTTATCTGTAGACAAATCAATGGATTTTATTACAACAGGTTTTCAACGGGGGTTGAATTATTCTGATGAGTTCCTAGACTCAATTAATGAATATTCAAATCAATTTGCCGCAGCGGATTTCTCAGTTAATAAAATGTTCTCAATCTTTCAAGCAGGAGCAGAAACAGGTGCATTTCAGTTAGATAAAGTCGGTGACTTAGTTAAAGAAATGAACATACGTTTATCTGACGGTTCTGCTGGTGATGCAATGAAATCTTTGTCCAAGCATACTCAAAACCTTTACAAAGAATTTAAGAAGACGGGTAAAGGCGGAGACGAAGTATTTACGTCTATTATGAAAGATATTGATAGCATGTCTAACAAAAGTAAGGCATACACGCTTGGTCAAGCCATCATGGGAACTCAATTTGAAGACTTGGGACAAAAAGGTGTATCTGCATTAGCTAAGGTTACTGACAGCTTTAATAATGTGGAAGGTGCTACAGACAAGGCAGGTAAAGCATTAAAAAGTAGCTTGAGTGATCGTGCCGCCAAAGATTTTAGGGAGCTCCAAGCATCCTTGGTTCCATTAGGCGAAGTTATGTTGGATACAATTGAACCAGGCTTTAAAGTTGCGTCAGATGCAGTTCATAAATTTACCGACTGGATGAATGGGCTATCTCCTGCTGGCCGTAATAGTGTTATAGCCATTGCTGGGTTAGCAGCTGTCGTTCCTCCTCTTACAATTGCGTTGGGTGCAGTGATAAGAGGGGTAGGAAGCATTACAGGCGCTATGAGTAATGGTATTGCTGCTATGGGGCGTTATCGTGCTCAATCAGCAACTACCAGCGCTTCAATGACTGCCTTGGGAACTGCTGCAACTGTAACTGGATCCAGAGTTGAAAGAGCAAATGCCCGAATCAATGGCGCCACAAAAGGCATGGGGAAATTAAGAGGTGCTTCACTTTTAGCTGGTGGAGCAATGACTATTTTTGGCGGTAAGTGGGGAGCTGTCTTAGGTATAGCAACAACGTTTTTACCCGAAATTATTCAGGGCGGTAAAAGCTTATTTGGTTTTGGAGAAAACGCGAAAAAGTCCGCTACTCATCTTACTGGATTTGGTGGAAAAGCAAAAACTGCTACTCAAGCAGCATCAGGACTGGCAGGAGAAGCTGCACAAACAGCCGGAAAATTTGGTGGATTAGGAGGAAAAGCACTAGGGCTAGTAAGTGGTTTAGGTGGAGTTGCAAGAGGAGCTAGTTTATTAAGGCTTGGTTTTGGTGCATTAGGTGGCCCTGTTGGTTTAGCGATAACTGGTGTTACATTATTAACTGAAGCTGGTATAAAGCTCAATGAACATATGCAAAAAGATACTATACCTACGCTGGACAGTTTCGGTAATAAGGTATCTGAATCCACAACAAAGTCTGTTCTTGCATACAAAAATCTAAACGATAAAGCCACGGAACAATTAAATCAGTTGAATTGGTCAGGTCAAAAAGTATCCAAGGAAGCAGCTGACAATATCACGAAAAACTTTGATCAAATGGGAGACAAAATCAAAACAAGCATTAAAACTAAAGGAGATCAAAGCTATAAAGCTTTGGGAACGTTTTTGGCATCCAGTAAATCATTGAGTAAAAAAGAACAAGAGTCAATCCTAAACAATGTTAAACAAAAGCAAAGTCAGCAGACAAAAGAAGTAGATAAAAACCAAAAGCAAATTCAGTCAATTTTAAATAAGGCAAGCAATGAAAAACGATCATTAACTAAGGCTGAACAAGTGAAAATTAATTCTATTCAAAACAAAATGATGACAACTGCTGTTAAAACGATGAGTAAGAGTGAAGTTGAACAAAAAGCCATTCTTGGTAAATTGAAAAATGAATCATCTAATATCACAGCTCGTCAAGCTGCAGATACTATCAAAAATAGTATTAAAGCCCGTGATGGATCCGTTAAAGAAGCTGAAAAGAAATATGATAAAACTGTCGCTGCCATTATCCGAGAGCGAGATGAGACTGGATCAATAAGCAAAGAACAGGCAGATAAGATGATCAAGGAAGCTAAGAAGCAACGTGACGGCTCTGTTAAGGCCGCTAAAGATATGCATAAGAAAGTAGTTAAAGAAGCTAAAGCACAAGCTGGAGAACATGCTAATGAAATTGATGAGGAAACTGGGGATGTTAAAAACGGTTGGGACATGATGATGGATAAGGTTGGATCGGCATGGAGCTGGATTAAAGGAATTTTCTCTGGCGAAGATAAATCCGAAAAGCCAAAAGAGTCTAAGAAATCAGCACCTAAAACAGCCGGTCGTTCATTAGGCGGTGCTCAAAAGGGTGCTTATGCTCGTGGTACATCAAATAGGGGTCACTCTGGGGGTTTAGCGATTGTTGGTGAGAAAGGGCGAGAGCTCATTCATGAACCAGGTGTCGGTACATATCTATCAGGGAATAAAGGATCAGAGCTCCGTAACTTAAACCCAGGTACTTCAGTCCTACCGAATAAACAAACAGAGCGACTTCTAAAAAGCCATGGTTTCCCTGGGTATGAAGGTGGGATAGGGCAATATTTTGACTGGATTATGAAAGGCGCTGGTTTTCTATGGGATAAGGCAGCCGGAATGTTTGGTATTGCAGACAGTATTGTTCCTGATTGGTTTACAAAAATAAGCGGCAGTCCATTAAAAGCAATAGGCGGTCTAGCTAAAACAGGTATAGACAGTTTAATGGATACAGTCGGGACATTTTTAGGTGGTGGTGGTACAGCTGCAGTTAAGAAATGGGTAGCTGAAGCATTGAAAATCAAAGGATTAGGTTCTCAATTTGCAGGTGCTTTAGAAACGATAGCAATGCAAGAATCAGGCGGCAACCCTAATTCAATTAACTTATGGGACAGCAACGCCAAAGCCGGACACCCGTCACAAGGGTTAATGCAATTCATCCCAAGTACCTTTAATGCTCATAAAGAGCCTGGATATGGAAACATTAAGAATCCTGTTCACCAAGTGCTTGCCGCAATTAACTATACCAACAGTAGATATGGCGGAATTATGAATCATCCTGGACTTAAATCAATGGCCAAGGGTGGAGGTTACGTTGGATATGAATCAGGAGGAACTTCACCCGGAACAGGCGGTTCTAAGTTGGCGATGTTAAATGAACGTGGTTACGATGAACACATAATTACAAGCGATCCGAAATATAGAGAGCGAAACATTGGAATCTGGGCACAAGCAGGTAAAGATTTAGGCCTAGATACGTCCTCTAATACTCCCCGTATACCTTCGATTGAATCAATAACAAGCAGACAAGATGTTCAGATAAATCAACTTAAACAACAAATCAATTACCTTAAAGGTATTTATAACTCTATTAAAGAGGGGATAAATGTTGCGATTGATTTTGAACAATCCATTGGTAAGAAAATGGATCAAAGGTCAAATAAACGATATGGAAGAAAAGCACTGTTAGCAGGGGTGAATTGATGGAAGAATATGATCTTATTATAGATGAGAAGTTTTTAAGTGAGCGCCTTGGAGGTGTCTCACTTAGCTCATTTAGACCTGAATCAGCTGACTTTGAAAGGAAAACAAAGACTCATCCTCTCCGTAATGGTATTATTACGCCGAAGAAAAACAACAGAGGAAGATTCAAAGAACGAAAGATAACTGTGAGATTAAATATCTCAGTAAGTAATTCAGAACAATTTTACCTGTTGAGGGGAGATTTGTTCAGATTATTTAAAAGAAAAGATCCCTATTATGTAGGGCACACTTACGAGCCAAATAAAAGATGGTTGGTTGTATGTGATGATACGTTTTCAGTTGTTCAGGAAGAGGATAAACCTTGGGCAACAGTAGATATCACACTAACGGCAATTCAAGGTCTCTCAGAATCACTTTACAATACTTCTCAAAACATAAATTTAATTGATAAGCATTGGGATATTGGGATGAATGTTGAACTTGTTGATGATCCAATCTATAAATTTAAGAATAAAAACAAATTCATTGTCTATAACCTTGGAGACGAGACATTAGATCCAATGAATTTTAAATACAACGTTGAAATGTATTTAGAAGGTAAAGACATTATTATTGCTAATGAAACAAATGGAACAAGTGTAACCCTTGTAGGCAGTCAATCCAAAAAAAATAAATTAAGTCTTTTTGAACATTACGTTTTAAATGGATCGACTATAGTTACTACCAAGAATGGGAGGTTCCCTCCGTTGGAGCCCGGAAGAAATGTCTTCACGATTAAGAACGCTTCATATTCTGATATTAGATTCATAACACATTTTTATTACCTTTAGGAGGTGATCAAGATAAATCAAATGTTTGTCTTGGACAGGTTGACAAACAAATCATATGAAATTTGTTATGTTGATCCCAAACTCAATGATGACATTAACGGTAAAAAGGATATCTCCTTTACAATTGAACAAGATGAAAACAATTTGATACCGTTCAACGCCTTGGTTGGGAGGAACTTCATTGTTGTAGACGAAGTAAAACATAAATCTCAGCGCTATTTTATCAATAGTGTAACTCCTAAGGTGGAAGGTGATGTATACACCAAAGAAGTCACAGCTACTCATATCTATGTTTTTCGTTTAAGAAAGAACCGTATCGCAAGTACAATACAAGGGAAAAAGAGTCTAAATGAAGCTCTATCTTTCGCTTTAAAGGATAGTGGATTCAAATTTATTTTAATGGATGATGCAAAGGATATTGCTTCCCAAAAACTTGAGAATTTCGGTTCTAAATCTTCACTTGAACTCATGGATGACATCATAAACACATATGGAATTGAAATAGATGCTGATAACACGACTATCTATGTCTACAAAAAAATGGGCAGGGTGATTAATAAAAAATTTGATTCAGCTTCCAATATGAAAACCTTTCAATTCACAGTAAATGAAGATGATACAACAACCAGGGTTAAAGGGTTTGGGAAATTGAAGGAAGATAAAGATATCTTAGGTGATCAATCAATAACATATAGCTCTAAAACTGGTAGCTGGGAGTATGACGATTCCTTAAAAGGAGACTACACCAAGAAAAAAGGAGCTACGTTTACATTTTCGTTTAATGGTACAGGATTTAAATTTAGAACTCTTGTTTCTAAAATGGGAGGTAAATGGGAGTTCAAAATAGGGGACATAACTAAAACGATTTCTGTTTATAAAAAAGATGCCAACCCAACAGAACAAGAATTTGATATTATCCGAGGTTTGGACAGTAAAGACTATAAAGTTACAGCCACATTCAAAGGAAGGGATACAGCCAACCCTAACACAAAAAAAACTGATCCAATAATGTACCTGTTGCGTGGGGATATCATTACTGTTTATAGGTCTTTTAAGAACGATGATGAAAAATACGTTTTCCCTCCTGTAGTATACATACACCCTGAGGAAAAAGATTACTTAATTGAAGGTAAGCCTTCTTGGGCTGAAGATGTAATCGACGACACAATAACTAACAAAGAAGACATGGAAAAATTACTCGCAAAGAAAGTCAATCCATATGCAAACGTAAGCTATAATTTAACTTATGATGAATACATTAACACTGTTTTAGAAGGAATTGAAGATGAAATTATTAAAGGAGACACTATTCAAGTTTTTGCAGATGTTCAAAGCGGTATTGTTTTTGAGGACAGTATACGTGTTACAGGGATGAGTTACAATCCTTTAGATTTGTCTGAAGGCGCAGAACTTACTTTCAATGGTGGGGAACAAGATCCGGAAGACAGGCAAATAGAGGATAAGAAGCGACTTAAAGAGCAGCAAAGGTATATTAACAACAACAAAAACTATATTGATTCACAATTATCGGTTATTAAAGCACAGGTTGAACAGATACACAACACGCCTTCACCAGAAAGAGAAGCTTTTTCATATACCATTCAATTCATTAATGGTCAATGGGAGCTTATTTCAGGTGAAGGTTATTTGTCGTTGTCTTCTAAGCTTCTAACTTTAAATACTGATGAGGATTATGATGTAACGTATGTGTCCTGTGAACCCTCATCAATTTTAAAGGAAAAAGGTGTTTCAATATCTATTGATGACGAAGATGGTTCTAAGTTTAACATGACTTTTTACCAGAGCGGGAAATTAATAGAACCAACTGAAGTGCCTAGTGATTCAAAAGTGAAAATCCTGATTGTGGGACAAAAATAGAGGTGAAATAATTATTGGTTTATTTAAATAAGAATCATGGAGTCAATCCAACATCAAAAATGTTTTCAATATTAGATGAAAATGCCAGATTGACCGAAATAGGAATTAATCAAAGCTTGAACGCTTTAAAAGTCCACGCAAAGACGAGGGGAGCCCATGCAGCCGACCAAATCGCTTATGGAGCATTTACTGTATCTGATAAACTGAAGTATGACACATCAAGAATTGACAACCTCATTCTAAATAGTGACAACCATAACATAAATGAGCTTATTGATTTGAGGGTTTCAGCTATTGATGGAAAGACTTTTGCTACAGCTTCAGGGAGATTTGTTTATGATGCCAATTATTATAAAAAGAAGTTAGATAGAATTGTCCATGTTGATGATTTTGGGGCTGTTCCTGATGGTGTTACAGACTGTACGCAAGCATTTAAAGATGCAATTGGTGAAGGAAATGTTGAAGTCCATTTTTCTCCTGGTACATATGTTGGTCAAATTGAAGTTCCTTCTAACTGTCGTTTGATTGGTAAAGGAGAAGATATCACTTATCTCAAAATGCCTGATGATGCCCCAGCTGGAGCAATATTGCTTACAAATAGAGATCATCAAGCAGGGAACGAGGGTATCTATGTAAAGGGGATTACGTTTGACTGGAATAAAGACCGACAAGGCGGATTAAGAGCACAAGGCGGAATACAATCAAGCTGTGTAACATTTGCCAATACTAAATACTTGTGGATTAAGAATTGTAATTCAATTAATGCGGGCTTACATGGTTTTGATATTACAGCTCCGTCTTATAATCATGACGCAGCCAAGGAGCCTGATTACACAGCACAAGGATGTAAATATGTCTGGATAGATAATTGTAGAGCTTCCAATTATGGTGACGATGGGATTACGACTCACTATAGCGAATACATTTTCATTAATAACTGTCACTGTATCAATCCATCAGGTGAAGCACATGATAAGGGATCGTCTAACTCAAATGGGATTGAAGTTGATGATGGTTCTAAAAATGTATGGTTAACGGGGAACTTTACATCTGGAAACATTAGAGGTGTAGAAGTTAAGGCTCATACAGAATGGCCAGCATCAAGAAACATCCATATTATCAGTCATGTTTCTGTTCGTGACGTACGTTCCTATGATTTGAGGCATATAGGACATCACAAAGCAGAGGATCCATGGAGTGATACTGCAAGAGACGTAGCATTAGTAGACTGTACAGCATTTCAGCCTGTATTCAATAGCTTGTATGAGGGTGTTACCCCAAGGGCATTAGACGTGTCCGCATATCAACGGGTAGATATTCATGGCTTCAGGGCTTATGGAGATCCTGATTATGACTATAAAGACAATCCAATTGTGTCCTTCCAATTTAAAAGCCGTAAGATTACAGTCAATGGTATGACTATAACAGGGTTCGCAAAAGCAGACTGTGATTTACACGTAGTAGGTGGAGATCAAAGAACTGATGATGTAATGATTAGTAATCTAGTGATTCAAGATTCAGCTCCAGTCGGTGTTGTTCTTGGTGGTGGTGTGTACAATATTAACTTATCAAATGCTCTCCTACATACAAAGGGCGGCACAACCGGTATCACATCCCCGAATACGCAAGCAAATTTGTTGTTTGTCAGAGCCTACGGATATACTGACGCAGCTATTTTTGGCGGTGAAAAGTATTCTGTTGTACCAAACAATGTTAAAGGTGGCTTTAGAGCTGCATCCACTTCAGGGCACCCATTAGACAGTACGAGTGCTATCATTGCTACAACAGGTGGTTGTAAAACAAAAGGCCCACGTAATGCAGTTATTGCGTCCTCTGGTGGATCTTCAACAGAAGCATCAAGGCAAGCTGTTATTGCCTCAAATAACTGTCACACTGAAGGTGATGGCTCATCAAGAATGGTTGTAGCTTCCCAAGCTGTTAAGAATAACAACAGTTATAGCATTAGGGGAGGATATGGAACAGGTAAAGCATCTACAGCTAATACTAAATGGGAAATAGACTCACAAAACGGCAATATCTTAGGTGTTGGTCGTGTTGAAAGTGCTTCAAACTTCAAAGACTACGCTGAGTATTTTGAATCTACAGATGGCAAAAAGATTGAGAGTGGATACCTTGTAACCCTTGAAGGAGATAAGATTCGCAAGGCTTTAAAAGGTGATGAGATTCTAGGGGTTATTTCTGAAACAGCGGGTGTTGTATTAGGTAGCGCTGAGTTTTATTGGAATGACAGATACCTAAGAAATGATTTCGGTGGATTGATCTATGAAGAAACTGAAGTTGAATACACAGATAAGGATGGAAACATAAAAACTGAAAAGAAAAGCCTTCCTAAGCCAAATCCGGACTATGACCCTGAATTAGACTACACTTCACGACAGGAGCGTGATGAGTGGCATATTGTTGGTCTTATTGGACAGATACATGTACGTATTGATGATACTGTTCAAGAAGGTGATAAGATTATAGCTAAGAATGGCAAAGGATCCAAATCAGATGACAACACGGGATTAACAGTCATGAAAATTAAGCAGCCGTATGATTCTAATAAGGGATATGGTGTAGCAATAGCATTTATTAGATAAGGAGGTAATAACGATTTATAAGAAATCAGCATATACGTTTGACATTAATACAGTTTCACAAGGTACGTATAGATCAGCTTTCAAGTTTTCAACTCAAGATGTTGGAACAGCAAAGCTGATTTTTAATTTGCGTAAAGATGATGCGCCATTACCATTATCAGCAGTGACAGGGAAAGTAATCCTTGTTCCTGCCAATGGTAAGAAAAGAGTACGGGACGTTACATTGGTTGATAAAGTAAATGGAATTGCTGAATATGTTCTTGATGAAGATGAAATCAAGATGTATGGATTGTTTCAATGTGAGTTAGTCCTGGTTTATAGCAACAAACAAGCTATGTCTGCTCATAAGTTTGGCTTTGAAGTAACACAAAGCTTAATGGATCAAGATATTGCACCATTGGGCGAATACTACATTGATGATTTTGAGACATTGAAAGCAAAGGTTACTGAGATTTATGATTCAACCATTCAAACGCTTGACGATTTAAAGAAGAAGTTTGAAGACTTGGAGAACATCGAAACAAAACAGGGTGCTCAAGAAAAGGCAGATGCTGTTCAAGCGAACCTTGATAATCATTTGAATGACAAGAAAAACCCACATGGTGTAACAAAAGCACAAATAGGGTTATCAGCCGTAACTAATGACGTTCAAGCAAAGAAAACGGATTTTGACAAACACACCTCAGATACCTCAAACCCACACAAGGTTACTGCTGCACAGCTCGGACTTGATAAGGTTGATAACGTTCAGCAAGCTCCTAAAAGTGAATTTGATACACATGTGAATGATGAGGAAATTCATGTGAATAAGTCATTTAAGGATAAAGTAGGGGAGCTACTTCAACAGTTCACATCAGATTTCAAAGCTAAAATGGAAGAATTGTTACAACAGTTCACTGCACATAGTTTTAATCAAATCCGACATACCTCTGATGCTGAGCGTAAGAAATGGAACGGAGCTGTCACATATGCCAACATCATGCTAAAGAATGGGGCTACAGCAGGGACACGAACACCAATGTACGCAAAATGGGGAGCATTTCTAATTTTAAGGGGTCATGTCAGAACTGAACCAGAAGTTATGTTCGGCTCAATTCCGGTAGAATACGTACCATTCGGTGGGGGTGTTTATACTGTGCCATTAAGTGGAACAGGTGGCACAGCCAATTTAATCATTTATGATACTGGAGATTTAAAAATAAAGTACCAAGATCCTGCTGACTCAAGCAAAGCAGGTGGAGGGTATTATCTTGATGTAGTCGTGGG
The DNA here is from genome assembly GCF_059831465.1 of Bacillus sp. 5RYD7K. Taxonomy (NCBI): domain Bacteria; kingdom Bacillati; phylum Bacillota; class Bacilli; order Caryophanales; family Bacillaceae; genus Bacillus; species Bacillus sp. 5RYD7K. Next base: position 2,797,417 of record NZ_CP191200.1, read on the forward strand.
CTTACAGGATGGAGGGACAGCATGATTCAGGTTTATGAATACGATGAAAATTTCATTTTAACCAAACCAATTACGATTGAGCCGGATGAAGAAGGTAATTATGTGATTCCGGAAAACTGTACTAAAGTTGAACCGGTTTCATTTTATAGGGCTAAATTTGATGTTAAAAAAGAACAATGGTTTGAGTCTGCAACTCAAGAATACATTGACAGTTTAAAGCCACTTCCTCCTGAACCGAGTGAAACTGAAGTGCTGGCTGAGAAGGTTGCAAATCTATATTATTTGGTAGCTATGGGAGGTTAAACATGATTGACTGGTTTTCGGATATCAAGTATTTCTATGAAAAGAAGTTATGGACTAAGAAACAAGTATTTGATGTTGTAGGAAAACGGATTACACCTGAACAATACAAGGAGATTACGGGGGATGAATATAGCAAAGATTCACCTCCCTCAGAAGGGACTGCTGGGGAAACTGACGGATCTGTTGGGACTGACACAGTAAACCAGGAGTCCGATACTAAGGAAACAGCACCTGTAAGCGAATAGGTGTTTTTATTTTGCCCTAAAAGGGGGTGATAACTAAATGAAAGGAATTGAATTGGTGTTGAATATTGAGACTTTGGAAATCGCAAAAGCCTATTTATTTGGGGGTGTAAAATATCTTGATTTGCTGCTACTACTAAGCTTTATTGATGTGTTTACGGGAGTAGTTAAGGCTGTTAAAGACAAATCATTAAGATCAAGAAACGCTTGGTTTGGATACGTGCGGAAGTTCATGAGCTTTGTTGTTGTCATCTTGGCCAATATTATAGATCAAATTTGCAGTTTAAATGGCGTTTTGGTGTTTGGAACTGTTTTATTTTACATAGCTAATGAGGGTCTATCTATTATAGAGAACCTTGCGCAAATGGGAGTTAAAGTCCCTGGATTCATTAAAGACAAGTTACAAGTAATTGAAGAAGACAGTCAAAAAGAAAAGTCTGCTGAGTAATCGGTGGGCTTTTTAATTTAATTAAAACGGAGGAATTTAATATGACAATGTATTATTACAAAAGAAACATGGACAATATCAATAAACTTGCAGACAACACAAAAGCAGCTGCTAAAAAGCTGATGGACTACGCAGAGAAAAACAAAATTGGTGTACTTATCTATGAAACAATTCGTTCAGAATCACAGCAACGTGAGAACGTTCGTAAAGGTGCTTCACAGACAATGAAATCATACCACCTTGTAGGACAAGCATTAGACTTTGTGCCAACTGGTGGCTATTCTAAATCTGATACTAAATGGAATGGTTACGGTGCTTCAGATATTAAGAAATTTATTGCTTATGCCAAATCAATTGGCTTTGAATGGGGTGGAGATTGGACAGGCTTTGTAGATCAGCCACATCTTCAATTCAACTATAAGGGCTATGGTACTGATACATTTGGAAAGAAAGCATCTTCTGCACCTTCTAAAACCACTAACTCAGGCATCAAATCGGTTGGTAAGATCAAAATTGTTGGTGTATCGAACGCTGCAATTATTATGGACAAACCTGACCGTATCAACGCTAAGAACGTAGGTACAATTGGGCTTGGTAAGACAATTGATATCGCTGGGTCTGTTAGAGGTTCAAACAACTCTAAAGGATACTGGGAGATCATTCATAACGGTAAACGCCGATATGTGTCTGGTCAGTATGGCAAAATGGTTTAAGTAAATAAATAGTTCCCTTGAAATTTTCGAGGGAATTCTTTTATTTATTTGAAAAAAACTTCTTATTAACTATAGACTCAAGTACATAGTTGTGTTATAATAAATGTATAAGGAGGTGAGGAAATGCTAGACAATATGATAAAAGTCCTTCAAATTATCTTCTACGTCGTCTCTATCGGATGGATTGCGCAACAATCAAACGATAGCGAGAAGAAAAATAAGAAGGACTAACCAGAGATAAGGGAAGCGAGCCACTAACTCGCTTCTCAATATCATTATAATCAGTCTAGCATAAAAAATGAAGAAAAATCAAAAGTTCATCTTTTCATTAATTTTATTGTCTGTTGCAGCTATTGGCATACGCTCATTTTGGACAAACTCTTTTACAACAGCAGTAATGGCTATTGTGGTTTTGTTAACGATTTATGCCATCGTTAAAGACATGATTTTAAGGAGAAAATAACATGGAGTTTCATTTAAGAGGTCGCCAGGAGGTTGAGGACTTCATCAAAACCGAAGTCCTTAGCACTACTGAAGTTGCTGAGATATTGAACGTCAATAAGCAACGAATGAGTGCATTGATTAATACAGAAAGAATAATACCAGTTAAAAGGATTGGACGATCAGCCTTGTTTTTAAGACAGGATGTAGAGGTCTTGAAAAAGGAGCTTGAAGCTAATTCTAAACATAGACCACACAATAAATAAACCCCTCACAAATAACTGTGAAGGGGTCTTTTTTTATTTTATTGATACTTCAATTTCTTTTCCATGTGTTAATCGGTTATCTTTGCTTCTGTCGCTTATGAGAACATCAGCTGTCTTTAGACGAACTTTCTTTGTTGAAGTGGTTACAGGAACCGTTACGAAGCTATTTTCTTGAGAAGAGTTTCCAAGGATTTCGATGTTTTCAGGATTAGGGTAACGCATCATGCGATTGTAGCCTAAATCCTTTTGAACACCGTCCACAACTGCATATTCAAATCCAGACCAATTAATTTGATCTGCCTCATTGTTTTTTAGGGTATAGGTTATTTGAGCATATGTAAACTTGTCTAAATCTTGTTTAAGTGCATTAGTAAGATCATTTTTGTATTCCTCGTTCATATCTGTAACAGTTAAAACTTTTACACCGGTTAAATAGATGCTCAGATTACCAACTTTAAGAACCTGGTTTAAATCTTTACGAGACTCCAATGTAACTTTCCCAACGCTCGGATCTTCAATACTGTCACCAACAACAGACAAGGTTTTTTTCTCTCCTTGTTCAGTTGTTTCTGTGTCATCAGTTTTTTTAGAGTTGACTGCTGTATTTGTTGTTTTACTTTGTTTCGAATCATTTGACGATTCTGAATTGCTGCCACATGCAGTTAATGAAAAGCACATAAGAGCAATAAAAAAAAGCGTAAATTTCTTCATATGTAATTTTTCCCCCTTTATGGTTTAGGTAAAGAATACCACATTTAGAAGGGGGAATACTGCCTATTTAAAAATGTTTTTCATTAGTTTGCTGGTTGCTCTTCCTGCAGCTCGTCTTGCTACACGTTTACCTATCGTACCATTCTTAACGGCTTGTACGTCTCCTAAAACACGAGCAGACTTATAAAAAAGGCTCCTAATCTTACTGATACTCATGTTATCCCATCCCCTTATGTCGTCGCATTTGAATTCCTCAGTTATTCAATCTCTCTTCAAGATCATGGATACGTCTTTCTAACCCAGAGAATTTCTTGTCATTATAGCTATGATCATGCTCAATATTTTTGTTAATCAATTTAAGCATAGATATGACTTCTTTTGGTTCATTTTGTTCAATGCGATCTAATTTCTTATCAATTTCATTTAAACGCTTATCTACTGCATTAAAGCGTTCATCCATCTTTTTATTAACGTTCTTAATCTCATCTAATATCGCTTGAAGCATGTTGTTTTCCATCCTTCTCACCTCTCCGTACAGTATAACAGCAATGGCAATACTTTTGATTGTCCGAAATTTGGACAATCGAATATTTCAATGGTTTTGTTTAACGAATTTAAAAAAAATAAAAGCAATACTTTTGCTTAAGACTTTTCGGAATCATCGTCTGTAATGTATAGTAAGTCCTCAATTTCTATATCCAAGGCATCACAAATCTTGCCCAATGTTTCACGTTGGTATTGTTTAGCAGTGTTATTGTAAAACCTTCTAACGGTTTCAAATCTAAGGTCATTTCCAAAGGCGAAACCTCTGATAGATAAGCCACGTTCATCTAATATTTCTTTCAGTCTTGTTTTAACAATTTTAGTCAACAGTTTCACCTCCTTTTTGATTATAACAAAAAATGCAATTCAAAAGTGGATTTTCTTTAAAAATAACTACAAAAAGGTGTTGACTCTTTTATGTTGTTGTTTTATGATTAAGTCAACAACAAAAAGGTGTCACAAAGGAGGTCTTGAAATGAAACGCATAATCATTCGTAGAAGTGATTTGGGTGACTTACCAGCAATGTTGTTTTACAAGCAATTCGCCATTTCTGGCGAAGATGGTCAAGTACATCTGTATCAAGTCCTTAAAAGGAAGGATGGGAAATACGACAGTATCCATTCAGTATTCTTGGCCGAAGACATCAAATACAAAAACCTCAGAAGCTTAACCAATGCAGTAATTGATAAGTTGCTCAGTACACGATTATGGGATGCTCTCATTGACAATAGGGAGCTTGTTACACTGGAAGGCTATCAGATTCTTGATAAAAACAAAACTTACTAAAGGGGAAATAACCGATGCAAATTAACCTTCATACTGTAGGAACTAACGTAGCAAGCTTAGGGGCAATCACAAACGAACAGCGTATCGAGGAAATGACGAATCATTTCAATTACTTCAGAGGAAAAATGTTCGAAGAGGAAAACAACTTCATTGAAACATACGACGATGGAAAGCCTAAAAAGCGTTTCAAAATCTTCACAGCTATGACAATACCGGTTTGTGTTGAACTTGATGCGAAGGATGAGCAAGATGCAATTGAAGCGTTAGAACAGACAGGAGAAATGGGCGTTGATTTCCCTCATATCATGTTGGATATGGGGGGAGGTAAAACAGTTATCCCAACTATCACAGACAATGTGTTTTACATAGATGAAAAAGCAACTGTGGTAGAAGTGGAAGACGATGAATAAGACGGATTTACATAACGAACGGTTCTGTCAGGTTGTATTTGGAGGATTGATCGTAGTTGTACCAGCTTTAAGCATATTGTGCATAGCGTGGTTTGGGTGATTAGGAAGAGTGTCACCAGCACTCTCCTAATCTGATGGGTTAGTACACTCCCATTGTATTTAAACATAACAATTTAATCAAGGGGATAACTGAAATGAAAAACACATATACCACTTATGAATTTAAAGCATATGATAGGAGAAATAATTTGTTGAAAGAAAGGTTTACGTGCAATTACAGAGATCATCTTTATTCAATCATAGAGTGGATTATCAAGAAATGTCCTACAGTTGATGTGATTGAATGTATGGTATCTGAAGTCAGTGAGATTGCTTTCCGTAAGAGTGAGTATGTCGATATCTTCACGGTGTGGAAAGCAGACGATTAAATAGACAGTGAGGACGGGGAGCGGAATCCTTGTCCTCTATAATCTCAATTTAACTGAATACAGTCAGTCTATACTCCTGAATTAAGGTGTTGTCTTTAGTGATGCCTTTTTTAAGGAAATGTTACCGTGCCATTTGAAATCCGAAGGCGCCGGTATGGAGCCTTAGACTGCCGTGGAATGCGCTAACACACGTAAAACTTGACAGGGTAGTGACTCAGCCGACGCAAAAAATGAGGATAGGATGCCTTCTGTGTTTCCCTATTTACACATGCATCTGAAAGGCGAAAGCTGCCATTAAGTGCTGACGAAGGAAGGGTGTATCGTTTCTGACGATGCAGGACAAGCCATAAGTATCAGGGCTCAGATTTGAGCTTTGAGAACCTGTTAGGGACACTTGACACAGTAGGCTTGTTTGGAGAATAACCAACGGCAAATAGGGTGAACACACGGATACCACAAGTTGATATACAATCAAGTTTCAGTCGCCTGCCTGAGTTTGTTTATTTTTTTTACAAGCAAATTCAGGCAGACAACTTGTCCAGCCGTTGTCCACAGTCTCAACCAATCAAGCAAAAAATCAAAAGAAAAGTCAAGACAAATAACAAAGAAATTTGTGAGGTTCACTATGAACCTGGCAAGGTGTAGTTCATGATGAACCAGACCCTTTACCCTTTGGTTAAGTATATATGGTTATTATCTATATACTTAAATGAAGCCTATAAACGATAGTTCAGCCTGAACCATTATTTCCCCAGAAGTGGAGAATAACCCTTAAACAACGACCTGTATTAAAGGAGTGATGAAGTTGAACAAAGAGAATATCAGAAAGAAAATTAAACAATATTATGATGACATGAGCAGGGAACATCTGATATCACAATTGAAGAGATCAGGTCAAAGCGGAAAATGCTGTTTTTAACATAAAAATAAAAAAGCCGGATGTTTATAACCCGACTTTTTGAGAAGAATCAAACACTTTCTAACGCACAATCAATGTAAATAAACCGGCAAGAATTATAATTACTCCACAAACTGTAATAAATGTGCCATTTTTCCGGCGTTCTGATTTAGCCGTTATTATCCCTCTGATTAGATAATAAAGGCCGACTAAAATTAGAGTCCAATAAAAGAAAGCGCCATTTAAGGTAAACCCTAATATGAGAAATAAAAGAACCAATGCTAGCGATGTGTAATGGAAAAGTCTGAATGTAAGATTAGTCATTATAAACCTCCTAGTTTAAATTATCCTTAAAATACAAATAATGGGTTTAATTGAGCTGAATAAACCTCCAGAATTGTTAATGAATAACAAAAGGAGGTATTAATTTACCATGAAAAAGATTGTCCTTTCAAGTGTTGCTGTTTTGACTGCTGTTACAATTTTTAGTCCTGTTTCAGATGCAAAAGAACGTCAAGCCCCAAGCGCAGTTGTCCAGAATGTTGAACCGACTTATGAAGCTGAATCTGTAGATTACAACGGAACTACGTACACTTTTTCTGAAAGAACTGTTAATGATGTAGTTGAGATTATTGTAAATGATGGGGAAAAAACAGACAAGATTCAATATGACCAGAATATTGGAAAACTTGAAGTTAATGGCGAAGTGGTGAATTATGAAGAGGCTTCATCACCTATTGAACAATTGGCAAATAAAAACGATACATCGGCTGGTATCTTGAGAGATCAATGGTCAGGCTATAATAATAGTAAAGGTACTTATAGTACGATTAGTGCCAGTGTTGCAGTTCTTGCTGCAGTCTTTATGGCTACTAGTATGAAAACAGCTAAAAAGGCGGCGGCCGTTACAGCAGCAGCTGGTGTCATTGCTGCTGTAAGTAGTGTAAAGACTACAGTTCATTGGAGTAGATTAGATTATAAGTTGATGAATGCCAAGAAGGGGCAATATGAGCGTAGATCAGATACATTTTTTACAAACTATAAACATAATCATCTTTTCAAGACTTCTTGGCTCTGGAAAAGAAAATTAAAATAACCTTTTTTACGCATGAATTTAGTTGAAATCGAATTAAGCTATCGAAAGTCCACTTTCAGAAACTTGGAGAGTGGACTTTTTGTGAACGACTCGTTCAGTAGAAGCTGCAGGCGCATTTCACGACGTCAGAAGCTGGGTGGGTGTTTTACCCAGTCAGGTATAAGGTCACAGTCATGGATCGTGCTATAATTATCCTAAGTACGTTTACCTTGTGTTCACTTAAATAGGTGAGCTTAATGACAAAGATAAAAAAAGATGAAAAGACTGGCACGTATTACTTTGTTTATTCAGGTGGAACACATCCTATAACCAAAAAGAGAATTCAGCGTAAAAGAAAAGGCATGAAAACTTATAGAGAAGCTGAAGAGAAATTAAAGCAGGTTATCATTGAAGTTGAAAAAGAAAAGCAGTACCTGCCTAAGATTACAGATACCTTTGGGAGCTATGCAGAAACATGGCTAGAGAGTAAAAGGGTCAAGAGATCAAGTACGTACATTAATTATAAGGAGATTCTTGATTACAATGTGCTGCCTTACCTAGCTGATTACAAATTTGATGAACTGACCGAAGAGATACTTCAGAAACAAATTAACACTCTTTATTTTGACAGGAAAGTTTCACCGGATGGAATAAGAAGGGCAGTACAGTTGACCAGGAGCATATTCAAGAAAGCAGCAAGAAGACGAAAGCTTGATGTGAGCGTATTTGAAGAATTGAATTTGCCTAGTGAAAATAAAAGGGTAGATACATGGACACCTGAAGAAATAACACGCTTTTTAGATGTCTCGCAAATCAAACGGCCATCAAGACACTACATTGGTTATGAAATATCCATTAAAACCGGAATGCGAATGGGTGAAGTATTGGGCTTAGAATGGAAAAGCATCAACTGGGAAGAACGGTATGTAACCATTCGTCAAACACTATGTAAGATAGATGAAAAAGGAAATTACGGTTTAATGCCAGAGGTTAAGACCATTAATTCTTATAGGAAGATTAGTATTCCAAAGTCACTCTGTGAAAGTTTACTGAAGCATAAGCGCCTTGTTGAAAGGGATAAGAAAGAAGCTGGAGCAAAGTACAATGATCTTGACTTAGTGGTGTGTACGAAAATGGGGAATTGGCTACCGCCTTGTAATTGGAGAAGGGGATTTCATTCAATACGAAAGCAACTGGGCTTGCCTAAAATTAAGCCACATGCATTAAGACACACACATGCTACGTATCTAATAAGTATCGGCGTGAATCCGAAAATTGTACAAGAACGGTTAGGCCATTCTGATATTAAACAAACATTAGGAACATACAGTCATGCTCTTCCATCAATGCAATTAGAAGCAGCAGATAAAATGGATTTATTGTTGAAACCGTGACCTCTCCTGTGACCTAGGAAAATAAAAAAGCGATGAGCTACGCTGTGTAAGGCTTTGCAGTACCTCCCTTAACACGCCACATTCGTGTGCGCCGCAAGGGCATGTGCATCGGCTTACACAATTCAGCTCATCGCTATATGAATATAGCATGGCGGCTGTAGAAATGCAAGAGATATTTTAATATATGTTATATCTGGCTTTGTTTTGCTAATCATCATGACTACTTGGTGTAAGGTTTTGTTCAAATTCTATGATCTTGCATAAAACAGTGCGACAAATGAAAGAGGTTCAGCTTATCTTATATCCTATGGTAAAATTTAGACGGAAAGAAGCGGAAAGGAGACGTAAATGAAGATATTTGAAGCAGACTCGTTCATTTCAGCCGCAGAAAAGCGGGCAAAACAATACAATCAGATTAGAGAACAATTTATCAATCTCAAGAAAGCTTTTCAGGGAATGGCTGACTTAGATGACAGTGAGTTTTCAGGTAGTGGCGCCGATAACATCAAAGCATTCTTCCAAGATCACGCTGGTGTCACAGACAGCTGGCTTGATCTGATCGATATGAAGATTGCTTTTCTTAACAGTCTTTCAGGAAAAGTAGCTGATGCCGGATTGGCCGATTCGTTTGTGGAAGAGTCATTTTTAGAACATGAGCTGATTCATGCGAAGAATAAATCACAAGCCATCATTCAGGAGCAGCGCAATGAAATGAAAGGTATCCTTGATGAAATCAGCGATATCATTCATCTTGAAGTTTTTTCGACAGAGGATGTCGATCAAAAGCTTGAGTCGGCAGATAAAAAAAGGAACGATACCATACATAAACTCGGAAAGCTTGATCATGATCTAATGAAAGAATACGCAGAAACCGAGGCAAATGAACAGTTCATTCAAGCAGATTTTCAACAGCTCCAAAATGCCACGGGAAAAGGGAAAAACGCAACACCACTTCACTATAACGCTAAGGCGTACAGAGAAAGTGACATACATAAGAAAAAAGGCGAGATTGCAAGACATTCAGATGCTTATTTGACAATGAAGAAGGAAGAAGCGAAAGAGCGGGAAATCAAGGATCTAAAGAAAAAGCTTGCTGATGGAGTAACTGATCCGGATGAATACTTAGAGATTGCGAAGAAAATCGGTTACGAAAACCTTGAACCTTCCCAGCAGCAATATGTCATTCAGCTTGAACAAGCAAAACAGATGGAAGAAGCCGGGGAAGTGACTTGGGATATTTTAAAAGGAGCCGGCGTCGGTCTTTATGATGTTGGGAAAGACACGGTAACCGGTTTGTGGCAGCTGATCAGCAAGCCTGATGAAGTTGTTGAAGGTATCGTAGGGGCAGTTGCTCATCCGATTAACACTTATAATGCCATTTCAACAGCTATTGAGGAATCGTATCAAAAAGATATGGTGAACGGAGATGCTTACTCCAGATCAAGATGGGTGACATATGCAATTGGTTCAGCAGCTGTGGCTGTAGTCGGAACGAAAGGCGCAGGAGCCGTTAACAAGGCTGATGCGGCGGGGAAGGTCATAAACAAGGCAGGACAGGCAGGGAAGAAACTTAAGGATGTAAACCTTCCAGATCTGCTTCCCTATAACCCGAAGTATAAACTTGCTCTGGCCGATAACGTACCATACAATGTGATTGACAGCCAAAATCTTAAAAATGAACTTTTGATCAATGCAAAGAAAATTCCGGATGGAACGAGAAAGCCGTTTACCGGTCAAGAAATAAACCTTCCTTGGTTAAATAAAGAAAAGTATGGTGCTTTTGAAATAGACGGCAAAGTAAAAGTTAAAGGACAAATTAGAGATGTAAGCCGTAGAGTCTATACCTTAAATGACATTGATATTAATCAAAAAACTCCAAAAGGAAAAACCAACCTGGAATTAATGAAAGATGGTAAGTCTCCTTATGCTAAAGACGGAACACAGATTAACTTACATCACCTCATACAAGAAGAAAGTGGACCGTTGCTTGAGATACCTAATAGTTTACATACAAAGTATAGCGACGTAATACATGGCCTTAAAGGTAATGGAGAAAGCTTCAGGAATGATGTTTACCTGGAGAAACAGTACAATAATTTTAAGACAAGGTATTGGAAGTGGAGAGCAAAACAATATGAGAAAGAATAAGGGGTTATAAACAATGGATTTTTATTTGAAAGTAAAAGAATTCATAGCAGATAATGCAAAAGAAAAAGATTTTACGGGTGGGGTTGGAGAAGATAAAATTTTAAAAATTGAGCAAGATCTTCAAGTCGCGCTGCCAGATAGCTACAAATGGTTTCTTAGAAACTATGGTTCTGGCGGGGTTTATGGAATCGATTTATTAGGCTATGATTTTGGCGGTGCTTCAGTTGTAGAAACAACCAGGGAATATCATGAATATAGGGGGTTGCCAAGTGGCTTAGTAGTCATAGAACATGTTGATTTTTTTGGGTATTGCTTAGATACCAATAAAATCAACAGTGAAGGAGAATGTCCAGTTGTTATTTGGAGTGAATTCGGTGGCTATAAAGAACTTAATTCTGCCCATTTTATAAAGTTCTTTTATGAAAGACTTCATGAGATGAAAGAAAACTGGGAAGAAGATGAAGACTGGGACGATTAATAAAAGAAAGCTCTCTTTTAGAGAGCTTTTTTCAGGCTTATTCTTTAACAGGATTTACAATGAGCAAACAGGCATTGCTCAAAATACTCGCGGCACCTATCCAAAGCAGCCATTGTGTTTCGGTCAGCCACGAGGCAGTTAGGATAAAGAGTCCAATGGCAATTGATATATAATTGCCGGCTCGGTCCAGTTTGCGTTTGCAATGAATTTTATATTTGGCATGAGAAATAAATTGATCAATTTTATCTTTCAGCTCATAGCTTTTTTCCTTTATCTTATTCTCTGCCTCTTTTACTTTTCGATAAAGCATATTATTCATCGTCTGCACTCCCGTATCGCCGTTTTGAAAATTCAGCCATGATTTTTTCTTCATAGCCATCTAAGATGAATTGAGCCTGGTCTTCAACTTTCAAATGTGCTTTTCCTTCAAAACCATCCTGTTTTTCACCATCAAAACGATAAAGTTTTTGCAATAGCCTCCAGAATGTTTCAACTTCTTCAGTTGTGAACTCATGAAACATATCCGCTAAAAAATAGATGGATTTTTCTGAACAGGAAATTAACGCTTTTTTTCCTTCAGGGGTAATCTCAATATTGATTGAACGTTTATCCTGTTTACTTGATACAGTGCGAACATATCCTTTTTTCGCGAGGCTTGAAATTAATTTGTTAGCGGTTTGTTTTGTTGTGCCCAGCTTTTTAGCGATATTCATAAGTGTGGTATCTTCCGTCGGTAAATGGGCAATAGCGATAAGAGTCATGTGCTGTCGGGAAGTCAACATGTCTAAGTATTCGTCTCCGCGAGTTTGCACCTTATTGACGACCGAAAACAGTGATGCGTAACTTTGTTGCATAAAATGCAGTTCTTTCATTAGTAAATTAATATCCATAAGTGATCTCCAATCTAAATTGTCACCATGTTGACAATTACAATATACATCGAAATAGGAAATAAGTCAACTTGGTGACTAAAAGGGGGGAGGTATGGCTGTTTTACTAATGTCACAGGCAGTCGGAGTGTTTTCAAAAGGTGAAATAAGTATAATAAATGCGAGAAGGTGTTTGACATGCAGAAAGTGAACTGGTCAGAACAGTATGAATGGTTCAATAAACAGGATGAAAAAGACGGGCGTTTAATGGCGGTCCTTCGTCATGAGCTTGCATACGAGGAAGTCATACGGTTATATACGAAAGGGTTTTATTTGAGATCCAAAGAAGGGGATGTTTCGTTAAGTAAGAACGATATCTCTCGTATGTTTGGGGTTGAAGAGAGGCAGGGCGGCAAATCTTAATGAACGGGAAGAGAAGAACTCTCTTCCCGCTATTCACGGCAGCTGTTATTCTTTTTCCAGCATGGAAGTCAGCCATTCTCTTAATGCAGTTTTCTGTACATACCGCTTTCCGTTTCTGGTGATATGCGGAATGTCGGAAGTGTCAGGCACGATATGTTTTGCTTCTTCCTTAGTCACGCCTAAATAATAGCCAATATAATAGTGTAAGTCTTTTTCTTTAATGAGAATTTGGTCAGTGTGTTCATGAGGATCAGGTGATTTAAAGTTTTTTAATCCGTCTCCTATGAAATATCCGGCTAAAGCGATGCCAATGCCGGTAATGATATCCATACAGCAAACCTCCAATAAAAGTCATTATGTTTTATACGGTCTCCGCCGAAAGGATTCACCTTCAGTAAGAGCGGGGGAGCTTATTTTTGCTTTCCGATCTTTTCCACCTGCACCTTTCCGGAGAAGAAAACAGCGCCTCCGCCCATATCTGCAAGCCGATCGGGAGTGAGTGAATTGACCAGCTGTTTTTTATCATCCGCGTCGGCCCAAAGACCTTGGCTGACTGCAACGCCGGGAAGCACCTGTTCGCCGACTGAAGCTGTCAATTCACATTCGCCGCGGTTGTTCCAAATTCTCACGGTTTCCCCGTCTTCGATGTTCCGGCGCTCAGCATCTTTTGTATGAATAAAAAGCTTTGGCGCTTTTTCCAGTTTTACGTGTTTTTCATTATTCGAAAATGTCGAGTTTAAAAAGTTATGATTCGGTCCCGGGACAAATAACAGCGGGAAATTATCATCACTCTCAAGAGGGATGTGCGTCGGCAGCGCCGGATAACCGTCCTGTTTCATCTTTTCAGAATATAACTCAATTTTTCCGCTCGGTGTCTTGAGCTTGCCCGGAAAAAGCGGTTTTTTCCGTTTCGCTCTCATGAAAGAATGGGATGAAAGCGAATCGTAATCAATATCCTCGATATACGGATTGGCGGGAAAGTCCAGCGCCTGTCTGATTAATTCTTCATCGGAATCCTGAAGCTCCTGCTCGGTAAAGCCCATCGCCCCGGCAAGCAAACGGAACACTTCCGTATTCGATTTGCTGTCCCCATATGGTTCGATCACCGGTTTTTGCAGCTGAATAAAATGGTGCCAGTAAGACGTGTAAAAATCCGTGTTTTCAAAAGCAGATGCAGCAGGGAGAACGATATCCGCATATTTGGCGGTTTCCGTTAAAAACAGATCGTGAACGACTGTAAATAAATCGTCCCGCTGCAGGCCTTTTCTGACTTTATTCGCTTCCGGCGCAACTACCGCGGGATTGGTTCCGTAAATAAACAAGGAGCGCACGGGCGGTTTTGTTTCTAAAAGAACGCTTCCGAGCCTGTTCATGTTAAATGATCTTGGCTTCCTGCCGTAAAGCAGATCAGGCCGCTGGAGCGCTTGTCTGTTATAGTTTAATACCGCGCTGTTGTGCTTGATTGCGCCTCCCCCGGTGCGGAGCCACTGTCCTGTCACAGCCGGAAGGCAGGCGACGGTGCGGACGATCATACCGCCATTGTCATGGTGCTGAATGCCGTTTCCGATTCTGATAAGGGAAGGGGAGGTTTCCCCGTACATTCTCGCAAGGCGTCTGATATCGTCTGCTTTAACGCCTGTCATAACAGAAACCGTTTCCGGATCATACTGTTTGACATGCGCTTTTAATTCTTCACTGCCTTCGGTGTATTCTGTGAGAAATGCTTCATCGTGAAGGTTCTCGGCAAATAAAACATGCATGATACCGAGAGCGAGTGCGGCATCTGTGCCGGGGCGAATGGGAATAAACCAATCGGCAAGCCGGCCTGTTTGGTTCTTATGTACATCGATAACGACAATCTTAGCTCCTTTTTTCCGGGCTTTTTGAGCAATCATGACCTGATGCATATTCGTGCTGACGGCATTGATTCCCCAAAAAATAAAGAGCTTTGCATGTATGGTCTCTTCCGGGTCAGTACCCGCGCCTTCTCCCATTGTATAGTTATAGCCCTCAGATCCGGCTTTGCTGCAGATCGTCCGTTCGAGCTGGCTCGCCCCAAGTCGGTGAAAAAAACGGCGGTCCATTCCCTCTGCCGCCAGTTTTCCCATATTACCGTAAAAGCTGTACGGGAGAATGCTTTCCGCTCCTTCTTCGGCAATAAGCTCTTTCCAGCGCGCACTGATCGTATTGATTGCTTCGTCCCATGAAATAGGCGTAAACACGGCTTCACCTTTTTCGCCGATCCGTTTTAACGGGACGGTTAAACGTTTTTCATCATAAATGCGCTCAGCCATGTGTCTGACTTTGTTGCAAATATTCCCTGATGTGACGGGGTGATCCGGGTCTCCCTGAATGTTAACGATTTTTCCGTCCTTTTTTGTCACAAGTAAGCCGCATTGATCGGGACAGTCCAGTGAGCACACCGATTTAAAGACCCCGTTTGGCTGTTTTGCAGCAGAATTCATAGCCCATTTCTCCTCTTTTTTTATATTGTAAGCATTATAACATTTCGAAATAGATCGTCAATTCAGAAAAAAAGTGTTGACATCACGGAAAGACTTATCTATGATGAGTTTATTCTTTTAAAAGCCTGACAATTTCATCATTTTATTTTCTATCAAGAGAGGTGGAGGGACTGGCCCTATGAAACCTCGGCAACATTTATTGTGCCAATTCCAGCAAGCGTATGCTTGAAAGATAGGAAAGAATGGTCTATACATATTTGTGCGCTTCAAGCGGATAAAGACGGTATATGAATCTCTTTCCTTCTTCGGGGAAAGAGATTTTTTTGTGAAAAAATTTATGTGAAAAGGATGTTTTGCACCATGACGGTTTTAATTACCGCACCCTATCACGACGAGGGGCTGAAGGAGCTGACAGATCTGTTCGGGCGGACTGTGCACCTGCCGTGGAAGAAGCACGGCCGGGCCTATCGGGAAGATGAATTAATCTGGATGATTCAAGAGACAAACGCGTCGGGGCTTATTACCGAACTTGATGAGGTATCAGAGCGAGTGATTGATATATTGCCGGATTCCGCTTTTATCGGCGTCTGCAGAGGGATGCCGTCTAATGTGGATATCACGGCGGCGACTAAAAGAAATATCCCTGTCTTCTATACACCGGCCCGCAATGCCCAGGCTGTTGCTGAAATGTTTATCGGAAATGTCATTTCGTTTTTGCGCCACACGTATTCTTCTCATCAGTGGCTGAAGGACGGGAAGTGGAATGGTGATTATTTGCAGGCTTACGTCAAATTCAGGGGAAATGAGCTGACGGGGAAAACAGTCGGCCTGATCGGTTTCGGAGCTGTCGGACAGAGAATCGCCCGGCTGTTGACGGCTTTTGACTGCAAGGTGCTGTACTATGACCCCTTTGTCAATCATGAGAACCGGGAGTATGAAAAAACGACGATTGAACGGGTATTTTCTGAAAGTGATATTGTCTCCGTTCATTTGCCGCGCACCGATGAAACCATCGGCCTGATCGGCGCCCGGCATTTTCAATTGATGAAGCAAGAAGCTGTTTTTGTCAATACATCAAGAGCGGCGGTTACAGACAGAAAAGAGCTGCTGCGGGTGCTGAAAGAACGGCGGATTAAGGGAGCGATCCTTGACGTGTTTTATCACGAACCGCCTGAATCTTCTGATTATGAATTGATCTCTTTGCCGAATGTGTTAGCGACTCCCCATTTAGCGGGCGCAACATTTGAAGTGGAGGATCATCATGTGAAGATTTTAAATGAAGCGCTTTTCAAATGGAAACAAGATCAAACCTGCTCAATACGTGAACTTTATAACAAAAGAGAACTTGAGATGGAAGGATAGAAAAAGGAGGAGGCTGTAATGGCTGAACAAAAAGGCTACCTTGTATTTGACATCGGGACTGGGAATGCGCGAGTCGCGGTTGTGACTGCCGGCGGCGATGTGACAGCATTGGAAAGGGAAGACATTGAATATGTGACGGATCCGCTTTATCCGGACGGACGATATTTCTCACCGGAAGGGTTATGGAAGCAAATCAGCGCTATGGCAAGGAAGGTTATTGCCAAAAGCCCACATATTACATTAATCGGAATCACCTCAACAAGCCAGAGGCAGGGAATTGTTCTGATTAATAAAGATAAAAAGGCGTTTCTCGGTCTGCCCAACATTGATAATAGAGGGCGCGAATGGGAGGGAGAGATCGAGTTAAAAGAAGAAGTACATCAGCGCGCCGGACGCCTTCCGAGCGCTTTATTTTCCGCCATGAAACTTGTCGGGTTAAAAAAAAGACAGCCGTCATTATGGAAAGAAGTGAAGTACATCACAAGCATCAGTGACTGGGTGACATTTGAGCTGAGCGGTATTTTAAGCTATGAACCGTCACAGGCTGCTGAAACACTGCTGTTTGACGTAAGGAAAAAGGCGTGGTCAGAGAAATTATGCAACATCTTCGGGGTGCCTTCTGCCATTCTTCCTTCACTCGTCCGATCTGGGACGGTGGTCGGAATGTTAACGTTTAAGAAAGCGGCGGTTCTCGGTCTTTCTGAAAGAGTGCCTGTGATTGCAGGCGGGGGAGACACACAGCTTGCCATCAAAAGTGCAGATGCAAAGCCCGGAGATATCGTCATCGTATCCGGCACAACGACGCCGATTACAAAGATAACAGCGGAGACCGGAACCGAAAGTTTAGAGAATGCATGGCTGAATTGCCATACAGAAGAAGGTCAATGGCTTCTTGAAACGAATCCGGGTGTAACGGGACTCAATTATCAAAAATTAAAATCCATTTTTTATCCGAATGAATCCTACAGCGTCATGGAACGGGAAATCGCCAGTCTGCCGAAACATGATCAAGCTTGTGTTTCAGCGTTAGGCTCCTATTTATCGTCTGAGAAAAACGCACTCGCAAAAGGCGGATTTATTTTTGATGCCCCGCTGTCCCAAAGTTTAAGCCGAGCGCATTTTGTCAAAGCCGCTCTGATGGAAATCGCTTTTTCAATCAAATGGAACTATGAGGCGTTAACACAGGTGTCTTCCTTTTCACAAGATGATGTGAAGGTGTGCGGCGGCGGTTTCCAAAGTGATGCTTTGACGCAGTTTCTTGCTAACCTTCTCCAAAAGAAAATCTATAAGAGAGAAGGCTTCAGCCAGGCATCCGTAATGGGGGCGGCGATGATCTGCAACGAAGCTCTCGGTGTGAAAGAAGAACTTTCGAACCGCATAAAGGTAATTGAACCGGAATCGGATCAGACGGATCTCTTCCAATATGAAGAATGGAAACAGACGCAAAAATTATTTGCGCATTTTCAGCCCAGCGGTGAAAGCCTGACTTGGGGATGAGATGACAACATGAAAGATTGCTGAGGAGGAACAAAAAATGCTTAATAAAATAGGAATTCCGAAACAGCTTGCCTGGGGATTTTTAGGGGTCGTGCTGTTTATGATGGGGGACGGCCTTGAACAAGGCTGGCTCAGCCCGTTTTTAGTTGAAAACGGCTTGACGGTACAGCAATCAGCATCCCTGTTTACGGTTTACGGTATTTCTCTCGCTGTGGCGTCTTGGTTTTCAGGCGTCTGTCTCGAAGCCTTCGGCGCAAAGCGGACGATGTTTATGGGGCTGTTATTTTACGTTATCGGAACAGCCGCGTTTATCGCATACGGATTTGAAAATCTTAATTTGCCGGTGATGTATGTCACGTATTTTATTAAAGGGCTGGGCTATCCGCTGTTTGCCTATTCTTTTTTGACATGGGTGATTTACCGGTCGCCGAAAAGCAAGCTCAGTACGGCGGTCGGCTGGTTCTGGATTGCTTATTGCTGCGGCATGTTTGTATTCGGAGCCTGGTATTCTAGCTGGGCCATCAAATCTTTCGGCTATTTGAATACGCTGTGGAGTTCGATTTTTTGGGTATGCCTCGGCGCGTTTTTTGCTTTGATTTTAAATAGGGACCGCTTTGAAAAGAAAAAGGCAGATAAGCGGGAAAAGGCGCAGGAATTAATGAAGGGAATCACCATCCTTGCTGAAAATCCGCGCGTGCTCTCTGGGGGGATCATTCGGATCATTAACAGCATCGGTACATACGGATTTCCGGTATTTCTCCCAATGCATATGGCGCAGCACGGCATTTCTACAAATGTTTGGCTGCAGATTTGGGGCACGATCTTTCTTGGCAATATCGTCTTTAACTTAATCTTCGGCACAGTCGGCGATGCGTTCGGCTGGAAAAAGACAGTCATGTGGTTCGGGGGAGCGGGCTGCGGCATTTTTACCCTTTTATTATATTATGCTCCTGTTGTATCACATGGGAACTTGCTTTTCGTCAGCATTGTCGGCTTTATTTGGGGAGGGCTTCTGGCCGGATTCGTTCCGATCGGAGCTATCGTGCCGACAGCGGCGGGCAGCGATAAAGGTGCTGCCATGTCTGTGTTAAATCTGGCCGCGGGCCTGTCGGCATTTGTCGGACCCGCGCTTGCCTGGGCGTTTATCGGGCTTGTCGGCACACAAGGTGTAGTATGGATTTTCGCAGCACTCTATTTCGCAAGTGCAATCCTGACAAATCAAATTAAAATACCTGAAGAGAAAACGGCAAAACACGATAAATCATTGCCTGAATATGCTTCTTAACAGAAACGCCCCGAAGGCTCGGGGCGTTTTTTACAGCTTCTGAAGAAACCCGGCAAAGCGCTGAATTTGTTCACGTAACGATTGTTTGTTTTCGTGAAATTGTTTGAAACGATGTCCGTTTGCGCCGGACGGATGGGGGAAGCCTTCCAAAATGAATGCATGATTCATCCTCCCGTTCTTCTTCAGCATGCGGCAGGCGGATTCTGCTGCTTTACCGAGAGGGACGAGCAGAATGTCCTTTTTCATCATTTCTATTTCGTCCGGAAAATATTTCAGCGCATAACGGCTGAGAAGAGCTGACCTGCTGATGGGCGGCTGATGTCCCGTATAGTTTTTCTGTTGATAAAAAACAGGGTGTTTGATAACGGATGTCGTATGAAGCAGCCCCCGTTTTGCACCAAATAAACAGGATGAATTCTCAACTCGGAGGGCGGCCGGCAGACCGCATTCATTAAGCATTTCGATCATGTGCTGCCTCATGGAACCGGAAAGCCCGGCCGCTTTTTTTGTCTCATATGCTATCATCTCAAGAGATTCGCCGTTTTTTAAAAGCTGTGCCGCTGCTTTGTAAGCCCGCTGCATCTGAAAAAAACCGGGTGTAATTCCGGAGATGACAACTGCAGCATGAGGGTTGATATACTCATTATGAGGCGAATAATACATATCCAGATCTCCGTCTTTTGCTAAATGGAACTCCGGAGTCAGCAAATCCGATTTTGTAAATTCTCCCGAAGATGATAATGCTTTAAGCTGGCGCAAAAAATGTGCAAGCCGCTCACGATTGCAAATCATATTATGCCTCCTTGAACCCGCTCATTCTCTTAGTGTCAGCAAAAACGGCGGATGGCATGCAGGCTCATAAATCGCTTTTACCGGCGTTCCAGAGCATCTTCAGAACATGAGGCGTTCCTTTTGCTTCGGCAGCCGTCGTTTGCACGGCTGTTTTTTTAGTAAGAAAGTCTTCCTGCAGTTCTTTCTGCTTTTGTGATAACAGACGGGTTTCTGTTTTGATTTCTTCAACGGACGTCTGCATGGACGCTGCCGTGACGTTAATCTTCTTTATATCAGGCGCTGTCTTTCTTTTAAAACGCACGGCTGATACGGCTAAATAAACCAAGGCGGCAGCCGCAACGGCAGCACTGATATACAAAATGATAATCATCTGCTTTTCACTCCTTTTTTCAGTTGATACCCTTTATGGAGACTGTTGAATCTTTTTATTTGCTAATTGTTTTTTTTCTGCTTATAATGTGAAATCGTACATAAGGACATTCAGAAAGGGTGAAAGACATGGAAAGCATACAGAACAAAACGGCTCTTATCACGGGTGCGGGCAGAGGAATCGGCCGCGCCGCCGCTATTGCTTTAGCGAAAGAAGGAGTCAATATCGGTTTAATCGGCCGCACTGAAGCAAATGTTAAAAAGGTTGCAGAAGAAGTGGAAGCCCTTGGTGTAAAGGCATCATTCGCTTCTGCCGATGTGAAAAGTCAAAAAGAGGTCGAACAAGCCGTTGCATCTATTAAAGGAGATCTCGGTGAGATTGACATCCTGATTAACAATGCCGGAATCAGCAAATTCGGCGGATTTTTAGATCTTACGCCAGAAGAGTGGGAAGACATCATTCAAGTGAATGTAATGGGTGTGTACCATGTGACACGCGCCGTTCTTCCTGAAATGATTGAAAGAAAATCAGGAGATATCATTAATATTTCCTCTACGGCTGGCCAAAGAGGCGCCGCGGCGACAAGTGCGTACAGCGCTTCGAAATTTGCCGTTCTCGGTCTGACTGAATCTCTCATGCAGGAAGTGAGAAAACACAATATCCGTGTCAGCGCAATGACTCCGAGCACGGTTGCCAGCGATATGTCAATTGAATTAAATCTGACAGACGGCAATCCGGAAAAAGTCATGCAGCCTGAGGATCTTGCAGAATATATGGTTGCTCAATTGAAATTACATCCGCGCATTTTCGTCAAAACTGCCGGTTTATGGTCAACCAATCCTTAAAAAAACGGGATCTGTCTTTTTAGACAGGTCTTTTTTTGTTTCCTTAAAACTGAATGAGCAGATATAAAGGATTTGTGCGAAAAAAGGAATGAAAAAGAAACCGATATCAGTTATAATTTAAACTAAATAAACTATGTACCAAATGTTCAATTATATTTTTTCTCCGCCGTTCAAAAAAACAAATCAATACAAATTAAACTGTTCGCACAATGAAAGGGAAAACGGAATATAAAGAGAATATTTAGTACATGGAATAATTTGTTAGAGGGAAGGGTGTGCACATATTGAAAGAAGAAAAAAGAAGTTCAACCGGTTTTTTAGTGAAACAAAGGGCTTTTTTAAAGCTTTACATGATTACAATGACAGAGCAGGAACGGCTTTACGGACTAAAGCTTCTCGAGGTGCTGCGCTCCGAATTTAAACCCATCGGTTTTAAGCCGAATCATACTGAGGTATACCGTTCACTCCACGAACTCTTGGATGACGGGATCTTAAAACAGGTAAAGGTCAAAAAAGAAGGAGCCAAACTCCAGGAAGTCGTTCTCTATCAATTTAAAGACTATGAAGCTGCGAAGCTTTACAAAAAACAGCTTAAGACAGAGCTTGACCGCTGCAAAAAGCTGATAGAAAAAGCCCTTTCCGATAATTTTTAAATCTGTCCGGAACACACCCCGCCGCCCGGGCTCAGGCGGGGTGTTCTGTGATTCATTATACATAATAACAGGATCGGAACAATACATATCAATAAAACCTTCAAACTTGACATTGACTCCTGACATGATAACATAAAAAACGTGTGAAAATGCGAACAAAATACGAACAAGGGAGATGTTACCGATCTTAGATCAAAAGAAAGTTGCTTTTATAGGAGCAGGATCAATGGCTGAAGGAATGATATCAGGCATGGTCCGCGCAAAAAAAATTCCCAATCAAAACATCTGCGTGACAAACCGCCGAAATACAGAGCGACTCGCTGAATTGGAACATCAATACGGAATTCAAGGCACGGCTTTTGACAGCATGAAAACCGAAGACATTGATATCTTTATTTTAGCTATGAAACCGAAGGATGCTGAAATCGCTCTGGAGACGCTGAAACGGCGTATTCAACCTCATCAAATCATCCTGTCTGTCTTGGCAGGCATAACAACCTCATTTATACAACAATCATTACATGAGAATCAGCCGGTTGTAAGAGTCATGCCGAACACATCCAGCATGATCGGCGAATCGGCAACAGCTGCGGCTTTCGGAGACCATGTCTCTCAAAGTTCAGCACAGACTGCGGTATCCCTTCTGGAATGTCTCGGTGAAGTATATGTGATCAAGGAAGATCAGATGGACATTTTCACCGGCATCGCAGGCAGCGGACCGGCGTACTTTTATTATTTAATGGAGTTTATCGAAAAAGCAGGTGAAGAAGCCGGCTTAGAAAAACAACTGTCCCGCAAAATCGGCGTGCAAACATTATTAGGCGCAGCCAAAATGCTGATGGAGACGGGGGAAAAACCGGATGTGCTTCGAGAAAACATCACCTCTCCAAACGGCACGACTGCAGCCGGCCTTGATGCGCTCAGGTCTGAAGGCGGCGGGGAAGCCATTGCCAAAGCCATTAAACATGCGACCGAACGTTCTATTGAGATCAGCAAAACAATTGAAAAAACAGCAGCACTATAAAATAAAAACAGGAGTGATACAGTGACGTCTCGGACGGAGATCAAAAGAATCGCGGTGAAAATCGGCAGCAGCTCACTGACGAGCCTGCACGGAGAAATCAGCAGAAGAAAACTGGAGACATTGGTGGATCAAATCGCACAGCTGAAAGACAGCGGCTATGAAGTGATTTTAGTATCTTCCGGCGCAGTGGCGGCAGGTTATCGGAAGCTCGGCTTTATTCAGAAACCGGAAAGCCTCCCTGAAAAACAGGCTTCTGCTTCCATCGGGCAGGGATTATTAATGGAAGCTTATTCAAAGCTGTTTTTAGCGCACGGTTATGTCGCGTCACAAATTTTAATTACAAGAAGCGACTTTTCTGATGAATACCGCTATCATAATGTCCGCAATACAATGAACGTCCTTTTGGAACGAGGCATTATTCCGATTATTAATGAAAATGACACCGTCACAGTCAATCGGCTGAAATTCGGTGATAATGATACACTCGCGGCAAAGGTCGCAGGCTTAATTGATGCCGATATGCTTGTGATTTTATCAGATATCGACGGATTATATGATGATAATCCGCGCAGCAACCCGGAAGCGGCACGAATCAGACATGTAAGTGACATCACCCCGGAAATAGAAGCAAGCGCGGGAGATGCCGGGAGTGAGATGGGAACCGGCGGAATGCGTTCAAAGCTGGATGCTTTTAAAATTGTGATGGCCTCCGGTATTAAAGGCTTTCTCGGGCAGGCTAATACCCCGGACATTCTGCTTCAAGCGGTAGAAGAGGCGGCTGAAGGAACTTATTTTGAAGCGGAAGGAACCCTCCCGTTAAACCATAAAGAACAATGGCTTGCATTTAATTCCGGCCCCGAAGGCGAGATTGTGATGGAGAAGAAAAGCAGCCGCGATATAGCGAACGGAAATGTGGCGCTCTCACCGCAGGATATCGAACAGATTAACGGCAGATTCAGCAGCGGGGCGGTTGTCAGACTGCTTGATCAGCAGGGAGAAGAGCTTGGGCTCGGCATCGTCAATTATTCCTCGGCTCAGCTGAAGACATATAAAGAAACGCCGCATAAACAGACCGGTCAATCAGTCATTGATCCGGAAGCGTTTGTCTGCCACGTTGAACTGTCCATCCCGATCGGCTGAGAAAAGTCAATAAAATATGGCAAAGCCCGAGGCTTCGTTTTGAAGCTCGGGTTTGTTTTTATTGATATTGTTCAAGTTTGGAGAAAAATTGAATGACAAAATGATAGAAATCATTCGCAGACGGAGCCAGTTCTCTGCCTTTTGGCTTAATAATGCCTACGGTGCGCTTCACTTGAGGGAATTCAATCGGAATTTTGACCGTGAACCGAGGTGTGGTTTCCGCAAAGGTGCTTTCAGGCAATAAAGTAACGCCCATCCCTGCGGAGACTAATCCTTTAATGGCATCTAAATCCTCGCCCTCCGTTGATACAAGCGGCGCAAAGCCTGCCTGTCTGCAAGCGTCAATCGCCATATTGCGGAGAATAAATCCTTCAGGAAATAAAACAAATTGATCGCCGCGCAGATCAATTAAATGGATATTTTTTTGTTTGGCAAGCGGATGATGCAGCGGAACAAGCGCGTAAATCTTTTCTGTGAATAAGATATTGCCTGTTATGTCGGGAAATTCCGTCGGAACGGGGCCGAGAAGCGCCGCATCTATGTCCCTGTTTCTTACGGCTTCGATTAAAAATTTATAAGATCCTTGGCGGAGCAAAAACTCAACGTTCGGGTGCTCCTCTTTAAATGCTGAAATCACCGTCGGCAAAAGCTGACTTGCAAGGCTCGTCGGAAATCCTATTTTGACGGTTCCGCGATTAGGGTCAAGATATTCATCGATTTGTTCCTTCGCGTAATCAATTGCTTTCATCGCTGTTTTAACATATTCTAAAAATTGTTTGCCGATCGGCGTTAACTTAATATTTCTGCCTTCCCGTTCAAATAAAGTGACCTTCAGCTCTTCTTCAAGATTTGCAATCTGCCTGCTGATGGCGGATTGGGCGACATGCAGATGATCAGCCGCTTCTGACACATGCTCCCGTTCTGCTACCTCCATAAAATACCGAAGCTGGCGTAATTCCATTGCGTTCACACCTATCTATCTCATTTTGAGATGTATTTGATCTAAATTATATATTGTTTATATTGTTTTGAAAACTTACAATTAATTTAAAGTTGTCAGATTTTATGACCGATAATTAACGGAAACTGATCGGGGGAGAGGAATTATGACTTACAATCAAATGCCGAAAGCACAAGGTCTCTACCGTCCGGAATTTGAGCATGATGCATGCGGAATCGGCTTGTATGCCCATTTAAAAGGGAAACCTTCACATGACATTGTCAAAAAAGGACTGCAGATGCTTTGCCAGCTGGATCACAGAGGAGGACAGGGCAGTGACCCGAATACGGGAGACGGCGCCGGCCTGATGGTTCAGATCCCTGATGCATTTTTTAAGAAAGAGTGCGGAGAAATGAAGCTGCCTGAAAAAGGCCGTTACGGGGTAGGAATGGTCTTTTTCACGCAAAATGAAGAGGAAAGAAAAAAGATCGAAAAACAGGTAAATGCATTCATTGAGCAGGAAGGGCAGACCGTTCTCGGCTGGAGAACCGTCCCTGTTAATGTCGGAAAAATCGGAACAGTGGCACAAAGTACTTGCCCGTACGTGCGCCAAGTATTTATCGGTGCCGCAAACGATTTGAAAGACAGCCTTGCTTTTGAACGCAAACTGTATGTCATCCGGAAGCAGGCTGAAAATTGGGGCGTTCAAGAACAGCTTGATTTTTACTTCGCAAGCCTGTCAAGCCAGACTATCGTTTATAAAGGTTTGTTAACGCCTGAGCAGGTTGACGCGTTTTATTTGGATTTGCAGGATGAAACCTTCGTATCTGCATTTTCACTCGTACATTCACGGTTCAGCACAAATACCTTTCCTACTTGGGAACGTGCCCATCCGAACCGCTATCTGATCCATAACGGAGAAATCAATACGCTCCGGGGCAATATCAATTGGATGCGGGCGAGAGAGCAGCAGTTCGTTTCAGAAAGCTTCGGAGACGATCTTCATAAAGTGCTGCCGATTTTAAATGCTGAGGGCAGTGACTCATCCATTCTTGATAATGCGTTTGAATTTTTCGTGATGGCGGGACGGAAGCCGGCACATACGGCAATGATGCTGATCCCGGAACCATGGACCGAAAACACTCACATGTCTAAAGCGAAACGGGCTTTTTACGAATATCACAGCTCTTTAATGGAGCCGTGGGACGGACCGACCGCCATTTCGTTTACGGACGGTAAACAAATCGGCGCCATCCTTGACCGTAACGGTCTGCGTCCGGCACGTTACTATGTGACAAAAGATGACCATATTATTTTCTCATCTGAGGTGGGCGTTATTGAAGTGGAACAGGAAAACATTCTTCATAAAAAACGCCTGGAACCCGGAAAAATGCTGCTCATTGACTTAGAGGAAGGCCGGATTATTTCAGATGAAGAAGTAAAGACGGAGATCGCCAATGAATTCCCGTATCAAAAATGGCTTGAAGAGGAATTGGTTCAAGTGAATCCTGATCCGGAAATCCGGGAAGAGGAACAATTCGATGATCTTCTCGTCCGGCAAAAAGCGTTTGGCTATACGTATGAAGATATTCAGAAATATTTAATTCCTGTTATTAAAGAAGGCAAAGACCCGCTCGGCTCCATGGGAAATGACTCGCCGCTCGCCGTTTTATCTGATCGTGCCCAATCACTGTTTCATTATTTTAAACAGCTGTTTGCGCAAGTCACAAACCCGCCGATTGACGCGATCCGCGAGCAGCTGGTGACCTCCACGGTGACATGGCTCGGAGCTGAAGGCGATCTGCTGCATCCGAGTGAAAGAAATGCCCGCCGCATTAAACTGTACACTCCTGTATTATCTAACGAACAGTTTTATGCGCTGAAAACACTTGTGCATCCTGACATTAAGAGCCAGAACATCCGGACGCTGTTTTCCGATGACCTAGAAAAAGGCCTGAAAGATTTGTTTCAGCAGGCGGAAAAAGCGATTAAGGAAGGCGTATCTCTGTTAATTTTATCTGACAGGGCAATGAGTAAAGAATTGACGCCGATTCCGCCGCTTTTGGCCGTCAGTGCGCTGCATCAGCATTTGATCCGTCAAGGTCTGCGCACTAAAGCAAGCATTATCGTTGAATCAGGCGAAGCGCGTGAAGTTCATCACTTTGCGGCTCTCATCGGATATGGGGCCGACGCTGTCAATCCGTATTTGACTTATGCTACGTATAAGCAGGAAATCGATGAAGGACGGCTTGATATTCCGTATGAAGAAGCTGTCAGCAAATACGGAAAGAGCGTGACAGAAGGCGTCGTGAAAGTGATGTCAAAAATGGGAATTTCAACTGTGCAAAGTTACAGGGGCGCCCAAATTTTTGAAGCGGTCGGCATCGGTGAAGACGTCATTTCCAAATACTTTACGGGAACTGCATCACAGCTTGGCGGAATTGATATCGAAACGATCGCGCAAGAAGCGAAACAGCGTCATCAAGCCGCTTACAAGGATGATTACAGCCAAACTCTTGAGCCGGGTAGTGAATTCCAATGGCGAAACGGGGGAGAGCACCACGCTTTCAATCCGAAAACCATCCATACCCTGCAATGGGCGTGCCGCAAGAATGATTACAGCCTGTTTAAGCAATATTCTCATGCAGCGGATGAAGAACGAATCGGATTTTTACGCAATCTGTTCGCCTTCAAAGAAGACCGTAAGCCTTTAAAATTAGAGGAAGTTGAATCAGCTGCGTCCATCGTGAAACGTTTTAAAACAGGGGCGATGTCATTCGGTTCATTAAGCAAGGAAGCGCATGAAGCTTTGGCAATAGCGATGAACCGGCTCGGCGGAAAAAGCAACAGCGGAGAAGGCGGCGAAGACCCGAAACGTTTTATTCCGGATGAAAATGGTGACGACAGAAGAAGTGCAATTAAACAGATCGCATCTGGCCGTTTCGGCGTAAAAAGCCATTATCTCGTCAATGCGGATGAATTGCAGATCAAAATGGCGCAAGGGGCGAAGCCGGGAGAAGGCGGCCAGCTTCCGGGCAACAAAGTATATCCTTGGGTCGCGGATGTCCGCGGTTCTACACCAGGTGTGGGGCTGATTTCACCGCCTCCTCATCATGACATTTATTCAATTGAAGATCTGGCTCAGCTGATCCATGATTTGAAAAATGCAAATCGAAACGCGCGAATCAGCGTTAAGCTCGTGTCAAAAGCCGGCGTCGGCACGATTGCGGCCGGTGTGGCAAAAGGTACGGCAGATGTCATCGTCATCAGCGGGTACGACGGCGGAACGGGTGCTTCACCGAAAACGAGTATTAAACATACAGGTCTTCCGTGGGAGCTTGGTCTTGCAGAAGCTCACCAAACGCTGATGCTGAACGGTTTACGGGATCGCGTGGTATTGGAGACGGACGGTAAGCTGATGACAGGGCGCGATGTTGTGATGGCCGCCTTGCTAGGCGCGGAAGAATTCGGCTTTGCCACAGCGCCGCTCGTCGTTCTAGGCTGCGTCATGATGCGCGCCTGCCACTTAGATACATGTCCTGTAGGTGTCGCGACGCAAAATCCGGAGCTTCGCAAAAAGTTTATGGGCGATCCTGATCATATCGTAAATTACATGCTGTTTGTCGCGGAAGAAGTGCGTGAATATATGGCGCAGTTAGGTTTTAAAACGCTGGATGAAATGATCGGCCGTACGGACGTTCTTCATGTCAGCGAACGTGCAAAAGCGCATTGGAAAGCGGGACAGCTTGATTTATCCACGCTGCTGTATCAGCCTGAAGGCGTGCGCACTTTCCGGACTGCGCAAAATCATAAAATCAGCCAGTCACTTGATATGACGGAAATTCTTCCGGCCGTGCAGGCTGCAATTGAAGCCGGTCAGGAAGCGGAAGCGGAAATCAAGATCAATAATACAAATCGCGTAGCCGGAACCGTGACGGGAAGTGAAATTTCCAAACGCTACGGAGCGGAAGGGCTGCCGGATGATACGATCAGGCTTCATTTCACCGGATCAGCCGGACAGAGTTTCGGCGCATTTGTCCCTAAAGGGATGACGCTTCATTTGACCGGGGATTCAAATGACTACGTAGGAAAAGGGCTGTCAGGCGGAAAAATCATCGTGAAAGCGCCTGATGCCTTCAATTGCGAAACGCATGAGAACGTTATTATCGGAAATGTTGCCTTTTACGGAGCAACAAGCGGGGAAGCGTACATTAACGGGCGCGCCGGTGAACGTTTTGCGGTCCGCAACAGCGGAGTCAATGTCGTTGTAGAAGGTATCGGAGATCACGGCTGTGAATACATGACAGGCGGCCGGGTTGTCGTCCTCGATGAAGTCGGCAAAAACTTCGGAGCGGGGATGTCAGGCGGTATCGCATACGTCCTGAGCGATGATGCCAAAGCATTTAAACGCAAATGCAACATGGAAATGATTTCATTTGAAAAACTGACGGATGAAACGGAGATCAAAGAAGTAAAAGAAATGGTCAAACGGCATGCGGCGCTGACAAACAGCAAAAAAGCCGCAGACCTCCTGGACAATTGGGAAAAAGCCGCAGAGACCTTTATCAAAGTCATTCCAAAAAACTATAAACAAATGCTCCTCAGCATCGAAGAACAAAAAGCGGCGGGGTTATCAGAAGAAGATGCCATTATGTATGCTTTTGAAGCCAACACAAAGGCTCACCAAACGCCGGCTAAAGATCAAAAACAAGCGGTAGTGCAGTAAGAAAGGGGAGAGGAACATGGGGAAACCAACTGGATTCATGGAAGAAAAACGAGAAAAACCGGCTGAGCGGGACCCTCTCACTCGCTTAAAAGATTGGAAAGAGTATTCGGCTCCATTTTCAGATGAAGCGTCAAAGCGGCAGGGGGCACGGTGTATGGATTGCGGCACACCGTTTTGCCAAATCGGCGCTGATATTAACGGTTTTACATCCGGATGTCCGATTTATAATTTAATACCGGAATGGAATGACCTCGTCTATCGGGGGCGCTGGAAAGAAGCACTGGAGCGCCTTCTGAAAACGAATAACTTTCCTGAATTCACAGGGCGGGTCTGCCCCGCTCCTTGTGAAGGATCTTGTACACTGGCCATTTCAGATCCGGCTGTTTCAATTAAAAACATCGAGCGGACGATCATTGACAAAGGTTTTGAAAACGGATGGATTCAGCCGAGAATTCCAGCGAAACGCACAGGTAAGAAAGTCGCTGTCGTCGGTTCAGGCCCGGCAGGTCTGGCAAGCGCTGATCAGCTGAACCAAGCCGGTCATTCCGTAACGGTCTATGAACGTGCTGACAGAGCCGGCGGCCTGCTGATGTACGGCATTCCGAGCATGAAGCTTGAGAAAAATGTCGTCGAACGCCGTATTAAGCTTTTGACGCAGGAAGGTATAGATTTTGTGACAAATACCGAAATCGGCGTTGACATAACGGCTGATGAGCTCAAAGAACAATTTGATGCCGTCATTTTGTGCACAGGCGCCCAAAAGCAGCGCAATCTGCTGATTGAAGGCCGGGAAGCAAAAGGCGTCCATTACGCAATGGATTATTTAACACTGGCGACGAAAAGCTATTTAGATTCCAACTTCAAAGATAAACAATTTATAGACGCTAAAGGAAAAGACGTCATCGTGATCGGCGGGGGAGACACAGGAGCTGACTGCGTGGCAACCGCGCTGCGCCAAAAAGCGCGCAGCGTGCATCAGTTCGGAAAACATCCTAAACTTCCTCAGACGCGCACGAATGACAATATGTGGCCTGAACAGCCGCACGTCTTCACCCTTGAATACGCCTATGAAGAAGCGCAGGCAAAGTTCGGCAAAGATCCGAGAGAATATTCAATTCAGACGACAAAAATGGTGGCCGATAAACAAGGCCGCTTAAAAGAGATCCACACCATCCAAATGGAAAAAGTCAGAAATGAATTCGGTAAGTATGAATTTCATGAACTGCCCGGAACGGAAAAAGTATGGCCTGCTCAGCTGGTGTTTATCGCCATCGGTTTTGAAGGAACTGAACAGCCATTATTGAAGCAGTTTGGTGTCGATTCGGCAAATCATAAAATTCAGGCGGCATATGGGGATTATAAAACGAATGTTGACGGTGTTTTCGCCGCAGGGGATGCGAGAAGAGGCCAAAGCCTGATTGTATGGGCGATTAATGAAGGCCGGGAAGCAGCGCGCGAAGTCGACAGTTATTTAATGGGGAGCACTGTTTTACCGTAAATAAAGGGGATTAATTATAGAACCGGCTGGGCTCAGCCGGTTTTTTCATATGTCATGGAACTGAACTGTTAACATGATCTGCTTTCTGAAACAGAGCGCCGTATTATTTGTTCTTCCGTTCAGCAGTTTCAAATCGGTGAACGTTCAGAAGGCCTGTTTTGATAGCTGCCTCCAAAACGTTACGTAAAGGATTGTGCTGACATAAGTGATCTGGAAGCGCTGTGCAAGCATCGGACGGCGCCGTTTAAAGGCCATTTCCTGTGCTTTCCCATTTTATTTTATTGACGGGCACTTTACCCGTCGTGTGGCTGTATCATCGAAAAGTTTTAAAAACCGGGAAAACACTTTTTTATTTGAAAGAAATAATATCAAGAGTATGTCAGAGCGGAAAGGCTCCTGGAAGGGTCCGCTCCTCTTTTTAGACATCTATATGAAAGCCGATATTGCCGAACTGCCGTCCTTCCTGCATTCTCTTAATGGCATCGGCTGCTTCTCTTAGAGGGTACATACGGTCGATAATGGGGCGGATGCCGCAGCGTTTTATCAATTCCAGCATTTGCGCGAATTCCTCATTGCTTCCCATTGATGTACCGAGAATATGAATCTGCGGAAAAAACAGCGAGCGAATAGGAAATCCGAGCTGATCACCTGAACTGGCACCGAATGTTACGATCCGGCCATTCGGTTTCATAATGTCAAGGTAGTGTTGATATAAAGCGGGACCGACACCGTCAAGTATGATATCTGCTTTTTTGCCATTCAGCGCTTCATTCCAGTCGCCGTAACTGTCAATTGCCCGGTCTGCACCGTATGACAGTGCGGTTTGTTTTTTGTTTTCGCTGCGGGAGGTGACGCTGACTGTCGCTCCGATTGCTTTTGCCATTCGTAAGGCGTATGTTGCCACGCCGCTCCCGATGCCCGGAAGGATAAGGTGTTCGCCCTTTTTCAATTGTCCTTTTGTAAATAAGGCGCGATAAGCGGTTAATGCTGATAATGGCAGCACGCCCGCTTCCTCCCATGTCAGATGATCGGGTTTTACAATGGCATTTTCCGCAGGAACGATGACATAAGGTGAAAAAGTTCCGTCGCTTGGACCGCCTAAAATATCAGGGACGGCTGGTACATCCTTAACAGTCTTCCAATTCAGCACCGGGTTGATGATGACTTCCGCATGCAGTAAATGAGAACAGACGCCGTGTCCTATTTCAGTTACGATTCCCGCGCCATCTGAACCGAGAATGAATTTTTGGTTTCCGATTTCGTGGCTTTTCATTAAAAACAAATCGCGATGGTTTAATCCGGCTGTTTTCAGCTTTATTTTGACTTCTCCGTTCCCTGGATGTTTGTCAGGTGTCTGCCTGAAATGAAAGCTATTTTCGTGTATGATAATGGCATCCATTATTTTTCTCTCCTTTATGGTTGATGAGAAAAATTTTACAGGCTGTAACAGCTGCAGTAAATGAAGGAAAATTGATAGCCGGCTATCAATAAAAATCATAGCAAGAAGGTGTCCTTACATGGAAAGCGGAGACTTAAAGATTTTTCAGACTGTCGCCCGCAAAGGCAGTATTTCAAAGGCGGCCGAAAGTCTGCATTATGTTCAATCAAATGTGACAAACCGGATTCAGCAGCTGGAACGGCAATTACAAACACAGCTGTTTTACCGGACGAATCGGGGAATGACGCTGACGCCAGCAGGTGAAAGCTTATTGAAAGATGCAGACAGAATTCTGCAGCTGCTATATGAGGCGCAAAAAAACACGCAAGAGGCAGGACATCCGAACGGTCCGCTCCGCATCGGTTCTTTAGAAACGGCTGCAGCCGTCCATCTCCCTCAATTTTTCACGGAGTATTGCAGACGATATCCGAAAGTACAGCTGTCACTGTCGACCGGTGATACACATACCTTAGTGCAGCGCGTCCTGCAGTATGAGCTGGACGGGGCTTTTGTTTATGGGCCGGTTGAACACGAAGACCTTAAACAATCCGCCGTATTCCAAGAAGAATTGATCGTGGTTTCAAATGTGCTGGAAGGCAGCTTGCAAAGCCTGCTGCGAGAGCCGATTCTGTTTTTTGCCGCCGGCTGTTCGCACCGCCGAAAAATAAAAAATATATTGAAAGAGGAAGCAGTGCCTGAACATAAAATCATTGAATTCGGAACGCTGGAAGCCATTATTGGAGCGGTGCAGGCAGGGCTGGGTGTTTCCTTTTTGCCTGCGTCAGCCGCCCGTTATTTTCAAAAACGGGAAAATCTTTTTCATCATCAGCTCCCTGAACGTTTTCGGGATATGAATATATCATTCATCTACCGGCGTGATTTATTTTTGACATCGGCGTTTGAAGAACTGCTGAATGGATTAAAAGCGTTACCGCATGGAAGATGACGTAACAGGACAGCTGAATATGCCGAATTTTTACGATTTTTTTTAAAAAACTTTCTTTTCGCGGAAATTTATGTATAATAAAAGAAAGTTTTTTCGGATAAAGAATCTGCAATGATAAGGACATGAGTCATTTTAACCGGCCATACAGAGAGGGGAGGCAAGGCTGAGACCTTCCCGGCACGAAGAGTGGGCTTACCGCCTTTTGAGCTGTATCGGTGAACGAAAGCAGCCGATACCGTACAGCCGCGTTACGGCAACAATGAGCCGCCGCTTGAAGTGGCGGGAATTTGGGTGGAACCGCGGGTCTGACACACACTCGTCCCTTGTTTTGGGATGAGTGTGTTTTTATGTTGATAAGAAAAATGGCAATGATAAGGACATGAGTCATTCGAACCGGCCATACAGAGAGGGGAGGCAAGGCTGAGACCTTCCCGGCACGAAGAATGAGCTTACCGCCTTTTGAGCTGTATCGGTGAACGAAAGCAGCCGATACCGTACAGCCGCGTTACGGCAACAATGAGCCGCCGCTTAAAGTGGCGGGAATTTGGGTGGAACCGCGGGTCTGACACACACTCGCCCCTTGCTTTGGGATGAGTGTGTTTTTATTTTCTTAAAAATAAAGGAGAGATCAGACCGTGAAGAAACCGCACATTGTCATTACTTTTCCTGACGGGAAACAAAAAGAATACCAGAAAGGTGTTACGTTAGAAGAGATTGCCCAATCAATCAGTCCGGGTTTGAAAAAGGCGTCAGCCGCCGGCAAGGTGAACGGATCGTTATATGACCTTAGAAGAAGCATTCATGAAGACGCTGAAATTGAACTGTGCAGTTTTCAGTCTGAAGAGGGGCTGGGAGTGATGAGACACACAGCAGCGCATGTATTGGCGCAAGCGGTAAAACGTCTGTATCCGAAGGTCTGTTTAGGGACCGGTCCCGTTATTGAGAATGGCTTTTATTATGATTTTGACATGAATGAAACGATTACAGAAAGAGAATTGGCCGTCATTGAAAAAGAGATGAACCGAATCATTTCTGAAAATCCGGAAATCATCAGAGAAGAAATCTCCAGAGAAGAGGCAGAGCATCTGTTTGCTCACGAGCCGCTGAAGCTCGAGCTTTTAGCCGATATTCCGCATCATGATACAATCAGTATTTACCGTCAGGGCGACTTCATTGATTTATGCCGGGGGCCGCACTTGGCGTCTGCCGGTCAGATAAAAGCTTTTTCGCTTACTCATGTGTCAGGGGCTTATTGGCGGGGCGACAGCAATCAAAAAATGCTGCAGCGCATTTATGGGAAGGCATTTTCTTCAAAAAAGGAGCTGAACAGGCATTTTCAGCTGATAAAAGAGGCGGAGAAGAGAAATCATCGAAAATTGGGAGCGGAATTACAGCTTTTTATGTTTTCAGAAGAAGCGCCGGGTATGCCTTTTTATCTGCCGAACGGTCAGTTCATCCGAAATACGCTTGAATCATTTCTGCGTTCAAAGCAGGATGCCTATCATTATCAGGAAGTGCGCACACCTATGATGATGAACCAGCGTCTTTGGGAGCAATCAGGCCATTGGGATCATTATAAAGAGAATATGTATTTCTCAGAAGCCGATCATCAGCGCTTCGCGTTAAAGCCGATGAACTGTCCCGGCCACATGCTCATTTTTAAAGAAAAGCTTCGTTCTTATCGCGATCTTCCGATTCGGATGGCTGAATTCGGCCAGGTGCACCGTCACGAATTCAGCGGGGCGCTCAATGGCCTGCTTCGCGTCAGGTCCTTTTGCCAGGATGATGCGCATATTTTTGTAACGCCTGATCAGATCGAGAGCGAAATCACTTCAGCGCTTCAGCTGATTCACGAGGTGTACACCGCATTCAGTTTTTCCTATGATATTGAGCTGTCAACAAGACCGGACAATTACATGGGAAGCGAACATTTGTGGAACCGAGCTGAGAGCGCACTAGAGAAAGTATTAAAAGAACAGGGATATCATTTTCGGTTTAATCGGGGGGATGGCGCATTTTACGGCCCGAAAATTGATATTCATATAAAAGATGCGCTGAAT
This sequence comes from Bacillus sp. 5RYD7K, assembly GCF_059831465.1. NCBI lineage: Bacteria > Bacillati > Bacillota > Bacilli > Caryophanales > Bacillaceae > Bacillus > Bacillus sp. 5RYD7K. The sequence continues at coordinate 2,833,035 of NZ_CP191200.1, forward strand.
CGAAGCCATCAATGCGCTACTGTCCAGCTCGATTTTCAAATGCCGGAGAAATTTGATTTAACATATATTGATGAAAAAAATCAAAAAGTCCGTCCTGTTGTTATTCACCGGGCGGTATTCGGATCTCTTGACAGATTTTTCGGAATCATTACTGAACATTTCGGGGGAGCGTTCCCTTTATGGCTTGCTCCGGTACAGGCAAAAATCATCCCGGTATCAAATACCGCACACCGGGACTGCGCAGAACAGGCGCACCGGAAGCTGAAGAACGCGGGTATCAGGGCTGAGCTTGATCAGCGGGATGAAAAACTCGGGTATAAAATCAGAGAAGCACAAATGAAAAAAATACCGTATATTGCTGTTGTGGGTGATCATGAGTGCCGCCATCAATCTGTACAGGTAAGACAATACGGACGGGAAAACACATTTGAAGAGAGTGTGGGTGATTTTGTTTCCCGGATCATAAATGAAACAAAACAAGAGATTCAAGTAAATCGACATTGACATATCGCAAAATCACGATATAATAAAACGTATGAAACCTATTGATGTTTTTAAAGCGTTGTCTAATGAGTCCCGGCTTGAGATTTTACAATGGCTGAAAGAGCCGGACCGTCACTTCGCCCCGCATGATGGCATTGATATGAATGAAATCGGAGTATGTGTAAGTCAGATCACCGATAAGCTTCAGATGACACAGTCAACGGCGTCTCAATATCTTTCCATCCTTCAGCGGGCGGGCCTTATCCAAACGAAACGGATCGGCAAATATACCTATTATAAAAGAGATGAAGAAGCGATAAAGGCGATGGCCGATTATTTTCAGCGCGAAATGTAGGGCTGAATCCTTTGAAGAGGGATTCAGTTTCTTTTTCTGATTACATATCGACATATTGCGATTTGTTTCTGTTTTAATCCTTTATATCGATATATCCCAATATATCTTTATATAAATCATCAATGAAGGAGTGTATCAGATGAAAAATACATGGAAGGTTTACATTTTAGCGATTATCAGCTTTTTAGTTGGGACCTCTGAATATGTGATATCCGGAGTGCTTGATAAAATTGCAGGTTCTTTGGGCGTCACTGTGGCAGCGGCAGGGCAGCTGATTACAATTTTTTCACTCGTTTATGCAATCGGAACGCCTGTCGTGATGGTTCTGACAGCAAGGCTGGACAGAAGGAAGCTTATGATCTATGCTCTGGGGCTGTTTGTTATCGGAAATATCATTTCTTTCCTTGTGCAGGGATTCGGCTTATTTGCGGGAGCGCGGGTGATCATGGCGCTTGGAGCGGGAACCGTGGTGGTAACCGCGCTTACGATCGCAGCAAAAATCGCTCCTCCGGGAAAGCAGGCAAGCTCTCTTGCGTCAGTCATTATGGGATTTACGGCTGCGCTCATTATCGGTGTTCCGATCGGAAGAACCGTGTCTGAAGCTTTCGGCTGGAAGATGGTTTTCGCCGGTATTGCGGCACTCGGAACCATTGCCATGCTGATTATACGTTTCGCGCTGCCTGAGATAAAAGGAGATAAACCCGTGCCGCTCATTCAGCAGCTTTCTTTTTTGAAGAAACGAAAAGTGGCTGTCGGCCTGGCCATCACGTTTTTTTGGCTTGGAGGCTATTCGGTTGCGTATACGTACCTTTCGCCGTTTTTACTGAACGTTACTCATATCAGCAGCGGAATGCTGAGCACATTGCTGCTTATTTTCGGGGTTGCGAGTCTTGCCGGCTCTAAAGCGGGCGGTTTCAGCGCAGACAAATGGGGGGCGCGTCTCACATTAACCGGCGGAATGGCGCTTCATGCTATCATGCTCATGTTATTGCCCTTTGTTACACATTCTGCTGCCGGAGCGGCGGCAGTGCTTATATTTTGGTCCTTTTCCGCCTGGTCATCCGGGCCGGCTCAGCAATATCATTTGGCAACGATGGAGCCGGAATCATCAGGTGTATTACTTGGCCTCAACCAGTCTATGATGCAGCTGGCGATGGCTGCCGGGGCAGGTATCGGGGGCATTGTTGTCACTCATCTGTCTCTTGCGTCAGTGACATGGATTGGTGCAGGCGGTGTTGTCATTGCGATGTGCGGCGTACTTTCACTTATGTTGTTAATGTCTGAAAAAACCTCATCCGAATACAGTGCCGAATAAACAAAAGCCTCGTTTCTCAGTTTGAGAAATGAGGCTTTTTGTTTTGTTATTTTTCACATTTCTTCAAGTTTACGCCGATTGCGGCTCCGTTTCGGCTGGAGTCGGCAACGCCGGTGAAGGTGCCGTTTTCACGATCGATCAGGATGCTTTGCACGTTTCCGATATCAACCGGACTGCTGCCGAATTTATGCCCCATTTCGTTCAGTTTTGTGCGGGCTTCTTCCGGCACTCCTTTTTCATAACGATAGGACGTCATGCTGTTTGTGTAAATTCTCGGTTCTTCGACTGCCGCTTTCAGATCCATGCCGTACTCGACTTTGTTCAGGATCGTTTGCAGAACGGAAGAAATAATCGTTGCTCCGCCGGGGGAGCCGACAGTCAGGACGGGTTCGTTATTTTTAAATAAAATGGTCGGAGTCATGCTGCTGAGCGGACGTTTATTCGGCTGCACTTCATTTGCGCCGCCCGGCACCGCGTCGAAGTCTGTTAATTCATTGTTCAAAACAACGCCATATCCGGGAACCATAATGCCGGAACCGAACAGCTGTTCAATCGTTGTTGTATAAGATACAACATTGCCGAAGCGATCGGTTACCGTGAAGTGAGTCGTTTGACCCTCTTGTTTATCAGTCGGCTGTTCGACTTGTTTATAGTTTGCAGAGCCTTCCTGATAAGCCCAAGGATCGCCGGCTTTCGGTTTTTTATTCACTTTATTCATATCTATCAGCTGTCTGCGGGCATTGATATAATCTGGATTCAAGAGACCTTTGAGAGGGACGTTGACGAATTCTGGATCCCCGGCAAATGCGGCACGGTCAGCATAAGCCAAATGCATTGTTTCTGCGAGAAGCTGATATTTTTGCCAAGAACGGATATCATATTGGGAAAGCTTAAAATCATCCAGAAGGTTCAGCATTTGCAACAGGAAAACACCGCCGGAGCTTGGAGGAGGAGCAGTTGCGATATGGTAGCCCTGGTAATCTCCCCAGATCGGTTCGTCAATCGTCACATTGAAGTTTTTAATATCTTTTTCTGTCATTGAGCCGCCGAATTCCTGCACTGTTTCCGCGAGCTTTTGGGAGAATGCTCCGTCATAGAACGCTTTTGTGCCTTTGTACTTAATAGCTGTAAATGTTTTGGCTAAGTCTTTTTGGACGAGTGTGTCTCCTTCTTTCAGAGGTTCTCCGTTTGGAAGAAACACGTCTTTTGCAGCAGTGTGTGATAATTTGTCTTTATAATCTGAGATGGCGTCAGCTAAAACCGAATCAATCGGAAAGCCTTTTGAGGCAAGTTTAATGGAAGGGGTGATGAGTTGTTTCATGGAGCGGGTGCCCCATTTGTCGAGCGCTTTTTCAAGTCCTTTTAATGTTCCCGGAACACCGACTGCAGTCCCTTTCGTAACCCGCTCAGAGAAAGGAATGGCTTTGCCGTTTTCGTCCAGGAACATATCCGGTGCTGCGCCTTCCGGTGCGCGTTCCCGGCTGTCGATAATGGTGGTGTCTTTCGTCTTCGCATCATAAACCATCATAAATCCGCCGCCGCCGATTCCCGACATCATCGGTTCGGTTACGTTTAATGCAAATTGAATGGCAACTGCTGCGTCAATTGCATTTCCGCCTTTTTTCAGCACGTCGGCACCGATTTGTGAAGCGAGAGGATGGGCGGTGGCGACCATGCCGTCTTTGCCGACATCTACCTGTTTGTAGTTATCATAGGAAAACGGGTGATTCTTAGCCTGAGCGTGATAAGGGATGCTTCCGGCTGCGAGCAAAGTACTGAGCAGAACGATAAAACAAAGATTCATAAACTTTTTCTTTTTCATAGTCTGCCTCCTTTGTTTTCCGCTTACAATTATAGAGTAAGTAAAATGTGCTGTTTTCACAAGTGACAAACGGAATAGTCCGGTGTGCAAAAAGACGGGGTTTCTGTGTGAATGTAATCAGTCGCTAATGGGATAAATGGGAAACCGGACAGAAAAAGCTGTGAAACAAGCATTAAGGCAAAAAATAAGCTACAATAAACAAAACAGAATTCACTCACATGACATATGAAAGGAACGTGAGCCATGTATTTAACCATTAAAGAGACAGCGGAGTTTACCAGTCTTCCTGAAGAATATGTACACAATCTTGTTTTGACGAATAAAATAAGAGCGATCCATGACGGGCAGCAATATTTAATCAACAAAGAACAATTTCAAACCCATCTTGAACAGCTGGAAAAATATAAAGAAATGATACAGGAGTTTTTAAATGAACCGCTCCCTGAAGACATTGATGTAAAAGACGAAGATTAGGACACAATTTCATATTGTGTCTTTTTTTTGCATTTCTTCGGCTGTTCACAAAAAAACCGAACGCTCAGATTCCGTTTTAAGGGCGGTGTTTTCTTTTTTGAATACTAAGAGGATCTGATGTCCCAAAATCCCGTCACGGGGATATAAACGATGTTTTTAGGGATCTTTTTGAAAGATGGTGTCTCATTCTCTTTATGTAACACTATGTATATTATGTTACATAAGAGGCTTTATCCTTTATCATTCAATGGGTTTCAGCTATAATAGTAACATAATGCTCAATATGTTACTTCACCAATTATAAGGGGTTTTTTGATGCATATCGTACAGCCGATTCGAAGTTTGGAAAAGATCCAGGAAGTCAAACAGTATTTAATGAAGAAAAGTGAACGTGATTATTTTTTATTTATTTTCGGCATGAACAGCGCACTGCGGATTTCTGATGTTCTGCCGCTTCGCGTGAAGGATGTCAGAAACAAAGACCATGTATGGGCGACTGAGAGCAAAACGAGAAAGAAAAGAAAAATTCTAATATTGGAATCTCTAAAAGCCGACATATACGCATATACAAAAGACATGAAAGAGAATGACTATTTGTTTAAATCGAAACGGACGAATAAGCCTATTTCGCGGATTCAGGCATACAGAATATTAAAAGAAGCAGCTGCTGCGTGCGGATTGGAGGAGATCGGGACGCATACGCTGAGAAAGACGTTCGGGTATCATTTTTATCAGAGGACGAAAGATATTGCCGAACTCCAGCGGATATTAAATCATTCTTCTCCGTCTATTACGATGCGTTATATCGGAATAGATGAGGATACGACGAGAGCCGCTTATAAAGTGTTCGGCGGGCTGTAGGCTTGAAAAAAACGGCCGCCAGCGTTACTATAATATAAGCAGGCTCTAGTAGCACAGCGGATAGTGCAGCAGTTTCCTAAACTGCAGGTCGGGAGTTCGAATCTCTCCTAGAGCGTTTTATTTTAATCACGTCTACCAAACGCAAAAACCCTTGTATAACAAGGGTTTTTGTCGTTTTTGCAAGCTTTTTATTTTTGTAAGAACCCGCTGAAAAACGATGCGATTTTATTTTTTTGCACAAATTTTGCACATTTCTAAACAGATGTTTTCACGTCAGGTATTTTTTCAAACAGATCAAGGGTGTTTCGTGTATCTTCTTCACGGAGTCTTTTATATTTCGTGACCTGAAAAGCCTTTCGGTTATAATTACGCCATTGCATCATTCAAAAAAGCCCGCTTTTAGCGGGCTTTTCTTTATATAACAGCATCAAATTGATTGACTTTCCAAACGTTGTTTTCTTTTACGAATGTAACGTCGCGTTTTGCTGACGGAGAACCGTCAAGAGTCGGTACAGTGAAGCGGTACGTTTGGACGCTTCCTTTTTTAGAAAGAAGGGTCATTTTTGCTTTTTTCCAATTCAGGAGGTTATCTCCGTCGCCGACCGGAACAGCCAATTTGCCGTCTTTTACAGTGAAGTGGTACTCTTTAAGTCCTTTATCAATCGCCTGCTTTGTAAAAGCGGGTGTCAGATATTTTACGGCTTTCGCTTTTGTTCCGAGTTCTTTGCACATGAATACATATTGAAGATTTTGATATTCGAACTGCTCGGATGTGCAGTTTGCTTTTGACTTAAGCGTTCCTCCGCTCATGGTGTTCCAAAAATGTTCTCTTGCTGACAGAGCCAGCTGAAGTGCTTGTTTTTGCGTAAGGTCATTAGACGTATTTTTGGCAGTCGCCGCAGTGCCCAGTGATAGAATTAATGTAATAGTAGTAAGGAATAATAGCCATTTTTTCATGATTTAATCTCTCCTTCAACGAATCTCTTTCTCTTATGTTACAAATGTTACAATAATTACGGTAAGATTACAATACCTTTTCAGAAATATTTTCCGCACTTTTTATTTTTATGATTTATTTCCATGTAAGACGGAAGAAAAAGATAAAGAGTTTCATTGAACAAAAGGTTTTTACAAGCTGTCTGCTGAATAATAAAATGGAAGAAAATCAAAAAAGGAGTCCTACATATGGAGGTACAAGATAATCTGGAGACAGCGGAAGGCCCCGGCCAGTCTGTCTGGCGGTCTATGTCATTATTTTTAGTCCCGCTGCTATTAAGCAACGTATTGCAATCTGTCGGCCAATTGGTCGGAATGGTGTTTGTCGGAAGGTGGCTCGGAGTCGATGCGCTTGCCGCCGTGTCGTCTTTTTTTCCGCTGTTTTTCCTGCTGATTTCCTTTACAATCGGAATCGGTTCAGGAAGTTCCATTCTGATCGGGCAGGCTTACGGCGCAAAAAATGAAGAGAGAATGAAGGCGATTGTCGGCACTACGCTGACGTTTACCTTTATGCTCGGAATTATTCTGGCAGTTGTCGGCAGTGTGTTTACGCTTGATATTTTGCGGCTGATGGGAACGCCGGAAAACGTAATAGATGTAAGTGTCCGATATGCGCGCATTTTGTTTTGCGCGATGCCGCTGATGTTTTTATATTTTGCTTATACAACATTTTTACGCGGAACGGGAGATTCAAAGACCCCGTTTTATACGTTAATCGTCAGTACGGTCATTAACATCGGGCTTTTGCCTTTATTGATTCTCGGACTTTTCGGGCTTCCGAAGTTCGGCATTTACGGATCAGCGTATGCAACGGTCATTTCAAACATCGTGACATTTATCGTGCTGATGGTTTATTTGCGGAAAAAGAAGCACCCGCTGGCATTTGACCGGGCTGCGTTCCGCTCTCTTAAAATGGACAAAAAGCTGCTCGCGCTTTTACTGCGGCTCGGTATTCCGTCGAGCATCAATATGATTCTCGTATCACTTTCTGAAATCGCGGTCATCTCTTTTGTGAATCATTATGGATCAAACGCGACGGCTGCTTACGGGGTCGTTAACCAAGTGGCGAGTTATGTGCAGATGCCGGCGGTAAGCCTCGGTATCGCCGTTTCAATTTTTGCCGCCCAATCCATAGGAGCCAATCAATTCGGCAGGCTGAAGCAGGTCATCAAAGTCGGCATCGGCCTGAATTATTTGATTGGCGGGGTTTTGATTGTGCTGATTTACACCTTCTCCCGGCAAATACTGGCTTTGTTTTTAACCGATCAGGATACGCTTCATATTGCCCGCAATCTTATTATGATTACACTTTGGAGCTATCTGATTTTCGGTCACGCTCAGATCGTTTCAGCGACAATGCGGGCGAGCGGTACGGTATTATGGCCGACTGTTATCAGCATTTTTGCGATTTGGGGAATTGAGGTGCCTGTCGCCTTTATACTATCTCATTACACGAAACTCGGCATTCTCGGCATTTGGGTCGGTTATCCGGCGGCTTTTGTCATCAGCCTGCTGCTGCAGTACGGCTATTACAGGTTTGTATGGAAGAAAAAACAGATTACCCGGCTGATTCAATAAGATTTTACCGCACATCGCTCAGTTCATACGGGCGATGTTTTTTTCAGAGAAGGAAAATGAGTTTAGAAAATGGAATTCCTATACATGCTAGAAAACAAGGAAAGGGCAGGTGCTTATGACGATTGAACATACGACTTATTTAGGGGCTTCGGCCGTAAAAGCGGAAACTGAACAGGCTGAATGCATCATTGTGCCGGAATGGGGCTCACAGGTCATTGCGATCCGGGATAAAAGAACCGGTATGCAGATTCTGAGAGAACCGGAAACCGCGGAACAATTTCGCGAAAAACCGATGCTGTACGGTATTCCCGTTTTATTCCCGCCGAACCGGATTACGGACGGGACGTTTCGTTTTGACGGCCGCACGTATCAATTTGACATAAACGAAGAGGATAAACATAATCATATTCACGGCTTTCTTCACAACCAGCATTGGAAATTGGCGGCGGCGAAAGAAGAGGGGGATGAACTGACAGTCGAAACAGAAATTGATCTTACAGAAATTCCCCGTGTCCATAAACAATTTCCGCACGATGTCATTGTCCGGATGACTTATACATTAAAAAACAATGTGTTTACGCAGCGGGCGCTGATTATCAACAAGGGAACGGAGGCTTTTCCTTGGGGGCTGGGCTATCATTCAACTTTTGTTTTCAACGAAGAGCGATCACGTCTTTTCCTGACGGCTGACCGCATGTGGGAATTAAATGAACGTTTCGTGCCGACGGGCCGTTTATTGGATGTGCCTGATAAAGAAGCGTTCCGTAAAGGGATGTCTTTGAAAAATAAGCAGTTTGACGATGTTTTTCTTTCTTCCGGGCGGAATGGCGGCAATAACGAAGCTGTTATTTATCACCCTGATGACCAGCTATCCGTTTTGTATCAGGCAGACACGTCTTTCAAGCATTGGGTGGTATATAACGGTGACGGAAAGCAGGGGTTTGTCAGTCTTGAGCCTTATACCTCCGTTACAGATGCATTTAATCTGAATCAGCCTGCATCACTGACGGGGCTTCAGATACTGAAACCGGGCGAAGAAGCGGCTGCGTCATCCCGTATCACCATTTTGCATGACGAAGAATAAGAAAGAGGCGGGGATAACATTGAAAACATATGTCAAACGCTTGGCCGCGGTGTTTCTCCTTTTGGTCATAGCCGCCGTTCCTTATATTGATGATTCCGCCAAAGCGGCCGAACAAAAAAATGCGTTGCAAAAAGAGCTGGAACACATTCTGAATGAAGAACCTGCCTTAAAGGGCGCCGCGGCAGGCGTCAGTGTCCGATCGGCAAAAACAGGGGAGGTGCTGTTCGGCAGCCGGGAAGATATGAGATTGAGGCCTGCATCACTGATGAAGCTGCTGACGGCATCTGCGGCGCTTTCCGTTCTTGGTGAAGATTACACCTTTAAAACAGAAGTACGGGCAGACGGCGCCGTGAAAGGAAAACAGCTGCGCGGAAACCTTTATCTCAAAGGAACTGGCGATCCGACCCTATTGGCTTCTGATTTTGAGAAGATGGCTAAACAAGTCAAAGCCAGAGGCATCCGTGTCATTCAAGGAGATCTGGTCGGGGATGATTCACGGTATGACGATACCAGGTATTCAGTTGATCTTCCGTGGAGCGATGAAGGCCAATATTATGGCGCGCAAGTATCAGCTCTTACCGCTTCACCGAATGAGGATTATGATACCGGAACGGTGATTGCGGAAATCAGCCCGGCGAAACAGCCCGGTAAAAAGGCGCGTATTACGATTTCTCCCCATACGGACGTCGTACGTGTGAAAAATGAAGTAAAAACCGTCGCTTCTGATGAAAAGAAAGATTTGACGGTTGAACGGGAGCATGGGGGCAATGTGATTACGGTAAAGGGAACCATGCCGGCGGGCGCGGCAAAGGCAAGAGAATGGGCGGCAGTGTGGGATCCGTCGTCCTATGCGTTAGATTTATGGAAACAAGCGCTTACTAAACAGGGGATCACTGTAAAAGGGAAGATTAAAACCGGGCGCATGCCGCATCACACCCAGCCAGTCACATCACGGACATCCATGCCTCTTTCGGAATTATTGATCCCGTTTATGAAACTGAGCAACAACGGGCACGCCGAAATTCTGATCAAGGAAATGGGGAAAGTGAAAAAAGGCGAGGGCAGTTGGGAAAAGGGTTTGGACGTGATGAAATCGGAGCTCAAATCGTTCGGGCTGAATCCGGATGAATTGATTGCCAGAGACGGTTCCGGCGTTTCTCATATTAACGGCGTATCCGCCGAACAAATCGGAGAGCTTTTGTATGCTGTTCAGAAAGAAAAGTGGTACCCGGCTTTCCTTCGTTCGCTCCCTGTCGCCGGTGCAAGTGACAGAATGACGGGAGGCACCCTTCGGAATCGGCTGAAGAATACTCCTGCAGAAGGCAAAATTAAAGCGAAAACCGGGTCATTAACATCAGTCAGTTCAATTGCCGGCTATGTGGAAACAAAAACAGGGGATACGCTTATTTTTTCCGTGCTTCAAAACGGATTGCTTGACGAAGATGACGGAAAAGACATTGAAGACAAGATCGCAGTCGTGCTGGCAAATCAATAAAAAAGCCGATCCTTATGGGATCCGGCTTTTTTTTGATGGAAAACGAATATTATATTGCTATTATGAAACAATCTCTTCAAAAAGTAATATCTTCAATATTCCGCCTTTTTTGACACTTTCTTTTCTTAAGTGTTACCGATTTTTCATTTTTATTATAAAAACTTCTTTCCGGGAGGCAAAATCTTTTTAAAGACGCGATTTATTATACATTTTATTCCTTATTATAGTGTTTAAGAACCAGTTTGCACTGTGCATACATACCGTTTTACATGGTATAAAAATTATAGAAATGAAGAATCTAAGTAAGCATAATATACTATATTCTAAAAAATGTTAGAGAAAATTTAATTTTTTATTGTGATTTCTAAAATATGTTTTAAAATAATGCTATATGGATGATTTAGTCATATGCTGTCGAATTTTAATTGTAATTATTTCACTTTCTTATCCTCTTAAATTGAAATGGAGGGATTCCATTGAAGAACACTGTTTATTCTTTAACTCACGCCCAAAGAAGAGTCTGGTTTACAGAGCTGCTCGAGCCGGGCACAAGTATCTGCAATCTCGCGGCGTGCGTCAAATTCAGGGGGAATATCGACTTTGACGTATTGCGCCGTGCTTTAGATTTCTCTATCTTGCAAAATGATTCGCTCAGGTTTCAACTGACGGAAGGGGACGGCTCAGAACCCCAGCTGTATCTGGCCGGGCATCGGCCGATTTCTTTAGAGACCGTTGATTTTACTCATATGGATCAATCAGAGCGGGATGCATGGATTGACAAACAGACGCGTGTTCCGTTCAAGCTGTTTCATTCACCGCTGTATCAATTTACTCTGCTTGTCATGTCAGACGAAGAAGTTTGGCTTTATTCAAAATTTCACCATATTATCATGGACGGCATCTCGCTCAATCTGCTTGGCAATCAGCTCATTGAAATCTATCAAAAAATCATGCGAAGCGAGGATTTGGCCGACCATCAAAGTCCTTCCTATCTCAGCTACATGGAAAAAGAACAGCAATATTTACAATCTTCCCGTTTTCAAAAAGATCGTTCATTTTGGACTGAAACGTACCGAACTGTTCCTGAACACCTTTCACTTGCGGAACGAACCTCTCATCTTAGACAAAGCACTGCAGCTTCCAGAGATACAATCACTCTTTCCCACTCCTTAGAACAATCAATCCGGCGTTTTTGCAAAGATCATAATGTCAGCATCATCTCTCTGTTTATGGCTTCGTTATACATATGCATCAGCCGTCTGACGGCTAAAAAGGATATTGCCATCGGTACTTATTACGGAAACCGGGGCTCCAAGCTCGAAAAGGATATGCTCGGCATGTTTGTCAGCACACTGCCGATCAGAATGACGGCAGATCCGGATGCGGAGTTCCTGTCTTTTGTCCGCAGTGTAGGAAAACAGCAGCTGTCTGTTATGCGGCACCAGAAATATCCTTACAATCTTTTTGTCAATGAATTAAGGCAGATTCATCACGATCTGCAAAATATCATCGGGATTTCGATGCAATACCAGCCTCTCGCATGGCGCCAGGCGGAAGGTTTCGATTATGAAACGGCGATGTTTTTCAGCGGGCATACGGCAAATGAGCTGTCCATTTTAATTAAGGAGCGGACAGATACGGGATTGATTGAGCTGAATTTTGATTATCAATCCGCTTTATTTACTGAAACATCGATTAAACGGATTCAAACTCATTTGCTGACCATTGTTGAAAATGCCGTTAGAAATCCAAACCGGCTGATTCGGCATATTGATATGGCGGATGAAAAAGAAAAGAAACGGGTGTTAACTGCGTTTAACCGTACAGAAGCGGCTGAACCGCCGGCTCCGACGCTTCACGGGCTGTTTACCCGCCGCGCCGCGCTTTCGCCGCATCGTCCGGCGCTTCGTTTCCCGGACGGTATGCTGACGTACGCCGAGCTTGACAGGTACACAGACAGACTCGCTGTTCGGCTCCGCCAAAAAGGCGTCCGCAAAGAAAGCAAGGTCGGCGTGCTCGCTGAACGCTCGCCGGAGATGGTGATTTCAGTGCTTGCCGTGTTAAAAGCGGGCGGCGCCTACGTGCCGCTTGACCCGGAATATCCGGAGGACAGGCTGCGCTATATGCTCGATGACAGCGGCGCCTGTCTCCTGCTTCAACAGTCGGGGTTATCCGTTCCCGGTTTTTCCGGCGAGACGCTAGAAGTGTCTCTTTCTGCCCTTACAGGTGAGACGGAGACAGGGGCTGTCTCTGAAGAAGCGGATGCCGATTCGCTCGCTTATATTATTTACACGTCCGGTTCGACGGGAACACCGAAGGGGGTGGCTGTTGAACACCGTCAGGCCGCCGCCTTTTTATCCGGGATGCAAGGGCAGTTTCCGTTAACGGAAGAGGATCTAATCGTGCTGAAATCATCCTTTTCCTTCGACGCTTCCATCTGGCAATTGTTTTGGTGGACGATGTCAGGCGCCTCCGTGTATTTGCTTCCGGCCGGATGGGAGAAAGATCCCGCGCTGATGATCGAAGCGTTTGCCTCTGAAAAGGTGACGACCGCGCATTTTATTCCGGCGATGGTCAACAGCTTTTTAGATGCGCTGGAAACAGAGCCTGAGGAAACAAGAATCCGTCTCGGCAAAACCCTGACACGCGTGTTTGCCGGCGGGGAAGCTCTTTCACCGCTTACAGCTGCCCGGTTTGCCGATCTTCTGCCGGAGACCGTGCTCATTCACGGCTACGGGCCGACAGAAGCAACGGTTGATGCGGCGTTTTATGTCTGTGACCGAAAACGGGACAGCGGACGGACAAGGCTTCCGATCGGAAAACCCGTTCCGGGTGCCCGTCTTTATGTGTTAGACGGCGGGGGAACCGTTCAGCCTGCGGGCGTTGCCGGAGAGCTGTACATCGCGGGGACAGGGGTGGCCCGGGGCTATTTGAACCGTCCTGAACTGACGGCAGAACGTTTTCTCGATGATCCGTTTTATCCGGGAGAGCGCATGTATCAGACGGGCGATATCGCACGCTGGACTGAAGACGGGCTTGTCGAATGGCTCGGCCGTTCAGACGGACAGGTGAAAGTCCGCGGCTATCGGATCGAACCGGGGGAAATCGAAGCTGCGATCCGGCGCATTGACGGCATTCGTGAGGCGGCGGTCACCGCCCGGACCGAACACGGCGAAACCGCGCTTTACGCCTATATCGAAGGACGGGAAAGCGATGACGTGCGGACGGAGCTTGCGACACGCCTTCCGGCCTACATGATGCCGGCTCAGTTTATAGAGATGAGCGAGTGGCCGGTCACACCGAGCGGAAAGCTTGACCGCCGCGCGCTGCCGGCTCCTGACGGAGCGGCAGGCAGACAGGCGTACACCGCACCGCGGAACGTCACGGAAATGAAGCTTTGCGCCCTTTGGGAAGAGGTGCTGAAAAACGGCCCCGTCGGCATCCGGGATCACTTTTTTGAGCGGGGCGGCCATTCGTTAAAAGCGACGGCTCTCGTCTCCCGCATCGCCAAAGAGTTCGGTGTTCAGGTGCCGTTACAGGACATCTTCGCCCGGCCGACGGTGGAAGAGCTCGCTACGGTCATTCAGGACCTCGAAGAAAGTCCGTATGAAGCGATTCAGCCGGCGAAAACACAGGACACCTATCCGGTGTCTTCAGCGCAGAAACGGATGTATGTGCTCCAGCAGCTTGAAGACGGCGGTGTCGGCTACAATATGCCGGCAGTGCTGGAACTGACGGGGCCGCTTGACCGCGGCCGGCTGGAGGAGACATTCCGGCAGCTTGTCGAGCGGCACGAGTCGCTCAGAACATCCTTTGAAACGGGGCATGACGGCGAACCGGTGCAGCGTATCCATGACAGCGTGCCGTTTCAGCTGGATGAAGCCGAGTCAGCAGACGCATTCGTCCGGCCGTTTTGTCTGGAGGAAGCGCCGCTCTTCCGCGCGGCCCTCGTGAAAGAATCGGACGAACGCCATCTTTTATTAACGGATATGCATCACATTATTTCCGATGGTGTGTCCGTCAACACCTTGATTAAAGAATTCGGCGAGCTGTACGCCGGCCGTTCGCTTAAGCCGATGCGCCTTCAATATAAAGACTATGCCGTCTGGCAGCGGTCGTTTCAGGAGAAGGAAGGATACCAGAAGCAGGAAGCCTACTGGCTGAAGCGGCTAGAAGGAGAGCTTCCGGTGCTTGAGCTTCCGGCTGACAAGCCCCGCCCGGCCGTTCGAAGCTTTGCGGGCGGCAACGTATCGTGCACGCTTGACGCTGAAACGGCATCTGGTCTTCACCGCATCGCTCGCGATCACGGCTCCACTTTGTATATGGTGCTTCTCGCCGCGTACAATACGCTGCTCGCGCGTCTGAGCGGACAGGAAGACATCATCGTCGGCTCGCCGATTGCCGGGCGCCCGCACAAAGACCTTGAACCGATTCTGGGGATGTTCGTCAATACACTCGCCATCAGAACGGAGCCGAGGGGGGACAAACGGTTTACCGATTACTTGGCGGAAGTCCGCCAGGCCGCACTGGAAGCGTATGAGCATCAGGACTACCCGTTTGAAGAGCTTGTGGAACGGCTCGGCGTGCAGCGGGACATGAGCCGCAATCCGCTGTTTGATGCGATGTTTATTCTTCAGAATATGGAGCGAGAAGAGATAAATCTGGCCGGGCTGAAGGCGTCACGATCAGAGCATACCGAACATGATGTATCAAGTTTTGACCTGACCTTATCAGCTGCTGAATCCGATGGAAACATCCGCTTTGAAATGGAATTCAGCACCGAGCTTTTTATGAAAGAAACGATTGAACGCTGGATGGGCCACTTACTGAATCTCTTGCGCCATGTTGCCGCCGAACCGGAAGTCACACTATCAAAAGCTGATATGTTGACAGAAGAGGAAAAGCAAAAGATACTGACTGATTTTAATAACACACAAACCGAGTTCTCGGAAAAATACAAACTGTTCCATCAGCTATTTGAAGCGAAAGCAGCAGAAACGCCTCATCAGACGGCCGTCATTGAAGGAACACAACAGATCAGCTATTTGCAGCTTAATGAGCGGGCAAATCGGCTTGCACGAACATTACACAAAAATGGATTCGGTCCGGGAAAAAGAGCAGCTATATTGGCAAATCGTTCGATTGAAGCGATCGTCAGTGTTCTTGCCGTCATGAAATCGGGAGGGGCGTATATCCCCATTGATTCACATTATCCGAAGGAACGAATTCGCTATTTATTAAAGGACAGCGCGGCAGCCGTCTTGTTGGTGCAGTCTGAATACAAAGAGCTTGCTTTGCAGCTTGCGGATCACAATTTGTTGCTCATTCAGCTCGATCAGGAAGATCAATACGATATTTGTGTGGAGAATATTCATCCGGCAGTGTCTCCGGATGATACTGCTTATATTATATATACTTCGGGAACGACGGGAACGCCGAAGGGAGTCGAAGTCAGAAACCGCAGCTTTACCCATGCAGCACTTGCATGGCGCAGCATTTATGAGCTTGACCGTATACCGGTCAAGGTGCTGCAGATGGCGAGTTTCTCATTTGATGTCTTTTCAGGAGATCTTGCCCGCGCCTTGCTAAATGGAGGAACGCTTGTCATTTGTCCGGATGACGTCCGGCTTGAGCCGAAACAGCTTTATCAGCTCATTGATCAGCACCGTATCACATTTATGGAGTCGACACCCGCGCTGATTGTTCCGTTTATGGAATATATATACCGCCGGAAACTTGCGCTGCAAAGTGTAAAAGTACTGGTACTGGGCTCGGATATGATCAAAGCGAAGGATTTTTATACGCTTCATAAGCGTTTCGGAGAAAACATGCGGATCATTAACAGCTACGGTGTAACAGAAGCGACAATTGATTCTTCGTATTATGAAGCCAAAATGAGCGAAAAGCCGCGGGAAGATGATGTGCCGATCGGTGTTCCGCTTCCGAATGTGCAAATGTACGTCTTAAACAAGGACAAACAGGTTCAGCCGATCGGCGTTTTCGGAGAGCTGTATATCGGAGGCGCCGGCGTCGCCAAAGGATATTGGGGACAGCCGGAGCTGACAAAGGGCGCATTCAGCGACCCGTTACAAACGGGAGAAATACTTTACAGAACCGGAGATCAGGCTTGCTGGCTGCCGGATGGCATTCTTCGTTTTCAAGGGCGGATTGATAAGCAGGTAAAAATCAGAGGATACAGAATTGAGACGGGAGAAATTGAAAGTGTGCTTTTGAAACACGATCAAGTCAAAGAAGCGGCTGTTACCGTGATGAAAGATGCCGAAGGACAGGGCAGATTAGCGGCGTACATCATACCTAAAACAGCTGATATCTCATCGCTTCGCGAGTTTCTTATGCAGGAGCTTCCTGCTTATATGATGCCGTCTCATATTATCGGTTTAGACAGCATGCCTCTGACACTGAACGGCAAACTTGATAAATCGGCTCTGCCGGCAGAAGAGATACATTCATCACAGGCATTTGTCGCGCCCGGCGATGAAAAACAGGCGCTGTTATGCCGGATTTGGGAAGATGTGCTTCATATTCAGAAAGCGGGCATTCATCACTCTTTCTTTGAGCTTGGGGGAGATTCCATTAAGGCGCTTCAAGTGTCAGCCCGACTCGCCGGAGAAGGCTGGAACATGTCGATCCGCGATTTGTTTCAGTTCCCGACGATTGCAGAACTCGCGAAGCACCTCACGCCGGCTGTTGCAATGGCTGATCAGGGGCCGATAGAAGGAAGCGCTCCGCTGACACCGATCCAGAAGAGATTTTTTGAGGAACCGGGTGCTTTTGATCTTCATTATAACCAATCAGTCATGCTGTGCAGTGAAGAAAGATTCCAGATAAATGCTTTGTCTCAGGCGGTTCGCTCGCTGACAGAACATCACGATGCGCTGCGAATGACATTTACTCAAAATGAGCATGGGGAAGTTGTTCAATATAACCGTGGAATCAAAGAGCGGCATGAAGAAATCTTTACGCTTAACGTCATAGATCTTTCAGAAGAAACACAGCCGGAAAGACGGATAGCCGCCGAAGAAAAAGAAATACAGCAGGCCATGCGCCTTGATCAAGGGCCTCTGTTTCATCTCGGAGTGTTCCGGCTGAAAGAAGCCGACCATCTGCTGATTGCGATTCATCACCTTATCACGGACGGCGTGTCGTGGAGAATATTGCTTGAAGATCTGCAGACAGCTTATCAGCAGGCATTAGAAGGCCAACAAATCAAACTGCCGCCGAAAAGCGATTCTTATATCACATATGCCGAACAACTTTTTGACATATCCAAAAGCAAAGCGCTGCTTGAAGAAGCCGCGTACTGGGACAGTGTGATGTCTTTTGAAACAGCGCCGCTGCCGAAAATAAAAGATGGAAATGCCGGACGGATGCAGGAAAACGCGCGCACGGCATCGTGGATATTAAGCAGGGAGCTCACGAAACAGCTGCTTTTAGAAACACAGCAGGCATACGGCACGGATGTTCATGAATTGCTTTTAACAGCGCTTGGAATGGCGCTTCATGAGTGGACGGGTTCTGAACAGATGCTTATCAGCACTGAAGGACACGGACGCCAGGGTCATATGCCTGACATTGATATTTCGAGAACGGCAGGCTGGTTTACATCTGTTTATCCGGTGCTCTTAGATATGAGAGTGCCGGACGGCTCAGGCGAAAAAACCGCTCACCGCATAAAGACGGTAAAAGACATGATGAGGCGGGTTCCTCATTACGGAACCGGCTACGGGCTGCTGAGATATTCGCGAAACATTCTTTATAAAGACCCAGAAATAAGCTTTAACTATCTCGGTGCGTTTGACGGTCTTGAGGGAGGACTGAAGATGTCGCCGTTCAAGCCGCAGCATGATATAGCGGCCGGGCGCCTCCGTGAGTTTGACCTGGATATTAATGCGATGGCGGCGGACGGACGTCTGGAGGTAAAAGCCGTTTATACCGGCGTATTTGCACCGGGGGCAGTTGAGTCTTTCATGAATCGTTTCCAAACTCATCTTGAGGACATTATCGCCCACTGTTCTGGCAGGAAAGAGCGGGAAAAAACATTAACTGATTACAGCCATACAGAATTGACCGCTCAAGCACTATCAAGCATTGAAGATCTCGTAAAAGGACTTTAATTTCATAAAAAGGTGTGTGGCATTCGTGACACAAGCGACAGAAATCCAAGATATTTATCCTTTATCATATATGCAGGAAGGCATGCTGTTTCATTCGCTTTTAGACTCCGGATCAAACGCATATGTCGAGCAGATTTCGTTTACGGTCAGCGGAGATTTATGCGTTGATACATTTCAAAAAAGCCTTGATATGCTTGTCAGCCGCTATGATATTTTCAGAACGATTTTCATAAAAGAAGTACCTGACCTTGAAGGGCCGCAGCAAGTTGTCCTTTCACGCCGTGACACTGCCGTACGGACTGAAGACATTTCAGATTATTCGGAAGAACAGCAGCAAAGCATCATTGACGAATTCAAGGAAAACGACCGGCATAAGGGGTTTGATCTGCAAAAAGGCCCCTTAATGCGCCTTGCTCTTTTTCATACGGGAAAAAACCGCCATACATGCGTTTGGACTCACCATCACATTATGATGGACGGCTGGAGCCTGGGCATTGTGCTGAAAGATTTCTTCAGCATGTATTATTCGATCCGGAACGGGCGGCCTGTAAACCTCGGCAGTCCGGACCCTTACAGCACTTATATCAAATGGCTCCGAAGCCGGAATAAAGAAGAAACGTCAGCGTTCTGGTCCGGCTATTTGAAAGATTACGGAGAAACCGTTTCCGTTCCGCAAACGAAGATTAGGCCGGCGCAAAACGGTTATACATCTGAGCATTTTCAATTTTCCCTTGAGCCTGGAACCGTACAAAAACTGACAGACATTGCCCGGGGCATCGGGGTCACGCTGAATACTATATTTACGGGGATTTGGGGCCTGCTTCTCCATCGTTACAACGGGACTGAAGATGCGGTCTTCGGTTCGGTTGTTTCCGGCAGGCCGTCAGCTATCAGCGGCATTGAATCCATGGCCGGGCTGTTTATCAATACCGTTCCGGTGAGGGTGCGCGCAGCTGAGGATATGACTTTTGCATCGCTTGTTAAAGCAGTGCAAAAAGATTCACTCGCAGCGGAAGAGCATAGCTATTATCCGCTTTATGACATTCAAAACGAGAGCGGTCTGCAAAAAGATCTCTTGAACCATATCCTTGTCTTTGAAAATTATCCGGTTCAGATGCAGGCTGCGGTAAACGGCTGGCAGCAGACTGAAAGCCACGCGCTCTCTCTTGAAAACTTTTCGATGGCGGAAGAAACGAACTATGATCTCAACGTCGTCATCGTTCCGGGGGAAGAGTTTTATGTGAAATTCAGCTACAATGCTGACATTTATGATCGGGAGGACATGAAACGGATCAAAGGGCATATTCTTGAGGTCATCTCCTGTGTAACGGAGGATCCGGACAGGCTCTTATCAAGCATCAGTCTCGTGCCGCCGGAGGAAGAGGCCTTGATTCATTCGTTTAACGACACAAACCGTCCGTATCCTGAGACAACCGTTCACGGGCTTTTTGAAGAACAGGCTGCCAAAACGCCCGACCAGGAAGCGTTGAGATATAACGGGGTAAGCTGGAGCTATAAGAAATTAAATCAGCGGGCGAATCAGATTGCGCACGCGTTAAGGGAAAAAGGCGCCCGTCCCGATCAGATTACCGCTGTTATGCTGCGCCGATCGATGAATACGGTCGCCGCTCTGCTCGGAATTTGGAAATCGGGCAGCGCTTATATGCCGATTGATGCGGAATATCCGCCTGAACGGATCTCATTTTTGCTGAGAGACAGTGAAGCTTCACTGCTCGTGACTGAAAAAGACCTGCTTCCTCTCATTCCGCCGCATTTCAAGGGAAACGTCGTCATCTTGGAGGAAACGGTTTCCCGGCAGACCGAGCCGCTTCCGCCGGTGTCCGGCAGCGGAAATTGGGCGTATGTCATTTACACCTCGGGAACGACAGGCCGTCCGAAAGGTGTGCTTGTACAACACAAAGCGATCAGCAATACATTGCAATGGCGGCGTGAAGAATACGGCATGTCAGAAGGCGACATAGCGCTTCATCTTTTTTCATACGTATTTGACGGCTCTTTGACAAGTCTTTTCACTCCGCTGCTGTCCGGCGCTTGTGTACTGTTGACTGATGAAGACGATGCAAAAGACGTTCTTTCAATGAAACAGAAAATCGCCCGCCACGGGGTAAGCCATCTTCTGATCGTTCCGTCTCTGTATCGCGTCCTGCTTGATTCTCTGACAAAAAAAGATGCGCAGACACTTCGGGCGGTGACATTTGCCGGGGAAGCGGCAACCCCTGATATCGTGGAAGCGAGCCGGAATATATGCCCGAATGCCGAGCTGCTGAATGAATATGGCCCGACAGAGAACAGTGTGGCAGCGACGATCCTGCGCAATCTGCAAAAAAGCAGCCGGATTACGATCGGACGCCCGATCGCCAATACATCCGTCTATATAATGCACGGTGTCCAGCTGCAGCCGGTCGGAGCCGTCGGTGAACTGTGTATTTCAGGAAAAGGTCTTGCACACGGATATTTTCAGCAAAAAGAGCTGACGGACAAAGCCTTTACCCCTCATCCGTTTCGTGAAGGTGAACGGCTGTACAGAACGGGGGATGCAGCCCGGTTTTTACCGGACGGAACGATTGAATATATGGGGCGTTTTGATGATCAGGTGAAAGTGAGAGGCTACAGAATCGAATTAGGAGAAATCGAAACGGCACTCAGAAGTCTGTCCGGGGTAAAAGAGGCGGCAGTTACTGTGCGCAAAACGGCGGACGGAGAACAGGAGCTTGCAGCTTATGTCGTACTGCAAAACGCGGGTGTGACATTTGATCCGCACGCTGAATTGGCGGGGACATTACCTGCTTATATGATACCGGGAAGCTTTACCAAACTGACGGAAATGCCGCTGTCTGCGAGCGGAAAACTTGATAGAGCCGCACTTCCTGAACCGGAAGAAGCTGAGAGAACCGGTGATTATCAAGCGCCCCGCACGATGCTTGAGACTGAGC
Organism: Bacillus sp. 5RYD7K; assembly: GCF_059831465.1. Taxonomy (NCBI): domain Bacteria; kingdom Bacillati; phylum Bacillota; class Bacilli; order Caryophanales; family Bacillaceae; genus Bacillus; species Bacillus sp. 5RYD7K. The sequence continues at coordinate 2,854,587 of NZ_CP191200.1, forward strand.
TGCTGTCTATCTGGCAAGATGTGCTGAAACGGGACCGCATCAGTATGAGAGATGATTTCTTCCAAATCGGCGGACAGTCGCTGAAAGCCGCATCACTTGTTTCAAACATACATAAACGGCTGCAAATTGAACTTGCCGTCCGCCATGTCTTTGAACATCCGACCATTGAGAGCATGGCCCGCTTCCTTGAACAGAGGAAAAGAGGAGAATATGCAGAAATCACGCCTGCAAAGACGAAGGACTTGTACCCGTTATCTTTTGCTCAAAAAAGGCTTTATGCCCTTCACCAGCTTGCTTCAGACAGCACAGGCTATCATATGCCCGCTTGTCTGGAACTGAGCGGCAGGCTCAATCGGGACCGTCTGCAAGAAGCCTTTTCAGCGCTGCTGCAAAGGCATGAAGCGTTACGCACATCATTTGTGTTACGAAACGGGGAGCCGATGCAGCACATACATTCACATGCTGATCTCGAACTCACGGAGCTTCACATGCCGTCCGAGTCACTTCTTCACGAGACGATGGAAACTTTCGTTAAACCGTTTGACGTGGAAAAAGCGCCTCTTTTGAGGGTGACTTTAGCCAAAGTCAATGAAGACCGCCATTTTCTGCTGCTCGATATGCATCATCTTATCGCAGACGGTGTGTCAATGAGCGTTCTAATTCAGGAATTGACGGATTTGTACAGAGGGAAGGAATTGCGGCCGTTAAAACTGCAGTACAAAGATTTTTCCGTCTGGCAGCATGACCGGTCTGCCGCTGAAGAGTTCAAAAAACATGAGCAGTATTGGCTGGATGCGCTCGGGGAAAACATTCCCGTTCTTGATCTGCCGCTGGATAAAAAGCGCCCGCAGCTTCCTGATTTCAGCGGATCCGCGGTTCGAACGCGTCTTCAAAAGGAAACGGCGGAGAATTTGCGCCGGCTCATGGATGAGACGGGTTCCACGCTGTATATGATTCTTTTGGCAGGCTATTCCCTGTTCCTGTCTAAATTGAGCGGACAGGAAGATGTTGTCGTCGGTTCACCTGCGGCAGGCAGAAGCCGTGCTGAGCTTGAAGGGGTTATCGGCATGTTTGTTAACACCGTGGCCATGAGAAGCAGGCCGGAAGGTGATAAGACATTCCGCGCTTATTTAGAAGAGGTGAAAATGCTCGCCCTCGGCGCAGCCGAACATCAGGAATTCCCGTTTGAAGAACTCGCCCAAAAGCTTGATACACACCGGGAAGTCAATCGCAATCCGCTGTTTGATGCCATGCTCGTTCTGCAAAACAGTGATGATTTCAAAGTGAATCTTCCGGGCTTATCCGTTTCTGCACATGCAGTGAAGCATGACATTTCAAAATTCGACTTGACGCTACATGCTGAGGAACGGCCGGATGGCGCCCTGGATTTTCATTTTGAATACAGTACCGCATTGTTTGAAAAAGAAACGATCGAACGGTGGGCCGGTCATTTTAAAGAGCTTTTAGGACAAATCGCGTCGGATTACGAACGGAAGCTGTCTGATATTCATTTGCTGGACACAAACGAGCAGCAGCTGCTTCTGGAAGCTGATCATCAAACGGCTGAGTATCCGCGGCATGAAACGATCGTCAGTTTATTTGAAAAACAGGCGGAAAAAACGCCGGATCAAATCGCAGCCGTCATGGCCGATGAGCGTCTCACCTACCGCGAGCTCAATGAAAAGGCGGATCGAATCGCCGATATGCTCTCAGAAAACGGGCTCCGCTCCGGACAGATTGTCGGGATGATGACTGAACGATCTCCGGATATGCTGATTGGAATTCTCGGTATTCTAAAAGCGGGAGGGGCGTATCTGCCGATTGATCCTGAATATCCGGACGAACGGATTTCATTTATGCTGACTGACAGCGGCGCGCGTGTTCTTTTGACGCAATCGGGTCTTGGAATTTCCGGAATGGACGGTCTGCCGGTTTTATATATCGATAAGCCTGAATCTGTTTCAGCAGACAGTCCGAAAGAAACGATAACGCCTGAACAGCCGGCTTACGTGATTTACACATCGGGCACAACAGGGAAACCGAAAGGCGTTATGACGGAACACCGCAATGTCATCAGCCTTATCACACATAAAGGGCTGCCGTTTGATTTTGGGCCAAAAGACGCCTGGACGCTGTTTCATTCCTATTGCTTTGATTTTTCTGTTTGGGAAATATTCGGTGCGCTTTTATACGGCGGAAAAGTAGTCATCGTGCCGAAAGAAACAGCCCGTGATCCGCATTTGTACCGGCAGCTGCTGCTAAGTGAAGGCGTAACGGTGCTGAACCAAACGCCGACGGCTTTTTCCGGACTCATTCATGAAGAAGCCGGGCATACGGACAAGCTGAAGCTTCGATATGTCATTTTCGGCGGAGAAGCGCTTCAGCCCGGCATGCTGAAAAGCTGGAAAGAGAAGTATCCGGAGACGGAGCTTGTGAATATGTACGGCATTACGGAAACCACGGTTCACGTCACATACAAAAAACTGTATATGGAAGATATCGAGAGAAATAAAAGCAATATCGGCAGACCGCTGGAAACCCTTCATGCTTTTGTCATGGACGCCTATATGAATCCGCAGCCGATCGGAATTCCCGGTGAGCTTTATATCGGCGGAGAAGGCGTCGCGAGGGGATACGTAAATAGAGATGATTTAACGGCCTCCCGTTTCATCACGAATCCGCACGTTTCCGATATGCGGCTTTACCGGACGGGCGATATCGCCAAAAGGCTCTCAAATGGCGAGCTGGAGTATGTCGGGCGGAAAGATGCGCAAGTAAAAGTCAGAGGCCACAGAATTGAATTGGGAGAAATTAAATCAGCGCTGCAGAAGCTTTCTTTCGTGAAAGAGGCCGCCGTGATCACACGTGCTGATCAGCACGGTCAGCACTCCATTTACGCCTATGCCGTCTTACACGGAAACGAAAAGTTAAAAGAAGCAGAGGTTCAGGCCTCTCTCAGAGCTTTCCTGCCGGAATATATGATTCCCGCCCGCTTGATGCAGCTTAATGAACTGCCTCTGACGGCGAATGGGAAGCTGGATGAGAAGGCGCTCCCGCAGCCTGAATTAAACGAAAATCCCGGAGATGATATCAGCCTGAGGAATGAAACTGAAGAAATGATGGCTGACATTTGGGAGGAACTCTTAGGTGTTGAAGGCCTTGGCCCCAATGCTCATTTCTTCCATCTCGGCGGAGATTCGATTAAAGCGCTGCAAGTATGTGCGAGGCTGAAGCAGCAGGGCTACGAAACGACTGTTCGTGAGCTGTTTGAGCACCAGACACTGGGAGAGGTGTCGATGCGGCTCCGGAAAGTCCGCCGCGTCATTGATCAGGCTCCCGTCACCGGAGAAGTGCCGTTGACGCCGATCCAGCACTGGTTCTTGTCACAATCATTGCCGCATGATCATTTTAATCAGACCGTTATGCTCCGCAGTGCGGACAGAATCAATGAATCCGCAATGAGAAAAGCGCTGGCACAGCTCGCTGTTCATCATGACGCATTACGGATGATATGCGGCACGCAAAATGGATCGGTGATGCAATATAACAGAGCTGAGAACCTTTCTGAAGAAGAACTCTTTACGTTTGAAACGCTTGACGTAAGAGGGACAGGGTCATTACAAGAGGAGCACGCCGCAATTGAACAGGCGGCCGCCCGTATTCAAACTTCCATCAGGCTGGAAACGGGTCCGCTCATAGCTGTCGGTTTATTTCACGCCGCTGATGGCGATCATCTGCTGCTTTCCATTCATCACCTTGTCATTGACGGAGTGTCATGGCGGATTTTATTTGAAGATCTCACTGCGTGCTACCGGCAGGCGCTTGTTGGAAAAGAAGCCGTTCTTCCGGCGAAAACTGATTCCTATCAGACTTATGCAAAGCAAATTTCTGATTATGCAAAAAGCCGCCGGCTGCTGCAGGAAGCAGATTACTGGTCTGAAAGAGAAGAAGCGGCGGTCAAACCGCTTCCGAAAGATGCCCGCATCTCTTCCAATCTCCTTAAAGATACAGATGTGATGACCATTACATTGACAAAACAGGAGACTGAGCAGCTGTTAACGGAGGCAAACAGGGCATACACAACGGAGACAGGTGAATTATTGCTTGCGGCGTTAAGCCTTGCGCTGAACAGATGGACCGGAAATGAGACATTCAAAATCAGCATGGAAGGCCACGGAAGGGAAGAGCATCTGGAGCATCTTGATATCAGCAGAACCATCGGGTGGTTTACGTCAATTTATCCGGTATTGGTTGACGCAAGTTTTCAAGATCAGGCTGATGACGGGGGGCGTCTCGGTTATCACATTAAGCGGACAAAAGACATGATGCGCCGCATTCCGCATAAAGGAGCGGGATACGGGGTGCTGAAATATATAAGCAAATTCTGGGGAGAGGCTGAATCTGATTCTCCTGAAATCAGTTTTAACTATTTGGGGCAGTTTGACCGGGAGATCCGTTCCACCGGCTTCGGTGTTTCTCCCGTAAAAGCGGGAAATGAAGTCAGCCCAGACTGGGAACGTCCGTACACACTTGATATCAGCGGCTCCGTATCATCGGAATGTCTCAGCTTGAATGTGGTGTACAACCGTTTTCAATACCAAAAAGAAACGATTGAAGTTTTGACGGGGCATTTTCATACCTTTCTCAAGCAGATCATCACGCATTGCACAGGCAAAGAGGAGCGTGAATGGAGCGCTGCTGATTTCAGTGATGAAGAGTTAACGCTGGAAGATCTGAGTGACATTATGGGAGCCGTCAACAAACTATAGAAAAGGAGAGGCGCAATGGGGCAGCAACCGGAAATACAAGATATATACCCTTTATCTTTTATGCAGGAGGGCATGCTTTTTCATTCTCTTTTGGATCATGACTCAAGAGCCTACTTCGAACAAGCAGTGTTTACGATCAGCGGACAGCTTGACCGGGAACGATTCCAAAAAAGTATAAATGCTGTTTTTGAACGATATGATATTTTCCGTACGACGTTTATTCATAAGAATGTGGCGAAGCCCCGCCAAGTCGTGTTAAAAAACAGGCCGAGCCGCGTTCAGTTTCATGATATTTCTCATTTGGATGAGAAGGCGCAAGACATGTATGCCGACCGTTTCAGTAAAGAAGACAAAGATAAAGGCTTTGATTTGCAATCAGACCCTCTCATGAGAGTCTCCATTCTGAAAAAAGCGCCCGAACGCTATGTTTGTATTTGGAGCCACCATCATATCGTCATGGACGGCTGGTGCTTCGGAATTGTCATGAAGGAATTTCTGATGATCTATCAATCTCTCGGAGACGGGCGGCTCCCGTCTCTCGAGCCTGTTCAGCCATATGGAAAGTATATTAAATGGCTCATGAAGCAAGATCGTAAAGAAGCCGAGTCATTTTGGAAAACGAGACTTGCCGATCTTGAGCAAACGGCGTCTCTTCCGAAAAAATCCGCGGAACCAAACGGCGAGCTTGAGCAGGCTGTTTTCACTATTTCTGAAGAGCAGACAAATGAGCTGAAGAACATTGCGGCAAGGGCGGGGGCAACGCTGAATACGGTGTTTCAGGCACTGTGGGGCATTTTGCTGCAGCGAGTCAGCCGCTGTGAAGACGCCGTTTTCGGTTCTGTCGTTTCCGGTCGGCCGTCGGATCTGGCGGGCGTAGAAAAAATGGTAGGACTGTTTATCAATACGATTCCCGTGCGGGTAAAAAGCGGTTCGTTTTCCTTCCTGGAGCTCGTCAGACATTTGCAGCAGGAGACGCTGCAAGCAGAAGCGTACAGCTATTATCCGCTGTATGACATTCAGGCGCAAAGCCCTCTGAAGCAGGCGCTGTTTGACCACATTATCGTGTTTGAAAATGTGCCGGCCCAGCGTGAAATTGAAAATGTGAGTCAGGCCGGTTCATTTGATTTTGCAGTAGAGGATTTCACGATGGAGGAAGTCACAAACTACGGATGCAGCGTAAAGGTGATTCCGGGAAGTTCTCTTTATATCCGCTTAAACTTTGATACCGGTATATACGATCGTGTTTTTATGAAGAAGATTGAAACCTTTTTACGGCATATGATGAAATCAGTCATTTCCGATCCTGAAATGAGCGCCTCCGAGATCGCATTGCTGGATGCGTGTGAAGCCAGAAATATGCTGGATGCGTTTAATCGGACAGATGCGGCTGAACCGCCGGCCCCGACGCTTCACGGGCTGTTTACCCGCCGCGCCGAGCTTTCGCCGCATCGTCCGGCGCTTCGTTTCCCGGACGGTATGCTGACGTACGCCGAGCTTGACCGGTATACAGACAGACTCGCTGTTCGGCTCCGCCAAAAAGGCGTCCGCAAAGAAAGCAAGGTCGGCGTGCTCGCTGAACGCTCGCCGGAGATGGTGATTTCAGTGCTTGCCGTGTTAAAAGCGGGCGGCGCCTACGTGCCGCTTGACCCGGAATATCCGGAGGACAGGCTGCGCTATATGCTCGACGACAGCGGCGCCTGTCTCCTGCTTCAACAGTCAGGATTATCCGTTTCCGGTTTTTACGGCGAGACGCTAGAAGTGTCTCTTTCTGCCCTTACAGGTGAGACGGAGACAGGGGCTGTCTCTGAAGAAGCGGATGCCGATTCGCTCGCTTATATTATTTACACCTCCGGTTCGACGGGAACACCGAAGGGGGTGGCTGTTGAACACCGTCAGGCCGCCGCCTTTTTATCCGGGATGCAAGGGCAGTTTCCGTTAACGGAAGAGGATATAATCGTGCTGAAATCATCCTTTTCCTTCGACGCTTCCATCTGGCAATTGTTTTGGTGGACGATGTCAGGCGCCTCCGTGTATCTGCTTCCGGCCGGCTGGGAGAAAGATCCTGCGCGGATGATCGAAGCGTTTGCCTCGGAAAAGGTGACGACCGCGCATTTTATTCCGGCGATGGTCAACAGCTTTTTAGACGCGCTGGAAACAGAGCCTGAGGAAACAAGAATCCGCCTCGGCAAAACCTTGACACGCGTGTTTGCCGGCGGGGAAGCTCTTTCACCGCTTACGGCTGCCCGGTTTGCCGATCTTCTGCCGGAGACCGTGCTCATTCACGGCTACGGGCCGACAGAAGCAACGGTTGATGCGGCGTTTTACGTCTGTGACCGAAAACGGGACAGCGGACGGACAAGGCTTCCGATCGGAAAACCCGTTCCGGGTGTCCGTCTTTATGTGTTAGACGGCGGGGGAACCGTTCAGCCTGCGGGCGTTGCCGGAGAGCTGTACATCGCGGGGACAGGGGTGGCCCGGGGCTATTTGAACCGTCCTGAACTGACGGCAGAACGTTTTCTTGATGATCCGTTTTATCCGGGGGAGCGCATGTATCAGACGGGCGATATCGCACGCTGGACTGAAGACGGGCTTGTCGAATGGCTTGGCCGGTCAGACGGACAGGTGAAAGTCCGCGGCTACCGGATTGAACCGGGGGAAATCGAAGCGGCGATCCGGCGCATCGACGGCATTCGTGAGGCGGCGGTCACCGCCCGGACCGAACACGGCGAAACCGCGCTTTACGCTTATATCGAAGGACGGGAAAGCGATGACGTGCGGGCAGAACTTGCGAAACGCCTCCCGGCCTACATGATGCCGGCTCAGTTTATAGAAATGAGCGAGTGGCCGGTCACACCGAGCGGAAAACTAGACCGCCGCGCGCTGCCGGCTCCTGACGGAGCGGCAGGCAGACAGGCGTACACCGCACCGCGGAACGTCACGGAAATGAAGCTTTGCGCCCTTTGGGAAGAAGTGCTGAAAAACGGCCCCGTCGGCATCCGGGATCACTTTTTTGAGCGGGGCGGCCATTCGTTAAAAGCGACGGCTCTCGTCTCCCGCATCGCCAAAGAGTTCGGCGTTCAGGTGCCGTTACAGGACATCTTTGCCCGGCCGACGGTGGAAGAGCTCGCTACGGTCATTCAGGACCTCGAAGAGAGCCCGTATGAAGCGATTCAGCCGGCGGAAACACAGGACACTTATCCGGTGTCTTCAGCGCAGAAACGGATGTATGTGCTCCAGCAGCTTGAAGACGGCGGTGTCGGCTACAATATGCCGGCAGTGCTGGAACTGACGGGCCCGCTTGACCGCGGCCGGCTGGAGGAGACGTTCCGGCAGCTTGTGGAGCGGCACGAGTCGCTCAGAACATCCTTTGAAACGGGACATGACGGCGAACCGGTGCAGCGCATCCATGACAGCGTGACGTTTCAGCTGGATGAGGCTAAGTCAGCTGACGCATTCGTCCGGCCGTTTTGTCTGGATGAAGCGCCGCTCTTCCGCGCGGCCCTCGTGAAAGAATCGGACGAACGCCATCTTTTATTAACGGATATGCATCATATTATTTCTGACGGTGTGTCCGTCAACACCTTGATTAAAGAATTCGGCGAGCTGTATGCCGGCCGCCCGCTTGCACCGATGCGCCTTCAATATAAAGACTATGCCGTCTGGCAGCGGGCGTTTCAGGAGAAGGAAGGATACCAGAAGCAGGAAGCCTACTGGCTGAAGCGGCTAGAAGGAGAGCTTCCGGTGCTTGAGCTTCCGGCTGACAAGCCCCGCCCGGCTGTCAGAAGCTTTGCGGGCGGGAACGTATCGTGCACGCTTGACGCTGAAACGGCATCCGGCCTTCACCGCATCGCCCGCGATCATGGCTCCACTTTGTACATGGTGCTTCTCGCCGCGTACAATACGCTGCTCGCGCGTCTGAGCGGACAGGAAGACATCATCGTCGGCTCGCCGATTGCCGGGCGTCCGCACAAAGACCTTGAACCGATTCTCGGGGTGTTCGTCAACACGCTAGCCATCAGAACGGAGCCGAAAGGAGACAAACGGTTTACCGATTACTTGGCGGAAGTCCGCCAGGCCGCACTGGAAGCGTATGAGCATCAGGACTATCCGTTTGAAGAGCTTGTGGAACGGCTCGGCGTGCAGCGGGACATGAGCCGCAATCCGCTGTTTGACGTGATGTTTGTGCTCCAGAATATGGAGCGCGAATCCTTGGTTTTAAATGAGCTGCATTTGACTCAAGCTGCGGATACCGGTCATAAAACAGCAAAATTTGATGCCACGCTTTATGCGGCAGAAGGGTCTGACGGCACCATCAGCTTTGATTTTGAATTCAATGCAGATATCTATCAAAAACAGACAATCGAAAAATGGCTTTCTTATTTTACCCGTATTCTTACGAAAGTGATTGAAGACCAAACAATACCGCTTGGTGACATTCACGTGCTGGATGATGCTGAAACAAATCGCGTCATTTATCAATTTAATCAGACGAAAAGCGATTATCCCAAACACGAAACCATCAGCCGTTTATTTGAGCGGCAGGCGGAAGAAACCCCTGATGCCCAGGCAGTTGTATATCGCGGACAAACCTTGACATACAGAGAGCTGAACGAACGGGCTAACAGAATTGCTGCGGCGCTCCGATCAAATGGCGCCGGTCCGGAAAGTGTGGTCGCAATATTAACCGGCCGCACAACAGAGCTTGTTTCCGGCATTCTTGGAATATTAAAAGCGGGGGGCGCCTACTTGCCTATCGCTGACGATGTGCCGCGGGAACGGGCTGAATGGATGCTTAAAGACTGCAAAGCTGATATTCTCCTTCAATCTGATAAAGTTGACGGTCTGCCGCTTTCAGAAAAACGTTTATTCATAGAGGATATTCAAACAAAGGCCGGCTTGAGTTCGGAAAATCCCGAACCGCTCGGCGGACCCGAATCATTGGCCTACATGATTTATACATCCGGGTCAACGGGCGCGCCAAAAGGCGTCATGGTTGAACAGCGAAGCGTGATCCGCCTTGTGAAAAACAGCAATTATATTGATTTCACGCCGAAAGACAGACTGTTGTTTACTTCATCATTAGGATTTGACGTCACGACATTTGAGATATTCGGCCCGCTTTTAAACGGTGCTTCTTTATATGTAAGTGACCAGGAAACCTATCTCGATTCTGATGTTTTGGAAACATTTATACAGCAAAACAGTATAACGACACTTTGGCTTACATCGTCTCTGTTTAACCATTTATCCGAACAAAATGAACATGTGTTTTCGGGATTATCACGATTGATTATCGGCGGAGAAGCACTGTCCCCAAGCCATGTCAACCGGGTTCGGGGAGCACTGCCGCATCTTGCAGTATGGAATGGATACGGACCGACGGAAAACACAACGTTCTCGACATGCTTTTTGATTGAACAATCATACGATCATTCAATCCCAATCGGGCGCCCTGTCGGAAATTCAACCGCGTATATCATAAACGGCAGGGGAACACCCCAGCCGATCGGCGTCATCGGCGAATTATGCACGGGCGGGGACGGTGTGGCGAGAGGATATTTCGGACGTCCTGAGCTGACGGAAGAAAAATTTGTCCCTAATCCATTTGTTCCCGGAGAACGAATGTACCGCACCGGAGATTTAGCCCGCTGGCTGCCGGACGGAACGATCGAGTATGCCGGCCGAATGGATGATCAAGTGAAAATCCGCGGTTATCGGGTGGAGCTGGGAGAAATTGAAGCCGCTCTGAGGAGCTTGGACGGCGTGAAAGAAGCTGCAGTGTCAGTCAGAACCGGACAGTCCGGCAATAAAGAACTGATCGCATACATGAGCCTGCAGGCGGACATGAACACAGAAACAGTGCGTTCTTTACTTTCTCAGCGCCTGCCGAATTATATGGTTCCGTCCTATATGATGGAGCTTGAGAGGCTGCCGCTTACGCCGAACGGTAAATTGGATCGGAAAAATCTGCCCGAACCGGAGCTCGCGCTTCAAACCGCATACACAGCTCCCCGCAATGAGCTTGAAGAACAGCTTTCCGTGATCTGGCAGGAAGTGCTCGGCGCAAAGCAAGTCGGGATTGAAGACTCATTTTTTGAATTGGGCGGCGATTCAATCAAAGCGCTGCAAGTTTCCGCGCGGCTCGGACGCTATGGGTGGAAAATGGCGGCAAGTGACTTGTTCCGCCATCCGACCATTAAGGAACTCGCGCCTCTTATCCGGAAAGCGGAAAGAGTCATCGATCAGCGGCCGGTTGAAGGAGATATTCCTTGGACCCCCGTTCAGCACTGGTTTTTATCACAGCGGATGGAAAACAGAAATCATTTCAATCAGTCCGTCATGATGTTCAGCTCGGACGCTTTGCGTAAACAGCCGCTCAAAGAAGCTTTGCAGCATCTTGTCATTCATCATGATGCACTCCGGATCACCGTCAGTGCAGAAAACGGAAGTCTCAGACAAATCAATCACGGCATCCAACAGGATGAACTGTACAGCTTGGATATATGGGATCTGTCTGAAACGGATTCATGGGAAAGAGAAATAGAAACTGAGGTGGCTGCACTCCAACAGCAGATGGATATTGAAAAAGGGCCGTTATTAAAAGCCGGCTGGTTCAAAACCCGGTCTGGGGATTATTTATTCATTACCATCCATCACTTGGCGGTTGACGGAGTGTCATGGCGTATTTTGCTGGAGGATTTATCAGCCGCTTACACTCAAGCCGTAAAAGGTCAGCCGGTTCAGCTTCCGCCAAAGACTGATTCCTTTAAGCAGTACGCAGAAAGGCTTTCAGAATACGCAAAAAGCAGCAAGCTGATGCGTGAAGAAGACTATTGGCGTTTTACTGAAGAAGAAACCGCCGCCGGACTTCCTTATGAAAAACCGCTGCATCATACGGGAGCCGACAGCATTCGGCAAACGGTAAGCTTTACGCTCTCAGAAGAAGAAACGTCCGTTTTGCTGCAGCAGGTCAACCGGGCCTACCATACCGATACGCAGGATATTCTTTTGACTGCGGCAGCCTTGGCTTTACGGGACTGGACAGGAGGCAGACTCCGCATCGCGATGGAAGGGCACGGAAGAGAGCATATTATGCCGGAGCTTGACATCAGCCGCACCGTAGGCTGGTTTACTTCCATGTATCCGGTGCTCATTGACTTGACTGCTGCCGGTTCAGAACTTGGGACGGCGGTAAAAACAGTAAAAGACACACTCGGAAAAATACCGGATAAAGGAATAGGCTACGGCATTTTAAAATATATGACACCGCCTGAGCAAAAAACAATTCGGTTTGGACAAGCGCCTGAAATCAGCTTTAACTATTTAGGGCAATTCAATGATACAGAAGATCAGCACACGTTCAGTTTATCCGGTCTTGCGAGCGGGCACGACATTACGCCGACATGGCAGCGGGAACAAGCGGTGGAAATGAGCGCGATGGCTGCACAGCACAAGCTTCACTTCAGTTTGAGCTATCCGCCGAACCGCTTTCGCAAAGAAACGATGGAACAGCTGCTGCAAACCTTACAACAATATTTGCGTGATATTATGGCGCACTGCACCGGCAAAGAAGAATCAGAAAAAACTGTTAGTGATTTTAGCAGCAAAACGTTAACATCTGATGATTTGGACAGCATAGCGAGTTTTGTCGAGGAACTGTAGAAAAAGGCGACGGGGAGATCATAACATGACAAAAAAGAATGCAATTCAGGATATTTATCCGCTGTCTTATATGCAGGAAGGAATGCTTTTTCATTCCCTCCTGCAAAAGGAATCACAGGCTTACGCCGAACAGGCCTCCTTTTCAATCACAGGGAAGGTTGACACCCGCGTATTTGAAGAGAGCGTTCATGTTCTTTTCGAAAGACATGATATTTTCAGAACGATCTTTATCAGCCAGAACGTGTCCGTTCCGCAGCAGGTCGTATTAAAAGAGCGGAACGTCAGCATCATTGAAGAAAACCTCACCAATTTAAACAAGGCTGATCAAACAAAATATATCGAAGAAGCTAAACGAAGAGACCGTGAGAAAGGATTTCATCTGCAAAAGGACATGCTGATGCGGGTGACGCTGCTGCAAACCGGAGAACGTGAATACACGTGCATATGGAGCTTCCATCACATCATTATGGATGGCTGGTGTCTCGGAATCGTGCTGAAAGAGTTCTTCCAGATATACGCCTCGCGGCTCCGCCAAACACCGTTAACGCTTGAGCCCGCTGTGCCGTACGGGACCTATATCAAGTGGCTGATGGAGCAAGATAAAGAAAAAGCCGCTTCGTACTGGGAGCGATACCTTGAAGGCTTTGAACAGCAGACTGTTCTGCCGAAACGGAGAAAAGCCGGCGGCAGCAGACAGGAGGAAGTGACGTTTTCCTTTTCAAAAGGGGACACAGCCAAGCTGAAAGAGCTGGCCGTGAAAGAAGAGGTCACACTGAGCACCATTTTCCACACGCTCTGGGGCATTTTGCTCCAGGCGTACAATCAGACAGAGGATGCGGTTTTTGGTTCTGTCATTTCCGGAAGGCCGTCTGAAATCGAAGGCATCGAGCGAATGATCGGCCTGTTCATTAACACTGTCCCTGTCCGAATCAGCGGAGCGGACATCCCGTTTCAAAAACTGATCAAAAACGTGCAAAAGGACGTTTTGAAAGGGCAGGCTTACAGCTACCATCCGCTTTATGATATACAAGCGAATTCACAAGTAAAACAAGGCTTAATTGACCATATTCTCGTCTTTGAGAATTATCCGGTTGAACAGGAGCTTGACGTGCTGAACAGCGAGGGGGATACGAAAGATCTTTTCCACATCCATGATTTCAGCATGGAAGACGAAACCAATTACAGTTTTTATCTTATGGTGGCGCCGGGTGACGAGATTCATTTGAAAATGAGATACGATTCAAGCGTGTATGACCGCCAATTTATCGAAAATATCAAAGGTCATTTGACACACATCGTTTCCCAGATTCTCGACAAACCTGATATCACGCCGGATAAGCTTGTAATCATAACTCCTGAGGAAAAAGAGCAGCTGCTTGCTCCAATTTCTGAAGAAACTGAAAAGCCTGAGTATGACACGATTCATGCGATGTTTGAACGGCAGGCCGCACAAACGCCGGATCAAATCGCGATCAAGTATGAAGGCGAGTCAGTGACGTACAAAGAGCTGAACGAATCGGCTAATAAGCTGTCCCGTCTGCTGCAAAAACGCGGATTAAAGCGGGAGGAGCCGGTAGGCGTCATGCTCGGCCGTTCCCCTTCTTTAGCGGCGGCCGTTCTCGGTATTTTAAAAGCGGGCGGCGCCTTTGTCCCGATAGATCCCGGCAGTCCAAAGGAGCGTATCCGCTATATCATTGAAAACAGCGGCTGCGTCCATGTTGTAACAGAGCGGCATCAGTCAGTTCCCGCGGAACAAACGCTGCAGGTTACATACATAGAAGAAGCCGGGACAGAAGCGGACGGAAGCAATGTGCAATCCATTAATACAGCGGACGATCTGCTTTATATGATTTATACATCCGGAACGACAGGGAAACCGAAGGGTGTGCTGCTTGAACATAAAAATATGGCCAACCTGCTTTCTGACCAGTTGACGAACACAGACATTGATTTTTGCACAAATGTGCTGCAGTACGCATCTGTGGCATTTGACGTCTGCTACCAGGAGTTATTTTCAGTATTCTTGAGCGGCGGCACTCTTTGTATCGTGCCGGAATCAATCAAACGAGATGTTTCTCAGCTGTATTCGTTTATCGATCAGCATAAAGCAGAAGTGGTATTTTTCCCGACTGCCTTTGTCAAAATGCTTTTCAATGAAGACGATTATGCACAGTCTTTTCCCCGCTGTGTGAAGCATGTCATTACGGCCGGAGAGCAGCTGACCGTCTCGCGGTTGTTCAGGCAGACGCTCCGTTTACACGGTATGCATTTGCATAATCATTACGGCCCGTCAGAAACCCATGTGGTTTCAACGTATACGATTTCTGCGGGAGATGACATACCTGAACATCCGCCGATCGGGAAACCGATCCATCATAACAAGATGTATATTCTCAGCCAAAACAGACAGCTTCAGCCTCTCGGAATTGCGGGAGAATTGTATATTTCCGGAGCGAATACAGGAAGAGGCTATGTGAACAATCCGGCGCTGACCGAAGAGAAATTTTTGCCGGATCCGTTCAGAAAGGGTGCCGTCATGTACCGGACCGGAGATTTGGCAAGACTGCGTGCGGACGGCCAAATTGAATACATCGGCCGGACAGATGATCAAGTGAAGATCAGAGGGTACCGGATTGAACCGAAAGAAATTGAAACCGTTCTGGCAAATCATCATGCCGTGAAAGAAGCTGCCGTATTGATTCAAACAAATGAGTCGGGCGAAAATGAATTATGCGCCTACTGCAGCGTCTCACAAGCGACTGATCCTTCTCAGCTGCGGAGCGATTTGGCGAAAGAGCTGCCTGATTATATGATTCCGGTTAAATGGGCTTTTGTTGACACGATTCCGCTCACTGCAAACGGAAAAGTCGACCAGCGTGCCCTTCCGGAAGCTTCGGGGTACGCCGCAGGCCGTCAATACACGGCTCCCCGCAATGTGACGGAGCTGAAACTTACCCGGATATGGGAAGAAGTGCTTCAGAGCGGTCCGATCGGTGTTCACGATCACTTTTTCGAGCTTGGCGGCCATTCATTAAAGGCGACGGCGCTCGTGGCAAAAATAGCTAAAGAGTGCAGCGTGCAAATTCCGCTGAGCGATGTCTTCAGCCATCCGACCGTAGAAGAACTCGCCAATATCATCAGCGAAGCAGAAGAGAATCCGTTCGCATCTATAGAAAAAACAGAAACGAAAGAAACCTATCCTGTCTCATCCGCACAAAAACGGATGTACGTCCTTCACCAGCTTGAAAATGGAGGGGTCAGCTATAACATTCCAGCCGTTTTAGAGGTGAAGGGGCCGTTTGACCGAAACAGGATAGAAGCCGTGTTCAAGGAACTGATCCGGCGGCATGAACCGCTAAGAACGTCCTTTGAAGAAAAAGACGGCCGGCCGGTGCAGAGGATTCACGACGAGGTTCCGTTTGCATTTACAAAAGAACAATCAGCTGAAGCGTTTATCCGGCCGTTCGACCTCGGCAAAGCGCCTCTTTTCCGGGCCGGATTTGTCCGAATTGAAAAAGACCGGCACCTGCTTTTAGCTGACATGCATCATATTATTTCAGACGGCGTATCCGTCAATCTTTTGATACGTGAATTCAGTGAACTGTATGCTGGGAGAAGTCTGCCTCCGTTACGGATTCAATACAAAGATTATGCCGTTTGGCAGCAATCATTTATGGCCGGCGCCGCATACAAAAAACAAGAGGAGTACTGGCTGAACCGTCTTGCCGGCGTGCTTCCCGTACTTGAATTGCCGGCTGATAAGCCGCGTCCTGCGGTGCGGAGCTTTTCCGGTGACCGGGTGTCATTTGTCATCAGCGCAAAACATACAGCACAGTTGAAAAAGCTGGCGAAAGAAAACAAATGCACACTTTATATGACGCTGCTCGGTGTGTACACCGTTCTGTTAGCCCGTTTAAGCGGACAGGAAGATATGATTGTCGGGTCTCCGATTGCGGGAAGGCCTCATGCCGATCTTGATAGCGTTCTGGGCATGTTTGTCAATACGCTTGCAGTCAGGACGCGTCCCGAAGGAAGCAAGACATTTAAAGATTATTTACAGGAGATTCGCCAAACGGCGCTTGAGGCCTACGAACATCAGGATTATCCGTTGGAAGAACTCGTCGATAAGCTCGGTGTGCCGCGGGATATGTCCCGAAATCCGCTGTTCGATACAACATTTGCGCTGCAGAACATGGAACAGCAAAAGCTTAGGGCAGACGGGCTTGAACTGCAGCCGGCAGACATCAGCCTGCCGATTTCTAAATTTGATATGTCGCTGTACATCTCGGAAAACGCTGGGGAATTGTACTGCCAGTTTGAATACAGTACCGATTTGTTTGAGAAAAAAACGATTCAAAAATGGGCGGGATTTTTTGCGACACTTGCCGAAAACGCCGCTGCTGATCCGGGATTGGAATTAGACGATATTTCCGTCTTATCAGAAAAAGAAGAAATGTCCCTGCTTCACGATTTCAGCCCCTTGCAGAAAACAGCGTTTCCGCTTGAGCAGCCTCTTCATGCTCTGCTGGAACAGCAGGCGGAGAAAACGCCGGACCGTCCGGCAATTTTAACTGACGACATTTCGATTACGTATCATGAGCTGAACGAAAGGGCAAATGAGCTTGCGCACCAGCTGATAAAGCGGGGGATAAGGCTGGAGGATAAAACCGCTATCATGGGCCGGCGTTCTCCTGACATGCTGATCGGCATTTACGCCATCTTAAAAGCAGGCGGTGCATATCTGCCGATTGATCCGGATTACCCGAAAGAGCGGATTTGCTTTTTACTGAAAGACAGCGGCGTAAGATTTTTACTTGCGGAACCGGAACTTTCGGCCGCAGATCTTTTTGATGGAGAGATCATATCCCTGAAAAGCGGGCAAACAGGAAACCCGGAAGCCGCGGCCAACCCGAATATTCCCGTAAAACCCGATTCATTGGCTTATATTATCTACACATCCGGTTCTACCGGACGCCCAAAAGGCGTGCAGGTTGAACATCAGTCAGCCGTAAACTTCTTATACTCGCTGCAAACGCGGTATGGATTAAGTGATTCTGACATCATTTTGCATAAAACATCATACTCTTTCGATGCTTCGATTTGGGAGCTGTTTTGGTGGCCGATCGCGGGAGCTTCTGTTTTCCTTCTTCCGCAAGGCGGTGAGAAAGACCCTGAAATAATACTGAACGCACTGGAGAATAACCGCATAACGGCGGCCCATTTTGTGCCTTCCATGCTTCATGCTTTCTTGGAATATATAAATTCCAGAAAACAGTCCGTCAAAAAGACCCGCTTAAAAAGGGTTTTTGCCGGCGGCGAACAATTGGGCCCGCACCTGGTTTCCCGTTTTTATGACCTTCTGCCGAAAACGGAATTGACAAATTCCTACGGACCGACAGAAGCGACTGTGGAAGCCTCGTACTTTGATTTACGGCGAGAAAGTGAATTTCACAATGTTCCGATCGGCATTTCAGGACATAACATGCGGCTGTATGTTTTAAATCAAAAGAAACGGCTTCTCCCGCCGGGATGTATCGGAGAGCTGTACATTGCAGGGACAGGGGTGGCCCGGGGCTATTTGAACCGTCCTGAACTGACGGCAGAACGTTTTCTCGATGATCCGTTTTATCCGGGAGAACGCATGTATCAGACGGGCGATATCGCACGCTGGACAGAAGACGGGCTAGTCGAATGGCTCGGCCGTTCAGACGGACAGGTGAAAGTCCGCGGCTACCGGATTGAATCGGGGGAAATCGAAGCGGCGATCCGGCGCATTGACGGCATTCGTGAGGCGGCGGTCACCGCCCGGACCGAACACGGCGAAACCGCGCTTTACGCCTATATCGAAGGACGGGAAAGCGATGACGTGCGGGCAGAACTTGCGAAACGTCTTCCAGCCTACATGATGCCGGCTCAGTTTATTGAGATGAGCGAGTGGCCGGTCACACCGAGCGGAAAGCTTGACCGCCGCGCGCTGCCGGCTCCTGACGGAGCGGCAGGCAGACAGGCGTACACCGCACCGCGGAACGTCACGGAAATGAAGCTTTGCGCCCTTTGGGAAGAGGTGCTGAAAAACGGCCCCGTCGGCATCCGGGATCACTTTTTTGAGCGGGGCGGCCATTCGTTAAAAGCGACGGCTCTCGTCTCCCGCATCGCCAAGGAGTTCGGCGTTCAGGTGCCGTTACAGGACATCTTCGCCCGGCCGACGGTGGAAGAGCTCGCTTCGGTCATTCAGGACCTCGAAGAGAGCCCGTATGAAGCGATTCAGCCTGCGAAAACACAGGACACCTATCCGGTGTCTTCAGCGCAGAAACGGATGTATGTGCTCCAGCAGCTTGAAGACGGCGGTGTCGGCTACAATATGCCGGCAGTGCTGGAACTGACGGGCCCGCTTGACCGCGGCCGGCTGGAGGAGACGTTCCGGCAGCTTGTGGAGCGGCACGAGTCGCTCAGAACGTCCTTTGAAACGGGGCCTGACGGCGAACCGGTGCAGCGTATCCATGACAGCGTGCCGTTTCAGCTGGATGAAGCCGAGTCAGCAGACGCATTTGTCCGGCCGTTTTGTCTGGATGAAGCGCCGCTCTTCCGCGCGGCCCTCGTGAAAGAATCGGACGAACGCCATCTTTTATTAACGGATATGCATCACATTATTTCCGATGGTGTGTCCGTCAACACCTTGATTAAAGAATTCGGCGAGCTGTATGCCGGCCGTTCGCTTAAGCCGATGCGTCTTCAATATAAAGACTATGCCGTCTGGCAGCGCTCGTTTCAGGAGAAGGAAGGATACCAGAAGCAGGAAGCCTACTGGCTGAAGCGGCTTGAAGGCGAGCTTCCGGTGCTTGAGCTTCCGGCTGACAAGCCTCGTCCGGCTGTCAGAAGCTTTGCGGGCGGGAACGTATCGTGCACGCTTGACGCTGAAACGGCATCCGGCCTTCACCGCATCGCCCGCGATCATGGCTCCACTTTGTACATGGTGCTTCTCGCCGCGTACAATACGCTGCTCGCACGTCTGAGCGGACAAGAAGACATCATCGTCGGCTCGCCGATTGCCGGGCGCCCGCATAAAGACCTTGAACCGATTCTGGGGATGTTCGTCAATACACTCGCCATCAGAACGGAGCCGAAAGGAGACAAACGGTTTACCGATTACTTGGCGGAAGTCCGCCAGGCCGCATTGGAAGCGTATGAGCATCAGGACTACCCGTTTGAAGAGCTTGTGGAACGGCTCGGCGTGCAGCGGGACACAAGCCGCAATCCGCTGTTTGATGCCATGCTTGTCGTTCAGAATATAGAGCATGAGGAACTGCTTCTGGACGGTTTGCATATTCAGCCTGCAGACATGTCCCGTCCGGTTTCCAAATTTGATTTCACTTTGCAGGCTTCTGAAGGCGGGGGACAGATTCATTTTCTGTTTGAATATGCCGCGGCTTTATTCCGAAAAGAAACGATGGAACGCTGGGCTGCCCACTTTTTGACGATGCTTGAACACATTGTCCGTGAACCGGAAACTTCTTTACAAGCGATCAGCATGCTGACTGCTCCGGAACGGAACCGGATTCTTGCGGACTTTAACGGCATGACGGATAAACAGCTGCCGGAAAAAACAGTTCATGAACTGTTCATCACCCAGGCACAAAAAACTCCTGATGCTGCGGCCCTTATCAGCGGGGAAACACTGGTCACATATAAAGATTTAGATGAATGGTCGAATAAAATCGCCAGAGCTCTGCAAAAACGGCAGATCGGACCTGATGCAGCCGTCGGCATTGTGATACCAAGATCGCCGGAACAAGCAGCGGCAGTCTTCGGAGTTTGGAAAGCCGGAGGCGCCTACGTCCCGATAGATCCTGAATATCCGGAGGAACGTAAGCAATATATCACCTCAGACAGCGGCGCAGCGATTCTTCTTACCGTACGGGGCGCGATAGATCAAGTGCCTGATCGTTTTAAAGGTGAAGTGCTCGCATTGGAAGATATACAAGAACAGGACGCTTCACCGGTTCAGTCACTGTCGGCGCCGGAGGATTTGGCTTACATCATTTATACGTCAGGGACGACAGGCAGGCCGAAAGGGGTTATGGTCGAACATCGATCTGTCAGCCAGACCCTTCAATGGCGGAGCAGATTTTATGATCTGAATGAGAAAGATACGGTTCTTCAGCTCTTTTCATTTTCCTTTGACGGATTTGTAACAAGTATGTTCACACCGCTGATTTCCGGCGCGAAAGTGGCCGTTTTAGCTGAAGACGAAGCGAAAGATATTCTGGCCATTAAACACTATCTCGCTTCTTGCCGCATTACTCACATGATTATTGTTCCCGTGCTGTACCGTACACTGCTTGACGTACTGGAGCCGGGAGATGCCGAGTCTCTCCGGATTGTCACATTAGCGGGAGAAGCGGTCGATCAAAACATGATCAGCCGCAGTTTATCGGTTTGTCCTCACACGGAACTTGCCAACGAGTACGGTCCGACGGAAAACAGCGTCGCCACTGCAGCGGCAAGACATATAGAACAAAATGAGGAGATTACGATCGGCCGGCCGATTGATCATTCACACGTTTATATTTTAAACGGGGATCATCTGCAGCCGATCGGTGTAACAGGGGAACTTTGCATCTCAGGTTCCGGCCTTGCAAGAGGGTACCGCAATCTTCCTCAGCAAACAGCTCAAGCCTTTGTCCAAGACCCGTTCCACAAGAACCGGCGCATGTACCGCACGGGCGATCTGGCAAAATGGCTGCCGGACGGCACGCTGCAATATATCGGCCGAATGGACGAGCAAGTCAAAATCAGAGGCTACCGGGTGGAGCTGCAAGAAATTGAGGCCGCCTTAACAGGCATAAAAGGTGTCAAAGAAGCAGCCGTCACTGCTCTGCCCGCATCAGCAGGCCAAAGGGAATTATGCGCTTATATCGTGACAGAAGAAGGAACAGAAAGCGAAACGGTGAAGCAGGCGCTCAGAAACCAAATGCCCGCTTATATGGTGCCGGCGTTCTTTGAAACACTTGAGGCCCTGCCGGTCACACCAAACGGGAAGCTTGACCGCCGCGCGCTTCCTGAGCCGCGGAAAAAAATGCAAACGGGACGGGTGTTCACAGAACCTTCCAGCGCCATTGAAAAGGAACTGGCCGCGATTTGGAGCGACGTGCTCGGAACTGAAAACATTGCAGTCGATCAATCATTTTTTGAGCTGGGCGGCGATTCCATCAAAGCCCTGCAAGTCTCGGCCCGATTACACCAGACAGGAAAACAGATCGCCGTAAAAGATATTTTCAGCCGGCCGACAATTAAAGAACTGGCGCCTTATGTCCGTACAGAGCGGCAGCCGGTCAGCCAAGCTCCCGCAGAAGGAGAAGTGAAGTGGTCACCTGTTCAAAAATGGTTCTTCGCACAGGACATGAAGGAAGCAAACCATTTTAACCAGTCCGTTATGCTGACGAGAACAAATGCAATTGATGAAGAGGCTTTGAGGAAGACGTTAAAAGCCATTACCGTTCATCATGATGCCTTGCGTCTTGTGTGCAAAAAAGACGGAGAGAAAGGCCTTTTCCTCTTCAACAGACCGGCTGGCCTCCCAGATGAGCAGCTCTACAGCCTGACTATTTGGGAAGCGGAAGGCGATGAGCATGAAAAAGAACGTTTTATAAAACGCCGCGTTGCAGAGCTTCAGAGAAACATGGATTTGGAGAACGGGCCGCTGGTACAGGCGGGGCTGTTCCGCTCTGAAGCAGAGGATTATTTGTTTCTTACCGTCCATCATCTCGCCGTTGACGGGATGTCATGGCGGATTTTATTGGAAGACTTGGCTTCTGCCTATGAGCAGGCCGTCTCCGGAAAAGAAATCAATCTTCC
Organism: Bacillus sp. 5RYD7K; assembly: GCF_059831465.1. Classification (NCBI taxonomy): domain Bacteria; kingdom Bacillati; phylum Bacillota; class Bacilli; order Caryophanales; family Bacillaceae; genus Bacillus; species Bacillus sp. 5RYD7K. The sequence goes on from NZ_CP191200.1 coordinate 2,876,873, forward strand.
GCCGAAAACCATGTCATTCAAATCATATACGGAGCAGCTGGAGGATTATGCCAAAAGTCGTCAGCTGCTTCAGCAGGCGGAGTATTGGCGGGAGATAGAACACTATGAAACAGAAAGTCTCCCTTGTGAGCAGACAGAACGATCTCAAACTTCTGCGGAAAAACGGAACACGGTATCTTTCACATTAACAGAAAGTGAAACAAATGCGCTGTTGAAAGATGTGCACAGCGCCTACAATACGGATACGCAAGATGTGCTTTTGGCTTCCGCCGTGCTCGCTGTTCAGAAATGGTCGCCGCGGGATGCTTTGAAAATCGCCCTTGAAGGACACGGACGCCAATCGGAGCAGGGCGTTGCGGACATCAGCAGAACGGTGGGGTGGTTCACTTCCATTTATCCGGTGCTTTTCCGGGCGGGAGCTTATGAACCTTTTGAAGAATATGAAATTCGCACATTGAAAACCGTCAAAGACACATTGCGGCGCATTCCGGATAAAGGGAACGGATACAGCGTCCTTAAATATTTGACACCGCCGAAGCTTGCCGGGATGACCTTCGGGAAAGCACCGGAGATCAGCTTTAACTATCTCGGACAATTCGATGCGCCCGGCGGGAATCCGGCAGAAATGGAACAGCCTGACGCGTTTCAGTTTTCTCCTTTGGGCAGCGGAGATGATGTGACGGATACATGGAAACGGGAGCAGTCACTTGAAATCAGCGCGATTGCGGCAAAAGGCCGGATGACCGTCAGCATTTCCTATGAAACGGGACGCTTCCGGCAGGGTACGATCGAACGGCTGTCCGAAAGCTGCCGGTATTTTCTCCTGAAACTGTCGGAACATTGCCTCAGTAAAACCGATACGGAGAAAACCGTCAGTGACTTTGATGATCGGGAGCTGACTGAGGAAGCATTGCAGGATATTGCCGACTTACTCAGCTTCCACTAAACCGAGCGGGAGGAACACATGGACAAAACGAAAAATATCCAAAATATTTATCCCCTCAGCCGAATGCAGGAAGGAATGCTTTTTCATTCCTTTCTGCAAAAGGAGGGGGCTGCATATATCGAGCAATCCGTCTTCACCATACAAGGCCGGCTTCGTCCGGAATTGTTTGAGCAAAGCGTACAGTCTGTCATCAGCCGCCACGATATTTTCAGAACGGTTTTTTTACCTCATGTCGCTCAGCTGAACGGCCCCCGCCAAGTCGTGCTTCGTGAGCGGGAATTCCGGCTGCACCGCGAAGATCTTACACATTTGGATGAAGCGGGACAAAACAGCTATATACAGCGATTTAAAGAACGTGACCGCTTAAACGGCTTTGACTTGCAAAAGGATATGCTGATGCGTGTTTCTTTGTTTAAAACGGCTGACGAAGAATATGTATGCGTCTGGAGCCATCATCACATCCTCATGGACGGCTGGTGCCTCGGCATCGTCCTTCAGGAATTTATGCATATGTACCGGGCGATTGAATCAGGCTCACCCGTCACCTTGGAGCCTGCTAAGCCGTACAGCACTTATATTACATGGCTGACCGATCAGGACAACGACGCAGCTTCTGAGTATTGGAAAGGATATTTAGCGGGCTTTGAGACACCATCAGGACTGCCGAAAATATCGGTCCGGCCCCAGGAAAAAGGCTACCGCAAGAAAGAGCTGCTGTTTTCTTTAGATCAAAACCTGACGGACAAGCTGAAAACGACCGCCAAAGAAGAGGGAGCAACGCTTGCAGTTCTTATGCAGACCGTATGGGGCCTGCTGCTGCAGCGCTACAACCGGACGGACGATGCCGTGTTCGGCGCCGTCGTATCAGGGCGGCCTTCTGTCATTGACGGCGTGGAAAGCATGATCGGACTGTTTATCAATACCGTCCCGGTACGCATTAAAACGGGTGATGAAAGCTTTAGAGAACTGCTGGGCCGCTGTCAGAAGGAAATGCTTGATTCAGAGGCGTTCAGCTATCATCCGCTTGCCGACATCCAATCTCAGACTGAGCTGAAACAGGATTTAATCGACCATATTATCGTGTTTGAAAATTATCCGATTCAGCAGCAGATGAAAGACGCGGAAAAGGAATCGGATGCACCATTCCGGATCGGGAATGTCAACGTGTCGGAACAATCGGGCTACGACTTTAACCTCATCATAGCGCCCGGCGATGAGCTGCTCATCAAATTCAGCTATAATGCGAACGTTTATGACGAAGTATGGATAGAGAGCGTAAAAGGACACTTGGAAGAAGCGCTGCGCTGCGCCGCTTTTAATCCCGATGTTCCTGCTGACTTGCTGCCGATGCTCGGACAAAAGGAAAAATCAAGAATAATCGGCGAATTTAATAACACGAAAACAACTTATGAAAGAGACGAAAGCATCATCAGCCTGTTCAGCCGTCAGGCGGAGAAAACCCCGGGTCATCAGGCGCTTCACGCCGGCGGGCTGACGTTGACGTACCGGGAGCTTGATGAACGGTCAACTGCATTCGCCCGCACCCTGCTTGAAAACGGTTTGGCGCAAAAGGGAATTGCCGGGATTTTAGCCGAACGTTCACCGGAATTTATCATCGCTGTTCTCGCTGTTTTGAAAGCGGGAGGGACGTACCTTCCGCTCGATGCAGATCTGCCTTCCGACAGGATCGCCGATATGCTCACTGAGAGCGGAGCACAGCTCTTAACGGTACAAAACGGGATTGAGACTGATATTGACTTTTCTCACATCATCTCTATCCCGGCAGCCGCTGAGAAACAAACCGCTGACGCGGGAAAACTGAATACCGTTACATCGCCTGATGATCTTGCCTATATTATGTATACATCCGGTTCAACAGGAAAACCGAAGGGCGTGATGATTTCCAACCGCAACGTCGTATCGCTCGTGTCAAACAGCAATTACACGTCGGCCGGCACGACGGACCGTCTCATTCTGACAGGGTCCATCGGTTTTGACGCAGTGACGTTTGAAATCTTCGGAGCGCTTTTGAACGGAGCGTGCCTTCATGTGGTTGACCGCACGACAATGCTTGCGCCTGAGAGGTTCGGCCATTATCTTAGTTCCAATCGTATTACGATTCTGTTTTTGACGACGGCGCTCTTTAACCAGTTTGCCCAAGCTGATCCGGAGATGTTTTCCGGATTGCGCACCTTATATGTCGGCGGAGAAGCTTTGTCCCCGGCGCTCATCAATAAGGTCAGACACCGCTGTCCGAATCTCAGCCTTTATAACATATACGGACCGACAGAAAATACGACGTTTTCCACCTTTTATGAAATCAGGCATGATTTTTCTCAGCCGATTCCAATCGGAAAACCGATCACTAATTCAACCGCGTATATCATTGAGAAAAATGGCAGACTTGCGCCGATCGGCGTGCCTGGTGAGCTGTGTGTCGGCGGTGACGGGGTTGCCAAAGGCTACTTAAACAGGCCTGACTTAACAAGTGAAGCATTTGTCAGCCACCCGATTCATCCTGAAGAAAAGATTTACAAAACAGGCGACTTGGCTTATTGGCTGCCGGATGGAAGCATCGGATACATCAGCCGTATCGACCGTCAATTCAAGATTCGCGGAAAGCGTATCGAGCCGGCCGAAATTGAAGCGCGGCTGACTGAAATTGATGGAATCAGGGAAGCGGCAGTCATCGTGTCAGACGAAGGACAAGAAGTAATCCTTTGTGCGTATTATACGGGCGCGCATGTTGAAGAAAGAACCATTCGCTCCCTATTGGCAAGGCTGCTTCCCGACTATATGATTCCGCAGTATATGGTAAAGCTTGACCGTATGCCGCTTACCGCAAACGGCAAAGTGGACCGCCGCAGACTCCCTGCGCCAGAACGGAAAAAGACGTCATCAAAAGCCGTTCCCCCGCGAAACTGGGTAGAGCGTGAGCTGATCGACATTTGGTCGCCGATACTCGGCTGCGGGGAGCTGGGCATACAGGATGACTTTTTTGAGCTTGGCGGGCACTCTTTGAAAGCATTGCAAGTCATTCACCAGCTGAAGACCAGACAGCAGATGGATGTCCCGATTGAAATGATATTTGAATATCCGACAATTGAACAATTGGCTGAAAAGCTGTATTCCAGCAAACTGTCAGAAGCCGCCGAACAGCATATCAGCAGACTGAATCAGCCGAAAGGCCGCAACCTTTTCTGTTTTCCGCCAATTTCAGGTTTCGGCATTTTCTTCAAAGATCTGGCGGCAGCATTAAATGGACGGGCTGCTGTGTACGGCTTTAACTTTATTGAAGAAGACAGCAGAATGGAACAATACATTGACAAAATGCTGGAAATCCAGCCGGAAGGCCCTTACATCCTCTTCGGATATTCGGCAGGCGGCAATACGGCATTCGAGGCTGCAAAAGCGATGGAAAAACGCGGATTAGAAATCAGCGACGTCATTATCGCAGACGCGTACAGAAAGCTTGACACATTGCCGCCGCAGCCAACAAACGCAACAGCCGAAAATGTCCCGGAAGCCGTCAGGGAAGCGGTCATCCGAAAAACAGAGCGCTATCAAACGTACTGGGCGGAACTGATAAATGACGGCCAAATTGCGGCAAACCTCCATTTTATCGAGGCTGGCATAAAGGAAGAGCACAGTGATAAGACCGAGCCGATGAAATGGGAAGGCGCCACAACGGGACTCTATCAGGAATATCAAGGCGAGGGCGCCCATAAAGATATGTTTGAACCCGCCTTTGCACAGCAAAATGCTGAGGTCATACTGGACATCATTGCAAACAGCGGAAGACGCTTGGCGCGGAATCTGTAACATCCGGCAGAATGGTTCAGGATGACAGAGGGCAAGATAGGGGAATCAAACCAGTTTTTTGGAGGCTTTGAGATGACGAACCTATCTTGGCTTACGTATGTAATGATCATTCTTGCCAGCTACCGGCTGACCCATTTAATTGTATTTGATAAGATTACCGAATTCATAAGAAAACCCTTTTTAAAGCAAGAAAAAACCGTCGATCAAAACGGGCGCCCCGTCCAAAAAAAAGTCCCCTCCTCCGCATTCGGTTATATGCTGCAATGTTATTGGTGTGCGGGCGTCTGGTGCGCCATATTGATCGGCATCTGCTACTTGGTCTGGCCCCGCTATGCACATCCGGTTATTTTCATTTTATCCATCGCCGGAGCGCAGGCCATTCTTGAAACGTGTGTCGGCGTCGGAACGAAGGTCATTGACGTGCTCGCCGCTATGAAACATAAAAAGTCCTGAAGCGTTTCATCCGCTTTAGGACTTTTTTCTTTTTTTAGGCTGAGAGGAATAAAGCAGGCTTTTTGATTCACCGCCCGGAATGCTTCGGAATACCGTAAAGCTGAGAGGGGGAAAAACATGAAAGGCTGCCGTTTCAGCATCATATGGTTTTTGGCCGTTTTACTGACAGCCGGCATCTTTACAGTCTCAGCACCAGCAAAAGCTGGCGGCACTCAGGCGGAGAGAGAAATGAGAGCCGTATGGATCGCGTCTGTCACCAATATCGACTGGCCCTCTAAAAAAGGGCTGTCACCCGATGAGCAAAAAAAAGAATACAGCAAGCTGCTGGATGACGTTCAGGCAATGGGGATGAACGCCGTGGTCGTTCAAATTAAACCGACGGCTGATGCTTTTTATCCATCAGATTATGGTCCTTGGTCAGAGTATTTGACAGGAACTCAAGGCAAAAATCCAGGCTACGATCCGCTTGCTTTTTTAGTTGAAGAGACACATAAACGGAATCTTGAATTCCACGCTTGGTTCAACCCTTACCGGATCACGATGAATCACACAAATTCGAATGCGCTTTCAGATGATCATCCCGCCCGTTCTCATCCGGACTGGGTCGCCGCATACGGAAATCAGCTGTATTATAATCCGGGCATTCCCGAAGTACGGCAATTTATAACGGATGGAATCAAAGAGGTGGTCAGCCGATATGACATTGATGCGGTTCATATGGATGACTATTTTTACCCTTATAAAATCGCCGGAAAGGAATTTCCCGATCAAGCGGCATACGAACGGTACGGAAAAGCTCACTTTGCATCAGTTGATGACTGGCGCAGAGATAACGTCAACCAGCTTGTAAAAGAGATCAATCAGGCCATTAAACGAGAAAAATCTTATGTCAAATTCGGAATCAGCCCATTCGGCGTATGGAGAAATGCCGCAGATGACCCGACAGGCTCCAAAACGGCCGCCGGAGTGCGGAACTACGATGACTTATACGCTGATACGCGTGAATGGATCCAAAAAGGATATATTGATTACATCGCACCGCAGATTTACTGGAGTATCGGCTTTAAAGCGGCGGCATATGACGTCTTAGCGGATTGGTGGGGCAATGAAGTGAAAAATCGTCCCGTGCATTTATATATCGGGCAGGCAGCTTATAAAATCAACAACAACGCTGATCCGCCTTGGGCCGATCCGGAGGAATACGGAAGACAGATTGCTCTTAACAGGGAATCAGCTTGGATTAAAGGCAGCATGCATTTCAGTTTAAAGGACCTGAACCGTAACCCGCTCGATGTGAAAAACCGCTTGATCAATGACATGTACAGCCGGCCCGCATTAATACCCGAGATGCCTTGGCTCGGACATTCCGCTTTAAAAAAACCGGCTGTCAAACGAGCGGAGAAGAACGCTTCAGGCAATACACTCTATATCGAAGATGCGAAATCCAATGGTAAAAAAACGGCTTATTACGCCATTTACCGCGCAGAAAAGGGAAAGCAGCCTTATTTAGTGGATACAGTCAGAAAGACAGCATCACGGACGCAGACATTTTCAGATACTGATATCCAGGCGAAAGGCGCCTGCACCTATATCGTTACTTCCGTTGACAGGCTTCACCATGAAAGCCGCCCCTCCGCAAAACGGACGGTTAAATAGCATTTCTGAAAAAAACTGACAGTTGCCGCGCTGTCAGTTTTTTTGGCGGATGAGTCCGAATCTTTATTTGGATGGAATGAATAAAGACCCCCATTAATAAAATGTAGAAAGCAGCAGAAGGAGGAAGGTTAATGAATTTTCAACTGACAAAAGAACAGCAGATGGTGCGCGAAATGGTCAGAGATTTCGCCAAAAATGAAATTGCCCCGAAAGCCCATGAGGTTGATCAATCAGCCGTCTTTCCGATAGACACATTTAAGAAAATGGGCGAACTCGGCCTTCTCGGAATTCCGTTTCCGGAAGAATACGGAGGAGCGGGCGGTGATACCATTTCCTATGCAGCGGCAGTTGAAGAAATCGGAAAAGCCTGCGGAAGCACGGGGCTGAGCTACGCGGCAGCCGTGTCACTCGGTGCAAGCCCATTGTACTATTTCGGTACGGAACAGCAAAAACAAGAACATCTTACTCCGCTAGCTTCCGGAAAAGCGCTCGGATCATTCGGATTGACGGAGCCGAATGCCGGTTCAGATGCTGGCGGAACACAGACAAAGGCTGAGAAAATGGGTGCTGACTATGTGATAAACGGAGAGAAATGCTGGATCACTAACGCCAATTACGCCCGCACGGTCATTGTCACCGCCGTTACGGGAAAGAACTCCGCCGGAAAACCGATCATTTCAGCTCTCATCGTCCCGACAGACACACCGGGATTTACGATCACAAGTCCGTACGACAAGATGGGTGTGAGAGGATCGGATACGGCCGAGCTTGTGCTGGAGGATGTCAGGGTGCCTGCCGACAACCTGCTCGGTGATCCTGAAAAAGGTTTCAAGCAATTTTTATATACATTAGACGGCGGACGGATTTCGATTGCGGCGCTGGCTGTCGGTATCGCTCAAGGAGCGTTGGAGGCGTCGCTCTCATATGCGAAGGAACGCAAGCAGTTCGGCAGCCCGATATCGTCATTTCAAGCCATCCAATTTAAGCTCGCTGACATGGCGATGGAAATTGACCTTGCCAGACAAATGGTGCTTAAAGCGGCCTGGCTGAAGGATCAACACCTGCCATTTACGAAAGAAGCGGCATTCGCCAAGCTCTATGCTTCAGAAATGGCCGTCAGAACATGCCTTCAGGCCATCCAAATTCACGGCGGTTCCGGCTATATGAAGGAGTGCGGTGTCGAACGCATGCTTCGTGACGCAAAGCTGATGGAGATTGGCGAAGGAACGTCAGAAATTCAAAGAATGGTCATTGCAAGACAGCTCTTGAAGTGAAATGAAAACGTTTACCAAAACAAGAATGGAAGGAAGCAGGTCATATGGCTGAACTTATCCATTTAACAGCGGGAAAGCTGCTTGAGCGGACCGCGGAGCTTTTTCCGGATCATGAAGCGGTTGTTTACCCTGAGCGCGGCCTTCGTTATACGTATGCGGAGTTTGACCGGTTATGCCGGCAAACCGCAAAAGGGCTGATGAAGCTGGGAGTTGAAAAAGGAGATCATGTGGCCATATGGGCATCCAACATACCGGAATGGCTCGCGGCGCAATTTGCAACGGCGAAAATCGGCGCCGTCCTGGTCACCATCAATACGAATTTTCAAATCGCAGAGCTCGATTACCTGCTGGCACATTCAGACGTCACGTCCCTGATTATCATGGATTCCTACAGGCAGACATCTTATGTTGAAATGGTGAATAAGCTGATTCCGGAGCTGAAAACTTGTGAGCGCGGCAGGCTGCGTTCGAAACGGTATCCCTTTTTACGGACGGTGTTATATATCGGGGATCAAAGACCGCCCGGCATGCACCGTTGGGATTCTTTGCTGAAGGATGCCGAGTCTGTAACGGATGCAGCGCTTGACGGAAGGATGGACAGCCTGGACAAGGATGATTGCATTCATATGCAATATACATCGGGTACGACCGGATTTCCGAAAGGCGTCATGCTCTCACATTTTAATATCGTCAATAACGCGGCCAATATCGCAGAGTGCATGAAGCTTACCCCAAGTGACCGTTTATGCATTCCCGTGCCGTTTTTCCACTGTTTCGGGTGTGTGCTCGGCGTGCTGGCATGTGTTTCCGCGGGTGCAGCGATGATCCCGATTGAACAGTTTTCTCCGCCAGCCGTTCTGAAAACGGTGGAGCAAGAAGCCTGCACGGCTCTGCACGGTGTGCCGACGATGTTTATCGCCCTCCTAAATGACAGCCGTTTTTCTGAATATGATCTTTCTCACATCCGAACCGGAATTATGGCCGGCTCGCCATGTCCGGCGGAAGTCATGAAAGAAGTGATCGGCAAAATGGGGATGACCGGCATTACCATTGCCTACGGACAGACCGAAGCATCACCTGTTATTACGCAGACAAGAACGGATGATCCGTTTGAAAGAAGAGTGGAAACAGCCGGGCGGGCGCTTCCTCATATCGAAATCAAAATCGTTCGGCCCGGAACATCCGAAGAGGCCGCCCGGGGCGAACAGGGAGAGCTCTGCACCCGCGGATATCATGTCATGAAAGGCTATTATAAAAATCAAGAAGCGACCGAAGAAGCGATAGACAAAGACGGCTGGCTGCATACGGGTGATTTGGCGGTCATGGATGAAGACGGGTACTGCAAAATCACCGGCCGTCTGAAAGACATGCTGATAAGAGGCGGCGAAAATATCTATCCCCGGGAGATTGAAGAAATGTTATATCGGCATCCCGCAGTAGCAGACGTTCAGGTTGTCGGCGTGCCTGACCCGAAATACGGAGAAGAAGCCGCGGCGTGGATCAGGCTCAAAGACGGACAAACCGCTTCCGCAGAAGACATCAGAGCCTTTTGCAAAGAACATATCGCCCGCTACAAGGTCCCCCGGTATGTATTATTCACAGATAAATATCCAATGACAGCCTCAGGAAAAATTCAGAAATTCAAGCTGCGGGAAAAAACGATTGAAGAGCTCAAGTTAACTTAATGAAAAAGGAGTGCTTCACATTTGTTTACAAAAATCCTGATTGCCAATAGAGGAGAAATCGCCTTACGAATTATCCGCACCTGCAAACGTCTCGGTATCCCCTCGGCAGCTGTTTATTCAGAAGCCGATCAGAATGCGCTCCATGTAAAAGCGGCAGATGAGGCTTATCCGATCGGAAAATCGAGAGTAAATGAAAGCTATTTACATATCGACAGAATCATAGAAGCCGCTAAAGCCGCCGGAGCGGACGCCATTCACCCCGGCTACGGACTGCTGTCGGAAAACAGTTCGTTCGCCGAACGCTGCCGGAAGGAACAAATCACATTTATCGGCCCGCCCGCTGACATCATCGCCAAAATGGGCAGCAAGATAGAAGCCCGAAAAACGATGCAAAAAGCAAAGGTCCCGATCGTTCCCGGTGTTTCAGAACCGTTGCCCGATGTACACTCGGCCTTAGCCGAGGCCCGCGTCATCGGCTTTCCGGTCATGCTGAAAGCGTCCGCTGGAGGCGGCGGAATCGGCATGCAGATCGTACATTCAGAAGAAGAGCTGGCCAAAGCGTTTGAAAGCAATCAAAAGCGGGCCGCATCCTTTTTCGGAGACGGCGCGATGTATATGGAAAAAGTCATTGAAAACGCCCGTCATATTGAAATTCAGATTCTCGCAGATTCTTTCGGCAATACCGTTCATCTGTTTGAACGTGACTGTTCAGTGCAAAGGCGCCATCAAAAAGTGATAGAAGAAGCGCCGTCCCCGTTTGTTGATGATGAATTAAGACAAAGACTCGGCGAGACCGCCGTTAAAGCCGCTAAATCGATCGGCTACCAAAATGCGGGCACCATAGAGTTTCTCGTCGACCAAAAGAAACAAATCTATTTCTTAGAAATGAATACAAGACTGCAGGTAGAGCATCCGGTGACAGAAGAAATTACAGGACTGGATCTTGTGGAAGAGCAGCTGAAAATTGCCGCAGGGCAGCCGCTGACTTTCTCACAGAAAGGCATCACACATCACGGGCATGCGATCGAAGTGCGGATTTATGCGGAAGATCCGGTCACCTTTTATCCGTCACCCGGCACCATCTCGTCTTTCTCCGTTTTACGGCATCCGTCAGTGAGACACGAATGCGCCGTTGAAAAGGGAAGCACCATTTCTCCGTTTTACGATCCGATGATTGCCAAAATGATCGTCACGGCGAATACGAGAAAACAAGCCATTGAACAACTGAAAACCGCTCTTCGCGAATACCATGTAGAAGGGATTAAAACCAATATTCCGCTGCTGTCAAAGATTGCCCATTCAGAAGCGTTTGAAAAGGGTGAAGCGACAACCGGATTTTTACAAACCATGAACGGGGAGGCGTCCAAATGAGCGAGATAAAAATTCAGATGGCGGGAAATCTGTGGAAAATTCATGTGAAACCGGGCGATGTCATCGAAGAAGGACAGGAAGTAGCTGTCTTGGAATCAATGAAAATGGAAATTCCGATTATTGCTGATGTATCCGGAACGGTGAAAGAAGTGAAAAAAGCAGAAGGCGATTTCACCGATGAAGGTGAGGTCCTGATTGAGCTCCAATAAAACGGGAGGTGCAGCATGAACTGTCCGAAGCATGTCCGCATCAACGAAGTAGGGCCTCGTGACGGCCTGCAGAATGAGTCCGCATGGGTGGATACAGAAGATAAGATTGAGTGGATCAATATGCTGTCAAAAACAGGACTTTCCTATATCGAAGTGACTTCATTCGTGAATCCGAGGTGGATTCCGGCGCTGCGTGACAGTCTGGACGTTGCAAAGGGAATTACCAGAACAGAACATACAGTATACGCAGCTCTCGTTCCAAACCTCATCGGGCTGGAGCATGCGGCAGAAGGCAGAATTGATCAAGCCTGTGTGTTTTTATCAGCGAGCGAAACCCATAACCAAAAAAACGTCAACAAACCGATTGACCGGACCGTTCAAGAGCTCAGGCAGGTCATTTCTGAAGCAAAAGCTGAAAAAATGGCAACGAGAGCTTATCTTTCCACTGTATTCGGATGCCCTTACGAACAAAACGTACCGATCGAACAAGTCATCCGGCTCACAGACACGCTTTTTGAAATGGGTGTTGATGAATTATCGCTCGGCGACACAATCGGCGCGGCGAACCCCTTGCAGGTCATATCCGTGCTTGAAGCTCTTTTGCCGAGAATTCCCGCCTCAAAAATCGCACTCCATTTCCATGATACAAGAGGCACGGCTCTTGCAAATATTATTCCCGCCCTTGATATGGGGATTACATCCTTTGATACCTCCTCAGGCGGGCTTGGCGGCTGTCCGTATGCCCCGGGATCAGCAGGAAACGCCGCCACAGAAGACGTCATTTATATGCTTGAACAAATGGGGATTTATACCGGGACGGACATGAATAAACTACTTGAAGCCGCCGGATGGATCGGGGATAAAATCGGCAAAGACCTGCCAAGCAGAAACCTGCAAGTCTTCAGAACGAAATGAGAGAGAGGAGAAGCCATGGGAGATTGCGTATTGTTTTCCGTCTGTCAAGAAACAATCGGTCTGATCACGCTGAACCGCCCGCATGCAGCCAACTCACTGTCATCAGAAATGATTGATGATTTACAGCGTGTGATTACAGACATCAATAACTCGCCATCCATTCGCTGTGTCATTCTCACCGGCTTCGGAAACACATTCTGCGCCGGTGCTGATTTAAAAGAAAGAGCGGAGATGAATCATGAACAAGTCAAACAAAGCGTCAAGCGTATCGGTGAAACCGCCGCCTCAATTGAAGCACTCCCGCAGCCGGTCATTTCAGCGCTGAATGGAACGGCAGTCGGCGGCGGACTTGAACTCGCCCTTGCTTGCGATATTAGAATCGCCGCCAGCCGGGCGGGCCTCGGCCTCCCTGAAACAGGCCTTGCGATCATACCAGGGGCGGGCGGAACACAGAGACTGCCGAGGCTGATCGGACCCGGTGCGGCAAAAGAGTTGATCTACACCGGCCGGAGGCTCACGGCCCAAGAGGGAAAAGACATAAAGCTGGTCGAGCATGTATGTGATGCCGAAGAACTTATGGAAAAAGCAAAAGCACTGGCCGGCCGCATCGCCGCCAATGGGCCGATCGCCGTCAGACAAGCAAAATTCGCGATAAACAGGGGGCTGGAGACAGACCTCAATACAGGGCTCGAAATCGAACGAAAAGCATATGCACAAGTCATCCCGACGCTTGACAGAGAAGAGGGGCTGCGCGCCTTTAATGAAAAAAGACCCCCTGAATACAAAGGAAAATAAAACTTGGAGGGACTCGGATGGATTACGAAAAAGAACGGCAGACACGCAGCAAAACGATTGAAAAGGGAGGAGCGGCTAAATATCACGCAAGCAACGAAAAAAAGGGAAAACTATTTGTAAGAGACAGGCTGAAGCTTCTATTCGATGACGGCATATCCGTTGAAGACGCTTTTTTCGCCGAATGCATGTCAGATGGACTGCCGGCTGACGGGGTTGTCACCGGGATCGGAACCATCAGCGGCAGAACCGTTTGTGTGATGGCAAACGACTCAACCGTAAAGGCGGGCTCATGGGGCGCGAAAACGGTGGAAAAAATCATCCGCATTCAGGAAACGGCAGAAAAACTGCAGTGTCCGCTTCTGTACTTAGTCGATTCAGCAGGTGCAAGAATTACCGATCAGGTCGACATGTTCCCGGGCAGAAGGGGAGCCGGCCGCATTTTTTATAATCAAGTAAAGCTGTCGGGACGCATACCGCAAATCTGTTTATTGTTCGGCCCTTCCGCTGCGGGAGGCGCTTATATTCCGGCCTTTTGCGACATTGTCATTATGGTCGAAGGCAATGCATCCATGTACTTAGGCTCTCCGCGCATGGCGGAAATGGTAATCGGCGAGAAAGTTTCGCTTGAAGAAATGGGCGGCGCCCGTATGCATTGTTCCGTATCAGGCTGCGGTGATCTTCTTGCCCGGACGGAACAAGAAGCAATCACGATGGCGCGGACATATCTCAGCTACTTTCCGGCAAATTATACGGAAAAAGCGCCTGTCAGCGAATCCAAGAACCCGAAAGAATTTGAAAAACCGCTCTCAGATGTCATTCCGGCACATCAAAACGCACCGTTTGACATGCTGGATTTAATTGAACGTGTCATCGATGAAGACTCTTTTTTTGAAATTAAACCGTTATTTGCGCAGGAATTAATAACGGGACTTGCGCGGATTCACGGACAGCCGGTCGGCATTATCGCCAACCAGCCGCGTGTCAAAGGCGGGGTTTTATTTCTTGATTCGGCGGATAAAGCCGCAAAATTCATCGCTTTGTGCGATGCATTTCATATTCCGCTTCTGTTTTTGGCAGACATCCCCGGATTTATGATCGGAACGAAGGTTGAGCAGGCGGGCATCATCAGGCATGGCGCAAAAATGATCTCCGCAATGGCGGAAGCGACTGTTCCGAAGCTTTCCGTTATTGTCAGAAAAGCCTACGGTGCGGGATTATATGCGATGGCGGGCCCGGCTTTTGAACCGGACTGCTGCTTAGCGCTTCCGACTGCGCAAATTGCCGTAATGGGGCCAGAAGCAGCGGTAAATGCGGTCTACGCAAACAAAATCAGCGAACTCGCTCCAGAAGAAAGGCCGGCTTTTATTCAGGAAAAGCGAGATGAATACAAGGAAGACATTAACCTTTACCGTCTTGCCTCTGAAATGGTGATTGACGGCATCGTTCCCGCTGATTCCTTGCGGGACGAACTCAATAAACGCCTCACTGCTTACATGTCTAAACAACTGACTTTCACACACCGGAAACACCCCGTATACCCGGTATAAATAAAAAAGACCGCATAGATCCGGCCCGCGGCCGTTCTTCTATGCAGTCTTTTTTTCATAGTCTTGATCTCATCTTTTTCACGACAAAATAAACAACAATAAATACAAGAGCCAATATAATGATCGGAGTCGTATACATTCCGGCATAGCTGTCTACATCTTTCCACTGTCCGCCGAGCTGATACCCGAGATAAACGAAAATGACAGACCACGGAATAATCGCAAGCGTCGTCAGGGTGAGAAACTTGGAAAGCGGCATTTTCGCGAGGCCGGCCGGGATGGAAATCGCGTGTCTTACGACCGGGATAAACCGGGCCGAGAATACTACGCCCGCGCCGTAACGGCGAAACCAGTTTTCGGCAACATCAATATGATGCTTTTTCAGCAGTAAGTACTTGCCGTACTTGTCCAAAAACGGCCGCCCCCCATAACGGGCGATCCAGTAAATAAAGCACTGCGCGATCGTTCCCCCGATCACGCCGGCGATAACGGCGCCGATAAAACCGATCGTGCCTTCTGACACCATATAGCCTCCATAGGCCAAAACGATTTCACTCGGAATGATTTCGATCATTAATCCGAGAGCAATCCCTAAATAGCCCATACTTGTCAGCCAGGATAATATTTCACTAATAAAATTGCCCACACTGTTCACAACCTCTTTATCTTTTTACCCAATTATATGACTGATTGACAAGCAAAATGGTTACAAATTATTTTTTAACGCACGTTTTCTTCAGATTCTCTTTTTAATACCTCTTCTAAATAAGCTAAGAGTTTCGGTCTCATTTCCTTCCGCAGCAGCCCGATCTCCGTGCCGGCCTTAAAACAGCCGAGCTTGTCGCCTATATCAAACCGTCTTCCTTCGAGCTCTCGCGCGTAGATACTTTGGGTGCGGCACACTTCGCGGAGTGCGTCTGTCAATTGGATTTCGTTGCCTGCGCCTCTTCCGATCGTCTTCAGCGCTTTAAAAATGGCAGGGGTTAATATGTAACGGCCCATCACGGCAATATGAGAGGGCGCCTTTTCAACAGCCGGCTTTTCAATCAGATCCTCAACCTGGTACACATGACCGTTGTGCCGCCCTGTCTGTATAATACCATATTTGCTGACATCGGCGGGATCGACGGGCTGTACGCCGATCGTTTCTGTGCCGTGTTGGTTATAGACGTCTATGAGCTGCGAGAGCGCGGGAGTGTCAGATACCATAATATCATCACCTAAGAGAACGGCAAAAGGCTCTTCTCCGATAAAATGCTCCGCACACAGCACCGCATGACCTAAGCCGAGCGGCTCTTTTTGGCGGATGTAATGAATATTGGCCAAATCGGCAATCTGCTGCATTTCCTTCAGCATCTCCGTCTTGCCTTTTTCCCGCAGATTGAATTCCAATTCCGCCGACCGGTCAAAATGATCTTCAATCGAGCGCTTGTTTCTTCCTGTAATAATCAGAATATCTTCAATCCCTGACTCGGCGGCCTCTTCTACGATATATTGGATTGCCGGTTTGTCCACGATCGGCAGCATTTCTTTCGGCTGCGCCTTTGTCGCCGGCAGAAATCTCGTTCCTAAACCCGCTGCGGGAATGACCGCTTTTCTCACTTTTTTTCTCATTCATCTTCACTCCTGATCCTGTATGTTTTTCAGCGAATCTCCGAATACCCAGATTCGGTTTCCGAAAAAATTCATCATCATTCCGCCAATAGTGGCGGCGAGCTTACTCACTAAAAGCGAACAGCCGCTTTTTTGAAACGCGTACAGCAGCAAAAAGGTGATCCCCGACGCAGCAAGATTAATGATGAGAAAGCGCACGATCTCTTTCCCGTCAGCCTTGCGCTTTACACGAAACGTCCAATTCCGGTTCCACACATAGCTGTTGATCATTCCAGCCGAATAGGAGCAGATCTGTGCCGGCAGATAAGGGACATGGCAGGCGGTAAGCAGAAAGAAAACACCAAAATCGATCAGCGTATTTCCGGCCCCGACCGTGCAGAAACGGCCTAACGTCTTTATTTTTCCTTTCAGCATAACGGTGACCTCCCCTCATAATAAGATGCGGATGGCTGTCATATTTGTTGATATCGATTACTTTAGCGGACTGCGTTGAAAAAACAATGACTAAAATATGAACAAAACATGAAAACGTTAAGTTAACATATTGATAGTTTAGGTTGACATATTTCGAGAGGGGCACTAATATTCTGTATAAGTGTTAACCTTTAATTATTTTGGTTAACATTGTCTTTCAAGGTAAGAGAAAGGAGGGGAAAGGATTGGAGGAAGAAACCTATTACAGCGTCAGAATGAGAGCTTCCCGAAACGCCCCTCATGAACAGGGCGGGAAACACATTTCCGGCGGAGAACGGCTTATCACTTACAGCGGAATACAGGAAGCGGTGAATGGCTTATTACATAAAGGCTTCTCGCATTCAAGAGGGACACCTGATTTCATGCAGATCCAGCTTGAAAGCGTCAATGAACCGATCAAAACGATCCGCCCTTTGCCGATTACTGTACATCAAACAGATACGGCAGAGAAAGGACAAGCAATCGCCCGGACGCTTTTGCAAAAAGCAGGAATTCCTCCGCGCATGATAGAGAAAGCCTATCAAAGCATCGCGGAATATGGAGAAGCAAGAGGAGCAGTCCTGTTTGACATCCGGACAGGAAAACGTATTGACGGCAGAAGGGAAAGAGGTGTGCGGGTATCCCGAGTGGATTGGCCGACACACGATTTTCAAAAATGGGCTTTTGAGCACAACATGCCGGAAAATTCACGAATCAAAGAAGCACATGCCATCGCGGCAAAGGTTTGCGCGCATCCGGGAATCATAGCTGAAGTGTGCTGGTCAGATGACCCTGATTACATAACGGGCTACGTTGCCGCAAAAAAGCTGGGCTATCAGCGGATTACCAAGATGAAGAATGACGGCGATGAATGCGGCTGCCGGATTTTCTTTTCAGATGGAATCACAGATACACAGAGCTGTATCCATTTTTTAGAGAAACAGCCTGTGTTCATTCAGCGGGAGGGGAACATATGAAACAATCCATGATTGAAAAAAGCAAAAAGCATCTTTGGCTGCCTTTCACACAAATGAAAGATTACGATGAAGATCCGTTAATCATTGAAAGCGGAAACGGAATCATGCTGAAAGACACAAGCGGCAAAGAATACTATGACGGCTTTTCCTCAGTATGGCTCAATGTACACGGCCACCGCAAAAAAGAAATGGATGAGGCGATTCAAAAACAGCTTAAAAAAATCGCTCATTCGACCTTGCTGGGCATGACGAATGTTCCCGCGACAGAACTTGCCGAGATGCTGACGGGCATTACACCTGAAAATCTGACACGTGTTTTTTACTCTGACAGCGGAGCCGAAGCAATGGAAATCGCTCTGAAAATGGCCTTTCAATACTGGAAAAACATAGGGAGACCCAAAAAGCAGACATTTATTTCAATGCAGAACGGCTATCACGGCGATACGATCGGAGCCGTCAGCATCGGTTCTATTGAACTCTTTCACCATGTATACGGCCCGCTGATGTTTGAAAGCTACAAAGCGCCGATTCCTTATGTATACAGATCTGAAAGCGGCGACCCCGTACAGTGCCGGGATGAATGTCTGAACGCGCTCGAACAGCTGCTTGCAAAGCATCACGAAGAGATTGCCGCACTTACGATTGAATCGATGGTGCAAGGCGCATCCGGCATGATCGTCATGCCTGAAGGCTTTCTGGCAGGCGTACGAAAGCTGTGTACGGCATATGATGTGTTAATGATCGTTGACGAAGTGGCGACGGGGTTCGGCCGCACCGGAAAAATGTTTGCCTGTGAGCATGAAAATGTCCAGCCGGACTTGATGGCCGCAGGGAAAGGAATTACGGGAGGCTATTTGCCGATCGCCGTGACGTTTGCCGCAGAAGCGATTTATGAAGCTTTTTATGACGACTATGAAAATATGAAAACATTTTTCCACGGCCACTCCTATACAGGAAATCAGCTGGGCTGTGCCGCGGCAATTGAAAATCTTCGTTTATTTGAATCAGAGCGCATCGTTGAACAAGTTGCCGAAAAATCAAAAACGGCAGCGATGCTTCTTCATGATCTGAAGCAGCTTCCTCATGTCGGCGATGTCCGCCAGCTCGGTTTCATGTGCGGCATAGAGCTCGTGCAGGATAAGGGGACAAAACAGCCTTATCCGCCTGAAAAGCGTGTTGGATATAAGGTGTCTTTGAAAATGAGAGAGCTCGGTATGCTGACGAGGCCGCTCGGAGACGTCATCGCCTTTCTTCCGCCGCTCGCCAGCACGACTGATCAGTTAAAAGCCATGATCTCCATTATGAAAGAAGCGATAGCCGAGGTGACCGGCCGTGGATTTTGACGGATGGCTCTTCGAAAGGCTCGATGCGGTGAAAAGAGACGGGCTGTATCGGACGCTGCGGAAACAGGAAACCGCTCTCAAAAACAAGAGGGAAAAGATCTGGGCATCCAATGACTATTTAGGCCTGTCAAAAGATGAACGGCTGATCACAGCTGCGCAAACGGCGCTAAGCTGCTTCGGAGCGGGAAGCAGCGGTTCCCGGTTAACGACAGGAAATACTTTTTGGCATGAAACACTTGAACAAACAATCGCGGATTTTAAACAGACGGAAGCTGCTTTATTGTTTTCCAGCGGTTACTTGGCGAATATGGGCGTGCTTGCTTCACTGCCGCAAAAAGGCGATGTCATTTTAAGCGATCAATTGAACCATGCGAGCATTGTTGACGGCTGCCGTTTATCGAAAGCGGAAACCATCGTGTACCGCCATATTGATATGGCTGATCTTGAGGAAAAACTTGCCTCCGTTCAGTCCAGGAACCGCCGCTTTATCGTCACGGACGGCGTCTTCAGCATGGACGGCACCATTGCGCCTCTTGACCGCATAATGGCGCTTGCAAAGCAGTATCAGGCATTTGTGATAGCAGATGACGCGCATGCAACCGGTGTACTCGGGGAAAACGGCGGGGGAACCAGTGAATATTTCGGTGTTTGTCCTGATGTTGTCATCGGCACGTTAAGCAAAGCGGTCGGAACGGAAGGCGGTTTTGCCGCGGGGTCAAACATTTTCATTGATTTTTTGCTGAATCATGCGCGGACGTTTATTTTTCAGACGGCCCTTCCGCCGTCAATTTGTGCGGCTTCCCATACGGCATTTGACATCATATCAGATATGAACGATACGCGCCGTGAGCTGCTATCGTCTGTCAAAACGATCAAAACCCGTCTGACCGATATTGGTTTTACCGTAAGAGGCGGAGATACACCAATCATTGCCGTCATCATCGGTGATGCAAAAACAGCGGTTTCAATTGCTGCACTGCTGGAGAAAAAGGGAATCTGCGCCCCGGCCATCCGCCCGCCATCCGTTCCTGACGGTGAAAGCAGAATCAGGCTGACCGTCACGGCGGATCGCAGCTTACAGGACATAGACGAGCTGACAGAAGCATTTGATTCCATTAGAAAAGAGCTGAATATAAACAAATGAGAAGTTTTTTTGTCACAGGAACAGATACGGGCGTCGGAAAAACTATCGTCTCTTGCGGACTAGCCGCGGCATTCAGGCAGAAACGTGCGGATGTCGGAGTGTTTAAGCCGTTTTTAAGCGGGGTGCCGCGGACTCATCCGGACAGCGACACCTCGCTGTTGAAAAACATGTCACAAACCGCACTGTCTCATGAAGAGATTACGCCATTTGAATGGAAAGAGCCGCTTGCACCGTACACGGCCGCCATGCTTGAAGGAAAATCCGTGAGCATGGAGGAGGTCACGGCCCACTGGAGAAAGATCAAAAATCGTCATGAGTGTTTCATCGTCGAAGGGGCAGGAGGCATTTCCGTTCCGCTTGGTGAAAATTATTTAGTCAGTGATCTGATAAAGGCCTTGGAATTGCCGGCAGTGATTGTGGCCAGGCCTGATCTCGGAACCATCAACCACACATATTTAACCGTTGAATATGCGAAAAACATGGGGATAGAGGTTCTCGGCATTATTATCAACGGCGTAAAAAGCCGGCCGGGGATGGACGAAAAGACAAACCCGAGCATGATTGAAAGATTATGCAAAGTTCCGATTTTGGGAATGACACCGAAGCTGGATTACGTTTCAGCAGAAAACATTCAACACATGATTGAGAAACATGTAGATGTTTCCTCTTTCATGAATCTGACACAAATGGGGAGATAAACATGAATCAATGGATGGATCTTGCAGAGAGAGTGCTGGACGGGGCGGAAGTAACGAACCAGGAAGCGCTTGCCATTTTAAATTGCCCTGATGAGGATCTTTTATTGCTGATGCATGCCGCTTTTCATATCAGAAAACGATTTTACGGAAAAAAGGTAAAGCTGAATATGATTATGAATGCAAAGTCAGGCCTGTGTCCCGAAAATTGCGGGTACTGTTCACAATCTGCAATATCAAAAGCGCCGATCGAGTCTTATCGGATGGTGGATAAGCATATATTGCTTAAAGGGGCAAAACGCGCCCATGACCTGAATATAGGAACATACTGTATCGTCGCCAGCGGCCGGGGACCGTCAAACAGAGAAGTAGACCAAGTGGTTGATGCTGTCAAAGAAATTAAAGAAACGTACGGTTTAAAAATCTGCGCATGTCTCGGTCTGTTGAAGCCGGAACAGGCAGAGCGGCTGAAACAGGCAGGAGTCGACCGGTACAATCATAACATCAATACATCACAAAGGAATCACGCAAACATTACGACCTCACACACGTATGACGACAGGGTCAATACCGTACAAATGGCGAAACAATCGGGGATGTCACCTTGTTCGGGTGTCATCGTCGGCATGAAAGAGACGAAACAGGACGTCATTGATATGGCGAACAGCTTGAAAGCGCTTGATGCCGACAGCATCCCGGTTAATTTTCTGCATGCGATTGACGGAACTCCGTTAGAAGGAGTAAGCGAATTAAGTCCGGTGTACTGCCTGAAAGTGCTCGCCTTGTTCCGTTTTATCAATCCGGCAAAAGAAATCCGTATCTCAGGAGGCCGGGAAGTCAACCTGCGTTCGCTGCAGCCGCTCGGCCTGTACGCGGCAAACTCTATATTCGTCGGCGATTACTTAACAACCTCAGGACAGCATGAAACAGAGGATCATCAAATGCTCCATGATCTAGGTTTTGAAGTTGAATCCGTCGAAGAAATGAAAGCCGGCTTACAATCCGCCTGCAAAACGGAGGTATAAGATGACGGCGGGCGTATCAATTTCACATCCGTCCCTCCAGGCGGATTCAGATTTTTGGAATGACCCTTACCCGTTTTATGACAAACTGCGATCCATTGATCCTGTTTATAAAGGAACCGTATTAAAATATCCGGGCTGGTATGTCACCGGGTATAAAGAGGCGGAAGCGATTCTGAAAGACACCCGGTTTAAAAACCGCGTTCCTCTTCCGGAAACATCAACGAAATATCAAAATCTATCGCATATCCAGCATGATATGCTGTTATTTAAAAATCAATCAGACCATAAGCGGATGCGGATGGTTATAGGGAAAGAATTCACCGCAAAGACGGCGGAATCACTCCGCCCCTGTATAAAAGAAACGGTGCATGACTTATTGGATCAAGTGCAAAACAAAAAAACCGCAGACCTTGTTTCAGAGTTTGCCTTTCCATTGGCAAGCCTCATCATTGCGAAGATACTCGGAGTGCCGAAAGAGGAGAGATATCAATTCAGACAATGGACAGCAGACGTCATTCAGGCCATTGATTTTACCCGGTCAAGAAAAACGTTAGTCAGAGCAAGCGACACCGCAGGCAGGATGACGTCATATTTCAGAGATTTGATTCACAAGCGGGAAACGCATCCCAAGGAAGACTTAATCAGCAGGTTTATTATGGAGGAACAGCTTTCAAAAGACGAAGTACTCGCGACATGTGTATTACTTATCATAGCCGGACACGAGACGACGGTAAACCTCATAAGCAACGGTGTGTATACTTTATTGAAACACCCTGAACAGCTTAGCGCACTGAGAGAAAACCCCTCGCTTATTGAAACTGCAGTCGAGGAATGTTTGCGTTACGACAGCCCTACACAGCTGACGGCCCGCACCGCTTCAGAAGACTGCGAAATAAATGGAAAGATCATAAAAAAAGGAGAGCAGGTATATATCCTTTTAGGTGCAGCCAATCGTGATCCAAGCATATTCGATCAGCCTCACAAAATGGACATTGAAAGAAAACCGAATCCGCATCTTGCATTCGGAAAGAATGCCCATTTTTGCGTGGGTTCACGATTAGCGCGCATTGAAGCACAAATAGCCATTCTAGCGCTGTTAGAGCGGTTGCCTAAGCTTCGGCTGGCCGCACCTAAGCTTGAATACCGCAAGCTCATTGGTTTTAGATCGCTCACAGAGCTTCCGGTTATCGTCGGCTGAATGACCATGCAGGAGGGCTGGATTTTTCCGGTTCCTCTTGCAGGAAATAAATGAAAGAAAAAAGAATACATATTTATAAAGCAAAAACCCTCTCTCTCATATCCAAAAAAACTCACCGCTCAGCCATTCAATATAACGTAACAAGGGCTTCCTTTTCTTTCCGCCAAAACGGAAACTTCCAATTGTCCAGAATTCATTCGTCTTTTTTCGAAAAAACGAAGCATGATGTAAGCTTGGCATGGTCGTTGCATTTTCTTCCTTCGAATCAATTTGTAAGCGTTTGCTATCATGAAGCAGAAAAGAGGGGGATTTGTGGACATTATCATTATTTTATTGGCATTATGCTTGCTGATGTTTGCGGCTTATCGAGGCTTTTCAGTCATTTTATTTGCCCCGATTTGCGCGCTGTTTGCTGTGCTTCTGACAGATCCGAGCTTCGTACTTCCTTTCTTCTCGAATATATTTATGGAGAAGATGGCTGGCTTTATTAAGCTGTATTTTCCCGTATTTCTTTTGGGGGCTGTTTTTGGCAAGGTTGTTGAAATATCCGGGCTCGCCGAGTCGATCGCAAAAACAATCGTCAGGCTTGTGGGAGCAAAAAGAGCCATTCTCGCCATCGTCTTAATGGGTTCGATTTTAACGTACAGCGGCGTCAGTCTCTTCGTAGCGGTGTTTGCCGTCTATCCGTTTGCTAAAAACCTATTTATGAAAGCTGATATTCCCAAACGTCTGATACCCGGAACGATTGCATTGGGCGCTTTTACATTTACAATGGATGCGCTTCCCGGCACACCGCAAATTCAAAATGTCATTCCGACAGCATTTTTTAAAACAAATATTTATGCCGCTCCCTGGCTCGGATTGATTGGTGCAGCATTTGTGCTTACGGCCGGGATGCTTTATTTAGAATTCCGGCGCAAGAAAGCGGCCGATGCAGGAGAAGGCTATGCTGGGTTTCCGTCTGAAGTTTCCGCTGCAAAGGAATCCTCAGGTTTGGCTTATGAAAAAAACATGCCTGATTTACCGCAGGAGGCAGAACTCAGTACCGCGCGGCAAGTGCTCGCCTTTATGCCGCTTATCGTTGTCGGGGTATTGAACAAATGCTTCACGATGTGGCTCCCGCATTGGTATCCCGACGGATTTGATTTTGCGCCGCTCGGCTTAGAAGCGTTCGGAAAGATTGATCTTTCTTCCGTCACTGCGATCTGGTCAGTAGAGCTCGCACTGTTCATCGGTATCATGACAACGATTTTGTTCGATTGGAAAAAAGTGCTCTTCAATTTGAAGGAAGGACTGAATGAGGGCATCGGGGGCGCCTTGCTGGCGTCAATGAATACAGGAGCCGAATACGGATTTGGCGGCATCATCGCAGCGCTTCCCGGCTTCAAAGCGGTCAGCAGCGGTATATCGCAGACGTTTACTGATCCGCTTGTCAATGGAGCGGTGACGACCACTTCGCTTGCCGGGATTACAGGGTCGGCCTCAGGAGGAATGGGCATCGCTTTAAGTACGATGTCCGCAGCGTATACAGAAGCAATCCATACATTTCACATCCCGCCGGAGGTCATGCACCGGGTGATCTCGATGGCCTCCGGCGGGATGGACACTCTTCCGCATAATGGCGCCGTCATTACGCTGCTCGCGGTCACCGGGTTGACTCACCGCCAATCCTACAGAGATATCTTTGCCATTACCGTCATTAAAACAGCCGCTGTGTTTGTCATCATCGGTATTTACAGTCTGACGGGCCTTGTGTAGCCAAAACAGAAAGGGGAAGCGAATATGGGAAAAGGGAAAATCATGGATTCGTTTAAAGAAGCTGCTGAACTGATCAAAGACGGAGACACCCTCATCGCAGGAGGATTCGGCCTGTGCGGCATTCCGGAACAATTAATTCTCGCGATCAGGGACAGCGGCGTGAAAAACCTGACCGTTGTCAGTAATAACTGCGGTGTTGATGACTGGGGACTGGGCCTCTTGCTTGCAAATCGGCAGATCAAAAAAATGGTCGCATCCTATGTGGGAGAAAACAAAACCTTTGAACGGCAGTTTTTAAGCGGGGAGCTGGAAGTCGAATTGGTTCCTCAAGGAACGCTCGCAGAACGAATTCGCGCGGGAGGGGCGGGCATCCCGGGTTTTTATACATCTGCGGGCGTCGGAACATCAGTAGCCGAAGGAAAAGAACAGAAGACATTTGAAGGACGCACCTATCTTCTGGAGAAAGGAATTACAGGGAACGCCGCCATCGTAAAGGCCTGGAAAGCTGATCCTATGGGCAACCTGGTTTTCAGAAAGACGGCGAGAAACTTCAATCCGCTTGCTGCCATGGCAGGCAAAGTGACGATTGCAGAGGCTGAAGAAATCGTCGATATCGGAGAGCTTGATCCGGATCACATTCATACACCGGGTATCTTTGTCCAGCATGTGCTCAAAAGCACGACACATGAAAAACGGATTGAACGCCGCACCGTCCGGGAAGCATGAAGAAGGGAGCTGATCTCATGAAAGATGGCAGAAAACGAATGATCGCACGGGCAGTAAAGGAAATTAAGGACGGAATGAATGTGAATTTGGGGATAGGCATGCCGACGCTTGTCGCCAATGAAATCCCGGATCATTACAATGTGATGCTTCAGTCGGAAAACGGCTTGCTCGGAATCGGCCCTTATCCCCTTGCCGGAACGGAGGACCCAGATCTTATTAACGCCGGGAAAGAAACCATTAGCGAAGTCAAAGGAGCCTCGTATTTTGACAGTGCCGAATCGTTTGCTATGATTCGCGGGGGTCACATTGATGTCGCCATCCTCGGCGGCATGGAAGTGTCCGAGCGGGGAGATTTGGCGAACTGGATGATCCCCGGAAAAATGATTAAAGGAATGGGCGGCGCCATGGACTTGGTTCACGGAGCAAAACGGATCGTTGTCATCATGGAGCATGTGAATAAATATGGAGAGTCCAAAGTGAAATCGGAATGTACGCTGCCTTTAACCGGCAGGCAGGTCGTCGATCGGCTGATCACAGATTTGGCGGTATTCGATTTCCGCCAAGGCCGTATGACGCTGACCGAATTGCAGGAAGGTGTAACAATAGAGGAGGTCTTTGAGAAAACAGAAGGTCATTTTACTGTCAGTGAAGCATTAACGTCCGGGCGGAAATAAGGAGGTATCATCATGCATTCAATGCTGAAACACAAAACAGCTGTAGTGACAGGGGCAGCCAGAGGAATCGGATTTGAAATCGCTCAAGAATTCACCCGTGAAGGAGCCTCCGTTCTCATAGCGGATGTTAATGAACAGGCGGGAAAAGAAGCTGCTGCAAAACTCAGCGGAGAAGGCGCCCATGCCATCAGCATCACGTGTGATGTAACAGATGAAAAACAAACGGCCGATATGATTCAAACAGCCGTGACGGAATTCGGCCGGCTCGATATTCTCGTAAATAACGCGGGCATTCAGCATATCGCGCCCATCGAGGAATTTCCCGCGGAACAGTTTGAAAGGCTCATCCGTGTCATGCTGACTGGACCGTTTCTCACCATGAAACATGCATTCCCCGTCATGAAAAAACAGCAGTTCGGACGGATCATCAATATGGCGTCTGTCAACGGACTGATCGGTTTTTACGGAAAAGCGGCATATAACAGTGCCAAGCATGGCGTCATCGGCTTAACGAAAGTCGGCGCACTTGAAGGCGCGGCTGACGGCATTACCGTCAATGCGCTTTGCCCGGGATATGTGGACACTCAGCTTGTCCGCAATCAGTTAAAGGATATTTCCGCAACAAGGAATGTACCGTACGAACGGGTGCTGGAGGACGTCATCTTTCCGCTCGTTCCCCAAAAACGGCTGCTGTCAGTGAAGGAAATTGCGGATTACGCCGTATTTTTGGCTAGCGACAAAGCAAAAGGCGTCACCGGTCAGGCCGTCGTTATGGACGGCGGGTATACCGCTCAATAGTTCTGATACCCATGAAAAAACAGCCGTTCTAAAGCGACTGTTTTTTTCTGTCCAAATAAGGAGTGCAAAATAAAAAGGGGTTCTTGATAAGCAAGATGGTGAATGCTGACGGAAGGTCTTACAAAACAATGTAAACAAAAAAAGCCGGAATTCAATCGATTGAGAATGCGTCAATCGGTATCGGAGCAGGCTCATCCGTATGTTCTGCGCCGCATTTCACTTGCAGATTTTCCTCTTCTAATTTCATTCCTGCATAACCAGTTTACAATCCTTCACAGATATACAAATGAACTTTTACAATAAACAGAAAAGATGTAATTTCTGACACAATTATGCCGATATACCCAAAAAATATGAAACATCAAGGGCGCACCATGAGTGAAGAAGAGTCGGTAACAAGCTTCCGGCCCGGCTCTTATCACCTCTCTTTAAGACTGATTTTAGGTGAAACCCCCATGTTTTATTTTATGAATAAATATATCTAATTCGTTTGTAAAATCGAACAATAACTCCTCCGAAAGTATTCTATACACATTTGTTGTAATCATGCTAGGATGTTAGATAAAGGGATAATTTGTAGGATATTGTATTTTTGTTCAATATGATCGGAGGAATCTCATGAACAATCTTGCCTTTTTATT
The DNA here is from genome assembly GCF_059831465.1 of Bacillus sp. 5RYD7K. Lineage (NCBI taxonomy): Bacteria > Bacillati > Bacillota > Bacilli > Caryophanales > Bacillaceae > Bacillus > Bacillus sp. 5RYD7K. The sequence continues at coordinate 2,904,592 of NZ_CP191200.1, forward strand.
TCCTGGACAAGGGTCTCAATTTGTAGGAATGGGTAAACAATTTTGGAACGATTTTGCGGTCGCAAAAAGATTATTTGAAGAAGCTGGCGACGCGATCTCCTTGGATATAAAAAAGCTGTGTTTTAACGGTGATATGAATGAATTAACAAAAACAATGAATGCGCAGCCCGCTATTTTAACGGTCAGTGTGATTGCGTTTCAAGTGTATATGCAAGAAATAGGGGTGAAGCCCCGCTTTCTTGCAGGTCACAGCTTAGGAGAATACTCGGCGCTTGTCTGTGCCGGCGCCCTTTCTTTTCATGATGCCGTTACACTTGTAAGGCGGCGGGGAATTCTTATGCAAAATGCCGATCCTCAGCAGCAGGGGACGATGGCCGCCGTGACCCGGCTCTCTCTTCAAACATTGCAAGAAATGTGTGCGAAAGTGTCGACGGAAGACTTTCCGGCAGGTGTAGCCTGCATGAATTCAGACCGGCAGCATGTGATTTCCGGACACCGGCAAGCTGTGGAACGTGTCATCAGGATGGCGGAGGAAAAGGGGGCGGCATACACTTATTTAAATGTAAGTGCACCTTTTCACAGTTCAATGATAAGATCGGCATCCGAACAATTCCAGAGTGCATTACACCAGTATTCCTTCCGGGATGCCGCATGGCCGATCATTTCAAACGTCACCGCACGCCCTTACAGCAGCGGAAATGCGATCATCGAACATCTCAAGCAGCACATGACGATGCCGGTAAGATGGGCGGAATCAATGCATTACTTGCTTTTACAAGGAGTCACAGAAGTCATCGAAATGGGTCCGAACAATGTCTTAACCGGTCTGCTGAGAAAAACAACGAATCACATTGCACCTTATCCCTTAGGACAGACATCTGATGTTCAGCTGCTTTCCAATTCAGCGGAAAGAAAGAAGCATATTGTCCGTTTACGCAAAAAACAACTGAATAAATTGATGATTCAATCCGTCATTGCGCGAAATTACAACGAGGATTCAGCGGCTTATTCCAATATGACGACGCCATTATTTATGCAAATCCAAGAGCTGAAGGAGAGAATGAAAAGGCATGAAGACGTGCTTTCAGAACAAGAACTCGAACATTCAATCCATTTATGCAAATTAATTTGTGAAGCTAAACAGCTTCCGGCTTGGGAACAATTGCAGATTTTAAAATAAAGCGCCCAGGAGGGGACCTATGTATACCAGTCAATTCCAAACCTTAGTAGATGTCATTCGGGAAAGAAGCAGCATATCTGATCGCGGGATCCGTTTTATCGAATCCGATAAAAACGAGACAGTTGTCTCTTACCGCCAATTGTTTGATGAAGCGAAAGGGTATCTTGGCTATTTACAGCATATCGGCATTCAGCCGAAGCAGGAAATTGTATTTCAAATCCAAGAAAACAAATCATTCGTCGTTGCTTTTTGGGCTTGTATATTAGGAGGAATGATCCCGGTACCGGTCAGTATCGGAGAAGATGATGACCATAAGCTGAAGGTGTGGCGCATTTGGAATATATTAAATCATCCGTTTCTGATTGCCTCTGAAAAAGTATTGGACAAAATAAAGAAATACGCTGCAGAACACGATTTACAGGATTTCCATCATCAATTAAACGAAAAATCTGACATCATTCAAGACCACACCTACGATTACCCCGCTTCGTTTTATGAACCTGATGCGGATGAACTGGCTTTTATCCAATTTTCTTCCGGATCGACAGGAGATCCAAAAGGAGTCATGTTAACGCATCACAACTTAATACATAACACGTGCGCCATTGGGACTGCCCTAGCCATTCATTCGAAAGACTCTTTCTTATCATGGATGCCTTTAACGCATGATATGGGGCTCATCGCCTGCCACCTTGTTCCCTTCATAACCGGAATCAATCAAAATCTAATGCCTACAGAATTATTTATTCGCAGACCTATTCTTTGGATGAAAAAAGCTCATGAACATAAAGCCAGTATTCTATCCTCTCCTAATTTCGGGTACAACTACTTCCTTAAATTTCTGAAAAACGAACCAGACTGGGATTTATCCCATATCAAAGTCATCGCAAACGGTGCAGAACCGATATTGCCGGAGCTCTGTGACGAATTTTTGACTAGATGCGCAGCATTCAATCTGAAAAGATCCGCCATTTTGAATGTTTACGGTTTAGCGGAAGCTTCGGTTGGCGCAGCGTTTTCTAAAACAGGTAAAGAATTCGTTCCCGTTTATTTGCATCGTGACTATTTAAATCTTGGTGAAAGAGCTGTAAACGTCAGCAAAGAGGATCAACATTGCGCTTCATTCGTCGAAGTAGGACAACCTATTGACTATTGTCAGCTTCGGATCTCCGATGGAGCAAATGAAAGATTAGAAGACGGAATCATCGGCCATATCCAGATCAAAGGAGACAATGTGACGCAAGGGTATTATAACAACCCCGAGAGTACGGAAAAAGCGCTGACTTCTGACGGCTGGGTAAAAACGGGAGACCTCGGATTCATTAGTGAAAGTGGCAACTTAGTCGTAACCGGAAGAGAAAAAGACATTATTTTCGTGAACGGAAAAAATGTCTATCCTCACGATATTGAGCGGGTCGCGATTGAAATGGAAGAGGTTGACTTAGGAAGGGTTGCCGCCTGCGGTGTATATGACCAAAAGACGCGAAGCGGAGAGATCGTGCTCTTTGTTGTTTACAAAAAATCACCTGAAAAATTCGCGCCGCTTGTCAAAGAGATCAAAAAGCATTTATACCAGCGGGGCGGCTGGAGCATAAAAGAAGTCCTTCCGATCAAAAAGCTGCCAAAAACGACGAGCGGGAAGGTTAAGCGCTATGAACTGGCCAGACAGTATGAAGCAGGGAATTTTTCAGCAGAGTCTGCCGCCATCAATGAATGTTTGGAGAGCAGCCCGAAAACTTCCGGACAGACTCCCATTCATGAAATCGAAACGGAATTACTGTCTATCTTTTCCGATGTGCTCGATGGGAAAAAGGTTCACCTCACTGACAGTTATTTTGATATGGGCGCAAATTCATTACAGTTATCGCAGGCTGCCGAGCGTATAGAACAGAGATTTGGACGCGAGCTTGCCGTTTCCGACCTCTTTACGTATCCTTCTATTACTGATTTGGCGGCATATCTGTCTGAAAGCCATGCTGAAATCAAGCAGGACGTGACAGCGAAACCAAGCCATGTGACACCGAAAGATATCGCCATTATCGGGATGTCGCTCAATGTCCCGGGAGCATCAACTAAAAGTGATTTTTGGAATCTGCTTGAAAAAGGTGAGCACAGCATTCGGGAATACCCTGCATCCCGGCTGAAAGATGCGGCGGATTATTTAAAGTCCATCCAAAGCGAATTCAATGAGAATCAGTTTGTGAAGGGCGGCTATTTAGATGAAATCGACCGCTTTGATTACTCGTTCTTCGGTTTAGCTCCTAAAACGGCTCAGTTTATGGACCCCAATCAAAGACTGTTTTTGCAGTCTGCATGGCATGCGATTGAAGATGCGGGCTATGCCGGCGGCAGCATGAACGGGAGCCGTGTCGGGGTATATGCGGGGTACTCGAAGGTAGGCTACGATTATGAACGTCTCCTTTCTGCGAATTATCCGGAGGAGCTTCATCAATATATTGTAGGCAATCTTCCTTCCGTGTTAGCCAGCCGGATCGCTTATTTCTTAAATTTAAAAGGGCCGGCGGTCACAGTGGATACGGCATGCTCCTCATCGCTTGCCGCCGTTCATATGGCATGCAAATCTTTAATGTCCGGCGATTGTGACATGGCACTTGCCGGCGGTATCCGGACATCGCTCTTGCCGATCCGTATCGGGCTTGATATGGAATCTTCGGACGGGTACACGAAAACGTTCAGTAAAGATTCAGACGGCACGGGCACAGGTGAAGGCGCGGCGGCTGTCCTGTTAAAACCTTTGCAGGATGCGGTTCGCGACGGAGACCATATTTACGGCGTAATTAAAGGAAGCGCGATAAATCAAGACGGAACAACCGCCGGGATTACCGCACCGAATCCGGCAGCTCAGACTGAGGTCATTGAGACGGCCTGGAAAGACGCGGGCATTGATCCTGAAACGCTGTCTTTCATCGAAGCACATGGCACCGGAACCAAGCTCGGCGATCCGGTTGAATTTAACGGACTTTGTAAAGCGTTTGAAAAGTATACGGCAAAAAAACAATTTTGCGCGATTGGTTCTGTTAAATCGAACATCGGTCATTTGTTTGAAGCAGCAGGCATCGTCGGACTGATCAAATCTGTCCTCATGCTGAATCATAAGAAAAACCCGCCTTTAGCGCACTTTAATGAACCTAATCCGCTCATTCATTTTCACTCTTCACCATTTTATGTGAATCAGGAAGCTGCGGAGTTCACATCGGGTGATGAGCCGCTGCGAGCCGGAATCAGCTCGTTCGGTTTTAGCGGAACGAACGCTCATGTGGTATTGGAGGAATATACTTCTCAAAATGAGGATGCACCCGAAAATGAAAATGAGCCGCACCTATTTGTTTTATCCGCTCATACTGAAAATGCACTCTATGAACTTGCACAGCAGTACCGCCAATATGTAGCAGATGACAGCCCTTCATTGAAGTCCATTTGCTATACAGCCGGCACGGGCAGAGCTCATTTGGATCATGGTATTGCCATGATTGTATTCAGTAAGCAGGAATTATGTGACAAGCTGACTTCCGTAATCCAGGGAGACAGACATCTTCCCGGAGTATACGTTGGTTATCAGAACTTGAAGGAAATGCTGCCTGCTCATAAAGAAGAGCTGAATAAACAAGCAGCCGCTCTGATGGAGCAGCGTATACGTACACATGATGAACGGATCACATGGCTGAATCGCACTGCCGAATTATTTGTGCAGGGAGCCGTTGTAGACTGGAGCGCCATTTACGCCGGTGAAACCGTACAAAAAACGCCATTGCCCCTTTATCCGTTTGAACGGAACCGCTGTTGGGCTGAAGCTGACCAATTGCGCCTAAACGAGGGCCAAGAGAAAGGAGAAGCCGCATTGAACATCAATCAATCGAAGGCGCATATTGAATCCTTCCTGAAAACTGTCATCAGCAATGCTTCGGGAATCAAAGCAGATGAGCTTGATCTGAACGCTCATTTTATCGGGCTCGGAATGGATTCCATCATGCTGTCACAGGTCAAAAAAGCCATCGCGGACGAATTTGGGGTAGACATCCCGATGGATCGTTTTTTTGATACGATGAACAACCTTCAAAGTGTCATCGATTACTTGGCTGAGACCGCTCCATCGTCCTTTGGATCCGCTCCGGCTCAAGAGAATGTTCCGGTGCATGAAACACTAGTCATTCCAGAAGCACAGCCTGAATCTGGTCACAGAGAAGATCATCAAGGACATATGCTTGAAAAAATAATCGCTTCTCAAAATCAATTAATCCAGGACACCTTGCAAGCTCAGTTAAATAGCTTTAATTTGCTGAAAAACGGCGGTTATCATTCCGATGTGAAAGAACACGATAAAGCACAAGAGAAATCAATTCCTTCTGTCAAGCAGGGGCCTCCGGCCGTCACTGCAGAAAAGAAAACGGCCCAAGAAGCGAAACCCTATGTTCCTTTCCAGCCTCAGAACCTGCATGAACAGGGACACTATACCGCACGGCAAAAACAATATTTAGAAGATTTCATCGTGAAATATGCAGATAAAACGAAAGGTTCCAAACAGTATACGGACAAAACCCGATTTGCTCATGCAAATAACCGCAACTTGTCCAGCTTCCGTTCATATTGGAAGGAAATCGTGTACCCGATTATTGCCGAACGTTCTGACGGTTCCAAAATGTGGGACGTTGACGGAAATGAATATATCGATGTCACCATGGGATTCGGAGTTAACCTTTTCGGGCATCATCCTTCCTTTATTACACAGGTTATCGATGATTCAGTCCGTTCATCATTGCCTCCGCTCGGCCCGATGTCGGATGTCGCAGGAGAAGTTGCCGACCGGATCCGCACATGCACTGGGGTGGAAAGGGTCGCTTTCTATAATTCCGGAACAGAGGCTGTCATGGTTGCCCTTCGTTTAGCGCGGGCGGCAACAGGAAGAAAGAAAGTTGTGGCCTTCTCGGGGTCTTATCACGGTACGTTTGACGGGGTATTAGGGCTTGCCGGCACAAAAGGCGGAGCCTCGTCTGCGAATCCGCTGGCTCCGGGCATACTGCAGAGCTATATGGATGATTTGATTATTTTACATTACAACAATCCCGATTCGCTCGATGTGATTCGCAGCCTCGGTGATGAATTGGCAGCCGTACTGGTTGAACCGGTACAAAGCCGCAGGCCCGATTTGCAGCCGCGGGCATTTTTGAAAGAATTGCGGGCGATCACGCAGCAATCCGGAACAGCTTTGATTATCGATGAAATTATTACAGGATTTCGGATCGGTCTCGGCGGCGCTCAGGAATGGTTCGGTATTCAGGCTGATTTAGTGACCTACGGAAAAATCATCGGCGGCGGACAGCCGTTAGGGATTGTTGCCGGAAAAGCTGAATTCATGAATGCGATCGACGGGGGAACCTGGCAGTATGGGGACGATTCCTATCCGCAAGATGAGGCAAAACGCACGTTTGTGGCCGGCACCTTCAATACTCACCCGCTTACCATGAGAATGTCGTTAGCCGTGCTTCGCCATTTACAAACCGAGGGAGAACACCTGTATGAACAGCTGAATCAAAAAACAGCCTCCTTGGTTGATCGGCTAAATCGCTTCTTTGAACAATCGCAAGTGCCTATCCGCATGGTTCAATTCGGTTCTTTATTCCGGTTTGTCTCATCGCTTGATAACGACTTGTTCTTTTACCATCTCAATTATAAAGGGGTCTATGTGTGGGAAGGACGCAACTGCTTCCTATCCACGGCGCATACCGCGGATGATATTGAACATATCATTCAAGCTGTTAAAGACACGGTGAAGGATCTTCGCCGAGGCGGATTTATTCCGGAAGGCCCGGATTCTCCTGATGACGGCGGCCATAACAAATCCGGGGCGTACGAGCTTTCAGATGAACAAAAACAATTGGTCATGGCATCCCATTATGGGAATGAAGCTTCTGCAGCTTTAAACCAGTCCATTATGCTGAAAGTAAAGGGCGAACTGCAGCATACACCATTAAAACAAGCCGTCCGGCATATCGTCGACCGTCATGAAGCTTTACGTACGGTGATTCATCCCGATGACGAGGTACAGCAGGTGCAGGAACGGATGACTATAGAAATACCTGTCATTGATTTTACCGGTCACCCGGAAGAACAGCGGGAAACAGAAATTCAGAAATGGCTGACAGAAGATGCCAAGCGGCCGTTTCACTTCTATGAACAAAAGCCCTTGTTTAGAATCCATGTGCTTACATCGGCTCACAATGAACACCTGATTGTGCTCACGTTCCATCATATCATTGCCGATGGATGGTCAATCGCCGTTTTTGTTCAAGAGCTGGAGAACAGCTATGCGGCAATCGTACAAGGAAAACCGTTTCCGCTAAAAGAGGCCGCTGCTTCATTTCGCCAATATTTAGACTGGCAGCAGGCGCAAATTGACAGCGGCCATTATGAAGAAGGAGTCCGGTATTGGCGGCATCATTTTTCTGAACCGATACAGCAGGCAGTCCTGCCGGGCGCCGCTTCTGCCCGCCATCAGAACGGATACGAGGGAGACCGGTGTACCGTCCGGCTTGGGCGGCCTTTAAGCAAGGCCTTAAAGTCTTTGAGCATTCGGATGAAAAACAGCGTATTTGTAACGATGCTTGGTGCATTTCACCTTTTTCTGCACCAGCTTACCAAACAGACGGGCCTTGTAATCGGGATGCCGACAGCCGGTCAATCCCATATGAAACAGCATGATCTGATTGGAAATTGCGTCAATATGATTCCGGTAAAAAACACGGCTTCTTCAGAAACCACTTTATCCGGCTATCTGGACCGGATGAGAGAAAACGTGAATCAAGCAATGCGCAATCAAGACGTTCCGATGACACTGGCGGCCAGAGAACTTCCGCACAATCATGTGCCGGATATGCGTATTATTTTTAATTTGGACAGGCCTTTTCGAAAGCTTCACTTCGGAAAGGCGGAAGCTGAGCTCGTTGCTTACCCTATGAAATGCATTTCATACGATCTGTTTCTTAACGTAACGGATGTCGATCAAGAATACGTTCTTGATTTTGATTTTAATACGAATGTCGTCAGTCCGGAGATCATGAAAAAGTGGGGAGCGGGCTTTACGACATTGCTGCAAAAGATGGTTGAAGGGGATTCAGTCCCTCTTAACGCCCTGGTGATGTTTTCCGATGAAGAACAGCATGATTTACAAGAACTGTACGCCGAACACCAAAAGCGGGTCTCCTCAATCGTAAGCAATACGGAAAAACTTGCTGATGCCTACGAGGCGCCGGCAAATGAAACGGAGCGGCAGCTGGCGCGTATTTGGGAGGAGCTTTTCGGCCTTGAACGGATTGGCAGATCAGATCGCTTCCTGGATCTGGGAGGAAACTCACTCCAAGCGACCCTTATGCTATCCAAAGTTCAGAAGACATTTCATCAAAAGGTTTCCATCGGACAATTTTTCAATCATCAGACTGTTAAGGAATTAGCACGTTTCATTCAGAACGAAACGAAAGTCATGCACCTCCCGATCAAAGCTGCTGAGAAAAAAGCGTATTACCCGACATCGCCGGCGCAGCAAAGAGTCTATTTCCTCCACCAAATGGAGCCCGATCAGCTGGCTCAAAATATGTTCGGGCAAATATCAATAACAGGGAAGTACGATGAGCAGGCTCTGATTTCTTCCCTTCAACAAGTCATAGAGCGGCATGAAGCGTTTCGCACATATTTTGACATTATAGATGGTGAAATCGTCCAAAAACTTGATAACGAAGTTGATTTTAACGTTCATGTCCGGACGATGAGCCGGGACGAATTTGACGCCTATTCAGACCGATTTGTAAAACCGTTCCGCTTGGAAGAAGCTCCTTTGGTTCGTGCGGAGCTGATCAAGATTGAAAACGGGCAAGCCGAACTGCTCATCGATATGCACCATATCATTTCGGACGGTTATTCCGTCAACATCCTTACAAATGAATTGCTGGCTTTATATCATCAAAAACCGCTACCGGATATTGAATTTGAATATAAAGATTTCGCCGAATGGCAAAACCAATGGCTGAATGAGGATGCCATGAAGCGGCAGGAGGCATATTGGCTGGAACAATTTCCAGACGAAATCCCGGTCCTTCAATTGCCGACAGACGGTTCAAAAGCGGCGGAGCAGTCTTCTGAGGGACATCGCGTGACGTGCTCTTTACAGCCGGATGTCATCCGTTCGCTGCAAGATCTGGCGCAAACAGCGGGAACGACTCTCTATACGGTGATGCTGGCCGCCTACAAAGTGCTGCTTCATAAATATACGGGCCAAGAAGATATTGTCGTAGGCACGCCTGCTTCAGGAAGAAATCATCCGGATATTGAAAAGATCATCGGTATTTTCATACAAACCCTCGGAATCCGAACGAAGCCGCACGCCAATCGAAAGTTCTCGGATTACCTGGAAGAAGTAAAGCGACAGACGCTTGACGCTTTCGAAAACCAAGACTATCCATTCGACAAGCTTGTGGAGAAATTAAATGTGCAGCGGGAAACAACGCGAAAATCGCTGTTTAACACGATGTTTGTGTTTCAAAATATTGAATTTCATGAAATCCGGCACGATGAATGTACGTTTAAGGTGAAAGAGCGAAATCCCGGAGTCTCTTTATATGATTTGATGCTGACGGTCGAAGATGCCGGACAACAGATCGAGATGCATTTTGATTTTAAACCGGGACAGTTTGAAAAAGACACCATTGAACAGATCACCAGACACTATATCAGCATATTAAACAGCCTTGTGGAGCAGCCGGAGATGACGCTGTCTTCCGTTCCTATGCTGTCTGAAACCGAACGGCATCAATTACTGACGGAGTGTAATGACACAAAGACGCCATATCCGCATAACGAAACAGTAACCCGATGGTTTGAAATGCAGGCGGCACAGCGGCCCGATCATCCAGCCGTTATTTTTGGCAATGAGCAGTATACGTACAGACAGCTCAATGAACGGGCGAACCAATTGGCGCGGACGTTACGGATAAAAGGCGTACAAGCGGATCAATTCGTTGCCATCCTTTCTCCGCATTGCCTTGAGCTGATTGTTGGCATTTTGGCTGTTCTGAAATCCGGCGGCGCATACGTGCCTATTGACCCTGAATATCCGGAAGATCGAATCCAATATATGCTGAGAGATTCAAGGGCGGAGGTTGTGTTAACACTGCAGAGCCTGCAAGATCAATTACCGTATGATGGTGACGTTGTGCTTTTGGATGAGGCAAGTTCATATCATGAGGACCGCTCGAATCTTGAATTGGAAAGCAATACACATGATTTGGCCTACATGATCTATACGTCGGGTTCTACGGGAAATCCGAAAGGTGTACTCATTGAGCACCAAGGGCTGGCTAATTATATTTGGTGGGCGAAAGAGGTTTATGTAAAAGGTGAGAAAACCAACTTCCCATTATACTCTTCCATCTCTTTCGACCTGACGGTGACCTCGATATTTACACCGCTGGCTACTGGAAATACCATCATTGTCTTCGATGGAGAGGACAAAAGCGCCGTGCTTTCTGAAATTATAAGGGACACAAGAATAGACATGATCAAATTGACACCGGCACATTTGCATGTCATCAAGGAGATGAATATAGCAGGCGGCACCGCCATACGGAAAATGATTGTGGGCGGAGAAAATTTAAGCACCCGTCTGGCCAAAAGTGTCAGCGAGCAGTTTAAAGGCCGGCTGGACATTTTCAATGAATACGGACCGACGGAAGCTGTCGTCGGATGTATGATTTATCACTTCAACGCAAAACGGGACAAGCGGGAATTTGTACCGATCGGCACACCGGCAGCCAATACGGATATTTATGTGGCCGATGCAAGCAGAAACCTGGTTCCGATCGGGGTAATCGGCGAAATGTATATCAGCGGACCGGGTGTGGCCAGAGGGTATTGGAACCGCCCGGATTTAACGGCAGAGAAATTTGTTGAAAACCCGTATGTCCCGGGAGCGAAGATGTACAAAACAGGGGATTTGGCTAAACGATTGAAGGATGGAAATCTTGTATATATTGGGCGCGTTGATGAACAAGTCAAAATCAGGGGCCACCGAATCGAGCTTGGTGAAATCGAAGCGGCGATGCATAACGCGGAAGCGGTGCAAAAAGCCGCGGTTACAGTGAAAGAAGAAGACGGCTTAAACCAATTATGCGCGTATTACGTAAGCGACAAGCCTATAGCGGCGGCGCAGCTTAGGGAACAATTGTCATCCGCGCTTCCGGATTACATGGTTCCGTCTTATTTTATCCGTCTGGACGATATGCCGTTAACGTCCAACGGGAAAATAAACCGTAAGGCACTGCCCGCGCCAGAAGCGAGTCTGCAGCAGACATCTGAATATGTTCCGCCGGGCAATGAGACGGAGTCCAAACTCGCAGATTTATGGCGGGAAGTGCTCGGAATAAGCCGTGCGGGGATTAAACATCATTTCTTTGATCTCGGAGGGAACTCCATTCGCGCAGCGGCCTTAGCCGCCAGAATTCAAAAAGAGCTGGATGTGAATCTGTCTCTAAAAGATATATTCAAGTTTCCTACCATTGAACAATTGGCTGAAAAGACGTTACACATGGACAAAAATCAATATATACCGATCCCGGCCGCAAAAGAAATGTCCTATTATCCCGTTTCTTCAGCTCAGAGACGGATGTATTTGTTAAGTCACGCAGAAGGCGGCGAGCTGACTTACAATATGACGGGTGCCATGAGCGTGGAAGGAGGAGTTGATCCCGACCGGTTAAACGACGCTTTCCAAAAATTAATTGAGCGTCATGAAGCGTTGCGGACCAGCTTTGAATTATATGAAGGGGAGCCGGCACAGCGAATTCATCAGAGCGTCGACTTTACAATAGAACAAATTCAAGCAAGCGAAGAAGAAGCGGAAGACCGTGTGCTTGAATTCATCCAAGCGTTTGATTTAGCCAAACCGCCTCTGATGCGAGCGGGATTAATTGAAATTGAACCTTTGCGGCATGTGCTTGTGGTTGATATGCATCATATCATTTCTGACGGCGTGTCCGTCAATATTATGATGAACGATCTGAGCCGGCTCTACGCAGGGAGCCAACCGGACCCGCTTTCAGTTCAATATAAAGATTATGCGGTTTGGCAGCAATCAGACATTCAGAGACGGAACATCAAGAGCCAGGAAGCGTATTGGCTGGATCAGTTTCACGATGACATTCCCGTACTGGATATGCCTGCGGATTATGAGAGACCTGCCATACGCGATTACGAAGGCGAATCATTTGAATTTCTTATACCGGAACACTTGAAACAGCGTTTAAGACAAATGGAAGAAGAAACAGGCGCAACACTGTATATGATTTTATTGGCAGCCTATACGATTCTTTTATCTAAATACAGCGGACAAGAAGATATTATCGTAGGAACGCCGTCTGCCGGGCGGACTCATTTGGATGTGGAGTCCGTTGTGGGAATGTTCGTCAATACGTTAGTCATTCGCAATCACCCGGCGGGCCGTAAAACATTTGATGCCTACTTAAACGAAGTAAAAGAAAACATGCTGAACGCCTATAAAAATCAAGACTATCCGTTGGAAGAATTGATACAGCATTTACATCTTCCGAAGGATGCAAGCCGCAACCCTTTATTCGATACGATGTTTGTGCTGCAAAATCTCGACCAGGCTGAATTGACATTTGATTCTCTGCAGCTCAAGCCGTATCCATTTCATCATCCGGTTGCCAAGTTCGATTTGACCTTGTCGATTCAAACGGATCACGACAACTATCACGGGCTGTTTGAATATTCGAAAAAACTGTTTAAGAAAAGCAGAATCGAGATTCTATCAAACGACTATTTACACATCCTATCAGCGATTCTGGAACAGCCGGACATTCTGATCGATCAAATCGGATTGAGCGGCAGCAATGAGGAAGAAGAGAACGCGCTTGATTCTATTCAATTGAACTTTTAGGGAAAAGCATTATTTCTTTAAATTATATAAAATGAGGTGCTCCAATGTCGGTATTTAAAAACCAAGAAACGTACTGGGACAACCTGTTTGATGAAGAAGACGGACTAAGCGCATTCCCTTACTTTAAAGCAGCGGATAAAGCGTCATTGGCCCGTACCGGCTACCAGGAAAAATGCATCTGCCGTTCCTTATCTCCGGAAGTATCTCAAAGAATCATGACAATGGCGAATCATTCCGATATGGCGGCCTATCTGATTTTATTGTCAGGTATTGAATGCTTGCTGTATAAATATACCGATCGAACGAGCCTGATTCTCGGCATTCCAACGGTATCGAAGCAAAAAAGCAGTCAGTCAGCTGTTAACTCCGTTGTTCTTTTGAAAAATACGCTTTCAAACGAGAGTACATTTAAAACCGTGTTTGAACAGCTGAAAGAAGCTGTTAATGATTCACTGAAAAATCAAAACCTGCCGTTTAGAAAAATGGTTCAGCATCTAAGCGTGCAATACAATGATGAGCGTCTGCCTTTGATTCATACCGTCGTTTCGCTTAACGAAATTCATTCTTTGCAATTTAAAGAAGACATTGCAGCCGATACGCTGTTTCACTTTGATTTGGAAAACAACGGGATTCATTTAAAGCTTTTTTATAACGGCAATCTGTACGATGAGCGCTATATGGATCAAATGACAGCCCATTTGGATCATCTGCTGTCTGTGATCCTGTTTCAGCCTGAAGCGGAGATCCATACGGCAGAAATGATACCCGAAGCGGAAAAGCAGAAACTATTGTTTGATTTTAACGATACCGGCAGAGATTACTCCGGGAGCAGAACCGTCTATCAATTATTTGAAGAACAGGCAGAAAGAACGCCTGAGCACGCGGCGGTCAAGTTTAAAAACGCCCATTTGACGTACAGGGAATTGAATGAAAAGGCGAACCGTTTGGCAAGAACATTGCGTAATTGCGGGGTTCAAGCCGATACATTGGTCGCAATTCTGGCTGATCGTTCGTTAGAGGTGATCGTGTCAATCATAGCCGTTTGGAAGGCGGGGGGCGCTTATGTACCCCTGGACCCTGAATATCCAAACGAGCGGCTTCAATATTTGCTTCAGGATGCGAATGCGGACGTTCTCCTTGTTCAGCGTCATTTGAAAAACAGCCTCACCTTTGACGGCCCGGTGATTGATTTAAATGACAAAACATCATACCATGCGGATGGCTCATTGTTATCACCGATAGCGGAACACAGCCATTTAGCCTATGTCATTTATACATCGGGCACAACAGGAAAGCCGAAAGGAGTCATGGTTGAACACGGCGGTATTGTGAATTCGCTCCAGTGGAAGAAGGCGTTTTTCAAGCATTCTTCAGCGGATCGCGTGCTTGTCTTGTACCCGTATGTTTTTGATGCGTTCATTTTAAATTTCTTCGGCCCGCTTATTTCGGGAGCGACTTTGCACCTTTTGCCGAATGAAGAAAATAAAGACCTTTTCGCCATTCAAAATGTCTTGAAACAAGAGCGGATTACACATTTTTCAACTTCTCCCCGTCTTTTGAAAACGATGATCGAAGAGATGAACGCGGACGACTTCATTCATGTTCAGCATGTTGTTGTAGGCGGAGAGCAGCTGGAAACAGATACAGTTGAGAAGCTGTATTCTCTGCAGCCTCACATTCGGATCAATAATGAATACGGACCGACAGAAAACAGCGTGGTATCGACCTTTCACCCTGTTCAGTCTGCTGATGAACAGATCACAATCGGCAAACCGGTGGCCAACCATCAAGCTTATATTTTAGGAGCGCACCAGCAAATCCAGCCGATCGGCGTACCGGGAGAGCTGTATGTCGGAGGAGCGGGAGTGGCCCGCGGCTACCTCAATCGGCCTGAGCTGACGGAGGAAAAATTTGTTCAGCATTTGCATCTCTCCGGTCAAAAGATGTATAAAACGGGGGATCTCGCCAGATGGCTGCCAGATGGAAGAATCGAATATGCAGGGCGGATCGATCATCAAGTGAAAATCCGCGGCTACCGAATCGAAATCGGCGAGGTAGAGGCGGCCATGTTCAATCTGGAAAACGTTCGTGAAGCCGCAGTCGTCGCGCGGGAAGACGCAGACGGGGCCAAGCAATTGTATGCCTATTATGTCGGCGAGCCTTCTGTGGCTGCGCAGTTCAGAGCCGAATTATCCCGTAAACTGCCGGATTATATGATTCCCTCCTACTTTATCCATTTGGAACGCATACCGCTCACTTCCAATGGAAAAATTGATTTGAAAGCTTTGCCTGCTGATGAAGAAAATACGCGGACGGATAACGAATACATAGCCCCGCGGAACACAACAGAAGAACTGCTGACGTCCATCTGGCAAGATGTATTAGGGGCAGAACGTATCGGAATTATGGATAATTTCTTTGATTATGGCGGAGATTCGATTAAATCAATTCAGGTGTCATCCAGATTGTATCAAGCCGGATACAAGGTTGATATGAAACATCTGTTTAAATATCCCGCGATTGCAGAACTAAGTCAATTTGTCGTGCCGATCGGCAGGATGGCTGATCAAAAGGAAGTGACCGGCGGCTCAAACCTGACCCCGATACAGCATTGGTTTTTTGAACAAAAGATGCCGCAAGCTCACCATTACAATCAGGCCGTCATGTTATATTCGGCGGAAGGCTTGAAAGAGGCTCCGCTTCGCCGGACGATGGAACGGATCGCGTCGCATCACGATGCCTTGAGGATGATTTTTGAAAAAACACCGAACGGGTACGCTCCGCGAATTACAGGAACGGATGAAAGTGAATTATATCATCTGGAAGTGATGAATTATAAAGGCGAAACCGATCCTGCTCAGGCAATTTCCGATAAAGCGAATGAGATTCAAAGCAGCATGATATTAGACAAAGGGCCTTTGATGAAGCTTGGTTTGTTCCAATGCACCGACGGAGATCATTTGCTGATTGCAATTCATCATTTGGTGATTGACGGAGTATCGTGGCGCATTTTACTCGAAGATTTTGCAAGCGGTTATGAGCAGGCAGAGCGCGGACAAACGATCCGCCTCCCGCAAAAAACAGATTCGTTTCCATACTGGGCCGATCAATTGTCCAAATATGCGAAAGAAACCGACATGGAAGAGGAGATTGCTTATTGGGCCGAGCTTTCAAACACGGAGCCGCAGCCATTGCCTAAAGACAAAATAAGCGAAGGCTCATTATTAAGAGACAGCGAAGAAGTGACGATTCAATGGACAAAAGAGGAAACGGAGCAATTGTTAAAACAAGCGAACCGCGCCTACAACACGGATATCAATGATCTGCTGCTGACTTCGTTAGGTCTCGCCGTTCACAGGTGGACTGGCATGGAAGACATTGTCGTAAATTTGGAAGGCCACGGGAGAGAACCGATTATTCCGGATGCGGATATTTCCCGCACGATCGGATGGTTTACAAGCCAGTACCCTGTCGCACTGAGGATGGAAGCCGGAAAAGACTTGTCATGGCGGATTAAGACCGTGAAAGAAGGGCTGCGCCGTATCCCGGATAAAGGCATGAATTACAGCATCATCAAATATATATCCGGGCATCCCGAAGCCGACAGCCTGCAGCTGAATCCGGAAATATCGTTTAATTATTTGGGTCAGTTTGATCAAAACCTGAAGCATCAGGCTTTGCGCATATCGCCTTTTTCCACAGGGTTATCAATGAACGAAAACCAAGAGAGAACAGCCGTGCTTGATTTAAACGGCATGATTTCTGAAGGGACATTATCACTGACACTGAGCTATAGCAGCAAACAATACGAAAGATCGACTATGACGCAATTTGCCAAAGGTTTAAAAGAAAGTCTGCAAGAAGTCATTGCACATTGCGTAAGCCGGCAGCAGACTTCCCTCACACCAAGTGACATCCTGTTAAAAGATATCTCAATCGACGAACTGGAACAGCTTTTGGAGCAGACACTTGAATTAGGCGAGGCGGAAAATATTTATCCATTAACACCGATGCAGAAGGGCATGCTGTTTCACAGCTTATTTGATCCGAATTCAGGTGCTTATTTTCAGCAAACGATGTTTGATCTGCATGGAGATCTGGAGATTGATTCATTTTCAAAAAGCTTGGATGTCTTATCGCAAAAATATGATATTTTCCGGACGAATTTTTACAGAGGCTGGAAAGACCAGCCGCTGCAAATCATATTGAAAACGAAAAAGATCGGTTTTCAATTCATTGACTTACGCGAGATGAAGGAATCACAAAAAGAAGCGATGATTCAGCAGTATGCCAGAGAAGATAAGATGCGGGGGTTCGACTTAGAAAAAGGCGCGTTAATGCGGTTATTCATTCTCCGTACGGATGAAAAGACATACCGTTTTATCTGGAGCTTCCACCATATTTTAATGGACGGCTGGTGCCTGCCGCTGATTACAAAAGAAATATTCGAGAATTACTTTGCCTTGCTTCAGCAAAAGCAGCCTGAACAATCATCAATTACTCCGTACAGTCAATATATTGAATGGCTCGGCCGGCAAGATGCGAAAGAGGCCACGGCTTATTGGGGTCAGTACTTGGAGGGATATGAGGAGCAAACCGGCCTTCCTAAGGATCACCATGCAGCGGAAGACGGACGATACGTTCCTGAAAAAGTGACGTGTGACATAAGCTCCGATCTCACTTCGAAAATGAAGCGGACGGCAGGCAAGCATCATGTCACGCTGAACACGCTGCTGCAGACGGCATGGGCGGTTTTGCTGCAGAAATATAACCGAAGCAAGGACGTTGTGTTTGGGAGTGTCGTATCCGGAAGACCTGCTGGAATTCCAAACGTGGAAACGATGATCGGCTTATTCATTAACACCATTCCCGTCCGGTTCCGGTGTGAAGCGGGGACAACGTTTGCCGGGCTTATGAAAGAGGCGCAGGAAAGGGCTGTAGCGTCTCAACAATTCGAGACACACCCGTTGTACGACATTCAGGCGCGTACAACGCAAAAGCAAGATTTAATTACACATTTAATGATCTTCGAAAATTATCCGGTTGATCAGTATATGGAAAGCATAGGCCGGCAAAACGGATCATCCATCACCATTTCTAACGTACAAATGGAAGAACAGACCAACTACGATTTTAATTTGACCGTCATACCGGGCGACGAGATGAACATCTCTTTTGAATACAATGCCAATGTGTATGATCGGGCAAGCATAGAGCGGATTCGGGAACATTTCATGCAAATCCTGCATCAAGTCGTGACAGATGCGGATATCCGGGTGGATCAAGTGGAATTGTTAACGGAAGGCGAAAAAAGAACTCTTCTGCAGACACTTAACGACACGGATGCACCGTTTCCGCAGACGCCGGTTTATCAATTATTTGAAGAGCAATCGCAGCGTACGCCCGATCAAGCGGCCGTCATTGATAAGGACAGGCAGCTCACGTACGGAGAGCTCAATAAGCAGGCAAACCGGCTGGCGCGAACGTTAAGAGCAAAGGGAGTGCAGGCGGATCATCCTGTGGCCATCATCAGCAGAAACAGCATTGAATCGGTGGTCGGGATCCTTGCCGTTTTAAAATCAGGCGGCGCCTATGTCCCTATAGATCCGGAATATCCGCAAGACCGCATCGGGTATATGCTGGATGACTCCCAAGCCGGAATCGTTTTGACGCAGCGAGATGTCAGGGAACAGCTTTCCTATGAAGGCATCACAATTTTACTGGATGATGAAGAGTTGTATCACCAAGATGACTCTGACCTTGCACCGATAAGTGATGCAAGCCATTTGGCGTATGTCATTTATACGTCAGGCTCCACAGGGCGGCCAAAAGGCGTATTAATCGAGCACCGCGGCTTGACCAATTATATTTGGTGGGCGAAAGAAGTTTATGTAAAAGGCGAGAAAGCCAACTTCCCGTTGTACTCGTCCATCTCTTTTGATCTGACGGTGACTTCTATTTTCACACCGCTTATCACAGGCAATACGATCATCGTCTATGACGGAGAGGATAAAACAGCTCTGCTTGAATCGATTGTGCGGGACCCGAGGGTGGATATCATTAAATTAACCCCGGCCCATTTGCAGGTCTTGAAGGAAATGAACATCGCCGATCAAACGGCTGTCCGAAGAATGATTGTGGGCGGAGAAAACTTAAGCACCCGGTTAGCCCAAAGTATTCATGAACAGTTCGAAGGCCGGATTGAAATATGCAATGAGTACGGACCGACGGAAACCGTTGTCGGCTGCATGATTTACCGTTACGATGCCGCAAAGGACAGACGGGAATCGGTACCGATCGGAACCGCTGCGGCTAACACGAGCATTTACGTTCTTGATGAAAATATGAAACCCGCGCCGATCGGAGTGCCGGGAGAGATCTATATCAGTGGCGCCGGTGTAGCAAGAGGATATTTGAACCGTCCCGAATTAACGGCAGAGAAATTCGTCGATGACCCGTTTGAACCCGGAGCCAAAATGTATAAGACCGGAGATTTGGCGAAGTGGCTGGCGGACGGAAACATTGAATATGCGGGCAGAATAGATGAACAAGTGAAAATCAGAGGCTATCGTATCGAATTAGGCGAGATCGAGGCAGCGCTGCTTCAAGAAGAAGCGGTCAAGGAAGCTGTCGTTACGGCCAGAGAAGATGCCCACGGGTTTAAACAATTGTGTGCATATTACGTGAGCGGCGGGCAAACAACGGCAGCCCGGCTCCGCAAACAATTGTCTCACAGCCTGGCGGGTTATATGGTTCCGGCTTATTTTATCGAGCTTGATGAAATGCCTTTAACGTCTAACGGAAAAATAAACAGAAAAGGACTGCCGGCTCCGGATTTCGAGCTGCAGGACAGAGCAGAGTATAAAGCTCCTCGAACAAAAGCGGAAGAAATATTAGTTTCTGCCTGGGAATCGGTATTAGGCGCAGAGAATGTCAGTATTCTTGATAATTTCTTTGAACTTGGCGGAGATTCCATTAAGTCAATCCAAGTGTCATCCAGATTAAAACAGAGCGGATACAAAATGGAAATCAAAGACTTGTTTCAATATGCTACGATTGCCGAATTGAGTCCGCATATCAAGCAGAATCTGCGTACAGCCGATCAAGGTGAGGTCAAAGGAAAAGTCAGCCTGACTCCTATACAGCATTGGTTTTTTGAACAAACAACAATAGATCCGCATTATTATAATCAAGCCGTCATACTGCATGCATCGGAAGGTTTTCAGGAAACGCCGCTGCGTCAAACCCTGCAAAAGCTTGCAGAACATCACGATGCGCTCCGGATGACGTTCCAGACTGCGAAAAATGGATACAAGGCACAGAATGCAGAGATCGCCCAAAGCGGACTGTACAACCTTGAAGTCCTGAATTTGAAAGCAGAATCCGACCCGGGGCAGACCATTGAAGCCAAGGCTGATGAGATACAAAGCAGTATGCATTTAAGTGATGGCCCGTTAATGAAAGCCGGATTGTTTCAATGCGCAGACGGGGATCATTTGCTCATCGCCATCCATCATTTGATTGTAGACGGGGTGTCATGGCGCATTTTACTGGAGGATCTCGTGACCGGCTACAGGCAAGCTGAAAACGGGCAAATGATTCAACTTCCGCAAAAAACTGATTCTTTCCAATTGTGGGCCAAAAAACTTTCAGAATATGCGAAAAGTGAAACGATAAAACAAGAGCAGGAATATTGGACAAAGATCGAACAAACTGAAGTAAAACCGCTGCCTACAGATTTTCAGGAAACCCATACAACTGCAAAAGACAGTGAAACAGCAACTGTGGAATGGACGAAAGAGGAAACGGAGCTCTTATTAAAACAAGCGAATCGCGCTTATCACACGGAAATAAACGATTTGCTTTTAACTTCTCTTGGTCTTTCAATATCCCATTGGTCGGGGCTTGACCGGATTCCGATTCATTTAGAGGGACACGGAAGAGAACAGATCATTCAAGATATGGATATCTCCCGCACGGTCGGCTGGTTTACTAGTCTGTATCCGGTTGTGCTGCACGCGCAGCCAGGCAAAGAAATCTCTGATTATATTAAAACGACCAAAGAAGGGCTGCGCCAAATTCCGCATAAAGGGATCGGATATGGCATAGCAAGGTACTTAAGCGGCGGACTGCCATCGAAACTCGATCCTGAGATCAGCTTTAACTACTTGGGACAGTTTGACCAAGATTTACAGCAGCATGGAGTTCAATTATCTTCTTATTCTTGCGGTTCAGACTCAAGCGGAAATCAAGAAAGACCGTATGTATTGAATATAAACGGAATGATAACCGAGGGCCGGCTGAAGCTTACGATCAGCTACAGCAGTAAACAGTACGCAAAAGAAACGATCATGCGGTTATCGGAAACGATTCAAAGCCGCCTGCGCACAATCATTACGCATTGCGTTCATAAAAAACAATCAGAACTGACGCCAAGCGATATTTTGTTAAAAGGCATGTCCATTGACGAATTGGATCAGCTCCTCGTTCAACTGCCGCATGCAGGTGAGATTGAAAACGTGTATCCGCTCACTCCGATGCAGAAAGGAATGCTCTTCCACAGCTTGCTGGACGAGGACTCACATTCTTATTTTGAACAAGCATCGTTCGATTTGCAGGGAGAGTTAAAGATTGATTGGTTTAAACAAAGCTTGGAGCGATTATTTGAAAGATCCGCCGTGCTCAGAACCCGTTTTTACAGCGGCTGGAACGATATTCCTTTGCAAATTGTCTATAAAACACAAAAACCGCAAATTCATTTTACAGATTTGCGTGACATAGAGAAGCACCGTCGTGAGAATGCAATCGCAGCCTATCAAAGAGAAGACAAGGCTAAAGGATTTGACCTGACTCGCGATCCGCTGATGCGCATAGCGATTTTCCGTACGGAAGACCGCAACTATCATTTGATTTGGAGCTTCCATCATATTGTCATGGACGGCTGGTGCCTGTCTCTTATCACGAAGGAAGTGTTTGATCATTATAGCGCCTTACAAAAAGGAAGGGGAACAGAACCGTCATCTGCAGCTCCTTACAGCGACTATATCGAGTGGCTTGACCGCCAAGATCAGGGAGCAGCAAAGCGGTACTGGAGCGAGTATCTTGAAGGATATAAAGGTGAAACCGCGCTTCTTCATAAAACACCGCAGCATGAACAAAAAGAATACGCTTATGCCAATGTGATCTGCCAATTTGAGCACGAACAGACAAAACAATTACAGCAGATCGCAAACCAGCATCAGGTTACTTTAAATTCCTTGATCCAAACGGTGTGGGGAATTTTATTACAGAAATACAGCGGGTCCGCAGACGTTGTCTTCGGCAGTGTCGTGTCAGGAAGGCCGGCGGAAATTCCTGATGTGGAACAGATGATCGGACTGTTCATCAATACCATTCCGGTTCGGGTCTGCTGCGATGGGGACAACTCTTTTGCCGATACGATGCAAATGGTTCAACAAAACGCTCTGTCTTCCCAATCGTACGATACCTATCCTTTATACGAAATTCAGGCACAAACGGAACAAAAGCAGAACCTGATTGACCATATCATGATCTTTGAAAACTATCCGATCGGGCAGCAGGTCGAAGAGACGGGACAGCATGGTACGGAGCTGAACATTACGAATTTTCATATGCAGGAACACTCCCACTATGATTTGAATGTGGTGGTTATACCCGGCGAACAGCTGGCTGTTCATTTCGGTTTTAATGAAAACGAATATGAAAAATCAGAAGTGGAGCGGCTCTCCGGTCATTTTGAACAGCTCATGCAGCAAGTATTGCAGGAACCGTCTGTCAAAATAGAAGAATTGGAGCTTCTCTCTCAGCAAGAAAAAGAACATCTGCTCAGCCATTTTCAATCTGAGGGTATGGATTATCCGCGCGAACAAACGATTCATGAGCGGTTCGAGGAACAGGCGCATCGTACGCCGGACCATACGGCGGTTGTATGCGAGGGTAAGCAATTAACCTACGGAGAACTGAACCGGCGTGCCAATCAGCTTGCGCGAACCTTGCAGGCAAAAGGAGTGCAGGCGGATCAGCTTGTCGGTATTATGACTGAACGCTCGCTTGAGATGATTGTAGGCATCTTAGGAGTTTTAAAAGCGGGCGGTGCATATTTGCCGATAGATCCTGATTCTCCGTCTGAACGCATCCGTTATATTTTAAATGATTCAAGCATCAGCGTATTGCTTTACCGCGGGAAGCTTCCGGATGACATCGGCTTCTCAGGAACATGTATCGATCTCATGGAGGAACATTTCTATCACGAAAAAGACAGCAGTCTTGCACTCTCTTATCAGTCCAGTCAACTGGCCTATGCCATTTATACTTCCGGTACGACAGGCAAGCCTAAAGGCACGTTAATTGAACATTGCCAGGTCATCCACCTGATAGAAGGGCTGAGCCGCCAAGTATACTCTGCCTATGATGCGGAGCTGAATGTAGCCATGCTCGCTCCATATTATTTCGATGCTTCTGTTCAGCAAATGTATGCTTCCTTGCTGTCAGGACATACCTTGTTTATTGTTCCGAAAGAGATTGTGTCAGACGGTGCTGCCTTATGCCGTTACTTTCGGCAGCATTCGATTGACATCACTGACGGAACACCTGCCCACTTAAAGCTTTTGATAGCTGCAGGTGATTTGCAGGGAGTCACGCTTCAGCATCTTTTAATCGGAGGAGAGGCTCTTTCCAAAACGACGGTAAATGAGCTCATGCAATTATTCGGCGATCATGGCGCGGCGCCTGGGATTACCAATGTATATGGGCCTACGGAGACTTGCGTAGACGCGTCTCTGTTCAACATTGAATGTTCTTCCGATGCGTGGGCACGCAGCCAAAACTATGTCCCTATAGGCAAGCCGTTAGGCAGAAACCGAATGTACATTCTTGATTCAAAAAAACGGCTGCAGCCGAAGGGCGTCCAAGGCGAGCTGTATATTGCAGGGGACGGTGTCGGGCGGGGTTACTTGAACCTGCCGGAACTGACGGACGAAAAATTTGTTGCCGATCCGTTTGTACCGGAGGACCGAATGTACAGAACCGGTGATCTGGCCCGCCTTCTGCCGGATGGAAATATTGAATATATCGGCCGGATTGATCATCAGGTGAAAATTCAAGGTTTTCGGATTGAACTCGGTGAAATCGAATCGGTGATGCTGAACGTTCCTGATATTCAAGAAGCCGCAGCAGCTGCCCTTAAAGATGCAGATGATGAATATTACTTGTGCGGATACTTTGCAGCGGATAAGACAATACAGATCAGTGAACTTCGCGAAAGAATGGCCCGGCATTTACCCGGATATATGATCCCGGCTCATTTTGTGCAGCTGGATAAGATGCCGCTGACGCCAAACGGGAAGTTGAATCGCCAGTTATTGCCGGCTCCGGTCAAAAAGCGTGACAGCGGCATAGAGTACGTTCCGCCGCAAACTTCGGCAGAAATTCAGCTGACGGCAATTTGGCAGGATGTTCTCGGGTTAGAGCAGGTGGGGATTCGAGATCACTTTTTTGATATCGGCGGACACTCCCTGCGGGCAACGGCGCTGATTGCAAAAATACAAAAGCAAATGCATGTCCAAATTCCTTTGCGGGACGTCTTCCGTTTCCCAACCATTGAACAGCTCGCACGGACGATCACGAAGACGGAGCTGACCGGGTATGCCGCGATTCCTGCAATTGAAAAAAGACCTTATTATCCGGTATCCTCAGCACAAAAACGGTTGTACATCCTGAATCACTTGGAGGGCGGAGAACTCAGTTACAACATGCTGGGACTGATGGCTGTGGAAGGAAAGCTTGATCGTGACAAGCTGCAGCAAGCCTTCCGAACGCTGATTTTGCGCCATGAATCTTTGCGCACCGGTTTTAAAATGGCTGACGGAGAACCTGTTCAGTATGTCTTGGATCACGCGGCGTTTGAAGCAGAGTGGTACCAAGGGGAAGAAGATGATGCGGACCTTTATATCCGCCAATTTATTCGTCCTTTTCACCTGTATGAGCCGCCGCTGCTTCGCGTAGGGCTGATTGAACTTCAACCTGACCGCGGAATTCTGATGTTTGATATGCACCACATTATTTCTGACGGAACATCCATGAGCGTATTGATCAAAGAATTTATCCGGATTTATGAAGGAGAGACATTACCGCCCCTGCGCATCCAGTACAAGGACTACGCGGTATGGCAGACCGGCGAAGCGAGATTACAGCAGATTCAAAAACAAGAAGCCTATTGGTTAGAGCTGTACAGCGGCGACGTTCCTGTCCTTCATCTGCCGGCCGATTATATCCGGCCGTCGGCACGGGATTTTGCGGGAGCCACAATGCAGTTTACGCTTGATAAGCAAAAAAGCGACGGATTAAAGCAGCTGGCATCCCAAACCGAATCGACTTTATATATGGTGCTCCTTGCGTCTTATACATTATTGCTTTCAAAATACAGCGGCCAGGAAGATATTATTGTCGGCAGCCCTATAGCGGGAAGACCGCACGCCGATTTGGAACCGATTATCGGAATGTTTGTCAATACATTGGCGATGAGAAATTACCCTGAAAAAGGGAAGACGTTCTCTCAGTATCTGTCCGAAGTGAAGGAGAATGCATTAAAAGCTTATGAACATCAGGATTATCCGTTCGAAGCGCTGATCGATCAACTGAATATCGCCAGAGACTTGAGCCGCAATCCATTGTTTGACACCATGTTTGTGCTTCAAAACACGGAGCAGGAACAGCTAGAGATAAATGACGTCACTTTCAAACCATATCCAAACGGACATACGATGGCGAAATTTGATTTAACCTTAACGGCTGTGGAAGAAGAGTCGGGTATTCAGTTCACGATGGAATACTTGACGGCTCTGTTTAAACCGGAAACGATTGAACGCATGATGGGGCATTTTGAACAGCTGGTTGATTCGATTATCAAACAGCCTGAGGCCGAGCTGGCTCGTTTGAATATGATGACCCAAGAAGAGAAGAGTGGAATTCAGAAACTCTTTAACGATACTGCAACAGAAACACGTACTCCGACTACGGTTCATCAGCTTTTTGAGCAGCAGGCTGTGCTTAACCAGGACCATGAAGCCGTCATGTTTGGAAATCAGACGCTGACTTATCGTCAGCTGAATGAACGTTCCAATCAGCTGGCGCGCGTTCTTCAAGATAAGGGTGCCTGCACTGATCAGGTTGTTGCCGTTCTCACGGATCGCTCAGCACATATGATCATCGGCATTTTAGCCATATTAAAGGCCGGCGCAGCATTTCTCCCTATCGATCCGGAGCTCCCTGATGAACGGCGGGCTTTTATGCTGAAAGACAGCGGTGCCGATGTGCTTTTGACTTGTGCAGGTCACGCTATTCCGCCGCTCTTTGAAGGAGAAGTGCTTCTGCTTGATGATCCGTTACTATATCAAGGCAGAGCAGACAATCTTAATCTTTCCTGCTCGGAAAATGATTTAATGTATGTTATTTACACGTCAGGCACAACGGGGCAGCCGAAAGGCGTTCAGCTGGAGCACAAGACGATGACGAATCTGCTCGCTTATGAGCAGGATCATACGCAGCTTCGCTTTGACAGAGTGCTGCAATTTGCCGCAATGAGCTTTGATGTCTGCTATCAAGAAATGTTCTCCGCGCTTTCAAGCGGAGGAACACTCTTTATCATCGGCAATGAGGCAAAACGTGACATACGTCAGCTCAATGATTTTGTCAGAACGCACGGGATACAAACAGCATTTCTCCCGACCGCGTTCCTTAAGCTCCTTGCCTCAGAGAAACACTATTTCGAACCGTTTGCCGAGTGCGTGGATCATATCATCGCTGCGGGAGAACAGCTCATCGCAACAAGGATGCTGCGTGACATGCTGGCACGCCACCAAGTCACATTGCATAATCATTATGGCCCGTCGGAGACGCATGTTGTGACCATGTATACCGTCGATCCTGATACAGATCAGGAGCTTCAGCCGATCGGCAAACCGATTTCAAATACGGAGATTTTCATTTTGAATGAAGCCGGAACGCTTCAGCCTGTCGGAATCATCGGTGAACTTTGTATTTCAGGAGTGAGCCTGGCCAGAGGTTATCATAACAGGGAGTCTTTGACGCTCGAAACTTTTGTTCCGCACCCATATGACTCGAATCAACGGATGTATAAAACAGGCGATCTGGCTCGTTACCTTCCCGACGGGAACATTGAATATGCGGGAAGGAGGGACCATCAAGTCAAAATTCGCGGTTACCGGATTGAACTCGGTGAGGTGGAGGCCGCTCTTCTCAAGCACGTACAGGAAGCAGTTGTCCTATCAATAGAAAATGCAGATGGCCAAAGCGATTTGTATGCCTATTTTACAGCAGAGCAATCACTCTCGATCAGTCAGCTGAAAGAAAAACTTGCTGGCCAAATACCGGGATATATGATCCCTTCATACTTCATCCAGCTGGAGAAACTGCCGCTAACCGGCAATGGAAAAGTAAATCGAAGAGCATTACCGATGCCTGAAGCAGGTTTGCAAACGGGGACTGACTACGTTGCTCCGCGGACGAATATGGAAGAGCAGCTGATATGCATCTGGCAAGACGTTTTGAAGGTAAAAGAAATAGGTGTAAAAGATAACTTTTTCGATTTGGGCGGCCACTCGTTGCGAGGGATGACGCTCATCGCCAAAATTCATAAGCAATTCAGCAAAAACATTTCATTAAGAGAAGTCTTTCAATGTCCGACAGTTGAAGAAATGGCACAGGCTATTGCAGAAGCTGAAACCAACGGACCGGACTATATTCCGAAAGCCAAAGCAAAAGATGTCTATCCCGTATCGTCCGTGCAGAAGATGGTTTACCTGTCAACACAAATAGAAGGCGGAGAACTGAGCTACAATATGCCGGGAATTCTTACATTAGAAGGAAAACTCGACATGAATCGCTTGCAAACCGCTTTCCAAAGACTGATCCAGCGCCACGAATCGCTGCGTACCGGTTTTGAAATGGTCCGCGGAGAACCGGTGCAGGTGATCAAACCGCAAGTGGAGTTTTCGATGGAAAGATACAAAGCAACAGCTGACGAGGTTGAGGAATGTTTCCGGACCTTCGTGCGACCGTTCAATCTCAGCCAAGCTCCATTACTCAGGGCCGGACTCATCGAGTTAGAACAAGACCTGCATATTTTTATGTTTGACATGCACCACATTATCACGGACGGCGCCTCCATGAATATTTTTGTCGAAGAACTGATTCAATTGTATGACGGCAAAGAGTTAGCTCCGCTCCGTATTCAGTACAAAGACTTTACGGAATGGAAACATCAAAAAGAACAAAGAGAACGAATCAAGAGCCAGGAAGAGTATTGGCTTGGTGTATTTCATGAAGAGCTCCCGTCATTCGAGCTGCCGAAAGATTTTGCGAGACCGCCGGTTAGAAGCTTTGATGGGAAAAGGCACAATTTTACGCTCGATAAGACTGTCACCCAAGGGATAAAGCAGCTGGAAGAATTGACCGGAACGACCGCTTACATGATTCTATTCTCGGCCTATTCCATACTGCTGGCAAAATACAGCGGTCAGGATGATATCGTTGTCGGTACACCTATTGCAGGGAGACCGCATGCGGATTTGGAACCCATTATCGGAATGTTTGTCAATACATTAGCCATCCGCACCGCTCCGATGGCGGAAAAGACATTTTTGGATTATATAACGGAAACGAAAGAAACCATGCTGAAGGCTTTTGAACATCAAGAGTATCCTTTTGAAGAATTAGTTGAAAAACTGGGTGTGAAACGGGACTTAAGCCGCAATCCATTGTTTGATACGATGTTTGTCCTGCAAAATACCGAACAAACGGATATTGAAGTGGACTCTCTCGCAGTCAGGCCTTATGAACAAACAGAGACGGCAGCCAAGTTTGATTTACAGCTGAACTTCTTAATGGACCAAGATGAGATTCAGGGCAGTTTTGATTACTGTACGAAACTGTTTAAAAAGAAAACCATTGCTGTATTGGCCAAGGATTACGTCATGATCCTTTCGGCGATTATGAGAAACCCATCCATTCCTTTAAAAGACATTCAATTAAGCGAAAAAGTAAACAAAAGTAAACATCTCGCAAGCACAATCGAATTGGATTTCTAATCACGGGGGCAGCGGCTGTCCCGGCATGAATGCCGCGGCTGCCGCCAGCCGCCTGCAAAACAGGAATGAAACCAACTGGAGGGATATGAGTGTCAGAATTCAAACAACAGGAGTTGTTCTGGGGCCGAATGTTTCACACGGAAGACCGTCCTAGTGCATTCCCTTCGTTTCAAATGTCCGACTCAACAGTAAAGCGTGATATAACAAGTGGATCTGACTGTATTCACAGTTCATTGAGTGCGGATGTATCACGGCGCATCCTGACCATGACGAACCAAACGCCAATGGCCGTCTATCTGGTTCTCCTGATCGGAATTGAATCCCTTTTATACAAATATACGGGGGAAGAAGGCGTGATTACAGGGGTTCCAACCTTTGAAGACGAAACTGATGAAGATCTTCGTTCAGACCAGCTCATGTTAATCAAACAGCATATCAATTCCGGCAGTACGTTTAAATCAATTTTCCATGAATTGAAACATACGCTGGACGAAGCGATCTTATATCAGGACGTTCCCTTTGATAAAATGGCCGGACAGCTGAGGCTGAACTACAATGCAAATCATTTGCCGATCATCCATACAGTCGTTTCACTAGAGCAAATTCATCCTGATGGTTTCATAGAAACGGCTGCTGCAGATGCTTTATTTCAGTTTGCTATGGGTGAAGACTTGATTGGCATAAAGTTATGTTTTAATGAACAAGTCTATGACCGTCAGTATATGATGCAGGTGCTCGGACATTTAAACCGTCTATTTTCTGTCATATTATTTCAGCCTGAGCTCCCCCTCGGCCAAGTGAATATTTTGCCAGAATCGGAGACACATTCACTTCTCGTTGACAATCAAACTGCGAAAACTGAATATCCCCGGGATAAGACGGTTTATCAGTTATTCGAAGAACAGATGAAACGAACACCGGATCAACCAGCCGTTATTTGCGGAGAAAAGCAATTCACATATCGCCAGCTCAATGAACGTGCCAATCAATTAGCCCGAACGTTAAGGAAAAAGGGGGTAAAGACGGATCGGCTCACTGCGATTATCTGCGAACATGAGATCGAACTGGTCGTGGGAATACTGGCCGTTTTAAAAGCGGGAGGGGCCTATGTGCCAATTGACCCGGATTATCCGAAGCATCGCATACAGTATATAGTAGAAGACTCCCAAGCTGATATCATCCTGACGCAGAGCCATTTTCAAAAACAGTTGGAACTTGCGGGCACAATGGTTTTCCTCGATCAGGAAAGCTCTTACCACGAAGACGGCTCTGACCTGGAACCGATCAGCAGTACGAAGGATTTGGCCTATGTCATTTATACGTCAGGCTCCACAGGCAAGCCTAAAGGAGTGGCAATTGAGCATCAGGGCTTAACCAATTATATTTGGTGGGCCCGCCGGGTCTATGTCAAAGGGGAAAAAACCAACTTTCCCCTATATTCGTCCATCGCTTTTGATCTGACGATAACGTCTGTTTTTACTCCGCTTATTACAGGAAATTCCATTATTGTCTACGGAGGAGAAAACAGTGCTGCCTTGCTTGATTCCATTATTCAGGATTCAAGGGCGGATATTATCAAGCTGACCCCGGCGCACTTGCAGTTATTGAAAGAGATGAATATCCCTGCTGAGTGCACCATTCGGAAATTCATTGTCGGCGGTGACAATTTAAGCACGCGGCTCGCCCGAAGCATCAGCGGGAAATTCGGCGGAAAAATCGAAATTTTTAACGAATACGGGCCTACAGAGACAGTCGTCGGCTGTATGATTTATTCCTTTGATCCGCAAAACGACAGACGGGAATCAGTGCCGATCGGAACCGCCGCGGACAACATGAACATTTTCGTGCTGGATAAGAGCATGAAGCCGGTGCCGGCCGGCGTCCCGGGAGAAATATATATCAGCGGGGACGGCATCGCCAGAGGATACTTGAACAGAGCGGAATTAACGGCGGAAAGATTTTTGCAGCACCCCTTTGTACCAGAGGTGAAAATGTACCGGACGGGAGACTTAGCAAGGCGGCTGCCGGACGGAAATATCGAATATTTAGGCCGGATCGACCACCAGGTGAAAATCCGCGGTTACCGCATTGAAATCGGGGAAGTCGAATCTGCATTTTTCCAAATACCGCCGATTCAAGAAGCTCTCGTTACGGCACAAGAAACCAACGGGGAAACATCCTTGTGCGCCTATTATACCGCACAGCATTCTTTAACCGCAGGCGAAATTCGGGAGCACCTGTCCCGGCAGCTTCCGGTCTATATGATCCCTGCTTATTTTGTACAGCTTGCAGCGATGCCGCTTACTTCCAACGGAAAAATCGATCGTCAGGCGCTGCCTGCTCCAACGGGAAATCTCACTGGCAATCCTTATACAGCTCCGCGGACAGAACTGGAAAAAATACTGGCCGGGGTGTGGGAATCGGTATTAGGCGCAGAACAGGTCGGAATCGATGATCATTTCTTTGAGCTGGGAGGAGATTCGATTAAGTCGATTCAGGT
This sequence comes from Bacillus sp. 5RYD7K, assembly GCF_059831465.1. Classification (NCBI taxonomy): domain Bacteria; kingdom Bacillati; phylum Bacillota; class Bacilli; order Caryophanales; family Bacillaceae; genus Bacillus; species Bacillus sp. 5RYD7K. The sequence goes on from NZ_CP191200.1 coordinate 2,936,361, forward strand.
AACCTCAAGCTTATATCAAGCCGGGTATAAGCTTGACATCAAACACTTGTTCAAACACCCGACGATCTCCGGGCTTGCTCCTTTTATTGAGCCCGTTACCCGAATCGCAGAACAAGGGGAAATCAAAGGCCGTACCTTATTGACGCCGATCCAGCATTGGTTTTTCGCCCGGCAATACCCTGATCCGCACCATTATAATCAATCTGTCATGCTTTATTTTAAAGAGGGGTTGGATGAATCGAAGCTTCAGAAAGTTATGAAGAAGGTTGCCGAGCATCACGATGCTTTGCGCATGGTCTATGTTCAGGGAGATCATGGATACGAAGCCAGAACCCGCGGGATCAGTGAAGGAGAATTATTCAGCCTCGACGTGTTCTCTTTACTCGAGGAAAACAACCCTGCCGAAACGATAGAAACGATAGCCAATGACATTCAGCAATCCATCCGATTAGCCGAAGGACCGCTCATGAAACTGGGATTGTTTCAATGTCAGGATGGCGATCATTTGCTGATTGCGATTCATCATCTGGTTGTAGATGGCGTATCGTGGAGGATTTTACTTGAGGATATAACGTCAGCTTATGAGCAGCTCCAAAACGGAGAAGCGATCACGCTCCCTAAGAAGACGGATTCCTATCTGTTATGGGCTGAACGATTGAAACGTTATGCAGAAAGCCCGGAATTTGAAGCGAAAAATCAATATTGGCTTGAGCAGAAACATATCTCGCAACACAAATTGCCAAAGGATAATGAGCAGGAGACCGGTCTGGCCGAAGACCGGGAAACGATCATCGTCCAATGGACAGAGGAAGAAACCGAGCGTTTATTAAAAAAATCGAACCGTGCCTATACGACTGACATTAATGATTTATTGCTGACCGGACTCGGAATGGCTGTTCATCGCTGGACGGGGCATGAAGAAATTCATGTTCATCTGGAAGGACACGGCAGGGAATCTATTTTTCAAGACGTTGATATTTCACGTACGGTGGGCTGGTTCACAACCCAATACCCGGTTTCTCTTCAAATCCAGGCGGACCGGGACATCTCCCAGCGGATTAGGACGGTGAAAGAACAGCTGCGTCAGATTCCCCAAAAAGGAATAGGATATGGCCTGATGAAATATTTGTCCGATCATCCGAAGGCATCAGAATGGACCGGACATCCGGAAATCAGCTTCAATTACCTCGGACAATTTGATCAAGATTTCGAAAATGGAGGAATCGAGGTATCTCCTTACTCCGGAGGGAAAATTGCAAGCGACAGACATCCCATTGCCTATACGCTTGACATTAACGGCATGATCTCAGACGGCCGGCTGTCATTGGCCATCAGTTACAGCGGTAAACAATATCGAAGAGAAACAATGGAAACATGTGCAGCTCTCTTAAAGAACAGCCTAAAAGAAGTCATCGAACATTGCGCAGCTCAAGAAGACATTCACCTGACGCCAAGCGATATTTCGCTGAAGGACATAACAATCGAGGAATTAGATCAATTTGTTCAGCAAACACAGCATATCGGCGACATTGAAAATATATATCCTTTAACTCCCATGCAGAAAGGTATGCTGTTCCATAGTTTAATCGATTCGGCTTCCAGAGCTTACTTTGAACAAGCCGCTTTTGACCTCAAAGGCGACTTGGATATCGAGGCATTTACAATGAGTTTGTCGCAGCTGGCGGAAAGACATGAGATTCTCCGGACTCATTTTTATACGGAATGGAAAGATCAGCCTTTGCAGATCGTATTCCGGAAAAAACCGATCGAAATAACTGTTGAAGATATTCGAAGCATGAAGAATAAACAACGAAACGAGTTCATTGCCGGCTTTGTACAAAAAGATAAGGCAAGAGGATTCGACCTTACCCAAGATGCGTTAATGCGCGTATCAATCCTTCGTACAGAGGACGACCAAGTCCGATTGATATGGAGCTTCCATCATATTTTAATGGATGGCTGGTGTCTGCCTCTTATTACGAAAGAAGTGTTTGAAACCTATTATGAGCTTCTTGAGAGAAGAAAACCGGAGCGGGAAGCCGTCACCCCGTACAGCCGATATATCGAATGGCTGGAAGACCAGGATCATCAGAACGCTTCGGCCTATTGGCAAAAATATTTGGACGGTTATGAAGGACAAACCGTTTTACTGAAAGAACCTGTCTCAAACCAAGCCAAGAAATATCAAAAACAAAGGCTTGCATGCCGGCTCGGAAAACAGCTGTCAGAAGAAATCAGACAGACCGCAAGCAAGCATCACGTCACCGTGAATACATTCATTCAAAGTGCGTGGGGGCTATTGCTGCAAAGATACAACAACAGTCAGGATGTCGTTTTCGGGTCGGTTGTATCCGGACGCCCGGCAGAAATTCCGGGTATTGAATCCATGGTCGGCTTATTTATCAACACCATTCCCGTACGTATTACCGCTCAGCCTGAAATGACTGTGGAACAAGTGTTGAAAATGAGCCAGGAGCAGGCATTGGCTTCTCAGGCGTATGATACATTTCCGTTGTATGAAATTCAGGCTCAAACCGAACAAAAGCAGCAGTTGATCAGTCATATTATGGTATTTGAAAATTATCCGGTCGAGAAACAAATGGAGCATATGAAACCGAATCGTGACGCGCTGGACATTATCAATTTTCATATGGAAGAGCATACCCATTACGATTTCAATTTCATTGTCATGCCCGCGGGAGAAATCGACATTCATTTTGTATACAATAGCAACGTCTATGATCATGCAAGTGTCAAGCGGATGCAGACGCATTTCATACAAATCATGAATCAAATGGCGGACGATCAGGACATACGCATTCAAGACCTTGAGATATTAACAGCGGATGAACGATCGCTCCTGATAGACAAGTTCAATGATACGGCGGCAGAGTATCCAAAGGAAAAGACGATTCATCAATTGTTTGAAGAACAAGCGGAGCGAACGCCGGAGCAAGTGGCGATTGTTTTTGGAGATGAGAAACTAACGTATCGACAGCTCAATGAACGGGCTAATCGATTAGCTCGAACATTAAGGGCCAATGGTATGCAAGTGGACAGGCTCACAGCCATCATCAGCGAACATAGCATCGATCTGGTTGTGGGAATACTGGCTGTATTAAAAGCCGGCGGCGCCTACGTACCTATTGATCCGGATTATCCGAAGCACCGCATACAGTATATATTAGAAGATTCCAAAGCCGAGATCGTCTTGACACAGTACCATCTTCAGCAGAGATCAGCACATGCAGGAACGATCGTTCTCTTAGATGAGGAAAGCTCTTATCACGAAGAGCACTCTAATCTTGAGCGGATCAGTGATTCGAAGGATTTAGCGTATGCGATTTATACATCTGGCTCTACAGGCAAACCCAAAGGCGTACTAATAGAGCATCGAGGCTTAACCAATTATATTTGGTGGGCTGCCAGAGTATATGTCAAGGGGGAAAAAACCAACTTCCCACTGTACTCCTCCATCGCTTTCGACTTAACGGTAACGTCTATTTTTACACCGCTCGTCAGCGGCAATGCCATCATAGTCTTCGGCGGAGAAGACAGGGCTGCCTTGCTTCCATCTATTGTACGGGATTCCAGAGTAGATATTATCAAGCTGACTCCCGCTCATTTGCAGTTATTAAATGAAATGGACATTCCACATGAGTGCAGGATCCGGAAACTGATTGTAGGCGGCGACAATTTAAGCGTGAGGCTGGCCCGGAGCATCAGCGAGCGATTTCAAGATCAAATTGAAATCTTTAACGAATACGGACCGACGGAAACAGTCGTCGGATGTATGATTTATTCCTTTGATCCGCAGAAAGACAGACGAGAATCGGTGCCAATCGGTACAGCCGCGGCCAATATGAATATTTATGTGCTGGATGCGGGAATGAAGCCGGTGCCGATCGACGTTCCCGGAGAAATATACATTAGCGGGGCCGGCATAGCCAGAGGATATTTGAACCGCCCGGAATTAACGGCCGAGAAATTTGTTGAACACCCGTTTGCCGCAGGTGAAAAAATGTACAAAACGGGAGATGTCGCGCGATGGCTGCCTGACGGCAATATCGAGTATTTGGGACGAATCGATCATCAAGTGAAAATCCGAGGCTACCGGATAGAACTCGGCGAGATCGAAGCATCTTTATTACAACTCGATGCTGTCAAAGAAGCGGTTGTCATCGCGATTGAAGAAGAGGGCTCAAAGCAGCTGTGCGCTTACTTGTCAGGAGACGAGTCATTAAATACGGCGCAGCTGAAGCGTCATTTGCTGAACAAACTGCCTGCTTATATGATTCCAGCTTATTTTGTACAAGTAGAGAAGATGCCGATAACTGCTAATGGAAAAATCGATCGAAAAGCTTTGCCGGCTCCTGAGGGAAATAGGCTTACCGGAACCGAATACACAGCGCCAGGAACGTTAATTGAAAAGCAGCTGGCCGATATATGGAAGGATATTTTAGCTCTGCCTGACCCCGGGATTAAAGATCACTTCTTTGACGTTGGCGGCCATTCACTTAAAGTATTGCAGCTCATTCATCAAATTAACGCCGGTATGGGACTCAACATGCATTATCAAGCCGTATACGATTTTCCTACCATCGAAACAATGGCACGCGCCATTCAAGCGGCAGTTTTCGAATCCGAGACGGATCATAACGTATTCGTCAAGCTGAACCAGGAAGATTCAATCCCTGTGTTCTGTTTCCCGCCTTTAATCGGATATGGACTCGTTTATAATGAAATGGCGAAAAGACTTGACGGCGTCAGCACCGTCTATGCCGCTGATTTTTTAGAAGAGCCGTCTCATGAGAAAGAAATAGTAGACCGGTATGCAGAAAGCATGATAAGCATTCAAGAACAAGGGCCTTTTGTTCTACTTGGTTACTCTTCAGGATCGAATTTGGCTTTTGAGGCTGCTAAAGCTTTGGAGAAGCGAGGCCGCACCGTATCTGATGTGATTATGCTGGATTCTAAAATCACCGATTCGGTAACTCATTTATCGGAAGAGGAAATCCAAGAGATCGTCCATCTGAATATGGACATTATTCCGGACTATTACAGAGAAATATTAACCATTCCTTCGATTAAGGATAAAATCAGAGGCTATCTTGCGTACCACAATGAAGTGATCAATTCCGGCGCCGTTAACGCCAACATCCATCATTTGCTATGCGGCGATGTAACCGATGATAGGGGCTGGACACAATCAACAGCACAGCATTATCTTGAGTACAAATTAAAAGGAGATCACGTGACGATCTTTGAACCTCACAATATCGAAGAAAATGCGGAAGCCATTCGATATATTATTAAACGGATTGAAGAACGGCATCATCACGGACTTGTTCTTGAAGAACAACTGTCAATGGGATCATTTGCGGGAAATACGAAGTTTGACAACATGTAAATGATCCAGTGTAAAATGCCGCTGGATGACAGTCAGCGGCATTTTGTACGAAAAAGAAGAGAGTAAACTCATAGGCTTGAAACGCTTTCCTCGTTATGCGTTCTCCATGACCATTTGTCATCAAATGTTAAAAGAAAAGCCTCATTTTAAGGAAAAAGAAGGATATTCAGTCATGACAAAAAAGTGTAGCTTATGTTTATGGGTTCTTGCTTTATGATTGAGTTGCTTTACTGGGAAGTCGTCGTATGCTGCCAACACTGCAAATTCCCAAAATCACCCCTATTTTAAAAAAAGGAGGATATTACGTAATGAGGAAAAAATGTAACTTATGTTTATGGGTTCTTGTTTTATTATTGAGCTGCTTATCTGGGAAGTCTGCGTATGCTGCCAGTACGCCAATTGCAAAACATGCAGGGAATTCAAATCCGCTTATAGACCATCATCTGGGCGCAGATCCGTTTGCGCTGACTTATAACGGAAGAGTCTACATCTATATGTCAAGTGATGATTATGAATATAACAGCAACGGAACGATTAAGGATAATTCATTTGCCAATTTGAATAGAGTATTCGTCATATCTTCAGCGGATATGGTGAACTGGACAGACCACGGAGCCATTCCGGTAGCAGGTGCCTATGGCGCTAATGGCGGCCGGGGGATCGCAAAGTGGGCAGGTGCGTCCTGGGCCCCGTCAGTCGCCGTTAAAAAGATAAATGGCAAGGACAAATTTTTCCTTTATTTCGCAAACAGCGGCGGAGGTATCGGGGTTCTCACCGCAGACAGCCCGACCGGTCCGTGGACAGATCCGATCGGAAAACCGCTGGTGACGCCAAGTACACCAGGAATGTCCGGCGTTGTATGGCTTTTTGATCCGGCAGTATTCGTAGATGACGACGGTACCGGTTACCTGTATGCCGGCGGAGGCATCCCTGGAGGTTCAAATCCGACGCAGGAGCAATGGGCAAACCCTAAAACAGCAAGAGTCATGAAATTAGGGCCTGATATGACCAGTATTGTGGGAAGTGCATCTACGATCGATGCGCCTTTCATGTTTGAAGATTCGGGAATGCACAAATATAACGGGACATATTACTATTCCTATTGCATCAATTTCAGCGGCGCGCACCCGGCCGATAAACCCCCAGGTGAGATCGGCTACATGACCAGCTCAAGTCCCATGGGTCCCTTTACATATAGAGGGCACTTCCTGAAAAATCCGGGTGCATTTTTCGGAGGCGGCGGAAACAACCATCATGCCGTTTTCAATTTTAAAAACGAGTGGTACACGGTGTATCATACTCAAACTGTCAGCTCCGCTCTGTTTGGGGCCGGCAAAGGATACCGTTCTCCCCATATTAATAAGCTTGTGCATAATCCAGACGGATCGATTCAAGAGGTGGCGGCAAATTATACAGGCGTAAAACAGCTTTCTAACTTGAATCCATACAACCGGGTAGAAGCTGAAACGTTTGCCTGGAATGGACGGATTTTGACCGAGAATTCCTCTGCACCCGGCGGGCCGTTCAATAATCAACATGTCACAAACATTCATAACGGAGACTGGATTGCTGTAGGAAATGCAGACTTCGGGTCAGGCGGTGCCAGAACGTTTAAAGCAAATGTAGCATCCGCTCTTGGCGGAAAAATAGAAGTGCGTCTCGATAGTCCAACCGGTAAGCTTGCGGGAACACTGAATGTCCCTTCCACAGGCGGAACACAAAATTGGAGAGAAATAGAAACTGCGGTAAGCGGCGCAGCAGGTGTGCACAACGTATTCTTTGTATTTACCGGAACAGGTTCAGGAAACTTGTTTAATTTTGATTATTGGCAATTTACGCAAAGATAACATCAGTTTTGTGATATAAAAGCAGGACAGAACACATTTTTCTAATACGGTAAAAGACAGATAAAGGAGAGGAAAAAATGATGTTGAGCGTAAAAAAAACAATTTGTCTATTATTGGTATGTTTCACTACGCTGTCAGTAATGTTAATGGGCCCAGGCGCTGCTGAGGTCTTGGCGGCAAATGATGTAACAGTTAACATTTCCGCAGAAAGACAAGTGATTCGCGGTTTTGGAGGGATGAACCACCCGGCTTGGGTTGGAGATTTAACAGCTGCTCAAAGAGAAACTGCTTTTGGCAATGGACAGAATCAGTTAGGTTTTTCGATCTTAAGAATTCATGTAGATGAAAATAGAAATAACTGGTACAAAGAAGTAGAGACTGCAAAGACTGCGATCAAACATGGAGCAATTGTTTTTGCTTCCCCTTGGAATCCGCCAAACGATATGGTTGAGACTTTCAATCATAATGGTGACACATCAGCTAAGCGGCTGAGATACGATAAGTACGCCGCATACGCGCAGCATCTTAACGATTTCGTTACCTTCATGAAGAGTAATGGTGTGAATCTGTATGCGATTTCCATCCAAAACGAGCCTGATTACGCTCACGAGTGGACGTGGTGGACGCCGCAAGAAATACTTCGCTTTATGAGAGAAAACGCCGGCTCGATCAATGCCCGCGTCGTTGCGCCTGAATCATTTCAATACTTAAAGAATTTGTCGGACCCGATCTTGAACGATCCTCAGGCTCTTGCCAATATGGATATTCTCGGAACCCACCTGTACGGGACTCAGGTCAGTCAATTCCCTTATCCTCTTTTTAAACAAAAAGGAGCGGGGAAAGACCTTTGGATGACGGAAGTATACTATCCGAACAGTGATAACAACTCGGCGGATCGATGGCCCGAGGCCTTGGATGTTTCACAACATATTCACAGTTCGATGGTAGAAGGGGATTTTCAAGCTTATGTTTGGTGGTACATCCGAAGATCATATGGTCCTATGAAAGAAGATGGCACGATCAGCAAACGAGGCTACAATATGGCTCATTTCTCAAAGTTTGTGCGCCCTGGATATGTAAGGATTGATGCAACGAAAAACCCTAATCCGAATGTTTACGTGTCAGCCTATAAAGGTGACAACAAAGTCGTGATTGTCGCCATTAACAAAACCAATACAGGGGTCAACCAAAACTTTGTGTTGCAGAACGGATCTGCTTCTGGGGTATCCAGATGGATCACGAGCAGCAACAGCAATCTTCAGCCTGGAACGGATCTCAAAGTAACGGACAATCACTTTTGGGCCCATCTGCCGGCTCAAAGCGTGACAACATTTGTTGTAAAGCGTTAAAGGCATCTGATTGTTCAAATAGACCATAGCAATAAGCCAATTTTCTGACTCCAAAAAGAAAATTGGCTTATTTTCTGTGGAGAGAGGGAGAAATGTTGATTTTTTTACTATTCACGAAAATCATAAGATTCAATGCCATATTGAGACTCATCACATTTAGCGTATCTACGTTGGAAATAAATTTAATTTTTCGATTCGATTGAAAAATGACGTGTAAAGTCCCGATTCCGTCCAGTTTTCTTTGTTCTATATATGTCAGGTGTATCTTATTCAATAGGGATAGAGCAAATTGACAGGCTTTTAAACCTCCCAAAAACAAGAAATTAGGTTGATAGACAATCATGAGAAAGATTTTTACAATGAGTTCGTGCTCATAAGAAGTGAGAGCCAAAATGATGTGAAGGAGGAAAAGATCAGATATGAAACGGTCAATCTCTATTTTTATTTCGTGTTTATTGATTGCGGTATTGACAATGGGCGGCATGCTGGCTCCGCCGGCATCTGCAGCAGGGACAAAAACGCCAGTAGCCAAGAATGGTCAGCTTAGCATAAAAGGGACACAGCTCGTAAACCGAGACGGCAAAGCGGTACAGCTGAAAGGGATCAGTTCACACGGATTGCAATGGTATGGTGATTTCGTCAATAAAGACAGCTTAAAATGGCTGAGAGACGATTGGGGCATCACCGTTTTCCGCGCGGCGATGTATACGGCAGATGGCGGTTATATTGACAACCCGTCCGTGAAAAATAAAGTGAAAGAAGCGGTTGAAGCGGCAAAAGAGCTTGGGATATATGTCATCATTGACTGGCATATCTTAAATGACGGCAATCCAAACCAAAATAAAGAGAAGGCGAAAGAATTTTTCAAGGAAATGTCAAGTCTTTACGGAAACACGCCAAACGTCATTTATGAAATTGCAAATGAACCAAACGGCGATGTGAACTGGAAGCGGGATATTAAACCGTATGCGGAGGAAGTGATTTCCGTTATCCGCAAAAATGACCCCGACAATCCCATCATTGTAGGTACCGGTACATGGAGCCAGGATGTAAATGATGCAGCCGACGATCAGCTGAAAGATGCAAACGTCATGTACGCGCTTCATTTTTATGCCGGCACACACGGCCAATCTTTACGGGATAAAGCAAACTATGCACTCAGTAAAGGAGCGCCTATTTTCGTGACGGAATGGGGAACAAGCGACGCGTCTGGAAATGGCGGTGTATTCCTTGACCAGTCGCGGGAATGGCTGAATTATCTCGACAGCAAGAAAATCAGCTGGGTGAACTGGAATCTTTCTGATAAGCAGGAATCATCCTCAGCGTTAAAGCCGGGAGCATCTAAAACTGGCGGCTGGCCGCTTGCAGATTTAACTCCTTCAGGAACATTCGTAAGAGAAAACATTCTCGGCAACAAAGATTCAACGAAAGAACGCCCTGAAACGCCGGCACAAGATAACCCCGCACAGGAAAACGGCATTTCTGTACAATACAAAGCAGGGGATGGGGGTGTGAACAGCAACCAAATTCGCCCGCAGCTTCACATAAAAAATAACGGCAATACCAAGGTTGATTTAAAAGATGTCACTGCCCGTTACTGGTATAACGCGAAAAACAAAGGCCAAAACTTTGACTGTGACTACGCGCAGATTGGATGCGGCAATCTGACCCACAAGTTTGTGACGCTGCATAAACCTAAGCAAGGTGCAGATACCTATCTGGAACTGGGGTTTAAAAAAGGAACACTGTCACCGGGAGCAAGCACAGGGAATATTCAGCTTCGTCTTCACAACGATGACTGGAGCAATTATGCACAAAGCGGCGATTATTCCTTTTTCCAATCAAATACGTTTAAAACAACGAAAAAAATCACATTATATCATCAAGGAAAACTGATTTGGGGAACAGAACCCAATTAGTTAGCTTTAGGCGGACATCAGCAACACGATGTCCGCTTTTATGATCTTAAAAACAGCAATACAAAGAAGTTTACGTGTCGGATGAAACTCTGAAACAGTCTATAGGCCTGTACAAATGCACATATGGAGATATGACGAAAAAGGTCGTTGCGGCTGAATTGAAAAGCCCTTGTACATGTACGAGACCCATGTGTAGGGATTTTTTATTTTTGGATATACAATTTTCCCTTACTGGCTTATTTGGCAACGTTAATGGCATTGTGACCGAACCGCTGAATGATTTGGAAATCAAACTCACTGAAACAGTTTGCATATATCTGCATGTGTGCCGAATGAGGGCTGATGGATATCTCCGGCCTGATATTGACGCCTAGGCTATACCATAAGATTAGCAAGTACTTTGCTGACTTTATGGATCACGTGCTGCTTGAAGATCATAAATATTCTGAAATTTTTAGCAATCTCAAGAAAGCAAAGGAGTAGATATGACTCACTGAACATAGGATGTAGTATTCAATGTATGTATTTTACATTCGCCACTTTTATTCATTAAGGGGGAACAAGAGAATGAAAACTTATGACGCATTTCCAAAACCAATTGGCGGCTATACTGTCGGCCGAACCCAGATGGATTTTGAGTACACGGCATCAGATCACTCAAAAAGAGAACTGACGGCGTTTGTGTACTATCCGTCCGACAGCAGCGAAGGAAAGACTACATCAACGTACATGTTTCCTGAAGTCTGCGAAATGCTTGATGAGCAGCCACTTCTCACTGCGTTGAAGGATGCTTACTCTATAGATATCAAGACCCAATGTTATGACGACCTTGCTCTCTCCGGGAAAGAAAAGCGTTATCCGGTGTTATTCTATGTTTGCGGCGGAGGCGGTTCTCCAGAATGGGGCACAGTGATCTGTTCAGACTTGGCAAGCATGGGATATGTTGTGGTAAGCATCGGCCATCAGAATAGCACGATGTATAAGCGTAAAGATGGGCGTCTGTTTAATATATCAAAGGATTTTTCGGATGTCATTTTGGCGTTTTCTGAAGATCCGGAAATGCTGGCGTTGGCTGGTAAGATGGAGATGCGGCCAGACGATGAAACAGCCATTGAAATGTGCCGTAACGTGCTTTCACTGCCGATACTTGACAAGTTAACAAAGTATAGTGAATTACAGGCGGAAGATGTAAGGTATGCAGCCGATTATCTTTACAAACTGGACTCTGGAGAGCTGAATTCCATCTTTAAGGACAGATTGCTGCTTGACATCGGCATGGGCATAGTCGGACATTCTTACGGAGGGCCTACGACGGCGATTGTTTGCCGGGACGACGACCGGTTCACCTGCGGGATTGGTCTGGATAGCGGTGCGTTCGGCCTTCTCGACAGCGACCTTAAAAAACCCTTTTTGCTGCTGTTTTGTGAACCGAACTATAACATGAATGCGATAATTGGCGCTAACAATAGCATGGAAACCTATTATTTCTCAGTTGATCGTGCTGCGCATTTAGATTACTGCGACATCGTGTTTACCAGTGTGAATGCGGAACTCAGAGGCGAACGGGATGCTATGGAGATGCGGAATCTTGTTACAGACTATACGAAGAACTTTTTTGACCATTACATACTGCAGAAGGCTGCAAGTGTGGAAAGTCTGGCATACGATGGCGTGGAATTGATCAAGAAGACCGGCATCAAGTGACATAACCGATTAAAATACTCAAACCGAAAAACCTTTATGACCAATTTAAGGACGTAGAGGTTTTTTAATAGTACACTGCAAAAAGGGAGTGCTGTTAGAATGGATCGATTATATTCTCTTCATAATTTCTAGTTTACATAATATATATTCTAGGAAGTTAGGTAAGGAAATGAATTATCTGTCTCATTAACTAAGTATACTTTAGTTAATGAGACAAAAAAGAAATATATAGCAAAATAACCGTATATTCCGTTTGCGCTTATTATTATTCATCTGTCACGCACAAATTTAATTCCGGTTGATACAGCTGAATCAAACCTAACGCTGCAAAAGTAATTTTTATTATCCAATCAACACACAAATAAAAAATTCATGTCTGGTAATACTTTTTTACACTTTCCTTGCTCATTTCCGAAGATTTTTTGCACTGGCTCCCCACACAGTGAAAGTATAACAGTTGTCAGCCTGAGCGCTGTTGCGAAATATAATTCGGCTCTGAGCCCCAGCTCCAAATATATTGAACCGCCAAGCGATTTCAAGTTAAATGACGAATGTTGAGTACAATACAATTACGATAGCGCTTCCATTTCATAATTTCAGGATGTTTCTATATTTACATGATAAATAAGCCGTCTTGAACAGACGGCTTTACAGCTTGTTATTCGCTTTGCTTACCTGCGGAAGTGTGAGTGATCCGATACTGCACCGTTAAAAACTTCAGGCCGAACAGCCACATATGATGAACGGCCTTCAAGCTTGTTTCGCTCCGGGCCGCAATAAGAAATGTCTCTGCCAGAGGAAGATGGCATGCTCCCCATTTCGTCTGCAGATAAATCCCTTCATCACCCGCTCCGCTTTTTCGGCGTCTGCTCGTCAAAACAAGATTCTGCTTATGTGTATAAGGTTTCAAAATGCCCGTCATTTGGCCATACGGCAGCGGGAGAGAAATATTCATGTATCCCTCCCCTTTTGACCTGTACGCTGAATACAGCGCAGTAAAAACGGTTTCCTGCTTGTCATTTGTTCTGATCCACGCCCGGACATTTTTTCTGCCGTCTCTGTAAGAATCGACTCCTTTCATACTAGAGTGCATGGTATACCAATCCGGATTCATTGACAGGTGGATCTGCCCCGCTCTTCTGCTGAACGGCTCGTACATGCGCGCGAACGGACGAAACCATCCGCTCCACGTCACTTTTGCCTTGATGTCATAATCGATTGTCTCTTCATAAAAGGAAATAACGGCCGGAGCCAGGTTTTCAGTTGAAAAGTCTTCAGAATGCAGTTCTCTCATCTGATCCTGAATGCCGGTATAATGGATTTCATTTGCTGCATGAATGTCAGTCAAAAAATCTTTGCCTATCGTTCCCTTCCCGTAAATTCGGCTGAACGTTCTTTCACTGTTCTCATCGAACGGTCTCGGATTTTCCAACCTCCACCCCGCCAAAGCCGGCAGAATAACGCCGAATGCATTGACGGCCCCGTGAATCCAAATCATCTGACTGATCGTGAGCGTTGCCGCCTCGCGGTAGACACCGAACGAATATATTAAAGAAAAAGCAATTGTAATCATTAACACAGCCGAAGAACTCCTGATCAAGAACCTGGCTGTTTTCACAGCAAACGGCGCCTTAAAGACGAGATACGCATTAACATACAGACCCGTCAGATACAGAGCGACAGCAATCACATCAAGTGTCTTTGAAAATGTAATCCCCAGGGCGATAAGGATCGGCGAAATCAGGAGGATGACCGTACTCAGCATGTAAAGAACGCGGTTCTCCCGCAGGATTCTGCCGAGCAATCCGTTAAAGATCGGAATGAGAAAAGCCGAATAGTGAAAGTGCACCGCCGTCAGCAGCACGATAAGCGGACCGAAATCCATGATAGGAATCTTAAGGATATATGCAAAAAACCAAAATCCGCCGCCGGCCAAATAAATGAAACCCATCATAACAGACATCTCTTCCGTTCTGTGGATATTTGTTTTCATGAGCCGCCATACAGCATACAGTGCAAGTCCAAGCGTATAAATGAGCCAGACAAAGGCAAAAAAGCTGAAGTCTGTAATCAGCGCAAGCACTGCACATAAAGCGGCAATGGGATAACTCCGTAATAGCACATTCTCTAAGGTCTTTGACGGCCGAAACGCAAAGCCGAATACAGCAGGAACGAAAAATAGTACGGATAATAAAACAAACGTCTCAGCAGCTGATAGATGCGGTGCTTCAGCCGCCGCAAAACCCAAAAAGCAAACCGCGCCTACCATGAGATGACGCTTCAGCATGTTTCTCCCTCTGTTTCCCGGAAAGTCCCCCGGTAAGAGAAAATTGTGCCGAGTATCCGGTTTTTCACGTGAACCTTTATGCTGAAACAATTCATTTCCTCATCATAAGACTCATAAACGGTTGAACTGCCGCACAGCCAAGCCGGAAGCGGGATTTTCTTTCCGCCTATCAGGAGCCACTGCTTTCCGGATGTAATAACAAGCCCTCCGTCTGAAGACGCTTCTAAATGCAGTTCAGACAGCAGGATGTGAGGTTTGCCGAAGTAATCAAGAATTCTGTTTTCCCGCTCGTCATATTCCATGACCGCATCAAAAAAACGTGTTTTACCTTTAAAGAAAAAGGTGCGGTTCCACTCCACACCATTTTGCCTGTTTTTGTTCTCAATGGTAAAAGGGATATCTGTTCCCCTCTCTGAGAAAAAACATCTGAAAAAAACGCCTGTCTTTAAAAGCATTCTGACAAACAACGAGCCTCCCTTAATTTCTGACATAACCCCTTCTCCGCAAAACGTGCGTGATCCGGCAAGCTTGTACCGTTTCTGCAGCATCGGATGCAGGAATTGATAATGAATAATCGCTTTTTCATACATTGAATCCGTCATTTCACTTCTCTCTCTTTCGTTTTGTATGCGCGGCGCTCGGCAGCAGGAATGTAAGAATCATACCCGCTATCGTAAGTAATCCTAATGGAATGGCGAATCCGCCGCCGGAATACAGCATTGCCGTTATACAAAAGAAGGCCGACTGTCCGGCGTGGATCAGCCGCTTTCTCCGCATAGGCAGCAGCCATAATATCCCTAATCCTGTCTTCAGCGCTCCTTTCACGATCTCTGCATCGGCACAGCTATCATGAAAACCTTGAAAAAACCAATACAAACTGAATACGAGACACATCAGGACATAGACAAACCCGAAACGGACGGATATCTTCGGATGTCGGTTTTGTTCTATCCAAAGCCGCAACGCATCAAAGCTCCATGCGGTAGCCCAGGCGAGCAGCGGACGAAATAAAAACCGGTCTATCCATCTTCCCGGCAGACCCCAGGCCGTTTCATATTGATATTGAGTCAAAAATGTGATATCCCCGTTATCCCGCTCTATATACCTCCAGTAGCCCCGGCCGTCTTTTATCAGAGACAGCGGATGATCAGATGCAAAAGCAAGCGCCGACACCCTTTCTGACGATTGAGGCCTTATGTCACCCATTGATTCACCCGTGCCGGACACCTTCAGCCCAAAACCGATTCGCGTTTCATATAGGAATCTCTGCGGTTCATCCGGTAACTTATGAAGATATGTAATGTCAGAAAAGCGCAGGTCCCATTCCTTATGAAGAACCGGGTTTTGCGTATATTCCCAAAGCGTTTCTATATCAGACGCCATATTGATTTCGACATATATCGGCTTCTGTTTCATGCTCCCTCCTCTCCCCTTCTTTTGTAAACAATTCCTATATTATCATAGGGATGTATGAAATTCCGCAATAAGATTTCAGGAATATAAAGCCGGTTTTTAACATAAAAAAACCCTTCACATTAAACGTGAAGGGTTTCATAAATGATATGCATATTCCTTAGTTGGCAGCCTTGTGTTCAGGGCTTGTACTTTCTTCTTCCGCCCATGTTTCAATATGCTTGAGTTCCGGAGTATTCTCAGCTTTAAATACGGGATCAAGTCCTTTTTTGCGCTGAGCGGCATAATCTTTATAGATCTTATAGGCTACATTACTCAGCAGCAAGATTGCCACTAAGTTAATGAGAGCTAAGAGACCCATGAACAAGTTTGCCATGTCCCAGACAATCTTGAAGTCAGCCAAACATCCGTATACCACCATAACTACGACGAATACGCGATAAATATTAAGCCATGTTTTGCTTGTTTTAATAAATTCGATATTCGTTTCACCATAGTAATAGTTGCCGACGACTGAGCTGAATGCGAATAAGAACATCGCAATTGCAATAAACGTCGGGGCCCAGCCTCCGAGATGGTGCTGCAGTGCGGCTTGTGTCACTTGGATGCCGTCACCTTTAGGCGTAAAGCTGTACAATAAAATGATAAAGGCAGTCGATGTACAAACGATAAATGTATCGAAAAACACGCCGAGCGTCTGGATTAATCCCTGCTTAGCGGGATGCGATACGTGTGCAGCTGCTGCGGCATTCGGCGCGCTCCCCATACCCGCTTCGTTTGAAAACAGGCCGCGCTGCGCACCGATAATAATGATGCTTCCCAAGCTTCCGCCGACGATCTGTTCAAGACCAAACGCATTTTTCACAATCGTCATAAGCAATTCAGGTACCGCGGTAATATTCACAATTACAACATACAACGCGATCAGAATATACATACCCGCCATGACCGGAACGATAAATTGCGAAACGGATACAACACGTTTCAGCCCGCCGAATATAATGAAAGCCGTTAATACAGCTAAGATGATGGCGATAACTGTTTTATTCACATGGAAAGCCTCATCAAACGCGACAGAAATCGTATTTGACTGCACGGCATTAAAGATAAGTCCGAAAGAAACGGTAATCAATACGGCAAATAAAATACCGAGCCACCGGGCGCCGAGACCCTTCGCCATGTAATATGCCGGACCGCCGCGGAATTCATCGCCGGAGCGCACTTTATACAGCTGCGCCAAGGTACTTTCCACAAAGCTTGAAGCCATACCGACAATCGCTACGATCCACATCCAAAATACTGCGCCGGGACCGCCTGTTGCAATCGCCAGCGCGACACCGGTCAAGTTTCCGGTACCGACACGCGAAGCGGCCGAGATAAAGAATGCCTGCATTGAAGACACTCCTTTATTTCCTTGCGGCTTCTCCCCGACGATTCTAAACATTTCAATAAAGTATTCGAATTGAATGAAGCGAAAACGGAATGTAAAATACAATCCGATTCCTACTAAAATATAAACAAGATACTTCCAAATAAAATCATTTGGAACATTTATGATTTCACTGATGAAAGCCTCCATGTTTAACCTCCCTTTTACATATCTTTTACTGTCATTTTTGCTGCATATGTTAGATCTTTTAACACAACGGGTATTATTATATCACAACAACAGATGTTGAGAAGTTTTTTTAAGAAAATGTTTCGGTTTCTTCATCATGCTTATTGCTGGTATGCCCCGTTTCTTTATCCCGCATCCTGAAAAATGTTGTCACATCAGAAGGGTTGCGTGCATATCATAACAAATAGGCCTTTAAGAGATAAGAGATGAAAAGACGGACGGAATGGTATATACTTAACCAGCATAATAATTTTTTAAATTTAATAAATGTGTTTACTTTCAATTTGAATTAGGGTATTATAATAAAAATATTCAGACTTATGAAGGGGGGAGAACATTTGAAAAAAATCTTGGTTTTAAAAGCTTCTATTTTATTTTTAGCGATTGCAAGCTTTCATTTGCTCTCCATTCCCCATGCGTTTGATACTGCTCATCATTTTAAAGCCGTAGCCGATCAGCAGGAAATGCACGAAATGAAGGCCGGCCAAAATGCTGACGATGAGAAAAAATCGCTGACGGGCTCATTTATTTTGACGGCGCTTTTTGCCGCTTCTGTCTCACTGATCGTGATATCAGACAGAAAGCGCCCCGCTTCCCGGAGAAGACAGCGAAAGAAAAGCTTTTTAATCGCTAAATTTTATCAGTCCTCGTATTTCGATGAGCTTCATGTTCAACATCGCCTAACTATGTAACATAAAATGAGGAGGTTGTTCAACATGTTGTTTATCTTACGAATGGTGATTTTAGGCTTATTTTCATTCACTGCATTAAATTTATTTGTGTGGCAGGGAATTGAAGTCGTTCACGCTATCACGGACTTATTCGGCAGTCACGAGAGCTAATAAATAGCAAAACCTCCGCTTTAGGACCAATTGAGCGGAGGTTTTTTTTCATTTTATTTTATTTTTACTCTTAAACATCAGATGCGGGGATACGCCATACATCTGTGACCGGCCCTGTCTCATCTTCATCTGTAAAGAAGGAGCCGTTGCTGTATCGGTCATTAGCCCGCAAGGATTTCACGGAGGCTTCAATTCTCTCGCCTTTTTCTGTTTCCGCAGCGATCATGTCGGCTAAAGCGCACGCGAATACTCCGACAACACGATGCGGATTCTTTTTAAGCTCACGCAGCATGATGACACCGCGCTTAGCCCTTGATGTTCTTTCGAATTCAGAGAGATTCATCCGTTTGATGGCTCCCCGCTGTGTGACGAGGACAAGCGAATCTGTTTCATGCAGGATTTGTCCTGATACGACGGTATCACCGTCTTTTAAATTAATACCCTTTACGCCGGCCGCACGGGCTCCGACTACATTTACTTCATCTTCACCGAACCATAAGCCGTACCCGAGGCGGGTGGCGATAAACAGCTGGCAGCTGCCGTCTGTGACATGAACATCAATCAGCTCATCGTCCCCTTTAAGGTTAAGAGCAACAAGCGCTTTTGAGTAACGCTGCGCTTTGTAATGCGTCATTTCAGTTCTTTTCACCATACCGTTTTTCGTCATAAACAATAAATATGAAGATGGATCAAATTCTTTTACCGGTATAGCTTTCACGATGGTTTCGTCACGGTCCATCGTGGTGATGTTCGTGACGTGCTGCCCCATGTCTTTCCACCTGATATCAGGAAGCTGGTGAACCGGACAATATATATAGCTTCCCTTATTGGTAAAGAGCAGGAGCACATCCGTTGTATTCATTTCAAATTGGTGAATCAGCCTGTCCGTGTCCTTCATCCCGAAATCCTGGCCGTTGGAAGCGGCAAATGACCGCTGGCTTGTTCGTTTTACATAGCCGTCTTTCGTGACTGTCACATAGACGTCCTCCGAGGCAACCATAACTTCGAGATTGATTTTAATTTCTTCAATCTTCTCTTCAATGACCGACCGTCTGCTGTCAGCATAAGTCTTTTTCACTTTTTTCAGGCTGCTGGTAATGACTTTTAACAGCTTTTTATCATGACTTAAAATGGCTTCAAGCTCCTGAATTTTCTTGCTGAGCTCTTCCGCTTCCTCTTTTAATGCCGTAATATCCGTATTTGTCAGACGATACAGCTGCAAAGATACGATCGCTTCCGCCTGAGGCTCCGTAAATGCGAATTTAGACATTAAGTTTTGTTTCGCATCTTTCTTGTCGCTGCTTGCCCGGATGACAGCAATGACCTCATCCAGCACAGACAGTGCCTTCATCAGTCCTTCAACGATATGGTGCCGCTCTTTTGCTTTTTGTAATTCAAAGACGGAGCGGTTTGTCACAACTTCCTTCTGGTGGGAAATATACGCATCCAGAATGGCCGTAAGACTCATCAGCATCGGCCGGCGGTTATGTATGGCGACCATATTAAAGTTATACGTTGTCTGCAGGTCAGTGTTTTTATATAAGAAATTCAAGATGCCTTTTGCATCGGCTTCTTTCTTTAACTCAACGACCACCCGCAGCCCCGTGCGGTCCGTTTCATCCCGGACTTCAGAAATACCTTCAACTTTTTTGTCTATGCGGTATTCATCCATTTTCTTCACGAGATTGGCTTTGTTTACTTCAAACGGGATTTCTGTAATGACGATCTGCTCCCGTCCGCCTCTTACGGCTTCCACTTCAGCCTTGCCGCGGATAATAATTTTGCCTTTACCGGTTTCATAGGCCTTCCGAATGCCGTCGACACCTTGGATGATGCCTCCTGTCGGAAAGTCAGGCCCTTTAATCACCTGCATCAAGTCATCGACGGTGCAATCGGGCGATTCAATCCGCTTAATGACAGCATCAATGACCTCACCCAGATGATGAGGGGGAATATCAGTCGCATAGCCCGCGGAAATCCCGGTAGATCCATTGACCAGCAAGTTAGGAAACATAGCGGGCAAAACAACCGGTTCTTTACTTGTGTCATCAAAGTTCGGAACGAATTCAACCGTATTTTTATCGATGTCCCGTAAAAGCTCTGATGCGATAGAAGATAATCTCGCTTCTGTATAACGCATGGCAGCAGGCGGATCACCGTCAATGCTTCCGTTGTTGCCGTGCATTTCAATCAGCACATTCCGCACTTTCCAATCCTGGCTCATCCGCACCATCGCTTCATAAACGGAGCTGTCTCCGTGCGGATGATAATTACCGATAACGTTCCCGACCGTTTTTGCCGCTTTCCGGAAATTTTTATCGAATGTATTTCCGTCTGCGTGCATGGCGTATAAAATTCTCCGCTGCACCGGCTTTAACCCGTCACGTGCATCGGGCAGCGCCCTGTCCTGGATAATATATTTACTGTAGCGTCCGAAACGGTCGCCGATTACTTCTTCTAACGGTAAATCATGAAATAACTCTGGCTGTGCCACTATTAAACCTCCTCAGCGACCGACAAGTTTTCATTTTCCAAAATATTGCTCTCTTCGTCTAATCCGAAGGCAACATTCTTTTCAATCCATTTTCTTCTCGGTTCTACTTTGTCTCCCATTAATGTCGTTACGCGGCGCTCTACGCGTGCCGCATCGTCAATCTTGACTCTGACGAGCGTTCGCGACTCGGGATTCATCGTCGTTTCCCAGAGCTGGTCTGCGTTCATTTCTCCCAGACCTTTATAACGCTGAATGGTATAGCCTTTGCCGACTTTCTTTAAAACGCCGTCCATTTCTTCGTCGGACCAAGCATATTCAATAATCTCTTTCTTGCCGCTTCCTTTGCTGACTTTGTAAAGAGGCGGAAGCGCGATGAAGACTTTTCCGTGCTCAATTAAAGGTTTCATATAGCGGTAGAAAAATGTTAACAGCAAGACTTGAATATGCGCGCCGTCGGTATCCGCATCGGTCATGATAACAATCTTGTCATAGTTAATGTCGTCGATCTCAAAATCTGCGCCGACTCCCCCGCCGATCGCATGAATAATTGTATTGATCTCTTCATTTTTGAAAATGTCTGCAAGCTTTGCTTTCTCTGTGTTGATGACCTTTCCGCGAAGGGGCAGCACGGCTTGGAATTTCCGGTCTCTTCCCTGTTTTGCAGAACCTCCGGCAGAGTCACCCTCCACGAGATACAATTCATTCTTCGCCGGATTTCTGGAACCGGCCGGTGTGAGTTTTCCGCTCAGCGTCGCTTCTGATTTTTTTCGTTTTTTACCGCTTCTCGCTTCTTCTCTCGCTTTACGGGCAGCTTCACGGGCCTGGCTTGCTTTAATCGCTTTTTTGACGAGCAGGGTCGCTGTATCGCGGTTTTCTTCCAGGAAATAAGCAAGATTCTCAGAAATGACTGCGTCCGTGGCGGATCTCGCCTCACTTGTGCCAAGTTTCCCTTTTGTCTGGCCTTCAAATTGCAGCAGTTCCTCCGGGATACGCACGGAAATGATCGCGGACAACCCTTCTCTGATATCGGCGCCTTCAAGGTTTTTGTCTTTCTCTTTTAAAAGCGCGACCTTTCGCGCATATTCATTAAACGCTCTTGTCATTGCCGTTTTGGCTCCTGATTCGTGGGTGCCGCCGTCCTTTGTTCTGACGTTATTAACGAATGACAGCATATTTTCTGAGTATCCGTCATTAAATTGGAAAGCAAAATCGACTTCAATGTCGTGGTGCTCGCCTTCAAAGGAAACCACTTCGCATAAAGCGTCTTTTTCTTCGTTTAAATAGGCGACAAATGCTTCAATTCCGTTCTCATAATAAAATACTTCTTTTACGTTGTTCCGCTCATCAATTAATTCTATTTTTAAGCCTTTTAATAAGAAGGCGGATTCGCGCAGGCGTTCCGACAGCGTGTCAAAATTATAAACCGTTGCGCTGAACATTGACGGATCAGGTTTAAAATGGGTAAGCGTTCCCGTTTTCTTGGTCGTACCGATTTTTTCAAGTGAAGTCACAGGCTTGCCGCCGTTTTCAAACCGCTGTTTATAAACATAGCCGTCACGCTCAATGGTAACTGTCAGCCACTCTGATAAAGCGTTTACGACAGATGCGCCGACACCGTGCAGACCGCCGCTTGTTTTATAGCCGCCCTGGCCGAATTTCCCTCCCGCATGCAGCACGGTGAAAATAACTTCCGGTGTCGGCTTTCCGAGCTTATGCATTCCGGTCGGCATTCCGCGCCCTCTGTCCTGCACGGAGATGCTGTTGTCCTTATGTATCGTTACGATAATATGATCTCCGTAGCCGGCAAGGACTTCATCGACGGAATTGTCGACGATCTCATATACCAGATGGTGCAGGCCGCGTGCGTCCGTCGAACCGATATACATTCCCGGTCTTTTTCTGACGGCTTCCAGGCCTTCAAGCACCTGTATGGCATCTTCGTTGTAATCAAATTGCTGTTTTCTAGCCAAACGTACAAACCCCTTTCAAAAAACCTGCTCTTAATCATTCTTTTTTTAAATGTTTTCATGTCTTTGTTTTTCAGTATGCGCAAGCTTCGGTCCAATTCTCCTCGGACTCACAATTATAACCAATATGCTTGATTTCGCAACATATTTAAGCGAATGGCTCGTTTTTTAGGCCGCAAGACATACATTCGAACGGCTTTTCATCTTTTTGGTGCTCTTTTCTGGAGACGAGAACTTATGTTCGCTTTCTATTATATAGATTTCTGCCGTCCATCGCAAACAGACTGCAGCCCCCTTTCATGCAGGGGTTTCTAAAAAAGCTGTTCATGCTTTATTGTATCTGTTTCAACATCATACGCAAAGAGTATTCTTTCAATAAAAAAACAAAAACCCCTGATTTGCCAAGGATTTTTGCCTTTTTTGTTCCTATTTTATAACAGCGCGGGCGACTTTTATACATAAATCCATAATGGCCGTCCGCCCTTTCTCTGTAATCATGCGGTACGCTTCTTCATTTGCCAGGCCCTGCTGCGCCCAAAAAACGGGAGCATCCGTCTGTAAAAACTCTTCAGCGACGCCGGGAAGCTGCTCAGAGCGTCTGAACACATTGACGATATCAATCGGTCCCTCAACGTCTTTTAATGAAGCGACGGCTTTAACGCCAAGCACTTCATCAATCGTCGGATTGACAGGAATAATCTCGTACCCTTCATCCTGCATCGCTTTGGAAACCATGTAAGAAGTCCGGTCGGGACGGTCTGACAGCCCGACGACGGCGATACGTTTGCTTCGGTCAAGAATGTCTTTAATCTCTGACTTTGAAGGATTTTGCATCTTTACCATCTCCTTTTGTATTATTGTACACGACAGCTTCACCGGATTCAAAAAAAGCGGTTTGTCAGCTTAATTCTCAAAAAACTTGTCATCAGACGATAACAACTCGTGTTAAAATAAAGTGAAGGGACATTGAAAAGGAGAAATGTAGATGTTGATTGCTTTATTGATTATTTTGGCCTATGTAATAGGCAGCATCCCGTCAGGTTTAGTCGTAGGCAAACTTGCGAAAGGGATTGATATTAGAGAACATGGAAGCGGTAATTTGGGCGCCACAAATGCTTTTCGCACGCTTGGCGTGAAAGCGGGATCTGTCGTCGTTGCAGCCGATATTTTAAAAGGCACCTTGGCCGCGGCGCTGCCGTATTTATTGCACGTTCCCATTCACCCTCTTCTCGCAGGAGTGGCCGCAGTGATCGGCCATGTATTCCCCGTGTTCGCAAAATTCAAGGGCGGAAAAGCCGTAGCCACTTCAGGAGGCGTCCTGCTGTTTTATGCTCCGCTGTTATTCGTAACGATGGTTGCAGTGTTTTTCGTATTTTTATTCCTTACGAAATTTGTTTCTCTGTCTTCAATGTTAACAGGGATTTATACGATTATTTACTGTCTGTTTGTAAAAGATCCTTATTTATTAATCGTAGTGACGCTCTTGACCGCGTTTGTTATCTACAGACACAGGGCAAACATCAAACGGATTATGAACAAAACAGAACCGAAAATCAAATGGTTTTGATGAAACTTCAATTTTGACATCAAAATGCCATATGCGTTTATAATAGAGATAATTTCTTTATGAGAAACAAAAAGGGAGTGTTCCGGATGAACATGAAAGTAACGAAAGGCGCGCTGGATTGGTACAAAGAAGAGCTAGAACTGGAAACAGGCGATCAGGTCCGTTTCTTTGTCCGTTACGGAGGATGCAGCAGCGTCCAGAAAGGCTTTTCTCTCGGTATTTCAAAAGACCAGCCGATGAACGTCGGAATCAGCACGGAAGTTGATGGCATTACCTTTTTTATTGAAGAAAGCGACTTATGGTACTTTGATAATCACGATCTGTCCGTCACATATTCAGATCAGTCAGAAGAGCCGGTATTTGATTATGTGTAAGAAAAAAGAACGCAGCGGATGCGTTCTTTTTTTACAGTTTGAACCTTCTGATATGATCAGTCAGATGTTCTTTTTCTAATATGCGTTTCTGCGTTTCACCGAGCAGGTCAAAGTGGGGAAATTGATTTTTATGATGAATCCACTCAGGCTTCAGCCCGTATTCCGATCCCCATCGGATCAGCTTATTGAGATCGCTAGAACCGGCCTTCGTCACGGTCTTAGCCTCCGGAAAGCGGTCGTCCAGCCAATAATGCGTTAAAAAAGCGATTTTTCCTTCCGATACATCCCGCTTCCATCTTTCCAGTTCTCTGCGTGTAATTCCAAATGCCATAACTTGAGCCGCTCCTTATTTTTTTGCCTTTTCGTAAGCGGCGTGCCAATCAGGAAAGGCCTTGCGGAACTGAATCGGTTTGAAACTCTGTTTATCGACGCATATGTGAGAGGATGACGCTTCGATCGCAAGTTCTTGATCCGGATTATAGATGCGGTAGCCGTAAATGGTTTTAAATCCGTTATATTCTTCAATCCACGTATGTACTTCTGCTGTTTCTCCGTAGCGGAGCGGCTTTTTATAAGAAATGCTGATATCCACTACAGGTGACAGCACCCCTCTTTCTTCCATGTCCTTGTACAGAAATCCGAGGTCCTTAATGAGCGCCGTTCTCCCGACCTCCATCCAAACTAAGTAATTGGCATGGTAGACGATACCCATTTGATCTGTTTCCGCATAACGCACTTCTATTTCTTTTTTTGACACATGCAACGTTCTCTGCTCCCTTATTATCAGATTAGCCCTATTTTATCACAACGTGGCGGAAAGAGAAAAAACCAGGTTTCCCTGGTTTTTATTACGATTGATAGCCGTTTTCTCTCGCAGCCGATTCATCCTGAATTTCACTTCGGAATGATTCAATGCTTTCATTGCGTCTGGCATTCTTCTCTTGAATGCGCTGTTTTTCCTCTTCTGTCGCAAATTCCATTGATTCTTTCGCTTCTTCTATATTTTCGATTGTATTCTGCACCATATCCTGAAGCTTTTCAACGTTATCAGAACGGTCGTCCGGGTTCGGTTTTTGGTTATAATTTGTCATCATGTCTGCTCTCCTTTAATGATATTATTCGCCTTTCGTCTGCATGACAATCGGATGTCCGTTTGACTTGTCATGAAACTTTTCCCCTTTGTTTCGTTTATATTTAACGGGTTTAGTCCCTAAGTGGCTCGGAGCGTACTGCGGCTGGCCGTCTTTCTTGTTTGTGCCCATGTTCATCCCTCCTTAAGAGTATATTTCGCAAAAGGAGGCGCAAACATGACTGCAAATTAAAGGTTATTTTTGTTTGAACCGCTGCTCCAGCTTTTCTTCAAGCTGATTCAAATATTCCGTATTGGTCATCAGCTCACGTTTATTCTCCATAACCAATTCATGAAAAGAACGTTTTCTCATTTTTTTCAATCTTCTCACCTCCGTGTTTTCATTCATTTTTTCCAATTTTTTAAAAGATAAGCCTTTCGCATAAAAAAAACTGAACCTCTACTTGAGATCCAGTTTTTCTTTCATTTCTTTTTTTGTCATCGTGCCTACTCGAATGTGCTGAATGGTTCCTTTTTCGTCTAATATGTATGATGTCGGATAAGAAAGCACGTTGAAATCTCCGTTAATCCCGCTTTTGTCAATCAAAATTGGAAATGTCAGCTGATAAGTATCAGCGAACGATTTCACAGCCTGTATATTTTTTTCAGAGGACGTAAAATTAACGGCTACTACCGCAATATCCGGATATTCCTTCTGCAGCTCCTGCATATCGGGCATTTCCATCCGGCATGGCTTGCACCACGTCGCCCAAAAATTAAGGAGCACTTTTTTACCTTTATAATCAGAAAGGGAGCTGCTTTTTCCTGACAGTGTGTCGAGTGTAAAGTCAGGAGCCTTCATCCCTTCTTCTGTCCCTTCTTTCGGACTTGTTTGTGCAGAATAAATGTTCCAGCCCGCATACACTAACAACCCGATAAGTAACAATACGCCCAGCCATTTTGCAAGCATCTCAAGGCCTCCCGTATAAAAAGAGAGAAAGCAGTCCGCTTTCTCTCTTTTGTCTTCTTTCTGCTACTGTTTCATTTTATCGCGAAGCACCATTTGTAAAATGCCGCCGTGACGATAGTAATCAATTTCCACTTCACTGTCGAAACGGACAACGACTTCAAATGTTTTTACCGTACCGTCTTCACTGATGGCTCTGACAGTCAGCAAGTCGCGAGGACGTACAGTTTCATCAACATCCACCTCGATAACTTCCTTACCGGTTAAACCGAGTGTATCCGCGTTTTCACCCTGTTTGAACTGGAGCGGCAGCACACCCATGAAGACGAGGTTGCTTCTGTGAATTCTTTCAAAGCTTTCCGCAATGACTGTTCTGATGCCTAGCAGGTTTGTTCCTTTTGCAGCCCAGTCACGTGAAGAGCCCATTCCGTAATCTTTGCCGGCCAGGACGACAAGACCCGTTTTATCTTCTTTATACCGCATGCATGCGTCATAAATAGATGTCACGTCACCGGTAGGCCAGTGTGTAGTGTATCCGCCTTCTGTGCCAGGCGCGATTTGGTTTTTAATGCGGATATTGGCGAAAGTTCCTCTCATCATGACTTCATGGTTTCCGCGGCGTGAGCCGTAAGAGTTAAAGTCCCGAGGAGAAACGCCTTTTTCCTGCAGGTATTTGCCCGCCGGCGTGTCTTTTCCGATCGCTCCGGCCGGAGAAATATGGTCAGTCGTCACGGAATCTCCGAATTTGCCGACAACGCGAAGCCCTCTTAATGGCTCAACTTTTCCCGGTTCTACAGACATTTCTTCAAAGAACGGCGGGTTTTGGATGTAAGTAGAATCTTTATCCCACTTGTACAGTGCTTCATCCGTCGTTTCGATTGCATTCCAGCGCTGGTTGTCGTCAAATACCGTTTCATATTCTTTACGGAATAATTCCGGCGTCACAGTCTGTTTGACGAGGGAGTTGATTTCATCCATTGACGGCCAGATGTCATCGAAGTAAACGTTTTGTCCGTCTTTTCCGACACCGATCGGGTCAGATTTCAAGTTAATATTCACAGTGCCTGCCAATGCGTACGCGACGACAAGCGGCGGCGAAGCAAGGTAGTTTCCTTTGACAAGCGGATGGATCCGGCCTTCAAAGTTTCTGTTGCCTGACAGAACAGAAGTGATCAAGAGGTCATTTTTAGCAACTGCTTCTTCAATCTCTGGAGAAAGCGGTCCGGAGTTTCCGATACATGTCGTACAGCCGTAGCCGACAAGATTAAAGCCGAGCTCCTTCATATATGGAAGAAGGCCTGAATTGACTAAGTATCCAGTAACAACCTTAGATCCCGGTGCAAGTGATGTTTTCACATAATTCGGCACTTTCAATCCTAATTCTACCGCTTTTTTGGCTACCAATCCGGCACCGATTAATACATAAGGATTAGATGTGTTTGTGCAGCTTGTAATGGCGGCAATTGCAATTGCCCCTGTTTTCATGACCGCATCTTCGCCGCTGTTAAGTTTAAATGAGATTTCTTTGTTCTCTTCAGCAGCATCCATTCCGAATCCTTGGTTGCCGGCCGGGCTGACGAGATGTTTTTTAAACGTTTCCTGCATGACAGAAAGCGGGATTAAATCCTGCGGACGTTTCGGGCCTGAAAGGTTCGCTTCAATTTTTGACAGGTCAATTTCTACAATGTCTGTAAAAATCGGCTCTTCTGCGTCAGGCGTATAGAATAAACCGTTGTTGCGGCAGTATGCTTCCACGACATCGATCTGCTCTTCTTCACGGCCGGTCAGACGCATGTAAGAAAGTGCTTCCTCGTCAACCGGGAAGAATCCGCAAGTCGCTCCGTATTCCGGCGCCATATTGGCAATAGTCGCCCGATCCGCAAGCGGAAGCTCAGCAACACCAGGGCCGAAGAATTCAACAAATTTATTGACTACGCCTTTTTCGCGCAGCACTTGAGTGACTTTCAGCGCTAAGTCAGTTGCCGTCGTTCCGTTAGGCAATTTTCCGACAAGTTTCGCGCCGATGACCTCAGGAACAGGGAAATATGAAGGCTGGCCGAGCATTCCCGCTTCCGCCTCAATACCGCCGACACCCCAGCCGAGAACGCCGATTCCGTTAATCATCGTGGTATGGGAATCTGTTCCCACCAAAGTATCAGGATATGTCACAAGCTCTCCGTCTTCATCTTTCGTATGAACGACACTTGCCAAAAACTCAAGGTTTACCTGGTGGACGATACCTGTTGCAGGCGGAACGGCCTGATAGTTGTTAAACGCTTTCTTTGCCCAGCTTAAAAATTTATAACGTTCTGTATTTCTTTTGAATTCTAAGTCCATATTAATGGCTAACGCGTCTTCCGTACCCGCTTTGTCGACTTGTACGGAGTGGTCAATGACCAGGTCAACCGGAATTTCAGGATTGATTTTATCAGGATCTCCGCCGACAGAAGCCATGGCTTTTCTTAAAGATGCCAGGTCAACTACGGCCGGAACGCCGGTAAAGTCCTGTAGGATAACCCGTGACGGTTTAAACGGCACATCGATATCTTTTAATTCAGCAGTACCCCATCTTGCTAAATTTTCAACATGTTCTTTCGTAATGACGCGTCCGTCTACCTGACGCAAAACGGATTCCAAAAGAACCTTAATAGAATAAGGAAGTTTTGAAACATTGCCGACCCCTGCGTCTTCCAATGCTTTTAATGAATAGTAGTGGTATGTTTTCCCGTTTGAAGAAAATGTTTTTCTTGCTTGGAAAACGTCTTGTGTTGCGACTTTTTGCTGATTTGTCATTCTCCAAAATCCCCCTTCAAAGATCAAGATCGTTCTTTAGATGAATGTTCACATTACATCACAATTTTCTCACAATTTCATCTTAGTATAAAATCATACATAAGTAAATATCAATGTTTTTATTAAATACAATAAGATCGTCTTATCAGCATAATTTCCGGTAAATTTTGTCCTATTTTATGTCTCATACAACGGGCTGTAAAGAGCCATATTAAAGTTGAGGTGATGATCATGGTAAAACGAAAAGCCAATCATGTGATAAACGGCATGAATGATGCAAAAAGCCAAGGCAAAGGCGCGGGTTATATTGAAAATGACCAGCTTGTCCTGACCGAAGCAGAACGGCAGAACAATAAAAAAAGAAAAACAAACCAATAGCCGTCACCCCTTAAAAAAGGAGGCTTTAACATGACAAATAAAAATACGAGCAAAGATATGCATAAAAATGCTCCGAAGGGCCATAATCCCGGCCAGCCGGAACCGTTAAGCGGAAGCAAAAAAGTGAAAAACCGCAACCATACAAGACAAAAACATAATACAAGCCACGATATGTAAAACAGACCTCGGTGTCTGTTTTTTTGTGCTTTCACCCATTTAAAGCTTCTGCATACGTTATAGCAAGGCTTTTTTAATATGGAGGGATGCTTCCATGAATCATTCAAATCACGCTGAAGAATTTGATGATATCGAAGAATGGCTGCGGCAGTTTTACGAGGACCCGTATGCTTGGTATGACGAGGCGCTTCCGATCGATCTATATGAAACAAGCCGTCAATACATCATTGAAGCTGACCTGACGGCGCTGAAGCCGGTGCAGGCGATGACCGTCACTCTTTCGGGAAATGAGTTCATGCTCTCTGTTAAAACGCTTGAACAGACGTTAAACAAACAAATGATGCTGCCTTTTTATCTGAACGACAAACATATTTTCACTGATTTCACAAACCATATTCTGACCGTCTCCATGAACAAGGAGCCAAATGAGACCCCTGCCTCTTTTTCCTTTCAATTTCCTCTATAACATAAAAAAGCCGTTTTCATCCCTCAATGAAAGCGGCTTTTTTGTCCGGTCATATCAGTCATATACCCTCGAAGTGAATCTCCCATGGCCAAATAGCAGAATCACTATACGATAGAATATGTTCTAGCAATCAGATTGACTGGACATCTATCATTTTTTCTATTCTTTTTTCATGTGTTCTTCTATTCTGTCTTCGTTTACAATATGGTTAAAGTAAGGAGGAGATAAAACAATGCTTGAAGGCTGGTTTATGTGGTTTATTTTATTTTGGGTCATCGTAATGATCGGATTGCTGTCCATCGGGGGGTTTTTTATGTTCCGAAAATTTTTAAAACGCTTACCGAAAGAAGACGGCCGGTCAGAACTGGATTGGCAGGATTATTATATTGAAAAAAGCAGACACCTATGGAATGAAGGCGACAAGGCGTTTTTGGATGAACTGGTCGCCCCCGTGCCAGAGCTCTTTCGGGATGTAGCCAAAGCTAAAATCGCCGGAAAAATCGGTGAAATCTCTTTACAAGAGGAAGCAGAACAAATAAACCGGGATTTAATCATCAGGGGTTACATACTGGCCACCCCTAAGCGGGATCACCAGTTTTTGAAAAAACATCTCCGCGAAAAACAGATTGACCTTACTCCTTATCAAACCCTGCTCAAATAAAAAACCTTTCCGGCGGACGGAAAGGTTTTAATTCATCTGAATATCAGCGGTCTTCAGTTCATTGGCAAGTTTGCGGTACGACATAAACATCGCGATGCGCCACGGGACAATCATTCCGAAAGCCAGAATCCAAAACATTCCGCTTAAAGCTCCGTAATCAATCGTCGTGCTCAAAATGGATTTCATAGCGATTCTGATAACCAGCAAACCAATTAGGATAAACACAAATGCTTTTGACCGTTTTAAATAGATTTCATTATTTTTAATCTCAAATTTAGATGTTTTTATCAGAAAAATAGAGAAGATCACGCCCAGCGTAATGGCCTCCAAAAATTCTTCGCCCGTCACTCTGAAAATCGGAAAAAGAAACATCAGCGCTCCCGTACTCATGAAAATCGGCGGGAGAATTATTTTTTTTGGTGAAGCGGGCTTATCGGAGGATTTAATCCTCACAATCATTACAGAGATTGCCATGGCCGCTGCAATAACGGATGAAATTATAATCATCATCTTTATCATTCCTTTGCTTGCACGGAGTTTGATACTATATACTATACTCCAAAAACATAAAAAAACCAATGTGAAAAGAAAATACGTTTATGTTCCCGTTACTCTGCCTACGGCCTCCAGCACTTTAGAACCTTCAAACGGTTTAACGATAAAATCTTTAGCGCCCAGTTCAATCGCTTCCAGAACGATCCGCTGCTGCCGCATGGCGGTGCACATAATGACATGGGCTTTCGGGTCAAAAGCTAAAATCTCCTGCAGCGCCTGTATTCCGTTTTTAACCGGCATGGTAATATCCATTGTCACCAGATCGGGACGGATTTTTTGATAAACGGCCAGAGCTTCCTCGCCGTCAGCCGCTTCTCCGGCCACTGTATAGTTCGCCGATTCCAGAATCTCTCTGATTTTCACTCTCATGAACTTGGCGTCATCTACAACTAAAACTCGTGTCATATTCCCCTCCACATATTTAACATTAACTAGTCTTATTGTACCAAAAAAGAAAGGGTATATAATAGTTCAAAAGTTATCAATCTCTTACAGCCCCTTGAACCCTCCGAAAAGATTTGACAGAACGATCAGAATATAACTCATCCAGTTAAAAAACAGCATAATTCCGATGACAATCATAACAATGCCGCCGGTTCTCATGATAAGCAGCTGGTGCTTTCGAATCCAATTCATTCTGGTAATAAAAAATGAAAGAACTAGAAAAGGAATGGCAAATCCCAAAACATATAAAAACATATACGGCACCGCTGAAGAAGGATTTGTACCGGCCAGTGAAAACACGGCGCCTAAAATAGGCCCGCTGCACGGCGACCAGCCGGCTGCAAACGCCAGACCGATCAGAACAGAGCCGATAAACCCCTCGGGCCGGTGCTTAAAATGAATGCGCCGCTCTTTCATCATGATTTTCGGCTGAAACACACCCGCCGTAATGAGTCCGAAAAGAACCAGCATGATAGCGCCAAACTGGCGGATCGCTTCATGATAACGGGTAAAAAAACTGCCGATGAACGAGGTTCCGTATCCAAGTGCAATAAAAATCACGGAGAAACCAAGCAAAAAACAAAGTGTATGCACGAGCCCCCGTTTTTGCAGCATCACCTTTTCCGTTTTCACCTCGTCCATGCTGACTCCGGTTATGTATGACAAAAAAGCGGGGTACAGCGGCAGACAGCAGGGAGAAATGAAAGACAGAAACCCGGCCCCGAACGTCAGAAAGTAATTAAAACTCACCATGACACACTCCTTTCGAGTTATGACAAAATCATTTCATTTTTTTAACACTTTCCCATGAAGGATTACTTTTTATAGAAAAAGCTTATATAATTTAATTTGACATCAAGATATTATACTCCTTCTTATTTGAAAAACAGTATAAATGTGGATATAATAATAGCGATTCAGTGAAAGATTTATGTATGAAAGGATATATCCCTGTGATTAGAGAGCATCTATTAAATGAAATTGAAAAAAAACGGGCAGAGCTGCTTAAAATCGTCATGACAAACGGAATGACATCAAACATTACGATAGAACTCAGCCAGGAGCTTGACCACCTTCTCATACAATATCAAAAGGAACTGCACACCGGCAGTTGGGGTGAAACATGACGCAAAAATAAAAAACCCTCACCGGGTTTTTTATTTTTATAACCATGTATCTCTATATCATAATCTTTACGTATTATTTCGCTTGATTATTCATGGCTTTCATCATTTGATTAATTTTCTTTTGAGAAGGTTTCATTCCCATTTGCATCATCATCATGCGTAACATTTGTTCATTAATAGGCGGATTCTTTTTCAAATAGCTCATCATATATTTACGAGCAATAAAAAACCCGAGTGCAACACCTATGAGCAATGCGACAACGCCCACTAGGATGCCAACCCATAAAGTCATTTTATTTCCTCCTTCATGTTGTCTAGTTTAAAGTGTACTAAACCAAAGGCTATTATACAACAATTACATCTCTTTTTGCTCGTTTTTAGACAAAATTTCTTTCTCTGACCGGATTTAACCACCCATAACGCCTTGTCTTAAAATCCATCGCAAGAAAACAGGGGCTGATTTTACGGAGAATCTCAAAGAAAATCGTTTCCGCCTCATAATCTCCCGAAGCTGCAATCTCAATCAAGCTGTCTTTCATCATGAAGGTGGCGCGGCCCTTTTCTCCGGGCAGTGTAAGCTGATAAATTGAATCTAAACGGCTGTAACTCATTCGGTTTAAATGAAGCTGGAGACGCTGATGCATATGTATTACCGGAATCGGTTCTGTTATATAGTGAACTTGCTTTTTTGTCAGTTGATATTCTTGGGGTGTCAGATTTGTCCAATGATAGTCTCGAAACAATTCAAACATAGCGGTTTCCCGACCGAAGTAGTGGTTCGCAAACTCATCCTTAATCAGGTGCGTATAGTAATGACGTTCCATTTCCTCATCCCCTTTTACAGCGCTGTGTATTGCTTTCTATTATACAAAAGGAGAAAAGAAAGAATTGTCTATTACTGTTACGGCGACCCTTCTATTTTTGTCGTATATACAGGAAAAAGAGGATGATTTGACTCATCCTCTTTTGTTTCTTTATTTGTTTAGCAGTTTCTTCACGCGGTCAGCCACGTTTTCTGCAGTAAACCCGTATTCTTTCATAATTGTTTCTCCCGGAGCTGAAGCACCGAAACGGTCAATTGCGAGAACGTCTCCTTCAAGACCGGTAAATTTGCCCCATCCGAAGCTTGATCCCATTTCAATCGCAAGACGTTTCGTCACATTCGGAGGAAGTACGCTGTTTTTGTACTCGGCCGATTGTTTTTCGAAACGGTCCCAGCTCGGCATGCTGACTACAGATACATGAATATTTTCGTCAGCAAGCTTCGCCTGTGCTTCAATCGCAAGTCCGACTTCAGAACCTGTCGCCAAAAGAAGGGCGTCCGGTGAATCAGTTTTTGCTTTGGAAACGGTATAAGCCCCTTTTTCTACTCCGGCATACGCTTCTTCAGCCTGCTGATCAATTGTCGGCAGGTTTTGGCGTGTCAACACAAGAGCTGTCGGATGATCCTGGCTTTGAACGGCTAGCTTCCACGCAGCTGCGGTTTCATTTCCGTCAGCAGGTCTGATTACAGAAAGGTTAGGAAGCGCGCGTAAAGATGCAAGCTGCTCAATCGGTTCGTGAGTCGGTCCGTCTTCTCCTACGGCAATACTGTCATGCGTAAATACATAAGTGACAGGAAGCCCCATTAATGACGCCAGACGAATAGCAGGTCTTAAATAATCTGAGAACACAAAGAATGTGCCGCCGAATACGCGGAGGCCGCCGTGAAGCGCCATTCCGTTTAAAGCAGCGCCCATCGCAAATTCACGGACACCGAACCAGAAGTTTTTCCCGGCGTAGTCTTTGGCCGTGAAGTCCCCTGCGTTTTTGATTGTCGTTTTGTTTGAACCCGCAAGGTCAGCAGATCCCCCGACAAAGAAAGGAATTTTCTTGGCGATGCCGTTCAGCACCTCACCTGAAGATGCGCGGGAAGCAAGGCTGCTGCCTTTTTCATAGACAGGAATTTCCTGATCCCAGTCTTTCGGCAGCTCGCCTTTCATGCCGAGTGACAGCTGTTCAGCAAGCTCAGGATATTTTTCCTTATATGCCGCGAACTGTTCATTCCATTCCTGTTCTTTTTTCGCACCGGCTTCTTTTACAGCTTCGTTGAAATGCGCGTATACTTCTTCTGGAACATAAAAATCTTCTTCAAACGTCCAAGCGTACGCTTCTTTAGTCAGCTTGCTCTCTTCTAGTCCTAGCGGAGCGCCGTGAACACCGGATGTGCCCGCGCGGTTTGGAGAACCGAAACCGATTGTCGTTTTCACTTCAATTAATGTTGGTTTTTTATCATTCTGGCGCGCTTTTTCAATTGCAGCCGTCAATTCAGCGATGTTATTTCCGTCCTCAACATAAAGGACTTCCCAGTTCATGGCTTCAAAACGCTGTTTTACATTTTCAGAGAAAGATCGATTTAAATCGCCGTCTAAAGAAATATCATTAGAATCGTATAATACAATCAGGCGGCCTAATTCCAGATGGCCTGCTAGAGAAGCGGCTTCAGAAGAAATGCCTTCCATCAAATCGCCGTCTCCACAAATACTATATGTATAATGATCAACTACGTTGAATGAATCACGGTTATATGTTTCAGCCAGATGGCGTTCTGCAATTGCCATTCCCACTGCCATAGCGATACCCTGTCCCAAAGGCCCGGTCGTTGCGTCGACTCCGGCTGTATGCCCGAACTCCGGATGTCCCGGTGTTTTGCTTCCCCATTGACGGAACTGTTTCAGGTCTTCAATGCTGAGGTCATACCCGCTTAAATGCAGCATGCTGTACAAAAGCATTGAACCGTGTCCTGCTGATAAAACAAAGCGGTCGCGGTTAAACCATCCCGGATTCTGCGGATTTACATTCATAAACTTCGTCCACAGCGTGTAAGCCATCGGAGCAGCTCCCATCGGCATGCCCGGGTGTCCGGAATTAGCTTTTTCAATTGCGTCTATAGATAGTGTACGTATGGTGGCAACTGATTTCTTTTCAATTGTATCCATTATAATCCCCTTCCTTATTGTTGTACCTTTTCATCATAAAGCGATGCTGACTTTTTCTCAACTCTTTCAGCTTAAATTTGAGATAAACTTGTTGAAAATTGTCGCAAATCACAGCCTGATATTAGTATATACGAAAAAAGAATACGTATTGCCGTATTCTTTCTGTTTAATGAAGATTATTTTTCTGTTGTTCCCTTTTTAATTTTTCAGGAGTGACATCATTACCCTCCGGATCAATAACTTTTACGCTCTTTAACGTATTTTTCATTGAGGAGCGGAACCCTTTCAAATACTCCTGGCGAAGCTTTTGCTGTTCGGCTTTTTCCTCATCTGTTATCGTGTTTGATTTAGCTTTTTGAGCCAATTCGTTAATTCTTGCGATTTTTTCTTTAGAAATCATAATAAGCTCCTTTGGTGCGTGTTGATTATATACTACTAAAACATCATCTTTTTTACAACTGAAGCATGTCAGCTGCCTTCGCTGTCTGCGATATATTCCTGAAAACGCCGGTGAACCGTGGCTTTGGATACATCATAGCCGAATCCTCTTAAGGTGGCGGCGATTTCTGCAAAGGTAAGCTTGTTGGCTCTCAGCCTGATAATTTCCGAAACAGGGACCTCTTTTTTTTCTTTTCCGCTGTTTTCATGTCTGTTTTTCAGATTCCGTTCAGGTTTATAGCCATTTTTTACGGCTCTTTTCATTCCCCGCCGGATTTTCATATTGTGAATTTTCCTTTGATATTCCTCCACAATACTGACGATTTCGAGTACCATCGTATCAGCTTCGGAAAGCTCCAGCTCGCCTTTATGAGCCGTCGTATATATCTTTACGTTCTCCCTGTAAATACAATGCAAAAGCGCGATCTTGGCGTTTCCTCTTCCCAGTCTTGTTTCATCCTGCACCAATATCGCGTCAATATGTGACTTTTTAATTTCATCAAGCATTTCAAATACTCCGTCGCGGTCCATTTCGTAACCGCTGGCTTTCTCTGAAATGACTTTTACGACTTCCATGCCGTTTGCCGCAGCGATCTCACTGAGCTCCTCTTCCTGTCTTTTTAAAGACGTCTGCTGCTGTTCTTTGTTTGTGCTTACCCGGGCATAAATGAGCGCCTTCATTTCTCTCTTTCCTCTCTAATTGACAATGGCCAGCTGATATACGGCCGGATGCTCCTTCTTAACCGGAAGAATAAGTTCGTCTCCGGGCTTTATATCAGCAGTTTGGAGATGATTATTCTCCGTCACCCACTCAATGAAATCTTCTTTGTTAATATTTTTCTTCTCTGCTACTTGATCCGCAAGTGACCACAGAGTATCTCCGTCCTGAACCTTTATTTTAACATATTGGCTGAGCGCCTGATCATTTCCCGTACATGAAACAAGTAAAATAACAGCACTTAAAATCGCAGTAAACAGTCCGACAAATATGATAGATTCCTTCGCCATTTAAACAACCTCCAGAATGTTTGTTCGCTTTTTATACCTTTCAGTATATACGAACAAATGTTTCTGTCAATCGTTTTTTTCGAACCTATGTTTGTACTGTCAGGAAAATCATGCTATAATCTACTTAAAATCGACGTTTTGAGGTGCGAAATATGACGAAGCTATCAAAAAGGCAGCTTGATATCCTGCGTTTTATTAAAGAAGAGGTAAAAACGAAAGGATATCCGCCTTCTGTAAGAGAGATAGGAGAAGCAGTAGGACTGGCTTCCAGTTCAACCGTGCACGGACATTTGGCGCGGCTGGAGACAAAAGGCCTGATCAGACGGGACCCTACTAAACCGAGAGCGATTGAGGTATTGGATGAAGAAGAAGTCCAAATTCCGAAAAGCCAGGTTGTCAATGTTCCGGTCATCGGGAAAGTGACGGCGGGTATTCCGATTACGGCTGTTGAAAATATCGACGAGTATTTTCCGCTTCCTGACAGGATGGTTCCTCCGGGAGAACACGTATTCATGTTAGAAATCATGGGAGAAAGTATGATTGACGCCGGCATTTTTGACAAAGATTACGTCATTGTCAAACAGCAGAACACGGCCAATAACGGGGAAATCGTGGTGGCTATGACCGAAGATGATGAAGCCACGGTCAAGCGCTTCTATAAAGAAGACAATTATGTGCGGCTGCAGCCGGAAAATCCGACGATGGAACCGATTATCCTGCAAAACGTAAGCATTTTAGGGAAAGTGATCGGCGTATTCAGAGCCGTTCATTAATTCTATTAAACTTTATTTATCGTAAAACCCCTTTCAGAGGGGTTTTACTTTTGCATAAAAAAGAGCAGATTCGCCCTGGCTTAAGAAACGAACCTGCTAAGGAGGAAAAACTTACATCTTTATTATCCGGCATCTCACTTTTGAAGTCAATAAATAATGTTTCTCTAAGGAAACTTTTTATCTATTTTTCAACTTTTGTATTTGTGCGGGCTGATTTTGATATATATTTATCTTCATCTGGAGCGGACGGATTACATTATATTCATGAATATTTAGTGCATAGTACAATAAGTTTTGACGAGATGTAAAAAAACCCGCTGCCTTTGCGGGTATCTATTTTCAATCAAAATGATAATATTCCACGCCGTATAACCCTTTAATATGGACAGGTTCACAGTCGTTTGAAGAGCTTTCAATCAGAATCCTGTATTTGTGATGCGGATCAATTGATTTTTTGTCCTGGGCACTTAGGTTTAACCAGCTGCCGCTGTAGCTTTTAGAACTTAATGTATAAAAGTTTCCGTTCAGTGCCATCCGCTGGAGTTTCACGTTTAAATTGCATGAAGAATTGTTCACAATGGTGAACTTGTATCCTAATAGGTAATCATCAGCTGATACAGCCCCCGGATTTTCAATAAAAAACTCTTTTACATCTCCCTCCATAATGAAGCTTGTTTTTGATCCGAATCCAGTGGTAGCCGCTTCAGCTGAGTGTACTCCGCAAAAACATAATAAAAAAACAGCAATACATATCCACCATTTTTTCAATTTTGCATCCCCCTTTTTTTTACATATTTTAACTTGTGAATATGGTGATGTCTATTTACATTTTATTAAAACGCACACTTTATAACCACTATATACCAGTTTAAAAATTTGCTGATTGCCTACAATGAAGACTAAACGAAATAACGAAGGTGGTTCAAATGAAACATGTAATTGCTTTCGCTTCTAAAACGGCGCTCACACTTGCTTTGCTGTACATTGTTCTGGATCTGATGTACCAAGTAACTTTTTTAAACGTTCTGTTTATTACCTTGATCTTAAGTTTGATCACTTACTTTTTGGGTGATTGCATGATTCTGCCGAGAACAAGCAATTTTACAGCCGTTGCAGCTGATTTCGGAATTTCATTCATTATATTATGGATATTTCTAATGAACATTGGCGGGTTTAATGTCTCTCCTGCCGCGGCATCGGTTATCTCTGCACTTTGCATTTCTGTTTTTGAGGCATTTTTTCACCGATATTTGCAGCAATATGTGCTTCCCGAAGATTATCAGGACACAACAGGGACAGACAGCACACTATTGAGCTATCAAACCGAGGCGTCTGAAGAATTGGTGCCGGAAAAAGACCCTCAGGAAAAAACATAAAAAGGAGGCATCCGCCTCCTTTCTTTTTATTTTTGCTTCTGATCGTCCAGCGGCAGCTGGAGCAGTGAGTCTGTGCCTGTCGCTTTCGGTGTTTTTCCGTCCCATTTTTCAATCCATTTATATTTGATCATTTCATCAGACATTGATTTTTTTATGATTTGGTTATAATCAGCGATCCCTTCCGCTTCAATTTTTTTCTTTTTCGCTTCTGCTTCAGCTATTTTAATTTCAGTCTGCGTCCGTTCAAGCTCCTGTGAAGACTTCACTCTTGCATCAATAGCTTCCTGTGTGGCTTTATCCGGCTTCGGTACGCCAAGCGTCAGATCATCAATTAAAAATCCAAGGTTCTTCATATCCTCAGCAAACCTTTTTTGAACATCGGCAGCGGCTTCTGCAGATTTTTGCCCGTATGTGTCAATAACCGAGTATTTGCTGATTGATTTTCGCGCCGCGTCCCACAGCCTTGTTTTTAAATATGTATTTTCAATCGTTTCAACGTCTACCGCCCCGAATTTGTTAAACAGATCGACTACTTTATCAGGCTGAACAACATAGTTGTAAGCGATATCCATTTCAATATTTTTACCGTCTGAGGTTGCCACTTTTATATTTTCATTATTTACGGTCTGCATACGCACCGGATATTCCGTTACTTTATTAAACAAACCGACTAAGTGCCAGCCTTGATCCAAAGTTTCGGATTTTACCCCGCCGTTCGGTGAGTATACGACTCCGACATAACCATTCGGTATTTTTTCAATAAATAATGACGCCGTAACGCCCGCAATTAAAAGGGCTGCACCTATAATCACACCGCCGAGAATTTTTTTTGTGTTTCCGCGCTTATTTTCGCTCATGCTGATCTTTTTCCTCCCATGACTTTTTAAATTTTTTGGCTCCGCTTCCCACTTGTTTAAAGATTGGACTAAGCATCAGCCATAAACCGAATCCGATGATGACAAGAAGAATGATAGACCCGATCATCACTTTCATTTGCCCACCTCTTTTCTTTCATCCTGTCAGTTATGTATACGATCTTAAGAACTTAAAGTTTCATAAATTTCAAAAGAAAAAGCTCCGCCGGCAAAAAGCGGCGTGCTTATTTATAATTGTCATTGATAAAATCAGAAATCGTTTTTGTGAATTGGAGAAAGGTATCGTTTTGTGTGGACGCTCTGCTTTTAAGCGTAAAAGTATCAAACAGTGATTTTCTAAAACCGGTGCTCATTTCGATTTGAATACTTAATCCGGATGAAGAGTGATTGGCAAGATTGTTCGGACTGACACCTGCGTATTTATCATTTATGCCAAGAAGAACGGCAGGATACCCGTTCCGTTTCAGCACATCTGTCAAAAGTTCGGCCCGTTCTCTGTCTGTACCGCCGATTTTTATCTTTTTATCGTCGCTGCCGTAACCGTGTAATGAAATGACATTAGAGTGCTCTTTCACCATTTGAACGGCTTTAGGTTCGTCGAAATGCGAACTGGTCAAATGCAGCTCAGCATTGCCGGCTGATTTTAACCCTTCAAATAAATACAGGCTCCGGTTTTCGGCAATTTTTCTGGCCAACTCACTGGTCCCCGGCTCTATGCCTCCGCCGTGTATAGCTAATATGAGAACAGAAGGGTCATGTTCTTTCGATGAAATAGAAAAAACGGAGGGGGCCTCATGCAGTTTTAATTCCTCGAAACTGCCGTAAGTATCTGAAGCAGCATCAGCCCGTAAAAACG
The DNA here is from genome assembly GCF_059831465.1 of Bacillus sp. 5RYD7K. NCBI lineage: Bacteria > Bacillati > Bacillota > Bacilli > Caryophanales > Bacillaceae > Bacillus > Bacillus sp. 5RYD7K. Next base: position 2,978,093 of record NZ_CP191200.1, read on the forward strand.
GCAGAAGCAAAAACGATAAAATTAAAACTAAAATTCCTTTTTTGGTTATTGATGGCAATTGTATGTTTATGTTACAATACAAATGCTTCAGCCTTTGAAGCGAACGGCAGAACAGGGTGACTTTGGACGGTTTCTTCTGCTCTGCCTCTTTGCCAGCAGCTTTACGGTCTTCTCTTCTAACCCTTTTTTTCATAACATCATCCTTTCTTTTGTTTACACTTTTGTCACAATATTATATACGTTGGACAAGACCTCCGTTCATCTTAAAGAATAAAAACATCAGAGCATCTTCTAGAAAAACGGAATGCTTAAGAAGGAATGTCGGGAAATCAATCATCAATATGCCAGCGCGGCTGGCGCTTCGAAATCACAATAAAAAGACTGCTTAACAGCAGTCTTTAATCGTTTTATTTTGTGCCTGTTGATCCCAGACCGCCGCGGTCATTGTTTCCGAGCTTGTCCACTTCGATCAATTCCACTTGAGGCATTTTCTTCATGATTCTGAATTGGCAGATCCGCTCTCCCTTGGAAATATCGGTATCCCGAAGTGCGTATGCCGGGAAAAACCAGAAATCATTGTCACCTTTATAAGATTCATCGATGACACCCATTGAATTTGTCTGAATAATACCGAAATGCTTATATGTACTTGAACGCGGAACGACATGGGCCTCATATCCTTCCGGCAGCTCCATCGCAACTCCGAGCGGGATAAGTTTGAATTCACCTTTTTTGATTGTTATATCCTCTGCAGCCCGCAGATCGATCCAATCCCCCTGTTCAATTTTACTGATTCTCGTTTGTGTATCATCTGAATATTTAATTTTAATTTGTAAAGTCATGTTCGCCGCTCCTTTTGATTCCCTATTTTAGTCGTATTAATGACCAATCCGTGCACCATTATACCATTTTAACTGAGCAGCTGAGGAAAGGATTTAATGCGAAGAAAAGAAAATGCTGAATTGAGACGAAACTGATAAGCGGAATATCCCACTCAGGCTTTTGATTACTGTTGGTCATAATAATCATTATACTTTTGATCAAATGCTTCTTCGCTTCAGCAGAGATGAATATGAGGGAATTGAAGCCCAGCAAAACAAAAGATAGAGAATCCCTTGTCCGATTCTTCCTTAATAAAACATATGAATGCCGAAACCGCCTAGAAAAAATGCTAATATTGCAGCCTTATCATAACGTCCTCCCAACAATCTTTTTCTATCGTTTTCACAGGACAGCTCCGCTTATAATACACACTCTTATAAAGGTGAATTTTATACTCGTTTTCAAAAACTTTCTTCGTTTTGATCTTTCACCTGAAATATTGGCGTTTTTTTGAAAATCAATCTGATTTTAAAAGGGATTTCGTTCTCAACAAAGAATTTGATGAATAAGCGCATAAGGCGCGCGGCTTTTTTGTTCTCCTCTGCGTCAAGCGCTTATATCAAAAGAAAGAGGTGTCTTTAGAATGGTTCAATTTAAAAACTTTCCTGATCCGTCTTTAAACCCCGCATTGCAGTCTCACCCTGCGCATTCCTCTGAATTGGAACATCTCAAAGCAAGGATGCAGAATTTTATTAAGCATTCCGCAACAGATGATAATCTTGAGATCGCAGATGCCCGGGTGACGGCGGAAGGAATGGTCACCTCACTTTTAAAAGAACGGCTTGATACAGAATACGAAATGCTTATGAATAAAATCACCCGGGAAGTAAATGTGGAGGATTACGGAGCGGTCCCTGACGGCCGGGACAATACGGAAGCCTTTCGGAGAGCGATCGGGAACGGCCGCGTCAAAGTAAATGTTCCCGCAGGAGAATTTTTGGTTCAAGGGATAAAACTTCCGTCGTGGACTACCATCTCCGGTGAGGGACAAGGGATTACCGTGATTAAACTCCATGAGGACACTCCCGCATATGAATGGGTTATTACCAATGATAACTACGAAAATGGAAACCGTAATATTTTTGTCCAGGGCATGACTCTAGACTGGAATCCGGATCGTCAATGCGGAGTCCGAAACCCCGGGGGACAATTTTCCAGCTGTTTAACGTTTGCCAATGTGCAATACGGCTGGATCAAGAATGTTGAAGCGGTTAACGCAGGTCTGCATGGTATCGATATCACATCCCCGGCTTATGATCATTTGCCTGAAACAGAATGGACGAAAGACGGCTGCCGTTATATATGGATAGATAACTGTGTGGCGTACGGCGCCGGAGACGACGGCATTACCACCCATTACAGCGAATATATTTTCATTTCCAACTGTCATTCAGGGAACCCGCGCGGAACAGAGCATGCCGAGGGCAGCGCAAATTCGAATGGCATTGAAATTGATGACGGCTCTAAACATGTGTGGCTTTTGAATAACTATACGAGCGGAAATATCCGCGGAATTGAAGTAAAGGCGCACAGCCTGTGGCCGGCTTCCCAAAATGTTCATATTATCGGCCATGTTTCGTATCGTGATGTACGTTCGTTTGATATTCGTCATATCGGACACCATCAGGCCTCAGACCCCGAAAGCACGACGGCTTATGATGTTACTTTAACCGACTGCACCGCGATTGAACCGGTCTTCAACGCTCTCTATGACAGCGTGACTCCAAGGGCGCTGGTTATCTCTGCCTATAAAAACGTAAATGTAAACGGATTCACAGCTATTGGTGATCCTTCATATGACTATGGCGGGAATCCTGTCGTAGCCCTTCAATACCGCAGTCAAAATATTACGATCAGCGGCATTAAAATACGCGGTTTTACACAAGCCGGTGTTGACATCAATATATCCGGCGGATCAAATAAAACCGATTATGTTAAAATTTCAAATTTTGATATTTACAAGTCTTCCCCCAAAGGCATCTCAATTGGCGGAGGCCAATATAACGTAAATATTATGAATGGAACGATGATCGGAGATGGCGGTGCTGTCGGAATTACGTCCCCTAACAGCCAGGCTGTCATTCTCGGCGTGCAGGCGGAAGGCTACAGCGCTGCCGCTTCTATAAAAGGACAGACTTACGAGCAGATCCCCGTCAATTTAAAAGGCGGCGCACAGCTTGCGACAAGCTCGGGTTTTGCATTTAACCCGACAAGCGCCGTTATTGCGGGCACAGGCGATATTACGGCAAGGGGTGACAGAAATGCGATCATCAGCTCTTCCGGAGGTTCAAGTTCTGAAGGTTCAAGGGCATTTATCGCTGCTTCAAACAATGTCCATGTTACGGGCAGCAAAGTCTCCAGAACCATTCTGTCATCAGAAAGCATTACATTGGAAGAACCGTACACCGTTGCCGGAGGGCATCAGTCCATTAAGTGGAAACTGGACTCAGCGGGCGGCCACGGAACTTTCGCCGGAGCCGTCACCTCTTCCCTGTCAGGGTACGGAGAATATTTTGAAAGTGTAAACGGCCAGACGATTCCCGCCGGGACGATCGTCACAGTGAGGGGAGAAAAAATCGAGCCGGCTCACGTTGGTGATTATATGCTCGGCGTCATTTCAGAAACAGCCGCTTTTATATCAGGAGCCGCAAGCTTCGGATGGCAAAGCCGTTTTTTGACAAACGAGTTCGGCGGTTTCATATATGAAAATGTAACTGACGAAGAAACAGGAGAAACGATACGCGTGCCGAAACAAAACCCAGACTGCAGTCCGGCTCTTGAAGCTGACTATGAAGCGCGCGCCGCCAGAGACGAATGGCATATTGTCGGACTCAGCGGCCGGCACTACGTACGGGTAGACAGTACGGTAAACCCGGGGGATTATATCACGGCCCATAACGGAATCGGTACAAAAGCCGCGGAAGGCTGGAAGGTATTGAAACTGACGGCCTTATACAGTCCGGAAAAAGGGTACGGCATTGCAATAGCGGTTATCAAATAGTGTTTTCATATCAGGATCATTTCCTCTCCTATCTATCGTACGGGTATGATCCTGTTTTTTTATAGCAGATGAGACGCCTCTTTTACAGCATATCGTTTCATTTGTCCAAGCCATCTGTTCCTTCTGTCATAGAATACTACCGTCAGATGAAAAAAGGAGGAAGATGAGTATGGATATGGATATGGACGGACATTATGATCACGGTGAAAAGGAAGAAAAGCAGCCTAAACAAAAAAAGAAAAAGAAACAAGACAAAAAGCATCTTGATTATGATTACATCGTTGTCTATAAAAGAAAATGCAAAAAACATTGCTGACATGATATATTAAAGCTTTTTACACCCGGTGAACTCCGGGTGTTTTTGTTAATTTGTATTTCTAAATAAGATTTTGATCGTAATAATCAGCATATTGAATGCCACAGACCTTAATGCGAAAAAACTTGCGGCAGCGCACCGCAAGTTTTTTTATTTTTGCACCGAGATACTGCTCATTTTTCTCTTTTATATGGAATATACTTGAAATGGTCTTCGATCACAGATCCGGTAAAGTCTTTCAAAGTGAGGGTATGTCATGTCAAAATGTTTAAAAATAACTCTGTGGAGCATATTTGTGTTGATTATCTTGTTAGTGATTATTGGAATCGTTTCTTACAATCAAACTCCTTCTGCAGGAGACGCAGCTGAAAGATTGCTTTATAGCGTCTCATCAACGTCCTCATTCAGTATAGAATATACACGTGTATCATGGGGCTGTCCGTTTTGATACATATACCCTCTCAAAATTCCTTCTGATTGAAACGCTGCATTCTCAATGAAAACAACAGCGCCTACCTGTTCCATTGAATCAAAAGGTTCCAAACCATAATAGCGTGTTACGATTGCATCCTGAAAAACAAGAAAATATTTGCTTTGCATCTTTCTTTTCAACTTCTCTAAGAATAAGTCTGTCCGTTTCTATTACAGGAAGCATTTATGATTCCCCCTTTAGAAGATGGAAATGTGAGAAGAAAATATATGCAGACGAACTTTTTTTCAAAAATAAACTAGCATCCCTATCAAACTTTTACATTCAGCATAATATGTATTAATCCTCTTAAGGGAGGTGAGATCATATGGGCGATTATGGTAGCTCCTTTGCGTTAATCGTGGTGCTATTCATTTTATTAGTCATCGTCGGTGCTTCTTTCCTCGGCGGTTATTAAGAGTCCTCCTTACCTCCGCATCCATGTCAGCATTACCTCTATGATCGTAAGGCGCCATAATGAATTCATTATGGCGCTTTGCTGTTTCCTCATTTAACTAACTCTTTCAAACGAAAAAGATCGGCGATGCATGAATGCAGCCGATCAATGGATTTCATAGATTACTGTGTAAGGTTCACGTCAATGACGTTATAGAAGGCATTGGAAGTATCCGCGACATCCCATACCCCTAAAATGATATGATAACCGCTTCGATCAGTCGGCACAAAAATCCTATGAGTCAGATTCGTATCTGCCTTGGAGCCATCGTGGTTTACCGTTCCGATTAATTCGAATTCATCCCTCGACAAAGGTTTATTCGGATTCCAATTTTTCTTGGTGATATAATAGTGCCACTTTGATGTCGCATGGGGTGCAGTGTAGTGCCAAGTAAAAGAATTAAAGCCGCCGCGTATATTCTGTTTTACCCAATAATCTGCAGTCTGCTTGTCCAGACCGAAATCAATTTGTCCCGATCCTCCGTTTGCAGATGCAATTCTTCCATCCGGCGGACCTGCAGCCGGAAATCCTTTCGGCCCTTCAACAGACTGAGGATTATCAATGACGGAGCCATATTTCTGAGCAGCCGCCGTCCAGCCCATTGTTTGTTTCTCTAATGCTCCCATGTACGCTCTGCTGACGGGATCTTTTATATACCCGTGTGCAGATGCATCACTTGAATAGAAAGCGCCTCCAATACCGAGAGTAACAGTTAAAACTGCAGCTTTGACCAAACCCTTCATCTCTACATCATCCTCCCTCTTTTGTAAATAAAAACCTTTCAGTATATACACTTCACGATGGAGGATGAAATGACCTTCCTTTTCTTGATAGGAAAAAGCAATGAGGTTCGCGCTCTTCCCTTTGTTTTTTATAATCATAAAAAAAGCCGGACCGTTTCTGATGTCGAGTCCGCGATGTTCAAAAACCGGCCCGCTCCGCCTGACTCCATTTAATCTTTGCCGGTTTCTCTTCGGATCACCGGTGCTACTTCTGATGCTAATCGTTCGATGTTTTCCGCAGCTTTTTTAAACGGCATACCGCCTATATCGATTTGCGCGAGAAACCGCTGATGGCCAAAGAGCTCATATTGGCGCATGATTTTTTCAATGATCTGCTGTGAGCTTCCGACAAATAAGGCTGTTTCTTTACCGGACGCCCGCTCAAAATCTTCCCTCGTTAAAGGTTCATGAATCCCGTGGTATGAATGAACATGAGACCAATAATTAGAATGATACGGGTAAAATTCTTGTATTGCCTGTTCATTCGTTTTTGAAATGAACGTATGCCCGGTTACGGCAACTTTCACATGTTCCGGCGGATGACCGGCTTTAGAAGCTGCTTCTCGGTATTTGTCAACAAGTGGTTTAGATGATTTCGGATCACCGCTCAATACAGCTAATGCCAGACCGGCACCTGCTCTTCCGGCCCGCTCCGCACTTTCCGGAGTTCCTGAAACACCTAACCACAGCGGAATGCTTCCGTGAAAAGGCTGAGGGGAAATTTCTGCGTCATTCAGCGGCGGCCGGTAACGTCCTTTCCAGGTGACCGATTCTTCCCCCGAATTTAATTTCAAAAAAAGCTCAACGTGTTCTTCAAACAGTTCTTTATAATAACCCACATCATAACCGAAAAGAGGAAACGAGTCTAAAAATGCACCGCGTCCCGCTATGATCTCCGCCCTTCCGTTTGATATCAGATCAAGCGTTGCAAAATCCTCAAATAAACGGACGGGATCTGCGGTGGATAATACAGTCGTGGCACTCGTAAGCTTAATGTTTTCGGTGAGCTGTGAAATCGCTGATAAGATGACCGGCGGCGACGACACTGCATAATCAAGACGATGATGCTCGCCTACGCCGAATACATCAAGCCCTGCGTCGTCAGCCAATTTCGCCAGCTTTATCAATTCCTCTACCCGCTGCTTTGCGCTGACTGTTTTCCCTGTCAGAGGATCGGGGTATAATTCTGCAAATGAATAAATTCCAATTTCCATACCATCATGATGTTCAGCCCTCACGTTTCTCTCCTCCTGCACTGTGTAAAAAAACTTTTATGCTGTTATTCTATTCAGCCGTTTTACAAAATGGAATTCATCCAAATAAATACAGCATCTTAGCATCCAGAAGTTCCATTACATTCCTCCTGCCAAATGCGAAACCGCGCAGGCAAGAACACACCTCGAAAAAGCTAATTCGAATGCATGCGTTCACTTTCAATCCAATCGTAATATTGGTCATAAAGCGCACCTATACTTCCGGCATCAAGGGCGATAACTTCACACCCTCTGTCATCATATACAAAGAAAATAATGTCTTTTGCAATATTCACAAAGAAAACATCGGGATAATCAACGGTGTAACCCCCAAATCTTGGCTTCAGAGGAAAATATTCGTGAGCAGCTGCCTTAAGTAATGGGGTAATACGCAAATCCTTCCGTTTACATAACAAAGAAAACTGCTGCATCTCGTATTCTTCTGCATCATCTTCTTCGAACGGATACGGACAGGTCTCCACCTGAATCCGATATAAATCATCCTTGCACTTCAGAAACGGCTGATAAATTTTTAATTTTCTGGCGTCATTACCTTGAGCTTTGTGCTTATATATGTTTGCAACAAGGAATAAGTCATCGTTTTGTTCAAACAGCTCATTAAAAATTTCGGTCATTTGATGATGGACACACTGAAAATACTCAAGATTCAGCTCACCGTTTTCATTAAATGGATATATATTACGGCCAAGAGAAAAGTGAATTCCTACGTCCCATTGATGATAAATGCTCGGCATTAATTTTAAAGCCGGAAACCTTTCCTTCAGATAATCCTTTATTTTCATTCAAAACATTCTCACTTTCTGTTAATGATCGACCCACTTTTTATTTTTTCGTCTTGTAATATTATTCCGATTGGAATACAATGAAATAGAACACTGTAAACCCCATTAATCAGGGTGGATGCTGGTCACATTCATCCTGATCCTTTTTTCACAAGCTCACCTCACTGCAAATCCTTCCATTCAAACTGCAAAACGCTAAAAACTTTGGATCTTTCGTGATATTGTAAGAGTTATTTAGGCTTTCCATCACATTCACCCTCTCCTCGAATTTTACAACGTTACGGTAAATGATTTTCATTGCTTTGCCAAGCTGAATCTCATTTGATCGTTACTAAACTAGCATTTTTTTCAATTCCGTAATCCATTGGTAATATCGGTAATTGCATTGAAGGATTTAACTTAAACGCAAAAAAACCTGCCCCCGGCAAGGTTTTTTCCGTTAACTTTTTTGTTTTAACCATTCTTTCTTTAGCAGTGCGTATTGGAAAGTGTTTTCATATTTAGGTGTTCCATCCTCATATTTTGTAAATGAAATAAATTCAAGAAAATAACCTTCTTTACGCATACCTAATCTTTCACATAATTTTTGTGACTTGCCGTTATCATCTTCAACGTATGCATAAAGCCTTCTTGCGTCTTTTTGCATAAAGAGATACTCAAAGAAAGCCTTTGCACTTTCACTGGCGTATCCCATCCCTTCAAATCGAGCATTGAAATTCCAACAAACGGAATATGTATCAGGCTCTTCTTTTAAATAAAATAGTTCTCCGATCAGATCATTACTGTCTTTTAAACAAACAGCAATATAAGAATCATCTCTGCTTCTTTTTTGAACGTTTAAGACGGCTTCTTCTATCGTAGAAATTTTGTCATCAAGAAAGCAGTTCACTCTCGGATGTGCCGAATATTCCAAAAGACCGTGCGAATCTTCCTCGGTAAAATTTCTTAAAACTAAGCGAGGGGTTTCAATTTTTTGCATTTGTTAGTCTCCTATTTTTGAAATGATTCTTCAACAGGCCTCGCCCGTTTGTTAAAGAACGATCTCAATCTATTTGTACTATATATGTTATCTTTTTTGTCCGCATCAATAATGTTTAATGCTGACGTTTTTTTAAATGATCCTCATTAAAGCTTATTGAGTAACTTTTCAAACTTATTCACGCTCATAATTTCATGAGTGAGAAATTCTCCATTATAAAACACGCTGAAAGTTGTCCAGATGGCCGGTGATGTTTGTGCCTTATCTTTGGAGGATAATCGATGAGCCTGAAAATGAAGCCCTTTCTTTTCAGTCAGTTCCTTCAAATCCCCTAACACTCCGACTGCGAATGGACATTGAGCTGTATAAAATATTGTGATCCCCTCATTATTAATGGAATAACTTTTAACCTGTTTTTTAAATACAGGAGGAGCCGCATGTACATTCCAGGTCAATGACATTAACTGAAAATAAGGTTTTGCTTCATCTTGCAAAGTAAATCCCATATGCTCGAAGAAATGTTTATTACTTAAATAGGGAAGTTTTTTCTTACCAACTATATGAACAATTCCATCCATACCGCGGGATTTGGCATCTTCCGCACATTTATCTAACAAGTGTTTCGCATGTCCGCTGTTCTTATATCTCCCCGAGACCCAAAGACAATTAATATACATAAAATTAGGAGCGCTTATCGGAACCCACGCTTTTTCTGCAGGTAAATATTCAATAAAAACTTTTGCCCGCTCGTTTAATCGATAGAACACCAAACCATCAGCCATTCGATCTTTAAGCCAGCTTTTCTTTTCCGTTACGGCCTTCTCATATTGTTTCGCACCTAGTGCGCAGCAAATATGATTGTCATCAATATTGTCCTTATTCAATTCAATGTATTCCATTATGATCTCCCCATTCCAAGATCAGCGTTTAACCCGAAATTGTTAAGCTCATGATTTTTCTATAAAAAACTGCTTTCTCAGAAATATAGAGTCCCAAAACCAATAGATTAACGCAGCAGTAATGCTCATCATGTAATAAATGAAATTCTCGAAAACTCTAACATTAATGGACTGACTCCCCATGCACCAGAACAAGAACACAGCTAAAAAAGCGACTGCTGTATAAATGAAAAGATGAATCAAACTACACTTTTTCGGCTTCTTTCTTAACCAAAATTGCACAGGCACAGCAAATAAAAAGTAAGTGACGAAAGCGTAAAAAGCAATGATAACCACAGTGACTAATGCGAGTGGCACAAAGCCCGAGTATACAAACATATACAATCCAAAAACCAGACCAAATGATAAACTTGAAAAAGCCAATGTGAAAACATAACATTTTAAGCTGCTTCGCGCCGCCCCTTCCATTTATTTCACCTGCTTTTTTAAAATTCAGTTCTCTAATTTTTCATTTTCTTCCTGTTATTTAAATCAGTATATATCGATCACTTTAAAAGATCTATATTTTTTGAAATCTTTTTTTGCCCATAAAAAAGGTCAAGGAGATACCTTGAATATAATCTTCACCCGGTTCATCATGTTCAAATCCAAAGGCCGGTAAGTATCAATATAACGGAACTGACTTCTACAAGAAAGTTCCGTTATATGACTATTCCAAATTTTGATCAATCGTTCCTTCAAAATAGTCATCGCTGACCTGTTCATGTGTTTCAGCCAATCCTTTTTCCAGTTGTGTATTTCCCTCATAATCTGATGTGTCAAAATATTTCCCTGCCGTATTTGTTGTTTCAGTTTCTTTATGATGAGTTTGTGTTTCCGTGTCTGCCTCGTTTGTTTTGGTATCGCCGGCTAAAGATTGCTGCTGAGAATCATAGTCCTTGTCCAAAGAAGAAAATCTTTTGTAATCGTCCGGTCTGTCTGCGCCATGTTGTTCAGCCATGTTATTCACTCCATCTTGATCAATTTTGTTTGACGGGTGTAACTAAGTGTTTTCAACTGTTCTTATTGTGTCTATGGGAATTATATTCATACGCTATTCGGTGGATTTTCTAAAAAGAAGCTTTAGAAAATCGCTTTGAATTAAGGCTTTCAAGGATAACCTTTGCCTATAAATTCTCCTTATCAATTAGCCCGTCACACCCAATAATCGCACTTCATAAAAAATAAAATCCCCTCCTTCTGAGATGGGGAGTTATCTGTTTTTCTCCGAATGTAAGGGTTTTCAAAAGAAGTTCATTGTGCTAAATTGTAAGATAAGTATCAATTTTCTGCAAATATTTGAAAGGGGTGTATTTTGTGAAAGCAGTAGTAGCAACGAAGAACAAAAATATAGCGATCGTACAAAAAGAATTGCGTCCTTTGCGACACGGTGAAGCCAAAGTTAAGATGGAATACTGCGGTGTATGTCATACTGACTTGCATGTTAAAAATGCTGATTTCGGGGATGTGACAGGCGTCACTTTAGGTCATGAAGGAGTAGGCATAGTAACCGAGATTGGTGAAGGCGTAACCAACCTGAAAAAAGGAGACCGCGTCTCCATTGCGTGGATGTTTGAAAGCTGCGGCCGCTGTGAATATTGCTTAACAGGCCGTGAAACCTTGTGCCGAGATGTGAAAAATGCCGGCTATACAGTTGATGGCGCAATGGCTGAAGAAGCAATCGTGGCGGTTGATTATGCAGTGAAAGTGCCTGAACATTTAGATCCGGCAGCCGCAAGCAGCATTACCTGCGCAGGTGTCACAACTTATAAAGCAGTAAAAGTCAGTGAAATTAAACCTGGTCAGTGGATCGGTGTATTTGGAGTCGGCGGTTTGGGCAACTTGGCTGTTCAATATGCAAAAAATGTCTTTAACGCTAAAGTAATTGCTTTCGACATTAGCGATGAAAAATTGAACTTTGCTAAGAGTTTAGGCGCTGACGCGGTTGTAAACAGTTTAAACGACGACCCCGTCAAGAAGGCTAAAGAAGTGACCGGCGATTTAGGTCTGGATGCCGCGGTCATTACTGCTGTCTCAAAAATCCCTTTCAATCAAGCGATTGATGTTGTAAAAGCCGGTGCGCGTGTAGTGGCTGTCGGTTTACCGGTCGACAAGATGGAATTAGATATTCCCCGCCTTGTGTTAGATGGTATTCAGGTAGTAGGTTCATTAGTAGGAACCAGAGAAGACCTGAGGGAAGCTTTTCAATTTGCTGCAGACGGTAAAGTTGTACCTAAAGTGACAAAACGCCCGATTGAAGACGTGAATGATATATTTGAAGAAATGGAGCAAGGGAAAGTGACCGGCCGTATGGTTATCGATTTTACTTCCTAATCATTAAGGCTGCCGGGAATGATACGGCAGCCTTTGATCTCTATTCTTGCGCAGCGCCCTGGCCTTTGTCATTTTAGTTCTGACCAATCGGCGATTATTCATATTACAAGTACTGAACTAACCCTGATACCAATATAATACAAGGTCATTCATTGCTGAAGCGTAACCCTGCTGTCTTAACATAGTTGTTATGCTGCCCCGATGATAAGTGCCATGATTGGCAACATGGAATAAAATTTCTGAGTAAGCCGTTTCTCTGGAACCTAACCAAGGATTATTTATGTTCATTTTTTGTTCTAAATCTGTTTGGTTATTCATCCATTCTTCAAACTGTGAAGCCAGTTCATCATAGGACGCCGCAAATTCATCTGCTGAATATAAATGAGTCCTTTCTGCATAAGCCGCAGAACCTTCCACTGCTTCCTGCATGTCTATTCCTTTAAGTACTTGCAGCCACATAGCATCCGCCGCGCAGATGTGACTGAACGTTTGAGCAATTGTAGGATATGAACTGCGAACTTCTTCATAAAGAACGTTACTTGGTAATTCCTTTATTCTTTCTAATAACGCTTTATTCGCCCAAACATGGTACTGATACATATTTTTCGCATGGTTCATTTAACATCTTCTCCTTTAAAGTTGATACTTATGATTATAAAAAAAGATATATGACAGCAGATCGTCATACATCTTGATAAACTTTCATTATTTTTTTGGCTTCAGCGATTAATTTTGATTGCAGCTGCATCGGTTTTATTATTTTAGCTCCGCTGCCAAAACTTAAGAGAATTGATATAAGCCATCCGGCATGCAGAGGCTGATAAACAGAAATGGTAAACGTCATACTTCCATCACTGTTCATGACTTTAGACGCGTTCTGAAATTGATCTAAAGCTTTTGCCAGAGAATTAGGATCAACCCAAATGACAACATCCTCAAACCCTTCCGCATTGGAGTCTGAATAAGATGAATTATCTTTCACTTTGTGACTGTGCATAAACTCTTCTTGAGTCAGCGTTATATTCATCATACGTGACACTTTAAATTCTCTGACATCTTGACGTTCTCTGCAATAACCATATACATACCAATTACGGAACTTATAATGAAGATGGATTGGTTCTGCTTCACGTGAGGTCAATTCATTTTTATTGCTGACATAATCAAAGCGTACCACCTGTTTTTCATGTATAGCTTTTCGCAGCTGCCTTAAGGAATTCGGTTCTGTTCTAAGGCTTTCCAACTCAACATACAACGTCCTGTTGTTGCCGCTTGTATCCAGAGGTTTTAATCTATCTATCGTATGTTCTACTTCCTTATCTTCAAAAAGACTCGATAAACTGCTTAATACAGTGATTAGATTTAATACATCGTGAGATCCGATTAACTTTTATCAAATTTGTATCCTTTCATCATCCCGAAACCGCCGTTAGCACCTTGATATGAAACGATCGGTATTCCAGCAGCACAAATCGCTTCGATATCTCTATAAATTGTCCGCGATGATACTTGAAATTCATCAGCTAAACTGGAAGCAGATAAAATTTCATTATGTAAGAGCTTGAATATGATTGATAATAAACGTTCTAATTTCAACTCTCAATTCCTTTCCCATCATTGATTAAGATCAGCGGTAATCGTTGTTAAGATCTTGTTTTGTTCATTTCATCGACATTTCCGCCTTATAGATGGTAAAATTTTTTAAAACAAGCAAAGGAGCACTGTTATATATGAGTCTTATCATTCTAGCATCCATGCTTTTATGGGGTGCAGTGATCCACGAACTAAGCAAACCTTCCAAAAAGCAAAGTAAACGAAAAATGATCTCTTTGGTATCCTTGGGTTCTTTGTCTACTTTAGTCATTACAATTTCGCTTTTTTCTAATTTGAATTGACCGACATATATCATGAGGAAACTCTGGCGAGTTTCCTCATGACACTGACGATCTACTCACTACACTTTTTACAGTAAACCTTATCAGCGAATTTACTTAACACTCTGTCCATTCTCCCCACAGGCATCATCTTCTCACTCGGAAGGGTAATATGAGCTGTCAGCCCATCACCAGATTTTAATGTTTTCCCGCAGATGGAGCATTTTAACTCTATATTAAAGAAATCTTTTATTCCCATTCAAAAGCCCCCTTATTTATTTTTATAAAAGTAATACGTTACTGCTTTATAAAAGTTTCAGGCTAAAGCTTTACTCATGACCGGGGAAGTTACTTCGTTCTGGTTGATCTGTGCCCGCCCCACAGGTTAATCATGATTGGCTACCAGCATTACCTTGCTCTGTGTCCAATCTTTTTCGTTCACTTTAATGCGTTCTCTTCCAAAACGAAATGTTAACCAAAAAGGAGAATACTTGTTATTTGTCGTATACTGCGCTTGCCCGGGAAATGATGAATCATTCTTTCTTGATTATTTCTCATTATCTAATTCATTTCGTGCGAGGTTAACTCCGCTTCCATCGTGAAGTAAAACGGCATATCCTAAAGGTTCTTACTCTCAACTAAACATGCGTGTGCAGCCTAAGGAGAATCGAAAATGATATTTCATTCATCAGCCCTTCATTTAGACAAAAACTTCATTTTTTCTCCTTTAGACTAAAATCCATGTCGAAATTTATCGTTCGGCATAGTATATACTATCCTAACAAGAGGAGGTGGCAATATGAGAAACTACGGTGGAAATTATGGCGGAACTTCTGGTTATTCAGGCGGAAGCACTTTCGTCTTGATCGTTGTGCTTTTCATTTTGTTAATCATTGTAGGTGCTGCTTTCCTTTAATAGCACATTGACGAACCATATTCGTCTCCCAAGAAAATTGCATCTCTCAGTTCGGACAGACGCCATAAGATCTTTTTATGGCGTTTTCACTTTTGGAAAGAAGACCATAAAGTAAATATTTCATTTTACTCTAAAGGTTTTTTATAGAATGCGGATTTCACATATTAATTCATTTTCACATAAGAAAAGCCGGACGCCTCATTTAAGAGGTTCCGGCTTTTCTTATTGTTCGACCTTTGTTATGATCATTGGTACAAATGCGGGAAATACTTGATGTCCCGCTGCACACACCCGCTATTATAATATTTCAATACAGCCTTCTGTGCCATGAACGCGGATTCGTTGCCCATCTTTTATCAATTGGGTTGCATTTTCAACTCCAACAACTGCAGGTAAACCGTATTCACGCGCTATAACCGCTCCATGGGTCATCAGTCCGCCAACTTCAGTGACCAGGCCTTTTATGGATACAAACAATGGTGTCCAGCTGGGATCGGTAAAGGAGGTAACTAATATATCTCCCTCTTCCAAATTGGCATCTTCCATGTTTAAAATAACACGTGCCCGCCCCTCTATGACTCCCGAGGAAACGGGCAGCCCTGCAATCGCTCCGGCCGGGAGATTGTCTCGTTTGTACTCGCCTGTAACGATTTCGCCGTCAGACGTGATAACACGCGGCGGAGATAGTTTTTCATATACTTTGTACTCGTCTTTTCGTGTGCTGATGATTTGGTAATCCAATATATTTGTGCGTACGACTTCTTGAAGTTCTTCAAAAGTGAGATAGTATATGTCTTCTTTTTCATGAATAATCCCCGCTTCGGCGAGTTGTTCGGCTTCTTTCAGTAAAGCCTGCTTATAAACGAAATAGCGACTGACCATGCCGTATTTTGGATATTCCCTGAACCCGCTGAAGTTCCGGATGATGCGGATCATTCGTTCGGTTTCTTTGGCTTTTTGTTCACCATCCGGTAATTGCTTCAATCGATCTAATAACTCTTGTTCTTTCTTCAACGCCTCCTGCCGCCCTTGCTCAAATTTCCGCCGGCTGGCATTTGGCTCAAAGTTTTTGAGGTTATTAAGAATCATAGGGACAAGTGCAGTTGGTTTTTCGCTCCATCGAGTTCTTGTCATATCAATTTCTCCGGTACATCGCATTCCGTACTTGTTGAGGAAAGCATAGATGGCGTCATGGATTTCCTGTCCGCCTTCAAACTTCACCAGCTCATCCAAAAAGGAATCTTCTTTTACATCCTCTAAATAAGCAATGACTTCTGGATAAGGACGGATCACATCGGCGACGTCTAATAGCGCAAGCCCCATTTCTGAAGTAATATTATGGGGTACAGATTGAGAAAGCGTGTCTGCTGCGTTTTTTTCACCTAACCACTCGTTCATTTTTTCGTTAATCCATGATGAAGCATCCATTGCAGTTCGAATCAATACCGAACTTTTTGGGTTAAATAAAATCTTCTTTAATTCCTGGATATCTTCCAAAATAAAACGAAATAAATCAGATCCTGATTTCGTCTGGATGTTTTGTTTTAACTCTTCTATCGATGTTTCACTGCTCTTAATCAAATCAGAAACAATTGCCGGATCGTTTTCAGTTTGATCCGGCATATCTGTATTGCCTTTTCCGGGAATCGGTGCCGTTTTATCATGTATCGGCTTAATGAAATCACTCCGCTCTATTATGGTCATAAGTGCGTCTTTTAAGAGCGGATCGTGCTGCCCCATGCCTTTTAAGAAAGCTTCTCTGACTTTAGGGGATGCCAGCTGATGTGTGACATCAACAAATAGCCTTCCGCCGGCTTTACGCATGGGTGCAGAAGTCGTCAACAGAAAAAAAGACAATCCAAGGGGTTTTATGGGGTCCGTCATCATTTGTTGATGACCAACAGAGATATAGACGTGATTTTCTTGATCGTTCGCTTCAGGAACGGGGTATAACGTTGTGATCGGACGACTCTGGACAATATAAAAAGTATCGCGGTCCAAACACCATTCGATATCTTGCGGCTGGCCGAAATGAGCTTCGATCTGCCTCCCGATACGTGCCAGCTGTAAAATTTGTTCATCAGTCAGTGTTTGAATCTTTTGCTGATCAAGATTGATCTCTTGTGTTTCCGTTCCGCCTTCTTTTCGTCCATAGACAGCCTTTTTTTTAGTTTCTATTCTCTTATCGACGATTTGCCCGTCCTGTACTTTATAACAATCGGCGGATACTAAGCCGGAGACCAATGCTTCACCAAGTCCAAAACCGGCATCAATGGATAGCAGCTTTCGATTTCCGGTCAACGGATCAGCGGTAAATAAGATCCCCGAAGCCTGAGGGAAAACCATCCTTTGGATGATAACGGATAAATAAATTTGGCTGTGATCAAATCCATTTTGCATACGGTAAATGACTGCACGATCAGTAAATAGGGACGCCCAACATTTACTGATATGCTGCAAGATTGCATCGACACCGGTAATATTTAAATAGGTGTCTTGCTGACCGGCAAAAGAGGCATGCGGTAAATCTTCAGCAGTTGCACTAGAACGCACGGCATAGGCATGTTCTTCGCCATACCGGGAGAGATAGCAAGCAACTGCTTTAACTACATCGGAAGGAATTTCTGCTTCCATAATGGTTTGCCGAATTTCCCTGCTGATTTTACCGATTTGATCCCGATTCTCCACTTTCAGCATGGTCAGTTGATCAAACAGCGCTTGTAACGCTTCATTTTGTTCAATGGCTTTTTGATATCCTGCTGTTGTGACACAAAATCCTTCTGGTACTTGTATTCCTTGAATTTTTGATAATTCCCCTAAATGCAACCCTTTTCCTCCAACGAGTAAAGGCTGTGTTTTTTCAATTTCGTGGATACCGAGAACCAAAGAACTCATTCTATATCTCCCCTTCAAAAAAAAATTGACAAGAGCTTTCCAGCATGATATAATCATAATATAAGATGGATAATTATGACCTTTTACACAGAAAGCACGCATGATCTGATTATATCACCGTGTCTGTTTTTGTGCAATATAAAAAGAACCTGGCCAAATTGGCGGGGTTCTTTTTTAATTTTCTAAGGAACGAAGTTGAATGATATCTGTGAATTCATTGCGGAAAGGTTTCCCCACATAGTCAGAATGATTATCAGTTTCCTCCGATAAATGACATTATTTATAAGCAGCTTTGCCATCAAAGCTTTTTAGCTGTTAATTGTTTTTTCATTGATCTCCCGGCAAAAACGCTCTCTTGACGAACCGCACTTATCATTCATTTTCCCGAAAACTCTTCAAAGCTGTATTGAGATCCTTTGTGTGAGTGTAAATGTTCTTATACAAATCGAATAGTGTTTTATATTTTTGAACATTTTGTTCTTCCGGATAGAATACAGCAGCCTCACGTATAAATTGCTCTGCACATTCTTCAAGGGATTCAAACCACCCGCTCCCGAAAGCAGCTAACATAGCAGCTCCCATGGCCGGACCTTGTTCGTTTTCTAACTTAATCACCCGCGTATTGAAAATATCAGCTTGCATTTGAAGCCACGTTTCATTTTTAGCTCCCCCGCCAATAGAGACAACGGAATCAACTGATTTTCCCGCTTCGCGGAATAGCTCAATTGATTCATTCAAAGAGAATGTGATGCCTTCCATTACCGCCCTCATCAAATGCTCTCTTTTATGGGACGCATCCATTCCGATCAAGCTTCCCCGAATAGATGAATCAGCATGCGGCGTTCTTTCACCAACCAAATAAGGAGTATACAGCAGTCCATTTGCTCCTATTGGAATAGCTTCCACCCCATCCAATAATTGTTCAAACGATTCGTTTGGCGCAAACGTTCTTTTGAACCAGTCTAAGCTGTATCCAGCAGCGAGCGTGACTCCCATCGTATAAAAAGAATCCTTTTTTCCATGATTAAAATAGTGCACTTTCCCTTTAAAGTCTCTTTCTTTGTCTTCTTCACAGGAAAGTATGACCCCTGACGTCCCAATACTGCATAATGTTTTTCCGGATGAAAGAATACCGGCTCCAATTGCACCGCAAGCATTATCCGCTCCCCCGGCGTACACTTTTGTTTTTTCCATCAGCCCTGTCTCCGCCGCGACGTTCGGAAGCAGCGATCCTACACAATCATGTGATTCAACAAGCGGAGGACAAATATCTGCAGAGATACCAAATTGATTGCAAATCTCATCGCTCCACTCCTTGCGGATAATATGCAAAAGTAACGTTCCCGCCGCATCGGAGTATTCAGTGTGAATGGCACCGGTCATACGGAATCTCACATAGTCTTTCGGAAGCAAAAAAACAGCAGTTTTTTTAAAAAGTTCAGGCTCATGTTCCTTCACCCATAACATTTTAGGTAATGTAAACCCTTCCAGGACACGGTTTTTTGTGATATCAAGCAGATGATCGCCAAATGTCTCGGTCATTCTCATACATTGAGGAGTCGTTCGGGTATCATTCCAAAGAATCGCATGACGCAGCACCTGTTGATCTTGGTCAAGCAGGACTAACCCATGCATTTGTCCTGAATAGCTTATCCCGTCTATATCTTCGGCTCGAACGCCGGATTCAGAAACCAAATCAGCCAATGCATCAATTGTTTGCTGCACCCAGTCTTCGGGATTTTGCTCACTATACCCCGCCTTCTCTTGAATAAGCGGATATCTTTTAGACGTTTCTGCACAAACCTTGCCGTGTTGATTGACTAAAATGGTTTTAACGGCGCTCGTTCCAAGATCTATTCCAATGACATACTTCATTTTTTCACTCCTTTCCCTCTCAATAAGTCCCCATTGAAACTTCCCGCCAGAACGGGAAGTTCCGGGGCAACTCGGCTTTCCCTGCTAAAAACTTTTTAGCGGATCAAGCTTCTTTGTTATACCTCTAAAATGTATTGGTTCAATATCGCTTTTAACCGCTCCTGTCTCCCTGATTCATTTTTAATTGGCTGATTGTTTAGCGCATATTGCTCAAGTGTCTTAAAATCAGCTCTTCCTTCTGCAATTTCAAGACCGATCCCTTCGGTAAAGCTGCGATAACGATGCTGAATCACATCTTCAAACACACGGTCTTCGATTAATTTGTGAGCGACTTTCAATCCCCTTGCAAATGCATCCATCCCTGCAACATGGGCATAAAGTAAATCATCAGGCTCAAAAGAAGATCTTCTGACCTTTGCGTCAAAGTTTAATCCGCCGCTTCCAAGGCCGCCATTTTGCAGGATTTCGTACATGGCTAATGTCGCAGAATATAAATCTGTCGGAAATTCATCTGTGTCCCAGCCTAAAAGCGGATCACCTTGGTTCGCATCAACAGATCCAAGAAGGCCATGCACTCTCGCCATTCGTAATTCATGTTCGAATGTATGCCCGGCTAATGTGGCATGATTGGCTTCGAGATTTAATTTAAAATGACTGTCTAAGCCATATTGCTTCAAAAAGGCAATGGTTGTTGCTGCATCTGTATCATATTGATGAGTGGTCGGCTCTTTCGGTTTTGGTTCAATCAAAAATTGCCCCGTATACCCGATTTCCTTCGCATAATCCACTGCCATATGCATGAATCTGGCCAAATTATCAAGCTCAAATTTTAAATCCGTATTTAACAATGTTTCGTATCCTTCACGTCCGCCCCAAAACACATAGTTTTCGGCGCCAAGCTCTTTTGCTGTTTCCAGCCCTTTTTTTACTTGTGCTGCGGCATACGCAAACACATCTGCATTGCAAGAAGTCGCCGCACCATGAACGAAACGGGGATTCGTGAACATGTTTGCAGTATTCCATAATAGCTTCACGCCGCTCGTTCTCATGTACTCTTTCATCATGCTCACGATAATATCTAAATTTTGATTTGTCTCTTTTAACGTACTTCCTTCAGGTGCGATATCCCGGTCATGGAAAGCAAAAAATGGCGCATCCAGTTTTTCAAACATCTCAAATGCTGCTTCTACTCTCGCCCTCGCCAGATCCATGCCTTTATAATGATCCCACGGTCTTTGCATCGTAGCTGCTCCAAACATGTCTGTACCGTCAGCGGTAAATGTATGCCAATAAGCAATAGAAAACCGCAGATGCTCTTTCATTGTCTTTCCGCCGATTACTTCTCGAGGATTATAATATTTAAATGCTAAAGGATTCGTGGAATCTTTCCCTTCATAAATCACTTTGTTTACGCTTTCAAAATAGCCGGCTGTACCGGAATGAGACTGAGCCATGACATTTCCCCCTTAAAAATAAATTCGACGCATTTTATGTCACATTACACGTTAGTTCGTTGCCTAAACAAACTAACTTATTTTCATCTTATATAACCTTATCAGTATTTTCAATATTTTTTTAGTTTTTAACGAATACATTAGATATAATAAGATTGGATTCGCTATGTGTGACGCTTCGCATGATAACACAGAAACCTCAACTTAATTTAAAGATTATACAAATGGAGTGGATGAAGTGGATATCGCTGATCAAGCCTTTGTCAAAAAAGTAAACCAAAAGTTATTATTAAAAGAAATACTTAAGAATTCACCTATTTCAAGAGCAAAATTATCTGAAATGACCGGATTAAATAAATCAACCGTTTCATCCCAGGTAAACACATTATTGAAAGAACACCTTGTATTTGAAATCGGTCAGGGACAATCAAGCGGCGGCAGAAGACCTGTCATGCTTGTTTTTAATAAAAAAGCAGGATACTCCGTAGGAATAGATGTCGGGGTGGATTATATTAACGGCATTTTAACAGACCTTGAGGGGACAATTGTTCTTGATCAACATCACCATTTGGAATGTAATTCCCCTGAAATAACGAAAGATATTTTAATTGAGATGATTCATCACTTTATTGCGAATATGCCGCAATCTCCGTACGGGCTTATTGGTATAGGCATATGCGTTCCCGGATTAATTGATAAAAATCAAAAAATTGTTTTCACTCCGAACTCCAACTGGAGAGATATTGACTTAAAATCTTTCATAAAAGAGAAGTTCAATGTGCCTGTTTTTATTGAAAATGAGGCAAATGCCGGCGCATATGGAGAAAAAGTATTTGGGGCTGCAAAAAATCACGATAACATGATTTATGCAAGTATCGGCACCGGGATAGGAATCGGCGTTATTATCAACAATGATTTATATAGAGGGGTTGGCGGATTCTCTGGTGAAATGGGACATATGACAATAGACTTTAATGGTCCGAAATGCAGCTGCGGAAACCGAGGCTGCTGGGAATTGTATGCTTCAGAGAAGGCTTTATTAAAATCTCTTCAGACGAAAGAAAAAAAAGTGTCCAATCAAGATATCATAGACCACGCCCATCTGAATGATGTTGAAACTTTACGTGCATTACAGAATTTTGGCTTCTATTTAGGGATAGGCCTGACCAATATTTTGAATACATTCAATCCGCAAGCCATCATTTTAAGAAACAGCATCATTGAATCGCATCCTATGGTTTTAAATTCAATCAGAAGCGAGGTGTCGTCCCGGGTTTATTCCCAATTAGGCAATAGTTATGAATTATTACCATCTGTTTTAGGAAAAAATGCATCGGCATTGGGAATGTCCTCTATTGTGATTGATCATTTTCTTGATATGGTTAATCATTAAGTTTTAGGCTGTTTTTTTTATGCTGAACAGGAGTATTTCTGAAGGGATTTTTCACATAGGACAGGATATAAAAAAGGAGTTCTTAAATAGAAGCTCCTTTTTCCTGTGCACATTAATTTTCTTTATAACGAAAATATCTGAAGTCAGCCGGAATGTGGTGACCGCTGGTATCTTGGCACTGCATCCCTACAAAAGCTCCTGTAAAGAATCCTCCTCCGCGGATGTAATCATCTGATAATTTTTTCGATTCTAATGTAATGTCAATTTTATGCCAGTCTTCTTTGTTAAACGAATAGAAATAATAATATTTTTCCTTTTCGATATTCACTTTTAAATAGACATACTTTACTTCACGGGGAATCACAGTTTTATTTTTTAATGGCTGTGAAAAAGAAAAGTTATCACATATTGTTAATTCAAGAATACGGCCGAGTTCTTCATCATGCGTGACTTGAAGAGCCGTCCAGTTCTCTGTATTGTAATAGTTCACCAGACCAGCGGCTTGCTGAAAATTTTCTGGATAAAACATAACAGCCGTTTCCGCTTCAAAATGGAGACTTTGCCAGCGTCTGGCTACAAATGCCTGAGTAAATGCCGAGGTTAATGATTCATGGCCGTATAATCGCAAATGATTTGGCACTTGAGTCAATGAGCCTAATTCTTTCGTGAACGGAATCCTTAATGTTTGAAAATTGATATTTAATGTTGAGCTCTCGAATTCATCAACTTCCGGGTACGTTGCTTCAAATATGGTTTCAGGTATAGAAGGCGCTTCCACCTCCAAACTTCCCTCTTTTCCGCCAGCTACATAAGGCCATTCATCTTTCCAATAGAGTTTTTGAATAGCTGTTTCTCTGCCCAAAGGACAATAACCTCGCTGCTGAAAAATTGAATCATCGTCCGGATGAATAGGACGCCCCGTTAAATGAGCTAAATACCACTCACCTGTATGTGTTTGAACGATGGATGCATGCCCGCATTTTTGCAGCGGATTTTCCGGATCATGCCATGACGTTAAGATAGGATTATCAGGATGAACTTCATATGGCCCCTCAATATTTGCAGAACGGGCAATTGTAGCAGCATGTTCGAACCGCGTTCCCCCTTCTGCGGTTAATAAATAATAATAGTTCCCGATATGATAAAGGTGCGGCGCTTCCGTCAGCTTTCTTTCAGTTCCTTTAAATATCACTTTCGGTTTTCCAATTAATTTTTGCTCCTCATCAGAATATTCCTGCATGACAATTCCTCCGAATGAGTGCCGATCAATACGCTGATCCCATAACATATTTAATAAATATTTTTTTCCATCCGTATCATGGAATAAAGAAGCATCAAATCCCGAGCTATTTAATGTGATCGGCTCCCCCCAATCACCATCAATCGTGTCACAAGTCACTAAATAATTGTGGCAATCTTTCCAGGCGCCATCTACTACCTTAACATCCGTATAGATCAGCCAAAACTTCCCGTCGCTGTAACTTAAACATGGCGCCCAGACCCCGCCTGAATTAGGGTTTCCTTTCATGTCTAATTGTGAAACTCTCTGTAATGGATGTGCAACTAAGTGCCAATTCACTAAATCTTTTGAGTGGTGTATCTGGACTCCTGGAAACCACTCAAATGTAGATACAGCGATATAATAATCCTCTCCTACCCTGCAAATACTTGGATCGGGATTAAATCCTTTAAGTACCGGATTGATAATCTTCATGCGGAACGCCTCCTCAGCTATTTTCTGTTGATTCATCATATTTTAAGCTTTGAAATCATCTATATGATCCAAATAAACTTTGTCTCTATTCTCTAATTCTCGAACCATGTTTTTATATTTTTTCTCATCTAAGTTATAGAAATTAATATCAATCATGGCTAAAACCAGTAAGAACACGGGAATAATGGTGGTTGTAATTAAAATTCCCGTCAATGCCTCCGCCGTTTGCGCCTGATTTGCCACATATCCAAACTTATCTAAAACCAGCCCCGGTATAACCCCTCCCAAGGCCATGCCGAATTTAAAGAAAAATCCGATAATAGCATATATGAGCCCGCCCATTCTTTTCCCGGTTCTGTATTCTCCATATTCTATTGTTTCAGGAATAAGCGCCCACATATATCCCCCGGCAGTGAGACTTCCGGCAGCAGCAATTAATCGAAAGAAGAGTATGAGGAAAACATTACTTGACGGAACAAACAATAAAGCTAAGAGGCCGATCATATTCAGTAATAATGCGTAGTTTAGTAATTTCTTCTTCCCCAATAGTTGATGAAGCTTTGGAATAAAAGGTAAAATGACCAGAGCGGGCAAACTTCCTAACAAACCGTACCATTTCACTAAATCCGCTCTTTCTAAGTTATACGTCACGTAATAGATGCCGACCGAATTACTTATTGAATTCACTCCAAAAATAATAATAAAGAAAATACTCAGTACAACAAGCGGACGATTAACACGAAATTGCTCAAATATATCCGAAAATTTAATTTTTTCTTCAGATTTTTGAAGAGTGACACGCTCTTTTGTGCTTTTAAAACAAAAGATTAAAAGACACCCGCCTATGAATCCCATAATGGCCATGGTTAGCTGCCAGCCAAGAGATTCGCTGCCTGAAGTATCGCTTAAATAAGCAGCCAGTAAGGGAACAAAAAATGCAACGACAAGTCCCCCAAGATTTGCAAATAACATACGGACAGATGTTATACTAACAACTTCTTGATTATTTCTGGTCATGGCAGAAGTTAACGCGCCATACGGAACGTTTATCGCTGTGTATGTAAGCGACAAGCCGACATATGTTATATAGGCATATATTAATTTCCCCATATCTGAAAAATCGGGGGTTGTAAAACAGAGGATGGCCAGTATGACAAATGGAAAAGCTCCGAATAAAAGATACGGTCTGAAGCGCCCAAACCTGCTATTCGTTCTGTCTACTATTGTTCCGATAAAAGGATCAGCGAGGGCGTCGATGATTCTGACCACTAAAAACATCGTACCGGCGGCTGCTGCCGATAAACCAAATACATCTGTATAGAAGAACAAAAGATAAGTAGACACCGTTGCATAAATTAAATTACATGCAAAATCCCCAGACGCATATCCAACTTTTTCAGCCATGCTGATCTTCTTTACATTTTCACTGAGCATGATTTCCTCCCCTTTTCGATCCTTTCATAAGGAACCAGTATGAAAGGATATAACATGTCTTCAAATTTATTGGGCAGTACGCACTTCATAAAAGCGCTTTCATAAAAGAATAGCCGATGACTTTCACAGAGCATTTTCATCAGATAAATGGTGATCAGATGGCTGTAATTTCATCTTATATGCCCGGAAAGGATAAAAGCCCCGTGCTTTCATTTTTTATATTCTTCTTTCGAGCCCCTTATCCCCCTTCCATCATGCATTTAATTACGGGTAATTTAATCGGATTTCTTAGTTTGTTGAGCAAACAAACTAACTTGATTTAATCTTATAAAATCTGATCTGCTTTTTCAACTCCTTTTTCAGAAAATTTACAACCGGCCAAGGACATACTATAGTGTAATTGCCAACTGCTTCGACAGACGTATTAGTAAAAATCCCTTGTGCCTGACTGACTTAATAAATGATAAGCACTTCCATCACCTTTTCGTTTAGAAAAACGTATCAAGAAACATGCACTAGAAAAAATGCGAATCATATATAAGTGATATCCCGTTTAATTGGTTGAGGAGGATATGATGAAACCTATGCTGCCTTTTGAAAAATATTTCGGTGATTTAGAACTGGTTTATGCATTTTATGGAGCTATGCCTACCGGTGTTACGGTTTCGGAAACTGGTCGTATTTTCATTTGTTTTCCAAAATGGGGAGACGATGTTAAATTTACGGTGGCGGAAATAGTTGGGGATAAATTGCAGCCTTATCCTGATTTACAAACCAATTTGGTTAACCCCGAGACTATCAAAATCACTTTCATCAGTGTCCAAAGTGTAGTTGCTGATGGAAGGGGAACGCTTTGGGTACTAGATACAGCGGCGCCCAATTTTTCTGAACCAATTAAAGGCGGGGCAAAATTAGTCGCTGTTGATTTAAAAACCAATACAATCAGAAGAGTGTATACCTTTACAGAAAATGTTGTCCTGCCCACAACTTACCTGAATGATGTCCGATTTGATTTTCGTGTTGGAACTGCAGGTTATGCCTATATAACGGATTCTTCTTCCAAAGGACCAGGAGCGATTATCGTCGTTGATTTAGAAACCGGAAATGCATGCAGACGGTTAAATGGAGCAAATCCAACTTCACCGGATTCCTATTTTATACCGAAAGTAGAAGGCAACATTTTGATGAATCGTAACAGGGATGGTTCAACTTCCCCATTTAGGCTGGCATCCGACGGTATTGCGATTTCTCCTGACGGGAAGGTATTATTTTTTTGTCCACTGACCAGCCGCCATTTGTTCTCGATCTCAACAGAAGCCCTGAGAGATAGAAATATACCGGACATGGATTTACTTTATCATGTGGCGTATTGGGGAGAAAAAGGTGCGTCTGATGGAATGATTACAGATGCAAAAGGAGCTATTTATGCCGGAGATTACGAGAACAATAGTATTCGAAAAATACTGCCGAATGGCACAATGGAAACCATCGCACATGATCCGAGAATTTTATGGCCGGATACTTTTTCGATTGGTCCGGATGAATACTTATACGTCATCGTGAACCAATTACATCGGCAGGCTAGATTTCATTATGGAAAAGACTTACGACAGAAACCTTATAGTTTACTTCGTATAAAAATCGATGAATTACCTGCTCCTTCCTATTGAAAATGAAACATGAAGGAAATCATATCATATCCTCATTAAATATAAATGATTATTCGAGCCGTTTATAATCAGCCTGTTGACGTATATAAGAGAAAAACAGACCTCCCGTGAGCCTCAGAACCTAAATGAAAAGGTCTATCATGAATATCAGCTGAGCAAGCCCTTTGATGGGCAGCTTTTATTACAGAGCCGGGGTGATACCAACACCCTGGTCTTTTTATTTAGGGAAAAACACTGTAACCCGTCTGTATTTTACAGTTTGTCACGCTTTTCTTCTTTTTGAATCTGGGGCAGCAATGAAATTTTTCTAGGAAATATTTAGACATGAAAATATAACCATCACTTCCTACCTATACTCCCATATCTCAGAGAAACTTGAAAATTCATCAGTTGATGATTTTGAAGAATATATATGTTTAGTATTTTTGGCGGTCAAAACCAAAAAATCCCCCGACACCAATAGTGCCAAGGGATTGAGGGATTAATATTGAGACATGTATTGTTCGCGCTCCCACGGATGAACTTGTGTGCGGATTATAACCTAGGCAATATTTCAATGTCATAATGCATGATAAACGTTGAATTAAAAAGGTTTTGTTATTTCACTTCGAATAAGAAATCATCAAGTATATTATATTTGTGGGTGTTTTGTGGGTGTCTTTGTGGGCGCCCACATCTATTTCTTTTTAGATTTTTATTGTAATCTAAAGGTATACGTATAAAGGGATTAATTACATGTTTTCGCTTTATGAAGATGGGGTCTGATAAAAAGAGACAACTCCAATTATCATTAACACGATGACTATCCCTAAGATGCTCCATAATGTTATTTTAACGCCTTTTGTCATATTATGACCCCCATCTTTTAATTGAGACTTTTTTTTATTATGTGCCGACTGGCTTTTCAGCTAATATATAAGTACCGACTGGCTTTTCAGCTACATGTTTATTTGAAAACCCCATTAAGCTCGCAACAGCTAACCCGCTCAAACAAGCAACAGATAATGCCGCAAAAAGAATTCTCTTTTTCATCAAATTCCCTCCAACTGCTTCATTTTCTTTTCAGCTAAAATAGCTTTATTAGAAAACTTTAGAGCCTCTTTATAAAGTCCCCTTTCTTCAAATTTTTTTGAAGTGATTAGAGCTAGATCGCGAATGCTGTCAAAGTCATTTTGTTCTGCTAATCTGTTCATATGACTGTGAATCCGATCAACACGCTCATTTAAAGGACTTTGTGAAAGCTCATGAATAATATTTATTTTAGCTTCGTATATTTTATTCTGTTTTTGTCTAAGATTTTCCTGTCCCTTTTTCAAATAATATGATGCTTTATTGTTTTCCCCCATCATCACTAGCTCTTTTGCGATCATATATAATGAATTTATATAATACGATGATCCACACCACTCTTTATTTCTTAATGCATGCTTAATCGCATTAAGACAATCTTGCGGCCGCTTCGCTTCTGAATATGTAATGCTTAAATTGTGATGAATCATAGCCACGAAAAATGAATCATCCAATTTCTTTGCCACTTTAATTGCTTGTAAATAATGTTCCTCCGATTTTTCGTATTGTCCCAATTCAGTGTAATTATGAGCAACCACCATTAAAGACGTCGCAAATTGCTTCAAGTAATTTTCATTATTCTTAAAGATATTCATTGCATTGGTTATATAATTTAACGATACGATGTTCTGGCCCAACATCATGTACATAGAGGCAACCTTTGAATAAAATTCTGCAGCTTCAATTTCATCCGGTATTAATGAAAGCTTTTTTTCAGCGATGTTAAATAAACTTATGGCGCTCTCGAAATTCCTATTATATGACTCGAAAAGCGCTTCAAATAAATAAAAATAATATTCAATCATATGGTCTGTTTTTAGGATTTCATCAGCGTGGTTCTCATTAAAGTATGAATGAGGCGGCAGCTCCTCCCCTTTAACCTGATACAAAAGCATTTTATGCCTTTCTTCCAGCAGAGAATAATACATTAACACCTCTTGATCCTCTTCCATTTCATCTAAAAGTGGTTTGATCTCTTCAAAATATCTCTCAGCAGACTCATCGTCTTGTTGTTTTATCGCGATATACCAATCATTTAATATATTTGCAACTCTTTCAGAAGCCAGTTTACTCATACGATAAACCCCTCTTTCTACAAATATTCTAAATTTTCTCAAACAACATTCTAGCATACTTTTAGCATAATATGTAATATACAGAAATAATTTTCGACATGCCGCAATTCTTATTTCGTTTTTACGCAATCAGAGGAAAGGGCAATTTAACCTATTTTTAAAAGTTCGAATTGAAGAATAATAGTAAAAATAAACCAATCCAAAAGAACCATTTTGTATTTGGAAGTTTTGTTATGTATTTACTCCGGCTTTCATCGTGGTAAAATTTTGAATAACATTTTATCGCGAAAGGATATGATCATGAAAATCTTTGAAGCAACTACCCTGCTTTCTGCCGCCAAACAACGCGCAAACGAATACAAAGAATTGCGCAGCCAAATGACGAACCTGAAAAATGCGTTCCAAGGCATGGCAGACCTGGGCGACAGCGATTTTTCGGGCAAAGGCGCCGACAACATCAAAGCTTTATTTCAAGATCACGCTGGCGTCACAGATGAATGGCTGGAATTGATTGATATGAAAATTGCGTTTCTCACAAGCATAGAAGCTATGATTGAAGATGCCGGCCTTTCAGACTCTTATGTAGAAGAATCTTTCCTTGAACATGAATTGACAAACGCACTTGATAAATCAAAAGCGATTATGCAAGAACAGCGCAACGAAATGAAAGGTATCCTTGATGAAATCGCAGATATACTGCCGCTCGATCTCTTTTCAACCGCTAACGCGGATCAAAAATTAGATGATTCTGATACAACAAAAAGAGATACAATACAAAAAATTGGTGAGCTGGATAACAACCTTTCAAATGAATATGGGCTGTCAGAAGCTAATGAGGCGTTCATTATGGCAGATTTCCAGGCATTACAAGATGCGACAGGGAAAGGCAAAAACGCCACCCCGCTCAACTATAATGCCAAGGCGTACCGGGAAAGTGAAATCCATCAGATGCAAGCAGGATTACATAAACAATCATCGGAATATCTTTCGTTCAAAAAACAGCAGGCAGAAGAAAGAAGAATTGCGAAGGAACAGGAAGAGCTTGCGAACAGGTCGTGGTACGAAAAAACATGGGATGTTGTTTGTGATTTTACAGGTGAGGTTACCGGATATTATGATTATAAAAGGGCGGCTGATGGAGTTGACCCCGTTACAGGTGAAAAACTTACTGCCGGGCAACGGGTCGCAGCCGGGGGAATGGCTGCTGCAGGGTATATTCCAATTGTCGGTTGGGCCGGCCGTATCTATAAAGGCGGAAAAACAGTCTATTCAACTGGAAAAGCGATATACAAGGCTGATAAAGCCCTCGAAATATATAAAACTCCCAAAACCTTTCATGCATTGGAAAGTTCTCAAAAAGGGCTTTATGGCTTAGTCTCAGCAAATGGTTTAAGTGAAGGGATAACAGGCCGTGATATGTTTGGGAATAAGATTTCCAAAGAACAGCAGCATAACAGTATTAATGCAGCGCTTGCTGTTTTTATGCCTTTCGGGGCAAAGGGTTTTCCCGGTAAAACAGGCCTTAAAACTTCAACTTCAGTTAAAAACACAACTATTATTGTTAGCAGAAAAGGGGCTTTGAAAGAAGCTAAAAGAGACGCCGGTATACCACGTGCTCAACATCCAGAGTCAATTAATCGAGTAGAAATGCGCACTGCTCCCCACGAAGGTAGTCGTGTAATTAAAGATAAAAATGGTAAGATCATATGGACGAGGGAGTACACTTTCACTAATAATAAAGGGGAAAAGATTATCATCCAAGATCATAGTGCTGGGCATGAAAAAGGTGGTCAGGGCCCACACTTTAATGTTCGACCGATTGATAACACTCGAACAGGAAAGGTTCCTGGCACAAAAGAACATTATCCTTTTAACAAATAATTTGAGGTGATTTTATGTGGTACACAAAGATTGAAGAGAGTCGTTTTTTAAATAGTTTATATAATGAGGTGCCAAATTTAGAAAATGTACGCATCGAAGGAATTTACATAAAGGAGGAAGGCAGAAAAGTAACATTACATTTTGACATGCCATTTTATGCAGAAAACCCTCCTAAGAAATGGGCTAATTTAGGATACAACTCAATTGCTCTTCAAGTCGACTTTTTTGATATTCATTCTTTAGAAATGAAAACAACATCAGATACATACAGAGGAAACATCGAGATAAATAATGATGAAGAGGGATTATTAGAGGTTAATGTGACTGGTGAGATTACGGCAAAAATTAAAGCTGATGCAGGATTTATTCAATCAATAAATGGTTATATTAACGAGGCTATATAATTATTGCTATATATACAAAAAAGCCCCCTTTCAATGGGGACTGACCCCCGTTTTTGAGACAGGGATCAAAACACCTTTAAACAGCCAGCTGTCGGTATGTGACCGGCGGCTGGTTGTTTAGTTTCGTTTGAATACGAATGTTGTTATAATAGTGTATATAGGTTTCGACAGTTTGTTCTACGATGGTCGTCGTAGTGCTTTCCAACCTGTCGAGGTAGAACGTTTCAGACTTTAGTGAGGAATGAAACGATTCGATGGAGGCATTATCAGCGGGCGTCCCTTTGCGGGACATGCTCATGGTAATGCCTTTTGTTTTAACAGCTTTCTGATACTCATAAGATGTATAAACAGAACCTTGGTCACTATGTAACACGCAGTTCTCTGGCAGTGCAGGCAGCTGATCAAGTGTGTGTAAGACAAAGTCTGTGTCCTGTCTATCGCCAATCGTAAAAGCAATCACTTCTCCATTGTATAAATCCAATATACTGGAAAGATACAATTGTTTCTGCCCATAAGGCAAATATGTGATATCGGTTACTAGCTTTTCCAGAGGGCGATCAGACTGAAAGTTCCGATCCAATATATTCTCGGCCACGGCATATGGCTGCCCATTCTTCTTGCGCTTTTTCACCTTAACCCGGCATTGCCACTGATTCTTCTGCATAATGCGCTGAACCGTTTTATGATTCATACGCATTCCCTTTTTTAATATGGCTGTGATTTTCCGATAGCCATACCGATACTTGTGTTCTCGGCACAACGTGCCGATTTGTTTTTCTAAATGGTATTTAGGGTTATCTTTCATCAGATTCTTCTTCCAACGATAATAAGATGCTCGTGAGATACCTAAATGAATACAGATATCCTTTATGGTCATTGTGCCGCGCAATGCTTCTACAAGCTCGACTGGCGTTTCGCTATCAGCTTCCTTTCCAATTCGTTGTACTTTTTTAACACTTCATTCTGTTGTCTCAGATAACGATTTTCTGCCTGCAGTTTCTCTAATTCGGAAGAATACTCTGGACCTTTTCCATAAGAATATTGCTTTCCGACAGGTTGTTCGAATCGATGTGTATCCCCAGCTTTATACCACCTGACTCATGTCTGCACCTGCGTCTTATTCTTTATATTCAATTCCTGCATGATCTCCTTCACAGGAACGCCCGCCAATCTCATTTCTACAGCCTTCTGTTTGACTTCAACCGGATAACTCACTCTTGTCCTCATAGAAAAACACCTCCAAGTCTAATTTCGGATAACAACGATCCGTTTTCAAACTTGAAGGTGTTTTTTGTTTGTCTCATATTATGGGGTCAGTCACATGAGAGATGGGGCTTTTTATTATTCAAAAAGAGTTCTTAGTTTCGCCTTTGTTTTTGGCCCGTAAATGCCGTCGTGTGGAAGCCCCCATGGACTGGAACCGTTTGATCGTATTTGCTGTTTTTGGACTATACGTGTTAAGTGGTTTTAGCACTTTGATTGTTGCTTGTATTCGTTGAGTACTCATTTACTTCAAAAGTAAGGATATTCTTAAAGATTACATGATCTTTTCTGTTCTCAAACGGTCCAATATTATTATTGTGCTTATCAATCTCGTATCTCGAAGGGCCTGTTCCTGAATCTTTTTGATCGTACCAGTTAATGAAATCATTTACTTCTTCCATCGAAAGATCAAATTCTTTTTCAAGTCCTGTTGTCATTGTTATAGTAAGTATAGCTCGATCACCATTAGATTTAGGCTCTGTAGGCTTGTCTGGTCTTACATCTGTTTGATTACTTGTATCAAACATCTCAACAGAATTTAACAATCCTGATGTTTGCTTCGACATTTGATCATAAACTGATTGGCCGCCAATAACATAAAGCTTACTACCAATTGAAGCTGCACTAGCAGCCATTCTTTTATTTGTAAAGTCTTTTAATTCTGTTACTGAATTATCCTTTGGATCATAAACCTGCACTTTTGTAATGACTTCTTTATTACTTGAAGATCCACCACCTAGGATATATATTTTACCATTTAGAAGAGCTGAAGTTGTATATTGAATCCCTGTCAATAACTTATTTTTCTCCAGCCAAGTGTCTGTTTCAGGATCATATTCATAAATAGAGTTATAGGTTGTTTTTGGTGGTATTAAAATTGAATCCGCGCCCCCAATTACATAAATTTTACCGTTTAAAGTTTGTGCTGTCGCCCCCCCTAAAGGAACAGGTAAATCTTTTTTTTGTGACCATGTTTTTGATTCCGTATCATAACAGAGGTTCTTGGACAAACTGTCATAAGCTCCACCCATAATGTATATATGTTTTCCGACAGCAGCTACGGAAGTAAAAGATGTTTTTTCGCTTGGAATATTAGCCTCTTTCTCCCAAGTATCATTTTGAGTGCTGTACACCAAAACAGTTTTTAAATAAACAGATTCGGTATTGCCGCTTTTCGCGTGAATCCCTCCAATAATATAAATTTTCTCTCCTACTGCAACTGCAGAACCCGAAGACACTGCTATAGGCATATTTTTTTTGTTAGACCACACATTACTTTCTGGATCATAAACGTATGTTGTACTCGTTGATACCCCATTATGAGTTCCACCAAAAACATAAATCTTCCCATTAACACTTGCTGTCATAGCAGATGTTCGACTTTCAGGTAAATTAGCCTTTGGCACCCATTCTTTTGAGTCTGATTTTGATTCTGATGATGTTTGTTCTGCCTGCACTGGTACGTAACTTACTAACACAGCAAAAGCTAAAATTACAAAAACTACCAACCAGCTTTTTTTCACATATATCTCTCCTAACTTTTAATAGCACGCCATTTAATGTATCGGTTATTTTTTTATTCTTTCAAATTAATTTTTCAAGCTTTGCTTTTGTCTTCGGTCCATAAATGCCGTCTGCCTTCAAGCCATGCATTGACTGGAATCGTTTAACAGCATTTGCTGTTTTCGGTCCGTAATAACCATCTATTCCGTTGTTCTTTGCCCCTTTGTCTGGATAGTAATAGAGAGCCGCCAACGCTGTTTGAATCTGTTTTACGGCCGTCCCCTTAGTTAAGGGGCTTGTCACTTTTAAAACGCCTGATGGCAGCGTGTAAGATGATTTCTTGCCGCCTGATGGAGAGCCGGCCGATCTGGTCAACTTTAATACCTGACCGACTTTTATCAGGTTCGGATTCTTGATGCCGTTCAAGCTTTGCAGGGTTTTCATGCTTACGCCTGTTTTCCCTGCAATTACAGAGAGGACATCTCCCTTCTTGATGGTGTACGTCGCCCCGCTGGCCTTTGTTTTCGTAGAAGAAGATACTTTTTTACCGCCAAGGCATTCTAATTCTGCAGCAATGGCCGCCTTCACCTGATCCCAGCGTCCCTCAGACAAAATGCGGTGCGGGCAGTATTTGCCATTCCAATCCTGATACTTTCTGATTTTGTCGACGCCCCAGCCGCGCTCTTTTAGAAGCTGCGCCACAAACTTGATAGCCAGCGCCTCTGCTGCCCGGTACCGCGCGCCACCTGACTTACTGTAGCAGATTTCTACTGCGATAGACTTACGGTTACCGGTTCCGTTTGTGCCATCGCCAGAATGCCAAGCATTCCGGTTCAGCGGAATCCCCTGAATCATTTCTATATAACTCGATAGCAAAATGATAGCTTATCGAACTCACACATCAGCAAAAAAATTGACAGAGATTCAATGAATAAGTACGAGGATTATATCTCCACAATTATGGAGTAATTTTTTATTGATTTTTTGTGGGTATTTTGTGGGTATTTTGTGGGTGGTATATGATTTATATTAAATTATTAAATTTGTTAACAAACCAAAAAATCCCCTGACACCAATAGTGCCAAGGGATTGAGAGATTAATACTGAGACATGTATTGTTCGCGCTCCCAAGGGTGAACCTGTGTGCGGAACATATCCCATTCGATTTCTTTTGCTTCGATGAAGTGTTCGAACAGATGCTCACCGAGAGCTGCAACCATGACTTCGTTTGATTTGAATTCGTCGAGAGCTTCCGCAAGTGTCGCCGGAAGGTCTACGATTCCGCTTTCCATGCGCTCTTCTTTGCTCATGACGTAGATGTTGCGGTCAATCGGAGCCGGCGCTTCAAGTTTATTTTTGATTCCGTCAAGGCCTGCTGCAAGCAATACGCTTAATGCCAAATACGGGTTTGCCGCCGGGTCTACGCTGCGGACTTCAACACGCGTGCTGATGCCGCGGGAAGCCGGAATACGGATCAGCGGACTTCTGTTTTGCGCGCTCCATGCTACGTAGCATGGTGCTTCATAGCCCGGAACAAGGCGTTTGTAAGAGTTCACTGTCGGGTTTGTGACAGCTGTAAAGCTTGTCGCGTGTTTTACGATACCGGCAATGAAGTGTTTTGCTGTTTCACTCAGCTGAAGATCAGCGTCTTTATCAAAGAATGCATTAACGCCATCTTTGAAGAGTGATAGATTACAGTGCATACCGGAACCGTTTACGCCGAACAGCGGTTTTGGCATAAATGTCGCATGCAGACCGTGTTTGCGGGCGATCGTTTTGACGACAAGTTTGAAAGTTTGGATGTCGTCACAAGAACGGATGGCACCGGCATATTTAAAATCGATTTCGTGCTGGCCGGGAGCCACTTCATGGTGAGATGCTTCGATTTCAAAGCCCATTTCTTCCAGCTCAAGCACGATATCGCGGCGGCAGTTTTCTCCCAAGTCAGTCGGAGCCAGGTCGAAGTATCCGCCTTTATCGTTCAATTCGAGTGTCGGTTCGCCTTTTTCATCTAATTTAAACAGGAAGAATTCAGGCTCAGGTCCAAGATTGAAATCGCTGAAACCGAGTTCTTTCATTTCATTCAGAATCCGTTTGAGGTTGTTACGCGGGTCACCTTCGAACGGGGTGCCATCCGGATTGTAGATATCACAGATGAAGCGTGCTACTTTACCTTTTTCAGCTGTCCATGGGAAGATAACAAATGTGTTCAGATCAGGATATAAGTACATATCAGATTCTTCGATACGGACAAAACCTTCGATGGAAGAACCGTCAAACATGCATTTATTATCAAGTGCTTTTTCAAGCTGGCTCACAGGAATTTCCACGTTTTTAATCGTTCCGAGAATGTCTGTAAACTGAAGGCGGATGTACTTTACGTTTTCCTCATTTACTAATTTTACGATGTCTTCTCTTGTGTACTTTGCCATTTCGTAAAACTCCTCCTCTAAAAGGTAAATGTATATAGCAAAACAGTTGCTAACGGATTAATGAAAGAATCGGGACATATCACCTTGGCGGAAGGTGTTCCCCCGCTGGAATCGGCCTGCCTGCATCAGTTCGTTTTTCAGAAGCTTTCTGAGTTCGTCGTCAGACAGATTGTGCTTCATCGGTTTGGCAGTTTTTTCGGATTTTTCCTCCGGTTCGGCAGATGCCTTATCCAGAATTTGTTTGATCCCCGCCATATTGACGCCTTGTTCAATCAAATTTTTGATTTCTAACAGTTTATCTACATCATGGAATGAAAATAATCGTCTATTTCCTTCGCTTCTCGCTGGAAATATCAGTCCATTTTCCTCATAATATCGAATTTGCCGGGCAGAAAGTTCTGTTAACTGCATGACAATTCCTATTGGAAATAAAGGCATTGAGCGGCGAATGTTATCACTCATCTCAATTTCCTCCTTTTCTTATCTTAGTCTCATTATAGGTGATGTTATATTTTGTGTCAACACAATGTAAGGAATCTTAACATCAAATTCTTTGAAAATTGCAAACGGCTCAGATCAGCCCTTTTTCCATTAGAGCATTAACTGCGCTGCAAATCGCATTTTTTACGTGCGCATAGGTTAATCCTCCTTGGACATACGCGACGTAAGGCGGTCTGATAGGGCCATCTGCCGATAATTCAATGCTCGCCCCCTGTACGAAAGTGCCCGCTGCCATAATGACATCGTCTTCATATCCCGGCATATAGCTCGGATAAGGCGTGACATGCGCATTAATCGGAGAAGCGTATTGTATCGCCTGGCAAAAAGCGATCATCTTATCAGGGTCCTGAAACTCAACAGATTGGATCAGATCCGTCCTCGGCGCATCCCATGCAGGGTTTGACGAAAATCCCAGCTTTTCAAGAAAGCGGGCGGTAAATACCGCTCCCTTCAAGCTTTGCGCCACTACGTGCGGAGCGAGAAAGAAACCTTGATACATTTCCTGCAGTGAATAAAGCGATGCGCCGGCTTCACTTCCGATTCCCGGTGAGGTCATCCGGTAAGAGCAGGCTTCAATCCACTTGGCTTTCCCCACAAGGTATCCCCCCGTTTTGGCAAGGCCGCCGCCCGGGTTTTTAATCAGGGAGCCGGCCATAAGATCCGCTCCGACGTGACAGGGTTCCCGCTCTTCCGCAAATTCTCCGTAGCAATTGTCCACAAAAACAATGACATCTTCTTTGATTTCTTTTACGAAACGAATCATCTCTTCAATCTCATTTATCCTGAAAGACGGGCGGTTCGCATATCCTTTTGAACGCTGAATACCGATCACTTTTGTATTCGGACGGATTGCAGCACGGACCGCTTCGAAGTCCACTTTGCCTTCTGTGGTTAAATCGACTGCATGATACCCGATATGAAATTCCTTAAGCGAGCCTGAATACTCCCCGCCTCTCACCCCGACAATTTCTTCGAGTGTGTCGTAAGGCTTGCCTGTGATATAAAGCAATTCGTCTCCGGGTCTCAGCACACCGAACAGCGCGATTGAGATCGCGTGCGTCCCCGAAATGATTTGCGGTCTCACGAGCCCCGCCTCTCCTCCGAACACATCAGCATAGATCTCTTCCAGAGTATCCCGGCCGATGTCATCATAACCGTATCCGGTTGAAGGTGTAAAATGCGTATCGCTTACTTTATGCTTTCTGTAGCTTTGCAGGACTCTCCATTCATTCCGTTCACTGATTTCTTCTATTCTTTTATGAACGGCGGCGATTTCCGCTTCTGTTTCTTCGGCGGTTTTTTGCAATAGAGTGCCGTGTGTCAGTGTCTCAAACATGTTGTGTATACCTTCCTTACATGAATTTCTTCAGTTCTCCAAGTATGCTTTGTTCTTCTTGCACATAACCTGAGACTTCGTAGCGTTCATTTTCTTCATTAAAATAAAGGCTGTCGATCATAGTCTCTGATTTAATGCGCGACATCAATTTGCCTTCAGCGGCGGGTACATGAACTTCATACGGCGTCATCAGCTCCCGGCGCAAATAAGCTTCGATTTCCGCTTTCAATTTCGCTTCATCCCCGGCAATTCTGGCGCTGATCATGAGGTGGCCTTCCCCTGCTGTCGGAATGAAGTCAGGAAGTGTTTCATCCCTTTTGTTATAAGCGGTTAACACCGGAATATCATCTGCTTCAAGCTCTTTTAACAGTCCGAGAACAGTCTGTTCATGCCCGGCATAATCTTCATTGGAAGAATCAATGACATGAATGATCAAGTCAGCTTCCTTCACTTCCTCAAGCGTTGAACGGAAAGCGGCAATCAGCGTTGTCGGCAAATCCTGAATAAAGCCGACCGTATCAGACAAAAGGACGCTGTAACCGCTTGGAAGCGCCATCTTTCTTGTCATGGGATCAAGTGTTGCAAACAGCAGATCTTCTTCATAGCTGTCTGAGCTTGTTAATTTATTGAACCACGTTGATTTTCCGGCATTGGTATATCCGACGAGCGCCGCCTGAAGCACACCATTCTTCTTGCGTCTCTCCCGATAACGGCTTCTGTGGCGGATAACCGTTGACAGCTGCACGTTAATTTCGTGTATGCGGTTTCTAATGTGGCGCCGGTCTGTTTCAAGCTTTGTCTCACCGGGCCCTCTCGTCCCGATTCCGCCGCCTTGTCTGGAGAGATTGATTCCTTGTCCGCTCAGGCGCGGCAGTGCGTATTGAAGCTGGGCCAATTCGATCTGAAGCTTTCCTTCCCTCGTCTTCGCCCTTTTTGCGAAAATATCCAAAATAAGCTGCGTGCGGTCGATGATCTTCGCTTCAATTGCCGTGGCGAGTGATTTAAGCTGGCTCGGTGACAGTTCATCATTAAAAATGACCAGATCCGCTTCAAGCTCTTCACACAGCGCCTTCAGCTCGTCTACTTTCCCCTTGCCTATATATGTAGCGGCATCCGCTCTGTTCCGTTTTTGTGTAATCCGGGTCAGCACCGTTCCGTCAGCCGTTTTTGTCAATGAAGCGAGCTCGTCCATGGAATGTTCAAAGTGCTCGTCGGTCATGTGCGGAAGCTGGCAGCCGACTAAAATGACCGTTTCTTTTTTTTCTTCCTGTTCGTTCAAATGGATGTTCCTTTCTGTGTCGTATTGGGCAGTAGTACTATCATACCAAACCCGCAGGACGTATACCACACATCCGGCGGGTTTTAAAAAGAGAAATAAAAAAGGCCTCTCAAACCGGCTGAGAGGATTATTCATGAGCTGCTGTGTCATCTTTTATAAATAAATCCTGACTCTTGATCGTCATCAGATCGTTTTTTAAGTATTGGTCCCCCATTAAAAGCCTCATGGCCTGAGCGCGGATTGATTTTTCAATCACATTTCTGACAAAGCGTCCGTTGCTGAATTTAATGGGGCTTGTCGTGCTTTTCACCGTCATTAAGTAATCTTTTAACTTCCACTCGGCTTCCTGGCTTAATTGATACTCCCGCTCCGCTATCATGCGCTTTGCAATGTCCATCAGCTGAGCGACAGAATAATCCGGAAAATCGATGCTGATAGGAAAACGCGATTGCAGGCCGGGATTTAATGACAGGAAATGTGTCATTTCTCTCGAGTACCCTGCCAGGATCAGAATAAACTCATGCTGTTTGTCTTCCATATGCTTGACAAGCGTATCAATCGCCTCTTTACCGAAATCCTTTTCCCCGCCCCTTGCAAGTGAGTATGCTTCATCAATGAATAAAATGCCCCCGAGCGATTTTTTAATCAGATCTCTCGTTTTTTGCGCCGTGTGTCCGATGTATTCACCGACCAGATCGGCACGTTCTGCTTCGATCAGATGTCCTTTAGAAAGCACGTTCATTTCGAAGAAAAGCTTGCCGATCAGTCTCGCGACGGTTGTTTTTCCGGTGCCGGGATTGCCTTTGAACATCATATGAAGAGCTTGTTTTCCGACTTTCAGCCCTTGTTCGGCCCGTTTTTGGTTGACGAATATCCACGCATAAATTTCCTTAATGTTGCGCTTCATTTCTTCCATACCCACTAATGTGTTCATTTCTTTTTCAATTTCTTTCAGAATGCTGTGCTTGGCTTCATTTTTTTGCATGGCGGCCTGATATTCCGCCTCAGCTTCCGCATTTGTCAGCACTTGCTTTTGGCCATTAAGAATGATGTTAATTTGTCCGTTGTTTTTATAGGTTACAGCGCGCTCCAACATGCTCACCTCTCTGTTCTCTCTTTATCTTATTCATGATAAAGGCGTTCCGTGACACCCGCCTATCATCATGAGGCCCGATTACCCCTTTTATCTGTCGCATTTTCCGTTCTCTTCGGGAATGATGCTGAATCCTGCGCTTTCCCGAGAAATATTTTTCATTTCTTATTGTATTCAGCTGAAACGGAAGGACAAACCATTTATTTTTATTTTCCGGGAAATGCCGGGCGGATTTCTCATTTTTTTCATGAATGACAGCCGTACAAGCACCTTTTAAATATCATCATATGCTGTAATGAGGTGATGGAGAATGGTTAAAATTTTTTTAGACCCCGGTCATGGCGGAACTGATTCAGGCGCAACCGGAAACGGGCTTCAGGAAAAAGCGGTCACGCTGGAGATCGCGCTGGTTTTGCGCACGATTCTGACGAATGAGTATGAAGGGGTTTCTGTCACGATGAGCAGGACAAGCGATAAGACGGTCAGCCTGACGGAAAGAACGGATGCCGCCAACAGCTGGGGCGCAGATTATTTTTTATCCATTCATATTAACTCAGGAGGCGGAACCGGATTCGAAAGCTATATTTACCCGGGTGTAGGAGCGCCGACCTCGACTTACCAGTCAGCCGTTCACACGCAAGTAATCCAAGCATCCGGTTTTAATGACCGAGGAAAAAAAACAGCCAACTTCCATGTGCTGAGGGAGACAAGTATGCCGGCGATTTTGACGGAGAATGGTTTTGTTGATACGGCAGCTGATGCAAATAAACTGAAAACAGCCAGTTTTATTGAAAGCCTTGCAAGAGGACATGCCAAGGGCTTGGAGCAGGCTTTCGGGCTAAAAAAAAAGCCTGACTTATATAAAGTGCGAATCGGCGCTTTCAATGTGAAAGCAAATGCTGATGCGCTTGCCGCCAATGCGGTGTCTAAAGGTTTTGATGCGATTGTGCTTCCAAAAGACGGCTTATTTAAAGTACAGATTGGTGCATTCTCTTCCAGAGATTATGCTGAATCTTTAGCAGCGCGGGCCAAAAAAGCGGGATTTGATACTGTCATTACGTTAAACTAATGAAAAACCCCTGTTCTCCCTTTTTTAGGAGGAACAGGGGTTTTTCTGTTATTGAAGAATATCGGCGACAAACTGAGACCAAGTTTCAAGCCGCTGATACACGTCTTCTTCTTTTAATTCGTTCACTTTCATCCAGCGGCCGGCGATCTGCTCTTTTTCTTTCACTTCGACTTGTGCTCCAGACGCTAATTGGAGCGCAGAAAGGATACCGATATGAACCTTTCCGACACTGTTTTCATCATCATTGATTAAACCGAGTGTGACAATGTTTTGTTTGTCTTTCTCAAGAATATGCAGTTCTTCTGCTAACTCCCGGTCGGTATTCTGTTTCAGCACCTCCGCAAATGAAGCCGCTCCCTCCATAGGATTCATGTGTCCGCCGAAACCGAGGGAAAGTTTATTATGGAGGCGCGATTCTCCACCGCCCGCGAGCCGCTCATACACAAACACCTCATCATCGCGGCGGATGACGACATACGGAATCGGCTGTTTAAAACGCGGGTCCTCTTCCGCGTCGCCTCTTCTGATTTCTGAAAAATGCTCCTCAATTTGAGCCATAATCTTCACGATACGCTCATCTTCGCTGTTGACTCCCTGGAATGTCAGCGTTTCGTTTTGGAAGACGTCACTCCGCGGCGCGGCTAAGATGATTTCATCCATTTTATCCATGTCGGTTCCTCCTGTCATATTTCTCCATTCAAGCCAAAAGAGCAGATATTATATCTGCTCTTCATCTTGACCGAAATAAAAATCCTCGTCTTTAATCGGTTCTACCGTCGCTTTTTTGTAGCCGTTCCCTTTCATGGAGAAGAAATCATGTGATTTCGTTTTGGTGTTTAATCCGTTTAATACGATCGGATTAATATCCTCTTCTTCAAAGTAAGGATCGAACCCTAAGTTCATCAAAGCTTTATTGGCGTTATAGCGGATGAATTTCTTTACGTCATGAGACAGCCCGACTTGATCGTACAGATCCTCGGTATACTCAAGCTCATTGTGATAAAGCTCTTCTAAAAGCTCAATCGCAAATTCACGAAGTTCCGCCTTTTTCGCTTCTGTTTGTTTATTGTATATTTCTTGGGCAAGCAGTCCGACATAGACGCCGTGGATCGCTTCATCACGAAGAATCAGGTTGATGATTTCACCGCTTTGCATCAGTTTTCCCTGTCCGTAGAAATATAACGGATAATAGAAACCGCTGTAGAAAAGGAAGCTTTCTAAGTAAACGGAAGCGACCATCGCTTTAAACAGCGAAATCTCATCGTCTTTTTTGATAGCGCGGTACAGTCCGACGACGGTTTGGGCTTTTTTCTGCAGGTACTTATTCTGCTTTACCCATTCAAACACTTCGTTGATCGTTTCAGTCGGAGCAAGTGTCATAAAAATATTTGAATATGATTTTGCGTGCACCGCGTTTTCCATCATCGCCATGAAATTAAGAACCGCTTTTCGCTGATGGCCTTCTACGTGCTCGGCCACAATCGGCATGCCCGTGTTCCCCTGCTCTGTATCAAGCAGTGTCAGGCCGGCGAGCACCTTCATGTACGTATCCTGCTCATTTTTACCCAAGTACTTCCAAGTGAGGAGATCGCCGTTTAATGCGATCTCTTCGGGAAGCCAGAACTGCTTTACGTTTTGGTTGTAAAACATTTGGGTAAAATCATCTTCATGCTTTGACCAGTTTGCTGCGTCATAAATTTTTGTCACTGTAAACTCTCCTTTAATCAAACGACACAAGAAAGACAGCTGTCCTGCCCGGTATCTTTCGTTCTTGCATAGTAAATGGTTTTGATGCCTCTATGGTGGGCATACAGATCAATACGGTTCAGATCACGAGTTGTCATCGTATCTTTCAAAAACAGGGTAAAGCTGATTCCCTGATCGATATGCTGCTGGATTGTCGCGATCATATCCACCACTTTGAACATGTCCATATCATAAGCTTCTTTGTAG
Source organism: Bacillus sp. 5RYD7K (assembly GCF_059831465.1). Lineage (NCBI taxonomy): Bacteria > Bacillati > Bacillota > Bacilli > Caryophanales > Bacillaceae > Bacillus > Bacillus sp. 5RYD7K. Next base: position 3,022,390 of record NZ_CP191200.1, read on the forward strand.
AAGAACCAGTTATTAGACGCTAACCCCGGCATCGGGTAATACGTTTTGGAGTTTCCGTATGTTCTTTCCTCAATCCGTTCCATAATCGGCATAACGGATGCCGTGCTGGATTGGACGTAGGAAATGGAGCCTGTCGGCGCGATACACAGTCTGTAGCTGTGGTACATGCCGTTTTCAGCGACAAACGCCTTCAGCTCTTTCCAGTCTTCGATTGTCGGGATGTGCATGCCTTCAAAGAGCGCAGCGATTTTTTCGTATGCCGGCGAGAATTCTTTTTCAATATATTTATTGAAATATTCTCCCGTTGCATAAGTGGAGCCTTCATAATGCTCAAACGTTTCGCCTTTTTCTTTTGCAAGCTCAGCTGAACGCTGGATGGAATAAAAGTTCACCATCATAAAGAACGTATTCGCGAAATCTCTTGCTTCCGGGCTTTCGTAAGCAATGCCGTTTTGGGCAAGGTAGCCGTGCAGGTTCATCGCGCCTAGACCGATCGACTTCATCGCTTTGTTTGCGCGTCTGACTGCCGGCGCGTTGCGGATATCCGTCGTCTCGGACACATGAGTCAGGGAATCCGTCGCGAGTTTCACCGTGCGCTCAATCGATTTATGTTTCATGACATTTAAAATATTTAAAGAACCAAGGTTGCAGGAAATGTCCAGGCCGATTTCGTCTTCCTCGTCATAATCTGTGTAAGCCGAAACCTGTGATGCCTGAAGCACCTCAGAGCAAAGGTTCGAGAATTTTACTTTTGATACGTGGTTATTCGCGTGCTCTTTGTTTACGTTATCCTGGAACATAATGTACGGATAGCCTGACTCAGAACGGAGAACGGCAAGCTTTTCAAGCAATTTGCGCGCATTCACTTTTTCTTTTTTGACGCGCGGGTTGTCGACAAGCTCCTCATACATCGCTGTCATGTCCATTTCGTCCATATGCTGGCCGTATTCTTTATAAATCGTATGAGGATAAAAGACATAAGCGGCTTTATCCTCACGCGCAAGCTCGACAAACTTGTCCGGAATCACGACGCCGATGGAAAGGGTTTTAACGCGGACATCTTCATCAGCCGAGATTTTTTTCGTATCAAGAAAGTCATTAATATCCCGGTGGAAGATGTTCAGGTATGCCGCGCCTGAGCCTTGTCTCTGCCCCATTTGGTCAGCGTAGCGGAACGCATTATCAAGAAGCTTCATCACGCCTACGACGCCTTTTGTGGCGTTTTCCACATCTTTAATCGCTTCACCTTTCGCACGGAGCTTAGACAGGTTAAGAGAAACCCCGCCGCCCAATTTAGAAAGCTGCATGGAGATGTCGATCGCTCTTGAGATGTCGTTTAAGGAATCATTGACTTCCAAGAGGAAACAGCTGACAAGCTCTCCGCGGCGTTTGCGGCCCGCATTTAAGAATGTCGGCGTGCTCGGCTGATATTCCTGATTGATCATCAGATTCACATATTCTTTCGCTTTCTCAGTGTCGCCGTTTGCGAAGAACAGCGCAACAATTGAGATCCGGTCCTCGTAACGCTCGAGGATTCTTTTTTTGTCATTCGTTTTCAAAGCATAGTCATTATAGAATTTAAACGCACTCATGAAGGAAGGAAAACGAAACTTCTTTGCGTAAGCTGTCTTAAACACTTCTTTAATGTCTTCAAAAGAATACAGGCTTAAGAATTCTTCTTCGTAGTATTGGTTTTCAATTAAATAATCCAGCTTCTCTTTCAAATCGTGAAAGTAAACTGTGTTTTGGTTGATATAGTCAACAAAATAGCTATGTACAGCCTCTTTATCTTTATCAAACTGGAATTTTCCATCTTGTTGGATCATAATTTCGTTATTTAACTGAATCCATTTTGGCACTTGGTTTTGTGACAACTTTTTCTACCTCCTGAGTAAACAATTCAACGTCTTTCGCTGTGCCGCTGAGTTCAAATTTGTGCAAGATCGGCACCTGATATTGTCTTGAAATGGTATCGGCGCTTTTTGCAAAGTTATCGCCCCATACTTTGTTGCCGCTCGCAGCGACTCCTAATAAGAGATGGGCGTATTTTTCGAGAAATGATTGTGTTGATGCCGGTACCTGACCGAAGTTTGTCGTGTAGGTGACCAAAACAAACGGAGTGTCCACGTGGTCCATTTCATCCACCTTGCGGATCAGCTGAAAGTCTGTTTTATTCACAAAACGCTGAACATTCCCTGTCTTTGAATCAAATATGATTTGAACCATCCTTATCACGACCTATCAAAAATAATGAATCTCTTAACACTATATATAGTATACTAACCTCTCAGAAAAACACAACATATTGAGATCGATTTATAAAAAGTTCATATTTTTGAAAGAGCGGACCTTGGTTCTGCCCCGATTAACGCCCAAAAAAGAGAGCAGAACGAGAATCATCTCTCATCCTACTCAAGGTGTCATGTGTAAGCCGATGTCTATCATAACATGAAAAAAAACTGCTTAGTAGTCTAGACTTTTATTCTTATTTTTTGTAAGAATCACATTTTTTTTCGCTTTCAACGGTCTCTTCTATTTCCGCATCAGCACCGATTTCTTTCAGCACAGCTTTCAGAGCGCTTGTGATGGAAGCCTCTCTGAGCAGTTCTTTGCCGTCAACAATGATGCTGGTTCCATATTCATAGCAGGAATCATCTTCACAGGTTTCTTCCCAATGGTTGATTATCACCTTGTGTTTCAATCGTCTCACCCTCTGCATGATCAATGTCAGTACCTAGTGTAGCTTGTGCGGCCCGCTTTGTAAATTCGAAAGCTTGTGAAATTTATTCAAGCTCATCTAACGTCGTTTCTTTTTTCAGTTCGACTTTATTTGTTTTTTCGTTGTAACGATATATTTTTAAATAACCGTCTTCGACGACGCCGAAATGGTTATGCTCCAGCTGCACCGTGCCTTCTGTCTGCGGTTCGGCATCCGCCGAGCCGCCGTCATCATCCGTCACCACCGTTTCATGATTGCTGCATGCTCCAAACAGCAAAAAAACAGCGATCCAGACGAGCGTTATCCTGATTCTTCTCAGTTCATTCTCACTTTCGAACATTGTTTTCCAAGCCCCCTTTTATGTTGCCGATATACAGCCGGCAATATACAGATGCGCATAGAAAAAGACCATTGTTCATGGTCTTTGACAAAAGTTTATTCAAGCTCAAGCTGAACGTTTTTTTGCGGGGCGAACGTGGAGATGGCATGTTTATAAATAAGCTGCTGCTTCCCCTCCGTTTCGAGTAAGACGGTAAAGTTGTCAAAGCCTTTTACCTGGCCGCGAAGCTGAAAGCCGTTGAGTAAAAATACCGTGACGAACGTATTGTCTTTTCGGATTTGATTCAAAAACTGATCCTGAATATTAATCGGTTTCATGTTTCGTCCTCCTTGGTTCTCAATACAATACTGTTTCGATTAAATTTCCAGTTTTCCTGCTATACACTCGAAAATTTCCTTTTTTTTCTGTTCAAGATCAACAGGCGGCGTCATATCGGTCCATGAAACGGACATTTTATTGCGAAACCAGGTCAGCTGGCGTTTCGCATAACGTCTTGAATTTTGTTTTAATTGCTCCACGGCCTGAGGAAGCGGCACTTTTCCATCAAGATATTCATACAGCTCTTTATAGCCGATCGCCTGAATCGATTGGCTGTCCCGAATATTCATATCATACAGCCGCTTGACTTCCTCAAGAAGGCCGGCTTCCATCATAAGGTCAACACGCTCGTTAATCCGGCTGTACAGCACTTCTCTGTCCATTGTAAGACCGATGAGCACCGCATTGTAAAGCAGCTCCCGTTTTTGGGTTTTAAGATGTTCTGACATTGTTTTTCCCGATATGTGCAGAATTTCGAGCGCGCGGATGACTCTTCGCGTATTGTTTTGATGAATGGCTGCCGCTGCTTCCGGATCGGCCGCCGCAAGTTTAGCATGAAGAGCCTCAGCCCCTTCCTCGGCAGCCAGTTTCTCCATGCGCTCCCGGAATACAGGGTCGCCGGAGTTTTCCGTGAACGTATAGTCATACAGCACGGACTGAATGTACAGACCCGTCCCCCCGACAATCATCGGCAGCTTTCCTCTGGCGGCAATCTCGCTGATTTTTTCTCTCACCATTTTTTGATAATCGGCCGTTGAAAAAGTGTCGGACGGCTCCAAAATATCAATCAGGTGATGCGGCACGCCTTCTGTCTCTTCTTCGGTGACTTTGGCCGTTCCGATGTCCATCCCTTTATATACCTGCATGGAATCCCCGCTGATGATTTCCGCATTCAGCATTTTTGCGAGTCCGATGCTCAGTTTTGTTTTTCCGACTGCCGTCGGTCCGACGAGTATGACGACAGGCTGTTTTTTATTTTTCAATATGTATCACTCTCTTTTATAAATCTCCCCCTAATTATAGCATTCATTGCTCCATGCACCTATCCATTTTGCCCTTTTTCCTGAGCGCTAAACGTCCGCTACCACCCGATCGGCTCGTTGCCGACAACCTCTCTCGTTTTTCCTTTGAGTGTATGGCGGTGCGTTTTCCGTCCTTCCTCCCGCGGATCGTAAACGACGCCGCCGTACTGGATCTGAATCGGCTCATTGTAGGCGGCAAAGGTGGTCTCTGAAAGCTCATGGTAATGCGTTCCGTCAGCCCTCGGAATGGCAGGGCCGGAAATACCGTAATATCTGTGGAAATGCCCGTTTTCAAATGAGGTGATGCCCGTATAGAAATGTGTATGCTGATCTGTATTGCTGCCGTTCTCAGGCTGTGAGAAGCCTTCGATCAAATGGTAATGCCCCTGCACAACATCCGTTACAGCCCGGTAAGCGTGTGTGTGCGGAGGTTTTTTTGACCAATCGGACTGATACAGGCCCACAAAAGCTCACTCCTTTATTTTTTTGATAAACGCCCAATCAAAAATTGGTGGGCTGAATACTCTGTTATCATCTAAAATTTATTCTTGGAGGTACCTTAATTATGAATGAAGAATACGCATACGCAGCAGATAGTGAAATGAGACAGTTTGGACGGCCAGGATTTGGTTTTGGCCGGCCGGGCTTCGGGTTCGGACGTCCCGGATTCGGCTTTGGATTCGGACGGCCGGGTTTTGGTTTTGGCCGGCCTTGGTTTGGCCGCCCTTGGTTTGGCTATGGATTCGGACGTCCGTTTGGATTTTTCGGCGGTCCGTTTGCCGGAGGGCTTGTCGGGGGTCTGGTCGGAAGCGCCTTATTAAATCCGTATCTGTACGGCGGTTTCGGCTATCCGTACGGAGGTTATCCGTATTACTACTAATCAAAAAGGGCTCCTTTCAGGGGCCTTTTTATATAGGCCGAATGTCTTGACTTGCCGGGTAAAGATCGGATATTATTTTATTTTACTGCCTTAAACAAAAGGCATGAAAGATGATGATGAGAGGGGGATTGGATATGATTCTGGGTTATATCTTCCTCACAATTGCTATTTTATCAGAGTCAATGGGTGCGGCCATGCTGAAGGTCTCCCGCGGATTTACGCGGTTTGTGCCGAGCGCGCTTGTAGTGGCTGGCTATTCATTGGCCTTTTATATGCTTTCACTGACACTGAATCTTATTCCGCTCAGCTTATCCTACGCTACATGGAGCGGGGCCGGAACGGTGCTTGCGTCCATTATCGGAGCGAAGTGGTTCCAGGAAAAACTGGACAAGCAGGCCGTCATCGGACTCTTTTTCTTATTGGCCGGTGTCATTTTGATGAATTGGTAGAAAGGAGAGGCATGGTGATGAAAGGATTACTTTGCTTGGCATTAGCCATTGTATCAGAAGTGTTCGGGAGCACGATGCTGAAGCTGTCGGACGGTTTTACGCACCTGTGGCCCGCTCTCGGCGTCATTGCCGGAATCGGAGCCTCTTTTATGTTTTTGAGCTTCTCATTGAAAAGCCTTGATTTATCCACCGCATACGCGACATGGTCAGGTGTCGGCACGGCTTTAACTGCAATCGTCGGCTTTATTGTTTTTAAGGAAGCCATGACGATCAAAATGATGGCCGGTCTTGTGTTGGTCATCACGGGCGTCATCCTGCTCAACCGTTCCAAATCTCAAAAAACGAAAAAAAATCAAACGGCCCGGAGCTGACCGTTTGATTTCGTCATGCGCGGGCGGCTTTTACTTCAACCTCAAGCTCCATCTCCACGTTTCCCTGAACCGCTCGTGAAATCATACACGACGATTCCGCTTTTTGCGCTAACTTCCCGGCCAGTGCAAAATCCGTTTCGTTTGCATCCGGCTTTAATAATATAAACGGGCGGTGAATGATTTTTTGATACGTGAACACACCGTTTGTTACATCTACAATTCCTTCAGATTCCATATGTAAATCTTCTTTATCCAGACCGCTTCTTTCCATCATTGCCGCCAGCGTTATAATATAGCAGGTCGCGGCCGCTCCAAGCAGCATCTCATCAGGATTTGTGCCTTCTCCCGGACCGTCCATTTCCTTAGGAATGGACACAGCCGTTTCCAGCCGGCCGCTTTTAATATCGCCGACGTCATTCCGATTTCCGGGCCAATTTGCTTTTAAATAAAAATGATGTTTTGCCAAGGGACCATCCTCCTTTTTTTCAAGTTTACTCATCTTACACTGGTTTGTCTTATGATAAGCTCATGAATACTCTTGATTGATCACTCTTTTTATCGTACGGACAAACCGGTAAAATTCGTCTGTTTTTGTGAATTCTCTTTCACGGTAGTCGAAATTATCAAAAAACGCTTCCCGCTGTTCTCTGCTGATCTCAAGCTGTATGCTCAGACCTGTTTGCGCCTGATTATTGATATTTTCTGTGTCAACCCCGGCCAGACCGGTTTTTGAGGTTGCCAATTCTGCAGGAAATCCATTTCGTTTGAAAGCTCTCACCAATTTTTCCGCCCGCTTCCGGTCGCTTCCTCCGACAAGGGTATTTTTCTCGTCGCCTTTATAACCGTGAACTGCGATCACATAATGGTGCTGCTTAATGCTTTCCACGGCTAAAGGCTCATCGAACTTGGTGCTCGTAATATGAAGAGTTTGATTATCATGCGCTTTTAATCCCTCAAACAGGTAGGTTGAATAATCATCTCTGAAAGAGCGGACGATCTCGCTCACCCCGCCCTCAATTCTCCCTCCGTGCGGCGACATGATCAATACAGGGCTCCCCTTTCGCTTATTGTACGATATATGATAATCGTCGGGGTCTTCATGTTCAGCCAGATCTTTAAAATCTGTGTATGTATCTGAAGAATTCGAGGGATCAGGGTCTGACGCATAGTGAGCGCATCTTATTAGTAAGACCATTGCTACGATAATGATGACATTAAGTAAAATTCTTTTCATCAGCTCTCCTTCTTTGCTCCTTTCTGAAAAATGAGATATTCATTATTTGGATTTTTGTCAATAGGTCTTATCTTAACATTCTATTAACATTATCATCAGTGAAAAACTTCCCGGTTTCGAAAAATCAATGGATGGTCACGGTTCAAGCGCTCAAATGCCGGGCATCAGTGAAAAAAGGTTGAGAGAGGCAAAAAAAAAGGGAGGAACGCCCGAATTTTCAGGGGCGGGAGATTCACAGCCGGAAACAGACGGCATCAAGAATACGCTTTTAAAAATGAATATCCGTCTCCCGAAGCAAATGCGCAGGACAGAATGGAGCCCGTCAAAAAAGTTCTCATCTGCCTTTTTGTACAGCAAAATGCCGTTACAGCCCGCTCATCCCCTTTTTTAATAATAATGGTCCGTTTTGAAATGGAGCCGTCTTTTTTCATATATATAATATCAATCGGAAGCTGCTTTTCCAAGGAATGTCTCAATATCATGTTCATGTATATACCTCCTTCTGTCGGTTTCATTATAAACGAACAAATGTTCTTTTTCAAATGAAAAAGCCGCAAGTAACCAGCTCTCTGAAAGGACAAACAAACGGACCGAATATACTGCCTGTTCATATGGTATAGAGAGAATCGCCAGAATGGGAGGAAAAGTATATATGTTTGGTTACTCAATGGTACAAATGGTTCGGTCAAATGCTCATAAGCTGGACGGGCCGCTCAGAGAAAACGTATTACAGTTATATAAACCCTTCAAATGGACGCCTTGCTTTCTCCATCGTTTTTTCGAAAAAAAGGTGAAAAACAGAAAGAAAATGTCAGTCATCATTGAATTCGAGGAAGGCTGCCATGAATCCGGGTTTCACAGCACAGGCCAGGTCCTGTCAAATGAGAAACGCTGCACGATCAAAAAGCAGTTTCACACAATTAATTGCTGCAGCGCTGAAGTCACCCCGGCCGCCCTTCACATGCTTCTTTCTCAATGCCGGGATATCCGTAAAGTCTATTTAAACCGGGAAGTAAAAGCACTTCTTGATACGGCAGCCGAATCATCCCATGCAAAAGAAGTGACCCGAAACGGCACCGTATTAACAGGAAAAGGGGTAACCGTTGCCGTCATTGATACCGGAATCTATCAGCACCCCGATTTAAAAGGAAGAATTACCGGATTTGCAGACTTTGTGAACCAAAGGACAGAACCGTATGATGACAACGGCCACGGCACCCATTGCGCCGGTGATATCGCGAGCAGCGGCGCTTCGTCTTCCGGAAAATATCAGGGACCCGCGCCGGAAGCCAATCTGATCGGTGTCAAAGTTTTAAACAAAACAGGATCAGGAACCTTGGCTGATATCATTGAAGGTGTGGAATGGTGCATACAATATAATAAAAAACACACTGACAATCCGATCCGGATCATCAGCATGTCACTGGGCGGAGAAGCGCTCAGATATGACAAAGAAACGGACGATCCGCTCGTCAAGGCCGTTGAAGAAGCATGGAACGCAGGAATCGTCGTCTGCGTCGCCGCGGGCAATTCCGGTCCGGAAGCTCAAACAATTTCAAGCCCCGGCGTCAGTGAGAAGGTCATCACGGTAGGCGCCTATGATGACAATGATACGGCCGCGAATGAAGACGATACGGCTGCTTCTTTCTCAAGCCGCGGCCCGACGGTGTACGGAAAAGAAAAGCCTGATATTCTCGCGCCCGGAGTCGATATCGTGTCCCTTCGTTCACCTCGTTCATACCTTGATAAATTACAAAAATCAAATCGTGTAGGGTCGTTGTATTTCAGTCTGTCGGGCACGTCGATGGCCACTCCGATCTGTGCAGGCATTGCTGCTTTAATCCTTCAGCAGAACCCGCAGCTTACGCCTGACGAAGTGAAAACACTGATCAAGGAAAGTCCGGATAAATGGACAAATGAAGATCCGAACATTTACGGAGCGGGCGCAGTGAACGCCGAAAACGCCGTGCCGAAAGAATAATCTTTATATGATGAGTAAACGGGGTCGTCTGCACCGGAAGATGACCCCGTTTTTAGTAAACAATTATAATGAAGAAACTAGTAACTCTTTAAAACCGGCTGTCAGAAAAAAAAGATCAAGCGGAGGAGTGTATTTCTAAAAAAATAGGGAATAAGTATGGTGTAGATAAAAGGAGGAATATCAATGGCACTTACAAACACCGAACTGTCTGAATGGCTGCAAAAGCAGATCGGACAAACGCTTGATATCAGAAAAGGAGAGCTGACAGACAGCCGGAACGAGATTTCTGATATGGACCAGATCATGCTTCACCTTGATGATGTTCTCGTCCGCCGGACAAATCATCCCGATGACTATGTAGCTGACGAAGAACTCGTCCTAAAAGGACACGGCACAACCTATACGGAGGAAGGAAATGTCCCGCTCCCTCAAGATGCGTATGAAATCCCTTTGCTCGGCGAGATTACCATCCAAAAAGAGCAAGACGGATTAAAGGTACATACAGATCGGGCCGTTTATACAATCGGGACCCGAAAAGAGCAATAAAACGAAAAAAACGCCGTGAATCAGCGGCGTTTTTTTATTGGTTTTTTTCTTCCGAGTAGCCGTGGAACATTGTAAATGCGCAAAGCATAATGCCTAAAATAATGATAATCGGGAGCCAGATCACGGCAAATTTATAATCCGGTTCGGCAAATGCGCCGATAACCGCCCCAAAGCAATACAGCACCAAGGCAAGCGCGCGCAATACCGCATCTCTCGTAAACTGCTTCCGCTTGTCCGCTTTGTAAAACCTTGCGGTGAGATCTTCAAAAAAATTAGCAAGCGTTCCCGTTAATACAGTAGTCGAAATCCCGGCTACTCCAAGTTTTCTCGCGGCTGTTGTCTGCATTCCCATTGCGAAGCTGAGCAGCATAATCAGCACATAAACAGAAATGGATTCTGCAAAAAAGCAGGAGAACAGAGCAAACAAAAGTAAAACAGCCCCTTCAATGATCAATGCGGCAGTGACCGCAGGAGGCCAGAATGATTTCTCTTTATTGCCGACAAGCCAAGCCGCAGCCATAACGCCTGCAATAAATCCGATTAACGAGGTTAAAGATTTGAGTACGGCAAGATGCCATGAGTTGCCGATCGCCATGCCGAACAGAACGATGTTCCCCGTCATGTTGGCGGTAAAGACGTGTCCTAAACTTAAATAACCGATCACATCCACAATTCCCGCAGTTAAACAAAGAAGCAAAAGTGCAATATTTCGGTATGTAGTCACCGTCAATGTGATCCAATCCTTTCTCATGCTGAGTCCAACATATAAGTTTACTCTTCGCCATTTCATATGTCCAGCCGGTACGCCGCCTTTTCAAAGCAAAAAAAAACTCCGGCGCGCCGGAGAAGATTACTGAACGATAAATAATACTTTCGTGCCGTCGGAATACCTGCTCATTTGATTTCCAACCCATGAGCCGGCCCCGCGATTGTCCGAAGGGGTTACATATCTGATATCAGCTCCAGCCCCGCCTTCTGTACAGACTGCCATCGGCCATTCATCACGGTCAAACCCGGGCTTTGTCGGAATTCCTTTCAATGATTCTTTCCTTCTATCCTCAGCTCCGCCGCGATCAATTGTACAAATGTCAGAGTGCCCTGCCGAAATGGCGTCTTTTATATGATTTCCCGTCTCCGGATATTTTAACAGCGGGAAATAAAGCACCTGATCGTATCTGGACGCGGCTCGGGCAGTATTCTCAGAATGAGTCCCGGCGCTCATAAAGCTGAACTGAAGAGAGATCACCAAAAGCAGACTTGCCGCCCATTTCATAAACGCAATCATTCACAGCCTCCTTAAGAAGTTGATATGAAGCGTAAATATGTATATTAGCCGGATTCGGCACACATGATGAATTGGTAAAAAAAGTTTGCTGTTTTGTTGATAATCAACGAAAATGACGGCTTTACGGTTTCTCTATTGAACAAGCTTCTGATTCCCTATATATTTTAGACATACTTATGCGCCGTTGTAATCAATGTCTTCAGCGGATAAAAGGAGGAATGCCGACCGGCAGTTTGTTATGTCTTAAGTCTTTCTTAAAAACATGAAGGCGGGGAAATCAAGATGGAAAAAATAATGTTTCATCCACACTCATCCGAGTTTCACGAGAACCCTTTTGCGGTTTTAAGCACTTTCAGAGAGCAGGATCCCATACATAAATTCGAACTGCAGCGTTTCGGGGGCACCTTTCCGGCTTGGCTCATCACGCGTTATGATGATTGTATGGCGTTTCTAAAGGACAGCAGAATTACGAGAGATGTAAAACGGGTCATGCCGAAGGAGCTGATCGCAAAGCTGAACGTCAGTGAAGATATAGATTTTGTATCAGAGCATATGCTGGCAAAGGACCCGCCGGATCATTCACGCCTGCGGTCTTTGGTGCATCAGGGGTTCACTCCCCGGATGATTGAGCAGCTTCGCACCGGGATAGAACGGATTACAGAAGAGCTGCTGGATGAAATGGAAACAAAAACAGATCCTGATATCATGAGAGATTTCGCCGCTCCGCTTCCGTTTATCGTCATTTCAGAGCTGCTCGGAATTCCGAAAGAGGACCGCGCCTCATTTCAGGTGTGGACAAACGCGATGGTCGACACGTCAGAAAGCGGACGAGAAGCGACCAATCAGGCGCTAAAAGAGTTTAAACAATATATGAAAACACTGATCGAAGAAAAAAGAATACATCCGGGTGAAGACTTGACGAGCAAGCTGATTTACGCAGAAGAGGACGGCCAAAAGCTGAGTGAATCAGAGCTTTATTCCATGCTGTTTTTGTTAGTTGTTGCCGGACTTGAAACAACGGTTAACCTTCTCGGCTCCGGCACACTGGCGCTTCTTTTGCACAAAGACCAGCTGGAGAAGATAAAGCGGCAGCCTGAAACTATCCAGACGGCGGTCGAAGAGCTTTTGCGTTATACCTCTCCCGTCATCATGATGGCGAATCGATGGGCGATTGAAGATTTCGCCTATAAAGATGTTTCCATTAAAAAAGGCGATATGATATTTATCGGCATCGGTTCAGCCAATCGGGACCCGGAATATTTCGATGATCCTGATACATTAAATACAGAGAGAACACCGAACCGTCATATCTCTTTCGGCTTCGGCATTCATTTCTGTCTCGGAGCTCCGCTCGCCCGGATGGAAGCATCCATTGCCTTTACAGCGCTTGTAAAACGGTTTCCGAATATAGAGCTGAAGGGAGCGCCTGAGGATTTATCATGGAGAAAGAATGTGTTTTTAAGAGGGCTTGAAGCACTGCCTGTCAGATTATAATATCCGCCCCCATATTGGGGGTTTTTAAATATCTTATTAACAGGAAACAACAAATCAATATGAAAATTTAGTACATAGTAAATTTAGTTCTCATTAGTCAAAAAAAGCTGTCGGATTGCTCCGGCAGCTCTTTCTATATTACCGTTTTACCAACTCATTTGTTTCGTCCAGCTTTTTTCTGAAAGAATTAAGGAAATTGGCGCTTATCGTTCCTTTATTTGCGTACAGTTTTTCACAGAATGCCTTAATCGCGTTTTGCGGTTTTGATTCCGACAGCATTGTAACATGATTAGAAGACTGAACATCCAGCAGGTGAAATTGTTTTATCTGCCGTTCCCATTCTTCCCAATACGCCTCATGGTCTAACAGATTTTGTTCTTCCTCTGCTGTCAGATAACGTTCAAGATCTCCGAGGAACAAGCCGCTTTTATTACGGAAATAGTAGCACTGCAGCGTTTCCGGATGCGGCAGCGGCTTTATCTCATACTCTTCCATTCCGTAAGCGAGCTGCGTCTTCATCATTTGCTCCAGCTGCATCCGAATCGCTTCTTCCGGTTTTGGCAGTCCGCGCTCTTTGGCAAGGCTGATCAATTCATTCAATACAGCCTCATCCCCAGCCTGCACGTTAATGTCTTCCCTGCTGATTAATGCGTCTTCAGGATTTTCAGGCTTGAGATATGCCGTAAGCATCGTATTGATCGTTTGCAGCATGACTGACTTGACAGATGGTTTTCTTTCTTTCCATTTTTCACTATACGGGGTATCAATCATGACGGCGCTTTTCACCGTATGACCTTCCTCCTGCAAGAGGCGCGCCGTTTCATATGCGAGCATTCCGCCCAAGGAATATCCGCCGAGGTCATAAGGGCCTTTCGGCTGTACCGCTTGAATGATTCTCGCATAAGAAGCGGCCATCTCTCCGATTCCTTGCAGCGGATCTTTCCCTGTCAAACCTCTTGCCTGAATGCCGTAAAAAGGACGCTGGCTTTTTTTGGCGAATGGCTGATACGCTTCGACGCCTCCCGTTCCTCCATGAAACCAGAAAACAGGACGTCCTGTTTCTCTTTCATTCAGCTTGACGAGTTCGGGAAATTTCCCTTCCCCATCCTGCGATTGGTTCGTTTTTAACAGCAAGCTGAGCTCCTTAAGAGTGCCGCAGTTCTGAAGAGCTTCCAGACTTACTCGGCAGTCTGTGTCTTCAAGTTTTTTCAGAAGCTGAATACAGGACATTGAATCGAAGCCGTATTCAGTCAGCGGCTTATTTGGGTCCAGTTCCGCTGCGTCCATTCCTAAAATGTCAGCCGCTATGTCAGCCGCGCCCCCGCGGCGGAACTGTTGATTCTCTAGAATCGGTTCAAGGCTGATGTCTTCTGTCTGACTGCCGTTCCAATACTTCTGTTTTTCAAAAGGATATGTCGGAAGCGGCACTCTTTGAACAGATTTGCCTTGATGGAGTCTGTCCCACGGTATATCCGCACCTTTCACCCAGCAAAATGCCAGCTTTTCCAGATTATTTTCAGCCAAAAGCGCCTCCGTGACGACTGTACCGAGCGTCCCTTCCAGTAAAATGCCGATGTCTCCTGCTCCAGTCTGCTGACTGCCGGTAAAGAAGCTTTTCACTCCATTGCTTTCTCCGCAAAACTCTCTGTAGTCTCTCAGCTTTTCCAGCAGTTCATCTTGATTGCGGGCAACGAATGCCAGGCGGCAATTCATCGCCTCGCGGCCGGTCTGGAGCGTATAAGCAATATCCCGCAGTGACGGAGTATGTTCAGCTTGTATGAAATCGGCCAGCTGACCTGCGGCCGCCTTAAGCCGGCCTTCGCTCTTAGCAGAAAGCACGATAAGCTGCGGTTCATGCACAGATTCTTTGTCTTTAGGGCTCGGGCTGTACTGTTCCAAAACGACATGCGCATTCATGCCGCCGAATCCATAGCTGTTAATTGCGGCCCTGCGCGGAATCGGACTGCCTGTACGGTCGATAAGCTGTGTCCATTCTTGATTGTCTTCGGTGAAACGGAAGCGGCTTTGCTGATTGGTCATTTGCTCATTTGCGGCAGTGAAACCGGGAATCCCCGGGATGGTATGATGTTTCATGGCCATCGCCACTTTTATAAGGGCGGCCAGTCCGGAAGCGAGTTCGCCATGACCGATGCAAGGTTTCACGGTGCTGATGTAACAAGGCGTGCTTTCCTCCTCATTCGCAGACCCGCCGTAACCCGCTTGGATTGCATTGAACTCAAGCGCATCTGCCATTTCGGAGGCGATGCCGTGCGCTTCAATGTATGTGACGGTTTGCGGGTCAACATCGGTGTTTTCGTACGCTTTTTTCATAGCAGCCTTCATCCCCGCGGGATTCGGCGCGTGAAGCGACATGCCTTTACCGCCATGAGACACCCCGGTTCCTTTAATGACCATGTGAATATGATCGCCGTCTTCAATTGCCGCCTCAAGCGGTTTGATGATGATAACGCCCGCACCTTCACTTCTGACAAAGCCATCGGCATCTTTTTGGAAAGATTTTGCCCGGCCGTTTTTGCTTAAATATCCCATTGCGTCAAAACCGATAAAGCCCTTCGGCGACTGCAGAATATTGGCGGCGCCCACGACAGCCTGCTCACATTCGTTATGACGGATTGATTGAACCGCCCTGTGCAAAGCCACCAAGGTTGACGTGCAGGCCGCCTCGTAATATTCACTCGGCCCTTGTAAATTCAAGGCATATGATATCCTGTTCGGAATGATGGACGGAATGGCTGTTCCATTGTTCGGGTCGCTATTGCCCGCGGCAACGAAAACGCCCGTCGGTCTGCTTGATAACGTCTTACTCGTCAGGCCCGCATCCTCCATTGCCTTCCATGTATGCATCAAAAGCAGAAACTGCTCCGGTCCCATTTGTGAAGCCTCTTTAGGAGAAATTCCGAAAAAGAGCGGGTCAAATTCTCCGACGCCGTCAATAAAACCGCCCCATCTGACACCTGTGTCATCCTCATCACCTGCGTAACGGCGCCAGTCCCAGCGGTTCGCCGGAATTTCTGAAATACAGTGATCTCCGTTTACGATGTGCTCCCAAAAAGACTGGATATCCGGAGATTGCGGAAACTGGCCTGACATACCGATAATGGCGATTCCTTGTTTGATATTGCCGTTATCACAAGGCCGATGCTGTTCCTTCGGCATAGTGCGCTCTTCTGTTTCCATGACCTTAGCCTCTTCTGAATGCTTATGATCGGCAAGCAATTGAGAAAACTTACTCTCATACGCTGACGCAAAGTGGCGGGTCAGCTCTTCTGCCGTCGGGTACTCGAAAAACAATGTCGGATTCACATCGATTTCTGCCTCTTGACCGATCTCTTTTGTCAGTCCGATCAGGCTCGCTGAATCAAGCCCCAATTCCATAATATTTACATCAGAACGCAGGGATGGCACAGGTTCACTCATCATTTTGGCAAGCTTGCCAAGGACATAGCTGCGGATGTGATCTGTCAGACTGCCGGCAGAAACCGGTTGCGCCGGGATTTTAACAGCCGTTCGGGCCGGCTGATTGATCTGTTTGGCTTCCGGACGGAACCGTTTAAGGGCATAGCCTTCATAACACATCACCACTTCAGATCGGCTGCTGATGACATCTGCGTTAAACAGGATCATTTCCCCTGTTTGTTTGGCCAGCTTGATATGCAGCCAGCAATTATCGAGATCTGCCGGGCTGCTGAAGGTGACGGCATTAATGCCGAACGGCAGATAGCTTTCCGCATCGGCTTGGTCCAATAAAGAAAGCGCGGCCAAGTAAGCACTGTTGGCGATTAACGGATTTATGGCGTAATGATGCGCTTGTTGTGAGCCGATATTATTCAGGTTCAGCTTTGCTAACACCGCATCAGTGCCTTTGTACAAGCGTGTGATCGTTTTAAATTCTTCTCCCCACACGACGGTACCCGTGCCGTCGCCGTATAACTTATCTATCCCCACTTCCCGGTAAGAACGCTGAATGGCTGCCAGATCCGCGGGCTGCTTCTGAAACGGATACGGACTGCACTCGGCATACGCCGCTATGCTCCAATCAGGAGACGTGCGGCTGCGGTACATCATGCTCAGTTCAAATGCATCCCCGTTTTGCTTCGATTCAGTTTTCAGCTCGATGCGATCGCCTTTTTTTACGGCAATGGGATTGACGTAATTCAGTTTTTTAATTTGTCCTCCTTCCGCTTCAGGAAAGAGATGATAAAACTGCTCGGCTGCCAGGCTTTTGTATGTAGCGCCGACGAGGACAGGTTCTCCGCTGAATTGATGCCCCTGCACATATGGATCATCATCACTGTATATCACCTGAACGCCGGCAGTGTTTTCTGATTCACCGAACTGAAAAGAAGTCCGGCGGTCAAAAGCATAAGCCGGCAAATGAACGGCGTGCTCTTGCTGCAACTGATCAAATGCGATATTCTCTCCTTTTTCCCATTGCCGCGCCCGATGGCCGACAGCAGAATCGGAGCGGCTCCGCCCCGGCTGATCCGTGCGGTAAGAGGCCAGCTCGTTCAGCAGTTCCTGTACGGAAGAAGCCGTAAATGCCGCCCGATACTCCAAATGATGCGTTCTTTTTTGTAAAGCGGATGCAATGGCGGCCGGATGAAGTGAAGGCGTTTTTTCTAAAAAAGCCGCCAGCCTGTCAAGATAGGCGTCAAAACTCCATTTCGTTTTCGCTGACACGGGGAAAATATATTCTTCATTGCCGTGACGGGCATAATCGGAATTCGGACTGATATATTCTTCTACGATCAGGTTTGCATATGCCCCGCCTGCCCCGAAGGAATTGATCATACTTCTCCGCGGGATGATGTCTCCCGTCTCGGCATCCTTCAGACGCTCCCAATACTCGGTTTTCTCCTGCAGATAAAAGGCCGTTTGTTCAAATGAGATATTCGGATTTTGCGGTTTTGCGTTAATCGTCGGAACTAACGTTTCCCGCTCCATTTGCAGCAGCACTTTCGTGAGCTGGGACATACCGGAAGCCGCCTCTAAATGGCCGAGATTTGACTTGACAGATCCAAGCGCGCAAAAACGTTTTTTACCGGTATATTGCGAGAACGCGTTTGTCAGGGCAATGACCTCAATCGGATCTCCCAATACAGAGCCGTTTGCCGCTGATTCGACATAACTGATTGTTTCCGGATTGATTCCGGCTTTACCGATGGAAGCCGCCATGAGCTTCGCCTGCTGTTTCGGATCCGGAGCCGTGTACATCTGCCTTCCGCCGCTATGGCACAATGCGCTGCTTTTGATGACGCCGTAAATATGATCGCTGTCGGCAACCGCTTTGGAGAGCGGCTTCAATAGCACTGCCCCGACCCCTTCTCCCGGCATCAGGCCTGTGCCGGTTCCGAAGCTTTTGCTTTCACTTCCCTGTTCAAGCAAATTCGCCCGTTCAAGCGCATCATATTTAGACGGTTCAAGCGTGAGATTGACCCCTCCGGCAATCGCCATAGAACAGCTGTTAAGCTTCAGGCTCTCACAGGCGAGATGGATGGCGCTCAGTGAGCTGGAGCATGCGGTCGTGACGCCCATGCTCGGACCCGTTAAATTGAAAAAGTGAGAAATGCGGTTGGCGATATGCCAATCCCCTCCGTTAGAGCTGAGCGCGGCTTTTTCCAATGACGGGATATTCCAGAAATATTGATTGTACATACTGCCCATAAATACACCGATGCCGCTGTCTGATTCCTGCCATTTGTTTAATCTTTCTAACGAGTAGCCGCCGTTTTCAAATGTTTCCCATACGGTTTCAAGGCTTAACCGGAGCTCAGGCGTCATCTCCATCACATGGTCTTCCTTAACATCAAACAAGTAATGGTCAAAAGCGTCAATATGCTGCAGAAATCCGCCGTACCTTGTTTTGCGATCTTCTTTTCGTGTTTCTTTTGCCATTGTTTTCAGAAGACCGGACTTCCATCTGTTTTCCGGGGCTTCTGAAATACAGCTGTCTCCGGCTTTTAAATGCTCCCACAGCTCATCGAGGGTTTCAGATTCAGGGTAGCGGCCGCTGATGCCGATAATGGCAATGTCGTCACGATCAGAGTGATTAGCGGCTGCGGTTTCTTTTTCTTGCTTTGGCACGTCCGGCTCTTTTGGTTCAGTGATAAATCGCCGCGTTTCCGTGACGAGGGGCACCGGTTCAGCCATTACAGGTACCGGATGCTCCGTTTCAGGAGGCGCTTCTTCAGCTCCAAATGCCTGTTGAAGCTTATCCGGGTAAGTTTCCAGCAAATACTCGGCAAGTTCTTTCGTATTCGTGTGTTCAAATAAGACCGTTTTCGGCAGCTCGCCCGTCAATGTTTCCAGTTCACGGATGAAATTCACCTGCAAAATGGAATCGATGCCGTATTTTTCAAAGCTCGTTTCCGGCTGAATGCGCTCGGGAGCAAGCTTTATCGACTTGGCTAACGTTTCTTTTATGAATTGCACGGTCCGGTCTGTCACTGAGAAAGCCGGTTCTGTAAAATCAGCCGGCTCTTTGGAAGCCGCAGTTTCTTCAGCCGCCTGTGCGTCCGGCTGTTTTTGCCTGATGACACCGTCGCTTTCTGCCGCTACGATCTGCTGGCCGAGCTGATGTGACGGTTCCGCCATAAATGTAACGTACCGATATCCCTCGCTTTCCAGCACGGACTGCCACGCTTCAGGATACAGCCCCGGGCACCCGGGAATACGCAGTTCGGCGTCTTCATACAGCCACCAGCCTTCTAAAAGACCGAATGTCAGGTGAGAATAAACCGAATGGCTGCTGATCTCATTTAATAGCAAAATCCCATTCTTTTTAAGCACCGCTTTGGCATTGCGAAGCGTCTGCCGAATATTTTTTGTCGCGTGAAGCACATTTGCCGCAATCACCGCGTCATATGCGCCCGCCTCTACACCCTGCAAAGCCGGGGGCTCTTCTACATTAAACCGCTTATAAGTCAAATACGGATTGTCGGGGCCGTATTCTTTTTCAGCATGCATGAAAAAGGCCTTTGACAAATCGGTATAACAATATTCTTTTACATGACGTTTGTACTCTTTTAATCTTTTGAAAACGGTCGCGCTTGTCCCGCCCGTCCCCGCTCCGATTTCTAGTATCCGGATTTCTGCGTTCGGGTCTTCTTTCAGGCGTTCATCAATGAAAGCCGTCAATGTGTCAGCGAGCACTTCATTAAAGTAGTCTGCCGTTTCATTGTTTTTATAAATTCCTTCTACCAATTCCATTGAGGAATCAGGAAACAGAACATCAGTGGCAGAAACTCTGCCGGATAAAATATCCGGCAAAGCTCTGAGGGCTGTCTCTACTAAAATGATCATTGCCTGTTTGCTGCTGTCCTTGAGTAAAGGAGCTTTCTTTTCATCCCATTCTTCCCACAGCACGTCCGCACGCTCTATCGGACCTGTTAACACATACGTACTGCCTGACTGTTTCAAAAAGCCTTTTTGCACCAAGATGGAGATGCTTTCTTCCAGCCACCTGCCGTAAAACCCCTGCAATACAGGCTGTGTCTCGTTTTCTGTAAAGAATCCGACAGATTTCAGCTGGCCTGCCAATAGTTTGTAAAGAAGATCTTCAGTGTTTTGCAAAGCCGTCCCCTCCTTAACTCAATTGTTGTGCACGTCTAGTTACTTTAGGCTGATAGCTTCGCAGTTTTTGCATCGCCGAGCCGTGATGTTCTGGGTATACTTCTATCATTTCTTCCGGTTTTTCCAAAGGCTCTTCCGCCTGTTTCATCATGACGAACTGGTTCAACGGGCCGCCGAGCAATCGTTCAAGCGCCGCCATTGCTTCGGGCGCTTCAATTGATCCGACTCCCGCCTGTTTCATCCGTTCTTGATAGTCGGCAGATGAGACGATTCCGACACTGCCCCAGTAGCTCCAATTCATCACCGCCGCCTTATACGGCCGCGTTTGAGCCAAATGAGCGGCAAAGGCATCTTTGAAACTGCATCCGGCGGCGTAATTGCTTTGTCCGGCCGCTCGTGCAAATGATTGTACAGACGAGAAGAACAAAGCAAAGTCCAGCGGCTCATTTCGGAAAACATGGGCCATATTCACGCTGACATTGACCTTTGCAGCGAGCACGCTTTTAAAACGGCTTTCCGGCATATTTGCCAGACTCTGATCCTCTAAAACAATTGCGGAATGGATGATTCCGTTTATTTGCGGGTACTTGCGTTTGATCGTTTCATACGCACGTGTGAGTTCATCCTGATCTGCCGCGTCTGCTTCAATATAAATCGGCGCCGGGCCGAACTGGCTGAGTCTGTCGATTTTTTCCTGGATGGCACTGTTATGTTTTCGTCTGCCGATCCAAACGACGCGTGCCTGATACGTTTTTACGGCATATTCGCTCCATGCCTCGCCGATGCCTCCGGCGCCGCCGATGACGACATAGACGCCGCCTTTTTGGTAAGCGGGCCGGCTTGACACCGGTTGCTGTACAGGAATGAGGCGCTGTTTGTACCAGAGATTGTTCCGGTACGCCAAAGTATTGCCTTGCTCATCGAACGGCGCCGAGAACAGCTCCGCCTTTGAAACATCTTCCGGACATCCGGCATCAATCAGCCTTGTCTGCCAGTTCGGGTACTCTTTTGCGAGCGAGCCGATTAAACCGTGAAGGCCTGCGTGAGCCGGATCAATGATGTCCCCCGGCTGTACGGACTGTGTTTTTATGGTGACTGCAGTCAGGCTGATTCTCTTGCCTCCATATCCTAAAGCAAGCATGGCCTTGATCACTCTGTACATCTGGATGACGCCCGTATCCTGAGCTTTCACCATGTCAGCAGCGCTGTGAACAGGGGCGATCCATACGATATGGCCGAATGGCCCGCTTGCTTTCATTTTTGCTGCAACAGCCTCTATCTCATCCTCCAGGGTGATATGAAGCCTTTTCGCATAAGGATGATGCAATTGAAAAGCTGCGCTCTCCTCATCCCCCGCGATAAAGACAACCTCTTCCGTCTTATATGCCGGGCTTCGGTCACTGAATTCCGCAAGATCCCATACCGGAGCCAGAAGGTTTGCTCCATTTAATGATGTTTCCGGCGCAGAGCCTTCCATCATTCTGGAAGAAATCCCTTTAATCCTGACACAGACCCGGCCTGTCTCATCGCATAAGTCAATGTCCAGCCGCTGTATTTTCTCGTCCGTTCCCCGGGAGCTGACATACGCCCACATGCTTGTCGTGCACGGACTGAAAATGTCCAGTTCCTCAAGAGCGAACGGCAGTGACAGCTGGTTATCATCTGCGTGCAGCTTCAGCCCGATTGTCGCTTGCAAAGCTGAATCAAGCATACACGGGTGAAGAACGTATTGATCTGCCGTTTCTTCGAGGAAAGAAGGCAGCCGGAGCTCAGCCAATGCTTGATTGTTTCCGATGTGAATCTGCTTGATTCCTTGTTGTCCGGGACCGTAGTCAATGCCGATTTTGCTGAATAAGCCGTAACACTGCTCAGAAGTCAGCATGCTGCGGCTGCATTGAGCTTTCAGTGCGCCTATATCACGATGCGGAGTCTCAACGGCGCCGAGAATGCCGGCAGCACCCTGGCAGTGTATTTGCCTGCTGCTTGCTTCTGTTTGTGAAGCCGTGTAAATGTCATACACGATTTCACCGTTTTCCCTCGGAACGAGGCTGATCTGCGTTTCAATCGGGCGGCTTCCCGCTTCAATCGGCCGAACCCAGCCGATGTTTTTCAGACGGATGACAGACGGACGTTCTTTTTGCCCTTTGACCGCCTGAGCAACTGCAGCCCGAGCCATTTCCAAGTAGGCGACGCCCGGCATGACCGGTTTGCCTTTAATCAGATGATCGGTGAAAATCGTCTCCTGCCCCGTAAATTCAGATCGGAACCGCTGTTCTGTTAAATCCGATACGTTTTCGTGGAGCAGCGGATGCAGCACCTTGGCCGTCGGCACAGCTTGCGGTTTCTCTGCTTTCGGCCGGTTGTCTGTGATCCAGTACCGCTCTTTCGCAAACGGATAAGCAGGAAGACTCATCCGTTGGGGCTTGATATCAGCATACAGGCCGTCCCATTTGATATCGGCACCCTGCACCCATAATTCCGCAAGCTTGTCATTCTCCCGGCGGCTGATCAGTTCTTCTGTATCCGCTTCGCCGTTTGCGCCTGCCATAATGGATTTCAGCGCGGCTTTACCCGCTTTCCCTTTATAGATGCCCGCTGCGTCATAATTCCCTTTTGCACAGCTCTTTAGCTTGTCCCGCAGTTCTTCCGCGGAGGAAGCGATAACGGCCGCTCTCTCTTCCATGGCATCACGCCCCTGCTGAAGCGTGTAAGCAATACCCGTAAGATCCTCATCCGTAAAAGAAGCTTGTGCCAGCTGGTGTGCCTGTTCCTGCAGACGGGCTTCTTCTTTGGCCGACAGCACAAAGATTTGAGGGTGTGTGAAAATGGCTGTTTTCCTTTCTTCCCTCGGGATATATTCTTCAATGACGATATGTGCGTTTACGCCGCCGATGCCGAAAGAACTGATTCCCGCACGGCGCGGCAGATCGTTGCCGTTTTCGTCTTTCAATGCCGTCCATTCTCTTTTTTCCTGTACGATGTAAAACGGGCTGTTTTTCAGTTTGATATACGGGTTGATGACCTCGCTATGGAGGCTTTTTGCAAGGGTTTTATGCTTCATCTGCATCAGCACTTTGATCACACCCGCGACACCGGCTGCAAGCGACAAATGGCCGATATTGGTTTTTGCCGAGCCCAGACCGCAGTGACTCGCGTAAACGGCGGGATCGCCGGTTTTTTCGTACAGCTTTTGAAAGGCTGATTTCAGTCCGTTGATTTCGACCGGATCGCCAAGCTCCGTTCCGGTTCCGTGCGCTTCAATATAAGTGACGGTTCTCGGATCAATGCCGGCTTTGTCATAAGCCGTTCTGACGACTTCCGCCTGGGCTTTCGGATTCGGTGTCGTCAAGGAGTTCGCGCGTCCGCCGTGATTAACCGCGCTGCCTTTAATGACGCCATAGATATGATCGCCCGCTTTTTCTGCTTCTGACAGCTTTTTCAAAAACAGAATTCCGGCACCTTCACTGACGGCAAATCCGTCCGCCCTGTCGGAGAATGTTTTGCATTTCCCTTCTTTGCTCAGCGCGCCGGCTTTATCATAAGCGATGTGGCCCTGCGGTGTGACGACGGTATTCACGCCGCCTGCGATCGCCATGTCGCAGTTCCCGTTTTCAATGGCGCATACGGCGTGATGAATCGCGACCAGCGAGCTGGAGCAAGCCGTGTCGATCGGTTCACTCGGCCCGTGCAGATTGAGCATATAGCTGACACGGTTCGGTCCTGCTGACGGACTCATATTTGCGGCTGACGCACCGCCGATATCCAAGTCGGAAAACAATGAGCCGTATCCGGTATTTCCCGTGCCGATGTACAGGCCTGTTTTCGTGCCGGAAAGGCTTTTAGCGGAATACCCCGCATCTTCAATCGCTTTCCACGCATACATCATTAACAAGCGCTGCTGCGGGTCCATTTGTTCGGCTTCCAGCGGCGAAATTCCGAAGAACAGCGGATCAAAATCCGCAACTCCGTCAATAAATCCGCCCCACTTTACATTTGTTTTGTTGGCTTCATTAAGCGGGTCGCCGTAATACTCCCGCCAGTCCCAGCGGTCCGCCGGCACTTCTGTTATGCAATCTGTTCCCTCTTCTAAGTTGCGCCAATACTCATCAATATTTGCGGCCTTCGGAAACACTCCGCTCATGCCGACGATAGCGATCGGTTCCGGTTTATGTTCAACCGCAGTCTGAATAGGCTGTACGGCAGTTTTTGCAAAGCGCTTGTTCCCTGTCAGTCTCATGCTGCCGTCATCTGTTATGCGGCTTTGTTTCTCTTCTTTCGGCTGTGTGCTGCCGGCAAATTGTGTGTGATAGTCTTCGGCCAGATGATGTGCCAAGGCTTGAATCGTCGCATATTCAAAAAATACGGTCGGTGTCAAATCAAGCTCATAAGTGTCATTCAGCTTGTTGGCGAATTCCGTCAGCGTAATGGAATCAAATCCGTATTGGTTGAACTCCAATTCAATATCGATTTCATCAATGTTTATTTTCAGAAGTGCGGAAACTTCTTTTGCCAGCAATTCCTGAATTTTTGCCGTCAAGTCCTTCGGCGCAGGCGTTTCCTCCGGCGTTTTCTTAACCGGTGCAAAAGCGGCTGCAGGCGTCTTCTGAAGCAGTTTTTCCCGCATGACGGCGCGGTTTCCTTCCATGACGAGCACACTTGTTTTCCCTGTGCTCCATGCGTTGTAAAGAGCTTCTATTCCGGTTTCAGTGCGCATCGGCACGACACCGGTTCTTTTTTCGGTGAGCTTCGCCATTTCTTCATTGACTTGCATTCCGCCGTCTCTCCAAAGAGGCCAATTGACCGACAATGTATGCCCGTGGCGGTACATTGCCGTAACCAGCGCGTTGCGGTATGCCGCATAGCTGTCCATAAATGCGTTTGCCGCCGCATAATCCGCCTGTCCCGCATTCCCGGTGACGCCGGATATGGATGAGAAAACGATGAAAAAGTCCAGCGCTAAATGCTCGGTTGCTTCATCAAGGTTGACAAATCCGTCCGTTTTAGGCGCCAATACACTGTAAAACTCTTCGGTTGTTTTCTTTGCGATATACTGATCTTTCATCACACCCGCGCTGTGAATGATGCCGTGAAGGCCGCCGTATTCCGTTTCAATTGTATTGACCAGCTCTGCCGCAGTTTGAGCGTTTGTCACATCAGCCTGTCTGTATTCCGCTTTTGCTCCGAGTGTTTCAAGCGATTGCAGCTGCTTCCGCTGATTCTCGCTTAATGCGGAACGGCCTGTCAGAACGAGTGTCGGCTCTTTGACTTTGCGGGCGATTTCTTTTGCGAAAATAAAACCTAAGCCCCCGGCTCCTCCGGTAATGAGATAAATGCCTCCGTCATTCCACGGAATGCGTATTTTATTGCCGGAGACGCCCGTTTCTTTGACATCTGCGCTGTATCGGATGCCGTTTTCATATTTGACATGGCTGTCATCAGCCCGTGTTTTATTTTCTCTGATGATGTCTGTGATTCTGCCGTTTTCCGCCGGTTCTATTTCAATCAGCTGGGTTTTCAGTTTTTGATGTTCCAGGCCGGCCGTTTTTAACAAAGCTGAAATCCCTGAGAGCAGCTGATGCTTATCTGTTTTAGAGAGAACCGTCTGGATGAGGACGTCTCCTTCCGTCTCTTCCTTCAGCAGTTTTTGCAGCGTCTCCAATATCCGTCCTGTATAATCACGGAAGCGCGCCGCAGCTTTCCCGTGCGGGGAGGTCAGTTCAATGCATTCGGCCCCCGCAGCTTCAGCGGCTGGTTTCATTCCGGCGTCTGTGTCACAAAGTATCACGATATGCCGGGCAAAAACCGGTTCCGTTTGAACGGCAGTTTCATCGCTTCGGGTCCATACCGGCTCAAGCATGAGCGTTCCCGGAGCTTTTTCTTTTTTCTCAGGTTCTTTTTCAGCCGTTCTGAATGACAAACCTTTCAGCCTTACGCAAACCTTGCCGTTTTCATCACAAATATCAAGATCGCGTTTTTCAATCTGGCCGGCTTTGTGGTCTTCAGAAAGTCTGGCGTAAACCCACATCTCGGCAGCGCATGCGCTGAATACTTCAAGCTCCTGAACCGCAAACGGAAGCATCAGTTTTTCATCATTTGTTCCGGTTAATATGCTTGATGCCTGCAATGCTGAGTCCATTAAGCCCGGATGCATGACATACTGCCGTACCGTGTCTGAACAAGCCGGATCAAGCGACAGTCTGCCCAGTACGAAATCGTCACCTGTATAAATCGCTTTGACACCCCGAAAAGCCGGGCCGTAATCAAAACCGATTTTGCGGTACATATCGTACACTTCGTCTGCAGAAAACGGTGTCTCAGCGGATCGTGATCTCAGCTTTTGCAGATCAATGACCGGTGCCTCGGCGTCAGGGCGGATTGATACTGAACCTTGACTGTAAACGGACGGCTGATCTGTTTCCCGGCCGCTGTAAATGTCAAATTGAACATTGTTTGCAGGATCAGGAACGAGGCGGATGTTGACATGGACCGGCTCGTCTTCAATGGTGATCGGGCGCACCCAAACCGTATTCTTAAGTTTGATGCTTCCTTGTCCGGCCGGCACTTCAGATGCCTGTTCCATTGCTGCGCGCGCCATTTCAAGATGTGCCACTCCCGGTAAAATCGGCACGCCTTGTACAACATGGTCCGCAAGGTAAAATTCTTCCCCGGTGTAGATGGAGCTGAACCGCTGTTCGGCAAGGTTTGATGTATTTCTGTGCAGAAGCGGATGCAGCACGTCTAGTTTTCCGGCTGAAACAATGGCTGTTTTTTCGTGTTTTCCGGTACGTTTCGCCGCCCAATAACGGTCTTTTGCAAACGGGTATGTCGGCAGGCTTATCCTCTTAGGCGGCCGGTCTCCGTACAGCTTCGCCCAATTGACATTCAGCCCTTTGACCCATAATTCAAGCAGCTTCGCGTATTTGCCGCGTGCCATCCATTTTTCAACGGCTTCTTGAATGTCTTCATCTTCCGTCAGCGTTTGCAGCGTGCCTTTGTCTATTCTTCCTCTGTACAAGTCCGCGTTCTTATCCCCGGTGATAAACTGTGACAGTTTTTCCTGCAGTTCTTCTGCGGATCCGGCAATAACCGCCAGACGTTCTTCCATGGCGTCCCTTCCGATTTGGAGGGTATAAGCCATAGAAACGAGGCTGGATTGATCGTATCGTTTTTCAGTAAGCGCACGTTTCAGCTGTTTTGCCTGCTCTTTCAGGCGTTTTTCATTTTTGGCGGACAGAACGAAAAGACATGGGTTGATATGCGAATCATCTGCTTCCGCTTTTTCTTGCGGAATGTATTCTTCGATGACGACGTGGGCGTTTACCCCTCCGATGCCGAATGAGCTGATGCCCGCGCGGCGCGGCTCATCGTTTCCGTGTTCGTCCGTCCGCGTCTTCCATTCCATCGTTTCCCGCACCAGATAAAACGGGCTGTCTTCAAGCTGAATGTACGGATTTACCGTCTCACAATGAAGACTTTTTACCAATGTCCGATGCTTCATCTGCAGCAAGATTTTAATGATTCCCGCTGCTCCCGCCGCAAGGGATAAATGGCCGATATTCGTTTTGACTGAGCCTAAGCCGCAATAGCCGGACGCTTTCTCTTTTCCGTCTGTAAATGAGCTGAATGCTTGCTTCAGACCGTTAATTTCAACGGGATCTCCAAGTTCTGTTCCCGTGCCGTGCGCTTCGATATAAGAGACCGTTTTCGGATCAATGCCCGCTTTTTTGTATGCGGCTTTAATGACTTCCGCCTGCTGTTTCGGGTTAGGCGTTGTTAAAGATGCCGCGCGGCCGCCATGATTCACCGCGCTTCCTTTAATGACGCCGTAAATATGGTCTCCATCCGC
Source organism: Bacillus sp. 5RYD7K (assembly GCF_059831465.1). NCBI lineage: Bacteria > Bacillati > Bacillota > Bacilli > Caryophanales > Bacillaceae > Bacillus > Bacillus sp. 5RYD7K. Next base: position 3,050,468 of record NZ_CP191200.1, read on the forward strand.
CTCAGCCGCTTTCAGTTTTTTGAGGAAAAAGAGCCCGGCTCCTTCCCCGTGGGCAAAACCGTCAGCCTGATCGGAGAATGTTTTGCATCGCCCTTCTTTGCTCAGCGCCCCCGCTTTGTCAAAGCTGATATACACATCCGGAAGAATGATCGTGTTGATTCCTCCTGCCAAAGCCATGTCGCACGTCCCTTCTTCAATTGAAGAAACGGCATGATGAATGGCAACGAGTGAGCTTGAGCAGGCCGTATCAATCGGTTCGCTCGGTCCGTGCAGATTGAGCGTATAGCTGACACGGTTCGGTCCGACAGACGGGCTTGTATTGGCTGCGGACGACCCTTCAATCGTCGCATCGGCGTTGGCTAAAAGAGATCCGTAACCGGTATTTCCAGTCCCGATAAACACACCTGTTTTTGTGCCTGATAGACTCTTTGACGCATATCCGGCATCTTCAATCGCTTTCCACGCATACGTCAGCAAGAGACGCTGCTGAGGGTCCATCTGTTCCGCTTCCCGGGGCGAAATTCCGAAAAATAATGGATCAAACTCTGCAATTCCGTCAATAAATCCGCCCTGGATGACGTTTGTTTTATTGGCTTCTTTTGCAGGATCCCCGTAGTAGTCCCGCCAGTCCCAGCGGTCTTTCGGAATCTCGGTCATGCAGTCTTTGCCTTCTTTCAGGTTCTGCCAGTAAGCTTCAATGTCTTCGGCCATCGGAAAAATTCCGCTGATGCCTACGATTGCGATCGGCTCCGGCTTTTGGTTCCGCTGCACTGTCTGCGGCAGTGTCTCAGTCAGAGTGCGGCGGCGCTTAACGGACGGGCGTGTGTTTTGAGCTTCTTTTACCGGTCTTTGTGATTGGACCGTTTTTGTATTTACCGCAAAACGTCCCGCGAATTCCTCTTCATATTCACCGATTAAATGAACAGCGAATTCATGGATCGTCGGATGATCAAAGAAAATCGTCGGTGTTAACGTGAGCCGGTACGTTTTGTTTAACCGGTTTGTAAACTCGGTCATCGAAATTGAGTCAAGCCCGTATTTTGTCATTTCTTCATGAGGATCAATGTTGTCAAGCTTCACTTTTAACAGTGAGGCCGTCTGCTGTTTTAACAGATGCTTCACTTTTTCAAGCAGGCTGTCAGCATCAATGTCATGACGTAAGCGGGTCTCTGCTTCCGGACGGTCATTTTCTTTGCGGAACAGCTTTTCTTTCATGGTTTTCACATCTCCTTCAAGAACCGTCATCCGGGCTGTCCCGCTCATCAAGCCTTGATATAAAGCCTTGATGCCGGCTTCTGTGCCGAGCAGTGCGATTCCCGCCTCCTGCATCAGCATATCTTCTGTCTGCTTTCCTGCCTGCATTCCGCCTTCTTTCCATAACGGCCAGCTGACAGAAAGCGTCTTTCCGTATCTTTGTCCTGCGGCTTGCAAAGAACGGCGGTACTCGGCATACATCTCCATAAAGACGTTTGCGGACGCATAGTCAGCCTGGCCGACGCTTCCAAGCACACCCGATAAGGAGGAAAAGACAATAAAGACATCTAATTTCTCGTGCTGTGACGCTTCGTCAAGATAGACAAGACCCTTCACTTTCGGAGCGAGAACGTCTTGGTATTCCTCCGCCGTCTTCTTCACCATGTAGTTATCTTTAATAACACCGGCACTGTGTACAATCCCGTCCAGCTTGCCGTGCCGTTTGCGGATATTGCGGATGAGACGGTATACTTCTGCTTCATCTGTGACATCGGTCTGCTCGTAAAAGACAGATGCACCGAAAGCACGCACTGTTTCCATCATGTCTTTCTGCTTTTCTCCGAGAGCGGATCGGCCGGTTAATATGATGTCGGCGCCTTTTGCGCGGGTTGCAATCTCTTTTGCAAAGATCAGACCTAAACCTCCCGCACCTCCTGTAATGAGATAAACGCCTTCATCTTTCCACGGAATGTCAGGCTCCGCTTCAGAAATGTCCATCTCTTTCCAATCAGCGGCAAAGCGTTTGCCGTTTTCATATTTCACATGGACGCTTTCGGCATGCCTGCGGTTTTCCGCCGCTTTTTCCGCTATGCCTTCAGCACTTTCTTTCTCATCAGCTTCTATCATTTGACAGATCAGCTTGGATTGTTCTAGACATGCCGTTTTGAAAAGACCGGTAATGCCTGAGAACACCTGCTGTAAGCCCGCTGACCGCATGACAGCCTGAACAAGGATGCGGCCTTTCGGCTTATTTTTCATGATGGTTTTCATACGGGCAAACAGCTGGCCCGCATAAGAATGATAACGCTCTGCAATGGATGCGGGACGCTCGTCCAAGATCAAGACGCTTGCATGTTCAAGCTTTGCTTCGACGGCTTGTTTAACGGCCTCATCGTACTCACAGAGAAAAATGATATGCTGTTCATACGACGGCTCGCGGTCCGCCGGTTCCGGCTGCTCTTTCCAGACCGGTTCAGCCAGCAATATCTCGGTACGGCTGACCGAAACGCCGGCACCCGCGTTTTCTTCCATAATCCGCGTTGAGAAACCTCTCATCCGCACACAAAGCACGCCGTTATGGTCATATAAATCAATATCGGCTTTTTGAATAGGATCGCCGGCTTTATTGTTCGCGCTGAATGTGACGTGCACCCACATGTCATCAGCGCATGGCTTCAGAACATCCAGCTCCTCTAAAGCAAATGGCAATGCGGCTTTGAATGGTTCTCCGCTTTCTGCAAGTTGCGCTCTTGTCACGTTCTGCAAATATTCGGCGGCCTGAAGCGCACCGTCCATCATACTCGGATGAAGGATATAATCAGCTTTTGTATGAGAGACGGATTCAGGAAGCTTCAATTTAGCAAGCATCCGGTCTTCGCCTTTGTATACAAGCTGGACACCTTTGTAGCCCGGCCCGTAATCAGCTCCGATCATTCCTTTGTAAAACGCTTGAGATTCGATTGTTCCCTGCGTGCATCGGCGCTTCAGCTCATCAAGATCCGCTGTTTCTTCCGGTTCTTTCCGGATGATTTCAGCGATGCCCTGATTATAAAGAAGGTCTGCTTCACCGCTTGAATCATTCCCGCCGTACATTCTGTATTGAATCTGCCCGTCTTCTTCATAAAGTCCGATATGAACACGGACAGCCTCCTGATCGGCTATCACCGGGCGGACCCATACGATATTCTTTAAACGCAGGCCCAGAGATTCGTCTGTTACCCCGCCGATGCTTCTCTCCGCCGCGGCCCGTGCCATCTCAAGGGTGACGGCAGCCGGCACAATCGCCATTCCTTTAATGATATGCTCGGCAATAAAATACTCTTTTCCCGTGAATTCCGAACTGAACCGCTGCTCCTGCAAAACGGATGTATTCTGATGTACCAGCGGATGCAAAAGCTTCGCATCTGTTTGCTTCACGGTTTCTTCCGGCCAGAAGCGCTCCTCTGCGAACGGGTAGGTCGGCGCACTGATTTTTTGCGGCGCGGAATCCTCATACAATAAGCCCCAATCGACACGCACTCCTTCTATCCAAAGCGCCGCAAGTGCTTTCAGCTTTTCATCCCGTGTCTGACATGCCGCAAGCTCATCCAGCTCCTGAGATGACGCTTCTTTATTTCTCACCTTTTCACCCTGTAAGATGTTTTGGTCATTGCCATTGATGAAATCCTGCAGCTGCCGTTTCAAATCGTGACGATCATGACTGAGAAAAACGGCTCTCTCTTCCATCGCTTCACGTCCGGTCTGATACGTAAATGCCAGATCATGCAAGGACACATCGTTTTCGGCGTCATTCAGAAAGTCAGAAAGACAAGACGCATAGGCAGTCAGACGCTCGTGATTTCTCGCTGAGAGCGGAACGATATAAGGCGGCTGTCCGTCATTTGATCCGCTGATCGTTTTGTTTTCATACTGTTCAAAAATGGCGTGTGCGTTTGTTCCTCCGAGTCCGAATGAGCTTAACGCTGCGCGGTGCGGCGTGTCTCTCTCCGGAAGCGGTTTTCTCTTGTCCGCCACATAAAACGGCGAACCGCTGAATGTGATATTCGGATTCGGTGATGTGTAATTAAGGGTAGGCGCCAGCTCCCGATGATATAAACTCATCGCAACTTTAATACATCCGGCAAGGCCCGCTGCTGTATCCAGATGGCCGATATTTGTTTTTACGGAGCCGATCCCGCAATACTGCTCCCGATCCGTGTAACGTTTATACACTTGCTGCAAAGCAGACATTTCAATCGGGTCACCCAGCGTCGTTCCTGTGCCGTGCGCTTCAATGTAAGAAATGGTCTCCGGGTGAACGCCCGTGCTGTCTAAAACATGCTGGATGACGTCCGTCTGGCCTTTTACACTCGGTGCGTAAAAACCGACTTTATCCGCTCCGTCATTGTTCAGACCGATGCCTCTGAGCACGGCGTATATGTGATCTCCGTCCTGTACGGCTTGTGACGCCTTTTTCAGCAGAATGACGGCCGCTCCTTCTCCGCCCGCCATCCCGTCGGCTGAAGCGTCAAATGCCTTGACATGCCCGTCGCTTGAAAAATTCAATCCGGCTTGATGCACATAGCCGATGCTGGTCGAAGCATGCAGAGTTGCTCCGCCGACGAGCGCGTATTCCGATTCTCCGCTCGTTATGCTTTTGCAGGCTGAATAAAGACCGACCAGTGATGACGAGCAATTGGAATGAACGAAATAGCTTGGCCCTTTTAATCCGAGCTTATGGGAAACCATCGTCGGAATCGTGCCGCTCTGCGCTAACACCCATGACACATAGCCGTCAGGTGATTCGTGGCCTTCTGTCGTTTTTTCCGGTAAAAGCGACCGATACGAATTATTGCTCGCCGACATATAAACGCTTGTCTTCGGAATCTCTTTGGATACATATCCCGCATCCTCGACGGCTTTCCAGGAATGAAGCAGCAGAAGCCGCAGCTGAGGATCCATAAATTCAGCGTCTTTCGGAGAAATGTGAAAGAACTCAGGATCAAAAAGATCTTTTCCTTCTATCGCCGATAATGCCGGCACATAGTTTGGATTTTCGATCAAATCTTCCGGGACGCCGGCTTCCCGGAGCTCTTGTTCCGAATAGAAACGGACGCTTTCCTTTCCTTCTCTTAACTGCTTCCAGAACTCATGATGATTTTTCGCGCCGGGGAACTGGCAGGAAATCCCTACTATCGCCACACTGTCTTCAAGGTAAGACGGCATCCCGTTTTGCGGTGTTTGTTCCCTTTCTCTCTCATCTTGGCCGGGCGTTTCTGGTTCATCCGCCTGTTTTGTTTCAACAATAAAACGGCTAATCGCCTGAATCGTCGAGTGTTCGAATAAATCCGTAACGGTAAAATCACACTCCAGCTCCTGTTTAATGCGTTCTGCCGCCGCAACAGCCAGAAGCGAGTCGCCCCCCACATCGAAAAAGCCGTCTTCAGTTTTGATTCCTGCCGTATTCAGCAGGTCTTCCCATATTTCGGTCACTTTCGCTTCCGCTTCTGATAACGGCAGTCTGCCCGTCCTTTCAGACCGGTGAACGATCACCTTGCGCTGTTCCAGGTCTTTGCGGTTCACTTTTCCGCTCGGTGTTAACGGCAGCGCATCCAGACGGATAAAACGGGCAGGCGCCATATAATCCGGCAGACCCGATAAAAGATGTTCGCGGAGCGCTTTTTCATCTGCCGAATGACCGGAGCGGGCCGTATAATAAGCAATCAGCTTTTTATGTCCGTTCTTTTCCTGCACAACAACCGCCTGATCAAGGATATCCGGATGCTCGCTCAATTTTGTTTCAATCGCTCCCAATTCAATGCGGAAGCCGCGGATTTTCACTTGACTGTCAATACGGCCGGCATATTCTATATTTCCGTCAGGCAGCCATCTGGCCAAATCGCCTGTTTTGTAAAGCTTTTCTCCTTCACTAAACGGATTATCAATAAATGATGCCGCCGTCAGCTCAGGCTGATTGTAATAGCCTCTGGCCAGTCCGGCGCCGGCCACACAAAGCTCGCCGGCCACACCGTCAGGGACGGGGCTGAGCTTTTCATCGAGGATATAAAGCCGCGTGTTTTGGATCGGTTTTCCGATCGGCGTATTTCTGCTTGTGATTTCTTTATCGCCGCAGCTGTAGTAAGCGGCATAAATGGATGTTTCCGTCGGGCCGTATATATTTTCAATTCTGGCATGCTTGAAGATGGAAACCGACTTTTTGACCAAGTCTTTCGGAAACGCCTCTCCGGCCACCATTACATATTTCAAAGGACCGCCTTCTGTAAATGCCGTATGCCGCTTTACCGTTTCTAAAAATACATTAAACACGGCAGGGGCAAAATTCAGATGCGTCACCTGGTGAGTCTGGATATATTCCATGCAAAGCTGCGGATTTTTTTCTGCACCGGGCGGCAGAATGACAAGCCGTCCGTTTCCGATAAACCAGCCGAATAATTCTGAAATTGAAACGTCAAACACATAATTCGTTTTTAACAAATAGGCATCCTCATGCGCGACCGGATACTCCGCTTCTAAAAACTGCAGTGTGTTCATGATGGCTCTGTGCTCAACCATGACGCCTTTCGGTTTTCCCGTGCTTCCGGACGTATAAAGAATATAAGCGAGATGATGCGGTTTTGAACGCGGCATCAGTTTCGCTCCGCTGACAGGTCCGCTGTTTTCAATCTCCACCGTGCTCACGCCGCCGATGGTTAACCGCTCAATCACGCCGCGTGTTTTCGCTTGCGTTAATACGATTGAAACGCCGCTGTCAGTCAATACGTGTGCCATCCGTTCGTTTGGAAAAGCCGGGTCAAGCGGGACATACGCACCTCCCGCTTTTAAAATGGCGAGGATGCCGATGACCATCTCAAAAGAACGCTCCGTACAGATACCGACCGGGCATTCCGGTGTGACGCCCATTTCTTGCAGATGCACAGCGAGCGCCGTGCTTCGTTCATCTAATTCGCGATATGTAAGGCTTGTCTCACCGAATGTGACGGCTGCTCTGTCAGGGTATCGCCCGGCTTTTTCTGCAAACACGTCATGAATGCAGCGCTCATTCGGCTGATGAGATGGACGGCTTTCCTCCCGTTTTTGATTGAGCAGGCCGGAACAGGCATCAAACGCGATCTCCGGATCAGAAAGCACCTTTTCTGCCAGTTTCATATAATGCTCCGCCATCCGTTCGATGAAAGCAGGGCTGTAGACATCCGGGTTATACAGAAATTGCAGGACGGTTCCCGTTTCTTTTTTATAGACTTCAAGCGCAAGCTCAAATTCGCCTTCCTGATGAATGTCTTCTATCATTTCAATGCCGAGTGATTGATATCGTTCCGAAAGCTTTTCCGCTCCTTCTGTCTGGAAGAAGTTTTGATAGAAAAACGCGGTTTGAAAAACAGGCGAAACCGCAGGCGAGCGTTCCGTCTTCAATTCTTTGACAAGCGCCGGAAACGGATACGCGGCATGGTCCAGCCCTTCTGCAAGGGTCAGCTGGAGCTCCTTCAAAAACGCGCTAAAGGATGTGGCGCCCGTCTCCCTGCTTCTGACCGCGATCATATTAATAAAGTAGCCGATGACAGATTCAAATTGAGCCTCAGAACGCCCCATCGTCGGCATGCCGACGATGACATCTTCCTGATTCGTATATTGATAGAGCAAGCCTTTGAAAATAGCGAGATACACAACGGATTCATTGACATTATGTTTTCGGGCGCAAACTTTAATCTGCCGGTTCAGTTCATCAGGAAGCAAGCGCTGAGACGCCTGCCCCCTGCACGTTTGAACCGATGATCGCGGGTAATCCGCCGGAAGCTCAAGCACCGGCAGCGGTCCGTCAAGCTGCTTTTTCCAATAAGAGAGATGCGTTTTTCCCTTTTCGCTTTCCAGCAGCTCCTTTTCCCATTTCACAAAGTCGTGATAATCTGCGGCCTGCTGAAGCATTTCGGGTTCTTTGCCTTCGCTTGCTTTTACATAAGCATCCAGCAGCGCCGACATAAACGTCATAAGAGAGACGCCGTCAAAGATGATATGGTGAATGGTGATTAACACAATCGGCTCCGGCTCCGGCTCCGCCTGACGGAACACTTGAACGCGCAAAAGCGGACCTGTTTCAAGCGCGAACGGTTCTTTTGCTTTTTCTTTAATAAACGTAAGAGCGTCACGCCCGCTTAATTCGGAAAGATCTATTTCTTCAATCGGAAAATGCAATCCCGTATCTTCTGTCTGATACGGAAGGCCGTTATCCTCTTTTATCACACTCGTCAAAATGGGGTGCTGGCGCTGCACGGAAAAAAGGGCCGTTTTGAATGTCTCGATATCCAGCTTTTGAAAACGAAAGCATAACGGAATGTTGTATGCGCTCATCTCCGGAAACATTTTCTGAAGCATCCACAAACCTTTCTGGCCTTCGGAAAGCGGACGTTTTGCAGTCGTCCGCTTGAAAGCCTGAAGCTTTTGTTCTACCTCAGCGATGGTGAGCGTTCCTGATCTGTAGGCATCGAGAAGTTCTTTATGATTCATAGGTCTTACTCCCTTCTATGATGTCTTGCACTCTTTTAAAATCCAATGTCCCCTCGGAGACCTGTCTCATCATGGCGATGATCTCCTGATCCGTATACTCCTTGTTATCCGGAGCGGCGGCTTCTGTTTCGGTTTCTTCCGTTCTGTAAAACGTTTCGATCGTTTCTTTGTGTTCTGTCAGGTAATAGCCCATGACGTCTCCGAGCGTGGCATAGCTGTAAAATAACGCCGGAGTGACTTCAATGCCGTAATAGCTCGACAAAAGCGAGGCAAATTTGGCTAAATAGATAGAATCAAATCCGAATTCCGCCCAGTTTTTATGCAGGACGAGCTTATCTTTGGATATTTTCAGCAGACTGTGTATCAGCTCTTTCAAATCCGCTTCGAGCCGTTTTTCCGTGCTTTCTTCCGGTATGCGGCGGCTCACAGTTTCCAAAAGAACTTGCGATTTTGATGAATCGTCCCGCCGGATGCCTAAAAATCGCTCGGCACGGCTTCTTTTGCCGGCAATGACAAGGCACTGTGTGTTGTCTTGAGAAATGATGCGCTCAAACAGCTCAATGCCTTCATCTGTTTCTAACAGGCGCTGGCCGCTTGATTTCAGGTACATGCCCGTCGTCTCTTCACCGCCGACGGCCATTCCGCCGTTTTTCCAGACCGGCCAGTTTATGACAAAAGCGTTTCCGCTTTCTGATTGTTCATTTTTATAATGGGCATACGCCATTTGGAACCTGTTCGCCACTGCGTAATCACAGCAGCCGAAATCCCCTAAAACAGCCGATGTGGATGAAAAGTAGCAGATGAAGTCCAAGGTTTCGTTTTTCAGCCACTCGTCAAGAAGCAGGCTTCCGTTTATTTTCGGTTCAAGCGTATTGCGGAAGTTCCCGATTTCATTTTCAAAGACGGATGTTCTGCTTTCGATGCCAGCCGCATGAATGACGCCGTGAATGGCTCCGAATCGTTCTTTCGCGCGTTTGATGCAGTCGCCCATTCCGATCGGATCACAAACATCGGCTTCGGCGTAAAGAACACCTGCGCCGAGATTTTCCAAGTCTTTCATTTTTTCTTTCTTTTCCTCATTGATCGGCGATCGCCCCGTGAGAATGACATTTGCCTGATAGTTCTGGGCAAGGCGGCGGGCAAATAAGTAGCCGAGCCCTCCTAATCCGCCCGTAATGAGATATGTGCCCCCGGTTCTGATTCTGCTGTTTTCTTTTGTCAATCCGGTCGGTTCAGTGTGATAGACATATCGTTTCCCTTGTTCCAAGAAAACGGTGTGGTCTGTTTCAGCTTTCAGCTCGTCCCAAATGGTTCCCATCCAGTCTGTCATGGCTGCGCCGGCTTTTCTGAAGAGGCCGGTAATGTCCGTTTTCGGGAGAACCATGCCGAGCGAACGCTCAAAGCCGATCCATGATTCCAAGTAGCATTTTTCCAGACCGGATGCATATTCACCCGCCAGTAACAGTCTTTCCGGCTGCAGACCGGTCTCGGCCATAGCCTTGAGAATATAGACGATACATGAAAAATCTTCGATGCAGCTTTTATCTTCAAGCGCCCATAAATACAAAATGGCAGATGCTTCACCGTACTCTTTTTGAATGTCCGCAAAAGCGTCTACATATGATTGCGGATCTTCCCGCACCACTTGGCAGCGGCCGGCTGATAAGCCCTCGTACCGGTTTCCCTGAGCGATAAAAATAACGTCAGCTTCACTGTCATACGATTTGATCACAGAGACGGCTTCCTGCTGCTTCTTCTGATCCGTTAAGAAAGAAATCACCGTTTTGATTTTCTTTTCTCCGGCAGCAGGCAGAGCCTGTTCTTTAAGGACTTCTCTAAAAGCCATCACTTCAAACTGCTCGGCCGGATCACTTTCATCAGCCGGCGCCTTAACGGGCGCTGTTTTACTTTGTACAGGCGGCTGATGCCAGAAGCGTTCTTTCGCAAACGGATAAGCAGGCAGGCTGATGCGAACCGGAGTACGGTCTCCGTATAATTTCGCCCAATTGATGTCCAATCCTTTTACCCAAAGCTCAAGCAGCTTAGAATATTTCCGTTTGCTGATCCAAGCGTCTATGATGGTTTCCATGTCATCATCGGCCGCAAATACGGCAAGCATCCGTTTGTTTTCTTCCGTGCTGTCGCGGTGCAGTCCGGCACTGTCTTGTCCGGCGATAAATCCATTCAGTTTTTCTTCAAGTTCAGCCAGTGAATGAACGATAAAGCCCAGGCGCTCTTCCATCGGCACACGGCCCGTCTGAAGAGTATAGGCTATGCTCATAAGGTCACGGCCGCTGTATCTTTTTTCACGGATGGTGTCTCTAAGCTGTTTTGCTTTTTCGGTGAGCCGTTCGCTGTTTTTCGCAGACAGGACGATGATGGCGGGCTGATCTGCCGGCGTCTCATCAGGTTCTTTGTCTGCCATATATTCTTCTATGACGAGGTGGGCGTTTGCTCCCCCCGCGCCGAAGCTGCTTAACCCGGCTCTTCTCGGAAGCTCTTTTCCGCCGATAACGGGACGCTTCCACTCACCGAGCTCCTGCTGAACGGCAAACGGCGTATACGCGAACTCAATATTCGGATTCAGCTCTTTCGCGTGCAGGGACGGCGCAATTTGGCGGTCTTTCAGCTGGAATAATATTTTTGTCAGGCCCGCAATGCCTGCGGCGCTTTCACAATGGCCGATATTTGATTTCGCAGAGCCGATGGCGCAAAACTGTTTGTCTGTTGTATCCTCTTCAAATGCTTTCGTTAACCCGGCGATTTCAATCGGATCGCCTAATGCGGTCCCCGTGCCGTGGGCTTCAATATAACTGACGGTGCGCGCCGGGACGTTTGCCCTTTCGAAAGCTTCTTTTATTAAGGCGGCCTGCGCATTCGGATTCGGAACGGTGTAGCCGTTCGTTTTGCCCCCGCTGTTAATGGCGCTTCCTTTAATTACACCGTAAATGTGATCGTTGTCGGCGATCGCTTGCTCCAGCGGCTTTAATACGACCGCGCCAACCCCTTCTCCGTCGACAAAACCGTCCGCGCGGTCTCCGAACGATTTGCACGTGTCGCTTGCAGAAAGCATGTTCATGACTGACAGATTCATATAATGGACCGGGTCGGTTACAAGGTTTACGCCGCCGGCAATCGCGCATTCGCTTGAACCGCTGTATAGGCTCTCAAGCGCCAGATGAATGGCCGTCAAGGAAGAAGAGCAGGCTGTATCAACGGCAATGCTCGGCCCTTGGAAATCAAAAAGGTAAGATACTCTATTGGCAATGGACCAGTAGCCGTAGCCTGTCGGGTAGTTTTTGTTCATGGCTCCGGCAAAAACGCCGATTTTTCTGCTTTGGCACAGGTTGTCAGGCGTATAGCCGGCATCCTCGATACTCGCATACGCCGTTTCTAAAAATAATCGCTCCTGCGGGTCCATTCGCTCCGCTTCCAAAGGAGAAATCTGAAAGAATAGCGGGTCGAACTTGTCCATATCCTCAATGAAGCCGCCCCATTTCGTATAAATAGAGCCTTCTTTACCTTTTTCTTCATCGTAGTAATCCTGCCAGTTCCAGCGCTCCCGCGGGATTTCTTCTATGCAGTTTTTTCCTTTTTTAATGTTTGCCCAAAGCTCAGCCGCGGTTTTGGCCTGCGGGTAGCGGCCGGATACGCCGATAATCGCCACGTCGCGAACTGAACTTTGCCGGACGGTCTCTTTGGCTGTCTGTTTTTCTTTCCGCCGCCAGTCAGTGCGAAGCGGCTTAGCCGGCTGTACAGCCTGCGGTTTTGATGCCGCCGGTTCTTCCTGAACAGGCGTTTGTCCCGTCAGTTTGATCATCTCGTCTTTTTTCGTTTTGATTAAGTGGCCGACGAGAGCCTCAATCGTCTGGTATTCGAAAAATAAGGTGCTGCTGACTTGGTCTAACACATTTCGTAACGCATTTGTCAGCTGTACGACGACGATAGAATCAATTCCGTATTTTTCAAGCGGCGCTTTCGGATCAATTTGAGCCGGCGGAATTTTTAACGTTTCTCCGATTAACGTTTTCAAGTACTCGGTGCTTTTTTCTGTTAAGGCTGTGCTTTTTTCGGCCGTTGTTTGCGGTTGAAGTTCGGGCGCTTTTGGCGGTGCGGTCCGTTTTCCGGCCTCAGCTTTAAGCGTTTTTTGGCGCACAATGCCATTGCTTTTTGCCGCTATAATCTGATGGCTTAATTCATGTGCCGCTTCTGCCGGGAAGAAGACAGAATGCCAGCCTTCACTTTCTAACACGCGCTTCCAGCTTTCCGGATACAAGCCCGGGCATCCCGGAATTCGAAGGCCGGAATCTTCATGCAGCCACCAGCCTTCAAGCAGACCGAAAGTAATATGCGGGAACAGGCTGTTGCCCGCCATCTCATTTAAGAGCAGCAAACCGTTGTCTTTTAAAACGGCTTTGGCGTTTCTCAGCGTCTGGCGTATGTCTTTTGTCGCGTGGAGCACATTGGCGGCAACAGCGATGTCGTATGCGCCCGGCTTTATGTCCTGACCGGAAAGCGGTTCTTCTGCATTAAAAAGTTTATAAGTCAGATAAGGATTCTGTTTGCCGTATTCTGTCTCCGCATGCACGAGAAAAGCTTTCGATACATCGGTGTAACAGTACTCTTTGATATGGTTTTGATACGGCTTAAGCTTTTCAAATATGCCTGCGCTTGTGCCGCCAGTGCCCGCTCCGATTTCCAGGATGCGGATCTCGGCTTTTGGATTTTTACTGATGTTTTCTTTCACATAGGCCGTTAAAGTATCTGACAGGGCGCCGTTGAAGTAATCCGCGACTTGGTTGTGTTTATAAATTCCTTCAACGAGTTCCATTGAAGAGTGCGGGAACATGATGTCTGTCGCCGGCACGTTTTCGCGAAGAATGTCCGGCAGTGCTTTAAGCATCGTCTCGGCCAAAACAGTCATCGCTTTTGTATCGGCGATATTGAGCCATTCCGCCTTTTCCTGCTCCCACTTCCGCCATAACGAGGCGGTTGTGTTTTCAGCGCGGGCTGCCAGTGTAAATGAATCGGCATCCCCTTCCAGATAGCCGTGTTCCAGCAGAAAGGCGATCGTTTGATTGAGCCATTTTTTAAAATAGCCGTGTTCAGGCTTATACGCTTTAAGGCTTTGCGGCGTCAGCAAGTCCGCCTCTTTTAGCTGGGCGATCAATAGCTGATACAGAAAATCATCAAGCTTCTGATGCCCAGTTTCTCTTACAAGACGTGCGCCCGGCGGAGCAACCTTCAGCTGCTGTCCGGATACAAGCGGCTGAGGCGGATAAACAGACATCTTTTCTCGTTCATTCATACCCTCTACTGCGACCGGTTTTGTCGTATGAATGAAAGCAGCCTGCTCAACCCGAAGCGTCAAAAGGGTTTCAAGCGCCTCCATCGCTGCGTCCGGTTCGATCAATCCCAATCCGATCTGATCCATCAGCTGAATAAAATTGCCGTCTTCAGCCGCCTCGCTGCTGCCCCAGTAGCCCCAATTCATGACTTTGACCGGGCAGTTCCATTTCTGAGCAAGTTCCTTCGCAAATGCGTCACTGAAGGCGCACCCTGCGGCATAATGGCTTTGTTTCACATTATGGATAAATGCCACAAGCGAGGAGAAGAAGAGCGCAAAGTCAAGCGGCTCCCGTCCAAATACCTCCGCCATGGACACACTTACATCGGCTTTTGCCCGCAGCACCGATTTGAACTCTTCTGTCTTCATATTATTTAAGCTTTGCTCAGACAGATCCATTGCCGAGTGGATGACGCCGTTAATTTTTGTATGACGCTCTTTTATGAACTGATAAGCCCGCTCTAAGGAAGCCCTGTCAGCGGCATCGGCGGATACATATTCAGGTGCCGGCCCGATTGCGCTGAGCCGGTCGAGTTTCGCCTGTATCGAATCATTCAGCGTGCTTCTTCCGATCCAAATGACGCGTGCTTTGTAGCGGCGGATCATATATTCACTCCATGCCTCACCGAGATACCCAGCGCCTCCGATCACGGCATAAACCCCGCCTGTTTGGTACAGGGTGCCGTTTTTCGGCATATTGTCAAGCGGTATCAGCTGCCGCTCATACAGCTCTTCATTGCGGTATGCCCAAACTTTTCCGTTTTTCCCGGCAGAAAGAGAAAGCGCCTCGCCGATCGGCCAGATGCCGTCCGTCTCTGTGTCAATCATGCGGATATTCCAATCCGGATATTCTTTCGCCATCGTCCCGGCAAGTCCGCTGACTGCTGCTTGTGACGGATCGGCGCTGTCCTGATCTGAAAACGGCTGGGCATTTGCTGTGACGAAGCACCAGTCCAGATGTTTCTCTCCGTATCCTAAGGCAAGCAAAGCTTTCATCAGCTTGAATACATGAAAAACGTTGCGCTCCTGTTCCTTAAGGATGTCAGCACTCTCAGCCTGTGGCGCGAGCCAAATGATTTGCTCCAGTTCTTTTTGTCCTTCAAGCAAGTGCGTAAGAGATGTGATATCATCCGTGCTTCTGATTGGATAGTAAGAAGCATTCGGCAGATGCTCTTTGATGCGCGCATGGCTTCTGTCAGTTCCTCCGAAAACCGCAGTCTGCTTATCGGCCGTTATCGCTTTCCCGGTATTTATAAGTGCAGCGGGCTCCCATGCCGGAATCATCATCGTATGGCCGACAGGAGCCTCTGGGGTTTTACCGACTGCTGTTTGGCTTGGTTCAAGCGCCCGGACGGATGCGCCTTTCATCCGAACATAAACCGTACCGGCATCATCGCACATATCAATATCAAATTTTCTTACGTTGTCATCTGCTTTGCTGCCTTCTGTGTACCGGATATATGACCAGATCTGTTCAGGACACGGCCCGAACACTTCCACTTCCTGCATCGCAAACGGCAAAGAAAGCTTATGGCTGCCTGCATCGTCATGAATCGAGCGGACAAGCAGACCGACGGAGGCGTGAAAAGCGGCGTCCATTATACTCGGGTGAAGCGTATACAGCTCTTTATCGTCTTGAACGGAAGCCGGGAGTGAAATACGGGCCAGTAACCGGTCTTCCCCGATCAGCAATTGCTGTACGCCCCTGTATGCCTCTCCGTAATCCAGGCCGATCTTTTCAAAAGCACTGTAACATTCTTCCGCCGTCACGATCCCTAAATCGCAGGAATCCTTGACAGACTCAATATCTAACTGAGCACTGCCCTGTGCAGTAATGACCGCTTCACCTTGGCTGTGAATAACCGGATCTTCGCCGTTTACTTCTGCCTCACTGTATATTTCATAGGTAATCTCACCGTTATCTTCTGGATAAAGGGCAATATGTATTTCCTTCGGTTTGTTTTCAATCATGACCGGCCGGACCCAAACGACCTGTCTGAGTGTGACGCTATGGCCTTTGTCCGTCACGGCCGCGGCCTTTTTCACCGCCTCTGCGGCCATTTCTAAATAGGCGACACCGGGCAGAATTTTTTGTCCGTTGACGACATGGTCAGACAGGAAAAATTCATCTCCCGTAAAAAGAGAAGTAAAACGCTGCTGTGAAAAATCTGACGTATTTTCATGTAAAAGCGGATGCAGCACTGTGCCTGACAGGCTTTTCCCGTGTTTTTTCTGCTGCGGAATCCAATAGCGCTCTTTTGCAAACGGATATGTCGGAACGCTTGTTTTACGCGGTTTATCCGCATCGTACAGCTTATTCCAATCTACTGTTTTCCCTTCTGCCCATAAACCTGCAAGCTGTACCGGATCATCTGTTTCAGGAGCAGGTTCGCTCAGTTCCGGCATCTCGGCTTGTCCGCGCCAAAATCCGGGGATGTTTTCATTTCCTTTTACGAAATCATTCAGCTTTTGCTTCAATTCGCTGGTGTCATTTGCAAGGAAGACAGCTCTCTCCTCCATTGCTTCGCGTCCTGTCTGAAGCGTGTATGCCAGTTCAGACAGCACCGTCTTTTCGGAAAGCGACCCGGCTATTTTTTCCGCATAGGCCAGAAGCCTGTCTTTATTTCTTGCGGACAGCGGGATGATTTTGGCTGCATCGTTCTCAGGTGCAGGCGCTTTGTGTTCCGGCTGAATGTATTCTTCTAAAATGATATGGGCATTCGAACCTGATGCCCCGAAGGAACTGAGCCCGGCCCGGCGCGGATAATACGTGACTTTTCCGTTTTCTTCCGCTGCCGGCTGCTTCCAAGGAGCAGTCTGCTGCTGTACGTAAAAAGGAGACTTCTCCAATTTCACGTATGGATTTAATTCCGCGGAATGCAGAGATTTGACAAGCGTTTTGTGATGAAGCTGTAGCGCTGCCTTTGTTAATCCGCTGATGCCCGCCGCCGATTCTGCATGGCCGATATTTGATTTGACCGAACCGATGGAACAAAATTGCTGATCCTGTGTCCCTTCGCTGAACGCTTTTGACAGACCTTCAATTTCAATCGGGTCGCCTAACGAAGTGCCCGTTCCATGAGCTTCCACATAACTGACGGTCCGCGGGCTGATCCCTGCTTTTTTCAGACATGTCTTAATGACTTCTGCCTGTGCAGCAGGGCTCGGGACGGTAATCCCGCTTACTTTCCCGACGTGATTAACGGCGCTTCCTTTAATGACCGCGTAAATCCGGTCGCCGTCCTGTTCGGCTTTTTCCAGCGGCTTGAGTAAGACCGCACCGACTCCTTCTCCGGAAACATAGCCGTCACCGCCCTCGCCGAACGTGCGGCAGCGGCCGTCGCTTGAGTGCATGCCGACGCTTCCGTAGCTCAGATATTTCGCCGGGTGGAGCGACAAGTTCACACCGCCCGCAAGCGCGGCTTCACATTCGCCGCGGCGGATGCTTTCAATCGCCAGATGAACGGCGGTCAATGATGAGGAACAAACGGTATCGACCGCGATGCTCGGCCCGTGGAAGTCACAATAATAGGACACTCTGTTGGCGATCTGCGCATAATTCAGCGAAACCGGAAAAGGATCCGTTTCCGATAATTGTTCTGCGCCGATTAAGGAATAATCTTTATGCATCACTCCTGCAAAAACGCCGATCGGATGCTGTTTCGCCCCTTTATTTCCAAGCGTTTCAGGCGTATACCCCGCGTCTTCAATCGTTTCCCAGCAGGTTTCTAAAAACAGGCGTTCCTGCGGGTCCATCATTTCCGCCTCACGCGGTGAGATTCTGAAAAACTGCGGATCGAAGCAGTCGGCATCGTCGATGAAACCGCCCCATTTTGATACGGTCTTTCCAGATGGGGACGTTACGTTTTTATATGTTTTCCAATCCCAGCGGGACTTCGGAACTTCAGTGATGCAATCCGTGCCCGCCTTTAGGTTTTCCCAAAACTCCGCCACATTTTTCGCTTTCGGATAGCGGCCGGCCATTCCGATAATCGCAATGTCACCGGTGTTTTCATGATGTTCTGGCACGCCCGGTGATTCGGCTGCACGTTCCGCATATTCAAATGAAACGGTCTTTTTCAGATAGGCTGCCAGTTCTTTTATATTCGTATATTCAAAGAGAAGAGTGGGCGCGAGTTCCGCACCCGCCTTTTTACTGATATCCTGCACAACCTCAAGCAAAGAAGATGAATCCAGCCCGAGCTCGTAGTAGCCGGCAAGAACGTCCAGCGTCTCCCAAGGCTGACCAAGCTTATCAGCCAAAAGCTTCTTCAAAAACAGAATGATGTCTTTTTCATCTGCGCTGTCCGGCTCTTTTGCATCCTGTTTATTCTGTCCTGCTGCGTGCCCGTCTCCTTCGAGCCGAACCGCTTTTCCCGTCATGTTTTTAAGCTCAGCCACCTTCTGTCCGGAACGGCTGAAGTACTCAATTGTCATCGTTGTAAGTTCTTTTTCCTGACGGACGCCAGAAGCGGCAATACGCGCCGTGCACTCTGATTGAAGCCTGCCGGCGGCTTTGAACGATTCATAATATAAAGGCAGGTGAAGCCGGTTTGTTTCAGAAAGCAAACCGCTCGCCCCGATGCCGCTCGCATCCAAAAGGGCGGGATGGAATAAAAAGAACTCCTTTCCTTCTTCGCAAGAAAGCTCAGCCAGCATGCCGTCTTCTGTTTCGTACAATCGTCCGCTCGATTTCATCATCCCGGAATGGACCAGGTCATGATCCAGGCAGCGGTTATACATGTCATCAAGATCCAGAGATCGGACTGACTGCTTCAGCTTGCCGAAATCAATGGTTTCGTCAAATGTGACTGCGTCTCTTTTTACCATTTCAGCCGTCGCATATTGTATATTGTCTGACAGCTCGTCATCTTGCTGTTTCTGTCCGGAAAGGGAGATGAGCCACTTTCCATCTCCGCTTTCAGAACATTGAATGGTCAGAATGATTGCAGCCGTTTCACTGACGGTTAAAGGCTGATAAATCGTGACATGCTTCAGTTCGAGCTCATTGTATAAATAACCGTGCTCCTGAAAAACCTGATAAATCAAATCGATATAACTAAGACCGGGCAATACCGCTTCACCAAAGACCGTATGGCCCTTCATGATAGGATGATCCAGTGAAATATTGATTTTTTCCGATATCATTTCTTCCCACTCCTCTCTATTTAAATGCTTTCCAGAACATTTTCTTGGCAGGAAGCTCTTGTTTCTTCACCGGTGCGTCAGGTTCTTTTGCGAGAGCCTTACGTCTTAATGACGGTGCCGGCAGCGGCTTTCTTTTCAGTCGGGTATCTTTTTCTTCCCAAGCTTCCAAAATGACGTGGGCGTTCGTTCCGCCGTCGGCAAAGCAGTTGATGGCCGCAGACGGTCTGGCTGCATCCCATTCGCCGGCTGTTTTATCAAAATACAAATCGGTCTTTGTTATATCAAAATGCGGCATCGGTTCATCCCCTGAGAGAAACGGAACCGTTTGTCTGTGTTTCAGCATTAATACGACTTTAATGAAGCTTGCGATGCCTTCTGCGCAAAGCGGATGCCCGATGTTCGGCTTGATTGACCCGATGCCGAGCGGAACATGCTGACCTGAGCGGTATACAGATTGAATCGCCTTCAGCTCAAGTAAATCAGTCACAGCGGAACCCGATCCGTTTGCTTCGATATAAGTGATATCCTCCGGCTTTTTGCCGCTTTTTAAAAGCGCGCTTTTCATAACGTCTTTTTGCGCCTGAACATTAGGGGCTGACGGTCCTGCCGTTCTGCCGTCATTATTCATGGCGGCGGCCTTAATGACTGCGTGTATCGTGTCGCCGTCTTTTTGCGCCTGGCTTACCGTTTTTAACAGCACCATGCCCACGCCTTCTCCGAGGACAACGCCGCCTGAACGCTTATCAAATACATGAAATGCCGGTTCTTCGTTTAACAGCCCGCGCTCTTGGAACATCCGGTGCGCCGCATCCGTGTTCAGCATACTGACACCGCCGACTACCGCTATTTTGATATCGCCGCTTCTCAGTGCCTGTACGGCCATATTCATTCCTGTCAAAGCCGATGAACAAGCCGTATCAAGCACGATGCTCGGCCCCCGCAGGTCAAAAAATTGCGAAACGTTTGCAGCTAAATAGTTCTGCCCGCCCGCAACGATCGGATTGCGTGCATTCGCAAGGCTTTCAGGATCAGGCTGATGCTGGCTGCGGCCTCCGATATACACACCGGCTTCTATGCCCTTGATTTCTTCACGGGTATAGCCGGCATGGCACCAAAGCCTTACGCTTTCTTCCAGCACCGCCAATGCCTGAGGATCCATCGCTTTCGCGTCGTTTTCCGGTATGAAAAAGAAATCGGAATCAAAGTGATCCATATGTTCAATCAAGCCCGCAACATACTGATTTTCGTAACCGAATCGTTCAGCCGGCACGGAGCCGATCGCGGACCTGCCGCTTCTCAGCAGATCCCAATATTGTTCTAACGATTCAGCTCCCGGAAAGCGGCAGCTCATTCCGACGACGGCAATGTCTTCATTTTCGGCATATCGGTTTTGTTCAGCTTGAACGGTTTGCACATTGGCGGGAACCGCGGTTTCTGTATCAGATTCCTTCTTTGTGAGCAACGGCTGACTGTTGGATACAAGCCATTCGGCAAACGCCTCAATCGTCGGATGTTCATATAAAACAGACGGATCTAAGTCCTTTTTGAGCGCTTGATTCATTTGCTGTAAAAGCTGCGCTAAAATGATCGAATCAACCCCGTAATCCTGAAACGGTTCGTCTGTTTCCAGTTCATCCGGAGCGATTTTCAGCTCATCAGAAAACAGTTTCACAAGCCACGCCTTCGTATCAAGAAGAAGGTCTGAGTCTGATTGTTTTTCCTCGATTTGGCCGTTTATTTCTGCTTCTGTCTCTTTTTGTTTTTTCTTTTGACTGAGCAGCCTGTCAGGATGCCATCCGCTTCGATCAACGATGGCCGGCAGAACGGCCGGGCGGATGTTTTCAGACAAAATGCGGTCCAGCAAGTCAATCCCTTCCGCATTCGTCAGTCCTAAAAGTCCGGTCTGCTTCAGGCTTTCTGTGCGGACTTCACCCAATCCGGTTTCCTTCCAATTCGGCCATTGAATGCTGACCATCGGATATTGATGCTGATGAGCAGCCGCGAAATAATCCATGTACGCATTTGCCATCGCATAATCCGACTGCCCCGCGGCAAGCGCCGGTATGACAGCAGATACGGAAGAAAATAAGACGAAGAATCGCAAAGGATCATTTGTAAAAAGGCTGCTTAAGGTTTGAAGCCCGGCGACTTTCGGTTCCAGCACTTCTTTTATGTCGTCAGCAGTCTTTCTGATAAACGCCGGATTTACTGAATTAACCGAGCCTGCACAGTGAATGACCCCGCCGATCGGTCCCATCGTGCGCCGGATCGTTTCAATTTCCGCAGCCGCCGCATCACGGTCAGACAATTTCAGACTGATGACCGCTACTTGCACACCTTTTGCCTCAAGCGCTTCAATCGCCCGTATTTTCTCTTTCATCCGTGTATTCACAGCTGACCGTTCATGACGGGGAGGAATCGGCTCCCTGCCTGTCAGCACCACTTTTTTCACGCCGTGTTTTTCTGTGAAATGGCGCGCGCACAAAAGACCGAGCCCTCTCGTCCCTCCGGTAATGAAAAGCACATGATCTTCCGGGAACGGTGCGGGCTGTTGTTCTGATCGCTCCCATTTTGGAATCTCCCTGAATACAGCGCGGTATCTCTGTCCGTTTCGGAGGCAGACTTCCGGTTCTGTGCTGTCCGCTGAAAATTCATCCGCAATCTGTTTGGCAAGTGTCTGCTGATTTGTATCGGTATCGGCATCCATGTGTCTTGATGTCACGTTTTGATACTCACTTTGCAGCATTCTGTACAGGCCGCTTTTTGCCGCTCCTGCGAGATGAATCGTTTTCTGCTGAAACGGCTCCAAGCCTTTTGTTACATACAGCAGCGTCAGCGCTTGACGGCGGCTTGTATCAATCAGAGTCTGGAGCCGGCTGATCCCTTCCAGTGAAAGGTCTTCGTCTCCGCAGCCTGTCAGATCGATTGCGCCATCTATGTGATTCCAATCGCTAGCTGACGTGTCAGCCGAATCGATCGGGAGAATGAACGAGTCATCGAAATGCTTTGCAGTCTCTTCGGCAAGTCCCCTTGTCCTTGCATCAGCCAGAATCATGACCTTCTGAACGCTTTTTTCACCGGCAGACTCGATCTCACACGGAACCCACTGCTTTTCTAAAAGCACAGCTTCGCGCCGGTCTTCCGTTTCCTCCGATGCGGATTTCACTTGAGGCAGCCAGTACGGCTCCTTGGCAAACGGGTAAGCCGGCAGACTGATTCTGCGTGGTTTTTCGTCTTGATAGAGCCTGTTCCAGTCCACGTGAAGCCCTTTTGCCCACAATTCCGCTATATTGCCGTATTTTTTCTTATCGAACCATGACCTGACAAGCTGCTTCAGATCATCGTCCGTTTCAAATGCTTTGATTTCTTTTTTTGCCGTTTTGATGTGGGCTTCATATATCCCTTCACCCGTATTGCCGTATACAAAATCGGTTAAACGGCTGATCAGCTCTTCTCTCGAACCGGCTGTAACCGCAAGACGGCAGTCCATTGCGTCACGCCCGGTTTGAAGCGTGTACGCCATATCTGAAAGATTGATATCCTGATTGGCTTTTGCAAAATCGATCATCGACTCGGCATAGGCTTTTAGCTGCGGCGCTTTTTTCGCCGACAGTACAAAAATGTTTGTCTCATCAGGTTTTCGGCTGCCCCGGTCTTTCGGCTGGTACTCTTCAATGACGAGATGAGCGTTTGTGCCGCTGTAGCCGAATGAGCTGACACAGGCCCGCCGCGGTGCTCCGCCTGTTTCCCAAGGTTTGAGTTCGGTATTGACAAATAAAGGCGAGTCATCGAAATCAAAATGTTCATTCGGCGTGCTGAAATGAAGACTCGGCACAAGCTTTTGATGCTTCATCGACAGCAGGACTTTCTGGACGCTTGCTACGCCCGCCGCCGCCGACGTATGTCCGATATTCGATTTAACCGAACCGATGGCGCAAAATTGTTTTCGGTCCGTTTTTTCCTTAAATACAGAAGATAAAGCTTCTAATTCAATCGGATCCCCCTGCTTTGTGCCGGTGCCGTGCATTTCCGCATAGGTGATGCTCTCAGGGTGGATGTTGTGCGTTTCATACACTTGGCGCTCTAAATCCATTTGGCTTTTCGCGCTCGGCGCGGTAATGCCGTTTGTTTTTCCGTCCTGGTTAATTCCGGATCCGATAATGACTCCGTAAATATGGTCTTGATCGGCTTCCGCATCTTTCAGCCTTTTCAGAACGAGCGCCCCCGCGCCTTCGCCAGGCACAAATCCGTTTGCGCTGTTATCAAATGCTTTGCATTGGCCGTCAGGAGACAGCATTCCGGCTTCACACATGCTGATGTATGATTCAGGCGTTATATACAAGGTGACGCCGCCGACAAGTGCCATGTCAATTTCATGATTCAACAGCGCCTGACGCGCCAAATGAGTCCCGACAAGAGACGATGAGCATGCCGTATCGATCGGAATCGCCGGCCCTTTCAAGTTGAGATAATACGCCAGGCGGGCCGCCGCGATGCTGAAACTGTTGCCCGTTGCGCTTCCTCCTGTCTGATGTTTATTTAACATCATGCCGTATTCATTGTTCATAATCCCTAAATAAACGCCGCAATTTTTCCCGCTTAATTCTTTGGAGCTGTAGCCAGCATCTTCAAAGGCTTTAAAGCCTTCCTGTAAAAATATCCGGTGCTGCGGGTCCATAAGTTCCGCTTCAGATGGAGAAATATTAAAAAACAGCGGATCAAATTCTTCAATGCCGTCAAGCATACCGATTGATTTGCAGTATACTTTGCCCTTCTTGTTTAAGGCCGGATCATAGTATTGGTTTACATCCCAGCGGGAAAGCGGGATGTCGCGAATGGCGTTTTTCGCACGCACTAAATTGTCCCAATACGTCTTAAGATCCGGTGCGTCGGGGTATTTGCCCGACATGCCGACGATAGCTATCGCGTCCGCCATCTCGTCATTAGGCTCCTGTTTGGCCTGCACCGGTTCAAGTTCCTTTTGAACCGTTAATCTCTCCGGCTCGGCAGGTGTTTTCTCCTGCGGGGCATGTTGCTGCGTAAGCGGCTTCGGACGTACGGGAACCGCCTGTTTTTTTCTGCCGCGGACGGACGGCTGCGTGCGCAGAAAATCGGCAAATTGACGGATGGTCGGATAGTCATACACTTTCGTTACGTTACAGTCCGTGCTGTACCGTTTATTGACGGCTTTTATCCATTCAAGACCGGTAATCGAATCCATGCCCAGGTCAATAAAGGCCTCATCAATATCTACTTCATGCCGCTCCATGTACAATACATCAGCAAGTGCTTTTGATAACTCGTCATGCACCGCTTCAATCGGTTCTTCCGGTTCAGCGGAAGCTGCCGTTTCAGACATCGCCTCCAAAATATCCGCTTCTGCTTGTATCACCGGCTGCTTATGAGCGTTTAAAGGCTGCAGAAGTATGTTGGACGGTTTGTTCACGGCCTCCGTTTTCTGCGGTTCGGTTACTTCCTCAAGGATCGGTTCTGTCCCGAGCTCTTTTTGCAAGAAGACCGCAAACTGGCGGATTGTCGGATAATCATATACTTTCGTCACCGTAAGGGACGTGCCGTACGTTTTATTAACGGCCTTTATCCATTCAAGACCGGTGATTGAATCCATACCGATATCAATAAAAGTGTCGTCTGCGTCGATATCGCCGGGATCCATATATAAAACGTCCGCCAAACTTTCCGTTAATTCGGCACTTACTTTTTCAGCGGAAACCGCCGGACGGTCAGCGGACTGTGCCATTCTTTTCGGTCCCGCTCCGCTCAAAGGCTGCAATGTAATATTTGACGGTTTTTCTTTCGCAGTCTCCTCGGAAAGAGGTGCTGCTTCAATGACCGGTTCCGGGACGGCCGCCGGTGCGATCGGTGCAGGCTTTGTCTCGGCCGGTTTTTTGACAGCTGCATCAGCTGATGTGTCGATCCAATAACGGTCCGTTGCAAACGGGTAAGCCGGGAGACTGATTTTTTGCGGTCTGCCCATTTGATACAGCTTATCCCAATTCAGCGGAAGGCCCTTTACCCAAAGCTCTAATACCTTTGCGGCTTTGCCTTTTTCAAGCCATGCCTCAATGGTTTTTTCCATGTCCTCATCAGCCGCAAACAGCGCCATCGTGTCTTTATTCTGTTTGACTTGTCCGCGGTAGAGCTGATCAATTGAATCTTTGCCTCCCGTAAATCCGTCAAGCTTTTCTTCAAGCTCGCGCAAATTGCTGACAATCAGACCAAGACGCTCTTCCATCGCTTCACGGCCGGTTTGAAGCGTATAGGCGATCCGGCCAAGATCCGCTTCCCTGTAACGCCCGCTCCGCAGTGCATCAAGAAGCCGTTTCGCCCGTTCTTGAAGCCGTTTCTCATTTTTCGCGGAAAGAATGATCATCGACGGATGAGGTGCGGCAAAAGCCGTCTCCTTATCCACATCAGCGGTATATTCTTCAATGACGATGTGAGCGTTGACGCCGCCGGCTCCGAAAGAGGAAAGCCCCGCGGTTCTCGGCAGTTCCTTATCATTTATGACCGGTCTTTTCCACTCTTCAAGCGTCTGCTGCACTTTAAACGGCGTACTCGGAAAATCAATATTCGGGTTAAGCGTCCGGGAATGCAGTGACGGCGCAAGCTTCTTGTGTTTCATTTGCAGCAGCACCTTCGTCAGCCCCGCGATGCCTGCTGCGCTTTCACAGTGCCCGATATTGGATTTTGCTGAGCCGATGGCGCAAAACTGTTTATCTTGTGTTTGTTCTGAAAAGACTTTTGTCAGACCCGTGATTTCAATCGGATCGCCGAGTGAAGTTCCGGTGCCGTGGGCTTCGATGTAGCTGACCGCCCTCGGATCGGTTCCCGCGTCTTTTAACGCCTGTTTGATTACCGCAGCTTGGGCGTTCGGATTCGGGACGGAATACCCGTTTGTTTTTCCGTCATGGTTCACGGCCGTTCCTTTGATCAGGCCGTAAATATGATCACCGTCCGCTTTCGCTTTAGAAAGCGGCTTAAGGAGTACGGCGCCCACTCCTTCACCGGGCACATAACCGTCTCCGCCTTCTCCGAAACTTTCACATCTGCCTTTGCTTGATAAAAATCTGTTCTGGCCGAGCATCAAATATTTATTCGGATGGATGGATACATTGACGCCCCCGGCAAATGCCGCCTCGCATTCCCCGTTCCGCAAGCTTTGACACGCCAGGTGAATGGCTGTTAAAGAAGAAGAGCACATCGTATCAAGAGCCATGCTCGGACCGTTAAAGCCGAATACATAGGAAGCCCGATTCGCGATGGATGACGGATTTCCGGTCAAAGCGAGCGATTTTCCGCGCGCCTGTTCTTCGGCTCCGTAAAGCTGGTATTCCTCATACATGACGCCGACGTAAACACCGACATTGGCGCCCTGCAGGTCACCCGATTTTCCGGTCAGCTTTTTGCGCGTATAACCGGCATCCTCCATCGTTTCGTAGACACATTGCAGAAATAACCGCTCCTGCGGGTCCATCAATTTTGCATCCCGGGGTGAAATAGAGAAGAATTGCGGATCAAATTTGTCCACGTCTTTCAAAAATCCTCCCCATTTTCCGTACGTCTTGCCTTCTTGATCTTTATCAGCGTCGTAATAAAGGCTGTGATCCCAGCGGCCGCTTGGAATTTCGGTTATGCAGTCAACGCCTTCACTTAAGTTCTTCCAAAATTCCTGGAGATTTTCGGCCTGCGGATATCGTCCTGATATACCGATAATCGCGATATCCTCACGCTCCGGCACTGGATTTTTCCGCGTGTCTGTGCGGACTTGCGCAAAGCCTTTTTTGCCTTCACTGCGATAGGATACAGGCTTTTCTTCTGTTTTCTCCTGCAGATCCGGTTTGGCTGCAGGGGGTTCTTCTGTTTTCATCCCGGTCACTTCCAGCAGCGTGCCGCGGTGAGCTTTCATAAAATATTGCGCCAGCGATTCGATATTTTGGTACTCGAAAAACAATGTTTTTGACAATGAACCGAAGCTCTTTTCCAGCCGTCCCGTCAAATGCATAATCATAATCGAATCAATTCCGTAATCTTCCATAGGCGCCTTGGCGTCAATGCTGCCGACAGGAAGTTTGGTTACTTCCGAAAGCACCTGTTTCAAGAAATGCTCCGTTTTTTCCGCAAGCATGTTCTCTCTGCCTGATGAAAAGCCTGCCGGTGCTTCTGGTTCGCTTTCCGTTTCTTCTTGATCTTCCGCTGATTTTTTCAGAAACGCCCTGATTTTTGCGGCGTAGCCTTCGGTCACCATGATCTGGGATGTCTTTGCCGCCCACCCGCGGTACAAAGCTTGAATGCCGTTTTCTGTTTTCATAGGGACCATGCCGCTTTCTTTTGTCAATATGGCTTCCGTTTCAGCGTCAACCGTCATCCCGCCGTCTTTCCAAAGCGGCCAGCAGATTGAAAGAGTGTGTCCATGGCGTTCATTTCGGGCCTTTTGCCGGTTTCTTTTTTCACTGAAAGCGTTCATAAACGCATTGGCCATCGCATAATCTGCTTGGCCCGCGCTTCCGGCGCTTCCCGCTCCGGAAGAGAAAAGAATCAGAAAATCAAGCTCTATGTCCTTACATGCTTCATCAAGATGAACCAGCCCGGAGACTTTCGGTGCCAGCACATCACGGATTTCATCCTTGTGCTTTTTCAGAATATAGTTGTCTTTTATCGTTCCGGCGCTGTGAATGATACCGTTTAAGCCGCCGTACTGCCGGCAGATGTCCGCTGTGAGCGATTGAACTTCTTGTTTTTCCGTCATGTCCGTTTGTTTGTACACGGCTTGCGCGCCAAGGTCGGACAGCTCTTGCAGCTGGGCTTTTTTACGGTTATCCAACAGAGAACGCCCCGTTAAAATAAGAACGGCGCCTTTTGCATGCCGGGCGATTTCTTTGGCGAACAAAAATCCGAGACCGCCCGCACCGCCTGTGATCAGATAAACACCTTTATCCTTCCACGGCTTTTCGGCGCCCAACTGTTCAAGACCCGATTCCTGCCATTGCGCCGTATAGCGCCTGCCGTTTTCATAGCGAATATGCTTGTCATCAGGATGAGCGCTGCATTCTTTTACATATCGTGACAGCGTGTCTGCCTTGACGTCCGGCTCCGCTTCAATCAGCTGGCCGGTCAGGTTCGGATTTTCAAGCGCCGCTGTTTTCAAAAGCCCCGTTAAGCCGCATAGGAGCTGCGTATCAGCTTCTTGAGGCACGACAATCTGAATAAGCTCGCGCCCGCCGGATTTTGAAGCGAGGATTTTTTTCACTTCTTCAAAAGCCTGAAGCGCACAGGCTTCAAACCGTTCGTCTTCACTCTTATGCTGATCACGGAGCACGTGACAGCTGAAGTCTGTCTGTATGCTGTTCATCTGATCTGTAAACCGGTCAGATATCATCACGTGACGGGCTTTGAAATGGATTGGCGCTTTTTCATGTACAGCGGCCTTCTCTTCCCATACGTGTTCAAAAAATAGTGTATCTGTTTTATCCGTTTCAATTTCCCGTGCGGAATAACCAGTCATTTTCACACATACATTGCCTTGTTCATCACATACATCAATGTCCAGCTTCTGCACGGCATCTTCAGGCTTGCTATCACCGCTGTACGCAATGGAAACCCACATATTGCTTTTACAGCTTTTCAGCACATCAATCTGTTCGAGAGCAAACGGCAGCATCGGCCTTATGTCAGTCCCGTCTCTATCAAGCATCAAACCGATTGTCGCGTGGAATGCCGCATCTAAGAGGCTCGGATGGAGGACAAACTGATCTTTTGTATAAGAAACAGATGACGGGAGGGAGAGTTTTGCGAGCACTTCGCTGTCTTTTGCATAGATTTCCGTGACCGCTTTATGAGCATCCCCGTATTCAATCCCCATCTGTTTATAAGCTTGATAGCAAGCGTCAGGTGTGATCAGACGGCGTGATTCTCTCAATTTGTCAATCTCGATTTTCGCCGGTTCGCCCGCCCGGACAAACGCCGCGCTTCCTTGCGCATAGAGAACGGGCTCTTGTTCTGATGAAACCGATTCACGATAAACCGTAAATCCCATCTCCCCATTTTCTTCGTCATAAAGACGAAGATACAATTCTGCGGACTCATCCTCCGCTGTAAACGGACGTATCCATACGACATGCTTCAGGCGGACTGTTCCTTCTTCCTTCGTTTCTGCCGCGTGTTCAACGGCTGCCCGGACCATTTCCAGATAAGCCGCGCCCGGTAACGTCTGCTCGTTTTTGACGACGTGATCTTTCAGGAAAAACTCTCCGCCGCTAAAAGAGGACCGAAAACGGACGCCTGACATGTTTGATACATTTTCATGCAGGAGCGGGTGCAGCATGCCTGCATTTTTTTGCGGCAACGAATCTCTTTTCTCCGCCTCGGGCACCCAATACCGTGTTTTTTCAAACGGATAAGTCGGCAGGCTGATCCGATTCGGTTTGTTTTCACCGTATAAGAGATTCCAATCCATCGTTCCTCCGCCGGCCCACTTCTCAGCAATCATCTCCAGACTTCCGGAAGAAAGCCATTTATGTATCAAGTCCGGAGCAAGCTCTGCCTGTTTCGTTTTATCAGCTCTGTTCCGCCAGCATCCGCCGGCCGTTTGACCCGCCAGAAAACCTCCCAGCCGTTCTTTAAGCTGTGTTATATTCTGTGCGGTGAAAACAACCCGCTCCTCCATCTGCTCACGGCCGACCTGAAGTGTATATGCCGCATCCTCAAGCGGCACGCCGGGATGAATAAATGCAGACAGCTTCGCAACATACTCTTTAAGCCGTTCTTCATTTCGGGCGGAAACCGGGAAAATGAATGTCTGTCCTTCCGCAGGTTCAGCATTTGTTTTGTGTGATTCTTCCGGAATAAATTCTTCCAGGATGAGATGCACGTTTGAACCTGTCGCCCCGAAAGAACTGATCCCGGCACGCCGCGGATATACGGTTTCGTTTCCGTCTTCCGTCACTGAAGGCTGCTGCCATGCTTCGGTTTGATGCTGGACATAAAACGGTGATTGTTCAAAATCTAAATACGGATTCAGCTCCTCGGAATGCAGAGACGGCACCAGCGTTTTATAGTGAAGCTGCAGGGCGACCTTGCTTAAGCCGCTGATGCCCGCCGCCGATTCAGCATGGCCGATATTGGATTTCACTGATCCGATGGCGCAGAACTGCTTGTCCTGTGTGTACTGGCGGAACGCCTTGACAAGGCCTTGAACTTCAATCGGATCGCCGAGAGACGTTCCGGTCCCGTGCGCCTCAATATAACTGACCGTGCGCGGATCGATTCCCGCTTTATCCAGGCATTCCTCAATTAAATCGGCCTGCGCGACCGGGCTCGGCACGGAAATCCCGCTTACTGTTCCCACGTGGTTGACGGCACTGCCCTTTACTACCGCGTAAATCCGATCTCCGTCTTTTATCGCTTCTTGCAGCGGTTTTAATAAAACGGCACCGATTCCCTCAGCCGGTACATAGCCGTCTCCGTCTTTCCCGAACGTATGACAAACCCCGTCTGTTGAAAACATGTCCCATAAACCGTATGTCAGATATTTATTCGGATGCAGCGACAAGTTGACGCCTCCGGCAATCGCCGATTCACATTCTCCGCGCCGAATGCTCTCCGCAGCAAGGTGAACCGCAGTCAGCGAAGATGAACAGACCGTATCAACCGCCATGCTCGGCCCGTGAAAATTGCAAAAATATGAAACTCTGTTTGCGATCTGCGCATAATTAAGAGATAGCGGGAATACATGATCTTCAGAAGAAGCCTGAGCTCCGACCAACGTATAGTCCTTGTGCATCACCCCGGCAAAGACGCCGACGCGCTGTCTCTTATTTTGTCCACGCGCCTCTGCGAGCGACTTCGGCGTATATCCGGCATCCTCAATCGTTTCCCAGCATGTTTGTAAAAACAGCCGTTCCTGAGGGTCCATTGTTTCAGCTTCCCGCGGCGTAATCCTGAAAAATTGAGGATCAAAGCAATCCGGATCATCAATAAATCCGCCCCATTTTGAAATGCTCTTTCCGGAAGGCGACTTTACATTTTCAAATCGGCGCCAGTCCCAGCGAGACTCCGGAATTTCGGTGACACAGTTTTTTCCTTCTTTCAGGTTTTCCCAGAATTCGTGAATATTTTCGGCCTGCGGATAGCGGCCGGCCATCCCGATAATGGCGATATCTTCATCTTGCGCCACACTGCTTTTCCGCCTTTTTTCTGTTTGCGGCTGCTTCTCCATTTTTGCCGGAGGTGCGCTGAAATGGCTCCCGTGCTGCTCAGTCAGGAAAACCGCAAGCTCTGCTGCCGTCGTATATTCAAACAGCAAAGTCGGTGAAAGGGTTTCGCCGATTTTTTCGCTGATCGTTTCGACGACGTCAAGCAGGCCGGACGATGTCAGCCCCATTTCATAGTAGCCGACTTGAGAATCAATCTGTTCAAGCGGCTTGCCGATTTTTTCCGCCATCAGATTCATGACATACCGTTCTGCTTCCTCATGTGGGTGTCCGCCTTCAAGCGATGCCGCAACTTCCGGTAAACCGGCTTTTTCAGGAGGTTTCTCAGCAGACTTTCGGTCTGTATTGATCAGCTCGGCATCCCGCACGAGCTTGCTTGTGAAATCTTTCAGCTCGGCTACTTTCCGGCCGGATGCGTTAAAAAACTCCAGTGTAATGTAAATGAGCTCCTTTTCCTGCCGGAGCGACGAACGTTTGATTCTCGTGATGCATCCGCCCTGCAAAGGTTCGGAAGCTGTAAAAGATTCATAGAAAAGAGGCAGAAACAGCCTCTTTTCCCCATTTAACAGCGATGAAATCAATAGGTTTGCGCCGACGCCGCTTCCGTCAAGAAGAGTCGGATGGAACAAAAACCCTCCGGCCTGTCCCATCGCGTCTTTTCCGAGTGATAAATCAAAGGTGACGCCGTCCCGCTCCTCAAATACTTCTCCTTCGGCTTTCATATATCCGCTGTGAACCAATTCCTGGCTTCTGCATTGTGCATACAGCTCATTTAAATCGATGGTGCGTTCCGCCTCGCGTTTGACAGAGTCAAGATCAAGCGTGTCACTGAATACTGCGGGAGCCGTTTCATGCATTTCCGCTTTGACGTAAATACGTTCGTCCGGCTGGACTCGTCCGCCGCCCATCTCAGTCCCTTTTGCGGTCAGTTTCCAGCGCCCTTCTTTTACCTTTGTACATTCAACCGTAAGCTTGACGGCGCTGTTTTCTTTCGCAATAAGCGGCTGATATATGGATAAATGGCGCAGCTGAAGCCTGTCATATGAATAGCCGCGCTCTTTGAAAATCTGATAAAACATATCAATATAAGCCAATCCCGGAAGGACTTTTTCTCCGTAAACGTCATGATGTAAAATAAACGGATTTTTCAGCGATAAAGTGATTTGCTTATTGAAGTTCTTCACGTTAAACCTCCACTTCATAGGTATCCCAGATGTTTGCCGCAGCTTTTTCGTTCGTTTCTTCTTTGCCCTGCGAAATCAGCCGCTTATTTAGTGCAGGCGGTGTTAAAGGATGGCGCTTGATTCGTCGTCCTTCATCTTCCTGCCACGCTTCCACAATGACATGGGCGTTTGTTCCGCCGTCGGCAAAGCAGTTTATTCCTGCCGCCGGTATCGATGACGGCCAGTCTGTCAGAGTGCGGCTGAACTGGAAATTGGCCTTTTCTCTGTCGAAATGTGCAAGTTCATGCTCACCTGATAAAAACGGGATAAAGCTCTTTTCTTTCAGCATGAGCACAACTTTTATGAAACTTGCAATTCCTTCCGCACAAAGCGGGTGCCCGATGTTCGGTTTCACAGATCCGATTCCGAGCGGTCCGCCATCTGTTGTGCGGTAGACGGATTGAATGGCCTTCAGTTCTAACAGATCAGTGACGACCGTACCTGAACCGTTCGCTTCAATATGAGTGATGTCTTCCGGCCGTTTTCCGCTTTTTTCAAGAGCTGTCTTCATGACGGCCTTTTGCGCTTCAAGGCTCGGCGTAGCCGGGCCCGCCGTTCTTCCGTCATTATTGACAGAAGCCGCCTTCACCACGGCATAAATGGAATCTCCGTCTTTCACGGCCTGAGACACGGTTTTTAAAAGAACCATTCCGACACCCTCGCCCAGTACGACTCCATCGGCGCGTTCGTCAAATACATGGAACGACTGCGCTTTACTTAAAATGCCGCGCTGTTCAAACAATTTATGGGTTTCTTCAGATTCAAACAGGCTTACACCGCCGACAACGGCCGCTTTTATTTCTCCTGTTGCAAGGGCGTGAACGGCCATATTCATTCCGACTAAAGCAGAAGAGCAAGCCGTATCGAGGACAACACTCGGGCCGCGCATATCAAAGTATTGAGAGAGGTTTGCGGCCAAATAGTTCTGGCCCAGCGCGACGATCGGATTTTTCGCGTCCAGCAGTTTCTCTTCACCCGGTCTGTGCCGGCTCCGTCCGCCGAGATACACACCAATTGCCTCTCCCTTTATCTCATCCGGCGTATAGCCGGCGTGATACCACAGGTTAAGGCATTCTTCCAGAGCGGCCAAAGCTTGAGGGTCCATTGCCTTCACATCCTCTTCAGCCAGCAGAAAGAAATCCGGGTCAAATTGATGAATTCCATCAAGCATTCCTGCGTAATAAGGCGTCTTCAAACCCCAACGCTCATCCGGGACAGGACGGACGGCCGAACGGCCTTCAGCCAAAAGCGACCAGTATGCTTCTAAGGAAGCCGCTCCCGGAAACCGGCAGGACATGCCGACGACCGCGATATCTTCCCCGTGAATCTGATTTCCGGCCGGCTCTTCTTCCGCCTTAACGGCTTGTGTTTCAATGACCGGCTCAGCCGGTGCCTTCATAACAGACCCCGCCGCCATATCAAACAGATCTGACAACTCTTCTGTATATCCATCGAGAAGCCAATTTGCGAAAGATTGAATCGTCGGATATTCATACAGAATGGATGGGTCAAGCGATGCTGCGAGATTCCGATTGATCCGCTGCAAAAGCTGGGCAAGGATAATGGAGTCCACTCCGTAATCTTGGAATAATACGTCTGTCTCAAGCTGATCCTGGTCAATCCGCAGCTCTTCAGAAAATAATCCTGTCAGCCACTCTTCTGTTTTCTTTGTTAATTGTTCGTTGTCCGCGGCCGAATCAGCTGTTTTTTTCGGTTTTACCGCAGCCGGACTTATCGGCTTATCCTGGCTGCTTTGCCGCATGAACTGCTCCGGTTTCCACAGCTTAGGATTCAAAACGGCCGGCAGCACCGGGCCCCTTGCTGATGTAAGAAGTATGCCGTCAAGAAGCTGTAATCCTTCTGCATTCGTGATGCTGTATAACCCGCTCTCTTTATAAGCTTTGTTCGTTACTTCTCCCATTCCGGTTTCTTTCCAGTTCGGCCACTGAATGCTTACGATCGGCAGCTGCTCTTTGTATGAGTTTGCAAAATAGTCCATATACGCATTAGCCATGGCATAGTCGGCCTGTCCTGCTGAAAGCGCCGGTATCGCAGCTGACACGGAAGAAAACAGGACGAAAAACTTCAGCGGCTCTTCGCTGAGCACACTGTATAGCGCCCGTAGCCCGTCTACTTTCGGCTCAAGCACACGCTGTATATCCTCATCGGTTTTTCTGATGAATGCGAGCGTCTCTTTATCAGTCACACCCGCGCAGTGGATAACCCCGCCGATTGGTCCGAGCGTCTGTTTGATCTGATCCAGTTCTTGTCTCAGTCCGACTTCATCCGCTAATGGGACGGACAATACCTTCACTTGTACACCTTTGGATTCCAAGTCGAGAACAGCTTCAATTTTCGCTTTTATAGAATCCGGCACCTCATTCAGGCCGCCCGTCCACTCATTTCGCGGCGGAAGGGTCTCACGGCCGGTAAGCACCAGTTTTTTCACTCCGTAATGTTCGGCAAAATGGCGTGCGCATAAAAGACCGATCCCCCTCGTGCCCCCGGTAATCAGCAGCGCATGGCTGTGCGAAAAATCAATTCTCCCGCCTTTCATCTCTATGTTTTCTGAGGCTCTCAATACGGCACGGTAACGCACGCCGCCTCTTCGGCAAACTTCCGCATCATCAGCACGGGCATGAAACTCATCGGCAATTTGCTTCGCCAATATGTCGTCCGAAAGCGCTCCTTCAAGATCGAGATGCCTTGATGACAGATGGCTGTATTCGTACGCCAGCATTCTGTACAGACCGGCCCGTTTTGCTCCCATTATTTGATTGGCCTCTTTTTCTATTGACTCAAGGTCTTTTGTGACACAAAGCAGTGTCATCCCTTCTTTATGTCCATGCTCAATCAATTGCTGAAGCCATTGGATAGCGGCCATGTCTTCAGAATCTTCTTTCGCTGCGCCGAGGAGGTCGATGACTCCGTCAAACGCCTGCCAGTCATATTCACCGCTAAAGCCTGATGCGGTGATGATACGGTGATTCGGGATATGCGCTGCGACCTCTTCTGCGAGATTGATTGTATCCCCGCCTGTCAAAATCGCAACGGGGCGTGCACACGGTTCACGCAGTTCGAGCGGGCTCAGCTCCCATTGTTTCGTCAGAATACGTTTGATCCGTTCTTCTATATGGACCTTATTATTTTTGTCACGATTCTCCGGCACCCAATACGTGTCTGTTGCGAACGGATAAGACGGCAGACTGAGTAAACGCGGTGTGCCTTTTTCATACAGCCGGTTCCAATTCAACACGCCGCCTTTCGCCCATACCTCGGCCAGCTTGGCGAATTTTCCTTTTCTGACCCAGGCATCAATGACGATGTCCATATCTTCATCCGCCGTAAACAGAGCAAACGTATCTTTGTTGCGGTGAGACTGGCCGGTATACAGTCCGGCGATGTTTTTCTCATTTTCCGTAAATGCTTCCAGCTTTGTTTCCAATTCCGCCATCGTCGCTGCAAGAATGGCAAGGCGCTCTTCCATTTCGTCTCTTCCGGTTTGCAGCGTATAAGCGACAGCCGCCAAGTCTTGATCTGTGTACTGCGTTTGGCGGATCGCTTTTTGCAGCTGCTGTGCCTGTTCAAACAATTTTTCTTTTGATTTGGCGGACAGAAGGATGATCGCCGGGTTTTCCGGACCGTGCTCAGGCTGAGCGGTTTCTTTCGGGACATACTCTTCAATGACAATGTGGGCGTTGACCCCGCCGATGCCAAATGAGCTGACCCCGGCCCGGCGCGGAATCGCATTTCCGTTTCTATCTTCCGCAGCGGTCCACTCCTGATTTTCCCGCACGATATAGAAAGGACTGTCATCCAGCTGAATGTAAGGATTGATCGTCTCGCAATGAAGGCTTTTCACCAGCGTTTTGTGCTTCATCTGCAAAAGCACTTTCATGACGCCTGATACTCCCGCGGCAAGCTCTAAATGGCCGATATTGCTTTTGACCGAACCGATGCCGCAGCGATGACCGGAGACTTCAGGCTCTTGATTTGCTTTCGCCAGCTCGTGAAACGCCGCTTTCAAACCGTTTATTTCAATCGGATCACCCAATTCCGTTCCTGTACCGTGCGCTTCAATATAAGTGACGGTGCTCGGGTCCACTCCCGCTTTCCGGTATGCTTTCACCAATAAGTCA
Organism: Bacillus sp. 5RYD7K; assembly: GCF_059831465.1. Taxonomy (NCBI): domain Bacteria; kingdom Bacillati; phylum Bacillota; class Bacilli; order Caryophanales; family Bacillaceae; genus Bacillus; species Bacillus sp. 5RYD7K. The sequence goes on from NZ_CP191200.1 coordinate 3,087,027, forward strand.
GCCTGCAGTTTCGGATTCGGCGAGGTTAACGTATTCGCCCGGCCGCCGTGGTTTTCAGCCGTCCCGCGAATTACGCCGTAAATCGGATTTCCGTCCCGTTCGGCATCTGTCAATTTCTTCAGCATCAGAATGCCCGCGCCTTCTCCTCTGACATACCCGTTGGCGTCTTTGGAAAAGGTTTTGCATTTTCCGTCTTTGCTGAGCATGCCTGCTTTGCTGTAGCTGATATGCGCTTCTTCAGTCAAAATCGTGTTGATCCCTCCGGCAATCGCCATGTCGCATTCTCCGTTTTCTATGGCGGATACCGCCCGATGGATCGCCACAAGCGAGCTTGAGCATGCTGTTTCAATCGGCTCGCTCGGCCCGTGAAGATTTAACAGATAACTCAGACGGTTCGGACCTATGGAAGGAATCATGCTGCCTGTCGCCGCATGTCCTTCCGGCGCAAGACCTGCTCTTGTGAACAAATCTTTATAACCGGTATTTCCGGTTCCGATGAAGACGCCTGTATTTGTGCCGGAAAGGCTCTCCGGCTTACAGCCCGCATCTTCTATCGCCCGCCAAGCATAAGTCAATAACAGCCGCTGCTGCGGATCTAAATATTGGGCTTCCCGCGGTGAAATTCCAAAGAACAGCGGATCAAATTCAGCTATTCCGTCGATAAAGCCGCCCCACTTGATATTCGTTTTATTCCCTTCAAGATTCGGGTCGCCATCAAACACTTCCCAATCCCAGCGGTCTTTCGGAATCGTTGTGATAGAATCTTTTCCTTCTTTCAGATTGCGCCAAAATTCCTCTATATCTTTTGCGCCAGGGAATCTGCCGCTGATTCCGACAATCGCAACCGGATCAAAGCGGCGCGGTTCTTTTGTCTCTGCCGCAGCGTGCATTACCGTCGCGAAACGCTTTCTTCTCTGCGTTTTCGGCTTATGGGCTTTTGGCTGCTCTTTTTTCGGCGTCTCTTTCTTCTTTTCGCCGAAACGGCCCGGATGCTCTTTTGCCAAATATCCGGCCAGATCGCTGATCGTCCCGTGCTCAAAGAAAATCGTCGGCGCCAGCTCCAGCTGATACGCTTCATTTAATTGATTTGTAAAGACGGTGAACGTTACGGAATCAAAACCGTATTCACTCAATTCCGTTTCAATCTCAATATCCTCACGTCCGACTTTTAAAATTCCGCTTACCATGTCTGTCAAAGCGGTATGAAGCATCGGAAGAGCTTCCTCTTCATCTTGTTTTTCTTCCGGCTGAGAAGGAAGGCCGGCAGCCTCATCTGTCAAATATTCCGCTAAACTGCGGATCGTACCGTGCTCGAAGAAGATCGTCGGCGCCAGCTCCAGCTGATACGCCTCATTTAATTGATTCGTAAAAACGGTAAATGATACAGAATCAAAGCCGTATTCACTCAGCTCCGTATCGATATCAATCTCGTCTTGGCTGACTTTTAAAATCGAACTGACCATTCGGATAAGTGAATCGTGCCATTTGCCTGATGTAACGGCTGATACAGGCTCTGTCGTCTTCTCCTGCTTCTTGTCAGCTTCAGAAATGGATAGGAACGTCTGTTTTAATTTTGCCTTGTAGCCTTCAGCTGCTAAAACTTGCGGCTTTTCCTGAGCCAGGCCTTCATAGAATGCAGCCAAGCCGGCCGCCTTTTGAAGTGGAACCATGCCGAAAGCTTTTTTCATCATTCTCTCCGTCTCGTCTCCCGCCTGCATGCCGCCATCTTTCCACAGCGTCCAGTTAAAGGCGATCGTTTTTCCGTGCCGCAGGCCATTCTCCGTAAGGGACTGCCTGTAAGCGGCGTACGCATCCATAAACGCGTTGCCGGCGGCATAATCAGCCTGCCCGACATTGCCGAGAACGCCGGAAACACTGGAGAACAATACGAAAAAGTCAAGGCTGCAGTCTTTGCTGGCTTCATCTAAATAAGCGGTGCCGATCACTTTCGGATCCAGCACTTCCCGGAATTCTTCCTTCGTTTTTTGCAGCAGGAAGCGGTCTTGTATCACGCCCGCAGCGTGAATAATTCCGTTAAGCTCCCCGAATTCCGCCGTAATCTCTTTTATCAGCGCCTCATTTTCCTGCCGGTCTGCCGCATTCAGCTTTTTGTACACAACATTTGCGCCCGCATGCCGAAGCATGTCGAGCTCACGCTGTTTAGCTTCCGTCACATTTGAGCGGCCGGCCAGAATGATCTTCGGGTGTTTTACGCGATCAGTGATTTCTTTTGCAAGCATCAAGCCTAAGCTTCCGGCGCCTCCGGTAATCAGGTATACGCCTTCGTCCTTCCAGACGGTGCCGCCACCTGCAGGATGCATTTCCTCCCAGGCCTTCACATACCGTTTTTCTCCTTTATAACGGATGTGTTTATCATGCGGCCGATGACTGTCGTTTTTCAGTTTTTGAGCGACAGCCGGCATTTCGCCGATTGAATCTATTTCGATGAGCTGACAGTCAAGTTTTCCGTATTCCAGCTCGGCTGTTTTTAACAAACCGGTTAACCCCGCAAACAATTGCTGGCTTCCGTCTGCTGAAATAACGGTCTGAATCAGAATGCGGCCCTGCCTTTTTTCGCTTATGATCCGCCGGATGTGTTCAGCGATCATCTGCGCATAGGTTTGGAAGCGTTCAGCGGCTGTTCCGCCCTCACCTTCCGCAATCAGCAGTTCAGCGTCTTTCAGACCGGATGCAGCTTCATTTTTTAGATGGACTGCATCTTCACAAAGAATAATCAAATGCTCATCAGCATGGACAAAAGCTTTCTCGGATGCCGCAGCTTCTTTCCACACCGGTGTAAACAAGACCTTTTCCGAGCCCGATGGCTGAGCCGATTCTGCATCGCCTTCAAGCACTCTCGTAGAGAAGCCTCTCACCTTCACGCAAAGCGCTCCTGTTTCGTCATACAGGTCAATGTCGGCTTTTTGCACGGAATCGCCGGCTTGATATCCTTCGCTGAAGCGTGCATGCGCCCGCATAGTCGGTGTGCATGCTTTGATGACTTCAAGATATTCCAGCGCAAACGGCAGAATCAGCTTTTGTCCGGAAAACTCCTGCATAATGCAGATCGTCGCCGTCTGAATAGCCGAATCAATGATGCTCGGATGAAGCGTAAATTGTCCGTTCGTATGAAAAACAGAATCCGGAAGCTGTATGGCAGAAAGCACTTCTCTTTCACCGATAAAGGCGGACTTAATGCCTTGGAAGGCTTTTCCGTGGAACATTCCCCTGCTCCTGCCTTCCCGATAAAAGGCCGCCGGATCAAGAATGTCCGCTGTGCACCTGCTTTGTATGGCAGAAAGGTCTGCCTCAGGCTCTCGGTCTGCCTTTATGATTTCAGCCCGTCCTTGGCTGTGCAGCACTTCTTCATCGTCAGCGTTTACGCTGTAAATGTCATACGAGATGATGCCGTCTTCTTCAGGAAACAGCGCAATATGGACTTGGCGCTCTTGTTCGTGAACGACGATCGGTTTCATCCAGACCGTATGATGGAGCGTTATTCTGTCTTGATCCTTTAATAAGCCGCCAAGCGCCCGTTTTACCGCTTCATAAGACATTTCCAAATATGCCGCTCCCGGCAGCACCGCTTTTTCTCTGACCACATGATCCTTCAGGAAAAATTCAGAGCCTGTAAACCGTGAGCTGAACCGCTGAACGGCCAAGTCTGACGTATTTTGCTGCACGAGCGGGTGTAAAACTGAGATTCCGGTATGTGCGGCAGATGTTTTCGTTTCAGCTTTTTTCGGCCAGTACGGTTCCTTTGCAAACGGGTAGACCGGCACACTGATCCGCTTCGGATACTTGTCTTTGTAAAGCTTGTGCCAATTGACGGCGACACCTTTACTCCACATTTCACATAGCTTCGAACCTTTTCCTTTCGCAAGCCATTTCTCAATGAGTTCAGCGCTGTCATCATCATCAGAAAGCCAGGCGATGTCTTTTGCCTGCTGTTTTTCTCCCCTGAAGCAGCCTGTTACAGCCGGCTTATCATTGATAAAATCGGCAAGCTGCCGCTTCAGCTCCGCAGCGCCGCTTGTGATAAAGGCCGCACGCTCCTCCATCGCTTCCCTTCCGACTTGGTAAGTGTAGGCAATATCCGCAAGATCGGCGTCCGTTTTTGCATCGAGAAAAGCCAGCAGCCGTTTTGCGTACTCCTTCAGACGGTCTTGTTTTCTGGCAGACAACGGAATAATGTACGGACCTGTCCATTCTGCTGCTTCAGACACCTCGGGATATTCTTCAAAAATCGCATGTGTATTTGTTCCGCCAAGCCCGAAAGAGCTTAAAGCCATGCGGTGCGCTGTGTTCTCGCGGGTTAACTCTTTTTTCCCTTCCGCAACGTAAAACGGAGAGTCTTCTAAATGAAGATGAGGATTCGGCTCTTTGTAATTGATGCTCGGCGCGATTTCCTGATGATATAAGCTCATGACGACCTTGATGCAGCCCGCCATTCCGGCGGCTGTATCTAAATGCCCAAGGTTTGTTTTGACTGAACCGATGCCGCAGTATTGTTTTTTATCTGTGTACCGGCCGTACACAGATTGAAGCGCGGACAGTTCAATCGGGTCGCCGAGTTTTGTTCCCGTGCCGTGCGCTTCGACGTACGCGATCGTTTCAGGATGGATGCCCGTCTGATCAATGACCTTCTGAATGACCTCAGCCTGTCCTTTGACGCTCGGCGCGTAAAATCCGACCTTATCCGCTCCGTCGTTATTGACGCCGATTCCGCGCAGCAGCGCATAAATATGGTCGCCGTCCCTAACGGCATCAGACGCTTTTTTCAAAAGCACGGCACCGGCCCCTTCACCGCCGATCATTCCGTCAGCAGCCGCGTCAAACGCTTTAATATGCCCGTCGCTTGAAAAATTCAGCCCAGGCTGATGAACATACCCGGCACTTGATTCCGTATGAAGGGTCGCACCGCCGACAAGGGCGTATTTGGCTTCGCCGGACTGCAGGCTTTGAAAAGCCGAATGCAGGCCGATTAAAGAAGATGAGCAGTTGGCATGGACAAAATAGCTCGGCCCTTTCAATCCGAGTTTATGAGAAATCATCGTCGGAATCGTCCCGCTTTGGGCAAGCACCCATGACACGTAGCCATCCGGCGTTTCCAGCTGTGCTGTCGTCTCCTCCGGCAGCAGGCTGCGGTAAGAGTTGGCGCTTGCAGACATATACACGCTTGTTTCCGGAATGTCTGTTGAGACATATCCCGCATCCTCAATCGCCTTCCATGAATGGAGCAAAAGCATTCTCAGCTGAGGATCCATATATTCCGCATCTTTCGGTGAAAAGCCGAAGAAACCCGGATCAAACATTTCTTTTCCTTCTAAAACTGCTTTAGCCGGAACAAAGGCGGGATGATCAGCCAGCTCTTCGGAAACACCGAAACGGCGGAGCTCCTCTTTTGAAAAGAAGGTGATGCTTTCTTTGCCTTCTTTGATGTTATTCCAAAACTCATAATGGTCTTTCGCTCCCGGAAACTCACAGGATATACCGATAACCGCGACGCTTTCTTCATAATAATCGGGAAATTTTCCCGGCAGGTTTTTGCGGTTTTCTGCATTCACTTTCTTTTCTGATACAGATGCAAAAACGTCTTCTGGCGGTTTTTGTTCAGCGATATACCGGCTGATGTCTTTTACCGTCGCGTATTCAAACAGCTCCGTCACACTGAAATCACAATCCAATTCCCGCGTCATCCGGTCAGTGACAGTCACGGCAAGGAGCGAATCCCCTCCCGCATCAAAAAAGCGGTCATCAAGCGCTATGTCACTGCTTTTTAATACGTCCTGCCAAATCGCAAGCACCGCCTGCTGAATATGAGATGAAGAGTATGTTTTTGTTTCAGGCTTTTTCTCTGTTAGATCGCGCCCTGCAAGAAGCTTGCGGTCAACTTTTCCGTTCGGCGTAAGCGGCAGCTCTTCAAGACGGATAAAGGAAGCTGGCGCCATATAGGCCGGCAGCGCTTGTTTCAAATGCCTGCGCAATTCCTTTGAAGACGGAAGCGGCTCTCCGTTTTTCAGGATATAAAATGCGCAAAGCTTTTCATTTCCGGAGTGATTGTTTACAACAACGACGCTTTCCTGTACGGCCGGATGGGCATTCAGCCGGCTCTCAATATCTCCGGGTTCAATCCGGTAGCCGCGGATTTTGACTTGGCTGTCCATCCGCCCCATGTATTCAATGCGGCCGCCGGGAAGAAACCGCGCCATATCGCCTGTTTTATAAAGCTTTGATCCCTGTTCCAGACGGTGGCTGACGAAGGCTTTGTCCGTCAGCTCAGGCTTGTTGAAATACCCTCTTGCCAATCCGTCTCCCGCAATACAAAGCTCTCCCGGCACCCCTTCTAAAACAGGGTTGAGGTTGGAATCCATCATATACACACGGGTATTGGCGATCGGGCGCCCGATCGTAAGCGCGCTCTCATTTTCCGTTATACGCTGCACCGCGGACCAGATTGTCGTCTCTGTCGGCCCGAACATGTTCCAAGCCTCACTTTTCGTATCGAGAAACTGCTGTTTCAATTGCTCGCTAAGCGCCTCACCGCCGCAAAGGATTTTCACTTTTTCTTCATTTGTCCATCCGGAATGAAAGAGCATTTTCCACGTAAACGGCGTCGCCTGCATGATCGTCGGTTTGTACTCTTTAATCAGTTCTTTCAGCTTTCGTGCATCTTTTGTGACTTCTGTCTTACAGATATGGCATTCCGCACCTGTGATTAAGGGAAGGTACAGCTCCAATGCCGCGATGTCAAAGCAATATGTCGTGACGGCAAGCAGTTTATCTTCGGACGAAAGCCCCGGTTCATGCGCCATCGAGATCAAGAAATTGGTCAGCGCCCGATGCGGAATCATGACACCTTTCGGTTTGCCCGAGCTGCCCGATGTGTAAATGACATACGCCAGGTCTTCAGGCGTCACCAGCCGTTTCAGCGCCATTCTTTCCCCCGCGGTCTCTTCAATATCAGACCAATCACGGTCAATGGCTGCTGTCTGCACGCCTCCCCAGTTCAAAGAGTGCTCTAAATCAGCTGTCGTCAGACACATTGAGATCCTGCTGTCAGCAATCATATATTCCAATCTGTCAGCGGGGTAAGAAGGATCAAGCGGCACATACGCTCCCCCGGCTTTTAAAATGCCGAGAAGGCCGACAGCCATATGCAATGAACGATCTGTATAAATGCCGATGAGATCATCAGGCCCCGCGCCGTGCGCCTGCAAATAGAGCGCCAGTTTCGTGCTTTTTTCATCAAGTTCACGGTACGTCAGTTTTTGCTGTTCATATACAACCGCACAGGCATCAGGCGTTTCTGCCGCCTGACGTTCGAATAATTCATGGAAGCAGGCATCCGGATACTCACGGCTTGTCTCATTCCAAGTCTTAAAAATCTTTTGCTCCTCTCTTTTTGTCATGAGAGAAACATTCTCAAGCGGCATATCCGCGTTTGCCGTCAAAGATTCTGCTGCCTGTACAAATTGGTTAAAAAGTCTGACTGCCCCTGCTTCATCAAATAATTCAGTGCTGTATTTAATCGTAAGATCCATGCCTGATGCTTCTTCCCACATTTCAAATACAAGATCATATTCCCCTTCCTGATGAATGCCTTTTACAAACTCACAGGAGAATTCCTTATATTCATCAAGCATCGCTTGGTAGCTTGAATGCTGCAGAAAATTTTGATAGAAAAAAGCATTAGTGAAAATAGGCGAACCGTTCTGCCGAGGTGTCGCATGAACATCACGCACCATTTTCGGAAACGGATAAAATGAGTGATCAAGTCCATCCAAAACCGCATCCTGCACCTTTTGAACAAAGTCAGCAAATGTTTCTTTCCGTCCGGCTCTGCTCCGTATGGGAAGCATGTTGAGGAAATGGCCGATCACCCCGTCAAAGCGTTCTTCCGGTCTGACCATTGCAGGCATGCCTGTCACAATATCTTCCTTATCCGTATACTTGCTTAAAAGCACTATGTAGCAGCTCAGCAAGACGGTGGACAAATGAATCGAACGCGATGCGGCAAATGCCGTGACATTTTTCAGCAGCCGTTCGGGAAGACGGCGTGTCAGCGTATCTTCTGTAAACGCCGGAGCACCGCTGTCCGTGCGCATCGGCGGAAGCTGAAGATCGGGCAGGTCGCCTCCGAGCTGTTCCATCCAGTAAGCGCGGTCTTTCTTGCTTTCCTCACTTGCTAAGTACCTCTTTTCCCAAACCGCGTAATCGGAATGTACGGAAGCACCAGCTGTAAATTCTTCTCCCTGCAGCAGCGCCTGATAGTGATCCAGCAGACTGTGAATAAATGTAATGGATGAAATGCCGTCAAACACGATATGGTGAATGACCGTCAAAAGATAATGTTCCGAGACGGATTTTGAAAGCAGCTGCACACGCAGCAAAGGCCCGCCTTCTTTGACAAACGGCTCTTTCACTTTTTTTCGTATCAGAGCGGGTATTTGTGATTCATTTACGTCAGAAATATCTTCTTCCGAAAATACAAAAGGATCTGCCGCTTCTATGAAATAAAACCCGCCGTCTGTTTCCTTTACGGCGCTTTTGAGTATCGGGTGCTGTTTTAATACAAGCTGAAACGCCTGTTTCAGTTTCTTTTTGTCGATTTCTGATGTGAATCGGAAACAGAGCGGGACATGGTATGCAGCCGTTTCAGGCGACATTTTCTGCAATGTCCACAGCCCTTTTTGCACTTCTGAAAGCGCTGGCGCCGTTTGCTTGCTCTCCCGTTCTGCCGGCGGCCCGGCTTTTGCCGGGTGATGGTCAGCTGACATGCTTGCCGCTTTTTCAGCAGTATAAGCGGCTAAAGCGCCAATCGTCGGGTTTTGGTGCAGCTCTCTTGCCGTCAGCCGGATATGATACGTTTTTTCGATTGATCTGGCGAGTTTCATCATCTTAATCGAATTGACGCCAAGACTTTGAAGCGGTGTATTTGAATCAACAAGTTCATCCGCGATGGAAAGTTCCTCTTTCAGAAAGCGGATAAAATCCCGTTCAATTTCTTTCTCTATAGAAGCTGATTCCGAAGTGCCGTCTTCTTGCCCGTTATTATGTAATGAAGCAAATTGCCCTTGTTCGAATGAATGTTTCAGCTGGGTGCGCTGAATTTTTCCGATCGCCGTCTTAGGAATGTCTTCTTTCGCAACCGGAAGCAGATAGTCAGGGGTGACGCCGATTCGCTGTGTCACATGCTGGTGAATGTGATGAAGCAGCTTCGTCCGGCGGCTCTCATCCAATGGAACAGATGTCACAAAGAAAATCGCCAGCTCATCTGTCGTGCTTTGATTCGGCCGGACGGCGCATGCCGCTGTATATGACGTTTCGATTTCCGGCAATTCCTCAACGGCTGATTCAATGGCGTGGCTGTAATAATTCACACCGTTGATAATGATGGCATCTTTCGTGCGGCCCGTTATCGTCAGACGGCCTTCCCGCAGAAATCCGAGATCTCCCGTTTCAAACCAGCCGTCTTCTGTAAAGACAGTCTCATTTAAGTCCGGCCGCTCATAATATCCGCTTGTCACAGTCAGACCCGACACTTGGAAGCGGCCGATTTCTCCTTCTTCCACCACCTGATTGCGGTCATCCGCAATTCTCATATTAAACCCCGGAATCGGCAGACCGATCTCCACGAAGCGGTCGTCATCACTCGTGTTTTCCAGCGTGAATTCATCTGAGAAAATAACCCCTGAAGACGTTTCAGACATTCCCCATGCGGGACGGATGGCATTAGCCGGCAGACCGTGCGGCTCTAAAAGCTCCATAATTCTGCGTCCGACTTTCGCAACCGCAGCCTCCCCTCCGTTCAGCATATAACGCATGGAGGATAAGTCCCATTTCCGCGTTTGAATCTCTTCTGCGAAATCGGCGAGGAGTCCGAAGGCGAAATTGGGCGCCCACGTGACCGAAGCACGGTAATGATCAATCAGATCGAGCCATTTTAAAGGGTCCATCAAAATGGATTCACTCGGTATGTTGATTTCTTCACACCCGAGATAAACATCACGCAGATGAAGCATTCCGATGCCGCCGACATGGTCAAAAGGCATCCAGTTAAACGTGACATCCTCACTTGTATAGCCTTGCATTTGAATATTTCCTTTGACCATGCAGACGATGTTTTCATGACTGAGCATCACGGCTTTCGGCGTGCCCGTGCTTCCCGAGGTCAACAGCAGCATCGCCAGATCTTCCGGACGGGGATAATGGCAGTCTGTATCCATTTCATGCGCCGAAAGATCTTCTGCCGCCAAAGCGCAGAACCCGGATAGCTCCTGATCCTTCGCCCATTCAGTCATCTCCGTCAGCACTTCACGGCTTGTGATGACATAAGGCTGATTCAAAAGCGTCCAAGCGTCTTTCAGTTTTTGCGTCCCGCTGTTCATTTCCGTATAAGCCGGAGCGGCCGCAAGCGGAACCGGGATCGCTCCTAAAAAAACACAGCCCCAAAAGGCAGGAATCAGCTGAGAATTGTCACTGAGCTGTAAAATGACTTCATCATGGGCTTTCACGCCTGATTGGCGGAGTCCTTTCACAATCGAAAGAGCGATCTTTTTCAAACCGCTGTAAGTCTGATACACTTCGGTGCCGTCAGGCTGTATATATGTGATGCCCTTTTGATCATTCGCTGCCGCGGCGGTTTTATGCAGGACTTCAGGAATCGTCATCGGCTGATCCGCTGAAAGCCGCAATGATTTTCCATAGCTGACAGATGGCTTGAGTAACCCGCTTGCCTTCATATCACTTTTCATAGAGCTGCCTCCATTTCATCTGTATGTCTTATACTCCGTACATCGTCGTGATTCGTTTTTTCACTTCATCATCATGAAACGTCTGGTCATGCATGATTAACTCCTTCTCAATGACGGCCGGCAGCTGCTCGCGAAACGGCGTCACCAAGTGCCTTTTCAATGTGATTAACGAGTTTCTCGGTTTTTCCGCAAGCTCACGGGCCAGTTCCTGCGCGTATCCCAATACTTCCTGCCTCGGAAGCACCGGAAAAGGCACCCCTCTTTTCTCCAGATCACCGCCGCGGTAATGGCCTCCGTTTAACAGCATTTCATGTCCGAGGCTTGCTCCAAGCTTCTGCGGAACGATGAAGGTAGCGCCCATTCCGGGGGTGAAGCCGTATTTCATAAAGTTTGCGGTATACACGCTTTCTTTGCTTAAAATGACAAAATCACTGAAAAGCCCCATGACAAAACCGCCTCCGATTCCGTGGCCCTGCATGGCGGAAATGACGGGGATATCACATTCCAGCGCTAAAGAGTACATGCGGTCTTCCGTAAATTTCGTGATGCCCTGCTGAATCCTCAGTAAGCCTTCCTGTGTGCCTCCGGAAGCAAAGTAATGGCCGTAGCCTGTTAAAATCACAGCTTTATAGACGGACGATTTTTTAACACGGGCGAAAGCCTCCATCAATCCATCCGTCAGCTCTTTGGAGAAGGCATTTTTGTGTGCTTTATCCTGCATTGTCACTTGGATAATTTCCGGTTCAATTTCGAGCAGTTCAACTGCGGCGTTCGGCATGATATCCTCCTAACTGTTCTCCGTTTCCCAAGGAAGCCGCCCCGTTTCTGCATAACGGATGATGGCTGATTGGTTATCCGGATCTGAAAACATCGCTTGATTTTCGGCTAAAGCAGCGGATTTCGAACGATGAACAAGGTCGTTTAAGGAATCCATGTATCGTTTATAGCGGATGACTGCTTTTTTCGACAGCGGACGAAGGCGCAGCAAATGCTTTCTCAGCTCTGTTGCGCTGTCCGAAACGCATACGTCACAAAGTCCCCATTCAAGCGCTTGCCTTGCCGGCACGGGCTTTGTCATAATCGTCATATAATGCGCCTTTTGAAATCCGATTCTTTGAATTAAAAACGGCAGAACGCAGGCGGGATACAGCCCGAATAACAGTTCAGATAAACTGAATGAAGCACTCTCGTCTGCGATGACGATATCGCACGCGGCGGCAAATCCGACACCTCCCGCATTTACTTTTCCGCGCACGCGGGCGATGGTGATGTACGGCCCGGATTTTAATGCCAGCCACAAACGGTAAAGCGGCTCCTGTGATTCCGCATGCTGCATGCCTTGTCTCATTTTCTCGTACATCTCATCGAAATCCGCCCCGAAACAAAATACCTCCGGCAGCCCTTCAAGCACTACGGAGGTCACGGAGTCTTCACATTCAGAAAGAACATGCAGGCATTCCTCCACTAAACGCTCATTAATCGTATTGTTGGCTTCAGGCCGATAAAAGGTGATGAAACAGACATTTTGCTGAAAACGGACCTTTATCGTCTCATAGGTCACGGGATCCACCTGTATTTCCGGTGAAATTCCGTGATTTCTTCCAAATATAAACGGGGGCTTCCGGTATGATGGTCTAAAATGTTCGGAATCATATTTATGTCCAATTTGACATTCCGGGTTCCGAATTTGACCAAACCGCTGCCTTTAAACAATTCTTCATACTCCTCCATGGACAGCCTGTATCTGTCGTTCAGATGCTCTTCTATCTTGAAAGAATGCTGCCGCGCCTGTCCCTCAGGCGTCACAACGCCGCTGTAAAATTCCGAACAGCATCCTGACCCGTAGGAGAAACAGCCGATCCGTTTAGAAGTGCCGAATGCCCCTTGGTCAATCGTACTGGCAAGAGCCAATAAAGAGGCTGCGCCCATAATGTTTCCGACTCGTTGGCAGTAGCGGAGCCCCGGCTCTACCCTTGTTTGAAAATCCTGTTCGATCTCAGCGTTTTTCGCTTTTGCAAGCTTGCGCATCATCGTCCGGTGGGCTCCTTTTACCATGCCGCCAAACGGTGTATGGAAGGCAAGGTAGTGAAACGTCTCTTTGTAGTCGGCGCCCGGCACACGTTTTTTGTACTCGCGAAATGTCTGTTCACAGCAATCAAGGTAAGACATCAATGACAAGTCGGCGTCACCGGCTTCACTGTCCGGGATCGGGCGGCATGTATCCATCACCTCATAGCCGTAGTAGCCGTTTGCGCCTGCATCTGCCTGAAATACGATCGGATTTTCACCGATCAATAAGGCGACGGCACCCGCTCCGGCGCTCGGTTCTGCGTAAGACCAATCTTCGCTTAACGCATCGCCGCCTTCGGCAATTAAAAACCGGGAAATATCCGTCGCAACGACAAGCGCTTTCGCTCCTGGGGACGTCTGTGACAAAATAAAGTTAAGCGCCATCTGCAGGCCCGCCGTTCCTGAATAGCAGGCTTGCTTCAGTTCAAATAAACGGCAGTTCCGATTGAGGGCTAAGTAATCATGAATATATGTACTGAGTGATTTTCCGAAGTCGATGCCGGACTCCGAGCAGGTAATCAGCAGCTCGATTCTGTCTTTTTCAGCCTCTGTCAATCGGTCGATAATCGGCTTTGCCGCGTTAACGCCGAATGTAACGGGGTCTTCATAAGGAAGCGCCACCGCTTTTTCTTTCATCAGTAAATTCTCAAATCTGGCAGGGTCTAAGTTTCTGTACTCCGCCAGCTGCATGACATCGAGGTATGCCGTCCCGCCAAACACATTTATCGCTTCTATTCCGGCAGCAGTCATGAACTTCGCCTCCAATATGAATTTTGAGCTTCCGATTTTTGCGCCGTTTTATTAGACGGCCTGTACCTTTTCATAAAGCTTTTCAGCCAATTCGCCGATGTTTGAGACTCCTGTCAGCTCCACACGCGGGATCTGCAAAGATAATTCCTCCAGCATCATCGTGATAATTTCTGCACGATCCACTGAATCCGCCCCCAAATCAACTAAACGGTCTTCATGTGAGAGCCGTTCGCCTTCTAAATCAGGCAAAACCTCGTAAATTGTGTTCTGCAGCAATTCAAAGATTCTATCTTTACTCATTGTCAGTTCCTCCCTGTTTCATTCTTTTTATGAATATTCCATGTTTTCAATCTATCATTTCGTCTTGTCAACACGTTTGCAAAAATGAACTTAACTTCTGATTCAAAAGCGAGGCCGTCTCTTCCATCAGCAGCAGGCCGATTCCATCGGCATGGCGGTTTTTCCAGGATTCCAGCTCCGTACCTTTCACCCATTGATTAAAGGCTCCCAATGCCGGCCCGCAATGAATCTGGTAATCTACCTTGGCATCGGGATCTCCTTTAATCGCCGAGGCGGAGCTTTGCCTGAAATACCATTTGAATATAAGCGCCATTTTCTGTTTCGGATTCCGTTCGGCTTTTGAAATGTCTTCTCTCGAATAGTGCGCCTTCACTTTTTCATAAACACTGCTTACACTTGCCTTAAAATACTTCTCTTCTATTTGTCTGATTGTCTTTTCATCAATTTCTTCGATTGAGCCGTGACGCTGATACAGTTCATGCAGTTTAGCAGCGCGGGTCGGGAAGAACAGTCCTTTCTTTAATACCTGCACTTTGCTGCCTGATTCAAACATATCGCCGGCCGGCGCATAAGCCGTGTCCTGTACATTCATCTGCTGAAGCAGATCCTTGACGGGAATGCTTGTCGCCGCTTCAACAGTGCATTGGTTAATGGACCCGGTCACAATAAAATCAGCGCCGAGCATAAATGCAGCCATGGCAGCCTCAGGCGTTCCGATTCCCCCTGCGGCTCCGATACGGACAGTTTTGCCGTATCGATATTTTTTCATCATGTCATCTCTTAAACGGACGATCGCCGGCATGAGGCTGTAAGCAGCTCCGCCGTCAGTATGGCCGCCCGAATCGGCCTCCACGCAGATGTCATGCGCAACGGGTATTTCTCTCATCAGATTCGCTTCCTCAGCGGTAATCTTGTTTTCGGCTGCAAGCTTTTGCAACATATGATCAGGCGCCGGGCTGAGAAATGCTTCCGCTACTTCCGGACGGGACAGTTTGGCGATAATCCGCTGACGCGCTGTCACTTGTCCGTCTGCATCTCGCTTTAACCCCTTAGCGCGAAACCTGACTAAAGCGGGAGTAACCGTTAAAAATGCTGATGCTTCCAAATTCTGCACCCCATGCTTCAGTAAAAGATCAACCATTTTTTCTTCAGAATCTGCATGCTTCATATTATGTACAACATTTATGCCGAAGGAACCGCCGTCACGAAGCTCATGCTGAATTGACAAAATGGCGTCCTCCGTCTGTCCGATGCTCAATCCGCCCGTTCCGAAAAAGCCCATCATTCCTTTTTTGGCCAGCCCGACGACCATCTCCTTCGAAGCGATTCCGCGGTACATGCCGCCGGCCAGATAGGCGTATTTCAGCCGATAATCACGTTTAAACTCTTCACTTCCTAAAGATGCCGCCGTAATTGAGCTTTTTTCAGCGGCAGCCGGAGCTTTGATTTCAGCTGTTATCGGCTTCGCTTCAGCTGTAATTCTTTGAATCAGCCCGGTCAGCACTTTTCCCGGACCGATTTCTTCAAAGCTCATGTTTTTTCGTCCCATTAAGAAACGGATGCTGTCTGTCCAGTTCACAGATCCCGTTATTTGCGCGGCGAGTGTCTCTTTCAGCTCACTCTGCTCATAAGGCCTTGCCGTCACATTTGAAATGACCGGAATAGACAGCGGCTTAAAATGGAAAGATTCAATAAACCGTGAAAACTCCTCCTTCGCCTCCAGCATGTATCTGGAATGAAAAGCGCCGCTGACATTTAAGCGGTGAACCATTTTCACGCCATTTACAGATTCAAATACGGCTGCGGCTTTTTCAATATCTTCTTTATATCCGGAAAGGACAATTTGCTGCGGTGTGTTCATGTTGGCGATATCAATCATATGTAATTGAGATTCTCTTAAAACGTCCGTCACCTGCTCATGAGTCAGGCCGATCACCGCTGCCATGCCGCCTCCTTTTGCGCGGCTCATCAGTTCGCCCCTCTTTTTGACCAGCTGCAAGCCTTCTTCAAAATTAAAGGCTCCCGAGGCGTATAACGCGTTATATTCTCCTAAACTGTGTCCGGCGGTAAAATCCGGTTTCAAGCCGGTATCTTCTGTTTTTTTCAAATAACTCAGGGCATTGACGACATAGAGTGCCGGCTGAGTGAATTGAGTCTGATTGAGACGTTCTCCGTCCCTGCACAGATCCTGAACGGAATATCCGAGAATATGATCGGCCTTTGCGGTTAATTCAGGGTAGCGGCCGAACAGCTCCTCTCCCATCCCTATTCTTTGTGAACCTTGGCCGGGAAAAACAAAGCTGATCATCTTACAGTCTCCTTCCGGACGATGATAAAATGATGTCTTCGATTTGCTGCAAATGGGTTTGTTCTTTATGGAACGGCGTCATAATAGTACGGATGCGTTCAGCCGATCCTGCGGGAAGAATCTGTTTGGCAAATGCGGCCAATGTTCCGGAAGGCCCGGCATCAATATACAATCCCTTTTCGCGGCTTTCAGCAAATTGAAGCGCTTCGCGGAATCGAATCGGCTTTCTGACAACATTCCAGAAAAAGTCCGCTTGAATATCCGTCTCAGCCTCTCCAGTCGCACTGGAAATGAACGGAATAAACGGAGTCCGGATTGATTTCCGAGCCAAAAAGCGCTTGTACGGATGCTCCGCCTGATCAACCATCGCTGAGTGAAACCCATATGATACCGGCAGCAGCTGATGAGGAATCTGCTTTTCTCTCAGGTCGTCCATGATTTTTCTGATGTGTCCCCGCTCTCCGGAGATGACAAAGTGAGATTGATAGTTAACAGCGGCCAATTCACTATTTTCATGGAGCAGCGGGTCATCTTGGTATAATTTCGGATTCCCCAGTACCGCAAGCATGCTGCCGTTGCGGCATGTTTCCGTAATGATTTCGGCCTGTTCCAGCACGCAATCTAATGCGTCTTCGGGGCTGAGCACACCCGACACAGCGGCCGCCGCATATTCACCGAGGCTCGCTCCGATTACACAATCGGGACGTATGCCTTTTTGTTCCAAAGCATACGCGAGTGCGTACTCAGCCATAAAAATGGCGGGATGGCTGAAAAGAAGGCGGTCAAATGGATCGGACAAACGATTGGCTGTATGATAAAACTCTTTAAGGACAGAAACACCGAAACGACTGGCGGCAAAATCGTCCAAGTCGAGCATTTTCTGCCGAAAAACGGCGTTATGTGCAAACAGCTCTTTTCCCATGTGATAATATTGGGAACCCTGTCCGGAAAACATGAAAACAATTGACTGGCTCATTTATTCTCCTTTTCGCTATATGTTTTTTTGAAATATTGATTCGTGAGTGTTTCGTGATGTCGTGAAGTGAAGTGATCGTGATGTTGTATGACTGGGCAATGTTGTGTGAGAAAAGAATTTTGTCTTATGTTCCGCTACATCGCGGGTAAAGTTTCAGTTTCTTTTTTGATGCGGTGAATAAGTCCTGTCAGCACATGGCCCGGGCCGACTTCTTCAAATTCCATCCGCCCGATGTTCAGGAGATAGCGGATGCTGTCGTGCCATCGTACTGAATGGTCGATCTGATCAGCCAGAACGGAGGGGATTTCGTCTTGTTCATAAGGTCTGGCATGCACGTTAGAAATGACAGGAATTGATATAGCAGAAAAATGAAATGACTGTAAAAATTTTTCGAACTCTTGTTTTGCTTCACTCATATATCTCGAGTGAAAAGCGCCGCTTACGTTTAACGGATGAAACATCGTCACATCTTTTATTTCTTCGAATACGCTTTTGGCTCTTTCAATGTCTTCTTTTCGTCCGGATATGACAACTTGATGAGGAGAATTCATATTAGCAATATCAATCGTATGTAATCCGTTCGTTTGAAGGACGTCTGCCACTTGAGGTGCAGTTAATCCCATGACGGCGGCCATTTTTCCGTCAGTGGCCATACTCATTAATTCGCCTCTTTTACGGACAAGCTGCAAGCCCGTAATAAAATCAAAAGCGCCTGCGGCAAACAGCGCATTATATTCTCCCAAACTGTGGCCGGCCACATAATCCGGCTTTATGTCATTGTCTTGGATTTTTTTCAAATAGCTTAACGCGTTGACTACATATAAAGCGGGCTGAGTGAACTGGGTCTTGTGAAGATTGGAATACGGATTCTCAAGGCAAAGCCGCTTCATAGAATATCCGAGTGTGTCATCAGCCTGCTCAGTTAAGTCTTTAAATTCATCAAACAATGAACTTCCCATTCCCTGTTTTTGAGAACCTTGTCCTGGGAATAAGTATGTAATCATTTTCTCAGCCATCCTTTCTCGGATTCAGATAAGAAGCATATTCAAGTTGATAGTAACTTCACAAAAATACCATGTCAAGTTAATTTATCCTATGCGGACTCCTGAAGAATGCCTATTTTTTCCTAGGAGAAGGCGTGTTTAGGTCTTTCGGAACAGTTATAAGCAGAATGTCCCACCCAGCCTGCCCTGCGCTCCTTCCCGCAAACCCCTGTTAATCAGGCATAAATCAACAAAAAGAAAGCAATTACTATCTTTTTATTTCAGATATTTCTAATCCCGAAAGAAAAAGCAGTTAAATAGAACTAAATTATACGCTACTTAAAATGAAACAGCCCTTTTTGATTTTTTCTGGTGCGAAAATTCACGAAATGTTCTTTTTTGTCAATTTGAAAGTAAATATTGTTTTTCAAAAGACTCTCCATTTTTTGACCCGGTTTCTCCCCGAAAGAATGCCCAGGATATACTCGTACATGCGGCGGAATGGAGGCTTTGATCCGCTGTATACTGTTAAACATATCTTCCGCAGAACTGCCTCTGTCCTCACATATACCGCAACCTTCGGTAAACACGGTGTCACCGGTAAAAAGGTGATCAGAAAGCAAATAGCACATCCCTCCGGCCGTATGTCCCGGAGTCAGTATGCTCTTGATGATAAATCCCCCCGCCGCAAAGGTCTGTCCGTCTTCAAGCGCTATTAAGTTTCTGCACCGGAATTGATAGTAATCGATTTCAGCTGACGACATGTATACATCAGAGTGATAGATTTGCTGAAGCGGCTCCGCCAAGTTTACATGGTCATAATGTGAATGTGTTAATAAAACAGCTGATAAATCAACATCCAATTCATGCAGTTTATCGGTTATTTTGCCGATTTCCCAGGACGGGTCCACCGCTATCGCAGATTTTTTTGATCGGTCTGCGATAATATAACAATAGTTGGACCACATCTGGTGATAGGTTTTAATTTGATGCACTTCATATGTATGATCCATTGTCACCATTCCCATTCAAAAGATCCGGACAGACTGCTGCCGCCGCCCAGCCGGCTGTAACCACTTTACCAGATGACACCGCGTTTTTCCATGGATTTTCCGGTAAAGATAAAAAACTGTTCAAATCAACCAAAAGAACCAGCCGCCGGTTTTTAAAATTTGTTATCGTAATATATAAGGAAATAAGAATATTCATTTACATGAATACTTTAGGAGATTTTATTCAGAAAATGAAGAATGGTATAATTTTCGGATAAAAAGAATAAAAACAAGGAATTGCTCAAATAGCCGGAGAGGAAAATCAGTCTTTAAATGACTCTCAATCTTGATTCTTATTTCAATCCTTTTCTTCAAGCTAAAACTAAACCCATTCGGCTTCCTCAAAATATATCAGAATACCTTAGTTCCTGACACCGAATTTCAATGTTATGCTTATGAGCTGGCATTAACGCACAATTCGAATCAGAAAAAATACGACGTAATTCACACACAAGATGTTGTTTCTTTACTTTCTTTTGCCAGAGTACAGTCCAAAACTTGGAACAGCCGGTGCATTCTCTCCTGAGTAATCTTTTATGCCAGAAAGATAAAGCATCTTCTGATCCAAACGGCACGTACTCTGCTTGATGGATGACTTAAACTCTTATGTTTTCTCTTTAAACGGGACTATTGTTGGTGATGATCAAATTTAACCTGTGTTAAGCTTTAGACGGGAGGTAATTATGGAAAATAAAAGAAACGCTGAACCAAGCCCAAAAGCGATAAGAATTCTAACTTACATCATTCCTATAGTTTTAATAGGGCTTATCCTTGTTCTTAAGAAGATTAACACCCCAGCAGCAGAAATTTCATTTTATATCGTTGCTGTTGGTGTCGTTCTCTTAGTCGTTTTCAGTTTAATCAAAAACACAAAAAAACGCAGAAAGAACTAAATTTAGGGGGGCTAATTACTAGTCCCCTTTGACTTTTTTAGATTGTCAGCTCACCAAATTCAAATTTTATTTCAATTCTTCCCCCATCTCCCTGTGAATTTGTAAAAGGAGGTACTCATAAAACTCATGATAATCATGTAGCTTTCCGATTACTTTTATAATCATTTGACCTTTTAAACATTAAAACAAGTTTAAATCTTGGTTCCTCTGATGTTTCAGCCCTTTCTCCCCTCTGTTTTCAAACCATGCACCTAAAATGAATTCCACGTTTACTTTTTGAAGGGAATCATTAAAAATATGCAGAAAAAAAGACTCATCTTGTTTATGAGATGAGTCTGCTTATATTTTAAATTTCTTCATAGCGTTGTTCATGGCAGCCTGATTGATTCCAATGTATCGAAGGGTTGTCCGCTGATCTAAGTGATTAAAAATCTCCTGCAGCATGGCAACGTCTTTTGTTTGCTTGTAAAAATGGCACCCGAATGTTTTTCTCAACGTGTGCGTGCCTATATCATCCAAACCGACATACTCAGCGGCGGCCCTTAGAATCTTATAAGCCATCGACCGGGAAATGGGCTTGTTGATCCCTTCGCGGCTTTTGAAAAGATATTCAGCATTAATCGGTTTGATGAATACCTAAACAGCTAAAAATCAGTGGGCAAAATGTGGGCACGAGGGGTGCATCCCACACAGAACCCTGCTACATCACACGTTTAAACATCTTCTCCATCTCATACGTGCTGTGATGAATAATAATCGGCCGGCCGTGCGGGCATGTGAACGGGTCTGTCGTTCGGCGCAGATCGTCCAAGAGCGCTTTGATTTCATCGTTGCGCAAATGGCGGTTCGCTTTGATCGAGCCTTTACAGCTCATCATAATGGCCGCTTCCTCCCGCAGCTTTTTAATGTCGATCCGTTTGGCGTCAAGCACCTGCTGAATGATTTCTTCAATCAATTCAGCTTCTTCTCCTTTTGGAAACCAGGCCGGATGACAGCGGACGATATAGCTGTTCGTGCCGAATGCTTCTAAAAATACCCCGACGCTTTCAAGCTCCTGCTGGTGCTGTTCAATAATCAGCGCTTCATTTGCCGCATAATGAAAGGTGAGCGGCACGATCATATCCTGCACTTCAGGCTCAACCTGCCCGACTTTTTCCCGGAAATATTCGTACTTAATCCGCTCTTGAGCCGCATGCTGGTCAATGATATATAACCCGTTTTCGTTTTGGGCTAAAATATAGGTCCCGTGCATTTGGCCGATCGGATACATCACCGGGACCCTTTCTTCCCGTATCTCTTCAGAGACAGCCTCCTCTTCAGGCTCCGGAATATCGGAAACAGGTGCTTCCGGTTCCGGCATGCTGATCTCCGACGGCACGTCATCATCCGCTTCCTTCGGGAGGAACTCTTCTTCTATTACCGAAGCCGGCTCTTTTACGACCGAACTCAGCTTCATCGGCGAGTACGACGGTTCCGGCATTTTTTCCGGCAGTTTCCGCTCAGGGGCATTTTCCTCGAACGTTATGAATTGCTGTTCGTTTTTGACCGGCGCCGGCGCTGATTTTTTCGGAAGCTGGGCGCTCGGAATCAGCCGCTGCTTTTGAAATACTTCCTTTATCCCGTCACGGATCAGCTCATGCAGTTCCGTCTCTTTGCTGAGGCGGACTTCAAGTTTCGACGGATGGACATTGACATCGACCAAAATCGGGTCCATCGTAATTTCGATAAACGTAATCGGATGGCGGCCGATCGGCAGAAGCGTGTGATAGCCCTCGTGCACCGCTTTAACAAGCGGGAAATTCTTAATGTATCTCCCGTTAATGACAGATGACATGTAGTTTCTGGATGCACGCGTGATTTCCGGCAGCGCAATGTAGCCCTTGACTTCAAAATCAAGCGAGCTGACATGGAGCGGTATCATTTTTTTCGCAACCGCCGTCCCGTAAATCGCGGCCAGCACATGGCGCACGTCTCCATTGCCGTTTGTCTGCAGAAGATTTTTCCCCTGGTGGCGGAGGCGGATGGATACTTCCGGATGCGCAAGGGCGATCCGGTTGACGACATCCGTAATATTGCCGAGTTCCGTATGCACGGTTTTCATATATTTTAATCTGGCGGGTGTATTGAAAAACAGGTTGGTAACGATGATCTCCGTTCCTTTTCTGCTGGAGGATTTCTGTTCAGAAATGATATTCCCGCCTTGAAGAATGAGATGAGTTCCCGCTCCCTCGCCGATGCTCGTTTTAATTTCCAGATGAGAAACAGACGCGATACTTGGCAAAGCTTCTCCGCGGAAACCGAGTGTTCTCACCCGGAACAGGTCGTTTTCATCTTTGATTTTACTGGTCGCGTGGCGGCGGAAAGCCCGTTTGCAATCATCGGTTTCCATACCTTCGCCGTTGTCAAGCACCCGAATCGACGAAAGTCCCGCTTCCTCTATATCAATTTCAATGACTGTGCTGTTTGCGTCGATGGCGTTTTCCACCAATTCTTTAACGACAGATGCAGGCCGTTCCACCACCTCACCGGCCGCTATTTTATTTGAAAGTTCATCTGACAGCTGGATGACTTTTGCCAAGTCCGTCACCTCTTTCTATTTTAATTTTTTTTGCAGCTTGTACATTTCATTCATCGCCTCAAGCGGCGTCATATCAAGAATATTGATTGACTTGAAGGCTTCAAGCACTTGTTTTTCTTTATGAGAAACAGCCGGTGCCTTCTGTTTTTTATCACTGTCAGCAAAAAAGGACAATTGTGCCGGTTCTTCTTTGACGGCGGGCTTTTTCTCAGGTGCCGCCGGAAGCTCCGGTTTATCTCCTGTCTGCTCAAGCTGTTTTAAGATCTCCTGCGCGCGGCTGATCAGATCATCCGGGAGCTCGGCAAGCTGAGCGACATGAATGCCGTAACTTTTATCTGCGGCTCCTTCTTTAATTTGATGGAGAAACACGACCGTGCCGTTATATTCCTCGGCGCGCACATGAACGTTTTTCAGCTGAGGGAGCTTATCTTCAAGCACCGTCAGTTCATGATAATGCGTGCTGAACAGTGTTTTAGCGCCGATATGATCATGAACATATTCAATAATTGCCTGTGCCAGCGCCATTCCGTCGTACGTTGATGTCCCGCGTCCGATTTCATCAAACAGGATCAGGCTGTCTTTTGTGGCGTTTACAATCGCGTTTTTCGCTTCCAGCATTTCCACCATAAAGGTGCTTTGTCCGGAAATCAAATCGTCCGCAGCCCCGATTCTCGTAAAGATTTGATCAAAAATCGGCAGAACCGCTTCTTTTGCGGGCACAAAACAGCCGATCTGAGCCATGATGGACAAGAGTGCGATCTGTCTCATATACGTGCTTTTACCTGACATATTCGGACCCGTAATCAGGAGCATTTCCCGTGAATCGCCCATCAGGCAATTGTTCGGCACGTATTCTTGACTGTCCATCACTTTTTCAACGACAGGATGTCTCCCCTCAATGACTTTGACCTCGTTATCAGAAAAGACGGGCTTTGTGTAATGCCTGTTTTCACTGATCGTGGCAAAGCATTGCAGCGCGTCCAGCTCACTCATTTGCTTAGCAAGACGCTGCAGACGCGGAATAAATTTCTTAACTTTTTCCCGCAGTTCGGCAAAAAGCTCATATTCCAGCTCGCAAATGTTGTTTTCCGCCTCTAAAATAAGCGCTTCTTTTTCCTTTAATTCCGGCGTAATGTACCGTTCGGCGTTTGTGAGCGTCTGCTTCCGCTCATACCGCCCGTCCTCAAGCAGATGAATGTTTGCTTTTGTGACTTCAATATAATAGCCGAACACTTTATTAAAGCCGACTTTTAATGAACGGATGCCCGTATAAGCGCGTTCCTGCTGCTCCAGTCTTGCGATCCAGTCTTTGCCGTTTTTGCTGGCGTCACGGTACTCATCGAGCTTCTGGTGATAGCCGTCTTTTATTAAGTTGCCTTCTTTTAAAGATAACGGCGGGTTTTCATGAAGCGCATCCTCTAACAAATCAAGCAGATCTCCGCACGGATCAATCAAGCCGGCGCGTTCTTTTGCTTTTTTATGGTTAAGAGACCCTACAAGCTCTTTAATGCTCGGCACCTGTTTTAATGATTCTTTCAGCTGGATTAAATCCCTTGCATTGACGTTTCCGAATGCGACCCGGCCCGCAAGACGCTCTAAATCATACACTTCTTTAAGGCGCTCGCGCAGATCTTCACGCTCAAACAGATGATTGATCAGCGTATCAACCATTTCCTGGCGTTCTTCGATTTGGGATGCTCTGATCAGCGGACGGTCAATCCATTGTTTGAGAAGCCGGCCGCCCATTGCTGTCTTCGTTTCGTCCAAAAGCCAGAGCAGCGAGCCTTTTTTGCTTTTTGAACGGATCGTTTCCGTCAGTTCAAGATTCCTCTTGGAATACAGGTCAATTTTCATCGCTTCTTCCAATTCATACACTTGAACCGGCTGCAGATGATCCAGACTCCGTTTTTGCGTTTTCTGCAAATACGTATATAAACGCATAAACGTCTTTGTCAGCTCTTCGCCCGGCAAGTGCTTTGCAATTTCGATCTGTTCTGTCATTTCTCCGTCTTCGATGGAAATCGTTGCGCCGCACCGTTCTTTCAGCTGGGCTGCTGTCTTTTCATTAAACTTGCTTGAGACGACAATCTCCTTGGCGCCGACTGAATAAATCTCTGACATGACATCTTCAATCCGCTCAATAAATACGGCCAGGTTTTCTCCGGTCGTTAAATCCGATAAAGCGAGGCCGTATCCGTCACGAAATTCGGAAACGGAAGCGATAAAGTTGTTTTCCGACTCATGAATGCCTTTTCCGTCCATCACGGTTCCCGGCGTGATCAGCTGGACGACTTCCCGTTTCACAACGCCTTTAGCCGCCTTCGGATCTTCCGTCTGCTCACAGATCGCAACTTTATAGCCCTTTTTAATCAGCTGTTCAATATAAGCCGCCGCAGAATGATAAGGCACGCCGCACATCGGAATTTTGTCAGCTGAACCTCCGTCTCTGCTCGTCAGTGTAATTTCAAGCTCTTGTGACGCTTTTTTTGCATCTTCAAAAAACATTTCATAAAAGTCACCTAGCCGAAAAAATAAAAAGGCATCCTGGTGCTCTGCCTTTATTTTCAAGTATTGCTGTATCATAGGCGTGTAACTAGCCATCATTTAATCCCTCACTATGTATCTTCTGTTTTCCGCATCCCATTATAACATAAACAAAAGAGTGATATCTTCATATATAAAAAAGAGACTTGGGGTGCTGACTCCCCCAGCCTCTGCTTATTCTTCAGGATCTCCGACTAAAAATTCAGGGTTAATGTCCTCTAATTCTTCGTCAAGATCGTCTTCCCAATCATCATCATCGTCTTCTTCCCAGTCTGGATTTACTTCTACGACTACTTTCGTTTCCCCGACCACTTCCGCTAAAAACTCCCGCTCGGCCTGAACGACGATTTTATTTCCGTTAGGAGAAATGGTGACTTCAAGGCAATTCGGCTGCTGCAGCACTTTGGCAATGACTTCGTGTTCGTCATCTAAGTAATTAGTATCTCTGTATCTGAGTTTAATTACATCAACATATTTCACTCTCTCGGTTACAACTTCCGTTTTTGTATTATCAGCGTAAGAGTACCAGACGTTTATATCATAATACCCTTCAATTTCTACAGTCTTCCCGATCTTTTCGGCATCATATTTGTGATTGATAATCCAGCCGCCCAATATACTTGACGGTTTTTCATCAGGTGAGATTGTATTCGTGCACTGGGTGAATTTTCTGCCTTTCGCAACTACCGCTTTCGTAATAATTTCCCTGTATTCAGACATTCCGATAGGCCTCCTTGTTCTTCTTCGTGTTATCTTATGCTGGGCATTTGTCTCATGTGCATTTTTATAATAAAAATATAAAAATACAAAGTTTCTGTTTCATTGTATGCAGCCCCGCCCAGAAACTTTACTTTTAAGTCTGATTAAACTTTTTGAGGGGAAATGGGCCGAAACGGCAACACGATGAATATTTAGTACATATAATAATTAGTTCTAAATGGACAAAAAAACACGGGCCGATGATGGCCCCGTGTTTAAAGAGAACAGCTGTTGTTCGAATGTTTTACTTTTGAACCGGTTTCTCCTGTCAGCAGGTTGCCGCCGGTAGACGTAATGATTTCATTTGTCACCTGATTGGAAATCGTATGGGCGACAAGCTGAAGAAGATCATTGACCTCAATCTGGGAATCTCTGAATTCCTGAATGATCGGAATTCCTTCAAGCTCTTCCTGCAGGGCGTCAATTTTACTTTCCACTTGTTTCAAAGCTTCAAGCTTTTCATAATGCTTCAGGTTAACGGCTTGCTTTTGCAGAGCTTTAATCTGATTAATAATCGCAGAGACTTTTTCATTTCCATTAATCTGCGCCTCGGCGCGTTTGAAAAAATCAACTTCTTCTGTTTCAGAAATCATTTTCGCAAGGTTTCTTGCCTGCTGGACAATGTCTTTCTTAGAGTAAAGCGTCATTATTATTTCACCTCGATTGCTTCTCCTGCCATCACACCGTCAAGCGACCATGTTTTCGCCTGTTCGATTTTGACGCGTACAATCTTGCCGATGGCGTCTTTCGGCCCTTTGAAGTTGACGAGCTTGCTTTTTTCCGTATAGCCGGCAAGAATGTCAGGGTTATTTTTGCTTTCTCCCTCAACTAATACTTCGACAGTCCTGCCTTCATATTCCTTCATTTTTTTGGCTGAAATTTCTTTCACCAAATCATTGAGGCGCTGAAGACGTTCTTTTTTGACCCTCATCGGAACGTTGTCTTTCATCTTCGCTGCAGGCGTGCCTTCACGAGGAGAGTAGATAAACGTATATGCGCTGTCAAATTCCACTTCGCGATATAACGAAAGCGTTTCTTCAAACTGTTCATCCGTTTCATTCGGGAAACCGACAATGATATCGGTAGTAAGTGAAGCGTTCGGCATCGCTGCTTTAATTTTTCCGACAAGCTCCAAATAGCGTTCTCTGTCATATTTGCGCGCCATCATTTTTAACATCGCCGAGCTTCCTGATTGAACCGGAAGATGGATATGGTCAAGCAGGTTGCCGCCTTTGGCGAGCACTTCGATCAGATGGTCATCAAAGTCACGCGGGTGGCTCGTCGTAAACCGGATTCTCGGAATATCAATTTTACGCAGTTCGTCCATTAAATCACCGAGTCCGTACGTCATGTCCTCAAAATCTTTTCCGTACGCATTAACGTTTTGACCGAGCAGCGTGATTTCTTTATAGCCTTCGCTTGCAAGTCTTCTGACTTCCTGGATGATTTCTTCAGGACGGCGGCTCCGCTCTTTTCCGCGGGTGTACGGCACGATGCAGTATGTGCAGAACTTATCACAGCCGTACATAATGTTGACCCAGCCTTTAATTTTCCCGTTGCGGACCTTCGGAAGGTTTTCAATGACATCCCCTTCCTTCGACCACACTTCAATAACCATCTCTTTTGATAAGTAGGCTTCTGATAACAGTTCCGGCAGGCGGTGAATGTTGTGCGTGCCGAAAATCATATCGACAAATGGGTGCTTTTTAAGGATGCGGTTTACGACTGATTCTTCCTGTGACATACAGCCGCATACACCCAGAATCAGATCCGGATTATTTTTTTTGAGCGCTTTTAAATGGCCGAGCTCACCGAACACTTTGTTTTCAGCATTTTCCCGGATGGCGCAGGTGTTTAATAAAATGACATTCGCATCATCGACCGAATTTGTCGCTTCATAACCGAGCGCCATAAAAATACCCGCCATGACTTCCGTATCATGCTCGTTCATTTGGCATCCGTACGTGCGGATATAAAACTTCCTGCCTTCGCCGAGACCTTTAAATTCTTCTGAGATTTTAAAATCGTTATGATATTGAACGGATTCTTTGCCCCGTTTTTTCGCATCTTTTAAAGAAGGCGGAATATATACGGCTTCAAAATACTTACTGTAATCCTTTTCGGATTTTTTGTCCGCTGGATTTACTTGTCCGCTTTCCTGCTTTTGCTTTTCATTCATGTTCGAATGTCTCCTTTCAACCGAAACTTCCACCCTCAAGTATACTGGTTAAAAGCGTTTGGCACAACCGCCAGCCTATTATTGTACACCTTATTGAGAATAAGAATCAATAAGAAATAAAAAGAGGGAATCATTTCCCTCTTATACAAGCTGAAGCTCTTTTGCCGCTGAACGGATCACTTCAAGCGCCCGGTCAAGCTCCTCTTTTGTATGCTCCGCTGTAATAATGGTGCGGATTCTCGCTTTTCCCTGAGCGACGGTCGGATACACGATGCTTTGTGCAAAGACGCCGCGGGTCAATAAAAGGTCTGATAATGCCTGGGCTTTTTCTTCCTCACCTATTAATATCGGCACGATCGGTGTTTCGCTTTTTGTAAGAGTCAGCCCCATTTGAACCAGTTTGTCTTTGAAATACGCCGTGTTCTCCCATAGCTTTTCCATATGTTCCGGCTCTTCCAGCAGGACGTCAATGGCTTCTATGCATGCTGCCGTTACCGCAGGCGGATGAGACGTGCTGAATAAGAAAGGACGGCCTTTATGGCGCAGGTAATCGATCAGAACCTGCGACCCTGCAGCATATCCGCCAAGAACCCCGATGGCTTTGCTTAATGTGCCCACCTGAATGTGGACTCTTCCGTCAAGCCCGAAGTGATTAACCGTTCCCCTTCCGTTTTTTCCGAGTACGCCGGAAGCATGTGCATCGTCAACCATGACAAAAGCATCGTACGCCTCTGCAAGTTTGACAATGTCAGGCAATGGAGCGATGTTGCCGTCCATTGAGAATACGCCGTCCGTGACGATGAGGCGCATGCGGTAATTCATTGACTTTTTCAGCACCCTTTCCAAATCGTCCATATCGACATGGCGGTACACCTTTTTATCTGCTTTCGTCAGCCTGATCCCGTCGATAATGGAAGCGTGGTTCAATTCGTCAGATATCACGATATCCTCTTTTGTAAGAATGCTTGATAAAACGCCTTGATTCGTTGTAAATCCTGATTGAAAAACAAGTGCCGCTTCTGTTTTTTTAAAGTTTGCCAGTTTCTTCTCCAGCTCATTGTGCATCGCAAATGTTCCCGCGATTGTCCGGACGGACCCCGTACCCGCTCCGAATTCCTCCACAGCGCGTTTGGCCGCTTCGACAAGCCTTGGGTGCGACGTCAGACCGAGATAATTGTTCGATGAAAGCTGAATCACGTTCTCCCCTTTGACTGCCACCGACGGCCCCTGCTTCGTTTCAATTTGTTTCATTTGCTGCCATGTGTTATTTTCTTTCATTTTATCAAGCTCTGCTTTTAGATATTCAAATTCTTTCATTATAGAACCCTCCCTTTATGGAATCAAAATGACTTTGCCGCACTGGCCCTTTCTCATCAGGTCAAATCCTTTTCCAAATTCTTCAAGCGGAAACTGATGGGTAATCACCGGAGTCAGATCAACAAGGCCGGATTCAAGCAGATGCGATACCTGACGCCATGTTTCAAACATTTTTCTGCCTGTGATGCCCTGAACGGTCAGCCCTTTAAACACCACGTCATTTGTCAGGTCAATCGTCACCGGGTGTTCCGGCAGACTCAGCATATGAAATCTTCCTCCATTGGCCGCCATCTTTAATCCTTGTATTATCGCTGCAGGGTTGCCTGACATTTCGCAGACAAGGTCTATTCCTTCTCCGCCCGTTAAGGCATCAATGACCTTAAGCGGGTCTTCCTTGTCAGCTGAAATCGTAATTTCGGCTCCTAATTTTTTTGCAAGAGCCAGTCTGTAATCATTTTTATCAATGGCCGCAATGCGGGATGCGCCGGCCGCTTTAGCCACAGCCACCGCCATGAGTCCGATCGGCCCGCAGCCGATAATTGCAGCGGTGCCGCCCGCCAGATGGCCGCTTTCCAGCACCGTGTGCACCGCGTTGCCAAGCGGCTCTTGAACTGAGGCGACGGCAGGATCCATGTCAGCAGGGTTTTTCCAAATGTTTTGAGCCGGCACTTTGACATATTCAGCGAAGGATCCGGCTGTATCCACGCCAAGGATCTTTGTATGAGTGCACACATGATGTTTTCCTGTTAAACAGGGGACACAAGTTCCGCAGACGAAGTGGGTTTCCGCCGATACATAGTCGCCTGTTTTGACATTTGTGACGTGCTTGCCTGTTTCTGCTACGATACCGCTGAATTCATGTCCGAATACTTGAGGTGTTTTGATTCGTTCCTGCGCCCATTGATCCCAATTATAAATATGCACATCTGTACCGCATATAGATGCGGCCTGTACTTTAATGAGAACTTCATTCTCATTAATGGAAGGTATGGAAATTTCTTTCAAAGTTGCTCCGAAAGCGTTTTCATTTTTGACGACAGCTTTCATCTTTCCTTCCAACATGTACACTCCTCCTCAAAAAAACACTGTAATAACTGGATTGTAACATGGCTTAAGAAGGAGGTAAACAGCAGTGTCCATTCAGTAAATACAATTGCTTCCGTCCGGAAAAATGGGCGGGATTTTTTTTGAATATTATATGAATAAAGCCGTTTATCATCTCTTCGTACTATCAATATAATATTGTGAGAAAATATGACAGCAATAAAAACAACCTGCTCGCCTTATGCAAGCAGGTTGAGAATGAACAGGTTTTGGTTTAACGGGGTTCGACGATTAACTTAATCGCCGTTCTTTCTTCTCCGTCAATCTGTATATCTGTAAAAGCCGGAATACAAATCAAATCTACGCCGCTTGGCGCGACAAAGCCTCTGGCAATCGCAACCGCTTTAACAGCCTGATTTAAGGCACCCGCCCCAATTGCTTGAATTTCGGCGGCTCCGCGTTCCCTCAATACGCCCGCAAGCGCGCCTGCCACTGAATTTGGACTTGATTTTGCTGAAACTTTTAAGATTTCCATTTCTGCTCCCCCTTAGTTTTACAATGGATAAGTGAGTGTTCATTAGAACAATCATTATTAGATGTTGCTATCCAAAAAGCCATCCCCACAATGCTTTTCAAAAATAGCGGGCTACCTTCCATTTCTACTATATTCACTAAGAAGTTGCTATATTCCTGCTTTTCCTTTTAATATTTTTATAAAATAAACACATGATCACCTATTCAAAGAACATATGGTCATCATTGATTAAAATCCGTTCGATATTTACGGCTTTTTTCGTTTGCTCGTCGATGTCGATGAGCACTCCGCTCAGCGTTGTTTTCCCTTCCGCAACGGTAAACCGGACAGGAAGATTGGTTTTAAACCTCTTGATGACCGTTTCTCTGTCCATACCAAGGATTCCGTCGTACGGACCCGTCATGCCTACATCAGTAATATATGCCGTTCCTTTCGGCAAAATGCGGTTATCTGCCGTTTGTACGTGTGTATGCGTGCCAACCACGGCAGAGGCTCTTCCGTCTGTGTACCAGCCCATCGCAATTTTTTCGCTTGTCGCTTCGGCGTGAAAATCAATAAAAATGTACGGCGTGCGCTTTTTCGCTTCTTCTATTAACTCATCCGCTTTAGCAAACGGATCATCAAGCGGCGGAAGAAACGTCCGTCCCTGTAAATTCATGACGGCAAGCTCTTTTCCGTTCGATTTAATATAGGTAATGCCTTTTCCCGGCGTACCTTCCGGGAAGTTCGCCGGCCGGACAAGATGCGGCACATCATCAATAAAGTCGAAGATCTCTCTTTTATCCCACGTATGGTTTCCCATTGTAATGGCATCGGCTCCGGCTTCCATCAGGCTATGGTAGATCTTTTCCGTCAGTCCTTTTCCGTGTGCTGCATTTTCTCCGTTAATAATCGTAAAATGCGGTTTATGTTTCGCTTTCAGTTTCGGGACATATTCTTTTACCATGTCGCGGCCCGGGGAACCGACAACATCCCCGATAAATAAAATTCTCATACATTCCATTCCTTTCTTTTCTGGGGCTCAAAAAAATAAAGTGATGCGCTAAGCATCACTTTATTTTGCATACTCTACGGCTCGAGTTTCTCTGATCACGGTCACTTTAATGTGGCCCGGATAATCAAGCTCGTCCTCAATTCGTTTTCGGATATCACGCGCCAAACGATGGGCTTCTAAATCATTAATGGAGTCCGGTTTCACCATGATGCGAACTTCACGGCCGGCCTGAATCGCAAATGATTTTTCAACACCTTCGTAAGACTCGGAGATTTCTTCAAGCTTTTCAAGTCTGCGGATATAGTTTTCGAGCGTCTCACTTCTCGCACCCGGTCTTGCGGCTGACAGTGCATCAGCGGCAGCGACCAGAACAGCGATAATGGAAGTCGGCTCTTCGTCTCCGTGGTGTGACGCAATACTGTTAATGACGACTGGATGCTCTTTATATTTGGTCGCAAGCTCCACTCCGATTTCCACGTGGCTTCCTTCCACTTCATGGTCAATTGCTTTTCCGATGTCATGCAGAAGACCGGCCCGCTTGGCAAGCTTTGCATCTTCTCCAAGTTCGGAAGCCATTAAACCGGCTAAAAACGCCACTTCCATGGAATGTTTCAGTACGTTTTGCCCGTAGCTTGTACGGAATTTCAATCGGCCGAGAATCTTGATCAGGTCCGGATGAAGTCCGTGAACGCCGACTTCAAACGTCGTCTGTTCACCCATTTCCCGGATATAGTCATCAACCTCGCGGCGGGATTTTTCAACCATTTCTTCAATGCGCGCCGGGTGAATACGGCCATCCTGCACGAGTTTATCAAGAGCGATTCTTGCCGTCTCCCGTCTGATCGGATCAAATCCGGAAAGAATGACTGCTTCAGGGGTGTCATCAATAATCAGGTCGATACCTGTAAGCGTTTCAAGCGTACGGATGTTACGCCCTTCACGGCCGATGATACGTCCTTTCATCTCATCATTCGGAAGATTGACGACCGATACCGTCGTTTCGGCAACATGATCTGCTGCACAGCGCTGCAAAGCAAGCGACAGAATGTTTTTCGCCTTTTTATCCGCCTCTTCTTTCGCACGGTTTTCGGTTTCTTTTGTCATGATGGCGATATCATGTGAAAGCTCATTTTCAACCCGGTCAAGAATGATTTGTTTCGCTTCATCCCGTGTCAGGCTCGAAATGCGTTCGAGTTCTGACTGCTGCATACGAATCATCTCATCCACTTTGCTTTCCATCTCTTCAATATGTTGTTGTCGTTCATTCAGAGAATGATCTTTCTTCTCCAACATCGCTTCCCGTTTATCAATTCCTTCATGTTTACGGTCAAGATTTTCTTCTTTTTGAAGTAAACGGTTTTCTTGTTTTTGAAGCTCATTTCGTCTTTCACGAACTTCCTGTTCAGCATCTATTCGAAGTGTATGGATTTCGTCCTTTGCTTCAAGCAGAGCTTCTTTTTTCAGTGCTTCAGCATCACGCTTTGCATCTTCAAGGATTTGCTCGGCAGCACCGCGTGCGCCCGCAATCTTTGCTTCGGCAATGGTTTTACGAACATAGTAGCCAACAACTAAACCGAGCAGAGTCAGCAAAATGGAGATGAGAACCGTCATTAGGGTCATACTTTCACCTCCTCTTGCTATGAACTTGGTTGTTGCTTAAATAAGTGCCGGCATGTACATTGTCAGATTTTCTCAACATACAGAACCTTCACAGGGAATGAATCTCTCATGCCCTTGTCAAGTTTAAATGGTTTAACAATCATGTTAAAAAAACAAATGTTACAACTTCATTGTAATTGTGTCGGAAATACTTGTCAAGCTTGCCAGCTTAACGATTCGCCTTCGGCTTAGAATCTTCGCCATGTATATATCATACCACATCTTCATCTGCTTTTCGCAAATGACGGCTCGTCTAGTCCGGCTGGTTAAGCAATTGGTAAATTCTATTGTTTACCTGTCCTAATTTGGCGTTATTCTGAATATTTGACAGTAAAATGACATATTTGCCTGCCGAATGGCTGAAGCTGTTCAAAATGTTGTAACCGGGCATCACACCGTGATTGGAATAGCTTCCCGGATCAATGTAAAATCCCATGCCGTAAGCGGAACTGCTTCCGGCTGTGAACATTTTTGTAAAGCTTTGTTTTGAAAGGAGCGTGCCGTTGACGACCGCTTTATCAAATTTATAAAGATCTTCAGCACTCATATACATGTCGCCCGCCCCATACAGCTGCGATAAGTCCAAAATGTGAGGCGTTACAAGCTGTCCGCTCTCATCAACTTTGTAGCCGACGGCAGGATATTTGGCTTCAGCAAATGTTTTGTAAAATCCGGCATGCTTCATTCCGGCCGGTTTGAATACGTGGTCTTTTATATATTGTTCGTATGACTCCCCGCTGACCTGAGATACGATATAGGCGAGCACTGAATAATTGGAATCTCTGTAATCCCAAACCCCAGGCTGCCGTTTAATTCCGCGGTATTCTATATCCTTAATTAAATCAATGGGAGAAATCGGTCCCTGACCCTCAATATGTCCGTTTATGCCGGACGTATGATTGAGCAGGTTTTTCAGTTTGATGCGCGTGCCGTTAGGAAAATTCGGCAAGTATGTACTGACGGGGTCACTCGTCTGAAGCAGCCCTTTTTCTTCAAGCTGCAGGACAGCCGTCGCAATTAACGCTTTTTGTGAAGAACCGATATAATATGATGTTTCCGGATTGTTTTTGATTTTTTGTTTTCGGTCCGCATAGCCAAAACCTTTTTTCAGCACAACTTTTCCATCTTTTACGACCATTGCTGTGCCGCTGAACCCAATCTGTTGCAAGTAATTGCTGATCCGTTTATTGTGATCGATTGATTTAGGTGTTTTCTCTTTTTGCGTCTTTTCTTTTTTTTGTTGAGTCTGGTCATTTGAAGAATCAGATTGAGCGGCGGGAGCACTTTTAACAGAATCCTTCTCCCGGTGATGCGCTGTGACGGTCCAGATCATAATAAAAACAGTGACAAGCAGCAGAAAAAGAAACAGCCCTCCCGTTTTCATCAATTTCTTCTTTCTTTTTTTGTTAATTCTTGTGCGGCGGGGGCTCGTCATCTTTTTTCCTCCTCAGATATAATTTCAACTTTCGCCATGATGTTAGACGAGTGAAGGGTGAAAAAAGTTGTAACATTTCAGATAAAATTTTCCGAAACAGCCAGTGTTTTTTTAAACACACAAAAAAAGAGCGGAAATTGCTTATTCCGCCCTTTGATCGTGCTTTTATTCTTCAAATTCAAGCTCTTCCTGAGTTTCTTCCGATTTTTCCGTAACACCGTTATTGTCCAAACCGTAATGTTCACGGATTTGTTCTTGAATCATCAGCATGATGTCTTTATTTTCTTTTAAGAACTGCTTGGCATTTTCACGGCCCTGTCCGAGGCGTTCTTCTTCATAAGAATACCACGAGCCGCTTTTTTGCACGATATCAAGTTCAGTTCCAAGGTCGATGATTTCCCCTTCTTTGGAGATTCCTTCACCGTACATGATGTCCACTTCAGCCGTACGGAACGGAGGAGCGACTTTGTTTTTTACGACTTTAATTCTCGTTTTATTCCCCATCACGTCGTTACCCTGCTTTAATTGCTCAGCACGGCGCACTTCAAGACGCACGGAAGAATAGAATTTCAGCGCGCGTCCGCCCGGTGTCGTCTCCGGATTTCCGAACATAACGCCGACTTTTTCACGAATCTGGTTAATAAAGATTGCGATTGTTTTAGATTTATTGATGGCCCCGGAAAGCTTACGGAGCGCCTGAGACATGAGACGCGCCTGTAAACCGACGTGTGAGTCACCCATGTCACCTTCAATTTCAGCTTTTGGAACAAGCGCCGCAACAGAGTCAACGACTACGATATCAACAGCTCCGCTTCGCACCAGCGCTTCAGCAATCTCCAGCGCCTGCTCTCCCGTATCCGGCTGAGACAGAAGCAGCTCTTCGATATTGACACCGAGCTTTTGCGCATAAACAGGATCAAGGGCATGCTCAGCATCAATAAATGCTGCCTGTCCGCCTTTTTCCTGAACCTCAGCGATGGCGTGAAGCGCTACGGTCGTTTTACCTGAGCTTTCAGGTCCGTACACTTCAATAATCCGTCCGCGCGGGTATCCGCCTATTCCGAGAGCGGTATCAAGTGCAAGGGAGCCGCTCGGCACCGTTGAAATTCTTGTATCCGTTTTTTCCCCGAGCTTCATGATGGAACCTTTGCCGAATTGTTTTTCTATTTGCTTAAGAGCCATATCTAAGGCTGCCTGACGATCACTCATTTATTTTTTTCCTCCTTTATCTTGCCACTACATATACTATACCTTGTTTACTGACATTTGCCAAGAAAAAAGCGAACGCATATTCGGATTTTTTCCGCGTTCGCTTTTCTTCAAAAGAACATAATTCCCTTCGTAAAAATTAAAAATCAGGGAAAACGCCCTTTTAAAACTTTATTTTTGATCCAGCATTTTTAAAATGAGATGGCAGCCGTATTTAGCGGCGCGCTTTCTGATTCCGGTTCTTGATCCGGCAAAGTTAAATTCTTGCACCTCTTCTTTTCCTTCCGCGGAAATGCCGATAAAGACGCGGCCCGGGGCATGCCCTTCCTGCGGATCCGGGCCCGCAACTCCGGTAAAGCTGATACCGATATCGCTTCCGGTCAGCTTTCTGACACCGGCGGCAAGCTCTCTCGCGCACTCTTTGCTGACCGCTCCGCTATCTGCGAGCGTCTCAGCTTTCACGCCGAGCACCTGCTGTTTCACGCTGTCGGAATAGCAGACAACGCCTCCTGCAAAAAGTTGAGACGCGCCGCTCAAATCAGTCACCCACTCTGAAAACAGTCCGCCTGTAAAGCTTTCGGCAGAGGAAATCGTGATTCCGTTCTGTCTGCATGCTTTTGAAAGCTCCTTCACCAGGGAGGTATCATCATATCCGTAGAAAAATTCACCGACCCGTTCTAAAATGGCGGCTTCCGTTTCTTTTAAAAGCCGTTCTGTTTCTTTTTCATCGGCATGTTTCGCCGTTAAACGCAGCGTGACCTCGCCGTCAGCAGCAAGCGGCGCAATCGTCGGATTCGTCTGCGCGTCAATGATATCTTCTAAATCAGCTTCAAGCTGAGATTCACCGATTCCGAAAAACCGCAGCACGGTTGAAACGATTTTCTCATTTGAACCGAGCTTTTTAAGAAGCAGCGGCTTCGCTTCATTTTCAAACATCGGACGCAGCTCGCTCGGCGGTCCGGGAAGCAGCATATAAAGCCTTGATCCGTGCTCTGCAAGCATTCCCGGCGCCATGCCGAAATGATTCGCCAAAACGTCCGAGCCCTCAATAACGAGCGCCTGTTTGCGGTTATTCGGCGACATGGTCCGTTTTGTTTTCGCGAAATACTCTTCAATCGACCGGAACGCTTCGTCATTCAGAACGAGCGGGCGTCCCATTGTGTTTGCAATGGTTTCTTTTGTTAAATCGTCCTTGGTCGGTCCGAGGCCGCCTGAAAAAATAATCAGGTCCGAGCGCTCTTCGGCAATGCGGATGACTTGCTTAAGCCGCTCCGGATTGTCACCGACAGCGGTGTGGTAAAACACGTTTACGCCGATTTCCGCCAGCTCTTTACTGATAAACTGAGCGTTCGTATTGGCGATCTGGCCGAGCAGAAGCTCTGAGCCGACTGCAATGATTTCCGCTTTTTTTGCTATTTCCATGTTCAAGTCCTTCTTTCTTAGTTAGATGTTTTTAACGCATCCCAGTTCTTCGCAAAATAATCCCAGCCGGAAATGACTGTGAAGAGCACAGCCACCCATAAAGCGATATCGCCGAACGGGAAAGAAACGAGCTCAAACGGGAGATTATGAAGTAAAAGCGCTGCAACAGCGATGATCTGAGCCCATGTTTTAATTTTTCCCAGCATATTGGCGGCTACGACTTCCCCCGTTCCCGCCAGCACAAGTCTTAGTCCCGTTACGGCAAATTCGCGGCTGATGATGACGATGACCATCCACGCCGGCGCCAGGTCAAACTGCACAAGCGTAATTAATGCCGCAGACACAAGCAGCTTGTCAGCCAGCGGATCTAAAAATTTCCCGAAGTTTGTCACGAGGTTCAGCTTTCTGGCGTAGTAGCCATCCACCCAGTCAGTCGTTGATGCGATAATGAATAAAACAGCTCCCGTAAGATGTGCGACCGGAATCGATTCATCCCCTATATGAAGGCTGCCCCACTGAAAAGGAACAAGCATGATAATCATAAATACAGGAATTAAAGCGATTCTTGCCAGTGTGATTTTATTCGGTAAGTTAAACATAAAGCCCCTCCAATAATATGTACTCGGACGTGAAGAAAAAGTCATCTTAATCGTTCAGATGACTTTTTCCCCTTTTATTTTTTCATCTTGATTGTTATGGTCTGCGCCATCACATCATGCGGATTGAGTTCATAGGACAGAACCTCTCCGTTGATTTTAATTTTCAGGTTAGGGGCATAGCCCGTGCGTATTTCAATCTGCTTTTGATCTGTGATGTCTTTTTTGTAGGTTTGGCCTTTTTGCAGCGTTCCTTCTTTTAATGAACCGCCGCTGTCATCACGGACGCGGATCCAAGCGTTGTCGGAAGCAATCAGTTCAAGGTTGTACTTATCAGCTCCGGAAACGTTGTATGAAGAAGCGGAGCCTTCTGTTCCGGCCGCTTTGATCTCTGTCTTTTCACTGCTCTTTTCTTTCTTTTTCTCCTCTGGCGCTTTTTTGTCTTTTTTGCTGTCAGTTTGCGCTCCGTCATTTGTATTGCCGTCGTTTTTCAGCGCAGAATCCTTAGGAATCTCATACTTGCTCTCACTTTGGGGGACGGCCTTATTGCTGTCAGTCTGCCCGGACTTGCTTATTCCAAACTGAATAATCGCATACACGATCGCAATGACGATAATCACACCGATGACAATAAGAACGGTCGGAAGCCATTCCGCCGCCTTTGAGGACTTAGGCAGCTCCCTTTGCATGGCGAGACCGGAGATTTTCTCCGACACATCGTCATGATACGTGTTCGGGATGTCTTTTTTATATTCTTCAAATAATTGGTCTGAATCAAGCCCGACAGCTTCAGCGTATTGCTTGATAAACGCCCGCACATAAAAATTGCCGGGAATGACATCATAGGAGCCTTCTTCCAGAGCGGTTAAGTATCTTTTCTGAATTTTCGTCGCCGCCTGGAGTTCATCCAATGACATCCCTTTTTCCTCTCTGGCTTCTTTAAGCCGGATTGCTAATTCTGTCACAACAAACACCTTCCAATATTAAAAATCAAAGCTTGAAAAACCGGTCTGATCAAATATTTGCGGTTCTTCTGCATGTTCATATGTAATGACTTCGTCAGGATCATTTCTGAGTTCGATAATATAATCGAAATCA
The DNA here is from genome assembly GCF_059831465.1 of Bacillus sp. 5RYD7K. Classification (NCBI taxonomy): domain Bacteria; kingdom Bacillati; phylum Bacillota; class Bacilli; order Caryophanales; family Bacillaceae; genus Bacillus; species Bacillus sp. 5RYD7K. The sequence goes on from NZ_CP191200.1 coordinate 3,126,485, forward strand.
TCGAGCGTATACTCCGAATTTTGAACAAAAATATCCGGGTGCTCCACGACCTTTGTCGCCGGGAGCCTCATAATTTCACTGACGAGCTGAAGATGGCGCTCAGAGCCCCGTCTTGTCGAAACGATGCCATCAAGGATAAATACGTTTTCCGTGCTGTATTCATCGGCAACCAGCTGGCTGCGGATCGTTTGCTTTAACAGCGTTGAAGATACGAAAAGCCATCTTTTGCTGGCGCAGACGCTTGAGGCAACGATGGACTCCGTTTTTCCGACCCGCGGCATTCCCCGGATTCCGATCAGTTTGTGTCCTTCTTTTTTAAACAGCTCAGCCATAAAGTCAACCAAAAGGCCAAGCTCGTCCCTTTCAAAGCGGAAGGTTTTTTTATCATCGGCATCACGCTGAATGTATCTTCCGTGACGGACTGCGAGACGGTCGCGAAGCCTCGGTTCTCTCAGCTTCGTTACTTTAATGGTCTCCATTGTTTTTAAAATTGATTCCAACCGTTTAATTTGATCTATATGCCGGCATCTGAGCAGCATTCCCCTTCTGGAAAGGTCGACACCGTTAATTGTGACAATATTAATTGACAGCATCCCGAGAAGAGATGAAATATCCCCGAGCAGGCCGGGGCGGTTCACTTGAATTTCATATTCAAAATACCATTCGAGCTTTGCCAAATGATATACCCCCTCCATTGTGGCAAATTTTTACCTTCCTTTATCATAAAACATTTTTCTCTAATTAGAAAGAAGAATGTTGCTCTATAGAGGAAAACATAAAAAAAGAGAGGAGAAAATCCTCCCCTCTTAATGAGTGCTGTTATTTTCAACAAGCTTCACCATCATATTTGCAATGGCGCGCTGTTCATCTTCAGAAGCAACGCTCCAAAGATCAGCAAGCACTTTTTCCTGATGGTTTTTCGAGTCGACTTCGTTCGCAAGGTAACCGCCGATTTCTGTAGCGAGATCAGTGACCGTTTCATCACTCATCCCTTTTTCCTGTGCATAGTTCAATCTGTCGCCAAGGAAATTCTTCCAATTATCCCAGTTTTCTAATACTGACATGTTGGCTTCCTCCATTTCATCTGTTGTTACAAAATTATTTTGTCCGTGCAGATGCAAACTATACACACATTTTTTTCAGCAGTGCCAGCCACCGTTTACCGATAATATATGTCCGGTAATATAGGAAGCCTTCTCCGATAATAAAAACGCTGCCGCTTCGGCGATTTCCTCGGGATTTGCCAGCCGGCCCGCGGGTATTTCCTCTGCCAATGCTTCTTTTTCATCAGACGTAAACTGATCAAGCATATTCGTGTCAACGGCGCCCGGCGAGACTGCGTTCACGCGGACGCCGCTCGGAGCGAGCTCTTTGGCAAGCGCTTTGACGAACGAATGCTGCGCTCCTTTGACCATGCTGTATAACACTTCGCACGATGCGCCTGTTTCTCCCCATACGGAACCGATCGCGACGATGCCTCCGCTTTTTTTCCGGATCATGCCGGGCACCAGATTACGCGCCAACAAAAACGGGCTCGTCACATGCAGCTGCACCATCTCCCGCGCCGTGTCATCCGTCACGTCCGTAATCAGGCCGAAATGACTTTTGCCGCTGTTTAATATCAGAGCGTCCACAGGCTGTTTAACGGAGCGGCTGAGTGTCTCCGCGCCTTCCGGTGAGGACAGATCCGCCTGAATAATAGAGGCTTTTACACCGAATGATGCGCTCAATCTTTCCGCAAGCCTGTGTGCGGCTTCTTTATTAGAATGATAATGCAAAAGCACGTCATATCCGTTTTTTGCGAGGACTTCACTTATACTTTGTCCGATTCCGCCGCTTGCTCCGGTGACGAGCGCTGTCTGTTTCATCAATCAACATTCCTTCTTTCCCCAGAAAAACATCCCTCAGGGCGTGAGGGATGTTTTTTTATGATTTTGGCACGACTTTGCAGACTGTCAGCCTGTCTTCTGACACTTCTTCTTTAATGACCCGCTCTACGTCTTCCAGGGTGATCTGCTCCAGTACGGTTACGACATCAAACAGACTCATATCTAAAAAGGCGTAACGCGTGAATTGGTTGGCGATGTATTCAGGCGAATTGAGCGCTTTTAAAAATGACCCGATTTTCTTTTTTCTCGCCAGGTCAAGCTTTTCCGCAGTCACGGCTGATCCCGCATCAAGCAGCATCTGTTTTAATTCGTCAGCAAGCCTATCCGGCTCCGGTGTATCTCCTCCGACTGAGGCAAAACCGAATCCGTATTCAGCCGTATAATCAAAGCTGAAGGTTTCATCAATGTAGCCTTTGTCGTACAAGTCGCCGTAATGCGGTGAGCTTTTTCCGAAGAGACATTCAAGCATGAGGTTCATGCTGAGCTCGTGCTTCAACAGCTCCCGCCCCGTTTTATAAGGGTTTTTCGCCTTTAAGCCGACAAGACATTTTGAGCCTTGGACGTTCATTTTTAATTCCTGCTCCCGGCGGAAAACCGCTTCCTGCTCCTGAACTTCTTCACGTTTGATTTCAGGCTGATCTGTAAACGGCTTTTTCTCCTGGTTTTTCCGCACCTGGCTGATGATCGCTTCAGGATCTACGGGACCGACGATAAAGAGCAGCATATTGCTCGGGTGATAAAATGTTTCATAGCACTCATACAGCAGATCTTTCGTAATATGTGAGATGCTTTCTACCGTTCCGGCAATGTCAATTTTCACGGGGTGGTCTTTATACATATTTTCGATAAGGCCGAAAAACAGCCGCCAATCCGGATTATCATCATACATGTTAATTTCTTGGCCGATGATGCCTTTTTCTTTTTCCACTGATTTTTCCGTGAAATACGGATCCTGAACAAAATCCACGAGTGTTTCCAGGTTTTTCTCTACATTTGAAGTGCTGGAGAACAGATAAGCGGTTCGTGTAAATGAAGTAAAGGCATTTGCCGACGCCCCCTGCTTACTGAAGTCCTGAAACACGTCGCCGTCCGCTTTTTCAAACAGTTTATGCTCAAGAAAATGCGCGATTCCGTCAGGGACGTGAACCATTTCTTCCTTATTTAAAGGAACGAATTGATTGTCAATGGAACCGTACTTTGTCGTAAACACGGCGTATGTTTTATTAAAGCCCTGTTTCGGCAGCACATAGACATCAAGGCCGTTTGCCATTTTTTCATGATACAGCGTTTCTTGCAGCTGTTCGTAGTTTATCGGTTTAGTCAAGATGCTCCCCCCGTTCCTTTTAAGAAATAAGTCGTATCCAGCTTGATGTTCTTTCCGACATTGATAATGTCCTCTTTCGTCACTTTCTCGATATTGTCAAGGAAAGTTTCGATCGGTATCTCCACTTGGGCTGAAGCCTGCTGATACAGAAATTCCGCTAAGCCGTATGCCGTATCAATCGTTTCTAACACTTGGTTTTTAATAACAGCTTTCGTTTGGGCGATATCGTCGTCTGAAAAGTCACCGTTTTGCATAGCTTGAAATTGTTCTTCAATAATGGTGACGGCCTGCTTATAATTTTTCACTTCAATGCCTGACATGACCATCAGGAGCCCCTTGAAGCTTTCCACCCTTGAGGCTGCATAATAGGCGAGACTCGCTTTTTCACGGACATTTATAAACAGCTTCGAATGAGAGAAACCTCCGAACAGCCCGTTAAACACTTGCAATGCCGGATAGTCCGGGTCTGTGTATGTCGTATTGGTCCGGAATCCGATATTCAGTTTGCCTTGTTTAACGTCCTCTTCATCAATGACTTCCTTCGGGTCAGGCTGTTCGTTCGCCGTGCTTCTTTCTAAAGGCTGCTGCGCCCGTTCGTCCGTTTTAAAATACGTATCAACAGCCGTTTTCACTTGATCTGTGTCAACATCACCGATGACATACAGGTCCAGCTGATCTTCGCGTATGGCTTTTTGATAGGCTTCATACAGATCTTGCGGCGTAATGTGTTCGACATCATCGATCTCGCCGTTGACGTGAAGGGCATACGGTTCGCTTTTGCACATTTCCTGAACGAGACGGAGATTAGAATATCTCATTTTATCGTCATATACGGCTTGAATCCGCTGTTTCAGCGTCCGTTTTTCCTGCGTGACATAAAGGGGCAGGAAGGCGCCGTTTTCCAAAGCAGGCGAAAAGACAAGCTCTGATAAAAGCTGAAGCCCTTTTTCCAATAATGGTGTGCGGTCCTTCAGATATTTTTCATTGGGAATCTCAAGCCGGAACGTAATAACATGACGTTCTCCCTTTTTTGTCAGATCAGCGGAAACGGATGTCCCGTACAGCTCATCGAAGTAAGAACGCAAATCAGCGGTTTTCGGCCGGCTTTCTGTACCGCGGAGAAGCACATGAGGAAACAGCGCCCTTTTTGTTACGAGCTCTTTCGTTAAAGGAGCCAGCATTTTAAACGTCAGTGAAACGGTTTTAAATTTCTCAGTCTTTACGATGTGGGCGGTGATTCCGCCGTGCTTTGACTTCATTTCATTTACGTAAGTCATGTGAAACCTCCTTCGTTCATTCTTTAATAGTATGTATTATGACCAAAATTCAGCATTCGCAAAAAAGAGTGTGCAGATGTAATTATATCAACTGGAGGATTTATAAGGAAACAAAAAACCTCTGCCCGAAAACAGGCAGAGGCATTGTACGTTATTTTTTCAAATTGAAAGGCCACCAGTTGGCTCTTCCGAAGATTTTCACCATGACCGGTACAAAAAACGGAAGGACAACAATTGCATACATGAGGAGGCCGGTTAATACCACGGTTGCAATCTCCAAAAGGGAAAGAACGCCTGACGGCAGCATGGCCGCAAAGGTTCCCGCTAAAATAATTGCTGCCGAAATGATGACCGAGCCCATATTTTTCATACTGCTGATCATCGCGGCTTCCGTTCCTTCTTTTTTCAGCTCATTAAAGCGGTCCATTAAAAAGATGGAATAATCCACACCAAGAGCCATCAGAATGACAAAGCCGAAGAACGGCACGGCCCAGTTTACGCCCGGATACCCGAAGAAGTGAGTAAAGATGTATTCCGTCACCCCGATGGATGCGAAATACGTCAGGACGAGCGAAGCCACTAAATAAACCGGCATAATGAGGGAGCGCAGCATCACGATGAGAATCAGAAAAATACCCGCCAGCATAAACATTGCCGTCCGTTTGAAATCTGAATCCGATACTTCTTTTAAATCGGCATTCATGCTGGAAACCCCGGAGACGCCGAAAGAGGCATTTTTCAGATCGGTGTTCGGAATGATTCTTTTAACGCTCGCTTTGATCGCTTCAATATCTTGAATAGCCGTATTTGAATAAGGGTTGTTATCAAGAACGACGGTTAATTCTGTCGTTTTTCTGTCATCTGACATGTACGTATTAAACACGCTTGTGAAATCGCTGTTTTCCAAGGCTTCTTTCGGCACAAACCAGCCGGCCATTTCTTTGTCTGACGCCTTATGAAGCTCACCCAGATAATCATTCGCCCCCATCATGCCGCTCGACACTTTCTTAAGCCCTTTTACACTATCGTTAAGTCCGGAAGAAAGATTGCTGAGCTGGGAAGAAAAATCACCGAGACCGCTCTGCATTTTTTTCTGCCCCTCCGCGAGCTGCCCTGCCGCCGATTCAAGGCGCGGCATTTGTCCGGCAAGAGCCCCCTGGCCGTCTGACACTTGCTGAAGGCCGTTTTCAATTTGGGTCAGACCGTTAATCATTGCGTTAATTTGGGTGTCAATCTTTTTCTGGGCGGCTGACAGCCGGGAAAATTGTTTTTCCGCTTGCTGCAGATGATCCTTTTGACTGTCAACCTCTTTAGAAAACGCTTCTGCGTCTCTATTTGCTTTGGAAACGGCTGACTGTACATCCGTAAATGCCGATTTGATCACTTGATAGGACGGATCGGCTTTCACTGCCGGTATCGACGCTTCCAGTTTTGCAAACGGCAGCTGATTAAGCTGTTTGTTCAAATCAGCAAGCTGCCTGCTCGCTTCATTTTTCATCGGCAGAACGGTTTTGACCAGCTTTAAAGCGTTTTGCGTTTCTGAAGCGAGACCGCTGTTTTGGCTGAGCTGCATAGAGAGCATTTGTTTCTGTTCTTCAATCTGCTTTCTCATTTGAGCAACGCCGGCTTTATTCTTATTGACGCCCGCCTGCAGTTTATTCAGGTTTTCTCCTATATCAGAAAGCCCGGATTTCAGAGACAGTGTTCCGTCAATAAGCTGATTGACGCTTTTTCCCGACTCTTCGATCTGCGGCTGTGAATCAGCTAACGACTTTGCGGCATGCCCTAATCCGTCCGTGATTTTTTCAAGTCCTGTATTGCCTTTATCAAGCCCTTCTTGAAGCTGCTTTGCCTGATTTGTGACAAATAATTGATTCAATCCGTTTCCCGCAGGGCGCGTGGCGCTTCTGACCGTTTTCACACCCTCTGTTTTTTCAAGTTCTCTGCTGATTTTTTCGATATCAATCAGGTGTTTCTCAGTATTTAATTTGTCGTCATTTTTGATGACGACTGTCGCCGGCAGAAGTTCTCCGGGTCCGAATGCGTTTGAAATTGTATTAAACGCGCGGACAGATTCATATTTATCCCCGATTTCGTCAAGGCTGTTGTAAGATAGAGCGCCTTTGTAAAGAAGGATAGGCGGGACGGTAAATACCGCCACGATCGCCAGACTGATGAGCGGCCTTTTAAATGAAAACCGCCCTGCCGTTTCCCATGCTTTGCTTTGCGGATGGGAAATATCGCCCTTAACAGGCCAAAACAGTCTTTTTCCTAAAACAGCCATAAAAAACGGCACAATCGTCATGAGTGCAAGCAGCAGCACCGCGACGCCGACCGCAACGGCAGCTGCCGACTGATACAGTTTAAATGTCGCAAATCCGATGCAGGCAAATCCGATCAATACCGCTCCGCCGCTGTATAAAACCGTCTTTCCGGATGTTTTATAGGTCACAACGATCGCTTCTTTTATATCAGCCCCGTGAGACAGTTCTTCTTTAAAGCGGCTGAGAAGCAGGATGCAATAGTCGGTGCCGATTCCGAACATAATCGCAACCATAAAAATCTGCGTAAAGGTTGAGAGCGGGAAATCCAGCTGATCGACTAAAAATGCGACAATGGACTGGCTGACTAAATAAGAAATTAATACAGATAAAAGCGGCACAAACGGAGCAACCACTGATCGGAATACAAGAATCAGCACGATCAGGATAAAGGCAACCGTAATATATTCGGTCTTTTTTAAGCCGTCCTGCGAGCTTTTCAGCACATCTTCGTCAATCAGGGACTGGCCTGTGATGCCGTATGATACGCCGTACGGTTTCAGTTCTTTATCAATTTTGTCTTTTATTTTGATGATGTCATTTTTTGATGTATCAAGCTGCAGCTGAACGAGCATCGTTTGTCTGTCTTTTGACAGCAGCTGTTTTTTGACGTCTTCATTTTTTTCCCCGAAATATGAGGTCACCGTTTTAATATGAAGCGCTTTTTTATGTTCAGATAAAGTGTCCACAGCCTCTTGCAAACGAGCTTTTTTGTCTGTCATTAAGCCTTTCTCGTGAAATACGATGACGGCTGAAGAAGACGGTGCGTCTGAATCAGACATTTCATCAAGCAGTTTATGGGCGTAAGAAGAGGAATATCCGTCCGGTACGGAAATCTGGCCTTTCTCCCGTGTCAATTCAGCCATATCAGGCGCTGTAAGCATAAATATCACCGTTGCGGCGATCCATGCCGCGGCGATGATCCAGCGGGCTTGGATAATCTTTTTCATTATGTTTGCCGATCCTCCTCTGTCATCATCAGTCGATATAATTTTTCGTATGTATTAACGAACATTTCCGCCTCGTCTTCATCAAAATGCATAATGTATGAACGGACGAGATCCTCAATCCGCTGCTCCACTCGGTGAAATACTTCCGTCCCCTTTTCCGTAACATTTAACAGAATGCTCCGGCGGTCGCTTTCGCTCCGTTCTCTTTTGATGTATCCTTTTTCATACAGGCGGTTCGTCATGGATGTAATGGCGCTTTTGTTGACGTGGCATACCGCTGCCAGTTCAATTGATTTGCAATCGGGATTGAGCATAATATAGCGGAGTATGTAATATTGATCCAATGTCAGCTCTTTGTTCACTTTTTCGGCGATAATGCTGTCAATTTTTTTTAAGACGTGCAGGTATACATCGGAATAACGCTGAATGAGCTGTTTTACTTTTTCTTCATGCACCTTTTCCCCCTCCTTTAATAGTAGTTAATATGTTTAACTATTAAAGAATAACGAGCTGACGGTATCATGTCAATATTCAGAATCAAATAAAAAAAGACAGTGCAGATTACACCGTCTTTAATGATTCCTTTTTTTCTTTTGCTTGTGAAGAGATATTTAACAGCGCTAAAAATACTGATACAATGCCGCAAAAAGCGGATAAAATGAAAATCAGCCAGCCTGCATTTGACATCAGCGCAGCAAATATCGGCGGTCCTGCCGCTACTCCGATAAACCGCATGCTGTTATAAAATGAGGTGATGGTTCCCGATTCCTCGTTGTCTACGCCTTCTGTGATGACAGCGTCTAACGCCGGCAATGCCATTCCGATTCCGGTACCGCTTACACAGAGGAAGATAAATAATAAATAAAAACTGTGATTCCACCACAGGCCGATAAATGACAGTGTCACGGCACTCATTCCAAAAACAATGCAAAACTTCATTCTGCCTTGGTCTTTCCCGATTTTTCTGCCTGCTATATATGAACTGACGGATAGAAATAAAAGCGGGATTGCTAACAGCGCTCCTTTAGCCACACCGTCAATTCCGTACTTCTTCTCCAGCGAGTCTGATAAATAAAACAGAACCCCGAACAGCAAAAACATAATCACGCAGCCGATGATAAATACCGTAAAGAGCCAGCGGCCGTCCCGCTTAAATATGTGACCTACATTTTTCACGAATTCGGAAATAGAAGGCACTTCTTTTTGTTTCTCCGGCTTTGCCACCAAAAACAAAACGAGAAAAAAACTGATGAGCGAAAAAAACGGAATGAACCAAAACGGCATAAACCAAAACCAAGCAGCCAAGAGCGACCCGAGAATCGGGCTTAGAACTTTCCCGGCTGTGTTAGACGTTTCAATGTCGCCGAGCCCCGCGGTAATCCGCTCATCATCCCCCTTGAACAAATCACCGATAAACGGCATCACAACAGGAGCCGCCCCTGCCGAACCGATTCCCTGAAGCACCCGTCCCGCCAAGATAATGGGATATGGATGCTTGAACGCGGTCGAAGCTATCGCAGCAATCGCGCCGCCCGCACCGGCTATGAGAAGACAAGGCAGAAGGACCTTTTTTCTTCCGAATTTATCGGACAGATATCCGGCAATCGGAATACAAATAATCGCCACAATCGAATATACCGTTATAATTAACGATACTTGAAAAGACGATATGGACAGCTTCTTTTCAATCATCGGAAGGACGGGAATCAGCATCGAATTCCCGAGTGTCATGACGAGCGGTACAGAAGCCAAAGCAATGATATTTTTCGTTCCATTTTTCTTCTTACTCAACTTATTCACCCATTCACTATACTTGGTTGTTTCCTGTTTTATTGTGCCTTGCGGCAAACAAAGTATGTACGAACGGCGCAAATAAAAAAACAGACACATGACGCGTCTGTCTTAAAAACGTTTTCTGACAACATGAAAGCTGAACTTATCAGCCCGGAAATAATTTAATGAATACAGCACAGGCTCATCATGCTGATTATAGTGGGTTTGTTTCAGCAATAAAAGCGCCGTCTCCGGTTCGCATTCCAAAACCGGTGAAATCGTATCGTGGTATCCGATCGGTTCAATATCAGCAACGGCATAGCTGATCACAGATCCGGAGTTTTTTTCCAAGAGATCAAAAATGGACTCCTGTTCATGACAGAAAGAATTCGGCAGAATGTCCATCGGAATCGTATCCAGACAGTAAACGACCGGAGTGCCGCTTGCCGTTCTCACACGCTCCAAATAAAAAAGCTCCTGCTCAGGCTCAAGCCGGAATCTTGCGATATCTTCATCAGACGGTGTAATAACCTGAGACGACAAAAAAATCGTACCCGGCACCATGTTCGCTTGCTGAATCATTTTCGTCACACTGTTGAGCTGTTCAATACCTGAAAGAAACAGCGGTTTTGTATGGACGAAAGTGCCCACACCGTGCCTTCTGATAATCACATGCTCCTCTTCAAGGATACGTAAAGCTTCACGCAGAGTTGCCCGGCTGACACCCATCGATTTTGAAAGCTCAAATTCAGAAGGAAGCTTTTCCTTTTCGGTGTAAATTCCGTTTTGTATATCCTCTTTGATTCGCTCAATCACTTTTAAATACAAGTGACGATTGTCAGCTTTTGTAGACATGTTTCCCCTCCGTAAACCACTTTCATAAATTATTGAACAATTGGGACAACTATATCATGTTTTGATAAAAAAATAAATAGGAATGATTTTGGCGGTATCATTTTAAGCGAAAGCTCTCTCCTTTTTAAGAAGAGAGCTCATCATATTGTTCTTTTGATAATAGTACTTCCCTCGGTCTGCTTCCTTCATACGGCCCGACGACGCCCCGTTCCTCCATTGCGTCGATCAGACGCGCGGCCCTCGTGTATCCGATTCTGAACCGTCTTTGAAGCATGGAGACAGATGCCGTCTGCATACCGATAATCAAATCGACCGCTTCGTCATACAGATCATCCGTCACTTCACTGTGTGTTTCCGCGGTTTCTTCCGGAATCATTTCTTCTTGGTACTGCGCTTTTTGCTGTGTGATGACATGATCTACGACATGCTCAACCTCTTCATCCGATAAAAATGCTCCCTGAACACGCACCGGCTTATTCGCGCCTACAGGCAGAAACAGCATATCTCCGCGGCCCAGAAGCTTTTCAGCGCCGCCCATGTCTAAAATCGTCCGTGAATCGGTCTGAGATGAGACGCTGAAGGCAATTCTCGACGGAATGTTGGCTTTAATCACTCCGGTAATGACATCGACTGAAGGCCGCTGTGTCGCGATAATCAAATGAATGCCTGCCGCCCGGGCCATCTGTGAAAGTCTCGTAATCGAATCTTCCACGTCGGAAGAAGCGACCATCATCAGATCGGCAAGCTCGTCAACGATGACGACGATGTACGGCAGTTCGGGCTGCTTTACTTCTTCTTCGGCATTTGACCGCTTGATATGGTCGTTATAGCCTTCTATATTTCTCGTGCCCGTATGGGAGAACAGTTCATAGCGGCGCTCCATTTCATTGACGACCTTTTTCAAAGCCTGTGAGGCCTTTTTCGGATCTGTCACGACCGGCGCAAGCAGATGAGGAATGCCGTTATACACATTCAGCTCAACCATTTTCGGGTCAATCATCATCATTTTCACTTCATGCGGTTTGGCTCGCATCAGGATGCTCGTAATAATACCGTTGACACAGACGCTTTTCCCGCTTCCCGTGGCCCCAGCGACGAGCAGATGGGGCATTTTGTTCAGTTCGGCAAGCACAGCCTCCCCGGAAATGTTTCGCCCCAATCCGATCAGAAGCTTCGCATCCGGCTTGTCGTTGAGCTTGGATTCGAGCACTTCTTTTAACGAAACCATCGCGACTTCAGCGTTCGGCACCTCAATGCCGATTGCTGATTTCCCCGGAATCGGCGCTTCTATCCGGATATCCTTCGCGGCAAGCGCGAGCGCGAGGTCATCACTCAGATTCACGATTTTACTGACTTTGACCCCAACGTCCGGATAGACCTCATATTTTGTGACCGCCGGACCGAGATGAACCTGTGTTACTTTTGCCTTTACGCCGAAGCTTTGAAAAGTCCGTTCGAGTTTTCTTGCATTCTCGTAAATGTTTTTCTTATCGGTCTGCTGGCCTGTATGTTTCGGGTCAGCCAGAATGTCCAATGAAGGCATTTGATAATCCTTGTTTTCAAGCTCTGTAAACGTCATGGGCGGAGCCGCAGCCGCCGGTTCGTCACTGTCTTGAGCGCCGCCGGAGGGCCCTTCTTTTACCATTTGAGCCGTCTCCTGCGTCTCTTCAGGAATCACCGGTTCGTCACGCTTCTCCTGACGGTCTGAGAAGCTTGAAATAATCGGCTCTGAATGGATGAGCGGCGAAATGATTTCCTCATCCTCTTCTTCCGGCTCAGGCACTTCTTTTTTCTTTTGAACCCGTTTTTGTTTTTTGCCCGATTTGGTTTTTGTTTTCGGCGAAGACATGTTCGTTCTGACCGTTTTCATATCCTCAAGAAATGCCTGCCATTGACCGCGGATAAACCGGCCGACGGGGCTCGTCCACTTTTTGAGCGTTTCCTGCAGTGAACGCCCCGTTACAAGAATCAGCCCCATTAAGATCAGCACGATCGCCATGATCTGTGAACCCGTTGATGCAAATAAAAAGTGGGAAGCTGCAAACAGTACCGCACCGATCATACCGCCGCCCAAATCAGGCGAGGCGGCCTGCTGTTTCATATCCATCATAAACAGCTCCCACGTGTTGCCGATGACACTTGCGGACCGAATCGACCCGTGATGAGACAGATTTTTAAAGAGCTGTACGTGAGACAGCAGCAAAATACTGGCGATAATACAGTACAATCCGGCTTTCCTTCTCGTTAAAAGACTTGGACTCTTCTTTTTCCAAAACAGCGAAATTCCCAGAAGGAAGAGCGCAATTAAGCATAAAATAAACCACTCTCCGGCAAAAAAACGGAACAAGTACACAAATGTCTGTCCCACAACGCCGAGCTGCAAAACAGCAATAATCGAGATTGCAACGCAGAGCAGTCCGCTTAGTTCGTATTTTAGATTGAGCTTACTCTCTTGTTTCTTTTTAGATTTCCGTTTTTTCTTTGCCACACTCATCACCTTACTGCATTAAAAAATGTAAAATCATACATCATGAAGAAAAGCAGCCTTTTACCGGCTGCGTTTTTCTGTAGGATTCCCCTATTATAGCATATTTTGCCCCCGAGAAACGGACTGAATGCCGGTTAGATTTTCAACTTGATTTTTTGCCCCGGGGCGATGTCCGGATTCAGAAAATCCATCGGGTTCGTACTTAAAATCTGTACGACTTCAGCTTCATTTCCCTTCATTTCGACTAACAGCGGCACACCGGCATAGTCTACCTGTTCATGCGCGCTTTGCTCTCTTTCCTGACCGTAAACGACTTCTTGAGGCATGACGGTATAAAGGATCATTGAATCATCATTCCTTCCTCGCCCTTTCGTTCTTCAATCAGCTGATTCAGCTTTTTTATCGCCTGTCCGACGCCGCCGACGGCATCAATTAATCCGTAATCAGCCGCATCTTTTCCGACTACATTCGTTCCGATGTCCCTGGTCAGGTTTCCCTTTGAAAACATCAGTTCTTTGAATTTTTCTTCGGAAATATTTGAATGATGGGTCACAAAGTTGACGACCCGCTCCTGCATTTTGTCCAAGTATTCAAATGTTTGCGGAACCCCGATAACCAGACCTGTAAGCCGAACGGGGTGAATGGTCATAGTCGCTGTTTCCGCGATAAAACTATGATCACATGACACGGCGATCGGAACACCTATCGAGTGTCCCCCGCCGAGTACGATTGAAACGGTCGGTTTTGACAAAGATGCGAGCATCTCTGCAATCGCAAGCCCCGCTTCCACATCACCGCCGACGGTGTTTAAGATAATCAGAAGTCCTTCAATTTTCGGATTTTGTTCAATGGCGACGATTTGCGGAATGACGTGTTCATATTTGGTTGTTTTATTTTGCGGCGGCAGCTGGACATGCCCCTCAATTTGGCCGATGATTGTCAGACAGTGAATATTGGTATCTTGCGACATTTGCGGCAGAGATGTCTCTCCCAGCTGCTGAATTTTGCTCATAATGCTGTCTTTCGCATCTGATTTTTCGGGCTGCTGTTCTTCGGTGTTTTCCATACGATGATCCATTTTATCTTCACCCTTTCCGAATGTCTCTTTGTATTATGAACAAAGAAGCGGGTTTCCATCCGGGAGATGAACAAAAACAAAGCCGGAGCATCATGCGCTCCGGCTTTTGTGTACATTATACTTCCATAATGATCGGAATGATCATCGGTTTGCGTTTTGTTTTTTCATAAAGGAATTGGTTCAGCGCATCGCGCATGGCTTGTTTCAGCGTGGACCATTCTACGGCGGATGTTTCCGTCGCTTCTGTCACGATTGACCGGACGAGCTCAGTAGCTTGTACAATTAAGCCTTCTGATTCTCTGACATATACGAAACCGCGCGTAATGATTTCAGGACCCGATACGAGGTTCTTTTTCTGCTTATCAAGCGTAATCACGACAATGAGAATGCCGTCTTGTGACAATAAGCGGCGGTCTCGCAGCACGATGTTGCCGATGTCACCGACACCTAGGCCGTCAATCAGAACGTTTCCGTACGTGACTTTATCCCCGATTTTCACATTCTGGCCGCGAAATTCAACGACGTCGCCTTTTTCAATTAAGAAAATGTCGCTGCGTTTCATGCCGATTTCTTCAGCGATTTTGGAATGCGCTTTTTGCATTCTGAATTCACCGTTAACCGGAATTAAATATTTCGGTTTTAACAAATTAAGCATGAGTTTTAATTCTTCTTGCGAACCGTGACCGGACACATGCACGCGTTTTTGGGCGAAAATAACTTGAGCCCCGGCGCGGACAAGCTGGTTGACGGTTTTGGAATATACCAATTCATGTCCCGGAATCGGTGTTGATGCAATGACAACGGTATCTCCTTCTTCAATGTTAAGCTGCTTGTGCGCCTGCTTGGCCATCCGCGTAAGAGCGGCTAACGGCTCACCATGGCTTCCGGCTGTAACAATTGCCACTTCCCGTTTCGGATATTTTTTCACATCCTGCACCGGAATGAACAATTCATCTTCTGCTTCAATATAGCCGAGCTTGCGCGCAAGCTGAAGCACGTTTTGCAGATTTTTTCCGGCGATTGCGAGTTTGCGGCCGTTCTGGGCGGCAGCCTGAATCACTTGCTGAATCCGGTTGATATTAGACGCGAATACGGCAACGATGACGCGGTTGTCTGAATTGTACATCGCATCGGAAATTTCACCGCTTACATGTGCTTCTGACGGAGTGTATCCCGGGCGCTCCGCATTGGCGCTGTCAGAAAGCAGGGCAAGCACACCGCCGTTTCCGATTTTGGCGATTTCGCCGATATCACATGATTGGTGATAAGCAGGCGTCTGGTCAAATTTGAAGTCTCCCGTGCATACAATAGAGCCAAGTGATGTTTTAAAGCTGACTCCCACTGAATCCGGAATGCTGTGGATCGTTTTAAAGAACGATACTTTTGTTGATTCAAATGTAATGACTGATTTGGAGTGAACTTCACGTAAATCAGCTTTTCGATTATGCCCGTACTGCTTGAGTTTTTCTCTCAGCAAAGCAAGCGTTAGCTTCGTTCCGTATACCGGCACCGACAGCTTGTTCAATAAATAAAAGACGCCTCCGATGTTTTCATCGTGTCCGTGTGTCAGAAAAATGGCCTTCACGCGGTCAGCCCGTTCTACCAAGTAAGAAATATCCGGAATCACGACATCAATACCGAGCATTTCATTTTCAGGGTGCATGAGCCCCGCATCTACTACAAATATGTCCGAGTCAATTTCAATGACATATAGGTTCTTCCCAATTTCTCCGACACCGCCAAGGGCGATAATTCTGACGTTTTCTGTATTTTTCTTTTTCAAAATCTGTATCCTCCTAGTCTCATACCCGTCCATCATCACTTGTTCCTATTATAACTGATATCAATTTTAGAAAACAAGAAGAAGCGGAAGGTTTAGGGAAAACCAATATGTAGACAAAACGGTCAAACTCACGATAAAAATGAGAATGACCGCGTATTTTAACTGTATAAATTTTTTTCTTACAGTTCGCTGATGACGCTGCTCAGGCTCAGGCGTTCATCTTCATCCAGCGGAATAAGAGGAAGACGCACAGATCCGACATCAAGGCCCTTCAGCTGAAGCGCCGTTTTGACCGGAGCCGGATTAGGCGCTTTAAAGAGCTCCTTCATGATCGGGAGAAGCTTCTGATGAATCAGTGCCGCGGTTGCCGTCTGCCCGTTTGTATAGTTTTTAATCATTTGCTGCATGTCAGAACCTACAATATGGCTGGCCACTGACACGACTCCTCTTCCGCCGACTGCAAGAATAGGAAGGGTTAACCCGTCATCACCTGAATAGACGTAAAAATCTTCCGGTGTTTCGGCGATGATTTTCGTAATCGCGTCAAGATCACCGCTCGCTTCTTTAATCGCAGAGATATTCGGAATCTCCGCAAGTCTGATGGCCGTTTCCGGCGCAAGCGAAGCGACCGTTCTGCCCGGCACGTTGTAAAGCATAACAGGAAGAGACGTTTCTTCAGCTATGGCTTTAAAATGACGGTACATGCCCTCTTGGGAAGGCTTATTATAATAAGGCGTGACAAGCATAACGCAATCGACGCCGGCTTCTTCAGCTTTTTTTGTCAGTTTGATGGAGTCTTTCGTATTGTTGCTTCCCGTACCCGCAATAACAGGCACGCGTCCGTTCACTTCTTTGACTGTAAATTCAAAGAGTGCAATTTTTTCTTCCGTTGAAAGTGTCGGAGATTCGCCGGTCGTCCCTGCGACGACTAAAGAATCCGTGCCGTTTTTCAACAAATAGTCGATTAATGTAGACAGTTTTTGAAAGTCTACATTCCCTTTACTGTCAAAAGGGGTAATCATCGCTGTAGAAATATTTCCGACATTCATTTTTTTCACCTCATCATGATTCAATCACATTTACTTTGAAAGTTCAAACACTTCATGCAGCGCATTTACCGCCGTTACCATATCTTTTTCATGAACGAGCACCCAGATCGTCGTATGGCTGTCGGCTGATTGCAGAATCGGAATGCCTTTATCTGAAAGTGCGGAGACAATTTTTGACGTAACACCCGGCACACCCATTATTCCGGCACCGACCGCTGACACTTTCGCACAGCTTTCCGTCACTGTCGGTTCATAGCCTAATTCGGCCAAAATGCTGCGCGCGGCTTCCGTTTTACTGCCTGATACGGTATAAACGATTTCACTCGGCGTAATGTTAAAGAAATCTACGCTGATGCCGGCGTTCGCCATTGCTTTAAAGACTTCTGTCTGAACATTGTATTGCCCCATTTTGGCGGGAACTTTAAATTGCGTTACGTCTTTTACATGAGCAATTCCCGTGATCAGCCGTTCGAACACATCGCTGCCGACGTTAGACGAATGATGGGACGTCACCAGAGTTCCTTTGTCTTTTGAATAAGTCGAGCGCACGCGGATCGGCACCTTTGCCTGCATGGCGATTTCCACCGCGCGCGGATGAATGACTTTCGCGCCCTGATAGGCAAGGTTGCAGATTTCCGTATATGTGACATTCGGAAGCGGCTTAGCATTTTCCACGATTCTCGGATCAGCTGTCATGACGCCTTCGACGTCCGTAAAAATGTCGATAAACTCAGCATCAACCGCCGCGCCGAGCGCCGCTGCTGATGTATCGCTTCCTCCTCTGCCGATCGTCGTCGTGTCGCCCTTTTCAGTCGCTCCCTGAAACCCTGCCACAACGACGGCTTCATGGCTGGCGAGTGTCGCGAACAGCCGCTCTGTTTTCATTTCTATAATTTTGGCGTCAGTATGCTGGGCATTGGTTAAAAAGCCGGCCTGGGCTCCTGTTAAAGCTGCGGCTTTTATGCCGTTTTCCTTCAGCATGCTGGTAAAAACAACAGACGAAATCGTTTCTCCGCAAGACAGAAGCATATCCTGCTCTCTCGGAGAAATGTCGGACTGGCTGCCGTAAAGAAGCCCGATCAAAGAATCCGTCGCGTACGGGTCTCCTTTTCTTCCCATCGCCGATACGACAACGACAACTTTATATCCTTCACTGATGGCATCTTTAATGTGTGCTAACGCAAGCTTGCGGCCTTTGTCATCTTTTACGGATGTTCCGCCGAATTTTTGAACAATGATTTTCACTATTTTCACTCCAAATTAGTCTGACGTAACAGAAGAGAGCAGGCAGAGCCATACTCTCTTCTGTTCGCCTATAGAAAATACGTTTGTTTTATACGAGGTTCAGTTTTTGCAGGCTTTCCGCAATTTGAACTGAGTTCCAAGCGGCGCCTTTTAACAGGTTATCAGAAACAACCCACAAATGAAAACCGTTTGCTCTATCCAAATCTTTACGGATTCTTCCTACAAATACATCCCGTTTGCCGACGCAATCAGCAGGCATCGGGTAAAGCTGCTCCGCCGGATCATCCTGAAGCGTAACACCCGGAGCCTCTTTTAAAAGCTGTTTAATGTCTTCTGCGGTTGCGTCATCACGGTCAAGCTCAATGTAAACAGATTCTGAGTGTCCTGTTTCAATCGGCAGTCTGACACATGTCGCAGCCACTTCCAGCTTCGGCATATGCATGATTTTTTTCGTTTCATTAATCATTTTCATTTCCTCAAACGTGTAGCCGTTATCTTGGAATTTATCAATTTGCGGAATGGCGTTAAAAGCGATTTGATAATGCTTTTTGTCCCCTTTAACCGGCATAATGGACGGTTCTGCAGGCTCATTGTTTAAAATCGCCTTCGTCTGGCTGTACAGTTCTTTCGCCGCTTCATTGCCGGCTCCGGACACAGCTTGGTAAGTAGATACAATGACTTTTTTCAAGCCGTATGCTTTGCGGATCGGTTCAAGTGCCGCCACCATCTGAATCGTTGAACAGTTAGGGTTGGCGATAATGCCGTTATGTTTATGCAGATCACCTTCGTTCACCTCAGGCACTACAAGCGGTGTATTTTCATCCATGCGGAATGCGCTGGTATTGTCAATTACGATAGCTCCCCGTTTTACAGCCTCAGGCGCCAGGCTTTGTGATACGCTTCCGCCGGCGCTGAATAACGCGATATGAACGCCTTCGAAGCTTTCCGGAACAGCTTCCTGCACTGTATACTCTTCGCCTTTAAACGTTACTTTCGTACCAGCAGAACGCTTTGAGGATAGTAGTGTGAGTGTTTCGATTTCAAAGTTTCTGTCTTCCAATGTTTTCAGCATTTGCTGCCCTACGGCTCCCGTCGCTCCGACAACTGCTACGTGTAATCCTCTTCCCATCTGTAAAACTCCTTCCGCCAATTAAGCATCATTTGTTGAATTGACTTTGCATTTTACGTTTTATTTTACCATAGAATAGTCACGGATTGACCGAATTTTTTTATTCCGGAATGATTTTATGTGTCTTGATTTTTTATTACTGATGCTGTACAAGCACAGGCTGAACCTGCTGATGCAAAAGCGCTTTTTCTACCGTAATCGGAAGGAGATCCATTCTGGCGACAAGAGATGTCGGTTTTCTCACGTGGTCATCCTGGCCGAACGGGATGAAAAAGATGTTTTTTGCGGACATCAGCCTCATTAAATTCGTTCCGTTTAAACCGAGGCCGTCATTTGTCGAAATGCCGAGCACGACCGGGCGGCTGTTGCGGATCGTGGCTTTCGCAGCCATAAGGACGGGGCTGTCAGTCATCGCATTTGCGAGTTTGCTCATTGAGTTCCCGGTTAAGGGGGCGATGACCATGCAGTCGAGCGGAAGTTTCGGCCCGAGAGGCTCCGCTTTTACGATGGAATCAATTACCTCAAAACCTGTTGCTTCTTCAATTTTTCTGATCCAATCTCCCCCCTCTCCAAAGCGCGTATCGGTCGATTGGACGGTCGACGTCACAATCGGCCGGACTTCAGCCCCTTGACTGACAAGTGCTTCTATTTGCGGAAAAACCTCCTCATATGTGCAATGCGAGCCGGTTAATCCGAATCCGATTCTTTTCCCATTCAGAGACATGGCTAATTCCCCTCTTTCTTTAAGTCTGCCAAAAGCTTGCTCAATACGTTCGCAATAATCTGTCCGGCTGTTTTCGGAGCCACAATTCCCGGAAGCCCCGGAGCAAGCAGCGCTTTAATGCCCTGTTTTTCAGCATATTTGAAATCCGTTCCGCCCGGACGGGATGCTAAATCTAAAATCAAGGTCTTCGGCGTCATGCGCGATAAAACGCTTTGATTCAGAATCAGACTCGGTACGGTGTTAATACAAATATCAATATCATTTACATGATCAGTAAGTTCTTCAATTTGAAAAGGAGAAAGCCCCATTTCCGATATACGGGCCAAATGAGCCGAACTCCGCGCGCCCACTTTTACCTTCGCTCCCAACGCTGCAAACGTCCGGGCGATCGTCATACCGGTGCGCCCCATGCCGAGAACGGCGACATTTGACCCGTGAATGGTATAATCCGTATGCTGAATCGCCATCATGATTGTCCCTTCAACTGTGGGAATCGAGTTGAATATCGCGATGTCATCCCGCTCAAATAATTTAACAAGCTTGCGGCCGGCTTCGCTGGCGATGCCCTCAAGGTATGCATTAGAGATGCCTGAATAAATCACGCAATGCTCCGGTGTCTGCTCAAGATAGCTCTGCTTTAATACCACTTCTTCATTTGAAAAAACCGTTGAGACAATGCCTTCTCCGGTCGTTGCCGATACAGGCAGGATGATACTGTCTATTTTCGGAAATGGAATCTCATCAATTTTACATTTGACGGTTCCTGTAAAACCGTCATCCAATTGGTCAAATCCTGCAAGATAAATATCAGCATGCTGTTCTGTCAGCTTCCTTATAATCTCAAGCTGTCTTGCGTCACCGCCAATAATCGCAATTGTCAATCCGGTTAACATTTGAAACGTTCACCTTCTTTACAGTTACTGGATCTTTTAAGTGTCATCCTCCTCTTCATCGTATGTGCAAAGAGAAAGGGCGGTGAATGTACAGCGTCTTTTTCATAAAAAAAGCACCGGCTGTTTTAGCCGGTGCTTGCAAAAAATGAATAGTCTACTCTTCAGGAGGAGTGATCTCCCCGGGAACGTCTAAAATGATCATGTCTGACCCGATTTTTTGAATATGGTTCCAGGGGACACGTATGTCGTGGCCTTGTTTTCGCA
Source organism: Bacillus sp. 5RYD7K (assembly GCF_059831465.1). Lineage (NCBI taxonomy): Bacteria > Bacillati > Bacillota > Bacilli > Caryophanales > Bacillaceae > Bacillus > Bacillus sp. 5RYD7K. Next base: position 3,147,527 of record NZ_CP191200.1, read on the forward strand.
ATCCGAACCATTTTACCGTCGGGATCAACAGCGCGGTAATTTGCCCGTCCTGTTCATTAATTTCCAAATCAGTCTGGCCGAGCACGCCGAGCCGCTCCGCCCGTTTAATGTCTACAATTTCTTTACCTGACAGTTCACTGAGCCTCATGATAGCCACCCCCTTGTACTATATGATTCCGGGCAAAAAAAAATGCCTGCCCCTTAGAGAGGCAGACTTCCCGTTTAAGATGAAGCCGGCATATTTCCGGTCGGACTGATGAGCGATAATGCGTAATCATCCGTAAATAACCGGCGGCTGAGACCGTTGACGCTTTCCAGGCTGACTGCATTTAATTCAGCGATAATTTCATCCATCGTCTTATGCTTTCTGAGCAGAAGTTCGTTTTTCCCGTTCCGGCTCATTTTGCTGTTTGTGCTTTCTAAGCTGAGCATTAAACTTCCCTTCATTTGCTCTTTGCTGTTTTCCAGTTCTTTCGGGGTAATGCCGTCACGTTTTAACACCGATAACGTTTCTTGAATAGTTTCAGACAGAAGATCGAGCTGATTGGCGCCGGTGCCTCCGTAAATCGTCAGCATACCGCTGTCTTCATAAGAACTGTGATAGCTGTATACAGAATAAGCCAGTCCTTTATCTTCACGCACATCCTGGAAAAGACGGCTGCTCATGCTCCCGCCCAGCACGTTGTTTAAAACGATTAAATCGTAAACATCCGGATCTCCGACTTTCAGACCTTTGAAACCGAGGCAGAGGTGCGCTTGTTCCGTGTCTTTTTTTCTGGTGAGCTTTTCATAATGAAACTCAGGCTCGCTGATGCCGCTAGCTTTGCCCTTCGCTTCGTATGTACCGAACCATTTCTCCACGTCTTTAATGAATTGTTCCGTAACATTTCCGGCGACAGAAATGACGACGCGGTCCGGTGTGTAAAAGTCATCCATATGCTGTCTGAGAGAATCGCCGTTAAACGATGAAAGGGTTTCCTCCGTCCCGAGAATCGGGTAGCCGAGCGAATGATTGCCGTATGTCGCTTTGCTCAGCAGATCGTGGACAATGTCGTCCGGCGCGTCTTCGTACATTTTAATTTCTTCATATACGACGTTCTTTTCTTTTTTGAGTTCATCCTCGTCAAAAGCAGAATGAAAGAACATATCAGCCAGCACATCAAGTGCGTAGTTGGCATGCTCATCCAGCACTTTGGCGTAATAACACGTATATTCTTTTGAAGTGAAGGCATTCACTTGGCCGCCTATCCGATCGAAGGATTCTGCGATTTCGCGTGCTGATCTGGTATTTGTTCCTTTAAAAAACATATGCTCGAGAAAGTGCGAAATACCGTTTGTGTCCGGCGTTTCATGGCGTGACCCCGTTCCGATCCAGACACCGATTGCCACAGACCGCACCGTTGGATTATTTTCAAGCACAACTCTTACACCGTTTTGGCATGTATAGCGTTTTATCAAGTTTGTTCCTCCTATTCAAAGACAGGCAAACTGCCGCCTGCTACTTCATCAGCCTGTTTTCATCCATTAAGTCAGACACCGAGCCGAGCGCATAGCCTTTTTCTTTGATTTTTGTAATCAGCGTTTCCAGGCTTTTCGCAGTCGGATCAGTCGGATGCATTAAAATCATGGCTCCGTTATGTATTTTGCTCAACACCCTTGTTTGTAAAACAGCCGGAGACGGTTTTTGCCAGTCTATGGTGTCAACGGTCCACATGATGGTACCCATTCCTTTTTCCGCCGCAAGGTCGACCACAGCTTTTCTGAAGCTGCCGCTTGGCGGCGCAAACCATTTCGGCTTCATGCCGAGCGTCTCGCTGATTTGTGCATTGGTTTTGTCAAGCTGTTCGGAAATGCTTCCTGAAGTCAGTTTGCTCATATCAGGGTGATTGTATGAATGATTTCCGATTTCATGTCCGTCTGCCGCTATTTTTTTCCCAAGTTCCTGATTGTTTTTCAGCCATTTCCCTTCAAGAAAGAAAGTTGCTTTGACCTGATGCTGTTTCAGAATAGGCAGCATTTGCTCCACGTATTCATTTCCCCAGGCTACATTGATCAGGAAAGCGACCATCGGTTTATCGGGATTTCCTTTATAAATGGGTTCGGGCGCAAGAGAATCGAGATGGACTTTCGGTTTTACCTGCTCATAGACAAGATCATCTTCATGAAATTCTCCGTCCTTTTTCATTTGTTTATAGGATTTTTCCACATTGACCTTTAAACCGTTATATCCCGGTATACTCTTCCATATTTTATCAATCCTCGCATCTTGCGGCTTCACTTCATACTCCGGCGCTTTTTGCACCAATTCCTCATAAAGCGGATCTTTTGATGCTGACACAGTCACTGCGTCTTTTTTCATTGCGTCTATGTAATCAACTGTATACGGGTTTTTTATCATTTCAAACGAAACAAAAAAAAGAAATAAAAAAACGGCAAACGGCACGAATTTTTTCAACATGTCCTTCCCCCCTCATCACACATTATGTATGAAGAGGACAAGGTAGAACCCGCTGTTGTCTTTCTCAAAATAAAGAAGCCGGGTCTCCCAGGCTCCTTGTTAGGTTTTCATTTAAGATTGTTGTTGTTCCTGCTCTTTTTCTTTCTCTTCGCGCAGCACTGCTTTACGCGACAGGTTGACACGTCCCTGTTTGTCAATTTCCGTTACCTTCACAAGGATTTCGTCACCGATTTTCACAACATCCTCAACCTTGCCGACCCGTTCGAGCGCAAGTTCAGAGATGTGAACGAGACCGTCTTTTCCGCTGAAGATTTCAACGAAAGCGCCGAATTTCTCAATCCGTTTGACTTTACCGAGGTAAAGCTGGCCGACTTCGACTTCTCTGACAAGATCTTCGATGATTTTTTTTGCTTTTTGGTTGCCGCTTTCATCAGTAGAAGAAATAAAGATGGTGCCGTCTTGTTCAATGTCAATTTTAACACCGGTATCTTCAATGATTTTGTTGATTTGTTTGCCGCTTGGCCCGATAACGTCACGGATTTTATCCGGATTGATTGTCATCGTTAAAATTTTCGGTGCATATTGAGAAAGTTCTTTTCTTGATTCACCAAGCGTGCTGAGCATGCTGTTCAGGATTTCCATTCTTCCTTTTTTCGCCTGCTGAAGCGCTTCTTCAAGGATTTCTCTTGAAAGGCCTTCGATTTTAATGTCCATTTGCAGCGCTGTTACGCCTTTTTCCGTACCGGCTACTTTAAAGTCCATGTCACCGAGGGCATCTTCCATTCCTTGAATATCCGTTAATACTGTGTAGTACTCGCCTGATTTCACAAGTCCCATCGCGATACCTGCAACAGGCGCTTTAATCGGAACACCGGCGTCCATCATGGCAAGCGTGCTCGCGCAAATGCTGGCCTGTGAAGTGGAACCGTTTGATTCAAGCACTTCGGATACGAGGCGAACCGTATACGGGAAGTCTTTTTCATTCGGAATGACCGGCTCAAGCGCACGCTCTCCAAGAGCCCCGTGACCGATCTCACGGCGTCCCGGTCCGCGCATCGGGCCTGTCTCCCCTACGCTGAATTGCGGGAAGTTATAATGATGCATAAACCGTTTTGACTCTTCCACGCCTAAACCGTCAAGAATCTGAACGTCGCCAAGAGCGCCTAATGTACATACGCTGAGCGCCTGGGTCTGTCCTCTCGTAAACAGCCCTGAGCCATGCGTTCTCGGCAGAAGGCCGACTTCTGAAGAAAGCGGGCGGATTTGATCGACGCCGCGGCCGTCAGGACGGACTTTTTCTTCTGTGATCAAACGGCGCACTTCGTTTTTCACAAGTTTAGACAGTGTCTGTTTCACTTTTTTGATCGTATCTTCATCGTGCTCTTCTTCTTCAAATTTCGCGACGACTGTATCTTTCACTTTACTGATCGCATCTTCGCGTGCATGCTTTTCATGAACTTGAATGGCGCTGAGCAGATCCGGCTCCGCAAGACTTTTTACTTTTTCGCTGAGCTCTGCGTCAATTTCATACAGTGCGATTTCCGTTTTTTCTTTGCCGACTGCCGCAACAATTTCTTCTTGGAAAGCGATCAGGCGCTTAATTTCTTCGTGGCCGAACATAATCGCTTCAAGCATGATTTCCTCAGGAACTTCATCCGCTCCCGCTTCCACCATGTTGATGGCGTCTTTTGTACCTGCGACGATAAGGTTAATATCACTTTTTTCAAGCTGGTCAACCGTCGGATTGATGATGAACTCCCCGTCAATGCGGCCTACCGTCACACCCGCAATCGGGCCTTCAAACGGAATATCGGAAACGCAAAGAGCGAGTGATGAACCGAACATTGCAGCCATTTCAGATGAGCAGTTTTGATCAACACTCATGACAATGCTGATGACCTGTACTTCGTTACGGAATCCGTCTGCGAAAAGCGGGCGGATCGGGCGGTCAATCAGACGGCTGGCTAAAACGGCCTTTTCACTCGGACGGCCTTCTCTTTTAATAAAGCCGCCCGGAATTTTACCGACTGCGTATAATCTTTCTTCATAATTAACGGTAAGCGGGAAAAAATCTAGCGGTTTCGGTTCTTTTGATGCGGTTGCTGTGCTGAGCACTGCGGTATCGCCGTAGCGGACCATAACAGCGCCGTTTGCCTGTTTGGCAAGCTGGCCGGTTTCTACTGTAAGCTGTCTGCCGGCCCAATCTATGGTAAAGACATGTTTCTCTTGTCCCATTCGATTACGAGCTCCTCTCTTAATGTGTGAAATAATCAATTACTCCTATTATGAACGAAATGAATTGAACATATCAATGTCAAAGTAGTATGTAAAAGGATTTCATTGTTTTTTTATTATTATTTTTTTCGCTTTAATACGATAAAAAAGCGGGAATCCTCCCGCTTTTTACGATTATCGACGTAAGCCTAGTTTGTTAATTAACTCACGGTAACGAGTTACGTCTTTATTACGCAGATACGTAAGAAGATTACGACGTTTACCTACCATTTTAAGAAGACCGCGACGTGAGTGGTGATCTTTCTTGTGAGTACGTAAATGCTCGTTCAAGTTGTTAATTGAGTCTGTTAGGATAGCGATCTGAACTTCTGGAGATCCAGTATCAGATTCGTGTGTTTTGAACTCACTGATGAGTTGATTTTTACGCTCTTGAGTAATTGCCATCCTGTTTCACCTCCATATCATAATTAGCCCCAGTTACCTAGCAACCGTCGGTGACTTCGGATTGCCAAGCAATGGTTTTAAGACTACGAAACATATGATACTAAAAATCGCGCCCATATGCAAATCTTTTAGAATAAAATTTGTGTACTTTTGATGTTTTTTCCGTTATTTGCTGAAAAAACGGATCGCTTCTTGTTTGTCTTTCTCAATCTGAGCCGTCAATTCGTCGATGCCGTTAAACTTCCGTTCGCTCCGGATGCGTTTATACCACTCGATTTTAACGTCTTCTCCGTATACATCCTGTTGAAAATCAAATAAATGAACTTCAATTGACGGCTGATCGGGACGCTTTTCATAAAAGGTCGGTTTGTAGCCGATATTGCAGACACCTTCATACACCCTGCCTTTTATTTCGGCCTTCACGGCATACACGCCTGTCGGCGGCACGATATAACTGTTGTGCAGACCGATATTCGCCGTCGGAAAGCCGATGGTGCGGCCTCTTTTGTCTCCGTGGATCACAGTGCCCCTGATAAAATACGGCTGGCCGAGGAGCGTGTGCGCCAGCTCAACGTCTCCATCCTGCAGCGCTGACCGGATATAAGTGGAGCTGATCTTTCTGTCCTGCTCGGTCTGTTTTTCGACAGTCGTGCATTCGGCCTTGCCTTCTAAATCGTCCGGCAGCGTAGCCATCGTGCCTTTTCCGTATTTTCCGTACGTAAAATCAAAGCCTCCCACCGCGTGCCGGGCGTTCAATCCTAAAATATACTCCTCGGCAAACTGTTTTGGAGAAAGAGCCGCAAACGATTCATCAAACTTTACGATATACAGCACATCAGCGCCTAAACGGCTGATCTGGCTGATTTTATCTTCAAGCGGCGTAATCAGATCCTTTGGCTCTTTATCCCTGCCCAGAACATGGGAGGGGTGCGGATGAAACGTCATGACGGCAAGCGACAGGTTTTTTTCTTCGGCAATTTGTCTGGCTGTTCCGATTACTTTCCGGTGTCCCAAATGAACGCCGTCAAAGTAGCCGAGGGCCATGACAGACGCCGGCTGCTCTTCTTTTTGTAAATGATGCGGATGAGAAATATGTATCGTCTTCACAGAACGGTCACCTTTTTTCTTATTGTTCGCTTTTTTGCATCAGCACTTTAGCCGGTTTCAGCAGTCCGTGTTTTGAAGGGTGCGGCATATAAATGGCCACACATTCTCCGGCTTCAGTACAGACAGCTATACGGGCGTCAGCTGTCATTGCAGAAAATTCCGCCGGTATGTCAAACACTGACCCGTTTTCAGCTTTCTTAGCTAATGTATCACTTATGACCCATTTCGGCAAATGATTGAGCGCTCTTTCGATAGGCACCGCATGCTCTGCAACCGTGCCGGCTGAAACCTGCTGCTCAAGCTCCTCAAATGTAAAACACTCATCCAGGCTGAAATCGCCGGAAGCGGTGCGGATGAGGTGGGACATATGAGCGGGATAGCCAAGCTTTTCACCGATTGTCACCGCCAATGTTCTGACGTAAGTGCCTTTTGAGCACGTGACTGTGAAACGGAATGACGCTGTATCATCCTTATAAGTGACAGGTGAAGTAAGCGCGATATCCTCAATTGTGATATTCCGCTTCGGCCGCTCCACTTCAATACCGGCTCTGGCATATTCGTAGAGCTTTTTCCCATTGATCTTGACCGCGGAATACATCGGAGGCACTTGTTCCTGCGGCCCCTTCAATTCGTCTAAAATGGCTTTGATATCCGCTTCTTTTATCGGCTCCTTGACAGGTTTTACGCTGACGGTTTCCCCCGTCTGGTCTTCAGTCGATGTGGAGAAGCCGAGAGTGATCTCAGCATCGTACGTTTTTGATTTGTCGGTGACGTACTCAACAATCTTTGTGGCCCGTCCGACACAGATCGGCAGTACGCCTGACACTTCCGGATCAAGTGTTCCCGTATGCCCGACTTTCTTTGTTTTTAACAGTTTTCTTATTTTCATTACACAGTCGTGAGAAGTCATGCCGACCGGTTTATGTAAAAGGAGAACTCCGTTAACCATCTGTCTTTCGCTCCTTTGTTATCATTGTATCCCTGTAAAACGCAGAAAAGAGGACAGACGACAACGCCCATCCTCTTTTCCCGTTATTCAGACGGTTTATCTGAATGCAGTTCGTGAATCAGTGTTTCAATACGGTTGCCGTATTCAATTGATTCATCAAATTCAAATTCAAGCTCTGGCGTTTTGCGGAGTCTGATTCGGCTGCCGATTTCAGAACGGATAAATCCCTTCGCTTTCTCAAGCCCTTTCAGCGCCTCCTCTTTCTTTTTCTCTCCGCCGAGAACGGAGATATACACCTTCGCTATTTGCAAATCACCTGAAACACGTACGTCTGTTACAGTCAGAAATCCGATTCTCGGATCTTTCAGCTTTCGGCTGATAATATCTCCGAGCTCTTTTTTCATCTGTTCGCCGACACGGTTTGCTCTCATACTCAATTCAATCACCTCTAAGTTAAAACCACTCTGTTCTAGTGATCGTCCGTTCTATTTCGGGAAAGGAGTCAATAAACGCGAGTACGCGCTGAATCTCCTTTTCCGCCTGAACGTGAGAGGAAGAGACGACGGCGATTCCGAAGCTGGTCCTCTGCCAAGTGTCCTGATAGCCGATTTCTGCGGCCGACACGTTGAACTTATTCCGGACCCTCGTTATAATCCGCTTCAGAACGGCGCGTTTCTCCTTTAATGATCCCGCATCGTAAATGATGCATTCACATTCCGCAAATCCGATCACTTTCTTTCGATTTCCTGCATGACATACGCTTCAAGGATATCACCTTCGCGAATGTCATTGTATTTCTTAATTGTAATACCACATTCATATCCTTGTGAAACTTCTTTCACATCATCTTTGAAGCGTTTCAGAACGTCTACTTCCCCTTCGAAGATGACAACGCCGTCACGGATCAAGCGGAGTCCGCTGTCACGTGTAATGTGGCCGTCTGTTACATATCCGCCGGCAATCGTGCCGATTTTCGACACTTTGAATGTTTGGCGCACTTCAACCTGGCCGATGACTTTTTCTTCGTATTCAGGATCAAGCATTCCTTTCATCGCCGCTTCAATTTCTTCGATGACTTTGTAAATGATACGGTGAAGGCGGATATCTACATTTTCTGCTTCAGCCGTGCTCTTAGCATTTCCGTCTGGACGCACATTAAACCCGATAACGATTGCATTTGAAGCAGATGCGAGAATGATGTCTGATTCCGTAATCGCACCGACGCCTGTGTGAATGATTTTCACTTTTACGCCTTCTACTTCAATTTTTTGAAGAGCAGCCGTTAACGCTTCTGCAGAACCTTGAACGTCCGCTTTTACGATTAAGTTGATGTCTTTGACATCGCCTTGTTTAATTTGTTCAAACAGATCATCGAGGCTCAGCTTCGCTTTGTCGCTGCGCTGTTCGTCCAATTGTTTGGAAGCGCGCGCTTCACCGACAGAACGGGCTGTTTTTTCGTCTTTAAAGACGAGGAATTGATCGCCAGCCTGCGGTACGTCGTTTAAGCCCGTGATCTCTACAGGTGTGGACGGTCCGGCTGTTTTCACGCGGCGGCCGAGATCATTGACCATGGCCCGCACGCGGCCGAATGTGTTTCCAACAACGATCGGATCTCCGACATGCAATGTTCCCGTTTGAACGAGAAGTGTCGCGACAGATCCTCTTCCTTTATCGAGCTCAGCTTCAATAACCGTTCCTTTTGCCTGACGGTTCGGATTGGCTTTCAGCTCTTCCACTTCACTGACAAGCAGAATCATTTCGACAAGCTCGTCAATTCCCTTGCCTGTAAGCGCGGACAGAGGAACGAAAATCGTTTCTCCTCCCCATGCTTCAGGAACGAGTCCGTATTCGGTCAGCTCCTGCATGACACGGTCAGGGTTCGCGCTCTCTTTATCCACTTTATTCACGGCAACGATAATCGGAACCTCAGCCGCTTTCGCATGGTTGATGGCTTCGACTGTTTGCGGCATAACACCGTCATCAGCCGCTACGACTAAAATGGTAATATCGGTTACTTCCGCTCCGCGCGCGCGCATCGTTGTGAACGCCGCGTGTCCCGGTGTATCCAAGAACGTGATTTTTTTGCCGTTTTCTTCGATCTGGTAAGCCCCGATATGCTGGGTGATTCCGCCCGCTTCTCCTTCAACAACCTTTGTTTTTCTGATGCTGTCAAGAAGGGTCGTTTTCCCGTGGTCAACGTGGCCCATGATCGTCACGACAGGCGGACGGATTTGAAGATCTTCTTCTTTGTCAGCCTCTTCATACTTTTCAAGCTCAGTTTCTTCAAGCACAATCACTTCTTCTGTTTCCACACCGTATTCAGATGCGATCAGTTCGATTGTGTCTTTGTCAAGCTCCTGGTTAATCGTAGCCATTACGCCCAGAAGCATCAGTTTTTTAATGAGTTCAGACGGCTCTTTGCCAAGTTCCTCGGCTAAAGCTCCGACTGTTAAAGAGCCGGAAAACGTAATTTTCTCAGGAAGCTCTTTTTTCGGCTTCAGCGGTTTTTGCTGATACTGATTTTTGTTGTTATGATTGCGTTTGTTTTTGTTTTTGTTGTTGTTGTTATTCTTCTTGTTTTTGTTAAATTGATTATTCTGCACGTCATTCTTCTTTCCGTCTCGAATTTTGTTTGGTTGATTCCCAGCAGGCTGCTGATTAACCCCTTGCGGCTGCTTGTTTTTGTTCGTTTCCGCAGGCTTTTGAGATTTAACGCCGGCGCCGCCTTTTTTAAATTTCGCATCAAGCTGCTTAATGGTCTTTTCTTCAAGCGTTGCCATATGGTTATTTACTACTATATCCATGTTTTTCAGCGCAGTCAAAATTTCCTTACTTGAAACATTGATGGCTTTTGCATATTCGTATACTCTCATTTTAGCCATTCGTTCACCCCCAAAAATATTAATCGAGCAAGCTGATCAGCTTATTCGCAAAACCTTGGTCAGTGACGGCGACAACGACACGTGATTCCTTGCCGATAGAGCGGCCGAGATCCGCGCGGCTTTCGACTTTTTTATAAGGTACTTTATAATAATTGCATTTATCGGATACTTTTTTTGCAGTATTCGCAGATGCATCTTCTGTCAGCAGAACAAGTTTTGCACGCGCATTTCTAATTTCTTTTATAACCAAGTCCTCGCCTGACACGACCTTACGAGCTCGATTGGCCAGACCCAGCAAGGGAAACCATTCCATTCCAGACATGTTATTTTTTCACCTTTTCCGCCAGTTCCAGCAATTCTTCGAAAATCTGGTCATCGATTTGTGATTGAAATTGATTTTGCAATGTGTTTTTCTTTTTCGCAGCTAAGATGCATTCTTTCTCAAGGGTGATATAGGCACCCCGCCCGTTCTTCTTGCCTGTCGGATCGACTGAAATCTCTCCTTCTTTTGAACGGACAATTCGGATCAGTTCCTTTTTAGGCTTCATTTCCCCCGTTACCACACATTTACGCAGAGGAATTTTTTTTCGTTTATTCACCTAAAGTCACCTCTTATTCATCCGATTCGGCTGTTTCAGGCTCCATAAAGAGCGGCTCTAAATCGTCATCTTCTTCATGCTCTCTCGGATAGATGCCAAGTTCTCTTGCATCCGTTTCACTTTTGATATCAATTTTCCAGCCTGTCAGTTTCGCAGCTAAGCGGGCGTTTTGCCCTCTTTTTCCGATCGCCAGAGAAAGCTGGTAATCAGGAACAACGACAGTCGTGGCTTTTTCTTCTTCGTTGACGATGACATCCAGCACTTTAGATGGGCTGAGCGCATTGGCAACAAATTCAACCGGATCATCAGACCAGTTGACGATATCAATTTTTTCGCCTTTCAGTTCATTGACGATCGCCTGCACGCGCTGGCCTTTAGGACCGACGCATGAACCGACGGGATCAACGTCAGCATCATCAGTGCGGACAGAGATTTTAGATCGGTCGCCCGCTTCTCTGGCAACGGATTTCAGCTCGACCGTTCCGTCATAAATTTCCGGAACTTCGATTTCAAAAAGACGCTTCAACAGACCGGGATGCGTTCTTGATACATAGATCTGCGGCCCTTTTGTCGTTTTTTCGACTTTTGTGATAAATACTTTAATCCGATCGTGAGGTTTATAGCTCTCATTCGGCATTTGTTCATTAACGGGCAGCAGCGCTTCAATCTTGCCGAGAGACACGTAAATAAATTTGCTGTCTAAGCGCTGAACAATTCCCGTCATGATGTCTTCTTCACGATCGATAAATTCTGAGTAAATCACGCCGCGCTCAGCCTCACGGACACGCTGCGTCACAACTTGTTTCGCCGTCTGCGCGGCAATGCGGCCGAAGTCTTTCGGCGTTACTTCTATTTCAACGACATCTCCGACAAGATAGTTCGGATGGATGTGCTGGGCGTCGTCAAGCGAGATTTCAAGCCTTGAATCGTATACCTCGTCTACGACATCTTTTCTTGCGAACACGCGGATGGTGCCCGTTTCACGGTTCAGATCAACCCGTACGTTTTGCGCCTGGTTAAAATTTCGCTTATACGCAGAAATTAAGGCAGCTTCAATTGCTTCGATGATAATGTCTTTACTGATGCCTTTTTCTTTTTCAAGAATCGTGAGGGCATCTAATAGTTCACTGCTCATGTTAGCGGTCTCCCCCCTTAAACACTAATACTTCATACATTAAAATGTTACAGCTAATCTTGCGTTAGCTATTTTTTCATACGGAATATTGACCCGTTTCTTTCTTGTTTTAATCGTCATCTCTATTGTAGCAGTTTGTCCATCAAATTCAGCCAATTTGCCTTCAAACACTTTTAAACCGTCAATCGGTTCGTACGTTTTCATGTACACATTTTTACCCAGTGATTTTTCGAAGTCGGCTTTTTTCTTTAATGGACGCTCGGCTCCAGGAGAAGATACTTCAAGAAAGTAGTTCTGAGTGATCGGATCGGCCTCATCCAGCTTTTCGCTTAACGCTTCGCTGACTTTGGCGCACTCCTCAATATCAACACCGTTATCGGAATCAATAAACACGCGAAGGAACCAGTTTTGACCCTCTTTGACAAATTCAATGTCTACGAGTTCAAGCTGAAGGTCATCCAGTATGGGCTGAGCCATTCCTTGAACGGTATCAGTCACTTTTTTGCTCATGTTTTTCCTCCTTGTGCTGTCGATATCATATCAGCCGTTCCTCTGCATAAAAACCCTGCTTCTAAAGAGCAGGGGCTTTGAGAAAACGATGGACATGTCGAGGCAAAATTGCCTGTTCAATACAAAAGAGCGGGTTTCCCCACTCTTTGCCTCGGTAATCGTTAGCATTTCCAATAAAACTATACCATAACCATATATTTAATGCAAATCAAACTCCGCTCAGACGGCTGTGCTCAAAGCTTAAAACAGAGACAGCTGATTTTGATCCGGGAGCGACTCCAGACAGCCGTGGCGGTCTAAATACTCTAAAATGGTTTTTGACACTTTTCCGCGTTTTTGAAGGTCCTCTTTTGAAAGGAACTCTCCTTCTTCCCGCGCTTTTACAATATTAAGAGCGGCATTGGTTCCAAGCCCCGGAATCGAGTTGAACGGCGGAATCAGACTGTTGCCGTCAATGATAAATTCCGAAGCGCTTGAACGGTATAGATCGACCTTCTGGAAAGAATAGCCGCGTTCACACATTTCAAGCGCAAGCTCTAATACGGTCAGGAGGTTTTTTTCCTTCGGCGAAGCATCAAGCCCTTTAGAGCTGATATCATCCATCACCGCTCTGATGGCGGTCGAGCCTTTAATCATCGTATCAATGTCAAAGTCATCTGCGCGCACGGTAAAATACGCAGCATAATATAAAAGCGCGTGATGCACTTTAAAGTATGCAATCCGGACCGCCATTAACACGTATGCGGCGGCGTGGGCTTTCGGGAACATGTATTTGATTTTTTTGCATGAATCAATATACCAGTTCGGCACATTGTTCTTTTTCATTTCTTCTTCCCATTCCGGCGTCAGGCCTTTGCCTTTACGGACAAATTCCATGATCTTAAAGGCCAGTGAAGGCTCAAGGCCCTGATAAATCAAGTAAACCATAATGTCATCACGGCAGCCGATCACTTCGCTCAGTTCACACGTATTGTTGTGTATCAGTTCCTGCGCATTGCCGAGCCATACGTCCGTTCCGTGGGAAAGCCCGGAAATCTGGACAAGCTCAGAGAACGTCGTCGGCTTTGTATCCTCAAGCATCTGCCGCACAAATCGCGTCCCGAATTCAGGAATGCCGAGCGTCCCCGTTTTACAGCCGATCTGTTCTTCAGTGACGCCGAGCGATTCTGTGCCTTGGAAAATCTTCATGACTTCCGGATCATCTGTCGGAATCGTCTTCGGATCAATTCCGCTTAAATCCTGAAGCATCCGGATGACTGTCGGATCATCGTGCCCCAATATATCAAGCTTCAGCAGGTTGTCATGAATGGAGTGGAAGTCAAAGTGAGTCGTTTTCCATTCAGACCCCGTCGCATCAGCGGGGAATTGAATCGGTGAAAAATCGTAAATATCCATGTAATCCGGCACAACGATAATGCCCCCAGGGTGCTGGCCGGTCGTTCTCTTAACGCCGGTGCATCCCTGTACAAGGCGGTCGATTTCCGCGCCGCGCATATGAAGGTTGTGGTCACCCGCATAGCCTTTCACATATCCGTAAGCCGTCTTTTCCGCAACGGTGCCGATCGTTCCCGCGCGATAAACATTATCTTCCCCGAACAGCACTTTCGTGTAGTTATGGGCATGCGGCTGATATTCACCTGAGAAGTTCAAATCGATATCGGGTACTTTGTCACCTTTAAAGCCTAAGAACGTTTCAAACGGAATATCATGTCCGTCCTTTTTCAAAGGAGTGCCGCAAGACGGGCAGCTTTTATCCGGAAGGTCAAAACCGGAACCGACTGATCCGTCATTAAAGAATTCGGAATACCGGCAGCTCGGGCATACATAATGCGGAGCGAGCGGGTTCACTTCAGTAATTTCCGTTAAGGTCGCCACAAGTGATGAACCGACGGACCCACGGGAGCCGACGAGATAGCCGTCATCCAAAGACCGTTTGACAAGCTTATGTGAAATGAGATAAATAACGGCGAATCCGTGGCCGATGATGCTTTTTAATTCTTTTTCTATTCTCGCTTCAACAATTTCGGGAAGCTCCTCACCGTAAATGCTTCTCGCGCGCTGATAGCTCATTTCACGGATTTCTTCATCAGCACCATCAATTTTCGGCGTGTACAGATCGTCTTTAATCGGCTTGATCTCTTCGATCATCGAAGCGACTTTCTGCGTATTGTCAACCACGATTTCTTTCGCTTTTTCCGCACCCAGAAAAGAGAAAGCCTCCAGCATTTCATCTGTCGTTCTGAAGTGCACTTTTGGCAGTTCGTGCCTGTTCAACGGGTTGGCGCCGCCTTGGGAAGAAATTAATATTTTCCGGTAAATTTTATCCTCATCGTTTAAATAGTGGACATTTCCCGTGGCAACGACCGGCTTATTCAATTTTTCCCCGAGCTTCGTAATGTTGGCGATGATTTCTTTCAGCGCTTTTTCATCCCGGACGAGCTCAAGCTGCAGCAGGTGTCTGTATACTTCCGGCGGCTGCACTTCAAGATAGTCATAGAATGATGCGATATCTTCAACCTCTTCAGGTGATTTTTGCATCATGCCTTCAAAAACCTCTCCCCTGTCACAGGCAGAGCCGATTAACAGGCCTTCTCTGTATTTATTAAGCTGTGACCTCGGAATGCGCGGCACTCTGTAGAAATATTGAATATGAGAAATCGACACGAGCTTAAACAGATTTTTCAGGCCGGTCTCATTTACGGCAAGCAATGTTGCGTGATAAGGTCTCGATCTTTGGTAAGCATTGGATTGTCCCATATTCTCATTCAGCTGATCATGATAAAAAATATCTTTTTCAGCCGCGTCTTTGAGCATTTTCAACAGCAGGTATCCCGTTGCTTCAGCGTCAAAGACCGCACGGTGATGCTGGGTTAATTCAATATCAAACTTTTTACATAACGTATTTAAGCGGTGATTTTTAAATTCAGGATACAGGAAACGCGCGAGTTCCAGCGTATCAATGACCGGATTTTTCGCTTTTTCCGTTTTCAGAAGGCGCTTGTACGCTACATTTAAAAATCCCATATCAAAGCTGGCGTTATGAGCCACAAGCACATCATCGCCGATCCATTCTTTAAAATCCCGGACGACGTCAACGACATCGGGAGCGTCGCGGACCATGTCATCCGTAATCCCGGTAAGCTCTATCGTCGTTGCTGACAGCGGATGATGCGGATTGGCGAACGCTTCGAATTTATCAATGATTTCTCCGCCTCTTATTTTGACTGCGGCAAGCTCAATGATCGTGTCATACACCGCGGACAGACCTGTCGTTTCAACGTCAAAGACGACATATGTGTCCTCTTCAAGAAGACGGTGAGCGGGATTGTATGCGATCGGAACGCCGTCATCTACGATATTGGCTTCCATTCCGTAAATCATTTTAATGCCGTGTTTTTTCGCGGCGGAATAGGCATCCGGGAAGGACTGCACAACGGCATGATCAGTTAAGGCAATCGCTTCATGCCCCCATTTTTTCGCCTGTTCGACAAGCTTTCCGATTCCC
The DNA here is from genome assembly GCF_059831465.1 of Bacillus sp. 5RYD7K. Lineage (NCBI taxonomy): Bacteria > Bacillati > Bacillota > Bacilli > Caryophanales > Bacillaceae > Bacillus > Bacillus sp. 5RYD7K. The sequence continues at coordinate 3,163,351 of NZ_CP191200.1, forward strand.
GTTACAGCATCCATTTGACTCATCGGGGAATGCAGATGAAGCTCTACCCGCTTTTCGCCTTCACGAGCGGTGTCTTCACGGGTTTCGGCTTTTATTTCATTCACGTCATTTGCAATCATGACGAGGTCTCTGACGAATGTATCGTTTTGGATGCTTCCCCGCGCTTTCACCCACATACCCTTTTTCAGTGTTTTCATCAGGGCGGCGTCTTCTTTTTCTCTTGCAAACATTTTTACTAAAATACTGTTTGTATAGTCCGTGATTTTGAAAATGCAGAGCGTGCGTCCGCTTTTCAGCTCGCGTGTTTCAGCATCAAACACATAGCCCTGCACCGTAATTCTTCTTTCTTCATCCATGATGCTGTCAAGCGTCCGGATTTCTTCGTTCTCTTTAATTTGATAGCCGATGACAAGCGGGCCGGACGGCGCTTGATCCTCATCGCCCTCTTTTTCCTTCTTCTCCATTTCGATAAGCGCCTGCATCGCCCGTTCCTGATCTTCAGCAAGCTTTTGCTCGCGGAATTTCTGGACTTCTTGGTCAGACACGAAAGTTTCGGTATCCAGCTGCAGTTCCGGAAAACCGAATTGGCGATAGCTGTGCTGAATCAGAGCGCTGTATTTATTTTTGAGCGCCGATGCTTCTGTATCTGTTTTTGTTTTCACGATCAGCTTGTTTCCCTTGAGCTTCGGTTTCTGCTGATTCAAAAGTGCCACCATCGGCGGCGAGGTTCCTTCAAGCTCTTCGATACAGCGTGTCCAATAATCCTGTACAAGCTCCTCTGACACTCTAGGATCAATGACTTGAATGGACGACGTGACCCGAGCAATGTGAGCAAACGATTGTGTTAACCTCATCATGAATGAGTCATATATTTGATACGGCAAAAGAGCCTTAAAGCGAAATTGAAAATGCCAGGCCTTTTCTGCTTTATGGATTGTCAGTTTATCAATCTCTCCGTCTTCAAAGTATGTCATGAAGGTATCATCTGTCATATTAAGCTGCTGAAGAAGAATCTGAAACTGTCTTCTGTTTACTGATAACTGTTCCATTCAGACAGTATCCCTCCCTTAAAACATCATAAGTGAAGGTACCTCCGCAGGTGATGAGGTACCTTCTTTTTTCTCTATTTTAACATGATTTTGTACGATTCGTTATGGTGATTACTTCGTCTTGATAAATTCAGAAAGCTCATCCACTGAAACTTCGGCAGATTCACCGGTTTTGCGGATTTTCACTTCTACGATGCCTTCATCTGCACGTTTACCGACAGTGATGCGGATCGGAAGGCCAATCAGGTCAGAGTCAGCAAATTTCACGCCTGCGCGTTCAGCGCGGTCATCGTATAACACTTCATAACCTTCGGCTTGGAGTTTACCGTATAGCTGCTCGGCAAGCTCTTTTTGCGCTTCGTTTTTCATATTCAGCGCCAAAATATGAAGATCATACGGAGCAACGCTTTTCGGCCAGATCAGGCCTTTTTCGTCGTGGTGCTGTTCGGCGATTGCTGAAAGCGTTCTTGATACGCCGATTCCGTAACATCCCATCAGCATCGGCTGCGCACGCCCATTTTCATCAAGGTATGTCGCATTCATCGCTTCAGAGTAACGCGTACCGAGCTTAAAGACTTGTCCGACCTCAATTCCTTCAGCGAAACGGATCGTGCCTTTTCCGTCAGGTGACGGATCGCCTTCCTGAATGATTCGAAGATCGGCATATGCTTTTACGGACGCATCGCGTTCGATGTTTACGTTTCGGTAATGGCGGTCTTTTTCATTCGCGCCGCTTACGGCGTTTACCATGACTTTCACAGCCTGGTCGGCATAAATCTCAATGTCGCCGGCAGCGCCGATCGGCCCCGCAAATCCCGGCTCCGTGCCAAGCTTCTCCGCTACCTCTTCATGAGACGCAAGCTCAACCGCTTCCGCGTTCAGAAGGTTTTTCACTTTTACGTCATTGACCTCATGATCGCCCCTTACTAACACTAGAACAAATCGGTCATCTGCTTTAAACAGCATGGATTTGATGCAGGCGCTCGGTTCAATCTGAAGGAAAGAAGCCAGCTCTTCAATGCTTTTAACATTCGGTGTATCAATTTTCTCCAGCGCCTCGGGTTTCTCATTGGAAGGCTCGCTTTTCATGACAACTTCGGCCATTTCCGTGTTGGCTGCGTAAGAGGATTCATCGGAATAAGCGATGGTGTCTTCCCCTATTTCGGAAAGAGCCATAAATTCATGCGTGTCTTTTCCGCCCATTGCGCCTGAGTCAGCGATAACGGGACGGACGTTTAATTCGCACCGTGCGAAAATGCTGCTGTATGCACCGTACATGTTTTGGTATGTTTCCTCCAGACTTTCTTCAGAGGCATGGAAAGAATACGCATCTTTCATGATAAATTCGCGTCCCCGCAATAACCCGAAACGCGGGCGTTTTTCATCTCTGAATTTAGACTGGATCTGGTAAAGAGTGAGCGGCAGACGCTTATAAGATTTCACCTCATCGCGCACGAGAGAAGTAATGACTTCTTCATGCGTCGCGCCTAAAGCAAATTCGCGGCCGTGACGGTCTTTCAGACGCATCAATTCAGGTCCGTACGTATACCATCTGCCTGATTCCTGCCATGTTTCAGCCTGCTGAAGGGCCGGCATCAGCATTTCCACCGCGTTGATTTTTTCCATTTCTTCACGCACGATCTTCTGAATGTTTTGAATGACCCTGTAAGCAAGGGGCATGTAGCTGTAAACCCCGCTCGTATTTTGTCTGATAAATCCCGCTCTCAGCAGAAGCTTATGGCTTTTTGCTTCAGCATCAGCCGGCACTTCTCTCAGGGTCGGAATAAGCGTCAAACTTTGTCTCATGTCTTCGCACCTCTGATTTTTTACTAGTCGATTATAAGAATAAACGCTGGATATCGTTCCATGTGACAACCAGCATAAGAAGCATTAAGAAAGCTACGCCGATAAATACGACAAATGCTTCCTTGTCACGGTTAATCGGCTTACCGCGGATTGCTTCAATGAATAAAAACAGCAGTCTTCCGCCGTCAAGCGCCGGGATCGGCAGCAGGTTGACGATTCCAAGGTTGATGCTTAAAAACGCCGCAAATTGGAATAGATTGATGATGCCGGTTTTTGCAACCTGATCCGTCATATCATAAATCCCCACAGGACCCGAAAGCATATCAAGCTTAAACTGGCCTGTCACGATTTTGCTTAAATTGGTCAGGATCGCCTTTGTGACATCAACAGTAGATGTCGCGCCGTAAGCGATCGCTGCGAACGCGCCTTTTTCAGTCGGCGCATAAGAGCCGAAGCGGCCGATTGTTTTTTTGTTTTCATCTTTTACGGCTTCAGGGGTAACCGAGATATGAAACGATTTGCCGTCCCGTTTGACGGCGACATCGATTTTTTTCCCGGGATTGTCTTTTACCGCTGTCACGATGTCAGTCCATGACCGCATTTTTTCACCGTTAATGCTCTGGATATAGTCGCCTTCTTGTAAACCGGCAGCCGCAGCACGTCCATTGTCTGTCAGCTTCCCGAGCTCAGGCTGATTCGAAGGCACGCCCTGAATGAATCCAAGCATAACAAGAATGACATACGCTAAGATGAAATTCATAATCGGACCGGCAGCAATCGCCTTAATCCGCTGCCATACGGGTTTTGACCCGAATTGACGGTTGTAAGGCGCAATCTGCACTTCTTCTCCGTCTACGATGAAAAAAGAGGTCTGGCTGACAGTAAAGGCTGCCAGCTCATCTTCTCTCCCCTGCTCGTACCCGGTAATCTTCATTTCGTGCTCAAGATCAGCCGTCTCTACCTCGATAATTAAAGCGTCGGGGTATTTTTCCTTTTGATTAATGATGACTTTTTCCACTTCGTCGTCTTTATTAAAAAGAAGACCGACGGTATAACCCGGTTTGACTTCAATCATCTCCGGATCTTCACCGGCCATGCGGACGAACCCGCCGACCGGAAGAAGCCTGATCGTATACACGGTTTCATTCTTTTTAAATGAGAAGATTTTGGGCCCAAAGCCGATCGCAAACTCACGGCAAAGGATTCCCGCTCTTTGGGCGAGCAGTAAATGCCCCAGCTCATGGAAGAAAACGAGCGTTCCGAAAATAATAATAAACGCGATAACTGTATTCACGAACATACCACCTTATGTGAGTATTGAATTAACGTATCCCCGGGTGTCTTTGTCCACTTCTTGGATATCCGCAAGACTCGGATCCTGAATTACGCTGTGGCGGTTCAATGCTTTTTCAATCAGATCCTCAATCGTTAAGAACGAAATCCGTCCGTCAAGAAAAGCGGCAACTGCTTCTTCATTGGCCGCATTTAAAACCGTCGGCATCGTTCCCCCTATTTTACCTGATTCAAAAGCAAATTGTAAGCAGCGGAACCTTTCAAAGTCAGCTTTCGCAAAATGGAGGCTTCCGATCTCCCATAATTCAAGCCTTTTTGTTTCAGGCAGAGGCAGCCGGTCCGGATATGTCAGCGCGTATTGAATCGGCACCCTCATGTCCGGATTTCCGAGCTGGGCGATGACGCTTCTGTCGTGAAATTCAACCATCGAATGAATGATGCTCTCCTTATGTAAAACAACGTCAATCTGTTCATACGGAATGTCAAACAGCCAATGCGCTTCAATGACTTCAAGCCCTTTATTCATCATTGTAGCTGAGTCAATCGTAATCTTTGCGCCCATCGACCAGTTCGGGTGATTAAGGGCGTCGGCAATCGTTACAGACTCAAGCTCCTGCCGCGTTTTATCTCTGAAACTGCCGCCGGATGCTGTAATGATCAGACGCTCGATATTTTTGCTCTGTTCGCCTTGCAGCGCCTGAAAAATAGCGGAATGTTCGCTGTCGACCGGAAGAAGAGGAACGCCGTATTGTTTTGCGTGTCCTTTCACTATATGCCCGGCAGTGACGAGAGTTTCCTTATTTGCAAGCGCAATTGTTTTTTTCTGTTCAATTGCTTTCAAAGTCGGAATTAAACCGACGCTTCCGAGCAGCGCATTGACCACGATATCCACTTCATCCATGACTGCCGCTTCAATCAGGCCTTCTTCTCCGATGCCGATTTGACATTCATGAGAAAAAGACGCTTCTTTCACTTTTTGATATGTATCCATGTCGCCGACTGCTACATATTTCGGCTGAAACGTTCTGATCAACGGTATCGCTTTCTCGGCATTTTTACCGAAAGTCATCGAGACGAGACGGAATTGATCTTGATGCATGCGCAATACGTCTAACGTCTGCTCTCCTATTGATCCTGTTGCTCCTAAAAGACAAATATTCTTCAAAATGCCACTCCCATTCTATGCGTCCAGATCGGTCTTGTTTTATATTAGCCTTTCTCATGAAAAAAGCGCAAGCAGAAAGTATAAGAACGGCATGACAAACAAAAAGCTGTCAAATCGATCTAAAATGCCGCCGTGCCCGGGAAGGATTTTTCCCGAATCCTTCACATCATAGTGCCGCTTAAGCGCTGATTCAACCAAATCCCCGATCTGTCCGAAAACAGACAGAACAAGTGTGATGACCAAAAGAATCGGGTATGAAATCGGAAGGTGCGCAAACAGCTGGAAAACAGCCGTAAAAATAAGAGCGATCGCAATACCGCCAAGAAACCCTTCCACCGTTTTGTTGGGACTGATTTCAGGCCACAGCTTCCGCTTCCCGAGCGACTTTCCGACGAAGTATGCGCCCGAGTCTGTTGACCATATGACAACGCAGGCATAAAAGATATACAAAAGCCCGTTTGTTTCAATGTTTCTGATTTCAATAAAATAATGAAAACACAGTCCGATATATACCGTCGCGAGGACGATGAACCCGACTTCGTCAAACGTAAAGGTGTTTTTCACAAGCACCGTATAGCTGAGCAGTATCAGTACGGCGAAAATCGTCACTTCCATTTTCGCGTCAAAAAAATGATACTCATCCGGCATCATATACAGCCATAACAGCAAGAGGCTGATCAGCCCCGGAAAAGAAAAAAATCTGAGCTTTTTCATCCGCAAAAGCTCAAAAAGCGCTATACTTCCCATCACGTAAACAAATACGGTGAACGGCAATCCTCCGAAAATAACCAAAAATAAAAATAGTGCCGCTGCCAGAACACCCGTTAACAATCTTTGTTTCATTTCCACCATCCTCTAAATTCCGCCAAACCTCCGGCCCCGCTGCTGAAATTCTCCCACTGCCTGCAGAAAGTGATCTTCTTTAAAATCGGGCCACAGGACATCTGTAAAAACAAATTCACTGTAAGCCACCTGCCAAAGCATAAAATTGCTCAGTCTGATTTCTCCGCTCGTTCTGATAAGGAGCTCCGGGTCCTGAAGTGATTCTGTCATTAAATGCCCGGAAAAGAGCGTTTCATCAATGTCTTCGATATTCAGCGTGCCGCTTTTCACCTGTTCGGCCAATGCTTTTGCCGCATTGACGATTTCCGTGCGCCCGCCGTAGTTCAAAGCGAAATTGAGAATCAGCCCGTCATTTTGTTCTGTATCTTTTACGGCCTTCTCAATCGCCCTGTACGTATGAGAAGGGAGCGCAGATTCGTCTCCGATAATTTTCACCTGTACATTTTCCTCTATCAATTCAGGAAGGTACGTATTCAGAAACTCTTCCGGAAGCTTCATTAAAAAGTCGACTTCCATCTTCGGGCGCTTCCAGTTCTCCGTGGAAAACGCATAAAGCGTCAGAACTTTGACGCCGAGCTGATTTGCGAGCTTTGTCACCCTTTTTACCACTTTCATTCCTTCATGATGTCCGGCAATCCGCGGAAGTGAGCGTTTCTTAGCCCAGCGCCCGTTTCCGTCCATGATAATGGCGATGTGTGCGGGAATTTCACCCTTCAGTATGTCTTCTTTTGTATACCGTTCTAAGTTGGAAGCCGCATTCTGCTGATTCTTCCAATTTTTGAGTATGTTGAGCATGAGATTCCTCCGTCACCCAAAAAGGTTGCATTGCTGATGATCAATGTAATCAACAGTATTAACAAAAAAACCCCCTGTAAACATGAGAGGGTCTTTTCACATTATCTATTGTACATAGTTTTTCATTAAACTTCCATGATTTCTTTTTCTTTGTCCTTTGTGACGCTGTCAATTTTTGACACATATTCATCTGTCAGCTTTTGAACGTCTTCACTGGAAGCACGAAGCTCGTCTTCTGTAATGTCTCCGTTTTTCTCAAGCTTCTTGAGTTCATCATTGCTGTCACGGCGGACATTACGGACTGCTACTTTCGCTTCTTCCGCGTATTTTTTCACGACTTTGACAAGTTCTTTACGTCTTTCTTCCGTCAGAGCCGGGATCGCGATGCGGATAATTGTGCCGTCACTTGTCGGAGTTACGCCAAGATCAGCTTTCAGGATCGCTTTTTCAATATCGCCGATTGCTGTTTTGTCATACGGTGTGACAACAAGCATACGCGCTTCAGGCACATTGATGGAAGACAGCTGGTTTAAAGGTGTTTGGGCACCATAGTATTCTACTGTCACTTTATCCAATAGAGACGGATTGGCACGTCCCGCGCGGACTGACGCCAACTCCCGTGAATAAGCGGCAACCGCTTTTTCCATGCGTTCTTTTGTTTGTGTTAATACTTCGTTTGACAACGTTATTTCCCCCTTACGATCGTTCCGATTGATTCGCCGATTACGGCACGCTTAATATTTCCTTCTTCCATAATAGAAAAGACGATCAGCGGAATATCATTATCCATACATAGTGAAGAAGCCGTAGAATCCATGACTTCCAGCCCGTCTTTTAACACATCGAGATAAGATAATTTTTCGTATTTAACGGCTGACTCATCTTTTCTCGGATCAGCATTATACACACCATCGACATTATTTTTCGCCATTAAGATCACATCCGCTTCGATTTCAGCGGCACGCAGCGCTGCGGTTGTGTCCGTAGAGAAATAAGGGTTTCCTGTTCCCGCCGCAAAAATCACAACGCGTTTTTTCTCCAGGTGGCGGATGGCTTTTCTTCTGATGTAAGGTTCAGCGACCTGACGCATTTCAATTGATGTCTGCACTCTGGACTGGATTCCGAGAGTTTCAAGACTGTCCTGCAGGGCAAGTGAGTTCATGACAGTGGCAAGCATACCCATATAATCGGCAGTCGCACGGTCCATTCCTAAGTCACTGCCTGTTTTTCCGCGCCATAAGTTGCCGCCGCCTACGACTACGGCCACTTCGACGTCAAGCTCAGCGATTTCTTTTACCTGTTTAGCGATGGATTGGATGACAGTCGGATTAATCCCGTTTCCCTGTTCTCCTGCCAACGCTTCTCCGCTAAGCTTTAAAACGATACGATTGTATTTTGGTTTTTCCATAATAACCTCCAAGTGTAAACATTGCCGTTTCCTATTATGCAAGAGAAAAAAAAGTTTGTAAATATAGTTTTAAAAATAGGGAACACAAGTAGTGTCCCCTATACTGCCTGAAAAGCCGCGAAAGATTCGCCGAGGCTTTCCGCCATTATTTTTTCACTTGGTTCATAACTTCTTCAGCAAAGTTTTCTTGGCGTTTTTCAATACCTTCTCCAACTTCGTAGCGGACGTAAGTTTTAACAGATGCGTTTTTCGCAGCGACAACTTGTTTCACTTTTTCGTCTGGGTTTTTAACGAAAGCTTGGTCTAATAAGCAAATTTCTTCGAAGAATTTGTTCAGACGGCCTTCAACCATTTTAGCTACGATGTTTTCCGGTTTGCCTTCTTGAAGAGCTTGCTGAGTCAGGATCTGACGCTCGTGGTTAGCTTCTTCTTCAGACACTTGGTCGCGTGAAATGTAACGAGGGTTTACCGCTGCAACATGCATTGCGATGTCTTTTGCAAGATCTTCGTCAGTTGTTCCGCTAAGAACAGATAATACGCCGATGCGGCCACCCATGTGAAGGTAAGCACCGAACGCTTCGCTGTCTTCTTTTGTAAGAACAGCAAAACGGCGAAGAGTGATTTTCTCTCCGATTTTAGCAACGTTGCTTGTGATGTATTCTTCAACAGTAGAACCGTTTTCCATCTTTTGTCCCATTGCTTCTTCAAGGTCAGCAGGAGCGTTCGCAAGAAGATGGTCAGCAAGCGTGTTCAGAAGCTCTTTGAAGCCTTCGTTTTTCGCAACGAAGTCAGTTTCAGAGTTTACTTCTAAGATAACGCCTTTGTTGCCGTCAGTTTTAATAAGAGTAGAACCTTCAGCAGCGATACGGTCAGCTTTTTTAGCTGCTTTCGCAATTCCTTTTTCTCTCAGAAGGTCGATTGCTTTGTCCATATCTCCGTCAGTTTCAGTCAACGCTTTTTTACAGTCCATCATACCAGCGCCTGTTTTTTGACGCAGTTCTTTTACCTGCTGTGCAGTAATAGCCATTTAAATTCCTCCTTATATGTGTAAACAAGATATGTATAGATACATTTTTCTTGAAAAAAGGTGATAAAAGGCAGTCCCTCTTATCACCTTTTGATTAGGTTACGCAGTTGTCGTTTCAGGTGCAGTCTCTTCAGCAGCTTCCGCTTCTTCTTCGCCTTGCTTCGCTTCTAAGATTGCATCTGCCATTTTAGAAGTAAGAAGTTTGACAGCGCGGATTGCGTCATCGTTTGCAGGGATTACGACATCAATTTCATCAGGATCACAGTTTGTATCTACGATTCCGATGATAGGAATGTTCAATTTGTGAGCTTCCGCAACAGCGATGCGCTCTTTGCGAGGATCGATGATGAATAATGCATCAGGAAGATCCTTCATGTCTTTAATTCCGCCGAGGAATTTTTCAAGACGCTCTAATTCTTTTTTCAATTGAACAACTTCTTTTTTCGGAAGTACTTCAAACGTACCGTTTTCTTGCATTTTTTCGATGTCTTTCAGACGCTTAATGCGTTTTTGGATTGTTTCGAAGTTTGTCAGTGTACCGCCCAACCAGCGTTGGTTGACATAGTACATGCCAGAGCGTACAGCTTCTTCTTTAACAGAATCCTGAGCTTGTTTTTTTGTGCCGACGAAAAGGATTTTTCCGCCTTCAGCAGCAAGGTTTTTCGTGAAGTTGTAAGCTTCCTCTACTTTTTTCACTGTTTTTTGAAGGTCAATGATGTAGATTCCGTTACGCTCCGTGAAAATGTAACGCTTCATTTTTGGGTTCCAGCGGCGTGTTTGGTGGCCGAAGTGAACACCAGCTTCAAGCAATTGTTTCATAGAAATAACTGACATGTGATTTCCTCCTAATAAAATGGTTTTTTTCCTCCGCTTAGGTCATTTTTGTGCAGAACTGCCGCCTGCAGCACCCTCTGCATAAATCGTTAAGCGTGTGTATTTAACACCAAGACATAATATAACACAGCTTTATGCGACAATCAAGAATCCTTTACAGCTTTGCCGCGAAATTTTAAAAACAGCTCGATTTCTGTCTTTCCGCTCTTCATCCGTTTGGCAATTTCCGCGGGAGTGAGCCCCTGTTCATATAATTCTGAAACGCGCTCTTCAAACGAATACGCGCCGCTGTTTTCCTCACTTTCGGCCTGTTCCGTGGCACTGATGAGCTTTTCCATGTGATCCGGAATATCAGGCTCTTTTTGCGGTTTGACAGGCCGGGATTCCGCGTCTTCTGCGTCCGGCGCTTGATCAGCTCGGTTTTTGGCGTCTTCGAGTCTTTCATTTTCTTCTTTTAACTCAAGCAGAAACGCAGCAAGGGTGTTTTCCGTCTCTTCAAGAATCTTCTTCTGCTGGCGCTCCGTCTCCTTGAGGGCTGAAAACCTCGTATACAGAATAATGACGGCATAAAGCAGTATGCCGTGAAGCATAAAGCTTAAAAGCCATAATAGTGTTGACATGTTTTTCACTCGCTAACCATGAGTTCATTATTGAATTACTTTTTCAAGCAGATGCTTTAATTTAAACAGCGCCTTTGAATGAATCTGCGAAATCCGGGAGGTCGAAAGGTTCAGGACTTGTCCGATTTCGGTCAGTGTCAGTTCTTCTTTATAAAATAAGCTGACGACAAGCTGTTCTTTTTCAGAGAGCTCGTGAATTTTGCCTGCAAGCTGGGCGATCAGCTCGTCCTTCATGATTTTTTCTTCCGGCGGCACATTTTTGTCATCTCTGATCATCACTTGAATATTCTCACCGTCATCCTGGTCGTGAAGCTTTTCATCAATTGATAAGAGATTGGCAAAAAACCCTTCATTCATCGTTGATACTACGTCTTGCTCCGTCATCCCCAGTTCTTCTGCGATCTCTGAAGGCGTCACATTCCGAAGGTAGCGCTGTTCAAGTTTTTCGATCGCCGCTTCGACTTTTTTTGTCTTCTCCCGTGAAGTTCTGGGCAGCCAATCTTCTTTGCGCAGCCCGTCGATGATTGCACCGCGAATTCTAAACGAGGCATAGGTATCAAATTTTAAATCCCGGCCGGGGTCAAATTTTTCTAGGGCATCATATAAACCAAGCATACCAAGGCTCATTAGATCGTCTTTATGCACCGACTTCGGCAGTCCGACGGAAATTCTGCCGACATGATATGTGACCAGCGGCATGTAACGGCGCATTAAATCATCACCGGCTTTAGGATCTTTCCACTCTTTCCAGCGCGACCAAAGCACCTGATCTTCATAATTCAAGGATTGCATTGTTATCCCCCTACCTCATACCTTAATTAAATCGTTGTTTCACCTTGTTTAACAGTTCGGATGTGCAGCATGCAGGACTTTGGCTCAAATTCAATCGTCCGGCCGCTTGAGCCGCCGGTATCTTCACTGATGACCGGAATGTTATACAATGAAAGCTGTTCTTTAATGGCCGCTACGTTCCTTGGGCCGATTTTCATCAGATCGTTTGTCATTTTAAACTTAAACATCTCCGCTCCCCCTGCGAGCTTTGCCTTCAGGGCAAACTTGCGGCATCCGGCTTTCAAAAGCATGTCAATCGTCGTCTTTACGGCGGTGTCCGCATATTTTGCGCGGTTCAGTTCCGCTGTTTTCGATAAACCGGAGTCCGGCAGCATCACGTGAACGAGTCCCGCCGTTTGTTTGTCTTTATCGTATAAAACCAGTCCCACGCATGAACCGAGTCCCGAAGTCCGGATTTTATCCGGATAACGCGCGATTTGAACATCCGCAATCCCCACTTTAACGACTGCAGATTCCGCACGACTCATAAAGCCGCACCCAATGAGACGAAGAGCTTTTCAAAAGAATCATAGTCCGGGAGCATAAACATATGGGCTTTGAGCTCCTGCCGGCTGCCTTGGTCAAAAATAGAAGTATCCACGACAATGGCATGTTCCCCGACTTGGCTGAGCTCCATGAGTCCTTCACTGATAACCGCACCGAACATATCCAGTGAGATTTCCGGCACACTCGGATAAATCTCAAGCTTCGTCAAATCAGCCAATGCCGTTAAATAGGAACCTGCTAAAATATTGCCGAACTCATGTAAAGCAGAAGAACTCAAATGATCTTCACCCAACTGGTCAATATCAAAATCCGGATTTCCGATCAGTTCTCTGATAAACTGTTCCGCTTGATCAAAAGGCATGATGAGAAAGATAGAACCGGTCATGTCGCCTTCCATTCTTAAAAAGATACTGGCGACCGGCGTTTCGGCACCTCCGAAAAAATCAGCGAGCTCATCAAATGTCAATAAGGTCGCAAACGGCACTTCCATATCTATCTTTCTGTTCAGCAGCTGAGCCATGGCAGAGGCTGAGTGACCCGCTCCGATATTTCCGACTTCCCGCAAAATATCCATCTGCTCTTCTTTGATCGCTTCAAACTTACTCATGTTGTCTTATCCCCTTTAAGCATTCGGCTCTCCGGATGCAGATGCAGAAGCACCTTTATCCAGCACCGCATGCGCATCAATAATATTGAGGAGCCTGTTATCTTGCTTGACGATCTGTTTAATCCACACATCCGCTTCCTTTGTCTGGCTTTCAGGCGCGGATTCAATTTCATTTTCATGCACGGTGATGACATCATTAGCCTCATCCACAACCCACCCGACATCGGCGTCGCGGTAAGAAATAATGATAATCCGCGTCTCTTCTGTGATGTCCTGTTCAGGCTGGTTCAGACGTTTTCTTAAATCAAGAACCGGCGTAATCACCCCGCGCAGATTGATAACACCGCGGATATAAGGTTCCACACCCGGGACTCTCGTCGGTTTTTGCCACTTTTCAATTGATTTCACCTGGGAAACTGAGATAGCGTATTCTTTCCCGTTTATCATAAACACAATCATTTTTTCACCTGTTTTGATTTCAGCAGTCATAAGGGCACCTCCTCGTGTCGTTTTAGTAGATCAGCGCATTGCAATCAATAATCAGCGCCACTTCTCCGTTTCCGAGAATCGTAGCGCCGGAAATCGCAAAGACGTTCGTTAAATAGTCTCCGAGTGATTTCAGTACGACTTCCTGCTGGCCGATAAAAGAGTCCACGACAAAAGCGGTAGATTTATCGCCCTTTTTCACGACGATCACATGGAACTGATCCGCATCCTGTTTTGAATCCGTAATGCCGAATTCTTTTTTCAGGTAGACAATCGGAACAATCTGTCCTCTGAAATCAATCACTTCTCTGTCATGCGTCTGCAGGATATCTTTCTTTTCAATCACAGCCGTCTCTATAATAGAAGAAATCGGTATCGCAAACGTCTCTTCTTCAAGTTTAATGAGAAGGACGGATATAATTGAAAGTGTCAGCGGAAGCTGAATACTGAAAAGAGAGCCTTGGCCTTCCGCGGATTTGACACTGACCGAGCCGCCGAGTGATTCAAGTTTGTTTTTCACAACGTCCAGGCCGACACCCCGGCCTGAAATATCAGAAATTTGATCGGCAGTCGAGAAGCCCGGAGCAAAAATAAGCTCGTAAATCTCATTATCTTCAAGCGTTTCGGCATCACGTTCAGTGATGACATTCCGTTCGAGCGCTTTTTCGAGAATTTTCTTTCTGTTCAGGCCGGCCCCGTCATCTTCAACCTCAATAAAGACGTGGTTGCCGCTGTGATATGCTTTAAGCACGACATGGCCTGATTCCGGTTTTCCTTTATTCACCCGCACTTCAGGCGCTTCGATGCCATGATCGATGCTGTTTCTGATTAAATGGACAAGCGGATCGCCGATTTCATCAATCACCGTGCGGTCAAGCTCTGTTTCAGCGCCGATGATGGACAATTCAATTTTCTTATTTAATTCCTTTTGAAGCTGGCGGATCATTCTCGGGAAACGGTTAAAGACGGTTTCTACCGGAACCATCCGCATATTCAGAATAATAGATTGAAGGTCTCCTGAGATTCTGGTCAGGCGTTCGACGGTTTCAGTCAATTCATTGTGATCTAGCTCTTTGGCGATCTGCTCAAGACGTCCGCGGTCAATGACAAGCTCTTCAAAAAGGTTCATTGAAGAATCCAGTCTTTCAATGTTGACACGAATCGTTTTCGATCCGCTGTGATGCTTCGGCTGTTCTTCCGTTTTCGCTTGCGGGTTCGGCTGCTTGTCAGTCTTTTTAACCGGAACGTCCTTCACCGGTTCAGCTGCTTGCGGTTTTTCGGCCGTTTTTAACGGCGCGCCGACAGAAATTTCGACGTTCTCCACTTCTGAAATGCCGCTGATGAGGTCTTTAATTTCCTCAGCAGGCTGCTTTGTCAAGAAGCACACCTGAAAATCCGTTCCGAAATCTTCCGTCTCAAGCACTTCCGCGGCGGGTATCGTTTTTGCGACTTCCCCCGCTTCATTCAGCTTTTCAAATATCATGTACACGCGCACGGCTTTGAGCATGCAGTTTTCATTCAGGGAAACCGTTATTTCATAGCGGCTGAATCCTTGCTCTTCTGCCTCTTCGATGACAGTCCGTTCGAACTCATCATAATTCCATTCAGCTGAAGCCTGTTTCGTTGAAGCCGGCGGTTCTGCTGTTTCAGCTGAAGCGGCAGTCTCATGCACCGCGTTTACATCGAGTTTTGCGCTCACTTCAGAAATATCACGTTTGCCGTCTCCTCCGTCAATAATGGACTGCACCATCTCTTCAAGATGATCCAGCGCTTCAAACAGCACATCCAGCCAATCTGATGTGACCGGCATCTCTCCGTTGCGGATAGCGTCCAGCACATTTTCCATCAAGTGAGTTAAATGCGCCAGATCAGTATATCCCATCGTTGCGCTCATGCCTTTCAGCGTATGGGCAGCTCTGAAGATGTCATGCACAATCTGAAGGTCTGACGGATCTTTTTCCAACAGCAGCAGCTTTTCGTTACATGTCTGTAAGTGCTCTTTACTTTCATCAATAAAGACATCTAAATATTGATTCATATCCAATTGATTCACACCCTCTCTTTTTTCACACATCCGGTGATGGATGCCGCGATTTCTTCCACATGTTTAATTTCATGAATGAGGCCCGCTTTTATCGCTGACTTCGGCATCCCGAACACAACACAGGATTCGTCGGATTCCGCAATCGTTTTAACGCCGCCTGTTCTGAGCATTTCTTTTACGCCTTCGGTTCCGTCGCTGCCCATGCCGGTCATAATGACGGCTACCTTTTCATAATCGGACAATCGGCTTGCCGAACGAAACAAATAATCGGCCGACGGTTTATGCCGGCTTTCCGTATCATGAACGTCAAGAATGATGCGGAGCCTTCCGCCTTCCTCGGCAACCGTCATATTTTTTCCGCCGGGCGCGATGTACACCCATCCATCTTTAGCCTCTTCACCGTTTTCCGCTTCCTTCACCTGAATATCTGACAAATGGTTCAGCCTGTCTGCAAGTGAAGCGGTAAAGCCTTCAGGCATGTGCTGCACGACAAATACAGGCGCCTGTAAATCCTTCGGCAGCTTCGGAATCACCTTTTGCAAAGCCCGCGGTCCGCCTGTAGAGGTCGCAATGAATACGGCCTGCTTAGCAGATTTTGCTTTCGGCCTCTCAAATCCCACAGCAGCCGGACGTTCCGGGGTGAGGGGCTCTTTCACCGCCGGCTCAGTTTCTTTTGCGAGGGACAGTCCCGCGGCAATCACCCTTTCAATCAGCTGTTCTTTAATTTTATAAAGATCAAGTGAAATCGCTCCGGAAGGCTTGGTGATAAAATCAAAGGCACCCATTTCCAAGCAGTTGATCGTTCGGTCTTTTCCTTGCTGCGTCTGACTTGATACCATGATTACGGGAAGTTTGTATATGCTGATGATTTTCCGCAATGTATCCGTTCCGTTCATGACCGGCATTTCAATATCAAGCGTGACAACATCCGGCTTGAGAAGCTCTATTTTTTTCAGCGCTTCTTCCCCGTTTCTGGCTGTCCCGATGACTTCTATCTGCACTTCCGCAGCCAGAAAATCGGTAATCATTTTTCTCATAAAAGCTGAGTCATCAACGACAAGCACACGAATCACTGTAAAGTCCTCCTCATTAAAAAAGAAGATAATCTCTCAATAAATGCCGGTTTCTCTTCTCTTGGTTTGTTTTCTTCCGTTTGAAACAAGACATCCGTCAAAAGACGGACGGACTTGCTGGCTTTTGCTTGAGGACTTTTTATTAAAAAAGGCACCTGGTCAATGACAGCTTGACTTACCAGCGGATCATCCGGGATGGAGCCGGCGAAACGCACCTCCGCGCCTAAAAACGTGTGAATCGCGTAAGAAAGACGGCTGTACGTGTCCAGCGCCTGTTTTTGGGTCCGGGCGCGATTGACGGCAATATTTACGGTCAGCCGCTCATCCGCGAGGGTGAGATGTTTGATCGCGCTGTAGGCATCCATAATTGCCGTCGGCTCAGGCGTTGTCACGGCGAGAATATCTTCTGCCGATAAAATAAACGGCAGCTGTTCTTTTGAAAGTCCCGCTCCCATATCAAACAGAACGTAATCAAAATCGCTTAATACAGCGGAAAGACCATTCATAAATGCTGACCACTTCTCTCTGTCAGCTTGATAAATCGCCTCAAGCCCTGATCCTCCGGATATGTAGTGAAGGCCTTTCGGACCGGAGGACAGTGATTGAGCCAACGCGTACCGATTCTCCATCACATCAATAATAGTGCGTGCAGATGCCGCACCGATCAGCACATCAATGTTGCCCATCCCGATGTCAAGATCAATGATGAGTGCTTTTTTTCCTTTTTCCTGCAGGGCAACGGCCATGTTTAATGTTAAATTAGATTTTCCGACGCCGCCTTTGCCGCTGATGACGGCTAATGTCTTCGCTTTTTTTTCATACAGCTCCGGCTTGGCCATTTGCCGCTGTCTCATTTTTCTTCTTAATGACTCTGCCTGATCGGGTTTCATGTCAAAAGCATCCTGACAAATTCTTCTGGTGAAGCCGACAGGATGTCTTCAGGCACATCTTGTCCATTTGTCAAATAGGCGGCCCCGATTCTCGATTCAGAAAGCACTTGAAACACGGAGCCGAGTGAGGCGGTTTCATCCGTTTTCGTAAAAATGAATTGATTGACCGGCACACCGGAAAATTGTTTCAGCACCTGTTTCATATCTTCATATTTTGCAGATGAAGATAATACGAGAAAAGATTGTAAGCCTGCTTCAAACGGAATCATCTCTTGCAATTCCGTAATATACTGCTCTTCTTTAAAGTTTCTTCCGGCTGTATCAATGAAAACATGGTCATATTCAGCGAATTTTTCCTGCGCCTTCAGACAGTCTTCTTTTGAATAACATACTTCAAGAGGAGCCTGAAGCAGCTCCGCATATGTCTTCAGCTGTTCGACTGCGGCAATCCGGTAAGTATCCGTCGTCATAAATGCAATTTTTTTGTGCTCTGTCAGCGTTGATGCGGCTGCAAGTTTTGCAAGTGTGGTCGTTTTGCCGGCCCCGGTTGAACCGAAAAGCACGACGTATTTTGATTGAATCCCTTCCTGCCACCTGTCTGCTGAGGGGAGTTTTTTCACTAACAAATCCTGCAGTTTCGGGCTGACATTGTCTTCAGTTAAATCACCGGTGGCAATCGAAGAACGCAGCAATTCACTCAAAACGGCGTTTTGCGTGTAATCAGGAAGACCTGCTTGCTTCAGTAGTCTCTCGGCTTTTTTTATTGGTTCGGGGAGCACTTCTTTATAACGCGCCAGATCACCGGATGCAGCATGATCCGGAAGACGCGGCGGCTGAACAGGCTCGGCTTTTTTCGCCGTTTCCGTCTTTTTCATGTCTTCATCGGCAGCCGGCGGCGTTTTTCTCGTTTCTCTGACGTCACGATCTAAAACAGCGACCACTTCAACAGCCGGCTGTGACCGCAGCCCAAGCCATTTTCGCTTCTTTACTTGTTTGGAATGTAAAATGACGGCATCGTTGCCGAGTTCCTTTTTAATTTGCTTCGCGGCATCCTGCATTGAAGCGGCTGTAAATTTTTTTATTTTCATTAAATATCCACCACTCCAATGCTCTGTACTTCAACGTTTGCTTCCAGCTCATTATAAGAAAGAACCGGAAGATCAGGGAAATAGCGTTCTAACAGCTGTTTTACATACATTCTGACAGCAGGCGAACAGAGAAGAATCGCCGTCTCCTGCCGGATGGAAAGCTGCTCGGCCTCTTTAGCGACAGAACGGATGATACTATCTGAAACCTCAGGATCAAGCGACAAGTAATTGCCCTGTTCAGTCTGCTGCACGCCGTCTGCAATTGCTTTTTCGACCCGGCCTGAGCATGTGATGACTTTCAGCGTTTCATGCTCTCTCGCATATTGGGCCGTGATTTGTTTGGCAAGCGACTGTCTCGCG
Organism: Bacillus sp. 5RYD7K; assembly: GCF_059831465.1. Taxonomy (NCBI): domain Bacteria; kingdom Bacillati; phylum Bacillota; class Bacilli; order Caryophanales; family Bacillaceae; genus Bacillus; species Bacillus sp. 5RYD7K. Next base: position 3,182,077 of record NZ_CP191200.1, read on the forward strand.
TATTCCGTCAAAAGATCTGAATCAGTCGTTAATCTTCCGTAATCGGCAAGTGTTTCAAAAATGGTCACCAAGTTTCTGATTGAAACTTTTTCTCTCAGCAATTTAGCAAGCACCTTTTGAATATCGCCGACAGAAAGAGGATTTGGCGTGACTTCCTCAACAAGCACAGGATAATTTTCCTTCAGATGATCGATCAGCTGCTTTGTTTCCTGTCTGCCGACCAGTTCATGGGCATGCTGCTTAATTTTTTCCGTAATATGCGTAGATACGACTGACGCCGGATCAACAACTGTATACCCCAGCATGTCCGCTTCATCTTTCGCAGCTTCGCTGATCCATTTTGCGGGAAGCCCGAATGACGGTTCAATCGTTTCAATTCCTTCAATCATGTCATCTTCAGGCGTCGGTGACATCGCTAAGTAATGATCAAGCAGGAGCTCTCCTTTAGCGACTTCATTGCCTTTAATTTTCAATCTGTATTCATTCGGCTGAAGCGCGATATTATCCCTGATGCGCACAACCGGAATGACAAGCCCTAATTCAAGCGCCAGCTGTCGTCTGATCATGACAATGCGGTCAAGAAGATCACCGCCCTGACCAGCGTCTGCGAGCGGTACCAGGCCGTATCCGAACTCAAATTCAATCGGATCAATATGTAAAAGCTGCACAACGCTTTCCGGGCTTTTCAGTTCATCCGCCTGAGCCTCTTCTTCAAGAATTTCTTCCTCTTCTTCGCTCGGCTTATCCGTTTTGGACAGCTTATAAGCGCCGAATGCAAGCAGACCGGCAATCGGCCCCGTCAGCAGAATGCCGATCGGCGTGAGAAGACCAAGCAAAAGAACAGTTCCCGCGGCTACATATAAGAGCTTCGGATAAGCGAACAGCTGGCCTGTAATATCATGACCGAGGTTCCCTTCAGATGCCGCTCTCGTCACGACAATCCCCGTAGCCGTTGAAATAAGCAAGGCCGGCATTTGAGAAACGATACCGTCACCGACCGTCAGCATTGTAAAGTGAGAAGCAGCTTCTTGTATGCTCATCCCCTGCTGCAGCATGCCGATTACGATCCCGAAAATAATATTGATCATCACGATGATGATACCCGCGATCGCATCCCCTTTGACAAATTTGCTCGCACCGTCCATCGCGCCGTAAAAATCCGCTTCCCGGGCGACTTTTTCACGTCTGTGTTTCGCGTCCTGCTCCGTAATCATGCCGGCGTTTAAATCGGCGTCAATACTCATTTGTTTTCCGGGCATCGCATCGAGCGTAAATCTCGCCGCCACTTCCGATACCCGCTCGGCGCCTTTTGTAATGACGATAAACTGAATAATAATCAAGATTATGAAGACAACAAGCCCTACCAGCACATTTCCGCCGACAACGAAATTCCCGAATGTCTCAACAACCTTTCCCCCTTCTCCGTGAGAAAGGATCGAACGAGTCGTCGACACATTGAGCGCAAGCCGAAACAGTGTCAATAACAACAGCAATGACGGGAATATCGAAAATTGCAGCGGTTCTTGCATATTCATTGTGGTGAGAAGCACGATCAACGCAAGAGAGATATTAATGATGATCAATATACTTAACAACCATGGAGGGAATGGAATCACCAGCATTGCCACAATGAGGACAACACTTATTAAAACCGATAAATCTCTTGTTGACATGCTGTTTTTCTCTCCTTTTGAATCTGAAATTCACTATACTTTTTGTTTTGTTTTATAGACATAAGCCAAAATTTCCGCAATGACTTTGAAAAACTCTTCCGGTACGGCCTGGTCGATGTCAACCTGATCATATAACGCACGCGCGAGCGGCCTGTTTTCAATCGTCATGACCTCATGTTCTTTGGCGATCTGCCTGATTTTTAATGCGAGATGATCGACCCCTTTGGCAACAATGTAAGGGGCATCCATTTTCTTTTCATCATATTTTAGAGCGATCGCATAGTGGGTCGGGTTGGTAATGATGACGTCAGCTTTCGGCACTTCCTGCATCATTCGCCTCATCGCCATTTCCCGCTGCTTCTGCTTAATTTTGGACTTGATAATCGGGTCGCCCTCCGATTTTTTGTATTCATCTTTTATATCCTGCTTTGACATTCTGATGTTTTTCTCATAGTCAAAACGCTGATATAAGTAATCGAGCCCGGCCAGCAGCATTAAAGCCCCTGAACCCGCAAGCCCCATCCAAAGAGTGAGCTTAGATACGAATGTGAGCACTTCCGCAGGCGTTAAAAGCGGAAGGCGGAGAATATCGCCATAATGCAGCCAGAGCACCATAAAGGCGGCAAAACCGACTACGGCAATCTTCAAAATCGATTTAACCAGTTCAACAATCGCCCTCATGCTGTATATCCGCTTAAATCCTTTCAGCGGGCTGAGCTTGTTCAGGTCAGGTTTGAGAACTTCCGCAGAAAACAGAAAACCCACCTGCATGTAGTTGCTCACGACACCCGCCACAAGCGCGACCAGCATAATCGGCGCAAGGATGAGGCTGATATCTTTCACTGTATCCACAAAAAGCTCATGTACGTTAGACGCTGACAGATCTAATGCTATCGATTTCGTATAAAACGTTTTAATAAAGGACAGCAGCCTGTCCCGCATGTAAGGGCCGAGCGCGATCAGCGAAAGAAAGATAATCAGTAAAGAAACGGCTGTATTCACATCCGTACTTTTCGGGACCTGACCTTTCTTTCTTGTATCTTTTCGTTTTTTCGGGGTGGCTTTCTCCGTTTTTTCACCGGCAAAGAATTGCAGATTCAGTCTGAGTCTCATCACGTCACACCGACCAATGCCAATAAATTTCGCATTGTTTCAACGGTAAGGCTGAAGATATTGCGGACGAGGACAAACATCACCGCCATACAAACGATCAGCATAATAAAACTCACGGCTATTTTAAGAGGAAGCCCGACAACGAAAACGTTCAGCTGCGGCACCGTTCTCGCCACAATGCCAAGCGCCAAATCAACTAAAAACAGACTGGCTACAACCGGCGCAGACATTTGAAAAGCGATAATAAACATGGCATTGAAGCTTTTTGCGATAAAAAGTCCAAAGTGCTCATTTCCAAACGACGGAAATGCCTGATCAAGCGGAATATACTGAAAGCTGTAATAAATCCCGTCCAATAATAGATAATGGGCGTTTACGCTGAGCATAAATAACAGCGCCAGCGTATAAACGAATTGGCCGATCAGCGGGCTTTGCGTTCCTGATTGCGGATCAATGACATTCGCGATGGAAAAACCCATCTGAAAATCAATAAAGGAACCCGCGATCTGAATGGCTGCCAGCATCATGAAAGCAATCAGCCCGAGGCTCAAGCCCACAACGGCCTCTTTTATAACAAGCAGCATATACTGTTCCCCTATGTCAACTGACGGCGCATGTTTCAGCGTACTGAAGCAGATCACCGAAAGAAAGAAAGCAAAACCGATTCGGTGAACCGCCGGCAGATTCCGGTGCCCGAAGATCGGCACCGTTACAAAAAAAGCAGAAATTCTAATAAAAACCAATAAAAAAGCGGGAAATAAATCAATGATGGAATTCATTTGATTCTACCCTGCAAATCGGTTCAGATGAGAGAACAGATCAGTTGTAAACGAAAGAATCGTCGACAGCATCCAAGGACCGAAAAAGATCAGTCCGAGCATTACCGCCACGATTTTCGGAATGAACGCAAGCGTCTGTTCCTGGATTTGAGTTGTCGCTTGAAAGATACTGACGAGCAAACCGACGATCAGCGCGATCGCTAGCAGCGGCCCGCAGATCATCAATGTTACGTATACGGCTTTTTCCGCCATGGAAATTACAAATTCTGAACTCACAATTAGCACCTACCCTAAAAGCTGTCAAGCAAAGATTTCACGATTAAATACCATCCATCGACCAAAACGAAAAGCAATATTTTAAAGGGCAGAGAGATCATGACCGGCGGAAGCATCATCATTCCCATTGACATTAAGACGCTCGCCACGACCATATCGATAATTAAAAACGGAATGAAAATCATAAAGCCCATCTGAAAAGCGGTCTTGAGTTCCGAGATCGCATAAGCGGGCACCATCGTCGTCAAAGGAATATCCTGAATCGATTCGGGCTTTTTCATTTTGGCGTAGTTCATAAACAGCGCCAGATCCTTTTGCCTTGTATGCTTGCTCATGTATTCTTTAATCGGCTTCTCGGCTTTTGTATATGCTTCATCGAGACTGATTTTGTTGTTCATCAGCGGCGTTAAGGCATCCTTATTAATCTCTGAAAAAGTCGGAGCCATAATAAAAAACGTCAAGAACAGCGCAAGACCGATTAATACCTGATTCGGAGGCATGTTCTGCGTCGCCAGTGAGGTTCTCACAAAAGACAGGACGATGACGATTCTCGTAAAGCAGGTCATCAAAATCAAAATACCCGGAGCCACTGAAAAGACGGTCAAAAGCAGCAGTAACTTAACAGTAGAACTGACTTCGGTCGGACTGCTTGAATTAAAAAGATTAATAAATTCATTCATGATGATACGGGCCTTTCTTTTTTCCTTCAGAACGGCTTTGTTTCAGCTCGCTCAGCTGTTCTTTCAGCGCTTTTGAAAACGACGGAAGCATCGTTTGCGGCTTTTTTTCTCCATCCTTACGCGGCTTTACGAGTTTGTTCCATTCCACTTTTGAGGACATCGCCTCTTCGTATTGGCTCAGAATCGCCTCGCGCTCTTTTTCATCTTCAATTTCTTTTAAAAGCTGTATCGTCTCGCCGACACCGACCACAAGTACGCTGTTTCCCACTTTAATCAGCTGCACGGAACGGTTTTGGCCGACTGACGTTCCGCCGATATTTTCTACATATTGAAACGGCTTCAGCAGACGGTTTCTTTTATTCATCAGTTTGACAAATCCATAGATCAGCAGAATGACAAATAATAACGCCCCAATCATCTTTACAAAATCAAAAGCGGAGACAGAAGATGCAGAAGCATCCCCTATCTCTTGATCAGCCGTTTGTTTCGATGTATCGTTTTTTTTCTCTGTTTTGTTTGTTGATTGTTTGTCAAACCATTCGTTGACGGTGGAATTATCAGACTCCGCCGCAAAAGCAGGGAACGGATGTACATTGAGTAAAACGAAACAACAAATCAAAGCTAGTAAACCATGACTCTTTTTCAACAGTCGTACACCCTTTAGCTTAATGTTTTATTAATGGCTTCAAGCACGCGGTCCGCTTGGAACGGCTTCACGATAAAGTCTTTTGCGCCGGCTTGAATCGCGTCAATGACCATTGACTGCTGGCCCATTGCCGAACACATGATGATTTTCGCCTGCGGATCGATTTGTTTAATTTCCTTTAATGCGGTAATCCCGTCCATTTCAGGCATTGTAATATCCATTGTCACAAGGTCGGGTGAATGCTCTTTGAATTTTTCGACCGCCTGTGCTCCGTCTGAAGCTTCAGCTACAACGTCAAAACCGTTCTTCACCAAAATATCCTTGATCATCATTCTCATAAATGCTGCATCGTCTACAATTAAAATTCTGTGTGCCATAATCTGTTTCTCTCCTCTATGTTCGCTTATTTTAAATTGTTAAGGCGGTCAGCCTGACTTAAAATGTCAGTAACTCTCACGCCGAAGTTTTCTTCTATGACAACGACCTCGCCCTTTGCTACGATCCGCTGATTGACCAGGATGTCAACGGGTTCACCCGCCAGCTTATCAAGCTCAATTATGCTTCCCGCAGAAAGTTCAAGGATTTCTTTGACGCTTCTCTTCGTTCTGCCGAGCTCGACCGTAACGGAAAGCGGGATATCCATCAGCATATCAAGGTTGTTTCTTGAACCGTGCGCCGCCGCTGCATTTTGATCAAACGCCTGGAATTCCACCGGAGCGACTTGAACGGGAGCAGCTTTTTTAGCGGTTCCCTGTCTCTTCGGAAGCTCGGGTTTTGCCTGCGGTTCCTGCTGAACGGCCGGTTCCTGCTGTGGCGTTTCGTATGTTTCCTGCGGTTCTGACACGGTTTCTGCGGCTTCTGCCACAGGCTGATCTGTATTCATCAGCTCCGCGATCAGATCCTTCGCAAACGTAAGCGGATAAAGCTGCATGATGCTCGAATCGATTAATTCACCGACTTTCAGGCGGAATGAAACTTTTACAAGCAGGTCATCCTCCGGTATTCTGTCCGTCCCTTTTTCTTCCGTCACATCCAGAAGTTCAACCCGCGGCGGAGAAATGTCGATCTTTTTACTGAATACGGTCGACATCGACGTAGCAGCCGAGCCCATCATTTGATTCATTGCTTCCTGCACGGCGCTCAGGTGGATTTCCCCGAGTGACGGATCGGCGCCTTGGCCGTCTCCGCCGATCATCAAATCCGCGATGATGGCTGCGTCGCTTTGTTCTACGACGAGCAAATTGCTGCCGTCAAATCCTTCTGTGTAGTTCACTTCAATGGCAACATACGGATGAGGAAATTCATCACTGATTTTGCTTTTTGAAATGACGGTCACACTCGGTGTCGTAATGTCCACTTTTTGATTTAAAAGAGTGGACAGCGCCGTAGCCGAGCTGCCGAATGAAATATTCCCGATTTCTCCGATCGCATCGCGCTCAAGTTCAGACAAGTTCGCCTTTTGAGGCTGTTCTGTATCCTCTTGACTTCCTGTGCCATTAAGAAGAGCATCGATTTCATCTTGAGATAATCTATTGTTCATCTTGTTCACCTCTTATGTCGTGATCTAAAATTTGCACTGCCTGTCTTCGATTCACCCGGCCGGCCTGCCCTAAAAACTTCGGTTTGTTTCCGACCAATACAGTAAGAGGATCAGTCACTGATTTGTCCAGAGTTATACAGTCCCCGGCTTCCAAACTTAAAAATTCTTCTATTGTCAGTTCAGAAGCTCCCAAGAGAGCTACTACGGGAATTTGTGCCGTCATGATGCGCTTTTCAAGCAACTTTGTTTCTTCGGGCTTCGCTTCATTCCGATCTGATTGCATCCAATAATGTACGGAAAGCTTAGGGATTATCGGCTCAAGCACGACATGGGGAATACAAAGATTAATGACACCGCTGATTTCACCGATCTGCGTATTGAGAGAAATGACCACGACGGTTTCATTTGGCGAAACCATCTGTACAAACTGAGGATTCACTTCAAATTCAGTCATTTCAGGATCAATATCAGCAATGGATTGCCAAGCTTCTTTGTAGTTGCCCAGTGCATTTTCAAATAAATTAGAAATAATGTTCGTTTCTATTTCCGTAAGATTGTCAGCTTTGTTATGGGTGATGCCGATGCCTCCCATGACGCGGTCAAGCATGGCGTATGCGATGGTGGGATTAACCTCCATCATGATCCTGCCTTCCATCGGATGAACATCGAACAAATTCAGGATCGTCATGTTCGGTATGGAGCGGATAAATTCTTCATACGGCACCTGGTCAACTGAGCTGACAGATATATGGATATACGTTCTGAGCTTGGCGGAAAAGTGTGTTGTGAGAAGCCTCGCAAAGTTATCATGTATCCGGGTTAAACTCCGTATCTGATCTTTCGAAAACCTGAGCGCCCGTTTAAAATCATATACTTTTACTTTTTTCTCTTTAACTTCCTTTTTCAGCTCTTCCGCATCCGCCTCACCCGTCGAAATGGCTGAAAGCAGTGCGTCTATTTCATTTTGAGAGAGAACTTCTCCTGACATTTTCTTCACCTCCGTATTCTGTCAAATTTGTTTTTATTGCAGATTAAAGGAGGTAATGTACACTTTCTGAACTTTTCCTTCTTGGAGATAGCTGTTTACTTTTTCTTTTAAGGATTGTTTAAACGCTTCTCTTCCTTTATCTCCCTCAATCTCTCCGGCGCTTGTATCGGCTAAAATGGAAATGATGTTGTCTTTCACCTGAAAATCGCGTTTTTCTAGTTCTTCCTTCGCTTTTTCCGAGTCAGTTTCAAGCTTGATGCCGATGCGGATGATGCTGTCGGACTTTAAGTTCGTCGTGATATCATCGACAGACACAGTAGCTGCAACGACTTCATCGATTGTAGGCTTTTTGTCTTTGTCTGAATGTCCGCTGACGACAAAATATGCTGCCGTTCCGAGGCCGGCAACGACAATTAAAATAATCAGCATAATAATGACTAATTTTTTTTTCATTCTTCTTCCTCTATTCCCTGATCCAGTGAAAATATTTGTATGCTATGGTAAAACGAAATGACTTTTTTAAGAACTGCTTCTTCCGGTTCTTTCACTACGAACTTTTTGCCGTTGGACAGCGTAATCGTCGTGTCGGGGAAGCACTCAATCTGTTCGATAAACAGCGCGTTCAGCGTAAAAGGCTGGCCGTTTAAACGGGTGACTTGAATCATTCAATCCGGAGAAGCGGCCTTACCGCCTCCCCTCCCTCCTTACCGTTTCAGATTAACCAGCTCCTGAAGGATTTCATCTGAAGTCGTAATGATTTTTGAGTTTGATTGGAAACCGCGCTGAGCAACGATCATTTCGGTAAATTCATCTGTCAGATCAACGTTTGACATTTCAAGATAGCCTGCCAAAAGCTTACCTGAGCCGTTTTCGCCCGGAGCGGTGACAGCACTCGCAGCTCCTGAACTTAATGATTGTCTGTAAAGGTTTCCTCCGATTTTTTCCAGACCGGCGCTGTTAGGGAACGTGACCAGACCGATTTGTCCGGCATCATGAACCGCATCCCCTGCATCAGTGTATGTAACGGTTCCGTCTGCACCGATACTGTAATCTTTCGCGTCAGTCGGAATATTGATTTTGCCCCCGCCGATTTTTTCAAGGTAGTAGCCGTCAGTCGTAACAAGGTTGCCTTTATTGTCCTTCCCAAAATTCCCCGCACGTGTGTAAACGATTCCCGCACCTGTATTAATCTGAAAGTAGCCGTCTCCGTCAATGGCTAGGTCGGTTTTATTCTGTGTAGCCTGCGGGGCGCCGGTTGAATGAACGACATCAATGGAAGAAGTCGCGGCACCCAAGCCGATTTGTTTTGAATTGGTCACGTTTGAACCGCCGGCGACTGTCTGGCTGATCAAATCTTTAAACGTAACGCGGCTTTTCTTAAATCCCACTGTGTTGACGTTGGCGATGTTATTGCCGATTACATCTAGTTTTGTCTGAAAGTTTTTCATGCCGCTGATACCGGAATATAATGAACGTAACATGTTAAATTCCCCCTGGGTTTCTTTTTATTTAGATGTTTCGCTGACGGCCGTGACATTCCACGGACTGACCTCTTTGCCATTTTCAAGCACGAGCACGTAATTGCCGTTTGAATGCTTGACTGAATTGACTGGGCTTGTCTGATCCTTCCCGTCGCTGTCGCTGAATGTGACATTTTTGCCGATCCAGTTCACATACATCGTAAACGGATCTTGATTTTCTACAAATTTAGTCATCGTCGTATTCATATTCATCATTTGCTCCAATGAAGAAAATGTCGCCATCTGACTGATGAATTCTTTGTCATCAACCGGATTGAGCGGGTCCTGGTTCTGAACCTGCGTCATTAAGATCTTTAGAAATTCGTCTTTCCCTAAATTCGTGCTGCTGTTTACGGCGGCGGTGCTCTTCGTATTAGAAGCGCCCGCTGCGGCATAATCCGAGTTTACAGAAGTCAACTATTCTTCCTCCATTTCATTGAGAGAAAGCTCCTCCAGCATATCTCCGAAATCACCTGACTGCTGCTGGTTTTTCTGCTCTCTCTGTCCCTGCTGCTGCTGTTTATTGTGATCGGCTGTCTGACCGTAAACCGGCTGCTGATCCCCGCTTTGAAGCGGGACGGTAAAACGGTCGATTTGGACCGACATATTCGGAAGCGACTGTTTCAGCTGAGGAAGATGCTGTTCCAGCAGCTCTTTCGCAGACTGGCTTGATGCGATTATTTTGCTTTGAAACATCCCGTTTTCGTTTGTCACCTTAATCGTGACAAAACCGAGGTTCTCAGGATTAAGACGAATCGTAAAGCTTCCGGTCGTTTTCCCGAAAGGCGTGTATTTCATCTGTTTCCAGCCGCTGATGACCTGGTCTGTTAACGGTTTGTTTTCTGCCGGCTGCTGTTCAGCTCCTGCGGACGCTTGCTGAATGCCGGCAAGACTTCTCGTTCCCGAAAACAGTATATGCTCGGACAATTTGCTGTCAGATGGTTTCACGTGAGAAATCGTGCCGCCGTTTTGCTGTTCCGTTTTCCCGGCTGACTCTTGGGACGATTCAGATGATTGAGATAACACAAAAGCTTTCAGCTCAGTTTCAGCCATATTCCATTCCTTTGTTCCTTTTTGAGAAAGGCCCGCAAGCTGCTCAGCGACGCTTTGAAAGCTCTTCAGCTCAGCGGTAGACATAGAATAAAGCTTAGATGCAGATTCATTTTTCGGAAATAGCGTCTGCCGCAGGTCTTGAATCACGCGGTCCGGTACGCCTTGTTTTTTCAACGCCGCTAATAAACGGTCACCTTCCTGATAAACCGCCTTTGCCTGTGCGCTGTCCGGCTGATTCTCTTGGTGCGCAAATAGCTGGGCTGCGGCTTCTTGAATGAAAAGGAGGCCCGTTTCAAGCGCGTCTCGCCCGGAATCCCCTTCATTAGCGGGAGAACCCGGCTCAATCCTTTCAGGCTTCACCCCATGCCGTTTGCCGGCTAACATGGCTTCAACAGATTCAGCAAGCTGCTTCAATAAAGGAAGAGCGGTTTCAGCCGGTTGCTTTCCTTCAAGGGCTTTGACCGCCTCAAGCAGCTGTTTCAGCTGAAGTTCTTTATCTTCCGGGCCGGCTTTCAGCCAATCACCGATTTTCGAGAGAGCATCATTCAGCTCTGCATCACTTGTTTTCGCCTCATCTCCGGGCTTCTGTTGAGAAGTGATTTCCGACAGAAGCCGGTTCTGAAATAGGCCTAAGCTGTTTACATTCATCTTCACATTGCTGTTTTGCGCAGTCTGCGTGCGATTCCCCGTTATTTCAAGCAGCTTCAACTTACATCACTCCTTATTTCCGTCAGCGGATAGTTTTTCTGTATATTTAGCCGCTTGTTCAGGAGTCATTTTCGTCAAGATTTCAGCAAGCTGCTTTTTACTTAGTCCGTTTAAAATATCGAGGGCTTCTTTTTCTTTCAGCTTTACGATAATGCTTGCCGCTTTACCGCTGTCCATACTTTTATAGATATTGATCATTTTATCTTTTCCCGCTGAACCTGAAGCGTCTTTTTTCGTTTCATCCGTTTTCTGCTGCTGTTCCGTTTTCTGCTGCTGTTCAGCTTCCTGTTTCAATGAACGGATTTTCTGGTTCAGATTGTCGATTTCGGATTTGCTTGTGTCCAAATCTTTATTTAAAATGTTGATTTCACTTTTTTGTTCCTTTATGGTCTTTTCAAGAGAAGCCGTTCGGTCTTCCTTCTGCTTTTCCGCTGTGCTTTTTGTTTCTTTCGTTTCGGGAACCAATTCTTTTAAAACAGGCGTTTTTGCGGCTGTTTCCTGAATCGGCTTCATCACATCTACGCCGGCAGCCCAAAGGACTATGCTTGCAACGATGATCAGAAAAATCAGCGGGATAATGATAAAAAGCAGGATTGAACCGAACTTTCCAGATCCCTTTTCTTTATCGGCCATTTTATTCGCTCCTAATGCCCCTGAATCATAAACTGCTTGATTGAAATATCGTCCATTTCCCTCATTTCTGCAGCTTTGTCTTCAAGAGCAAACATATTAAATTGTTTTTCCCGCATTTTTTCAAATTTCTTTACTTCAATGTTTTTTTCGGTGAGCTGTTCCTGCTTCTCATTCATTTCATTTCGTTTCATAATGACAAGTTTTTGATAATGATAGATGGTATTCTCAAGATTGGAGACGAATTGCTGATAATGTCTCATTTCCTGAACGCTCATCCCGCATTTCAGCTTTGATTCTTTGTCTTTTTCGAGCGATTCTTTTTTGCTCATATTTTCATATAGTTTTTCAGCCACTGTTTCAAATTCAGAAACCGATTGTCTGTATTCAGACAATGTTTGGTCTTTTTCATTCTCTTTTAATTCCAGCAGCTTTTGAAATCTGAATTGGTACGCCACGATGTTTATTCCTCTTTTCCTGTCATACTCGTCAATACCGCAATACTGTCTTCCAATTGAGCAGGTTCTTCAGTTCCTTGTTTTAAAAATTGAATGAGCTGCGGATAAAACTGAATCGCTTCATCAATTTCTCTCGATGACCCTCTTTTGTAAGCCCCGATATTAATGAGGTCTTCAGAGTTTTGATAAGTTGACAGAAGATCGCGGAATTTGTTGGCCGCCTCTATATGCGCGGTGTCTGAAATATTAGACATAACCCTGCTGATGCTCTTCAGGATATTCACCGCCGGGAACTGCCCTTTGTTGGCAAGCGCCCGATCGAGAACGATATGCCCGTCTAATATACCGCGCACCGTATCGGCAATCGGTTCATTCATGTCGTCTCCGTCAACGAGAACCGTATAAAAAGCGGTTATCGTCCCTTGTTCATTCGCACCCGTTCTTTCCAGCAAACGGGGCAGAATAGCGAACACGGAAGGTGTATATCCTTTTGTTGTCGGCGGTTCCCCCGCTGCCAGCCCGATTTCACGCTGAGCCATCGCAACCCTCGTGACGGAGTCCATCATGAACATGACATTCCGGCCTTTATCACGGAAATATTCCGCAATGGCGGTCGCTGTATATGCCGCTTTCAAACGCATTAATGCAGGCTGATCAGAAGTCGCGACTACGACAATCGAGCGTTTCAAGCCTTCTTCGCCTAAATCCTTCTCAATGAATTCCCGCACCTCGCGCCCTCGTTCACCGACGAGTGCGATGATGTTTAGATCTGCTTCGGTCTGCTTTGCGATCATTCCCATCAAAGTGCTTTTTCCGACTCCGCTTCCGGCAAAAATTCCGATTCTCTGCCCTTTTCCTACTGTCAGCAGACTGTCAATCGACCTGACACCGACACCCATCTTTTCCCTTATCGGCGGCCGTTTCATCGGGTTTGGCGGCGGCTGTTCCGTCGAAACGGGAGACAATCCTTTAGGAAGCGCCCTGCCGTCAAGAGGCTCACCGAACGCATCAACAACCTGTCCGATTAAACCTGCGCCTACTTTGATACGGAGAGACTCGCCGGTAGCCTCCACAATGCTGCCCGGGGCAATGCTTGCCGCTTCCAGATAAGGCATTAACAGTATGTTTTCATCCTGGAAGCCTACAACCTCAGCTTTAATCGCTTTTTTTGAATGACCTTTCGGATAAATGAGACAAACATCTCCGATCGAGCTTTCGGGCCCTTTTGATTCAATCATCAGCCCGATAACACGTTTAACCTTACCGTAGCGTTTGTACGGATCCGCTGTTTCAATCGAGTCTATTAAATACTGTGTCTTCATTGCTCCGCTCCTGCCTCAAGCGCCGTTAAAAGCTTTTGCTTTAATTGCATCAGCTGGGTGTCTATTCCTGCATCCACCCGTCCGAACGGTGTTTCTATGGAGCACGTTCCCTTTGCAGCTTTTTCATCGGCATACAAGCTTAACCTGCATTCTTTGTACAACAGCTGCTGAATTTCATCCATATGCTGATGAACCGTCTCATAATATTCCGGGTCCACATAAATGGAAATGTCATCATAATCTTTCACTTCGGCTATTACCTGTTTGACTAACAGAAGAAAAGCTTCTTTATCATCACTTTTTTGCCGCCAAACTTTTTTAGCGAGCGCAACGGAAAGCTCAATGATTTCTTCCTCAGCGCTTTCCAGCTTTTCCTCGACTGACTGTCTGGCCATTTCCATAACGGCATTGGCCCGGCTGATGAGGTCTGCGTATTCGGCCTGAGCCTCAGCTTTTCCCAATGCCATGCCTTCGTTATATCCTTCTGCCTTTGCCTCTTCTATCAGTCTTTGTTTTTCATCCGCCCAGCGGCTTTTCTCTTCCTCAATCTGCCGGAGGGTGTACTCCAGCTGATTTTTCGCTTCTTCAGATACCCTGTCGGCTTCTGCTTTGGCAAAAGCCATGAGAACCTCAGGATTTTCTTCCTCCAGGCCGAGCTGGGGATGCGTTTTCCTGACTTCCTGCAAGGAAAGCTTGCGCCGTTTTTGTTCAGGAGAAAATGATGATTGCTGTTTAATGATATTAGACAATAATATCGTCTCCTCCGCCTCGCGCGATTACAATTTCACCGGCTTCTTCAAGCTTACGGACGACGCCCACGATTCTTGATTGCGCCTCTTCCACATCACGCAAACGCACAGGCCCCATAATTTCCATTTCTTCTTTAAACGTTTCAACCATACGCTGTGACATATTGCTGAAGACGATCTCTTTGACTTCCTCGCTCGCAACCTTCAATGACAGCAGGAGGTCGTCATTTTCAACGTCTCTGATCACGCGCTGAATCGCACGGTTATCAAGGGTGACAATATCTTCAAAGACAAACATCCGTTTTTTGATTTCATCCGCCAATTCAGGGTCTTGTATTTCTAATGAATCAAGGATCGTTTTTTCAGTTCCTCTGTCTACGCCGTTTAACACTTCAACAACGGCTTCTATGCCGCCTGTCTGCGTATAATCCTGCGTAAAGGAGGAGGACAGCTTTTGTTCAAGGACCCGCTCCACTTCATTTATGATTTCAGGAGACGTCCTGTCCATAACCGCAATCCTTCTCGCCACCTCAGCCTGAACGTCCGGGTTCAGCTCAGACAAAATCTGTCCGGCCTGCACCGGGTCAAGGTAGGATAAAATCAGCGCCATCGTTTGCGGATGTTCCTGCTGAATGAAATTCAAAATCTGTTCGGGCTCCGCTTTTCTTGCGAAGTCAAACGGCTTTACCTGCAATGAAGAGGTCAGCCTGTTTAAAATGCTTACCGCTTTGTCTTCTCCGAGCGCTTTTTCAAGCACTTGGCGGGCGTAATTTAAACCGCCTTGAGAAATATAATCCTGAGCGATTGCGATATTATGAAATTCTTCAATGATTTCATCTTTTCTCTGATGATCGACGCTTCTGACTCCCGAAATCTCGAGAGTCAATCTTTCAATTTCTTCTTCAGACAAATGCTTGTACACAGAGGCTGATACATCAAGACCTAAGGAAATCATGAGGATGGCTGCTTTTTGTTTTCCTGTAAGCTTGTTCTGATCACGTTTCGCCATTTTCCATTCCCCCTAATCCTCGTCCAGCCAGCTTCGAAGTAATTTTGCAAAGTCTTCCGGTTTTTCTTTAGCCATTTTTTCAAGCTGTTTTCGTCTGACTGTTTCTTCCGTTTCATTTTTCTCTTCGTTGATATCAGGCAGTCGAACCGGCTCCGGCGCCGTTTCATATTCGTATTCTTCATACTCATCCTCTTGAGAGCGTTTCTTTCTGATGAGGAGAATAATAAGCAGAATAATGGCTGCAAGCAGCACCCCGCCTGTAATGTATACCCAGATCGGGAGACCTGAAGATTGTGCCGAATTTGTGTTCAGGCTTGTTTTTCCGTCAAACGGCTGTACGGATACAACGATTTTATTGTTGATATCATTGGCTGTCAGGTTTTGATTTTGCGTTTCATTTTTATCAAGGGACGTTCTGACAACCGTTCCTAAAATCTTCTGTATATCAGCCTGTCTCTGCGCTGATAATGAGGCGGCATTTTTCGGATTCGGCGGTTCCACCATGACCTGAATGCCTAAATCACGCACTTTATACGGGCTTTCTGCGATTTCTTTATGAATGCGGTTGACTTCATAGTTGATTTTATTGCTGCTTTTTTCGTAGTCTCCGCTGTTTGAACCGTCATTTGCCTGTTTATAGTTGGCGGTGTCATTGCTGCCCGTTCCGGCTGTTCCGCCGTTGGCCGCGCCATCGCCTTTATACGTTTCCGCAACTTTTTCGGCGCTTACCGCTATGCCTTCCATGTTATCTTTATCGACAGGCTCGACAATGTCTTCAGTGCGTTTTTCTTTCGTGAAGTCAACATCTGCCGTAACGGAAACCACGACTTTATCCTGCCCCATCATTGTGCCGAGCAGGGACTGGACATGTTTTTGAATATCCTTTTCGACCTGCGACTTAATCCCTTGCTGAGAAGCATAACTGTCAGAAACGGACCCTGCGCCGCTGTCACTTTTGTCATAATATGTAGAATTTTGATCCATTATGACGATATTATCTTCTTTTAAGTTCGGGACGCTTTTAGAAACGAGATGGTACAGCCCGTTGATCTGGCTTTGATCAAGCGAGTAGCCCGGTTTAATCTGCAAAACGATCGATGCGGATGCTTCCGGCTGATCTTCACCGACAAACACGGCTTCTTTCGGCATATTGATCATGACCTTCGAGCTTTTAATACCGTCCATTTCATTTATCAGGTTTGACAATTCAGTCTGAGTCGCCTCAACCTTTAAAACGTCAAACTCATTATCTGTCAGGCCGAAGCCCGCATTCTGTCCGAAAAACGAATAATCAATTGATCCCGTTTTCGGCAGGCCTTCCGCGGCAAGCTGGACTTTAAGCGAATCCACTTGGCTCTCAGGAACCTTAATGACCGTGCCGCCGTCAGCAAGTTCAGAAGACACCTTTTTCGTATCGAGCTCTTCTTTAATCTTCCCCGCTTCTTCCGCGGACAAGTCTTTATAAAGAGGCACCATCTTTTCAGACGAAGTAAAAATAATAACGACGATGAGTAAAATAATGAATGCGGCCAAGCCGCTTACCATGAGTATCTTCTGTGTTTTTGATCTGTTATTCCAAAACGCTGCCGTTTTGGTTTTCATTTGCGTTAGAGTACGATTCATGTTAACCCCCGGTCATTCCAGTCATTCTCTTTCATCTGACCACCACTACATCTGCATTCTCATGATTTCCTGATAGGCTTCCACGGCTTTATTGCGGAATTCGGTAGCGGCCGTCAGAGAAATATTTGCTTTTTGGGCAGCGATCATGACCTCGTCAAGGTTTACATCCTTTCCTGCAGCCAGTTCGTTCGTTATTTGGTCAGATTGCACTTGCGACTCATTTAACGAATCAATCGAGTTTTTTAAAAGCTCCGAAAAGCTTGTTTGATTTGAAGAATCAGTTTTTTGAGCTTGATTTAATTGATTCGTTACGTTTTGAGTGTTTTGGGTTTGTTGAAGCTGAAAAGGAGTAATAGCGTTAACCACTTACATCACCTTACTTTCCGATTTCTAAAGCCTTTAAAAGCATGCCTTTGGAGGCGTTCAATGCCGTCACGTTTGCTTCATATGATCTCGTGCTGCTGACAAGATCCACCATTTCCTTTAATGGGTCTACATTGGGTTTTTGTACATATCCGTCTTTATTCGCATCGGGATTTTCCGGATCGTAAACGAGATTAAAAGCGGATGGGTCTTCCGTAATCGAAGATACCTTTACGCCATTTCCGGCGTTTCCGATTCCGTTCATCTTGGAATTTAAAAGGGACGAAAATGATTCGCCTCCGGATTGGAGAGAAACCAGCTTTCTTCTGTAAGGCACCCACTCGCCATTGACCTGCTTCGCTCTCGTTGTGTCCATATTGGCCAGGTTGGACGATACGACGTCCATCCGGACACGCTGTGCAGTTAAAGCAGACCCAGAAATATTTAAGCTTTGAAAGCCACTCATTATTTTCCTCCTGTCAAGACTGTTTTCAGGGAATTGAATTTGCCGCTCATTCTTTCAACCAAAGCCTGATAATTAATTTGGTTTTCGGCTAAATCTGTCATTTCTTTGTCGATATCGACATTGTTTCCGTTTTGCTGGTACGATGTATCACCGCTGGACACGATGGAATAATCGTCCCCCGAATCCGTAAAGTCAACGTGTCGATAGTCGGTTTTTACAGCCTCAAGATTGGATGTTTCCTGATCTAACAAATTTCGGAAAGAGACTTTTTTTGCCTTATAGTTCGGTGTATCTATATTGGCGATATTATTAGTTAAGACTTTTTGCTTAATGTCCGCTCTCCCCAAGGCATTCTCAAGATTTTGTATAGTTCCAGAAAATAAGTCCAAATCCACTTACCTCCATTTCAGATATTTTTCTCCTAAAAATCCTTGTCGAGAATTGTAAAACCATATGCTTATTGTAAGAAATAACAGGCTTAAAGTCTATGAAGTTGGGCTAAAAAAAAGTGCTCATTTGTATCTATTTTGTACATAGGTATTAAGTCCTAGAGTATTTGGACTACAAGCATTTGATTAATATAAGACTGAAAATAGCCGAATTTCTGTATCTTCCCCATTTTTCACACAGCAAGATGGATTATCTCAAATCAGATACCAATAATCAACTTTAAACTGCAACTTTTCACCTATTGTCCATAAAAAAAGCAGGACCCCCGCTTTTAGGGATCCTGCTTTTGGATTAATGAGATTTTAGGTTTTCCAATTCAATAAGGAATTTGTTGTTCAGAACTTTAATGTAAGTCCCCTTCATTCCCAGTGATCTGGATTCAATAACGCCGGCGCTTTCGAGCTTTCTCAGCGCGTTAACGATAACTGAACGGGTAATGCCTACACGGTCGGCAATCTTACTTGCCACAAGTAAGCCTTCGTTTCCGTCAAGCTCTTCAAAGATATGCTCAATCGCTTCAAGTTCACTGTAAGACAAAGAACTGATCGCCATTTGAACAACTGCTTTGCTTCGCGCTTCTTCTTCGATCTCTTCTGCTTTTTCTCTTAAAATCTCCATTCCTACAACGGTTGCTCCGTATTCAGCAAGAATGAGATCATCATCTTCAAATTGGTCCTGCAGACGGGACAGGATCAATGTGCCCAGGCGCTCTCCTCCGCCGATAATCGGCACAATCGTCGTTAAGCCTGCTTGGAACAGGTCTCTGTTTTCCACAGGGAAAGCCGTATATTCGCTGTTGATATCAAGGTTTGAAGACGTCTCCGGAACGTTGAAAAGGTTTTTCGTGTACTCTTCCGGGAACTGGCGGTCTTCAAGCATTTTTTTCATGCGGTCATTTTCGATCTGCTGATTAATAGAGTAGCCCAAAAGCTTTCCTCTGCGGCTGACGACGAAAATATTAGAATCAATGACGTCGCGAAGCGTTTCTGCCATTTCTTTAAAGTTTACGGGTTTGCCTGCCGCAGCCTGCAGCATGCTGTTAATAATTCGTGTTTTTTGTAGTAAAGCCATGTTAAATAATCCTCCTAGAATTCCTCTTATTAAATTTTCACAATATAAATTGACTTAGATCTTTGTTGTTTGCAATCGATCCGAGCTTTTCTTCAACGTATTGCGGCGTGATGGCGACTTTTTCCATCGTCACGTCCGGCGCTTCAAACGACAGGTCCTCCAAGAGACGTTCCAATATCGTGTGAAGCCTTCTTGCTCCGATGTTGTCCGTATCCTGATTCACATGATAAGCCACTTCGGCGATCTTACGAATAGCTTCGTCAGAAAATTCAAGAGATATACCTTCTGTCTGCAATAAAGCCTGATATTGTTTTAACAGCGCATTATCAGGTTCGACGAGAATTTTCACAAAATCATCCACCGTCAGCTTGCTCAGTTCTACACGAATCGGAAAGCGCCCCTGCAGCTCCGGAATCAGATCAGACGGTTTGGCCATATGGAATGCCCCGGCGGCTATAAACAGCACGTGGTCGGTTTTGACGGAGCCGTATTTCGTGACGACGGTCGAGCCCTCGACAATCGGAAGGATATCCCTTTGGACGCCCTCTCTCGAGACATCGGCTGAGGAAGAAGCTCCTCCGTTTTTTGCGATTTTATCTATTTCGTCAATAAAAATGATGCCGCCCTCTTCCGCTCTTAACACGGCCTCTTGGCTGACTTCATCCATATCGATTAATTTGCTTGCCTCTTCATTGGTCAGAACCTTTCTTGCCTCTCTGACCGTCATTTTGCGGCGTTTCTTCTTTTTAGGCATCAGATTGCTCAGCGCATCCTGCATATTCATGCCCATCTGCTCCATGCCGGAGCCTTGCAGCATGTCAAACATCGACGGCTGCTGCTCTTCCACCTCTACGGAGACGTAATGGTCTTCGAGCTCTCCTAATGCGAGCTGATGCGCCATGCGCTTTCTTTTCTCTTCAAGGCTCGCTTCTTCCTGCTGATCGCTTTCATCATCGCTTGACGGCTGGCTTCCTCCGAAAAGCATTTCAAACGGATTTTTCACACCCGCTTGTTTTTTCTTTCCCGGTACGAGAAGCCGCACAATGCGTTTGTTTGCATTTTCTTCAGCCTGTTCTTTCACTTCGCTGATTTTTTCTTCTTTAATAAGCCGCACGGATGTCTCAACAAGGTCTCTGACCATTGATTCGACATCTCTGCCTACATAGCCGACTTCTGTAAATTTTGTCGCTTCAATTTTTATAAATGGCGCACCGGTAAGCTTGGCGATCCGTCTGGCGATTTCTGTTTTCCCCACCCCTGTCGGACCCATCATCAGGATGTTTTTGGGAACGATCTCATCTCTCAGTTTTTCATCAAGAAGACTTCTGCGATAGCGGTTTCTTAATGCCACGGCGACAGCTTTTTTTGCATCCTGCTGTCCTACAATGTATTGATCCAACCGATCTACGATTTGTCTCGGTGTTAACGGTTTGTTTTCCATGAGCCTCAAGTCCTTTCTATTCAAGTTCTTCCAAAATGATCTGATCGTTTGTGTACACACAAATCTCGCCTGCGATTTTCAAAGCGGCTTTTGCAATTTCTTTGGCGGACAGGTTTTCTCCGGCATAAGTTTTCAGCGCTCTTCCTGCTGACAGGGCGTAGTTTCCGCCGGAGCCGATTGCCAAAATGCCGTCATCCGGCTCAATCACTTCACCTGTTCCCGATACGAGAAGCAAGGTATCCTGGTTCATGACAATCAGCATGGCTTCCAGCTTGCGCAGCACTTTATCGCTGCGCCATTCTTTCGCAAGCTCAACCGACGCACGTTTTAAATTGCCGTTGTATTCTTCAAGCTTCGCCTCAAACATTTCAAAAAGTGTGAAAGCGTCTGCAACAGATCCCGCGAAGCCGGCCAGAACCTTTCCGTTAAACAGCTTTCTCACTTTTCTCGCAGTATGTTTCATGACTACAGCCTGACCGAATGTGACCTGGCCGTCTCCTGACATAGCGCTTTTTCCTTTATGCTGGACGGCAAAAATCGTTGTCGCATGAAAAGATGACATGAGAAGGGCCTCCTTTTAATTTTCTTTAAAAGCTCTCGGATGGTGGGACATATATGTGTTTCTCAGCATTTCCTTCGATACATGCGTGTATATCTGCGTGGAAGACAGATTAGAATGGCCCAAAAGCTCCTGGACGCTTCTTAAGTCAGCCCCTTCATTCAGCAGATGGGTCGCAAACGTATGCCGAAGCATATGCGGGTGTATATGTAAAGTGCCGGATGCCTTTTTTACAAGCCCGCTTAAAATATACCGGATGCCTCTGGCGGTAAGTTGACCGCCTCTTTGATTGACAAACAGCAAATCATGAGGCTCTTTTGCTTTTTCAAGCAGGCACGGCCTTCCGCTATTGATATACAGCTCCAGCGCATCACGGGCATATGAGCCGAACGGGATGTAGCGCTGCTTCCTGCCTTTCCCGTGAACGAGCACCGTATCCATAGATAAGTCAAGATCGCCGACAGTGAGCGTACAGCACTCACTGACCCTCATTCCGGTCGCATATAGAAGCTCAAGCAAGGCCTGATCGCGCATCCCTGACGGCTTGCTTCTGTCTGAAACAGCGAATAGTTCCTCAAGTTCTTTTTCATAAAGAAACTTCGGAATCCGTTTCTCTTGTTTCGGCAGATGAACAAGCTGAAACGGATTCTCTTCAACAAGCTTTTCCCTCATCAAAAATTTATAGAAGCTTCTCAAAGCTGAAATCTTCTTGCTGATTGTTTTTCTTGACAGGCCTTTTTCATAAGCTTCTGTCAAAAATATTCTCACATCATGATATGCAGCTTCTTTCAATCCATTTATATTTTGAGCATGCAGAAACATCCCAAATTCTTCAATCGAATTAACATAATTCACAATAGTATATTGTGAATAATTTTTTTCAATTTGTAAATATTCAACGAATAACTTTAAAAAAAAGTTAACATTCTCCGCCATTATTATGACCTCCCTCTCCGAAGGGCTTTTAAATGGTATCATATAATGCATTGAAGTTGCAATGAAAAGCTATATCGTTTTCGAAATAGTTTGAATAGTCTCAATTGCGCGTTTAGCGTATTCTTCATTTCGTTCTTTTTTGTTTTTAATTTTAACAGGCAGTTCTTTTAACAGACCGAAGTTTGCGTTCATCGGCTGGAAGTTCTTCTGGTTCGTCGTCGTAATGTAATGAGCCATGCTTCCGATCGCCGTCTCCTGAGGGAATGTCACAAGGTCCTGACCGAGCACAAGTTTGGCCGCATTGATTCCCGCCACAAGGCCTGAAGCTGCAGATTCAACATAACCTTCTACGCCGGTCATTTGGCCCGCGAAAAACAGGTCGTTCCGCTGTTTAAATTGATATGTCGGGTTCAAGAGACTAGGCGAGTTGATAAATGTGTTTCTGTGCATGACGCCGTATCTGACAATGTCAACATTTTCAAGTCCGGGGATCAGTTTAAGCACTTCTTTTTGGTCTCCCCATTTTAAATGTGTCTGAAAACCTACAATATTATATAGCGTTCCCGCCGCGTCATCCTGTCTGAGCTGCACGACTGCATAAGGCCGCTTGCCTGTTTTAGGATCTTCCAGTCCGACCGGTTTCATCGGCCCGAACAGCATCGTTTTCTTGCCTCTTTTCGCCATGACCTCAATCGGCATGCAGCCTTCAAAGAAAATTTCTTTTTCGAATTCTTTTAACGGAACCGTCTCAGCCGTCGTCAGCGCTTCATAGAAACGGTCAAACTCTTCTTCTGTCATCGGGCAGTTTAAGTATGCCGCTTCTCCCTTGTCATAACGGGATTTTAAGTACACTTTATCCATATCAAGGCTGTCTTTTTCAACAATCGGCGCCGCCGCGTCATAAAAATACAGGTACTCTTCTCCGGTGAGTTCTTTCAGCTGCTGTGAAAGCGATTCTGACGTAAGCGGTCCGGTCGCAATAACTGTCGGACCTTCCGGAATTTCTGTTACTTCCTCAGTAAGCACCGTTACGTTCGGATGGTTTTTCACGAGATCCGTCACGCTTTGCGCAAATTCATGACGGTCAACGGCAAGCGCTCCCCCTGCCGGAACCGAACATTTATCAGCAGATTGAATGATTGCTGAGTCAAGCGCCCGCATTTCTTCCTTTAATACGCCTACCGCATTGGCAAGCGTATTTGAACGGAGGGAGTTGCTGCATACCAGTTCGGCAAATTTATCAGTATGATGGGCTGCCGTCTGCTTTACGGGCCGCATTTCATATAGTTTTACTTGAATTCCTCGTTTTGCAAGCTGCCATGCCGCTTCACTTCCGGCAAGACCTGCTCCGATTACATTAACTGTTTGCTGGTTCATTTCTTTTCATCTCCTGTTGTTTGTTACTTCCACACAAAGAAGGTGAGCAAGGCTCTGCTCACCGCTACTTCTGTGGTTCTTCCTTATAATCGCATTCGACGCATTGGACTTGTATGCCTTTTTTAAGCTTTTTCTCTACGAGCATATTTTCACATTTCGGGCATTTTCGTTCAATCGGTTTGTCCCAAGATACGAAGTCACAGTCAGGATAACGGTCACAACCGTAAAAGACGCGTTTCTTTTTTGATTTTCGTTCGACAATGTTTCCTTCATGACACTTAGGACATTTCACGCCGATTTGTTTAACAATCGGTTTAGTATTCCGGCAGTCAGGGAAGTTGGAGCACGCCATGAATTTGCCGTACCGGCCCATTTTATAAACCATCCGGGAGCCGCATAACTCACAATCTTCGTCGGCGTATTCAGGTTCAATTTCCACTTCTTTCATTTCGGCTTCCGCTTTTTTCACACGCTTTTCGAAATCGGAATAGAAGCTGTCAATGATTTGAACCCATTCTGTCTGACCGTCTTCAACATGGTCAAGGTCTCTTTCCATTTTTGCCGTGAATTCAACGTTAATGATTTCCGGGAAAAACTCCATGATGAGATCCAGTACAATCTGTCCGAGCTCAGTCGGCACAAACCGTTTATTGTCTAATGCCACGTAACCGCGCCGCTGGATCGTGTCAAGAGTCGGCGCATATGTGGAAGGACGGCCGATACCGAGTTCTTCAAGCGTTTTAACCAAGCGCGCCTCTGTGTAACGCGGCGGCGGCTGAGTAAAGTGCTGCTCTGGCTCAATATCTTTCGACAAAACCGTGTCTCCCTCTTTAAGGTCTGGAAGCATGCGGTCTTTTTCTTCCAGCTGATCGTCTTTACCCTCTACATAGACTTTCATGAAGCCGGCGAATTTGACTTTACTTCCGTTTGCCCGGAATGTCAATCCGTTATTGCTGAGATCGACACTCATCGTATCCAGAACGGCTGGCGCCATCTGACTTGCAACAAAGCGCTCCCAAATCAGCTTGTATAATCTGAGCTGGTCTCTGCCAAGCACCGCTTTTAAATCAGCAGGTTTTCTGAGTACTGAAGTCGGGCGGATCGCTTCGTGGGCATCTTGAGCGTTTTCATTTTTCTTTGCCGGTTTCCGTTTTCCCGCTAAGTACTCTTTTCCGTACGCCTGATCAATAAAAGCTGACGCCTCTTCAACGGCTGTGTTGGAAATCCTCGTTGAGTCCGTTCTCATATACGTGATGAGTCCGACTGTACCTTCTTTGCCGAGATCAATTCCTTCATATAATTGCTGAGCGATCATCATCGTTTTCTTCGCTCTGAAATTCAGCTTTCTTGCAGCCTCCTGCTGCAGGGTGGACGTTGTAAACGGCAGAGCGGGATTTCGTTTCCGCTCTTTTTTCGTAACCTTGTCTACTGTATACTTATTGCCTTTCAGCTCAGCAAGAACGGCTTTTACGTCTTCTTCGCTTTTTAAAGGAAGCTTTTTGCCGTTTTTTCCGAAAAAGCCGGCTTCAAACGTCTCTTTTCCTTTTAGAAATGAGCCGGTAATCGTCCAGTACTCTTCAGGTTTAAAGTCGTTGATTTCCTTTTCCCGGTCAATGATAATCCGGAGCGCAACGGATTGCACGCGGCCCGCACTGAGGCCTTTTTTTACTTTTTTCCAAAGAATCGGGCTGATTTTGTATCCGACGAGCCGGTCTAATATACGGCGCGCCTGCTGCGCATCGACAAGATCCATGTTAATCATGCGCGGATGTTTAAATGATTCCTTAATGGCGTCTTTTGTTATTTCATTAAAGACGACCCGGCAGTCAGAGCTGAGATCCAGATCAAGACTGTGCGCGAGATGCCATGCAATCGCTTCCCCTTCTCTGTCGGGGTCGGCCGCGAGATAGACTTTTTTTGCTTTCTTTGCCGCTGTTTTTAATTCTTTTAAAACAGGGCCTTTTCCGCGGATCGTAATATATTTCGGTTCAAAGTTCTGTTCGATGTCAACTCCCATTTGACTTTTTGGAAGATCCCGGACATGTCCCATTGAAGCTTTGACTTTATATTTCTTTCCTAAATAACGTTCAATCGTTTTCGCCTTTGCCGGCGATTCGACGATGACTAGATAATCAGACATTTTCATCCCCCTCAAGAGGTGTTCTCTCTCTTTTCAAGTATCAATTCATTTTAGAGCTGCCTTTTTATGGCTTTCAACATTTCATTCTTTATGATGAACGTCATTTTATACATGAAAATAATATGCAACTTTAAATCCTCACTATTATTAAATATTACAATACCGTTTGTCAAACGATATTTCAAAAGGGTTCCGTATACTGAACGCATCGGGCGGTCAGCTCTCCGTCAATATCCTCTGCGCACAATACAGCTTTCGCCCCTTCTTGAATGAGTTTTATAGGTCCTCCGGAATATGGATTAAATATGGAACCGGGAACGGCAAATACCTCTCTCCCTTGATCGAGGGCCTGGTAAGCTGTGATTAATGAACCGCTTTTTTCTTTTCCCTGCACGACTACAATTCCTTCACTTAATCCGCTGATTATACGGTTTCTCATCGGAAAGTGCCACTTTTTCGGCTTTGTTTCAGGAGGATGTTCTGAGAGTAGGAGGTGGTGTTCAGCCATGTATTCTGCTAACAGGAGATTTTCCCGGGGATAAATGTGATGGAAGCCGCCGGCTATCACGCCGATCGTAAGCCCTTTTGCCCTGATGCTCGCCTTATGAGACAATCCGTCTATGCCGGATGCAAGCCCGCTTACGATGACCCAGCCTTTTTTTGAGAGTTCGGCGGTAAGATGCCCAACCGCTTTTATTCCGTCCTCCGTCGGTTTCCGCGTGCCTACAATCCCAATTTTTCGGCCATTTTCAAGAAGCTGCGTGTTCCCTTTTGCAAACAAGACGACGGGCGGATCATAAATCGTTTTAAGCCATGAAGGATAGCGGCTTGATGAAATCGGGATGACAGTAATGCCTTCGCGGCGGTATTCGGACAGAACTTCATCGAGTTCCGGATCCTTGCGCTCTATTTCTCGAAAAATGGCTTTCGGAGCTGTTTTCCCTTCTGATAAAACGGTTAATGGATGCGGGTCCCGTAAAAAAGACAGGGAGTGATCAGCTTTCCACCATTTTAATAGAAGAGACGGGGAAATAATTTGATTGATACTGCAGACCATTAAACAGCGCGATGCTTGATCCAAATCTGGCAACCTCCTCTTTTTTTCACAGTAAAAACAGGAACAGCCGTTACGGCTGCCCCTGCTTCGTTCAGTGAGTTTTGCACGTTTCAAATAAGCCTTTTTCTTTTAACACCTTAATCAGCGTTTCACCCATTACAGAAGGGGTTTCCGCCACTTCAATCCCGCAGGCGTTCATCGTTTTGACTTTTTCTTCTGCCGTGCCTTTTCCTCCGGAGATGATGGCGCCCGCATGGCCCATGCGTTTTCCCGGAGGAGCGGTTTTACCGCCGATAAAGCCGACAACGGGCTTCGTCATGTTTGCTTTCACCCACTCAGCCGCTTCCTCTTCAGCCGTGCCGCCGATTTCTCCGATCATGATGACGGCATGTGTTTCAGGATCTTCATTGAACGCTTTTAACACGTCAATAAAGTTCGTGCCGTTGACCGGATCACCGCCGATTCCTACAGCGGTAGATTGGCCTAAGCCGGCTTCTGAAAGCTGATGGACGGCCTCGTATGTCAATGTACCCGAACGGGATACAACGCCTACATGCCCCTTCTTATGAATGTATCCCGGCATAATGCCGATTTTGCATTCTTCAGGCGTAATAACACCCGGGCAGTTCGGCCCTATTAATCTCGTTTTCTTGCCTTCCATAAAGCGCTTCACTTTCACCATGTCCAAAACCGGAATGTGCTCAGTGATACAAATGACAAGATCAATTTCCGCGTCAACCGCTTCCATAATTGCGTCCGCCGCAAACGGAGCCGGCACGTAAATGACTGACGCATCAGCGCCTGTTGTATGAACTGCTTCTGCGACCGTATTGAATACCGGTACGCCTTCTGCCTCCGTTCCGCCTTTGCCAGGTGTTACACCGCCAACGATATTCGTGCCGTATTCCAGCATCTGCTTTGTATGAAATAAAGCGGTAGAACCTGTAATCCCCTGTACAATAACTCTCGTATCTTTATTGATAAAAACACTCATTATCTGGTCCCCTGCCTTTCATTCTTTCCTAAACTAAGGATACGATTTTCTGCGCGCCGTCTGCCATTGATTCCGCAGATGTAATGTTTAAGCCTGATTCATTCAGGATTTTCTTTCCTAAATCTACGTTTGTCCCTTCAAGGCGCACGACCAGCGGCAATGTCAATCCGACTTGTCTCGTCGCTTCAACAACGCCCTCGGCGATGACATCACACTTCATGATGCCTCCGAAAATATTGACGAAAATTCCTTTTACGTTTTGATCGGAAAGAATGATTTTAAAAGCTTCCGTTACTTTTTCAGCGGTTGCGCCGCCCCCGACATCCAGGAAGTTTGCAGGTTCTCCGCCGTAGTGTTTAATGATATCCATTGTAGACATTGCAAGACCCGCGCCGTTTACCATACAGCCGATATTTCCATCAAGGGAAATGTAGCTCAGATCGTATTTTGACGCTTCGATTTCTTTCGGATCTTCTTCATCTAAATCTCTGTATTCCATAATATCTTTTTGTCTGTATAACGCATTGCTGTCAAAGTTCAGCTTAGCATCGAGCGCCATGACGTTTCCGTCTCCCGTGACGACGAGAGGGTTGATCTCTGCGATAGAGCAGTCCTTCTCAACAAATGCTTTATATAAACCGAGCATAAATTTAGCGGCTTTGCCGACAAGCTCTTTCGGGATGTTAATTGCGAATGCAATTTCCCTTGCCTGATAGCCTTGAAGGCCGACAGCCGGATCAATAACCGCTTTTTTAATTTTTTCAGGTGTTTTTTCCGCTACTTCTTCAATCTCCGTTCCGCCTTCTTCAGACGCCATTAAAACGATTCTTGAAGTGGCGCGGTCAAGCACAAGCCCGACATAGTATTCCTTTTTAATATCGCAGCCTTCTTCAATAAGTAAGCGTTTTATTACTTGTCCGTCCGGACCCGTTTGATGGGTGACGAGCGTCTTGCCTAACAGTTCTTCGGCATACCCCTTCACTTCATCTATTGTTTTTGCAATCTTTACCCCACCAGCTTTGCCGCGGCCGCCAGCATGGATTTGCGCCTTTACGACATAAACCGAGCTTGACAGGCTCTCTGCTTTTTCAACTGCTTCCTCTGCTGTAAAAGCCACTTTACCTTCAGGAACAGACACCCCGTATTTTCTGAGGACTTCTTTTCCCTGGTACTCATGGATATTCATTTCCCATCCTCCTAACTTATGTAGCAAAACTAAAAATAGACTGCGCTTTCATTCTATATAATACTGGAAGAATTGTCTAGGGTTCAAAACAAAATCTTTATATCCTTCCGAACATTCTAACTTTTATTTTATTGAAAATATAAATTTATACGGAGTCCGGGAAATGAATGTTCCTTATTTTTCGTTTTTCAGGCTTTCATCCAGTCGGTAAACAAATGAAAAAATTTCAGCAACGGTCTCATAAAGCGCTTCCGGTATCTGATCGTCAACCGTCAAATGGCGCATTAATTCGACAAGGGTTCTGTCTTCCTGAATGGGAACCCCCGCCTTCTCAGCTTCTTTTATGATATTATCCGCGACATGCCCCCTGCCTGTCGCGATAACCTTCGGAGCTTGGTCTTTCTGCCGGTCGTAATGCAGGGCGACAGCTCTTCTTAACGGTGTTTGCTCTTTCATATTTTCACATCCACTTTTCGTCCGCCGTCTTTTTCTATAAACTCTTCCACAAGAGCGCTCTGGTCTTTCGGTCGCCGCTTTTTAGCCGTAACGCCCGACAGGCTGAACCCCGTTTCTTTTACAGCCTCTTTTAAAGCCGGTACGAGAGGGTCGATGGCCGCCTGAAGCTCAAAATCGGTTTCAACCGTAATGGTCATTACATTTTGCTGAATCATGCAGTCTACGACAGTTTCTTGCAGCGTTTCAAGGTGCAGCAAAAACAGAAGCCTGCAATGTGACGGATCGAGTTTTCCGTCCGGCTTCTTTCGTCCTTTAAAGAGAACTGTGATGTCATTCTCATATGCGGACGCTCCCAGCGGAAATGACAGCACCATCTGTGTAAAAGATGGATTCTGCTGCTCAATAAACAGCTGTCCGTTTAATTTATGAATGAGTGGTTCCGCCTCTTGTTTAACGGATTGGGGCGCGTCTTGAAGCGTCCGGACGGCTTGGAGAGCCGTTTTCAGCGCTTGTTTCTCCGGCTGCGGAGTCACGCCTTTTTCAAGCGCTGTAATGAATGATAATTCATCACGGGTGCCCAGCCCTTTTTTGATTCTTTGCAAAAGGCTTAATACGTCATGTTTTTCCGCATATTTCAGTTCAGTAAGCTGAACGGCTTTTTGGAAAACAGCCGCCTCCTGTTCTGTCAGATGTACGTTTTGGAGAACAGGTGCTGTTTTAAATGTTTTTTCTTGAGAAATGAAAGCCTTGATGATGTCCGCTGTTTCTTTTACGGGACGGTTTTCATTCTTTTCTGCCGATGTCATTAATTTTTCGATAAGCTGTCTTGCCGCTTTTTCAGGCAGCTCCGTATCTGTCCGGGCATGCGGAGGAGAAGGGCGGCTTGAGACTGCCTTTACGTTTTCACGAGTCTCTCGGACAATTGGTGATTGTTTTAATTCCGTCTGTTCTCCTTTATCCATCGGCCCGGTTTCTGAAATCGGCGTGCGTGCGGCCTCGGCAAGCTTCTTCAAGAGGCGCTCTGCATGAAGATCCGTTTCCGCGTCTAACACGTCAGAAACCGCCTCTTGAAGCGCGGACAGCTCTTTTGCCGATTGCGGAGCCTGGTTGATTGCCTGAAGCAGTCCGGATAGAAGGCGGCGGGTCGGAACCGGATATTTAACGGCATGAATGGCTGACAAGACTTCCGCATGCGCGGGCAGTTCCTGTTTCAGCGCAAATACGATTGTTTCTGCCGCCTTTTTCAATTCGGCGGCCGGAAGCGATTCAGCCCAGCGGATGCAGGCTTTGAGGCTGTTTTCCGTCATCGGCAGCTTCTGCTGCATAAACGTTTCGGCAATCTGCAGAGATACCGGGTTCGGTTTGACGGAAAGAGCGTTTAACAGTCTTCCCGCCGCTTCCTGAACGGTTTTCGGGCTTCCTTCAAATTGGTCAACAACATGAAGCCGGCCCATTTTTTCCGCCGGCTGTCTGTCATAAGAAAACCAGTAATACGCCTGAGGACGGAGGGCGGTTTCAAGCTTTCCCTGCATCGTCCGGCCGCCGATTTGGATAAGCGCGCTTTGATCGTCCAGCAAACGGAGAACCTTCCCTAACAGCAGTCTTTTTTCGCCGCTGTCCTTACCGCCGTCTTGCCGATCCTGAGAGATTTCCGACGTCAGCTGTCTGAAAGCCGCTTGGATTTCGCCGCTTATGTTCATGTCTTAAGCCTCTTTTCTAACAATAAGATTGAACGGGAGCGAATGTTTTTCGGTGAATATTTGTCGGTCCGTATGCCTGAAGAGCTTCAAGATGTTCTTTCGTTCCGTAGCCTTTATTTTTTTCAAAGCCGTACATGGGATAGGTTTTGGCGTACTCCGCCATGAGACGGTCCCGCGTTACTTTAGCAATGCAGGCTCCGGCGGCAATTGACACGCTTTTGGCATCCCCTTTTATAACAGATGACTGCGGAATGTCAAGCGGAAGCGTCATGGCATCTGCAAGCAGATAATCAGGTGTTTCCGATAAAGCATTGACCGCTTTTACCATCGCGAGTCTCGCGGCCTCATAAATGTTGATCCGGTCAATGACATCCGCATGGACAATGCCTACTCCTATCGCTGCGGCTTCTTCCGTAATCCGATCGTAATACTCCCCGAGCTTCTTTTCCGACAGTTTCTTCGAGTCCGTGAGCCCGAGAATCTCGCATTCTGCCGGCAAAATGACAGCACCGGCGACAACCGGTCCGGCAAGCGGCCCTCTTCCCGCTTCGTCAACGCCTGCAATCAGGCGGAAGCCCTTTTTGTATGACAGCCTTTCGTATGCCGTCATGTTCAGCCACTGCTCTTTAAGGGCTTTTTCCTTCGCGTGTTTTTTCAGCCATTGCTCTAAAAGCGTCTGTACGCTTTTTCTCGGATCTTTTTCACATTGGGCAAGGAATGGGTCTCTTTCATCTTTGACCTCTTGCAGGCGTTCTTTTACGCTTTTTACGGTTAATGTATTCACGTGCTCTTCTCCCTTACATTATGTATATCGGTATTCTGCGGAAAAAATAAAGACCCGCATCGCTGCGCGTCTTTATTCTGATGGCGTTTCAAATGAAAGCCTGCCGAACTTTTCCGTCCGGATGTCCCGGATGATGACTTCTGTCGTTTTATCGTAGTCAATCAGTCCGCCGCCCATTAAACAGCCGCGTTTTTCACCGATCGCGTCAAAAAGAGCGGCGATATCCTCAGGGATTTCCTGAAGTCCGTAACGCTCCTTTAAGCGGTCTGGATAATGCTCTTCCAGAAAGCGCAGCCCGAAAACGGCCACATCCTGCAGGTTGATAATGGAATCTTTAATCGCCCCGGTGATCGCCAGGCGCAAACCGACAAGCTCGTCTTCAAATTTAGGCCATAAAATCCCCGGTGTATCGAGCAGCTCTAATTCTTTCCCTACCTTTACCCACTGCTGGGAAGTGGTAATGCCGGGCCTGTCTCCCGTCTTGGCAATATTTTTTTTGGCCAGACGGTTGATGAGCGTCGATTTCCCGACGTTCGGAATGCCGATGATTAATGCGCGGATCGCTCTTGGCTTAATGCCTTTTGCTTTCATTTTATCGAACTTATCTTTCAGCAGTTCTTTCGAGGACGGCACGATTTGATGCAGCCCCTGTCCGTTAACGGAATTTATTGAAAGAGAGGGAATCCCCTGTCCCTGAAAGTGATCCTTCCATTGGGCCGTTACAGCCGCATCGGCCTTATCGGCTTTATTTAAAAGCATAATGCGCGGCTTATTTTTTAAAATTTCCTCAATCATCGGATTTCTCGATGACATCGGTATTCTCGCATCCACCAATTCGTAGACGATATCAATTAATTTCAGCTTTTCTGTTACTTCCCGTCTCGCTTTAGCCATATGGCCCGGGAACCATTGAATGGTCATGTGACTTCGACACCTGCCTTATTTGCCGGAACTGAATGTCCCGGTGATCTCTTATGTATTTTACGTTGCTTGTTCCGCTTTTACAAATGTCATATAAAAAAAGAGCCTGTTACGGGTAACAAGCTCTTTTCGTTCGTTATCATTATCGTCTGATTTCTTTAATACGAGCCGCTTTTCCGCGAAGTTCACGCAGGTAGTAAAGCTTAGCGCGACGTACTTTACCGTAACGTACAACTTCGATTTTCGCGATTTTTGGTGTGTGTACAGGGAATGTACGTTCAACGCCAACACCGTAAGAAATCTTACGAACTGTGAACGTTTCGCTGATTCCACCACCACGACGCTTGATCACAACACCTTCGAAGATCTGGATACGCTCACGGTTACCCTCAACAACTTTTACGTGTACACGTAAAGTGTCACCAGGACGGAACGCAGGAAGATCAGTGCGAAGCTGTTCTTTTGTGATATCTTGAATTAGTTTTTGCATCGTTTTCAACTCCTTCCAACAGATGCTCTTAGCCACAACTGCAAGGCACAGCGGAACATCGTTTTCAAGCTTTTGAAGGATAAGCCTTCTTAAGCCACAAGTAGTATCTTATCATATCTTCATTGCCTGCGCAATAGAATCTATTCGTTTTCCCACTCGGAAATCCATTTTCTTTGCTCATCGGTGAGAGGATAGTTTTCAAGAAGGTCCGGACGTCTTAAAAAGGTTCTTCTGATTGATTCTTTATTGCGCCATTCTTTTATTTTGGCATGGTTGCCGGACAGAAGCGTCTCAGGCACTTTTAAGCCTTTATAATCTGCAGGCCTTGTATAATGCGGATGCTCTAAAAGCCCCGTGCTGAAGGAATCCTCCACGTGGGATGCTTCTTTTCCGAGGACACCCGGCAAAAGCCTGACAACGCTGTCGGCAATCATCATGGCCGGGAGCTCTCCGCCTGTCAGCACAAAATCCCCGATGGAGATTTCATCCGTGACAAGGTGTTCCCGGATACGTTCATCATACCCTTCATAATGTCCGCAAATAAACATCAGATGTTCCTCTTCCGCCAGCTCCTCGGCTTTCTTCTGCGTATAACGTTCACCTTGCGGGCAGACGAGAATAATGCGCGGCTTGGCGTCCGTACCGGCTGTCAGCTTTTCAACGGCGTCAAACACAGGCTGCGGCTTTAACACCATCCCGGCTCCCCCGCCGTACGGGTAATCATCAACCGTTTGGTGTTTATTATCCGAAAAAGCCCGGAAATTGATGACGTCAAAACGGACAGCCTCTTTTTCCTGTGCTTTTTGCAGGATGGATGAGCCGAGAACCCCTTGAAACATCTCGGGAAACAGTGTTAAAAAGTCGATTTTCATTCGTCTATTAACCCTTCCATTACATGAATCTTAATTGTCTTCTCATTTATATTAATATCCTTGACCACAGAAGCGATATACGGAATGAGCGCATCTTTTTTCCCTTTTCTTGCAACTACCCATACGTCATTAGCCCCGGGCGTCAAGATTTCCTTCACTGTGCCGATCAGTTCCCCGTTCTCTGATACCACTTCGCAGCCGATGATTTCATGAAAATAAAATTCATCTTCTTCAAGCTCTCCCAAGTCTTCTTCAGGGACTTTGATCACCATGTTTCTTAGGTGTTCGACTTCATTAAGACTCGGCATTTCTTTGAATTGCAGCAGGTGAAACTGCTTGTGAAGCCTGTGGGTGCTGACCGTTACCTTGATTGGCTCCGCAGCCCCTTCCGCAAACAAATAGAGCGTATTGCCGGGCTTGTACCGTTCTTCGGCAAAGTCCGTTTTAGAAATGACCCGCACTTCGCCTTTAATGCCGTGGGTATTTACAATTTTGCCTACATTAAACCATCTGTTTGTCATATTATCACCTCGGGCGAATTTCAATTACTACCCCGTCTTTTATGACGATGGTATTTGCCGCTGTTTTTTCATGCCAGTTATCACCGACGTTGATTGAAAGCAGCGCATCGATCTCCTTTTCCTTCACTTCGCTTCCGAGCGGGAGCGAATGTGTCTGGCTTATTTGGAAATCGATCATTTTGATTTTGTCTTGTCTTTTTTCAATGGCTTTTTTAAAAGATTCCGCCACATCGGGATTCTGCGGATCTTTTTCATGTTTTCTAAGCTGAAAATAGAGCTGGCTGCATTCTCGTTCAAGCGTTTGCTTTTTTTCTGCAAAAGAGGCCAAAAGCTTTTCCTTGCTTTGCTCGGTCAGAACTTGCATAACGGTTACCCTGTGAATAATCTGCATAGGACCAGACTCCCCACTCTTCCAACATATTTCTGTTCATTTGCCTTTTTTACGTGTAAAAAAAGGGGAGGTGCCGGCCCTCTCCCTTTCAGTCAAATATTTCAAATTGAACTTTCTTAGAAGACTGTGCGCCAGCTGCAAAAACGACGGTTCGAATCGCTCTTGCAGTCCGGCCTTGCTTTCCGATAATTTTACCGGTATCTGACTTATTGACAGATAAGCGCAGCGCAATCTTTTGATCGGTCTCTTCTTTTGTGACCGTTATGTCTTCCGGATGG
Organism: Bacillus sp. 5RYD7K; assembly: GCF_059831465.1. NCBI lineage: Bacteria > Bacillati > Bacillota > Bacilli > Caryophanales > Bacillaceae > Bacillus > Bacillus sp. 5RYD7K. The sequence goes on from NZ_CP191200.1 coordinate 3,217,297, forward strand.
TCGACAAGCGGAGCCACAATGCTGACAATCAAATCTTCCAAGTTCTGATCAGTCATTACTTGCCTTGTTTAGCGTTGTGGAATTTTTCCATAATTCCTTGGCTTGAGAACAAGTTGCGGACTGTATCAGAAGGTTTAGCTCCTGTTTGCAGCCATTTAAGAGCAAGCTCTTCGTTGATTTTCACTTCAGCCGGCTTTGCAACCGGGTTGTATGTTCCGACTGTTTCGATGAAACGGCCGTCACGCGGTGAACGAGAATCTGCTACAACAATACGATAGAAAGGAGATTTTTTTGCTCCCATACGTTTTAAACGAATTTTTACTGCCATTTTACTAGCACCTCCGAAAATATTTCAACAAGATAGTATATTAACAATGATAAAAGTGTTTGTAAAGTGTTTTTTCTTAACAACGGTTTTATCATGTATAACCGATTACATAAAAGGTAATTTAAAGCCTTTTTTCTTCCCTTTTGTCATGTTGGTCATCTGCTTCATCATTTTTTTCATTTCCTCAAACTGCTTTAAAAGACGGTTGACTTCCTGAACGGATGTTCCGCTTCCTTTGGCAATCCGCTTCCGCCGGCTGGCGTTAATGATATCCGGCTGTTCTTTTTCAAGAACAGTCATTGATTTAATGATCGCTTCCACATGATTCAGCTGTTTTTCATCGACTTGGATGTTTTTTAAGCCTTTCATTTTGCCTGCGCCGGGCATCATTTGCAGCAGTTCGTCAAGAGGCCCCATGTTTCGGACCTGGCCGAGCTGCTCAAGAAAATCATCCAATGTGAAGCTCATCGTTCTCATTTTCTGCTCAAGCTCTTTGGCTTTGTCTTCATCAACGGTCGCCTGAGCTTTTTCAATCAGGGTTAAAACGTCACCCATTCCGAGAATCCGGGATGCCATACGCTCGGGATGGAACGCTTCTAAAGCGTCGAGTTTTTCTCCCATTCCGGCGAATTTAATCGGCGTTTCAGTGACTGCGCGGATAGAAAGCGCCGCACCTCCGCGGGTATCCCCGTCAAGCTTTGTTAAAACGACGCCCGTTAAACCGAGCTGGTCATTAAAGCTTTTGGCGACGTTCACCGCATCCTGACCGGTCATTGAATCGACGACAAGGAAAATTTCTTCAGGGTTTGCGACTTCCTTTACGCCGGAGAGCTCATCCATCAGTTCGTGATCGATGTGCAGCCGTCCGGCGGTATCTAAAATCACATAATCATGATGCTCTTCCTTCGCTTTTTCAATCGCCTGTCTGGCAATTTCCACCGGGCTGACCTGATCGCCAAGCGAAAAGACCGGCATATCAAGCTGTTTCCCCAGTGTTTCCAGCTGCTTAATCGCAGCGGGACGGTAAATATCTGCAGCCACGAGCAGCGGTTTGCGGTTATGTTTTTTGCGCAGCAGGTTGGCGAGCTTCCCCGTGGTTGTCGTTTTACCGGCACCTTGGAGCCCGACCATCATAATAACGGTCGGCGGGCGTTTGGCGACGGCAATTTTGCTTTCTTCGCCGCCCATCAGCTCGGTAAGCTCTTCTTTTACGACTTTAATAACCTGCTGACCGGGTGTCAGACTTTTCATGACTTCCTGTCCGACAGCCCGTTCACTTACTTTTTTCACAAAATCCTTTACGACTTTAAAGTTAACGTCAGCCTCAAGAAGCGCAAGACGAACTTCACGCATCATCTCTTTTACGTCTTGTTCGCTGACTTTTCCTTTTCCGCGGATTTTTGAAATCGTCTTTTGCAGTCGGTCGGCTAATCCTTCAAATGCCATTGTTTGCCGCCTCCTAATCTAATTTCTCAAGCGCTTCAATCAGAGCCGTCATTTTTTCCTCTTCCTGCAAGCCGGAAGCAAGCTCTTTCAGCTTTGTAAACATTTCTTTACGCTCCTGAAACTTTTTAAAAAGGAGCAGTTTTTCTTCATATTGTTCAAGCATCGCTTCAGTCCGTTTGATGTTATCGTAAACAGCTTGCCTTGAAACGTCATACTCTTCGGCTATTTCACCAAGGGAGAAATCGTCCAGATAATAAAGCGACATATAGCTCTTTTGTTTTGACGTCAGCAACGACTGATAGAAGTCAAACAAATAGTTCATTCTCGTCGTTTTTTCGAGCGACATTTGAGCTCTCCCCTTTGTTAAGTCAAATCCCTTTACAAAAACATAGTTTACATGGTTTCAGAGCGTGTGTCAAGTTTTTATCTTGTCAAAGCATGAGGCTCTTTTTACATAATAAGTTTTTAAAAAAATTCATATAGACCGCCGTTAAAATACTCGAATTCTTGTTTTGATACACGATAGCGGCAATAACCTTCGTAAAAAGCATTGAGGTATGCTTCCTTTGTGACAAAATGACGGATCGCTAATGATTCATCATATCGCGGATCTCCCGCCGATATTCCCGCAGCATCGATAAACAGACAGACCTCTCCGTCTTTCACCAGCACATTATCAGCCGTGCAGTCACCGTGAATCATTGTCTGCTGAACAGGAACAGGTCTGTACCGGTCCAATGCTTTCAAAAGCTCTGCACTTCCTTCAGCCTGTCCTTTTTTGACATATTCCCCGGCTCGTTTGATTTGCAGATCGAGCCAGTCTGTTTCCGGCTGTAAACCAGGTACCATTTCGGTTTCATGCAGCCGTTGCAGAAACTGGCCGAAACTTTTGATCAGCTTTTTCTTTTCAGTATCCCCTTTTGCTTTTCTTAAAGCAGAAGTCAAGGTGATTCCATCCTCAAATGACATGACGATATGGCTGGCGTGCCGTTCCTGTATAAATCCATAATAAACGGGAACAGGCAGATGATGAGTTTTTGTGAGCTTCTGCAAAACAAAGGCTTCTCTCCTTAACCATTCCCGATACCTCTGTTGAAAAGAACTTTTCAGCAGAAATGCGCCTTGGCCGGTCACTATTTTTCGAACGGTTGAAGTGCCTCCCTGTTCATCCAGCAGCGACATATGTTTTATCGCGCCGATCTTCCTTTCCAATTCAGCTTTCAGCCATTTGTCCAACAACTGCCCCTCCATTCCGAGTATCAATGCGTATAAAAAAACGAGTATAAAATGGACGGTTTTATACTCGTTTTTTATTCATTAATCCTCGGCTTTTTCAACTAAATCAGAAAAGAGACCGTATACGTAAGATTCTGCATCAAACCGCTGGAGATCGTCAACCTTTTCTCCGAGGCCGACCAATTTCACGGGGATGTGAAGCTCATTGCGGATCGCCAGGACGATACCGCCTTTTGCGGTGCCGTCAAGCTTCGTTAACGCGATACCCGTCACATTCGTCGCTTTGGAGAATTCTTTCGCCTGCGCCATCGCATTCTGACCTGTCGTCGCATCAAGCGCGAGCAGAACCTCATGCGGAGCCTCAGGCACTTCTCGTTCGATGACGCGTTTGACTTTTTCAAGCTCTTTCATTAAGTTTACTTTATTCTGAAGGCGGCCGGCCGTATCACAAATCAGCACATCCGCGCCTCTTGCTTTAGCCGCGTGTACGGCATCGTAAATAACCGCTGCAGGGTCGCTCCCGGCAGCCTGCTTAATGACAGGCACGCCAGTACGCTCCCCCCACACTTCAAGCTGTTCAATCGCCCCGGCTCTGAAGGTGTCTCCGGCAGCAAGCACAACGGATTTGCCTTCATTCTTCAGCTTGTGGGCCAGCTTTCCGATCGTTGTCGTTTTTCCGACGCCGTTTACGCCGACAAGCAGAATAACATTTAAGCGCCCGTCCTGAATATTCAGTTCAGAAATCTGTTCGTCGCCGCTATTATAAATGTCGACGAGCTTTTCAGAAATGACGGACTGCACCTCCTGAGGGTCCTGGATGTTTTTCAGCTTCACTTCTTTTTTGAGCTCGTCGATCAGTTCCATAACCGTTGTGAAACCGACGTCAGCGCTAATCAGCACTTCCTCAAGCTCTTCGAAGAAATCTTCGTCGACTTTCCGGTAGCGAGAGACGAGCTCGTTCACTTTATTTGAGAAGGAATTTCTTGTTTTTTCGAGACCATCTTTAAATTTTTCAGAGACAGAGTCTGTCTGTTTCGTGATTTTCTCTTTTAATTTTTTAAAAAAGCTCATCTTTCAACCTCTTTCCTCGTTACTGAACGAATTCTTTTGTTTCTTCCAGTTTGACCGAAACCATTCGGGAAACACCGGATTCCTGCATCGTCACACCGTAGAGGACATCCGCTTCTTCCATGGTGCCTTTTCTGTGGGTGATGACGATAAACTGGCTGTCGCTGCTGTATTTTTTTAAGTATTGCGCAAACCTGAATACATTGGCTTCATCAAGCGCGGCTTCCACTTCATCAAGCACGCAGAACGGAACGGGCCTTACTTTCAAAATGGAGAATAAAAGGGCAATGGCGGTCAGCGCCCGTTCTCCCCCTGACAAAAGATTTAAGTTTTGCAGTTTTTTGCCCGGAGGCTGGGCGATAATGTCCACCCCTGAGTTGAGAAGGTCATTCGGATCGGTCAGCTTCAGTTCAGCGCGCCCTCCTCCGAACAAGGAACGGAACACGTCGTTGAATTGAGAACGGATCTGGATAAACGTTTCATGGAACCGCTTCGTCATTTCGGAATCCATTTCTTCAATGACTTGGAACAGTGTATTTTTCGCATCCGTCAGATCATTCTTCTGCTCCGTTAAAAACTGATACCGTTCGTTCACTCTTTCAAACTCATCGATGCTGCCGAGATTGACCGTTCCGAGCTCTTCAATTGAAAGCTTGATCAGTTTGACCCGTTTTCTCGCCTCTTCAGGCTCGAGTTCGAGCTGATATTGTTTTTTTGCCCCTTCAAAGGATAAGCTGTACTCCTCACGTAAATATTGCAAGAGGTTATCAAGCTCAACTTCCATCCGGCCGAGTTTTACCTCTTCATCTTTCAGAAAGTCTGTTTTTTGCCTGTACAGACGCTTCATCTCTTTCAGTTCAAGCTCGTTCGTATCAAGCGCCCTCTGAAGTTTCACACGCTGATCGCGCCGGCTGGCGATCAATTCGATCGTTCTCGTTTTATCGTGAAGCTTATGTTGGGCTGCTTCTTCAAGCTGCTCCTCACCGCTTGTGCTGGACGTCATCTCTGAGGTCAGGAGGCTTAAATCTTCCCGTGTTTCTTTCAGGGCGAGCTGCGTTTCTTCAAGCTCTTTTTTCAGCCTTTTGAGGTTGTCTTCCTCACTCGAGCACGCCTGTTCTTTTTTCGCCGCGGCCACTTTACATTCCGTCAGTTCATGAGAGAGCGTTTCTTTTGTTGAGGATAGGGTCTGCTTTTGTTTTGTCAGCCTGTCCATCTCTTCCTCAAGCTCTTTCAGCTGGCCGGATGCCTCACTCAGCTGTTCTTCCAATGCTGATTTCCGCGCCTCTTTTTCCCGGCTGCTTTCCGTCAGCGATGCTTTCTCCTGATCGTAAAGCTCCAGATGGGTATTGATGTTCTTTTCAGCGACTTCGAGTTCATACAGCCTGCCTTTTACATCCTGCTGCTTTGTTCTGAAAGCCTCACCGTCTTCACGGAGACCGTTCAGCGTATGTTCAAGCTCTTGAATGGCTAGTTTCAGCGATTTGACCTCTTTTTCGAGGCTAGCTGTTTTTTCTTCCATTTCGGCGAGCCGTGCAGTCACCGTCTCAAGCTCACGGCTTCTGCCGAGCAGAGAATTGTTTTTCTTTTTAACTGCGCCGCCTGTCATTGATCCGCCGGGATTGACGACATCGCCTTCAAGCGTCACGATGCGGTAGCGGTGCCCGACAAGCTTGGCGAGTTCATTCGCACCTTTTAAATCTTCAGTGATCAGCACGGTGCCGAGAAGGTTTTCAATGACATTCCGATACGCCGCATCATACGTGACAAGCCCGCTCGCTGCACCAAGGAAAGAAGGATGCTTCGAAGCCGTCTGTTCATCACGGGTTTGGAGCTGGCGCGGTTTCATGACCGTAAGCGGCAGAAACGTCGCGCGGCCGAAGGAATTCTGTTTTAAATATTGAATCGCTTTCCGCGCCGCCTGCTCATCGTCTGTGACAACGTGCTGCGCCGCCGCGCCGAGTGCAATCTCGATCGCCGTTTCATATTTTTGTTCAGTGGAAATCAGTTCGAGAACGGCGCCGCGGATGCCGCCAAGCTGCTCCTTCTGCTTCAGTACTTCTTTTACGCCTTGGTAAAACCCTGAAAAATCGCCTTGCATCGTTTCAAGCATATCTTTTTTAGATCTGGCCTGCTGTACAAATTGATACGCCTGATACAGGGCTGATTCTTTCTTTTCATACTGGCGTTTTTTCTGTTCATATGCGGTCTGGACTTCGCGAAAGCGGCCGACCTGATTGTCAATATCCGCTTCAACTGCGGCAAGTTCTTCTTCGCATGCCGCTTTGCGGACGGAAATATCATTTCGTTCCTGAAGATATTTTTCATTGTTTGCGGTCAGTCTCGCCTGCTGGACGGCAGATTGGGACATCTGATCATCTAAAAGCTGCAGCTCGTTGCGGATCGACGCCTGGCTGTTTAACAATTCGAAGTAATCGCTTTTTAATTGTTCGATTTTCTCTTCGACGTTTTCATTATGAAGGCTGAGCGCCTGCTGCTTTTCTTTCACCTGGGCATTTAACCGCTTCACTTCGGCACGCAGCTTATCAAAGACGGCAGACTGTTTTTCAATAGCCGATTTCAGTTCTGCTTCTTTCTTTGTGTAATGTGTGACCGATTCCTCAAGCTGTTCCCGGTTTTGCGCGGCGTTTTTTTTGCGCTCTTTCAGCACTTCTTTCCGGCCTTCCAGCTTTTCAAGCTCTTCACTTGTCACGAGCAGAACCTGCTGCAGCTCGTTGACGGATTCGTCGAGCGCGTGGATTTTATCTCTCGTCTCTTCTATCGCCGCTTCTTTAGCGGAGATCGCCGACGATTCCGCCAATTCTTCTTCTTTAGCAGCCTGCACCTTGTCTTTTAAACCCGACCATTTGCCATGCAGTTCTTCGATATCAAAGGCTGTTAGGGCGATTTCGACGTGCTCAAGCTCTTTCTTTTTTTCTAAGTAGTCTTTGGCGATTGATGCCTGGATTTTCAGCGGTTCGACCTGATCTTCGAGCTCGTGAAGAATATCTTCCACCCTGTTTAAGTTATCCTGCGTCTCAAACAGTTTGTTTTCCGCTTTTTTCTTTCGTGTTTTATATTTCAGCACGCCGGCCGCTTCTTCAAAAATACTGCGTCGGTCTTCCGCTTTGCTGCTTAAAATCTCTTCGACTTTCCCCTGGCTGATAATGGAAAACGCTTCTTTCCCGAGCCCGGAGTCCATAAATAAGTCAATGATGTCTTTCAGGCGGCACTGCTGATTGTTGATGAGAAATTCACTTTCTCCGGAACGGTAAACCCGTCTCGTCACGCTGACTTCGTGATAATCGATCGGGAGAAAATGATCTTCATTATCAAGCGTTAACGTGACTTCCGCAAGGTTAAGCCGCTTGCGTGAATCACTTCCGGCAAAAATGATATCTTCCATTTTTCCGCCCCGAAGCGAGCGGGCTGATTGTTCGCCGAGCACCCAGCGGATGGCTTCGGTAATGTTGCTCTTTCCGCTGCCGTTTGGACCGACAACGGCCGTGACGCCTTTTACAAAGTCAACGGATATCCGTTCTGCAAATGATTTAAATCCTATAACGTCTAAACGTTTGAGGAACATCCCAGATCCTCCTTATCGTATAAGTATCTCAATATTATCATAATCCCCCGCTTATATCAGGCGCAGACATATTGAAATCCCCCTAGGGGTACAGGGGGATTTTATTGTTTCGTATGGTGTTTTTGCAATTTTGCAAGAGCTTCCTGTGCTGCATGCTGCTCGGCTTCTTTTTTGGAACGTCCGTTCCCGATGCCGAGCGCCTCACCTTTAAGAGAGACAAGCGCCTCGAATTCCCGGTTGTGGGCAGGTCCTTTTTCATTGAGAATTTTGTACTCAAGCGATCCTTTTCCGTCCCTCTGCACAAATTCTTGAAGCTGGCTTTTGAAATCCATCACATGAGAAAAAGCACCATCGTTTATTTTAGGGAACACGTACTCTTTCAGGAATTGCTGAACCGGCTCAAGGCCCTGATCCAGATACAGTGCGCCGATAAACGCTTCAAACACATCCGCTAAAAGCGCAGGACGCTTTCTGCCGCCCGTCATTTCTTCTCCTTTACCCAAAAGAACAAGATCGCCGAATGACAATTCGTGGGCAAGGGAGACGAGTGACGGCTCGCATACGATAGCGGCTCTCAGCTTCGTCAAATCTCCTTCACTCATGGCCGGATATTTGGCAAATAAGAATTGGGAGATCGTCAGTTCCAAAACAGCGTCACCTAAAAATTCAAGCCTTTCATTGTCTTCATACGGCTTTTTCCGATGCTCATTCACATAAGATGAATGTGTAAATGCTTGATACAAAAGTTTCTCGTTTTGAAAATGAACCGAAATCCGTTCTTGGAACTCTTTAAATTGCTCTATTTTTTTATAGAACTTTTTTTTATCTTTAAAATGTGAGTGTTTTGACATAGTAACCTCCATAGGCACATCAGGTTCACCGCGCTTCCCGCCGTAAACGGAATCGGCAGCGCGTTCAGCGTCAGACGCCGGTAACCGAACGGTTAAAGGGCTAAAGCCCCGCTGTCAGGCGGGACTTTTAGCATCAGCTTATTGCTGGTTTTGTATGTAGTTCACAGCGTCGCCGACTGTTGCAATCTTTTCAGCATCTTCGTCAGAAATCTCCATATCAAACTCGTCTTCAAGTTCCATAACAAGCTCAACTACATCTAGGGAATCAGCACCTAAGTCTTCCTTGAAAGAAGCTTCAAGTTTGACGTCAGCTTCATCAACGCCAAGGCGGTCTACGATGATTTTCGTTACACGCTCTAATGTATCTGCCATAGCAATTCACCTCCCCTCAAGTATTATAGAGGATTCGTTTTTAAAAAACTAGAGAAACTAGGATGAAATTTTAAAAACAAATCTTTACATCACCATTCCGCCGTCAATATGGAGGGTCTGGCCCGTCATATAACGCGATCCTTCAGAAGCAAGGAACGTGACAACGCTGCTGATATCGGAAGGATCACCGAAACGCGCGAGCGGAATCTGCTTCAGCATTTCATCTTGGACTTCTTTAGAAAGCTTGTCCGTCATATCCGTGGAAATAAAGCCCGGAGCGATGGCGTTGACCGTAATATTACGGCTCGCAAGCTCTTTGGCAGAGGACTTTGTCAAGCCGATCACACCGGCTTTTGCCGCCACATAGTTCGCCTGGCCCGGGTTTCCGCTGACGCCGACGATTGATGATACGTTGATAATCCGGCCGGAGCGCTGTTTCATCATCTGTCTTGTCACGGCTTTCGTGCAGTTGAAAACACCTTTCAGGTTAATGTTGATGACGTCATCCCATTCATTTTCTTTCATTCTCATCAGGAGATTGTCCTTTGTGATTCCCGCATTGTTCACGAGAATGTCGATTGAAGAGAATTCGGCGACAGCCTCTTTCATCATGTTTTGTACTTCTTCGGAATTTGATACATCGGCTTTTACCGCGATCGCATTTCGGCCCAAAGATTTGATTTCATCTACGACTTCGTTCGCTTTCGCTTCACTTCCGGAGTAATTGACAACTACGTTACATCCGTTTTTCGCAAGATCAAGCGCGATCGCCCGCCCGATTCCGCGGGACGCTCCCGTTACGACTGCTGTTTTTTCATTAAGCATCCTGATTCTCCTCCTTCAGCGTTTGAATCGCCAATTCAATGGTTTCATGGTCAGAAACCGCGATTGTTTTCAGACGGCGGTTCACTTTTTTCACAAGGCCTGAAAGCACTTTTCCGGGACCGATTTCAACAAACGTCGTGACTCCTTCGTCAATCAGTTTGTTAATCGTTTCTTCAAAGCGTACAGGTGAATAAAGCTGTTCGATCAGCTTTTTCTTGATATCGTCTTTTTCTGTCATGATGTCAGCCGAAACGTTTGATATAACGGGAACAGCCGCACTTTTCAGCTCACAGGCGCTGAGCACCTCTTCGAGTTTTTCCGCCGCGGGCTTCATTAATTCAGAATGGAACGGTCCGCTTACTTCTAGCGGGATCGCCCGTTTTGCCCCATTGTTTTTCGCTTCTTCTGAAGCAAGCTCCACGCCTTTTGCCGTTCCGGAAATCACGATCTGGCCGGGGCAGTTCAGGTTAGCAAGCTGTACGAGGTGGCCGTTTTCCGTCACTTGATCCGTCACCTTTTTCAAGGATTCCGCATCCATTCCGAGAATAGCGGCCATTGCGCCTTCTCCCGCCGGTACGGCTTCATTCATGAATTCTCCCCGTTTTCTTACCGTGTAAACGGCATCTTTAAATGTCATCGCTCCCGCAGCAACAAGCGCCGAATATTCTCCGAGGCTGTGGCCGGCTGTGAAATCCGGCGTGATGCCGGATTCTTTAAACTTTTCCAATACGGCAATGCTTGTTGTTAACAGCGCAGGCTGCGCATTGTATGTAAGGGTTAATTCTTCAGCATCGCCTTCAAAAATGAGCGAGCTCAGCTTTGTTTCAAGCGTTTCATCCGCTTCATCAAAAATACGTTTTGACGCTTCTTCGCGTTCGTACAGGTCTTTTCCCATACCGATATATTGTGATCCCTGTCCGGGAAATAAAAATGCAATCTTACTCATGGTGTGATAACCTCCAGACTACTCATCTGTTTTTTCTTCTTTTACTTCTTCTTCTATAAATGCGGCCACGTTTTGGCTGACCATTTCTCTCGCCTGGCGCAGCGCGTGATAAACAGCGCGTGCATCAGAAGAGCCGTGCGCTTTAATAACAGGCGCCTTTAAACCGAAAAGACTCGCCCCGCCGTACTCAGAATAGTCCATTTTCAGTTTCATTTCCATCAGCTTCGGCTTCAGCACTCCCGCTGCCAGCTTAGAAACAAAACTTGAAGTCAGTGTATCTTTCAGCATTTTGAAAATTGATAACGCTGAACCTTCCAATGTTTTCAACGTGACGTTGCCCGTAAAGCCGTCTGTGACGATAACGTCAGCAGCGCCTTCCAGCAAGTCTCTCGCCTCTACGTTTCCGACAAAATTCACGTTTGTTTCTTTTAATAATTCAAACGTCTTTTTTGTCAGGTCGTTTCCCTTCTTTTCTTCCGTGCCGACATTTAACAAGCCGACGCGCGGCGAGCTGATTCCGAGAACCTGCCGGGCATATACAGACCCCATTATTCCGTACTGGACAAGGTGCTCCGGCTTGGCATCGACATTGGCGCCCACGTCTAAAAGAAGGAAACCGTCGCCTGATACGGTCGGAAGCGTCGGCGCAAGGGCCGGCCGGTCGATTCCTTTAATTCTGCCGACAATAAACAGACCCGCTGTCATCAATGCACCCGTATTCCCTGCTGAAATGCAGGCGTCCGCTCTGTTTTCAGCCACTTCCTGCGCCATCAGCACCATAGAAGAATTTTTCTTTCTGCGTACGGCGCGGACCGGTTCATCCGTCGGTTCAATCACTTCATCGGCGTGCAATACGGTGATGCGGTCTGATGTTGTTGGCAAGTGTGATTCTATCGTTGTCTTGTCACCGACCAGCGTAATATGAAGGTCATCAAATGCCTCAATACTCTTCATTACTCCGTCAATAACAGCTTTGGGTGCGTTGTCGCCTCCCATTGCATCTACAGCTATTCTCATGCATGCTCCACCTTTATGATTGTTTTGAACGGTACATGTCAAAGTTGCCGGAGAATACGACTTCTTCTCCCACATAACTGTTTACTTCCACTACCGTTCTGCCTTTTTCTTTTTCGACTGCCGTCACTTTGGCTTTCGCAACGACGCGCTCGCCCTCTTTCACCTGTCTTGTAAAGCGGATATTTGCGCTTGCGGTCAGCGCCAGCTCATCATCTATGACGGCTACGGCGAGTGAGTTCGCCTGCGCAAACAAATGATGCCCCCGCGCAATCTGATTGCGGCTGAAAACATGTTCGCGTCTTACTTCTAATATAGAAATGGCCTGGCCGTCAAGCTCCAGATCAATGATTTCACCGATCACTTCATCTAAAGGCAGTGATTTCACTTCATCTTCAAGCGTTTGCTCTGCCACGTTTTTAATTCTTTCCCTCAGCTCCGGTATTGAGAGCTCTAAGCGGTCTAAACGGATCGTCTGAATGCTGACGCCGAATTTCCCCGCTAATTCTTCATCTGTGATGAAGGGTGTCGATTTGATCGTCTGCTGCAATAATTTTTGGCGTTCTTTCTTGCTTCTTCTCATCTATAAACACCATCCGGACAATTAAGACTAGGTACTAATAGTAGTATATAATTTCATAGATTGGAATGCAATGATTGTTTTTTGAAAGCCGCCGAATTTTGCAGAATCAGCTTAATTTCTCCCCTTCTAAGACACCGCTTGAAAGCAATTGAGCGCGAAGCATACTGTACTCGTCATCTTTCCAAAAAGCTTCTGAAGACACAAGATTGGCCGCATCCTGACGGGCCGTCTCCAAAGCTCTGTAGTCATGAACCATATCCGCCACCTTGAACTCGGGCATACCGCTTTGTTTTTTTCCGAAGAAATCGCCGGGACCGCGCAGTTCAAGATCCTTTTCAGACAGTTCAAACCCGTCATTTGTCTCCGACATGATTCTCATCCGCTCTTTCCCGGTTTCGGATTTCGGATCGGCCATCAAGATGCAGAAAGATTGGTGGTCTCCCCGTCCGACCCGGCCGCGGAGCTGATGGAGCTGAGATAATCCGAAACGGTCGGCGTCATAGATGACCATAATCGTCGCATTCGGCACGTTCACCCCGACTTCTACGACGGTTGTTGACACGAGAACCTGACATTGATTGGCGCTGAATTCTCTCATCACCTGATCTTTTTCATCAGAATGGAGCTTCCCGTGCATCAGACCGACATTCCATTTGCCGCGGTACACATCAGACAGCATGTTATATACGTCAATCGCATTCTGCACATCCAGCTTATCCGATTCTTCAATGAGCGGACAGATTATATAGGCTTGTCTGCCCTGTTTCAGCTCTTTTTCAACAAAAGCCAAAATCCGCTCCAGCATGTCGTGTTTCACCCAATACGTTTCGATTTGCTTTCGTCCCGCGGGCATTTCATCTATCACGGAAACATCCATTTCTCCGAAGACGGTAATGGCCAGCGTTCTCGGAATCGGGGTGGCTGTCATAAACAGCACGTCCGGATCCTGGCCTTTATTCTTGAGTTTTTTGCGCTGTTCGACCCCGAACCGGTGCTGCTCGTCCGTAATGACAAGGCCCAGCGCTTTAAATTCCACTTCATCCTGGATTAAAGCATGAGTCCCTACTAAAATATCAATCTCTCCGAGAGCAAGCCGCTCCAAAAGCTCCCTGCGCCGCTTGCCTTTTACAGAACTCGTCAAAAGCGCGATATTCACGTCTTCATTTGCAAACAACGATACGAGAGAGTCAGCATGCTGTTCGGCCAGAATTTCTGTCGGCACCATTAATGCCCCCTGATACCCCGACAGAATCGCAGCGTACAAAGCGATGGCGGCGACCGCCGTTTTTCCTGAACCGACATCACCTTGCAGCAGACGGTTCATTCTGTAAGGGGATGTCATATCAGCGGTAATTTCACGGAGCACGCGCATCTGTGCGTTCGTGAGCGAAAACGGAAGGCTGTCTGTGAAAGCGGCGAGCTTTTCAGCCGGAAACACGTGGCTGATGCCTTTTGACTGTTCTCTTTCCGCTTTACGGAACGCCTGCATCTTCAGCTGAAACAATAAGAATTCCTCGTACACAAACCGGCGTCTTGCCTGCTGCAGCGATTCCCTCGTCTCCGGCTGGTGCATCGTCTGCAGGGCTTGTTTGTAATCGGGCAGCTTGTAGCGGATTCTCAATTTTTCAGGAAGCGGATCGGCCGCACTGTCCAAATGATGCTGCAGCGCATCCTTAATAAATCGTCTCATCATTTTAACGGTGACGTTTTCTTTAACGGAATAAACAGGCTCAATGCTTTTATCTTCTTGATGAGGACCGTTTTTTAGTTCCTGCACGGATACGGTCTGCCTGTGTTTATCCCATTTACCGGATATCGTGACGACAGAACCGAGCGTCAGTTTCTTTTTTAAGTACGGACGGTTAAAACAAACCGCGGTAATTAAATAATTGCCGACAAGCACTCTGAATGTCAGCCTGTTTCGTTTTTTGCCGTAATAGGTAAGAGAAGGTTCTGAATGAACCTTCCCTTCTACCGTCACTCTTTCTTCATGTTTTACTTCTGCTAAATCCCTCAGCTCATAGTCGTCATAACGGTAAGGGAAATAATTCAGAAGATCAGAAATGTCATAGATACCCAGTTCATGTAATGTTTTTTCTGTTTCCGGCCCAATGCCCTTAATCTCCGCTATACTAGTTTGCTGATGGTGTTTCACTTGATTTCAGCGCTCCTCCGAAAATTTTTTTCTCTAATTCTCTTCCCGTCGGTGTCGCGGCTAAACCGCCTTGTCCCGTTTCACGCAGTGCTGTCGGCATCGTCTGGCCGATTTTGTACATCGCGTCTATTACCTCATCGCAAGGAATGCGGCTCGTAATCCCTGCCAGCGCCATATCCGCCGCGATCATCGCATTGGAGGCTCCCATTGCGTTCCGTTTGACACACGGCACTTCTACCAAGCCGGCGACCGGATCACATACGAGACCGAGCATATTTTTCAGCGTAATCGCCATTGCTTCCGCTGATTGCTGAGGCGTTCCGCCCGCCATTTCCACAATCGCAGCGGCAGCCATACCGGATGCCGATCCGACTTCCGCCTGACAGCCTCCCGCCGCTCCCGAAATACTCGCGTTATTTGCTACGACAAAACCGAACGCGCCGGCTGTAAACAGAAAACGGATCATTTGTTCCGTCGTAGGGTTCAGCTTATGCTTTACGGCGAATAACGTTCCCGGCACAACCCCGGCAGAGCCGGCGGTCGGTGTAGCGCAGATCGTTCCCATCGCCGCATTGACTTCATTTGTGGCCACAGCTTTAGACACGGCGTCTAAAATCAGATTGCCTGACAGGCTTTTTCCCGATTGGATGTATGCCTGCAGTTTCACGGCATCTCCTCCTGTTAAACCGGTCTGGCTCGTGACGCCCTTCAGCCCTTTTTCAACCGCCGCTTCCATGACGGAAAGATTGCGTTCCATTCCTTGAAAGATCTCTTCCCGCGTTTTTTGCGTCACTTCCATCTCTTGGGTGATCATCACTTCTGAGATCGGAATTTGTTTTTCTTGAGTGATTTCTATTAATTCTTTTACATTACGAAACATGTCATTTTCCTCCTGACTTTTTAGTCAGCTATCTTAGTAACCTGTATAATATTAGGAAGTGTTGATAGTTCATCCAGCACTTCTTCTTCAATATTCTGATCGACCTCAATCGTCATCAGCGCAAGCTGGCCGACGTCCTTACGCGCCACTTCCATATGTCCGACGTTGATTGAGAATTTCGCAAGCACATTGGCAACGCCGGCAATTGTGCCGAATTTATCATTATGAACGACTAAAATAGCCGGGTGGTTTCCGGAAAGCCGCAGCTCAAAGCCGTTAAGCTCCGTGATTTCTATTTTCCCGCCGCCGATTGAAATACCGGTTAAGGCAAGCTCCCCCTCATCATCAGAAATGATGATACGCGCCGTATTCGGATGAACGGGTACGGCATCCTCTGTGCGGAACTCTATATCTATGCCCTTCTCTTCAGCAATTTGAATCGCTGTTTTAATCCGTTCATCAAATGTATCAAAATCAAGCAGGCCGCCGATAATCGCGACATCAGTGCCGTGACCCTTATACGTTTCTGCAAATGATCCGTAAAAAGACACAACGATCCGGCGGGGCTCCCGTCTGAATAAGCTTCTGGCCACTCTGCCGATCCGGGCTGCGCCTGCGGTGTGTGAACTGGACGGGCCGATCATTACCGGGCCGATAATATCAAAAACGCTTCTATATTTCATGCTGGTTTGTTCCTCCTTAACATCACTTCATTCAGCGCTTTTCTTTAGACTAATTGAACATTTATCAATTGGCAAGCAGGCACACTGCCGCACTGCCGCAGGTAAATAAAGGCATAAGAATAGAAGGGCCTGATAAGCCCTTCTATTCTGCCGCAAATATATATGGATAAAGAGGCTGTCTGCCGTTATGGATTTCAACTTCGATATCTTCACAGACGCTTGTAATATACTCAGCGAGTTTCTCAGCTTCTTCTTCCGGCGCGTCTTCTCCGTACAGGATGGTGACGATTTCATCTTCTTCCCCGATCATCTCATCCAGCAGTAATTTCGCCGCATTTATCCGGTCTTCGGCGCTGCCGATAATTGAACTGTTTAAAATGCCGATAAAATCACCTTTTTTGATATCCTTGCCGTCGATATGGGTGTCTCTTACTGAATATGTTACCTGTCCGCTTTTCACATTCCGGATGGCTTCAAGCATATTGGCTTCATTTACATCAGCCGGCTGGTCAGGGTTAAACGCAAGCAGAGCGGTCATGCCTTGAGGCACCGTTTTTGCCGGAATGACAATGACATTTTCTTCAGCCACGCTCGCCGCCTGATTGGCAGCCATCACAATATTGGAATTGTTCGGAAGAATGAAAACCGTTTCCGCATTCACAGACTGAACGGCTTCCACAATATCTTCCGTGCTCGGATTCATTGTCTGGCCGCCTTCGATAACGTGTGAGGCGCCGATGCTCGCAAACAGTTCAGAAATGCCTTCGCCCATTGCCACAGTCACGATCCCAAAAGGCTTACGAGCTTCTTTCATTACACCGGCCGGCTTTTTTTCATCATGTTCTTGGCTGATGATGGACGTATGCTGCTCCCTCATGTTTTCAATTTTGATTTTAATCAAATCGCCGTAACGCTGCGCGAGATTGAGCACGTTCCCTGGCTCTTCGGCATGAATGTGAACTTTCGCCAGCGTATCATCAGCGACGACCAGCAATGAGTCACCGAACCGGCTCAGTTCATTTCTGAACGTCTCTTCTTTGAACGTCCGTTTATCTTGGTCAAGCCTTACCATCACTTCCGTACAAAATCCGAATTCAATGTCTTCTGTACTCAGCATGCTCTGCGCGCTTTTATGATGTTCGGCATTCACCATATCATCGAGTGCCGGAAGAACCGCTTTTTTCGGTACGGACTCTCCTTTTAAGGAAGCCAAAAAGCCTTCATATACACAAAGCAGACCTTTTCCGCCGCTGTCAACGACACCGACGTCCTTTAAAACAGGGAGCAGATCCGGCGTGCGGTTGAGCGACGCTTCCGCTTCTTCAATAACGGCCTCCATGAGAGCAATGATATCGGTTTCTTCTTTGGCCGAGGCGACCGCTTTTTTAGCCGCGTCCTTTGCCACGGTTAAAATCGTTCCTTCAACCGGTTTCATGACTGCCTTATATGCCATATCCACTCCCGCTTGGAGTGCGGCGGCAAATTCTTGGGCGTTTATTTCTTTTTTGTTTTCAATGCTCTTTGTGAAACCTCTGAATAATTGGGACAGGATCACCCCTGAATTTCCTCTTGCTCCCATAAGCAGGCCTTTTGACAGGGCGATGCCGACTTTGCCGATGTCAGGTGAGTCAAGGTGTTCTACCTCTCTTGCACCGGATGACATCGATAAATTCATGTTTGTTCCGGTATCGCCGTCCGGCACGGGAAACACGTTCAGCGCATCCACCGCGGATGCGTTTTGAGACAATGTCTCAGCCCCCGCCAGAATCATTGCCGCAAAAGCTCTCCCATCTAAGTTTCGTCTAGACAATACTCATCCTCCTCACTACGGGTTCGTTACTCGTACGCCTTGGACATAAATATTTACAGAATCAACTGCAAGTCCGATTGTTTGATTTACTGTGTATTTTACCTTCGTCTGAACATTGTGGGCTACTTCGGATATTTTCGTGCCGTAGCTGACAATAATGTACATGTCGATATGTATTTGTTCGGCTTCCTGACGGACATGTACGCCTCTTGCGAAGTTCTCTTTCCGGAGGATTTCAGACAAACCGTCTTTAATCTGGTTTTTAGAGGCCATCCCCACTATTCCGTAACAGTCAATGGCAGCGCCTCCGGCAACCATTGCGATGACTTCGTTGGATATATCAATCTGTCCGTATTTTGTCTTCATTTCAATGGACACACAGGTTCCTCCTTCAGGTGCATAGAGTTATCATTATTCTACTATATGTATCCCATTATGAAAAGAAAAGATACAGACAGCGGCCTTCAGCGCGGAAATGTGATTGGTTTTACATGTCAAGTGATTTTTCTTGAAAGTAAGGTAAACAATAGTTGCAAACGGTTTTTAGCTGTGGTAAATTATTTAAAGTATTGTATAACGAAAGCATCTGAGACACTATGTTTGAAAAGATGTTTCGCGCAGTTAGGAGGGAAACAAATGGCACGTAAATGTTTTATTACAGGTAAAAAAACAAAAGCCGGAAACAACCGTTCTCACGCAATGAACGCTTCTAAACGTACTTGGGGCGCCAACCTTCAAAAGGTCCGCATCCTCGTTGACGGCAAACCTAAAAAAGTATATGTATCTGCCCGGGCTTTAAAATCCGGAAAAGTTGAGCGTGTATAAGCAAAAATGAACGCCTGCCCTTTTATGCGGCAGGCGTTTTTTATGCGTTCAAAGAGGGCGATTTCAGCTCCTTGGGCCTACTCTTTTCTAAATGAGCCCAGCATCGCCCGGACAATTCCTCCTAAAAACTTCGGCAATTTAATGGTATAAAATTTCATTTTGTCCCCTCCTATAAGTTCCGTATCCGCTGCGTTCATCACTTTAGGATTCATGGTTTTTTCCGCATATGGCAGAAGCCGCTTTTTTAATCCGCGCTCCTTACCATTATTAATATGCCTTTTGCAAACGAAAAAGTACCTCGTGAATGAATGAGTTCGTTACTAATACATAGTGTGGAACCCATGGGAATATGACAATTATCCAGAGGATATTTAAAACCGTCGAGTGTCAGGCCCTCTGCCGCTTCCGCAAACGGAATAAAAGAAACATAGCGTCTGTTGCTTTTTTCTTCAATTGTATAACGGCCGGGTCCGAACATCTGAATCTCATTCTGCCTGTCGATCAGTTTGACATCAGTGTCCTTATTTACGGCTTTATACAGCAGCTGAATGTTCCCTAAAAAATGATCGGCTCTTCCGCCCGTCACACCGAATATCCGAATGTGCTCCGGTTCTTTTTGTAAAGCCCAGTCAAGAGCGAGTTCCAGATCGGTATAATCTTTTTCTGCCTGATACACATGGAGGGACGGCGCAGCTTCTTGAATCTGCAGGAGCTCTTCTTCCGTAATGCTGTCAAAATCACCGAAAGCTTCCTGCGGAATGATCCCGGCCTCCAAAAGAGCGACCGTCCCTTTATCCACTCCGACCCACGTCGTATCTCCGTCTGTGTACGCGGACAGCTCGGGAATAAACTCCCGGGGGCCGCCCGCAACAATATTGATTGTCTTCATATATTATCCTTTCTCTCTAAATACGAAAAGAGCCGGCGGCTTTCACCGGGCTCTTTTTCAGCATGTTTATTCTGCGTTTCGGATGTCAGCGATGGCTTTTTTCCGATCCGGCTGATTATATACGGCAGACCCGGCAACAAGCAGGTTGGCGCCCGCTTCAGCGCATAAAGGAGCTGTTTCTTTATTAACGCCGCCGTCCACCTCGATTAAAAGTTCAGTAAGGCCTTTCTCCTCAGCCAGCTGTTTGACCTGACGGATTTTCGGCAGGACCGAATGAATGAAGCGCTGTCCTCCAAAACCCGGATTAACCGTCATTAACAGCACAAGGTCCAGCTCATCGATCACATGTTCAATGATTTGAACGGGCGTATGCGGATTGAGCACAACTCCCGCTTTTACCCCTTGCTCTTTTATCAATTGAATGGTCCGGTGAAGATGCGGACACGCCTCGGCGTGGACGGAAAGGATGTCCGCGCCGGCTTTTGCGAATGCCGGGATGTAGCGGTCCGGGTTTTCAATCATAAGATGGACATCCAGCGGCAGATCAGTCACCGGACGGACGGCTTCAACGATAAGCGGTCCGATTGTAATGTTAGGGACGAAATGGCCATCCATGACATCAATATGGATATAGTCCGCCCCTCCTTTTTCCACGTCTTTAATTTCCTCGCCCAGTGAAGCAAAATCGGCGGAAAGAATTGATGGCGCAACCTTAATCATATTAATACCTCGGCTTTCTCTCTTTTATTTCCTGCATAAATTCTTTGTAATGCTCATAGCGGTACGTCCGGATGTCTCCTTCTTCAACCGCTTGCTTTACCGCGCATTTCGGCTCCTTAAGATGCAGACAGCCTCTGAATTTGCACGAGGCGCTTATGTCTCTGATCTCAGGGAACGTGCTGCCGAGCTCTTCTTCCTCAATATCGGTAAACTCAAGCGAACTGAACCCGGGAGTATCCGCCACAAGACCGCCTGATGTATGAATGAGCTCCACATGGCGCGTCGTATGTTTCCCGCGTCCTAAATGTGCGGAAATCTCGTTTGTTTTCAGCTCAAGCTCCGGGCTGATCGCATTTAAAAGCGAAGATTTTCCGACTCCGGACTGGCCGGCAAACACCGTGGTTTTGTTCTCGAAGTGTTTCACAATGTCTGTTAAACCGCTGTTTTCTTTTGATGACGTCACATATACGTCATAACCGATCGCCTGATAGTCTTTCACATAAGACAGGATCTTCTCTTTCGTTTCCGCGTCTGAAGCTAAGTCCATTTTGGTTATGCAGATGATCGGATGAATGCTGTTGGCTTCCACAAGGACGAGAAAACGGTCCAATAATGACGTGCTGAAGACCGGCTGAACGGCGGAAAAGACGAGAACGGCCTGATCGACGTTTGAAATCGGCGGCCTGATCAGCTCATTTGTTCGTTCTTTGATTTCCAGCAGGTAGCCTTCTTTATCATTTTCAGCCTGATAAACGGCATAATCGCCGACCAGAGGCGTTATTTTATTTTTTCTGAAAATGCCCCGGCCCCTGCATTGAATGATCTTGTCCTGTGATTCATCCAAGACATAATAGAATCCGCTTAATGCTTTAATAATTTTGCCCTCAGGCATACGGTCCCTCCTTGGTCAGTCATTATCTTCAGGGTATTCAATCGTCTTATAGCTGACGACTTTATGATCGACCATCACTTGATAATACCCTTTTTGTCCTTGATCAACCTTCAGTTCAATCGTTTTTTCAGTCGGCTCTTTAATTTTGAACGAGTCATACGTATCAGAGATACTGTGGTCTTTATCATCGATGGCGATTTGCACTTCAAGCTCGTCCCCTTCATGTTCGGGTTCGTAGGGAATGCTGATTTTTTCTTTTACCGTTTTCGCCGGTTTTTCTTCAGGTCCGAGCGAAAACGTCACTTCAACATTACTTCCCGGCTTAACCGCTGTGCCGGCTGACGGCTCTTGCTTCATGACTTGTCCTACCGGCACGTCATCTGAATGCGCTTCTTTTTCAACAAGCTGCAGGCCATTATCTTCAAGATACCCCGAAGCCGCTTCTTTGCTGTAAGTTTTTAAGTCCCTCAGCGTAACATCCGCCGGCCCGAGGCTGACCGTTAAGCTGACTTCATCATCGCTTGCGACCATGTCGGTGCCGGCTGACGGGCTCTGGTCAATTACGGTGCCTGCCGCACTGTCATCATTCTCTTCTTTTATATTGACATGTTTGAAGCCTTTATCCTTCAGCGCTTTTTTCGCGTCGTCGATCTGCCGGCTTTTCACGTCGATCAGCTGCGTTTTCGGTTTCCCGATACTTTTGTACAGTTTTACAGAAGAGCCTTCTTTAACGGCAGATCCCGCTTTCGGATCAGTTTTGACCATTAATCCCTCTTCGATTTTTTCATCTTCAATGTCCGCCATATCAGGGTCGGCTTCGAGACCGTTCTTTTCCAGCAGGGCTTCCGCTTTTTCGTACTTCATGCCCCGTACGTCGGGGACGCTTACATCTTTGGGCATAAACAGAGACGGGAACACGGTGACTGCTAGAACAGCCGCCATAATGAAAATGAAGCAGACGGCCAGCAGAATCCACGGCCATTTCCGTTTTTTCTTTTTGACGGGCTGCTGTTCTTTATCGTCCGTCTCCTCCGGCGTTTCCGCATGAGGCGCGGCTTTTGCACCGTCAGTAATAACGGGAATCGCTTTCGTCATTTCCTCATCATCCTGCACGGAAAATTTTTGTTCATTCAGCCTGCCGGCGTCAAAAGCCGTTCTGATGTCCGCTTCCATGTCTTCTGCGCTGTCATAGCGGTGAAACGGATCTTTGGCGGTTGCCTTTAAAATAATGTTTTCAACGCTCTGCGGAATCGAAGGGTTCCACTTTCTGGCGGAAGGCGTTTCTGTCTGCAAGTGCTTTAATGCTATGCTTACGGCTGATTCTCCGTCAAAAGGGATTTTGCCTGTTAAAAGCTCAAACAGCACGATGCCGAGTGCGTAAATATCTGATTTTTTCGTTGCCAGACCGCCTCTCGCCTGCTCCGGAGACAAATAATGAACCGAGCCCAGCACAGAATTCGTATGTGTGATTGTCGTCGAGGTGAGGGCTGTGGCGATGCCGAAATCCGTCACCTTAATATGCCCTGAATGATCTATCAAAATATTGTGCGGTTTAATATCCCGGTGCACGATATGATTTTGATGGGCATGGGCGATGGCTGAGACGATCTGCTCCATAACGGACAGCGCTTCTTTCGGATGAAGCGGTCCGTGTGCGGTTATGTATTCCTTTAATGTCATGCCTTCCACATATTCCATGACAATGTAATAAATATCGCCTTCCTCCCCGATATCGTAAATACTGACGATATTCGGATGGTCAAGGCTTGATGCCGACTGTGCTTCTCTTCTGAAACGCCTGATAAACTCAATGTCATTCACAAAGTCAAACCGCAGAATTTTAATTGCGACTTCACGTTCGAGAATGATGTCCTCAGCTAAAAAAACGTTCGCCATTCCGCCGCCGCCAATGGGCCGGAGGATATGATAACGCCCGCTGATCCGCTTGCCGGTTAGCACTTGTCTTCACCCTCTTTTGCATCTGCGGAAAACTCAATCAATACAGCCGTGATATTATCTTCGCCGCCGTTTTGATTCGCTTTGCTGATGAGAAGGTCTACTTTTTCCTGAGGAGCAGATTCGGCTTGAAGCATTTGTTTGATCTCGTGATCTTCTATTTTATTTGAAAGTCCGTCAGAGCATAAAAGCAGCTGATCGCCGTCAGACAGCTCAAAAGAACGGGCGTCGGGGCTGATGGTTTCATCTGTCCCCAGCGCTCTCGTCAATACATTTTTCCGCGGATGATGCTCGGCGTCCTCTTTCGAAATTTCTCCCGTCTTGACCAGCTCATTCACAAGCGAGTGGTCTTCAGTCAGCTGAACGAATTCACCCTCTTGAAGCAGGTAGCACCGGCTGTCTCCGATATGGGCCACAGTGACAAACTTCTCCGTGAATAAAGCGCAGACAACGGTGGTGCCCATTCCCCGGCATTCTTCATTCGCTTTTGCGTGTTCATACACCCTGACATTCGCCTCATGAATCCGGTCTTTGAGCCAAACCTCACAATCAGACGGCAGAGACGGAACGGATTCGGCCCGGTTCCACTGCTCTTCCATCGCTGCAACCGCCATCCTGCTCGCCACATCTCCGGCAAGATGACCGCCCATGCCGTCGGCGACAACCGCAAGCACCGCTTCTTCTTTTGTGAAAATGCCCGCCGCATCTTCATTATGCTGGCGGACTTTACCTGTATCTGTTTTCAAGGCTGTAATCAACCTCTTCACCTCGTCTCGTCTTGACGCTCCTTCGCGCGAAGCTGACCGCAGGCCGCGTCAATGTCATGGCCTTGCTCTCTTCTGATCGTGACATTTACACCGCGGGATTTTAACGTTTTTTCGAATGCGAAAATCTGATCTCTCGGTGTGCGGACGTAATCCCGTTCAGGCACATAGTTTACCGGAATTAAGTTGACATGGCATTTCACGTCTTTTAACAGTTCTGCAAGCTCTTCCGCGTGTTCGACCTGATCATTTACGCCTCCGAACAAACCGTATTCAAAGCTGATCCGTCTGCCTGTTTTCTCGATGTAATATTTGACGGCTTCCATAAGGTCAGGAAGCTTATAGGCTTTGTTAATCGGCATCAGACGGCTTCTGATCTCCGTATTCGGGGCATGCAGAGAAATCGCGAAATTGATCTGCATTTTTTGATCGGCGAAATCGTAAATCTTCGGAATGATGCCGCTTGTGGAAACCGTGATATGACGCGCTCCGATGTTCAGTCCTTTATCATGGTTAATGATTTTTAAGAAAGCGAGCATCTCATTGAAATTATCAAACGGCTCTCCGATTCCCATGATGACGACTGAGCTGACGCGTTCATCCGTTTCATCAAGCGCCTTTTGCACTTTCACGACTTGAGCGACGATTTCTCCCGCTTCAAGATTCCGTTTCAATCCGCCAAGTGTTGACGCGCAAAATGTGCAGCCGATCCGGCAGCCGACCTGTGTCGTTACACATACAGAATTGCCATACTCGTGTCTCATTAAAACCGTTTCAATTGTATAACCGTCGTGAAGCTCAAATAAAAATTTCATCGTGCCGTCTTGTGACGTCTGCTTTACAGCCGTTTTCAGCGTTGTCAGCACAAAATTGCTCTCGAGTTTTTCACGCAGGCTTTTTGAAAGGTTTGTCATTTCCTCGAAAGAAGAAACCCGTTTTTCATAAAGCCATTCAAAAATCTGTGCTGCGCGGAACGGCTTTTCGCCATTCTCGGTCAGCCATTGTTTGATTTCATCTAATTCAAAAGAGTAAATGGACGGTTGTTCAGTCCGCAGCTCTTTCCGTATGCTTGTCTTTTTTAATTGTGTCATTTTTTATCCCTTCTTTCTCATGCTGCTAATAAAGAAACCGTCTGTTCCGAAATAATGCGGAAGAATTTGAAGGCTTCCATCCTGAACAAAGGGTCTCGCCTTTTCAGGCAGCCGCTTTTCAAGAGACAAATCGGGTTCAAACTCAGGGTGTTCTTGTATAAACGCATGCATAACTTCATCATTTTCTGTCCGGTCCATTGTACACGTACTGTATACGAGTGTGCCACCTTTTTTTACTAATGGGGCGATTTCCCTTAAAATACCGAGCTGGATCTCTGACAGCCGTCTGCTGTCATCCGGCGTCTTCGTATATTTCATATCAGGCTTTCTTCTGATGACGCCGAAACCTGAGCACGGGGCATCGACGAGAACCCGGTCAAACCGTTCTGCGCCAAAAGCGTCCCCAGCTTTTCTGGCATCCATCGTTTGCGCGTCGATGATCGTAAGTCCGAGCCGTTCCGCGCCTTCTTTAATCAGCTTCACTTTATGGCGGTGAAGATCAAGCGATGTGAGGCTCCCCTCGTTCTCCATTAATTCCGCGATGTGAGCCGACTTTCCTCCGGGTGCGGCGCATGCGTCTAACACGGTTTCCCCCGGCTTCGGGTCCAGCGCCCGCGCGACGAGCATTGAGCTTTCATCCTGAATGGATACTTGCCCGTTTTGGAAAAATTCCGTGTTTGCGATGCTTCCTTTTAAAAGCTTAATCGCATCAGGAGAAAGGTCTCCGGCTTCCGCTTCCAGACCCGCATTTTCCATCTCATTCAGCAGCTTTTCCCTGTCAGCCTTGATGTGATTGACACGGAGCGTCTGTTTCGGCGGAACGAGATGAATCCGGCAGATCTTTTCGGCCGCCTCAAAGCCGTATGCCTCAACCCACTCCTTTACGAGCCATTCGGGATGGCTCGTCTCTGTTGAAAGGCGGAGAATCGGGTCTTCGATTTCAGCGAATGACGGCGCGCCCTCACGCTGCAGGGAGCGCAGGATGCCGTTGACAAAGGACGCGATTCCCTTATGCCCGCGTTTTTTGGCGATTTCAACCGCTTCATGGATGGCGGCGCGATCCGGAATTTTTTCTAAATATTCCATTTGATATGCGGACAGACGCAACAGCTGAATCACCCATGGCTTCACCTTATTTGGCTTGCGGATAAAAGGCTTCAGTATATAGTCTAGAGCGATTTTATTTTGCAGCGTTCCGTAGACAAGCTCTGTCAGCAGTCCCCTGTCCTGGTCGCTGAGCGTGTTCGTTTTGATAACCGATGTAAGAAGCAGGTTGCTGTATGCCTGATTTTGTTCAAGCTTCTCAAGCGCTTCAAGGGCAAGCTCACGGACATTAATTTTTTTCATCTGCTGCTCCTAACACGTCACCTGACTGAACATTTTTTCCTCTTACAAAATCCTCGCCCTTCATCCGTTTTTTACCTGACGGCTGCAGCTCTGTGATTAAAAGGGCGGTGCCGTTTCCCGATGCGACGACAATGCCGTTTTGCTCCGTGCGGATGACTGTTCCGGGCGCTGCTTCAGTTTTTGCCGCAACTTTTTCAGACGCCCATACTTTAATATTTTGTCCGTTCAATGTTGTATAGGCGACAGGCCAAGGGTTTAAGCCTCTGATCTGGTTGTAAATCTCTTCCCCGGGCTTTGTCCAGTCGATCCGCTCCTGCTCACGCTTAATGTTAGGCGCGTAAGTCGCTTTTGATTCGTCCTGCCTGATCGGTTTAATATTTCCGGAAATGACGTTCGGAACGGTCTCTGACAAAAGCTTTGCCCCCGCTATGCTTAATTTGTCGTGAAGCGTGCCGACATTATCCGTTTCATCAATTTCCACTTCGATTTTAGAAATCATATCACCCGCATCAAGTTTTTCTACCATATACATGATCGTCACGCCCGTTTTCTTCTTGCCTTGGAGAATCGAATAATGTATCGGCGCTCCGCCTCTTAATTCAGGCAATAGTGACGCGTGCACGTTAATGCAGCCGTATTTCGGGCCGTCAAGCAGCTGCTTGGGCAGGATCTGTCCGAATGCCGCGGTAACAATCAGGTCCGGTTTCAGGCTGAGCACTTTTTCTATTTCTTCTTCAAGCCTTACTTTTTCGGGCTGAAGCACGGGGATGCCGTGACGTTCAGCTTCAGCCTTTACGGGAGGCGGCGTCATGATTTTTTTTCTGCCTTTGGGGCGGTCAGGCTGCGTAACGACCCCAACCACTTCATATCCGTCTTCAATAAGCGTGCGCAGCACGGGAACTGAAAAATCGGGCGTTCCCATAAAAACGATCCTTGTCATCCAATCATCCTTCCATTTCTGCCAGTTGTTCTTCAGTGTAGTACGCCGTAATTTTTGACGTGAATAAGATGCCGTCTAAATGATCCATTTCATGCTGGACGGCTCTGGCCAAAAAGCCTTCCGCTTCTAAAACAAACGGTTTTCCTTTACGGTCGTAAGCTTTTACCTTTACGTAATCCGGGCGGGTGACGTCGCCGTAAACCCCGGGAAAGCTTAAGCAGCCTTCAACTCCGGTCTGCTCACCGCTCTTTTCAAGAATAACCGGATTCACAAGGTCGATCCGGCCGCTTTCTTCACCGATATCAACGACGGCAGCTCTTTTTAAAATGCCGATTTGCGGCGCGGCGAGGCCGACGCCATCCATTTCAAGCATCGTATCGTACATATCATCAAGCAGTTTTTTTAATTTTTTATCAAACACTGTCACTTCTTCAGCGGGTGTTTCCAGAACTTCCGCGGGGTGTGTGACGATTTTTTTCACAGCCAAAATTTTGCCCTCCAAAACTAATGTTACATCAGCATGTACGGATTCATATCGATTGAAATCATCACATGCTTTTGCGCAATGTCGCGTTTATAGTGCTCCAGTATTTTTTTTAACTGAATCTGCAACTCGTTTTCCTGTCTGTATTTTATCACGCATTGATAGCGATATCTATCTTTGATCCTGGCAATCGGGGAAGCCGCCGGCCCTAGAATTTTCGTGTCGGGCCCGCACCCCGCTCTTAAATAGTTTGTAATCTTTTCTGCGGTGACCGCGGCTTTTGCCGCTTCTTCATGAGAAACGGTCACCAGCGCCACGTAATAATAAGGCGGATATGACTGAGCCCGCCTGTGCGCCATCTCCTGCTGAAAGAAAGTTTCATAGTCATGCGATTTCGTCAGCTGAATGCTGTAATGAGACGGTGTATACGTTTGAATGACCACCGTTCCCGGCTTTTCATGCCGCCCGGCCCGTCCGCTTACTTGGGTCAACAGCTGAAATGTCTTCTCAGCCGCCCTGAAATCAGGGATGTGAAGCGTCGTATCCGCGCTTAATACTCCGACGAGAGTCACGTTCGGAAAATCAAGCCCTTTTGCGATCATTTGCGTGCCGAGCAGAATATCCGCTTTTCCTTCACCGAACGCGGACAATAGCTTTTCGTGGGCGCCTTTTCTTGAAGTCGTGTCCACATCCATCCTGATGACGCGCGCCTGAGGCAGTACTTTGGTAAGCTCTTCCTCCACACGCTGCGTTCCCGTGCCGAAAAAGCGGATATGTTCACTGCCGCATTCCGGACATGTTCCCGGAACAGACTCCTCATGACCGCAGTAGTGGCATTTCAGCCTTTGCCCGTAGCGGTGATAAGTCATTGAAATGTCGCAATGCGGACATTGCGGTACATAACCGCAGTCCCGGCACATGACAAACGAAGAATACCCCCGTTTATTCAGAAAGAGAACAGCCTGCTCTTTTTTCGCAAGCTTCTCTTCCAGCTGTTCCATCAGCTCTATTGAAAACATCGACCTGTTGCCGTTTCTCAGCTCTTCTCTCATATCAACGAGAGAAACATCCGGCATGAGCTGGCGATTTACGCGGTGTTTTAACGGAAGCAGCTCATAAACGCCTTTTTTCGCCCGCGCAAATGACTCCAATGTCGGCGTGGCGCTCCCGAGGACGACCGGACAGCTGTGATGCTCGGCCCGGCGGATGGCTACGTCCTTTGCATGATACCGCGGCATTTCCTCCTGCTTATAAGAAGATTCATGCTCTTCATCAATAATGATCATACCGAGATTTTCAAACGGAGCAAAGATGGCCGACCTGGCTCCGACGACAAGCCGGACTTCCTTACGCTGAATCTTCCGCCATTCATCGTATTTTTCACCTGTGGATAAACCGCTGTGCATGACCGCAACCTGAGAGCCGAAACGGCCTTTAAATCGGTTCACCATTTGCGGCGTCAATGAGATTTCCGGAACGAGCACGATGGCTTCTTTTCCCTTTGCCAGCACCTTTTCAATGGACTGCAGGTAAATTTCTGTTTTGCCGCTTCCTGTTACGCCGTGAAGCAGAAAGACGTGATGAACATGATCGGCTACGGCTTGTTTAATCGGCTCAAAAGCGGCCTGCTGCTCTTCAGTAAGGGCAAGCGGCTCTGTTTTTTTGAACATTCTGTCCTGATAAGGATCGCGGTAAACCTCCTCAAAACTTTCCGTAAGAAGCCCCTTTTTGAGAAGCGTTTTCAGCGTCGCTGAACTGGAATCGGTCTTTTTGCAAAGCTCAGCCGCGGAAATCTTTTCTCCCCCGCCGATAAAATAAGTAAGCACGGCGAGCTGTTTAGCAGCCTGCTTTGTCAATGAATCTGCGTGCCGGGCGAGTTCCTCTCTGTCTGCCCCCGCCTCGATCATGCGGATCATTTTTTTATTCGTTTTCTGGGCGACCTTATACGTGACATCAATGCTTCCTTTGCGCACGAATTTTTGAAGTGACGAAAGAAGCCGTTCATCGGTAATATCCGAGTACAGAAGACTTTTCTGATTTCTGAAAAGCTGTCTGATGTCCGGTGTCAGCGCTTCTTCATCAACGACTTTCAGCTCTTTTTCGTACTTCGCCTTCAGCGCCGCCGGCAGCATGGCCTGAAGCGCCGTGATTTTAAACGACAGTGTTTTGTCAGAAAGCCATGAAGACAGCTGCATCAGTTCTTCAGTCAGAACGGGCGTCAAATCCAGCAGCTTCTCGACTTCCTTCATTGACCCGCCGTTTAATTCAGACGAATTTTTCAAACCGGTCACAAACCCTTGAAGCTTGCGCGGGCCGAACGGGACAATCACCCGCATACCGACTTCGATCATTCCCTTTAAATGATCGGGGATTTTGTAATCAAAGGGTCTGTCAATGTTTTTGGAGCTTACATCAACAATGACTTCAGCTACATTCATACGGGTTTTCGGTCCTCGGCTTTCAAAGAGATCATTTCCTTCAGCATTTCAAAGGAAACGTCAAGTTTAGACATAAGTGCAAGCTCCCGCTTTCTTCCGTCCCGGAAATAGAAGGTGACGAGATTCGTATCTGTGCCAAACCCGGCTCCTTCCGCTTTCACGTCATTCGCCACGATCATATCAAGGTTTTTCTGTTCAAGTTTTCTGCGCGCATAACGTTCGATGTCTTGCGTTTCAGCCGCGAAGCCGATCAGAATCTGGTGTGTTTTCCGTTCGCCGAGTTCTTTCAGGATGTCTGCCGTACGGTTGAATTCGATCACGAGTGAACCGTCTTTCTTCTTCATTTTATGTTCAGAAACAGCCGCCGGCGTAAAATCGGCCACGGCCGCCGTCTTAATGACGATGTCACATGAATCAAACACAGATAGCACGGCTTCTCTCATATCTGCTGCTGATTGCACGGGAAGGAACTGATACAGCCCCTCAGGAGGTTCTATTGACACCGGCCCTGAAATCAGTGTCACCCGCGCACCCAGCCGGACGGCAGCTTCGGCAGCGGCATAGCCCATTTTGCCGGTGGATTTATTTGTAAAAAAGCGGACGGGGTCCACGGCTTCGCGTGTCGGACCCGCCGTAATGACAATATGTTTTCCTTTCAGCGGCGCATCGTCTTCAGGCTCCTTAAAATGCTCTCTGACACGCTCAACAATAAGCTCCGGCTCTTCTAATCTTCCTTTGCCGACATATCCGCATGCCAAATAGCCTTCACTCGGCTCAATAAAGCGGACGCCGTCCTGATAAAGCACGGAAATGTTCCGTTTCACCGCCGGATGATCATACATATGGACATTCATCGCAGGCGCCACCCAGACAGGAGCCTCCGCCGCCAGCACCGTTGTTGTGAGCATATCGTCAGCAATTCCGTTGGCAAGCTTACCTATGACATTTGCCGTAGCGGGCGCGACGATAATTAAATCCGCCCAGTCAGCGGCGTCAATATGAGAAATCACCTTCGGATTTTGTTCTTTAAAAGTATTTGTATACACTTCATTCCGGCTCAGCGCCTGAAATGTCAGCGGAGAAACAAACTCACGCGCGGACTCGGTCATAATCACTTTTACGTTCGCACCGGCCTGAACCAGCTTGCTCGTGAGCGCGGAAGCTTTATAAACGGCAATCCCTCCGCTTACGCATAGCAGAATGTTTCGGTTTTTCATGAAGTCTCTCTCCTTTATGAAAGCATTGGACAAATCCCAAACGGAAAAAAATAACAACCTATGTAGAGATAGGTTGCTACGTGTGCTTGTTATTCGCTGTCTTCTCTTTCAAACGAAAGCAGGCCCGCGTCAATTTCTTCTAAAGCTTTGCCTACATATTTGTGAGAAATGGTATGTTCAATCTGCTGGTCTTTTTTGATCTGCATTTCACGCGCGCGTCTTGCAGACACAGTCACCAGCGTATATTTAGAATCTAATTTATTCATTAAAGAGTCAATTGACGGATCTAACATAAGTTATTCTACCTCCAGCATTTTCTTATATCTCGGAGCAACGCGTTCACGCTTTAAGTGCTCGGCGAGAACAATTGCGTTAATTTTATCACAAGCCGTTTGGATATTGTCGTTTTCCACGACATAATCATACGCGTCCATCATTTCGATTTCAGCTTTGGCGGCCTTCATTCTGTTTTCAATTAAATCGTCTGTTTCTGTCCCTCTTGTCACGATTCTATTTTTCAGCTCAGAAAGACTCGGCGGCGCTAAGAAGATAAACAGGCCTTCCGGAAATGCATTCCGCACTTGGAGCGCGCCCTGCACTTCAATCTCTAAGAAGACGTCTTTTCCTTCTTGAAGCGTCTGTTCGACATAATCAACGGGCGTTCCGTAATAGTTGCCGACATATTCTGCCCATTCAAGCAGTTTGTTGTTTTCAATCATGCGTTCGAATTCATCTCTTGATTTAAAGAAATAATCGACGCCGTCGACTTCTCCCTCTCTCGGGTTTCTCGTCGTGACTGAAATTGAGTATTCAAATTTTGTGTCTTCTTGTGAAAATATTGCTTGCCGAACCGTTCCTTTTCCAACTCCGGAGGGACCTGAGAGAACGATTAATAACCCTCTTTCTTTCATGCGGCAATTACCCCTGCCCTTCATCCATAATTTCTTCTTTCACAGAAAGTCTGTGTGCAACTGTCTCAGGCTGGACGGCAGATAAGATAATGTGATCACTATCCATGACGACAACTGCACGGGTTCTTCGTCCGTATGTAGCGTCTATTAGCATTCCGCGGTCTCTTGCATCCTGGATCATTCGCTTTATTGGCGCAGACTCCGGGCTGACAATCGAAATCATCCGATTGGCGGAGATGATATTGCCAAATCCGATATTAATCAGTTTAATCGTCATCTTCTACGTTCCCCCTGTAAAATAGACGTCTCTAGTGTAACCTGAAGAGACCGTCTGTAAACAATACGCACAGTCGCTATTCTATATTTTGCACTTGTTCCTTCAATTTTTCAATAGAACTTTTCATTTCCACGACAAGCTTTGTGATTTGATGATCATTGGCTTTTGAGCCGATCGTGTTCGCTTCGCGGTTAAGTTCCTGAACGAGGAAATCAAGTTTGCGGCCGACTGCACCGCCTTCTTTTAATATATCACGGAATTGAACAAAATGGCTCTTTAATCTGGTAATTTCTTCCGTTATATCAGAACGGTCGGCGAAAATGGCGCATTCCGTGATCAGCCTGCTTTCGTCAATCGCGTCCTCCGTCCATTCCTTCATTCGGGCGTAAAGACGCTCGCGGTAATGGGTAACAACGGCCGAAGCGCGGTCTTTCACCCGTTCGGACAGCGTCTCAAGCCGCTCAATGTGCAGAAAGCAGTCTTCCGCCAAAAGCCGGCCTTCTTTTTCCCTCATGTCACAAAGTTCCTTTACCGCCAGCTCAGCGGCCTCCCTGATGACTTCCTCAAGCTTGTCATCACGCATCTGCTCTTCATGAATCTGTGCAATATGTTCAAAAGCAAAGAAATCCATTGCGTCAGGTTCAGCGGCCAGGCTGTAGCGGTCTTTCATGACGCGGGCGGCGCTCACATATTCATCAAGGAGCTCCCAATCGATTTTCAGGCTTCTTTTTATGAGCGCGTCACTGTTTACAGTAAGAAACAGTTCTACTCTTCCGCGCTGTATATGCTGCAATATGATTTGTTTCAGCTTATCCTCTACATATAGCAAAGGCCTTGGCAGACGGGCGTTCACTTCTTTGAACCGGTAATTGACGGATTTCAACTCAACGGTTGCCGAGAGATCGCCTTTTGTTCTGCTTGCGCTGCCGAAGCCTGTCATACTCCGTATCATATGAAACACCCAATTCTTTCCCGTTATCAAAATAAAAGGGCAATAGACATGCTATTACCCCTAAGATTATATCATATGGAATTATTTTTTTCTTGTCAAAAGTGAACCCGCCAGCAAAAAAGTAGGTATGCCTGACATGCCGAGAATCAGCATCCAATCGCCCGGCGTAATCGGCACAGTTTTGAAAATAGGCTGCAGCGGCGGATAATAGATGACGATGACCATCAGGAAAACAGAAGAAACGATGGCGCCTAGCAGATAGATATTTTCAAACGGATTGCGGGAGAAAACAGACGTTTCGCTCCGGCAGTCAAATACGTGTATAAGCTGAGCCAGAACAAGAGTCGCGAATGCGACGGTCTGTGCATACGGCAGATTTTCAGGATTGCGGTGATACACGACGATAAACGCTAAAATAGTTGCGGCTCCGATTAAAAATCCTCTTGAGACGACTTTCCAGCCCAGTTTTCTCGCAAATACCCCTTCTTTCGGATGCCGCGGCTTCCGCCTCATCAGGTCATCTTCCGGCTGATCCATACCGAGCGCCATAGCCGGCAGCCCGTCAGTGACTAAGTTCACCCACAATATCTGAATCGGAACGAGCGGCAGCGGCAGAGCGAGAAGCATCGCAAACAGCATGACTAAAATCTCACCGACGTTGGAGGCGAGTAAATACCGGACGAATTTTCTTATATTTTCATAGATATTTCTCCCCTCTTTTATGGCTGATTTAATCGTAGCGAAGTTATCATCTACCAGAATGAGAGAGGACGCTTCCTTTGCCACATCCGTTCCCGTCACGCCCATAGCAACGCCGATATCAGCCTGCTTTATGGCCGGGGCGTCATTTACTCCGTCTCCTGTCATGGCGACGACGTGTCCGTTTTCCTGAAACGCTTTGACGATTTTCAATTTATGTTCAGGTGATACGCGTGCGAATACGTAAATATCATCGACCGTCTCCGTAAGCTCTTTTTCAGAAAGCTTATTCAGCGTTTTTCCGTCCATCACACGCCCTTTTTTCGGAAGAAGCCGCAAATCTTTCGCGATCGCCTTTGCCGTTTCGACGTGATCACCGGTAATCATCACCGTTTTAATGCCTGCTTCACGGCATTCTTTAATGGCCTGTCTGACCTCCGGACGGGGCGGATCAATCATGCCGGACAGGCCGAGTATCGTCAGGTTCTTTTCCGCCTGCTCCATTGTCGGCTTTTCACCCGGATTTAACGGTTTATAAGCAATCGCGATCGTCCGGAGGGCTTGCGACGCCAGTTCTTTCAAGACCGCTTCTGTCTCAGCTCTCTTTTCTTCTGAAAATGGCGCACTTCTGCCGCCGTGCATCATATGTGACGAGCGGTCAATCAGCACATCAGGCGCTCCTTTGGTGATGACGAACCGCTTATTTTCCTTATCTTCGGCGATAACGGTCATCATTTTGCGGACGGAGTCAAACGGAAACTCGGCAACAACACGGTATTGTTCACTGAGCCAGTCGTTTGAATAGCCGCCTTTTCTCGCGGCCGTCAGCAGCGCTCCTTCTGTCGGATCACCGTCAA
The DNA here is from genome assembly GCF_059831465.1 of Bacillus sp. 5RYD7K. Taxonomy (NCBI): domain Bacteria; kingdom Bacillati; phylum Bacillota; class Bacilli; order Caryophanales; family Bacillaceae; genus Bacillus; species Bacillus sp. 5RYD7K. Next base: position 3,252,336 of record NZ_CP191200.1, read on the forward strand.
GCACATAATGGCCGTCTTTCAGTTCAATTTCGGACGTATTGCATAATGCGCCGAAAACCAGCATCTGTTCAAGCATCTTCTCATCTTTCGGCTTGATTTCCCGCTCATCGCGTGTAAAAACTCCCGCCGGCTCATAGCCGATACCTGACACTTTAAATGTTTTTCCCCCTGACCACATATGGGTGACGGTCATTTTGTTTTGTGTCAGCGTGCCGGTTTTATCAGAACAAATGACAGAGGCGCAGCCCAATGTTTCAACTGCCGGGAGCTTTCTGACAATTGATTTTTGTTTGATCATGCGCTGAACGCCGATTGATAATGCCACCGTAACAATGGCGGGAAGCCCTTCCGGAATCGCGGCGACGGCCAATGACACCCCGGCCAAAAACATGCTGTAAAGCTCATGTCCCTGTAAGACGCCGACTGCAACGACCAATACCGTCAAAAGCAGCGCGACGATAATTAAAATTTTGCCGAGCTCTTCCAGTCTTCGCTGCAGCGGTGTTGAAAGGTTGCCGGCGGATTCCAGCATATCGGCGATTTTCCCCATTGCCGTATTCATTCCTGTACCGACGACGACGCCGACACCGCTGCCGCGCGTTACGATCGTCCCCATAAACGCCATATTGTTGATATCGCCTAAAGAAACATCCGGCTTTCTCAGCTTATCAGCTTGTTTGACAACAGGGATCGATTCCCCGGTCAGCGCCGATTCTTCGATTTCAAGGCTCTTCGCTTCAACGATCCGCACATCGGCGCCGATCCGGTCGCCGCTTGAAAATTTCACGATATCGCCGGGAACGAGCTCCTTGGACTGAATTTTCTTCCAGCTCCCGTCCCGCAATGCTGACACATACGGCGTTGACAGCTCTTTTAATGCATTTAATGACTTCTCCGCCCGTCTCTCCTGAAAAAAACCGAGCACCCCATTGACAAATACAATCGCCATAATCGCCACGGCATCTACATATTCGCCTAAAAACCCGGAAATTAAGGTTGCCACAAGCAGCACGAGCACCATAAAATCTTTAAATTGGGCGAAAAACACGACGATCGCCGGTGTCCTCTTGCCCTCCTGAAGCTCGTTCGGTCCGTGCTTTTCAAGGCGTTTTTTCACCTCTTTTTCGGTCAATCCCTGTTTAATGGACGTATTTGTTGCTTTCAGCAAATCGGTTTGACCCATTTCATGAAACTTCATTCTTCTCGTCCACTCCCCTGCCTCGCTTTAGAGATGTCACTCTGTAAACAAGCTTATTCTGACTCGTCCCTTTTCATGCTATAATTATCGAATGCAGGAAGAAGGAAAGGGTGTTTTATATGTCTTTTGATGGCATGTTTACATACGGAATGACACATGAATTAAACAGCCGGATCGCCGGAGGCCGGATTACGAGAGTCCACCAGCCTTTTAAGCACGATGTGATATTCCATATCCGCGCTAACGGAAAAAACCATAAATTATTATTATCGGCGCATCCGAGCTATTCACGGGTGCACGTGACAAACCAGGCCTATGAAAATCCGAGCGAGCCCCCGATGTTTTGTATGCTGCTCAGAAAGCATATAGAAGGCGGCTTTATTGAGAAAATAGAACAGGCCGGATTAGACAGGATTATGATATTCCGCATAAAAAGCAGAAATGAAATCGGCGACGAAACCGTCAGAACACTGTATGTTGAAATTATGGGGCGCCACAGCAATATTATTCTCACTGACGGAGAAGGTGCCATCATTGACGGACTGAAGCATTTATCTCCGTCGATGAACAGCTACCGGACCGTTCTGCCGGGCTATGATTACAAACTCCCTCCCGCTCAGGAAAAAATTTCGCCGCTCACTGCGGATGAAGAGGACATTTTGCGTCATCTCAGTTTTCAGGAAGGGCGGCTCGACCAGCAGATCGTCAGACATTTCTCCGGGGTTTCTCCGCTGTTTGCAAAAGAAGCCGTTCACAGAGCGGGCCTCGCTAACAAAATAACGCTGCCGAAGACGCTGACAGAGATGTTCCGCAGCGTGAAGGACTGCAGGTTCACACCGAACATCACGACAGCAGGCGGAAAAGAATACTTTTATCTCCTGTCTCTCACGCATGTAAACGGAGAAGAGCGAACCTTTCACTCACTGAGTGAACTGTTAGACCGGTTTTATTTCGGAAAAGCAGAGCGCGACCGCGTCAAACAGCAGGCCCAGGATCTTGAGCGGTTTGTCGCAAATGAACGGAAAAAGAATGCCAACAAGATCAAAAAACTGGAAAAGACGCTTGACTACTCAGAGAATGCGAAAGAATTCCAGCTATATGGCGAGCTGCTGACGGCGAATTTGTATATGCTGAAAAAAGGCGACAAAGAAGCAAACGTCATCAATTACTATGATGAAGAGAGTCCGACGGTGACCATCCCTTTAAATCCGAACAAAACACCGTCCGAAAACGCGCAGATGTATTTTACAAAATATCAAAAAGCGAAGAATTCCGTTGAGGTTGTAAAAGAACAGATCCGCCTGGCCGAGGAGGAAATCGCTTATTTCGATCAGCTGATCCAGCAGCTTTCCTCCGCTTCCACAAAGGATATTCACGAAATAAGGGAGGAGCTTGTCGAAGGCAAATATTTGCGTCCGAAACAGCAAAGAGGACAGAAAAAACAGAAACAGCACGTTCCTGTTTTAGAGCAATATGAATCTTCGCAGGGATTGACGATCCTTGTCGGCAAAAACAATAAACAAAATGAGTACTTAACGACAAAAGCCGCCGCAAGGGATGATGTATGGTTCCACACGAAAGACATTCCGGGTTCCCACGTTGTGATTAAAAGCAGCGATCCGGATGAACAATCCATATTGGAAGCAGCTGCAATTGCCGCTTATTTTTCCAAGGCGAAAGATTCCGGCTCCGTACCGGTTGATTATACAAAAATCAGACATGTGAAAAAGCCAAACGGCGCAAAGCCTGGCTTCGTCACCTATGACAGCCAGCATACCGTATTTGTCACACCTGATGCCGATCTTGTCATACGGCTGAAAAAATAAACGCACCATCAAGCTGATACCGCACTCAGCTTGGTGGTGTTTTTTTATTACCTGATTTCTGAACATAAATGGAGACAGGCCCTTCAGCCGCCAGAACCGATCTTTACAGGATGTGAACGGTTTCCCGTCATGTCTGCCTGCTCTGATCGGCTTGTTCCTTTGTATGCGGGCGGCGGTGACTCCCGTGTCAGCGTTCACATAAGCAAACCGCTTCCGTTTTTCGAATCATTTCCCCTCGTCTCGAAAGCAGCAAGACAGTCAGGAAATCATAAAAAATACCCTGCCTGATGACAGACAAGGTATAGTTTTTATAGTCTTCTTCTTTTCTCAAACAATAGATCCACTTCTTCAGCCAAATCATCAGTAATCAAGGGCTCAATGTTTTCAGCCAGTCTTTTCGTATGTACCGGGCTTGCGCCGCTTGTTGATACTGATACTTCAATGCGTCCTTTGCGGATGATCTTCGGCATATACACTGTGCCCTGTTCAGCGTTGCTTACACAGTTGACCAGCTGCGTTTCAGAAGCGCTTACGGCTATCTTCTGATTCACGCCTCGGTCATTTGTCGCGGCAATAATGAAAAAAGCGGGCGTTAGATCCTTCATTTCAATTTTCCGGGCAATCCAGCGGATGCATCCTTCATCCGCAAGCTGTTTAATTTCCGGCAGGGCATCGGGGCTGATTACAGTAATATCCGCGCCTTCCGGAAGCACTGTTTTGAGCCTTCTTAAGGCAACATTGCCCCCGCCCGCGATGACAATTCTTTTTCCGCTGAGATTAATGTGAAGAGGCAGCATACTGTCCCCCCTTAAAATCAAACTGCCCGCCGGGGTTTCGAACAGCTTCCGTCACACGGTTCAAAAACGCCTGCTTAATATGCGGGTGAAAACCTAAGTATGAAGCGAGATGCACATTTCGATTGACCGTCTGAAGCTTTTGGACTTCCCGTTGAATTTCAGTCATTAAGAGCCCTGTAAACAGAAGATACGGGACGATAAAAACGGGTGCTCCGTCATCTTCTTCAAGACCTGTAAACACTTCTTTATAGTGGGGATCACAGGCTGTTAAAAAACAAGGGATGACTTCTTTAACAGGTGTGATCGCCTCCAGTTTTCCGGCAATCTCACTGACGGCATTTTTAACTGCCGGATCTGTGCTTCCTCTGCCGATCAGCACCACTTTCGCCTGCTCAATCGGCACTCCGGTGTCCTCAATGCGATGATGCACCGCTTTGACGACTTCATCATCCACTCCGATCGGGACACCGTATGTTACTTTTATATCGGGATGCCGGACCGCTGCACGGGCGATTTCAGCGGGAATGTCATGTTTTGCGTGGGCGGCGGTCAAGAGCAGCAGCGGCACAGCCGCGATATGAGTGGCGCCTTGTTTGACACATGCTTCAAAGCCCGCTTCAATAGACGGTTCCTGCAGTTCTAAAAAACAGATTTCCTGAATGGGAGCGTCAGCGTGCGGCATGCACCCTTTTAAAAATGCCGCCGATTCTGCCTGCGCTTTTTTCAGCCGGCTTCCGTGCCCGATGTATAAAATCGCCTGCTTCATTTACAACGCCTCGCTCAGATCCAGATTTTTCAGTTCAGATTCAAACCAATCCAGCTTGCAGTGATAATTAACGACATCACCGATGACGATTAAGCTCGGGTTTTTGATTTCTTCTTTTATCACTGTGTCTGAAAGCGTGCTGACGGTGCAGACGACTGTTTTTTGCCTGTCCGTCGTTCCCCAATGAATAAAGGCCGCCGGGGTGCCGCCGTCTCTGCCGTTTTCCAGCAGCATTCTTTCAATCTGCCGGATATTTTTAATCCCCATATAAATCACCAGCGTATCAATGCCCGTCGCCAGTGCTTTCCATTTTTCTTCAAAGTCGTCTTCTTGTTTATAATGCCCTGTAACAAATGCGACATTGGAGCTCGCCTCCCTGTGCGTCACGGGAATGCCGGCGTAAGCAGCTGCCGCGATTCCCGCTGTAATGCCGGGAACGATCTCAAACGGAATGGCGTTTTGCGCGAGAGCCTCCGCTTCTTCGCCCCCGCGGCCGAAAACAAACGGATCGCCCCCCTTGAGCCTGACCACGGTTTTTCCCTTTTTCGCATACTTCACAAGGAAACGGTTGATCGTATCCTGCTTCATAATATGAAAATCCGGGAGCTTTCCGCAGTAAATCAGATCTGCTTCTTCTCTTGCATACTGTAAAATCTCTTTGTTTACCAATCTGTCATATAGTATAACGTCCGCTTTCTGTATGGCTTTCATTGCCTTGACCGTTAATAAGTCCGGATCTCCCGGACCGGCTCCAACGATAAATACTTTCCCCATAGCATGTCTCCCCGATCCGTTTTGACATCTTCACAGAACAGCCGCGAGGCCGCACCTCAGCTATTTTACCATATCCCGCCATTAGGGGGAGTATCCGGCTGATTGCGCGGCCTTTTCGGACTTATTATGCTAAGCTGTTTTTCACAAAATCAATCAGTCTGCCGGTGCATTCTTCGCGTGCATATTTTCCTGAATCAAGTACGAGCTCAGGCGCATTCGGCTCTTCATACGGTGAGTCGATTCCCGTAAAGAACGGAATTTCGCCGTTTCTGGCTTTTTTATACAAACCTTTCGGATCGCGCTTTTCACATATATCGAGGTCGCATTTCACATAGATTTCATTAAATTCGCCTTCTGCCACGAGCTCTCTCACCTGATCTCTGTCCTCACGGAACGGAGAAATAAAGGCCGTAATGACGATGGTGCCCTGCTGAACGAAAAGCTTTGCCACTTCCCCGATTCGGCGTATATTTTCCTTGCGGTCATCATCAGAAAATCCTAAGTCCTTGTTTAAGCCGTGACGGATGTTATCTCCATCAAGCACAATGACTTGATAGCCTTGTTCAAACAGCTCGCGGGCTGCGGCGTTTGCAATCGTAGATTTCCCTGAACCGCTTAAACCCGTCAGCCAGAGGATAGAGCTTTTATGCTTGTTTTTCTGCTGGTATTCTTCTTTCGTTATTGAGGCTTCATGCCATACGATATCACGATTTGTCACTCTTTTTTCCTCCTTAAGAAACGCCTGCTTCTTCTTTCGTTTTCAGCCCTTTAATCAGCACATCGACAACTTCAGGACGGCTGAATTCCGCCGGCGGCATGACGCCGCTTCGCAGCATTTCTCTGACCTTTGTTCCCGACAGAATGACGTGGTCTTCTCTGTCATGCGGACATGTTTTGGCCGTTCCCATGTTGCCGCATTTTTGGCAGAAGAAGCTGTGCTCGAATTTCATCGGTGTAATCCCGAGCTCATCCGCTGTAAATTGATCAAACAGCTCTTGCGCTTCGTATGTGCCGTAGTAATCACCGACGCCGGCATGATCGCGGCCGACGATAAAATGCGTGCAGCCGTAGTTTTTGCGGACAAGCGCGTGGAAAATGGCTTCTCTCGGTCCCGCGTACCGCATTGCCGCCAAAAATACGCCGAGGAAAACGCGGTCTTTCGGATAATAATGATCGAGCAGCACCTGATAGCTTTCCATTCTGACATCCGCCGGAATGTCGTCTGATTTTGTTTCACCGACGAGCGGGTTCAAAAACAGGCCGTCAACCGTCTCAAGCGCGGTTTTCTGGATATATTCGTGAGCGCGGTGAACCGGATTTCTCGTTTGGAAACCGACGATGGTTTTCCAGCCTTTTTCTTCAAAGCTTCGTCTCGTTTCAGCAGGTTCAAATGTAAACTCAGGAAACTGCTTTGACGCTTTTTTGATTAATGTGATCGGCCCGCCGACATACGTATCGCCGCGTGAAAATAGTTTTTTCACGCCTGGATGAGCGTCATCATCGGTTTTATATACGTGAACGGCTTCTTTTTGTTTATCCGGCGTATAAATATCTTCGATGTCCACTGCGCCGTATGTTTCTCCGCCGTAAGTCAGTTTTACGGTGTCTCCGACAGCAAGCTCAGCCGCTTTTTCTGAATCGACCGGAAGCGTAATCGGCAAAGACCAGACGGCCCCGGATGCCAGACGCATATTTTCAACGACTGACACGTAATCTTTTTCTGTGAAAAATCCTTCAATCGGGCTGTAGGCTCCGATTCCGATCAGCTCTAAATCAGCAAACGAAATCAAATCCAGCTCAATTTCTTTTTGGACGGATGTTAGATCATACTGCTCATTCACCCGATTAACTAATGTTCCTCCGTGCGGTGCTAGACTCATAGTACATTTTCCTCCCAGTTAACAGATAAATAAACTCAGATTAATAGTTAAATGCCCCCGCCTTGTTCATGGACAGAGCGTTTCTCTTTTCGGATAGCTTTCATCAGACTGGCGGCTCCGCCAGCTGCCAAAAGCACGCTGGCCATCATAAAGATGGAATAGTAATCTCCTTTTAACAGCAGAGAGACAAGCAGATACGAAATCGACAGTGACAAAAACGGCGAAACGACCCATACTTTGAGCATCGTTTTCACGACTTCTTTATGAAAAACGTTCGGCCCGTTTTTGGCCATTCCGATACCGATGATTGATGATGATGTCACCTGCGCCAAAGGAACCGGCAGACCGAACACGGAACTGATAATGACAAGCCCGGCCCCGGTTCCGGAAAGCAGTATGCCTTCGCCGGCGGAAAATCTCGTAATCTTTTTCCCGTTGGTTTCAAGCACTCTGCGTCCTAAAAGCAGAGCGCCGAGAGCGACAAAGATGCCTCCGTACAGCGTCCCTTTGGACACGCTGAGCACGCCGGCGGCAACTAAAGGGCCCACCGCATTTGCGACGTTGTTCATTCCGGCTGAAAAAGCTTCCCAAAACCCCGCAATAAGCAGGACAACCCCCAAAACCTTCTGTTTCCGGCTCGAAATGACTCGAATATTCAGAGAACTGGATACCTTCGATACGAGAAACGTGAAACAGAACGCGACAAACGGAACGAGGACCCAAAAAATCACGATGACCAAAAGATGCTGCAGAAACAATACTTTGTACGCAACGCCGACCCCGACAATCGCCCCGACGGTGACCTCGCTCGTCGACAGCGGAATGCCGAGCACATTCGCCGTGAATAACGATAACGCCGCCGCTCCGATAATAATACAGACAATGGTGAGCGTAATGGTCTGTTCGGGAATGATTCCGCCGCTGATCGTCTTAACGACTTCTCCGCCGCCGATAACCGCCCCTGACAGGACGCCGGCCGCGCAGATAATCAGCGCATACGTTTTCTTTTTAACGGCGCCGGACCCGTAAGCGACTCCCATTGAAGCCGCGGCTCCGCTGGCTCCGATATTCATGGCGAAAAACAGGCAGAATAAAATAGCGGCTAATTCCATTGTGCAGCTCCTTTATTCATGCAGTCCGCATTCTGTTTTCGCCATTCCGTTCCATCTGCCGCTCCGCAGGTCTTCTGCGGTAAACGCAGGTGAAGTGCACGGTTCACAGCCGATGCTCGGATAGCCCTGATCATGAAGAATGTTATAATCCAGCTCATGCTTGGATGTATATCTCCAGATGTCTTTCCACGTCCAGTGGATCAGCGGGCATACTTTAATGGATTGAAACTTATCGTCTTTATTCAGGAAATTCGTATTCGCCCGGCTCGGCCCTTGATCGCGTCGGAGGCCGGACAGCCATGCCGGACGCCCGGCGAGCGCTTCTCTTAACGGCAGAATTTTTCTGATGAAGCAGCACTGGTTCGGTTCTCTTTCCCACAGTTTATCTCCGTGAGCCTCGGCCTGTTCCTCAAGAGTAAGGCTGGGCTTTTTCAGGATGATGTTCAGTCCCGGGTAACGTTCTTTCACTTTTTCGATCGTTTCATATGTTTCTTTAAAGTGAAGTCCTGTATCGAGAAACACGATTTCCGCGTCTTTTTTCACTTTAGAAATTAAATCGATCAGGACGATTCCCTCAATCCCGAAGCTGCACGCGTAAACAAGCTGGTCTCCGTAGTGGCCGTATGCCCATTTTAAAACGGACAGCGCGCCTTTATAGGAATCGTCTTCCGGAAATGTAATCTCCGGTTCCTCCCATGTGTCATACGTTAGCATTTTTTCTTTCCTCCTCCCGGAGACAATCAAACAGCTGTTGTTTTCTGCCGGTTGTCTTATCCCTCAATCTTTTTTCATATAAAAAACTTTCAATCCAGCGGAATGAAAGACAGTGACCCGTTATAGCCCTTATCTTCAAAATGCTGTGCATTTTTCTGGATGCGGCACCTTGCATGTCACGCAGGTTGCCGGGCGTCATCGGTCCAGTCCCTCAGCCGCTCTTGATAAGCTTTTTAGATTTGTACTAAATTTTAGCACAATTCTAACAGAAGTCAACCCGAGTTTTTTGATAGGAATAATAAAACAGGCCCTGAGGCCTGTTTTTATTGTCATTATTTTTTAAACCAATCTTTTGACTCGGGATTCTGTTTCCATGATTTCAGTTTCTCAATGTCATCTGAATGTATCGTTCCGTTTTCAAGCGCTACTTCAATCAGCGTGTCATAATCTGTTAACGAGTAGTACGGCAGACCCGCTTTTTTAAAGGCTTCTCTTGCTTTCGGCAGTCCGTATGTAAAAATTGAAATGACGCCGAGAACTTCCGCGCCCTCTCTTTGAAGGGCCGCCGCAGCTTCAAGCACGCTGCCCCCGGTAGAAATCAAATCTTCAATCACGACTGTTTTTTGTCCTTTTTTAACGGCGCCTTCTATTTGATTTCCTTTGCCGTGCGCTTTCGGTTTGCTTCTGACGTAGCACATCGGAGCGCCTGTACGGTCTGCGAGAAGCGCAGCATGCGGAATGCCTGCCGTGGCAGTGCCCGCGATCATCTCCGCCTCGGGGAAATGCTCTTTCAGCAGTCTGCCGAGCCCGTCCGCCACATCATTTCTCACTTTTGGATACGACAATGTCAGACGGTTGTCACAATAAATCGGCGATAGAATGCCGCTCGCCCACGTAAACGGCTCATTCGGGCGTAAAAAGACAGCTTCAATGTGTAATAGATGTTTTGCGATAGCCTGTTTCATCGGCGAACGCCCTCCCATTCCAGTTTAATGGCTTCATATGCTTTAACGGGGTTTTCCGCTTTTGTAATTGAACGGCCCACGACAATGGCTGACGAACCGTTTTCTTTCGCAAATGACGGAGTCGCCGTCCGGACTTGATCATCAGCTGCGTCATTGGCCGTGCGGATGCCCGGCGTGACTGTCAGAAATGACGGCCGGACCGCTTCATAAATGGCTTTTGTTTCATGAACTGAACATACCACTCCGTCCAGCCCGCACTCTTCAGCCATTTTGCCGTAATGTACAACCGTTTCTAACAGCGGCTTTTGCAGCAGAAGCTCTTCCTTCGCCATCTGCTCTGAAGTGCTCGTCAGCTGGGTGACTGCGATTAATGACGGGCGTTTTTTGCCTGCCGGCGTGCCTTCTTCAAGCCCCTCAAGAGCTGCGCGCATCATGCGTCCGCCCCCTGCGGCATGCACATTGACGAGATCAACGCCGAGACCCGCAAGCCGCTTCATCGCTTTATTGACTGTAGTCGGAATATCATGAAGCTTCAAATCTAAAAATATATCACAGTTCCGTTCTTTTAATTGATGAATGATGGCGGGGCCTTCCTGATAAAAAAGTTCCATCCCCGTTTTGACAAACAGCCTTTCCTTTTCAAACAAATCTAGAAACGCTAAAGTTTCTTCTCCTGATGCAAAATCAAGCGCGATGATGGGCAGGTTGTTCTGCATGTTTCCAGCTCCTTCCGATGCATTCACTTACAGATTGATAGCCGTATTGGCGCAGCACACGAGGGAGCTGTTCAATGATTTCCGGGCAGACGAACGGATTGACGAAGTTGGCCGTCCCAACGGCAACTGCACTTGCTCCGGCGAGAAGAAATTCTAATGCATCTTCTGCGGTCTGGACGCCGCCCATCCCGATAATCGGAATTTGAACGGCCTGGCTGACTTCGTATACCATCCGGATGGCGACCGGTTTGATCGCCGGGCCTGACAGTCCGCCCGTTTTATTTGCTAAAATCGGCCGTCCCGTCTTAAGATCGAGCCTCATCCCGACGAGTGTATTAATCATCGTCAGCCCGTCAGCACCGGCCGCTTCAATCGCTTTCGCAATTTCGGTTATGTTTGCGACATTAGGAGAAAGCTTCACATACACAGGCACTGCGGAAACTTCTTTCACCGCTTTTGTCAGATCGGCCGCCATGGCGGGATCAGTTCCAAAAGCAATCCCGCCCGTTTTGACATTCGGACACGAGATGTTCAGCTCAAGCGCATGCACATTCGGCGCTTGGCTGATGCGTTCGGCTACTTCTTTATAGTCTTCCACCTGAGAACCCGCGACGTTTGCGATAATCGGCGTGTCAAACTGTTCGAGCCAAGGCAGCTCATGATTGAGCACATGCTCCAGACCGGGATTTTGCAGTCCGATGGCATTCAGCATTCCCGCGCTTGTCTCCGCCACTCTCGGTGTCGGATTTCCGAAGCGGGCTTCGTTCGTGGTGGCTTTAATCATGATGCCTCCGAGGCATGATAAATCGTAAAATCCGGCATATTCCTTCCCGAAACCGAAACATCCGGAAGCGGGGATGATCGGGTTTTTCAATTGGAGACCCGGCAGATTCACCTCTAACATTACAGCGCCACCTCCTCAGCTTTAAATACCGGCCCGTCAAGGCAGACTTTTACATACGACGTATCGCTTTCGCCCGTACGGCACACGCAGGCGAAGCAGGCCCCTATTCCGCAGCCCATCCGCTCTTCCATCGAAAGGTAAACTTCTTTATGGCCGTACTGCTGCTTCAGCGCTTTCAGCATCGGTGTCGGCCCGCAGCTGAGCAGGACATCGAATTCGATCTGCTTTTCGCGGATGACATCGGTGACAAATCCTTTTTCTCCATATGTTCCGTCAGCCGTCGCCACGTAGGTATCTCCGTACGCGAGACATTCCTGTTCGTAAAAAACATCCTTTGCTGATTGAAACCCAAGCACATGAATAACGTTTACGCCTTTTTCCGTCAGGCGCTTTGACAGTTCCTGCAAAGGCGGAACCCCGACTCCGCCTCCGACTAACAGCGCGGTTTTTCCGGGTTCTATCCGCCGGACGGGGAATCCGTTGCCGAGAGGGCCGAGAACGTCTATCCTTCCGCCCTCTTTTTTCTCAGACAAAAGACGCGTCCCCTCACCGTCAGCTCTGTAGATAACGGATACTTCATCCGCGGCGAAATTGACGTCCGCAATGCTGAGCGGCCTTCTTAATAGCGGCGTGACCGCGTCACTTACCTTCAGATGAAGAAATTGTCCCGGCTCGGTAAAGTGCCGGACAAGCTCTCCTTTCAGCACCATCTTATAAATCCGGTCGGCAATTTCTGAGTTGGATTGAACAGTCAAATGCGCTTTCTTCATACCGTAACGGCCGCCGTTTGATTGGTTTTGGATGCAGGCATATGATCCGCCCGGAATGTCATGCTTTCCAACACCCGCAAAATGGCTTCGGCCGTATCTAAAGATGTCAGGCAGGCGACTCCGTTCTCAACGGATTCACGGCGGATTCTGAAGCCGTCTCTGGCCGGCTGTTTTCCTTTTGTCAGCGTATTGATGACAAATTGCGCTTCTCCGTTTCTGATGACGTCGATGAGATTCTTCCCTTCTTCGCCGATTTTCCCGACAACCTGAGCCGGAATCTGAGCGTCTTTCAAATAAGCGGCTGTTCCTTCCGTCGCCATGATGTTATAGCCGATAGCATGGAACCGCTTCGCGATCAGAAGTCCTTCTTCTTTATCTTTATCAGCAACGGTCAACAGCACCGAGCCGTAATTCGGAATTTGAATACCAGAGGCAATCAGTGCTTTATAGAGCGCTTTTTCAAGAGTTGAATCTTTGCCCATGACCTCTCCCGTCGACTTCATTTCAGGCCCTAATGTAATATCCACTCTTCTCAGCTTCGCGAATGAGAAGACAGGCGCTTTCACGTACACCCCCTGCTGTTCCGGCTGCAGTCCCTCTTGATAGCCGAAATCAGCAAGCTTTTGGCCGAGAATGACCTTTGTCGCCAGATTCGCCATCGGAATCTTTGTGATTTTGCTTAAGAACGGCACGGTTCTGCTTGACCGCGGATTTACTTCAAGCACATACACTTCACCTTGCGACAGGACGAATTGGATGTTCAGCAAACCGACGATGTTGAGGCCTTTTGCCAAGGCTACAGTGTATTGTTCGATTTTTTTCTTAATGTCTCCGCTTAAAGACTGAGGCGGATAGACGGCGATTGAATCCCCTGAATGGACGCCGGCCCGCTCGATATGCTCCATAATTCCCGGGATGACGACTGTTTCGCCGTCAGATACAGCGTCGACTTCGATTTCTTTCCCCGTCAGATAACGGTCGATTAACACCGGATGCTGCGGGTTGATTTTGACCGCATTTTTCATATAGTGAAGCAGCTCTTCTTCGTGATAGACGATCTCCATCGCCCGGCCGCCGAGCACATATGAAGGGCGGACAAGTACCGGATAGCCGATGGATGCGGCAATTTTGACCGCTTCATTCACCGACACGGCGGTTTTTCCGAGCGGCTGCGGCACGTTCAGCGCCTCAAGCGCCTGCTCGAACTTATCCCGGTCTTCCGCACGGTCTAAATCCTCAAGTGATGTGCCGAGAATCTTGACGCCGCGGGCGCTCAATTCTTCCGCAAGATTGATCGCTGTCTGGCCGCCGAATTGAACGACGACGCCTTCCGGCTGTTCCAAATCAATGATATGCATGACATCTTCAACCGTCAGCGGTTCAAAATACAGCTTGTCTGAAATGCTGAAATCAGTTGATACTGTCTCAGGGTTGTTGTTGATAATAATTGCTTCATAGCCTGCCTGCTTGATCGCCCATACAGAGTGAACGGTCGCATAGTCAAATTCGACGCCCTGTCCGATGCGGATCGGGCCGGAGCCGAGGACGACGACGCTTTTTCTTGATGTCACTTCAGATTCATTTTCTTCCTCATATGTGCTGTAGAAATACGGGGTTTCTGATTCGAATTCCGCAGCGCATGTATCCACCATTTTATACACAGGCTTGATGGCTGCTTCTTTTCTCATTTGGTACAGCTCTTGTTCCGGCATATTCCATTCCCGGCTGATGTATTTGTCGGAGAAACCGAGTTCCTTCGCTGTCTGCAGGACGGTGAGGCTGCCTTTTTCCGCTTTCAGCTCGGTTTCAAAAGCGACCAGCTTACAGAGCTTGTGCAAAAAGAAGACGTCAATTGCGGAAAACTCATGAAGCTGTTCGACTGTGTAGCCTCTTCTGAACGCTTCTGCAAGATAAAACAGCCGTTCATCTCCGGCCTTTCTGATCCGTTTTTCCAAAAGTCCGTCAGAAATCTCTTCCGCATCCTTCAGTTCCAGGTGATAGACATCGGCTTCCAATGAGCGGACCGCCTTTAACAGCGATTCTTCAAGGGTGCGTCCGATCGCCATGACCTCTCCGGTGGCTTTCATCTGCGTTCCGAGTCTGCGGTTTGCCGACTCAAATTTATCAAACGGCCAGCGCGGGATTTTTGACACGACATAGTCAAGCGCGGGCTCAAAAGCCGCATATGTTTTTCCCGTTACGGGATTCATCATTTCATCAAGAGAAAGCCCGACGGCGATTTTCGCCGCAAGCTTTGCGATCGGGTAACCCGTCGCTTTTGAGGCGAGTGCTGATGAGCGGCTCACCCGCGGATTCACTTCGATAATGTAATATTGGAAACTGTCGGGATCGAGCGCGAGCTGAACATTACAGCCGCCTTCTATGCCGAGCGCGCGGATCAGCTTTAATGAAACATTGCGCAAAAGCTGGTATTCCCGGTCGCTCAGCGTCTGGCTCGGAGCAACGACGATGCTGTCGCCCGTATGGATGCCGACCGGGTCGATATTTTCCATATTGCAGACGACGATCGCGTGATCTCTGCTGTCTCTCATGACTTCATATTCGATCTCTTTGTAGCCGGCGATGCTTTTTTCCAATAGGCATTGATGGACGGGGCTTAGTTTTAATCCATTTTCGACGATCTCTTTCAGCTCCGCTTCATTCGAGCAGATGCCTCCTCCCGTTCCGCCTAATGTGTAAGCGGGGCGCACGATAACCGGAAACCCGATCCGGCCGACAAATTCCTCAGCTTCCTGCAAAGTGCGGATAATCTCACTTTCCGGCACCGGTTCATTCAGCTCATTCATCAGTGTACGGAATAAGTCGCGATCTTCCGCCTGCTGGATGGCGGACAGTTTTGTGCCGAGCACTTCTACTCCGCATTCTTCAAGAACCCCGAGTTCAGACAGCTCGACGGCAAGATTCAGTCCGGTCTGCCCTCCAAGGGTCGGCAGGATGGCATCCGGCCGCTCTTTTCTGATGATACGCGTGAGAAATTCCGTCGTCAGCGGTTCGATGTATACCCGGTCGGCCATTTCCGTATCCGTCATAATCGTTGCCGGATTTGAGTTGACGAGAATGACTTCATAGCCTTCTTCCTTTAAAGCGAGACACGCCTGTGTGCCCGCATAATCAAATTCCGCCGCCTGTCCGATAATAATCGGGCCTGATCCGATCACTAAAATCTTTTTAATATCTACGCGTTTTGGCATACCGCTTCCCCTTCTTTCTCAGTTGTTTCGATCAAATCAATGAATCTGTCAAATAAATGATTGGCATCTTCCGGCCCCGGTGAAGCTTCAGGGTGGTATTGAACCGTAAATGCCGGCAATGTTTTATGCTTGAGGCCTTCGATCGTTTGGTCATTGATCGCAATATGTGTCACTTCAAGCTCCGTCTCATCTATAGAAGAAACTGTATATCCGTGGTTTTGAGCGGTTAAAGCGACTTTCCCTGTCGCAAGCTCTTTAACCGGATGGTTGGAGCCCCTGTGTCCGAATTTCATTTTTTCCGTATCCGCTCCTGATGCCAGCGCAAATAATTGATGGCCGAGACAGATTCCGAATAACGGCACCTTCCCGAGAATGCCTTTTATCATCCCAATCGCTTCCGGCACATCTTTCGGATCTCCGGGTCCGTTAGATAGCATGATGCCGTCCGGCTTCAGCTGGAGCACTTCTTCCGCCGTTACATTGTACGGCACAACGATGACATCACATTTTCGTTTGTTTAATTCTCTTAAAATGCCGTGCTTCATGCCGAAATCAACGAGTACGATGCGTTTGCCGCGGCCCGGACTCGGATAAGCCGTTTTCGCCGATACTTGAGCGACTTGATTTCTCGGCAGTTCCGTTTCTTTCAGACGTGTCAGAACCGCTTCGACATCCTCCTCGCAAGATGCAAATGTTCCTTTTAATGCACCGGCCGTGCGGATCATTCTTGTGAGCTTTCGCGTGTCGATCCCTTGTAAGCCGGGGATATTTTTCATTTTTAAATACTCGTCAAGCGTGTAAGCAGATCTCCAGTTGGAAGGCAGCTCGCACAGTTCTTTTACGATCAGCCCTTTTACAAAGGGAGTGATGGATTCAAAGTCATCTCTGTTAATCCCGTAGTTGCCGATCAGAGGATACGTCAGCGTCACGATCTGCCCGCAGTAGGAAGGGTCTGATAAAATTTCCTGATAACCGGTCATTCCCGTGTTGAATACGACTTCACCCGCGGTATGCTCCAGGCTCCCGAATGCTTCACCCTCAAATACCGCTCCATTTTCCAGCACTAGTCTTCTTTTCATTTGACGAGTCTCCCTTCTTCATATGTAAGCTTACCGGCAGCCATCGTTGCAACAGGCCAGCCGAAGCACTTCATCTTGTTGAATGGCGTATTTTTTCCTTTAGATAAAAATGTATCTTTGTCAATGGCCGCTTCTTTTTCCAGATCAATCAGGGTGATGTCAGCCGGCGCGCCCGGTGCAAGCGTTCCGTACGGAAGACCGAACGCCTCGCAAGGTTTTGTTGTCATGAAATCAACCAGCTGCTTCAGCGTCCACGCCCCGTTTTTCACAAAATGTGTGTACAGAAGCGGAAAGGCTGTTTCTAAACCGACGATACCGAAAGGCGCAAGCTTCATGTCCGTGTTTTTCTCTTCTTCTGTATGCGGCGCATGGTCTGTGGCGATGAAATCAATCGTGCCGTCTAAAAGCCCTTCGATCAGCGCCGCTCTGTCCTCTTTGCTGCGAAGCGGCGGATTCATTTTAAAATTGGTATCAAGGCCCGGGATATCTTCGTCACAAAGCAGCAGGTGGTGCGGCGACACCTCGGCTGTCACGCGGATTCCCGCTTTTTTTGCGTCTCTTACGGCTCTGACGGATTCTTTCGTGCTGATATGACACACATGGTAATGGCAGCCCGCCGCTTCCGCCAGAAGCACGTCACGGGCAATATGTACCGCTTCACAAATGGAAGGTATACCGTTCAGGCCGTTCGCTTTTGAAAACGATCCTTCATGCACGCTTCCGCCGTAAATAAGTGAGTTATCCTCACAATGAGCGACAATCGCTTTATTTATTGAAGCCGCCTTTTTCATGGCTTCATACATCATTCCGGCCGTCTGAACCCCGACGCCGTCATCGGTGAAGGCGAATGCGCCCGCTTCATGAAGCGCCTTAAAATCTGTCATTTCTTGGCCGGTTTGTCTGATCGTAATGGATGCGTAAGGAAGAACCCTGACAGATGAGGTTTCTTTGATCCGGTTTTGCAGCCATTCCATCTGCTCTTTCGTATCCGGCACGGGTCTTGTATTCGGCATGGCGGCGACTGTGGTAAAACCGCCGCGCGCCGCAGCTTTAGAGCCAGTTTCAATGGTTTCTTTTTTCTCACCGCCCGGTTCTCTGAAGTGCACATGAAGGTCCACGAGTCCCGGTGAGACGAACAGTCCGTCAGCGTCAATCACCGTTTCTCCGTCTTGTGCGGTCAGAATGCCGGTTTCCGCAATGATTTCTCCTGTTACCCGGATATCCTGTTTCACTTTTTCTCCCTGTTCATTTAGCATCCAGCCGTTTTTAATGAGATAAGACATAAGCCGCTTCTCCCCTTTTCGCATTGGTTTGCAGTGCTCTTTTTAAGACTGCCATTCTGATATACACACCGTTTTCCATTTGTTTAAAAATTCTTGATTTTTTGCATTCTACTAATGTTGTGTCAATTTCGACTCCTCTGTTCACCGGTGCGGGATGCATGATAATGGCATGCCGCTTCATGCTTTCCGCCCGCTTTGCGGTCAGCCCGTATGCTTCCAGGTAGCCTTTTTGGTCGGCTTCTGTCTGATGCCTTTCATTTTGAATGCGGAGCAGCATGACGACATCTGAAGCTTGTATGGCTTCATCCGTCTGTACACAGGTGCCGAAGGCGTTTTTCTCGTCCTGCCATTGCGGCGGCCCTGAAAACAGCACGCGTGCGCCGAGCCTTGTCAGCACCTCGGCATTTGACCTTGCCACCCTGCTGTGTTTGATATCGCCATGAATGGAAACTGTCAGACCTTGAAAGGTCTCAAATTCCTCTTGAATCGTCATTAAATCGAGCAATGACTGAGTCGGATGCTGGCCGCAGCCGTCGCCTGCGTTTAAGATCGGAATATTGACTCTGTCTGTCAGATCTTTGTAATATTCATCCGTGCTGTGCCTGATGACGCAGGCGTCCGCTCCGATTGATTCCAGTGTTCTGACCGTGTCGTATAGGGACTCGCCTTTTTGAACGCTTGTGCTCGTGCCGTCTAAGCTGAGCACGTTCATTCCGAGTTTCTTTTCCGCCACTTCAAAGCTGAACCGCGTTCTCGTGCTCGGTTCAAAAAACAGATTCGCAACGAATTTTCCCGCGAGATCAGGGCGGACTGTACCCTCTTTTATCGCTTTTGCCTCACGCAGCAGTTCTGTAATTTCAGCCGCGCTCAGTTCAGACATCGCCGTTAAATGATTCATGTTTTTTCTCCTCCGTTTCCGCTTGAAGGCCGTAAAAAACACCCCGGTCTATAGACTCGGGGTGCGGTTAATGAGAGAAGCGGCGTACAGCTTCTTCCCGTTATAACCCTTCCAAGCCTCTCTGGACTTTCTTTAAAAGGTTTATATATGATTTTGTTTTTCCGTTACGTCTGTGTCTTCGTCATTTGCGTGCGGCAGGACAAGGTTCAGAATGACTCCGACGATTGCCGCAAGCGCCATGCCGGATATTTGAAACCCGCCTTTTGATACTTGAATGAACGCACCGCCGACGCCGATCACGAGGATGACGGATGTGATAATTAAATTTCGCTTGTTTTCATAATCAATGTTGTTGTCAATCAGCATTCTCAAGCCGCTGGAGGCGATGATTCCGAACAGCAGGAAGGAAACGCCTCCCATAACCGCTGACGGAACAGAGCTGATCAGCGCTGAAACTTTGCCGATAAATCCGAAGCACAGCGCAATCACGCCGGCGCCGCCGATGACAAAGACGCTGAACACTCTCGTAATTGCAAGTACTCCGATGTTCTCGCCGTATGTCGTCGTCGGCGGGCCGCCGATTAACGAAGCGATGATTGTCGCAACACTGTCCCCCATTATGGAGCGGTGCAGTCCCGGCTTTTTAATGAAATCCTGTCCGACAACTTTACTCAGCACCATTTGATGGCCGATATGTTCTGACATCGTCACGAAAGCGACCGGCACCATCGCAGCCGCAATGCCCCATGTCACTGACGGCGTATAGTCTTTGAAAGGGATGATAAATTCAGGGACGGCGAACCATTTTGCATCAATGACCGGCTGGAAATTGACGATGCCCTGTGTCAGCGCAAACAGATAGCCGCCTATAATGCCGATCAATACCGGAATCAGGCTTAAAAATCCCCGTAAAAAGATGGCGCAGATAATGGTGATGGCCAAAGTGACGCCGGCTACACTAAAATGTTTCAGGCTGTAGACGAGTTCCTTCGCATTCGGATCGGCATACATTGCCATATTGACAGCTGTGCTTGCCAATCCGAGGCCGATGACGATGATGACTGGTCCGACGACCACCGGCGGCAGCAGCTTCATCAGCCACCCCGTTCCAAGCTGCCTGATGAGAAGTGCGATCAGGCCGTACACAATTCCCGCCAGGAAAGCGCCGACCATGGCAGCCCCCGGCCCTCCCGCCGCCTTCACCAAGATAATCGGTGATATAAAGGCGAATGATGAGCCGAGATAAGCGGGAATCCGGCCTTTTGTCACCAATAGATAGGCGAGTGTCCCGATTCCGCTCGTGACAAGCGCCACTGCCGGGCTCATTCCGACCAGTTTCGGCACGAGTATGGTTGAGCCGAACATGGCGAATAAATGCTGCAGGCTGAATGACAGCCAGGACAATGGATTGGGGACGTCCCTGACTCCCAGGTTTACTTTTTTCTTACTCATGGCGTTTTCCTCCCGGTTGACTTTCAAATGGTATAAAAAAACCTCTTTGCTTATACGCAAAGAGGCATACAAAACCCGGCCGCGTCGATCCGCCCGGCTTTGTGTTTTAAAATCCTCTTTGCAGACTCTCTGGAATGCATTTAAAAAGGGTGATTATTCATTTTCGTATATGGCGACCATATCAGTCTGATCAACTTCACTCAGCTGAACCATCACTTTTTCAGCTTTTGAAGTCGGGATGTTTTTCCCGATATAGTCCGCTCTGATCGGCAGCTCCCGGTGCCCTCTGTCGACAAGCACGGCAAGCTGTATCGATGACGGCCGTCCGACATCAACGAGTGCATCCATCGCCGCTCTCACCGTCCGGCCGGTATAAAGCACATCATCGACCACAATGACCTTTTGGTCTGTGATATCAGCCGGAATGTCCGCGCCTTTTACAAGCGGTTCTTCATTGCTCGTTTTTTTTGTGAGATCGTCACGGTAAAGGGTAATATCAATTTCTCCGACAGTGACCGGATTTCCTTCAATCTGTTCGATCCGTTCAGCCAGCCGCTTTGCTAAATAAATGCCTCTTGTTTTAATCCCTACAAGAATGCAGTCATTCATCCCTTTATTCCGTTCGATCATTTCATGGGCTATCCTTGTCAGCGCCCTTCTGATGGCCTGTTCGTCGAGAATAACAGCTTTTTGATTCACTCGTGACACCTCTCCATTCGTATATAAGAAGAAAAAACCCCTCCTGCCAGAGCATAGAGGGGTTCCTTTCCAGGACGAAGACACACACGTATCTCTTCTGTCCTTTCCGTTATCCTTCTCAGCCTCTCTGGACTGTGTTAAAAAATCTATTCAGCTTGTTTTTATTATTTCAGAAAAGAAAGTCGCTGTCAATGGCTATTTCTCAAATGTTCAATGAGTTTTTGCATATCTTCAGGAAGGGGCGCTTCAAACTCCATGTATTCGCCCGTCCGCGGATGATCAAAACCTAATATTCCGGCATGAAGCGCCTGGCCGTTGAAATCAATGGTTTTTCTCGGTCCGTACTTCGGATCGCCTGCCAAAGGAAACCCGATATATTTCATATGAACGCGGATTTGATGCGTTCTTCCGGTTTCAAGACGGCACTCTACGAGCGTGAAGTCTTGAAAACGCTCAAGCACGTGGAAATGCGTGACGGCGTTTTTACTGCCTTCTCTTGTTACGGTCATGCTTTGACGGTCTTTCTTATCTCTTCCGATCGGAGCGTCAATCGTTCCGTCATCATGTGAAATCAACCCGTGGACAACCGCGGTGTACTTTCTCGTCACGGTTTTATTGACGAGCTGATTAACGAGTGATTCATGCGCCATATCGTTTTTAGCGACCATTAACAGGCCGGAGGTATCTTTATCAATACGATGGACGATTCCCGGGCGCATGACGCCGTTAATGCCTGAAAGATCATTGCAGTGAGCCATCAGTCCGTTTACGAGCGTCCCTGTCACATGGCCGGGCGCCGGATGTACGACCATGCCCCGCGGTTTGTTCACAACCAAGACGTCCTGATCCTCATAGTAAATATCCAGATCCATCGGCTCTGCAAGCACGTCCAGTTCTTCCGGTTCAGGAATGGTGACGGTTACCTGATCGCCGGGCTGCATTTTGTAGTTGGCTTTGACGGATTTGCCGTTAACGGTTACCAGTCCCTCTTTCACCCATTGCTGCACCTGAGTGCGTGACCAGTTCTCTCCTGCTGCGGCCAAAAATTTATCAATCCGTTCGCTTTTTTGTTCAGGCTGAACGGTTATCTCAAATTGATTCATGTTATTGCTCCTTCTTTTTCCCGCTGTCAAACAGCATATGAATAAATAAAAGTATGACGCCGACGCACAGTGAGGAGTCCGCGATATTAAAAATCGGATAGTGATAATTCACGATGATGATATGAATAAAATCGACTACTTCCTGGCGTGCCGCCCGGTCGATAAAATTTCCGGCTGCACCTCCCAGCATTAAGCCGAGAGAAATTCCGAGTAACATCTGCCCTTTTGCATAACGCTGTATGTAATAAACGATTCCGATAATCACGGCGATGGTAATGACGTAGAAAAACCACATTTGGCCGGCTAAAATACCCCATGCCGCTCCCGTGTTGCGATGAGAGGTGATATAAAGCACCTGATCGATGACAGGTATGCTTTGTCCCAATTCCATATGGCTGACGACAAGCCATTTGGTTAGTTGGTCGGCAATAATAATAAAAAGAGCGATAAGATAATAAAGCACACACGTTCCTCCAGTATACAGTTACTTTTATCCTTTATGAATTTTATCAGTAAAAGATGCCGGAGTAAAGGCAGATCATAAGGGCATGAAGACAGACGCTGTCACTCATACAGCGCCTGATCATATGCATAATCTCCGGGTACCCAGTATGGAAGGGTTTTCTTTTCAAATTGAGCGGGATAATAAAAATCATCAGCGGTTCTGGCCGTCGGCAATACCGCAAGCTTGTCAATCGGAATGGGGGCGCCTGTTTTTTCACAATAACCGTACGTATTGTTTTCAAACTTAGACAGGGCAAGAAGAACATCCTGCAGTTCTTCTTTTACATGATAGATCAGAGTTGCTTCCTGGTCGTTCATTGGAGGTTCAACAGATGCTGACATTTGAAAGCAAGAATATTCGAATAATCTTGATTGAAGTTCTTCTTTCATCATGAGAAGCTCCGTGTGGATTGCGGTCAGTTGATCATTCATTCATCACAACTCCTGCTCTTGATGTTATAGCTTTATTGTTGCCTCCAGAGCGCCATTTGAAGCCCATAAGATTTTTCCTATCGTTCTAATCGATGACATTAGTGGCATGTAAAAAAACGCCCGGCTGTCAGCCGGGCGCTTTCTCATTCATTAATTTTGATAATATTTTTCAACGATTTCCGCATTGCGCAGTGATAATGTCGGATACTTCGGATTGGCGCCGACATCTTTAGAAATCACGCGGGACCGCTCACACATCTGACCTTCCGCTTTTTCTACGGTCATTTTTCCTGTTGTGAAGCTTTGCGCGTTTTCCGGCGCTTCGCTTTCGTCTTTTACTGTCAGTTCTGAGACGATAAACAGCTGTGCGATATTTTCTTTAATGGATGATAAGAGGTCGCGGTTTTCTTTGTTCGGATACAAAGTCAGACTCGCTTCCAATGATCTTCCGATAATTTTTTCGTTACGGGCAATTTCCAAAGCTTTCAGCACGTCATTGCGAAGCTCCATGAAACGGTCGAATTTTTCTTCTGTCGCCTGACTGTTCGGAACAGAGATGGTTTCCGGCATATCTGTCAGCTGCACGCTCGCCTCTTCAACAAATGATAAGTGAGACCACATTTCATCCGCCGTATGAGGGAGAATCGGCGCAGTCAGCTTTACTAACGCCAGCAGCGTTTCATAAAAGACTGTCTGCATGCTGCGGCGGTCCGGATGATCCGCATGCTCGATGTACACGACATCTTTTGCGAAATCAAGATAGAAAGAGCTGAGCTCGATCGTACAGAAATTATGAATGCTGTGATAAACAACCGCAAATTCGTATTCATCGTACGCTTTTTTCACTTTATCGATCAGCTTATTCAGCTTGATCAGCATATATTGATCCACTTCACGAAGATCTTTTACATCAACGGCATTGACGCTTGGATCGAAATCGAACAGGTTGCCGTGAAGGAAGCGGAACGTGTTGCGGACTTTCCGGTATACTTCCGCGACCTGCTTCAGAATATCTTCAGAAACCGGGTGATCGGCCTGATAGTTTACGGAAGAAACCCATAAACGCAGAATTTCAGCTCCAAGCTGTTTTGCGATTTTTGTCGGCTCAATCGTATTGCCGAGTGATTTACTCATTTTACGGCCGTTTGCATCAAGTGTAAATCCGTGGCTTAATACGCCTTTATACGGCGCTTTGCCGGTGACTGCAACGGCAGTTGAAAGAGATGAGTTAAACCAGCCGCGGTATTGGTCAGAGCCTTCAAGGTATAAATCAGCCGGGCGGACGAGATCATCACGTTCCTCAAGAACGGCCTGATGAGAAGAACCTGAATCAAACCATACATCCATAATGTCTTGCTCTTTCGTGAAGATTCCGTTCGGGCTTCCCGGATGTGTAAATCCTTCCGGCAGAAGGTCTTTTGCCTCTCTTTCAAACCAGACGTTTGAGCCGTGCTGTTTGAACAGCTCAGAAACGTGTTCAATCGTTTCGTCGGTGATGATCGGCTCACCGTTTTCAGCATAAAATACCGGGATCGGAACGCCCCAGACGCGCTGTCTTGAAATACACCAGTCGCCGCGGTCGCGCACCATGTTGTAAAGGCGCTGTTCGCCCCACTCCGGCACCCACTTCGTTTGTTTGATGGCATCAAGCAGATCCGGTCTGAAATCTTTAATTGACGCAAACCATTGCGCTGTCGCTCTGAAGATAGTCGGTTTTTTTGTTCTCCAGTCATGCGGATAAGAGTGTGTAATAAACTCGAGCTTTAAGAGCGCGCCGTTTTCTTCAAGCTTCTCCGTGATCGGTTTATTGGCTTTATCGTAAAACATTCCTTCAAAGCCCGGCGCTTCGTCGGTCATGTTGCCTTTTTCATCGACAGGGCAAAGTACTTCTAAGCCGTACTTTTGGCCGACGATAAAGTCATCTTCCCCGTGGCCCGGAGCAGTATGAACACAGCCTGTTCCGGCATCGGTTGTGACATGGTCACCGAGCATGACGAGTGAATCTCTGCCGTAAAGCGGATGTTCTGCAGTGATGTATTCTAACTCTCTGCCTTTATACGATGCGACAACTTCAGGATTTTCAAAGCCGCATGCCTCCGCTACGCTTTCGATTAATTCAGCCGCTACTACATAACGCTTGTCTCCAACCTTGATGACATTGTATTCAAGATCAGGATGAACGGAAATTCCGAGGTTGGCAGGCATCGTCCACGGCGTCGTCGTCCAGATAATAAAGCTTTCTCCGTTCTCGAGAACGCCTTTACCGTCTTTCACCTTAAATGCAACATAAATGGATGCCGAACGTTTATCCTGATATTCAATTTCCGCTTCTGCTAAGGCAGATTCACTTGAAGGCGACCAGTTGACAGGCTTCAGGCCTTTATAAATATAGCCTCTTTTCGCCATCTCGCCGAAAACGCGGATCTGCTGCGCTTCAAATTCAGGCTGAAGCGTAACATAAGGGTTTTCCCAATCGCCTCTGACGCCGAGACGCTTGAATTGTTCGCGCTGTCTTTCGATCTGCTGCCATGCATATTCTTCGCAAAGCTTGCGGAAATCGGCTACGGACATTTCTTTCCGGTTCACTTTTTTGTTTTTTGTCAGTGCCGTTTCAATCGGCAGACCGTGCGTGTCCCATCCCGGCACATACGGTGCGTTGTAGCCGCTCATTGATTTATAGCGGACGATAAAATCTTTCAGGATTTTATTCAGGGCATGACCCATGTGGATGTCTCCGTTTGCATAAGGAGGTCCGTCATGCAGTACGAATTTCGGGCGGTCTTTCGTCCGTTCTTGAACAAGACGGTAAATATCCTGCTCCTCCCATTCTTTCTGCATGTCAGGCTCACGGTTCGGCAGATTTCCGCGCATCGGAAAATCTGTTTTCGGCATTAACAGCGTATCTTTATAATCCATTTTCATTCCTCCACAACATTTTTCAGAAAATAAAAAAAGCCCTCTCATCCCATAAGGGACGAGAAAGCTTATCTCGCGGTACCACCCTTTTAGAAAAAACGGATCAACCGTCTTTTCCTCTCGAACATCGTAACGTGATGGAACGTCCTTTCCTACTCTCGGTTCAGAAAGGAAACTAAAGGGCTGATCTGCATGATTCCGGCCATCCCGGGCTTTCACCTTCCCCGGTTCGCTTTATGGCCTGCTTTGAGTCATGCCGGTCCCTTTCATCGTCTTTTCATCTGAATTTATGAACGTATTATATTCGAACGGGCCGGAGAATGTCAAGAAAATCTGAAAATTAGTCTTTTTCCTCAAATACCGCGTCGACTTCGTATTCTAACAGATGATCCCAATCATCGTTTTTCAGCAGATCAAGCTGCGCCTCAATCAGCATTTGGAAACGCGTTCTGAACACTTTAGACTGTTTTTTCAGCTCTTCAATTTCCATTGCGATTTTTCTTGATTTGGAAAGCGACTCATTGATGATTCGATCAGCATTTTTTTCTGCTTCACGGACGATCAGCTTCGCCTCTTTCTGCGAATTGCGCTTTACGTCTTCTGCCGCTTCTTGAGCTACGAGAATTGACTTATTCAGCGTTTCTTCAATATTGGCAAAGTGTCCGATTTTTTCATCCAGCTCGTTCACTTTCGCCTCAAGCTCCGTTTTTTTACGGAGTGCGATTTCGTAGTCTTTTCTGACCTGCATTAAAAATTCATTTACTTCATCTTCATCATATCCGCGAAAACCTTTTGTAAACGTTTTGTTATGGATATCATTCGGCGTTAATGGCATATTGCCACCTCCATTTTTACATTTCAGTACGGTTATCTAGTTCACATTATAAAACAAATACGGCCATAGATGGAGAAAAAATCTGAAAAAACGACTCATTTTTGCCGTTCGAATGTGACTTTCCATTTGTCTTTTTTCGTTTTTCCGTCTACTTTTGTCAAACTGCATCGTCCGAAGCCCCGAATCGAAAGCATGTCCCCTTCAGCAACCTGATAGGACGGATCCTCAACGGCTTTCCAATTCACCTTAACGAGCCCGTTTTTCACAAGGGTCTGCGCTTTCTGCCGGGATTGCCTGCTCATCGAAGCGCAGACGGCGTCGAGACGCAATGAAGAAACCGTGTCATCCCTTATTTCGACATCTGAAGCGGGAATGTGAAGGGCCGAAAGCTCGATTTTCTCAAGCTTTACCGGCGCTTTGCCTGCTTTGGTCAGCTGGGTGCCGACAAAATCGGCGATTTCACCGGAAACGATAAGCTGCACGGCTTCCTCTGAGAAAATCAGGTCGCCGTATTTCTGCCGTTTTAAGCCGATCCCCATTAATGATCCGAGAAGAGAGCGGTGATCGATGCTGACGAATTTTTCAGCGTATTGAACGTCAAAGGCCTGAAGCTCAAAATCATCTTGTCCAGGTTCCATATATTCAGGGTATAAAATCGCGCGTTTGCGCTCAGCTCTGTCATATCCCCCAAAAAAGGCAAGACCGCACGCATCGCCGATGACGGCTTTTACAATCACCTGTTCCCGCGGATCTAAGAAATCAGTCAGCTTCATCCGATATTGGTCCAGGACAATCTCTTTCCATTCAAGCGCCTGGTCGATAAAAGGCCGCTCGTCGTGTCTGAAGTGCTGGTAAATATCGCTCATGTTCTTTCCTTTCTATGTAAAGAGGCTTGGCTGGTGCCAAGCCCGTATCAAACTGTCGCATTCAAGTATACATTGCGATCATGCGGTATAGGCCCCAAAGTCCCGTCGTGGCAAACCGAAGCACGATAATCGCTACAATCGGGGATATATCCAGCATGGCAATGGGCGGAATGATCCTTCTGAACGGCTCTAAATACGGTTCGCAAATCGATGCGAGAAACCGTCCGACCGCCGTTTCTCTCGTACTCGGCACCCATGACATAAAGATGTAGATAATCAGGGCAAACGAGTAGATGTAAATTAAATAACTCAGAACGGAAAAAATTTGATAAAGAATCATCCTGCTTTACCACCTCTGATGTTCGTCTTCATTTATAAGCTCCGAAATCGTGCCGGAAACATCGACATTATCAGGCGTGCACAGAAAAATATCCGAACCGATTCTTTGAATGTCGCCGCCGATGGCATAGACGGTTCCGCTTAAAAAGTCGACGATTCTTTTCGCCTGATCATGCTGGATGCGCTGAAGATTGACGACAACCGCCCGCCTGTTCTTTAAATGATCGGCGATTTCCTGCGCTTCCGCATATACACGCGGTTCACTCAACACCACTTTAGAGGATTTCTGAACACTTTGCAAGCTTACTACGTTCTGTTTGCCCGCAGGCTTCTGAGCGTAGGCACTCTGTTTATCTTTTTGCTGTTCATGCTCTTCCGGACGATCCTGCTCCGTTTCAATGTATTCGTATTCGTACTCCTCCTCATCCATTGAGAAAAAGTTTTTCAGTTTATTTTTCATGCTCATTTGTTTACACCCCCCGTTTCATTTCCGACTAATGAAGAGCCGATTCTGATAAAAGTAGCGCCCTCTTCAACAGCGATTTCATAATCATTTGACATGCCCATTGACAGTTCCCGGCACGGTGCGTTTGTCTGGTTCAGCTTTTGCACCTGGTCCCTCAGATCACGCAATTGCCGGAAACAGGCTCTGATTGTTTCTGTATCGTCTGTCAGGGGAGCCATCGTCATCAGGCCCTCTACAGAAATGTTTCTAAACTCAGAAAGCTCTCTGATAAAGGGGATGACCTCCTCTGTTTTCAAACCGTGCTTAGACGGCTCAAGCGAAGTATTCACCTGCACAAAACAGCGAACCGCATGCTGCGCCCGTTTTTCAATTTCTTTAGCCAATGACAGTCTGTCTAAGGAATGTATATAAGATACACGGTCAACGACGGCCTTCACCTTTCTGGACTGAAGACTGCCGATAAAGTGCCACACGGGGCTGCCTTTGATGACATCCTGCTTACGGATAAGCTCGGCATCCCGGTTTTCTCCCAGACTTGTAATACCGGCATCCACGGCCTCTTGAGCCCTTTCGGCTGATACGTATTTTGTAACCGCGATGACGGTTACATCTTCGGGGCTTCGGCCCGATCTGTTACATGCTTCGTTTATTCTTTCGTTTATATGTCGTAATTGATCAGCAACACGCAAGATAACTTATGCCTCCTTCATTCCGATAAAGGACATCATGCGTCCCGTTTTTCCTTTGTCGCGGCGATGTGAAAAGAATAGTTCACGCTCTTGTTCGGTGCATAAACCGCTGACTGAAATGTTTTCTTCCGGAATGCCGCAATGTATCAGAAGAAGGCGGTTGACCTCTTTTAAATCAAGCTGATACCGGCCTTTTTCCGTTTCGCGTATGGCGGATTCTGCGGAAAACGGCAGCGCCCGGACTTCATTGATGACGCGGTCGTCGACGGTATAGCTGTCCGCGCTGATGGACGGACCGATGACGGCCTGAATATCTGTTAAGCGGGAACCTTCTTCGTTTACCCAGCGTTCCGTCATGATGCGCCCGATTTGTCTGACCGTCCCCTTCCATCCGGCATGGGCAGCGCCGATTATGGATTTCACCGGGTCATAAAAATACAAAGGCACACAGTCTGCAAAACACAGGCCCAAAAAAAGATCCGTATCTTTCGTATAGAGCCCGTCAGTCCCGCGGAATGCGGAGGAATAGTCTCTCGCCCCTTTTCCTTTATCTCCCGCTGTCACGCATCGGACGCGGTTTTCATGTGTCTGATCGGCGAATACCCAGGAATCCAGATCAGTACCGCATAAGGACGCTATGATTTCACGGTTTTTCACAACATCATGAGCTTCGTCCCGGACGTGCAATCCGGTATTTAATGACTCATACGGAGGATTGCTGACACCGCCGTTTTTCGTTGTGAATCCGGCGATGACCTTTGTGTTATGCTGATTCACACAGTTCCAGTCTTCTATCATGAGTGCCGAGGGGGTGGTAAAACTAAACGGGTGATATGTATTCATGAAGATCCAACCTTTCGACAAACATTAAAAAGCGAATTTCCCACTCATTTTAACACAATTTTAAGCATACGTTTAGCGGCTGATTGAAAAATGAAATAAATAAATGTGCCGGAAACATTGAGATTTCCGGCTTTTTACAAGTAAAGGGAGGATTATGCTCCCCCCTTTGGTTCGTTTACACGCACTAAGATGACATCTTCCCCAATTTTAACTATATTTCGCCAAGGAATGATCATTTCCTCTTCTTTTCCGAAAAAACCGAGAACTTTTCCGCTGCCGCCTAAAATAATCGCCTGAATTTTTCCCGTTGTCACGTTAATATCAATATCACCGATGCTTCCGAGTTTTTTTCCGTTCGACACGTTTACTACATCTTTTATTTGAAATTCAGATATGCTGATCATTTGTATCACGCCCTTTGCCCGTTCTTTTTCCTATTATATGAGCGGCCGGGCTGAACCTTGTCACATCGGGCAATCTTTTTTGCGGCTGCACCAGGTGTGGATAAATCTCAGCATGATTTTCGTATAGTCCATCAGCTCATCGACGGACACTTCTTCGTTTACGGAATGGGCGTTTTTTAAATCGCCGGGTCCGTATATGACGCTTGGAATCCCGGCATGATAAAGCCATCCTCCGTCTGTTACGGTTTGGGAAACATCGATGACGGGCTCCTGTTGTTTGACGGCTGAGTGCGATTCCGCCAGAACAGAAACGGCCGGATGGTTCGGGTCGATTTCCAGCGCCGGGAACACCTCTCCTCTGTCTTCAATCATGGAAGACCCGCCCCATTTGAACACCGGCCTGTTTTCCCTGAGCCACAGATCACCGTCAGAGACACGATTGATATAGTCTTCGATTTCTGCCACAGCTTGTTCGTGCGTTTCGTTCGGGTAAAAGTGGACGGTAATCCATAATCGGCATTCATCGGCGACAAACGCTGCGTGCCTTCCCCCTTCAATAACGGCGGGGTTGATCGTATTGGTGCCTGGTGAAAAGCCGGGATAGCTTTTCGTTACCGCCCAGTGGCGTTCCAGCTCTCCCAAGGCAGTGATGATTTTCGCCATTTTTTCGATTGCGCTCGCTCCGAATGTGCCTCCGCCCGCATGAATCATATTGCGCCTCATGCCGTCATGAAATGTTTGTTTGCTTTTCAATTCTATCCAGCCGGTGATGACTCCGCCCTGCCCTTGAATATGCAGGCTGCTCGTATCCGCGACAACCGCAAAATCCGCGTGATAGCCGCGTTTGCAGCATTCCAGCGTCCCCGCCTCGCCGACTTCTTCTCCGATCACAGACTGTACAATGAGGTCGCCCGGAAGCTCAATGCCGGCATCATGGATCAGCTTCAGAGAAAAAAGAACACACGCCAATCCGCCTTTCATATCAGCGGCGCCTCTTCCGATCAGCATGCCGGCTTTAACGAGCGGCTGAAACGGGTCAGAGTCCCAGTCTTCATCCCTGACTTCGGCTACGTCAATGTGTCCGTTTAAAATCAGGCTTTGATGCCCGCTTGAATCTGTCCCTTTTAAAACACCGACTACGTTCGGATCTTCCGGATACACATCCCACATATCGACCGAGCAGCCCATTTCTTTTAAAAATCCGGCCACCCACTTCTGAGCATCTGCTGTATTTCTTGCAGGCGGAGCCGGTGTCGGAAAGGCGATCAACCTTTCAGCAATATGTATTAAATCGCCCCGCCGTTTATCCGCCTGCTGCAGCAGCATGTCAAGCTGGTTCATTGAACATCTCTCCTTTTGCTGTATTAAAAAACCCGTTTCATCCAATGAAACGGGTAAAAACGGACTTTCCTCCGCTTTTTTTCACCGCTTCCCTCCGCCGGCATGATCCGGATCAGGTCCGTTAAGGGTTGAGACTAACATCTCT
This sequence comes from Bacillus sp. 5RYD7K, assembly GCF_059831465.1. NCBI lineage: Bacteria > Bacillati > Bacillota > Bacilli > Caryophanales > Bacillaceae > Bacillus > Bacillus sp. 5RYD7K. The sequence goes on from NZ_CP191200.1 coordinate 3,284,264, forward strand.
CTCAGCTGCATGTCAGCAGCACCCCCAGGGTGAATTGATTTTATTTGACGGATGATGCCGCTTTTGCACACGTTAAAAATGGACGGCCGTTGTTCCATAAGACATTGACAGGCATATCGAAAAACGCTGTAAGCCGCTCGTCAGAAAGCATGTCCTTGATTTTCCCGGCAGCGAACACCTCGCCTTGTTTTAAAAGCAGCGCCTGATCAAATACCGGCAGAATTTCTTCAGCATGATGAGTGACATAAAGGATGGACGGCGCATTTTCTTTTTCAGCGATCGACGTTATCGTATCCAGCAGCTGCTCTCTTGCCATAAAATCGAGACCCGTCACGGGCTCATCCAAAATCAGCAGTTCCGGATCAGCCATAAGCGCCCGCGCAATCAGCGCTCTTTGCCTTTCCCCCTGAGATAACGTTTCATACCGTCTGTCCGCGAAACTGATGGCGCCTAAATCCTTCAGAAGACCGATCGCTTTTTCCCTCACTTGTTCACTCGGCGTTTCGTAAAGCCCGATTGAAGCGTACGCGCCGCTGAGGGCGATTTCAAAAGCAGAATCCGCGGCATATAATTTGTGCTGAAGACCCGCTGAAACAAGACCGATTTTTTTTCTGAGCCTGTCACCGAGCTCTGTTTTGCCGAATTGATGGCCGAGCACCTGCATCTCTCCTGAAGTGGGAAAGTAATAAGAACATAACATATTCAGCAAGGCTGTTTTTCCGGCTCCGTTCAGTCCGAACAGCACCCAATTTTCGTTTTTCTCAACGCGCCAGTTGATATCTTTCAAAATCCATTGGCCGTTTCTTTTTAATGACACATTGTCCAGCTGTAAAATCATTGCAGTTCCCCCGTTTATTTGTTTCAATTTTCTTAAAACTTTTACACATTAGAATACATCACTTTTTCGCAAACGTAAACCGGCGCACGAAAAAAGCCTTTAAAACAATGTTTAAAGGCTTTCTCCGTTATTGATGGATATTCTTATTCATTTGTTTAATGGCTGCCTTTTCAAGCCTTGAGACCTGAGCTTGGGATATGCCGATTTCTTCTGCGACTTCCATTTGGGTTTTCCCCTGGAAAAAGCGTTTTCGCAAAATCATTTTTTCCCGTTCGTTCAGTCTTCTCATGCCTTCTTTCAGAGCGAGCTCCTCAATCCATTGTGTATCCTTATTGCGCTCATCGCTGATCTGGTCCATCACGTAAATCGGATCGCCGCCGTCATTATAAATCGGCTCAAACAGTGATACCGGATCTTGGATGGCGTCAAGGGCAAACACAATTTCTTCATGGGGCACTTCAAGAACTTTGGCGATTTCCTCTGCTGTCGGCTCCCTGCTTGTCTCACTGATTAACCGCTCCCTTACTTGAAGCGCTTTATATGCGATATCGCGAAGCGACCTCGAGACGCGGATCGGATTGTTATCCCGCAAATATCTGCGGATTTCTCCGATAATCATCGGTACAGCGTATGTTGAAAACTTAACATTATGGCTTAGGTCAAAATTATCAATGGATTTCATTAGTCCGATGCAGCCGACCTGAAATAAGTCATCAACATACTCTCCTCTGTTGTTAAACCTCTGAATGACGCTTAAGACAAGGCGCAGGTTGCCGTTTACAAGCTTTTCCCTCGCTGAATCATCGCCCTCATCCTGCAATTGCTTAAACAGCTTTCTCATCTCTTCATTCTTGAGTACCGGTAATTTGGAGGTATCCACCCCGCAAATTTCGACTTTATTTCTTGACACGTTTTTCCCTCCCACTAGGAGCTGCTGTACAACGTTAAGTATCTCCTCGGGTGGGAAAAATATGCACCGCCATTTTACAGAAATAAACATCCGGCACCGGCAATCCTTGCAGCAGTAAGGACTGTCAGATGGAAAAAATTTTACACCATTTTGTTAAACTCTTTTCTCAGTCTTTTAATAATCCGCTTTTCGAGCCGGGAGATATAAGATTGTGAAATCCCCATCATGTCGGCTACATCTTTTTGTGTTTTTTCTTCTTCACCGACAAGCCCGAATCGCAGTTCCATGATCTGCTTTTCTCTATCATTTAATTGCTCAAGCGCTTTTTTCAAAAGTTTTTTATCCACATTGGCTTCAATGTCTTTTGTAATAATATCATCATCTGTGCCGAGCACATCCGAAAGCAGCAGTTCGTTTCCGTCCCAATCAATGTTCAGCGGTTCATCAAAGGACACCTCTGAACGGATTTTATTGTTTCGGCGCAAGTACATTAAAATTTCGTTTTCAATACATCGTGACGCGTAGGTTGCGAGTTTGATTTTCTTTTCCGGATTAAACGTGTTTACCGCTTTGATTAAACCGATTGTGCCGATGCTGATTAAGTCCTCGATATTGATGCCGGTGTTTTCGAATTTGCGGGCAATGTAAACGACAAGGCGTAAGTTTCTCTCAATCAGGATGGCCCGCGCCGCCTGATCCCCGCTCGGCAGCTTTAATAAGAGCACCTGCTCCTCTTCTTTAGACAAAGGCGGCGGCAGCGCTTCGCTCCCTCCTATGTAATATACTTCATCACTTTTCAGTCCGAGTTTCATCAGCCATTTATACCATAAATAAGTCAGACGCAGCTTAAGTTTTTTCATCTTCCTCCCCCTTCTAAATACAATGCGTTTTGAGTATGATGAATAACAGACTTTTCGTCAGGATACATGCTTCACAGCCTTCCCGGTCAGCATCTTCGGGTGAACGATTCCGTCAAATTCACCATCCGCTGATAATGGTTTCGCGCTGATGCCGATCAGGCATTTTTCACATGCGATCATCTCGTCTTTCGTTATAATCGTGACGTAATCCGGCTTTAAACAGAGTAAAAATTGATTGTCCTGACCGACGCCCCTGTATGGAATCAGCCTCAGCTTATCCGCATGACGGAACGAATCATCAAGCTGCTCTATCACTTCAAGCGGACTGGCAGATTTGATGATGTCCGTTTCCTTTTCACTGAGAATCGGAGCGAATTTGTCAATGTGAAGGATCATGACCGGCGTTTTTGTCAGCGGATCATAAAGCTGATTCCCGGAATCCACCAGGCCTTTTGCGCGGATTGTCTGCCCGCTGAATTCTGCCTGAACCATGACAAGTTCATCGTACTGAATGGACTTCGTCTCGATGTCTTCGATTCTCTTTTTCGAAAAAAACCATACGGCCGGAAATCCGATGACAACAAATATCCAGCTGATCGGGTCGCCGAAGCCGGTCTGGCTCGTGACCATAGCGCCGTGTTCTACAATTGATTCTGTCTGCAGCAGGGAATGTACGCCGATCATTCCCCCGCCGACGAGAAAGGTCGCGAAATAAAAGGCGAACAAATTTTGAAAAAAGTACCGAAATCGTTTAAAGCCAAAAGCCGTAAGCACGATGACAACTGAAAATGCCATTTTTCCCGCCGGATGCTCCACAAAGGGAGAAACAGGCGTAAACATCAGAAGCACAATGGCTGATCCGATGCAACCGCCGGCGGCCACTCTTCTTTTTTTCACCTGGCGTTTTAAAATAAAGGCGGTTAATAAAAGCAAAAGAGAATCAAAACAAAAGTTCAACAGCCAAATGACATCCAGATAGATTTTCACATCTGACCCCTTTCCTCTTTTGTCTTACATATCTGTTTCTCTCTCTTGTTTCATAAGTATAAAGCAAGCTCTGTGGGAAAGTCTGTCAATTAATGTTGAGGGGAAAGTACAATTTTTAAGGGATAACCGTTTTATTTGTCGAGGGTCGAAGAGATTGATTTCCTATTGACCATCTCAGCCAAAAAAGCGCTGCCGTGTCCCGGCAGCGCTCTGTTTTACTCATTGATATAAAGTTTTCCTTTTGCTGTCTGTCTCGTTTCATTTCCATAATCATCTCTTGCAATAACATCAATTTTTGCTCCGCTTGCTTTGATGGAAGAAGTCGCCGTCCAGTAACCCTCATATCGTCCCGGAGAAATTTCTCTCAGCGGAAGCTCCGTCGCGTTTTGAGTCCCTGCCCGGGCGTTTGTCAGAGGCATACGGATCACGAATGAGGCGTCTAATTTCTTCCCGCTTGAAAAAGCGATTTTCACTGATTCTCCGGCTTTTAATTCTTTATCCGCTCCGGGAACCAATCCGGAGATGACGGGAGCGTTATAATTGACATCAATCACCGTCTTTTTTGTTGTTTTGTTACCCGCTTCGTCTGAGGCCGTGACTTTGATTTCGTTGCTGCCGTTTTCCAAAAGGATTCTTGCTTGATAAGAGCCGTCACTCACCTCGGCCTTTTTGCCGTTCACCTTCACCCATTTTAGATGGTTATCGTAAGCTTTTCCTTTTACAGTCACCGCTTCTTTATTTGTTTTATCTCCGTTTGCCGGACTGTCAATCGTCACATCCGGCTTATCCTGATCGAGTATGACCGTGACAGGGCGTGACTCATCGGTTGATCCCTTGTCCGTCACAGATGCCGCCGTCAGCCGATTGGCATCTTTACGCAGTGTGACATCAGCCTGGAAATGGCCGTCTGCATCTGCTTTCGTTTCAGCGGCGGTTTTACCGTTATTGGTCAGGCGGACTGCAGTTCTTGGTGAAGCCGTTCCTTTCACCGTGATTGACTTCTTGTTTGTAAATGACCGGTCATCAGGCGACGTGATGTCAGGCACGGAAGCTTCGTAGTCGACTAAAGCCCTGATCATAAAGTTTCCATCTGATTTATCGGCTTTTGACCAGCTGCCGTCGAGGTATTGCCAGTTTCTGTTCGAATATGGACTGCCGTCGTCAGATGACAGGGCAGGTGAATAAGGATCAGGTTTCGTCTGGCGGAGCACAAGATAAAAATCCTTTCCGACCTCGATTCCTTTTGAGCTGAGATCCACTTTGGTCCATTCTCCGTTTCGAAGCGCTTCAGCTTGGAACGGGCCGGCAATTTTGCTGCCCGGGCTCCCGTCAGGGCCTGATGCATCATATACTTCTGCCTGAAATTCGGTACCGCCCGGATCAGGCCAGTCCGCGCCCCAAAATTTAAAGAGGCCTCCCGTCAGCATACCGTGTTCTTTTCCGTCTTTAAGCGTCATCTTAACGGCAGATTTGCTGCCTGCCTTAAAATAGGACAGGCCGGCTTCTTCAGTCCCGTTATCATAGGCAATTTCCCCTTCATAGCCGATATACGGCTTAAGCTTGGCGTTTTTTTCAGCATCCCCTTTGATGTCAACAGAAAATTCGCTGTTGTAAAAGCCTTTTGCGGCTACTTTAATGGTGTATTTGCCTTCATACGCCTGAAACGAATATTCCCCTTTATCATTTGTCACCGCAGGCTCAATTGCAGCGTCCTCCACTACATAAAGCGCGGCCCCTTCCACCGGTTCGCCTGTCGACTGATTGGTGATGGTTCCTTTTAACGTACCGGACGGCATTTGCTCCAGTGTAAAGTCTGCCTGTGCGGTTTTGTCTGCTTGAACAGAAACTTGTTTTGCAGCGGGTTTAAATCCGTATGCCTCGGCTTTCAGCGTATAGTTTCCCGCTTTATGAGACAGGCTGTAGCTTCCGGTTGCGGGGTCGGAATACACGGATTTCCCCGTCTCGGCGACACTGATTTGCGCTCTGAGCGGCAGGAGATTCGTTTCACGTTTCACCGGTTTTCCGGATGATTTTACCGCCGGTTTGGCCAGTTTCGGACTGACGGTTTTTTTCTTCAGATGGCCGGGCGGTGTTTGTCTATTGTGTTTACTTTTTTTGGCCGCCTTGCCGAGAGGACTGCTTGAAAGCCGGACGTCATCAATATACCATCCGTCTTCATTGAGTACTTCGTCTGACTGCATATTAAACATAAGCCTTATATTTTGGCCTTTATACGCGGATAAGTCTGCTTCTTCATCATTCCACCCTGCGGAGTCACCATTGTAAACAGCCGCCTGCTCCCAATTCGATTTTCCTTCCGGCAGAACGAACACGTACCCGTAATCAAAAAATTCTTCGAGCTTGTGCCAGCTTTTAAATTGCAAAAACAATCGTCCTGAATCCGGAACCTGGATCGGAGGCATCACCAAATTCATATTGGCTGAATCGGCATACGGTCCGGACAGGTTCGTCGCATACACTTTATCTCCGGAAAATGCAGCGCCGGGGCCTGAACTCGGAATCCCCCATTCCCATTGGTCATGTGTCCCGTAACTGGACCAGCCGGCCGGCTGTGATTCAAAATCTTCTTTGTACCCCGCCGTAATGCTCGGTTTTACATCAGCCCGGTACGTATCAGATTCTGCAGAATGACCCCCGAAATCTTTTATTGTCCATTTATAACTTACCGTGCTGCCCGTTACGTGCGGAATTTCTGCCTGGTAAAGTCCCTTTTTTTCATCACCGCTTTTTTGAACGGCGGCGATCGTTTTCCACTCTCCTTTATCAAATTGATAGGAAAGTAACACCTCAGTCACGCTTACATCATCTTCTGCTGTAACCGTTAACGGCAGATTTGCCCCTTTGTAAGCTTCATGGACGGGTTCATGCTGCCAGCTGGGGGGATTGTGATCTTCGCCCGCAGAAGATACTTTGCCTTCTACGCTTCCGATTCCGTCTGTTACGGCAGAAACGGCGTCAAAAGCATTGACTAAACCGTGGCCGTAGCCGTTATTCGGTGATTCCGGAAAAACGGAGTCTGTCAGCTTTTCAGCGGTGCGCGTCAAAACGTCTTCCATTTCATCAACCGTAATAGAAGCGTTCGCCTGCCTTAACAAAGCCGCCGTCGCCGCCACATGCGGCCCGGCCATTGAAGTTCCGTTCCAGCCGCCTTCATATGTTCCCCCAGGAATAGAGGAACGGATATTCACTCCCGGAGCCGAAATATCCGGCTTAGTTTCATGATACGGTGAGGGGCCTTGAAGTGAGAAATCAGCGAGTTTCTTGTCGATGTCAGTCGCACCTGTCGCAAATGCTTCCGGATAATTGGCCGGATTTGCGATTGAACCGGGTCCTCCCGGTGTAAATAAGTCTTCATTTCCCGCAGAGAATTCCGGAAAAATCTCGGCTGCTCTCCATGCATTCACCATATCGCGGTACCACTCGTCCATACCTGAACCGCCTGCCCAGGAATTATTGACAACATCCGGCGCCATCTCGGGATGCGGAGTGCCGTTTTTATCTTTTGGCGCGAGCACCCATTCACCGGCATCCAAAATATCGGCATCGGTTCCTCCGTCATCTGAAAATGCTTTTACTGCGATCCATTTCGCGCCCGGAGCGACACCGATTTGATTTGAGCCGTCAGGTTCTGAACCCGTCATGGTTCCTGTTACATGAGTGCCGTGTTCAAGATCATCGTAGGGCGCGTCTTTTTTAGACACGGCATCATACCAGTTCATTTCATGGTTCGGCGCTGCGGGATTTTCAGGATCGTACCCCCGGTATTTCTCCTTAAGCGCCGGGTGATCCCACTGAACCCCTGTATCAATCGAGGCGACAACCGTACCGGTGCCGTCGTAACCAGAGGCCCAGGCCTTCGGCGCATCAATTTGGCTGATGTTCCATTCAACGCCTCCCTTTGCCTTGATCTCTTTTTGCTTTTTCTTCAATTGAAAAGGAGCTTTCGATTGAGTAAGCTGACGCTTTTCATTCGGGAGAACTTTTTCTACTTCAGGAAATGAGGCAACTTTCTCCATCACCTCTTTCGAAGCCGTGACTGCCATTCCGTTGACAATATAATAGGAATGGATGCGCTCCGCCTTGCCTTTCTTTTTTTGTTTTTCCAAATATGTTTTTATATTCTGCTGGGCATTATGAGCCGCTACTTTTAAAGAAGAGACGACCGCTGACCGCTTTTGATATTCTGTTTTTGCTGCGGAAAGCGATTGGGACTTGGCATTTTTCTCTGCTTTTTTGACCGCTTTTTTCGTATCGGCTTTCTCTTTAAATTTGATGAGAAATGTGACTTTATCATTTTTCTCAAAACGCTTCTGGACTGAATCGGAAATCTTATGCTGAATGCTCTTAGAGGAAGAAAGATCTTTGGTGGCAGAAACTGTTCCCGGTGTGGTCTCCGCTACGGCTGCACCCGGAAACAGCAGTGAACTGACGACAATCGCGCTTAAAACGGAGCCTGTCCATCTGTTTCTCATTTTTTTCTTCAATCGTATCCCCCCTTATTTGGAAACGCAATATAAATTTGTATTCCTCCCCTCTCAATTGGAATGGTTTGTCATTTCGATGCTGTACGTTAAATGTAGACAATCTTCTATTCAGATATTGTCACATTCTGTCAGAAATCCGGACGAAACTAGAAAACAATCAATTGGTCATAGGTATAAAGTTTCTATTTTCACTGTATAGATCATGGGGATGGGCAGGAAGACTGAGCGAAAAAAGAAAAAGGACAAAACCATGTGGTTTTGTCCTTTTTGCATCAGCCGCGTTTGTTGCGGTTTCTTAAAAATGTAGGAATATCAAGGGCATCATCCGCCGGCTGTGAAGTATGGCGGTTTACCGTGTTTTGATGCTGTGTTTCTTCTCGTTTCGGCTCACGTTTCGCAGCAGGCTGGCTTTGAGACTTCAAGCCTTGGTTTAAATTCGGACGCTGCGGTTTTGAGTCATCTTTCTCCTGTTCGATAAAACCGGTCGCGATGACGGTAACGACGATTTCATCTTTCAGATTTTCATTGATAACTGAACCGAAAATCATATTCACATCAGGATCAGACGCAGAAGCGACGATATCGGCTGCTTCCTGCACTTCGTAGAGGCTCAGATTTGTACCTCCCGTAATGTTCATTAAAACACCTTGCGCTCCGTCGATTGCCGCTTCAAGGAGCGGGCTGGAGATGGCCTTTTTAGCGGCTTCGGCAGCACGGCTTTCTCCTGTTGCGATCCCGATACCCATCAATGCTGAACCTTTGTTGGACATGATGGTTTTAACATCGGCAAAATCCAAGTTGATTAAACCGGGCGTCGCGATGAGGTCTGAGATACCTTGCACCCCTTGGCGAAGCACGTTATCAGCTTCACGGAATGCTTCAAGCATCGGTGTGTTTTTATCGACAATTTCTAAAATCCGGTCATTCGGAATAACGATCAGTGTGTCAACGGCTTCTTTCATCGCCGTGATACCGCCTGCAGCCTGCAGCTGACGTTTTCGTCCTTCAAATGTAAACGGTCTTGTTACGACTCCGACAGTCAAGGCGCCTAAGTCTTTTGCGATTTGCGCAATAACCGGTGCGGCTCCCGTTCCGGTACCGCCTCCCATTCCGGCTGTAACGAACACCATGTCAGCGCCTTTTAACGCTTCTTCGATTTGTTCTTTACTTTCTTCAGCGGCTTTTTTGCCGACTTCCGGATTTGCTCCCGCTCCGAGACCGCGGGTCAGCTTTTCTCCGATCTGCATTTTCACTTCTGCTTTTGACAGGTTAAGAGCTTGCGCGTCCGTATTTACCGCGATGTACTCTACACCCTGTACTTCGTTTTCAATCATTCGGTTGACCGCGTTATTACCGCCGCCTCCTACTCCGATTACTTTAATTGATGCTAAGCCGTCTATGTTTGTTTCGAAATCCAACATGCTAAATCCTCCTAATCTGCCGAATGACTATCAATCTATTCCCAAAACATGCTTAATAGTTTTTTCATTTTGCTCGGTTTGTTGTGTTCGGCTTGTGTTTTTTGTTTTGCTTTTGGACGCTGCTGCGCCTCAGGCCGCTGATGATGTTCTTCTTCGTGAGAGACCGCGATTTCCTGCACGGCTTCTTCCGGCATATGAAAGCCTATTTTTCTTCCCTGAATTCTGGCATTTCGGCAGGCAAATTGTATCAAGCCGACACCCGTCATATATTGAGGGTCTCTTACACCGATATAATTCGGGCTTGCGACCCTAACATTGTGCCTCAGCACTTCCTGTGCCAATGAAAGCACTCCGGGCATTGCGGCCTGTCCGCCGGTCAGCACAAAGCCGCCGGGCAGATCTGTAATTCCCATATGCTCAATTTCGGCTGCGGCAATCTCAAGAATCTCTTCCACTCTTGCTTCAATAATATTGGCAATTTCCTGCTGTGTAAAAGATTGCTTTTGATTCGTTCCTATGACGGTGACTTCAAATACTTCATCTTCTGAAGCCTCATCGTAGAATGCATGTCCGAATTGTTTTTTTACTCTTTCAGCCTCTTCGGTGGAAGTGCGCAATCCGATCGATACATCTTTCGTGATGTTTTCGCCTCCGAGCGGAATGACGGCTGTCTCCTTCAGGTGCCCCTGTTCAAATACCGCCACCGTCGTCGAGCCGCCGCCGATATCAATCATGGCGACTCCGAGGTTTTTTTCGTCTTTTGACAAAGCCGCTGAACCGGCCGCAAGCGGCTGCAGGCAGATATCTGTAATTTCGACGCCCGCTCTCTCCACACAGCGAAGTAAATTATGTAAGATCGTTTTGGAGCCGGTAATCAGCGTGCCTTCTACTTCCAGGCGCACGCCGAGCATTTTTTTCGGATCGGTAATTTCGTCTCTTCCGTCAACGATAAACTGTTTCGGAACGACGTCAACGATCAGCTGCTCGTGCGGAACTGACACGACCTGTGCCGCTTCCATTACCCGGCGGACGTCTTCAACGTGAATTTCTTTGTTTTCACTGGAAACAGCGACAACGCCGTTCGTATCTTGAATATGAATATAATTTCCATTAACGCCGACAATGGCTTTTTTCAGCGGAAAACCTACCATTCTTTCAGCTTGGTCAAACGCTTTTCTTATAGAATGAACGGTTTCATCTATATCAACGATTGAGCCTTTTTTCAACCCTTCAGACGGTACATTTCCCACTCCGATAATGTTAAGGGAATCATCTGTCATTTCTCCGACGATCACTTTTGTATTGGACGTACCGATGTCAAGACTGACGTAAAGTTCATTGTTGTTCATTCTATGGCACCTCCTCACATTTCGATCAAATTCTATTCTATTATTTGCGGAACAACAATACAATGGATGTGGCTTTACAAGTGTGTAACAAAAACAACAGCATCAACAAATTTTCATCTGATTTCTCACAATTTATGTTTAATGAAACTATTCGTTATATTCTATGTATATCCTCTTTTATATCGCATTTTTTTTATTTTTTTTGGAGACGGCCCACCTTACCGTAAGATTTCTTGTCACGGGTCATCCTGTGCAATCCAGATGCAAATATACCCGCTTTCCATTAGTCTACACTAAGATGAACCTTCAGAAAAGCGATAGATATTGCCAGAAACATCCGAAAAAAGAAGAAACAGGAGGAAAACTCCAAATGCAATGATCACTGCAGATGACACGCCCATTGCATTAAGAATTTTCCGCTTGTCCGGCAGCCGGATCCCCGGCAAAAAACAAACATAGTCATAATGATTCCGCTATCGGTTATATCGGCTGCCATGCTGATTGTAACAGTCCCTTTTGAATCACCATAAAATTAGTTCTTTAGGACTATTGATCAGTTTCTTTTTTCTTGCCGGATTTACCTTTTTTAAATTCTTCAAAATATGTAGCGACTTCTAAGTGGATAATTCCCTTTTTTCCGCCGTCCAGCTGAGAAACGATAGAAGGATAGGTCTTCATCCGGGCGGCAAACGTTTTAATTGAAGCGGTCACCACATATCCGTCGTTCATATACAGCTTAATCCGATCCTGATCCATTTTTACCGGCGTGTAGTAGATTTCAGAAATCGACTGCTTTAACGAACCTGAAAGCTTATCAAGCTGCTCCGCCATTTTGACCCGCTTTTTCGCGTTTGTCCAGTCTACCAAAATCGGACCCGCGTCATCGGGCGTGACTTCGTTCGGCAGCACGGTGCCGTTCTCCAGCACTTCATAATACACATCATTCCGTTGCAGATACGCGATGGTCTTATATTCTTCAATGTGAATTCTGACTTTGTTAGGAAATGCTTTTGAAAGCTCCGCCTTTTTCACCAGCTTATTCTGCTCAATCTTTTCTTCTGTTTTTTTCTTGTTCAGACTCCAGAACTCGGTCTGTCCGTTATGTATATCAGAAAGCGCGCTGATCTCTTTTACAGACACGTTTTCGTTTCCGGAAACGGTGACAGAAGAGACTTTGCTGATCGGCATCTGCAAATACACGATGATTAAAACCATCATAAAAAAGAGCACAATGAATGAAATCAGCCGGCGGTTTGCTTTTTGTTTCCGCTGCTCTTTGATTTTCGGAATCCGTTCTTCAATATTTACGATTTTTTCTCTTTCATGATTCGGGTTCACTGCCTGTCCACCTCGCTAAGAATGAAACAGCTTGACATTCGTCTGATTGAAAAACAAACGGCATGCTGTGATGCCGTTTGACATTTGTTAAAAGTATATCACATGAGCTCACGGAAATCAGAGAACCTTTTAGCGATTCCCGCCGATGATTTCAACTTCTGTATGCATGTCAACATCATACTGCTCACGGATGGTCTTTTTCACATACTCAATCAGGTCAAGGACGTCCTTGGCAGTCGCCCCGCCGGCATTGACGATAAAATTCCCGTGCATTTCGGACACTTTCGCTCCGCCGATCTGATATCCTTTTAATCCCGCTTTTTCAACGAGGTTTCCAGCATGATCCGGCAGCGGATTTCTGAATATGCTTCCGGCGCAGGGGCTTGAGTACGGCTGAGTATTTTTTCTGTAATCTTTGTTTTGCTGCATTTGCGCCGTGATGGCTTCCCGTTCCTTTTGCTCAAGCTTTAGAACTGCCTCGAGACACACGCCGGGACGTTTTTTCTGCAATACAGATGTTCTGTAGCTGAAGTCCATCTCTTCGTTCGTCAGCCATTCGATCGTGCCGTCTTCAAATAAGATACGGGCTTTCACGAGAATCTCACTCATATCAGATCCGTGCGCCCCCGCATTCATATAGACTGCTCCGCCGATTGATCCCGGAATGCCTGCTGCAAACTCGAGTCCGGACATTCCTTTTTTACTCATCGAAGTCGCAAGACGGACGACTGAATAACCGCCTCCGACTGTCACCTGATCACCGTCAATCTCCAAATGATCGAGACCCGCTCCCAGCTTAATAACAACTCCTCTTATGCCTTCATCAAGCACGAGCAGATTTGAACCGCGGCCGATAACCGTCCATGGCAGGTCATGTTTCTTCACAATATCCATAATATCTTTGACCGCTTCCACACGGTTGGGGATGATTAAAATGTCCGCCGGACCGCCGATTTTCATCGTTGTATGATTCGCGAGCGGTTCTTGTTCCAGCACTTTGCCGACTTCGCGGTCTCTTAATTCCTGAATTACGTTCTCCATCGTAAACCTCCGCATTCCATTTGCTCTATTTTTTAATGTCTTCCATGATACTGTACAGTCTGGCTGCCGCATCGGGAACACCGAGTGATTTTGTCCGCTCACTCATGTCTTTTAACGTTTCGTCATTCATTACGATTTTGTCCAGCGCAGCGATCAGTTTTTCTCCGCTGAGCTCGGTTTCCTTCAGTACGATTGCAGCGTCATGCTGGCTGAGCGCCTTCGCATTGACTTCCTGGTGATTGGCTGTCACGTACGGGCTCGGAATGAGCACGCTCGGAATGCCGAGTGCGGTGATTTCCGCAATCGTTGTCGCCCCGGCTCTGGCCACAATGACATCAATTGATTTTAAGTACTCCGGCATTTGGTGCAAAAACGGTTTTGTCACCATATTATCAGCGGCTTTTCCGCCTTTCAGCTCAGCCGATACCTTCTCATAATGCACTTCCCCGGTAATATAAAGCACTTGGTAAGGTCTCGTTTTCAATTCTTCCTGCATATCAATAACGGCACGGTTAATAGGAGCCGCACCTCTGCTTCCGCCGAAAATGAGCACCGTTTTTTGATCTTCTTTGAGCCCGAATTCAGTTAACGAGCGGCCTGTCTTAATTGAGACGACTTCAGAGGCTCTCGGGTTTCCCGTAAAAACAACTTTTTCAGCAGGAAAATGCGATTTTGCCTCTTCAAAGCAAATCGCCACCTTATTAACATATTTCGAGAGAAACTTATTCGTGATGCCCGGAAGGCTGTTTTGCTCATGAATGATCGTCGGAATTCCCATTTTTGCCGCCGCGTATACAACCGGACCGCATACATAGCCGCCTGTGCCGATAACAGCATCTGGTTTAAATTCTTTTAAATACGATTTGCTTTTCTTCACGCCTTTTAAGAAACGCATGACGGTTTTTACATTTTCAAAAGAAAGTTTTCGTTTGAAACCTGTAATTTCAATGGCGCGAAACGGAATATTTTCCCGTTCAACAATTTTTTTCTCAAGACCGTTCTCTGTTCCGATATATAAAAATTCCACATCAGGATGCCTGCGCTGAACTTCTTTAATAAAGGCCAAAGCCGGATAAATATGTCCTCCGGTTCCGCCTCCGCTTACTGCAATACGCATTCGTATGTCCCCCTTAATCACACAGCGATAACCCTGTTTTTTAGGACAGGGTTATTGATGTTGTCTGTTTTTTTATAAATGACGAATATATCATGAGTGATGAGGCAAGATACAGATCAATACCTCGAGTACCGGCTGACATTTAAAAGCACGCCGACCGCTGCGAGCATCAGCGTCAGTGATGACCCTCCGTAGCTTAAAAACGGCAGCGTAATTCCTGTTACCGGGATCAGCCCCGTCACAACGCCGATATTAATCATGACTTGAATAGCAATCATAGAAATAATGCCGATGGCGACAAAGCTTCCGTATAAATCCGGAGCGCCGAGGGCAATCCTGACGCCCCGCCATAATAAAATACTGAACAGCAGCAATATGAGCGTACCGCCGATAAAGCCGAGTTCCTCAGATAAAATAGCAAAAATGAAATCGGTTTGCGGCTCCGGCAGGTAAAAAAACTTTTGTCGGCTTTGGCCGAGCCCCATTCCGAACAGACCGCCCGGACCTACGGCATAGAGCGACTGAATGATCTGAAATCCGCTTCCAAGCGGATCCTCCCACGGGTTTAAGTAGGAGGTGATCCGTTTAATCCGATAAGGAGCGGACAGAACAAGCGCCGCAAATCCGCTTAAACCGATGAGTCCGAGAAACGCGAAATGAGCGATTCGCGCACCGGAAACAAATATCATCACGATGCACGTGCCCACCATCACCGTCCCCGTTCCAAGGTCGGGCTGGCACATGATAATAATAAATGCAGAAAACACGATTCCGAGCGCGGGAACGAATCCGCGTCTGAATGACGTAATGTTCTTCTGTTTTTCAGAAAGAAATTTAGCCAGAAACGCAATCATCGCGAGTTTCATAAACTCCGAAGGCTGAATGCTGAACGCGCCCACTCCGATCCAGCTTCTTGAACCGTTCCGCACCATTCCGACTCCCGGAATCAGTACAAGCACAAGCAGGAAAAAACAAATGATCAGAAGCAGCTTCGACCATGTCCGCCATGTCCAATAATCCACATTCATAATGAAAAACATGGCAATGACGCCGATTCCCGCAAACAGCAGCTGCCGTTTCGCAAAGAAAAACGAGTCGTCAAATTTATAATCCGCCCAAACCGCACTTGCACTGTAAACCATAATTAATCCTATTGTTAAAAGCAATAACGTAATGATAACTAATAACAAATCAGGCGCTGTTTTTTTAGTAGTCAAAGCAATCGACACCCCAAGCATAAGTCATTTAGGGCTGCCGATGAACAGAGACAAGCCCTTACTTAAGCATATGCACGGCATCTATAAACATGTCACCGCGTTCTTCAAATGTTTTGAACTGATCCCAGCTTGCACACGCAGGTGACAAGAGGATGACGTCTCCTTCATTTGAGAGCGCAAACGCCGCAGATACTGCTTGTTCAACATTATCGACACGTTTGACATGTTGTATTCCCAGCTCATTGCCCAGTTCTTCTATCTTCGGCGCCGTCTGGCCGAACGTAAGGACCGCTTTGACATTGTCCATATACGGTTTCAGATCGTCAAAGCCGTTGCCGCGGTCAAGTCCGCCTGCAAGCAGTATAACCGGAGCGTTGAACGCGGAAAGCGCTTTGCTTGTGGCCAAAATATTCGTCGCTTTGCTGTCATTATAAAATTTACGATTCTGAATCGCAGTCACATACTGCAGACGGTGTTTAACACCGGTAAAGCTTGTCAGTACCTTCTGAATAGCATTATTGGATGCGCCCGCCGTTTTTGCCGCGGCTACAGCGGCTAGAATATTTTCTAAATTGTGCGCGCCCGGCAGTACGATGTCATCAACAGGCAGAATCGCTTCATCGCCGAACATCAGCATTCCGTCTTTAATGAATGCGCCGCTGGACAGTTCCTGATGAACTGAAAACGGAACGGTGCCGGCTTTTCCGCCTTCGGCAAGCCGCACGACTGTTTCATCGCTTTGGTTCACGATGGCCGTATCGCTCTCAAGCTGATGCAGATACACCTTCTGCTTGGCTTTTTCGTAATTTTCACGGCTGTGGTGATAATCCAAATGAGCGTCAAATACATTTAAAATCAGGCCGATTTCAGGTCTGAACGCATGAGTCCCCATCAGCTGGAACGAAGAAAGCTCCGTGACGATCCATTCATCACCGTCAGCATGATAAGCCACTTCACTGGCGACAGTGCCGATATTCCCCGCGATCAGCGCCTTTATCGAGTCAGCCTTCAGCATTTCGTAGACCAGGGTCGTCGTTGTTGTTTTCCCGTTCGAGCCTGTAATGCCGATGAATTTTGCATTGGTGATATAATACGCAAGCTCGATTTCCGTCCAGACCGGGATGCCTCTTCTTTGCGCTTCCTCCACCATGATATTTTCATATGGGATTCCGGGATTTTTGATCAGAATGGTAATATCATGCTGATCAAAAAGTGATGTCGGATGTTCACCGCATATAACCTCAATTCCTCTTTCTGAAAGCCTTTGGGCAGGTTCGTTTTCTTCAAAGGCTTTTTGATCATTTACGACGACGTTAATGCCTTTTTCATGAAGAATTGACGCAGCCGCATATCCGCTTTTCGCCAGTCCGAGGACCAGAAAGTTTTGTTTTTGCAAAAAAAGTTCGTTTTCCACTTATAACCACACCTCGATGTAAATTCCTAAAACGGCAAGCAGCAGTCCCGCAGTCCAGAATGTGACGACAACTCTCCATTCAGACCATCCGACCAATTCGTAATGGTGGTGAAGCGGACTCATTTTAAAGATTCGTTTTCCTGTCGTTTTAAAGCTGATGACTTGTAAGATAACAGATAAGGTCTCAATAACAAAAACTCCGCCGATAATGACGAGCAGAATTTCAAGCTTCGTCAGAATGGCAACGGTCACGATCGCTCCTCCGAGCGCAAGCGAACCGGTATCCCCCATAAATACTTTGGCGGGATGGGCGTTGAATACAAGAAAACCGAGAACGGCGCCGACAACGGCAACCGAGAAAATCGCAACGTCATATTGTGACTGGTTCCACGCAAGGATCGCGAAAGCGCCGAATGCGATAGCAGCAGTACCGGACAAGAGACCGTCCAGACCGTCTGTCAGGTTGACGGCGTTTGAACCTCCGACAAGCATAAAGAGAACGAGGATAAAGTATCCCCAGCCGAGATCGATTGACAGATGTGTTCCCGGCACCCTGATGCCGGTTGAAAAATGGCAGTAATGATATACTCCGTAGAATACAATGGCGATAATGATCTGGCCGATCAATTTCTGCTTCGACGTTAATCCGAGATTCCGTTTCATCACCACTTTAATATAATCATCCAAAAAGCCGAGCAGGCCGTATCCGATCGTGACAAACAGCAGAAGAAACATTTCCGCGCTCAAATGCGAAAATTTCTGCGTCATGACAATCGCCGTAATGGCGATGGATACGATAATCATGACCCCGCCCATCGTCGGCGTCCCTGATTTTTTCATATGTGATTTCGGCCCTTCTTCCCTGATGCTCTGGCCGAATTTTAAGCGTCTTAAAAACGGGATAAGAATCGGAGATATCAGAACACTGATTAAAAATCCCATTATTATTGTAAATAAAATCACTTGCTCAAGCATTGCTCTTTTCTCCTCCCGTTTCGTTCAAACGACATACGTATTTATCATATTCACATTGTTTCCCCGTAATTCTTTTCATTTCCCTCATTCAACACTCTTTCCTGTTTTACTTTTTATTCAGCTCAACAATAGCTCTTCCCGCTACTTCGGCGTCATCAAAGTCGAATGTTTCATTGCCGATCTGCTGATAGGTTTCATGCCCTTTTCCGGCAATCAGGACCACATCACCCTTTTTCGCGTTGGCAATGGCAAAAAAGATGGCCTGCTCGCGGTTGGCGATACTGTGATAGTAAGTTCCTTCTACTCCTCTTTCCATATCTCTTAATATGGCCAGCGGGTCCTCGCTTCTCGGGTTATCTGAGGTAAAGATCGGTTCGTCAGCGATCCGCACCGCAATTTCCGCCATTTTCGGGCGTTTTGTTTTGTCCCGGTCACCGCCGCAGCCGACGACGACGAAAAGCTTGCCCTCTGTCATGTCTTTGCATGTATTCAGGACGTTTTCCAGACTGTCAGGCGTGTGCGCGTAATCGACGACGACAGGGAACGGCTGATTGTGATTCACCAGTTCAAACCGGCCTCTGACACCTTGCAGCTCTTCAAGTGCGCTTGTGATCGTATCGAACGGGAGACCCGCTGCGATCGCTGTCGCCGCTGCAGCCAGTACGTTATACACGTTGAACCGGCCGACGAGTGAAACCGTGATCTGCTTTGTTCCTTTTGGCGTAACGAGTTCAAAGCTTGTGCCTTGCGCAGAGATCTCAATTTGTTTCGCCATGACATCGGCATCATTTTCGATTCCGTATGTAAGGATGTGCGCCGCCGTCACTCTTTCAAAATAAGCGCTGGCTTTGTCATCTGCGTTTAAAACGGCCCGCTTCGGCTTTTCATGGTTGAAAGAGCCGCCCAACTGGGAAAACAGGAGGCTTTTAGCCTGTCTGTAGTCTTCCATCGTCTTGTGATAGTCTAAATGGTCCTGCGTCAGATTCGTGAACACGGCGATATCATAATCGCAGCCGTGAACCCTGCCGAGTGACAGAGCGTGAGAAGACACTTCCATAATGGCTGTATCAACATGCTCGTCATTCATTTTCTTGAACGTTTTTTGCAGTGTGACGCTTTCGGGTGTTGTATTTTTGACCGGGAATGTCTCATCACCGATTTTAATGTACATCGTTCCGATTAAACCGGTCTGTCTTCCCGCTTTTTTAAAAATCTCATCCACCATATGCGTCGTTGATGTCTTGCCGTTTGTGCCGGTGATGCCGATAAGCTGAAGTTTCTTTGTCGGCTGCCCGTAAAACGCATCAGAAAGAACGCTGAGCGCCCGCTGTGACCGGCGGACGATAATGACAGGAATATCGACGTCAAGCTCTTTCTCGGCGACGATGGCCGCTGCGCCGTTTTCTGCGGCTTTTTGGGCGAAATCATGTCCGTCCACCGTATACCCTTTTATACACACAAAAAGACTCCCTTTTCTCACTTCCCTGGAGTCCATCTCAATTGAAGTTATATCAGGGTCATGAAAGTCATTTTGAACAGGTTCGGCCATTAAATATGTAAGCAGCTTTGTAAGTTTCATTGTATCAAACCTCTCAGAAATTCTATTCATTCTTTTATCATGATAATTGTTTGTAAAAGTCAGAATGGCTTTTAAACATACAGTTCATATTTTAGCGTAAATAAAAGGATACATCCAGTTAATCTTAAAAGTTATCTTCTTTTTTTATCTTTATGATAAAAGGCAGCCGAAAACAATCGGCTGCCTCAAAAAGACTCATTCTTCACTCAAGTAAACACGGATCTTTGAGCCTTCTTTTACTTTCGTTCCGGCTGCAGGTGATTGCTTCACAATTTTGCTTCCTTTTCCTGAGGAGTCTATATTCAAATTGACAAGCAGCGACTCAAGATCAGAGACAGACATCCCTACAACATTCGGAACCTCTATTGTTTTTGTGTCGTTCCATTGATATTTTTTCTCGATTTGATTTTTTCGCGGTTTAACGCCGAGCTCCGGCAGACTGTCTCTCATCATATTTCCGACAATCGGCGCGGCGACGGTTCCACCGAATTGAATCGTGCCTTTCGGATTATCAACCGCGACATATACGACAAGGCTCGGGTCATCAGCCGGCGCAAAACCGATAAAGGAGACGATATGGTTGTTTTCGAGATATTTGCCGTCTTTGACCTTTTGAGCCGTTCCAGTTTTCCCCCCGACGCGATATCCTTCTACAAAGGCATTCCGCCCCGTTCCCTGCGCGACGACGCTTTCTAAAGCGTATCTGATCTGCTTTGACGTTTCCTGGGAAATAACTTGTCTTTTCGCAATCGGCGATTGTTTCTTAACGGTTTTTTTCGTGACGGGATCAACCCACTCTTTGGCGATAAACGGAGTATAAAGCGTTCCGCCGTTTATTGCTGCGGATACGGCTGCCACCTGCTGAATCGGCGTGACGGAAACCCCTTGTCCGAAAGCAGTTGTCGCCTGTTCGACCGGGCCGACTCTGTCAAGCGGAAATAAGATTCCCGTTCCTTCCCCCTGCAGATCGATGCCTGTTTTCTTTCCAAATCCGAAGTCCTTAATATATTGAAACAGCTTTTGTTTTCCGAGCCGTTCCCCAAGCTGTACAAACCCAGGGTTGCAGGAATTTTGAACGACTTCAAGGTAAGACTGCGAACCGTGGCCGCCCTTTTTCCAGCATCTGAGGCGGGCGCCGTCCACCTCGGCAAATCCTTTGTCATAAAAATGATCTCTTTGCAAGTTTACTTTTTGCTCTTGGAGCGCCGCCGCAAGCGTAATAATCTTAAAGGTCGAACCCGGTTCATACGTGCTCCATACCGGCAGATTCCGGTTGTAAACGGACGGATCCACTGATTGATAGTCAGCCGGATCAAAATCAGGACGGCTTGACATGCCCAGCACTTCTCCGTTTTTCGGATTCATTGCGACCGCAATCATTCCGTCCGGGTTGTATTTCGCTGCTGCATTGTCGAGCTCTCGTTCTATAATCGTCTGAACCTTGGCGTCAATCGTCAATTTCATATCAAGTCCGTCTTTCGGAGGGGTGTAATCATCCGCTTCATCAGGCATTTTCTTCCCCTTGGCATCCGTATAAAATTTCACGGAGCCCTTTACACCTTTTAAGTCATCATCATAATAAGCCTCCAGTCCGAGAAGGCCCTGGTTATCAATACCGGCAAAACCGAGAACATGGGACAAAAAGCTTCCGTACGGATAATGACGGATGCTGTCTTCAGCTACATAAACTCCTTTTAAATCGAGCGCTTTGATTTCTTTCGCTTTTTTATTTGAAATTTTCCGGCCCTCGGGTGAGATTTTTTCTATGGATGTTTTCTTTGTAATGTGTTTGTAGACCTTCTCTTCTGACATATTTAAAACTGACGCGAGAAGCTTGCCCGTTTTTATGGGATTTTGAATCTGGCGCGGTACGACAAAGACGGTCGGCGCGCTTTTATTAGTAGCCAGCTTCACGCCGTTCCGGTCAAGGATCTCTCCCCGCTCAGGCTCAAACGGCAAATTCCGGCTCCAGGAATCCTTCGCCAGCGAAGTCAGCTTTTCCCCCATTACAAATTGGACATAGCCTAATCTGCTGTCAATGATCAAAAAAATGATCACGCCAAAAAGCAAAACCAGTAATAAACGTTTTCGAACCGTTACATTTGAAACGCGCAAGGGACCGTCCACTCCTTATTTAGGCTTGTTTCATTTTATGCCTCAGCTTGGACACATAGAACGGCGCGCATAAAAAAGAAGCCCGCGGGCATCCGCGGACTTCTCTGTCCCGTTAATCAGGATTTTTAAATTTCACCTTGATCACGGTATTTCCCTTCAGTTCTTTGCCTTTTTTGACACTTTGGCTGGCAGCGTAACCTTCGCCGCTCACATCAATGTGAATGCCTGATACCTTGCTGAATTGAAGCACTTCCCGTCTCGACCATCCGGACATATCCGGCATCGTCATCTTTCCGTCTGTTTTTAAGAAGATTTTCTGATTGGTGATCACATCTTCTCCGGCTTTCGGATACTGCTCTTTTACGGCAACATCACTGCCGATGACAATCGGTGTGAGATGTTCATTTTTCGCTTCCTTCTCAGCATTCGTAACCGTCTTGTCTGTCAGATCAGGCATCTTTTGGCTTTTCGTTTCTTCCTGGCCGGAATCTGACTTTTCCGTCGGCTCGATGTTCAAATAATGCAAACTGTTTTTCATCGTCGGGTTAAAGATTTCCGCGACAGGATCGGAGCTGCTTTGGCCCGCTTTTAATTGCGGCTGCTGCACGGCTACATAGATGACGAGCTTAGGATCATTTTTCGGCGCCATGCCCATGAATGAAAACACATAGTTGCTCGTTCCTTTTAAATATCCGCCCGTCCCCGCGATTTGCGCGGTTCCCGTTTTCCCCGCAACATCAAAACCTTCAATTTTATAAGGTTTTCCCGTTCCGATGTCTGACGTCACAACTTCTCCGAGCAGATTCCGGACTTGTTTGGCCGTATCAGCCGAAATCGGCGTGCCTGCTTGTTCGGGCTTTGTCTGCTTGACGACTTTTTTCGTATCAGGGTCGACGATATGGTCAATGACGTAAGGCTTCATCATTTTGCCGTTATTGGCAATCGCCGTGACTGCCTGAAGCTGCTGAATCGGCGTTATCGCCGATGCTTGGCCGTAAGCCGTAGACGCTTTATCAAAATCATATTTGAAGTTAATTTTACTTGATACTTCACCGGGCAGATCAATCCCTGTTTTTTGATAGAGCCCGAATTTGTGCAGGTACTCATTAAACCGGTCAAACCCGAGTTTTTCATTTGCCAGCTTGGCGAAAGCAACATTTGACGACCTCATGAGGCCGTCATGGAAGCTTGTCATGCCCCATCCGGCTCCATCGTTCCAATCTTTAACTGGTTTTCCGCCTACTTTATATGTTCCGGATTTATATTTCTCGTTTGCAGAGAACGCGTTTTCCTGAATCGCCGCGGCAAGCGTAAAGATCTTCATCGTCGATCCCGGTTCATACGCGTACGACACTAAGTCGTTGTAATAATTGGTGACGTTTCTGAGATTCGGGTCAAAACTCGGACGCTGCCCCATCGCAAGCACTTTGCCTGTTTTCGGTTCTACGACAGCCGCCATGATTTTTTTCGGTTTATATTTTTCCGCCACTTTCGTCATGCTGTCTTCTAAAAAGGTTTGAATTTTCTGATCAATGGTTAAATATACATTGTCACCGTTTTTAGGTGCGGTGATTTTTTCTTTGCTGTTCGGAAGTTTCCAGCCGGATTTATCACTTTCATACGTGACAGATCCGTCGCGTTCCGTCAGATAGCTGTTCAGTATTTTTTCCAGCCCTAAAGATCCTTGTATCTGGTTTGTTTTTTCATTTACATCAGCATAGCCGAGAACATTTGATAAAAACACGCCATTCGGATAGTAGCGCTTCGTATCTCTTAAGAAAGAAATACCCGGAAGATTCATTTTTTCGATCTTTTGCTTTTTCGCATAAGAGATATCGCGGCCGGCTGAACCGAATTCCACCTGCTTCGCGCCATTCCTGTTTAAGATGTCCAGAATCTCGCTTTTGTCCAGGTCAATAACGGACGCCAGCTTTTCCGCTGTCTTCTCTTTGTCTTTGACATGCTGAGGGTGCTTCTTGTCGGTCGTCATCTTTTTATCAAGCACGGCAATGAGCTTATAAGTCGCCGTGTCCTCAGCGAGCACTTTGCCGTTCCGGTCAAGAATGGAGCCGCGGCTCGCTTCTATCGTCCGCTTTTTTTCGTGCTGCTCGGTCGCTTTTGTTGCAAGTTCCACCCCGTTAGCTTTACCGGTTAATTGAATGTACGCCATTCTCCCGAGAATGACAAAGAAAAAGAGAGCGAAACAAATACTCAGTATCGCTGCTCCTCTGTTCATAAACTTATTTTTTTTAGGCATGGGTTATCATTCCTGTATGTTTTTCACTTTTTTATCTTTCAGGTTCAAACCGTGCTTTTTGGCGATATCCATCAATCGCTGCGGCTGGCTTAAGTCACCCGCCGTTTTTTGGAGATCACCGATTTGCTTATTCTTCTCTGATACTTTCTCCTCCAGTTTTTGCACCTCAATATTGGATTGGTACGCCGCGTATGCCTTTGATACGATAAACATTGAAGTGGAGAGAACGGCAATGGCAAACAGGACGAGCAGCACCTTTTCCCCGAGTGTAATGGAAGCCCTTTTTTTGACAATCACCTTTTTTTCGGGACTTATCACTGGCCGTTGTTGTTTTTCCTGCTGGTAAGCTAAGTTGCTCATAGGCTGATGACCTCCTTTATGTTGTCATTTGCTGCCCGTTATTTTCGTTTCTCCGCAATGCGGAGCTTCGCTGAGCGGGCGCGGTTATTTTCTTCAATCTCCTCTTTTGATGCCGTAATGGGTTTTCTCGTAATCAGTTTTAATTCCGGTTCAAATTCTTCCGGTATCACAGGAAGACCCGGAGGCAGTTCGGGAAGTGATGATTTTTCCTTGAATGTCGTCTTGCACATTCTGTCTTCCAGTGAGTGAAAAGTGATCACAGATACCCTTCCGCCCGGCTTCAGCATCTCTATCGCCTGCAAGAGAGCCTCTTCAAATACTTGAAGCTCATCGTTTACGGCGATTCGAATGGCCTGAAATACGCGTTTGGCCGGATGACCGCCGCTTCTTCTCGCCGGAGCCGGTATCGCGTCCTTTATTAGATCGACCAGTTGGCCGGTTGTTTGAATAGGCGATTTCTCTCTTGCCTCTTCAATTTTTCTGGCGATTTGCTTGCTGAATTTTTCTTCTCCGTATTTAAAGAAAATCCGCACAAGATCCTCATACCGCCATTCATTTACGACCTCTTTCGCCGTAAGGGCGGCCGACTGGTCCATCCTCATGTCCAGCGGTGCGTCATGATGATAGCTGAATCCCCGTTCCGGTGTATCAAGCTGCGGTGAGGATACTCCTAAATCAAATAAAATTCCGTCGACACTCGTAATGCCGTGTTCGTGTAAACATTCTTTTAAATAACGAAAGTTGCTTTTCACCAAAATGAGCTGTCCTTTGTACTCAGACAATGTTTGCTTTGCGTTTTCAAGCGCCGTGTCATCTTGGTCAAAGGCGATTAAACGCCCTTTTTCCGATAATTGCTGCAATAAATATGTACTGTGCCCGGCGCCTCCCAGGGTGCAGTCCACATAGGTTCCGTCCGGTTTGATATTTAAACCGTCGACGGTTTCACGTAGAAGTACTGTCTTATGCTGAAACATTTGTGTCGGTCCCACCTTTATCAGGAATGAATTGAATTGTCAGTTGCTGTGATGCACGAAGATCCATTATATATCAAATCCAATCATGTTTTCAGCAATTTCAGCGAATGAATCTTCTTGCTCTTCTGTGTATTGTTCCCAGATTACCTTACTCCACAATTCAATTCGATTGGAAACCCCGATGACAACACATTCTTTTTCCAGTTTTGCGTAATTCAGAAGAGATGACGCAATATTAACCCTTCCCTGCTTGTCCAGTTCGCATTCGGTCGCACCGGAAAAAAAGAAACGGGTAAATGCGCGGGCGTCTTTTTTGGTGAGCGGCAGCGCCTTCAGCTTTTCTTCGATCAGCTTCCATTCATTCATCGGGTAGCCGAAAAGACATTGGTCAAGTCCTCTTGTCAGCACAAACTGCTCACCGAGGCCTTCTCTGAATTTTGCGGGTACGATCATGCGGCCCTTTGCATCAATTGTATGCTGGTATTCACCCATAAACATGATAAGGACCCCCACTTTCTCCCCTAAACTCACCACTATCCGCCACTTCTCTCCACAACCTCATTTTACACTGTTTAAACATAAAAAAAAACCCTGAACTATTCAGGGTTCTTTAAAACTTTATTTCAAAGTTTGACAATCTGATGTTGGTTTTGAAAAGAAAATGGCAGATGTTTGAAGGTTGTGAAGAATTTTGGACCGTAACGGTTCAAATAATACATTACATTCCAGATCCGTTCCTGCGGAGCGCCGAGCGGTCTGATGCTGTTTTGGATTCTTTCATAGTCACGAAGCACAAAACCTTCTTTTTCTTCAATTCTTTTTGTTACCGTCCGTTCTAGAAACAAGAGCTGATCTTGAATGAAGGCGGCATTCTTCTGTAAGAGCGGCTCAAGGCTTGAATCGACTTTAAGCGCTTCGTCCCTTGCTTTTTTATGGGCAGCTTCAATCTGTGACTTCGCCTGTTCCATCACAGAAGAAAATTCTTCAGGAATCTGCTCGTTAAAATAAGTCTCCTTCAGATGCCCGGTGCCGTGTTCGATCGCTTCTTGAAGCGGGATATTCCGTTCTGAAAGCTTCTTTTCAATATGGCGCTCAAGAATCGTAATGTTTAACCTCGGCACTACCGGAGTCATAGAAAAGCCCATTAATGAGAAAGCCTGCTTCAGCTCGCCCCAATAATTGACTTCCCCCGGCCCTGCGATAAACGCAAGAGTCGGGATGAGAAACTCCTGCATCAGCGGCCTTGTCACAACGTTATTGCTGAAACATTCCGGTTTTTCTTCCATATGGGTATGAAGCTCGTCGTCCGTCCACTCGAGGTCAAGCTCTTTAATGACAAAAACGCCATTTTCTTTTTCAATTAAGAAGCGCTCTCCCTCATACTCGTAAAATAAGTTGGCCTGTTCTTTGTCCGATTCAATAATCGGGTGATAACCGGCTTCCCGCATAAGACGCTGCTGATTTGACACTGCTTCGGCAAGTTCATTATTGTGCTTTAAAATCTGCTGAAACATTCCCGTTTCCAGCTTTTTAATTCCGGGATCTCCGGAATTCATCAGAATAAGTCCTTCTTCTTGAAACAAGCCGGCGATTAACAGTTCAAAAAAGTCCGTAAATGTCTCTGATGAGCGTAAACATCGCTTCACATTTTGAAGGAGTGCATTTGTGTGATCCGTTTCCTCAAAAGAAGCGAACACCTCATCAATCCACGCCGCACATTTTTCCTGATCAAGAGAGGTATTGGCTGCCGATGTTTTTTTCCAGTAAGACTGCGGCAGCTTCTGTTTCACCGGGCCTTTTTTCTCTGTTGACGTATGCACATAATTGATTTCTTCCAGATCGTGATCTTCACCCGCCACCCAGAAAATCGGAACGACAGGAATCCGGAGCGCCTCTTCCTGCTGTCTGGCAAGTACGATAATGGAGATAATCTTATGTATGGTGTAAAGGGGTCCTGTTAAAAGACCGGCCTGCTGTCCGCCTACAACTGCTGCGCTTTTTGGATCTCTCAGTTTTTTGATGGAGGCCTGCATGGCGGCGGAGTTAAATTTTTCGTGATACGAGGATAGGTAATCGGCTAATTCCTCTCTGGCAAACGGCCTTGAAGACAGGTCTTGAAGCCGCTTTTGCCATACATCCTCAGAATGAATATCATAATCAAAAAATGAAGACATGTTTTCTCCATCTATATAGTGCTGCACAAACGTATTTTGACTTTTGATGGAAAGTTCAGTTAGCTGCATCTGTCTGGAACTTCCTTTCTCCAATAAATAGTTAGGTTTCCGAAATGAGTATAGCATGTTACCGGAAAACCTCAAAAGACTTTGTTTCAGTTTCTTTCTAACGCTTTTATGCTGCGGTATAAAAACGGGAGATGAACGGCCGGCAATCCCCGGCTCTCCGCTTCTTTCACAAGGTAGCCGATAATCGCATCGGCCTCCGTCCGTCTTCCCTCCAAGATATCGACAAGCATGGAAGAATGATTTTTTTCCGTCAGGCTGCAAACTTCGCAAACCCTGTTCCACGCTTCCTCTCTATCCGCGAGGCCAAGTATTGTCTCCGCTTCTTCAAACACGTTTCTCATATATGTTTTGTAAGCGGCATTTGTTAACAGCTCTCCGTTTTTCACGCGCAGCAATGCAGTTAACGGGTTGATGCATACATTTATGATCAATTTTCCCGTTAACAGCTGATACCAGTCGTTTTCATCATATACGGGAAAATCCCGGTGCATGCCGGATAAGATGGTTTTGAGCGTTTCCGGACGGGATGCGCGGAATACACTCCATCTTACGGCTCCGGTCCCAGTATGTTCAACGGCATGATCTGATATCCTTTTTGCCCCGTGCTCAACCGTGCCGGCATAAAGCGAATGATCTGTATGCCAATCTTTGATGTCGTGTATGTGTCCCATGCCGTTTTGCAAAAACAGCACATTCGTCCCTTTTATTGTCTCAAGATCCGGCAAAACAGCGCTGAGCTGGTGCTGTTTAACAGCTGCGATTAAGAGATCGAATCCGGAAGTGATGCCTGTTTGCGCTCTGCATGACGCCGTAAATTCTTTTCCGTCTTTCACCAGGCGTATACCGCCTGAGTTAATCGCATCAGCCTGCTCCGTCCGCCTCGTGATGACCGTTACCTGATGGCGGGACGATAAGTAGTAAGCACATAAAAGGCCCACCGCTCCGCCGCCGATAATTCCGATTTTCACACTGTCACACCCTATATCTGCTTTTTTCCATATTATCATAGCAGAAGCCGCCGCAAATTACTTCAATTTCGTTTTGAACAAAATGACAGACGAACATATTATAGTTGGAATTTTCAATTAAAGCGTTTACAATAATAAGTAGAACACAACAAAGGGGGAGTTTGTGTTGAAAATAGAGCGCCTGCTCATCAACTTTAAGACACTCGAAGAATTTAAAAGGTTTAAAGAATACGGGATGCAGGAGCTGTCCATGCTTGAAGATCTGCAGGATAATATCATTGAAAATGACAGCACCTCGCCTTTTTACGGGATTTACTTCGGGGATAAACTAGTGGCGAGAATGAGTTTATATCAGGTAAGCGGCAGTGCGAATCCGTATTTTGATCAGCGTCAGGACTTTTTGGAACTATGGAAGCTGGAGGTTCTTCCCGGCTATCAAAACAACGGATACGGCAAAGCGCTTGTCGATTTTGCAAAATCCTTCAGAATGCCGATCAGGACGAATTCACGCATGAAATCAGCAGAATTCTGGGATAAGATGAATTTCGAGCCCGTTAAATATGATATGGCGCGCGACAAAGGAGAAAACCCTTACATCTGGCATCCTGATATGGATGGTGAAATGACAGCCGGGGAAACGGCATAATAAAAAACCGGCCGGGACAATGCCCTCAGGCCGGTTGATTTTACAGACTCTGCGCCGATTTTCTTTCATCATCTTTCAAATTGACCATCCTTCTCGCCCTGTCCATAATATCAATTAACGCTTTGTAATCTTCTTCTGTCATCTCCAGCTTGTTTCTCAAGCTTTCGTTTTCCTCACGCAGTTCCTCGACTTCCTTTTGCAGCGCGGTCAGCTGTTCTGTGAGTTTTTCTTTTTCATGACGCACATCCGCTGCGGCTGGCGACTCTTTAAATTGCTGCAGAAACAAAATCACATCATCAATGGACAGCTCTTTTTCTCCTTCCGCTCTGCGGATCGGGGGCTGCTTGACGGTTCCCGGCAGATTGGCGGAATGCACCCCGATTTGCTTTCTTAATTCCTTCCGCTGTTTTTTCGCCAGTTCTATCCCTGACTGATATTGTTTCCTGACATAAGAATTCCACCTGAACCCGCAGGCGGCAGCCGTTCTCGTCAGCGCTCTGCCGACTTCTTCAAAAGCGGAAAGCTGCGTCCCGCCTTCCCGTATGT
Source organism: Bacillus sp. 5RYD7K (assembly GCF_059831465.1). Taxonomy (NCBI): domain Bacteria; kingdom Bacillati; phylum Bacillota; class Bacilli; order Caryophanales; family Bacillaceae; genus Bacillus; species Bacillus sp. 5RYD7K. The sequence continues at coordinate 3,313,924 of NZ_CP191200.1, forward strand.
GCCTGAGCACCACTTCGGCCAGCAGCAAATCTTCATCTTGCGTCCACGCATCTTGTCTCGTAATCGTCAATCGTATCTCCCTCCATATTTGCTCATTTACCTCATACATATGCCGCTGATAGATTAGATAGACTATTGGCGCTCACAATTTTTTCGGCGGCAGCAAGCCGGAGGGAGAAAAAAAGAAAAGCGCAGGAACCGAAATTCCCGCGCTTTTCTTCATACATTAATTGCTTTTTACATTTATGTCTTTGCCGTTGTATGATCCGCATGCTTTACATACACGGTGAGACAATTTCATCTCTCCGCATGACGGGCATTCTGTCATACCAGGTACATTTAGTTTGAAATGTGTACGGCGCAATCTTTTTTTCATTTTAGAAGTTCTTCTAAAAGGTACAGCCATTATTCCCACCTCCTTAAAGAGTTAAGATTCATCATCTTGTGTTAAGAGCTTTTTCAGATCCGCAAGTCTGGGGTCGATCTGATTTTTCTTCTCTTCCTCAGAAATCACTTGCCAATCCTTTCCCACTTGGGGAGCGGCCCCTTCTTTTTGTTCAGTTTCACAAAAGATTTGCATAGGAATTTCTAAAAGAATCTCTTCTTTTACGATCGGAGTCAAGTCGACGGTATCGTCTTCAGCAATATGAACGTCCTCATCTTCTATATCATCCGTCTTATGAAATCTAAACAGTTCTTTTGTCGCGATTGTAAATGGATACGGCACATCAACTAAAGTTCTTGAGCACGGCAAAACCATTTCGCCTGAAATCGTAAAGTCAAACGAAACCTGCTTGGATTCAATCTCCGCGCGGCCCTTCACCCGGACGGGAGAAATGCGGCGGATGTCAGAATTCAATTTTGTCAGCTCATTCAACTCAACTATTTCATCAAATTCAAAGCTCTTTTTCGCCATTTGATGAAGCTGATAAATCGTCCATTTCATTTGTATCACCTCAGGAAAGCAACAAACATGATTATAGCTTTTCAGAATGTTTTTGTCAATATTTTTTCTTTACAGCATAATGCCGCCGTCATGCAATCGTTGACAGCCGGATAGGCTAATCATACACTAAACGAAACGGACGAAAATATGCACTTCATTTGCAAATGTACCATACGAAGCAAAACATAGCAAGAAAGGCGGAACAAATATGAAAGCAGTCGGCCTCGTTGTTGAATATAATCCCTTTCATAACGGACACCGCTATCATGCGGAACAAGCAAAAATCAAGACGGACAGCAGCGTCGCGGCGGCGGTGATGAGCGGCCCTTTTTTGCAGCGCGGGGAACCGGCCGCCGTCTCAAAGTGGGCCCGGACAAAAATGGCGCTGGAAAACGGCGTGGATATCGTCATTGAGCTCCCTTATATGTATGCCGTACAAAAAGCGGAATTATTCGCGCGCGGCAGTGTTTCGCTTCTTCACCAATTAGGATGCAGCAGCTTATTTTTCGGCAGTGAAAACGGACGGATTGACCCCTTTATTGAAGCCGCTGAAGCGTTCAGCCGAAAGGAATCTGACTGCATCCAGATTCTGAAAGAGGAGCTAAAAAAGGGGCTCAGCTATCCGGCCGCCGCCTCAAAAGCTTTTTCACACATATTCAAAGGACAGGACATGCTTGATTTGTCTAAGCCGAACAATATTCTCGGTTTTCACTACGTCAAAGCGATACACGCCTCCGGTTCCGCCATGAAACCTTATACGACAGCCAGGATCGCTTCCGGGTATCATGACGCCGAGCTTCCCGGGGATGACAGCCGGATAGCCAGCGCCACAAGCATCAGAAAAGCGCTGATCGAAAAAGGAACGGCGGCCGTAAAGAGCTTTCTCCCTGAAGCGTCTGTGCGCGAGCTGGACGCATACAGACGCTCATACGGATTATGGCACAGCACAGAAGACTATTTTTCATATGTAAAATACAGCCTCAGCACTCTGTCCGCTGAAGAATTAAGCCGAATCTATGAAGTGGAAGAAGGCCTTGAGCACAGAATTCTGCGCACCATCAGACAAGCCCGCTCCTACCAGGAAATGATGGAACTATTGAAAACAAAACGATACACGTGGACGAGGCTGCAGCGGATGAATACGCACATTCTGACACGGACGAAAAAAGAAGACATGCACCGGCTTTTAAAGCCTGCAAGCGCACCTTATATCCGTCTTCTCGGAATGACGAAAAAAGGACAGGCATACCTGTCGGCAAAGAAAAAAGAGCTTACCGCGCCGCTCGTCAGCAAGCTCTCCTCTTTCTCCCATCCCGCTCTGGATCTGGACATATCGGCGGGACGGGTTTACAGCCTGCCGATAAAAGAACCTGAACGCACATGGTTTGAGAAACAGGAATTTTCACAAGCGCCGATCCGCTATGATGAAGACGAAAAACATTTTTTGAATGCGTAAAAAAAGCACCTGACTGTATCAGGTGCTTTTTACTTTCAGCTTATCCAAATAATCAAGTGCGTCCTGCATGGTGTCGACCGGAACGATCTTCATATCGGACTTGATAGCTTTTGCCGTTTTTACCGCATTTTTATAATCAGAGTTTTCAGCACCGTTTTGGTTCGGCGCAAAGAAAATATCTTTCCCCGCTTTGTCTGCGGCGACGACTTTCTGATCGATTCCGCCAATCGGCCCGACTTTGCCGTCAACGTCGATTGTTCCCGTTCCAGCTATATTATAGCCTTTTGTTTCGTCAGGTTTTGTCAGCTGGTTGTAAATTTCTAAAGACATCATGAGACCCGCAGAAGGCCCGCCGATGTTTTCAATGCTGAAATGAAGATCGGGCTTCACTTTCACGTTCCGGTCCGTATATAACGCGACACCGATTCCCGCTCTTTTCGGGTCGTCCGGGAATGATTTCAGTCCAATGTCAACGGTCTTTTCTTTCGTGTCCCGTTCAATGTGAAATGTGACTTTTTCCCCCGCTTTTTTGCTGCTGATATAATCAATCAGCTTTTCAGCGGATTCGTATTTTTTCCCGTCCGCGCTGATGATTTTATCACCGACTTCTATTTTTCCTTTTGCCGGCATGCCGGAGACGACTGAGTTGGCGTAAATGCCGTTAAATGAGTATTTTACCTGTTTTCCGGCTTTTTGATAAGCGGCAATGACCGCGTTTTCTTGAGAGCTTTTCATCATCTGCAGCTGGCGCTTCATATAGTCTGAATCTGTTTCGCCCTCTTCTTTTATGCTTTCATCCGGGACGATTTCATCGTAAGGATGCACTTTCGCCCAAAGATATGTATACGGATTGGCTGGGCCTACTTTGACAGTCATCAAGGAAAGGCTTCCTTTTTCAGGATAGCCTCCGTCCACCTTAATCAGCGGTCTCAGCTCTGATGCTTCTCCCGGCTGTGTGATGTAATACGGAAGCTTAATAAATGTAACAGCGATTAATAAGATCAGGATGATAAACACCCAGCGAAAATGTTTTGCTTTCATATGAGTTAGCCCTCCCAGTTCTCTATTTCTTGTTTAATCCGGCCGATCATTCGGTCTGCGGCTTCTTCGCCTGCTGTGATCATATGATCAATGTTGGCAAAAGAGCTTGAACTGAATGATTCAAGAGAAGGGCGGATCATGACGTCTGCGGCAATGGTCTGGTGACGGACCAATTCATTTTGCAGTATATCCATACTTTGCATGATTACATCAAAAATATGTGCCGCTTTTTCCGTTTTTTTCACCCGCGATACGTCGGAGGCGATGACGATATCAGCGCCCATATCCTTTACCGCAGAAACCGGGATTCTGTCGACTACCGCGCCGTCCACCAACATGCGCCCGTTCATTTTTTGCGGAACGAAAACGCCCGGTATGCTGATGCTCGCGCGGACGGCTTCGGATACAGAGCCTTTTGTAAAAACGAGTTTTTCTCCGGTCTGGAGGTCGCATGCCACAATGCCGAGCGGGATCCGCAGTTCTTCTATCGGCTTGCCGTACGTATACGCATGTACGAGCTGCCTGATGCGGTCCCCTTTTAAAAATCCGAGACGCGGCATCGTATAATCTGCATACAGCCGCCGCTTAAATGCTTTGGCAACTTTTTTCATCGTGGCCACGTCATGCCCGGCCGCATAAAAGCTTCCGACTAACGCTCCCATGCTGCTGCCGGCAATCATATCAATTGGAATCTGATGCTTATGTAAACTGGATAACACTCCGAGGTGGGCAATGCCTCTTGCCCCTCCCGAACCTAACGCTAACCCGATTGTAGGTTTGGCCAACGCGACGAACCCCCTATAGACATCCTATACATGAATTCTATGGTCTAAATTGAACCCCTATGCTCGTATATTAGTACAGGATGACAAATAGGTACTTGCCCGGCCGTCCTTAAGGTCTGTTCTATATTTTATCATGATATAAATGTCAGTGTGCAATTTTAGCATTGGGGAGGTAAGAATGAACTTGTCTAAGTTTCATACATTTTTGATTTCATTGTTTTTTATTTTTTTGACGGCGACGGTTATTTCACACCCGCAGGCCTCATTCGAAGCCTCCAAAACCGGACTTTCCATGTGGTGGGAGGTAGTTTTTCCTTCGCTGCTTCCGTTTTTTATTTTATCTGAGCTTTTAATCGGATTCGGTATTGTCAGGTTTGTCGGCCTTTTACTCGAACCCTTTATGCGCCCCATTTTCAGAGTGCCGGGGGTCGGCGGATTTGTACTGGCTATGGGCATGGCTTCAGGAAATCCGGCCGGCGCGAAACTGACTGCACGGCTGCGCCAGGAGAAACAGATCTCCAGAGTGGAGGCTGAACGCCTCGTCTCTTTTACCAATTCATCCAATCCGTTATTTATATTCGCGGCTGTGGCGGTCGGCTTTTTTCATAACGCCTCTCTCGGCATTCTTTTAGCATCGGCTCACTATCTCGGAAACATCGCCGTCGGCCTGACGATGCGTTCATACGGACGGAAAGAAGAAGCGTCGTATACCGGGAAAAAGACGCTCGCTCTTCCTTCACTGAAAGAAGCATTTCTGGCGCTGCACAAAGCGCGGCTTTCGGAAAAGCGGCCGCTCGGAAAAATTTTAAGCGACGCCGTCACGTCTTCTGTACAAACCTTGCTGATGGTGGGCGGTTTTATTATATTGTTTTCGGTTTTCAGCCGGTTATTATCAATCGTACAAGTCATGGATGTGCTTTCTGTATTTACAAACGCGCTTCTTTCGCTCTTCCATCTTCCCGTAAGTCTGGACATTCCTCTTATCAGCGGAATGTTTGAGATTACGCTTGGGAGCAAGCTGGTCAGTGAAGCGGATGCCGCCTTGCTGCCGAAAGCGATGATTGTGAGTTTTATTCTCGGTTTCAGCGGCCTTTCCGTACAGGCCCAAGTGGCCGGCATTTTATCGGAAACAGACATCCGCTTTAAACCGTTTTTCGCAGCGCGTATCCTTCAAGGCATTTATGCCGCCCTTTTTATTCTTTTACTGTGGAAGCCGCTTTATCTTGCATTGGACGAACCTTACCAGTCCGTATTCCTTCCGCTCCGCGATCAGGGCGCGGCCTCGGCTGCCGTCAGCGGATGGAACACACTTGTTGAAGCCGGCCCCGCCGTAACCCTGGCTGCCCTCGCCGTATACGCACTGATTTATTGTTACAGGCTGTCAGCACGGATAAAAAAAGGATGAGACGCCATACGCGCTTCTCATCCTTTAAATTTCTGCTGCAGCGCCTGTTCGACTTCCGGAGGAACAAACTCTGAAACAGGCCCGTTATATTTTGCGACCTCTTTTACAATGCTTGAACTTAAAAAAGAGTACTGATTGTTCGTCATCATAAAAAAGGTTTCTATTGACTCGTCAAGCACGCGGTTGACAGAGGTTCCCTGCATCTCATATTCGAAGTCAGAAACAGCTCTGAGTCCCCTGATAATCGCATTCGCCTGCTTTTTTTTGGCGTAGTCGATCAACAGTCCCCCTGACGTCTCGACCGTAATATTCGGTATGTCTTTTGTCACTTCCCGCAATAGCTCACAGCGTTCTTCGACTGTAAACAGCGGCTGCTTGGAAGAATTATTAAGCACGCATACGTACACATGCTCAAACACGTTTGCTCCCCGCCTGATAATGTCCATGTGTCCGTAGGTGACGGGATCAAAACTTCCGGGACATACAGCTATACTTGCCACATCATTACCCCCTATTTCGGTATATCGTCACTCCTGTAAGCCCGTAAATTTCCCTTCTTGTTACAGTAAGCGCGCCGACGGCTTCAGGAAGCGCAACCGCTTTATCATGCTCGGCTACGACAAAACCGCCTTCATTCAGCATGTTCTCTTCATCAATCATTTCGATAAGCGCTTTCAGCTTTTGTTCCTTATACGGGGGATCTAAAAAAATTCCGTCAAAACCTTTTTCCCGTTTCGCCGCAGCATAGAGGGCCCGCTCTGCATCATTGCGGTATACTTCCGCTGAAGACAGCAGATCCAACGCTTTTATATTCGCTTTTACCGTTTGGATGGCTTTGAAATCCCGATCCACAAAGATACAGCGGTCAAATCCGCGCGACAGCGCTTCAATTCCGAGACCGCCGCTCCCCGCAAACAAATCCAGCCCCGTTCCTCCGTCAAAATACGGGCCGATCATATTAAAAATAGACTCTTTTACTTTATCCGTCGTCGGCCTTGTTGATGTGCCCGGCACAGCCTTTAAGGCTCGTCCTTTTCTTGAACCGGAAATTACTCTCATTTTTCACACCACTTTTTCTGAAAACTTTGATGTTTCGCATCGGCTGAGCCGTTATGTACAAAAACAATCCCTATCTTATCATAAAGCATTCTTTCAAACAATGAGCGTGAAATCATGTATACATGCTCACATTCTTGTCAAAACTACGTGTAACAGCATCAATAAATGATGTTGTTGCCAACCGCGGAGAAGACTTACGTTTCCCCATAAGTTCTTCCTCCGGTTTCTCCTCTCCCTTTGCCTTCTCCTTAACTTGTTAAGGAATAGAAGGACCCCGCAGGTTTCTGCGGGGATTTTTTTATATGCCGATCTTATAATCGTACTCTTTCGCTTTATCAAGCTTTGATTCAAATTCCAGCTTTAAAAAGGGCTTATATGAAGGCTCTACTTTCTTCACATATGAATAAGAAGAAATCTTTTCCATCGTTTTTTCGATTTGGCCCATATCGCAATACAGCACTGCGTATTTCAGCCGCTTGGAAACATAATGAACGTTGCCGAATTTTCTCAGCATTTTACTGTGTTTTAAAGAATGCAGATATACGATTATGCCTTGGCGCTTGCTTTCCATCATGATCACCCGCCTGACTCTCTGTTCATTTTATGTAAAAGACGAGACGGCCGTCTCGTCAGGAAACTTTGCATCCGCAGCCGCCGCCGGAACCGCAGCCGCCGCCGCAGGATGACAGGCCGTCAAAATAAGGATTCCCCGTCGGAACTTTTACATGCTCCGAAACGGCCGTGCCGAGTTCGATGCTGATCTCGTCAAGCAGCGACTGAAGCTCAGTCTCCGCTTTTTTAAATTCGGCCACCTTATCATTTAAATCCAGCTCCCGCTTCAACTCTCTCATTTTGCGGGAAATTTCTCTATAATCAGGATGGTATTTGCCAAAGCGCTGCACATCCTCATACTGCTCTTTAATGCTCAAAAAAGAACGAATAATCCGCCCTGCCTCTTCATCTTCATGGAGACGCTTGTAACAATCGCGGTAATTTTCAGCCGTCTCAGACTGCAGAATCATGCCGGCAAGCTGCTCCGCTTCACTTTGAAGCCGGACGGACTCAATTGTTGCATACATTAATACGCACCTCCAGTTGTTAGTTTACCACGAAACCTGCCAATTGGAAAATGCGGCGTTTAAATGCTTTTTAATCCTGCGAACGCATGGCGTGAACCATCTGCATCATCATCTGCGCCATCTGAATCCCGTTTGAAAATTGGCTTACCCGGTGCGGTATCGTTTTTTCATAAAAATTCATCATGTCCAGCTGAAATGAATTGAGATCGTCCGGCTTTCTCGCGAGTCTTCGGTACCAGACGGGGCGCTGCCGTATAAACCGTTTCCGTTCCTCATCTGCAGATATGAATTCCTGAACCTCTTTTCGCATACACGATCCCCTTCTTTAATCCTTCCTGAACGAAAAAGGATGTTGTCCGGAGCCTTGCCGGGGCTGCTTTGTATCGCTGCTCGAAAATTGGCTTAAAAGGCTTTGCAATGATGAAATAGACTGGCTCATTTTATTGATCTGCTCATTCATTTGGTTGATATCCATCTTTTTGACGGCAGTGACCATTTTTGAAACGAAATCGTTCTTTTCAGCTGGTTCCTGTTTGGTTTCCGCTTCAGAAGCAGACTGAACGGCCTCGTCTTTAAAAGGGTCCCACATCGAATCGTCCTCGCCGAGGAGAACCCAATTTTCATAGACTTCCTGCCAGCTTCTTTGTTCCTTGCGAACATTTTGGATCAGTTTGGGATGCTTTTTTACGAATTGTTTAAAATCATCGATTGATTGCCGTGATTGCTGATTCGCCACAATTCTCACCCCCTCCGAAAAGTTTTGCCTGCTATAATGTATCGGTTCAGGCGCCTTAATGTTCGCCTAAATTGCGAAAAAAAGCAGGTATATGCAAAAATTATTTTTCCCGGCAGGAGCCCGCTCGCGAAAAAACATAAAAAAACCGCGGGGGCTGCGCCCCTCTGCGGTTTTTACTGCCAAGGCTTAATGAAGTTTTGCGTATAATATTTCCGGTCCACGCCGACCCCGAGGTGGGTGTAATCAGGACTTAACAGCGCTTTTCTGTGTCCTTCACTGTTCAGCCAGCCCTCCACTGCCGCCGGACCGTCCACATAGTTGTAGGCAATATTTTCACCGGCCTCCCGGTATTTCACATCACCTTTTTCCAAGCGGTCCTTCAAAGTCCCGTATTTCTTTGAGACATGGGAGAAATACTTGTTGTCCTTCATGTCCCGGCTGTGGCCGAATGCCACTTTTGCAGCGCCTTCGTCCCATTTCAGCCTTGTAAGTCCGTGTTTCACGCGGATGACATTTGTAATATCGAGAATCTGCTGTTCGCTCGCCCGTTCAATGCTGTCCCATTTTTTATCGGAAACAGGCTCGGGTTCTGTGAGTCTTCCTCTGTACATGACCTCGTACGGCCTTTGTTTTACTAACGTCTCCGCATCAAATGCCCTGATGCTTGACAGATTCCCGTCAAATTTGTCCATGTACAGCTGAACATACATACCGCCGATCTTGACAGTTGGACGGGTATTGATATCTTCTTCAGAAAACTCAAACCGGTACGTGTTACCCTTATCCGTCACATTGACAAACGGAGCAACCTGCGTCGTTTTAAAGACTTCGCCCGTCGATTCGCCGATCTTAAACGGTTTTGCGTTGATGCCGCTTCCTGAAGCGTATAAAGTCACGGCTTTATCATTCAGAATCCCGACTTGTACATATTGGTCTTTCCCCTGGTTGTACACCCACCATTCATAATCATAGGCAGAAGGATCTTTCCGGGACGGTTCCCCGAGTTTCTTTTTCACATCGGCAGCAGATTTCCCCATAAGAGAAAGCAGTCCGGATGACGGTATTTTCAGTCGTTTTCCGCTCGCCTCCTCATTGGAAACCTGAGGCTCCTCCTGATTCGTTTTTTTCTGAGGAGCCGATCCATATTGTATAAACAGAACATACGCTCCGTAAATAAGCAAAAGGATAACGAGAGCCCTGGCGATATTTTTCAACCTCTCACCCCCATGAAATCAAACCGTTCTATTATTGTTTTTCTTATACAGTACAGCCTATTTGCAGCGTCCGTCATTTATGTTTAATGGATAAACCCTTCCGGACCTTCGTCTTCAGAAATGTCAGACAGCGCCCGGCCTGCTTGCTCATTTGATTGCTCAGCCAAGGAAAGGTCGCCGAGCGTGACAATGCCGACGAGTTTTTTATCCCGTGTGACGGGGATTCTTCTGAGCTGATGTTCAGCCATCATATGAAGCACTTCTTCCACAGAAGCGTCTTCTTCTGCACTGATAACCCGCTCTGTCATTGCATCGGTTATTTTTTGAGAGTTCGGCTTTTTAGAAGCAATTCCCCGTAATACGAGATCTCTGTCTGTCACGATCCCGACAAGGGTCGCTCCGTCTTCATCCACTATCGGAATAGCGCCGACATCCGCGTCTTTCATCTTCACCGCAGCTTCATATACATTATCTAATACTGTACAATATTGCAAGTCTGACGTCATGAGCTTATTGATCTTTGTCATTGCGGAATTCCTCCTTTTTTCTGCTACTATTGTCGTCAAATTTTTCTTTTTGCATACTTTCACCGTATGAATCATTGAATGTGCAACGCTTTCATACTATGATTATCAGGAAAGGTAAATTTTAAAAGGAGGGGGAAGGTTTGAAGTTTGAAAACAGCGGTCTTGAAGGGGTAACTGCGGAGCTCAGCCGCTTGAATGATCTGATGGAAAGCAAAGGGCTCATTCTGGCCGGACAATGGGATTATGAAAGAGTGACTTACGACAAAAAGTTTTCAGTTGCTGAGGGGACATTTTATCTGCGGATTCAAGGAACGGCAAAAGAGGGCGATGTAGGCGGCAGCCGTGCCGTGATTCAGCTGAAGGCCCCTCTTTTAGGAAAGCATTATTATCCGCACGGCGTAGAATACGGCAGCGATGAAGAATTTCCGGAACATGTCGTCGCAAAAAGCAAGGCATTACTGCTTGAATTGGCAGAGTCTTTAAAAACAGTGCAAATGTAATAAAAAAGTACAGCAGAATAGGGACTGACCCCATAATATGAGACAAACAAAAAACACCTTCAAGTTTGAAAACGGATCGTTGTTATCCGAAATTAGACTTGGAGGTGTTTTTCTATGAGGACAAGAGTGAGTTATCCGGTTGAAGTCAAACAGAAAGCTGTAGAAATGAGATTGGCGGGCGTGCCTGTGAAGGAGATCATGCAGGAATTGAATATAAAGAATAAGACGCAGGTGCAGACATGGGTCAGGTGGTATAAAGCTGGGGATACACATCGATTCGAACAACCTGTCGGAAAGCAATATTCTTATGGGAAAGGTCCAGAGTATTCTTCCGAATTAGAGAAACTGCAGGCAGAAAATTGTTATCTGAGACAACAGAATGAAGTGTTAAAAAAGTACAACGAATTGGAAAGGAAGCTGATAGCGAAACGCCAGTCGAGCTTGTAGAAGCATTGCGCGGCACAATGACCATAAAGGATATCTGTATTCATTTAGGTATCTCACGAGCATCTTATTATCGTTGGAAGAAGAATCTGATGAAAGATAACCCTAAATACCATTTAGAAAAACAAATCGGCACGTTGTGCCGAGAACACAAGTATCGATATGGCTATCGGAAAATCACAGCCATATTAAAAAAGGAAATGCGTATGAATCATAAAACAGTTCAGCGCATTATGCAGAAGAATCAGTGGCAATGCCGGGTTAAGGTGAAAAAGCGCAAGAAGAATGGGCAGCCATATGCCGTGGCCGAGAATATATTGGATCGAAACTTTCAGTCTGATCGCCCTCTGGAAAAGCTAGTAACGGATATCACATATTTGCCTTATGGGCAGAAACAATTGTATCTTTCCAGTATATTGGATTTATACAATGGAGAAGTGATTGCTTTTACGATTGGCGATAGACAGGACACAGACTTTGTCTTACACACACTTGATCAGCTGCCCGCACTGCCAGAGAACTGCGTGTTACATAGTGACCAAGGTTCTGTTTATACATCTTATGAGTATCAGAAAGCTGTTAAAACAAAAGGCATTACCATGAGCATGTCCCGCAAAGGGACGCCCGCTGATAATGCCTCCATCGAATCGTTTCATTCCTCACTAAAGTCTGAAACGTTCTACCTCGACAGGTTGGAAAGCACTACGACGACCATCGTAGAACAAACTGTCGAAACCTATATACACTATTATAACAACATTCGTATTCAAACGAAACTAAACAACCAGCCGCCGGTCACATACCGACAGCTGGCTGCTTAAAGGTGTTTTGATCCCTGTCTCAAAAACGGGGGTCAGTCCCCATATGCTGTACTTTTTTTATGAGACGGTATGCTCAATATACGGCGGCTCTGAGAGCGTATCTTTTTCCCGTTCCGTTCTGACCCACTGAAAAAAGACGACAGCCAAATATGTTCCGTAGACAATCTCTTGTATGATTTTCATCAGCACTGCCCCGAGCTGCTGATCTTCCAGAGGAGGAAGCGTGTTAAATATCTCCGGACCGGATAAAGGGATCTTTTCCACCAAGTCTAAAGGGACACAAAGCTTCATAGCTTCGGCCCAAGCCGCCGGATCTGTGTACGTGGCATACATGGGCGCCCCGCTGAACATAATGAGTGCACAAGCCGGCGTTAACAGAATCCCGTCCGCCATAATGTACCCAAGCTTCATTAAACCGCTGAGCCGGGGCAGACCGTCCACCTGATGGACAAGCGGCCACCACATAAAAAACGCCGTTACAAAGATGAGTCCGTTCATCAGCGCATGATACAGCGAATCCGTTTTGACGAAATCAAATATAAACGGAATGTGATACAGTGAAAAAATGCCGTTAAACAGCAGCAAAGCGATAAGCGGCTGTGAAAAAAATGAAAACAGCGGCTTTACTCCGGGACGGAAAATCAGTTTTTTCCATGCCCAGCCGGGAATTCCAGAAATCAAGAGCGGCGGCACGACTAAAAACAGAACCGCCATCTGCACCATATGAGCGCTGAACATCACGTGGCCCAATAAGTCAACCGGACTTCCCGCAGCCGCGTAAAAAAACAGCGCGGAAAGCACAAACAGCACCTTCTCTTTAGCCGACACACGTCCTTTATGCCGGTTGCACCAGTAAAAGTAAACACCTGTTATCACGGCAGTTATACAAAACAGATACGGGCTCCACATGGCGCGAAACCCGAACATTTCCAAATTAATCAAATCTCTCACTCCCCGCCGCCCCGATTACCACCAAATAATCGTGACAAATGCAAGCACGGTGATAAACGCGACAAATATTCCCGAATACAGAAATAGTGACGGCGCTTCATGCCCCTTCTGGCTCATATGCATAAAGTAAAACAGCTGAAAGATGACCTGGATGACCGCAAGCAGGATAAGAAACGGCATCGTAAACCATCCGGCAATGCCGTCAGCAGCCACCGTCAAAAACGCGACAAGCGTAAGTCCGATCATCAAACCGAAGGATATGACCTGATATTTCATCTCCTCGGCATTTTTCTTTTTCCGATATTCGAGATCCGTACTGACAGTCCCTCTGTTTTTGTTATCGTCCATCGTTATCCCACCATCCCCATCAAATATACAACGGTAAAGATAAAGACCCACACGACATCAATGAAATGCCAATATAGACTGGCCACATAATATTTCGGCGCATTATAAAGGCTGAGCCCTCTTTTAGCATTCCGGATCATCAGTGCGCTGATCCATAATAACCCGAATGCCACGTGTGCTCCGTGTGTGCCGACCAGCGTGTAAAACGCCGAGCCGAGCGCAGAGCTAGTAATGGTGAAACCGAACTCGTGAGTGTAATGCTTAAATTCATAAATTTCCACCCCTAAAAATCCCGCTCCCAATAAAACGGTAATCAAAAGCCACACCTGCATTTTTTTAAAGGAGAAATTTTTCATATGATACATTGCATACACACTCGTTAAGCTGCTCGTTAACAGAAGCATCGTGGCGATAAACACGATCGGCAGCTCGAACATGTCAGCCGTTGACGGCCCGCCCGCTTTAGATTCCCGCAACGCGAGGAATGTCGCAAAAAGCGAGGCGAACAGAACCGTTTCCCCGCCGAGAAACAGCCAAAATCCTAAAAACTTATTTTTCCCTTCAAGCGTTGCTTTTTCAGGAGAAGCTGGAAAGGTTTCAGCCGTCATTTTTTCCTGTAGCTGCATTACGCCTTCACCCCTTTATCATCATTCGGCAGATCTTCTTTGTGAATATGATAGCCGTAATCATCGACCAAGGACCGAAGCAGCATGGTAAAGAATGTGATGCCGAGGCCTATAAAGATAACCGGAAGCCCCCATGAATAATCGGAGTGGTATAAAAATCCGAACGCTGCGACAAACAGCCCGAAGGACATGATAAACGGCATGATGGAGCCGTTCGGCATATGAATGTCCTCTACAGGCTCTGCAGGCGGCATCCCTTCATTTCCGGCCTGCTTTTCAATCCACAGCGGGTCAAGTCCCCGCACAAACGGAAGCTGTTTAAAATTATATTCAGGCGGCGGCGAAGAAACCGCCCATTCGAGCGTACGTCCGTCCAGCCACGGGTCATTCCCGACGTATTTCCCTTTTACAGAAGTATAAATAATATTGACGACGAGCAATACAGCCGCGCCCGCCATGAAAAACGCGCCGATTGAACTGATCAGGTTGCCGGTATCAAGCCCCTGGCCGGGCAGATATGTGTAAACACGCCGCGGCATTCCCATTAAGCCGAGGAAATGCTGAATGAAGAAGGTAAGATGAAACCCGATAAAAAACAAGACAAAGGAAATTTTCCCCATCGTTTCATGAAGCACCTTCCCGAACATTTTCGGCCACCAGAAATGCACGCCCGCCAGAATGCCGAACACCACGCCGCCGATGATGACGTAGTGGAAATGCGCTACGACAAAATACGTATCATGGAACTGATAATCTGCCGCTGCGGCCGCCAGCATGACACCCGTCACACCTCCGAGCACGAAAGACGGAATAAAAGCGACGGCATACAGCATAGGCGTCGTGAATTTGACGTTTCCTCCCCAAATCGTCAAAAGCCAGTTGAAAATCTTAATGCCCGTAGGCACCGCGATCGCCATCGTCGCAACCGCAAATATCGCATTGGCAATCGGTCCGAGTCCGGTCGTAAACATGTGGTGAACCCATACCATGAATCCGAGAAAGCCGATCAGCACGATCGCAAAAACCATAGAGGAATAACCAAACAGACGCTTTCTCGCAAACACAGGAATGATTTCTGAAAAAATCCCGAAAGCAGGAAGAATTAAAATGTATACTTCCGGATGCCCGAAAATCCAAAACAAGTGCTCCCAGATAATCGTATTTCCGCCCAATTCAGGATTAAAGAAATTCGTCCCGAACAGACGATCCAGCATCATCAGCGCTAAACCGGCGGTGAGCGGAGGAAATGCGAATAAAATGAGTGCCGACGCCACAAATGTCGTCCATGTAAACAGCGGCAGTCTCATATACGTCAAACCTGGCGCCCTCATATTAATAATGGTTGCCAGAAAGTTAATCCCCGCGATCAGCGTCCCTAAGCCTGATATCTGCAGGCCGAGCACGAAAAAGTCAATGCCGTGTCCTTTCGAATTCAGCGCAAGCGACGCATACGACGTCCAGCCTGCATCTGGGGCGCCTCCTAAAAACCAGCTCAGATTCAAGAAGATTCCCCCGAAGAAAAACAGCCAGAACCCAAGCGCATTCAGAAATGGAAATGATACGTCACGCGCCCCGATCTGAAGCGGCACAACCGCGTTCATCAGCCCGAATAACAGCGGCATTGCGGCCAGGAAGATCATTGTCGTGCCGTGCATCGTCATAATTTCATTAAACTGCTGCGCATTCACAAAATCGTTTCCCGGTCTCAAGAGCTGAATCCTGATAAGCATGGCCTCAAGTCCGCCGACGACGAAGAAAAATCCCCCGGCGATCATATATAAAATCGCGATTTTCTTATGGTCAACCGTCGTCAAATAGTCCCAAAGCAAAGAGCCTTTTCTTTGCTGCCCTGTAAGCGTATTCATCATTTGCGACCTCCCCCCTGATATCTCCCTGTCCTCACTTGTTCTCCGCTTTCAGCCCTTTTAAATATTCATACAGCGCATCTGTTTCAGAGTCCGAAAGCTTCGGATAAGTGCCTGTCATCTTATTGCCCGGTTTAATGCTGTCCGGATCTTTCAGCCAAGCTTTTACATTCTCTTTATTCGCATCCTTGATGCCGGCCACTTTGACACGTTCGCCGAAGGTAGCCAGGTTCGGAGCCGTTCTTGCCGCTTCAGCCCGTTTATCATTAGGCTCAACCGCATGACAGCTCAGGCAGTTTTTTTCCTTAAACAGCTCTTCTCCTTGCGCGGCTAAATCGGAATCTGTTGTATGCTTATAATTTTTCATCGCTTTCGTCCATTGTTTAAATTCTTTTGACGGCAGCGGTTTCACTTTGAAATCCATCAGCGCATGTGAAGGGCCGCACAGCTCCGCGCATTTCCCGAAGAAATATTTCCCCGCTTCTTTGCTGCGTTTAGAATCGAAGGTCAGAAAGAAAGTATTGTCGTTATCCGTATTCGTATCGATTTTTCCCCCGGCTGACGGAATCCAGAAAGAGTGTTTCACATCTGAGGACTTCAGCTTGAAATAAACGCGTTCATCTGTGGGAACGATCAGCTCCTGACTGGTCACAAAGCCGTAATCAGGATACTCGAATTCCCACCAGTATAAATTCGCCCTTACATTAATCACGAGCGCATCCTCTGCTTTACGGTTTTTCTTATCCATCGGCGACGTATCCGCCAGCGCCAGTGTCTGGATGACAACCGGGATGACAAGAATAATCAGAAGCAGGATCGGAATAACAGTCCAGGTGATTTCTAAAAAACGGTTCCCCTCCACCTGTTTCGGTATCGTGTCTTCCCCTATACGCGACCGTCTGAACCTCACAATGACGTAAAAGAAAATAACTGCTACGACCGCAACGACGACAACCATGATAAGTGTGCTGAGCACCGTCAGATCATACTGTTTATCAGCCACTTCGCCGGCAGGCTTGAGTGTGGACAGAAACGGTTTTCCACAGCCGCTCAATAAAAGCGGCACTAAGGCTAATAATGATAAAAGACGCCAACGCTTTAACATTTCACCCAACCCCTTTTTTGAATCAGTACAAAATGCACGAGCAGTAAATCTGCTTCCAGCTGAAATACTTCATTTCCTCATTTCTTAAAATATGAGATTTTTTACTTAAAATTCCATCTATGTATAAAAGCAAAGCCGCCTGATTAAACAAAAGGTCAAGGCGGCGTTTACTAGTTGTCATTGTTTGTTTTGGCGATCAAACAAGCTCATTATTCAATTAAAACAGCGTGAAGACCACCATTGCTACGAAATAAATGGTCATGTAATTAAGCGAATAGACAAACATAAGAGTTGCCCACTTCATAATGTTTTTCATACGGAAACCCATCAGTCCGAGAACAAGCCATCCCACATTCAGCAGAGTGCCGAGAATGACGAGCGGAAGACCGAGACTGCCGAGGAAAAACGGAAGCGGCAGCAGGCATGCGACCCAGACGATAATCTGTCTTTTCGTCACCTCAAAGCCGTGCACTACCGGAAGCATCGGAACATTCGCTGCTCTGTAATCTTCCGTCTTCTTAATCGCAAGCGCTAAAAAGTGCGGAATCTGCCAGATGAATAAAATCATGAATAATACCCATGCGACAACACCGATGTGCCCTTCAACCGCTGTCCAGCCGATTAACGGCGGAACCGCGCCCGATACACTTCCGACAACCGTATTAATCGTATAGCGGCGTTTCGTCCACATTGTATAAAGAACAACGTACGTAAACACCCCGATAAAACCGATGACTGCCGCCATTACGGTGGTCATTAAAAGCATGATAAGTCCTAAAGCAATGAGTAAAATTCCTGACCACAGCGCTTGATTCGGCTGAATCTTTCCGGTAACCGTCGGTCTTACTTTCGTGCGTTCCATTAAATGATCAATATCACGGTCATAATAGTTATTAACCGCACAAGAACCGGCGATGATCAGTGAAGATCCTATTAATGTAAGAAGCACGGTGTTTAAATTGCCTAAAAAACTCAGACCGGATATATGTAACGCAAGCCACATGCCGGTAAAAGTCGTAATTAAATTCGAATTGACGATTCCTATTTTAATAAGCGAAAGGAAATCCTTCCATGCCGTCGTCTCTTCAATCTGTCCGTCTATAGCTGTATCGTTTAAAATTCTGGAATTAGCCATAACGTAAACCTCCCTTACAAACCTAAAGCAGGTTTTTTAAGACCTGCAACTCTATCATACAAGATAATGACCTGTAAAAAAACATCCTCTTAAATATTAAACGAGAAACAGGAATTTATTTGTGAACGTTTTATGAATTTTACCAAATCTGCCGATTGCATAATAAAGCGGTTACTTTATTTCTATCAGACCCATCTGGAATAATCAACCCCATTATCTAAGAAGTCCTGATTCTATTATATTTTTGTGAACAAACAGAATTGAGAATTGCCACAAAACACATATTCGCTTACACTTGGTACGTATATCATTTTGTCCAGTTTGTTAAGAAGGTGAATGTAAAATGAATAAAGCTTTAAAAGCGCTCGGTGTGCTGACGACATTCGTCATGCTCGTCGTGCTGATCGGCGGCGCTCTTGTCACAAAGACAGGGTCGGGTCTCGGATGCGGAAGACAATGGCCGCTTTGCCACGGCCGCTTTTTCCCGGAGCTTAATGCCGCTTCTATCATTGAATGGAGCCACAGACTCGCAAGCGGTGTCTCAATCGTTCTCGTGCTGAGCCTCGCGTTTTGGGCATGGAGAAAAGTCACGCCTGTTTTCCGTGAAACAACCTTTCTCGCCATTATGTCCATTATCTTTTTATTTTTACAGGCGCTTCTCGGCGCATTAGCGGTTGTTTTCGGATCAAATGCGCTCGTTATGGCGCTTCATTTCGGCATATCGCTGATTTCTTTCGCTTCTGTTCTGATTTTGACGCTGCTCATCTTTGAAGCGGATAAATCAGACAAAAAGCTCGTCAAGCCGCTCAGAATCGGCAGGAAAATGCAGTTTCATATGATCGGCCTTTCGATTTACACGTATATCGTCGTTTATACGGGGGCTTATGTGCGCCATACGCAATCAAGCCTTGCCTGTCCTGATGTTCCGCTTTGCAGCAGACTGAACCACGGGCTTCCGTCCCAATTTCAGGAGTGGGTGCAGATGGGCCACAGAACGGCAGCGCTGCTTCTGTTCGTATGGGTCCTTATCGCTTTCGTGCATGCGGTGCGCTCCTACAAAGACCAAAAACAGATTCTTGGTGGCTGGACGGCGGCTCTTGTCTTTGTTTTATTACAGGCGCTCTCCGGAATCATGGTTGTTTATTCAGAAATGGCCACCGGTTTTGCACTTGCCCATTCGCTCTTTATTGCCGGGCTGTTCGGCGTCCTATGCTATTTCTTATTATTAACCGCCCGCTTCCGTTATGAATCAAAACAGCGGAACATTTGAGGCGCATGAAAAAGACCGAAGCATCAGAGCTTCGGTCTTTTTACATACAAAAAACCTGATCGCACATGGATCAGGTTTTTAATGTTCATTCTTTTACGCTTTTTCAATCTCGATCAGTAAATCGCCTGTCTGAATCGGTTCCCCGTTTTTCACATGGATCTGCTGAATCGTCCCGGAGAACGGCGCCTGCACCGTCGTCTCCATTTTCATCGCTTCATTAATCATCAGATGATCGCCTTTGTTCACCTTCGCGCCGGTTTCAGTTAACAATTTAATAACGGTTCCCGGCATTGATGCTGCAATGTGGCTTGGGTTTGTCCGATCGGCTTTTAATTTTTCCTTTACGGATGATTTAATGCTTTCATCTTTAATGACTACCTCACGCGGCTGGCCGTTCAATTCGAAATAAACGACCCGTGTCGCATCAGGCTGCGGTTCACCGATAGATACAAGCTTCACGATCAGCGTTTTTCCGCGCTCGATTTCCACTTCGATTTCTTCACCCAGCGTCATGCCGTAGAAGAAAGTCGGTGTGTCCAATACGGAAATATCACCGAAGCGTTCAGCCGTTTGTACATATTCAGTGAAAACCTTCGGATAAAGCGCATACGCGATTGCGTCCTGATCACTCAATTCCGTCTGATGCGTTTCTTTCCATTCTTCTTTAATGCCTTCAAAAGATACCGGTTCAAGCAGCTCACCCGGTCTTACCGTGATCGGCGTCTGCCCTTTCAGAACGAGCTTTTGCAGTTTTTCCGGAAATCCGCCGTGCGGCTGGCCGATCTGCCCTTTAAAAAGCTCAACGACTGAATCCGGAAAATCAAGCGTTTCACCTTTATCATAAACATCTTGTTCTGTTAAATTGTTTTGCACCATGTAAAGTGCCATATCTCCGACGACTTTGGAAGAAGGTGTTACTTTCACGACGTCACCGAACATGCGGTTAACGACGCTGTACATCTCTTTCACCTCATTCCAGCGGTCACCCAGGCCGACTCCTTTTGCCTGCTGCTGCAAATTGCTGTACTGCCCGCCCGGCATTTCGTGATTATAAATCTCAGTGTGCGGAGACTTCATCCCGCTTTCAAATTCACTGTAATATTGACGGACGGATTCCCAGTATTGTGACAGTCTTTCAACCTGCCGGACATCCATTTCAGGACGGCGGCTGTTCCCTTCAAGCGCATGGTAAAATCCGCTTGCGCTCGGCTGTGAAGTCAGCCCCGCCATTGAGCTGACGGCGACATCCACGATATCCACACCCGCTTCAACAGCTTTGGCATAGAGAAAGACGCCGTTGCCGCTCGTATCATGCGTGTGAAGATGAACGGGAATATCAATCGTTTCCTTCAGCGCGGAGACAAGTTCGTATGCTGCTTGCGGTTTCAAAAGACCGGCCATGTCTTTAATGCCGAGAATGTGCGCACCAGACGCCTCAAGTTCTTTCGCCATGGAAAGATAATATTTCAAATCATATTTCGTCCGGTTCTTATCAAGAATATCTCCCGTATAACAAATCGCAGCCTCCGCCACTTTTCCAGTTTCACGGACGGCATCGATGGCCAGCGTCATCCCTTTCACCCAGTTCAGACTGTCAAAGATCCGGAATACATCAATACCTGATTCTGCTGACTGCCGGACAAATTTTTGGATGACATTGTCCGGATAGTTGGTATAACCGACGGCATTTGATGAACGAAGCAGCATCTGGAACAATGTGTTCGGCACTTCCTTGCGAAGATCTTCAAGGCGTTTCCAAGGATCTTCTTTTAAGAAACGGTACGCTACATCAAATGTCGCGCCTCCCCACATTTCAAGGCTGAACAGTTCAGGCCACAGGACAGCCGTGGGGTTCGCGATTTTTTTCAAATCATTTGTTCTGATTCTGGTCGCAAGCAGAGACTGATGGGCATCCCTGAACGTTGTATCAGTCAGGAGTACAGACTTTTGCTCTTTCACCCAGTCAGCAAGCCCTTCAGCGCCTCTTTCATCGAGAATCTGTTTCGTGCCGTTTACCGGCGTTTCTCCGATACCTAACGTAATGGCCTGAGGCTTATCAAACGCAGGTTTTTCTTTTTTCCCGATTCCCGGAAAACCGTTTACCGTTACATTGCCGATGTAAGAAAGCATTTTTGTTCCGCGGTCCTTCTGTTTAGGAAAAACAAACAGTTCAGGCGTTGTGTCGATAAACGATGTATCATATTGCCCGGTCAGGAATTTTTCATGCTTTGCCACGTTTTCAAGAAACGGGATATTGGTCTTAATGCCCCTGATTCTGAATTCCTGCAGGTTGCGGACCATTTTTGCCGATGCCTGCTCAAACGTCAGCGCCCATGTCGACAGTTTGACGAGCAGTGAATCGTAATAAGGCGTGATAACCGCGCCCTGGAAGCTGTTCCCTGTATCAAGGCGGACGCCGAAGCCGCCGCCTGAGCGGTAAGCCATAATTTTACCCGTGTCAGGCATAAAGTCATTCAGCGGATCTTCAGTGGTCACACGTGATTGTATCGCATATCCGATTGTAAAAATGTCTTTTTGCTGAGGAATATTGACGGCACGGCTGTGGAGTCCGTGGCCCTGCGCAACGAGAATCTGCGTCTGAACGATATCAACCCCCGTAATCATTTCCGTAATCGTATGCTCCACTTGTACGCGAGGATTCACTTCAATAAAGTAAAACTCACCGTCCGCTACGAGAAATTCCACAGTTCCCGCGTTGATATAGCCGACATTTTTCGCAAGGGCGACAGCCGCTTCACAGATCTCGTCCCTTAATTCAGGCTGTAAGGATACACTCGGCGCCACCTCAATGACCTTTTGATGGCGTCTCTGAACGGAACAGTCCCGCTCATACAGATGGACGACATTGCCTTCTTTATCTCCGATCACCTGAACTTCAATATGCTTAGGATTTTCGATCAGTTTTTCAACATACACTTCGTCGTTTCCGAATGCAGCTTTCGCTTCTGATTTGGCCCGCTCAAACGAATCTTTCAATTCGCCCTCGCTTCTGACGATTCTCATCCCCCGGCCGCCGCCTCCGAGCGACGCTTTAATAATAAACGGATACCCGTGAACTTTTGCGAATTGTTCGACATCTTTTAATGTTTCAGCAGGCCCGTCACTCCCCGGGATAACGGGGATGCCGGCTTTTTCTGCCTGCTCTCTGGCCTTGACCTTATCTCCGAACATATCCAAATGCGCTGACGTCGGTCCGATAAATACGATGCCCTCTTCTTCACAGCGTCTCGCAAATTGGATATTTTCAGACAGAAATCCGTAACCCGGATGGATGGCGTCAACACCATTTCTTTTCGCAATCCCAATAATCCCTTCAATATCAAGATACGCGTCTATCGGTTTTTTGCCTTCTCCGACAAGATAGGCTTCATCCGCTTTATAGCGGTGGTAGGAACCCGAATCTTCTTTTGAATAAACGGCTACCGTTCTGATGTTCAATTCTGTGCACGCCCGGAAAATCCGGATCGCAATTTCTCCCCTGTTTGCTACTAACACTTTTTGGATGGATTGTTGTGACAAATTTCTCTCCCCCTTGGCCTAATAAATATGTAGTTTATAATAAAGGAATATCCGTCCTGTGTATACACTTGTTTTTTACAGATACACAGATTTTTCCGTCTGCCGTCTTTTTATCCCCTTAGACGGAACGGGTTCCCTCTTTTTCTTCTTTTCTGAGTACTTGACATGCATACTGACGTTCACCAATATACCGGCGCTCGTCAATAATAAAAACATGGATGAGCCTCCGTAGCTGATAAACGGCAGCGGAACACCCGTAATCGGAATTAAACCGCTGACACCGCCGAGGTTGATGAAGGTCTGAATCGCAATCATACTGGATATCCCGATTGCCAGGAGACTGCCGAACGGATCTTCACATTTTCTCGCAATATAAAAACCTTTTAACACAACAAAAGCAAGCAGCACAATGACGAACAGGACGCCGAAAATGCCGAGCTCCTCTGAAATCACCGCCATGATAAAGTCTGTATGCGATTCCGGCAGATATCCGTATTTTTGAATGCTTTCTCCGAGACCGAGGCCGAAAAAACCGCCTGAGCCGATCGCATAATACGAATTTATAATCTGCAGGCCTGATGTGCCGGCATATTTAAACGGATTTTCAAGGCTTTCAAACCGGCTCATGCGCCCTGGCGTCAAAATATCGTCCCATTTCAGATAAATGATCGGGCTGACAAGAAGTAATACGATTCCCGCCATGATAACCAGCCTGAGCAGCGTCTTTCCGCTGAATCCCGAACACATAATGACGCAAAACGCGATCAGACCGATAATCATCGCCGTTCCGAAGTCAGGCTGAATGGCGATAAGCGCACAAATGACTACGGTGACGATCACCGGCGGAGCAACTCCTGTCAAAAGCTGATCGATATAGCTTTGTTTTTTCGCGTACACCGCGGCAAGATACAGAATCAGGGTCAGCTTGACAAATTCCCCCGGCTGAATGGCCATTCCGCCGATTTTAAACCAGCTTTGCGCGTTTCCGGCAACATGTCCGAAAACAAACAGCGCGCAAAGCGCAGCCACTGACGCAAGCAGTAATATTTTCTGGACCTTTTGATGGGCGAGCACTTTGTACGGAAAAACGGCCGCGATGATAAACAGCACGAGCCCTGCAATGACGGCGAACAGCTGCCGTTTAAAAAAATAGTCGCTGCTCACGCCGTAACGCATAACGGCGGTAATCATACTTGAACTGTATACCATTACCAATCCGAAACTGCACAGCAGAATAATAGCGCTTATCAATGAATAATCGTAAGATTTTAACATTCTTTTAAACATAACATCCTCTTTCCTGCTTAAAGCTTACGTTTAATACCTATTGCGTATTATATTTTACTATAATTCATAAACAATTTACGCAGTTTCTTTATAGTTTTTCGGATGAAATGCAGATTAATAGACCGTCTCACGAAAAGAAGATGCAA
Source organism: Bacillus sp. 5RYD7K (assembly GCF_059831465.1). Classification (NCBI taxonomy): domain Bacteria; kingdom Bacillati; phylum Bacillota; class Bacilli; order Caryophanales; family Bacillaceae; genus Bacillus; species Bacillus sp. 5RYD7K. The sequence goes on from NZ_CP191200.1 coordinate 3,338,210, forward strand.
AAAAACGGTTTACGGTTATAAAAAAACCCAAACCGTTGAATAGTTTGAGTTTGATCATTTATTTTCCTGTAAACGCGTCATGCAGAGCAGACAGTTCTCTTTCAAGTCTGTCCAGCAGCTCTTTTCCGTCGTTTTCATCAACTAATCCCAGGCGGACAGCAAAATCGATTTCCCTCGACAGTCCGAACATCTGAGTATCCAAGACCTCTTCGTACAGAGGACATTGAGGCATCGTTAAGTTATCCATTTGTACTCGGATCAGCTTCAAAATCTTCTCAGCATCTGACTTCAACAGTTCGAATGCTTTCTGCTGATGGTCAACTATAATCTCTGAAGCCAAAAGTATCCCTCCGTTCCCCAGGCGAGTACCTAATTCTTCTATTTATCATAAAGGGTATCAGGTGAAATTGCAAGAGGATTTAAGCAGATGTCGTGATAAAAAATGTTTCAAAAAATACTCAGCCTGTATTTCTCAGACATGATTTCCAAAAGCTTCACACCCGCGATGCTGTTGCCTTTTTCATCAAGCGCCGGGCCGAATATACCGATTCCGAAATTGTATGGCGAAATACCCATGATTCCTCCCGAAACCCCGCTTTTGGCGGGAATGCCGACCTTGATCGCGAATTCCCCGCTCGCATTGTACATGCCGCATGTCACCATAAACGTCTTGCAGATTCTCGCCACATCTTTTTTAATGACCTGTTCCCCGGTCTCCGGATGCTTGCCGTCAAGTGCGAATACGCAGCCGATTTTGGCTAAATCCAGACTGCTCATCTTAATCGCGCACTGCTTTGTATACAAATCCATGACCTCTTCAACATCGCCTTTAAAAATGTCATACTGCTTCATGTAATAACACATTGCCCGATTGATCATGGAGGAACCGAATTCTGATTCTGCGACATGTCTGCAATATGTAATTTCCTGATTATTCGCAAGCCTTCTGATAAATCCGAGCAGATAATCCAGGCGGTCTTTCGGCGTATGCCCTTTAATAAAACTTGTAACGACGAGAGCGCCCGCATTAATCATCGGATTTAAAGGCTTGCCCGGGTTCACCGTCTCAAGCTTCACAATGGAATTAAACGGGTCGCCGGTCGGCTCCTGCCCTACGCAGCTGAATATCTTTTCCTTTCCGTAATCCATCAGTACGAGCGCCAGAGAAAGCACCTTCGAAATGCTCTGCAGCGTAAATGTCCGGTCGGCGTCTCCTGCCGTCAGACATGTATTTTCCGCATGATAAATCGTGACTGAAAGGCTGTCTTGCCCCGATTCTGCCAAAGCCGGAATATAGTCTGCCACTTTGCCTTCTCCGGTCTTTTTTTTCGCTTCTTGAACGAGTGCGTCCAGCTCCTGGTAATGCCGGCATACCATTTCGATCCCCTCACTTTGCTGCCGTTGGTTACGTCTAATTTGCGACGCAAAGTGACAATTCATGCGAAAACTTTTATACTTTAAGTAAAGGGGGGCTTCACCATGAGCGTTATTCAAGTTAAAGGCAATGTTACATACCCGATTACAATTGATCCGAGTGTCTGGATTTTCGATGACCGCAAGTTTCCGTTTGAAAACAATCAGCCCGTTCACTCAGACGGCTCGGCAGAAACTAAGGAGCATACACTTGATCCGGAACGGGTGATCAGAGAAGGGCGCATTTCGCCGCCGACTTTAAAAAGCGAAAAACGTTTTGAAAAAGAAAGATTAATGAACGGCAGCTTCGCCATGAAGCTCGGTGCTGTCTTAGCAAATGCCGAGCCGAAAGAAAGCGCTGTCCTTTGCGTATTTATTTCAGGATCTGAAAGAACCGAGGTGCCGCTTGAAAAGGCGATGGACGCAATCGCCCATTTCTGTGAGTCAGGGAAGCCTCTTCAAGACGGCGGTCCGGTCCATTTTTACGTGAACGAAAACTTTGAAAAACCGATAACGGGCGTCACAGAAATCGAAGTTCTATAACAAATCGGCCGCAAGCTGTGCAAGGCCGGATCTTTCGCCTTTCATAAGCTTCACGCTGCCGGAGACGGTTTGTCCTTTAAACCGTTCTACGACATAAGCAAGTCCGTTATTCAAACTGTCTAAATATGGGTGATCTATTTGCTCCGGGTCGCCCATCAGGACAATTTTGCTGCCTTCTCCCACCCGTGTCAAAAGCGTCTTGACCTCGTGCCTCGTCAAATTCTGAGCCTCATCAATAATAATAAACTGATCCGGAATGCTTCTTCCCCGAATGTATGTCAGCGCCTCAACCTGAATTGATCCGATGCCCGCTAAAATCGCTTCAAGTTCACCCGGCTTTTTCGCATTGAACAAAAATTCAAGATTATCAAAGATCGGCTGCATCCACGGCTTGAGCTTCTCCTCTTTTTCACCCGGCAAATATCCGATATCCTTGCCCACCGGGACGATGGGACGAGCGACGATCAGCTTTTTATAAATACCGAGATCCTCCGTCTGCAGAAGCCCCGCCGCGAGAGCAAGCAAAGTTTTTCCCGTCCCCGCTTTTCCGATCAGGGTGACAAGCGGGATATCTTTTCTCAGCAGGAGTTCAAGCGCCATTGTCTGCTGGACGTTTTTCGGCCTGATGCCCCATACGTGCTCATCATCAAAGACGAGTCTTTTTACGGTCTCCCCTTTCTTATCTGTCATGCCGACCGCAGAAGAAGATCCTCCTAATTCATCTTTCATCAGCACAAATTGATTCGGATAAACCTGATGCTGCTGAAGCTCCTTGACTGAAATTTGTTTGTTTTTATAAAACGAGTCAAACCGCTCTTTATTCATAAATATATCTTTGTACCCACTGTATATCTCATCATGGTCAACGACTCTGTCGTTTAAAAAGTCCTCCGCCAAAAGCCCGATGGCATCCGCCTTTACCCTGACCAGCACATCCTTGCTGACCAGAATGACGGGGCGGCCGTTTTCTTTCGTTTCCTCCTCAAGGCTTAAATTTTTTGCCACCGCCAAAATGCGGTTATCATTTGTTTTTTCGATAAAAATTTCCTGAAGCTGATGAAATGACCGGTGGTTCAGTTCAATTCTGAGCGTTCCTCCGCTTTCAAGCGGAACCTTTTCGTGCAGCCTTCCTTTCTCCCTGAGCCCGTCTATCAGCTTAGATACGTGCCTCGCATTCCTCCCGACCTCGTCCATATACCGCTTTTTTGAATCGACCTCTTCCAGCACGACGGCGGGGATGACAACTTCGTTTTCTTCAAAAGAAAAAATGGCGTTAGGATCCTGCAAAAGTACATTCGTATCTAACACATAAATTTTACTCAAGTCTCAGCCTCCTGAAAAATAAGGATCAAAGCCCAGCGTGTGCTTCTCTTTTCGTGAAAAACGGGGATGCCTGCTAAAATATATGATTTGGTGAATAAAGATAGAAGGTTAATTCAACAATAAAAGAAATGAAAGCATTAAAGGAGGGAATCTGACGTGCGAATTCTTTTCATTATCATACAAGCTTTATTTATTCTGACCGGCTGCACAGCTGTACAGGATGGCCGCGGGCGCAGCAATATCCAAAACGAATCAACCGATCAGGGCGGAGCAAAACCGATTCATGTGAAAAATACGGCTCCTGAGACTGCTGTGAATCCCGGACGGACGGACATTGCAAAGCATCTAGTCGAAGTGACTGAAAAAATCCCAGGCATTACAGACGCCACCGCGGTCGTACTCGGACGATACTCAGTCGTCGGAATCGATGTGGATGACAATTTAGAACGGAGCAAAGTGGAAAGCATTAAATACACCGTTGCCCAAGCATTAAAAAACGATCCTTATGGCGCCAATGCCGTTGTCGTCGCTGATCCTGATACAGTCTCCCGCCTGAGAGGCATGGGCAGCGATATTAAGGCCGGACGTCCGGTTTCAGGCATTTTGGACGAACTCGCCGCAATCGTCGGACGTGTCATGCCGGAAGTTCCGAATGATGTGACCGACAATGAAAAAGAATCACCGACTAAATCGAATGATGACCAGCTGAATCAAAGAGATCAGAACAAGCTGCAAAACGAGCAGAATGATCAATCAGATCATCACATGAATAACCGCCGGTAAAAAGCAGCGCCCGCTACAAAGGAAGGGCGCTGCTTTCTTTCCCTTTGGCAGGCGCGTCATCCATGATATAATGCTTGTCATAGTGAAAGAGGTGAAAAATCAATGAGAGTAAAATGTTCCATTTGCGACAAAATTGAACAAATTGATGATGAAACACTGACGGCCAAACGCCTCCGCAACCGTCCGATTCATACATATATGTGCCAAGAGTGCCATGACCGAATCAAAGTCAAAACAGAGGCACGGCTGAATACCGGACATTTCTCCTTTCATCCAGGGCAAAAAACGAAAAAAGATAAAGTGAAAAAATAAACCAATAAAAAAATGACCCGCCGAAAGGCAAGGTCATTTTTTTATTGCGGTTTAGCTGACTGGCTTTTTTTGGACTGGTGCAGACGGATTTTGTAAATGATCAAAATCAAGGCGGCGACAACAAGCCCTTCTCCGACCGGCAGAAACACACCGAAAAAAGTCAGCACGGTGCAGCCGAGCACGAGAAAGAGATAAACTGCCGCAGCCTTTAAAACCGGCAGCCTTTTGGCAAAGCCGAGTTTAAATACAATCACCGAGAGCACGACGATCGTTCCGTATAACAGCCACATTCCCGTCAGCGGATGCTCATCCACTTGGTAAAGCGCAGCAAAGAACGACAGCCGTTCACTTACTTCATTCAAAAAGATCCCCTCCCCTTTTCCGTTCGGGTTCTATCTTTTCAAATTCTGCAAGTGATTAAGACATTCCTGCTGTTTTTTTCTTTTTCGCCGCTTTTTCACGTTCGTTTTTGTTCAGGATTTTCTTTCTTAAACGGATGGATTCCGGTGTTACTTCACAGTATTCATCATCGTTTAAGTACTCGAGTGATTCTTCAAGCGACATAATGCGCGCTTTCTTAATCGTAGTCGTTTGATCCTTCGTTGCGGAACGGACGTTTGTCTGCTGTTTCATTTTGCTGACATTGACGACAAGGTCATTGTCACGGTTATGTTCGCCGACAATCATGCCTTCATATACTTCTGTGCCCGGCTCAACGAAGATGACGCCGCGGTCTTCAATACCTTGAATTCCGTAAGATGTCGCTTTTCCATTTTCCATGGAAACGAGCACACCCTGACGGCGGCCTCCGACTTGGCCTTTTTGCATCGGCTGATAGCTGTCAAACGTGTGGTTCAGGATACCGAAACCGCGTGTCAGTGACAGAAACTCAGTAGAATAGCCGATGAGCCCGCGTGAAGGTACGGTAAAGATCAGGCGGACCTGGCCGTTTCCGTTATTAATCATATCAAGCATTTCGCCTTTTCTCGCACCCATTGATTCCATAACAGAACCAGTATGCTCTTCAGGCACGTCAATCTGCACGCGCTCAACAGGCTCGCAGCTTACGCCGTCGATTTCCTTAATGATAACTTCAGGTTTAGACACTTGAAGCTCATAGCCTTCGCGGCGCATGTTTTCAATTAAAATAGACAGGTGAAGCTCACCGCGTCCTGAAACAACCCATGCGTCAGGCGATGCCGTCGGTTCGACACGAAGACTGACGTCTGTTTGCAGCTGTGCGTTCAGACGCTCTTCGATTTTACGGGCTGTGACATATTTGCCTTCACGGCCTGCAAACGGGCTGTTGTTTACGACAAATGTCATTTGAAGTGTAGGCTCATCAATACGAAGAACCGGCAGCGGCTCATGGTGGTCAGCCGGACAGACCGTTTCACCGACGTTGATGTCTTCCATACCGGAAACGGCAACAAGGTCTCCCGCTCTCGCTTCTTCAATTTCCACGCGTTTCAATCCTTGGAAACCGAAGATTTTCGTTACACGGAATGATTTGACCGTTCCGTCAAGTTTCATCAATGAAACCTGCTGGCCGACTTTCATCGTGCCGCGGAAAACGCGTCCGATACCGATACGGCCGACATAGTCATTGTAATCAAGAAGCGCCACTTGGAATTGAAGAGGCTCTTCGGCGTTATCAACCGGTGCAGGGACATGTTCAAGAATCGTTTCATACAGTGATTCCATGTTTTCGTCCTGCTTTTTCGGATCAAGACTTGCCGTTCCGTTAATCGCAGAAGCGTAGACGACAGGGAACTCAAGCTGTTCTTCGTTTGCATCCAGCTCGATGAACAGATCAAGCACTTCATCGATAACTTCTTCCGGGCGGGCGAAATCACGGTCGATTTTGTTTACGACGACAACCGGATTTAAGTTCTGCTCAAGGGCTTTCTTCAGTACGAAACGGGTTTGCGGCATGCAGCCTTCATATGCGTCAACGACTAACAGAACGCCGTCAACCATTTTCATAATCCGTTCAACCTCTCCGCCGAAGTCGGCGTGTCCCGGAGTGTCCAAAATATTAATGCGTGTATCTTTATAGTTAATCGCAGTATTTTTCGCGAGAATTGTAATACCGCGTTCACGTTCAAGATCGTTTGAATCCATTGCGCGTTCGGCAATATTTTCGTTGGCACGGAAGGTTCCGGCTTGGTGAAGCAATTGGTCTACCAAAGTCGTTTTCCCATGGTCAACGTGGGCAATAATCGCGATATTGCGAAGATCGTTTCGAAGTTTCACATTTTCATCTCCTAAAAAAATTAGATAACTTTCATATTATACCACACATCCTCTTTAAAAGCGTCACGTTTTTCTGTAAACTGAAAGTATGACGTTAAAGGGGATGGAAATATGAAAAAATTGAATTGGCTCTTATTATTATTTGCATTCGCAGCAGTCTTCAGCATGATGCTGATCGGCGTATCAATCGCTGAGAAAAGCGCATGGGGTGTCATCGGAAGCATTGTTCTCGTTATCGCCTTGATGGGAAGCGGTTTCACTGTAAAGAAAAAAATGCGCGAACAGGGACTGCTTGATTAAAAGCATGACCCTTTGCAAAATTCCGTAAACATGAAAAGCACAATATTGATGAAGCCTGAATGAAAAATTCAGGCTTTTTTGCACCCTCAAAACCGGCGGGATGTAAGGCTTATCTCCCCCGCCGCCTAGTCAGGAAGCCGGAAACAGCGGCATGCATCCTAGTGACAACAGCAGAGTCCGTCAGAAAAGGCAGCCGGAATTAGTCCGGCATCGTTATGCAGAAAATACCAAACTTCCTATTTCAATTCCAGCACTGGCTTTTTATACTTGTGGCTGTAAGCAAATACACATAACAAGGAGAGAACGAAATGAAAACATCTTTTTTGAAGAAAACCGCTGTAACTGCCGCTGCAACTGCTTCAGCCGCCTTGCTTGCATTCAGTCCGCTAGAGTCTGCCGGTGCAAAAACAATTCAGGCAAATGAATCGCCTGTCTTGCAAGCTTTTGCCGAGAAAACACCGGAAGATGCGGCAAAGCTTTTAGACATCATCAGCCAATCCATTTACGAAAAAGACGGCGTCTATTATTTTGACGGTGAAAAAGCGGTTGAATTGGGATTAGATAAAGAAGCCGCACAGACCATTCAAAAGCTGTGGGACAGCTCAACGGAATTTTTAACCGTCCTTTCCCAATGTATCGAGAAAACGGACGGCGAATATACATTTAATAAAGAAAAAGCAGTGGAGCTCGGCTTTACGGAAAAAGAAGCTCTTATCGTTGATCAGCTGTTCACCGCTTTCTCCCAGAGTCTTCATATTCTTCAATCTGCACTGGTTGAAGAAGACGGCGTGTATACGTTTGATCAGGAGCTTGCTGAAAAAGCAGGTGCAGGTAAAAAAGAAGCAAAGCTGTGTGCCGGATTCTTTAATTCACTGCCGCAGGAATTACTTGAAGGCATTTATACAGCCTTTCACCCGGCTGAGTAAACGAAAAAACGCCCGGTCATCCAGCCGGGCGTTTTTTTAAGCAGTTTAAGCGCAAGCATGATGAGAAATACAGCCCCGAACATACAGGCGGCTTTTGTCAGCAGCCTCCCGTAATATCTTTCCTGAAACCGCCTCTCCTCCTCTTCATAACCGTCTGGCGCCTTCATCTCAGCTTCGCCAAAGTCAAGCGGCTCCTTCATCATATGATATACCCTTTTGCACTCACCGCATGTATCAAGATGGCGGGAAATATACCGCTCTGTTTCTGTTTCGCAATTGCCTTCAATATATAAAGGGAGTAAATCTCTCACTAAACAGCAAGTCATATGTGTCCGTCCTTCCTTTTTTCCGCCAAGTGCTGTTTCAGCTGCATTCTCGCCCTGTATAAGGTGCTCTTCACCTTCGGCAGGCTCCAGCCCAAAATATCAGCAATCTCTTCGTATGACAGCTCTTGAAATTCCCTTAAAATTAAAACGGTCTGCTGATCATTTTTCAGACGCTGAATCTGCCCGGCCAGCGCGTTCTTTGTGTCTGTCCGGTCAACGTAATGCTCCGGCAGTTCATATGTTGTTTGCTGAAGCCCTTCATTCAAGGTGATATCTGAAAATTGGTATTTTCTCTTCCGTCTGTACCAATTGATGAAGAAATATCTGTCGAAATGCTGAATAAAATGACTGAAAATCTCTGACATCTGTAACAATCCTTTACGTTTATTAAGGCCTCACCCGTTTAGACAACCGGCATTAAAAAAAGTTTTAAAGATCCTAACATTTTTCCCCTATCATTTTCCCCGTCTTCATCTGTCATTTTTTTCAGAAGAAATCGCGTCATTCGACTCATGTCTATTCCGACACGTGCCTCTCGGCTTATCCCCTGACACCGCCTCCCAGGAGCCTGTACGGGACGATTCTATCAATTCAGCTGCGGAGTCTAGTTTTATATTGCAGAATGAGAGATTGCTGGTTTATTATAACAATATAAGTTTTCATTATTTTCAAAAAGGGGGATTTATTGTGGGTTTAGGTAAGAAATTGTCTGTTGCTGTCGCCGCTTCTTTTATGAGTTTAACGATTAGTCTGCCGGGTGTTCAGGCCGCTGAGAATCCTCAGCTTAAAGAAAACATGACAAATTTTGTGCCGAAGCATTCTTTGGTGCAATCTGAATTGCCTTCTGTCAGTGACAAAGCAATCAAGCAATATTTGAAACAAAACGGCAAAGTCTTTAAAGGCAATCCTTCTGAAAGGCTGAAGCTGATTGACCAAACGACCGATGATCTCGGCTATAAACACTTCCGTTATGTGCCTGTTGTGAACGGTGTGCCTGTGAAAGACTCTCAAGTCATTATTCACGTTGATAAATCCAACAACGTCTATGCGATTAACGGTGAATTAAACAACGATGCTTCTGCCAAAACGGCAAACAGCAAAAAATTATCGGCAAATCAGGCGCTGGACCATGCTTTTAAGGCAATCGGCAAATCACCTGAAGCCGTTTCTAACGGAAACGTCGCAAACAAAAATAAAGCCGAGCTCAAAGCAGCAGCTACAAAAGACGGAAAATACCGCCTCGCTTATGATGTAACGATCCGCTATATCGAACCGGAACCTGCAAACTGGGAAGTCACCGTTGATGCGGAAACAGGGAAAATCCTGAAAAAGCAAAACAAAGTGGAACATGCGGCTGCAACCGGAACAGGTACGACTCTTAAAGGAAAAACGGTCTCATTAAATATTTCTTCTGAAAGCGGCAAATATGTGCTGCGCGATCTTTCTAAACCTACCGGAACACAAATTATTACGTACGATCTGCAAAACCGCGAGTATAACCTGCCGGGCACACTCGTATCCAGCACCACAAACCAGTTTACAACTTCTTCTCAGCGCGCTGCCGTTGATGCACATTACAACCTCGGCAAAGTGTATGATTATTTCTATCAGAAGTTCAAACGCAACAGCTACGACAACAGAGGCGGCAAGATCGTATCCTCCGTTCATTACGGCAGCAAATACAATAATGCGGCCTGGATCGGCGACCAAATGATTTACGGAGACGGTGACGGTTCATTCTTCTCGCCTCTTTCCGGTTCAATGGACGTAACGGCCCATGAAATGACACACGGCGTTACACAGGAAACAGCCAACCTGAACTATGAAAATCAGCCGGGCGCTTTAAATGAATCCTTCTCTGATGTATTCGGGTACTTCAACGATACTGAGGACTGGGATATCGGTGAAGATATTACGGTCAGCCAGCCGGCTCTCCGCAGCTTATCAAATCCGACAAAATACGGACAGCCAGACAACTACAAAAATTACAAAAACCTTCCGAACACTGATGCAGGCGACTACGGCGGCGTGCATACAAACAGCGGAATTCCGAACAAAGCCGCTTACAATACGATTACAAAAATCGGCGTGAACAAAGCGGAGCAGATTTACTATCGCGCCCTGACGGTTTACCTCACTCCGTCATCAACCTTTAAAGATGCAAAAGCAGCTTTGATTCAATCAGCGCGGGACCTTTACGGCTCTCAGGATGCTGCAAGCGTAGAAGCGGCCTGGAATTCAGTCGGCTTGTAAATAAGAAAAGAGACCGGATGTCCGGTCTCTTTTTTATATCTGATACATTTCACAATGGCTTCACCATGATCATATATGTCTTTTCCCGATGGTCTTTTTCAAGCTTCAGCTGTTCAAAACCGCATTGGCTTAAAAACAGAACCCATTCCTGCCTGTCCAGGGGAACGGCTGCAAACATCGCTTTATGCGCCGCTCTCAGCCGGCCGGCAATTTCTTCAATGACCGCCCGTCCGATTCCTTTCTCTTTTGCCTCTGGAGCGACGGCCACAGTCCCGAGCCACGGTTTTCCGTTTGAGGGCGCCCATTCTAAGTGAAAGCTGACAGCGGCAGGAGCGCCGTCAAGCTCCCATACGAGCCACGTTCCATTGTACATGGAGTATGCAAGCATAAACTCCGCCGCATTTTTTGTTCCGAATTCTTCGGCTCTCCACACCGGGTGTGCCGCCGCCAGCTGCTCCAGAAATTCCAGATCTTCTTCTTCAAACTCCCTATCTGTCAGCATGTAAATAGTCGTCAAAGATGATTTTATGTATCGCCGGATTTCCCGCAAGCACGCTGTGGTTATCTAAAAACGTAAACGGTTCGCCGTCTGTTGTCGTGTAAATGCCGCCGACTTCGTTCAGCAGCACGCAGCCGGCAGCGTAATCCCACGGCGCGAGCCTCATTGTGATGTATGCGTCAATGCGGCCGGCCGCAACACTGGCCAGCTCAAGTGCAGCCGAGCCGTAGGAACGCGTTCCTCTTACCCGTTTTACGAGCGGCGCCAAAATACTCGGGTCGATTCTTCTGTTTTCCGTCACCCATGTGGCATTGATTGCAATAATCGCTTCTTCAATGGAAACCTCTTTTAAAGGAGCAAGCGGCGTGTCGTTCAGATATGCCCCTTTTCCGCTGAATGCATGATACAGCTCGTCCTGCATCACATCATAAATTAAGCCGATTTTGCCTTTTCCGTCTTCAAAAATACCGATGGAGATTGCGAAATGCCGCTTTTGATGGACAAAATTCATCGTCCCGTCAATCGGATCAATGATCCAGACGATTCCGTCAAGGGAGCGGAGCTTATCTCCCTGCCCTTCTTCGCCGAGGATGCGGTGTCCGGGAAAAGTTCCCTGTATACGGTCAATGAAAAAGCGTTCCGTCTCTTTATCCATATTTGTGACTAAATCATTCGGATTTGATTTTGTTTCAATCGTCAAGCTTTCCTGCATGGATTGTCTGATTCTCGTTCCGGCTTCTTTTACCCATTGTTTTGCGATATCATCAATTTCCGTCCAATTTGTCATACCGTGTACCTCTTTTCTATGTATAGCTTACTCTATAGCATACTGATAAAAACGATTAAAAAGCAAGGAAAATGAAAAAAATGCCTTCTCACGTAAAAACGAACCATTTCCTGCGGTTCGTTTTTACTATTCTTTATCCGTTAAGACGAATCCATTCTTTTCTGAGACGTTCCAGTTTTCTTTTACTGAGATCGATTTGATCTTCATTCTCTTTTTGCATGGCCTCATAAAGGGTTGCCAATTCATAATCAACCTCTAGTCTCCAGACAGCTACACGGTTATTTTTTTCCTCCCTGAATCCTTCCTTCACCACTTGCCTCATTGTCTTTCGCCCCTTCCAGAGATCATTTGTTAAAAAAGCATCCCATTTTCCAATTCATTATTAATGATACTTCTTATATCCTATGGAAACTTATATTCGGCTGTAACAACATTCTTAAAATTGTGTGTTTACCTATTCATTTTTTACCACCACTCCCCTCCGCTCAAACGTTCTCAATGTTTTTGCGGCCGGCAGGGGCTGTGGTAAAATATGAATACTTACGATAAGGAGGAAAAAGATGACTCAGATGCGTTTTACAAAAGAAGACTTTGACACATTTACAATAGAAGGATTAGATCCGCGCATGGAGGTGTTAAAAGAACAAGTGCGTCCGAAGCTGACTCTTTTAGGAGAACATTTCGCACCGACATTGTCGGCATTGACGGGAGATGAAATGTTCCCGCATGTCGCCAAGCACGCGAGAAGATCTGTCAACCCGCCGGCTGACAGCTGGGTTGCCTTTGCAAACAGCAAACGCGGCTATAAGAAGCTCCCCCACTTTCAGATCGGACTATGGGACACTCATATGTTTGTATGGTTTGCCATCATTTATGAGTCTCCGATAAAAGAGGAGTACGGCAGATTGCTGGAAGCGAAGCAGGATGAAATCACAAAACAGATTCCCGGTCATTTTGTATGGTCGCCGGATCACACGAAGCCTGGTGCGTACAAGCAGTCGGAGATGGATCAGGAGCAGCTGAAAACATTATTTGAACGTCTGCAGACCGTGAAAAAAGCAGAGCTTTTGTGCGGCATCCAGCTTCAAAAAGAAGACGTGATCAACATGAACAACAATGAATTCCTGCAAACCATTGAAGATACTTTTAAGAAGCTTTCCTTTTTATACACACTGACTCAGAAAGTCTCATAACATAAAAAGCGGGCCGGTTTCCGGCTCGCTTTGTTTACATTTTGATAACCGCTTGATCTGATTGTTTCGCCTCTTTCACAGTCCGATACGGGGAATAGGTGCTGTCCGCTTCAAATTGGCTGCAGATTTTCTTTTCCTCCGCCTTTCCGGGAACGATTTCTTTAAAGCGGCGGTACGCATCCAGAAGTCTGTTGCGGTCAGCTCCTTTTTCATAGGCGTTTTCCACCTGCTGAAAAAACGCGATGACATCCACGGCCTCCTCTGTCGTCCAGTCTTCATTCATCGGATATTGATATTCCAAATGTCTTCACTCCTTTATCATCATGCTCAAAATAAGCATCTTCCATAGATCATAAATTGTTCTTTACTTTCTTTCAAGTTCATAATATAATTCATTTGTTTTACGTTTAAAAAACGGGTAATCATACTGAATGTAATACAAACTAATCCGTAGGTATTATGATAAAGGTGGGAAAACAATTGCCGCAACATGAAACACCCCTGTACAGCGGACTGAAAAAGCACGCGGACAGACAGCCTGTCCAATTCCACATTCCGGGCCATAAAAAAGGCGCGGGAATGGATCCGGAATTCAGACAATTTATCGGAGAAAACGCGTTAAGCATAGATTTAATTAATATTGAACCTTTGGATGATTTACATGCGCCAAAGGGCATCATTAAAGAAGCGCAGGACCTGGCCGCGGAAGCATTCGGCGCAGACCACACCTTCTTTTCCGTACAAGGGACGAGCGGCGCCATTATGACGATGGTCATGGCCGTATGCGGACCCGGAGATAAAATTATCATCCCGAGAAACGTTCATAAATCGATTATGACGGCCATTGTATTTTCCGGAGCGGTGCCGATTTTTATACACCCGGAAATTGACGATGAGCTCGGGATTTCTCACGGCATCACGCTTGAGTCTGCCGAGCGGGCTTTGACTGAGCACCCTGACGCAAAAGGTCTGCTTGTCATCAATCCGACGTATTTCGGTGTGGCGGCTGACCTGAGCAGCATCGTCAAGCTCGCGCATTCTTTCAATGTGCCTGTTCTTGTCGATGAAGCGCACGGCGTGCATATTCATTTTCATGATAAGCTTCCTTTGTCCGCCATGCAGGCGGGCGCTGATATGGCAGCCACAAGCGTGCACAAATTAGGCGGCTCTCTGACGCAGAGCTCCATTTTAAATGTGAGAGAAGGCCTTGTGTCCAAAGAAAGAGTCCAGTCGATTTTAAGCATGCTGACGACAACGTCAACATCCTATCTGCTTCTCGCTTCACTGGATGTCGCAAGAAAGCGGCTCGCTACAGAAGGCCGCGGCCTTCTTGAAGATACGATTCTGCTGGCGAATCAGACACGGGAACGCCTCAATCAAATTGAAGGCATTCGCTGTGTCGGCGAAGAAATCACAGGATCTAAAGCCGCCTTCAGTTATGATCCGACTAAATTAATCATTTCGGTCAAAAACCTCGGCTTGACCGGGCATGACATTGAAAAATGGCTGCGCGAATCATATAATATCGAAGTCGAGCTGTCCGATTTGTATAATATTTTATGTATTTTCACCCCCGGAGACAGAGCAGGAGATGCCGACCGCCTTGTAAACGCGCTTACAGACATTTCAAAGCAGGCTGCTGCCAATGAATATGCTCATCAGCAAACGGAAGTTCTGCTTCCTGAAATTCCTCTGTTAGCGATGACGCCAAGAGACGCGTTTTATGCAAATACGGAAGTCATTCCGTTAAAAGAATCCGCAGGACGGATCATTGCAGAGTTTGTCATGGTGTATCCGCCGGGAATTCCGATCTTTATTCCGGGTGAAATCATTACTGAAGAAAACATCAGCTACATTTTCAAAAACCTGGACGCCGGCCTTCCCGTGCAGGGTCCTGAAGACGCGATGCTTGAAATGATCAGAGTCATCAAAGAACAAAAAGCCATCCAATAAACATAAAGAAGCCCGAAACGAAATCGTTTCGGGCTTTTTTACGCTTTTTACTCTTCTTCAAGATGACACCGGCATTGTCCGCAGCATGTTCCGTATAACGTCGTTACCTTCTCATCCTCAAAGTAATGAATCGCTTCGTTACAGTCTTGGCAAACAATCGTACCCATCTCTCATTCCCCATTTCTCAGAATTTGAAAACGCTTAATTCTTACTTGTTGTTATTATATTATTATGTCACATTTAATATGTCAACCGATAAATTGTATAACACATTTATTTTTTACGGTCTTTTTATAGCTCGAGGATCAATCACGGTATATCCTTTAGTACGCAATCCTTTTACAATGTCCGGCATGGCTTCGGCCGTCCACTTCCGGTCATGCATCAATATGTTGGCGCCGTCCCGCAAATAAGGGCTGCTCAGCGTGATATCGGTAAGCGCTTTTTTGGATTGATATTTCTGATCCCAATCGTAGCCGAAGGTCCAGTTCATTTTCACCATATCTTCTTGTTTTATAAGTTTGTCACTGTAGTCCGTATTGCTTCCGAAAGGCGCCCTGAAAAACGCCGGTTTCTCCCCGGTTATCTTTTCAACGGCTTTATTGACGCCGATGATTTCTTCCCGTTGTTTTTGTTCGGAAAGTTCTTTTAAATTTTGATGAGTCATTGTATGATTTCCGATCATAAAGCCTAACTCATGAATATGCTGAAGCGCTTTCTTATTTTCATCTTTTTTCAAAAATTGGCCGTTCACAAAAAAGATCGCTGACGCATGGAGATCATGAAGTTTGTCCGCAATCTCAGCGGCATGCTGATCTGGTGCATCATCTATCGTTAACAATGCAATCGGTTTTTTGTCTTTCTGGTCATCCAGTTTTTCCGCGGCAAAGGTTTTCGGATTGATATAGTAACGGGGAGCTGTCTTCTGTTTTTTCTGTTTTTCCTCTTTTGTATGAGTGTTTTCCTGTTTAACATGATTGACCACAGCTTGAGAGTGGGGTTGTTTATTTGTTTGCGTTTTTTCAGTTGATTGGCAGCCGACAAGCAAGCACACCCATATGACGGCGGCAGCGGCTTTATACATGACAATCCCTCCTGATATGGTTTTGCCCACAGTATAACGAAAAAACAGCGCTCTCACGAAACATAATGTGCCTTTTTTACACATCGGCTTCACAAGTTGTCACACGTATTATTTCTTCATTAAAAACGGTTTCAATTATATAACAATTAAGTAACAAGCCTTAGGTTTTTCACCTCTCGTGATACACTTGATATAGTCCTTATAAATGGATGAACCAATATATTATATAAAACAGAGGAGTAAGATAGATGCGCTACCGTACGGTGATTCCCTTTTTTTTGATGCTGTTCGTTCTGTCAAGCTGTTCGGTTTCTACTGTCAGTCCATTCAAAAATAACCGGATCGACAGCATTCATCACACTCAAATCTTGTTTTTTTCCGATGAAAATCATATAGATAAAGAAGTGCCCTACTACGATGCGATTCTTGATTTAGAAAAGAAATATCCCCATCATGTTGATCAAATGAAAGTTTATGATAACAGAAAGGGCTGGGAAGAAGAAATCAACACATTCCCGGCACTGATGGTGGTCAATCACCGGCATGTCGTCATGAAGATTGAAGGCGCGGTAAAGAAAAAAGAGGATATTATCAAGCCTATGCAGCATGTGCTTGCACAATAAAAACAGCCCCCGCTTTTAAAAGCGGGGGCTGTTCATTTTCTTGCAATTATTATTTTACGATATGGATCGGGCTTCCGATTGCCACTTCGGCAGCTTCCATTGTGATTTCGCCCAATGTCGGGTGAGCGTGAATTGTCATTGCGATATCTTCAGCAGTCATTCCGCCTTCGATCGCCAGGCTCAATTCAGAAATCATGTCAGAAGCGCTAGCGCCGGCAATTTGCGCACCGATCACAAGACCGTCTTCTTTACGAGTGATCAGCTTCATGAAGCCGTCAGTTTCGTTAAGAGACAGCGCGCGTCCGTTTGCAGCAAACGGGAACTTAGCAGCAACGACTTCAATGCCTTCTTCTTTCGCCTGTGCTTCAGTGTAACCGACAGAAGCCAGTTCAGGCTCAGAGAATACAACCGCCGGAATACCGAGGTAATCGATTTCAGCAGGCTCTCCCGCAATAGCTTCCGCAGCGATTTTACCTTCGTAAGACGCTTTGTGAGCCAATGGAGGGCCGTCAATGATGTCACCGATTGCGTAAATGTTCGGTACGTTTGTGCGGCACTGCTTGTCTGTTTTAATGACACCGCGGTCAGTCATTTCGATACCGACTTGCTCAAGGCCGAGCTCATCAGTGTTCGGACGGCGTCCGACAGTGATTAATACGTAATCAGCATCAACTGTTTTTTCTTCGCCTTTTACTTCGAACGTAACTGTTACGCCGTCAGGTCTTTCTTCAACGCCTTTAGCCATAGCGCTTGTATGGATTTCAACGTTGCCTTTTTTCTTCAGTCTGCGGGTAACGAGAGAACTCATTTGTTTTTCGAAGCCAGGAAGAATTTCATCTCCGCCTTCTAAAATAACCAATTCAGTTCCGAAGTTCGCATACGCTGTTCCAAGCTCAGTACCGATATATCCGCCGCCGATAACAACGAGTTTTTTCGGAATTTCTTTAAGCGCCAGTGCGCCTGTAGAGTTCAGAACACGTTCGCTATATTTGAAGTTTGGCAATTCGATAGGGCGAGAACCGGTAGCAATGATCGCGTTTTTAAATGTGTATGTTTGCGCAGAGTTCTCATCCATTACACGTACAGAGTTGCTGTCTACGAAATAAGCTTCCCCTTTTATAACGTCCACTTTATTTCCTTTTAAAAGACCTGCAACACCGCCGGTAAGCTTATTTACAACAGAAGCTTTCCATTCTTGGACTTTTGTAAAGTCAACTTTTACGTTCTCAGCAGTGATTCCCATGTCATCTGAGTGTTTTGCATTCTCGTAACGATGGCCTGCATTGATAAGCGCTTTTGAAGGAATACAGCCGACGTTCAGACAAACGCCTCCAAGAGTTGCTTTTTCAACGACTGTTACTTTTTGTCCAAGCTGAGCAGCGCGGATGGCAGCTACATAGCCGCCAGGTCCCGCACCAATCACAAGAGTATCTGTTTCAATAGGGAAATCTCCTACTACCATAACATTACGCCTCCATTAAAATAAGTTGTGGATCGTTCAGTAAACGCTTGATGTGGTTTAACGCATTTTGTGCAGTTGCTCCGTCAATCATACGGTGGTCAAAGCTGAGAGAAAGAGCTAAGACAGGAGCAGCTACAATTTCACCGTCGCGGACGATCGCCTTTTCAGCGATGCGGCCGATACCGAGAATCGCAACCTCTGGGTGGTTGATAACCGGTGTGAACCATTGGCCTCCGGCAGAACCGATATTTGTGATTGTGCAAGAAGCGCCTTTCATTTCCGCAGGTGCAAGCTTGCCTTCACGCGCTTTTGTAGCAAGGCTGTTAATTTCATCAGAGATTTCGAAAACGGCTTTACGGTCGGCATTTTTCACTACCGGCACAAGCAGGCCTTTTTCAGTATCCGCTGCAATTCCGATGTTGAAGTAATGTTTTTGGATCACTTCATCTGTTTTATCATCAATAGATGTATTTAAAACAGGGAATTTTTTCAGAGCAGATGTTAAGGCTTTTACGACGTAAGGCAGGTAAGTCAGCTTGATGCCTTGATCAGCAGCAACTTGTTTGAACTGTTTGCGGTGAGCAACAAGATTTGTTACGTCAACTTCATCCATAAGAGTTACGTGCGGTGCAGTATGCTTAGAGTTCACCATTGCTTTCGCGATCGCTTTACGGATACCGCTCATTTTTTCGCGTGTTTCAGGGAACTCGCCTTCAGGAGCCTGAGCCGCTGCAGGTTTAGCCGTTTCCTGAGGCGCCGCTGTTTCTTGCGGTGCCGCTTCTTGAGCTCCGCCGTTTACAAAGCTGTCGATATCTTCTTTTACAACACGTCCGTTATTTCCTGAACCTGTTACTTTACGGATATCCACGCCTTTTTCACGGGCATATTTGCGTACGGAAGGCATCGCGATTACGCGTTTGTTCGGATCAGCTTCCGCTTGGTCCTGCTGTCCTGCGCCTGTTTCTTTTGCAGGCTCTTTAGGAGTCTCTTCTTTAGAGATATCCTGCCCTGCTTCAGCAGACGACTGAACTTGAGCTTCAGTTTTCGCCTCTCCTGAATCATGGCTTCCTTTAAATTGAAGATCTTCGTAACCAGGTGCGTCAAACGTAATAATCGTTTGTCCAACAGTTGCAACTGTTCCCTCTTCAACTTTTAATTCTAATACTTTTCCTTTAACAGGTGAAGGAATTTCTACCACTGCTTTATCATTTTGCACTTCAGCCAGAACATCGTCTTCTTCTACCTCGTCGTTCGGCTTAACAAACCATTTTACGATTTCGCCTTCGTGGATACCTTCCCCGATATCCGGAAGTTTAAATTCAAATGCCACAGTTTTCGACCTCCTAGTTGATTAAGCAAATTTTAGTTATGCATTCGCAAGCATTGAACCTAGTAAACAGACTCCTTCATAATAAGAGAAAAGGACTCTCTTTACCGTCTTTTATGATGCCTGATTAAAATTCAAGAACTTTTTTCGCAGTTTCAAGAACGTCTTTATGGTTTGGAAGCCATACGCTCTCAGCAAGCGAGAAAGGAAATACTGTATCAGGCGCCGCAACACGCAGAACCGGAGCTTCCAAGCTCAGAATCGCGCGGTCATTGATTTCAGCTACAACGTTGGCAGCGATGCCGGCTTGTTTTTGAGCTTCTTGCACGACAATTGCGCGGCCTGTTTTTTCAACAGAAGCAATAATCGTATCAATATCAAGCGGACTTACAGTGCGAAGGTCGATAACTTCAGCAGAAACGCCTTCTTTTTCAAGCTCTTCAGCAGCCTTAAGCGACTCATGAACCATCGCGCCGTATGTGATGATAGAAAGGTCAGTACCTTCGCGTTTCACATCAGCTTTGCCAAGCTCGATTGTGTATTCCTCCTCTGGAACTTCCTGACGGAAAGAACGGTAAAGTTTCATATGCTCTAAGAAAACAACCGGATCATTGTCTCTGATAGAGGCAATCAGCAGTCCTTTTGCATCGTAAGGAGTGGAAGGGATAACAACTTTAATACCCGGCTGCTGAGCGATAAGGCCTTCCAAACTGTCAGCGTGAAGTTCAGGTGTATGAACCCCTCCGCCGAATGGAGAACGGATTGTCACCGGAGAAGTCCAGCGTCCGCCGGAACGGTAGCGGAGACGAGCCATTTGTCCTGAGATTGAATCCATTACTTCATATACGAATCCGAAGAATTGGATTTCCATAACAGGACGGTAATCTTGCAGGCCTAAACCGAGAGCGAGACCGCCGATACCGGATTCAGCAAGCGGCGTGTCAAATACGCGGTCCTCACCGAATTCTTTTTGAAGGCCTTCAGTTGCACGGAATACGCCTCCGGCAACGCCTACATCTTCCCCGAAAAGCAGAACGTTTTCATTGTTTTTCAGTTCTGTGCGTAACGCATCAGTGATTGCTTGAATCATTGTCATTTGCGCCATGGCTTACTTCGACTCCTTCGCTTTGTAAATTTCAAGTTGTTCTTTCAAGTTGAACGTCGGCTCTTCAAACATATTCTCAATCAGCTCTGTTACTTTCGGTTTTGTTTCGCCGTCAGCCTTTTTGATAGCTTGTTTGATTTCTTCTTTGGCCTGTTCAATCACTTTGTTCTCTTCTTCTTCAGACCATAGTCCTTTGTTTTCCAAGAACTTGCGGAAACGTACGAGCGGGTCTTTTTGCTCCCATTCATTTTCTATTTCTTTCGTACGGTATTTAGTCGGATCGTCACCGGACATTGTATGAGGTCCGTAACGGAATGTAAGAGTTTCAATCAGAGTCGGACCTTCACCGTTAATTGCGCGCTGGCGTGCTTCTGCGGTTGCAGCATAAACGGCTAGTGCATCCATTCCGTCTACTTGAACACCTGTAATACCGACGGCAACTGCTTTTTGGGCAATTGTCTGTGCGGATGATTGCTTTTCTACAGGAGTTGAAATCGCATAGCGGTTATTCTGAACAACGAAGATCGCTGGCGCTTTAAATGCTCCGGCAAAGTTCATTCCTTCATAGAAGTCACCTTGAGAAGCTCCCCCGTCACCAGTGTAAGTAATAGCTACCGCTTTTTTACCGCGCTTTTTAAGACCTAAAGCTACACCTGCGGTTTGAATAATTTGAGCACCAATAATAATTTGAGGTGATAAAGCATTTACTCCCTCAGGCATCTGATTACCTTTAAAATGGCCTCTTGAGAACAGGAATGCCTGATGTAAAGGAAGACCGTGCCAAATCAGCTGAGGAACGTCACGATAACCCGGAAGGATAAAATCGTCCTGTTCAAGCGCGAAGTGTGATGCAATTTGAGAAGCTTCCTGGCCCGCTGTCGGTGCATAGAAACCTAAACGTCCTTGACGGGAAAGAGAAATTGAACGCTGGTCTAAAATGCGGATATACACCATTCTTCTCATTAATTCCTTTAACTGATCATCTGAAAGATCAGGCATTGCGTCTTTATTTACGACTTCACCTTCAGCATTTAAAATTTGGAACGTTTCAAACTGCTTATTAATAGCATCAAATTGTTTTTTGCTATCAACAATTGAAGTTTTTGTCTTTGCAGCCATTTTTTAAACCACCTCTTCTTTTGATTTAACAGGGTTAGGATACCGTTTAGCCATCCGTATTAAAAACAGTCTTATCATGCTCTGCAATTCTAAAATTAATCATTCAGAAATTCACATAGCGCTTAAGCAGATAATGACGTTTAAACTGTACTAATAAAAAAAGATTTTTTATTAGTACAATATGATCAACAACCATAGTTTACAGTAATTAAACAAAGCCGTCAATTGTTTATAACCTCATTTTGAAACCGCTTATAAAACTTAAGATCATATTGCGCCAAACTGTACTATAAAAGACTTTAAACTGTATTATAAAAATGCTCTACTGTACTATAATTTAAAAAAATTACAAAGAGTAAATTAAGTTATTTAACTTAGGGGCGGGCTTTGAAAAGATGCTCGGGATAAAAACGGGCAGTTAGCAATCGTCCCGCCTGCCGAACAGACGGGACGATGCTTTTGTCTAATTATTCAATACCCGCCCACACGATATTCAGCGGCGTCAGCACGGCATGAGGATGAAACTCGGAAACCGGAGTGAAAAATACATACGTAAAATCTTCGGCTGGATCAGAAAACATGCCGCACCAACCCATTCCAAGATGTGAGAAGGTGCCTTCTGTCATGAAATAATGGTCACCGGCCGGCCACAAATTAATGCCTAAACCAAAGCCGCCTTCCTCTCTGGGCGCTCCGAAGAAGTAAAAAGGAAGACCAGGCTTTATTTGATTTCTCAGCATCGCTTCGACTGTTTTTCTTCCAAGCAGCTTCTTATCTTTCAATCTGCCTTTATTTCTAAACATTTCAGCTAACTTCCAAATATCTCGCAACGAAGAGTACAGACCGCTTGTCGCTTTATTCGGAAAATACGGGTGATGACTTTTTTCCAGCTGTACGCACTCGTGCTCATTGATCACACAAACTTCTTTTTTTAAAGCATCAGGCACATAAAAATACGTTCTTTCTAATCCGAGCGCTTCAATAATATGCTTTGTTACATACTGTTCGTAGGACACGCCTGTTACTTTTGAAATAATGATGCCAAGTATAACAAAACCGGTTCTGGAATAGTTCCATGCTTCATCCACTCCGTACTCCAAAGGCGTACTGACGAGATAGTTTATCCATTCTTCCTCATTCGTTAAGTCAATGCCTTCAGCCTTTTGAATATCCAGCTCAAAACTTAATCCCGCCGTATGGGTCAAAAGGTGCAAAATTTTAATTTCTCCGAAACCCGGTTTATCAAACGCAGGCAAAATGAGCTTGACCGGCATTTTCAGATCGAGCAAACCTTTTTCGACGAGCTGCATGACGGCTACAGCGGTAAACACTTTTGTCAAAGAACCGATTTCTCTGATTGTATCAAGCTGAAATGTTTGCTTTTCGTTTTGTCCGCCGGTAAATTCCCCTAACGACTCAGCTGCAAAAACCTCACCTCCTCTTGACATCATATAACTCGCACATTGCAGAACTCCATTGTCTATCATCGTCTGATAATGGCTGTTAAGAGCGTTAATTTGTTTCATATCAAATGCCGGATTGCTTATTGTTTGTTTCATTGTTTTCTCCCCCTGTACTGTATGTATCGTTTTCATCCTTTACTTACCGATTTCTTGATGAATTCTGACACCGCTTTATTAAATTCTTCCGGATGTGTGATGTTCGGAAGATGCCCCGCTCCCTTAATTTTCTTTAATTCTGCATTGCTCAGCAGTTTCCGCAGCCTTTTTGTTTCTTTCTGATCAACCACGCTTTCCTTCTCACCTGTAAGGATAAGCGTTCTTGTATGAATGTCTTTTAAAAAGCCGATTGTAGAATAGCCTTCTTGTTGATGTATCTTCATAAAACGTTCAATAGAAGCATTTAAGAATTGATTACTGTATAAACTTTCATATTCATGCGACTTTCCTATAGCTATAAAATCATTTTTCAGTTTTTCCTCGACACTGCTTTCAGGGTCTTCTTCGTATTCGGTGTAACTTCCGGAAAGAATGAGTGTTTTTACTTTTTCGGGGTATTCATAGGCTATCCTCTGTCCTATCATGCCTCCCCAAGAAGCTGCCGCAATGTGGATCGGCCAAGCAACCCCTATCTCGTTCAGCACTTCGATAAAAGTCTGAGCCAGCCCGCTCAGTGTAAAATCGGCGCTCCCCTCACTCAGCCCGTAACCCGGTGTGTGTATGACAATTACATTAAATTGATCTGCCCACTCCTTCATTTGTTCTTTCCACATGTAAGCAGTGGTAGCGAAACCGCAAATCAGTAAAATTGTTTCGCCCTTACCGCTCATCAATATTTCCATATGCCGGGCATTTTCTGTGTTTGCCAGAAAATGAACGGTTTCCGTTTCTTCTGTCTGGTAAAAAGCGATGAGTTTTTTTGCGGCATCGCTTTGATCGTGCTGAAGGGCTCCTTTCTTCAGTCTGCTCCAATAATGCAAATAATCGTCGAGATGACGATTGGAGGCCGTGCCGAGTATTCGGAAAGGACTTTCAGCTTCTTCCGTAACGAACGACGAAGCATCAAAATCGGCTGCAAGCGCTGAATCTCTTACTAGAGGCGGTGCTGAACGGGCGGATAACGGCTTGAAATCGTTTTGTATTTTTTCTTTTTCCCCGTATAACACGATCAGCTGGTGGCCTTGGCCGAGAAGCGAGTGTTCAAATGCTTTGATTCCGGCAGTATTTTCTAATGGGTGAAGTCCGTACTCCATTTTCATAATATCTTGAATACCGGGATCAACTGACATGCCTCCGTCTTTCCAGAAAGGCCAATTTACAGCGATAGTTTTTCCTGATCTTCCCCCCGCCTTTCTCATACATTCCCTCCACTCGGCAAAATGCTCCAGAAAACGATTGGCGTAGGCGTAATCGGCTTGACCCAGACTTCCGATTTCTGAGGAGATGGAAGAAAACAAAACAAAAAAGTCTAAAGGCATATCTCTGAGCGCTTCATCCAAATGAATCACACCATTGACCTTTGATTGCAGCACCGCTTGAGCTTCCGCTTCTGTTTTATTCATAATAAGGGAGTCTTTTAACACGCCTGCACTGTAAATGACCCCGTTGATTTCGGAATAATCAGCATGAATTTTTTCCGCTAACTTGATTACCTGCTGCTTATCTGACATGTCAGCCTGAATATAAGAAATGATTGCCCCGTCATAGCGGATGCTGTCTAATTTTTCTTCCATGTCTGCTGTCATTTTCGATCGCCCGGCAATGATAACGCTGGCTCCGTGATTTGCATAAAGAAACGCTGAAATAATCCAGCCGATGCCGCTTAACCCTCCGATGATGAGATACACCCCGTTTTTTGCAAACTTTGCGGCCTTTTGTCCTGTTTGCAGCGAAGCGTCTTTATATGCTGTCACCCACCTTTTTTGATCGCCGTCATATTTCACAGCCTGATGATGTCCGGCACTTAATTCATTGAGAAGCAAAGGTGCTTTTTTAATGGTTTGTCTTGAAGAAATCTCAACCGTTTTACACTTTATATTCGGCTGCTCCGCATTCAGCGTTTTAAAAAAGCCTCCAATCGCGGCGTAAACCGGATTTGTATATTGACCCTTGTCATGTACGTACAGAATGTTGATGTTTTCTTTTACTTTTTGATGGATCAAAGCTTTGCTCAAATAAAGAATTGAATAAAAGCTGTGAGTCAGATCTAACGCTGCCTCAGTATAAGCTTTTTTTGACAGGTAATGAATGATTGACGCCGGAAACGCTCCGGACTTTTTCATATCTTCTAACAGTCTGGTGTAATGAGCAGACTGCTCCGGATTAAATTTATAATGCTTTTCATTTACCATTTCATATTCATCGGCGGCTTCCGCATAAATAACATTTTCACTGCCGATGTACTTTCGGATTTCATCACTCAATGAACTGTCGAAATCGAAAATCAATGTATTTTCCTTAGGTACTTCTCCGGACTTTAATGGCGATTCTATCCATTCTTTTTGTAAATACAAAGATTCAAGCATCGGCTTTTCAGACGGCTCTTTCGTTTGCGTTTTTTCTTTAAAAGCTGCCGCCGGCGTATTACGCACATCATATTTTTCTTCTAAATAAGCCGCTAAATCATGAATATTGTTATAATCAAAAAGCAATGTCGGATACAATTGTGTATCCAATCTTTCCTCGAGAATTTTCGATATATGCAGCAGCTGTTTTGAGTCAAGACCCAGTTCGTAAAAAGATTGGTGTTTGTCCGCTTTATTTGGCGGTGTGTTTGTAACCTCTCCAATAATGGATGACAGCTCATCTGTTAATGTTTTATGACTGTCTTGGTGCTGAACTGTAACAGAGATAGAGTCTGTAATGTCGGCTCCGTATTTCTCCTGCAGATATTCCGTCAATTCACCGATTGTGGAGTAATCAAATAATAAAGTCGGGTACAGCTTTGTATCTAACATCAGTTCTATTTTTTTGGATAAGTCTAATAATTGTTTAGAATCCAAGCCCAACTCATAAAAGGAAATATCATTCTTCACTGTTTCAGCAGGTTTTTCAATCATGCCGGCTATCTCTTGGATCAAATTATTTCTGATCATTTCATTATTGTTCGTTGCGCTGCCGACCTCTTTACCTTTTTGGGAATGCTCCAGCCTTTGTATTGATTTTTCATTTCTGACTCTTTTCACACCGAATCGCTCATAATAAAAAGCAAGCTCTCCATCAGGTCTGTATACTTCTATGTCCGCATATAAAATGTCTTTAGAAGGCGGCTGCGTTATACTGTTTTTATCAATATACACAAAACAAGACCCAGTTGTTTTATGCAGTGCCCGGAATGTCTCAATATATATAGGGATAAACGCATTTGTTCCTTCATCCGGCAAGTCTGATGTAAGGATTCCCAACAAGCTGAGAGACCCGTCCAAAAATGCGGGATGCATGTAAAAGTCATCTGTATATTCTTTTGAAAGTCCGCTTAAACTGACCTCTCCCAGAATATAATTTTCACCTTCATATACCGTACCTTCCAATTTCATAAAATCTTTATGAATCAGGCCGCCCCTGCGCAAATTACGATAGGCGGCTTCAGCATCCGAAATCCGGACGGCCCCTTTCTTTAATGCTTCGATTGAAATTGTCTTTTCGTTTATCGCATTTTTTCTTATGATTTCCGCCTGCAAGTTGACTGACGCTTCACCTTCCGCCTTTTCAGCGACCCATTTCCTGCTTGTTGTTTCAACAAGCCAGCCGTTTTCTTGTTCCGTAAACTGGAAGGTGACTTTTTTAGCAAAATGGACTGACGTCGCAACAGGTTCACGGAATAAAACATGTTTGATTTCAAAACTTCGGGGTGATATCCCTTTCTCAGCTAAAAATCGTGTTATTAAATCCAGATACGTTACGCCGGGTATCGTACGCACTTGATGAAGGACATGGTCTGAAACAATATAATCGTCATGTTTGACTAATACGCTGAACCTCATGCAACTCGACAACCTTTCTTCTTTTACAAAGTAAAGAAACAGAGCAGGTGCTACTCTGTTTCATCAATAATTTCAAGAAGCCGTTTTTTATTCTGTTTGATTTGTTTTTTCCGATTTGAATCCGGCCAGTACTCTTTTCTGACAAACTCGGCAGGCGGCAGCGGAGTCCTGACGGAATGATATGAATCATCCAGGCCGCTTACCAAAAGGTGGGCGTTTGTTCCGCCAAAACCGAAAGCGCTGATGCCCGCCCACCGTTTTCCATCTTTCCAGCTTCTCAGCTCTGTATTCGGATAAAAAGGCGACTTTTCAAATTCAAAGCGGGGGTTTGGCGTTTCACAATTCAATGTAGGCGGAATTTCCTTATGCCATATTGATAAAATCACTTTAATGAAACTTGCCGCTCCGGCAGCGCTTAATAAGTGTCCGATATTGGTTTTTACACTTCCTACTCCGCAAAATTGCGTTTTGTTTGTGTCTCTTCGGAATACTTTTGTCAGAGCCTGTAGCTCAATCGGATCTCCAATCATCGTGCCTGTGCCGTGAGTTTCGACGTAGCTGACTGATCCGGGAGTGATATCGGCTTTTTCAAATGCATCTTGAATAACCTGCTCTTGAAGCTTAGGATTCGGGGTCGTAATTCCCATTGTCGCACCGTCGTTATTAATAGCTGATGCTTCAATGATACCGTATATCCGATCTCCGTCAGCTTTCGCTTTCTCCAGCGGTTTTAACAGAACAGCGCCAAAACCCTCTCCGGGTACAAAGCCGTTTGCCCTTTCATCAAAAGTAAAACACTGACCGTCCGGCGAAAGAGCTCCTCCTTCTGTTAACATCATGTAAGGAATTTCATCCAAAAGCAGATCCGCCCCTCCTGCCAGCGCCATCTCTGAATCACCGTTTTTTATGCTTTGGCAGGCTAAATGAATGCTGACTAATGAAGAAGAACAAGCGGTATCAGAAACCATGCTTGGACCGTGAAAATTAAAGAAATGCGACACATGTGAAGCAATAAAGTTTTGACTAAGCCCGACGATGTGGCTGCTGCTTTCTTTCGGCAGTTTGTGACCGTAGCCGCCCATTCTGGAACCGACAAATACGCCGACTTTTTTTCCCGATAATTCCGTTTCTTCATAACCGGCATCCCGTACAGTCTGTACACTCGTTTCTAAGAAATGTCTTATCAGCGGATCCGTTTGGATGGCTTTCTCCTCTTCCATGCGGAAATACTCCGGATCGAAGCTGCCGATTCCATTGATAAACCCTCCCCATTTGCTGATGCTTTTTCCCTTTTGCTGCACCGGAGAGTAATTTTCTTCTATATTCCACCGGGAATCAGGTACTTCTTTAATATGATTCTTCCCTTTTCTCAGATTGTCCCAAAATTCCTCTTTATCAGCCGCTCCAGGGAACTTACATCCGATTCCGATAACAGCTATCTTTGCAGAGGAAGCCGTCTGCGGTTCTGTATTTCGGCTCGTCACAGACTGCATTTCTTGCTGATTGCTGCTTTGAGAATCAGTCTGTTCGATTTGTTTTTTCAACGGCGGCGCCGTCTTACCGATATATTCCGCAAGACCATGAATCGTGTTGTGTTCAAGAAGCACAGTAGGGTCAATTTTTTTCTGAATCATTGCTTCTATTCGATGTATAATGCTGACAAGAAGTATAGAATCCACACCGTATTCCTGAAAATCCGTATGTGGGTTAAGCTTTTCAAGGGGAATGCTCAATTCCTCGGCAAATACGGCAGAAAGTTCACTGACAAGCCCTTCTGAACGATCAAAAGTGTCGGGAGTCTCCTGTCTTCGGACTGGCACCGAAGCTCCGCCGGTTTTATTGATGTTCAGGAGACTGTCTGCATGAAACACTGTTCCTTTTTTCACGATAGGAATGATATTGGCCGATTTTCTCTCCAGTGCATGATACAAAATCGCCAGTCCTTCCCGTGTGGAAAGAGAGTCCAATCCCAATTCATCATATAAAGGACTCGTCACAGTACCCATTCCGACTTCTTTCCAGCTCGGCCAATTGATGGACGTGAAATACGTTCTCCCCTTTTGAAAATGATAAGCCGCGAAATAGTCCATATATGCGTTTGCAGACGCGTAATCAGTCATTCCTTTCGACAGTTTGGGTGACTGTGCAGCAATTGATGAAAATAGAATAAAGAAATCCAGCGGCCTATTATTAAAAATCCGCTCCAAATTCTGAAGTCCAGTGACTTTCGGCCCGTACACCGTCTTAAATTCACTCATTCTTTTATGAATAAAGGCCGGATTTCCGCCGCTATGCAGTCCGGCACAGTGTATGACACCGCTTATATCTTTAAATTCAAGGCTTACTTGGTGAAAGAATGAACGCAGCTTCTCTTCATTTGTGAGAGAACCGCTGTAATACAGATAGTTGACACCTTTCTCTTCAAAACTTTGAAACAGTTTTATATTGCTGACTGTCTTTTCGTCCTGTCTGCCCTCTTTCAGCAAATGATCCCATTCACTTCGCAAAGGTAATGGACGCGTACCCGTCAGCACGAGTTTTTTCACTCCCCGTTTCACCAAATCTTCAGCTATTGCTCTGCCAATGCCCCCTGTCCCGCCGGTAATCACGATGGCTTTATCCGCAGGAAATGAAACAGGCCCGCCGGTATGGATTCTTTCTTCTTCAAAATACGGAACATATCTGACGCCGCTGCGGTAGCATACTTCATTCTCTGCGGTACATTGCGCCCTTTCATTCTCAAAGATTTGTTTCAGCTCATGCGTTTCTTTCATGCTGTCTATATCTATTGTTTTCACATGAACAAAGCCGTATTCCGCAGAGAGGGCTTTCAGAAAAGCCGCTGATTCTGCCCCCGTCAGCTTTGGTTTTTCCGCTTTAAATACCTGCAAGCCATTGGTGATTTGTAAAATGGATAATGGTGTTTCCTTTTTACTCCTCTTAATTATTTCTTGTATAAATAAGAATTTACCATATGGGATGCCGTTCTGATTTTCACTCTGGTTTCCGATATCTGAGAAATCAAATATATTTTCGACCTGCCGCTCACCGCCCGAGAAGATCTCACGGATAACGTCGTATGCGTGGTTTTCATCTAATAAAGAACACTCAAACATTTGATCAGAGTGTTTTATAAATGAAGAGTGATGTTTTATGACAATCAGATTCTCCTGATCTATATCCGAACAAATGGTGCGGGCAATTGATTCTGTGTCTTGATTTACAAATGCTACTGTCAGTCCGTACTCTTTTGTTTCGGATGGATTTACAAACGGATTCTCTCTCCATTTTTTTTGCAAGTGATGTTGAAAGGAATGTTGAGGGATCTCTGTCTTCTCAGTCCTGGACGGAACCCAATAACGTTCTTTCGCAAACGGATAAGTCGGAATTGAGATCCGTTTACCCGGCTGCTGTAAATGTTGATGAACGGATTTCCAGTCGATATCCGCCCCCCAAACCCATAATTGAGCCAGCTTTTCCGCTTCACCGTTCTCAATAATGGTCTTTACAAACAATTCACCTGCTCTGCCTTCCGTTAACGCCTTCATTTTTTCAGCAAATGCATCTGCTGATTGCTGATTAACATATACGCCTGGAACTTGCTTGTCACCGCGGCAAAACTCAAATAATTTATCCTTAATTTCTTTAAGAGAGGTACCGGTAATCGCCGCTCTGGCCTCCATCGCTTCTCTGCCCGATTGTGTAGTGTATGCCAGATCCCGTAAAACGACGCTTTCCGATTGGCCGGCTTCCATCACTTCATTCGGGAACAGGTTTCTTATCGCTCCGGCATATTCCTTCAATAAGTATTCAGTAACTGCTTGAATGGAGGGGCAATCAGTTAATTCATACATCGTGAGTTCAATATGAAACATTTCGTTAATAAAATCCGCCATCCGGCTTAATTCCAAAGGCCCTACGCCAAATTCACTCAGGTAATCAGCAATATTAATTTCTTCCGGATGGATATGAAGCAATTCCGAAACAAACGGTTTGAGTACTTCATTCACCTTTTCTTTCATATCAGGCTGTTTATCCTTTACTTCAGGACTTAGTGAACGTTGAATAAAATCTCTCATGTTTTCGGCATACTCAAGAAGACGTTCATTGTCTTTAGCAGATAACAGGACAATACGCGGTTCATTCTCAACATGTTCTGTTGAGACGTTTGTTTCTTCATATTCTTCTATAATGATATGAACATTCGTTCCTCCCGCTCCGAATGAGCTGATCCCCGCTCTTCTCGGAACAGTTACTGTTTTTCCGTTTTCCTGCAGTTTCGGTTTCTTCCAGTCTTGCAATGACCGCTGTACATAAAAGGGAGATGCTTTAAAATCAATATTTGGATTCAACGTCTCCGCATGTATGGAAGGAAACAGTTTTTTCAGTTTCATTTGCAAAAGAACCTTTGTCAAACCGGCAATTCCCGCTGCGGCCTCAAGATGGCCGATATTTGATTTGACAGAACCGATGGAACAATATTGAGTGTGCTCCGTAAATTCCCGAAACGCTTTTGTTAATCCGGTGATCTCAATCGGGTCTCCCAGAGAAGTTCCCGTTCCGTGAGCTTCAATATAACTAATTGTACGAGGATCAATACAAGCTTTCTGAAGCGCGTCCTGTATCAGTTCAGACTGACCATTCGGATTAGGAACCGTAAAACCGTTTGTTCTCCCTCCGTGATTGACCGCTGTCGCTTTAATCAGCGCATAAATATGATCTCCGTCCCTTACCGCTTCCGCCGCCGGCTTTAAAAGTACGGATCCCACTCCTTCTCCCGGTACATAACCGTCACCGCCCTCGCCGAATGTACGGCATCGGCCATCACTTGCAAAGAAGCGGCTTTGATTTAATAATGTATATTTATTCGCATGAAGCGTAAGATTGACCCCACCCGCAACAGCAAGTGTGCTTTCTCCTCTTCGTATACTTTCACAGGCTAAGTGAATGGCGTTAAGAGAGGAGGAACACATTGTATCAACCGCCATACTCGGCCCCTTAAAGTTAAAGAAATACGATATTCTGTTTGCTATTGCAGAAAATGGAGACCCGACGGCCAGTTCATTTCCTTTAAGTGATTCTTCAACGCCGAAAAATTGATAGCTTCCATATGTGACGCCTGCAAAAACTCCGACCTTTTTGCGGGTCAGATCTGAAGGTTTATAACCCGCATCCTCTATGGTATTGTACACTGTCTCTAAAAAGAGGCGTTCCTGAGGATCTAGAAAAGCCGCTTCTTTCGGTGATATCCGGAAAAATAAAGGATCAAACCGGTCTGGATTTTTCAGAAAACCTCCCCACTTATAGCAGCTTCCCTCCAGCATTTCCTTCCGGTCATCGGGAATTTCGCTTACGCAATCCTGTCCATTCATCAGCACATTTTGGAACTCCCTGATGTTTTCCGCACCCGGGTATCTGCCGCTGACACCGATAATGGCTATATCAGCAGAAAGGGGATCCGCCGCAATGTGCTCTTTTGAATCTTCTTCTTCAGAGCGTACCGGCGCTTTTGTTTCCAATGGTTTTCTTTTTTGCTTTTTTTGATACGACACAAGTTCAGATGTGCCGGCCGGGTTCAGCAGTTTCATCATTCGTTCGCTGTGATGACTCAGGAAATATTCGGCTAACTGCGATATTGAATGATATTCAAAAAACAATGTTTTCGACAATCTGCCGATACTTTGCTCCAGCTTTTTGGTCAGACGCATGATCATCACTGAATCAATGCCGTATTTCTCCAGATATTGTTTTTCATCTATGAGTGAGGCAGGTAATTTCAACTCTTCGGACATTATATTTTTCAGATAACTGATTATATTTT
This sequence comes from Bacillus sp. 5RYD7K, assembly GCF_059831465.1. Classification (NCBI taxonomy): domain Bacteria; kingdom Bacillati; phylum Bacillota; class Bacilli; order Caryophanales; family Bacillaceae; genus Bacillus; species Bacillus sp. 5RYD7K. The sequence continues at coordinate 3,371,061 of NZ_CP191200.1, forward strand.
GTCTTAATTCATCGTTTTTCAAATCAGCATCTTCCTGCTGCTCTGAATGAAAGTTGATTGTGCCGGCACGCATCAGCACATCCTCAATCTTTTCTTTTCGGCCTTTCAGGGCAATCAGCTGTTCAGATGATTGACACAAGCTGTTCTCCAGAGCCTGTATTCCGTCACTGTCATCTAACGGGTCAAGACCGAGTTCCTGTTTCATGTAGGATATTCCTTCATCGTCAATATTCATCCCGCCGGAAGTCCATAGCGGCCAATTGACTGACACTACCCTTCCGGCAGACTCTTTTGCAGTCATAACTGCTGCATACTGATCCAAACAGGCATTGGCGAAAGCATAGTCACATTGGCCGGCTGAGCCGAAGACTGCCGATGTGGATGAAAACAAGACAAGTAATTCAACTTTCATTTTTTTGATTTCTTCCGCCAGCCACAACGTGCCATAAACTTTCGAACCTGTGACTTGATCCATTTCTTCTTTTGTCTTTCTTAAGATAAAAGAGTCACGGAGTACGCCGGCACTGTGAAATACTCCATGTAAGGTGCCGAACTGCTCTTTTGCAAAAGCAAACATCCGTTCAGCATCACTTTGTTTTGAAACATCAGATCGGATATATACAACTGTTGAACCTGAACTTCTTAAATATTCGATCTTTTTCTCCTGCTCTTCAGTTAAATCAGAGCGCCCCGTCAATATGAGGTTCGCTTTCCATTTTTCCGACAGATGTTTTGCCAATATATAACCGAGACCGCCCAGGCCTCCTGTAATCAGATAATTCCCATGATGTTTCAGCGGCTGGGTTAAATCGAATGAGCCGGCTTTATAATAGCTTTTCGTAAAACGTCTGCCGTTTTCATAGCGCACTTCAAAATGGATATCCCGTTTTTCGTCACACTCTCTCTGATATATATCCGCTATTGCTGGAAGAGCGGCTCCCGTACCCTCTGATTGCGTGATATTGATAATCTGATAGTGAAAATTGGGGTGTTCCTGGTGAACGGTTTTCACCAATCCGCCGAGAGCATGATGCAGCGGCAGTTGTTCTTTATTCTCAGTTTGAAAAATATGCGTCAGTTTTATTATCTTTTTCCATTTCAGTTCAATCAGCGCCTGTGTAATATACAGAAGAGAAAACAATCCGTTTTCCAATTGTTTCTGTATACCTCCCTTACTCATGTCAGCCTGAGAATCAGACCACAAGTGAAGAATCTTTTCGGGCAGCTGATAATGATCATAAATGTACCGGAACAGCTTTAGATAATCGTCTTTTTTCACGTGATTCATACAAATCGTATCATCATGCAAAACAGCAAATTCTTTTCCGCGGATAACAAACAAGAGAGTACAGTCCTTAAACAAACCGCTCAATTCTTGTATTTGCCGTTCATTTTCTGCAAAAATCAGGAGCAATCCCGTCAAGGGTACGCTCTTCTTATTCGGAATGAACGATTCTGTCCATTCCGGCTTGTAATAAAAAAGCGGATGGTTCGATGCCCGTGATTTTTGATTCTGAATGGATGTCACACGGGCATAGCCTTCGTCAGCCGATATCTGTCCTGATTGAATCAGATCAAGAATATCGCTGATTTGTTCACGTTTTCCGTTCATCATTCTTCCCCCATTAATTGTTTCAATACAGCCTTCTGATCAATATCATTGGTTTCCAATTGACGCAGGAGACGAATGAGTTCGTCGTCCGTCTGAGCAGTGCCTTTTTTATGACCATATCTGAATCTCACATCTCTGCACTCTGCCAGAATGCTTCCGTTTTCATCTGTAAATGTCATATGACACGTTACATCACGGCTGTTCTGCCGGTTCTCTTTTTGAGTATAGACATAAAAATTTTGAGCGAGAGGCTGATAGACATCCGCTGCTCCCATTCCGATCAATTCCGGAAAGGTTTCTCCGCTGACAAAAAACGCACTGGCTTCAATCGCGGACTCAAGCGCTTCGGGAGAGATCGTAAAATTCTCTCTTTTTGCATAAAGCTCATCCGGCAATGAATGAAACGACAGCATTCCGTCACTGTTTTTCGCTGATTCAATGACAAAAGGCGATTCAGCAGGATGTTCAGTCATTTCTGATTTGACTTCAGCAATATCAAGCGCTTCAGGAAGCATACCGCTTTCAGGCTTAACAATATGCGCATTTCCCCTGGTAAGACGTACTTTATTCTCATTTTTTGTGTTTGCATATATGTCAAACCGCGCAAAGTCGCGCTCAGGCGTCAGCGTAATCATCAGTTCCCGTATATCAGTCATTCCGTTCATGCTTTCGGTCCACAATAAATCAGTTAATGTATGAACTGGTTGTCCAAATGCCTCCGCTGCATTGACGATAGCCATTTCAGCCAAAGATGCATAAGGGAAAAAGGACACGTTTCCTTCAGACAGACTTAGTGCGAACGGATGATTACGGCTGATTTTTTTCGTGAAACTGAACTGATTAAAATCGGACGTGTTACTCCCCAAGAAAGGGTGAGTCGGCTTACTCACATCTGTTGAAACAAGCGTTTCCTCTTTTTCCGCTATCCAATACCGCTGTTTGATCAGCGGTTGTCCCGGAATAGAAATCCTGCGAGCATTCCAATTCACCTCAAAAGTCTCCCAATCTATCTTTCTTCCATTTACCCATTTGGATGCTGCTTCGGCGTAATCTGAACAAACGTGAGGCATTTCATTGTGAACTTCTGATTCGAATGTATTACCGGTATAGCTCAAGCTGCTTTTTTCTCCCCTGATATAAGCTGAGAGCTCTTCAGCAATGACCTGCCCGGAATCTGCCACTATCGCCAGCCGTTCTTCCATATGATCGCGTCCCGTCTGAAGTGTATAGGCAATATCCTGAAGACGCAGTTTATGATTGTTATCCTTCGATTCATTTTTTGATAGAAAATCAGCCATAACCTTCGCATATTTTATCAGCCGTTGTTTGTCTTGAGCCGATAAAACAAAGATCACTCGGCCGCTTTGATGATCAAAAGCTTTTGGCGGCTCATACGCTTCCAATATAAGATGCGCGTTTGTCCCTCCTGCCCCAAAAGCGCTTACCCCGGCTCTCAAAGGATGAACAGCATTGCTGTTTTGCGGAATATTCCATTCAGCCGCTTTCCGCTGCACTTGAAAAGGAACCTGATCAAAATCTATAAACGGATTAACAATATCGGAATGCAGAGAAGGAACAAGCTGCTTATTCTTCATTTGGAGAAGCACTTTCGTTACCGCAGCGATTCCTGCCGCAGATTCTAAATGTCCGATATTTGATTTCACCGAACCGATGGCGCAAGGATGATTCAGTTGATAGGAATCTTTCAGTCCTTGAATTTCAATCGGATCGCCTAATGACGTACCCGTTCCATGCGCTTCAATATAATTGACGGTATTCGGATCAATGTCAGCTTTACGAAGCGCTTCTGAAATGACCTCCGCCTGCGCATCCGGATTCGGTATGGAATACCCGCTCGTCTTTCCTCCGTGATTAACGGCGCTTCCCTTAATCACACCGTATATTTGATCTTGATCTTCTATTGCTTTTTTCAATGGTTTTAACAATACGGCTCCGACTCCCTCACCGGGAACATAACCGCTTCCGTCTTTTCCAAAACTCCGGCATCTGCCGTCACTTGATAGAAACTGTCCCATGCTGAGGAACTTATATTTATTCGGATGTATTGACAAATTCACTCCGCCGGCTAATGCCATATCGCTCTCTCCGCAATGTATGCTTTGGCATGCGTAATGAATAGAGGTCAGTGATGAAGAGCACATTGTATCCAGAGCCAAACTCGGACCTTTTAAATGAAAATAATAAGACACCCGATTGGCAATTGAAGAATAGACGGATGCCGGCGAGAAAGCCACTCCATTTTCTTCTCCTTCAAATAGTTGATATTGGCCCCACATTGCACCGACAAATACACCGACTTTCATCTTTTCCAGCATGTTTCTCGGGTATCCTGAGTCTTCAAAACAATTTTTGGCCGTTTCTAAAAAGAGCCTTTCCTGGGGATCCATAAGTTCTGCTTCCCTTGGGGAAATATGAAAGAAAAGCGGATCAAATTGATCGGCTCCGCTGATAAAACCTCCCCACTTGCTGTAAGACTTCCCTTTCATATCTCTGTCTTCGCTGAAGAAATCATCCATATTCCAGCGGTCAGGCGGGATTTCTGTAATACAATCTTTTCCGCTCTTTAAATTCTCCCAAAATTCAGGTAAGTCTTCAGCCATCGGATACTTCCCGCTTAATCCGATAATGGCAATGTCCTCATGCCTTGTATCAGCTGTTTCATTTATTTGGATCTCACGGTTTTCATCCTCCATGAAGGTATCTTGAAGTGCAGATTTCAGTTTTTCTTTGTCACCTTCAAACACTATCAGCTGTGATGCGTTCAGAGAGAGTGAATCTTGAAAAGCTTTGATCCCATTGGTTTTACTAAGAGGAACCATACCGATTTTTTGTTTCATCCATTTTTCAGTTTGTTTATCCACTTTCATGCCGCCGTCTTCCCATAGCGGCCAGCCGATGGCTACTGAGACGCCGGAGCGTTCTTTTTTCCGCCTCATTCCTTCACGCCACTCAGCAAAAAGATCGATGAACCGGTTGGCCAATGCGTAATCCGTCTGTCCGATATTCCCGTACATCGAGCTGCTTGATGAAAACATCACAAAGAAGTCCAAAGGTTCGGTTTGCAGCAAGCTGTCCAATAAGACCGTCCCATTTATTTTCGGAGCGATCACTTCCTTGATTTCATCTTTTGATTTTTGAATCAATAAAGCGTCGTGCGTCACACCGGCACTGTGTATCACACCGTTGATTTCTCCGAATTGCCTTTTAATGGTTCTTATGATTCGCTCTGCATCGCGGCTATCTGAAAAATCACCTCTTATATATTGAACCGAAGAACCGCCTGCTTTCATTCGGCTGATTTTGTTCTTTTTGTCTTCCGTAAGTTCAGAACGGCCCGCTAAAATAATATTGGCTTTTGTTTGGGCTGCGATATGTTCTGCAAATATAAGGCCTAAGCCGCCGGACCCTCCTGTAATCATGTATACTCCGTTTTCTCTAAAGGAGAAACCTGAGTTTTGAGCCGGTTCCGCTTCCCGTAAGGCACGGACCCAGCGCACATTTCCTTCATAATAAAGATCGGTTTCTCCCGGATGCGCTTCAGTTGATTCGCATCTGATGATTTCAGCTGTGAGATCCGGCAACGATGACTTGTCTGAAACTGATATCCCGATTGTCTTAAGGGCCAGTTTCGGGTTCTCAAGCAAAATAGACTGCCCTGCACCATGGACTGAAGCGTAAAGCGGCTGATCATTTTTATGGTCCGCCGGATAAAGGAAAAGCGATACAACCTTTTTTTCCGCCTTGCTGCGCATCAATGCCCGGCTGAAAAAGAATAGCGGGTAAGCCCCTTTAGAAAGCTGTTCATTTATTTTTTCCGGGCCGGCAAATGCCCCTTCCGGCCACCCGTAAACCACGGTGTCGGGCATTTTCCCCCTTTTTTTCAGATCAGCTGCAAGCCTGTCAAAGTGAGCTTCCTCCCTGTGATCTATCTCATAAACACCGTCTCCGTGATAGGAGAAACGATTCCCTGATAAAACGAGAATGATCTGTGTATTTCCGAATCCATTTTCAGCATTTTCCCGCATAAAATGAAAAAGCTCTCTGTCATATTGAAACAGCAGGTATGTTCTATTCTTTTTATTTCCGCAATTTGGGTCCCAAGCGGCAGCCTTTTGTCTCCAATGCGGCGTTAAATAGGTCAGAGCCGTATGATTCTCTCCATGATGAAGAGGGAGGTCTTTTTCAACGGAAGTTTTTTCGCCGCTCTCTGCAAAATAGTTTGCAAGTTTTTGAATCGTCGGATACTCAAACAATAAAGTAGGGTACAGTTCCCTGCCTGTTTTCTCTTCCAATGCCTTTACGGCTTGCATAAGTGTTACGGAATCGAGGCCTTGTTCATAAAAACCTTTTACCACAGAGAGTGTTTCAGGGGCAGTCCCTTTGATATCTGCGATCAGCTGCTGAATGTCTCCTTCTGTTATAAGAGCGGAAAGATTTTCGTTCTTACTTTCTTTCATGTCAGGCTTTTCAGCCGGTTGATTTTGCGTTAAGAAATAATCGGACATTTTTTGATTTTCTTTAATATATGCGGCGAGTTCCCGGATCGTTTTCTGCTCAAACAGGAGTGTAGGATACAGCTGTTCCCCTGTTTTGTTTTCAAGTTCTTTGACAATGGCAAGCAAAGAAGCTGAATCCAGGCCCTGTTCATAAAAACCAATGTCTGTCCTTATGTCACGCAGATCTATATTTGAAACCCCGGATATTAATTCTTTAAGGTGTGTCTCGATGCTTTCGCTTCGATTTATGATTGAATCTTTTCTGACCAGGCTGTCTTTTGGCTGAGAAGCCGCTTCAGTTTCCAAACGAGTCTGCTTCAGGTTTTCAATTAAATCTTTTGAGCGAATATGTTTCACAGACAGCCGCGTAAAATAAGCGATCATCTCCCCGTGTGCATCGTACAAACCGTAACTTACTTGGATGACATCCCCTGAATCATGATTTTGGTCTTGCTTCTCTATGTACACATAACACCTGTCTTCCAGGCGCTTCGTCATACGGAAAGATTCAATATGAATGGGAATATACGTTTTCATCCGGCTTGCCGGAGATCCTTGTGTAAAATATTCGGGACATGCCTGATAAAGGATCGATATGATGGTAGACGCATCAAGAAAAGTGGGATGCAATTGAAAATAGCCGGTATATTGATTTGCAATTTGGCTGAGCGTCAACTCTGCAAGTACAGAATGGTCAGACGCATAAACCTTCCCCAGACTCTTCATAAATTCAAAATGCTCTATATCAACCTTTTTTAAATAGTCATAACATATCTCCATATCAGCTTCACGGACGGAGGCATGTTTGATTTCATGGATATGAATTGAACTCATGCTTTCCGGGATTTTCGGCATGAGCCTGCAGTTCATATTCTCATCCCAGCTTTCATCCAGAATGCGGTCATCTTTTACCTTTCTGCTCTTCGCCTGAATTTCCCATCCCTGTTCCAACCCCTGAAAACGGATGCGGATTTCTCTGTCAAAGGTATCCGATGTTGCTACAGGTTCCAAATACAAAATATTCTGACACTCGAGTTCTTCAATAGGCAAACCTTTGCTCAGCGCCATACGGTATATCATATCTAAAAATGTGACACCGGGTATAATCCGGGTGCCATGCACCCGGTGATCCCTGACAATATAGTCCGTATGTTTAATTGTTAATGTGAACTGATAGTTTTGATTACTGGCCACCTGTCTCATTCCTTTTCTTTTCTTTATAATTCTTTGAAATCAAGTAAAGGAATCAGCAATTCTGACTCTTCCTTTTCTGGAGTTTCTCCATTGTCGATCCAGCATTGTTCCTTATTGAATATAATCGGAGAAAGCGGGTGTCTTTTTGTCTCTCCATATCCTAATGTGAGATGGCTGTCGCTTAATATCATATGTGCGTTCGTGCCCCCGAATCCAAAAGAGCTGATTCCGGCTCGCAAAACCCCTTTTCTGGGACACCATTCTTTTAAAGACGTGTTCGGAAAGAATGGCGACTGATCAAATTTAAAACGCGGATTTGGCGTTTTACAATGTAATGTCGGCGGGAGCATCTGATTTTTTATGGATAAGGCAACCTTTATAATACTCGCTATCCCCGCTGCACTCATTAAATGTCCGAAATTCGTTTTTACGCTGCCCACTCCGCAAAATTGCGTTTCTTCCGTAACCTCCCGGAACACTTCTGTCAGCGCTTTTAATTCAATCGGATCTCCTATCATCGTACCGGTGCCATGCGTCTCGACATAACTGAGAGTATCTGCATCAATTCCGCCTTTTTTCAGGGCTTTTTTTATCACTGCGCTTTGCGCTTTCGGATTAGGTGTTGTCATTCCCATTGTCTGTCCGTCATTATTAACCGCGGATGAGTCAATTACCGCGTAAATTCTGTCACCTTCGGCAAGGGCGTCATCAAGTCTTTTCAAAAGGACTGCGCCGCATCCCTCTCCCGGTACAAATCCATCTGCCTTCTCATCAAATGTATGACACTTTCCTTCAGGTGAAAGCGCCCGAGCCTCACTCAGCATGACGTAAGGCTTTTGATCCAGCAAAATGTCAACCCCGCCCGCAATCGCCATATCTGACTCTTTTGACATCAGGCTTTGACAAGCGAGATGGACGCTGACCAATGAAGAAGAACAAGCCGTGTCTACAACCAGATTCGGTCCTTTCAGATTAAAAAAGTGTGAGATATGCGCACCTATGAAATTTTGTCCTATACCCACGATCGTATTTTTTGAAGGGGAACCTATTTTGGACATAAACGTCCCGGTCCGCGAACCGATGAAGACGCCGACTTCTTTGTTTGATACTTCTTCTTTTGTATAGCCGCCGTCTCTCAATGTCTGGACGCTGACCTCAAGGCATTTTTTGATTAACGGATCAAGCTCTGATGCCTCACTTTTGTTCATATTAAAAAACGCGGGATCGAAAGACTCAATATCTTGAAGAAATCCGCCCCACTTACTGATACTTTTTCCCTTTTCATAGGTGTCAGAGTAGTATGAAGAAATATCCCATCGCGACGCCGGGACTTCGCGGACACTATTTTGTCCTTTCTTCAAATTTCTCCAGAACGTTTCTGTGTCCGGAGCATCCGGAAACTCACAGCCCATTCCGATAATAGCGATTTGGTTCAGACTGGTTTGTTGTATTTGAGATCCGCTGTCCCGTACTTCAGAAGCATTTTGATTTATATGTTGCTCTTTTTTCCGAATCTCAATGTTTTCTGAATCAATTTGAGGACTGATCCCCTCACTTGCAAATAATTCGTTTAAATAGACGCCCAGTTGTGAAAAACTCGGATACTCCAGAAAAGCTGATGGTTCAATTTTTATTTGAAATGCATCTTCCGCTTTTTTGACAAGCTGAACCAGTAAGATTGAATCAACTCCGTAATCCGCAAAAGACGTATCCTGATCTAAATTCTCGTAAGGTATTTTCAGCTCCGCGGAAAAAATCTCCATTAACTTCCTGATCATAGCTTCATTGTCTCCCTGACCAGAGATCTCTTTTTCTTCAGCATCCGGGTTATTTTTAGCAGCTTGAATTCTTGTCTGAAGCAGCTGCTCCAGCTTGAATTTCTCCGGATGTGTCTTTGCCGGTATAAGGCAGGGGTATCCGTTTATCGTCATCATTTCATCCAGCATGGCAATACCTGTTTCTGTTGAGTGTGAAAGTAAACCAAGTGCCTGATATGATGGACTTGTCACCTCGCCCATCCCAATGTCCCTCCAGCTCGGCCAGTTAATTGATTGATAATATGTTCTGCCGGCTGCATGCTGATACGCCGCAAAGTAATCCATAAAAGCGTTCGCTGCGGCATAGTCACTTGTTCCGGCGCCTAATAAAGGAAAGGCGCTCGCAACAGATGAAAACAAAATGAAGAAATCAAGTTTGTCATCAATAAAAATGTCATGGAGTACCTGCATCCCCTGCACCTTTGGCTCAAATACTTCTCTTATTTCTTGATCAGATTTATGAATAAAAGCCGGATTCGAATGATTGGCTGCACCAGCGCAATGAATGACCCCGCCGATTTTGCCGAACTTCAGTCTCACCTCTGAAAAGAAGCGTTGTAATTTTTCTTTTTCCGTGAGCGGCCCGGAATACACTTCCACCTGAACTCCCTTTTGATCCAACTCATGCAGCAGTTGTAATTTCGAATAAAGAGGTGACTTTTCATCGGTGTCTTTTAACATTCCGGCTATTTTATCAGATTCCGGAAGGTCGGTTACTCCCATCAACACAAGTTTTTTGACTCCCTTTCCGGCATAATGTCTGGCAAGTTCTGCCCCGATCCCTCTTGTTCCCCCTGTAATAACCAGGGTTTGATCCGTACGGCATACCGGCAGGCCGGATAGTTTCCGGTTTATTTCCGCTGCATGTAATTTCTCGACGTATGGAATATAACGTTCACCGTTCCGGTAGCAGATTTCACTATACAGCCCGTCAGCGCAAGCTTCATCTGTGATTACCTGTCTCAATTCCGCCGCAGTCCCGACATGCCCGTCTACATCTATTGTTTTTGATTTTATCTTTTGATACTCCGCACTCAGCATTTTATATAGTCCGGCTGTTTCGGCTCCAGCTAACGACGGCTTGTCATTCAGAAATGTCTGCAGCCCTCTGGTCACATGTAAAACGAAAAGCTGTTTACGTGTCTTTATGATTTCCTGCAGCAGTGTCAGCTTCCCGATTGTGCCGGTGCGTGCCCCGTTTTGATCACTCCGCAAATCTGACAGGTCAAATATGCCGATGATTTCCGGATTTTCTTCTATGACTGCTAGAGCCGTTTTTTTGGCTTCCCCATCCGAAGGATCCCAGTTATCTGCGCAAATGACAGCGGATTCAATCAGAGGATCTGAATCAAACAATTTGAATGCAAGCCGCTCACTTTCACTATTAGCCAGGATCATCACCTGTCCTTTCATAAAAGCGGAAGGCGCAGCCTTTTGTTTTTTCCACGATTTTTTTAATACATCAAATGATAAGTCAATCGGTGCATGGGGCAGACTTTGCGGTACACCTGTTTTTTTCTCTTTCTGTGCTGCTTTTGCGGCAGGCACCCAATATCTGTTCCGTTCAAAAGGATATACAGGAAGAGAGATAAGCTTCGGTAATTCCGCAGTGTACATCTCTTCCCATTCAACGTCTCCTCCGTTCACCCAGTGAATGGCCATTTCTCTTGCACTTTTAAAGTGAGCGGCTGACAGGGCATTCTTTTGACCAGCGCCTCGGCGGGCCTTTCCCCTATATAAACCGTTTACCTTCTGATCTGACCGCAAATACATCGTCAGCTTATTGCGAAGATCGTCAATGCTGCTAACCTCAACAGCGAGCCGCTCTTCCATAGCGTTTCTCCCGGTCTGCGAAGTGTACGCAGCATCAGCTAGTGACGTTTTTGGCTCCAGTTCTTTTATATATGCATCAATCAAGAGTCTGAGCCGTTCTTCATTTTTAGCAGAAAGCAGAATAATTTGCGTCTTGTTGCTCTGTACCGTTTCCATCTTTTCTTCATTCTTATACTCTTCGATGATAATGTGGGCATTAGATCCTCCAGCGCCGAAAGAACTGATGCCTGACCTTCTGGCTTGATTTTGCGGCGTCTCCCAATCGGTCAGTTCAGACTGCACGTAAAACGGTGTTTCCTCAAAATCAATATTAGGATTTAAGTTGCCGGAATGAAGGGAAGGAGCAAGCTGTTTATATTTCATTTGCATCAGCACTTTTGTGATAGAAGCAATTCCCGCCGCAGCCTCTAGGTGTCCGATATTTGACTTAACCGAACCAATTGCACAACGATAATCGCTTTTCGAGCTGTGCAAAGCTTTGATTAAACCTGAAATTTCAATCGGGTCTCCCAAAGATGTTCCGGTGCCATGCGCTTCAATATAACTTATGCTGTCTGCATCAATCCCCGCCTTATCAAGAGTTTCACTGATGACGTTTGCCTGCTCGCCCGGATTTGGCACAGTGTATCCGTTTGTTTTTCCGCCGTGATTTACAGATGTTCCCTTAATTACACCGTAAATCCTGTCCCCGTCAGCCTTTGCGGCAGAAAGCGATTTCAAAAGAACGGCCCCGACTCCTTCTCCCGGCACATATCCGTCTCCTCCCGCTCCAAAGCTTCTGCAGCGCCCATCGCTTGAAACAAAATGATTTTGTGAAAGCAAAGTATATTTATCCGGGTGTAAGGATAAATTCACTCCTCCGGCTATGGCGAGGGTGGATTCTCCCCTTTTTAAACTTTCACATGCAAAATGAACAGCAGAAAGTGAAGAAGAACACATTGTATCAATTGCAAGGCTGGGTCCGTGCAGGTCAAAGAAATATGATACCCGGTTTGCGATAGACGAATAAGAAGACAGGAGCGCCTGACGTTCCTCATCATCTGAAGCACCGGCTGCAAATAACTGATAGTGGCTGTAGGTGACACCGACAAATACACCTGTCTTATGCCGTTTCAACTTTTTCTTTGTGTAACCCGCATCTTCAAACGTGTGCCACGCTGTCTCTAAAAATAACCGTTCCTGAGGATCAATTAACTCGGCATCACGGGGCGAAATTGAGAAGAACAGCGGATCGAATTTATCAGCGTCTTTTATAAACCCCCCCCATTTGCTGTCATGACGGGCATTGTCACCTGTGTGATAATATTTCCGAAAATCCCAGCGCTCTTTCGGTATTTCCGTTATACAATCTTTTCCGGAAGAAATATTTTCCCAAAACTGTTCCACATCCTTCGCCATCGGGTAGCGGCCGGCTATACCGATAATTGCAATATCTTCCTCGGAAGGTGCGGATGGTATGCGGGAAACGGAAAGCTTCTCTCGTTTCCCCGGCGCCGAATGATCAATTCGCTGTTCGGCTGCCGGTAAAAACACCTTCTTCAACTCATGATGATAGTGTTCAAGAAAATACTCTGACAGCTCTTCAACACTGCTGTATTCAAAGAAAAGAGTCTTAGACACTCTTCCAAAATATTTTTCCAGACGGGAGTTAAGACCTAAAATCGTTAGAGAATCAATTCCGTAACGGTCAAACGTATCCTCGGGTAAAATACTGTCCGCCGGTCTTCCCGTTTCCGCACCGACGATCTCTGTCAAAAGACGGATCGTTTGCTTTTTCAGATCTTTTTCATTTAATTGCAGCAGATTACTGTTGTTTCCAGGCACAGTCTCTATTTCTTTATGATCCGTTGAGAGTAATTCATTTATTCTATCTTTGTCTCCGCTGATAACAGCCAGCTGAGAAGCAGAGCGGCTCATACTGTCCTGAAAAGCAGCAAGCCCGGCTTGAGCGGATAAAAGTTCCAGCCCTGCATGTCTTAAAGCCTGCAGCTCTCCCGGCCCGACTGTCATATTCCCCGCATCCCATAACGGCCAATTAATAGAAAGTGTTTTCCCGGGACGTCCTTTAATGCTTCGATACTGGGTGAATCCGTCCATACATCCGTTAGCGAAGGCGTAGTCGCTTTGACCCGCATTAGGCAGAACGGCCGAAAGGGACGAAAACATAACGAAGAAATCAAGAGGCTCTTCTTCAGCTGCTTTATCCAGCCAAACGGTTCCGAATACTTTAGGCGCTATAACTTCTTCTATGCTTTCTTTTGTTTTTTTTATGATAAATGCATCTTTAACAAGTCCGGCGCTGTGCAAAATTCCGTTTAATTCTCCGAATGTCTGCTTAATGTGCTTCATTAACGCGGCCGTCTCTTTTTCCTTTGAAATATCTGCCGGGACATATAAGGCTTCAGCGCCAAGATTTTCAAGAGCGCTCAATTTTTGCGCCGTTTCACGGGAGGCCGGGGAACGCCCGGTTAATATCAGCTTGACTTCTGCCTGTTTCGCCAGATATTCCGCAAACAGGTACCCGAGACCGCCGGCTCCTCCCGTAATTAAATACACACCGTTCTTTTTTACACTGAAACTATGTTTCTCCCCATCTTCTTTTTTTACTCTTTGAAGCTGCCTTTTATAATAATGCCTCGGCTCATAACAGGTAACGTGGTTCGTCTTACATTGATTGTTCCATTCAAAAGAGATGACATCTGCAACATGCTGCTTTGTAAACGGCTCGTCAAACATTGATTTCAGCTCTGCAGCCTTACATGTGAAATTCGGATTTTCGGTCTGTACGGTCTTAAGAAAACTTTCAACCGCGTTATAAATCGGCTGAACCTCGCCCTCGGTATTTTCATACAGGTACAAAATTTCTGCTTTCGGACAAAGTTTGTTCGCCATGAAGGCCTGAAACATGTGAAACAAGGAATACAGACTTTTATTGAGCTGCTTTCTCATTGCATCTTCTGTATTTTTGAAGAGCCCGGCAGCCAAAAAATGAATAATATGACGGGGTCTTATATTTTGAGAACGCAGAACCCCGCATAACGCATCATAATCCTCATCTTTTGCAAAGTTCATTGTAAAACGACCGTTCCGGCAATCTTCGAAACGCTCGCCGGAAGTCACGTAAATGAAAGGTGCCTCATAGCCTTCAAGCTGCCTCTTCATTATGGTATACATGCTGTCGTCTTCGCAAAAAAATAAAATTGGCTCTTTCGTATGCGGGAATTTTTCACTGCCTTTAAATTCATGTCTATCCCATACCATTTCATATAGATGGGTTTTCCCCAAGCTCTTAATTAATTCCAGCCCTTCTTCAGGCGTCAGGCTGCATTCTTTCACCTTTTTCACGATTTGCTCAATTTGCATCGTTTTTTCATTCATGGAAAAGCAACTCCTCTATCAGCTCTGACGTCTCTTTCGTATTCATCTCACCTGTTTGTGCTTTTTCAAGAAGTGACATGATTGTTCCATCTGCTGCATCTTTATTTGAGTTGTGAAGCTCAGTACCCGAGAAAGCCTCAGCCTTCTGCGCTTCATCTTTATTTAAATGAATCCAATGTCTGTTCTTGCTGAAAGGATAAAGAGGAAGAGACAGTTTAACCGGTTTGAGTTCCTCCTCATACAAGTCTTCCCAGCTGATTTCACAACCGATCGTCCACAACTGAGCCAGTTTGGCCGGCTTGTTTTGCTGAATCAGTGATTGAACATATGCATGACCTTCGGGGCCGCCGAATAAAGGAGCGTACAGACTATCAAAATCCGTTACATTTCCTTCATAAACACCTTGCAGCCTGCTCCCCTGGATGTAACCGTTTAATTTTTCAAGAAGATCTCCAGTATTCGAGCAAGTGATCGCAAGGCGGCATTCAAATGGTTCCCTTCCGGTTTGCAGCGTATATGCTATTTCTTCAAGACGGATTCCGGACTTTTCTCTAAAATTGCCGTTATACGGTTTATCAGCTGATCGATTCCGGACGCTGCTGATATAGCAGCACAGCTCGCTCAGGGTCATTAATTCCTGAAATATGTCTAGTGATATTTCTGTGCCGTACATTTGGTTTATATAAGAGATTAATTCGGAATAAGCCAACGGATCAAATCCGAATTCAGAAAGAGGTATCTTTGCATCTATATCTGCGGTATCTAAACGCAGGATACCCGCTGCCGCTTCCCGAACCGCCTCTTGCAAATCACGTTCCTGCACCTCTTGCTGACTGAATTGAACTGATAGTTCTTCATGTAAAAACGTTGTTAACTCTTTGGCTTTAACCATCAGCCTTTCCTTTGTTTTGGCCGATAGAACAATGATTTGTTCCCGCTCGGCAGTTACTGCTTTATCTTGTCCGTATTCAAATTCTTCCACGATGACATGAGCATTTGCCCCGCCGAATCCAAAGGAACTGACTCCGGCACGGCGCGGAATTTCATTTCCTTTTCGATCTATTAATCTGGCCCACTTCATTGTTTTATTGACAATGTGAAACGGCGTTCCGCTTAATTGAATATAAGGGTTCAGTTCCTTGACATGTAGTGTGGCAGGCAGTGTTTTATACTTCATGGATAGTAATACTTTAATCAGCCCCGGCATTCCAGAGGCGGGCTCTAAATGACCGATATTCGTTTTTACTGAACCGATGCCGCAATATTGATCATGATTCTTTCCTGAATGCGGCTCAAAAGATCCAAACGCTTTTTTCAAGCCTTCAATCTCAATCGGATCTCCCAGTTCTGTCCCGGTTCCGTGTGCTTCAATATAAGATATCGTATCAACAGGAATATCGGCATTTTTGTAAACAGACGTTAACAGTTCTGCCTGAGCTTCCGGGTTCGGCGCGGTCAATGAAGCAGATCTTCCTCCGTGATTTTCTCCGGTTCCTCTCAGGACTCCGTAAATATTGTCTCTGTCATTCATTGCCGCTTGCAATGGTTTCAATAACAGAACAGCTGCACCTTCACCGCGGACATAACCGTCGGCAAGTTTATCAAACGTCTTACACCGGCCGTCCCTAGACAAAATACCGAGTTTATCAGTATACATATGCGTGACTGGATCTAAGAGCAGCGAAACCCCGCCTGCTACCGCCAGCTCACTTTCACCATTTTGAATCGAGCGCACAGCTCTGTGGATTGCTACAAGACTGCTTGAGCAGGCTGTATCAATGGACTCACTCGGACCTCTGAAATTAAAATAGTGGGATACACGGTTGCTGATGAGCGCCTGACTGTTTCCGGTTCCCGCAAACGCATGCGCCCCGTCCGAATGCCTCATCAGCAGCTGGCGGTAATCATTAAATTGAATGCCCGTAAACACCCCGATATTTTTGCCAGACAGCTTTGAAGCTTTGTAACCCGCATCTTCTATCGCTTTCCAGGTTTCCTGTAAATAAATTCTGTGCTGAGGATCCATGAGTTCTGCTTCCCGCGGATTAATATTGAAAAATGCCTCATCGAATTTATCGGCATCTGTGATAAAGCCGCCCCATTTCGAATGTACTTCGCTGCTTCCTTTGCCTTCGGCGTATTTTTTCCAATCCCAGCGATCCGGGGGAATTTCCTGAATCAAATCTTTTTCATTGATTAAATTGAACCAAAACTCATCTGCATTTTTTGCTCCCGGAAAAACACAACTCATCCCGATAATAGCAACTGGCGGCTTCTCTGGATGATGGTCAGCCTGTCTTGTTGTCTTTTTTTCAAACGGAAAACTTCGCGGCGGCTTCACGTTTTTCCCGGTGGTTTTCCCAGCGTGCACTACTTTCCTTTTTTCAGAAATTTTTTTTTCTGCATCTGTATTCCCCTTTGTAACAGTACGCAGTTCACTGTTTAGAAATTCTGAAAGAGATTTTATATGGCTGTAAGTAAAGAAAACGGCAGGTGTCAGCTTAAGCTTGTATTTTTTATTCAGTCGGACAGCTAATGTTTTCAAACTGATAGAATCAAAGCCGAGATTGCCGAAATTCTCTGCCGTATCCAGCTGTTCAATGTTAATTTTCAATAATTCCGATACCATTTGCTTCAGTTCTTCCAGGACATTGTCTGCAGACACCGGTGCTGTATAAGAAATTTCCTCTTGACGAACCGGAAGCGTATTTACTTTTTGATGCGGCAGATCTTTTTTTGCTGGTGTTGTTCCGGCATCCCCGGTAACAACCGAAATTTGCGGACAGTCATTTGCCAAAATCGTCTCAAAAGCCGCTATCCCTTCTTCCGTTTCCAAATAATCAAACCCGGATGCAGAAAGATAAGCTTCTTCCGCTTCTTTGTTTAAATGCATTCCGCCTTTACGCCACAACGGCCAGTTAATCGAAATGCTCTTGCCTTGTCTCTCTTGCCGGCGGCTCTGTTCGGATCTCCAATTTATATATTGATCTTGAAAATAATTGCCCAACGCATAATTAACCTGTCCAAAATCTCCGAAGACCGAAGAAATAGAAGAAAATACGATAAAGAAATCAAGCGGCTCATCTTTCGTTAATTCATCTAAGCATACCGTTCCTTCAATTTTAGCAGTCATGCCTTCTGAAAAATCAGTCAGATTCATCTCTGTAAATAACCGATCATCGGCATGACCAGCTGAATGAATAACACCTTGAATGGAGCCCCAAGTCCGTTTCGTTTCTTCTATGACCCGTCCCATCGTCTTTTGATCTGCGGCATCAGCTTGATAATATACAGCATCTCCTCCAAGTGCCTGCAGCCGGTCAATGTTATGGCGTTTATCAGCTGTTAACGGTGACCTTCCCGTCAATACTAATTTTGCTTGATACTGAGAGGCTAAATATTTTGCGAAAATCAGGCCCAGACCGCCTAAACCGCCCGTTATGAGGTAAACCCCTTTCTGTTTCAGCTGATGAGAGTGCTCTGTATGATTGAATACATACTCCTTTAATGTCTTAACATACCTCTTGTCATTTATATATTTAACTTCTTCCGCCTGCCGTTCCATGCCTGAAACCATTTCGTTAAGACAAAATTCAGCCATTTTTTCAATTGATATACGTTCTGAAAAACCGATTGACTTCACATTCTCTGCGGATGGCACCAACATATTTGCCGTTTTTAAACAGCCTGCAAGAGCGCCCATATACGGATCATTCACGCCTTCTTTAAAAGAGTGAACAAGAAGCAGAGAATGAAGATAAAGAGAGGCATCACTGCGGGCGCTCAGAGCTTTTAATAAATAAAAAATTGATTCCAGGCCGCTGAGAAGGTGGTCACCCGCGTAAAATGTTTCTCCCGTGTGTAAGATGACATCAGGAGCAAACCCCTTTTTCTCTAATTCTTCGAATAAACGAATGTAATCTGACGTCACTTCCGGGTTTACACAGAATGTCAGCAGATTTTGATCGGTCTGCCGCTGATCCGGCGTGACGAGAATGACACGGCTGTCTGATTGATTTTTCAGAGCTCCAGCCAGTGCTTCATCTTTTGCAAAGACCAGAATTGTTTTTGGCTCCCTATCTTTGATTTCAATCAGAGGGTTTTTTTGATCCCACTTATGCTCATAAAAACGTGCATTTTTATTAGGCTTTTCGCCAAAAACCAGCCCGCTCAGTTCCATCAAAATCCCGCCGGCATTGTCTAATACATACACATCATAAGCCGAATCGGTTTCTCCAGTTTGTTCTGCATATACATAAACGGGTTCAGTCTCATGATCAAAAATCGTACATTCTTTAATATTTTCCGGGAGCTCTCCGGCATTTTCCCCCGCAAGGTATATGACGGCTTGATATACGCTCTCAATAACTTCCGGTTTGATTATGCACCCTTTCGGCCCGGCCTTTGCTTTTATCTTTAAAAGTACCTGTCCGTTCCTGCTGACACATTGCTCTGCCGCTTTCAGACTGTCACTGCAGCTGTATCCGAATTCGGCAAGCCGCTGATAAAACGCTTCGTACGGTATGCGTTCTGCGCGCTGAGACAGAAACGGCTCAAGATGAATATTTCCGTTCTCGTACGCCCCGCCTTCTAATTCGAGCCGCCCTGAGGAATAAATGGATGAGTCGCTCTGTTTTTCTATAGAATACGATGCACCCTGATTATCCGGGGTTAATACAATCCGGATCTGCTCATTGCTTCCGCTTTGTAACATCGGTTCTCTAAAGGAGAGCTCTGTTAATTTAATAATCGGATTCCCTGAAGCCATCGCTCCGGCAGCTCTCGCCATTTCAATCTGGCTGAGAAACGGAAACATTTCCTTGTCTTGATACTTTGTTTTTATATATAAACCAGTATCGCTTACATTGATAAGAAACTTCTGTGCTTTAAAATCAGATATATTGCATGAAATGTAAGGATGCAGATCGTTATTAACGTTCATCCGGCGGCTTCCAATATTTTGCGCATCTATTCTGCACAGCTCTTTGGCAAATGGATATCCGGGTGCTGATACCCGTCTCAGAGTGGCATCTTTATAAAGTGACGGCCAATCTACTCCGTTACCGGCAACCCAGTATTCAGCAATCTTCAAAAGATCTCTGTTTGCGGCTGCTTCTTCAATTTCAGCTTTGTTCATCCTTTGAGCTTCTGTTGTGTCTTTGCCGCTTGTAAAAATATGATCCATCGCGTTTCCGAGAGTATAGCCTGTCAGTCTTTTAAGCAATTCCTCTCTTGTGGAGGCGATAACAGCCAATCTGTGCGGCATTTCTTCTCTCCCGGTTTGTAAAGTAAATGCTGTATTTCTAAGTGTTTCTAATGGATAATCTCTGGCTGCTATATGTTCTTTTGCGCGTTTCGCATATTCTTCCAGCCTGTCGGCATTTTTTGCAGAAAAAACAAATAAAAGCTGTTCAGGTTCTTCAGCCGCGAGAGGAGAGATAGCTTGATCCGCAAATTCTTCTAAAATAACATGGGCATTAGCTCCTCCTGCCCCGAAAGAACTGATTCCGGCACGCCTGGGAACGGATGACTCCCATTTTTCGGCACTGTCCGGTACATAAAAAGGTGTTTTTTGAAACGGTATATTTTCATTCAATTCAGCAGAATGAGTCAGTGACGGAACAATCGTTTTATGTTTCATTTGAAGAATAACTTTCGTAATGCCCGCTATGCCTGCAGCAGCCTCAAGATGTCCGATATTTGATTTAATCGACCCGATCGCGCATGTTTTCTTATCGCGTTCGGCACCTGAAAATGCTCTGGTCAGACCGGTGATTTCAATCGGATCTCCTAACGCGGTGCCTGTTCCGTGAGCTTCTATATAGCTGATGCTTTTTGGATCAATTAACCCTTTTTTTAAGGCTCTCGTAATGACCTCACTTTGAGCTTTGGGATTCGGTACGGTATATCCATTCGTCTTAGCACCGTGGTTGATGGCTGTTGCCTTTATAACTGAATAAATCTGATCACCGTCCGCAATAGCCTTTTTTACAGGTTTCAGCAGCACGGCACCTGTCCCTTCTCCCGGCACATAGCCGTCCCCTCCGGAACCGAAGCTTCTGCACCGGCCATCACTGGATAAAAATCCGCCTTGGGTCAGAAGTTCATATTTATGAGGATGAATGGATAAATTGACGCCTCCTGCAATTGCAATTTCACATTCATTCCTGATTAAACTTTCACAGGCAAAATGAACAGCCGTTAATGATGAGGAACACATCGTGTCCAAAGCAATACTTGGCCCGCTGAAATTAAAGAAGTAGGATACCCGGTTGGCGATTGATGCATACGAGGAAGAAACGGCCGCTTCGTGACCGACACTGTACAGCTGATATTGGCCGTACATAACCCCTGCAAAAACACCGACGTTTTTTCTTTCAAGCGTTTTCTTTGCGTACCCCGCATCTTCTATGGTGTGCCAAACCGTCTCTAAAAACAGTCTCTCCTGCGGATCAATTAATTCAGCTTCGGCAGGAGAAATATTAAAGAACAACGGATCAAAATGATACACATCGTCAATAAATCCCCCCCATTTGCTTTGGTTTTTTACTTCATCGCCTGCTGCGGGCTGATAGTGCAGCCCCGAATCCCACCGATCCTTAGGTATCTCAGTTATACAGTCTTTACCGTTCAATAAGTTTTCCCACAGAGTATCAAGATCATTTGCCATCGGGTAACGTCCGCTGATACCGATAATCGCGATATCATTATCATGATACTTCTCCTGCTGCACCTGATTTTTCATCTGGATTTTCTGTTTCCCGTTAACATCGGCTGTCTGTTTATTATCTTTTTTCTTCTGAGATGGGGTGCTGCTCCCGTTTTCTCCTAACCGGAGTTTATGAAGAAGAGTATCCCTGTGCTCCTCAACGAAATACTGTGACAATTCTGCCGCAGTCTGATATTCGAATAACAGCGTTTTTGAGAGCGCGCCGAAATGTTTTTCAAGCTCATTCGTAATATTGATAATCATAACGGAATCAAGTCCGTATTTTTCCAGTGCCTCTTCTGCATCTATTTTGTCCGCAGGCATCCTGAATTCTGCAGCAATCATTTTTATGATGAAATCAGATGTTTCAGCTGTCAGTTTCTCTGAATCAAATGATTCGATATTTCTCCCTGTTCCTTCATCTGCCTGAATGCTGTCTTTTCGTTCATATAATTGATGAACATGATTGTCAATTTGCTCATCTCCGTAAAACACAGTAAATTGCGAAAAACCGGAGGACAATGCGACTGCAAACGCTTCTTTACCTTCTTCTTTTTCTAAAGGATAAAAACCCGCCTTTTTCATTGTCTCTACCGTTCGCTCATCCACTTGCATGCCGACTTCTTTCCACAGCGGCCAGTTCAGAGAGAGAGAAATCGTATCAGAATCCTGGGCAGAACGCATATTCATGAAATGATCCATATAACTGTTTCCGAACGCGTAATCAGATTGCCCGACATTTCCCAACACTGCGGAAGTAGAGGAGAAGCAAATGAAAAAGTCAGGATTTTCTTTCTCAACAGCATCATTCAGCCACATCGTACCCAATACTTTCGGTCTGATTACCTGATCGAATTCCTCTCGTGACTTGTTAAGAAGGAAAGAGTCACGGATGATTCCCGCGCCCTGAATGACCCCGTTTACTTTTCCATAAGAAGTTTTGGCTTTTTTGACTACATATTCGGCTTCTTCCTTATTGGTAATATCAGCCTGAACATAAACAGCTGAAGAACCGGCATCCTCCAATCGTCTCAGCTGTCTTCTTATATGGTCTGAGAGCGGAGACCTCCCCGTTAAAACAAGGCAGCATTTTGTTTGAAAAGCCAAATATTCCGCAAAAGTAAATCCTAATCCGCCCGCGCCTCCTGCGATAATATATACTCCATTTTCTCTCAGCGGCACATCTCCGCTTCCGGAATTTTTTTCGGGTTCATACGTTTTGAGCTGTTTGACATAACGCTGCATGTCTTTATAACGGATCTCTACATCTGAAGGCTGGAAATCACTCAGCTCATTGCGTATGATATCAGCTGCGTGAACGGCTGCTATTGACTGCTCCATTTCAATGCTTTTTGCTGAGATTAACGGATTTTCCAGCTGCAATGTCCGCAAAAATCCGCTTGCCGCCGCGTAAAGAGGCTGTTCTCCAGAAAGATGCGAAAAATATCCATATAATAGCTTGATCGGTTTGCGGCAGTTATTTTTGAAGAGCGCCTGTTGTAGTAAAAACAAAGAATAGACTCCGCTGTCGCATTGTTCACGAATCGCTCTCTCTGTCTTTTCAAACGGCATGTCTGACCACAAATGCACCGCTTCCCGTATATCTGACTTCTCTTCTTCTATAAGCCATCCTAACAGGTTTATGTAATCTCTTTCAGAACGGGGATCGATTTCAAATACACCGTCCCCGATTTTTCGAAACTCTTTCCCCGGCTTAACCAAAATAACCCTTGTATCATGCAATGCAGCAAGTTCTTTACTCACATCTTCACTTTTATCAAATAATAAAAGGCTGCCCTCACGTCGGCCGCCTTTTACATGAATGCTGAGATCTGTCCGCTGCCAGACCATCTGATAATATATCGCCTGTCCGTTACCCCCTGCGGAATGAGAACCAAGCTGCTGTATCCGCTTTACTCCTTCTTCCAAAGAAATGATGCCGCTTTCTATGTCAGAAAGTACTTTTTTTCTAAAATGACGGGCTTCTTTCATAAAAATCTTCATCCCCTTTACAAATGGCACTGCCGCAAAATGATAAACTAATCCTGCATACGCTCCAGCGCATAA
This sequence comes from Bacillus sp. 5RYD7K, assembly GCF_059831465.1. Lineage (NCBI taxonomy): Bacteria > Bacillati > Bacillota > Bacilli > Caryophanales > Bacillaceae > Bacillus > Bacillus sp. 5RYD7K. The sequence continues at coordinate 3,394,188 of NZ_CP191200.1, forward strand.
TCTGCTTCCTCCGCAGTCAGTTCGCCCGCTTTTAATTGTCTGAGGAGCTCTTTTACTCTCTCGTTCTTTCGATTGGAATCCGCTGTTGCATGATTCTGTGTCTCCGCGGAAAACGTTTCTTTTTTACGAATGGTTACATCCTTTAAACCTGCAAGTCTCTCTCCGTGTTCATTAAGCAGCTGAATATCGTAAATAAGCTCGGATTGACCTTTTTGGCCTGTTTTACGCGCATAAGCCCAGCATTCTGCTGAAACTTTTTTCCGAATCGTAATCTCTCCTATTGAAAAAGGAACATAAACAGATGCCTCTTCTCTTCCGTCCGTAATGCCGAACAAAGATTGCAGAGCCCCATCAATTAAAGACGGATGCAATGTATAATTTTCAAGAGCATATGCGGCTTCTTTTGGCAGCAATAAGTGTGCAACCGCTTCCGTTCCGCCGCCCCATAAACGTTGAATCGGCTGAAAAGCGCGCCCATACAGGAACCCGTTTTCCCGAAAATACTCGTAACATTCATCTTGTTCACGGACAAAAGCACTTCTGTTTATTATCTCTTGTCTGTCCGTATTCTCTATATCATCATCACCGTAATCATGATCATAATCTAATTCACCCGTCACAAATCCAGTCCTTACAGCAGCATCCTCGTCAGGTGACATGTTAAATAATATGCTGCCGTCTTTTACGGAAATGTGAGTGTAAATGGTCAGGCTCTCTTGCAAAAGCATGGCCGGTCTGGCAAATATCACGTTTTTTAAACGAGTGACCTTTTTCTTTCGATATGACCGTGTTCCCGCTGCGCATGCCATTTCAAGAAAAGCAGCTGCCGGGAGAATGCTCTTGTTTTTTACAATGTGGTCTTTTAACCAAATCTCTTTGTCTCTTAATGTCGTTTTAAAAAACTGCTGTTCCAGAGTAGATTCATTCGAATCCAGAAGCGGGTGCAGTGAAGACTGCTGCGGCAATATTTCTGGAAATACTGCACTTTGGTTTCCAGGCACCCAGTAAGACTCCTCAGCAAATGGATATAAAGGAAGCTTGACCTTTTGCGGGGTATATTCTTCATATAACTCTCTCCATTGAATATCAGCCCCGAAAGACCATAATTTTGCAAGAAGATTCAAGTCCTTTGTCTCCATCATCACCTCGAGGAATTTATCTTTCATCTTTTGATCATGAAAGATAAAGACTTTATCAAAATCTTTCGTAACATTGCCTTTGTATACGCCCTCTCCAATTGTTCCTTCAGTACAGAAAGTTCTCAGCTTCTCCTTAAGTTCCGGCAAATCAGAAGCTACAACAGCAAGTCTGTCTTCCATCGGTTCCCTGCATGTCTGCAATGTAAAAGCGATATCAGCTGCCGAGGCCTTTGTCTCCCGCTCTGTGAATTGCAGAAGGCGCCGAGCGTATTCTTTCAGTCTGTCTTCATTTTTGGCAGAGAGAACTGCGGCAAACGGACCGCTTATTGTTTGTGTGTCCGCATGGTTTTGATATTCTTCCACAATGACATGGGCATTTGCTCCTCCCGCTCCGAACGAACTGATTGCTGCTCTTCTGTTGGAGGCGCCTGATTCTTTCCGCCACTCTTCTTCTTTCTGCTGAACGTAAAAAGGCGTCTTTTCAAATCGGATATTTTGGTTCAGCTGTTCCGAGTGAATGGATGGCGCCAATTTCTGATGCTTAAATTGTAAAAGAACTTTTGTAAGGGCTGCTATACCTGCAGCAGACTCCAAATGTCCGATATTAGACTTCACTGAACCTATGGCACAAAATTGTTTATCGTCCGTAAATTTCTCAAAAGCTTTTGTCAATCCTGCGATCTCAATCGGATCTCCGAGCGAGGTACCCGTTCCGTGTGCTTCCAAGTAGCTGACGGATCGCGGACTGATGTCCGATTTCTTGAAATTTTCAGCAATCAGCTCAGCTTGTGCATTCGGATTCGGAACCGTAAATCCATTGGTTTTTCCGCCATGATTTACAGATGTTCCTTTAATTACTCCGTATATATGATCCTGATCAGCAATTGCTTTTTCCAAAGGTTTCAAAAGGACGGCGCCCGAACCTTCTCCCGGGACATAGCCGTCTCCGCCCTCTCCGAAACTTCTGCACAATCCTTCGGTGGAAACAAAATTACCTTGACTCAGCCAAAGGTATTTGCTGGGGTGTATGGACACATTAACGCCGCCCGCAAGCGCAATTTCACTTTCCCCTCTTTTAATGCTTTCACATGCCAAGTGAATGGCCGTCAGCGATGATGAACACATCGTATCCAGTGCAATGCTCGGGCCGGAGAGATTAAAAAAGTATGAAACCCTGTTCGCAATAGATGAAAAGAAGGAACTGAGCGCAATCGGATTGCCCCGCGCAGTTTCTTCTGCGCCGAATAATTGATATTGTCCGTACATGGCTCCGACAAACACACCGGCTTTCATACCGTTAAGCTTCTCTTTTGTATATCCTGAATCTTCAAACGTATGCCAGGAGGTTTCGAGAAAAATTCGCTCCTGAGGGTCCATCAGCTCAGCTTCTTTATGAGAAATGTGGAAAAACAGCGGATCGAATTGATCAACACCGCTGATAAAACCGCCCCACTTACTGTTGATTTTCCCCTTCTCCATTCTGTCGGGACTGTAAATCGATCTGAAATCCCAACGTTCCTCGGGGATTTCAATAATACAGTTTTTCCCTCCGGCAATGTTTTCCCAGAACTCCTCAAGAGTATCGGAATTCGGATATCTTCCGCTCACACCGATAATGGCAATATCCTCACCCGGCTGAACCATGCTCGGTGCAGCTGCAACTCTATGCTGCCGGTGCTGTTTTTCACTCAGATTTTCTCTTTTCTTCGGCACTCTTGTTACCGGAGCTGCCCCTGCGGCCTTAAGCACTTTTTCTTTAAAAGATGTTAGGAAGAAGTTTGAAAGCTCTTCAATGTTCTGATATTCAAAAAAGATTGTTTTTGGAAGATCCCCGAAAGTATCTTCAAGCTTTGAAATAAGTGACATGATCATAAGTGAGTTGATTCCGAATTTCTCAAAAGAGTCTTTCGCATTTATTTTATGAGCTTGGATTTTCAAGACACCGCTGATGATCTTGATTAAATAGTCATTGACTTTTTCTTTCGCAGCATATTCCTCTTCTTCATTGTGTTCCGCCGTGAGTGTATCTTGATCTGCTGCAGCTGTGTTTCTTTGAATCGAAAGCGCTTTTATCATTTTATCCCGCTCTCCTTCTGCAGGCATTAAGCTGGTAAATGAAGACCGCAGCATTTTCAGAAACGCTTCCAGAACAGAGGAAGTTCGCATCGGAGTCATTCCGTATTTTTCTTTTATTTGAATGATTCCATTGCTGTCGAGACTCATCCCGCCATCTTTCAATAACGGCCAATTGATTGAAAGGGTTTTTCCGTTTCGGGAGAGCTGAGATCGAAGCATTGCAAAACTGTCCATAAAATGATTTGCGTACGCATAGTCACTTTGGCCGGCATTTCCGTAAGCGGAAAAAGAAGAAAAGAGAACAAAAAAATCAAGATCTTCGTCTTTTGTCAGCTCATCCAGCCAGATTGTCCCGTAAACTTTCGGTTTCAGTACGTCCGTAAAATCACTGAGACTTTTATTTACAAGAAATGAGTCACGAAGGATGCCGGCAGCATGAATGATCCCGTTTATGCTGCCGTACCGCTGTTTAACGCCGAAAATGAATCGCTCTGCCTCTGTTCGATCTGTTATGTCCGTCCGCTGATATTCAACAATAGAGCCGCTCTCATTAAGCTTACCGATCCGTTCTTTTTGATCAGCTGTTAAAACAGAACGGCCTGTAAGTATAATCACGGCTTGGTTTTCTTTAGCGATGTGTTCCGCAAACAGCAGCCCGAGTTTTCCGGCTCCTCCGGTAATGATATATATGCCGCCTTTTTGATACGTTACAGATCCTTTATTGTGTTCCGGAATATCAATATGCTGCAGCCCTTTCACAAAACGGGTATGTGAGTCTATTAAAATCTCACATTCATCGGATTGAAAGCGCTGTATTTCACTGATTGCAGCATCCCATATCTCAGAAACCGGAGGATTTATGTCAGAATGCTCATGGCGAATCTGTATGGTTTTCGCTTTAAGCTTGGAGCTTTCCATGTTTACCGTTTTAATGAAACCTCCGACAGCTTCATGAAACGGCTGATTCAGACCCCTTGTCCAATAAATATGCAATAACGTAACAGGTTCGTTTCTCCGCATTAAAGCTTTTGATAATAAAAAGAGCGAGTTTATCCCTCTGCAAAGAGTTTCATTAACGGATTTTTCAGTGAATTCTCTGATTTCTCCGTTCCATAAATAAAGCACGACATCAGGTGTAAATCCGTTTTCATCCAAATCAGACAGCAGCATTTCGACATGACTTTCATCAGAAGGATTGATTGTGCATCTATTCCGTTCAATTCTATAATCAGAATCGGGCGTTACGAGAATGACACGGTTATGATCTCCATTCATCATCTCGGCATGCTGAAAAAGACGGTTATCCTGATCAAAAATCAGCATATTCCCCGGTGCCTGCTGATTCGGCATATCAATGTCATTTGTCCTTACCCAATCGTTCTTTAAAAAAATGGTTGGGGACGGAGCTTGCTCCGCCTTTTTTTCCATTTGTTCTTTTCTGTAAGTGCGAATTAGCTCCAGTCCTGCATCAGGAGACATTTGCTGTTCTTCAATTAAGGAAAGTATTTGTTTGATCTGCACTATTTTCCCTCCAGCAGCTGATAAACTTGGTCAGCAGAAAGTTCACCGTTTTTCAATTGTTCTAATAAGAAGAGAATTTCCTGATCTTCATTTTTACGTCCTGCGGTTAATTCTCCCCCGGTCACTTTTCTGACAGAAAAGTCTTTCATGCTCACGGCTATTTCGCCGCTCTCGTTAATAAAATCAATGTTATACGTATAAAAACCGGTTTCTCTCACCGAGACATGGCATCGGGCAGTAAGCGCCCTCTTAATGTGAAGCTCTCTAAGTGAATATGGAACAAATAAGCCCTCTTTCTCATTATCTCTTAACAAAAATGCCGCCGCCTGAAAACCGCCGTCAATTAATGAAGGATGGAGTGTAAAATGTGAAAACCCGTTCGCTAAATGAGCCGGAAGCTCCAATTCTGCCATTAACTCCATATCACTGCGGTATACGGCTTTCAACGTTTGAAAACTGCTATAATATGTCAGGCCCATACGACTGAAGCGGTGATAACACTCTTCCCGGGTTATGGCAGCCTTACTGCTGCGTTTGAACTTATCAATATCGACATACTCAGGATTGCTGTTTATGTCTCCGAATACTGTTTCACTTTGTGTGCAGATTTGCTGCACGCCATCCGGATCCTCTTTACATATCGTTACGTTCAACTTATCTTGTTTCATTTCCAAGTCGGTATAAATGTGCAGCGTTTTTCCTTTATATAATATAGGTCTGTTCCACATCACGTCTTTTATTTTATATACTTTACTTTCTCCGCTTATTTCCGCACAAACAAGAGCCATTTCAAGCGAAGCGGCTCCCGGCAACACATAGTCTCCTGAAACAAGATGATCAGTGACGAAAAATTCAGTTCCGGAAATAACAGTTTTAAATGCTTGTTTCTTTAATGTTGAGACATTCTCGCTGATTAATGGGTGAAGACTTTTGCTATTAACCTCGCTTTTGTTCTTTTTCGGAGTAAACCAATAACTCTCTTTTGCAAACGGATAGGTTGGCAGCGGCACTCTATTCAATTTCTGATTGCCGATTGTCTTCCATTCAAACTCGGCTCCATTGGCCCACCATTGTGCGAGCAGCTCCTCTTTTCCGCTTTGAAGAGCCTCCTGAATCATATATTCAGAAACAGCTGTACGCTCTTCAGTGTTTTCGCTTATAAATACGCCTTTTTGCACCTTGCTGTCATCAAGAAAGCTGACGTACTTATCTCTCAGCTCAGTCAGACTCGCTGCACATACGGCAATTCTTTCGTTCATTGCTTCCCGGCCGTTTTGCAATGTAAATTCCATGTCACTGGCATTAACGGTCCTGTCACCGGCAATCACGCGATCCAAGTACTGAACCATAAGCCGGATATACTCAAGTAATTGATCTTTGGTTTTCGCAGATAAAACAAAAATGTGTGTTTTACCGTTGTTTTCCGGCACTTCTTTTTGAGGTTCCCTATATTCCTCTAAAACAATATGCGCGTTCACACCGCCGAATCCGAATGAGCTGACACCTGCTCTCCTCGGCAGATCGTTGTTCTCTTCATCTTTTATCGGATTCCACTTTTGAGCGGTTTCTGTGATATAAAATGGCGTATTTTCCAGTTTGATGTATGGATTGAGTTCTGAAAAATGGGCGAGTCCCGGTAGTTTGCGATATTTAAAAGCCAGTAACACTTTCATCACTCCGGCTATTCCGGCAGCGGTTTCGAGATGGCCGATGTTTGTTTTCACAGACCCGATTCCGCAGCATTTCTGTTTCGCAAAGGGAATGTCCCATTCATGATATAACGTTTTAAATGCCTTTATGATGCTGTTCACTTCAATCGGATCGCCAAGACTTGTCCCTGTGCCATGCGCTTCTATATATCCCGCAGTGGCAGGGCTGACCCCCGCCTTCCGCCAAGCTTCGGTTAATAAGTCCGCCTGTGCGTTCGGATTCGGAGCTGTCAAAGAATTGGCGCGGCCGCCGTGATTTACAGCTGACCCTTTAATCAAACCATATATATGATCACCGTCTGCCTGTGCTTTGCTGAGCGGCTTAAGCAATACTGCAGCCGCCCCTTCACTCCTTACATAGCCGTCAGCGCTTTTATCAAACGTTTTGCACTTTCCATCTTTGGAAAGCATACCTGCTTTATCAAAAGCTATAAACAGAGTAGGGCTTGTCATAATATGCACACCGCCTGCAATCGCCATTTCAAAATCGCCTCTTTGAATCCCCTCAGCCGCACGATGAAGCGCAACTAACGAACTTGAACAGGCAGTGTCAATCGGTTCGCTCGGACCCGTCAGATTCAGCTGGTAAGAAATACGATTTGCCAATATACAATGATTTAAACCGGTTGCGGTCTGCGCCTGAACAGAGACACCATTTTCATTCAGACGTTCCGCATAATCCGTTGTGGCGACCCCTGCAAACACCGCGGTTTTCGTCCCTGCCAAATCAGACGGCTTATAGCCCGCATCTTCTATTGTTTTCCATACAGTCTCCATAAAAATTCTTTGCTGGGGATCCATTAATTCTGCTTCGGCGGGAGAAATCCCGAAAAACAACGGATCAAAACTGTCCGCGCCTTTGATAAATCCGCCTTTTTTTATTTTTGTTCTATTGACGTCCCTGATCGGATCGCCGTCAAACTCTTTCCAGTTCCAACGGTCTTCAGGAATGTCTGTAATCATATCCCGCCCTTTTTCAATTCCTTCCCAAAAGTCTTCCAGCGAATCTGTTTGGGGGAAACGGCCGCTTATTCCCACTATTGCAACCGGCTCATTCATATGTCTTTCCTCTTGCCTGGTTTTGTTTTCAGGCTCAGGGGAATGTTCATAGGATTCCGCCGGAGGCGTGCTGTACAATGTTTTTTCGTCAGCTGCAGAAAAAGATTCTGTCTCAGCAAAAAGGATTTCTCCGTATTGCTCGATTACATAATCAGTAAATTCAGCCAGTGAATTGCATTCAAAGAAAATGGACGGCAATAATTCCGTACCATATTGTTGATTGATTTCATTTCCGAGTCTGGTAAACGTAATAGAATCAAATCCGTACTCGCCGAATGAAGTCTCTTCTTCTATTTCCTTTCTGTCAATCTTTAAAATACTTGACATCATCTTTGCGATGCCCTCAATCAGCATTTCTCTCCGGTCTTTCGCTTCAGATTCCTCCGAAGAAAAAGAGCCGTACAGATGAAGCTCTTCGGAATACTCACTCTTTAAAAAGTCAAGAAGTTCATTAAAATCAGTAAGGCCGAAAAAATCTGACGGCATCATTGATATTTCTAATGTTTCGTTTAATTCGTTGCCCAGCATTGTAAACATAATTGAATCAAATCCGTATTCACTTATCGGCAGTTCAAAATCAAATTCCCGTTCTTCAATTTTTAATACGCCGGTGATGATGCGCGTCAAAGTGCTTTTTAAAGATTCAGTTATTGACAGCTCTTTCGGTTCGTGATTTTCGTCGGCGATTGCCGGGTCACTTTTTCCGCTGTCAATCGTTATCATTCGTTCCAGCTTTAATTCATTACCGCTAAATACCATTATTTGATGTTCACACCCTGTCATTGCTTGATCAAATGCTGCAAGGCCTTCTCGTTTTTCCAGAGGCAGCATTCCGAAACGGTCATAAAGGAACTTCTCTGAATGAATATCAATTTGCATACCGCCTTCTTTCCATAAAGGCCAATTAATCGAGACTGTTTTTCCAGGTTTATTTTCCGCCGCTCTCATTTCCGCAAAATAATCCATAAACCGGTTTGCATAAGCATAATCGGTTTGTCCGGCATTCCCGATTATTGCGCTGATAGATGAAAACATAACAAAAAAATCCAGAGGTTCTCTGTCTGTATACCGGTCAAGCCATATCGTTCCGTAAACCTTGCTGGCCAAGACTGAATCGAGATCCTCTTCACGCTTATTGATGAGTAATGAATCTTTTATCACACCGGCGCTGTGAATAATTCCTTTAACAGGACCTAATTTGCTTTTGACGAGTTTTATCAGGTTGTTGACATTTTCCTTATCAGAAATATCGGTTCTTACATAAAAAACCTCTGATCCGTTTTTTTCGAGCTCTTTTACATTGCTTACGGCTTCCTCAGAAAGCTCTGACCTGCCGATAAGCACAAGCTTGATTCTCCCTTTTCGCACAAGATGTCTGGCGAAAATCAGTCCCAGACCGCCTGTTCCTCCTGTAATGAGGTAAACTCCCCCTTCTTTTACTTCCATCTTTTTGGGGGGCTCTGCACTTTCAATTTCTGCAGAGTGTTTCACCTGCCTGATTCCATCTCTGTATCTGATTTCTGAAGAAGTATCATCGCTTGTGACTGTTTCTTTCACAAGGTTTTTTAATTCAGGCAGACCGGTGTTCAGCTGTAACTGAATTTCATCGCTGTGTATTTCAATATTTTTACCGGACAACATTGGATGTTCTAAATGAAGCGACCTAAAAAAGCCGCTGATTGCCATTTGATAAGGTAAGATTTGATTGTTCCTTGTGAAAAATACATGTGATATCAGGATTTTATGTCTTGGGATTGTTGCTAGCAGAGCTTTCGTTACATTGAAAACCGGCAAAACAGCCTCTTCCAGCTTTTCATGAATGTTATGCTCAATTCCCGTTTCAGGGCTCATCCCGATTAAAATGACGCGGTCAATTGTCACTTGTCTTTCTTTAAGAATCGCCAGCAATTTCTTATAGCCTTCAAGTTTGACGCTGTTCAATTCAAAGGAATCAGCTTCTTTTTCTTGAAAACTGCCGCCATGGCGGACAAAGATCATGTTCAGGCCGATATCTTTATATGCCTTGCGGATCAGCGGTTCTGATATATCCTGACGGAGTGAAATCACAAGGCAGCTGTTTAAACCGCTGCCTTCAGGCTGATGAAGCATAGGGGCCCGCTTCCACATATCAGTGTAATACTTAGCTGAATGCCGCTCATTTTGAGTCTGCGGTGTAACCCTTAATGCCTTCAACGCTAAGTTTTTTATTTTAAGACTTACAGATCCGTTTTCATCCATAAATAGTATATGAAACCTTTTGACATCATCATGTTGTCTTTCATCGGCAGCTGTAATGTAAGCATAGCCGTTTGCCGAAGGTGCGTGAAGAATCTCCAGCTCACCTAATTCAAAAGGCAAATATGCGGTGTGATCCCCTTCTTGACCGGACATAAACCCGGTTGTGGATTGAAAAATTCCATCCAATAAACACGGTTCCAGCAGCGTGCCGGATTTTTTATGAATGCTCTCAGGAAGTGATATTCGTGCAAGAACAGCATTTTCATGGATAAACAGCTGTTTTATTACCTGAAAGCTGGCTCCATAGTCCAAACCGCTCTGCCGGAAGTTCCTATAACACTCTGCGCCGCTGATTAATCTTTTCTGTCCGGTTAACCAGCTGTCCAACTTAAAATGCTCTGTATGAGAGGCATCTTGATCTCCGCATGTGATAATGTTTCCTTGGCAGTGAACTGCCGCTTCAGGTTGCATATCGGTTTTCACCACAAATCTGCCGTCCTTTTGATTCGGCAGCAGATCTATCATTATCGTCTTTTCTTTTTCAACGGTTATCGGAACCGCCCATACAACCTGACTCAGTTTTATGACTGATTTTCCGTACAGCCTCTCTCCCGCTTCTCTGGCCGCTTCGATGATTGCCGCTCCGGGCAGAACGGTTTTCCCATGCACAACATGGTCTTTTAAATAATATTCAGAATCTGAAAGCGTTTTATAAAATCGGCACTCACCTGCAGAAAAATCAAATAAAGGAGCTGTACCGGCTGCTGATTTTGTTTGCGCCTTATTTGACACCCACAGTCTGTTTTTTAAGAAAGGGTAAGTCGGCAGCGCAATTTTTGCCGGTTTTCTGCCGGTGCGGAAGTCACCCCAGCTTAAATTGCCTCCTGATACCCAAAATTCAGCCATTTCGGCTAATGTGGTTCTGCCGGATTTGAGCGGAAGATCCGATTGCCGCTGTCCGCGTTTATGATTCGGTTTTTTCCCTCTAAATATTTCGTGATCGTCAATTCCATTATAAAAGTGATTTAATTTCAACATCAGATCATCGATATTATTTGAAATGACAGCAAGTCTTTCTGGCATGGCTTCACGCCCTTCAAGAAGGGTATACGCAATATCAGAAAGGTGAAGCGGCTTATTTGTTCCCGCCGGCTGCAAAAACTCGTCCTGCTTATGACGGGCCTTTTGAAGATATTCCTCCAGCTGTTTTGCCGATTCCCGTAAACTCAGTGAATGCTTGGCTGAGAGTACGATAAGTTCCTCACTTTCCTCACAATCCGTATGACAGTCAGCAGCAGACTCATACTCTTCCACAAGGATATGAGCATTTGCCCCGCCCGCTCCGAAAGAACTTAATCCCGCGCGCCGCGGATATTTGCTGTCAGAATGTTTTTCATTCGCGGGTTTTATCCAGTCGGCGGTTTCCTGCTGAAGGCAAAAAGGTGTCTCTTCCAGATAAAGATCCGGATGCACCCGTTCAGCATGCAGTGTTGCGGCTATTTTTTTATACTTCATTTGTAAGATAATCTTTGTCAGGCCGGCAATACCCGCAGCCGCTTCGAGATGACCGATGTTAGATTTAATCGATCCGAGAGAGCAATATGAAACATCTTCGGTATAAGCTCTAAACGCCTTGGTCAGGCCTCGGACTTCAATTGGGTCACCCAGCGGCGTCCCCGTGCCGTGGGCTTCAATAAAGCTGACACTTCTGGCGCTCCAACCGGCCGCTTTAAGAGCTCCTTGAATTAAATCCGCCTGTGCGGCAGGATTAGGCACCGTATAGCCATTCGTCTTTCCGCCGTGATTAATTGCCGTTCCTTTAATGACGGCGTACACAGTATCATTATCACGTATGGCATCTTTAAGCGGTTTAAGAATAACGGCCCCGACACCTTCCCCGGGTACGAAACCGTCGCCGCCTTCTCCAAAACTTCTGCATTTTCCCGATTTTGAAAGCATCCCCATCTGACATCGGTATAAATAGTCAGAAGGATGAAGATACAAATTTACTCCTCCCGCAACCGCAACCGAGCACTCACCCTTTGTTAAACTTTGGCAAGCCATGTGAATTGCCGTTAAGGATGAAGAGCAAGCCGTATCTACAGGGACACTGGGACCCGTAAAGTCAAATGTGTAAGACACTCTGTTCGCGAGAGACCATGGGAACGAATTTGGAAGTACATCGTTTTTATCCGTCGGTATTCTTTCGCCGAGCAGCTTGTAAGAATTGGTTGTCACTCCCGCAAATACACCGACATGTTTTTCGGTCTGCTTTCTCAACCCTTCAATGGTATAACCCGAATCTTCAAATGCTTTCCACACGGTTTCGAGAAATATTCGTTCCTGAGGATCCATCGCTTCTGCTTCTCTCGGCGATATTTGGAAAAACAAAGAATCAAATGATTCAGCATTCTTTAAAAATCCGCCCCATTTGCAATAAATTTTCCCCTCATGCGCTTTAGCGGGATCTGGATCATAGTAGGTCTCATAATTCCATCGTTCTTTCGGAATTTCTGTGATTGCGGTTCTCTCTTTTGATAGAAGCTCCCACAATTCTTCGATATTTTCAGCCCCGGGATAACGGCCGCTGATACCGATTACCGCTATCCCGTCAAGATGTTCTTTTTCCTCCGCCGCAGGTGCAGTGATGTTTTGTTCCGGCCTGGCAGGGGTAATGCTCTGAATCTGTTTTCCTTTTTCCTCCCGTGAAAATAAACGCCCCAGCCGATCCGGATATTCCTTTACAAGATGATCTGCTAAATCTCTGATTGTATGAAATTCAAATAAAAGCGTTTTCGAAATTGCTCCCAGTGACTGCTCCAGCTTTGTGTTGCATTGATGAATCATAACCGAATCCATTCCATATTCAGCCAGATGCACATCTTGATCGATCTCTTCCCGTTCTGCACCAATCTCAGAGGAGATGATATTGGTTAAAAACAAAACTGTCTGATCCAAAATATCGCCTTGAGCCAAAGGAATGGCACTGCCTGTCTCTGTTTCGTCCGTCAAAAATCGCTGCTGCATAAATTGTTCAAAGCGGTCATGATCACCGCAGACTGCAATATTATGTAGCTGACCCGAAGTCACAATCCGCGAAAACCATTGCGTTCCGTCTTCAGCAGGAAGTTCTTCGAGCCCGGAACCATGAAAAAGAGACGTCCGCCCTTGACCTGACAGGTTCGCCCCCATTCCGATGTCTTTCCATAAAGGCCAATTGATTGTCAGCGTGCGGCCGCTGCGCAGAGAATTTTGCCGTTTCTGTTCCCGATATTCTGCAAAATGATCTAAAAAGCCGTTTGCATATGCATAATCACACTGTCCTTCGTTCCCTGCAATAGAGACGACTGAAGAAAAAACGGCGAAAAAATCCAATTCCAGCGACTTCGTTGCATGATCAAGATTCAATGCACCATGAACTTTTGGAGCAATCACCTCTGAAAGTTCATGCTTTGTTTTTCGAAAAAGCAGCGAGTCTCTGATAACTCCTGCACAATGAATGACGCCATGAAGACCTGCATGCTGATCGGTAATACCGTCAATCATTTTTTTTACCGCTTCTTTATCGGATATATTCGCCTGTATATAATAAACCTTTGCTTTAAAGCTGTTCAGGTATTCTAAATGTTTCTGCTTATCTCCGTTTAAAGCAGACCGCCCCGATAGAATAATGGTGGATTTTTCAGTTTTCGCGCAATATTCAGCGACTTTACTGCCAATCCCCCCAAATCCCCCTGTAATTAAATACACTTTATCTTTTTCAGGGTATTGAATGGTCTTTGTGTATGTTTCTCTCTGCTTCTCTAACATCCGTGCATATCTTACGCAGCCTCTGTAAGTGATATGAATATGCCGATCAGGTGCTGTGTTTATTTCTTTATAAAGAATGGCAGCCTTCTCTGAAAATGAAACGGTTGCAGAATCATGTTCAAAGCAAACCGTCTTACAATGCAGCTGCGGATATTCTTGTTTTACCGATTTTAAAAAACCGTTCACACCTTCAAAATACGGCAATTTTTCTTTTTGATCTGCGCTGAATGTATAAATGAACGTTACTTTGTTTATAAGGTTCTCGCTGATTAAAGCCTTAGTCAGATAAAACACGGAATAAATTCCTGATTCGAGTGTTTCTTCCAGTTCAGGCCGTTTTTCAGACCACGTATGCAAAATTGCATCAGGCGCTGCGCCTTTTTCTTTTAACAAACGAATGACACCTTGATAATCTTCGGGACGCTGCCTGTTGATCGTGAAAACACTGTCGCTTATCTGCTCTAAACGGTCACCGGGCATAATAAGATATGCGGACGTATTCTCTCTTTTTTTCAACTCTTCAAAATAGTCTTTGTTTCCGGAGAACAACAAAATAGTACAGGCTTGTCCGCTGTCCGCTTCATTCTCAAGTGCGGTTTCTTTCCATACCGGCGTATAAAGTGCCTGATTCTTCTTTTTTGAAAAAGCCGCGTCTGATTTTACCTGCTGAGGGTTTAAAGAAAATTGACAGCGCTCAAACGGATAAGGCGGAAGCGGAGCTTTTCTTTTATGATGGTCACCTAGTTTCGCCCATTCAATCTCTTCTCCTGAAAGCCACATTTGCATAAATGAATGATAAAGAGCCTCATCAGCTGCTTTGTCCGTTTCAAAAGCAGCCGCTTTGTTTAGTTTTGCTGATGGAGGGAGCGATCCGAATTGAAAAACTGAAAAATCAGAAATATTCATATCCGGCTCCGTTCCCTTTTCTTCCGTGTGATGCGGCATATGATCAGCTATCTCCTGAGACACGGCATCCATTTGATTGTATTCTGTCATCAACGGAAAACGAGTTTTATCATAAAAACCTGCCGGCTGCTCATTCATACAAGCAACAGCCTGTTTAATTCCGTCTTGCTTTTTCAATAACATGCTCAGAAAAAGTTCTTTAGACAAGATTCCTTCGTCCAGTAAATTTAATATTTCCAGAACATAATCATTATTAAAGAATCCATCATAATCTGTTAAATCCCATCTCTTATACAGTCTTCTCAAAGAGGCAAGGATAGCCATGATCGCCGCTTCCTCATCAGCCGGCAATGCGTTTCTTTTATCCGCCGTGCGATTCACAATTAAAGATAAAATCTCGATTTCCTGAGTCTTTCCCGCTTTATCCCACTCTTCTAAAAACCCTTTAAACGTATATTGGTGCTCAAGAAGCAGCCGTGTTTTCCCGTACAGGCGGTCTGTAAAATCAGCCGGGAAGCTCAGACCGTTCAGCAGCATCCTTACATAATCTTCATTTAATCGAACCGGCGGGTACGTTTTTGAAGTGTACGGATTGACAAATGGAATGGACGGCGGCTTACAGGATATGTGCGAAGGTTTTTCAGCGCCTGTGATTACAGAAATGGCCTTTTCAATTTTGATGATATCCGCTGCTGCAAGAGCGACGTAATATCCGTCTCCGGCGCCTGTAATGAGGCTTGGCTTAAAACCGGATGCCAGGATACTTTTTATGATTTCCGTATTGATAACTAAAGAATACAAGCGGATTTTCTCAGGCGTCCATTTTCTTTTAAATGAACTGTGCAATGTTGGTATACCCTTCAGCACCGGCCTTACGTTCTTTTCTAAATCAGGGAACACCCGTTTCAAAACGGCAAATTGTTTATAACTTTCCCATTTGAAATCACCGATGGCAAGCGCCCATTCAGAATCTTGTTTCCTCCGAAAACTTAATCCCTCTTTAAGCTGATTTTTAAATTCCTCCTTGCTGCCTGCCAATAAACCAGCCCTGTAATCAAACGATGTCCTTGTTAAAAGGGTGCTGCTGATCACTTCATTTGATATTTTGCAAAATTCCTCTGAATCGTCAGCAAAGGTTCTCCAATGATGTATCATTTGTTTCATGCTTTCTTCACTTTTAGCGGAAAAAAGGAAGGGTACCCTTCCTTTTCTGTCAGATTCGTCTTTTGTATGTATAAATTCTTCGATGATGACGTGAGAGTTAACACCCCCAAAACCGAAGGAGCTGATTCCCGCCCTGAGCGGAGCCCCGTCTGCCGCCTTCCAATCACTTGAATCAAGCGCCGGCCTAAACGGTGTTTTTTCAAACTGTATAATTGGATTTACCGTATGTACATTCAGGCTTTTCGGCACCCTCCGGTGTTTCATCATCATTAGAACTTTTATCAATCCGGCCATTCCCGCTGCTGCTTCTGTATGACCGATATTTGTTTTCACACTTCCGATCCTGCAATATTGAGTATCCTCAGTATATTGCCGATACGCTTTTGTCAATGCTTCTATTTCTATCGGATCGCCCAGAGATGTACCTGTGCCATGTGCTTCTACATAAGAAACCGTCGCAGCATCGACAGCAGCGTTGTGTAAAGCTTCTGAGATGACCCGGCACTGCGCTTCTGCTCTGGGAGCGGTTATGGAACGGGATTTACCGCCATGATTAACAGCTGTCCCTTTTATGATCCCGTATATATGGTGACCGGCTTTTACTGCATCACCAAGGCGCTGCAACAATACAACGCCTGCCCCTTCTCCGGGAACGTACCCGTTCGCCGCTGCGTCAAAAGTTTTACATTTGCCGTCAGGACTCAGCATTCTGGCTTTAGAAAAAGAAATATATTTTCCGGGTTGGAAATTCAAGTTTACTCCCGATGCGATTGCATAATCGCTTTCTTTTGTCCGCAATGACTTAACCGCTTCATGTAAAGCAACAAGCGATGATGCACAAGCGGCATTTACAGACATGCTTTTTCCGGTCAAACCGAATGTGTATGAAAGCCGGTTGGAAAGCATAGCTTCGAAACTTCCTAAACAGGCATAACTGTCGATTTCCGATTCAGCATGACCTGTCTGCCGGTAGTCAGAATTCATAATACCCGCAAAAACAGAAGTGGTTTTACGCTGGAGATCCTGTAAAGAGACCCCGGAATCTTCGATGCACCGCCAAGTTTCTTCTAAAAGGATTCTTTGCTCAGGATCCATGTTTTTCGCTTCCCGGGGAGAGATATTAAAAAACTTATGGTCGAAATGGTCAGCTTTATGAATAAAACCTCCCCACTTGCTGATTGTTTTGTTCGGTATACTGATATCAGCTGAATAATAAAGATCGGGATCCCACCGTTCAATCGGCACTTCCCGGATGGAATCTTTGCCGCTATTTATGTTTTCCCAGAATTCATGATAATGATCTGCATCGGGGAATCTGCAAGCAACCCCGATTATCGCGATATCCGCACCCTGTTTATTCAAATGAACCATTGGCCTCCACCCGCCCCTTCTTTAGTGTAGAAATAACGTATCCAATCTGCGCCTTAGCAGACTTTCGGTCTCATTCATCAATTTTTCACCAATGTCATCGACATGTCTGTTTCTCCATGATTCCAAATCCGTGCCCTTTACCCAATGATTAAAAGCGCCTAAAGACGGGCCGCAATGAACTTGGAAATTCACCTTTTGTTCTTCCTGCCCTTCCAAAGCAAGCAGACATCCTCTTTGCAAATACCACTTAAATAGTAACAGCATCTTATATTTTTGATTGCGCTCAGCTTTTTGGGCCAGGTTCGGCTGTTTTTCTATTATGCTTTCGTAGATTTCATCAAAAGTCTTGTTAAAATAATCATTTTCGAGCTGAATCTTTGTCTTTTCATCTATCTCACTCAAAGACTCATATTGTTGGTAGATTTGAAATAATTTATTTGCCCTGACCGGAAACAGCGTGCCCTTTTTCAGCACCTGAACCTTTGTTCCGAACTCAAACAGAGTCTCCGAAGGCGCATAAGCAGTATCGCATATTCCTGTCTCACTCAGCATTTCTTTAATAAAACCGCTTGTTTCGGCTTCAACTGTACATTGATTAATGGATCCCGTCATAATAAAATCAGCGCCCATTAAAAAAGCAGACGCCGCAGACTCGGGAGTTCCGATTCCTCCCGCAGCCCCGACTCTGATCTTCCTTGCGTATTTGTGTGTTTCCATCATCTCATCCCGCAGGTTAACAAAAAACGGCAGCATCGCCGTCAATGAGCCCTGTTCAGTATTACTACCACAATCTGCTTCAATAATGATATCGTCTGCTGCCGGAATACGGCTGAGCCACTCCGCCTGCTCTTCCGTCAGCATACCGTGCTGACACATTCTCTTTACGATACTTTGAGGAGGCGGACTCAGAAATGCGGCCGCAACTTCCGGCCGTGAAACTTTGGCAATGATCCGATTATGAGGTATAACCCTGCCGCTTTTGTCTATCTTCAACTGATGCGCTTTGTAATAAATTAATGGTGCGCTGACGGAAAGATACGAAGACGCTTCTATTACTCGTACGTCATGCTTGATATATAAATCTATCAATTCCTTTTCTCTATCTTGATGATCCGGCTCAAATCGCAGATTCATTCCGTAGGGCTGACCATTTTTGAGTGTCTTCCTAATAGAAATAAGGGCCTGTTCAATTTCCCTTATAGGTAAACCCGCTGTGCCAAAGAACCCCAGCATTCCTTTCTTCCCGAGGCGGATCAGCATTTCAGCAGAAGAGATCCCTCTATGCATCGCACCTGCCAAATACGCGTATGTCAAACCGTAATCTTCTTTGAAAGATTGATCACCCAATCGGGACACCGGTGAAGCTGTACCGCTCTCTATATTTTCGGCCAAGAGGCTATGCTCTTTCCCGCTTTCCGAATTGTCCTTGTTCCCTTCAGAAAAAAAGAGACTGTCTTCCGGCGCACTGATAGTAAGCGGTTCCTCATCTCTTTGTATGGTGTGAATTAATTTAGTCAGAATGTTGCCGGGACCGATCTCTTCAAACACAGTTACGCCTTGTCCCATTAGATACCTGATGCTTTCAGTCCATTTTACCGAGTTTGTTATTTGTTCAATTAAATTCCGTTTGATATCTTCTTGTTTATAAGGTCTTGCCGTATAGTTAGAAATGACTGGGAAATTCAATTCAGAAAAATGAAACTCCTCGATAAATTCCGCAAATTCACGCTGTGCACTTTCCATGAAACGAGAATGAAAAGCTCCGCCGACTTGCAATACGATATAAGCTTTCGCCCCTTCTTTTTCAAAAAAAGAGGCTGCCCGCTTTATCTCATCTGCAGCCCCTGCTATCACAATTTGTGAAGATGTATTGTAATTGGCGATATCTATTTGGCCGAATTCATACTTTTGAAATATTTTTTTTATGTGATCCTCATCCAGTCCGATCACAGCAGCCATTCCGCCCTCGGAAGCCTCACTCATTAACTCGCCTCTTTTAGCAACCAGCCGGAGACCTGTCTCAAAATTAAAAACGCCGGCCGCAAAAAGCGCAGTATATTCACCCAGACTATGTCCTGCAACAGCATCAGGGCGTATATGACCTTCTTTTAAACTCTTTAAATATTGCAGTGCGCTCACTGTATAAATTGCAGGTTGTGTATACTTCGTATCAGTCAGCCTCTCTTTTTCATCTGAAAGGCATAAATCCTTTATGGAGTATCCTAAAATATGATCTGCCTTTTTAATGAGCTCACTGAATTCATCGAATAAGTCTCTGCCCATTCCTTTAAACTGCGCTCCCTGTCCGGGAAAGACGTAAGCAAGCATTTGTTTTCCTCCTGTTCCGTATTTCTGCCGTTTCTTTTCGTTCCGATTTTGATTAACTTTTTCACTTCAATTTTAAAATTTGTCGTTTACTCTCAGCACCCTTACTTAATAAGCATTACTAAGCAAAATAAAAAAACCTTTATGCCGGATAAAGGTTTAAAAGCAAAAAGCATGTACAAATACCATGTTGCCGTAAATATAAATAGATAGAATTTTCTGATAATTAAAATCGCATTTTCATTCTGCTTTATATATATCAATATAATAAAAACATTCCAACGTGCCGAAACAACGATTGGTTTTATGTGAATATTTCCCTAAATAAATCCTATACCATGATTTACTTGTTGTCAATGGGAAACACACGTAAATACCAATTCTTCAGCCGCCTTTTTACAGGCGGCTGAACTCGGTTGTTATCAGTTCATCAGCCCATGCCGATTTGCCTTCACTATACTATTTGCGGAATAATAGTTCTTTCTCTTTGTTGTAGTCTTTAGTATATTGATTGAACTCATCTGCTTGTTTATGCACCTTTTCGTAAACTGAGTTTACTTTGCTGATTTGCTCTTCCAGCTGCGCTAATGTGAGCTTTTTATCTTTAATCAGTTTATAAAGGTCCTGATCAAGTGAAATGGCTTTTTCGTACTTTTTGTACAAAAGATCATAAGATGCATACCTTTTCCCCATTAAAGCGACAGCATGCCCGGCTTTTTCTTTTACTTTCTTATCCTTTATTTCTTGAGAAGTTTTTTTTGCGGATTCAAACGCTTTTTTTGAATCATCAATACTGTCTTTTTCTGCTTTCAGATGTTTTTTTCGCTGATTTGCATTGCTCAGAGCCTGATCAGACAGTGTGACAATTTTCTGGTAATCATCCATATTCAACTTAACCGCGCTGTCGTATAGCTGATGCTCTTTTTTCTCCAATTTTTCTAATGTTTTCTGCTCTTTTTGAAACGGTTTTTCCGCATGTACGGCTTGTTCCATCGAATCATGAATCGTTTCAACCGGGTCTTTCCCCCCGCAGCCTGCAAGCAGCATACTTGCGGCGGCGAGCGCTCCAATTCCCGCCAGCATCTTTTTTTGTAACATATTCACTTAAAATCCCCCAATCTTGACAATTTCCACTATAGAAGCCCGAACGCCTTTTGACAATAGCTGAGCTGTAATTGGTATTCCCGGAATTTTTGGGAAAAGACATTTATGGCGCCGCGAGAGCGTACTTGCGTAAAAAATTGAGAAAACAGGGCGGATGACCATACATCTTTTTGGCTTTTACATAGTTTATAGTAGACGCCGGCCCTGCTGAAAAGGGTCAGCGTAATTAAAAGAGGAGGTTTTTTTATGTACGGATATGGATTTGGCGGCGGATTTGGCGGCGGTTGTTGCGGCGGCGGATTTGGTTATGGCGGCGGATACGGATATGGCTGCGGAGGCGGTTACGGCCGCACATTCGCATTAATCGTCGTATTGTTTATCTTATTAATCATCGTCGGTGCCGCTTATTTAGGCTGCGGCTGCTGACCTTATACACCATGAACATCGGCTGGCCTGCTATGGCCGGCCAATTGTTTCGTTGCGCCGCGATAAGGAAGTTCGCTATAATTTACATATTAAGCTTTAGGAGTGAAGTTTCTTGATTACTATGGAAAATATTGTCCGCGACGGACATCCCGTGCTCAGAGAGATCGCTGAAGAGGTCCGGCTTCCCGCTTCTGACGAAGAAAAACAGCAACTTGCTGATATGATTGAGTTTGTGAAAAACAGCCAAAATCCTGAATTAGCCGAGAAATACAACCTTCGTCCCGGAGTCGGTCTTGCCGCTCCTCAAATAGACGTAAAAAAACGGATGATCGCCGTTCATGCTGAAGATGCGAAAGGCACTTTATACAGCTATGCCCTTTTCAATCCTAAAATCGTCAGCCACTCAGTGGAAAAAAGCTACTTGACGAGCGGAGAAGGCTGCCTGTCAGTAGACGAACCCATTCCCGGTTATGTGCCGCGCTACGCACGCATCCGAGTAAAGGCGACGACGCTTGAAGGGGAACAGGTTGACATCCGCCTCAAAGGTTTTCCGGCCATTGTGTTCCAGCATGAAATCGACCATTTGAACGGTGTGATGTTTTACGATCATATCGATCAGGAAAATCCGTTAAAAGAACCTGAAAACGCCATTGCTATTGACCGTTAAAAAGAACCGGCACTTCTTGAAGTGCCGGTTTTCTTCATTTCAAAAGCCCCAGTTCTTTGACAGCCCAGCTGATTCCCTCTTCATCCACCGGCTTTGTGACGAAATCAGCGGCATCCTTTAATTCCGGAACTGCATTTCCCATCGCCACCCCGGTACCGACAAAACGGATCATCTCAAGATCATTTAGTCCGTCTCCGAAGGCATAAGTGTCGCTTATGCTGTACGGAAGGCGCTCAAGCACTCTTTTAATGCCTTCCGCTTTTGAACCGCCCTTCGGAAGCACATCCGTTGACAGTTCATGCCAGCGGACATAATCAAACTCCGGAAAAGCCGCATATGCTTTTTCTTCATGCCCGCGGCAGAATAAAAGCAGCTGATAAATATCTTTTCCTTTATAAAATGTTTCATCAACTTCGGGATAAGGCGCTTTCAGACTGCCGATTCCTTCCGAGACGTGCGGATGTCCCGGAACGGTTGTTTTCATCGTGTCTTCCGCCATGAATACGACGGGGTGCTCCCCTTCCGCCGCCTGCTTTAATAAACGCGCGACCGCATCTTCCGGCAGCGGATTTTTATAAATAACATCGCCTTCAAACACGACAAACTGGCCGTTGTATGAAATAAATGATTCAATCTCCAGCTCTTCCAGAATCGGTTTTACCATAAACGGAGACCGCCCGCTGGCGATAAAAACGTGATGGCCGGCCTCTTGAAGCGCGGCCACGGCGTTTCTTGCGCTATCGGGGATATGTTTATCATGGTCATAGATCGTGCCGTCAATATCAAAAAAGATCAGTTTTGGTTTCATGTCAATTTCTCCTTTATCCCGTTATCAGTCGTGTCTTGTTCAATATCATCATACAGAAAGTTTTTCTTCCGGCAAACAGCCTTGATGAAATTCCAATTTTACCCACGAAAACAAATCCGGTTTTGCCGCATACTACTGCTATAAAGGGCTTTAAAGGAGGTATATAATGCTGCGCCGATTACGGAAGAAACTCAGAAGACAGTGGGGCGGAATGCTCCGGAAAAAAGTCATCGCGTAGAAGGGATCTTTCGGTTTTTGAAAGTCCCTTTTTTGCTCGAGACTTTCCTTATAATCCGTTTTCGAATATAATAGAATAAGCGAGTCTAACATACGGCATTTAAGGAGAGATTTGGATGATTTATAAGGTATTTTATCAAAAGAAGGCTGACGAAGTACCTGTTCGGGAAAAAACAGATTCACTTTACATTGAGGGCGTTTCAGAACGGGACGTCAGAACGAAACTGAAAGATAAGAAATACAACATTGAATTTGTTCAGCCTGTGGACGGTGCTTTTTTAGAATATGAGAAGCAGAGCGAAAATTTTAAAGTATTGGAGTTATGAGCGGAATGAAATTTGTAAAAAATGACCAGACTGCCGTTTTTGCCCTCGGCGGATTGGGCGAGATCGGGAAAAATACGTACGGGGTGCAGTTTCAGGATGAAATTGTACTGATTGATGCGGGAATTAAGTTTCCTGAAGATGAACTTCTCGGCATTGATTACGTAATCCCCGATTACACGTATTTAGTAAAAAACGAAGACAAAATTAAAGGTCTGTTTATCACCCACGGTCACGAAGACCATATCGGCGGTATTCCGTACCTGCTCAGACAAGTAAATATTCCCGTTTACGGCGGTAAACTCGCGATCGGCTTACTTCGGAATAAACTTGAAGAGCACGGGCTGTTAAGACAGACAAAATTAAACATCATCGGTGAAGACGACATCGTTAAGTTCCGGAAGACGTCTGTATCCTTCTTCAGAACGACACACAGCATTCCGGATTCATACGGAATCGTCGTCAAAACACCGCCGGGCAATATCGTACATACCGGGGACTTTAAGTTCGATTTCACACCGGTAGGCGAGCCGGCAAACTTGACAAAGATGGCCGAAATCGGGAAAGAAGGTGTTTTGTGCCTGCTTTCTGACAGCACGAACAGTGAGGTGCCCGATTTCACCATGTCAGAACGCCGTGTAGGCGAAAGCATTCACGATATTTTCCGAAAAGTGGACGGCAGAATTATATTTGCGACATTCGCTTCGAACATTCACCGTCTTCAGCAAGTGATTGAAGCTGCCGTTTTAAACGGCAGAAAAGTTGCCGTATTCGGACGCAGCATGGAATCGGCTATTGAGATCGGACAGACTCTCGGTTACATCAGCTGTCCTAAAAATACGTTTATTGAGCATAACGAAATCAATCGTATACCCGCCAATAAAGTAACGATTTTATGTACGGGCAGCCAAGGTGAACCGATGGCGGCGCTATCACGCATCGCTAACGGCACGCACCGTCAGATATCCATTAATCCCGGAGATACGGTTGTCTTTTCTTCTTCTCCGATTCCCGGAAACACAATCAGCGTAAGCCGCACCATCAACCAGTTGTACCGTGCGGGCGCAGAAGTCATTCACGGTTCGCTGAATGACATCCATACATCCGGACACGGCGGACAGGAAGAACAAAAATTAATGCTCCGTCTGATTAAACCGAAGTTCTTCATGCCGATTCACGGGGAATACAGAATGCAGAAAATGCACGTCAAACTCGCGACTGATTGCGGCATTCCTGAAGAAAACTGCTTTATCATGGACAATGGCGAAGTGCTGGCGCTCAAAGGCGAAGAAGCCGCTGTGGCAGGCAAAATCCCGTCCGGTTCCGTGTACATTGACGGAAGCGGAATCGGTGACATCGGCAATATCGTGCTCCGCGACCGCCGCATTCTTTCAGAAGAAGGCCTTGTTATCGTTGTTGTCAGCATCAACATGGACGACTTTAAAGTATCGGCAGGACCTGATTTAATTTCAAGAGGTTTTGTATACATGAGAGAATCCGGTGATTTAATCAACGACGCACAGCAGCTCATTTCGAACCATCTTGAGAAAGTAATGGATCGGAAAACAACGCAGTGGTCCGAAATTAAAAACGAAATTACCGACACGCTCGCCCCGTTCCTATATGAAAAAACAAAACGCCGTCCGATGATCCTTCCGATCATTATGGAGGTTTAAAAAAAACTGCACTCATCATGAGTGCAGTTTTTTTATTGCAGCGGAATATGCTGAAAGGCTTTAACATCAAACAGACCGGTTGCCGTCATTTTAATATCCGGAATCACCGGAAGCGCTAAAAACGATAATGTAAGAAACGGATTGAAATTACCGGTGAATCCGAGCAAAGGAAGCTTTTCATGAAGCACGCCCAGGCTGTCATTCACCCATTCCGCAGACTTATCAGACAAAAGCCCGGCGATCGGAAGCGGGACAGAGTGAAGCAATTCTCCGTTTTTCACGGCTGTCAGCCCTCCTCCGGTGTCACGCAGTCTGTTGATTGCTTTTGCCAAATCGGCATCGTTTGTACCGACAGCGATGATGTTGTGGGAATCGTGAGAAATGGTTGTGGCAATGGCGCCTTCTTTTAACCCGAACCCTTGTACAATCCCGAGACCTATCATTTTTTCTCCGCTGTGGCGTTCAACGACGGCGATTTTTAATAAATCATTTTCTGTATCAGGGCAAAATGTGCCGGCAGACGGTGCAGGGACTTCTCTTTTCCTCGTCTCTAAATGATTTGGTATGATTTCGATTACATTCATTAGCCTGCCCTCTTGAATCGACATGCGAAAATCTGATTCAGTCAGCGGCGCTTTCAGCCGTACTGTATCTAACAGCGCCTGATCCGGAGAATAAGAGCCGGCGGACTGCTCATAAACCGGGCAGCCGTTCTCAGCAACGGTCCGGCCGGCGACCAAGGTCTTTGTGACGGCAGCCTCCCGTAAATCTGAAATAAACAAGAGATCCGCGTCAAAACCCGGTGCAACCGCGCCTTTTGTTTCAAGGCCGTAGCACTCGGCCGCATTTAAGCTGGCGAGCTGATACGCAAGGAATGGATCAAGTCCCGCTTTTATTGCCATTTTTACTTGGTGGTTCACACTTCCTTCTGAAAGCAGATCGTCTACATGTTTATCATCCGTACAAAAGAAGAAGCGGCGCGCATTTTTTTCGTTCACCGCCGGCAGCACATTAAGCGTATTTTTGGCCACTGATCCTTCGCGCAGCATGACATACATTCCCCGCCGGATTCTGTCCAGCGCCTCTTCTTTTGTCGTCACTTCATGATCATTTGACACTAACGCGGTTCTGTATATATTGATGATATCTGAAGACAGGCCGGCTAAATGTCCGTCAATCCGTTTTCCGTGAAGCTTGGCGTCAAGCAGTTTCTGAAGCATATCCTCTTCACCTTCGGCAACAGACACGTAGTCCATTACTTCCGCCAGTCCAAGCACCTCTTTTTCCTGATAAAAAGACTTTAAATCTTTGGCTTTTAATACGGCTCCCGAGCGTTCAAAGCTTGCGGCCGGAACACAGGAAGGAAGCATGAAACGGATGTTCAGCGGCGCTTTTTTCGCCTGCTCTATCATAAATGAAATGCCTTTTGCCCCCAAAACGTTCGCGATTTCGTGAGGATCAGTAATGACAGTCGTCACTCCGTGAGGGAGGACTGCTTTTGCAAATTCAATCGGAGTAACCATAGAGGACTCGATATGAACATGTCCGTCAATAAAGCCCGGAACGATCATTTGGCCTTCTGCATCAATGACTTCTTCCCCTTCATACTCGCCCAACCCGACGATCACTCCGTCCGTAATGGCGATATCTGCAGAAATCCATTCCTGGTTAAATACATCCATGATTTTTCCGTTTTTAATGACGGTATCGGCTTTTTGTCGGCCGGCCGATGCATTCAGCCGTTCAGCCAGTGTTTCTTTGTTCAAAATGAGGCCTCCTCTTTTTCTTTATATGGTACAATATGCTATCGGATCGCCTGATCATAGTCAATAAAAACTGCAGAATATACCGCTTACACGATAAATGTCTTTCTATTCTGACATATAAAAAAGACCGTCCTTTTACAGACGGCTTTTCACTTTGTATGAAGCACTCTTTTTTCAAATCGGGAAATGTCCGTAAGAGAGCCGATAACGATGAGAATATCTTCTTTTTGGATCATTTCAGTCGCCAGCGGAGATACGATTACTTCTTTTTCTCTCTTGATGGCCACGATGTTAATGCCGTACTTCGCGCGTATGTCCAGATCAAGCAGTGTGTTGCCCGCAAGCCTGCTGTTGGCTACGATCTCCACGATGCTGTGTTCATCAGACAGCTCTAAATAATCAAGCACATTATTTGATACGATGTTGTGGGCGATGCGTTTTGCCATGTCACGTTCAGGGTGGACGATGTGGTCGGCCCCGATTTTCGCAAGCACTTTTTCATGATAGTCGTTCTGCGCTTTGACCGTGATCGTGTTCACGCCGAGTTCCTTTAAGATCAGCGTCGTTAAAATGCTCGCCTGTATATTTTCGCCGATTGCCACAATGACGTGGTCAAAATTGCGCAGCCCCAGATTTTTCAGCACCGATTCATCGGTTGAATCGCCGATGACGGCGTGTGATGCGATTTTGGCATATTCATTTACTTTATCTTCATCAATATCCATCGCCATGACCTCAAGGCCTTCTTCACTCAATGCTTTGCAAATACTCCCGCCGAAGCGTCCGAGACCGATAACGGCAAACTCTTTTCTCATAACAGTACTCCTTTAAACAATATCTCTAATAGGAATAGTATCACATTTTCGGCAATGAGTTCATATGGCGTTTGAGCTTTTCTGAAAAGGCGGGCGATAAATACAGGTCTGCTCCGCGTTCGATTTCTTCCTGATAGTGACCCGGAGGCGCAATTTCCTCAGCTTTATCAAGCACAAGAAACGTCAGGCAGCCCCTGTATATACGGCCGCCGGCATTCACTTCTATGAACGCGGGACGATATGTATGGCTATCAACACCTTCCCTTTTATACAGATAGGTTGCCGCTTCAAACGGGAGCTTGTACAGCACGCCTTCAGTACGGCCGCCGTCTTCAACAAGATCGGCTCTGGAACCGTCAGGACGCCTTAACGTGAATCTCGTCGAATACCCTTCAACAACCGCCCCTCCGACCGGCTCGGCGAAAAAGTGATCGACCCCCGCCTGTTTAAAACGGGCATTATCCATACATGAACCGTAAGCGAAATAATAAACCGGGCTGTCATCCTCCCGTTTCATAAAACGATATTCTTTCCAGTCTCCGCTTTTGATCCGGCTGAATGAAGCACACTGCTCGGGCTTTACGACATATGCGAAGGCCGTTTTATTCCCGAGATCCGTCGTCACAGCGACTTCCTCCCGGTCAAAATCGGAATAATGCGCATCCAGCTTACGGATCATCTGATGATCTGTTTCATACAATTCTCCGTATACAAAAGCTGTTTCTGCTAAAGACGCCGCGGGCTGACCTTTTTCTGTTTTATACAGCACGCCGTTTATCGCGGCCTGCTCGCACACACACGGAGCGCCTTTCAGCAGCTCATGATTTTCTTCACGCTTCCGTAACAAACCGTATACAAAAAGAAGCAAGTTATTTTTCCTCCTTTTGGACAGCATCCGCTTCTAACGGCAGAAATACCTGAAACGTACTGCCTTCTCCATTTTTGCTCTTAATGTTAAGTTTACCATTATGCTCCTTCAGAATTCGTAAACAAATCGGAAGGCCGAGGCCTGTCCCCTGATCTTTTGTCGAGAAAAACGGTTTCCCAATGTTTTTAAGCTTTTCTTTCGACATGCCGTTTCCTTCATCCTGTATGCTGATCACCGCGTATTCTTCATCCCGTTTTGTGTAAATATGAATATTCCCGCCGTCAGGCATCGCCTCAATCGCATTTTTAATAATATTGATAAATACCTGTTTCAGCTGGTTTTCGTCACCGTTGACCATACAGGACTCAGTCTGCCTGAAATCCTTCTCAATCACAGTGTTTGACAGCACCGCGTTTGTGTCAAGAAGCGTCGCCACCTGCCTTAAAATATGGTTGAGATGATGGGCGGTAAACGTCACGGTCTGCGGCTTGGCGAGCAGTAGCAGCTCTCCCAGCACAAGATCTATCCTTTTAATTTCCGAAAAAATAATATCGAAATAATCCGTGCGTTCCGGATACTGAGCTTTCATCAGCTGAAGAAAGCCGCTGACTGATGTTAAAGGATTTCTTACTTCATGGGCGATTCCTGCCGCAAGTTCACCGGCGATAGCCAGCTTTTGAGATTGCATGGCAAGCCGTTCATTCGTTTCCAGAAGCTCATCAACCGCTTTTTTCCGTTCACTGATATCAGACATCGTCCCCAGGCTTCCGACAAATTTCTGTCTGCGGTCATAATACAGCTTATAATGAACTTCTCCCCAAAAGATAGTGCCGTCTTTTTTAATATATTTAGCCGTGAACATTCCTGACGGGGACAGCTGCTTAATTTGGGAGATAATATAATCAATGATATGTTTCTCTTTTATAAAATAATCATTATACATCGTGCCCATACATTCGCTGATGGAATAGCCCGTAATCGCCGTCCAAGCTTGATTCAAATATGTAATATTCCCTTGTGAATCTGTCTGAAAAACAATTTCCTGCAGATTGTCCATAATCCGGTTTTTCTCATCTGAAAGCGCCTTTGCTTTCTGCTCGCTGTCCTTCAGCTCCGCCAGCAGCTGCTTTTTATGATCTACATAATAAGCCAGCAGCCAGACGCTGATTAACGTGACAGTGGTAAAAGTGATATCAACAGGCCAGTTAATCGGATTCCGTTCAATTATGTAAAATAAATAATCCCAAAACATAATAAAAATCATTGCCAAGATTAATGAAATGATACGCGCTTGATATTTTCCCATAGTCCCACCTGCCGCTAGCATTTCTACATATATTGTAACATTGTTGACCGCATTATTGACTAAAAAATGATAACTATTCCCAATTATTTGAGCAGGTTTGCTTGATTTTACCGTGAGTTTTTGCACAAGTTCATAATAAAAGGGCGGAATGACGCTCCGCCCTTTTTATCATTATGACTTATCTTTTAACGCTTCCTCGATTTCCTCAAGCAGCATTTTCGCTCCTTCAGGGCTTAAGATGATTTTACCGTTGCCGTATTCCTGATTGTCGGGGGTAATTTCTCCGGTCATTAAGCAAATGCCGTGCGGTTTGTATTTTTTCAAGACAATTTTGTCTCCGTCAACAAAAAATTCAATACTATCTTTAATAGCGATATCCAATGCTCTTCTCAATTCAATCGGCATGACAATACGCCCTAGTTCGTCTACTTTTCTTACTACACCAATTGATTTCATAGAAATCCCCTACTTCCTTTAATGTCTCTTATATATGTCCAAGGAAAATCCTTCATAAACGTAGACGAAAGTAACGGAGCAAAAGTTTCTCCGCATCCGGTAATGAATGTTTTTTTACAGAAGAAAGCCTTTTTGAAATACGGGATACAGACTTTCCCTCCTTTTTTACAAAAACATTTCATTCCCGGCGGAAACCCCCAAAAATCGTGGTTTTTCTCAGAAACTTTAAATGTAGAATCAATTAAATCAGGATAGGGATTGGGTGAAAATATGTTTCAATCAACTGAGATCGGAATCGACTTAGGAACCGCTAATATACTTGTTTACAGTAAAAATAAAGGAATTATTTTAAACGAGCCTTCCGTTGTCGCTGTAGATACAACAACGAAAGCGGTGCTTGCCATCGGAACGGATGCCAAAAACATGATCGGAAAGACGCCGGGGAAAATCGTCGCCGTACGGCCGATGAAAGACGGTGTCATTGCTGATTATGATATGACAACTGACTTATTAAAACACATTATGAAAAAAGCCGGAAAAAAAATCGGGATGACCTTCCGCAAACCGAATGTCGTCGTCTGCACGCCTTCAGGATCAACAGCCGTTGAACGCCGGGCCATCAGTGACGCTGTCAAAAACTGCGGAGCAAAAAACGTTCACTTAATTGAAGAACCCGTAGCAGCTGCAATCGGAGCCGACCTGCCGGTTGACGAGCCGGTCGCAAACGTTGTCGTGGATATCGGAGGCGGTACGACTGAAGTCGCCATCATCTCATTCGGAGGCGTCGTGTCCTGCCACTCTATCAGAATCGGCGGCGACCAGCTTGATGAAGATATCGCTTCGTTCGTCAGAAAAAAATACAACCTGCTGATCGGAGAACGTACGGCAGAACAAGTGAAAATGGAAATCGGTTTTGCATTGATTGAACATGTGCCGGAAACGATGGAAATCCGCGGCCGTGACCTCGTAACCGGTCTGCCGAAGACGATCAGACTGCAGTCTAATGAAATTCAGCACGCGATGCGTGAATCGCTCCTACATATTCTTGAAGCCATCAGAGCGACACTTGAGGATTGTCCGCCGGAACTCAGCGGGGACATCGTTGACCGCGGCGTCGTGTTAACCGGCGGGGGCTCGCTTTTAAACGGGATGAAAGAATGGCTGACAGAAGAAATCGTCGTTCCCGTTCATTTGGCCGCAAATCCGCTTGAATCAGTGGCTATCGGCACGGGGCGTTCGTTAGACGTCATCGACAAGCTGCAAAAAGCGATTAAATAATAAGATTGTGCTTCTTTTTTCTCCGGCCGGCTCATATTGTGAGAACTGGAGAAACATTAAGGAGGAAGCATATGCTTAGAGATGTGGGAAGACGCATAGCGGTAGCTGTCATTTTAAGCGGAATTATCTTGGGGGGTATGAGCATTTCGCTGGCCAATATGCCCCATTCTCCGGCCGGCAGCACCGTAAAACTGAATCATCCGTAAAGACGCAGCAAAGGCTGTGTCTTTTTCATTTGCGCTCCTTTCTTTTCTTTATGAGGCGATATTTGATATGATGAGAAAAACCGATGAGGAGGAATGAACGATGAGTTCGTTTACTGAAAAGTTAAATACATATGCTCGGCTGGCGGTAGAAGTCGGCGTCAATGTCCAAAAAGGACAGCATGTCGTCATCAATGCCTCAACCGATGTCCGGGAACTTGTCAGACTGCTGGCCAAACATTCGTATGAAAAAGGCGCAAAAAACGTCACCGTAAATTGGCAGGACGATGAATTGTCCAGATTAAAATACGAAATGGCTCCGTTTGAAGCGTTTGAAGAATATCCTGAATGGGAAGCGAAAGGCAAAGAAGAGCTCGCGAAAAAAGGAGCTGCCTTTATTTCTGTCGTCTCATCCGACCCCGACCTGTTAAAAGGCACTGACGGGAAACGGATTGCAGCGTTCCAAAAAGCCGCCGGAAAAGCATTGCATACATACAGACAATATATTCAATCAGATAAGGTCAGCTGGACGGTGATCGGAGCCGCTTCAACAGGCTGGGCGAAAAAAGTGTTCCCGGATCGGCCGGAAGAAACAGCCGTTCAGCTTTTATGGGAAGAAATTTTCAAAACGACCCGCGTAAATGAAGAAAACCCAGTGGAAGCATGGAAAAAACATGACCAAAACCTTCATGAGAAAGTGGAACACCTGAACAAAAAACATTACAGCGCCCTGCACTATCAAGCTGAAGGAACAGACTTAACCATTGAATTGCCGAAAAAACATGTATGGGCAGGCGCGGGAAGCGTGAATGAGAACGGGCACGAATTCATGGCCAACATGCCGACAGAAGAGGTTTTCACTCTTCCGCAGCGTGACGGGGTGAACGGCACGGTTTCCAGCACGAAACCGCTGAGCTACGGCGGCAACATTATTGATAACTTTACACTTACCTTTGAAAACGGCCGTATCGTTGATGTGAAAGCTGAAAAAGGCGAGGAGATTTTAAAAGGCATCGTCGAAACCGATGAAGGCTCGCATTATCTCGGAGAAGTGGCCTTAGTGCCGTACGATTCACCGATTTCAACATCGAATATTTTATTTTACAACACACTGTACGATGAAAACGCATCAAACCACTTGGCGATCGGCAGCGCGTATGCCTTTAATATCGAAGGCGGCAAGCAAATGACACGGGAAGAGCTTGTCAAAGAGGGCTTAAATGAAAGCATTACGCACGTAGATTTCATGGTCGGCTCCAAAGATATGAATATCGACGGGATTACCGCTGACGGCAAAAGAGAACCGATCTTCAGAAACGGAAACTGGGCATTTTAATAAAAAAGGAGGCACTTCGGCCTCTTTTTTTATTTTGCTTCATACATTTGCAGGTTGGCAAAGACGGTTTCCAAAACAGGGGTATCAACTGACAAGCGTTTCGCTTTCTCAAGCAGAAAACCGTGTAAATGTTCACCTTCTGTCACCCGCCCATTTTCCATGTCTCTCAGCATCGACGATTTCATGTGATAAGACATGCTTGTCAACGTACGATAACTCTCATCTTCAAGGTCAGCGTCCTTCGGAATGCCGGCAGCCTTGAAAATGGCTCCGATTTCTGCAAAAAGTCGCTTTGCCGTATTGCGGCCGCCTTCTGTATCTAAAATCGGTCCGACCGGCTGTTGAAACAAAGTGGTCACTCCCGCCTGCGCGGCAATGAACATGTACTTTTTCCAAATATCCTTTTCAATATCCCGGCTGATGATGACATCCGCTTTCACACCCGCAAACGCTTTTTCCAGCTCATTTATACGTTCTGTGCGTTCCCCGCTCCATTCACCGAACACAAAGCGGTGGGCAGCGCTCGTATGAAGAATGTCCCCTTTTTCGTTAAGGGCGCTCTCAATAAAGCAGAGGCCTCCTAACACCTGCCGTTTTGAAAAAGCTTCGAACAGCTCGTTATAGTGCCTGTACCCGTTTAAAAAAGGAATAATGACCGACGAAGGTTTGACAAACGGTTTGACATCTCGAATAACGTCCTGCAAAGAATACGCTTTTGATGCGATGATAACGGCGTCAAACTCTCCATCTTCGCCCGCCATGATTATTTTCGGCTTGATTGAAACATCACCATTTGCACTTTTGACGGTCAATCCCGTCTCTTTTAATTGTTCCGCCCGCTTCTGACGGACGAGAAACGTAACGTCATTTCCCTTCTCTGCAAGACGTGCGCCGATATATCCGCCCACTCCCCCTGCTCCGACAACTAAAAACTTCATGATGCATTCCTCCGTCTCTTTTCAATTCATATGTTCCTTTATTGTAACGGGAAGTCAGAAGATTGAAAACTTTTCCCGCAAATAAAAAGCAGAGTCTCCTCTGCTTTTTTATTACGCGTATAGCTCTTCAAGCTTTTTCTGCACATCCGCATTTTCAAGAAATTCGTCATAAGACATTTGTTTGTCAACGATGCCTTTAGGCGTTAATTCAATGATGCGGTTGGCAATTGTCTGTACAAACTGATGGTCATGAGATGAAAACAGCATAGCGCCTTTAAAGCTGATTAAACCGTTGTTAAGCGCTGTAATGGATTCCAGGTCTAAGTGGTTTGTCGGTTCATCCAGAATTAAAATGTTCGCGCCGGAAAGCATCGCTTTTGAAAGCATGCAGCGTACTTTTTCTCCTCCGGAAAGAACGTTTGATTTTTTGTTGACTTCTTCCCCAGAGAACAGCATGCGTCCTAAGAAGCCGCGCAGAAAGCTTTCGCTTTGGTCATGCGGCGAGTATTGGCGGAGCCAGTCTACAAGGTTCGCATCGCTGCCGTCGAAATATTCGCTGTTGTCTTTCGGGAAGTACGCCTGAGAAGTGGTGACGCCCCATTTGAATGTGCCGCTGTCAGCTTCCATTTCCCCGGAAATGATTTTGAACAATGTCGTAACGGCAAGCTCATTGCGGCCCGTAAACGCGATTTTGTCTTCTCTGTTCATAATAAAGCTGACGTTATCAAGCACCTTAACGCCGTCAATCGTTTTCGTTAAGCCTTCTACCCGCAGCACGTCATTTCCGATTTCGCGTTCCGGCGTGAAATTGACGTAAGGATAACGGCGTGATGACGGTTTGATATCATCAAGCGAAATTTTATCAAGGAGTTTCTTTCTTGATGTCGCCTGCTTTGATTTAGAGGCATTGGCGCTGAATCTGGCCACGAACTCCTGAAGCTGTTTAATCTGCTCTTCTTTTTTCTTATTGGCTTCCTGAGAAAGCTTTAAAGCAAGCTGGCTGGATTCATACCAGAAATCATAGTTGCCGACATACACTTGAATTTTATTAAAATCAAGATCGGCGATGTGCGTGCACACTTTATTTAAAAAGTGACGGTCGTGGGATACGACGATGACTGTGTTCTCAAAGTTGATCAGAAACTCTTCCAGCCACTGAATCGCTTTCAGATCCAAGTGGTTCGTCGGTTCATCAAGCAGCAGAACGTCCGGCTTGCCGAACAGCGCCTGCGCCAAAAGCACTTTCACCTTTTCTGAACCGCCTAAGTCCGCCATTTTCTTCGTATGCAGGTCTTCAGAGATGCCCAGACCCTTTAACAAAATAGCGGCTTCACTTTCAGCTTCCCATCCGTTTAATTCCGCAAACTCTCCTTCAAGCTCAGCGGCGCGGATGCCGTCTTCATCAGAAAAATCCGGTTTCATATAAATCGCGTCTTTTTCCTGCATGACTTCGTATAAACGTTTATGTCCCATAATGACGACTTTCAGAACTTCGTAATCTTCATATTCAAAATGGTTCTGCTTCAGAATGGCAAGGCGTTCGCCCGGGCTCATATGGACATCGCCGGTCTGAGGCTCCAGTTCACCGGATAAAATTTTCAAGAATGTTGATTTTCCGGCACCGTTTGCGCCTATTAATCCGTAGCAATTGCCCGGCGTAAATTTAATATTGACATCTTCAAATAACTTGCGATCCGCAAAACGCAAGCTCACATTATTTACAGCAATCATTTATAATCCTCCATCGTGTCTAACATCAATAAAAGTATACCATGAATAAAGGGGAAGAGAAATGTTTCCCTGCGAATATAAGGGTTTTGAAAAGACGCAAGCGCCAAACCCGAAGCCCTGTGATACAATAGATATATATACATATTCATCACGGAGGAACAAGTTGAAGCTTTTAACACTCACAGAATATTGTCTTATGATTTTCTTTACCGGGGTTTTTCTGGCCGTCACAGGCTTTACCGCACGTGACATCGGCTTGTACGTCGGAATCGCCCTCATTTACACGTTTTCGCATCTCTTTTCAAAACGGATGCTTGAAAAACGCGGCAAAGAGAAGCAGCAGGTGAATCTTTTTTTCAGTGTTCTCGCCATTGTCGGATCAGTGCTGGCCACGGTAATGTTCATCGCCGTCGCCGCCTCGTTTGCCAAATAAAAACGCCGGCCGTCCGAATCGGGCAGCGCGGCGTTTTTATTTTGTCTGACGCATATCATGAAACGGGAAGAACACAAACTTCGAGGTGCCGACGATCCGTTTTTCGGCAATTAAACCGAGTCCGTTCCGGCTGTCCATTGAGTTCAGCCGATTGTCGCCCATGACGAAGTATTTGCCTTTCGGAACCTTTACGGGGCCGAAATCTCCCGTCAGGTTGACTCCCAGTTTTTTCGCTTCTTTTTTATTGCTCGCGAGGTACGGTTCATCGATTTTTTTGCCGTTTATATAAAGCGTATCATTTTTCATTTCCACCGTTTCTCCGGGTTTTCCGATGAGCCGCTTTACATAATGGACTTTCGATGTATCGCCGTTAATAATGACGATGTCCCCCCGCTCGATTTCTCCGATATAATTGACGCTTTTGTTGACAAACAGCCTTTCACCGTCATGTAATGTCGGGTACATTGATGATCCTTCCACTAAGTACGGTTCAAACAGGAAATGGCGGATTAAAAGCGCAAGAGCGACCGCTATAATGATGGCCTTTCCCCATTCCCAATACGTGTTGGATTTTCTTTTTACCGATTTTTCAGAAGTAGGTTTTTGTTCTTCAGTCAACGTGGTTCCTCCTAGACGATCACTGTTACGGTTCATGTACTATCTTTACTTTATCACAACTCATCACAAAATACATAACGCTTCTATGCGCATATGATTGAAAAAAGCGCCCGTAAAGGACGCTTTTTGCTTATTTCTCTACTACCGGTTTTTTGATGATTCCTAAGATAACCGCTGTTACAACCGCTCCGATTACGATGCTCATTAAGTAAAGCAGCGGATGGTTCGTAATGAATGCAACGAATATTCCTCCGTGCGGTGCAGGGAGCGTTACCCGGAAAAACTCTGTCAGTCCGCCCGCTACCGCAGAACCGATAACGGCTGCAGGGATGACGCGAAGCGGATCAGCCGCCGCAAACGGGATGGCGCCTTCTGTAACGAAAGCAGCTCCCATGAAGTAGCACGTAATACCGGCTTCACGGTCACGTTTAGAGAATTTATGTTTAAAGAATGTTGTCGCAAGTGCGATTCCAAGCGGCGGAGCCATTCCGCCCGCCATGATGGCTGCGTGCGGGGCATAGTTTCCGGCATCGATCATCGCAATACCGAAAGTGAACGCCGCTTTATTCAGCGGGCCGCCCATGTCGATAGCCATCATACCGCCTAAAATAATACCCATTAAGACAAGGTTTCCGGTTCCAAGGCTTTCAAGCCAATTTGTTAAGAAATTCATAAACGCTGCTACAGGTGTGTTAATGACAAACTGCATCAGGACACCGGTGATAAAAATACCGAGCAGCGGATAAATCAATACAGGTTTTAATCCGTCAAGAGTCTGAGGAATAAAGACAAACAGCTTTTTCAGCAGGACTACGACATAACCGGCTAAGAATCCGGCAATCAGTCCGCCCAAGAATCCGGCATTCGCCTGCGTAGCCATAAATCCGCCGACCATACCCGGCGCAAATCCCGGACGGTCCGCAATACTCATTGCGATGAATCCGGCAAGAACGGCAACAATCAGTTTTAACGCATTATCGCCGCCGATAAAGTTCAGCGCTGCAGCAAACGTGTTGTATGTCGGATCTTTCGGATCAGCTGAATGAATTCCCCAGAAGAATGAAATCGCAACGAGGATTCCGCCGCCGACGACAAATGGCAGCATGTTGCTGACACCGCTCATTAAGTGTTTATAGAAAGTACTTCCGATGCTTGTGCCTGATTTCTGTTTCGGACCGTCTTCATTAGAAGAGGCAGATCCTCCGCCGCTGCCTTCGTAAATCGGCGCATCTTGATTAACCGCTTTTTCAATCAGTTCCTGAGGACGTCTGATACCGGCCGTTACGGGCACTTGAAGAACATGTTTGCCTTTAAAGCGCTCCATTTCAACCTGTTTATCAGCCGCTACGATAATCGCAGGCGCATCTTCAATTTCCTGAGCCGTCAGCTTATGCTTGATTCCGCTTGAGCCGTTTGTCTCTACTTTAATGTCGACGCCGAGCTCTTTCGCTTTTTCTTTCAGTGCGTCAGCAGCCATGAATGTATGGGCGATACCTGTCGGACATGCAGTAACCGCAAGAATTTTGCCCTTTCCTGACGGCGCTGCCTGTTCTTCCTGCTCTTCTTCTTCCTCATCGTCATCTTTGTCATGCTGATTGATGATGTCAATGACCGCATCTTCTGATTCAGCCTCAAGAAGCTGTTTGCGGATTTCTTCACGCATGAGAAGCGTTGAAAGTCTTGATAATGCTTCAAGGTGCGTATTGTTTGCTCCTTCGGTTGCCGCAATCATAAAGACCAGGTGTGCCGGCTGACCGTCTAATGATTCATAGTCCACACCTTCTTTTGAACGTCCGAATGCGATGGCCGGGTTAATGACGCTCGCCGTCTTCGCGTGAGGAATGGCAATGCCTTCGCCGATTCCCGTCGAGCTTTGGCTTTCACGATTTAAAATGGCTGCTTTGTAAGCCTCTCTGTCATTTAATCTGCCGGCTTTGTCAAGCACTGTCACCATTTCATCGATAACGTTTTCTTTCTCTTTGCTTTCTATATTGAGATGAATTGTATCTCTTGTTAACAGCTCAGTTATCTTCACTTTTCTTTCCTCCTCTATAGACGTGTGACTTTAACTTCAGGAAGAAGCTGCTGTACAAACTCTTCAGTTCCGAGCTCCTCAGAAAACGCCGTCGCGCTTCCGGAAGCAACACCTAGACGGAATGCGTCTTCCAAAGGCAGCTGTTTTGAGATTCCCGCAAGGAATCCCGCGACAACGGAATCACCCGCGCCTACCGAATTGACCAGCTTTCCTTTAGGAACATTAGCGAGGAAAACCGCCTCTTTCGTAAATAAAAGCGCACCGTCGCCAGCCATCGAAACAATCGCATGTTCAGCGCCTTGTTCAATTAATTTTTTGCCGTACGGAACGGCTGCTTCGGCTGAGTCAATGACCGTATTGAACATTTCACCAAGCTCATGATGGTTCGGCTTCATCAAAAACGGTTTCATTTCTGTCGCTTTCATAAGCGCTTCACCGGAGATGTCTACCACAACCCGGGCATTCTGCTTTCTGCATGCCTCAGCAATTTTTTCATACGTGTTATGCGGAAGAGAAGATGGGATGCTTCCCGCTAAAACGACGATGTCTCCTTCTTTCAGAGCGGAGAACTGTTCTAAAAAGGCACTGAACACTTCGTCTGAAATCGTCGGGCCCTGACCGTTAATTTCCGTTTCATCGCCCGTTTTCAGTTTTACATTTATACGCGTGTCTTCATCTACCTCAGAAAAAGCTGTTTCCAGACCTTCCTGCTGCAAAAATGACGTGATATAATTTCCGGTAAATCCGCCGACAAACCCCAATGCTTTTGACGGCACGTGGTGTCTTTTCAGTAATCTCGAAACGTTAATGCCTTTCCCGCCGGGGTACTTCGTGTCATAGCTGGAACGGTTTAAACCGCCTACGGCAAAATCTTCAACGTGAACGATATAGTCAACAGACGGATTGAGGGTTACAGTGTAAATCATGATTTCACTACCTTTACGACAGTTTTTTCTTGGTAATTATCGAATGCAAGTTCTTCAGCTTCAGTGGTAATGATAACGGCATCGCCCAAAGCGGCGAACGC
The DNA here is from genome assembly GCF_059831465.1 of Bacillus sp. 5RYD7K. Classification (NCBI taxonomy): domain Bacteria; kingdom Bacillati; phylum Bacillota; class Bacilli; order Caryophanales; family Bacillaceae; genus Bacillus; species Bacillus sp. 5RYD7K. The sequence goes on from NZ_CP191200.1 coordinate 3,433,557, forward strand.
TGCGAAAGAAATCTCGCCGAATTTGGAAGGGTCGGCTAAAACATACGCGTTTTTCGCCTGTCTCACAGCCTTTGTCTTCAGAAGAGCCTCATCCGGATCGGGTGTTGTAAAACCGGCTTCAATGTGCACGCCGTTCACTCCGAGAAAGCTTTTGTCAAACCGGTACTGGCTGACTGCTGTTAATGAGGCGCCGCCGATCATCGCACCTGTTCGATGCTTCACATATCCTCCGAGAAGATAAAAGGGGATCCCTTTCCTAATTAAAGCGTCGATATGCATAACTCCGTTTGTGACAACCACAATGTCCTTTGTTTGATCTATAAAATCAATCATGTGCAATGCAGTTGTTCCCGCATCAAGATAAATACAGTCACCTTCTTCTAATAAAGATGCCGCTTTTTCTGCAATCTTCAGCTTATCTTGAAGGTTTTTGGAGGATTTTTCAAGCATATCGGGTTCTTGCCGGCTGTTGGAAAGCTTAGATGCCCCGCCGTGAACGCGCTTTAAAAACCCGCGCTCTTCAAGCGTTGATAAATCTCTTCTTATCGTTGATTCAGAAGCGTTTGTCATGCTTATCAGCTCTTGAATCTTTACCACGTCACGCTTTTCAATCTGATCAAGGATCAGCTGATACCTTTCAGGAGTGAGCATATTCCGCCTCCTTTGAAAACGTATTCATTTCACCTACAAGATTATTGTAAACGCTTTTTTTACTTCGAGCAACTAAAATCACTCAAATTCATTCAATAACTATCAAAATCTTTCACATTTGTTCATATTAACGTATGTACATAGGGTTTGTAAACTGTAAATTCGACAAAAAGGGGGACAATTGTATGACATTTCTTTTTATCATAAATGAAAAAAGTCTATTATATTCATTCAATCTTTAAAACACAGAAAAAACCCCACGCGGACTGCATGGGGACGTTTCACTATTCATACCGTAACGCTTCAATCGGATCTAAGCGGGATGCTTTGTTGGCCGGCAGCATGCCGAAGATGACACCGATCAGCATACTGAACAGCACGCCGATACAAACCACCTGCCAGGAAACGAGCGACGGCCAGCCCGCGATAAGGGAAACGAGTGATGCTCCCCCGTAGCCGAGACCGATTCCGATTAAGCCGCCGATTAAAGTAAGCACAACGGATTCAATTAAGAATTGTGTCAGAATCTGGCCTCTCGTGGCACCGAGCGATTTGCGGATGCCGATTTCTCTTGTCCGTTCCGTTACTGATACGAGCATAATATTCATGACCCCGATTCCGCCGACGACGAGAGAAATACCGGCGATCGAACCGATGATCGTCGTCATGACGGTCGTGACCTGACCGATGCCCGCGGCGATTTCTTCCATATTCATGACTTGATAGGCCTCTTTTGTGCCGTGATTGTCATTTAAGAGGCGGGCCGCTTCTTTTCCTGTTGTTTTGATTTGATCAGCGGATTCCGTCTGAATCGAAACGTTGCTGTAGTCATTTGTGCCGAAAGACGTTTTCAGCATGTTGAACGGGACATACATTTCACTGAGCCCTAATGATAAAAACCCGCTCTCTTCTTTTAATACACCGATTACTTCTACGGGCTGTCCGCCGGCCCAGACGATTTTTCCAAGCGGAGATGTTTTCCCGAACAGCTTTTCAGCCATTTTTTTCGAGATGATGCCCGCTCTTTTCCCGGAAAGGAAATCGTTATCCGTAAATGTCCGCCCATCCTGAACGTCCAGCTTTTTTACGTCCGTGTAGCCGCTGTTAATGCCATTCAGCGTAATGTCCGTTTCTTCTTCATGATAACGGGCCGTCATTGATTTTACAGCGGAAGCGACAACCTGCTTTACGCCGTCCACTCCTTTTAATCCATTAATATCTTCTTCTGTAAAACTCGCTTGCTGCAAAGCGTTCGGATTGGCTGTTAATTCTTCATCGCTCGGCAGATAATACAATTCAATTGTATTGCCCGGCCCGCTGATGGATTGCTTCAGCATTTGCTCTCCGCCCTGGCCGACAGCCACAACAACGATTACTGAACCGACGCCGATAATGATGCCGAGCATCGTCAGAATCGATCTCATCTTGTGAGCTCTGACGGAGCTGAGAGCCATCCGGAGATTTTCTAACAGGCTCATTCCCCCACTCTCCTCTGCTCAGAATCGCGGGAAACGATACTGCCGTCACGGACGAAGATCACTCTGTTTGTACAATCCGCCACTTCAGGCTCATGTGTGACAAGCACCACGGTCACGCCCTCTGCATTAAGCTCTGTGAACTGCTCCATAATGGAAATGCTTGTTTTCGTATCCAGCGCGCCGGTCGGCTCATCAGCCAAGATAAGCTTCGGTTCGTTAACGATGGCTCTTGCAATCGCGACACGCTGCTTTTGGCCGCCGGACAGCTCATTCGGCATGTGAAGCATCCGATCCGCTAAGCCGACTTTTTCCAGCGCATATTCGGCCCGTTCCTCACGCTCTTTTTTGCCGATACCTGCGTAAATCATGGGAAGTTCGACATTTTTTCTTGCATTCAATCGCGGCAGCAGCTGAAATTGCTGAAAGACAAATCCGATTGATTTGTTCCGGACCGCCGCAAGCTCTTTTTCCGTGCATGAAGATACATCTTCTCCCGCAAGTCTGTAACTGCCTGATGTCGGTCTGTCCAGACAGCCGATGATATTCATAATCGTAGATTTACCTGATCCCGACGGTCCCATAATGGATACATATTCCCCTTGTTCAATCGTCAGGTCGATTGAACGGAGGACATCAAACGTTTCCTTGCCGATCTGATAGCTTTTTTTCACCTTTGAAAGCTGAATCATCTATGCTTTCACATCCGTTCCGTCAGTCAAACCGTCAGCCGGATTCAGAATGACTTTATCATTCTTTGAAAGTCCCTCTTTTATCTCCGTTAACTGATTCGAGGTGTCGCCGACTTTGACTTTCACGCGTTTGGCCTTCCCGTCTTTTACCGTAAAGACCCAGTGCTCATCTCCGTCTTTTTTGACTGCGGAGGACGGCAGCGTATCGGCTTTCCGCTTGTCGGTTTCAATGTTCATAATGAGTTTAAACCCCGGTTTGCCCTCCGGAAGCTTTCCGATCAGCTTGACCTGAAACGGATACTGCACGGCTTGTTCCGTGCTTTCACCCGAAGCAGCTCCTGACTTTTGTTCCGGAACGAGACCGACAGCCGTCACTCTTCCCTTCCATGTTTTATCCGGAATGGCGTCTGATGTAATTGTAACGCTTTGTCCCTTTTTCACTTTCAGTGTGTCGTATTCAGACAAATTGCCGGCAACGATCAGGTGTTCCGGGTCGCCTATATGTATTACCGGTTCTTGAATATCCGATTTCTTAGAAGCGGCTTCTTGATTTACCGAGATAACCGTTCCGTCCATCTCACTCTTGACATTGAGATTCGCCACCTGGTTTTCAAGAGATTGCTTTTGCAGGTCAGATTGCTTTAATTCAATTTCAGCCGTTTTTTGCTGAAGCTGCAGATCAGTCCGTTCGGATTCAATTTGTTTTTTGGCTTCCGCTTCTCCCGCTTGTTTTGCCAGATCTTTTTCTTTACTGTTTAAGGCTTGTAGTTTTTCTTGAATTTGTTCGATTTGCAGCCGTTTTGATTGTTCTGTCAACTCATTTTGCTCTTTATCAAGGTTGAGCTGTTCGTTTGTATACGTGACTAGCGACGACCCTTTTTTTACTTTGTCGCCTTCTTTTACTTTTACTTTATCAAGGGTTCCTTTATCCGCTTCATAAAAAACATACTGTTCTTTGGAGAATTTAAGTGTTCCCGGAACCATGACCGCAGATGAGATTTCTCTTTTTTCCATAGTCCCGGTATCGACTTTTTCCCCGGCGCTGCCGCCCGCGGGAGCGGCCGACTTATAAATATTGATACTGATGAATACTGCTACAATGACTGCGATGCCGATGCCGATCCAAAGTTTTTTCATGTTATACACCTGCTGCCACTGAATTTAACAGTCCTCCGACTGCCGATACCAAAAGCATAATAACAAACAGGACAATTGCGGAAATCCAGCCTGCTTTTTTAGAAATGCCTCCGGTATAGCGCAGACCTAACGCGAGCAGAATATAGCTCCAGATGCTGAAAATATCCATCGCGCTTAAAAAGACCGATACGCCGTCTCCGGCCGGTATGACACTCGCCAAAGATGTGACAGGGTACAGTGAGCCCGCACCGGTAAAATAAATGACAAGTCCGTTAATGACTAAGCCGATGTTAGTAATCAATGCAGTAAAGAGGCCGAGTGAGAGCATTTTTTTATAAGTTGTCACGCCGCCTGAAATTTTGACGCACAGCCAATAAATAAGCGGAACGATAAAGAGAGCGATAATGCCTCCGAAAATCCCTCCGAAAATCGAGCCGAATTTCGCGATGGTTTTGGTCATTTCAATCTGATCATCGGTCAATCCGTCAAGAGATGAGCTGTTCAGCAGTTCTTCATAATTCATTCCGAGCCCGCGCAAAATACTCCCCGCCGCGATGAGAATGATGACAATCAGGAGAGGAATGCCGATGACCGGGTGTTCTCTTAATCTTTTAAACTGCACAACAGGACTTGTAATGACGCCGAAAATTGACGGCTTTTCCGTTACTGCCGTATTGTTTTTTTCCAGATTTGGTTCCATATTGCTGATGCCTCCTATGTATTATTCTGTTTATACGTACGCATCCAGCTTATAAAAGTTTCAATTTTTTTGCCGTTTGCGTATTTATGCTAAATTGTAACACAAATTCTCAAATGTACGTTCCATAATTATGTAAAAAATGACCAGCGCCGGACTGATATGAAAGCAGGCTCAAAATCTTGTGGTGACACCTTTTTAAGCCTGTGTATGTAAAGAAAACCGCACAATTAAAAATTCCTTAAAGTTCCATTTGGTTCCCCTCTGGAATTCAGCCTTTCTTGCCGATGTTATCGGCGTACTGTGCAAAAAAGCCGGATGGCAATGATGCACATCCGGCTTTTATTCACCCTCCGCTTACAGGCGGGATAAAGGCAATGGTATCGCCTTCTGTTACGATGCTGTTGTCTTTTACGTAAGTTTCATTGATTGCGATCATGGCATTGTCTATCGTCTGAAGGCCGTACCGTTCTTTTAACAGCGTTTTTACAGCAGACGCTGCCACCTCCTTTTCGTCAAGTTCAATGACCGGTGTTCCTGCCTGCTCCGCAAGTCCGGCAAATAAAAGTACTTTAATCATCGTGATTCCCCTTTATTTAAATCCGGTTTTCCGTTCGGATAAGGCGTCGTTTCCAGCTGATCGCCTATCCATTCTTCGCCGTCTTCCCAGATCTCTTTTTTCCAAATCGGAACAATCTGTTTTATCCGTTCAATGGCATACTCATTCGCCTCATATGCCGCCTTTCTGTGCGGAGAAGACACGGCGATTACGACCGCTGCTTCTCCGATATCAAGGACGCCGACGCGGTGAGTGATCGCAGCTTCGGCTCCCTCCCATTTCGCGCTGATTTCATCACCGATTTGAGAAAGCATTTGAACAGCCATCGGTTCATATGCTTCATATTCAAGACGCACCGTCCGCCGTCCGGCAGTCCACTCTCTGACCGTGCCGATAAACGTTGTGATGGCCCCGGCTTCGCGCTTTTCAACTTTTTTTACGATATTTTCCGCAATGATAGGTTCCCTTGTAATTTGAAAACGTTCCATTTATGCAGATCCCCCTTTCAGCTGCGAAAGCACAAACATAATGGCATCCGGATCATCCGCATGGAATACGGGTATGCCCGCATCTGCAGGCATATGCTCCGTACTTCTGCTGACAACCGCGAGCACGCGCTCCAAATGCTTCAGCTTTTGCCAATCTTCGCTGCTTTTAATCATAATGATTTTCGGATGCGGCGCATGTTTAAAACCCTCAATGAGAAGACAGTCGATTCCCACATATTCATACAGGCCGATCAAACCAGCCAGATCCCATTTTTTTCGCGCCGTAAGCTGCAAGACCCCGTCCCCTTCTACTGCCGTAACCGCGGCACCGGCTTTTGATAAGCGTTCTGAATCCTTTCCGTCAGAAAAAGGTTCCGGCTCTCCGCCATGTCCGTGATGCTTTAAACATCCAACCGTGCAATCTTTCGGCGCCGCTTTCAGTATACGTTCGATAAACGTTGTTTTACCGCTGTTTTGAAAGCCTACGATCTGGACGATCGGGAAAGAATTGACCACGGCCATTCACTTCCATTCTCATCGCGGATGAGAAGCACGTGAACCGTCCGTCCCGCTTCATATCCCCTCGTTCCTCCCGGCAGAAGGATAAACGCGTTTGCTTCGGCAAGAGATGTGACTGAGCTTGACTTGTCGAGACCGACCGGTGACGCCATCATCTTTCCATCTTTGTGATAAACAAACGCCCTCACAAATCTCGCAAACGGATTCGGCTTCGGAAAGTCGTTTGTTAACACGGCTTCCGCCCATCCGGCGTGAGGTTTTTCATTCAGAAGCCACGACTGAATCATCGGTTTGACAAACAGGGTGAAACCGACGTAACATGCCGACGGATTGCCTGAAAGGCCGAACAGCAGCATGTCATCAGCCCGTGCGACAGTTGTCACGCTCCCCGGGCGCATTGCCACTTTGTTAAATAAAACTTCCGCTCCCAGCTTAGCATAAATGTCAGGAAGAAAATCAAAATCACCGACTGACACGCCGCCGGTCGTGATCAGAAAATCGGTTTTTTTCATGGCTTCCTTCACCGCCGCATAACTGTCATCAAAATCATCGGAAATTTTGCCTAAGTTCAGCGGCACCGCACCCGCTTCAATGATCTGGGCATACACCATGGCCGCGTTGCTGTTGCGGATTTTCCCGGGTTCAAGCGGATCGCTTACATGAAGAAGTTCGGTTCCCGTGGCGATAATCCCGACCACCGGCTTTCTCACCACAGGAACAGAAGAATAGCCGAAGGTTGCCAAAAGAGCGATGACGCCCGGCGTGATTTTCGTTCCTTTTTTTAAAAGCGAACTGCCCTTTTTCGCATCTTCTCCTTGGTATGAAATATTATCGCCCGCATGGAAAGGGCGTTTTACCGACATGTAATCCGTGCCGTTTTCAGAATACGTTTTTGTCAGCTCAAGCATCACTACGGCATCCGCGCCTTTTGGAATCTGCGCCCCTGTCATAATGCGGACCGCTTCATACGGTCCGAGCTCTTTTTCTGACACGGCGCCGGCTCCGATATGGTCAATGACTTCAAACGTGACGGCATTGTCACGGGAAGCCGTCTTTGAACCGCACGCCCTGATGGCAAAACCGTCATACGGAGAACGGTCAAAGGCAGGCACATCATGGTCCGCCTTAACATCTTCCGCCAAATAGCGGTGAAGGCTGTCCTCCAGCGGCACCCATTCGGTATCCCCCTGTTTTTTATATCGGCTCACTCGGCGGACTGCTTCGCCCACCTGTATCGGCGTTCTTTTTTCAAGCATAGCAATACCTCCCCTTACTACAGTCCGATCACTCTGGCCAGAACTGAATTTGCTTCTTTGATGTCATTTGTACCGTGAATCAGAGCCCGTCCGTCTTGAAAAATAACGATTCTGAAGCGCTCGTATGCCATGTGCAGCAGAAATTCATTTGCTTCGACTTTGCCGATCTGCTTCAGACGTTTGACGAGCTCTTCTTTGTCCAGCCTCTTTAACGCTTCCGATCTGATTTGAACGGTGTCTCTTCCGCACAGCACGCTTGCTTTCGGCCTGTTTTCCGGCTGCAGGTACGGGTATACGGGCTCCGCGCCGCAGGAAGGGCAATGATCCCGTTTGGTCTGATCCACATTTACGCTCATATTGGTGTTATTCCACACATCAAACGTAAAAAAGCGCCGATTTACCGCTTCATGGTTTCCTGTCAGCAATTTCAGCGCCTCAGCCTGCTGATAAGCCGAGACGATATGAACCGCCGGAGGTATGATGCCTGCTGTATCACATGTCGCTCCGCCTACGGGTATTTGCTCAAACAGACAGGATAAACACGGCGTAACCTCAGGGATAATCGTCATACACATCCCCTGACTGCTGACACAGGCACCGTAAATCCAAGGCGTTTTCGTTTTCAGCGCCAGATCATTGATGACCATTCTCGTTTCAAAATTATCTGTCGCATCCACGATGCAATCCGCTTGTTCGATCAGCGGTTCGAGCGTTTCCGCCGTACCTTCGGCCGCATAAGCATCTATATGTATGTCACTGTTTATCGCCAAAAGACGCGTCTTTGCCGCCACGGCTTTCGGCAGGCGTTCTCTCGCGTCTTCTTCTGTATACAGCTGCTGTCTTTGTAAATTGCTCCATTCCACATAATCCCGGTCAATAATCGCCATACGGCCTGCTCCGGCTCTTGCCAGCCCCTCTGCTGCGGCTGTTCCGAGGGCCCCGGCCCCGACAATCAGGACACTGCTGTCAGCCAGCGCCTTCTGCCCTTTTTCCCCTATCGGCTTAAATCTTGTCTGCCGCGAATAGCGCTCTTCCATCTGTGTTGTCCCCTTGCATTTTTATTTCCATCATACCATGTTTCCTCGCCATCAGTCCTGATGTGAAGACTCGATAAGCGCCAAAAGTCTGGCGTAATCATCCCGGGTGTTGATATTGACGAACTCTTCCGGCCCGGCGCCGATGTCTTCAGCCTGAACATAACAGACAGACAGATGTTTCAGCGTGTCTGCTATTTTCAGCTTGTTTTGTGCCAGCTGATCAAAAAGCACCTCTTGCACCCGTTTATGATAAACCGCCAAGAGAGGCTGCTCTCTGTCTTCACAAATCGGAATGACAGCGTCCACATTTCCGGTCAGCTTCATTTCAAGCGCTGCCATGGTCTTTCTTGTCACGAGCGGCGTGTCACAGGATATGACCGTGTATGTTTCGCCTTCCGTTTGTTTCATTGCCGTATATATGCCGGCCAGCGGCCCCATTCCCCGAAACTGCGGCACATCGGCAAAAACATGTCTCTCTTTGTTTGCTAAGAACCTTTTTATATGTTCAGGGCGGCTGATCATCACCGTCTCTCCGCAGCCGAAGGCTTTTTTCGCCTGCTCATAAAACATGCCGCCCTTCCACTTTGCAAAAGCTTTCGGTTCCCCGAACCTTCGGGAAGCTCCCCCTGCTAATATTACATTCACCCGTTTCATGTCATCTCTCCCCATTCTATATAAAAGCATAGCAAACGCCTCAGCCGAAATACAATATTACAGTGCTTGTCAGTTTAATTAAGAGGAATAGCCGTCTGTCCTATCCCATATTGTAGTGTTAACATCATGAGGGAGATGGTTCTTATGAAAATATCAGGTCCGTTTTTCCACGACACTTCTCAAGAGAACCTTTATTTGAAGTCTGAACTTTCGAGATGCAGAAAACTGATTTCGGAGTTTGAAGCAAGCTACTTTCATCAAAAAAACAATAAGCTTCAAGAGGAAAACGCTAATATTAAAGAGCGGCTTCACAAGCTTACTGACGAACTGGAAGCAATGGCTCAAAAACACAAACAGACAAGTAACACGGAACGGTCTCTGCATGAAATCAGGGCCGGGCTGCTCGATAAAATCGTCATTCTGCAAGAATTGCTGCAGAAGGAAACGTTTCGGCGGAAAAATGAGATGGAAGAAAAACACCGTCTCCATCTTACGAATGTAAAATTTGAAGAAGAAAATAAAAACTTACATACCCGTATCCGCTCACTTGAGACCGCCATGGAAACCGAACAGACTGCTCACGAAGATACGAAACGGCGTTTTCAGGCTGCTGCAGAAGAAAATATCCGGCTTCAAACACAAATGACAGAAAAAGAATACCAGCTCAAACATATTAAAATAGAAATTAATCATATGAGAGATCGAATACTAGAAACAAAAGAACGGCTTGTAGAAATAGAAAAAACGAAAGAAAAGTTATTTCAAGAAACCATTCTCTCGTACAAAAGGCAGCTGGACGAAAGTGATGCTTGGATTGCCGGCCATTTTGCTGATATTGACAGCCGGACGGCGGAACCGGCAGAAAAAGAGCTGGAACTTCCTTCCGCTGCGGCCGGGACTGTTCAGGCAGAAGACTTGCTTAAAGCGGTCACCGAACAAGTCATCTCCCTGCAAAAACAGTTTGCACAATCAGAGTCCCGTGATCAGTCGTTTGAAGAAAAGCTGGACGCGTTGAAAGAACGGGCTGATGAAGAAAAACCGTTCCAGAAATATGTCGTCAAGCTTGAAAAAAAGGCGTTAAAAGATACGCGGGACAACTCAAAAAAACTGCTTGAGTAACGCAAGCAGTTTTTTACTGTTTATTCAGCAGCCGTATCATTTGCCGTTTCTTCTGTTTCCTGAGAAATTTCCCCCTCAAGAATATATTGGCCGCGGTATGGTTTTTTCACTTCCGGATACATTTTAATTAAACTTTGCATAAACGTTGTCATATTAGGGATTTCAAGGCCGCTTTCCTTCTCAATTTCCTTTTGCAGCTCCGAACTTTTGATCGCCGCATTGTGGCGCTTCAATGTTTTAATGGCTGCTTCGCGCAGTTTTGCCGCTTTTGAACCCGGTCTTGCCGTCCCTCTTCTTCTTCTTGTAGAACCGTCCGGAATGCCGGCGGGAAGGGACGTAATAGACTGCATTTGCGGCTGTGAGGATTGAGGCTGTGTCTGCGGCTTTTGGTAGCTTCTCATTTCCTGTGCCGCAAGCTCTGCAAGCACTGGGAGAGAGTCACTTTTTTTCTCCGGACGAAACTCTTTTTTTGTATCGGACAGGCTGCCCGTATTGTCTAATTCTCTCAGTTTTGCATATATTTTATCACGTTCTATTTGATATTCACGAATGACTTTTACCTCTGCCTCGTTCAATTGTTCTAAACGTAAGCGCAGCGCTTCTCTTTCATTAAACATGTGTAAAACCCCCTGTCAAAAATTTAAACGCTTTTATTTAGATATTAGATTACAAAAGTAATTTTATCAACTATTATTTTAGCATTTTACTATTTTATTTACTCTATGAAAAATTGCTTATTTTCTGAAAATGGTACTTTCTATACAAAAACCCTTATCATATAGGGGATTCTGGGCGGTGTTCCATTTTATTCAATCACTTCAAAATATAACTTGAAATTACTTGTTTAATGAAAATTAGCGTAATATCTACAATTTCCGACTATAATATGTAAAAGCTAAAGATACGGAGAAAACATGCGATACAGCGTGTTTTCTCCTGTTTTTCTTCATTTTCGTTTTCACTCCGGCTCAACAATCATGCACGTCATTTTGGAATTTTTTATCCAATAAGCACAAAAAAACCCTATTACCTAACGGCAAAGGGTTTGCAGAACCGAGACAATAGTCCGACGGAGATTGTCCCAATTATTCAGAAGCATGCTCCATTTCTGAAAGTACGCGGCTGACGCGTTTTTCAAGCATTGTCATCCCGTCTCCTCCCGCTTGAAAATGACGGAGCTGTCCGGTTTTATCAAAAACGTAATAAGCCGGCACATATTGATTCTCAAATGCTTCAGTCAGCGTATGATTGCTGTCCACGTAAATCGGCTGAGAGATATCGTGTTCAGCCGCTGTTTCCTTGATTTTCTCAAGGTCAAGATCATCTTCGGAACGGGGCATATGAACGGCTGCCACATTCAACTGATCTTTATATTTATTACGAAGCCCGTTCACCTCAGGCATCGCTTCTTTACACATGCCGCAGCTGACGGACCAGAAGTGAATCAATACCGGCTTGTCACCGATCAGCTGTTCCTTCGTGACTTCTCCGTTAATCCAGGCTTTGGCGCCTGTCAATTCAGGCATTTGCTGATGTAATTTCATCTGATGTCCCTCCTTATGAAAAAGATTTGTGAGCTTTCGTCCGCACTCTCATTTTGATCGGGCAACATCCGGCTGTTTTCCCCTCTAAAGTAAATGATTTGGCTGAACTGCCATGTTAAAATGAGAGCGGAGATTCTTTAGTTAATATCTTCACGAAAATAATGAGATTGAAACCGTTCAATAGAAAAAATCATAACGGTAAATAACTGATTTCTATTAAAAGGTTTATTCTATTGGAAAACGGGTAAATAACTTTTAGCTTTTTCTGCAATAGACTTGAAAGGAAGACATCACTATGATTGATTTAAAACACTTTGATTGGGCCGGGCTCATCACTTCTGCGGGGATTTTCATCGTCAAGCTGGCACTTATTATTTTAGCGTATTTTATTTTCAGAACGGCAGGCAAAAAGCTGATTAAACATCTGTTTCAGAAATTCGAGCAGCAAAACAACCTCTCCACGGGCCGCGCTTATACTTTGCGGAGTCTCGCGCTGAATGTGTACGGATATATACTGATTTTCGTTTTTATCGTCATGATATTGGATTTATTTCACTACAATCCGAGCGCTCTCATAGCAGGCGCCGGCGTGGTCGGTCTTGCAGTCGGCTTTGGCGCTCAGGGGCTTGTCAGTGACATTGTCACCGGATTTTTTATCCTTTTGGAAAAACAGATCGATGTCGGTGATTATATTACGGTTGCCGGCTACAGCGGCCTTGTCGAGCAGGTCGGTCTGCGTACGACGCAAATCCGGAGCTTTGACGGCACGCTTCACTATCTTCCCAACCGGGGGATCACGAATGTGAGCAATCATTCCCGCGGAACGATGCAGGCGCTTGTCGATATTAAGGTGCCGCTTGAAAAAAACCTTGATGAAACCATTCAAGTCCTGCAAAACGCCTGTGACAAAGCAGCTCTTGAGCTTCCGCAGATTAAGGAAGGACCGGACGTTATCGGGGTTCAGGATTTGAGCACATCAGAAATGGTCATCAGAATCATCGCCAAAACAGAAAATATGGAGCAATGGCGGGTTGAACGCGTGCTGCGGAGAGAAATGAAAATCGCGCTCGACCGTTTGAAAAACGCCTCTTCTGCCGAATAGAAAAACCGAAGCATAAGCTTCGGTTTTTTCTTTTTAATGAAATTTTTTTTCTACTTCGCTGCAGATTTCGTCAGCTGTCATTCCGGAAGCCGTAATGACGGGAGCCTGAGTTGACGTATCGGCAATGCCTTGGACATTGCTGTCAAGTCCGGTTACGACACAGCAGTCACAATCCTTCGCATCCTCAGGAGTCTTCATCATCACTACGTCATATCCCTTTTGTTTTAACGCCTGTTCTACATCCGATAAAGATTGTTCAATTCCAATTTTTTTCGTCATATTGAACACCTCCGTTACGTAGAATGCTCAATTTTTGTTAGATTATTCTTCTTTTCGGATTTAATTGGCATACTCCGAAAAATATCCGACCATGACATTTACTGCGGTTTCCATCGCAGCTTCATCCGGATTCAGCTTTGCGTGATGAAGCCCGTGGGAAGAATCGGCACCGAGCCAGAACATGAAGCCGGGATATTTTTTCAGCATATACCCGAAATCTTCTCCGGTCATCGCTTCTTTCGCCGTCTTCACTTCTGCAAGATGATGATCACTGACAAATTGCATAAATTCTTCGGTCAGGCCGCTTGTATTATAAACTTGATGATAAACGGACGGGTACGTGACCTTTCCTTTACAGCGGAAGCCGATTTCAATTCCTTTGACGAGTTCTTCAATCCGCTTTTTCACCATATGCATTGATTCTTCAGAAAGCGTCCGGATCGTTCCTTCCAGATGAGCACGCTCTGCGATGATATTTTGCGCCGTGCCTCCGGTAATCGTTCCGACAGTAATGACCGCGCTGTCAAGCGGGTCCGTATTTCTGGATATGACCGTCTGCAGCTGCGTGACAAGCGTACTTGCGGCGACGACCATGTCATCTGCTGTATGCGGATATGCCGCATGTCCGCCTTTCCCCTCAAGGTCGATGACAAGCTCGCTCGTATTGGCAAACAGCAATCCGCTTTTGGTGGAGATTGTGCCGACCGGCAGCTCAGGTGCTATATGGAGAGCCGTGATCAAATCCGGCGTCCATTTTTTCAGCACATCGCTTTCAAGCATCGGTTCCGCTCCGCCCGGTCCTTCTTCAGCCGGCTGGAATAAAAAGAGCAGATCATGCTTGACCGGATGATGGACAAAATGATCAATAATGCCGAGCGCGATGGTCATGTGCATATCGTGGCCGCATGCGTGCATAAAACCGGGATGTTCAGATGCAAACGGAAGCCCCGTCTGTTCTTCAATCGATAAAGCATCTATATCCGCTCTGTAGGCGAGCATTTTTTCCGGAGCCGTGCCGTTGACTTTGACAAAGATGCCGGTTCTCCACGTTTCGATTTCAATTCTATCTTCCGGATATTGTTTTAATATATTCAGCAGGTACTGCTGTGTTTTATATTCCTGAAAACCGATTTCCGGGATGCGGTGCAGATCTCTCCGGATCGCTATGAGCCGCTCTTTTTCCATATGTATTCCTCCTTAAGATAAGAATAAGGCGTGGATTTTATCATCCACGCCCATTCTATCAAACCATTCCTTACAGCTGGCGTAATTCCTGTTTGATTTCTGTTTTGCCTTTTGTTTTTTCATCGATATCTTTGATTTTTTTCGCTGGTGTTCCTGCTACAACGGTATATGGCTCAACGTCATTTACTACGATGGCTCCCGCAGCGACAACCGCGCCTTTTCCGATTGTTACGCCTTCAAGCACAACCGCATTTGCGCCGATGACAACATCATCTTCCACGACAACAGGCTTAGCGCTTGGCGGCTCAATAACGCCCGCTAATACAGAACCCGCTCCGATGTGACAGTTTTTTCCGACAGTCGCGCGTCCTCCGAGCACAACGTTCATATCAATCATTGTGCCTTCGCCGATGACTGAACCGATATTAATGGACGCCCCCATCATGATAACGGCATTGTCGCCGATTTCGACTTGGTCGCGGATAATAGCGCCGGGCTCGATGCGCGCTTTTACATCTTTCAAGTCAAGCATCGGAATCGCAGAGTTGCGGCGGTCATTTTCAATGACGTAATCCTCAATTTTGTCTTTGTTTTCTTCAATTGCCGCTTTAATGTCAGCCCATTCGCCAAAAACAACGCCGGATTGGCCGTTCAGGAATGTTTTAGCGGAATCGCCAAAGCTGATTCCCTCAAGATTGCCTTTTACATACACTTTTACAGGCGTTGATTTTGTACTATTTTGAATAAATGAAATAATTTCATTTGCATCCATCATTTTCATATGTATTGTCCTCCTCTGATTTTCTACCTCATTACTGTAACAAAGGAAGGATGCAAAAACAAGAAAAAAAGGAACAAGCCTTTATTCTGCCGGCTGTCTGCACAGTGCGGCAAACTGTCTTCCGAATTCCCTGAGCTCTTCTTCCTCACTGCCTTCAGGGTTGTTTTCAATTTTGACCGATGGCAGCACCACCCGTCCTCCCCGGGCCGTGATCACTTTTTCCAATTCGTCAACCGCTCCGCAAAAAAACGCATAGGACGTATCTCCGGAACCGAACAGAGCAAATGTTTTCCCTGCAAACTCCAGGTTTTCCATATCTTCAGCGATATCGAGCATTTCATCAGGAAGATCCCCGTCTCCCCACGTATATATGCCTAATAAAATATACTCGTAGTCATTAAAAAGTTCGGCATGGATATCCATCGCTTCATATCTGTCTACAGATGCTTGTGCTTCGATCAGCCCTTTTTCAATCAAATCCGCCATTGCCTCGGTGTTTCCTGACATTGTCGCATAAACAAGCAATACTTTCCCCATCTCCGTCTCTCCTTTATGTATAGAAACTAATGTGCGAGCCGGGCCGCCTCATACGGTCTGACAAACTTACATTCGTAAAGGCCCGCGCAAAAAAAGCTTTCTTTCTGATTGGCCACCCGCCATCCGTGACCGCGGATCGTATCAAACCATTTTAATTCTCCGGCGGCGAAATCAGCTTGGTAAATGCGCGAAAATCCGTTTTCGTCCTGTGCCGAAGTGACATAAATAATACCGTCATCCTCAGAAACGTCGAGAAATGATTTTTCCCGTACGGCGGGCGCGGCTGTAATGGCAAACGCCTCTTGCGTCCGCACGTTTCGGACGGCAACCTCGCCCCGTTCTCCCTTTGCCGCTCCCTTTGCGGCAATGAGCCAGTCCTTCTTGTACATAAGCATGGAAGCCGTCATGCGCTGTCTTTCACAGCTTATACGCCGGATGCGGTCTTCTGTCAGATCATACGCCCAAATGCCGCCATAATTCATATGAATCCGGGTGCCGATATAAATCGTCTGACCGTGCAAACAAAGCGAGCGGATGACAGGCGGCTCCTTTAAATGTGAAAAGGGCTTAGCCACATGCCAAGTGACACCGAAATCATCAGATAAGTAGAGACAGTGCGTGCCGTGCGCACAGACGAACCCGTCATTCCGCCCGGCAACTGCCCAAACAGAGGCGCTGGTCGGAAATCGGGATGCCGTCCAGGTCTTTCCCTGATCGGCCGATCTGAAGACGGCGCCTTTTTCCCCCGCCGCGAATATGTAAGGCCCGATGTAAGTCAGCACATGAATCTTGCTTTTCATCCGGTACAGCCTTTTCCAGCCTTCTTCTGCAGAAAAATGAAAAATGCCTTCGCCTTTTACTGCGACAAAAAATCCTGAAGACACTGATGCCATGACAGCCGTCGCGCCTTTATGAAACATGGCACCGGTCTCCTTGGTGAGCAGCCCATGCAAGAAAACCGCGGACAAATTCTTTGCAGCATTCCTGATCCTCAGCCGTCTCAGGCGCCAATTCGATTTTCAGCGTTTCCGGATATAAATTAGCTCCGGCCTGTTCAAACGCATCGCAAAACAGCGTAACCGCTTCACAAAACTTCGGATAGGCGTGATCGCCTGAACCGAAACAAGCCGTTTTCAGTCCGTTCAGCTGGCGACGCAGAATATCATCATAAAAATCTTCCGCTTCGTAAGGAAGATCACCATCTCCCCATGTGTATGTTCCGACAAAAACATAATCATATGCTTCGAGACAATCCGCATCTGCCTCATCCATGTCAAGACAGTCAATTGCAATCTGATGCTCGCTCAGTGTTTCTTTTATAATGCCGGCAATATCCTCCGTATTCCCCGACATGCTTGCGTATATCATTAATGCTTTCTGCATATGATCACCTCGTAATTGATAATGATTTTCATTAACATATACATTACTTTAAATGATAATGATTTTCATTGTCAATAAAAAATAAAAAAAGACAGCCTCATTGCTGTCTTTCTAAAAAGGGTTCTCCTGCTTCAGCATATCTTTGATGACAGAAACGAAAGCCTGCACCTGTTTTAATTCAAATGCCGGCTCATAACCGAGCAGCCATGTGTCGCGGCCGATCGGATGATCCTTTGCATCAAGCAGGGGCATTTTATTTACTTTGTCTTCCTCATCTAAGGTGACTGACGGCAAAATGGCATAACCGATTCCGTGCAGCGCCATCTGCTTGCACGTTTCAATCTGATCGACGAGGATCGTCTGTTTCGGCGAGGTTTTGAATTTTTGATGCCACCAATGCTGAATTTCCTGAAAATATGTACTGTCACTTTTGAACTGGATAAACGGCCGGTCGGTATGGGCTATATCATCAATGCAGGAAATTTCCGTATCGACCAAATATAAATGATCGGTCATTAGATATTCTTTTCGGCCTTTCCATTCCGGGTTTCCCCGGATTATGCCGATATGTACCTGATCTTCATACAGACTTTTCAGCATTTCGCTGCTCCATCCTGTAATGAGGGAAACCTTTGCATTCGGATAACGCTCCACATATGTTTTTAACACTTTCGGAAGCCAGTGCTGCCCGATAATGGAGGCGACGGCAAGCTTCAATGTACCGTGAATTTCCCCTTCAAGTTCATCAATATTTTCTCTTATTCTCTCTTGCCGGTCCGTGACATCATTTGCAAATTGTATGATTTTTTCTCCTGCCGGCGTTACCGTAAGTCCTTTTTGAGATCTTAGAAAGATCTTTGTTCCCCAGGCTTTTTCAATGGTCTGCAATCGCTGGGACAGAGCCGGCTGGGACACGAATAACCGTTCGGCAGCCTTCCTCATGTTTAATTCCTCAGCTAAAACTACGAGCATATGAAGCTCTTGAAGCTGCATGTCGTCCTCCTTTTCAATGCCTTTTCGTATTTCTTATCTACCATTCTAATAAAATAAAGGCTGCCGAAGCAAGTGCAACAAATATGTATGCGCTTTCTTTTTCTGACATGCAAAGAACAAATAGGCTGATCGTGCGAGCCTACTTATTCAATGACCTGAGATGGCTGCTCAGCTGCTTTAATACGACTCTTCTCGTAAAGATGCCTTCAAAGACACCTTCATCATTTTCAACGCAGACAAAGCCGTTGTTAATGACCATGCTGAACCCTTTGATAATCGGATCATTGATGTGGAGACGGGGAATGTCTTTCAGCATGACCTCCTCAACCGTCATTTGATCCAGCTTCTCAAACTCAATCCGCTCAAGTCCGAAAATGCTGTTCATAATCATATTTGTGCCGATCAAACCATGCAGACGGTACGAAGCGTCAAGGACTGGAATAGCGGTATAGCCGGTTTTCGTCAGCACTAAAAGAGCATGCTCAAGGTTGTTTCCGACTTGTACGTGCGCCACTTTATCCGCCTCGATCATAAATTGTCCGACTGTTGCATCAAGAAGCTGATCTGATTGTAAGCTAATCATGTCACTTCGACCCCTTTACATTTTTCATCAAAACATGTATTCCCTATATCGCCATAATATAAACATTATCATTTTTTGTCGAAAAGTTTCCGTCAATAAAAAAGATACTCTTTGCAATCGAGTATCAATTTTTAGGCCGCTGATTAATTTTCATTCCGGAAACGGTCATAAAGCGTTACGAGTTTTTTATAAGTGGTTCCATCAACGCTTTTTGACCCTGCTTCTATATCGTTGATTTCGCTGGTCAAAAGCTCAATGGCATATTCATGATTGATCAGGATATTCAGCAGAAGTTTTTGTTCTTCTTCCGTAAATCGTTCACCGATAAGACTCATACGTAATCAGGCCCCCTATTTTTAACTGAATACCTCTGAAAGCAAGGTAATATTTGCTTTCAGCTCTACCGCTAGGATAAGTAAACAGAAAAAAATCGTCAACCGCATAATTCGACAATTTGCGGATTCTGTAAGACATATTATTTTGTGTAACGATTGGCATAACTGAATGCTGTGCAGGAATCGGGCTTGATTTTCGCTTCAATGCCCATCGAGGTAATACGGCCGGTCATTTCTTGTATCAATTCTTTTGTCAGCCCTTTTTGGCCGATATCCAAGTGCACTTCAAATGTAAGATCCGCTCCTTCATCAGCGAAAGGCAGGAGCAAATCGGTAATTTCCATGAAACGTCCGTCGAGGATATGCGCAGCCATCTCCTGGCTGAATGCGGTTTCCAGCGAAATTTTTTCGCGAAGGCTATGTATCGGTCTGGCGAGATCTTGATTTTTCAAACAGCCCCAAGCTCCCTTGCCTGTACGGTGCAAGTGTATAGCCGTAATAAACTTCGTGAAGTCGCGGTAAACTTGTGAATCAGTCCCCACAGACAACACGTATGCTGATCGGGGGTCTTTATTGACAAAGCGTTTCAGCCGCTCCATCACGTCTTGAAAGGTCATCTGTGCCTCAGAAAGATTATAAAACAGAAAAGAATCAGCCATGTACGGACACTCCTCTTTCCAAAATCTACAACCAAACGAACGAGCACGGTTCCTTTGCATGATTTAATAAAGCTCCGCTTGCTAAAAGACGGGAAGCTTGGTCAGCCTGAAAAATCAAACCAAATTACTGAAGGAGCTCAAAAATTTCAATAGAAATCATGTCAATGTTATCAAACGGATATGTGTTAGGTTTTTCACCTTTTTGGAAAACCGTCAGCTCAAACGTTTGATTCTTTTCAAAATATTTAACACTGCATATTTTCTCACCATTTACTTCGAAGTAACGCTGCATCGGCTCATTAGCCGCTTCGGCTGTTTCTTGCAGACTTTGCAGCCGTGTGATGATACCCATTAATTGTGACATTCTAAAAAAAGACTCCTTTCAAAAAACAACTTCAAATCAACAAGTATTTATTATAATACAAGTTCTACAGAGCATCATACCATAAAGTAGACCGGGATGGCATTTTCCCGCTGGATTTTCAATAAGAAAATAAACGGGAAAACTGTGTTTTCGAATAGTTTGAAGCTTTTTTCGGAATGTCATACACCTTTTATAAATGATTTTTCGCTTTTTGAGCCGCCATTGTCAGATATATGTGAGAAGGAGCCTTTTTATGCGCAGGAAGGCATAAAAAAACTTGGCGGGGGTAGCGCCAAGCTTTTTCGGATCTTGATCTGATAGAGGGGTTGGGGAACAGAGAGTAACTTCTCTCTATAACTAAATGATAATGATTATCAGTATCATTGTCAATCGTTTTTTATAAACTTTTTCACATTTATAAAAAAAGCGGCCTACAGCAGCCGCTTTAAAGTAATCCGTCCTGTTCATATAAATAAGAGTAAGGCAGATCGATAAATAAATACATATTGTCATCCATCGGGTATGAAAAGGTTCTGATCATCTCACCCGTTTCAATATCACTGTACAGGTCACTGAAAAAGCCTTTTCTTGAATTACGCATCTTCATGATGTTTTCTAGAAAGTACGGACGCCAGCTCCAGTTTTTCTCCCTGTATTCAGGCTGATAAAGCCATTCGCCTGATTGCTTGAACACATTTCCCGTCAGCTGATAGCCTTCTTCATCACACATATAAATTCTGAAACAGCAGTCCGTCAGGTTTTCCGCCAGTTTCTTAATAAACTCATCATCCGCCTGATGGGTTTTCTTCAGCTCGGACACTGCCTGATTGACCCGCTTATAAAAATTCTCAGAGTGTTCGTATACTGTCTCCAGCTTCTTTTTTTCTCTCGTGATAAATTGCTGAAACTCCGTTTTCAAGCGTGCTTTTAACAGGCTGCGGTCTATAAAATCGCCGCTCGGCGCCTGCAAATAATAGCCTTGAAAAAATCGGCCTCCGTTTCTCCATGCGTACTGGAGCTGGAAATCAGCTTCTATATCTTCATACAGCAGCGCGGCGCCGATTTTTCTCGCCAGCAATGAAATGCTGTACAGCACATGCTCATAGGATGGTGACGGCTGAGATACCTTCAGCGCCTGCAAATCTATTTTCAGAAGGTCCGGTGAAAGGAGCGCGATTCTGTCCAGGTTGCTGCTCTCCTTACCTATATTGTCCACTGCGATTTTAATGCCGTATGTACGATAGTAGGCAAGCATATGGTACAGCTGTTCAATGTCGCCTTCGAAATTGTGCTCGGTGATCTCAAGCACAATACGGTTCAATTCAATGCCCTGCTCTTCGTATTCTTTCAAAAGCTCAAGAAAGCTTTCGCCGTGGTCAAGCATCAATACATTCGCATCCTGATTGATAAAAATCAACAGATTACGATCAGCTTCTTTAAACCTCTCCAGCGCCTGCCTGATGACTCTGTCATCGACCTCAAGCTTATATTCTTCCGGAATGCCGGAATCTAAGAAAAACGGCCCTAGGCTCTCAATCTCCGTATCTGCCAAAATCCGGCCAAGCACTTCGTAGCCTGCGACTCTTTGTTCCTCAGCGTTAAAAATCGCTTGGTAATACGGAATGACATCATCAATATTCGTCAGTATATCAAGTGGGTCCAACATGTTATCACCTGCTTCTCTATCTTTGTCTGATTATACACAATTATATCAGCACCACAAATGTTTAGATTAGGGGAAAAGGAGGGAGTATGGCAGCAGCTTAAAATAAAAGGGGGAACATTTTTAAGATCACTCTTTAGACCGATTCATTTTTGACGTTATTCATTTGTTTCACAATTACAAATAAAAGGATAAATATAAGAGCATTATAACCGGCAGCTGTCCAAAAATAATGGCTCCAATCAGTTCTGTTATATATCCAATCATCCTCATGTTCCAACTGAAAGAAAGTTCCTTTTTTATCTAAAGTGCCAAATTTATTGGCATATACGTATAATCAGATAAAATTGTTTCCGCCAGCTTAGTTGGCAGAGACACATATACTACAGCCGATGTATCGCCTCCGAGCCCACTCAAATACTCCCTGGCTTTAATAAATTTCGTTTCATCAGGAAAATCGATGTGATATAGCTTTTCAAATCTGATTATCTCATCAGAAGTAAGATTGGTATTTTGATAATACTGTGGAGTAAAAGCACAAATCATAAAGTACCAAATATTAAAGATGATAACTAAACTGCTTAAAAATAGTACAACAAACCATTTTAATAATTTCTTCAATTAATCGCCCCTTAATCTTTCAAAATTATATCATAATTTTGAATAGAAAATAAAACAAGCGAACGGCCGGCTTTGGCGTTCGCTTGTTTTGCAAAATAGTCAATATACGAAAAATTAAAACGGATAAGGATTCAGCCACTGCCCGCCGTCCATTGTGATACAATCCCCGTTTATGTAGGCCGCTTCATCAGAAAGCAAAAACGCTGCCAACGCGGCGATTTCTTCCGGTGTGCCCAGCCGGCCAAGCGGGACACTGTTCATAGTGCGGGACATTGCTTTTTCCGATTCAAACAGCTTCTCCGCACCGCCTGTTCGTTCAATCGGGCCTGGGGCTATCGCGTTTGTGCGGATGCCGTATTTGCTCCCCCATTCAACGGCCAGCGTTCTTGTCAGTGACAATACCCCCGCTTTGGCTGCAGCGGAATGAACGACCCCTGCTCCCGCTCCCCATGCGTATGTGGCGGCCATATTCAATATGACACCCTTCTGCTTTTGCTCGATCCAATGCCTTGCCGCGGCTTGGCTGCAAAAAAAAGTGCCGTTTAAAACAATCTCAATAACCGCTTTCCATCCGTTGGGCGTCAGCTTTTCTGCCGGGCAAATAAAATTACCGGCCGCATTGTTAATCAGCGCATCAAGCCGGCCAAAGACCTTTACCGCTTCTGTCATCATGTCTGAAGCGGCGGATTCTGAACGGACATCCATTTGAAAACAGGCGACCTGTCCCTCAAAGGTCTCAATTTCTTTTCTTGTTTCCTCAAGTGCTTCCTGGTTCCTCCCCGTCACCATGACGTGCCATCCCAGTTCAGCCTGTTTTTTCGCCATTGCTTTTCCCATGCCGCTTGAACCGCCTGTAATGATTACCGCTTTCTTATCCATAACAACCCCACCCCTTTTATTGAATGAATAATCATTCATAATTCTATCACAGATGACTCTGCCCGTCATTACATGCTGAGAAGGGATTTTCCGGCCAAGCTGATGATATAATAGAAAAACTCTGACAAAGGTTGGTTTTACATATGGAGAAAATGACGAGAAGAACATTTTTAAAAAGAGGATTCGGCATTTTTGGCACGGTTCTTGCGACGGCTTGCGGAGGCTACGGCTATGCCCGGTATATTGAACCGCGCATGATTGAAATCACCCGGCATACAATTACCAGCCGCCTGATTCCACGCGGCTTTGACAATTTTAAAATCGTTCAATTCAGCGATACGCATCTCAGTGAAGTGTTTACAGCCGAAGACTTGAATAAAACAGCGGAAAAGATCAATCAGCTGAAGCCTGATCTGCTTATCTTTACGGGAGATTTAATTGATAAGCCGCATTTATATCATGATCATCAGCATGCGCTCGCCGTGCTGCAAAGGCTTGAAGCTCCTTTCGGCAAGCTTTGTGTATACGGGAACCATGACCACGGAGGCTACGGCACGAACACGTACAAGACCCTGATGGAAGCGGCTGATTTTCAAGTGCTTCGAAACGGCTTTCGTCAGGTGCAACTGGCAGATGGAAGCCGGATTGAACTTGCGTCTTTGGATGATTTAATGCTCGGAAAGCCAGATTATGAAGGCACTCTATCCCGTCTTTCCGAAGATGCGTTTTCCATTTTACTCGTTCACGAGCCGGATGCCGCACTCAAGATCGGCGGACATCCCGTAAACCTGCAGCTGTCGGGACATACTCACGGCGGTCAGGTGCAGCTTCCGTTTTTCGGGCCGCTCATTACGCCCCCTTACGGAAAAACGTATACCGACGGCATGTATACGCTGCATGACACAACCGTTTATGTCAATCGCGGGCTCGGTACGACAAGACTGCCGTATCGATTTTTAGCAAGACCGGAAATCACACTGTTCACATTAAAAACCGTACAAAAATAAGACTTTTATCCCGATGCACAAACAGCCCCTCCTTAATATGTATATGGAAAAGAACAAAAAGGAGGGTGATGAAACTGCTGACCTATCAAGTGAAACAAGGAGAAACCATCTCAAGCATTGCGCAAGACTTCAGAATAAGCACGGCCGCTCTCCTTCAGGCAAATCCCTCAATCCAATCGGTCATTTACGCGGGACAGTATATTATCATACCGAATCTTCCCGACCCATCCACTATTCCCTATTCCATTGTCGTGTATATCGGAGCGAAGAAACTGGAGTTATACCGCCTTGGCAGGCTCATCCGTACGTACCCGATCGCAGTCGGAAAAATATTGACGACCACGCCGACCGGGGAATTTTACATCGTGAATCGCCAGCCTAAGCCCGGAGGCCCGTTCGGCGCTTATTGGCTCAGCCTCTCTAAGCTCCATTACGGCATTCACGGGACAAATAATCCTTCCTCCATCGGCAAAGCGGTATCAAAAGGATGCATCCGCATGTATAATCAGGACGTCACTGAACTTGCCGCTACCGTCCCTAATGGAACAAGGGTGACGATTATAAGATAGAAAGATCTCATTTGTTTATGGAACGAGCTGATGATAATATATTACAGTGGGACCTTTAGGGTAAGGAGCGTGTTTATGGATATATTTAAAAATCGCAATTTTGTCCGTTTATTTTTCGCAGCACTCGCTTCTCAAATGGGAACGACTGTAGGTAATATGGCTTTCGCTTTTTACTTGCTGGATCGCTTTGCCAACCAGCCGGCATACACGACTTTGGCAGAGCTTATGTATTCGCTGCCGACAGTTTTCGTATTTCTGATTGTCGGTGTCGCAGCTGACCGGCTCGACAGGAAAAAGGTCGCAGAAAATTGTGACTGGATCAGGGCGGGACTGACGATCGTATTGTTTGCGGCATTATACAGCGGGAATATTCCTCTCGTGTTCTGTATATTGTTCATCAGAAGCGCCGTGACCAAGTTCTTTTTCCCGGCGGAAGCCAGCCTTGTACAAGCTATTCTGCCTAAGGAGCATTATGCGAAAGCAGCGGGACTTAACCAGATCCTGTTCAGCATCTTTATGGTATTCGGCGTCGGTATGGGTGCGTTTATGTATAAAACGATCGGTGTTCACGGAGCCATTATCCTTGATTTTGTCAGCTTTATTGTGTCAGGCTTTCTGATCCGCGCCTGCCGCATTCCGATAGAAGCCCGTCAGCCGAACGGCCCTTTTAAATGGGGAGATTCGTTTCTGAAAGACTCGGCCGCTGATTTTAAAGAAGGAATCGTATATATTATTAAAAACAAATTGCTTGCTTCTCTGATTTTCGGCTTTTTTATTTTTGGATTTGTCAACGGCGGCTTTGCCGTACTTCCGATGTTTACGATGAAATACGGACTAGCGCCCGATCATTACGAATCACACACTTCCATCTTCACCGTCGCACTCGGCTTCGGTTTGCTTGCCGGAAGTGTGATCGGAACGATGATCGCAAAAAAAGTCAAACCGCATCATTTGATGTCGCTGCCGATTTTGGCTGCCGGACTGCTCATTTTTGTCCTCGGCTATACGGATCAGCTGTGGATTTATTATGCGGCGGCTTTTGTCCTCGGCATGTGCATCGGCCCTGTCAATATCGCCATCGGCGGCTGGATGCCGAAAATCGTTCATCCGAAAATAATGGGCCGGGTCAGCGGCTGGCAGGATCCCTTTATGATGTTTGCCCAATCGATTACACTCGGACTTGTCGCCCTGTTATTCCCGAAATTCGTTTCCAATATTGATTACCTTTATTACGGCATGGGAATCGTGATTTTGGCGGTATTTGTGTTCTATTTTATCGCCCTTCCGAAGTACAGCGCCGAGGCGGCGGAAATCGATGTGCAGCAATCATTAAAAGCTGATTCTGAAAAACATGCAAATCCTGTCTAATAAAGGAAAAAAATGCGCCCTTTTCATTAGAAAAAGGCGTATTTTTATATTCAATATTTGCATTTCAACGCTAAAAAAGTATAATCTATATATGAACTTGATCAATGCAAAGGAGAGAAATAATGGACGACCACGCTTATTCGAAAGAGCTGCAGCCAACCATCGAGAATCTTTCAAAAGCTGTTTATACTGTGAACCGCCATGCCAAAACCGCCCCCAACCCTAAATACCTTTATCTGCTGAAAAAACGGGCATTACAAAAGCTTGTGAAAGAAGGCAAAGGGAAAAAAATAGGGCTTCACTTTTCAAATAATCCCAGGTTTAGCCAACAGCAGTCAGACGTACTTATCTCTATCGGAGACTACTATTTTCACATGCCTCCAACAAAAGAAGACTTCCAGCATCTTCCGCATTTAGGTACGTTAAATCAATCGTACCGCAATCCTAAAGCACAAATGTCTTTGACAAAAGCGAAAAACTTATTGCAAAAATATGTGGGCTTAAAGGAAAAACCGCTAGCCGCCAACAGGCAGCAGCCCGCTTATCATAAACCCGTGTTTAAAAAACTTGGTGAGAGTTATTTTTAATTCCACTGCAAAAAAGCCGATGCATGACGCATCGGCTTTTTTTCTATTCAATCACGTACGTATCCACTTTTTTAATTAACTCGCTGATTTCAGGCTTGCTGATCTGTTCATCCGCTCCGACGACTTCGCCCCGGTGGCGCAGATCATCCGTAATCAGGGACGAAAAGATCATAATCGGCACGTCAGAGCTTTGCGGGTTATCCTTAAGGAGCTTCGTCAAACGGTGCCCGTCCATTTTCGGCATCTCAATGTCGCTGATGATCATGTCAATATGGTCTGACAGATTTGCTCCTTTATCCGTTAATTCCACGACATATTCATACGCTTCTTTTCCATTTTCAAACGTAACGATTTCACTGTACCCCGCTTCAGTCAGTTCATCCGTCAAAAGGCGCATCAGAAGCGGAGAATCTTCTACGATAATCAGTTTTTTACCCGCCCGTCTTTCATCAAATCCTTCCTGATGGACATGGTAAGTCTCAACTCCGGATGCCGATTCAATGTCGTAAATGATCTTCTCATAATCAGGTAAAAAGATCATCGTGTCTTCCAGTTTAATGATACCCGTTAAGTGCCGCTCCATGCCCTGATTCAGCGAAGTCGGCTTTTCAATCGCCTCCCAGGACACCCTGTGGATCTGTGATACGGAACCGACGTGAAAGACGATTTTCCGCTTGTTGAATTCCGTCACGATATATTTATCGTCTTTTGCCCCTTCGGCATCAACGCCGAAAAAGGTATACAGGCTGATGACGGGAAGAATTTCGCCTCTCAGCTTAATCATCCCTTCTACGTCTTTGTGAGACTGGGGCACAGATGTGACATCTACCGGCTGAATGATTTCCCGGACTTTCATCACATTTATGCCAAATGTATTGACGCCTACTTCAAATTTGACGATTTCTAATTCATTTGTGCCTGAATCCAATAAAATATCGTATTGTTGTAAAGACAATTCAATCCCTCGCTATCCGCATTCAGTATTGTACTGTTTATATCGGCTGTAAACGGAAAAAGTGAATGTATTCGGGCCAACTGGCCATTAACTCTTTATAAAAAGATTCTTTTTTCTGATATCCCATTGACTTTTTGACATCGAGTGGTAAAATAGTCAAGGATTTTTCAGGAAGAAGGGTGTAATAAATGGGTACAGTAGTTATATTCGACCAAGATCAAATGACGGTGTTAGAAGATATCAGCAAAACGGCTTACCTGCAAATGAAAAAAGAAGCGAATGAGTGTCCCGATAAGCCCGCTCCGTATATCGTATGGCGGGAAAACATCAGCTTTGAATACGGGTATTAATGACATTCGCCACATATCACAATAGATAGATCATGATACAATGAAGACAATCATTTCAGCTGGTTGTCTTATTTTTTTCTGAAAGAAGGTATGTTTTCACATATCGGACATATACTCGGGATAGTTCACTTAAATAGATGACAAATGCTCAGCTAGTGGTAAAATAGGATAAACTCAATATATAGTATAAGGTGATGAATTATGGAACATTTGCTTAATCCGAATGTAAAAGAAATTGAAATTTCAGGAATTCGCAAATTCTCAAATCTTGTAGCTCAGCACGATAATGTCATTTCGCTTACGATCGGCCAGCCGGATTTCTTCACGCCGCACCATGTCAAAGCGGCGGCCAAAAAAGCAATCGACGAGAACGCTACGGCGTATACTCCGAATGCGGGCGGTCTTGAGCTGAGACAGGCCGTACAGCTTTATATGAAGAAAAAAGCGGATCTGAATTATGAGGCCGAAACGGAAATCATCGTCACAACCGGGGCGAGCCAAGCGATTGACGCATCTTTGCGGACGATTTTATCTCCCGGCGATGAAGTCATTCTGCCCGGACCGATTTATCCCGGCTATGAACCGATTATCCGCATGTCCGGCGCCGTTCCGGTTCATGTGGACACGACGACACACGGATTTAAGCTGACGGCGCGGCTCATTGAAGAATCGCTGACGCCTAAAACAAAATGCGTCATTCTTCCTTATCCGTCAAATCCGACCGGAGTGACATTGTCAGAAGAAGAGCTGAAAAACATCGCAGCTGTACTGAAAGGCAGAAATGTTTTTGTACTGTCGGATGAGATTTACAGCGAATTAACCTATGACAGACCGCATTATTCGATTGCGTCTTATTTGAGAGACCAGACGATCGTGATCAACGGGCTGTCAAAATCACACAGCATGACAGGCTGGAGAATCGGTTTCATTTTCGCACCGAAAGACATTGCCAAGCACATCTTAAAAGTTCACCAATACAGTGTGACATGCGCGTCCTCGATCTCCCAGAAAGCTGCGCTTGAAGCGGTGACAAACGGCGTTGATGATGCGCTTATTATGAGAGAACAGTATAAAAAGCGGCTTGATTATGTATATGACCGTCTTGTGTCAATGGGGCTTGACGTCGTAAAGCCGTCAGGCGCATTTTATATCTTCCCTTCCATTAAGTCATTCGGAATGTCATCGTTTGATTTTAGTATGGCTCTTTTAGAGGATGCAGGTGTGGCTCTAGTGCCCGGCAGCTCGTTTTCAAAGTTGGGTGAAGGGTATGTGAGGCTGTCATTCGCATATTCACTGGATACATTGAGAGAAGGTTTAGACCGGCTGGAAGCGTTTATTTTAAAAACGAGAGAATCCATGCAGACTATTTAAACAACGGCGTAACGCCGTTGTTTTTTATTGTTTCGGGAATGTAATGTGAAAAGCTGTGCCTTTATCCGGTTTGCTGTCTACTTGGATGGCTCCCTGATGGTTTTTAATAAGGTTGAATGTGACCATCAGCCCCAGGCCGGTTCCTTTTTCTTTCGTTGTCAGAAACGGTTCGCCTATTCGTTTCAGCACGTTTTCCGGTATCCCGTCACCCTCGTCTTTGATCGTCACCTTAACGGAATACTCATCTTCTGTCATGAGAATGTGGACCGTTCCCCCATCAGGCATCGACTCAACGGCATTTTTTATCAGATTGATAAACACCTGCTTCAGCTGATTTTGATCACCGTTAATAAACATGCTGTCCCGTTCGTAATCCGTTTTGATGAAAATCCCTTTAAGATTTGCCTGCGTCTCTAAAAGAGCGGTTACTTCACTTATAATTTTCTTTAAGTTTACACGCTCTTTCACTGCGTTTTGCTGAGGTTTGGCAAGCATTAAAAGTTCACTTAAAATCAATTCGATTCTGCTCAGTTCAGAAAACACAATTTCAAAATAATGTTCGTTTTCTTCCATCGTCGGCTTCATGAGCTGTAAAAATCCTTTGATCGCCGTCAGGGGGTTGCGGATTTCGTGAGCGATTCCCGCCGCCAGCTGCCCTGCGATAGACAGCTTTTCCGACTTCAGCATTAATTCCTCCGTCTGCTTCCGCTCAGAAATGTCACGCAGAATGACCTGCACGGCCGTTTCTCCGAAAAACGTCGTCGGAATGCAGACCATTTCCGTGTAGATCAGCCGGTTTTTAAAAGTAAACCACGATTGTTTAATGATTTCGGACTCGGTCTTTCGGTCGATAATATGTTGAATCCGCTGTTTCACGTCGTCATGATCACAGGGATGAAGCTGATCATAGATGTTTTTTCCGATTAAATCTTCATAGGTTTCGGCTTCAAACAGCGAAATGCCCGACTCATTCATGAATACCCATTTGTCATTGTGAATCACGGCGATCGTATCAATTGAATTCTGAATGAGGAGCTGATAACGCTCTCTGCTTTTTTGAAGAATCGTCTGGAATTTTTTCCGCGAAGAAATATCAATCAGAAGCAGTAATTCCGCCCGCTGATTTTTATATGTCGTCGGCGCCGCCTTCACTTCTAAATGAATGGGCGTGCCGTCAAGCCTTCTCCACGTCTGTTCAATCATTCCGACTTCCATTCCTTTTTGCATCCGCACAATTCGGTTTTTCACAATGTCATGATACTCTTCTTCGATAAACTCATAAGAGCGCCTGCCGATTACCTCGTCTTTGCTTTCGGCTCCCAGCATGGCAAGCATCGCGTTATTGGCGTAGGCGATTGTGCCGTTGATACTGACGTATAGAGGATTCGGCAGCGTTTCAACAAGACGCTCAAATTCGCCGTTTCCAGCCGCTTCTGCTGACTGTTGTTCTGCCTTTGGCTTCTTTTGTTCATACATATAAGACCTGCACGGTGTCTTCTCCTTAAGCACCTTGATTTTAAGGATAATTTCCCGATCTGTCCCCTCCATTTGCGGTGTGACAATTTCCACACCTGCTTCAAGCCAAACAATGGTATGATCTTTTTTAATAAGGCGAAAGGTGCAAGGCATTAAATGATGCTCATTATAGAAGTAACTTTCAACCAAAAATTGATCTTCCTCATGCAGGAACGTTTTGAGAAACGATCCGATCATCTCTTCCTGGGAATAACTGAAATACGATTTGCAGTTTGCAGAAATATACATAATACGCCCATTAGACGTCAAAACGGCATGAAGATCGGTTTTCGATTGAAGCTGTTTGACATGCTGAGTATCCTGTTCCACAGAATCCCTCCTTTGCATTTTACTCACACTGCAGGCTGGTCACGGGCTGATATTAAAAGAATTTCCACTAGATTGATTCGCTAAAAAATGAGCATTCTCCTTCTATTCTTATTGTGAACGTCAATTTTCCTGAATGAAAGAAAGGGCGCACGATATGTTCGGCCGCCCTTTCATTTGTTATTTTTTATTGTATTTCTTTTCAAGCTCTTTGTAAGCGTCAACTGCTCCCTTGGCAATATTTTTGCTGACATGATCTTTATCATTTCGAACAGACGGAACGACGACGCTGAATGCCACTCGTGGATGTTCTGACGGATAATAGCCGACAAAAGTCAGGTTATACGTGTATTCCCCCCACCAGTTTTTGTTCGTGCCGTAATAGTGCGTCTCCGCGGTTCCCGTTTTTCCGGAAACATCAGCGCCGGAACCTTGGAATGTTGAATAAGCCGTTCCTTGAGGTGAGCTTGTAACCAATTTCATTCCTTTATGAACCTGATCAAAATCGCTCGGGCTGTTATTTACTTTGTTCAAAACTTTAATATCACGCTGTTCAATCGCTTTTCCAAGTTTGTTTTTGCTGTCCGGTTCATGAATGCTTGTGACGATCCGCGGCTGCACGCGATATCCGCCGTTTGCGATGGCCGAGATATATTGAGCCATTTGAAGCGGCGTATATGTATCAAACTGTCCGATCGCAAAATCCAGCAGCAATCCCCCGACCAATTGCGGATTTGACTGCATTCCCGCTGATTCCTGAGGAAGGTCAATCCCGGTTTTCACACCCAGGCCGAATTGAGCGTAGTAGTTGCGCATTTTCTTAATATCGTCTAATCCGGCCGGCAGTGTGCCGTGCGGAACGTAGGGTATGCCGGCGATATGCATGGCCACATGAAACATATATACGTTTGAACTTCTTTGCAGGGCGGTCAGCTCAGTAATGGGTCCCATTTGTGTCCACGATTGTTTTGTCGTTTTCCCTTTAAAGCTAAGCGGTGCATCGACAAACGTTTTATAATGCGGGAGGCCGCTTTGGTAACCCGCAAGAACAGTCGCTCCTTTAACGGAAGAGCCCATCTCATATTGGGTCGTAAATGCTCCGATCGCAAAATCCTGTGTTTTATTCGTTTCGAGATCAATGCGTTTCCCCGCCATTGAGAGAATATCCCCGTTGTTCGGATCCATCATGACGGCAAATCCTCGGTCAACCATATAGTTGCCGGCGGCGCGGCTTCTTCTCAGCTCTTTTTCAATGACTTTTTCGACTTTCGACTGTAATTCCATATCGAGCGAGAGCCGCAGATCGTAGCCTCTGCTGCCTTCATCGACGAGCTTTTGGCTGATGACTTCACCTTTGCTGTTTTCCACATACTCTACTTTTTCTTTATGTGCGTTTAAATAGTCTTCATACTGATATTCAATGTAGCTTTTACCCACCCGGTCATTCAGTGAGTAACCTCTTGTGACGTAATAATCTTTCCGTTCGCCCAACAATCCCTGTTCCGGTGTCGTCACACCGCCGAACAGAGAATACAGCGTTTTGTCGTACGGATATTTCCGCGTCCAGTCATTGATTACGTCAATGCCGGGGAGCTCTTTCAGGTGCTCGGATACGACGGAAACTTCTTCATATGTCAGGTCGCTTTTCGGTTTCTGTTTGTTGTTGTCATGTTCGTCAAGCAGTGAACCGCTGTTTCCGTTTCCGTTCAGCTTATTCGGGTCCATTGATTTGACGACTTGCGGCTGATAGGCGTTTCCGCTTGAAAAACGCGTATAAATCGCCGCAATTTGCAGCTCTTTTTTATCTTTTTTGATCGCATCAATCTCCTGCTTCGGGACGCGTTCAATCTGGCGTTTGTACACTTCTTGGGATTTCAGGCTGTTTTCTGAATCCTTCATAAGCTTTTCCGCCTTCTTCGGATGTGCGGCAAGCCAGTAATCAATGATATTTCGATCCTTCATAAATTCAGTATCAATATGGATCAGTGCGGCGAGAGTTTTTGCCGTTTTCAATTTGTCCTTTGCCGAGGTTTTTGAGGTAGAAACGTATACAATTTCAGGCACAGCCTGGTTATCAACCGCCACTCTGTTCCGCTTGTCATACATCTTTCCCCGCGGTGTCGGATAATAGGCGGTTTTTGCATTTGCTTTCTCCGCATCCTGGCGGTGTTTATCCCCTTCGACAATCTGGACGATGCCGAGTTTAAAAATCAGTGCCGTAAAGAGAAGGAAAACAACTAAAAAATAGAGATTCATTCTCAGCGCTCTGTAACGTTTCGTTTTTTTCTTTGGTTCACGCGCGACTTCAGCCACTTTCTGTTACACCTCTCAAATCATTGAATATATTTACATAAACAGATTTTAATTGTAACATTTTTGTAAAAGTTGTTACAGCGAAAACGGGTAAAAAAAACTGTCAAGATCAAATTATCTTAAAAAATATCTAACACTTCAAATAACTTGAAGTGATGTAACGGATTTTAAAATATAAATACAGATCGTTTTTCCTGATATAAAGCCATTTTTCTATGCTCAATTACAATTATGACAAACGTTTGTTGTCAAAGGAAATGAATGCCTGCATTATGACAAAAAAGCTGTGATAAGATTTTTCATGTAGAAAAAAACAACTTCTCTGGGAGGCTATAAACTTATGAAGAAAGCATTTCTCTTATCTGCCGCCGCGGCAGTCAGTTTGATTACATTCGGAGGCATTCAGCAGGCATCTGCCAAAGAGCTGTCATGCCAGCACGTCGTTACTGTGAAAAAAGGAAACACCGTACAGCATCTGACTCTTCAAGAGGCTGTTGAAAAACTACATATGAAAAAGAGCGCGAAACAGCTGAGCTTTAAAAATGAGAAAGAACTGAAACAACAGCTGCAAAAACACGCAAAGCATTCTGATATGACAGTTAAAGACGTTCAAAAAGAAACACCGGCAAAAACGGCACCGGCAGCTGCTGAAAAACCGAAAGCCGATCAAAACCAGACGGCTGACAATGCAAAACAGACAGATAACACAAACAACAGCAGCGAGAAAACTCCTTCATCTGTCAGTGCGTATGAAAAGAAAGTCGTTGAATTGACAAACGCAGAGAGACAAAAGCAAGGCTTAAAACCTCTGCAGATTGATGATAAACTAAGCAAATCAGCTCACGCAAAATCACAAGATATGAAAGACAAAAACTATTTTGATCACCAAAGCCCAACTTACGGTTCACCTTTCGATATGATGAAGTCTTTCGGAATCACTTATAAAACTGCCGGTGAAAATATCGCCAAAGGGCAGCCGACTCCGGAAGCTGTCGTCAAAGCTTGGATGAACAGTGAAGGCCACAGAGAGAACATCATGAATCCTGAGTTCACTCAAATCGGTGTCGGTTATGTAGAATCAGGAAACATCTGGACACAGCAATTCATCGGAAAATAAACAAAAAAAGTGAATGAGACGGCGCAAAAGTGCTCAAAACCGGTAACCCGGAGACGCCAAAATCTTTATTTATGAAATTCACAACATAATCAACATGCGTACGGGCAAGGGCCTGACATTTTATAAATTTATAAACTTTTGAAGCTCCCGGCACCTCTGTGCCGGGAGCTTTTTTTGTAAAATCTTAAACGTGAGGATTAAAGTGGTTTTGCTAGCCTTTACTTCTTTAGTAATACTTTTTTATAATAAAAAGTAGAATTTACCTATTTTTCCGTTGAATACTTTTCCAAAATTTATTAGTATAGTGAATGGGTTTCTAAATAAATGGCGAAAGGAAGTTTCAATTGAAAAAAATTGTAATGACACTATTCACAGCTGCTCTTTTGACATTCGGGATTTTCTCAAACAGTTCAGAAGCGTTAGCCATGACTTCAAAAGGAGCAATTAAATTCCAAACAGATGCTAATACTTACTCAAAACACGCTACTTCTATTGTCGTAACAGGTACTGTGCCTTCAAAATATGAGGTAAACTGGGGTGTTACAGTTTTTCTTGAAAATAAAAAAGGAGATATAGTCAAATATATAGATGTTAATAGACATAATGTTCGCAATTTTAAAGTAAGCTTTTTGACGAAAAATATTCCAGCAGGCAAGTATGATGTGCAAGTAGCATTGACCTGGGGAACTCAAACCCATATAGGAGAACTGAAACACTATATTACTGTACAACATTAAAATTCATATTATTAACAAATGGATTTAACGTTGATTTCATCTGGAATTCTCAAAAAACAACATGTAATGATGAAATCTCTGAATCGAGGATGTTTTCGTAAATCTCTTGAATTTTTACGATACATCCTCTTTTATTTTTCAGTTTTGCTAGAAGGCTAATCTATAGAATTTCAATTTCGGATGCCCAATTATTAGGTTTTAATTGCGGGAATCAACTCGATTTATTGCTATGTACATTTGGGTTACTCGAATTCATAGTTGAATCAAACATGATACATCCTACTGTTGGAAAGTTGTATTAATCCTTATAACTATTCGGAAATCCCCCTTTTGATTTATAATAGACAGCCTGCATCAAACAAACGAGGGGGATTCCAAACAGTAGAATACTATAAACGGATACATGTTAATACATTACCCTGCCAAGTTCCTGTCTTCATTAAAGGCTCTAAGAATCAAGGTTTGCAGATTATTGTTTACAAAACACCATCAACAATACCGTAAGCCTTCGCTTCCTCGTATCCATAAAATATCGCGTTCGGGCAATCTTTTTTATTTCACCCAAAGCTTATAAATACTTTGAGTTCCGCTGTTTTCTTCACCTTGCGCGGAAAGCTTGTCGTATAATGATTTGGCGAGCGCCAATCCGGGCATCTCTTCTCCCATGAGCTCCGCTTCTTCAAGGGCAATGCCCATGTCTTTAATAAAGTGTTTCACGTAGAATCCGGGCGCAAAATCACCTTTCAGCATACGGGGGGCGAGATTTGACAATGACCAGCTGCCAGCCGCTCCGGTTGTAATGCTTTTCAGCACTTGTTCCGGGTTCAGACCGGATTTTTCAGCGTAAGCCATCGCTTCAGCCACTCCGACCATTCCAGCTGCAATCGCGATCTGATTGCACATTTTCGTATGCTGGCCGCTGCCGGCCGGCCCTTGATACTGAATGTTTTCCCCCATAACGGAGAAAAGCGGCAGGCATGCTTCAAACGCTTCTTTTTCTCCTCCGGCCATAATGGCAAGCGTTCCGTTCCGCGCGCCGATGTCTCCGCCGGAAACGGGTGCATCCAAGGCGTGAATGGATTTTTCTTTGGCTTTCTCAGCTATCTTCTTCGCCAGAGACGGTTTTGATGTCGTCATGTCAATGACAAACGTCCCTTCTTTTGCGTGCCGGAGAATGCCGTTTTCGCCGAGATAGATGTCCTCGACATCACTCGGATAGCCGACCATGGTAATAATAATGTCTGCTTTCTCTGAAAGGTCTTTGACCGTCTCCTGCCAGACCGCTCCCTTATTCAGAATCTCTTCCGCTTTTTGTTTCGTCCGCGTGTAGACTAAAACAGGATAGCCCGCTTCTAAAATGTGCGATGCCATACTGTTTCCCATGACGCCTAAACCGATAAATCCGACCGTTTTGTTCACTGCGCTTTCCTCCCCTGATGCGATTCATATATCACTCTTTCATGTCTATATTACCATATAATAGGCTGATAGAGTCCGCGTTACAAGGTGAATTTAGAAATGGCGCTGATCAGATCTTCGCTCGCGCTCTTTAACATATCAGTCGATTGCTTTACTTTTTCAAGCGTAACGAGCTGTTCATCAGTAGAAGCATTCACTTCTTCCGCCGCTGCCGCAGATTCTTGAGAAATGGCGGATATGCTTTGAATCGCTTCTTGAATCGCGGCTTGTTCTTCACTCATTTTTTGAATGTCATTGTAAATATGATCTATACCTTGAACGAGAGACTGCATTTCCGTCGTAATCAGATTGAGGACCTCACCCGTTTCATGAATGGCGCTGTTTTGTTCATCATTCATTCTGCTTGCCTCGATCATTGCGTGCGACGCTTCTTTCGTCTCTGATTGAATCAGCCGGACCGTCTCACTGATATGGCCGGAGGAAAGAGCTGATTGTTCAGCAAGCTTGCGGACTTCTTCAGCGACAACGGCAAAACCCCGTCCGCTTTCTCCCGCTCTTGCGGCTTCAATACTCGCATTCAGCGCCAAGAGATTCGTCTGATCCGAAATCGCGGATATTGCCGTTACGACTTCCTCTATGTTTTTCGTTTGGTTTTCCAGATCAGTCAGCATTGCCTCTACTTTTTTCGTTTCTGAATTGGCTTCATTTGACTTCATCAGCAGCTGGCCGAGCGCATCCAGACCTTTGTAGCTGGCGTCCTCTGAAGATTTTGAGAGTTGTTTTATGCTGCCCGCGCGATCGGCGATTCCTCTTATTTTGACTGAGAGATTTTCAGATTTTTCATTGATCGTCTCAACCTCTGACGCTTGCTCAGTCGCTCCGGCAGCGACTTCCTCTATCGCTTTTGCAATTTGTCCGCTCGTTTCATTTGTCTCTTGTGAAATGACGGTTAATTGGTCAGATGTATCGGACACTTTTTCTGAAGAGGTCTTGACCTGTTCGACCATGTCTTTCATATTTTCAACCATTTGGTTAAAGTCTTTTGTTAATTCGCCTACTTCATCTTTTGATTTAGTCTGGGCGCGGACGGTTAAATCTCCCGCTGAGACCGAATTTGTTTTGGCGATCAGCTGCTGAATCGGCCCGGTTATCGTTTTCGCAAGGAAATAACTGAGACCGATCGTAATCACAAGGGCGATCAGTGACATAAAAATACTCACTGTATTCATTTTGTCGGCTACTCCCATCAGCTGATCTTTTTCAAACTGCGTTCCGACTTTCCATCCTGTTTCTTTTATCGTTTGATAGACGACCATATTCCCCTGCAGCTCTTTGATGCCTTCTTTGTCTGAGCTGATGTCTTTTAACGCCTGATCTTCCGAAATATTTTTCCCCTGTTTTGACGGATGCGCCAGAAGAGAACCGTTTTCATCCGCTAAAAACGCAAATCCTTTATACGGAACCTTTTGCTGATTGACCATACTCTGAATGGAGGACAGCTTCAAAT
Organism: Bacillus sp. 5RYD7K; assembly: GCF_059831465.1. Lineage (NCBI taxonomy): Bacteria > Bacillati > Bacillota > Bacilli > Caryophanales > Bacillaceae > Bacillus > Bacillus sp. 5RYD7K. The sequence continues at coordinate 3,471,891 of NZ_CP191200.1, forward strand.
CTAAGCTCGCCACTCCGATGACGGTTCCGCTGTTTTGAATGGCTTTTGAAGCCGTCACGATCATATCCCCTGTCACAGCATCTTTATAAGGCTCAGTCCAGACAACCTTATCGGGTTTTTCGGCCGCCATTTTATACCACGTTCTATTTGTCGGATCATAGTCTTTGGCAAAGTCAGCCTTCGGATATGTAAACATTTGTTTGTCTGCGGTTCCGACGTATGCAAGCGCGACATATTTGTCATTCTGCCCGATCTGCTTTAACTCATCGTTAAAGAGCCGCGCTGTTTCTTTATTCCCATCTGTCAAAAATGTGCGGGACAATTCACCGCCTGCTAATCTCAATAATACAGTCTCATCATTTTTCAGCTGAAGTTCAATGTTCTGACCGAGTGAATTGGTGACATTTTCTGTCGTGCGCTTTGCTTCATCTGTCATCATCGGCTTTAATGTCAAATATGAAGATACCGTTAAAAAAACAACCGTTACGATAAGCATTGCCGATACAAACCCAGCAATTTTAATATGCATTTTTTTAAACATAACCATCCCCTCCTGAGAGTTATATCGGTCTTTCGGCCAAGAAAATGAATAAACCTTGAAATAAATATCAAAAATTTCCGTCATTTGGCGCAGCAAAAAAAAGAGCCGTCATGCCGACAGCTCCGCCTTACGTAAAATATTCGATTTTCGCTTTCGGAAAATAGGTTTCGATATAAGACTCGAGCGTTTCCCTTAAGGCATGTTCTTCGTCCTTTTGGTATATATACTTGCCGATTCCGTAACGTCCCCATTTGTATCTTCGCTTTTCTTCATCCAGCTCAAGCTTTGTTTTCGGATAGTTCTTCTCGATCACCCGTTTGGCCGGTTTTGTAAAACGGTGCTGGATCAGTTCAAAGGTAATGTCATGCCGAACATCTTCATCAAGTGCCGCATCCAGCTTCTCAAACAATTCCTTATAGCCTTCCTCCCAGCCATCATGTATATAAATGGGCGCCACGATGAAGCCGAGCGGATAGCCCGCTTTAGCGACTTTGACGGCGGCTTCAATCCGTTTGTCGAGCGGAGAAGTTCCCGGTTCAAAGTTTTTAATGACATAATCCGCATTGATGCTGAATCTGAATCTTGTCTTTCCGTTATGCTTCGCATCAAGCAAGTGATCGACATGATGGAATTTGGTCACGAATCTGAGCTTTCCCAGTTCGCTTTGTCCGAAATGCTCAATGGCTCTTTTTAATGTATGTGTCAGATGATCAATTCCGACGATATCAGACGTACAAGAGGCTTCAAATCTTGTAAAGTCCGGCGCCCGTTCTTTCATATACTCATCAGCCTGATCCAGAATCTCTTCCACATTGACATATGTCCGGATATAAGGCTTTGACCCCATCGTCGTCTGCAGATAGCAATAGTGGCAATGCCCCATACAGCCCGTCGCAAACGGAATGGCATATTCGGCGGATGGCTTTGACGAATCGAATTTCAATGTTTTCCGGACGCCGATCACCAAGGTCGATTTCGCGTTCCGGTATTGCTGCAAATGATTTTTCCCCGGAATATTCCGGACTTGATTATGCGATGTCGTTTCTCTGATTTCAAGCCCCATGTTTTCAAACTTATGTTTCAGCTCTTGCCCTAACGGGTATTCGAGTGCTCGCGGTTCAATATAAACAAGCTGGGGAACAAACGGCTTCAGCATAGACAGACACTCCCTTTACATATTCTCATGATGTTACTTTCCGTCCAAAAGAGAGTGAATATGCGTTGTAAACATTTCCTTTGATCAGTGGTGCCGGTCTTCTTCAAAAAGCTCGCTGTAAAGCGCTTCCGCTTCTTCATATGTCGAAAAGACCGCATCATCTTCGGCCAGCGGATGATAGGTTTCGTGTAAAAAAAGAGACAGTTCCCCCTCATGGTATGGGTGATGAACAATCTCCGCCTCTTTAATATGGGCAACATTGGCGGCATGCGGATTACGGTAAATGACGTAGACCGTATCCCCCGCTCCAAATGATTTTGTCATGATAATCCCTCCTGTTGAAAGTTATTGTTCCCCCCTTTTTTCCGAATATGAAAAAAACCAGACGGCTTACACCGTCTGGCTGTTGTATTACTTATTGAAAGTTTCTTTAACGAATGCGACAACCTCTTCAGTCGTGCTCATAGACAAGATTGTTTCTTTGAATGATTCAGCTTCTTTTTTAGAAAGCTTGCTGATCTGCGTTCTTGCCGGAAGGATGGATGTAGCGCTCATTGAGAACTCATCTAAGCCTAAGCCGAGAAGAATCGGAATCGCAATTTCGTCTCCTGCCATTTCTCCGCACATGCCGACCCATTTGCCCTCTTTGTGAGCGGCTTCAATGACAAGCGTGATAAGACGGAGAATCGCCGGATTGTATGGCTGATACAGATAAGCCACGCGCTCGTTCATGCGGTCAGCAGCCATTGTGTATTGGATCAAGTCATTTGTTCCGATACTGAAGAAGTCAACTTCTGTGGCAAACTGATCTGCGATAACGGCTGTAGACGGAATCTCTACCATCATACCGACTTCAATATCGTCAGAAACCGTTACGCCGGCTTTGACGAGTTTTTCTTTTTCTTCAAGAAGAATCGCTTTCGCCTGTTTAAACTCGTTTACTGTCGCAATCATCGGGAACATGATTTTTAAGTTTCCGTATGTACTTGCACGAAGCAGCGCACGCAGCTGAGTTCTGAAGATTTCTTGTTCTTCAAGGCAAAGGCGGATGGCTCTGTAGCCCAAAAACGGGTTCATTTCTTTAGGAAGCTGCAGGTAAGGAAGCTCTTTGTCGCCGCCGATATCCAATGTCCGCACGACTACTGATTTTCCTTCCATACGCTCAAGAACCGTCTTATAAGCGTCGAATTGCTCGTCTTCTGTCGGAAGCTGGTCGCGTCCCATGTAAAGGAATTCCGTACGGTAAAGCCCTACAGCTTCTCCTCCGTTTTCAAGAACGCCTTTTACATCATCAGGGGTGCCGATGTTTGCGGCAAGCTCTACATGATGGCCGTCTTTTGAAACAGTCGGTTCATTGACGAGCTTAGCCCATTCAGCTTTTTGCGCCAGGTAGGCACTGTGCTTTTCTTCATATTTCTTTAATGTTTCACTGGAAGGATCGATGATCACATCACCATCGATGCCGTCTACGATCACCGTAACACCGTTTTCAATTGTGCCTGTAGCCGCTTTTGTTCCGACAACAGCCGGGATTTCAAGCGAACGGGCCATGATTGCGGAGTGTGAAGTGCGTCCGCCGATATCAGTTGTAAAACCTTTTACAAACTGACGGTTTAATTGCGCCGTATCAGACGGTGTCAAATCTTCAGCCACGATGACAACCTCTTCTGAGATCATGCTCGGGTTCGGAATTTCCACGCCCAGCAGGTGCCCTGTCACACGTTTTGTTACGTCACGGATATCCGCCGCACGCTCTTTCATGTATTCGTTATCCATTGATTCAAACATGGTCACGAACATGGAAGCCGTTTCTTTCAAAGCGAATTCCGCATTAACTGAATCTGTGCTGATTTTTTCCTTTACCGGGTTTAACAGCTCAGGATCACTCAGAACCAAAAGGTGCGCGGAGAAAATATCAGCTTTGTCTTGTCCCAGTTCTTTTAAAGCATGCTCTTTAATTTTCTCAAGCTCTTCTTTAGAACGTACAATCGCTTCATCAAAACGGCTTACTTCAGCCGCAGCATCAGCAATGTTTTTCTTTTCAACCGTTAAGTCCGGCTCTTCAAGCCGGTATGCTTTTGCAATCGCAATTCCGGCTGAAGCGCCTATTCCTTTTAATTCTTGCATTACTCGCCGAGTCCTTCGCTTTTCATTGTTTCTTCTAAAGCGTTAAGAGCGTCGTTTTCGTCAGCGCCTGCAGCGGAAATTGTGATTTCAGCGCCTTTAGCGATACCTAGAGACATAACGCCCATGATAGACTTAAGGTTTACTGTTTTGCCGTTATATTCTAAGTTTACGTCAGCATCATATTTGCTTGCAGTCTGTACAAGAACTGTCGCAGGACGAGCGTGGATTCCGGAATCTGCTGTTACTTTAAATGTTTTTTGTGCCATGATTATCATTCTCCTTTAAATTAAAGCTATTTTACTACACAATATTATATCATACAGCCGTACTTGTCATCTGACAAGCACGGCGTATTTATATGCTTATTTTCCGATTTTCACAATATCTTTTTGTTCCCGTTTTACAGTACCTTCGGCCGAAAGGGAAATCGTTTCACCCTCAGCAAGATTTGTAAAGACAATCGGTGTCATTAATGAAGGAACATGAGGTTTAACCGCTTCAAGATCAACTTCAAGCAGCTTTTGCCCCGGTTCAACCCGGTCACCCTCAGAAACAAAAGAAGTGAATCCTTCACCTTTCAGGCTGACTGTATCGATTCCGAAATGAATCAGGATCTCTCTTCCGCCGTCAGACTGGAGGCCGATCGCATGTTTTGTCGGGAAAACATTCAGCACTTTTCCGCGGACTGGCGATACGACGATTCCTTCTTCCGGAAGAATCGCAAAACCGTCACCCATCATTTTGCCTGAGAACACCTGGTCAGGCACATCTGTAATCGGATGGATTTCGCCGGTGATCGGAGAAGCGAACACTTCTTCACCCTGCTCGTTTTGGAGCGGATCCGCGATAACCTCTTCAACCTGCTGGCTGACTTCTTCTTGTGCGGATACTTTCGGTTCAGGGCGCGGCGTGCGTCCTGCGATGATATCCTGCATCTGAGTTTTTAAACCGTCAGAGCGCGGGCCGAAAATGGCCTGAATGTTGTTTCCGACTTCAAGGACGCCTGATGCGCCGAGCTGTTTCAGGCGGGCCTTATCCACTTTCTTCTGGTCGTTGACCGTCACACGAAGTCTCGTGATACAAGCATCAAGGTGTTTAATGTTTTGCTGATCACCCATCGCCTGAAGGATTTCATAAGGAAGGTCGCCGGCTTCGCCTGATGCGCCTGCCCCTTCATCCGCAGCTTCTTCTTCACGGCCCGGCGTTTTCAAGTTGAACTTCCTGATCGCAAACCGGAAACCGAAATAGTAAATGAGGGCTAATCCTAAGCCGACCGGAATGACAAGCCACCAAGCCGTCCGGTTAGGCAGAATTCCGAACAGGAAGTAGTCAATCAGACCCCCTGAGAAGGTCATACCGATTTTTACATGCAATAGCTGCATGAGCATAAAGGAAAGTCCCGCGAATACGCAGTGAATCGCAAACAGGATAGGAGCCACAAACAAGAATGAGAATTCAAGCGGCTCGGTGATTCCCGTTAAGAAACTTGTCAGAGCGGCAGAACCCATGATTCCGGCTACAAGTTTTTTCTTTTCAGGCTTCGCTTCATGATAGATTGCAAGCGCTGCCGCCGGAAGGCCGAACATCATAAACGGATATTTCCCCGTCATAAATGTACCTGCCGTCAGCTGTACGCCGTCTTTAATCTGAGCCATGAAAATCCGCTGATCTCCGCGGATAATGTCTCCAGCTGCATCTTTATAGCTGAAAAATTCATACCAGAACGGCGAGTAGAAAATGTGATGAAGACCGAACGGAATCAATGACCGTTCAATCATTCCGAAAATAAAGGCCGCCAAGGTTGGATTCGCTTCCACAAGTCCCGTTGAGAAGGAATTCAGACCATGCTGGATCGGAGGCCAGATTACTAACATAATAAGACCGAGAATTAATGCGGAAATTGATGTGATAATCGGGACGAACCGCTTACCCGCAAAAAATCCGAGATACTGCGGAAGTTCAATTTTATAAAACTTGTTGAACAATAACGCGGCCAGAACCCCGACGATAATACCGCCGAACACGCCCGTCGCCAAAGTGGGTATCCCAAGCATGTTAATATAGGCCGGGTGGTTTTCCGCAAAAAACTTAGCGCGTTCAATTTTGTCAGACGGAATACTGCCGTTTGCCATAAGCACGGCGCTCATGGATACGTTCATGACCAAGTATCCGATAATGGCCGCGATTCCGGCAACGCCGTCTCCGTTCGCAAGACCGATCGCAACCCCTACTGCAAAAAGAAGCGGCAGGTTGTCAAATACGATTTGGCCGGCGCTTTCCATAACGTTCGCCACAAGCTGAACGTTATCATTGCTTAAGAAATGCATGACTTGGATCATATCTTTGTTCTGCATGGCATTCCCTAACGCAAGCAAGATCCCCGCAGCCGGTAAAATCGCAACCGGAAGCATAAGAGCACGGCCGATTTTTTGGAGAACGCCGAATAATGCTTTAAACATAAAGAATGTACCTCCCCTGTTAGCTAGTGTGACCTTACAGCGAAAATTCATGACAACGAATTCACAGGCGTAAGTCTTCAGTTTAACCGTTTACATTTGCCCTTTTACACAACAAAAAGCATGAGTAAATAAGGGTGTGCAAAATAACGGGGCCGTTCTTCCCGTTTTTTACCCTCAATCACTCATGCCTGATCGAATCAGTGACACGTTTTTAAAGGTCTCAACTGAAATTATGAAATTTTATTGGTTAATCGGTACAGATGAAGCGTGAGATAAACCGCTTCCGCCTCATGAACTGGTTTTTTCAGCATTTGCTGTAAGATTTTTATCAGTTTCCAAGCAGTATTGTAGCATAGCGGGTATTCATTTTTCAATAATAACATTAACTTTTCTGGTTCTTTTGTCTGCTCTTCCCGTTTAATCCTATCTATGGTAAATCTGATATGCCGGATCAGCCGCAAATAGTGGACGCTGTCTTTATTGACTTTCATTTGGAAAGATTCCTCTATCACCTGAACGAGCCGGGACATCAGCTGCGAATGCTGGTTGACCTCTGAAAGGGACCGATTCGTCAGGGCGGAGTGGATATGAAGAGCGATAAAGCCGATCTCCCCTTCCGGAAGGCAGATTCCAGTCTTTTCATTAATCATGCCGACGACTTCACGGGCAATCTGAAATTCTTCCGGATAAAGCGTTTCGGTTTCCATAAGAAAAGGGTTTTTAATGTCAAAGCCCTGCTGCAGCCGCTTTACCGCAAAAGCGATATGATCCGTCAGCGCAATATGGATATGCTCATTTAACGGTTGGCTTGTTCGGTTCCTGATATGATAAATGACGTCATTGGAGATGTCGACAAGTGTCTCGTCCACATAACCGAGGAGCTTTTTAAATTGTTTTTGTTCTTTTTCATCCTTTAAGATGAACATCTTGTCATACCCTTTATCTTCAATGACATCCGCTTGTTTTTTTCCAAAGCCGATTCCTTTTCCGATCAAGACGACCTCACTGTATCTATCATGTGTTGCGATCAGCACATTGTTATTTAATACCTTCTCAACTGTAAAGGACCCCTTCATGATCCTCAGCTCCTTTGTCATTCAATACCTCATATCGTACAAAACGAACAGAAAGCGCGTCAATTCTTTTTTTAGACGGTTGATCGTTCAATAAGACGGTAATCAAAAATCTTCCTTGCCGGAGGCCCGCCGCTGATCCGATTCTTAAGCATGTGAAAAGCCTGCTTTCCCATTTCTTTCGTTTGTATATCTATTGTGGAAATACCTAACATCTTGCTGATATCATGATTGTCGATGCTCAAAATCGCCAGCTCTTCCGGAATGCGCGTCCCGTTTGCCTTGGCTTCAAGGTAAAGACCTGCGGATACTTGATCATTCGCCGCAAACAGCGCAGTCGGTTTGTCATCCCAGCTCTTCCATCTGTGAAAAAGGGCTTTCCCGTCAAGCAGCGTCAGCGCCTTTTCCACAACCAGCTCTTCCCTGTAAGGCCGGCCGATCTTCTTCAGCGCCTCTTTGTATGCGGCAATGCGGACTTGACTGTTTTTTCCCTTTTTTCTGGCCAGGCTGATCGCTATTTTTCGGTGTCCCTTTTCTATCAGATAATCCAGGCCGTGCCGAAATGCTTCCCCATGCGGATTACTGATTGAGGACAGCTCAGCCGCATCAGTGTGCTGGCAGAGGATAATCGGTTCTTTCACGGTAAGCAGCTGCTCATCGGAAATTGCTTTGGAGCAGATAATGAGGCCATCCACCTGGCGCTCCTGTAATTGCGATAAAGCAAAGCGTTCTCTTTGCTGCTGATAATCCGTCTGGTATAAAGAAAGATGCACGCCTGACGCTTCGGCAGCCTCGGCAATACCTGCGACAAGGTCTGCAAAATACGGAAGATTCACCGACGGCAGCACAACGCCGATCATATCGGAAAAGCCTTTGGATAAATGCACAGCATGGATGTTGCGCGTATAGCCGAGCGATTGTACCGCTTTTTTCACTCTTTCTCTTTTGTCTTCGCTTACATAAGGATGATCGTTTAATACTCTTGATACCGTTGTAACAGAAACCCCGGCAGCGCCGGCAATGTCTCTGATCGTAGCCATGGCGTCCCCCCTTTCTTTTTTTCCTTGATCTGGAATGCGTTTCATACAGTAAGCTAAAAACAAATACAGCCTATTCATTTGAAAGGAGAATAACAGTGATGGGGATTCTTTGCTTAATCGGTTTGTGTCTGGCCATACTCGGCGGCAGTTATCTTGCTATGCGGCCGCTGCGGGAAAAGCATGATATCAAACCATTTCAGCATTTTGATGACTTTTTCATTTAACAAGGTGATAAAAAAGGACGCTGCGTTCCAGAACCGTCCTTTTTTATCACAAAGCTTTCTATTATTTCAGGATCGTTAATTCTTTCGGATATTGCGTTAATGCTTCGGCGCCGTCTTTTGTGACAAACACATCATCTTCAATGCGCACGCCGCCTACATCCGGCACGTAAATCCCCGGTTCTATCGTGTACACCATACCTTCTTTGAGGAGCGTGTCGTTCGCGCTGCTCATTGATGGATATTCATGAACTGAAATCCCGAGTCCGTGGCCGAGGCGGTGGGGGAAATAGTCTCCGTATCCGGCTTTTTCAATAATGCCGCGGGCTTTTAAATCAAGATCGCCGATTCTTACACCGGGTTTGCTTAATTGAAGCGCCGCCTTTTCAGCTTTAAGCACCGTTTCGTAAATCTCTTCCTGTTTCGGGCTGATTGATTGGTATGCGAATGTTCTCGTAATGTCTGAGCAGTAGCCGTCAAGAATAACACCCAGATCAAACAGAACGAAATCGCCTTTTTTCAGACGGTCTGTACCCGGATTGCCATGAGGCTGGCCTGATTTTTCTCCGAACAGCACCATCGTTGAAAACGACATGCCCTGCACGCCTTTTTTCTTCAGCTCAAACTCAATCTGCGCCAGCACTTCAGTTTCACTCACGCCCTCTTTAAGCGCTGCGACACCGACTTCAACTCCGTAATCCGCAAGTTTTGCCGCTTCCCTGAGAATGCTGATTTCTTTCTCATCTTTTACGAGACGGAATTGGTTGAGCGTTTCTTCTGCCGAAGCGAACGCGGCGCCCCCTGAAGCATGCTTGAGTTGTTCTGAACGTGAAAGCGAGATCGAATCCTTTTCAACCGCGATGGAATCAAGGCGCACATTTCGTTTTGTGAGCTCGGCTTTGATCAGCTCCCACGGGTCTTCGTGATCACCGTAGCCGATAATTTCATGCTCCCACCCGGCACTGCGGGCTTGTCCTGCTTCCATTCCCGGACAGACGAAAAACGGCTCCTGTTCTTGAAACAGGAACAATCCCATTAACCGCTCATGCGGATCCGTATAAAAATCAGTTAAATAAAATACGTTTTCCTTTGTATGTATAAACGCAGCATCGTGTCCTTCTTTTTTCAGCCAATCTGAAACACGTTGTAATCTGTTCATTTTTGTTTTTCCTCCTTACCAAAGTGGCTCTTTATTCATTCTATCAGTTTTCCGGCGTTTATGCTGTGAACGAACATTTAACAAAACAGCCGCCCGATGTGCGGCTGTTTTGTTTATTTTAATAATCTGAGTCCGTTCAGTATGACCAGAATCGTGCTTCCTTCATGCCCGATAACGCCAAACGGCAGTTCCATCACCTGCAGGAAGTTGGCGCAGATCAACAGGCAGATGACCGAGAGCGAAAAAACGATGTTCTGCTTAATAATCCGGTTCATTTTCCGTGAGAGCCTGCACATTTTCACAAGCTTATGAAGATCATTTTTCATCAGGACCAAGTCAGCCGTCTCTAAAGCCACGTCCGTTCCCCCTCCCATCGCAATACCGACGTCAGCGGTTTTCAGAGCGGGCGCGTCATTAATGCCGTCTCCGACCATGGCGATTGTGCCGTACGTTTCTTTCAGTTTCTTCACTTCCTCTGCCTTTTGGTCAGGCAGACAATCGGCAACAACCGTCGTCATGCCAGCCTCTTTTGCGATGGCGGCCGCTGTTTCAGGCTGATCTCCGGTAAGCATGGCCGTTTTAATCCCGAGTGATTCAAGCTCAGCCATTACGGCTTTTGCTTCTGGCCGGATTTGATCCTTTAACGCAAAACAGCCCGCTATCCTGTCATCTTTCTTAACAAAAACCAGCGTACAGCCTTTATCTTTTAACTCATTTCCCGATGTGTTCAAAAAAGCGTCTGCATCCTCTTTCCCTGCAAATCCAGCTTTTCCGATCATCCATTTGGCGCCTTCTATATCGGCCTGAACACCGAACCCGGACGTCTCGTCAATCGATATATGGCCTGCAGGCACAGCGCCCCGGCTTTCGGCAAATTCAGCTATCGCCTTTGCAAGCGGGTGGCTTGATTGCTTTTCAATCGTATACACCGCTTGCATGATCTCATCCTCATTCACTTGTTCCGCCGCTTGGAATGCAGCAACTGCCGGCTGTCCCTTTGTGACCGTGCCGGTTTTGTCAAAAGCAATCATCCGGACGCTTCCCAGCTGCTCTAAAAACACACTTCCTTTAACCAACAATCCGTTGCGGGCTCCATTTGAAATAAGGGAAAGCGCAGCGGGCATAATGGAAGCGACAAGAGCGCACGGGGAGGCGACCACCATAAACACCATCGCCCGGTAAAAGGTTTCACTCCAGCTCCATCCTAAAGCAAAATGAGGAACGAATAAAAGCAAAGCCACGGCTAAAAGCACGCCTTTTACATAGACACTTTCGAAACGCTCAATAAATGCCTGAGCCGGTGACACGCTGTTTTGAGCCGATTCCACCAGCCGGATGATTTTTCTGAACAGAGACTGCTCATTTGTTTTCGTAACTCGGACCGTTAAAGAGCCGTTTCCGTTTACCGTTCCTGTAAACACAGAATCTCCGGCTGTTTTTTCCGCCGGCATCGATTCACCCGTCAGCGCCGATTCATCAAGACTCGTCGCGCCTGACTCGATGATCCCGTCGGCCGCTACGCGTTCGCCCGGCTTAATGACGATCATGTCGCCGATCATGAGTTCAGCGGCCGGCACCCGCTTTTCCTGTCCGTCTTTAAGCAGGGTCGCTTCCTCCGGCTCCAGTTTCATCAAGGAGGTTAAATCACGGCTGCTTTTATTCATCGTATACGTTTCCAGCGCGCCGCTTAACGAAAAAATAAAGATAAGAACAGCGCCTTCCGCCCAATACCCGATAAGGGCAGAGCCGACAGCCGCAAAAATCATCAGCAGTTCAACATTTAAAGCCTTCGTCTCCAGCGTATCTTCAATTCCTTCTTTCGCTTTTGCAAATCCGCCGATCACAAAGGCCAGGATATACAAAGTAACGGACAGGCCTTTTGCTTCGGTGAAAAACCAGGCCGCAAGAATAAGGGCGCCCGATACGAGAGCCGCAATGAGTTCCGCATGCTGGAGCCACTTTTTTCCGGACCGCTCTTCTTGAATCTGCTGTTGTGAATGGGTTTGAGTCACCACTTGTTCATTCATTATGAATTCTCCTCTCTAATTGAGAACGCAAATCATCTTCATTTCCCCGATAAAAGCAAAACTGCCGCCTTACAGGCAGCATTTTCATAGTAATATCGCGGTGTTTTTCTTTATTATAGCACGCCGGCGAAAGATTTCAATTATAATTGTTTTAATTTCTTTTTGATAATAATTATCATCAGCAACCCTTCAGCTGTTCATGATATGCAAAAAAGGTGCGGGAGGAAATCCTCCCGCACCTTTTTATTTCTCAGACCATTCTTTTAATTGTGAAGCGGTCATCGGACCGACGATTTTTTTTTCGATTTCTCCTTTTTCATTCAGCAGAAATGACGTGGGAATCGTCATGATCCCGTATTCCTTCATAAGCTCGCCCTTAGAGTCAAGAACAACCGGGAAAGTGAGATGGTGCTGATTGACAAAGTTTTGAACGGCCTCTTTGTTTCGCTCAGCATTCATGAGATTTACCGTTACAAGACTTACATCATCGGATTGATGCTGTTCATAATACGTTTGAAACTGAGGCAGTTCTTTTTTACACGGCGGACACCACGATGTCCAAAAATGCAAAATGGTTTTCTGCCCTTTATTCGGAACCGATATCTCGTCTCCTTCAATCGTCTTCATCAGAAACACGGCGGGAACTGCCTGTTTTTCTGATGAGGCTTTTGCTTCAAGCATCCAGAGAGAGGCAGCTATCAAAAGGACTGCGCATGCAATAAGACGGTTTTTATGCATAAGATCTTCCTTTCACGCGTTTCGGATAGCTTGCCCCTCCTTACTGAAATGTATCAGCCTTTTCAGCTCTCGATCCGGGGCGCTGTTCTTCCGCCGCCGGTCAGGAACACGGAGACACCGAGGTCTTTGCAGATCGTCGCGTAATGTAAACTTGTCAGAAGAATCATGCCGGTATTCATGCCAAGTATAATGCCGAGCATTTGCAGATTCGGCATAGAACCAAGCACATACATCATCGAAAGACCCACAATGCTGCTCCATACATTATGATAAAACGCCGTTTTCACATGACCGATGCCGATCAGACAGGCCTGAAGCGGCATCACAAACAGCTGAAAAAGAAAATACGGCCACAAAAGCTGCAAAAAATACTGCGCTTCCGGAGACTGAAAAAATAAATGGGTCAGCGGGCCGGCGAACTGAAACATGATCCAGACTGCCGGAATGCCATAGCCGAATGTAATAAAAATCGCTTGTCTCAGCCGTTTCAGTACAATGTCATATTGAGACAGCGCGTACGCTTCTGAAATGCTCGGAATCATGACAACCATCAGTGAATGAGCGATAAATGCGGGAAACGAACCGATCGTCACCGCTACACCGGCAAGCATGCCGTATTGATCAATCGCGGTTGCCCCGGCCGCCCCTGAGGCCAGCAGCGCTCCTTTTACTAAAAAAGGTTCAATGGCATTTGTCACCGCGTGAAAAATACGAAGTCCCGTTGTCGGAATGGATACCGCCAGAAGACGTTTCCGCACATCCTTGCCGCGCAGATGAATGTGCTGATGGCCGGAAAGCGTCCTCCTCGCCAAAATAAACTGCGTATACAAGTATACGAACACCACGACATCACTTGCGACCAGCACAAATAACGAAATGAGCACGGCCATATCAATTTCAAAAGAGTACCATTGAAAAAAGATAAACAGACAAAGCACTTGAATGATTTTTTTCAAAACATTCGCAACCGCGATTTTTCCCATCTGCTGCACACCCATAAAATAGCCTCTAGCGATGGATGTAAAAGCGACGACTGGGATCAGTCCGATGACAATCCCTTTAATAAAAGGGTGGTACGTATCGAATACAGGAATGAACGGCAGCGCGATACTTGCGGCAACGGTTGAAAACGCGGTAAATACGGCGGTCATTCTGAAGGCATGCCGGAGCATGCTTTCATGCAGCTTCTGATTGGATTCCGCGATGAATTTTGAGATGGAGATCGGAAGCTCCAGACTGGCGATCACGATAATGAGAAAAATGGTGGGCAGAATGCTCATGTAAAGCCCCATCCCATGCTCGCCAAGCTCCCGCGCCAGTATCATATTCACGACAAATTCCAGACATTCAGCGAAAAAGGCGGCGATGGATAAAAGAATGATCCCTTTCACAAATCGATTCATGGTGTCTCTCCTTGTCTCTCGTTCTTTCATCATCATATGAGACAAGTTCTGAAAATATTTTCGATTTCTTAAAATTGAAAAAAGCATAGCCGGGATATTTGGTCCCGCTATGCTTACATAGCAAATACGTGTCTGCCGATCCGTTCGATAATTTTTCGGGAACGGATCCAATGGTCAGAAGCTGTTTTCGGATTGTAGAAAAACAATGCGCTCGTTTCTCTGCCCGGATGGTTAAGCGCCTCATTTGCGGCGGCGATGGAATCCTTATCCGGCTTTTGATTAATGCTTCCGTTTGCTACCGGTTCAAATGCATTCCTTTGATAAATCACACCCCGAATGGTATCCGGGAAGCCTTTCTTTTCAGTCCGGTTCAGCACGACGCTGGCTACCGCGACCTTTCCTTTATAAGACTCACCCTTCGCTTCTGCGTGCACGAGACGTGACAGAAGTTCCCTGTCAGCGGGGGAATACGTCTTTTTCGGCGGCTGATAAGCCGTTTTCTCCGGTTTGGCTTTCTGTTCAAGATGAGATGACAGCTTTATCAGATGGACCGAATGCTTATGATCCGTATTTGAAAGCTTCGGAACCGAGCTTTTTTTATTTAAATCAGCAACCAGTGTGCTGGATTCTTGCTTTGGCTTCTTCGCTAAAGTAAACAGAGCTTCTGTATGTTCAATTTTTGTTGCAGGCATAAAACATAGAAAAAAGACAGCCAAGGCAGCAAATTTTGTCGTCATACGCTTTCCTCCTTAAATACTTCACTACCTTAACAAGAGCAGTGCGCAAATTCACGGTTAAAGATTTTCCAGCACTCCCAATCAGCTTTTATGATGGAAGAAGTTCGTTAACGGCCTTATTATTGGCAGAAAAACGGCCGCCATTTTCACAACATTAACCAAATTGCAGTAAAAGTATCCATCGGAGGGATTTTACATTTTGTTTACATCTGTTACAGGCAGATGAAATGAGCAGCGAAAACAAAAAAGACTCCTCATATGCGAGGAGCCGTCAGCTTCTTGGCTGTTCTAAATACTGGAAAACAACATCTCCGCCCTGCTGTGCAATACCGCGGAAATGCTTAAAATCTTCCTGCTTCGATAAAACTGCTCGAAATGCAAGAAAATGTTCTTTCTGCACCCTGAATTCTTTGATTTCACCGGTGCGTATTTGGTTGATACGTTCTGATATTTCTTCAGGCAGCAACGAACACAGCCTCCTTTTCTCGGCTTTTTCCCGAAAATCAATATACCATCTTTCCCCCGCCGGGACAATGATTGAGCAGGCCGATACCCATATCGCTTTACTTCTTAAAGAAAATACTGCAAAATATTTTCAAACAGGATTTATGATAAAGGAGAGGAAGCTCGTGAAAATTGCTAAGGTTGGAAACGTCATTGAATTTAAAAACGGATTAACCGGTGTTGTTGAAAAGGTAAATGAAAACTCCGTCATCGTTGATGTAACCATCATGGATAATTATCGTGATCTTGAATTAGATTCCCTCACTGTCGTCAACCATAAAAATTATAAAATCATCAGAGACTCCTATTAACCCCCACCAAACAATCCGAACCATTTACATATCCCGCACAAAAGCTGCCGCCCGGCAGCTTTTTCAAATGTTTCAGATTTCCGTCATTTCAACGAAAAAATCTCCGGTCTCATCTTTATTGTAAAGATTTGTGATGGATGTATGGTAGTTGGTTATTTTGCCGCGGAATTCAAGACCCCGATCGGGCGCCTTAATTTCAAATGTTTTTTCATACAAAAGGACGGCAATGTCATGATACGTTTCAGAGGTCACCTTCAATATAAATGAGATGACGCGGCCGTTTTTGCCCGCACTTTCTTTACAGTCATACATTTCAAGCCTTACACCGTTTAACTCTAACGGCTCCATGACAAACACTCCTTCTTTTTACAGGACATGCTATCATGCTGATCATTCATTTACAATTGATCCGCTCCGGATAAGAAAAAAACGGCGCAGGTCTTTACAAACATACGTTCCCTATTTTATAATGAAACAGACGAGCTGCCATCCAGCACCCGTCACGTAATGAAGCGGCGAGTACACTCCCCCCGGGTTTACTCGTCTTTTTCTTTTCTCCAGATGATTTCTTTTTTTATTATACAAGTTCCCGATTACGTCGGCGCACCACAGACGAAAAATACCCCCGCTTAGAAGCGGGGGTATTTAGTCTGCGCCGGGAACATTAACGGTTGTCAATCGTCTCCGGATACATATCATGATTCATCATCCGATGTTCAGCCATTTTTTCATATTTTGTTCCCGGTCTGCCGTAGTTTGTATACGGGTCAATGGAGATTCCGCCTCTTGGCGTAAATTTGCCCCATACTTCAATGTAGCGGGGGTCCATTAATTCGATCAAGTCATTCATGATGATGTTCATGCAGTCCTCGTGGAAGTCTCCGTGGTTGCGGAAGCTGAAAAGATACAGCTTTAACGATTTGCTTTCCACCATTTTTTCGTCCGGAATATAGCTGATGTAGATGGTTGCAAAATCCGGCTGTCCCGTTTTCGGGCAAAGCGACGTAAATTCCGGGCAGTTGAATTTAACGAAATAATCACGGTTCACGTGTTTATTCGGGAATGATTCCAAAACCTCCGGCGCATATTCAAATAAATAGTTTGTCCCTTGATTCCCCAGGAGTGTAACTCCTTCTAATTCTGATTCTTTTCTTGTCATGTAAATTCTCCCTTTCTATTAAACTCCCCGTTTATTTCCCCAAAGCAATGTATGAAGCTGAGGCAGGACTCTGACGAGATTCAGATCCGAATCGGCAGAAACCTTATCAACGAGTTTTTCATATTTTTCGAGCAGATGCGTAATTAATGCCCGGTCATCCGTCGTATGGACATTATCGTTTCCGACCTGAAGATAAAACGGGATATTCGGATACCGCTTATGCACGGTTTTCGCGAATTGCAGATCTTCATCATTAAAAATGACGACCTTTAAGCTGACTGCGCTAAGCCTTTCAGCCGCATCAAGCGAAGATACGATGTGATCGATCTTTGCAAAGTCGGTTGTCATCCCTGAACTCGGCGGCTTAGGTGAAATCGTCAGGTCGTTAATCATTGTGAACCAATCCTGATAGACCGTTCCCTGCGTTTCTAAAGCGGCGCGCACACCATGTTCTTTCAGCAGCAGAATCAGCGCGTCAAGCTGCTTTAACAGCGCCGGGTTTCCTCCTGAGATGGTAACATGGGAAAAGGCGTCTCCGCCGATTTCTCTCAGCTCGCGGTAAATGTCTTCCGCCGTCATCCAGCGGATATCTTTTTTGGCTGAGCCGTCCCATGTAAAGGCGGAGTCGCACCAGCTGCAGGAGTAGTCGCAGCCTGCCGTGCGGACGAACATGGTTTTCTGGCCGATGACCATGCCCTCTCCTTGTATCGTCGGTCCGAAAATTTCTAAAACCGGGATTCCTTTAGCCATTCAAATCACCTTTTTTCGGGCGGTATACGCAATAGCTTGTCGGGGTTTCCCTGACAAAAACCTGGACGCAGACCGGCTGATTCTCCAGTGTTTCGAGGTAGGACTGAACTTTATCGTAAATCGTTTTGGCTACGACTTCGGTTGTCGGCAGCGAATATCTGTCATCATCAGAAAATTCATCATGGTCATTCAGCAATGTATGATCGTAAGCGCCGTGCACCAATTTCTTCAGCACGCTGAAATTCACGAGAAAGCCTGAATCATCCAGTTCATCCCCTGCAACTGTAATATTTACTGTATACGTGTGGCCGTGGACTCTGCTGCACGCTCCGGCACTTTCACGGGGAATAAAGTGCGCTGCTGAAATGTGCATGTCCTTATTCAGCTCAAACGAATAAGGATGCTGAACCTGCGGGTAAATTTGAGAAAGCAATTAGTTCCGCTCCCCTTTCATTTTCATATATTCATCATATCCTTTATTGCGAAGCAGACATGCCGGGCATTCTCCGCATCCGTCCGCAATGATGCCGTTATAGCAAGTCAATGTGCTATTCTTTACAAAATCAAGCGCGCCGAGCTCATCAGCAAGTTTCCATGTTTCCGCTTTGTTCAGCCACATAAGCGGCGTATGAATGACGAACGGCTTTTCCATCGCCAAGTTGACGGTGACATTGCAGGACTTGACAAACTCGTCCCGGCAGTCCGGGTAGCCGCTGAAATCAGTTTCGCATACACCGGTGATGATGTGGCGTGCGCCGATTTGATATGCAAGAATCGATGCAAAGGATAAAAATACGAGGTTGCGCCCCGGCACAAATGTTGTCGGCAGTTCCCCGTCCTTCGCTTCAATTTCGATATCATCCCGTGTCAGCGCGTTTGGCGCAAGCTGGTTTAAAAGAGACATATCAAGCAGATGATTTTTGACACCGAGCTTTTCGGCAATCGATTTAGCTACATCAATTTCTTCTTGATGACGCTGATTGTAATGGAATGTAACGGTTTCTACTTCTTCAAAGTTTTGCAAAGCCCATAATAAACACGTCGTGCTGTCTTGGCCTCCGCTGAACACTACAACCGCTTTTTCTTTTTTCATGTCTTTCTCTCCCTTATCTATCATTCAATAAAAAAAGCGCCTTTCTCGGAGAAGGCGCCCTAAAAAACATAAAAAAAACCGTATCCAAGGATACAGCTCGTCCTTAGTTTTTTATAGAGGGTGTAGCTAGAACCTCTCCCGCATCAGTACGGATTTTCTTCTTTTTTTCACTTTTGCTATCATACCATAATGCCGTTTCCCCTGACAATAAAAAAAACAGCCTGAAACTTGTGTCAGGCTGCAAAGACCGATTTAAGCCCGGCTTTTCTTTTTCGGAAATGCCACCAGTGCAATCCCGATCAGCACAAATAAGGCAGGCCAGAAAACAGAAACCGGGATGATCGGCTGATACATCAGCGTAAAGCATAGCGCGGTCAAGGTCAGAACCGCAACCGGAATGAGCAGCGCCTTTTGTTTCCCGCCGAACAGCCACAGTTCAAATAAACCGAATGCCGCCGCCAACAGGTAAACAGGCCATGTCACACCGGAATAGGCCCAATGGGTCGCCGTTTCAAAAACAAACAAGATCCCCGTAACCAATAAAATGCCGCCCGGTACAAGAAGTCCTGCGTTTTTGACCGGTTTCGGACCGAAAATCGGCATGTGAAAAGCGGCTGCAAGCAAAAGAATGAGCGCGGGCCAGCCGCGTTCGCTGATGACTTCATTTACATTGGTGAATATGCCGAAAATCCCCATTGCGCAAAGAACCGCAGCAGCAGCCAACAGCCCCCTTTGCTTTCTGCCGAACAGCCAGGCTTCAAACAGGCCGAACGCGACGGCAAAGAGGTAGACAGGCGATGTCATATTTGCGTATGTCCAGTCTGTCAGCGTTTCAAACCATAATAACCCGCCGATCACAAGCAATGTTCCGCCCGGAATGAGAAGGCCCGTTCTTTTTTTCGGCTGCATGAAGGCAGCGGCGTGAAACAGAAGCGCTACTGCAATGATCAAAAGCGGCCACAGCCCTGTCAACAGCATACCGGCAAAGCATAGGGCACCCGTCCCTGCCAAAATCAAAGCAGGAATCAATACGCCGATCTTTCTCCCGCCGAAATACCACAGTTCAAACAGACCGAGAGCAGGCGCCCATATATAAACAGGCCACGTCACGCCTGAATACGCCCATCCTGTTGCCGTCTCAAAACAAAACAGGCAGCCCAGCACAAGAAAAAGACCGCCGGGAACGAGCAGTCCCGTCTGTTCAGGCGTTTTTTTCGAAAAAACAAATCCGGCGTGAAACCCCGCGGACATTATAATAAAAAGAAACGGCCACGCCGAACCGGCGGAAATATGTATAGCCCCCGCCTTCTGTAAAAAAAACGCAATGCCGATACAGATAAAAATAAATCCCAATAATACACGTCGCTCTTTCATCTCTTACTCCTCCCCATCATTTCCCAATTCATTATACAGAAGTGACAGGAAAAAAGAAGGGGAATTCCCAAAAAATACAGACGTTTTCCTTATTTACGTTGTTTTTCTTTCGGGACTTTTTTGCAAACCAATGCGCCGATAAAGGCCAGACTCACATATCCAAACACCGGATAAACGGTGGAAATCAGCTGTCCGTAGCCGATTTGACTGACAATAAACGCAAACACCAAAATGCCGCCGTATATATATGTACTTTTTGTATGAAGAAAACTGTTTAATTGTTTTTCCAATCCATATAAATTGCCGATAACCGACGTAAACACTTCCCCGAAAATAATAAACAAATAGATGATATGAAGCGAGCGCGAATACAAATACACTACTTGAGCCATCGGAATGTCAAACTCCAGCACATCCGGCAGCACCGATAATGATAAGAAGCTCGCGGCAAGCACCAGTGTCAAAAGAGCGCCGCCTAAATAAGCCCCCCTTCTGATCACTTTCTCTGATGACATTTCATTCGCAAGCGGCACAAGAACAGCTTGGGCGAGTGATAAATTTAACGCGCCGTAAGAGACGGCGGACAAAACCCAATTCCACTTGTCAGGCCATACCCATTCGTCCGCATTTCTCGCACTTGTAAATACAAAAGAATCAGCGGCAACGATAAAAGAGAAGGAAATTAAAAGCGGCACAACCAATACATTGACGCCGAACACACCTTTTACGCCGCTTGTCATGACGGCAAAACTCAGGACGATCGTCAGAAGGATCCCCGCTTGTGCAGGCCAGCCAAGCTGTTCATGAAACAGCGCTCCCGCTCCGGACAGCATGACGGAGGTCACTCCCAGCAAGATAAACATCATAAATATGTTCACGGCGCGTCCGATGGACCGGCCGAATAAATATGTGTTCAATTCCTGATAAGATGATGCATGAATCCGTTTGGATATAATCATGATTTTGGCGCCTAAATAGATAAACATCAGGCCGCTTACCATAATACCGAACAGACCGATCCAGCCAAACCTCAGAAAAAATTCAACGATTTCCCGTCCCGTGGCAAAACCGGCTCCTACAACCGTTCCTACGTATACGAATGCAAGCTGACTTGCAGAACCTTTTCTTTGTCCCATTTCACCCTCCGGCTAAGCGCAGATTTGTCCAGGCCTTTTTATCAGCATATGAGACAAGTCGCCTGAAAAGAAGAACAAATCATCCTTCCCCAAAAACGAATTCAGCTCTCCCCTTTAAGCAAAAATATTGAAAGAAAAAAAGGACCGGCGTATACTCTTCATCAAGAAAGGTCAAACATTTCAAATGCCGCTTCTCATGCTGTAAACTTTGATTTTTCACGGTTTAAAACAAAACACTTGAAAGTCAAAGAAGGTCAGAGTATACTATTAATCAAAGAAGGTCAAAGTTAAGACCTTATTTTCTAATTCATTTGGTCAAAGAAGATCAAACAAGGAGGTTTTGGCAAATGCGTTGTCAACACTGTCAGAAAAACGAGGCGACGATTCGCCTGAACATGCAAGTCAATTCCATTCAAAGACAATTCGTTTTATGTGAAACATGTTATACAGAATTAACCCGCAAACCGGCTATGAGCATGGGTCCGCAATCTTTCGGATTCCCGTTTGAGCAAGGCTTCGCTCCCGGTCAAAATAAACAGCAGGACAGCCGTAAAAAGGGTCTGCTCGATGAGCTCGCTCAAAACGTCACAAACGGCGCAAAAGCAGGTCTGATTGACCCTGTGATCGGACGCGATGATGAGGTGGCGCGCGTAATTGAAATTTTGAACCGCCGGAATAAAAACAACCCTGTGCTTATCGGTGAACCCGGTGTCGGCAAAACGGCTATTGCAGAAGGTTTGGCGCTTAAAATCGCTGAAGGCGATGTGCCGAACAAACTGAAAAATAAAGAACTTTATTTGCTTGATGTCGCTTCCCTCGTCGCCAACACAGGAATCAGAGGCCAGTTTGAAGAAAGAATGAAACAATTAATGAACGAATTAAAAGAGCGGAAAAACGTCATTTTGTTCATTGACGAGATTCACCTTCTCGTAGGCGCCGGCTCTGCCGAGGGATCAATGGATGCCGGAAACATCCTGAAACCGGCGCTGGCCAGAGGCGAACTGCAGGTCATCGGGGCGACAACGCTGAAAGAGTACCGCCAGATTGAAAAAGATGCAGCGCTTGAAAGACGCTTCCAGCCTGTCATGGTTCATGAGCCTTCTATCGAACAAGCCATCAGCATTCTTGAAGGCATTAAAGATAAATACGAGAAATACCACGGCGTCACATTCAGCGATGAAGCGATCAAAGCGTGTGTTACACTTTCTTCCCGCTACATTCAGGACCGCCATCTGCCGGATAAAGCGATCGACTTGTTAGATGAAGCCGGTTCTAAGGCAAACCTGGAGCTTGATACCGTAAATGAAGAAGATGTGGCTGAGAGACTCAAAGCAATTGACGCGGAGAAAACAAAAGCGCTTCAGGAAGAAAATTATGAGCTTGCCGCGAAACTGCGCGATGAAGAAGCGGCGTTGGAAAAGCAGCTGGCGCATGAAACACCGGCCGCTTCTTCAGAAATCGGGGCGGAGCATATTCAAGCCATCATTGAACAGAAAACAGGCATTCCGGTCGGAAAGCTCCAGGCTGATGAACAAGTCAAAATGAAGGAACTTGAAGAACGCCTTCATGAGCGCGTCATCGGTCAGGAAAAAGCCGTGAAAAAAGTGGCGAAAGCGGTCAGACGAAGCCGCGCCGGCTTAAAATCAAAAAACAGACCTGTCGGCTCCTTCCTCTTTGTCGGACCGACCGGGGTCGGAAAAACCGAGTTATCAAAAACACTCGCAGATGAACTGTTCGGCACAAAAGATTCTATCATCCGGCTCGATATGAGTGAATACATGGAAAAACACGCCGTTTCTAAAATCATCGGTTCACCGCCGGGATATGTCGGACATGATGAAGCCGGGCAATTAACGGAAAAAGTGCGACGCAACCCGTACAGCATCGTGCTGCTGGATGAGATTGAAAAAGCGCACCCCGACGTCCAGCATATGTTCCTGCAGATTATGGAGGACGGCCGTCTGACAGACAGCCAAGGCAGAACGGTCAGCTTCAAAGATACCGTTCTGATTATGACAAGCAACGCGGGAACCGGCGAAAAACAAGCAAAGGTCGGATTCCAATCTGAAGAAAGCGTCATGGAAGAACAAACGCTGATTGATTCACTGAGCGCGTTCTTCAAACCGGAGTTTTTAAACCGGTTTGACAGCATTATTGAATTCCAATCCCTGAAAAAAGAACATCTCGTGAAAATCGTCAGCCTGCTTCTCGCAGAGCTTGAAGACACATTAAAAGAGCGCGGCATCAGCCTGAGCGTCACCGATGATGCGAAAGGAAAAATCGCTGAAATCGGCTATCACCCTGCTTTCGGAGCACGCCCGCTCAGAAGAACCATCCAGGAATTGATCGAAGACGAAATGACAGATCTCTTATTGGATGACAATGAAATAAAAGCCTTCCATGTCGTAATGGAAGAAGACGGCATCAAAGTCCGTGCACAATAAGAAAAAGCGGTTCCCTGTCTGGGGAGCCGCTTTTTTGTATCTTTTTCCATGCCGGAGGGCAGAAACTGTGAAGAATTCGGCAACAATTTCGCAATCCCCCTAAAGTTCCATCCACTGCCACCGATATTAACCATAGAAAGCTAGTATAAAGGATTTGGTGAAAACTATGGATAAAACATCGATTATCGGTATCATCCTCGCCCTGATTGCTTTAAGCGTGGGCATGGTGCTGAAAGGGGTCAGCTTAAGCGCACTCGCTAACCCGGCAGCTATTCTGATTATTTTGTTCGGTACGATTTCTGCGGTGATCATCGCATTCCCCGGAAAAGAAATCAAAAAAGTGCCTGCCCTTTTTAAAGTGCTGTTTAAAGAAAACAAACAGCTGACCATTGCGCAATTAATTCCCATGTTCTCTCAATGGGCGCAAATCGCCAGACGGGAAGGTCTGCTCGCATTGGAAGCAAGCATCGAAGACGTGGATGACGCGTTTTTGAAAAACGGACTGAGCATGGCGGTTGACGGACAAAGCGCAGAATTTATCAGAGATATTATGACTGAGGAAGTTGAAGCGATGGAGGACAGACACCAGGCCGGCGCGGCTATCTTTACCCAAGCCGGCACATATGCGCCGACACTCGGCGTTTTGGGTGCAGTCATCGGCCTTATCGCCGCTCTTTCCAATATGAACAATACCGAGGCGCTCGGACATGCCATCAGTGCGGCGTTTGTCGCCACCCTTCTCGGGATCTTTACGGGATATGTACTATGGCATCCTTTCGCCAACAAGCTGAAACGCAAATCAAAACAGGAAGTCAAACTGCGTGAAATCATGATTGAAGGCGTTCTGTCGGTGCTTGAAGGACAGGCGCCGAAAGTGATCGAACAAAAACTTCTCATGTATCTCCCTGCGAACGAACGAGCAAAAGTCATTGAACAAGAAGGAGAGGCAAACAATGGCGAGAAAAAAGAAGAAGAAGCATGATGACGAGCATGTGGATGAGTCTTGGCTGATCCCGTACGCGGACCTTCTCACCCTTCTTTTGGCTCTGTTCATTGTATTGTTCGCCATGAGTTCTGTCGACGCGGCGAAATTCCAAATGCTGTCTAAATCATTTAACGCCGTTTTTACAGGAGGCACGGGGGTCCTTGAATATTCAAGCGTCACCCCTCCCGAAAATGAAAAAGACGGTGTTGACCAGTTAAAAAAAGACAAGGAAAAAGATAAAGAACAGAAAAAGAAAGAAAGAGAAGCAGCCGACCGCGAAGAGCTTGAAGGTGTGCAAAAGCAAGTCAAACAATTTATAAAAAACAAAAAGCTTGAACATCAGCTGGAAACAAAGCTGACAAAAGAAGGCCTCTTAATTACCATTAAAGACAGTATCTTTTTTGACTCAGGACGGGCGGATATCCGCCAGGAAGATATTCCGCTTGCGAAGGAAATCTCGAATCTCCTTGTGCTGAATCCGCCAAGGAACATTATCATCAGCGGGCATACGGACAATGTGCCGATTAAAAACTCGCAATTTCAATCAAACTGGCATTTAAGCGTCATGCGGGCTGTCAACTTCATGGCTATTCTTACAGAAAACCCGAAACTTGACGCAAAAGTATTCAGCGCCAAAGGTTTCGGCGAGTATAAGCCGGCTGCGTCGAACAAAACCGCGGAAGGACGCAGCAAAAACAGGCGTGTCGAAGTATTGATACAGCCGCGAAACGCCGCCCCTGACGAAAATCAGTAATATAAAAAAGGAAGCCTTTCAAATGGCTTCCTTTTTTATTTCTGATGAAAATGTTTAGCGTTTAATCCCACTCTTTTCAGCATTTCCGTACACATTTCTATCTCTTCATCACTCAGCACACTGATCATTTCTTTAATTTCGGCTGCATGATCAGGGAAAATATCGTCCAAAAGACGGATTCCCTTTTCGGAAATCTGCGCGAAAGTCACCCTCCTGTCAGTCGGCGAGGCTTTTCTGATGAGAAGTTCTTTTTTCTCTAATTTGTCAACAACGTATGTAATACTTCCGCTCGCTAATAAAATTTTGTCGCCGATCTGCTGCAGCGGCTGGTTGCCTTTATGATACAGCAGCTCAAGCACAGCAAATTCCGTCGGATTCAGGCCGTGCTTATGAATATGTTTATTCATATGGTCGTTTATGGACCGGTACGCACGCGACAGTACAATAAATAATTTCAATGAGTTTTCTGTTTTATCCGTCATACATTCAATCATCCTTTTACAAAAGAAACCGTTACAGAGAAACATTAATAAACAAAATGAAAAATGTCAACAAAAATGTTTCCAAAATTTCTCTTCTTTTTGACGGACCTTAATAAAATAATTTGTTTTTATAGCATTTTGGTTATTTTTTCTTATTAAAGAAGTATAAACAATGATATAATACCTCTATTCAAGTGTAATGTTGGAGCGATGCAGAGTGAATACATTTAAAGGTGCCCGGGGAAAGATCAAACTTTATCTCATATTGGTGATCATCCCGGCACTTATTATCAGCTTTTTCATATATGAAAAAGAAAAGCAGAAAATAGCCGATAAACACATACAGGAAGCCAGTATGATGCTCAATCTTCACCGCAATAAGCTCAATTATTTAATCGGTGAAACAAAAGCCCGGATGACAACACTTGCGATCGCTGTCGATAAGCCTGTCAATGAAGAAAAGATAAATGAGATCCTCACTCAGGCTTTTGAGGATGAACCAAGATTCAGCGGATTGTATATGCTGAATTCCAAAGGTGACGTCATCGCAAGCACGACCGATCTGAAAACAAAGGTGAATTTGGCCGACAGACCGTATTTTACGAAGGCAAAAAAGACGAAAAAAACGGTCATCACAAACGACTACTCCAGCAGAATTACAGGCCAGCGCATCTTTACGATCTGCGTGCCAGTGTTAGACGCAAACCGGGAGGTCACGGATTATTTAGTGGCCGCCATACAAGTCGATTATTTGAGAAATATGATCAATATGCTGAGCCCCGACGTTTATGTCAAGGCAACCCATGAGGATAAAGTGATATTTGCCAGCGGACGGGCAGATCAGTCAGAAGGCGTGAAACCGGTCAGCGGCTATCTGGATGATATTAATTGGAACATTAATGTCTACCCGAAACCGGTAGAGCTGAACGAGCTGACCAAAAGCGTGCTGCTGCCGATGTCCAGTATTGCCGTGCTGCTGAATATTCTGTTCATCCTCGTTCAATATTATCTGCTTAAGCGCAAGACCGAGCTGGAGCGCGCTCAAAACGAGGCGCAAAAATTGGAGCTGATCGGAACGCTTGCCGCAAGCACCGCTCATGAAATACGCAACCCGCTTACAGGGATCAGCGGCTTCATTCAGCTTTTGCAGAAAAAATATAAAACAGAGGAAGATCAGCTGTATTTCTCAATTATTGAGCAGGAGGTTAAACGGATCAATCAGATTGTCAGTGAGTTTTTAGTGCTCGGCAAACCGACCGCGGAACGATTGGAAGTGAACTCGCTGCAGGATATTCTTGATGAGATTATGCCGATTATTTATTCGGAAGGGAATCTTTATAATGTGGAAGTGAATGTGGAGATTCTCGTCAATCGGCCGCTCAAGGTCAACTGCACGAAAGACCATATTAAACAGGTGATCTTAAATGTCGCGAAAAACGCGCTCGAATCAATGCAGGAAGGCGGCAGGCTGTCCATCTATTTAGAGGCCCTCGACGATAAAGCAGTCATTAAGGTGGCCGACAACGGAATGGGTATTTCTGAAGATATGCTTGAGCACATTTTCCTTCCGTTTGTCACATCAAAGGAAAAAGGCACCGGCCTCGGTCTTGTCGTATGTAAACGGATCGTGCTGATGTACGGCGGTTCGATTGACATTCAAAGTGAAGTCGATAAAGGTACAGAGGTCACCATTACCCTCCCTGCCGCTTCACGATGAAAAAACACCCTGAAAGAGGGTGTTTTTTATATAAGAAGAATATGTGTAAGAGGATATACAGGGGAACGGCATCATAGCCGGCAGATAGATACGAGGCGCTTCGTGAGCTGTGCCAGCGGAAAAGCCCGCTGACTGTACGCGGTCATCTTTTTAGATGCGGCGGTTGATCATGAAGCGCATTCAGTCTTCGTTATCTGTTTATCATCAATCATTTGTTTGCTTCATATGCAGGCATGACGTCACCGCGGGAGAACAAGCCTATTTTCTTCACAAGGCCCTGTATTCCTTGGTGATGTGTGCGTTCACGGTTTATCAGCTGCTGATACGCGTTCATCAGACTGTCCAGTTCCTGACTGTGTCTGATCGTGTCATATCCTGTAAACCCCTGCCTGTTAGCCGCATCTATCATCATTTTTCTCTTTTCATCAATAGATACTAGCAATTTTTCTTGTTCAGAATAACTGCCCATTCACTTCACCCCTCACCGCTAAAAGAATAGGAAACAAGTTTGATTGGGTTATTGAGCATTATTACAGATTATACTTTATTTGTAAACATTTTTTTACTAAATAACTTAATTTTTCATTTCATATTGGAATCTTTACTATGATTACGAGAATAATACCCATTCAGGTAATGATATAAACAAAATGCGCCCATTTAATGCATAAAAAAACAGAGATTTTATATTACAATAAAAAACCTCTCATGCGGCTGACCGCATGAGAGGTTCGGACATCTATCCGTTTTGCACACTTTCATTTTCATAAATCGGCACCCATCCTTCAGTCGTCACGAAGATTCGGATTGCGACGACCCGGCGGTCCTCCTGAAGCGTAAAGTAGTGGCGGATGTTCTCCGGAACCGAAATCAAATCCCCCGGATTTAAACGGACATCAAAAAAAGTGCCGTCTTTGCCCTGAATGACGAAGATGCCGTGCCCGCTGACGATAAAGCGGACTTCATCATCCGTGTGGTGATGTTCTCTTTGAAAATTTTTCAACAGCTCATCAAGATTGGGTGTTGTATCTGATAAAGAAATGACATCCTGAGACCGATAGCCGCGCCGGGCTGAAATATCCTGAATCTCCTTGTCAAACACCGTGAGAATCCGGTTTTTTTCATCTTCGGTTAGATCGTATTTCTCCGAAAGCTCAGGCGGAAGTTTTTCAATGTTCCACTGCTCATAGATCACCTCTTGTTCGTCTAAAAAGCGCGCTACTTGTTCCTGATGTTCAATGATCGTATTCTTTTCGTCATGAATTCTGATTGTCGCCATTTTGCATTCCTCCTTTTATTTTACAAGCTGCGGCCGAAGTGACAGAAGCTTGATGTGACAGCTGAATAAAAATTCATAGGCTTCCAGCACCCTTTTTGCCTCAAACGCGGTCCGCCCCCATGCCGTAATGCCGTGGTTGCGGATTAATACCGCGCCTGATCCGGCGTCTGCATGGCGCGCAAAGCTTTCGGCCAATGCCGGGATGTGCGCCGGATTGTCAATGATCGGAACGGTCACCGACGCGTTTTCCTCCCACAATCCGAGCGCCTTAATAATCTCCTGCCCCTGAAAGGTGATCTGTTTTTCATCCCCGTAGAGCTCTGAGATGACATTATTATTAACGGTATGGACATGCAGACAGCAGCCCGCGTCTGTCTTTTGGTATAAGTACGTATGGAGAAGCGTTTCTGCCGAGGGTTTTAAGGAATGGCCGGTCTCAGCGGGCTCCCCGTTCTCATCGACTAAGAGAAAATCTTCGTCTGTTTCTTTTCGTTTGTCTTTTCCGCTTGCTGTAACGAGAAACGTCAGCGGCCCGTCGGATACTTTGATGGAAAGATTCCCGCTTGTAGCCGGGAACCAGTCTCTTTCAGCCAGCTCGCGCTTTACTTCGGCAAGTTCGCGCCAGCGTTCTTCTTTTGCAGCCATGACTGCACCTCCCCGATATTTTCGATGCCTGCTTTCACTTCATGAAAATCTTGAAAAGGCTGATGCTGAAGACCAAGCTCTTTGCATTCAGTCAAAAGATAATCTCTCGCAAAACACATATCGGATAACTTTGCAGCCTCGACATCCGTCACCGAATCACCGATCATAATGAGAAATTTCTGCCGGTCGGATAGCTTCCGGATGACTGACGGTTTGCAGCAGCCGCACTGATTCGTGCAGGCTTCGTCACAGGCGTGCGGCCAATTGATATGAATATATTCATTGTCAAAGGATGCATGATTGCAAAAGATCCGCTCTTTTTCTACGATGCCTTCTAAAAGCGGATGCACAAAAAAGTCCATCCCTCCGCTTACGATGTAAAACGGGAGATCGTTTGACCGGACAAACGAAACAAAATCCAAAAAGCCGTCCCGTATTTTCGCATCCTCCAGAATAAAGTCAGTCAGCTCTTCTTTTAAGCTGCTCGGCAGCAGCCCGAACATCCGGCCGACTCCTTCCTGAATTGATATGCTTTTAGACAGAACACCGTCTTTTAATTCAAGCCACTCAGGGGGTGCGAATTTTTTCATCATGCTGACAATGTTGTCGTTCATGGTGACTGTTCCGTCGAAATCACAAATAATCAGCGGTGTGCGGGTCATACGGTTTCCGCCTTTCCCCATTTGTCTAATGCGAGCTGAAGATCTTTGCACGACGCGGCTTTTTCTTCAATCGGCTGTGCTTCAAGCACCGCATCAATGATGGCGCGGAACGCTCTTCCGCCGCCCTCGGCTCCTTTCGGATGGCCGTGAATGCCTCCGCCTGCATTGATGATGTGATCAATACCGAAATCACGCATCAGCAATGGCACCATGCCGGGATGAATGCCTGCTGACGGGACGGCAAACGTCGGGTGAAAGACGTCGTCTTTTACACATTCATGATGGATCGCAAGTGCGGACTCCTTCGGAAGAGCGACGGATCCGTATGGTGACGGGAATAAGCTGAAATCGGCGCCGCAATAGCGGTTCAGCTTGCCGAGCAAAAGGGCGTGCGATAAACCGTAAACGGGAGATGATGTAAACGCGCCGCTGACCGCCGGGTGCGCCATAATCGGAAGCGGGATTTCCCTGTCTTCAGCAAGGCTTTGCATGACGTCTAAGCCGTAGGCGAACACATTCAGTAAGAGGGCGTCTGCCCCGAGTTCTGCCGCGCGTCTTGCTTTATCCCGCAATTCAGAAGTCCTCCCCGTCAGGTTTACGGCGTACAGCGTGTTATGCCCCGTCTCCTCCCGCGTTTCCTTCAGGACTTGTTTTCCTTCGATAATGCGGGTTTCAAACGGAGCCAGTTCATTTTCAAAGAAAATTTCGTCATCTTTAATAAGATCCACGCCGCCGAGCGCCTGTTGTCTGAGCTGCTCTTTAATGTCGGCAAGATCACGTCCGATCACGCCTTTAAAGATGCTCATCAGAAGCGGTCTTTCAAATTCGCCCAGCAGTTTGCGAATGCCGTATATACCGAATTTCGGCCCGGGAAGGGAACGTTTAAACCCTTCGGAAAATTCAAGATCAGTCAATTTTATTTTTCCGTCCAGTGACAGCTTTCCGAATACCGTCGTCAGGACGGCCGGTATATCTTTTGAAAAGTTCGCCTCAGGATAGGCGATGGTGATGATGGATTGTGTTTCGTTTTCTTTGGCCCCTTCTTTATCCTCAACTTTCACGACCCGGCCTTTATGCTTTCTGAGCTGTTCCTGTTTCACCAGGGGCAGATCCGTCCAGGAGCCTACCGTCAGCCCCGCCGCAATCTGTTCCGCCCGCTTTTCACTGTCCGTTGTGTCCGTCAGAAGATATGTTGCCAATACTTCGCTCATGCGTGAACGCCTCTCTTTCTTTCGCAAAACATAAAAAAGCCTCTTCCTTATGAGCAGAAAGAGGCTTCGTGTTATGTCCGAATCTTATCTCTCAGCTCCTGCTGCAAGAATTAGCACCGTGCTTTATCAGTCGGTTGCCGGGCTTCATCGGGCTCGTCCCTCTGCCTGCTCTTGATAAGAATAATGATTTTATAAAGTATTTTGAATTATCGCATTGTTATCCTGATATGTCAATGCTTTTTCGGGTGAAAAGATTCAGCTTCCCGATCCGTTCCGCAGCTTCTTTAAGTCTTTCTTCACTTGTCAGAAGACCGACTCTTATATAGCCTTCTCCCCATTTTCCGAACCCGTTTCCGGCTGCGACCGCGACATCCGCTTTTTCCAAAAGCAGATCTGAAAACGACTGCGACGTATAACCGTCCGGCACCGGAAGCCATGCAAAAAAGGAACCCGCCGGAGCCGTCACATCCCAGCCGATATCACGGCAGGCTGCAATCCAGGCATTGCGTCTCGACTCATATCTGTCATTTTGCGCTGCGACGCACGTCTGATCCGCCAAAAGAGCGGCGGCTGCCGCCTGCTGCGCCGCGGGAAATAGGCTGACAAACATATGATCTTGATAAAGGTTGATCGCTTCGATGACAGACGCGTTTCCGACGGCAAATCCGACCCGCCAGCCCGCCATGTTATACGTTTTGGACAAAGTATAGATTTCAATCCCCGTTTCTTTTGCGCCTTCTGTCTGCAAAAAGCTCAGCGGTTTATGCCCGTCAAAACCGACGGCCCCGTATGCGAAATCATGAACGACACAAATGCCGTTTTGTTCCGCAAAGCTGACCGTCTCCTCGAAAAACGCCTTTGTTGCCACAGCACCGGTCGGATTATTCGGATAATTGAGATACAGCAGCTTCGCCTCGTTCTGCACCGTTTCAGGAATTGCGCTGTAATCGGGGAGAAACCCTCTATCTTCCGTCAGCGGCATCATTTCCATTTTCGCTTTCGCAAGGGCGACCCCCGACCAGTAGTCAGGATATCCGGGATCAGGCACAAGAATGGTATCTCCCGGGTTCAAAAGACATTGCGGAAGCTCAACAAGCCCCGCCTTGCCTCCGAACAGCACGGCTACTTCCGTTTCCGGATCAAGCGTCACCCCATACTCCCTTTCATAAAATTCAGCCGCGGCTTTTTTGAAGCTGTAAGCGCCCCGGAATGATGAGTATTTATGATTTTCCGGCCTTTCGACGGCGCGCTTCATTTCTTCAACGATATGCTGAGGCGTCGGCTGATCGGGGTTTCCCTGTCCTAAATTGATGATGTCTTTGCCTTCTTTCAGCTTTTGATTGACCTTTTGCACCAAAGATGCAAAAAATTGTTCCGGCAGCTGTTTGAGTACATCTGAGACTTCAAAGTTCATATTTTCACCTTCTAAAAATGTCTTGAAATGATAGTCCATCATCATATATGGTTAAATAAAAAAAGTAAAGAGAAACTTGAGGTGTATAAAAAATGAAATGGACCGTTTCCTGTTTGCAATTTGATATTTCATACGGAAATCCTTCAGAAAACTTCAAAAAAGCAGAAACTTTAATCGAGCAAGAAAGCCGCCATGCTGATGTCATCGTGCTTCCTGAGCTGTGGACGACCGGCTATGATCTCACACGGCTTGACCAGCTGGCGGATGAAAACGGCAAAGTTTCGGAACAATGGCTTAAAAAAACGGCCAAAGCATACAACGTACACCTCGTTGCCGGATCTTTTGCGGTCAAAGAAGGCGAAAACGTCTATAACACTATGTACATCGCAGATAACAGCGGGCAGATCGTGAAGCGGTATCAGAAAGCCCATTTGTTTCAGCTGATGGACGAACATCTGCATTTGGCGGCAGGAAACAGTGACGGTTCCTTTGAGCTTGACGGTGTCAAGTGCGCCGGGCTGATCTGCTATGATATCCGGTTCCCCGAATGGATCAGGAAGCATACGTCCCAAGGAGCGAATGTCCTGTTTATCTCTGCGGAATGGCCTCTGCCCCGCCTCGATCATTGGCGGAGTCTGCTTGTCGCCAGAGCCATTGAAAACCAATGTTTTGTCGCGGCCTCTAACTGCACGGGGTCAAATCCCGATAATGAATTTGCCGGCCACAGCCTGATTATTGACCCGTGGGGCCGGATTTTAGCCGAAGGAGATCAGACGGAAGGCGCAGTCCGGGCGGAAATCGATGTTTCAGAAAGCGCGTCCGTACGCGAGACCATCCCGGTATTCAAAGATTTGCGGCGTGATTTATATTAATTTTCAAAAAAATGTTGACAAGAATATCCGGCACCTGCTAATATTTTCATCAACTGATTAATCCGAATTGTGATACAAATCAATATATTTTTCTCTTATCGAGAGTTGGGCGAGGGATTGGCCTTTTGACCCCAACAGCAACCGACCGTAATTCCATTGTGAAATGGGGCGCGTACATTTTGCGCCGAGACGATTGTCTCATAGGGCACGGTGCTAATTCCATCAGATGTTATCTGAGAGATAAGAGGCGGACTGCACTGTTTCGGCCTCCTTCTCTTTCAGAGAAGGAGGCTTTTTTTTCGGGCGTATTCTCCGTCACGATCTCTTACTGCCACTACATAATTGGAGGGTAAATCCATGTCTGCAACTAAAACAAGTCTTTATGAACAATTAACGGAAAGCTCCGCCGCAGCGTTAGCTGTGAAGCTCGGCTTATTTCAAAGCAAAAGCACTCTCACATGCCGTGAAATCGGTGACGGCAATTTAAATTACGTCTTTCACGTTTTCGATAAAGAAAACAAAAAGGGACTGATTATCAAACAGGCGATTCCTTATGCGAAAATCGTCGGGGAAAGCTGGCCGCTTACGATTGACCGGGCGAGAATCGAAAGCAGCGCCCTCATCCGCCAGGGCGAACACGTGCCCCATCTCGTTCCGGCCGTTTACTATTCCGATACTGAAATGGCGGTCACGGTAATGGAAGACCTTTCGCATCTGAAGATCTCAAGAAAAGGACTGATGGAAGGAAAACATTATCCGAATTTATCAGCCCATATCGGTGAGTTTCTGGGAAAAACGCTCTTTTACTCATCCGATTATGCGCTTGATGCGAAAGTAAAACAGCAGCTCGCAAAGCAGTTTACAAATCCCGAACTTTGCAATATTACAGAAAGGCTTGTGTTTACAGAACCGTTTTTCGACCATGAAACAAACGATTTTGAAGAGGAGCTGCGCCCATACGCAGAAAAAATTTGGAACAATTCCCGGCTGAAAGAAGGCGCTGATGAATTGAAAGCCGTCTTTCTGAATTCCGCGGAAACATTGGTTCACGGCGATCTGCATACGGGAAGCATCTTTGCCGATGAACATGAAACAAAGGTCATTGATCCCGAGTTTGCTTTCTTCGGACCGATCGGCTTTGACATCGGCCAATTTATCGCAAATCTGCTGTTAAACGCCCTCAGCCGGGACGGTGACGACAGACAGCCGTTATATGACCACACCGCCGCCGTATGGGACACATTTGTAGAAACATTCAGTGAAGCATGGGAGAAAGACTGCCTGCCTTCCTGCAGACACCTGCTGGAAGATACACTGAAAAACGCGTTTGAGGAAGCGGTCGGTTTTGCGGGATGCGAACTGATCCGGCGCACGATCGGGCTCGCCCATGTGGCTGACTTGGATGAAATCACTCCGTTTGATAAACGAATTGAACGGAAGAAGCTGGCGCTTGAAATCGGCGCCTATTATATCGAAAACAGAAAAGAACTGAAGCATATCACTGAGGTTCTGGATCAATTTAAGCTCCGTGTAAAGGAATGATGCAGCATGACAAATGAATTTGCCATCCCCCGTTCCGTGGAATGGAAAGAAACACACATCCGCATTTTAAATCAGCAAAAGCTCCCTGATGTCACTGAGTATGCGGATCTTGAAACAAAGGAAGATGTATTCGACGCGATTGTCACACTGAAAGTAAGGGGCGCTCCGGCCATCGGTATAACTGCGGCGTTCGGACTCGCGCTTGCCGCCAAATCGTTTGAAACCCGCGATCTTTCTGATTTCCGCCGTCAGCTCGCCGATGTCAAAGCATATTTAAACAGCTCAAGACCGACTGCCGTCAATCTCGCTTGGGCGCTTGACAGACTGACGGATTCCATCAGGAATGCAATCTCAATCAATGAAGCGAAGACAACACTCGTTCATGAAGCCATTCAAATTCAGATTGAAGATGAAGAAACATGCCGGATGATCGGCCAAAATGCGCTGCACCTTTTTAAAAAAGGCGACCAGATCATGACCATCTGCAATGCGGGTTCAATTGCCACAAGCCGGTACGGTACGGCGCTTGCTCCCTTTTACTTAGCGAAACAAAAAGACCTCGGCCTTCATATTTACGCATGTGAAACAAGGCCCGTTCTCCAAGGATCGCGGCTGACGGCGTGGGAGCTGATGCAGGGCGGGATTGATGTCACGCTCATTACTGACAGCATGGCCGCCCATACAATGAAGGAAAAACATATTTCAGCAGTCATTGTCGGCGCTGACAGAATTGCTAAAAACGGAGATACGGCCAACAAAATCGGAACGTACGGCCTCGCGATCTTGGCAAACGCCTTTCAGATTCCGTTTTTTGTGGCCGCACCGCTTTCGACATTTGACTTGCAGATTGAAAACGGCGATCAGATTCCGATTGAAGAAAGAGATCCGGATGAAGTCAGACAAATCTCCGGCATACGCACCGCTCCCGAAGATGTGCCGGTCTTCAATCCGGCCTTTGACATCACACCGAGCAGCCTGATTTCAGGCATTATCACCGAGAAAGGAATTGTGACGGGTTCTTACACGGAAGAAATTGAACAATTATTCGCAGACTGCCAGCTGAGCTGAAAAACCGCTGATGATGTTGCCTCAGGCAATGTCAGCGGTTTTTTTGTCTGCATAATGTCATCACTTCATCTTTTTGGGCGGCTGAAATCAGATGCATTTTAAAAAACAGCTCTGCATAACCGGCTATCTTTTGCGGACGGCTCATTTTCATCAGGCTTCGTCCTCCTTTTTCATCAGACCAACTTTTTTTACTTAATAAAATGATATGTCGGACGTGAAAAAACGGAACGTGCCATATGCTTTATTTTTCTTTATAGGATATTTGTTCGATGTTCAGCAGCGCCGCTTTTACATCTGTCTTCGTGCCCGCGTATCCCGTTAAGGCGCTGTTTTTGCCGATTACCCGATGGCACGGGACAAAAATCGGCAGCCGGTTGCGTTTATTGGCCTGTCCGATGGCGCGCACCGCTTTCGGCTTGCCGATAGCTTCAGCTACATCACCATAGCTTCGTGATTCACCGTAAGGAATCATCGCCAGCGCGTTCCATACCTTTTCCTGAAAGAATGTGCCTTGTTGTTTCAGAGGCAGAGAGAAATGCTTTCTCTCTCCGGAAAAATATGATGTCAGCTGCTGTTTCGCCTCCGACAGCAAATCGGTTTCGCACGATTTCACGCCGGGCGTATCTTTCCGCCATTCCTCAAAATCTTGCCCGGTGAGAAACAGGCCGGTAATAAAGCCATCTTCCTCCGTCAGGCTGACCGTTCCAAACGGTGCTTTCACACTTATAAAGCAGATCATTCGCTGCTCCTTCTTTCTTCGGTATTCTGCCGGATCGGAAGCGTCAAATGAAAAACCGTGCCCTTCCCTTCTTCACTTTCCACATGAATGCGGCCCTGATGCTCTTCGATGATTTTATAACTGACCATGAGACCGAGACCCGTCCCCCTATCTTTTGTCGTGTAGAATGGCTCGCCCAGACGTTTTAATTTGTCTTCAGAAATGCCTGTTCCTTCATCTTGAAGGGATATCAGAATGTGGTCCTTACCAGAAGGCTGGATCGTCACGTAGATATTGCCGCCGCCCGGCATGACTTCAATGGCGTTTTTTAAAATATTGATAAACACCTGTTTTAATTGATTCGGCTCACAGTAAATCGGCGGGATGTTCCCGGTCTGGTTCAAATGGATCTGCACATTGACAAGATTGGCCTGGGCATTCAAGAGATCAGCCGTGTCTTTCATAATCTGCGTCACGTCTTTTTCTTCATATAATATTGCCTGAGGTTTCGCTAAAATTAAAAATTCGGTAATGATAGACTCGATGCGTTTCAATTCTGAGGTAATGACGTTAAAGTACAGGGAATATTCACCTTCAATACTTCCTTGCAGAAGCTGAATGAACCCTTTCAGCGCAGTCATCGGATTTCTGATTTCGTGGGCGATGCCGGCCGCCAGCTCCCCTACGACGTGAAGAGTGTCGGATTTCCGCAGCCTCTCCTCAAGCTCTTTGGCCTCGGTGACATCTTTAAAGATGGCCAGGTTCATATTTTGAATGATATTCCTTTTGAAGGAAAATTCCAATTTGCGGCTGTCACTGCTGCTTAACAGGAAGGGGATTTCATTATCCATTCCTTCCAGATCGATCTTTTTGGCGGGTACACCCGCGTTTTCAATTTCAAATAAAGAAAGAATATCCGGAACGGTATGCGCTCTCAGCTCATCATCCGGCATGCCGAGTATACGGCTTGCGAGAGGATTCGCGTCAATTATGCGGAATTGGTTGTCAAACAAGACTTTTCCGTCCATTGAGCCGTTGAATACTTTTCTGAATTTCAGCTCGCTTTCCCGCAATTCTTTTTCCATCCGCTTACGATCGCTGACATTTCTTAAAATGGTTAAATGCTGGCCTTCGAGTATGGTTCGTTTTGATGTGAACTCAAGCTCTTTGTACTGGCCGTTTGCCATTTGAAACAGCATCTCTGCCCGGATTTCCCCGTATTTTTCATATTTCTTCTTAATCTGCTTGTATTTTTTCTGCGGATCAACGATAAACGTACATAAATTCGTTTCCGTCAGCTTATCCATCGGCAGCTCGAAAATACGGCACGCCGACTCGTTTGCTTTGGCAATTTTTCCGTCATCATTCCAAATGACAATCGCGTCCATGGCGTTTTCAAAGATTTCGCGGAAGCGCTCTTCGCTTTTAAAAAGTTTCAATTCCATCGACCGTTTCTCCGTTATGTCTCTCATAATAGACATGTAAAACCCGCTGATTAAGTTAGACGTAATCGTAAACTCAAACAGCTTCTCCTCGCCCGACCGAAGCTTGACCGGCAGTTCTCCTTTGGCGTTTCCTTTTCTCCGGAGGGTGTCCCAGATTTCTTTCAGGTGCTTTTTGTTTTCTCCGTCGGTAAAATGGCGGAGCGACAGATGGGACAGTTCATTCTGGCCGATCTCAAAGCTTTTGCAAAAAGAGAGGTTCGCATCAATAAACCCGCCGTCCTTATCAAACAGCACGATGCCGTCGACAGCTCTGTCAAACAAATCTTTGAACAGCTGCTCGTTCATAGAGAATTCACGCTCTAAGATTTTTTTAGAGGAGATATCCCTCATGACCACAAAAAAATAATCCTCCCCAATTCCGTCTCTGGCGAGGAATTCAATGTATTTCGTCGCGCCGCTGTCAAGCTTAATCGGCACCTCTTTCCACAGATAGCCCTTTTTCAAAAATTTTTTCACGGCCTTATTCAGTTCTTCCTGAGGCACGGAATATAAAAAGTCCAGAACGGAGCGGTTCATGAGGCGCTCTGCCTCAATCTGCATCATCCGGGCCGCGGCCTCGTTCGCCTGGACGATTTTCATTTCCTTATGGCATATAAAAATGGCATCAAGCGTGTTATTCATAATCACATGATACCGGTTCAAATCACTCTTCAGGCGGTCATTTTCCTCCTTCAGCCGCTTCAGCTGCTCTTTCAGCGACTCCTTTGTCTGCAAATCCAGAGTTTCAGCCATTCAGTACACTCCTTCTTCAAAAACCTATCCTTCAATATTTCTACAAAATACCTCATCTTCCTTCATTCGCCCTATACATTTCAGAAAATTTCAATGATATGACAAGTTAGAGTCTTTTTCTACGATCCTTACCTCCCCGTTACATCATCCTAACAATCCCTTTTTTCCTCCTTCAATTTTTTGTTTTTTATTTTAAAATGAACATCATCAGGAAATAATCATGCAGTGGATGATTTTTGAAGAGAAGGTGATGCTATGACAAAATCGCGAGACAGTTATTTTGACAACGCCAAGTTTATCTTGATTTTTCTGGTGGTGTTCGGCCATATCCTCCGGTCATTTATTAACGGAAATGAGTTTATGCTCCATCTCTACAAA
The DNA here is from genome assembly GCF_059831465.1 of Bacillus sp. 5RYD7K. Classification (NCBI taxonomy): domain Bacteria; kingdom Bacillati; phylum Bacillota; class Bacilli; order Caryophanales; family Bacillaceae; genus Bacillus; species Bacillus sp. 5RYD7K. The sequence goes on from NZ_CP191200.1 coordinate 3,511,307, forward strand.
TTCATTTATACTTTTCATATGCCGGCCTTTATTCTGGTTTCCGGCTATTTCGCAAAAAACTTTAAGCGGAAAGGTTATGTAAAAAAGCTGGCTGTGAAGCTGATTATTCCGTACCTGATTTTTCAGGGCATCTACTCGGTTTTTTACTATTTGATTCAGGATGAAAGCATGACAAGCGTCAATCCGATTGATCCGCAGTGGTCTCTCTGGTTTTTAGTCAGCTTATTCTTTTGGAATCTGCTGCTGTATCCCTTTACGAAGCTGCCGAAAATGTGGGCGCTTGGGGCAAGCTGCGGGCTTGCCGTCATGATCGGGTATCTTGATTTCATCAGCAGCACGCTGAGTCTTTCACGGACGTTTGTCTTTCTTCCGATGTTCCTCGCCGGGTTTTATTTGAAAAAACAGCACTTTGATTTACTTCGGGCCAAAAGGGGCAGGCAGATTGCCGCGGGCGTACTGGGCATTGTTTTCCTCTTATGCTGGTTCATTGATTTTGATTACTCGTGGCTGTTCGGATCGGAGCCTTATTCTACATTCGGCACAGTGACGCTTTTGAGCGGTCTGTCGCGGATCTGCTGGTACGTATTGGCCTTTGCCGCCACCTTCAGCTTTTTGGCGCTCGTTCCGAAAAAGCGTTATTTCTTTACGAAGTGGGGTACGAGAACGTTTTACGTCTATCTGCTGCATGGATTCATTATAAAAACGCTGCGGCAGATCGGGCTTGAAGATCATCTGTCCGATTACCAGAATTTAGTTGTTCTCTTGATGTTAACGGCCGCCCTCACGTCCATTCTCTCCAGCAATGCGGTGAAAACGGCCGCACAGCCGTTTATTGAATTGCGGATCACCGGCTGGCTTGAAGCGATTAAAGGAACAAGGAACGGGGCTTATTCGAAATAATGTAAAATCCCTCTTAAGCGTTATCGCCTAAGAGGTATTTTTTATTTTTTGCCGTCTTCTTTTTTCTTTGGCTTCGTCTGTTCAAGCGTTTCAATCCATTTTCCGGCGTTATAATCTCCGAGCTCACTTGAAAATTCTTCTTCAAGCAATTTAGGGTCCATCGGCTTTTTATGATTTTGCATGTCTTTGCTGTGCCGGTTTGTTTTCGTCATATTATTCGCCCCCTTGTCTGCCGTGCTTTGATTTGCGGTTTGCCCCTCTCAGTCCGGGATCGCCGTCATATTGTGTTTTGTATGCATCTTTATCCATGCTCTCAGTCGGTGTATTGTTGTTGGTCAAAGCTTCATTCTTCGCTGCTTTTCGTTTCATTTGATTTCCTCCTTCTGTCTGCAGATCTGTTTTGAATTCATCAAACATTTTTTTAAGGTCGCGCACTGTCACATTTTTGGCATCATCAATGAGCTCATAGCCGATCTGTCCGTTCGGCTCAAGCAGCACATATTTAAAATCCTGTATGTCCCCGAGGCCTTCCTGCCTGATCCGCATGGAGAGCTGCGCCTCGGTGAAACGCATCTTTTTTAAATTTTCCGGGATGATTTTTCCGTCTCTGACAACGGCGACGGTTTTCCCCGAAAACAAAAACTCAAAAAAGTTTGATTTGATTTCTAAATATTCCATCAGAATCAGTACTGCGATAAAAATCGACGCCGCGAAAATGGTTTCCCATAAACTATGTTCAATAAACGGCTGAATAATAATGGAGCCGATGGAAATCATGATGACCGTCTGAGTCACCGACAGCTGGCTGATCGATTTCCGTCCGGCAATTCGCAATAAAAAGGTACCGACAGCTATCATAATCAAGGATTTCCAAAAAACGGCAAGCAATGACGTCACCTCTTTACGAATTAGAATCTCCAACAAAACCGTTTCCACCCATCCATTTTCCGGTAATAAAAAAACACCGCTTTTCAAAAAGCGGTGTCAGCCGATAATGATTCTTTCCTTCGGATAGTGATAATTTGCTTCGATTTCCTTTCTGCCGATTAAATAAAGAAACGTCAAAATACCGATTCGGCCGATAAACATGACCACCATGATTACGCATTTTCCGATGTCGCTTAAATGCGGAGTGATTCCGAGCGAAAGCCCGGTCGTTCCGAAAGCGGAACAAACTTCAAACAGCAGTCCCAGCAGCGTCTGATTTTTCTCCGTCACTGCCAGAATCAGCGTTGACCCAAACACGAGCAGAATCGCCATCATCGTAACGACCAGCGACTTTATGACATCAGCCTGATGAAGCTCGCGCTTAAAGACCTTGACCGCTTTATTTCCGCGGGCAAAATGAAACAGAGCAAGAAGGTTGAGCGCAAATGTCGTCGTACGGATTCCGCCGCCGACCGAGCTCGGCGATGCGCCGATGAACATAAGGGCGCAAATGAAAAATAATGTCGGCGCCGACAGCTGGCTGATATCAATCGTCGCAAGCCCGCCGCTTCTCGTAGCGGTTGATTGAAAGAGACATAAAAATAAAACATCATGCCAGCTTTTTCCCTTCATGACATGGGTGGCTTCAAGCGCGTATATTCCGACAGCCCCGAACAAAACGAGCAGTCCGAACGTTACGGTCGTAATTTTCGTGAACAGCGTAAATGAGTATCTGCGCTGTTTTGAAAACAAAAAGTCCTTCACTTCTACGAGCACCGGAAACCCGATCGCACCGAAAACAATCAGAAGCATCGTAATAAACTGCACGAAATAGTCATGCCTGAACGGAACGAGTGAATTTCCCGTAATATCAAAACCGCCGTTCGTCGTTGCGCTGACGCTCGCAAAGAAGCCGTGCAAGTACGCCTGTTCAAACGAATCATAGTACGTTAAAAAATAGGTTCCTAAAATGATGCCGCCTAAAAACTCGATTAATAAAATCAAAAACAGCACTTGCTTCATCAAGTTGACGATACCGGAAAACTGCGATTGATTCTGATCCACCATAATGAGCTTCCGTTCCCGCAAACCGATCCGTTTGCCCATAATAAGCCAGACGAATGTTCCGAGCGTCATAATGCCGATCCCGCCGAATTGAAGCACGAAAGCCAAAATGACAATTCCGGCCGTGCTGAATGTGTCAGCCGTGTTGACGACCGTTAAACCGGTGACACTGACTGAGCTGACCGCCGTAAACAGCGCGTCTATAAACGACCAGCTGGCCCCTTGTTTGTGGGCCGCCGGCAGACTTAACAAAATAAATGCCACCGTCACAGCAAGAAAATAATATAACGCAATCAGCTGTGCAGGCGACAAAACCTGTATGAATTTCTTCAGCTTTAATTTCATAAGATAGTTCCTTCTGCCTCTCAAATGTAGTACGTAATTATTCTAATGATATTGGGAGATTTTTTAAAGGGCTTTTTAGAAAGATTTTTCATTACCTTATGTAATTTGCCGATCTTTAAACAAAAAACCTCTGAAACGATTGTCAGAGGTTTTGTTGATTATTTGGCTTCCAGCCTGCGGATGCGCTCATCCAGATCAGGGTGTGTGGAGAACAGTGACGAATGCTTTTTGCCGTTAATTTTCAACGTCTGCACCGCCGTCTGGTCCTCTTCATTCACATGTCCCGTATAAGACTTCAGCGTACGCAGGGCGTGAATCATTTTATCCTTTCCGGCAAGGTCGGCACCGCCGCGGTCAGCGTGGAACTCTCTGTGACGCGAGTATGCGAAGACGACAAGACTGCCGAGAATGGAAAAAATAATCTGAAACACGATCATCGCGATAAAATGCACGACCGGGGAGAGATCTTCTTTGACAAAGCGGCTCGCAATCCATGCCGCGATACGGGAAAGGAATACGACGAACGTATTGACGATTCCCTGAAGCAGCGTCATCGTGACCATGTCACCGTTTGTAATGTGTGCGACTTCATGGGCAAGAACCCCTTCCACCGCAGCATCATCCATCTGCTGCAATAAACCTGAGGAAACCGCGACGAGCGAACGGCGCTTAGAAGGACCGGTCGCAAAGGCATTGACCTCAGGTGAATGATAAATGCCGACTTCAGGCATTTTCGTCATTCCGGCTGCACGGGACAATCTGTGCACACGGTCAACCAATTGCTGCTCTTCATAGCTGAGTGACTGCTTCTTCGGATTTAACACCCGGACGCCCATCATCGTTTTTGCCATCCATCTGGACATTCCGAGAGAAATAAAAGAACCGACAAAACCGACGACAAGGCTGAACACGAGCAATGCCATCAGATCGACGCGGCCATTTTGTATATACGAGCCGACACCGGTAACGCTTGTAATAATCGTAAGCACAATTCCGATTGTCGTAATGACCAAAAGGTTCGTTAAAATAAACAGAAATATTCTTTTCGCCATAATTACCTCCGTCTTTTTTAAGATCAAAAGAACTTATTTAATTAAATTATAAATGATCTGTTTGAAAATGCAACAATTTCGACGTATGATGTTAATGTAATTCTCAGTGATATAAGAAAGTGAACACGTAATCAATCAGAGGTGAACCATGAACACGTTTAAACTGACACGAACCGATATGGTGCGGCTTCTTTACGCGTTAAAAGGCCAAGGAGACGCAACCCCTCTCCAAATCTTACTGCAATCAGCGGACATGACATTGGATGAAGCGGAAAGCCGGCTGCACATCCCTGAATTTCTGACGAGATTCGAACGAAAAAAAGAGAAAAAGGAATACGGGCTTTCAACAAACGAGATTGTCGAGCTGGGAAACCTGTGCGAGCTGACGTCTTTAAAATCAACCGCCGTCCAAAACTGGGTGAAGCGCGATATTAAAGATTTAATCGGACACCCTTTACTCGGAAAAAAATATACAATTGAACAAGCTGTCATCCTTCTCATTGTACGTGATTTAAAATCAATTTATGACTTCGAACATATACGCGCCATATTAAAAATCGCTTTTAACACGATCACCGACAGATCAGATGACATCATCAGCCCGATCAGCTATTATGAGAGCTGCGCCCAGGTGATTGATTATCTTCATCATAAGACAAACCCGCCGATGAAGGAAACGAGCCTGCAGGAGCTCGTTGAACAGCAGACGGACAAGCTCAGAGACTGCTTTCAAGAACTCGAAAGCGGGCAATGGAACAATATCAGGTCCATACTCGCGGTTACCGTGCTCTCCGTTTTGACTTTCCATATCCAAGCCTCCGCCTACAAAATGACCAGCCATTTATTATAATTCATACGTTTTTTTGCCCCGGTGTCTGCGCCGGGGTTTTTTCAGGTGCACAACAATTGCCAGCATAATCAATACCGTTCCGTTTGAAACTAAAACGCGTAAAACATCTTGCCAGAGAAAAGGAGATGAAAAAGATGGCGAGCAGAAATAAACTCTTAGTTCCAGGGGCTGAGCAGGCACTTGACCAATTTAAATACGAAGTGGCTCAAGAATTCGGCGTGAACCTTAGCTCTGATACAGCAGCACGCGCAAACGGCTCTGTAGGCGGGGAAATGACAAAGCGGCTTGTACAGCAGGCTCAATCACAATTAAACGGCAAAACTCAATAATGCAGCTTATTCGCCGGGATTTCTCGGCGAATTTTGATGTTTATCAGCATTCTCCCTTCCGTGGCGGTAGCCGTTCGGGTTCCTTCGGTCTGACGGATCTTCATGGCGCCGATAGGATTCCCAATGTTCATTTCGTTCATGATTCCAGTAATGATTGTTATACCTCTGCTTAGGCTCTTTGTCATTTCCGTTTTCCTGAGGATTTTGTGTTGGGGGCTGCTCTGTTTCCCCATCTTGTTCCTTCTGGGTATTTTCCTCTGATCCGGAAACTGCATTTTTTTCGTTTTGCTGATTGCCGTCTTGACTGTCCGGCTTCGCATCTTCCGTGCCGGGCGTTGTTTCATTGTTATCCGGCTGCTCTGCTGCCTTTTCTTCATCAGGAGCCGTGTTGTCATCAGCCGCCGGTTTTTCTGTGTCCGGCTGCTTGTTTTGATCGGTATCTGTTTCAGTGTTTTTCTGTTCGTTTTCACTATCGTCGGTTTTCTTTTCAGGCTGTTTATCTTCTGTTTTCTTTTCGTTTCTTCTTATGTAGCTGCCTGTTGACATCCCTTCCTGTTTTGCTTTTTCCCTTGTTTCCATATCTGATTCAAGAGATTGAAGCTGGTAGGTGCCCTTGTATTTTTCAGTCATGTCAGCCAGCTGTTTTTTAACGCCTTTTTTATATGTATTGTCATCTGTATTTTCGTAAACCGTGGAAATTAAAATCTCTTTTGATTCCTTTACATATCCATGCTTGCTGCAATCGGTAATAATATTACTGATGACTTCCTTAAAATCGCTGCTTTTCCAGTCTCCGATGTCACTTATGACCTTTTGGGCGTCATGGTTCAGCGGTGTGAGTTCAATGACTTCGTATTTGCTGTTTAAAGCCATTTCAATGCTTGGATTAATGTCAAGCGTCATATACGCGTAAGCTTTGTTATTAGAAAAAACCGGGAGCATGATTAAAATAAATAGGATAATAGCAGTCATTGTAAACACTCCCAATTTAAAAGGGCGCAGTTTCAGAAAATCAAAAAAGCTGGCCCTTCTTCCCATACGCGTTTCGCCTTCAAACGTCATTTCCTCTCCGATTTCACAAGCGCGGTGATCATTTTTTGTTTTCAAAAATTGTCCGTCAGGGGTTAGCAACGTGACGAATTTTTTATTTTTCTCTACTATGATCCCTCTTCTCATGAGTGCAACACCCCTTTAAGATAATCTTTTAAATAAATATAATCACCGGAAATAATAATACTCATGGCGATGATATATTTTCGGTTCCGTTCGATCGTTTTTCTGCTGACCGACACGAGCTGCTCCAGCTGTTTGACCGGAAGCTGTTTCTTTTGGTGCAAAATAGACGCCAGCTCTTCATTTTCCACAAGCGTGTAGGCTACCTTAATCGCATTCTGCCTCGCATCTGTATGCTTCGGCGATTGTTCCAGCAGCTCTTTAAAGGACAGACCGTATTCTTGCAGCTGCTTCTGAAAAAAAAGAATTTCTTCCCGGCGCTGCTCAATCTCTATCTGTTTGCGGTATTCATCAATGGAAAGCTCCGCTTCAATAAGGCTTTGCGAAGACTCCTGGTCGTCGCCTTCCTGCACATCCATATTGATATGCTGGGCGGCTCTTGCTTCTTTTCTGATATAATCTATTACTTTTCTTTTTATAATCAGCTCTGCAAATGCAAGCAGCGAATTACCTTTTTCAGCCGAATATTTTTCAATGGCTTCGTTAAACGCGATCAGCCCGATGCTGAATTCGTCGTCTTTTTCATCTATATATCGTTTACAAACGGATGAAACCGTCTTCGCGATAAAAGGCTTATATTGCTGTATTAAATCGTTCTGCAGATCTTTGTCGCCTTTTTGTATTTTTTCAACAGATGTTTCAAGCGTTTGCTTCTTTTTTCCCAATTTAAACAAAAGGCTAAGCACTGGTTTCACCTCAGTTCCTCCCTATAACTACTCATAATCATAGCTAATTTAGTAGGGATTCGCAAAGGAAGAAAAAGAGAAATCGATTTCATTTGTCTCAATTATGACAAGCCAATAAGACGTACTATACATGATTTCGTGCCTTCGGGCAGAATTAAGGGGGTTTTCTCTGTGTTTTTTGTAACAAGGCTGTTATAAAATTGTTATCATATGTCTTAAATGTAAGCGTTTCAAATAAAAAAGGGAACCTGCTTTTTAAAAAAACAGTCCCCTTTAAGATTCCTTTTATGCGTGTTCTCTTTCCGCTGATGCCGCGTCCTGCTCTATTTGTTTTGTTCCTGACATAAACCATCCGCAAACCGCAATGGCTGCCAAAACCGTCCAGAAAATGATTTTCCAAGCCGCAGAGTGAATAACATCCGCCGGAATGGCGCCGAGTTCCTCATGAGCCAGAGTATAAAGAGCGAGCTTCACGCCTACCCACCCGACAATAACAAATGCCGCCGTTTCAAGGCCCGGTCTGGTTTTTAATAAGGAAACAAACATTGACGCCGCAAAGCGCATGATGATTAAACCGATAACACCGCCGGCTAAAATAACGAGAAACTGACCGCCATCCAAGCCGCCGATGGCAGGAAGCGGCGTTTCCGGAAGCGTTACGGCAAGCGCGACCGCCGCTAAAATGGAGTCAACGGCAAAAGCGATGTCAGCCAGCTCCACTTTCAATACAGTCTGCCAAAACCCGCTCTCTTTCTGCGTTTTCTGCCCTGTGCCATGTTTGAATACATACCGCTTCAGCAAATGACTGACCGCGATGTAAAACAGATATAAGGCGCCCAGGGCCTGAACCTGCCAGACATTCACCAGAAAAGAAATGGCAAACAGCGACCCGAAACGTAAAATAAAAGCGCCCGCCAATCCGTAAAATAAAGCCTTCTTCCTTTGTTTTTCCGGAAGATGCTTCACCATCACAGCCATCACCAGCGCGTTATCCGCCGCTAAAATCCCTTCCAGCCCGATTAAAACGAGAAGAACCCATCCATACTCCAATAATAATGCAAAGTCCAATCCATTCCCTCCGTTTCTTTTCTATCATCCGAGCTTATATCGGCGTTTTTTTACGCAAAAAAGACCTTTGCCGATATAAGGCAAAGGTCTTGCTAGACATGAATGATTGGCATGCCAACAAAGCCGATGGATATGATCCATGAATTGACGACTTTGTTTCCGGAACATCCGGACGCTACTCCCCTTTGGGATTTCAAGAAATATTTTGTTTATACGCTCATGATAAAGCCTGTTTCATCATTTGTCAACGCTTAACTTTTTTAGCAAATTGAGAAATTTTTTCTGTTTTATCCCGATGCTTTCCTCTTTTTAAAAGCAGATAAAAGACAAGAAGCAACACAATGAGTATACCGAGCGGCAGCATATATTGATCAAGAATGGAACCGACGCTTTTCCAATTTTCCCCGAGCTTCATTCCGAGGTATACGTAAACAAACGTAATCGGGAGCATCGCTGCATATGTATAAAGAGAAAACACCCAGACATTCATTTTCGCAATTCCGCACGGCAGAGAAATCAGCGTCCTGACCCCCGGTATAAAACGGCCGCTGAACGCTACCAAACCTCCGTGTTTCTGAAAGAAATGATCTGATTTCTGAAGCGATTCGGGTTTTATCCATACATACTTTCCATACTTCAGCAAAAACGGCCGGCCCCCCAGCCTTCCGATTCCATATAAGACCAGCGGACCCGAAACACCGCCGAGCGATCCGGCAAACACGGCTCCGGCAAGCGTCATATCCCCTTTTGACACCCAGTAGCCCGCAAGCGGAAGTACAATTTCCGCCGGGATAAATTCTATACTCAGCGCCAAAAAAATTCCGGCGTAGGATAAGCTTTTAAACGCTTCTATTATTGATATGATAAAACCTTCGATCATTTATCACTCCAGGCAAATTGTATTCTGAATCTTAAGAATCATTTTAACACAAAACCTCGAAACTGAAATATTTTTATGTCGCGCCGATATAAATGAGGATCGTTTCAGATCGGTAGTAGTAGGAGGAATCATCTTTTGGAATTACATGTACAATACAATGTCCCGCTTGTCGGGCTATCCATCCTGATTGCTTGTCTGGCGGCATTTACTTCACTTGAAATTTCCAGAAAAATAACGCTCAAAACGGGGATTCAAAGTAAGCTGTGGCTGTTTGCGGGTTCAGTTATCATGGGTTTCGGCATATGGTCAATGCACTTTGTCGGAATGCTTGCCGTTTATATGAACATGCATATGAATTATGAAGCTGTGCCGATGTTCTTTTCTGCAGCCGCCGCGATTTCCGGATCTTTTGCGGCTTTATACATCGTCAGCCGGAGAATCTTAACATTCAGCCGGCTGATTACCGGATCTGTTTTTATGGGAGCGGGAATTTCTCTCATGCATTACATGGGGATGTCGGCCATTTCCCGGGTAATGATTATGTATAATCCCTTTTTGTTCTGTATGTCTATTCTGATTGCCATGGCTTCTTCTTTCATTTCGCTGAAAGTATTTTTCGGTTTGGCAGCGAAGAAACCGACGGAACCTTTTACTTTTCACAAAATCATCGGTTCTGTATTCATGGGCGCGGCCGTCTCAGGAATGCATTATACCGGAATGATGGCTGCCTCATTTTATGAAGACATGAGAAAGCCGGAAAACGATATGGAAATTCATTCGTTTCATTGGTCCGTTTATATTACGCTGATCATCTTTTGTTTTCAGATGTTATTGTTTTTCAGCTCACATTTCGATCGTCAGTTTTTCCGCCACAATGAACGTATGAAAGACCATGAACAGCGGTTTCAATCATTAATCAATCATAATATTGACCCGATTTTCATCCTATCTCCTGACGGTAAAATTCTTTACTCTAATGACGCAGGAGCCGAGATGAAACACAATTTCGGACTGGACAGCCAAAATTGGCGCCAGCATATCAGCAGACAGCTGAAAACCTATTTTAAACAAGTAAAAAAAGAACAGCAGGCCCTGCATATTGATGCTGATCTGAAAACAGACGTCGGCTTATTTTATATTAATGTTACCTTTATCCCCGTTTTGGTCGATAACGGACTGGACAGTGTATATGTCATCTGCAAAGACATGACCAAACAGCGGAAAGCCGAGAAGGACATTCACCGTATGGCGCATTATGACTCTTTGACAGACCTGCCGAACCGCCGGCATGCCGTTCAGCGGTTGACAGAAGTTCTGGAAAGAGATCATTCATTCGGACGCTTGACCGTTGTGTTCTTTCTCGATTTAAATCGGTTTAAAATTATTAACGATGCGCTCGGGCACAATGCCGGAGACGGACTTCTTCAATCAGCGGCTCAGAGACTCTCTTCCATCATCCCGGATAATGGTTTTATCGCCCGTCTTGGCGGTGATGAATTTATTATTATTTTAACTGACGTCCCTTCTGAGCACGATGACATTGATGATTTAGCAAAACAGATCATCCTGCAGTTCGAAAAACCGTTTACCATTCAGGAGCACGAGCTGATCACCTCTGTCAGCATCGGCATCGCCGTCTCTCCAAAAGACGGGTCGGACGGAATGGAACTGATGAAAAAAGCCGATATGGCGATGTACGCCTGCAAAGACCGAAACAAAAGCAAATACAAATATTACTCTGCCCAAATCGGAGAAAAAGAAGCGAAAAAGCTTCGGCTTGAGATGGAGCTGAGAGAAGCGATTGAGAAAAAAAGGTTCGTCCTTCATTATCAGCCTCAATACAGCTCTTCTGATCAGCTCATCACGGGAGCTGAAGCGCTTCTGAGAGTGGCCGGCGCGGATGGGAAGCTGCAGAATCCCGGAGACTTTATCCAGGCCGCCGAAGAAACCGGGCTGATTATTGACCTCGGCAAATGGATCATCACCGAGGCGTGCCGGCAGGCGAAGGAATGGCATGAAAAAGGATATCACCTTCCAGTCGCCATTAATATTTCGGCCAAACAGTTTCAATCAGAAGAATTGGTTCCGTTTATTCAGAAAACACTTTCCCATTACAAGCTTCCTCCCCGGCTGCTTGAAGCAGAAGTGACTGAAAGCATGACAATGGAAGATCACGAGCACAGCAAAAAAGTGCTTACCGCACTAACTGAGCTGGGAATCAGTGTAAGCATTGATGATTTCGGAACGGGTCACAGTTCTCTCAGCTACTTGAAGGACTTTCCGATTCACAGATTGAAAATAGATAAATCATTTATAGATGATCTTCAGACACATCCTAAATCTGCGCAGATCACCGGCGCCATTATTGCCATGGGCCATCAGCTTTCTCTTTTAGTCGTTGCTGAAGGGGTTGAAACGGCGATGCAAAAAAAGATTTTAGATGAAAAAGGATGCGATTTTCTCCAGGGATACTATTTCAGCAGGCCATTGCCTCCTGAGGAGATTGAACAGCTCCTCAATGAAGCGCCGCGCCACCCATAAGTTTCTACACATGGAACGGACCCGATTATCCACAATAAAGAAAAAAGGAGTTTTTATTCATGCACACGATGTGGAAGGGTTCGATCAGTTTCGGCCTCGTCAATATCCCGGTCAAGCTCTTTGCGGCCACTGAAGATAAAGATATAAAATTCCGCAGTCTTCATAAAGAAGATCATGCGCCGATTAAATACGAAAAGATCTGTACCGGGTGTGAAAAGAGTCTGGAGCCGGATGAAATCGTTAAAGGCTATGAGTATGTAAAGGGAAAATACGTCATTTTGACAGACGAAGACCTGAAAGACGTAAAACAGGAACACGAAGAAAAAGCGGTTGAGATTGTTGACTTTGTCCAGCTGCAAGAGATTGATCCGATTTATTTTAACCGGTCTTATTATGTCGGCCCTGGAGACAACGGCACAAAAGCCTATACACTTTTGCGGGAAGCGCTGAGGACGACCGGTAAAATCGGGATTGCCTCTATTACAATCCGTTCTAAGCAGCAGCTTGCGATTCTTCGGGTGTATAACAACTGCATCGTGATGGAATCCATTCATTATCCGGATGAAGTCAGAAATGCCGGACATGTGCCGGGCGTTCCGGAGCAGACAGCGGTTAATGAAAAAGAGCTGCAGACGGCGATTACGTTAATTAATGAGCTGACAACCGAGTTTGACCCAGAGCAATACGAAGACACATACCGGAAAGCCCTTCTCGCCAAAATTAATGATAAGCTTGAACATGAAGAAGCAGGCGTAACACCCGCTGCTGCCGGCCCGCGCGAAGATGTCATTGATCTTGTCAGCGCCCTTCAGGCAAGCATCGACCGGACGAAGCGGCCGAATCGCGAGCAGGCTGCACCGGCGCGGACAAAAGACGCCGCACCTGCAGGCGGCGAAGGCAAAAAGCGGAAGACGACCAGACAAAAAGCCGGAACGTCTTAATCATGGTGCTGACGATGCAGCCGATTTTGACCTCTTCACCGCCCATAGGCAGTGAGTGGCGCTATGAGGTAAAGTATGACGGATTCCGCTGTCTTCTCCGCATAGACGAAAGCGGCGTCACATTGACCAGCAGAAACGGCCAGACGCTGACGAATCAATTTCCGGAAATCACGGCTTTTGCGGCACGGTGTTTTCAGCACATGAAAGACCGGTTCCCCATTACGCTTGACGGAGAGCTTGTCTATTTAATCAATCCGTACAGAGCGGACTTTGAACATATTCAAATCCGCGGGCGTTTAAAACGGGCGGAAGCCATTGAAAGCACCGCCAATAGACGGCCGTGCCGCTTTCTGGCATTTGATCTCTTAGTTCTGGAAGGTGCCGGCACCGTCTCATTGCCGTATGTGAAGCGGAAGCGCGCCCTTTTCAAACTGTTTGAAGAAGCAAATCTTCCGAAAAGCCCCCATCACTTAGCGGAGGAAGCGATTCAGTACATTCCGGAGCACACTGACTTTGAAGCGCTCTGGGACAAGATCGTCCGGCATGACGGAGAAGGAATAGTAGCAAAAAAAGCATCAAGCGGCTGGGCGGAAAATAAACGGTCTCCCGACTGGCAGAAGTATAAACATATGAAAACGGCTCACGTGCTATTAACCGGGTTTAATCCGAAGAACGGGTACGTGACGGCCTCGGTATTAAAAGACGGCACCATTGTCCCGATCGCTTCCGTTTCCCACGGCATGCAGGCGGAAGAAAAAAACGCCGTCAGAACTATTATGGAGACTCACGGCAAAAAACAAAAAAGCGGCGAGTATATACTTGAGCCTTCCATCTGTATGACCGTGCAGTATTTAACCATATTGCAGGACACGCTGCGTGAAGTATCTTTTGTTTCTTTTCAGTTTGAAATGGATTGGACTGAATGTACGTATGAGCAGCTTATCCTCCGTTCTAAAACACTGCCGCCGAAGCTGCAGTTCACAAGCCTGGATAAGACCGTTTTTAAGAAGTCTGAAAAAAAGAAAGCGGATTTCCTTTGTTATATGGTGAAGATGAGCGATTTTCTTATGCCTTTTCTCAAAGATCGGGCCGTCACGGTGATCCGTTATCCTCATGGAGCGCCGGGCGAATCTTTTTTTCAAAAAAACAAACCGGATTACACGCCGGACTTTGTCTCAAGCGTATTTGACGGAAGCCACGAACACATCGTATGCAGCAGCGTACCGTCTCTTTTATGGCTCGCCAATCAGCTGGCGCTGGAATTTCACGTTCCGTTTCAGACCGTGCATTCTGAAAGGCCCGCAGAAATCGTCATTGACCTTGATCCTCCGTCAAGGAACGATTTTCCTATGGCCGTGGAGGCGGCCCATGTGCTGAAACAGCTGTTTGACTCATTCAGTATTACATCATTCCCGAAGCTCTCCGGGAATAAAGGCATTCAGCTCTACATCCCGCTTTCACCGGAAGCATTCACCTATGAGGAGACCCGCGCGTTCACAATGCTCATCGCCGATTATTGCGTCAGGACGCGTCCGGATCTTTTTACGACAGAGCGGTTTATCAAAAACCGAAACGGCAGGCTCTACCTAGATTATTTGCAGCATGCCGAAGGAAAAACGATCATCGCTCCTTATTCGACCCGGGGCAATGAACTAGGAACGGTTGCCGCCCCTCTTTATTGGAACGAAGTCAACTCCTCTTTAACACCCGATGATTATACGATTGATACAGTGGTGAATCGGGTCAGGACAGAGGGAGATCCGTTTTATGATTTTTACCGGAATCCGCAGGATGGCCCGCTTTCAAACGTGCTTGAGCAAATCAAGAGAAAGAGCTGACGCTTTTCGTCAGCTCTTTTCAGTCTGATACGTGTACATCAGTTTTTCTTTAGAAATGAATAAATAGCAGGAATAAGGAATGTTTTTGAGGGTGAGCTGTTTTGCAGTAAAATATAAAATCGGAATATGTGCCGCTTTTTTAAACAGCCTGTAGCAGCTGCTGGACGGCTTTATTACATCAAATCCGAGTCTTGCCGCCCCTTTATGAAGCATTGTAATGCCGACGACGCCTTTAATCTCGTCTTTCCGTTTATGCTGGTTAATATAATCAGCTAAATGAGGCATGGATTGATAAACCTTCTGATATAGCATAATCCCCCTTCTGACCGCGCTTTCAATAGGCTGCAGTTCTTTCAGGAGTTTGACGTTATGAAGATGAATCTTGACTAACACGTCGTTTTTTTTAATTCTGGTTCCGTCGCTCAGGATGACCTCTTTCCCTTTATATCTTGTCAAACGAACGCGGAATACATTCGATTGCTGTTTATCAATCAGCGTCAGCCGGGTAAAGAAGAAATAAAGCGGATCAAGTAAGTACCATATAGTCAGCAGACAGCTTCTCACACGTTCACCTTCTTTATAATCAAAGCACTTTCATATTTTGGCATGGGGCATGTCACATTATGATTGGTAAATAATGATGCCGCCCTGTATCAGCATATGCAAAATCCGCTTCAGGCTCTACCGTAGGACAGAAAAAAAACACTCTCCTTGAAGAAGAGTGTTTGTATCCGCTTTCTTTTAACGGAAAAGCAAGTGCTGGCTGTGAATCCCCGCTTTTTTCAATAAGGCTATCAGCTGTTCCTGTTCCTCAGGCATAAGTCCTGAAAACGCTCTCGCAATTCTCAATGAATGAATCGGATAAATTTTGTCTAAATACTCATTTCCTTTATCAGTTAAATGGGCGTAAACAGACCGTTTGTCCTTCGGGTCTTGTTCTCTGACCAAAAACCCGTTTCTTTCAAGCTTGTCGATGACATAGGTGACATTCCCGCTGACAAGCAAAAGACGCGACCCGATTTGCTGGAGCTTTTGCGGGCCTCTCGTATACAGCAGCTCCAAAACGGCAAATTCAGTCGGGTTAAAACCGTGTTCTTTACTGTCGCGAATGCTGTGTTCAGACACACTTTTGAAAGCCCTTGCAAAAACTTTGTACAAATTCATCGAACGCATCACTTCTTCTTCGTTAAATGATAATCTCATCATATCTACCCCGTATTTAAGATTTTTATAAAAAAATAATGTAAACCCTTACAATTCATAAGAGTCGTTCTTTGTTTTATATTCTATTCGTGCCGTTTTTCAGAATTCCTTCTTTTTTATATAAAAAAATACCCTTATACATCATTTAATTTGTATAAGGGTTTCGTTCTTTATAGGGAATGTTCCGAAAAAAATACGCGTATTCCTTTCTCAGCTCCGTGATTGTCATGGAGTTCAGTATTTCTTTCGTATAGACTCCGATCTGAAGAAGCTTTTTGGAATAATGGTTTCTCTCTTTGTCCAGTGCATTTTGAAACAAATGACTCATGACGCCCTCCTTTGTTTTCCGTTATTCTATGATCAGAATACCGCTTTTATTTCAATGACGTATGAAGCCATTGTAAAACTTATGTGGAATTATGATGTTTTTCGGTAAAGTTCGTTCTGGACGGCTCTGAGCAGCGGAAAAGCGTGTTCCCCGGCAAGCTGCATAAACGTCTCCAGCATTTCATCGCGTTTCATATCTAATTCAATGATTTCTTTTGCCAGCGAAACCGCTTTTTCTTTCTCCATTCATATCCTTCCTCTCATTGTATCTGTAAAATAAGCATAAAACGGGATACAGAGCCATGCATTAACCTTGTTAATTTTTCTGACGCTTTTTTTCTAAAATCTTCTATTTCACGTCAGAAAACCTGACAAGCGTCAGGTTTTTTCTCTTTTTTTCTTATATAATATGAGTAAAAGACATCCAGGGGTGGAAAAATGACGACAGACGAACAATCTTACAAAGATAAAAAAGTAATCTCGATCGGCATTGTAAGCGAATTAACCGGATTGTCAGTCAGGCAGATCAGATACTATGAAGAACGGAAATTAATTTACCCGCAGCGCTCATCGCGGGGAACGAGAAAATATTCCTTCGCGGACGTTGAGCGGCTGATGGATATTGCCAACAAGCGTGAGGACGGCGTACAGACGGCTGAGATTTTAAAAGACATGCGCAAAAAAGAGCAGGCCCTCAAAAACGACCCGCAGCTCCGCAAGAAAATGCTGGAAGGACAGCTTAATGCTCATTTTAAATATAAAAACCGCTGACAAAAAAAGTCCGCCTCCTGTGAGACGGACCTTTTTTTATAAAGCATGAAGAAATGCAGTTGCAATGCCGAAATAAATTAATAAGGACAAAATATCGTTCAGCGTCGTAATCAGCGGCCCGGATGCAATCGCCGGGTCTATGTTCAGTTTATGAAGAATAATAGGGACGATCGTTCCGGCCATCGTACCGATAATCAGCGTTGCAAGCAGCGATGAACCGACGACAAAACCGAGCGTTAAGTCTTTCTGCCAGACGGTTGCGACAATCGTAATCGCAATCGCACAGACAATACCGATGTAGATGCCGGCTCTTAACTCCCGGAAAATCAGTTTAAAGATGGTTTTTTTATTCATTTCTTCTTTAGCCAATCCTCTGATAACGACGGCGAGTGACTGTGTGCCCGTATTTCCCGTCGTTCCCGCGATCATCGGCATGAAAAATGCGAGGGCGACGACTTTTTGCAATGTATCTTCAAAATAATTCAGAATGCTTCCGGAAATCAATCCGATAAACAAAAGGAGAATGAGCCACGGCAAGCGGCGGTACGCCGCCACGTACGCTTTCGTATCAAATGTAATCGCCTTACCGGAGGCGGCGAATTTTTCGTAATCTTCATCAGCCTCTTTAATCACGACGTCGATAATATCATCGACAGTGACGATGCCGACAAGCACATTATTTTCTTCAACGATGGGAATGGCTAAAAAGTCATACCGCTGGATCAGCCGGGCGACTTCTTCCTGATCCTGGAGCACCCCGGCTGAGATGACACGCGTAAACATGAGATCCTGCACTTTATCGTCAGGCTCGCCGAGAATTAAATCTCTGTAAGACAGCACCCCGACAAGCTGCTTGCTGTCATTAATCACGTACAAGTAGTTAATTGATTCTGCGATTTCCGCAAAGCTTTTCAGCTTCACGACCGCATCTTTTACTGTATAATGCTGCGGAATCCAGACGAAGCGGTTCGTCATCATCCGGCCCGCGGATTCTTGCGGATAGTTCATCAAAAGCTGTACGGCCTTTGATTCCTCGGCCTCCATGCTGGACAAAAGCTGCTCTTTCAGCTCTTCATCCATCTCTTCCAGCAAAGCGGCGAGATCGTCGTTATCCATTTTATTCATTGCGAGAGTGGCTTTCGTTTTACCGACTTTATGGAGAACGGCAAGCTGAAATTCCCGCTCCAGCTCTCCGATCATGTCGGTGATGTCATCAACCGTCATATATGACAGATAGCGGGCCCGGTGCTTTTCCGGCATTTCTTTAAATAAAAAGGCCATATCATAGGGCTGAAGCTCGTCTATCATGTTTCGGAATTCTTTTATTTTTCCGTCCCGCAATAAAATGATAATGCGTAATATGAGTTCGTCATAGGTCATGTTTTGGACCATCGGGACTCGTACCTCCTTTACGGAGACGCGCCGTCCGTCAAGGGAAGTGCGGCGGTTTGTCTCCTCATCATGTCGTCACTGGTTATCTGGCTGTATATGGGTACTTCTTCTGACATACTCGAATGGGGAGAATCCATACTCCGCACCTCCTTATCATGCTCAGTCATGTACGTTTTGAGGCATAAAAAAAACCTTCCGAAATGAAGGCGAAAACAAGCACGGCAAATAAACGTGCGGGGCCTTCATTCGTAGAGCTTTAGCACTGTATGGCATAGGACAATCATCCAGCTGCGTTAAGAATCACCTTATGTCGATGATTCCTGTTGACCCATTGGCGTCTTTGGACATTTTTGGGCAGCAGCGTATCTCCATACAGGAGCCTCACCTAACGAAGTTGTTATTTGAATTGACACACTGAGATTACAGAAAAAAAAGGAATGTGTCAACCTTTAAATTGTTATTTCAGCATATGCCTATAAAATAAACGGAATAAAGGCATAAAGCCCTTATTCCGGCAAATCGTTTTCATCCTCTTCTGAAAGTAAATGATAGGATTCATGCAGCATGAGCGCGTATTCCCCTTCTTTTGTCGGGTGCGGTACATACTCAGCCTCGTTGATATATTGCTCTTCCCTTTTCTTCACAGAACAGACCTCCTTTTCAACTTTAGATTGTCCAAAAGAAGATCCGTTATCATAAGAAAGAAAAACTCTCCGAAAAAGCGGGATAATGCGGTTATATCTTTCGGATGGTGAAAAAGTTCCGCAACAGCCACGGACCCGGTTTGAAACCGAGCGTTAATTGCCACGCGCCGATCGCCTGCAGTCCGAATTCCCGCACGAGAACCATTTTTTCACTCATGCTCCGCACATCCTCGAACCATACTTCATGCGTTCTTCCATTTTCATCCGTATACCGGAAGTAAGGGGAACGATCCCTCTGAGAGTAGCGGATCACTGATTGATATTTCATGGCGGTTTCCATGGCGCGCTGATTGGAGATCGCCGATCCGATCGTCCCGGGGCGGTACGGAATCACCCAATCATATCCGTACAGCGGTACACCGAGAATCACCTTTCTTCTCGGCACTCTGCTGATGGCAAAATTGATGGTTTCTCTGACCTCCGTCAAAGGCGCTACGGGTCCCGGCTCACTGCCGGCGTGGTGCCAGTCGTACGCCATGATGAACATATAATCGACGACGGCTCCGATTCCGCCGTAATCATATCCCCTCAGCCACGGCACCGCTTCATTTGTTTTCGCCGGAACCGATATCGTTAGCGCGAGCTGGTGCTCTGAGAGCCGGGTTTTTAACTGCCGGAGAAATCCTGTAAACAGGTCCCGGTCGGCTTCCCTGATCCGTTCAAAATCAATATTTACACCGCCGTATCCCTTTCTTACGGTCAGGTAGACGATATTAGTGACGAGGTTCGTTCTCGCCGTCGGGTTCTGCAGGACTTGATGGGCTAATTCCGGGCTGAACCCTCCTTCTGTCAGATTCGTGATAACCGCAAGCGGCCGCACTCTGTTTTGCCATGTGGTTTCTATCGCGGTTCTGTCGTTTAAATCATTCATGATATCTCCGTTTGGGCCAAAATGATATTCAAACAAAGAAATCGCCGATGAATAGGGTGCAAAATCATTAATGAGCTCTCTGTCCGCTTCAGGTGTCCGAATGACGTAAAATTGCAGGGTTCCCGCCAAATAGTTGGAGATATCCGGAATTCTCACTTTTAAACCCGGCCGCAGCCGGTTCGGCGGAATATCCGGGTTTGCCTGCATCAGCTGCATCTGCGGCACATAAGTCTTACTTGCGATAACGGCATACGTATCATTCGGCTGAACCGTATATTCATTAAGAGGGATTAAAAGCGCCTGCCCCGGAACGATATTCGTTTCCTCAAGCCCGTTGACGCTTCTGATGCTGTCAACAGGGTATCCGTACTTTCTGCTGATGGAAAATAACGAGTCGCCAGACTGCACTGTATGAACAAACATAGATGTCCTCCGTTTCCTTTTGATCAAAAGGGCTCTTCTTATCTTTATGAATGATCTTCCGGTCCGATTCCAAACTCTGTTTAGAGAAAGGCTGTT
Organism: Bacillus sp. 5RYD7K; assembly: GCF_059831465.1. NCBI lineage: Bacteria > Bacillati > Bacillota > Bacilli > Caryophanales > Bacillaceae > Bacillus > Bacillus sp. 5RYD7K. The sequence continues at coordinate 3,531,749 of NZ_CP191200.1, forward strand.
TACAAATCAGATATGATCAACTATGATGATGTCATCATAAAAAACTGTATAGGAAAAGCACTAGGGGTGCTGTTATCGGCTGAGATAAAACATGCGGCAGGCGTGTTTTGATCCCTTATAACCCGATCTGGATAATACCAGCGTGGGGAAGTGCAGATTGACCGGAGCGCAGGGTTTTTTCCATGCGTTTTCGTTCTGCTGCTGCATATTCCCTCGGATATGCAGTTTTTTATTTTTCATTAAAAAACGGGGGAGGACACTGCAATATGAAACTTACGATCAATCGTCTTTCGTAAAATCAACTCTTTCATACATACGACTATCCGATAAGAAAGCAGGAGATCACAATGAAAAATTGGAAAATGAGAGAAATTGTCGTCATGTCCGTCATCAGTGTTGTATTCGCTGTCGTTTATTTATTATCAACTCATGCAAGCAATATAGCGGCAGGGTTTTTCGGCCGGATGAGCTACGAACCGATTTACGGTATTTGGTTTATCGTCTCGGTGATTGCCGCCTACATTATTCAAAAACCGGGAGCGGCGCTTGTTTCTGAAATCATCGCCGCGTTTGTAGAGTGTTTACTCGGAAATCCGTCAGGGCCGATGGTGATTCTGATCGGCATCGCGCAGGGAATCGGTGCAGAAGCGGTCTTTTTTGCGACACGCTGGCGGGTGTATACCCTGCCCGTGCTCCTTTTATCCGGTATGGGGTCTTCTGTTGCGAGCTTCATTTATGACTTGTTCATTTCCGGATACTCTGTTTTGAATCCGGGTTTATTAGTTGTCATGCTTCTCATCCGCCTGGTCTCAGGTGCGCTTCTTGCCGGCCTTCTCGGCAAAGCAATCAGTGATGCGCTGGCTTACACAGGGGTGCTGAACGGCATGGCGCTCGGAAAAGAATTCAAGAAGAAAAAGAAACAGGTGAACCAAGATGCAGGCATCTGAACCCCTTCTATCGGTCCGCCGTCTTACCTTTTCTTATGAGCAGGATGAGAAGCCTGTTTTTCAAGACGTGTCATTTCAGCTCCGCAAAGGAGAACGGGTTTTATTGCTCGGGCCGAGCGGATGCGGTAAAAGCTCGCTCGCACTTTGTTTAAACGGTCTGTATCCGGAAGCCTGCGATGCAGTTCAAACGGGAACCGTTTCCTTATACGGAACACATCTTTCGGACCTGTCAGAACCCGCCGCCCGATCCATCGGCGTCGTGTTTCAAGATCCGGATCAGCAGTTTTGCATGCTGACGGTTGAAGATGAAATAGCCTTCGGTCTGGAAAATTTGCAATATACAAAAGAAGAGATGGACTCAATTATTGAGGACGTTTTGGAAAAATTAGAAATCACTCATCTGAAAACACGGACGATCGCCTCGCTGTCAGGCGGTTCAAAACAAAAGGTCGCGCTCGCTTGTATCATTGCGATGGAACCGGAACTCATTATTTTAGACGAACCGACGGCACAGCTTGATCCATATTCCGTGCGGGAATTGGTGCGGCTGATCAAAGAACTGCAGGCCGAAAAAGGCTTCGGACTTCTCGTTATCGAGCATCAGCTTGATCATTGGGCGCCATGGATAGACAGGACGATTGTCCTTGACGGAACGGGTCAGAAGGTGATGGACGGAGAGACCGACGCGATCTTTGAAACAAAACTTGAAGAGCTGACGCAGCTCGGCATTCCGATTCCGCGGGTGATCTCATTGCAGAAGCACGTCAGCATCCCTTTTACATTGTGCAAGGAAAGACTGTTTCAAGAACCTGTACCGCCCTTTCCCGGCCCCCGGCCCGCCGCGCTTTCGGCAGAGGACGCGCTGAGTGTTCACGGGCTGTCATTCACAAGAGGAACGGACACCATTTTTCAAGACGTGAGCTTTTCCGTAAAAAAAGGGTCAATCACCGCGATTGCCGGCCCTAACGGAACCGGAAAATCCACGCTCCTGTCCGCCGCGGCCAAGCTCATCCGCCCTGTGAGCGGAGACATCAAAATAGACGGCAGACCGGTAGATTCCTATTCGGAAAAAGAGCTTCGGCGCCTGATGGGGTATGTTTTCCAAAATCCTGAACACCAGTTTGTCACAGATTCCGTCATTCAAGAGCTCTTGTTCGGCTTTGAAAACGGTCAAGCCGCAAAGGAGAAAGCTCTTCAGCTCTTAACCCGGTTCGGCCTGAGACGCTATGCCTCACAGCATCCGTTCTCTTTAAGCCAAGGACAAAAGCGCAGGCTCAGCGTCGCGACGATGCTTATGCATCAGGTGAAAGTTTTGCTGCTTGATGAACCGACTTTCGGGCAGGACGCAAAAACGGCGCGTGAGTGCATGCTGATGCTTCAGGAGATCCAAAAGGAAGGAACGGCTGTTTTAATGGTGACACATAATATGGAGCTCGTCTCAGATTATGCCGATTCGATCCTTGTGCTCTGCGGCACGAAGCTGGTGTACCGCGGAACGCCGGACTCATTGTTTTCCGATCATATCGGAATCGCGGAGCGGGCGCATTTAGCTTTGCCGCTGCGGTATGAATGGATGAAACACGACAGGAGGCGGAGAAATGAACCTGCGGCTGGAGGCTGTTAACCCGTCAATTAAGGCGGCGGCTGTTTTGTTATGCGTCATTATGCTGTCGTTTATTTATAACCCGTACACGCCTGCTTTGTTTTATATTATCATTGCCGGAGGCGTCCTCTTGGCGGGACGTGTGCCGCTGAAAAAATGGCTGCTGTTTACGGTTCCATTTGTCATTCTTGCCTTCGGATCTTTATGGACAGCCGCCGTATTCGGACACGTCCCGACAACCGAAAGCAATCTGTTGTTTAAGCTCGGACCGATTGCCGTCAACAGTGATAATGCGACGCTCGGGATTTCTATCGCGTTTCGTATTTTATGTTTTTCCGCTTTGTCGATGATGTTTCTTTTCACAACCGATCCGATTCTGTTTATGCTCAGTCTGATTCAGCAATGTAAGCTCCCGCCGAAGCTTGCTTACGGCGTGATCGCCGGGTTCCGGTTTCTTCCTCTTCTGAAAGATGAAATCCTGATTATCAGACAGGCGCACAGAATCAGAGGCGCGGCATCTGATTCCGGGCTGAAAGGAAAGCTCTTTGCCTTCAGGCGCTTTACCATCCCGCTTTTGGCAGGCGCCATCAGAAAGGCGGAACGCACAGCGATCGCAATGGAATCTAAAGGCTTTACAGGGAGCCGAAACCGCACGTTTTACAGAACGGTTACTGTGCGCCGCGCCGACTGGTTCTTTTTCATGCTCGTGCTCCTTTTATTCGGCGCAAGCTGTCTCATTTCACTGTTGTTTGTATAAAAACAGGCCGCCGGAGTGATTCGGCAGCCTGTTTTTATATGTATGTTACTGATGATAATTGAGAGCCTGGGCGAGGTTGGATTTAATCGTAATATCCGAGAAATTAATGCCGAGCTGTACGGCGGTTTGGGCAATTTCCGGCCTGATCCCGGATAAAGTGGACGAAACGCCGATCAGGTTCAGCGCCTCAATTAATTTAAAAATCTGGTGCGCCACCATTGTATCGACAACCACTACGCCCGACAAGTCGATTAACAGATGCTCAATCAGCCGGTTTGCACATGTACTCAGCGTATTTTCAAGAATGTATTTGGCGCGTTCCGTGTCAATATTGCCGACAAGCGGCAGAAGCCCCGTCCGATTGCTCAGCGTAATAACCGGCGAGCTTAATTCTAAAATCATTTCTCTTTGCGCATTCAGCTGCATTTTCGAATTATATTCGGCGTGATCGACAAATGTGTAAATCGTAAAATCAAATACTTGAACGATTAAATTCTCCCATCTCTTCCTTTCTCCCTCGGCAAACGAAGATTCATGTTTATCGGCAAACGCATCATAATAACTGATGTACAGTCTCCGGTTTCTCATGAATTCACGAACCACATACTGGACCGGGGTATCCAGATGCTTCTGGTCTTTCGCAAGCTCAATCACCCATCGCTCGAACTCTTCTAAAAATTCTTTTTCCGGCATGATATACATTTTATTAATATACCGGTAAAATTCTTTATCTTGCTCCATCAGCTCTTCTATGATGACGGGATTTGTCAAAGAGTAAATCGAATTCGGATCCGAATCTTCCATCGTTTCAATCCATTCTTTCGCAATTTGATCCACCCGTTCGGAAAAATAGTCGTACAATGCTTCATTTATCTTCATACCTCTTCTCCTTTCCCATTTCCAATTATAGCGTCAGCTGATGCCGAATCAAAATAAAAGCCGTTGAACCATCCAATTATTTGAAATTATTTAGTGCAATAGATTGCGCCTTTTTTATCAAAATGCTTCAAATGACTCTTCCCGAACGGCATAATCTGCCATAAAATAGTAGCAACACCCTTGAATCCACTCGCAAGCATAAAAAAGGAGGGCTTTTTTATGAATGGTGAAATGCGGTTGATTCCTTATGTCACGGATGAGCAGATCATGGATGTGAACGAGCTTCCTGAGGGTATTAAAGTGATTAAGGCGCCAGAATTGTGGGCAAAAGGGTTTAAAGGAAAGGATATTAAAATCGCGGTGCTTGATACAGGCTGCGACATTAATCATCCTGATTTGAAAGACCGGGTTATCGGCGGAAAAAACTTCACCGATGATGACGAAGGCAAAGAAGACGCGATTTCCGATTACAACGGCCACGGGACACATGTTTCCGGAACGATTGCCGCCAATGATTCAAACGGCGGAATTTCAGGTGTTGCGCCGGAAGCGAGCCTTTTAATCGTTAAAGTTCTCGGCGGTCAAAACGGCAGCGGCAAATACGAATGGATTATTAACGGCATCAACTACGCCGTTGAACAAAAGGCGGACATTATTTCCATGTCACTCGGCGGGCCGAACGATGTGCCTGAACTGAAAGAAGCCGTCACAAATGCGGTAAAAAGCGGTGTACTGGTCGTTTGCGCAGCAGGAAATGAAGGTGACGGAGACGAGCGGACAGAAGAACTGTCGTATCCGGCCGCTTACAACGAAGTGATCGCCGTCGGATCAGTCTCAATCGCCCGTAAATCGTCAGAATTTTCAAACGCAAATAAAGAAATTGACCTCGTGGCGCCCGGAGAAAACATTCTCTCCACCCTTCCCAACCATAAATACGGGAAGCTGACGGGCACTTCAATGGCCGCCCCGCACGTGAGCGGAGCGCTGGCCTTAATAAAAGGGCTTGAACAGGACTCGTTTCAGCGGACGCTTTCTGAAGCCGAAATTTATGCCCAGCTTGTGCGGCGGACTCTTCCTTTGGGCATCGCCAAAACATTGGCCGGGAACGGATTTCTGTATTTAGACGCACCTGATGTGCTCATGGAAAGAGCCGAACAGGCACAGCTGCTGTCTTTCTGATATTTTTCTCATATAATGATTGATCCGCTTGTCAACATCACCAATTTTTAAAATGTGAGATTTTCTATTGACAGTGATCTGAATAAGCTGATAAGATAACCAACAAATGATGTAACTTTTCAAAAAAATTGAAATATTTTCTCTTATCGAGAGTTGGGCGAGGGATTGGCCTTTTGACCCCAACAGCAACCGACCGTAATTCCATTGTGAAATGGGGCGCGTGATTTTTGCGCCGAGACGATTGTCTCCTAAGGCACGGTGCTAATTCCATCAGACGTGATCTGAGAGATAAGAGAGGCTTACATTTTGATGTTAAAGCCTCTTTCTCTCATGAGAAAGAGGCTTTTTTGTTACATCTCACTTAAAGGAGGAGACTTAATGACTACAATCAAAACTTCAAATCTCGGTTTTCCGAGAATCGGCTTGAACAGAGAATGGAAAAAAGCGCTTGAGGCTTATTGGAAAGGAAACACTGATAAAGAAACGTTTCTTAAAGAGCTTGACGGTTTATTCTTATCAGCTGTCAAAACACAGCTTGACCAAAATATCGATATCGTGCCGGTCTCTGATTTTACTCATTATGACCATGTGCTTGATACCGCCGTCAGCTTTAACTGGATTCCGGAAAGATTCCGCAGCATCACGGATCCCGTTGATACATATTTCGCGATTGCCCGCGGTGTTAAAGACGCCGTTTCCAGTGAAATGACAAAATGGTTCAATACCAACTACCATTACATCGTTCCTGAATATGACGAAAGCATTGAATTCCGTCTGACGAGAAACAAACAGCTTGACGACTACCGCCGGATCAAAGAAGAATTCGGAGCGGAAACGAAACCTGTCATTGTCGGTCCGTATACATTCGTCACACTTGCGAAAGGATACGAAGAATCAGAGGCGAAAGCGATTCAAAAGCGCCTTGTTCCTCTTTATGTACAGCTGCTGAAAGAGCTTGAAGCAGAAGGCGTCAAATGGGTTCAGATTGATGAGCCAGCCCTTGTGACAGCCTCAGCTGAAGATGTCCGCGCCGCAAAAGAACTCTATGAATCTATTACAAAAGAGCTTTCAGGGCTGAATGTCCTCCTGCAGACATACTTCGATTCGGTTGATGCATATGAAGAACTCGTTTCGTATCCTGTACAGGGAATCGGGCTTGATTTCGTGCATGATAAAGGCAGAAACCTTGAGCAATTGAAAAAGCACGGCTTCCCGAAAGATAAAGTGCTGGCAGCCGGTGTGATCGACGGCCGAAACATTTGGAAAATCGATGTTGAAGAAGGCCTTGATGCGGCTTTGGATATCCTCAGCCACGCTGATGTTGAGGAGTTATGGATTCAGCCTTCAAGCAGCCTTCTGCACGTGCCGGTGGCGAAACACCCTGATGAGCATCTTGAAAAGGATTTGCTGAACGGCCTGTCATACGCTAAAGAAAAACTGGCGGAACTCGGCGTCTTAAAAGAAGGGCTTCTGTCCGGCAAAGCGGCCGTCAGTGAGCAGATCGAAGAGTCAAAAGCGGCACTTAAAGCTTTGAAAGCATTCGCAACAGGAGCGAACTCAGCTCAAAAAGAAGAATTGAATCAGCTGACAGAAAAAGATTTCTCCCGCCCTGCAAGCTTTGAAGAACGATTGGCGCTGCAAAATGAATCACTCGGTCTTCCCCTTCTGCCGACGACGACGATCGGAAGCTTCCCTCAATCTGCAGAAGTGCGGAGCGCACGGCAAAAATGGCGGAAAAAAGATTGGACGGATGAACAGTATCAAGCGTTTATTAATGCGGAAACGAAGCGCTGGGTTGACATTCAGGAAGAAATCGGCTTAGACGTGCTCGTTCACGGAGAATTTGAACGGACGGACATGGTCGAATACTTCGGTGAAAAACTGGCCGGGTTCGCCTTTACGAAATATGCATGGGTGCAGTCTTACGGTTCACGCTGCGTACGTCCGCCTGTCATTTTCGGTGATGTCGAATTTATCGAACCGATGACGGTAAAAGATACGATCTATGCCCAATCGCTGACAGAAAAGCACATGAAAGGCATGCTGACGGGACCTGTCACCATTTTAAACTGGTCATTCCCGCGCGTGGATATTTCAAGAAAAGAAATCGCCTTCCAGATCGGGCTTGCCCTCAGAAAAGAAGTAAAAGCGCTTGAAGATGCCGGTATTCAGATTATCCAAGTGGATGAACCCGCGCTCCGTGAAGGCCTGCCGTTAAAAACGCAGGATTGGGATGAATATTTAACTTGGGCAGCAGAAGCTTTCCGATTAACGACGTCTTCTGTGAAAAATGAGACGCAGATTCATACGCATATGTGTTACAGCAACTTTGAAGATATTGTCGATACGATCAATGACCTTGACGCTGATGTCATCACAATCGAACACAGCCGAAGCCACGGAGGATTTTTAGAATATCTGAAAGATCATCCTTACGTGAAAGGCCTCGGACTCGGTGTATACGACATTCACAGCCCGCGCGTGCCGGCTACTGAAGAAATCTATCAAATTATCGATGATGCGCTTGAAGTGTGTCCGACAGACCGCTTCTGGGTAAACCCGGACTGCGGGCTGAAAACAAGACAGCAGGAAGAAACCGTTGCGGCATTAAAAAATATGGTCGACGCTGCGAAACAGGCGCGAAAAAAACAAGCTCAGCTTGTATAATGAAAACAGCCATCCCTAATGTGCGGATGGCTGTTTTTTTGAGCATGTTACTTATTCTTCAGCGCCTCTGCAAGTTCACTCAGTGAATCATGCTGCTTAATTTGATAGCCCCGCCCTTCTTTCTGCAAATACCCTTTTTGGCAGAATTGCGTCAGCACATGCAAGAGATGACGGTAAGATACACCTAAATAATCACAAACCGTTACGTGCTTCTCTTTATAAAATCCTTCATACGCCGTCTGCAAAATAAAATCAGCAAGCCGATTTTCAACCGGGAACGCCAGACTTTGTGAATACTTTGAAGCCATAAGCGTTGCCTTATCACTTAAAAACTTAGCCAATTCACGCAGAAAATTCGCATCCTGCAGCAATTGCCCGCGGCAGCGGCAAATTGGCAGAGCGAAACAAACAGTCTTCGCTGAGGCCTGAATGCCTTTTGTGTAATATACTTCATGTAATAGTTCCATCTCTCCGATGTAATCATTTTTGTTGATAAAATTAATTAACGATACTTTTCCGTTTTGATGGGTTACATATATTTTCGCTTTTCCTTCAATCACGTAAAACAGGAAGTCCGGCCTCATGCCCTCTTGAATCATCCATTCATCCCGCTGATATTCCCGCACCTCCATATACTCTTCAGCGGGAAAAGAAAATAAATGCGCGATTGAGTGTTTTTCTATCTGATGCCGTTTTTTCTCACCTTTATAAATTTCCATCGTCCACCCCGAAATATATGAGATATCTCATATTATCTTTACGTTTTACATGATAACATGCCAATGAAAAGGAGGAACGGGAATGAACGCATATCGCTGGATGAGTCTGCATTTTTTTAGCTTTTTTATGACATGGGGGATTTTTCTGCCCTATTGGACGGGATGGATGGTTCATATAAAAGGGGTTTCCGTATCCGAAGCCAGTTTCATTATGAGCTTAGGTCTGGCGGCAAGAGGAATTTCCACATTGTTTTTCTTTCCTTATTTATCCGGAAAATTCAGCAGCAGAGCCATATTGAACGGAGCCAGAATCGGTACGCTTCTTGCGCTTTTATGTTATATTCCGGCTGACTCTTTTCAAAGCCTGCTTCTTGTCACATTAGGGCTGCATGTGTTTTATCCGGCTTTGATGCCTGCTTTGGACAGCGCTTGCGGCGTTTTGGTACAGCATAATGAATTAAGAGATTACGGAACCAGCCGGCAATGGGGGTCCGCCGGATTTGTTTCAGCCGGCGTCATCCTGTCCGTCTTTACAGGTATATTTGGAGATCAAGTGATTTTATGGGCACTGCTTTTGAGCACTCTGATATTCGTATGCCTCAGCTTTATGCATGCGCCCGCTGTTCTTTCAAAACGGCCGGAAACAGATTGTACAAAAAAAGAGGGCATGCTTGCCTTATTCCGCATCAAACATTTCGGTCTGGTGCTCGCAATCGTTATCTTGCTGCAGGCGGCACATGCGTCTTATTACAATTACGGTTATCTCTTTTTGCAGGAAATCCATGCACCCGCATATGCAATCGGAATCATCATCAACATCGCCGTTATTGCGGAGATCATTTTCTTTGCAATCGCTGACCGATGTTTTCATCAATTTACGGCTGGTGCTTTGCTCGCTTTGGCTGCGCTTGGTGCAACCGTACGCTGGATACTCGTATTTGCCTTTCCGCATGTCATCATTTTCTGCCTCGCGCAGACGCTGCATGCCTGTTCATTCGCGATGGGACACTATGCATTTATGAAATATTTAATTAAACATATTTCCCCTGCGCAAGTCCCGAAAGCCCAAGGCATATATTCAGCGCTTGCGCTCAGCTGGAGCACTGCGGTATTTACTGTTTTCGGAGGTTTTTTATATGAAATTGAACCCCGGTACGCCTTTATCGGAATGATTGTTTGTACGATCCCCTCTATGCTTCTTGCCCTTTTATACAGAAAACTGGAAATGAAAAAGAGAGTTTTTGCAGGACATGCACAAGATATATAGACAAAGTTTCTTTATATATATGATCCCATTTCCGGCTGTTATTTTGACTGATTTGCCAATGTTTTAAGATGTATCTTCCGCTATAGTTAAAGTAATCGATCAACCGAGGGGGATTTGAGATGAATCAGCATATTTCATTTTTAAAAAGGGCGGTCACGCTGGGAGTTGAGAGCGTGGATGAAGGCGGAGGGCCTTTTGGCTGCGTCATCGTTAAAAACGGCGTCATTATCGCCGAAGGGCGGAACAATGTGACATCCAGCAACGATCCGACAGCCCATGCTGAAGTAACGGCGATCCGGAATGCGTGCCGGACACTTCAAACATATCAGCTTGATGATTGTGTGATTTACACAAGCTGTGAACCCTGCCCTATGTGTTTAGGCGCCATTTATTGGGCGAGGCCAAAAGCGGTATATTTCGCATCCAGCCACTCAGATGCTTCTGACGCAGGCTTTGATGACACCTTCATATATGAAGAAATCAAGAAACAGCGGACGGAGAGATCAATTCCTTTTTATCATCTCAGCTTCTCCGATCATACCGCGCCCTTTGACGTCTGGAAAACTTCCGCCCGCAAAAAAGTATATTAATCCAGAATAACCTGCTCACAACGCAGGTTTATTTTTCGTGAACGCAATTGATTCATTAAGGTCATTCTTTCAGAAAAATGGACAGCACAAGTGAATATATTGATACAGTACTGCTTTACGCTTTTTTTCGGGGACTTCATACGTAATGAAGACATTTTCTGTCAACTCATAAGGAGGGACATTGTGTCACAGCCTAATTTACCTAACATCACCCCTGTCGTGACCCATTCCAGAGACGATACCATTGACCTTCTTCTTTCATCAATTGCTATGGAAGAGCTGGGAATGGCACATATTCTGAATGCGGAAGGAGAAATAATCCAATATGCGCTCGGAACGATTCCCGGGTTAACAGGGCCGCCGTCAAGTCTTGCGGATATTTTGAACTTGAATGAGAGCGTCCGTCATACGCTTGACAGTTTAATGAAACAGGAGCTTCTTCTCGGCTCAAAATTGGACAGTATCTCAAATATCTCTGCACTGGCGGGGCCGACCGGGATTACCGGGGTCACTGGCACTACTGGAGAAAATGGACCGATAGGAATTACTGGAGCTACAGGGGTCCCCGGGCCCACAGGCAGCACTGGTGCTGCCGGAGCCACCGGACTGACTGGACCCACTGGTATCACTGGAGCCACCGGCGCTGCGGGTGTTACCGGAACAAGTTTAACGGCGACTTCCGGATTTGCAAGTAATACGGGCGGCGGTGTTGTCGCTGTTGTTATCGGCGGCACAGCCATTTCCTTGCCGAATGATCAAAACCTTTCCGCAGATATTACGGCTAAATGCTGCTAATACTATGTTTACCGTTGCGCCGGCAGGGCGGTACTATATCTCCTACCAGATTAATTTAGCAGCCGGCCTGCTTGTAAGTTCACGGGTCCTGATTAACGGCGCCCCGCCTGCAAGTTCAATTATTGCACCTGCCGTGTCATTGGCAAACTTCAACAACTCCTTCATTGTGAATTTGACAGCAGGCAGCACCATCCAGCTTCAGCTGTTCGGATTATTAGGTGAGGCGGCATTGCTCGGAGGAAGTGCCGGTGCGGCGTTGAACATTATTCGATTATGTTAACGGAACAAAAAAAGGATCAGGCGTTTGTCCGCTGATCCTTTTTTAATTGTGTCAGAAGTTCTTGTGCAGGTTTAAATTGAGGATTAGATTTCACGGATTTTTTGGCGTAAGCGACGGCCGTCATATCATGGTTTAATGCAGCATGGCATTTCGCCATATGATAAAAAGCTCTGAAATCGCCGGCACCTTTTAAATGTAAGTGGCCAGCATTTTCTTCTTCAATCTTCGTTCCTTTTTCAAATGCTTTGATAGCCGCTCTGTACTTTTCCAAATGATATAATATAAGGCCCTTATAATAATGAAGATTGCAGTAATCAGGATAAAGCCTGAGCACCTTGTCAATCCCTTGCTCCGCTTCTTCATACCGTTTGAGTTCAAGCAATATTGTATATTTTAAATGATACAAGAGAGACGGAGGCATTCGTTTTTCACTTAAAAATTGAAAAATTGAGCCGTTGACAAGATGTAATGCTTTTTCATAGTCTTTTATTCTATAGCATTCGCTTGCCAAATGATAAATAAGCCACGGATCCGGATTTTCCTCTGAAAGCTCTTCATTTAAAATGCTGATATTCCGTTTATGTTTTTGTTTGATCTTTTCTTCCTGCTCCAAATAACCGTAGTGATGAATCACACAAGGAAGCGTAAAAAAAGCATTGTTTTCTTCCTCATTGGAAGAGGTGATATTTTCGTGTATTCTGCCTTGATACAGAAGGCCTTCATGATTACGGAACAGTCTCGGCTGCATGCTTTCAAACGCTTCATTTTCATCCAGCTGCTTCCCCGTGTAATTGATGATTTTTAAAAGTCCCCGGCTCGGTAATTCATCATGAAGCAGCGAAGTGATAAAGCGGCCGCTCTCCTGATCGAGCTCTTCATCCGCGTCAAGCATTAAAATCCAATCCCCTTCTGCATGCTGCAGGCCGTAATTTCTCGCCTTGGCGAAATCATTCTCCCATTCTAAATCAAACACTCTGGCCTGAAAACTTTTGCAGATATCTTTTGTATTATCTTGTGATCCGGTGTCTACAATGACGATCTCGTCCGCAATATCTTGTACACTTGATAAACACCGGGAGATATATCTCTCCTCGTTTTTTACAATCATGCAAAGCGTCAGTTTACATTCAGCATTTCCGCTCATGTTCTCACCTTTCCCGCTTTTGGAGTTGTTGATTGAACCAAGGCTTTTCAGGTGTGCCGTTCATCGTTACGAAGACAGGCCGCCCCCATCTGACGGCAGGTTCGGCAGATGATTCCGGATCCCATTCCCGAAGCTGCCTGACCGCCCGTTGCGTAATGGGATGCGTCCGGAATTCTGGCGGGCTTTCAGAAATGAATTTTTTCGTTCGTTCCGTCACTGTCTTCATTTCATGAAAGTGCCGCTCATACATCCGCTTCTGCTCTCTTTCCATGCTGATCATTAAAAACAGACGCCCGCCTGTTTCCGCCTGCCAGCGGCACAATGCGGAGAACAGCCTGATTTCTTCTTTGTAATTTGAATCCTTTCTTTTATCAACGGTCACAGCTAATATATGTAACAGCGCAATTGTGAGACAATGCATCGCTTCAAAAGATGTCTGTTTCGCTTTTGAGAGGCTTTGATACGGCATATGCTTCACCCATCTCTTCCTTTATGAACGCTCCCCGCCTTTCCTCCTCCATTCGCATTCCTCACAATCCTCGCACTCACAGCAGCCAATGCGGCCGTAAAACAGACCGTCGCACGGATCTTCGGGCGGAGGATTCGGAAAACGCGGATCACATGAGTCGCTTGGATTGTCGCACGTGTCATCCGGATCATCACAATCCCAAGGTTCATCTGGGTCCCGCGGGTCATCCGGATCATCACGATCGCAGGGTTCATCTGGGTCCCACGGGTCATCCGGGTCATCAGGATCGTCCGGGTCACTTGGATTGCTTCGGTCGTCAGGATCCATGCAGGCTTCAGAATCCTGTAAGTAGATAATGTCCTCAAGCTTCGTCTGCAAAAGGAGCTGGGATTTCATGACTGTGCGCAGAAGCCGTTCGGTGCTTCGATTGATGGCTGACAATTCCCCCAGAGAAGGATCACAGGAAGCGCCGAGAAACGTTTGAATTCGATCTGCTTCCGCCTGCAGAATATGGGATAGTCCGATTTCTTCCATAGCCACAGATGAAAGAAGGAAGTTCAAAGTCTCACATTTGGAGAGTGTAATGTCGGGGGTGATGTTCGGGATATTTGGAAGAGACATCGATTTCTCCCTCGTTTCTCTTGGTGTCATTATGCAAAAGTGCTATATCGTATTCTTATTCCGGCGGAGAAGAGTTCATTACTGATGTTTTCGTTAATAAAATATCCCGGATTTTATATCCGGGATATTCGTTCGTTTAATTATTTGAGTTCAAGTTTTACGTCAACATTTCCTCTTGTCGCTTTTGAATACGGACAGAACTCGTGAGCGGCGTGTACAAGCTTCTCCGCCGTTTCTTTATCAAGGTCTTTTGTATCAATGACGAGCGTTACGCCGATTTTGTATCCCCCGTCACTCTCATCTTTTAAAAGGCTGACCTGCCCTTCAATTTCAGAGGTCATGTCGATATTCTGTTTTTTGGCGGCGAGCTCAAGCGCTCCCCCGAAGCAGGCAGCATATCCTGCCGCAAAAAGCTGTTCAGGGTTTGTGCCCGTTTCTCCGTCTTTTTTTGCATTCGGCATGATGATGTCAAAATCCAGCACTCCGTCTTCGGATTTAATATGTCCTGACCGTCCGCCGACTGCGGTCGCTTTTGCAGTAAATAATGCCATAATTATCAGCCTCCTCATTGTACTTATTGTTTATATTACCCATGCTCATATTTTTAAACATATTAGAATAGGAAATGGGCCGTTTTTCGGCTACAATAGGGGTAACGTTAACAAACAAAGAGTTGGTGAAGAAGTTATGGCAGAAAAAGAATTTGAACATATGAAACTGGAGAATCAGCTTTGCTTTTTGCTGTATGCAAGCTCAAGGGAAATGACGAAACGGTACAAGCCGCTGCTTGATAAGCTCAATGTGACCTATCCGCAATATTTGGCGCTTCTTTTATTATGGGAGCATGAAGAACTGAATGTAAAACGGATGGGTGAGCTTTTGCACCTGGATTCAGGAACGCTGACACCGATGCTGAAACGGATGGAGCAGCGCGGAATCATTATAAGAAGGCGGTCGCCTGAAGATGAGCGCTCCGTGACGATCAGGCTGACAGATGAAGGATGGGCCATGCAGAAAACGGCGGCGGATATTCCCATTGCCATGCTGGAACAGACAGGACTGTCAAAAGAGGAATTAAAGCAGGTAAAGCAGTCGCTTTATGAGGTTTTGAAAACGCTGCACGGCGTAAAATAAGGATGCCCCGAATGGGCATCCTTATTTTTATTCTGCTGCCAGAAGCTTTACTTCTATATTTCCTGCCGTCGCTTTTGAATACGGGCAGACACCGTGCGCTTTTTGGATAAGTGCTTCAAGCTCCTGTTTCTCAATGCCGGATGCTTTAACCTCAAGCGTAACGCCGAGTTTATATCCTTGATCTGCTTCATCTTTCAGCAGACTGACATGCGCAGTGACTTCTGTTTCAATACTCAGGCGCTCTTTTCTCGCTACGAGCTGAAGGGCGCTGTCAAAGCAGGCTGAGTACCCTGCAGCAAACAGCTGTTCAGGGTTTGTGGCGTGTTCAAGACGTTTCGCTCTTGGCGTTCCCGGCATGGCAACATCAAGATTCAGCACACCGTCAGAAGACGTGACTTTTCCCTCCCGTCCGCCGGCGGCTGATACTGTTGCTGTAAATAATGGTTTTGTCATGTGAATTCACCTCTTTTATATTTTGTACAATTAAATTTTACACAATATATAGGGAATCGTCAATCTTTCTGTATAAAAAAAGCCTACCCTTTTTTCAGGATAAGCTTAAGAGACTATACTCGGATTTGTCCGTTTCCTTTGATGATGATTTTTGTAGATGTTAACGCCGGAAGCCCCATCGGCCCTCTCGCATGAAGCTTTTGCGTGCTGATGCCGATTTCGGCTCCATATCCGAATTCAAAGCCGTCTGTAAACCGGGTTGAAGCATTATGATACACGGCAGCGGCGTCTACGGCTGTCTGGAAGTATGCGGCATGCTCGCCGTTTTCCGTCAGAATGGCTTCTGAATGGTTTGTGCCGTACTGCTGAATATGGCGGACCGCCTCCTGTACGTCCTGCACCGTCTTCACACTGAGAATCGGCGCCAGGTATTCCGCTCCCCAATCGGCTTCTTCGGCTTGTTTCGCTGCAGGCTCCAGTCCGCAAATCACCTGATCTCCGCGAAGCTCCACCCCTTTTTCTGTCAGCTGGCGCAGCAGTTTTTGCCCGTGTTCTTTCGCCCATTTTTCATGAATCAAAAGAGATTCAATCGCATTGCAGACGGAAGGACGCTGTGTTTTGGCGTTGATGACGACTTCGCTTGCCATATCTGGATCTGCTGACTCATCTATGTACACGTGGCAGTTTCCCGCTCCGGTTTCTAACACGGGTACGGTGGATTCTCTGACCACAAGATCAATTAAATTTTTGCCGCCGCGCGGGATCAATACATCCAGACCGTCATTTAATGTAAAGAGCTGTTTCGCGGTTTCTTTGCTTGTATCTTCTATGAGCTGAACGGCATCAATCGGAAGCTTTGACAGCCCGAGTGCGCGTTTCATCACACTGACAAGCGCTATGTTGCTGTGGATGGCTGAGGAACTTCCTCTGAGGACAACCGCGTTTCCGGTTTTCAGGCAGAGTGTGGCAGCATCTACGGTAACATTCGGTCTGGCTTCATAGATCATGCCCACTACTCCGAGGGGCACGCGGATTTTTTCAATGAATAATCCATTCTCTTTTTGAATGGTCTCCAATG
Organism: Bacillus sp. 5RYD7K; assembly: GCF_059831465.1. Lineage (NCBI taxonomy): Bacteria > Bacillati > Bacillota > Bacilli > Caryophanales > Bacillaceae > Bacillus > Bacillus sp. 5RYD7K. Next base: position 3,548,331 of record NZ_CP191200.1, read on the forward strand.
ATTCACCGACGGGATCTTCAAGACCGATTAACAGTTCCACAGCGTCCGCGATATCGAGCAGGCGTTTTTCATCAAGAGTCAGCCTGTCAATAATGTCAGGTGTCAATCCTCTTTTCTGTCCTGCTTCAATGTCTTTCTGATTCTCTGTTAAAATCAGCTGCCGTTCATTTCTGAGTCCGTCTGCGATACATTGGAGCGCTTCGTTTTTTTCAGCCGTCGTTTTCATGACCATTTCGGCAGCGGCTTCTTTTGCCAAAGCCGCTTTTTGCAATACTTCACTCATTTGTTTTCCCCCTCGTCAAATAAATTCACCCAATCATCTCTGTGAATCACTTCCACCTGCTTCGTGCCCGGAAGCTGATCGCTCCGCTTCCCTTTAGCTTCTAAAATCTCATCGGATGAGTAAAGCGTCTGGCCTTTTCCGATGATGCCGCCGGGCCCTCTGACTTCCACCACAGCCCCTTTCGGAAAACTGCCGCAGACATCGGCGACACCGGCCGGGAGCAGACTTGATCCGTTATGGATCATCGCCTGCTCCGCTCCCCCATCAATGATGATTTCCCCTGATATCGGGGAATGAAACATGATCCATTGCCGTGTATTATTCACTGAGGACAGCTCTTTATCGCCGATATATGTGCCGTCACCTTTTCCGTCTAAAATCACCCTCAGTTTTTCCCGTCCGGAGCCGGTGCCGATAAACACCTTCACTCCGAGCGACAATGCGGTCTGGGCGGCGAGAAGTTTTGACTTCATGCCGCCTGTGCCGACCTTTGAGCCGGTTGATCCGGCATACCCGAGCAATTCAGGTGTGATGTCATTCAGATAGTCAAACCGCTTTGCGTCCGGGTTTTCATTCGGATTGGCATCGTACAGGCCGTTAATGTCTGTGAGAATCATTAATTGGTCTGCATGAATCAAACCGCTCACAAGCGCCGACAGCATGTCGTTATCACCGAACGTTAGCTCTTCGACAGATGTGGAATCATTTTCATTGATAATCGGCACGACTCCCCGCTCCAGCAGCTCCATTACCGTAGCGTACGCATTTCTGTACCGCTCTCTTTTTGAGAAATCATTTCTTGTTAATAGAATTTGCGCCGGCGTCAGTCCGTATCTTTTTAAATGGTCCATATATTGCTGCATTAAAAGCGTCTGGCCGACCGCGGCAGCCGCCTGCTTTCCTTTTATCGTAACGGGGCGCGACGGATAGCCGAGAGCGGCAAAACCCGCGGCCACAGCGCCTGAGGTAATGAGAATGACTTCATGCCCGTCTTCTTTTAATAATGAAATGGCTTCCGTATGCTCTTTGATTTTGGTTTCATCAATGCTTCCGTTACTGTTGGTGAGCGAGCTGCTCCCGATTTTCACAACAATTCTTTGCTTTTTCATCGTTTCTCCTCCGTGGCAATCAATCCAAACCGGCTTTCTTCAATAAAAAAAGCCCATTCCGTCCTGAAAAATAAGGACGAAATGGGCTTTCCGTGGTACCACCTTGTTTGAACGCGTTTTGCACGCGTCCCGCTTTCCTGTAACGCCAGGTTATCGCGCCTGAGTTTTCCCCTCAGGACTCCAAGGCAGGTTCGGCAGGTTTCATGCGGCAAAATGTTTCAGCGGGCCATTTTGCTCTCTGTCACAGAAATTTCTGCGTACTGATCCTCTTCAACGCTCAATGATTTTTTTATATTATGCAAAGAAAAAAGGTTCTTGTCAAGACATTTTTATCCATAAAAGCAGCCCGCCTCCCCAGCGGGCCGCTATCAATTAAATACGATCGTTTTGTTTCCGTGAACGATGACACGGTCTTCCAAGTGCCATTTTACGGCTCTCGCCAACACGCTGCGCTCAATGGTTCTGCCGATATTCTTCAGATCCTCCGCGTGATCTCTGTGATCGACGCGTTCAATATCCTGTTCAATAATCGGGCCTTCGTCAAGATCGTCCGTCACATAGTGAGATGTCGCCCCGATTAATTTCACTCCGCGCTCATAAGCCCGTTTATACGGATTAGCGCCGATAAAGGCCGGCAGGAATGAATGGTGGATGTTAATAATCCGATTCGGATGGGCAGATACAAAATCTGACGTCAAAATCTGCATGTAGCGGGCAAGAACGATCACATCAATCTCATACCGCTCCAGCAGCTCAAGCTGGCGCCGCTCCACTTCGGCGCGGATGTCTTTGTTAGCTTTCATGTAATGGAACGGAATATTCAGCGGCTCGACCACTTCTTTCGCCTCTTCATGGTTGCTGATGACGACAGCAATTTCGGCCATCATATTGCCGCTTTGCCACTCCCAAATGAGTTCATGAAGGCAGTGCAGCTCTTTGGATACAAAGATTGCCACGCGCTTCAGCTCACTTGCCAGAGAGAGGCTCCATGTCATGCCGAATGTCTGGGCGATTGAGGCGAACGCCTGCTTTAAATCCTCTTTTTTCTCACGAATGCCCTTGCAGTCGAATTCAATCCTCAGAAAAAAACGTCCGCCTTCAGGGTCAGTCGTATATTGATTTGATTCAATAATATTCGCGCCGTGGTCAAACAAAAACGCGGACACAGCCGATACAATTCCCGGCTGATCGGGGCAGCTGACAAGCAGGCGCCCTTTTTCCTCATTCCCGTCGCGGTATTCTTTCAGCCGCTGTGTCATATATGAATTCATATGCTTTAATCCCTCGTATCTTCATAATTCGTAACTTATTATAGATTATACTGAAAATTTGATAAAAATCAATTTATGATAGAATTTTCAGCCCTACGGCGGCGCACAAAATAAGCGCAATGAAAAAGATGCGCTTCGCATCCTTCTGCTCGCCGTAGAAAAGAATGCCGGCTAAAGCGCCGCCCGCCGTGCCGATACCGGTCCAGATCGCATAGGCCGTTCCCATCGCAATCGTCTCCATCGCATAAGAAAGCAGGGAAAAAGAAGCCGCGAATCCGACGATAATGAAAAGAATCCATTTGACTTTCTTTTCTTTTTGGAATTGATTCATTAAAATGACCCCGAGCATTTCACAAAGGCCCGCGGCTATCAGGCTGATCCAATGCATTACGCGTTCTCTCCCTTCGTCTCAGGCTCATCCAGTGTGACCAGCTTTAATCCGATGACACCGATCAGCAAAACGCCGATCAGCACGATTTTCACCGGATCGGCCTGCTCTTTGAAAAGCAAAATTTCACTAAGCACAGTGCCCGCTGTCCCGAGTCCGGTAAAGACCGCATATACCGTTCCAACGGGCAGGCTGTTTGTCGCCTTGATTAATAGATAAAAACTGATGATGATTCCCATAATTGTGGCGCTCCACGTCAGTGCCGAATCAGCATGTTTCAGGCCGGTGACCCATACCACTTCAAATACTGCCGCTATGACCACTAAACCCCATTTCATGTTTTTCACCCTTTCTGTTTCCGGACAATACAAAAAGCCCGGATAGTCGTCTCACATGAGATTGACTCTCCCGGGCTTTTTTCCCTCCGTGTGCATATGCGGGAATATGTCCGCATATGTGTTTTCTCTCGGACCAGGCCATGTATGAACATGCGGAACCCTAGAAAACATGTCTGTTCGTATCATACTACATTTCGCCGAAACGTTCAACGCCAGATGTGATATCAAAAACCGTCAGCTGCCTCTCCCATTTGTTAACAGTCTCTCCTGGCACCATGCCGATTTTTTCCGCGACGCGGACGGAAGCAAGATTATCCGGGTCAATCAGCGCCGTGATGCGTCCGTATTGCTGTGTATGAAAACCGTAGTCCAGACAGGCTTTTGCAGCCTCCGTCGCATAACCGCATCCCCAGAGGCTGCGGGCAACCATATAGCCGATTTCCATCAATGTGTTTCCGTTTACCGTCTGCGGAACGATTCCGCATTGACCGAGAAATGCGCCCGTCTCTTTATCCTCTGCGATCCAAAGACTGACGCCGTATCCTTTGGCCAGCCGTTTGTTCCAGGCAATCCATTCCTTCGTTTCACGCCTGCTTTTAAGAGAAGGATAATATTTCATGACCTCTTTGTCGGTAAACAGCCCGTACAAATTGTCTTCATCGTCATCCCGCATAGTCCGCAGGCGGATACGCCCGGTTGTCAGGATGGTGCCGGAAGATTTATGTTTCATCATACACGCCACGCTCCTTTCCCTGTAATAGATTATGGATCCGGCAGGAAAAGTCCTTTTTCAGCGTAAAAAAACCGCCTTTTTAAAAAAGCGGTTTGACGATTGATTACCAGGGCTTATCTGTTCCAAGCGCCTCAGCCAGGGCCTTGCTGTGTGTTAAGCGGTTTTTTCGTTCTCCGGCGCGCTGAACGGCCGTCTTGTGAAGCATGATTTCTTCCTCGGTTTCAGGCACGATCCGCGGAACGGCCACCGATTTCCCGTTTGAATCAAGCGCGACGAATGTCAGAAACGATGTTGCCGCAAGCTCGCGTTCACCCGTCATCAGATGCTCTTTAATGACTTTGACAAACACCTCCATAGACGATGTGCCGACCCATGTGACGTAGGATTCAAGACATACGGAATCCTGTTGGCCGATCGGGCGCAAAAAATCTACAGAGTCCATTGAGGCCGTGACTGTTTCACATCGGCAGTGGCGGGCCGCGGAAATTGAGGCGATATCATCTATGTAGCTCATCAGCTTTCCGCCAAACAGCGTATTGTGATTATTCGTATCGAGCGGAAAAACCCTGCTTGTCTTGACAACCCTTGTTTCTTTGCAAAACCTTGATTCTGGCAACTTCATATGATTTAAACTCCCCTTTGTGTCTGGTCGTACTGCATCTGTACTTTATTAAACAATAATTTGACCATTTTGTCTAAAATTTTAAATGTTAAGTTGGTTAGATATTCTATCAGAAATGTTTCATTAATCATCGCATCCGGGAATAATAAACGCACATTGATTACTGATAGGAGGCTGTCACATGGACGTATCCATTCCCAAATCCACACAGAAACCGGCATGCCGCAGTGAATATGATGCTTTGAAAACCGTTATCTTATGCCGGCCGGAACACATGGCCATCAAAGATATTATTAACGGAACACAAAAACATTTCAAACAAGAAAATATTGACATCCCCGCCGCCCTCAAACAGCATGATGCTTTGATTGACATTTTAAAATCCCATCAGATTGAAGTCGTCCTGCTTCCCGCCGATCCCGGATTGCCCGAGCAGGTATTCACCCGGGATATCGGATTTGTCTTAGGAGAGACGGCGTTTATTTCAAGCATGGCGGCTTCAGTCAGGCAGGGAGAAGAAAAAGTCTTTCAAAACCTGCTTGACGAGGAGAACATCCCTTATACGCGGCTCAGAAAAGCGAACATTGAAGGCGGCGACGTCATGATCGCAGACGGCACCGTTTATGCCGGGCTGAGCGAGCGCACGGATAAAACGGCTGTCCGGGAGCTGCAGGAAGCGCTGCCGGAAATGACCGTTGTGCCGATCCCTCTCAAGGCGGATTTCTTACATTTGGACTGTGTATTTAATATGATCTCGGAAACGGAGGCGCTATACTGCAAAAATGGCTTGGGGCAAAAAGAAATTGATCTTCTCGCCGAACGTTTTGAGCTGATAGAAGTGCCTGAAGAAGAGCAATTTACGCTCGGCCCGAATATCCTGTCCATCGGGAATCAGACAATTATCAGCCTGCCCCAGCACCGTCATACGAACCGCGAGCTTAGAAAAAGAGGATATACAGTCATTGAAACCGAGTTTTCCGAAATTATTAAATCAGGCGGTTCCTTCCGCTGCTGCACCCTTCCGCTTGTCAGAACATCTTAAACATTTACAAGGCAGTTTCCTTCAAGATACGTTAATATAGAGAAGACAAGACTTAAAGGGGGAAACCGAATGGCGAAGTACATAGGATATGCAGGAACATATACAAAAGGCGGAAGCGAAGGCATTTATTGTTTTGAACTTGATACAGAAGCGAAACGGCTCAGCCGGCCGAAGCTGGCTGCAAAGCTCGGCAACCCGACGTACGTCACACCGAACTCTGATAACAGCATGCTGTATTCCATTGAAAAAGCAGACGGTAAAGGCGGCGTGGCAGCCTATCAGATTCATCAGAACAGCGGGGAATTAACTTTTGTGAACCATCAGCTGATTGAAGGCCCGTCACCGTGCCACGTCAGCATTGATGAGAAACATGAATATGTGTTAACCGCGAATTACCACAGCGGAAAAGTGCACGCCTTTCCGGTCAATGAGGACGGAAGCCTGCGGGAGCCGGCAGCCGAAGCCGCTCATACGGGGACCGGCCCTCATGAAAGACAAGAGAAGCCGCATGCCCATTTCGCGGGCTATACACCTGAGCATAACTACATTGCAGCCCTCGATTTAGGGACGGATACGCTGTATACGTACCAAATGAAAAACGGTGCGCTCACTGAGGTGAAAACCCATTCTTTCGCGCCCGGTTCAGGGCCGCGCCACATCGTTTTCCATCCGGCGGAGAAATACGCCTATGTCATGACGGAAATCAGCAATGAAGTCATTGCGCTTGAATACAACCCGACCTTAGGTGAATTCAGAGAGCTGCAGGTCATTTCCGCTTTGCCTGAAGGATTTACGGACAAATCGCAGGGCAGCGCGATCCGCATATCTAAAGACGGCAGATTTCTTTATGCGGCCAACCGCGGACATGACAGCATCGCCATCTTTAAGATCAACCAGTATTCCGGTGAATTGTCTCTTATTGAATGGGTGCCGACAGAAGGAAACTGGCCGCGTGATTTCGCGTTTGATCCGTCCGAAACATTCCTTGTCGCGTCAAATGAAGAAACGGGAAATCTGGTTTTGTTTGAACGCGACCCCGAAACGGGCGGACTGACTCTGCTTCAATCCGACGTACCGGTTCCGTATCCGGTCTGCGTGTCATTTCTCCATCAGGTTTAATCAAAAAGAAAGCTGACGGCATAAGGTCAGCTTTCTTTTTTATATAAGTGGCAGGCGACAAAACGCCCTGTCTTCACTTCCTCAAGCTCAGGCGTTATTCTGCCGCAGATCTCCATCGCTTCAGGACATCGCGTCCTGAACACACAGCCGCTCGGCGGGTTAAGGGGACTCGGCAGCTCCCCTTTCAGAATGATCCGTTCACGCTTGTCCTCAAGAAGCGGATCAGGAATCGGGATTGAGGATAAAAGCGCCTTCGTGTAAGGGTGAAGCGGTTCCTTATAAAGCGCAGCGCTTTCTGTGATTTCCATCATGCGCCCCAAATACATCACGCCGATCCGGTCGCTGATATGCTTAACCATTGATAAATCGTGGGCTATAAATAAAAATGTCAGCCCTTTCTCTTTCTGAAGCCTTTTTAACAGGTTGACGACCTGGGCCTGTACGGACACATCAAGCGCGGAAATCGGCTCATCCGCCACGATAAACTCGGGGTGCAGAGAAAGCGCTCTGGCAATCCCGATTCTCTGCCTCTGTCCGCCGCTGAATTCGTGGGGATACCGGCTGCCGAAATCCGGATGAAGCCCGACAGATTCAAGCAGTTCATCGGCCATCATCAGCCGGGCTTTACGTGTATTGTAAAGATTATGGATTTCCATCGGCTCCATAATAATTTCACGTACGGTCAAACGCGGATTTAACGAGGCGTAAGGGTCTTGGAAAATCATCTGCAGCTTGTGGAAGAGGACGGACCGCTGTTCTGCCGCGGCACGGTGTATGTCCGTCCCTTCATATGATACCGACCCGGCCGTCGGGTCATACAGACGGAGAATAACCCTTCCGAGCGTCGATTTACCGCAACCCGATTCCCCGACGAGTCCGAATGTTTCCCCTCTTTGAATGTGAAAACTGACACCGTCGACTGCTTTGACGGCTTTCTTTCTTCCGGCGTCAAAATGCATTTTCAGCCCGCTGACTTCAAGGAGCGGAGATGCCGTCATATTCATTCCCCCTTTTCGCTTATACAGCGGCGTACGGTGCATAATTCTTTTTCATAGACGGTTCCTTTCAAACGCAGCACTTCGATGGCTTTTCCCGTTTTCGGGGAGTGGAGCATCCTGCCGTCTCCAAGCGCCAAACCGACATGGTGGATCGCGCCTTTTCCTTCTTCATAGGCGAAAAACAAAAGGTCTGCCGGCCGGATATCGTTTACTTCTGCGCCGCGTCCCGCTTTTGCCTGGTCCCGGGCATCCCGGGGAAGGGTATAGCCGTTTGCTTTAAATATCGAATACATCAATCCGGAGCAATCAAACCCGAAACCGCTCAGTCCTCCCCATAAATACGGAAGCCCAAGAAACATCATTGCCGTTTCGATGACATCTGCGGCCCGCCCTTCCGTATGCCGAAATTCGTCTGCGTCAGCTTCATTTATGAGCCGTTCCCCGAGCGGCGTCATCACGCGAAAAAAGCCTTTTTCACGTCCTGATGCCGGAAGACGCGTTAAGAAACTCACTTCCAAGTCCGGTTCGCCGTTTGTGTGATATAAAAAAGCTGTCGGTTTGGTAATCCAGACGGCAGGAGAAGATGTTTGAAAGCCGGATGCTGCAAGCTGGCTTTTCTTCATCCAGCCCGGATATCCGCGCGCGTCCTTTTTTGAAGGCTGACCGGGAACGGCAACAAAAGCCCACTCTCCTTCTTCTTTGAGAATGATCACCTCTTCTCCGAAAAGCACTTGCGTTTGGACAAGATTGTCCGTGCATAATCGGAGCCGCTCTTCATATCCCATAGCCGCCAGCCATTTTCTGATCTTGGGCGGGTTTTCGAGCATCGGTGCATCATGCGAACGGGGAGATGACGGCAGCGTCCATATGTTGGCTGCCGCCGCAGTTACGGCTGCCCTCATTGTTTCGCCTCCTCTTGCACCGACACACCGGTAATGCCGAGACCCGGTTCATCGGGGATCGTAATTTGGCTGCCGCTGTATGTGATGCCGCCTTTAATGAGATCATTTTTCAGCATAAGCGGCGCATCAAAATCAAACTTTGTCACATTGCGTTTGCCCGCTGCAAAATGGGCTGCGGCGGTGATGCCGAGCTTGGTCTCAATCATGCTGCCGACCATGCATTCCACACCGCACATTTCTGCCATCGCATTGATTGTTTCCGCCTGCTTGATGCCGCCCGCTTTCATCAGCTTAATATTGATTAAATCGGCGCTTCTCGTCTGCAGCACGTGAAAGGCCTGACGTGGCGTAAACACGCTCTCATCCGCCATAATCGGCGTGTCTACGGCATCGGTGACCTGCTTCAGCCCGCCGATATCGTCTTTGTGAACAGGCTGTTCGACAAGCTCAATGCCGAGTCCGGCGTCTTCCATCTTTCGGATCGCGGTCACGGCTTCTTTCGGCGTCCAGCCTTGATTCGCGTCCAGTCTCAGTTTGACGTTTGCGCCGACACGTGATCTGACCGCCTGAATCCGCGCCACATCGTCTGATATATCACCTATGCCGACTTTTATTTTTAAAATACGAAACCCTTTATTTACATAATGGTCTGCGTCCCCCGCCATCTCCTCTGGAGAATTGACGCTGACGGTAAAATCCGTTTCCAGTGTATTCCGATAGCCGCCGAGCAGCCGGTAAAGCGGCTGCCCGTGCATTTGCGCCCATCCGTCATATACAGCCATATCTACAGCGGCTTTTGCGCTTTGATTCCTTTCCAATAGCCGGCTGATATCATACAGCACAGCTTCCATGCCGGAAAGGCTCCGCCCCAAGAGAGCGGGCTTCAGCACATCGCAGACGGCGCTTTCAATACCGGCTACGCTGTCGCCTGTAATCACAACCGTCGGCGGTGCCTCGCCCCAGCCGGTCAGACCGTTGTCAAATGTGAGCTTCACAATGACCGATTCAGCATGGTATACCGTGCGCAAAGCGGTCTTAAACGGCTTTTTCAGCGGGACGGATATCCGCCCCGTTTGAATATCTGTTATCCTCACGCCTGATCACTCCCTTCCCGAAACCCCCGATTCAATCGTTACCGCTTTGGCCGCCGTATCCATAACCGCGCGGGCTCCGATCGGAACGGCGAAGCTCGGTGAACAATGGCCGATTTTAAAGCCTTTAAGCGCAGGCTTTCCTGACTTAACAATGTAATCGTTCAGCACTTGCTCTAAAGTAAGAGACTTTTCTTTATTCTTCGGTTCGCATTGGTGAAAATCACAGACCAAAATTCCTGCTGCGTCTGACAGTTTTCCGGCCATTTTTAATTGATTCAGCATTCTGTCGATTTGATACGGTTCCTCATCAATATCCTCGATAAACAGCAATTTGTTTTTTGTATCAATTTCAAACGGCGTGCCGAGTGTCGATGTAATGAGGGACAGATTGCCGCCCGCAAGCTCTCCCTCGGCTCTTCCGTCTGTCAGCACCTCTAAGGGGGAAATGTCCTCCGTATAGGTGAATTCCGTTTCTGCGAAAAGCTGGTGATATGACGCCTTTGTCAGCGGATCAGCATCATCCAGCCCGACATCCGTACTCAGCATCGGGCCGTGAAATGTGACGAGTCCTGTATTTTGATGAATGGCGGTATGTAAAAACGTAATATCGCTGTATCCCCAGAAAATTTTCGGATTGCGGCGGATTAAGCCGAAGTCGATATCAGCGGCAATGCGGCCCGTGCCGAATCCTCCGCACGCGCATATCACTGCTTTGACTTTCTGATCGCTAAACATGTCATGAAGATCATCGAGACGCGCGCGGTCCTCTCCCGCCAAATAGCCGTGACGGGCTTTCAGCGCCCGGCCGAGTTTCACTTGAAGACCAAGCTCATCTTCTAAAAAAAGCAGCGAGGTTTGCAGCGTCCCGCTCTCAGGCGGGCTCGCAGGGGCAATCACACCGACCGTGTCGCCTTTTTGCAGTGCTTTCGGTTTATGGTTCATGGCTTTTTCAATCTCCTTTTCCATGGATTGAAAAGTGAAACAGACCGCTCCTTTACCGTCAAAAGAGCGGTATTTGTTTCCGTTGTGATATCAGGACTTTTCCGCCCATTTCAGATCAATGTAACCGACGGGATGCCGGACAATGCCTTTCACGCCGCTGTTCTGCAGATGCACCTGATTGTAAAAATAAATCGGAATGATCGGTGCCTCGTTCATGAGCAGCTTTTCCGCTTTATGCATGAGCGCAAAACGTTTTTTTGCATCGGCTTCCTGTTTTGCCTGCTTGATATATTCGTCGTAATCCGCGCTGCCCCATCCTGTGCGGTTCATGGAATTCCCCGTCTGGAAGGCTTCAAGAAAACTGATCGGATCTGCGTAATCCGGTAAAAATGAGCTTTGAGAAAACTGGAACTTCAGTCCTTTCTGCTCCTCTAAAAAGACGTTCCATTCCATATTGGCGAGCTTAATGTCTATACCGAGCACACTTTTGAGCTTCTGCTGTATCGCTTCCGCTATTTTCTTATGCTCCGGTTTTGTGCTGTATGTCAGTGTGACAGCAGGCAGCTTATCATAATGCTCTTCTGCCATGCCCTTTTCCAGCAGTTTTTTGGCTTCTGATTCATTCGGGGTTAATAAACTGCCGCCCGCTTCGCGGAAATCTTTCCCGTCAGGCTGCGTAAACCCCGGAGATACGAAAGCATGCGCCGGCTTTTCCCTGTTTTTGGTCACATAATCCGTGATTTCTTTTTGATCAATAGCTGCAGCAAACGCTTTTCTGATCTTTTCATTTTGGAACGGCTCCATTTTTACGTTAAAGCGATAGAAATAAAGTCCGGCCTGATCCCACGTGCGGACGTTTTTTCCGCTCATCAGCTGCTCACTCAGCTCTGCCGGCACGAAAGCGGTATCCAAATCCCCCGACTGGAACATTTGATAGTCTGTATTCCGGTCACTGACCATCGCCCATGTGACTTGATCCAGTTTCACCGTCTTTTTATCCCAATACGTCTCGTTTTTGACCATCGTCATGCTGTCATCATGCTTCCATTCCGTCAGCTTGAACGGTCCGTTGCCGACAAAGGTTTTCGCTTCAGTGAACCATTTCGGATCAGCCTTGGCGGCCTTTTCATTAATCGGGAAATACGCCGGATTGGACACGACACTGAGAAAATAATCCTGCGGTGCCGCCAATGTGACGACCAGTGTTTTTTTATCTTTTGCCTCAACTTTCACGTCTTCTTTTTTGCCTTTTCCGCTGTTAAATTCTTCCCCGCCTTTGATCATGTAGCCGAGAAATGCGGATGATGCGCCCGTTTTCGGATCAAGCATCCGTTTCCAGGCGTAGACGAAGTCTTCCGCCGTGACTGGATCGCCATTTGTCCATTTGGCGTTATCACGGATATTGAAGGTATATGTCAGCTTATCAGCGGACACCTTCCAGCTTTCCGCCATGGCCGGTTCGGGCTTATTATCTTTTCCGAGCCTCGTTAAGCCTTCCATGATGTTATTCAGCGGCTGCCAGGAAACATTATTAAATCCGATCGGCGGATCAAGTGAGGTCGGCTCATTTTCGTTATTGAGCCGGAGCACCGTTTCGCCCCCCTGTTCTTTTGCTTTGTCGGGTTCTGTCCCCGCCTGCTCATTGGCCGTACAGCCCATCAAAGCAAACGAAACAACAGCAATCACTCCGATCGCCCATTTCTTTTTCATTTGAATCCCCCTTTTTCCTCTGCTGCCGTCAGCTGTTTGTGCTTCAGCCGCTCTGCACGGTGATCCTGAAGCCAGCAATTGACGAAATGGCTTTTGGATTTCTCGGTTGTTTCCGGATATACCTTTTCACAGACGATCATCCTGTCCGGACAGCGGGCGGCAAACGGACAGCCCGGCGGCGGATCGAATAAATCAGGCGGAGTCCCGTCAATCGGCGAAAGCTCACTTTCCTCCATATCCAGCCGTGGCACTGAGCGGAGCAGCCCCCTAGTGTAGGGATGAGCCGGCCGGTAAAAAATATCATGCCTCGTGCCGATTTCGGCGATTTTTCCCGCATACATGACGGCGACCCTGTCAGCGGTTTGAGCGACAACACCGAGGTCATGTGTGATCAGAATTATAGATACGCCTGTTTTTCTTTGAATCTTCTTAAATAATTCAAGGATTTGCGCTTGAATCGTCACATCAAGAGCCGTTGTCGGTTCATCGGCGATCATGATTTCCGGCTCACAGATCAGCGCCATCGCGATCACGATCCGCTGCCGCATGCCCCCGCTTAATTGGTGAGGATACTGCTTCAGGCGGGATTTCGAGTCAGGGATTCCGACCAGATCCAGCATGGCGAGAACCTCGGATTCAGCTTTTTTTCTCGTCATGGCGCGGTGTTCCAACAGCGCTTCCGAAAGCTGATCCCCTATGGTCAACGTCGGATTGAGCGCCGTCATTGGGTCCTGAAAAATCATAGAAATGTCGCGCCCCCGAATTCCCCGCATTTCCCGCTCCGTCATTTGACAAAGGTCTTTCTGTTTAAATTGTATGCTTCCGGATTCAATCTTTGCCGAATGTTTCGGAAGAAGACCCATCACGGCTTGTGACGTCACGCTTTTTCCGCAGCCCGATTCACCGACGATCGCAAACGTTTCACCTTTATATAAATCAAAGCCGACGCCTCTGACGGCTTTTACGGTGCCGCCGTATGTCGAAAAAGTAACATGCAGATTTTGAACTGAAAGAATGGGGTGCGTCATTTTTCCTACCTCCTCAGTTTCGGATCTAACGCGTCCTGCAAGCCGTCTCCAAGCACGTTAAACGCGTACATCGTTAAGGAAATGAAAAAGGCGGGGAAAAACAGCCGCCACCAATGGCCTGATAAAATCGCCGGCAGCCCGTCGTTTGCCATGACGCCCCAGCTTGCAAACGGCGCCTGAATGCCGAGTCCGAGAAAACTTAGAAATGATTCCGCAAAAATCGCAGCCGGCACCGTCAGCGTCATTTGGACAATAATGGCTCCCATCGTATTCGGCAGCAGATTTTTCTTAATGATCCGAAATGTTTTCGCTCCAAACGTTTTCGAAGCAAGCACGTGTTCATCATGCTTCATCCTCAGCACCTGCCCTCTGACAATCCGCGCCATGCCGACCCATCCCGTCACGGTCAGAGCGACGATGATGGAACCGAGCCCCGGTCCCATCATCACCATTAACAAAATGACAACGAGCAGATACGGCAAGCCGTAGAGAACTTCGATGATTCTCATCATGGCGCTGTCTGTCCGTCCACCTTTGTAGCCGGCGATGCCGCCGTAAATGACGCCGATCAAAAAGTCGATCAACGCCGCCATCACACCGACAAATAAAGAGATCCTCGCTCCGTACCACGTTCTTGTAAACACGTCCCGCCCCAGCTCGTCGGTTCCGAACCAATGTGAAAAAGACGGCGGAAGATTCTGCTCGGCGAGTGTCTGCCTCGTCACACTGTGCGGTGATATCAGCGGACCGAACACAGCTGAAAGAAACAGGAAGCATAAAATCACAAGGCCGGCCATCGCCAATTTGTTCTTTTTAAGCCGCCGCCACGCATCCTGTGTGTAAGACAGGCTCGGACGCTTCACCGACTCGGTTTCACCCTTTCTTTCCATGCCCGGCTGAAACCAGTCATCTGGCACTTCTGTGTGTTTTACCGTTCCTTGCGGGAGATTCATCAGGCTCCCCCTTTCTTATGAAGTTTTATGCGCGGATCCAGCAGGCCGTATGCCAAATCAACCAGAAACAGCATGACGATCAAAATCACACTGTAAAAAACGGTCGTTCCCATAATCACCGGGTAGTCACGCTGATTGATGCTTTCCACGAAATATTTGCCCATTCCCGGAATGGCAAAGATTTTCTCGATGACGAAACTGCCCGTCAGGATACTTGCAGCAAGCGTGCCGAGTACTGTCACAACGGGCATAAGAGCATTTTTCAAGGCGTGTTTGATGACAATTTTGACAGGGGAAAGACCTTTTGCTTTTGCCGTGCGGATATAATCCTGAGTCAGCACTTCGGCCATGCTTGACCTTGTCAGCCTCGCGATAATGGCCATAGGGCCGACGGCAAGCGCCACAGTCGGCAGCACCATATGTATGGGACTCGTCCATGTGGCTGCCGGAAACCATTTCAGATGAACAGCAAATTGCTGAATCAGCAGTGTCGCCATAATAAAATTCGGAATGGAAATCCCCAGCACCGCAAGGCTCATGGCTGCATAATCGAGAAAGCCGCCGCGTCTGAGAGCGGCCGTTATGCCGAGCGCGAGCCCTGAAATAACTGCGATGATGATCGCCGTTATGCCAAGCTCAAAGGAAACGGGAAATCCGCGTTCAAGCATGGCGTTTACACTGTCTGACGGTTTTTTGATTGAAGGACCGAAATCAAAGGTGAGAATGGATTTTAGATAAATGGCGTATTGAGTGATAAGAGGTTCGTTCAGATGGTAGTAGGATTCGAGATTTCGCTGGACCGCTTCGTTTGTGCCCCGCTCTTCGTTAAAAGGCGAGCCGGGTATCACTTTCATCATGACAAATGTCAGAGTGGTGATGACGAGCACGGTCACAATCATGGCGATAAAACGTTTGATAAAATACCGCAGCATGCCGTTCACCCCTTTAACAGAATGTTGTTCTCATGGCGAGTTCTGTCATGACGAGCATGGCCTGATAAGCTTCCGGCATGTCTTTTGCCTGAAATTGAACGGTTGTCGTTTTCGGTACAATTTCTGTGCCCGGCATTAAATGGGCCCATTCAGCCTGTCCGTAGTTGGCAAATTCAATGCCTAATACAGGTCGATCAGGCGGTGTCAGCGGCTTGACCTTATCTTTATTTTTGAGCGCATAAGCTGTTTTTTCCGTCAGGAGCCGCCCGGCTTTTTGAGGAGACAGGCATTTGACAGCGGTTCTTGAAATGGTTTGTTTGACGGCTGCAGTGGTCACATTCGGTATCAGCTCCTCCGCTTCTTTTGCGGCGCAATCGTCTCCTGCTGCCATGATAACCGGGACGCCGTAAAATCCGGCGAGGTAGGCATTCAGCCCCAGTTCACCGACCGGCTTATCATTTATGTAAAAATGGCGCACGCCGAAAATCATGCTGTGTGACATGACGCCCGGCATCGAGGCTCTTGCATGATAGCCGATAAACATCGCGCCCGCATATGATTCATCAAGCCCCTGCATCATAGAAAACGGCTTGACATCCCCCGTGATCAGCTCTGCCTCAGGATGAAGTTTTTCTGCAAGCAGATTATTCATCTTAGAATGGCTGTCATTTACGGTCACTTCCGTGCATCCGTAATTAAACGCTTCAGCGATGCACCAGTTTGCTTCTTCGGTCATCAGAACCCTGCCGCGCTCATAATTGTGCATGCGGGAATTGACAAATGTTTCATCCGGCAGTCCGGAAATCCCCTCCATGTCTACAGATAGATACAGTTTCATATAATGCCTCCTTTTTTATTTAAAATTCCGATAATAAATTATGAATATTCTAACAAATTATATTAAAAAAGGATGAAACATGCAATATATCATTATGCCATTATAGGAAAAAACAAACCCTTTTCACGGGGAAAAGGGTTTGCTGATAGAAAAAGTTACATACTGTTTTTGTTTATAGGGTGACCCTGAAACTGTCTGACCGCACTTCTGTATTCGCGATCGGGAATGACCTGATGCCTGATCGGTTCAGGAGCCTGCGGCGAAGGCTCTTCAGCCGCCTGCCTGCGTACGGCATGCGGTTTATGCGCCAGCTTATGTCCCATGCCGGTCGCATTCATCACAAATGATAAACACACTAAAAGCAGGCTAAAGATAAAAGCAATAAGAAACAGATCGCTGTATGTCCCCATCAGCTGGTCATAGTGCGATTGTCTGCTGTGCGCGCCCCAAAGCGTGCCCGAAGCATCTCTTTTCGTAAAATACCCGATTAATACAGGCGCGCCCATATAAATGAACAGCCGTAAAAACTGAACGGCCGTCATGCGTTTCACCAGTTCCGGAAGCGGCCCGCCCAACGCGGCGCCCATCAGTCCGGCCGCCACGATAAGCCCTGTCCCTGCCGCCAGCATCACGAAAAGCCCCGCAAATAGAATAAGCGGCAGATGATGATCCGTCGTCATCCATTGAAAATTCACGAACACCAATATCACAGAGCCTGTTATGCCGAGCATGCCCGGGCCGACTTTATCATATGCGAAAGCACTGATGACAGCGGCAACGGCCACGCCTCCCAAAAGGCTCGCATATAAGAAGATTAAATGGGTTTGTGACAAATGGTATGCGGTCTGAAGCTCCCCGCGAAATGCAGAAAGGCTGACCGCTATGGAAATGCTGGCCGCGGCGATCATGAAAACACCCAGAATCGGCTTTGGAATCAGCATCAGTTTAATCGAAATCAGCGCATGTTCGTTTCTGTACTGCATAATCAGCAGGATCAGCAAAATGACGAAGCTTCCGCCAAATCCCGCCAATGTATGCCAAGACGAAAAGCCCCATTTCGGCAGATGAATAAACGTATAAGCGGTCAGCACGGCTGATATACCGGCCAAAAGAAAACCGATGCCGTCAAATGGAGATTTTTCAGCAATTTTATGAGCATCATCCCGCAGCCACACATAACTGAAAATCAAGCCGAATAGAGACAGCAGGCCAAAAATGATAAACAGCCAATGCCAATGGCCGGCGCTTGCCGCCGCCGTGCCTAAAACGGTTCCCATAATGACAGACCCGTAAAATCCGCCGATTAACACAAATAAGGCGTAATTGCGGCGCTCAATCGGAAACGAAAGCACCAGCATCGGAATCATAATCATCAGCATAGTGCCAGCCGCAGCTCCTTGCAGCAAACGGCCCGCAGCGAGCGTGTAAATATCATTCGTCACAGAAGCAAGGAGCGCTCCGATGACAGCTGCAGCCATAGAAATCATATAGACAGGCCGGGAGCCGAACCTTTTTCTTAAATACGGCCCAGCCGGCACAAATAAGGCGAATGCCATATTACCGATAATAATCGGATGAAAAGAGTCAAAGTTTTCCCCGCCGACCGTCTGCCGGACAAGGCTTTGGACAGCCGCAAGAGCGGTGTTCGACATCAGTCCCGGCCCGACCGCCAGCACAGCAAGCAGAGAAATAATCCAGTGATGTTTTTCTTTCATTCGACAGCCCCTTTCTAAAATTTGACAAAGTGAAAAAGCTAACAGATTTCCCCCATTAGCTTGACAGAATTTTCATATCTTTTCATGTGAAGGATTGAACATAATATCTTATTTATTATTTCAAATCCGATGGAAATTGTCAATATAGAGCGCCGCCGTCCGATTATGTCTTTTTCACAATTTCCCACAATCTTTTCATTATTATCCCACATTTTTTGTTTAAGATGGAGTCAGTAATAATAGGCAAATCATGCTATGATGAAATAGAGAAACGGAGTGAACATGATGGATAACTATCGTGATGAAAATCGGACAGACCAAAAAGAACAGGAAGTCCTTTTAGTAAAAGAAAATCAGCAGCCGGCGAGATATTCCGCGCCGGACGAGGACAAGAAAAAAAGAAGCTTCGGCTGGTTCAGACCGCTTCTCGGCGGGGTGATCGGCGGAGGGCTCGCCCTCGGCATCTATACATTTACGCCGCTTGGGGACCATCAGACTCAAGATACTTCAAATCCGGCTCCCGCTCAGGAAACGTCTTCAGTAACCGCTAAGCAGACATCTTCTGATTCCGGCAGCGGCAAATCGGCAAACAGCTCATCCGCAAATTCAAGCAGCATTTCGAATATGGTGGAAGACATTTCACCGGCGATCGTCGGGATCACCAATCTGCAAAAGCAGCAAAGCAGTTCAGATTTATTCGGATTCGGTTCCGGTTCAGATTCGAACTCAAATTCATCGGGTGAAGATGCGGAAACAGGCTCAGGTTCAGGTGTTATCTTTAAGAAAGCAAACGGCAAAGCGTATATTATTACGAATAACCACGTGGTTGAAGGCGCCTCTTCCCTTAAAGTGTCATTATATGACGGCACCGATGTAACAGCTAAACTCGTCGGCCGTGATTCGCTGACAGACTTGGCCGTATTAGAAATCAGTGATAAACACGTAACAAAAACGGCAAGCTTCGGCAGTTCATCCGCTCTCAGAACGGGTGAATCCGTGATCGCCATCGGTGATCCGCTCGGCAAAGACCTGTCCCGCACCGTCACACAGGGAATCGTGAGCGGCTTAAACAGAACGGTCTCGATTTCCACGTCAGCCGGTGAGTCAAGCATCAACGTCATTCAAACCGATGCCGCGATCAATCCCGGAAACAGCGGCGGGCCGCTCTTGAATACAGACGGCAAAATCATCGGTATCAACAGCATGAAAATCAGTGAAAATGATGTAGAAGGCATCGGCTTTGCGATTCCGAGCAACGATGTAAAACCGATTGCCGAAGAGCTTCTCACGAAAGGACAGGTGGAGCGCCCTTATATCGGGGTGAGCATGATCGACTTGGAGCAAGTGCCGCAAAACTATCAGGAAGGCACACTCGGCCTCTTCGGCAAACAGCTGAATAAAGGGGTTTACATTCGCGAAGTGGCGCAGGGCTCACCTGCAGCCAAAGCCGGATTAAAAGCAGAAGACATCATTATCAGCTTGAAAGGGAAAGAAACTGACACGGGCAGCGAACTTCGCAATATTCTCTATAAGAATACGAAAGTCGGCAGCACCGTTGACGTGAAGATTATCAGAAACGGCAAGGAAATGACGAAAAAAATGAAACTGACTCAAAAAGAAGAAACTTCGTCTTAACAAAAATCCAAGGCAGCAGCCTTGGATTTTTTTACATCAATAATGAAACTTTAAAGCGCAGACCGTCCGTATGAAAGATTGTACAAAGGAGGATACATACCTATGAAACATACCGGACTTTTGCTGGTCGTTACCGGCCTTATCTTATTGCAGCTGAGCATTCAGCTTCCTCAGCAAAACGTTGCTTGGGGCATGACGCTGGGTGCAAGCATTTTATTGAACCTGACGGGAACCGGCCTGATCATGCACTCTCTGCACATCCAGACCGGCCGCAGATGAATGAAAAAATCCGCGGGACACGAGGTGTTCCTGCGGCTTTTTTTTTGACATAAAAGCACCCTGCCCGGGTGGACGGACAGGGTGTTTCGGTTAAGACATATGCTGATCCCGATAAACCTTTTCGTTTTTAATGCCGTACGCTTTTTGCACGATATAGAGCGGACGGTCTTTTGCTTCATCATAAATCCTTCCGATATATTCGCCGATCATTCCGAGCATTAAAAGAACGATGCCGCTGAATAACAGCTGTATCACAATCAGAGAGGACCAGCCCGTTATGGTGCTGTCTGTAAAGAGTTTCATATATAAAACGATAAACATATAGAGAAAACCCGCCCCGGACATCATCATTCCCGCGTAGCTTGCCGCCTTGAGCGGTTTATGGGAGAACGTTGTGATACCGTCCATGGAAAGCTTAAGCATTTTTTTAAGCGGGTATTTCGTTTCTCCCGCAAGCCTCTCATCACGTTCATATTCAACAGCAGTCTGCTTAAAGCCGACCCAGCTGACGAGCCCCCTGACAAAAGGATTTTTCTCTTTTAATCTTTTCATTTCGTCACAGACTTTTCGGTCCAGCAGGCGGAAATCTCCGGTATCGAGCGGAATATCAATATCAGTCACGCTCCGAAGCAGCCGGTAAAACATAGAAGCCGTCTGTTTCTTGAAAAAGGTTTCTCCCTTTCGTTTTGTTCTGACGGCGTACACGACATCGTAGCCTTCTTTCCACTGTTCAATCATATCAAGGATTAGTTCGGGAGGGTCCTGCAAATCGGCGTCAATGACGACGATTGCATTTCCCTCTGCGTAATCCATGCCCGCGGTGATCGCGATCTGGTGTCCGAAGTTTCTGGAAAAATCAATAATTTTCACTCTCGGATCAATCAGACTGTGTTCTCGTAATATTTCAATACTGCGGTCTTTGCTTCCGTCATTGACAAAGATTAATTCATAATGGTCTTTTGTTTGATCCATGACTTCTTTCAGGCGCTGATAGGTTGTCTGAATGACGGGTTCTTCGTTATACACCGGGACGACAATTGAATATTGAATATGTCTGCTCATATTTTTTCCTCCTATTCATCAGATTGCAGTTCGTATAGTGAAGCTGACTGATTCATTCCGCCGGGCCCGCCGCCCATCCGGCTGTTTTCACCTGAGGTCTTGCTGCGCTTTGTATCAGCTGCATCATGATTTTTCGTTTGCTGATCTGTGCTTGTTTGCCATTTATCTGAAGATACTTTCTTTCCGTTTTTCTCAACCCATGCAACAATATCGTTGTTTCCGCCTTTGCCCATTCCGGATGTTAAGAAGTATTTTACTTTCCCTTCTTTTACGAGCTTTTTAAATTGAGTCAGCGTGATGGCCGGGTCAGATCCGCTGAATCCGCCGATCGCCATGACCGCTTTTTTCGTTTTGATAATGTAAGGCGCCGCTGTGTTGGAATCGGTTGTTGCAAATAGATAGTCCGCTCCGGCGTTATGTTTCTCTAAATAGTTGATCAGTTTTTTATTTACAGAGGCGTTATTCATTCCCATGCCTTTTCCGCTTGTTGATGCAAGCTGGGGGCCTGTTTCAGGCAATGAGCTGTTGCCCCCGTACAGAAGCGGTGTGCTCGCCCAATATATCGGCATCACCAGCAAGACGAGAAGAGCGGCAAGTGACAGATAATAACTGAGCGGTTTTTGGCGCTGTTTGAACACGGACAGAGCGATTGCAGACAAAGCTCCGATAACACCAACACCGATGCTCCAGCCTGCGCCGATTTGGTCAATCCAGTTTCTGAGGATAAACAGCTCAAATCCGGTTGTCACAAGAATAGCGGCCGGCAGAAGCCAAGACTTCCAGCCTGTCTCCGTGCGGTACAGATGGACGAGGGCGACCCATCCCGCACCGGCAAGTGCCGCAATCGGAGGCGCCAGCATAATGAGATAATAATGGTGGAAAAACTCCGCCACACTGAAGAATCCGGCAATCGGCACTAGCCACGCTGCCCAAAAGATCGTTTCCTTCTGTTCTTCTGACAATCTTCTTCTTTCTCTCGCTCCGGCGATCAGTAAACCGACCATTCCAAAAATCGCAAACGGCAGGAGCCAGCTGATCTGATCAGATAATTCTTGTTGGAAGAGTCTCAGCGGACCGGGGGTTCCCGTACCGAACATTCCTGAACCTGATTGCATTTTTGAGCCGGTGCCTGCGCCTCCTCTTCCTCCTCCGCTTGGAGGGCCTCCTTGACCGCCATTCGGCATTTGCCCGTTAGATGGAGGTGCCGTCATGTTGCCGTTTTGAGATTTGCCTTCGCTTGAAGACTGACCGGGCGGCGCCTGCAGTTGTGAAGAACCGGCGGAAGAAGCCTTTTCTTTCGAAGCGTTGCCGTGCGGCATGCCCTGACCGCCGCCGGAACTTTGGCCTGTCAGCCGCTGAATCCCGTTATATCCGAAAGCCAATTCCAATACGGAGTTGGTCTGGCTGCTTCCGACATATGGCCGTTTGCCGGCAGGGATATTGTCAACAATGAGCGGCCATGACAACGAAACGGCCGCTAATACGGCCAGCGCGCTTACCAATGAAATGATTTTTTTCTTAATGGTTGTGTTTGCCGCAATCATATAGAACAGCAAGAAAGCCGGTAAAATCATATAAGCCTGAAGCATTTTTGTATTAAAGCCTACCCCAACGACAAAGAACGCCGCCAAAAGCCAAATCAGTCTGCCTTTTCGAATCGCTTTAAAGAGGAGCCATGTAGCGAACAGCAGGAAAAAGACGAGTAAAGCATCGACATTGTTTGTCCGCGCGACCGCTGCAGCGATCGGGGTGCATGCCATGACAAATGAGGCGATGCGGGCCGCCGTTTTTCCGAACGTCGGCTTTATTAATAAGTACATGAATAGAACTGACCCTACACCTGCCAATGCTTGAGGCAGGATGACACTCCACCCGTGCATACCGAATATCAGCGCGCTGATCGTTTGAATCTGGTATGTAACAGGCGGTTTATCTACCGTGATAAATCCGGCTGCGTCAAATGAAGCGTAAAAGAAATTATGAAAGCTTTGAAGCATACTCGTTACCGCTGCGGTGTAATAAGGGTTCACCGTATCGTCATTCCAGATGTTGTACATATTCAAGAATGCGGAAGCGAGTAAAATGAGGATTAAGACCGCGTCTATCTCGCGTTTCTTCATTTTCACCTGTGTTTTCACTCCTTTGGTTGAACTTTGAACAAGTGTAACAACCAAATGTGAAAAATTTATTAATAAACAAAGACAATTATTTTGCCGTTTACAAATGGGTAAAAAGAATGACAAAACGGTTCAGAAAGCAAAAAAAGATGCCTCCCTCAAGCCGGGAGGCATCTGTCATTATTCCTGATTTATTGAATCGGTTTCAGCCGCGCTTCTATTTCAGAACGGCGGTGTTCGAGATAAGGCGGAAGCGCCACCGTTTTGCCGAGCTCCTCAGGTTTTTCATCAACCATAAAACCCGGACCGTCCGTTGACAATTCAAACAGAATTCCGTTCGGTTCCCGGAAGTACAGCGCTTTGAAATAATAACGCTCTACGATGCCTGAGTTGCTGAAACCTTCTTTTGTAATGATGCGGTGCCATAAAGCAAGCTCCTCTTCATTCTGAACGCGGAAGGCCACATGGTGCACGCTGCCTTTTCCCGGACGCTCGCGCGGAAGATCGTTTCTTTCAATCAGATGGACTTCCGTGCGCGCGCCTCCGTTTCCTGATTCCAGCACTGTAACTGAGCCCCGGTCTTCATGCGTTTCTTTTCCGATTTCAGTGAAGCCGAGCACATCGGTTAACACACGCAGCGTCGGCTCCGCATACGGGACGGTCAATTCAACGGGCCCAAGACCGCGGAAAGAATATTCTTCCGGAATGCCGCTTTGTTTCACCGCTTCACCGATGTCTTTTCCTTTTTCGTCAGCCGTCAGTACAAGCCGCTGTCCTTCATGATCCTGAAAAGCGAGTGTCTCTCTGCCCGCTATTGTCATGATGTCGCCATGAGCGACCTGATGCTCTTCGAATCGTTTTTTCCAATATTGCAGCGCTTGTGCGTCCGGGACGCGCAGGCCGATTGAAGAAATACTGTTTGTTCCCGCATGAAACGGCGCAATCCGCGGAATTTCGAAAAACGTCAATTCAGATCCCGGATTGGCTGTTTCATCACCGTAAAACAAATGATACATCGTCGGTTCATCTTGGTTTACGGACTTTTTCACAAGTTTCAGCCCCAGGATGTCCCGATAGAAATCTAAATTTTTCTGCGCATCAGCCGTCATTGCTGATACATGGTGTATTCCGTTAACTTTCATTATGTTATCCTCCACTCAATTATCTCGATTTCGAGATATTTTATATATACAATTTATGTTATCCGGAGCATAAAGTCAACACATCTGCTTTGCCGATGGTCTGCAGATTTCCGCCTTTAAAACAACGAACTATAGGGATTTAAAAACTCTTAATGTTCGTTTTTAAAATAAGATATTTTCTTTATCAAAAGCGAAAACCTTTGTTTTTAAGCAAAAAACCGAAATCAGAAAATTTATTTTATTCGCGTTTCAGCAATTAGGGTTTACAATATGGAAAATAGTTTTTTCAGCATGACGATTTTACATCTGGAGGGAAAGGATATGCAGATTGAAGAAAACGGACTAAAAAAAGAGATCGGCCTTACCATCGCCCTCTCACTTGTTATCGGCACCATCATCGGTTCCGGCGTATTTATGAAACCAGGCGCCGTGCTTGCCTACTCCGGTGATGCAAAAACTGCGCTTATCGCGTGGCTGTTAGGAGGCATTTTGACGCTTGCAGGCGGCTTGACCGTTGCGGAAATCGGCACTCAGATTCCGAAAACGGGCGGACTTTATACATATCTTGAAGAAGTGTACGGCGAATTTTGGGGCTTTTTGTGCGGCTGGGTGCAAATCATCATTTACGGCCCCGCGATTATCGGAGCAATCGGCTTGTATTTCGGCTCTTTGATGGCGCACTTGTTCAATTGGGATTCCGGCTGGTCTAAATTGATCGGAATTACAGCCGTTTTGTTTTTAAGCATCATTAATATTATCGGAACGAAATATGGCGGCATCGTCCAGGGAATTACGACGGTCGGCAAATTGATTCCGATTATCTGCATGATTGTGTTCGGCCTTTGGAAAGGCGATCAGCATATTTTCACAGCCGTTACAAGCAACATGTCCGAAATGAATTTCGGCGCTGCCATACTGGCTACCTTGTTTGCCTATGACGGCTGGATTCTGCTTGCGGCTCTCGGCGGTGAAATGAAAAACCCGGAAAAACTTCTCCCGAGAGCGATGACGGGCGGACTCTTGGTTGTCACCGCCATTTATCTTTTCATTAACTTCGCACTGCTGCACATTCTTCCCGCGACCGACATTGTCAAACTCGGTGAAAATGCCACAGGCACCGCTGCCGGAATGCTGTTTGGCGGCATCGGGGGAAAATTGATCAGCGTCGGGATCATCGTCAGCATTTTCGGCTGTTTAAACGGAAAGATTCTCGCTTTTCCGCGTGTCTCGTTTGCAATGGCTGAACGGAAACAGCTGCCGTTTGCCGGACAGATTTCACGGGTGCATCCGACGTTCCGCACCCCTTGGATTGCCGTGTCATTTCAGATCGCGCTGGCCATTATTTTTATGATTATCAGCAATCCTGATAAGCTGTCTGAAATCTCTATTTTCATGATTTATATTTTTTACGTCATGGCCTTTTTCGCCGTTTTCATCCTAAGAAAAAAAAGCGGCGGAAAACCGCGCGCGTACAGCGTGCCTCTGTATCCGGTCATCCCTGTTTTGGCCATAGCGGGTTCACTGTTTGTGCTGATCAGCACGATCATTACAGATACACTGAGCTGCGGGCTTTCCATCTTGATCGGCCTTTCCGGACTCCCGCTTTATTTTTGGCTGAAAAACCGCAGAAATGACTGACAAAAACGGTTCCTTTTACGGGAACCGTTTTTTTTCGGCAAAATCACGTGCAAAAGTTGACAGCAAATTCACATCTTTTGTTATACTTTTTAAGCAAGATGTCTGAATTCGAAGTATGTTACGTTTTTTTGGCAAAGTGGGTAACATAAGAAAAACAGGATGAGACACGTTTTTACGAAAAAATCAAGAGGCGTTTTTTTCGACTTTATCTGTTTTTTTTCGACAAAAGGCTATATAATAATTTGATGTGTGCATTGTCTCATTCAAACAATGGAGGGTTTTTAATGATAAAAAGAAAAAAAGATAAGTTCTCACTCCTTTTAACAGAAATCGCAAAAAATATAGATGAAACTGCAGAGTATTTTGTGAACTTTAAAGTCACAAACCAAACAACACTTAAAGAATTTGCAGATACGTTAAAAGAATACGAAACAAAAGGTGACAATCATGTTCATGTCATGATTAAAGAGCTTAACAAAGCATTCATCACTCCTATTGAACGCGAAGATATCCTTCAGCTGACAAACAGCCTGGATGATGTGCTTGACGGAATTGAACATTTCTCTGCCATGATGGAGATTTTCTCAATTACTTCATCAGACGAGCATATCGACAAATTCAGCGGATACATTAGAGAATGTGCGAAAGAAATTTTAATTGCAACTGAGCTGTTGGCAGAAAACCGCTTAAAGGACATTCAGCCTCACGCCATCAAAATTAAAGAGTATGAGCACAACTGTGACAACCTGCACAGAAAATCATTAAAAAATCTTTTCGGCCATGAAACAGATCCGATCAAAGTGATCCAATATCGTGAAATTTACGAAACGCTTGAAGAAATTGCTGACTCTTGCCAAAGCGTTGCCAATAATCTTGAAACCATCATTATGAAAAACGCGTAACGAGGGGTTAAAATGGATACTCTATTACTTTTAACGATATTAATTGTCATTTGCGCTTTGGTATTTGACTTCATTAACGGATTTCACGATACCGCCAACGCAATCGCCACCTCAGTTTCGACAAAAGCGCTGAAGCCGCGGCACGCGATTATCATGGCCGCCATCATGAACTTTCTCGGAGCCATGACGTTTACCGGTGTGGCGAAAACCATTACGAAAGATATTGTGAATCCTTATACATTAGACAACGGATCGGTTGTCATTCTTGCTGCTTTACTCGCCGCAATCGTCTGGAACTTGATCACATGGTATTTCGGCATTCCGAGCAGCTCTTCACATGCGATTATCGGAGCGATCGCCGGTGCGGCCATTGCAGCATCAGGTTTTGCGACGCTTAATTATAAAGGGTTCATTAAAATTATCGAAGCACTTATTTTATCACCGATCATCGCCTTTGTTCTCGGCTTTATCGTCTATTCGATCGTGAAGCTGATTTTTAAAGACAGCAATCTGGCGAAAACAAATAAACGCTTCCGCAGAGTGCAGATTTTGACGGCTGCCATTCAGTCCTATACACACGGAACAAACGACGCGCAAAAAGCGATGGGTATCATTACGATGGCGCTTATGACGGCCAATTTACATAAAAGTGATACGATTCCTTTCTGGGTGCAGCTCTCCTGTGCCCTGGCAATGGGTCTCGGCACATCCATCGGCGGCTGGAAAATCATTAAAACCGTCGGCGGTAAAATTATGAAAATCCGTCCGGTAAACGGCGTATCTGCCGACTTAACCGGCGCAGCCATTATTTTCGGGGCCACGTTTATTCATCTCCCTGTCAGCACGACGCATGTCATTTCGTCTTCCATTCTCGGTGTGGGCGCTTCCCACCGCGTAAAAGGCGTAAACTGGGGAACGGCTAAACGGATGCTCATTACATGGGTCATCACCCTGCCGATTGCAGGTACACTCGGCGCCATCGCCTTTTTCATCTTAGATCTCTTTTTCTAATGACGGCATCCGCTTCTTTACAGAAGCGGTTTTTTTGTGACAGGAAAATGATGTCATGACATAGAATGAACATAGCAGACCATTTTTCGAATTGTGAGGGATGCTCATGCTTATGTTTTTTCAGATCATGGTGTGGACGATGGCCGCCGCACTCATTTTATATGTGTACGCATCCTGGCGGTATGAGGCAAAGGTAAAAGAAAAAATGTTTGCCATCCGTAAAACGTGGTATTTACTATTTGTACTGGGCTCCATGGTCTATTGGACATATGATCCCGAATCGCTCTTTTCCGCATGGAGACAATATTTGATTGTTGCTGTCTGCTTTGCTCTTATTGATGCGTTTATCTTTTTGAGCGCATATATCAAAAAGCTCGCCGGCAATGAATTAGAGACGGACACGAGGGAGATTTTGGAAGAAAATAACGAAATGCTTCACTCCTATCTTGAAAAACTGAAAACCTATCAATATCTGTTGAAAAATGAACCGATCCATGTATATTATGGAAGTACAGAAGCTTATGCAGAAGGCATCAGCAGACTGCTGGCCGCTTATGCAGAAAAAATGAATGTCACGGCTTCATTGTGCGACTATTCGGCACAGTCGGATAAGGACCGCTTGACGGAGCATATGCCTGATGCGGCAGATGTTCAGTCCCGCCTTAACCGAAAAGACGTCTACTATGATCAAAAGGGCAGGCTTGTGCTTATTCCGTTTACAGTCCAGGACCGCCATTATGTGATCAAACTGACATCAGAAAACCTGTTGACGGAATTCGATTATTTGCTTTTCACATCGCTCACGAGCATTTATGATTTAATGCTGCCAATAGAAGAGGAAGGTGACGGATAATGGAGCAGGCATTTCAAAACGGGCAGCCGGAACAAAGAGCGAAACCGTTCAAAATGTTTAAAAAACGCTCAATGACAAGTATCGCAAGTTACCAGGTCAGCCCTCATACCGCCAGAATTTTCAAAGAAAACGAACGGCTGATTGACAAGTATAAACAAAAAAAAGCTTGATTACACTAAGGACAGGAGACACGGCTCTTGTCCTTATTCCTTTTTTCCTTATATTTCATATAATAAAATCAACAAAGAGATGCGACAGGTGATGATGTGAAGAAAATTGTAAGGCGCGTAAAGTTTGTGGATTACGGACGGTTCGGGCTTTCCGCTTATTCGCTGAGGATGCGGGCGAGGAGTCTCGGGCTATTGAACCGATTAAAAAAGAAGAAAGGCTGAAATCCCGTAATGTGATCGGGACTCAGCCTTTTATTTTTTAAAGCTGCATCAGAATTTTCGCTTTTACAGCGGGACCGTAGATGCCGTCAGACGGCAGTCCGTTTACTGATTGGAATCGGGCCACGGCATTTGCGGTTTTCGGTCCGTAGATGCCGTCAATGCCGTTATTGACAGCTCCTTTTTCAGGATAAAAATAAAGCGCGGCGAGCGCGTTTTGCACCTGGTATACTTTTTCACCGGACGTGTACGGCTCTGTCAGCTGAATCACCTCATCAGGAAGAGGATACAGTGCTTCAACCGGCGCGCTGACAAACAGCACTTGTCCGACTTTAATCAGGTTCGGGTCTGCGATGTTATTCCATTTCTGCAGATCAGCCACACTGACGCCGAATTTTCGCGCGATGGCCGACAGCGTATCTCCTTTTTGAACAGTATACGTCTGTCTTTCCTCAGAACCGATTCCCGCTTTAAACTCGTCCCATGTATCCAACAGTCTTCTCGGACAAAGCTTTCCTGACCAATGTTTGTGCGCAACGACATTTGAAAGCGGGATGCCGTGCGACGTCATTAATGTGCGGATGAGCCATTGGGCGTTTGCCACGGCCTTTGAAAAGTTGCCGTCGGCGTTTTCACAAATTTCAATACCGATAGATTTGCGGTTGCCGTCCCCGTTTCCGTCTCCGGCATGCCAGCCGCTTTCGTTGAGCGGAAGATGCTGATAAATTTCTGTATCATCGACTGTGAAATGCCAGCTTGTCGGCGTATCGGGGTTTTTCACATAGTTTGCGTGACTTTTGGCGTTAGCGCCGGCTGCGGTATTGGCCGTATTGTGCACCGTAATGTAAATCGGTGTCATTGCATAGCCGGGGCGGTTATTGTTTCCTGCCGGGATAAAATCCTGTGTGATTTTCACCATGTTCTCATCTCTCCTATTTCGATAAATTGTTTATTTTTAATAAAGCCTGCTGTTTTTTCCCTTTTGCTGTGACGTAATTGTTTTTAAACCAGGCTGCGGCTGTCGTTACGATCGTAAAAACGGCCGACCCGGCGGCATACAGTGTATCTGCAAGCTGGCTGACCTGGTCCTCCTGAATATCAAGCGGCGATTTGCCGAACATCAGCAAAGTCTGGTTTAATAAAGCAAGCAAAAGAAGCACCGTCCTGACGACCGTGCCTTTGTCCGCGAATTTCATATCAGTTTCCCCCTTACTTTTGCAGCAGATTGTACATGATGGCGATGGCTCCGCCAATGACGCCCGTGCAGATTGCTGTCACGATCGCTCCTGTAATGGTCCGCTTAATCCATGTTGTGTTTTCGTCAATTTTGTTCAGTTTTTCATTCAGCGTCATGATTTGCTGATCCTGCCGGTCGGATACCCGCTCTAATGCGGCCACCCGCTGTTCAAGCACCTTTTGTTCACCTTTGATGCCTGCGAATTCTTTTTGCACCGCTTGTTCATCCAGAAGCACTTCTGCTCCCCCCTCTTACATTGTTCTCACCTCCCTTCGGAAGCTTCATTCTTAAGAAAATGCCGTGCCTTTGACAGACAGGCTGCCGCCGGAAATGCTCTTGATTTCCATGACGATTTCTTTAAAGCCGGCAATATCAAATAACCACACTTCTTCTGTGCCTGACGTGCCGGCGGCTGGGGTTCCGTCGTCAGATCTGATTCCCCTGATCGGCACATTTTTCCCCGAGATAGACCTTCCCCAAAACGCGACATGGCCCGACTCAGCCGTGCCGGTGATTTCGACGAGAAGTTTTTTCTCCTTATTTACAGAAAAAACAGCTCCTTCGGCGGCGCTTTCGGTCTGATGATGAAAAACAAAGTCGCTCTGGCTTTGATTAATGTCTACAGGTAAGGGCTTTGTTTTTTGCAATTGAATATCGATTTCTCCCGCACCAAGTGATTGATAAAGGACAAATTCAGATTGCTGCAAATTCCCGTTCACATATCGGAAACGATAATACCTTTTAGTAAGATACACCCATTCAGACGCAGAAAGCTCACCCGGAGCAACCTCAATTGCTGCAGTGGTTGACCATGAAAAGTTATTGTCACTTTCTTCAATAAACAGCGTGCCTCCGCGATCAGCATAGGCAAATCCTTTTACTTTAGAAATAAGCACTGCACCAAGGCGATCCTGTCCGTATTGATTGTAGACCTCTGTCGCTTTCAGAACCGAGTTAGTTAACAGCTCGGCCACGCCCGATAAATGGGATACAGGTGTTACAAAATCTGTTTTTTCTCCTCTGTAAGGCTTTACAGCACCTGCTTTTCCGCTCCGGTCTGCCGGAAACTCATATTGATATTTCACGATCATCATCCTCCTTTTTCCGTTTATTTCAAAAAAGACCAAAATAAAAAAGCCTTACATGGCTTTACCTGTGATCTCCTCATATTGATCGGACGATATCAGAGACTGACGAACCCCTTCTTGCAGATCTTCTATCGAACAGTCTTTATAACGCAAAGCTTGTTTAACCATATCTGTCGTCGCCCACTGATAATGAAGCGCCAGCACCCAAAAATTCATTATGCATTTTCTCCTTTCAATGATAAAAGTGTAAGCTTAACGTCTGACAGTGCATTTCCGAGCTTTCCGTTCAGCTCTTCCAGCTGCTTGCGCGCAAGTTTTTCCTTTGACAGCTCCTGTGCAAGCATTTCTATTTGATCAGGCGGCTCATATGGCGGATTTTTTTGCAGTTCCTCCCACCACGCCTCAAGCTGTTCTTTAGTAGGTATGGGAGCGTTGAGGTTCCATTGAGCTATATATGACGAAGTACCGTTCCCGTCATTTTGAACAATGAAGTCTTTAGTGGGATCTGATTTTGGATATTGATATAGAATTGCTTTCCCTATATTCATTATTTCCTCCCTGAGTTGCGTTAGTCTACTCTCGGATAGTTCAGTCCTCCGATTTCCTGTATATCAAAAAAATTAAACATCCCTTTTTGATCAGCTACACCTCT
Organism: Bacillus sp. 5RYD7K; assembly: GCF_059831465.1. Taxonomy (NCBI): domain Bacteria; kingdom Bacillati; phylum Bacillota; class Bacilli; order Caryophanales; family Bacillaceae; genus Bacillus; species Bacillus sp. 5RYD7K. The sequence continues at coordinate 3,580,353 of NZ_CP191200.1, forward strand.
TTTCAGAGACATATCTCCTCCATAGTTGCAATAACAATAAATCTCTAAGTAATCACCTTTATTCATCGGGACTGTTGCATTGCCATTTAAGGATACATTCATTTCTGTTGAACTATTGTTGAAGTACCCCCTTAGGTGATCAAGATTTTTATAATGCGTCCCATTTAAATATACCTTCACAAGAAAGTTAATATATGACGGATAATTAATCATATAAAGTCCGGTTCCAACCATATACATACCATCATTCGGGGCTATAAACCTATTATTATTTATATCAAACGCATTGTGGCTGTCCTTTATTTTTCTGTTAAATTTAATTTTCGTATGCTCAGTGCTGTCTAAATATTGAACACCAGTCGTTCCAATGTTAGCATGGGCAAACCCTGAAATTTTACTCCATCTTGTCCATCCTGAACCACTCCACCAATGTCGTAACCATACCCCCGTACTATTGAAATAAGTACCGGATTCATTACCCGTCCCATAAAAATATTGTGCGAATCTATAGTCGGAATATCTCTCGTTTTTTACTACTCCATAGGTAAGCGGATAACCGGTGGTGTTCCCTTGCCCTATATCCATCATCGTAATTCCCTTAGGATATTCATCGCCACCTGTTCTTGCATCAGTTATCGCGTTTGATCCAGTAATAATAGTGAGCCTATCATTTGAATAATTTTCTTGAACAAAGGATTTCGCGTCAAAAAGAGCTTTGTCTGCTTTTTTCTGGGATTCCATTTCAGTCTCAATCTTATTCCATCCTTTAAACAAGCCGTCTGTATGAATGGTTGCCATCCAAAAGGTTCCGTCATAACTTTTGGATGCTAATATAGTTTTTCGGCCTCCATTGCCTGTTTCAATAACATCATAGTTATACCAAGACGCATCTCCTGCAACAGGATTATTTGTTACCACATTTCCTACTGCAAAATAGAGACCAGTGGGCAATGTTAATAAATCAGTACCATCGGGGATCTTAGTTCGGAAGCCTTGGGCATCAGTTAATTTATATAACTGTGCATTATTCCATTTGTCCTTATCGGATTTTGTTACGTGAATATCTGTTTTATTAGCATGGGCATCTATCTTTGATTGCACATCAGTTGTAGACTCTATAGGATACCAATTGATTGCTGTTTGATTAGAGTTATAGTAAAACCACCATGCGTTACCCTTCACATCTACGGCATAACCATTACCTATTCCCGGCTGCCCCACTAATTGCATGCCGCGTAAGCTTGTATCTGATGGGTTGTCTGTTACTGCATTGGTTCCGTAAAAAGTTACAGAACCCACGTCTTTTAACGAGTCATAAAACGAGCCGGAAGTTAAATTGATTTTTTGAGTGCCGTTATCGGCGGTGATTTTAAACAGCTGTCCTGCATTCCATTTATCCTTATCAGCTATCGTCACATGCCGGTTCTGATCTTGATTGTGCTGGTCGAAATCTTTTTTTGCTGCCTGCTGGACGTTGTCTACGTTTCCGAGGCCGATTTGCGCCTTTGTCGTTTTGTGCGGGTTGTTCATGTCATTTTTATGGGCCGCCAGATCCGTGTGTGCGTCTTTTATGCCTTTTTCCCAGCGGTTGACGTCATCTTCGTTAATCGGATCGTCCGGGAGCCAGTCTGTTTTTTCTTCGTAAGCCATCGTTACACCACCTCAAAAGTAAATCTTAAATCAAGCGTTCTGTTATTGCTGAGGTCCAAATTTGTTTTTCGTTCTGTGATGATGCTCCCTGTTTCGTCAAGCATCTGCACGGTTTCAATATGCTTAATGTCTTCTTCCCTGCGTGTGAGAACGGTGACTGCGGCATCTTTTACAGAAATGTCAGCAATCGGTGTTTCTTTGCCGTTTAACAGCACTTTTGTGATCCTGTTTTTCAAATCGGCTGCGGCACGCTGTCTATATGCGGCTGATATCATGGTAAGACCACCTCGTTATTGTTGAGTGTGACGGAATAACCGACCTTCAGTTCACTGACTTTTCGGTATCGTCGATTGTTGAGAATGACCCGGTCTTTGATTTCCAGTGTTTCGTTTAATGCGGCTCTCAGTGTATACGCCAAATGAGCGGGTTTGATTTTTTCAAGCGTTTCAATCAGGTCGTTCATGTGCTGCAGGTCATCAAGCTCCATATCGGCATAAAAACGATATTCCCCCGGAAACATCCGAACGTAAGCTGACGGATGTTTTAAAAAACGGTTTAGCGCCTGCTCAATCGCTTGATGGGTGATGGGCGGAATATTCGACATCTTCGAGATCAGCCTGAGCCGTCTCATGTCTTCCGTGTCACTTGACTCCCGCGGTATTTTTAATATTTTTTCCCAACGGTCAAGCCCCCACGTCGCCGTCGTAATAAAAAGCTGGTCTGTCAAATCGAAAATATCGTTATTCTGCCGCTCAAACTCGGGAGCTTCCGCCTCAAGAATTTCCGCCATCTCTTTTAATTGAGTTAAAAACGGCGGGAGGTATGCCGTCATCTCATCGAGTCTGCTCAAGGATTGTCACCTCTTTGAGTTTAGGAATTTCCACATCACTGAGCACAAGATTTTCCGCCGCACCGTTCATTTTGATATCTGCGTAGTCACTGACGGATGCCGCGTTATAAACGATGTTGTTAATTTGTGATAAGCGGACGGTGTTTTCTTCGAAGGCCATTTTCTTAAATAAATTCAGGATGCCTTTTTCAATCTCCGCTTTTACGTCATCGATCGAGCTGTTAAGCTCAGGCAGCACGGAAGCGGAGATTTCGATCTCTTTCCATACCGCGCTTTCCACTGTTACTGCAGCTCCGATCGGCGCCTGGCCTTCTCCCTGTCCTTCATCCGGATCAATATAATCCTTTACTTTCTTGATCAGAATATCTGATGCCGGTTCCAAATTCGCATTTGTAATGACCACTTTCACCGTTCCGTCTCCGTTCCAAAGCGGGAAGATTTTCGCTCTGCCGACACCGTCCACTTCTTCAGCCCACTGTTTATAATGCTGTTTATTTGCGCTGACTGCCTCCCGGCGGACACGGGTAAAATAGCGCGCCCTTAAGCTGCTGTCATCTTCTTCCTCACGGCCGGGAATTAATATATCGCCCATGACCGCTTTCTCAAGCCCGGGAATCGTATCAAGCGGCAGCAGATTTTGACCTGTAATGCCGGCATTCCCCGCTTCTCCGGCCGTTTCACATTCGAGCGTTCCATCCTCCGTATATTGAAAATACAGGTTATCGACGAAAAAACGGGAGCCTGTCGGAATGGTGATGCCCGCTGTGAATTCTCCGGCTCTGACCGCTTTTGTGGCAGGTGTTCGTTCAATTCCCGCTTCGGCAGCCCGCCTGTCCAGAAATTCTCCTTGAGCCGTATCGGAAAAAACAAGCTCCAGCACGGTATCAAGCCAAATATAAGACTTTGCGAGCTCAGCGGCCGCAGGCGCGAGCGCATTGTAAATGACGCTTCCTTCTCTCGTATCAATATCCGCCGTAATGCGCGCCAGCATTCTGTCCATAATGCCGTCAAACGTCTGAGCTTCAAACATCCTCTCCCAGCACCTCCTCTATCTCAAGCATGCCCTCATCCGCTTCAACGGTAAAAGAGACGATGAAGGCATCATCTTTTTTCTCAATCTCAAAATTGGCAACAGCCAAAATCCGGTCATCATACAGCAAGGCTTCTTCTATCAGTCTTGGAATCTCCATTTTTTTATAAGCATCCGTCGTGTTCTGATCAGAAAGCACTTCCTGCAGTTCATTCCCGATATCATGGCTGAAAACCGAATATGAATACCGTTCTGTGTGAAGAGCGATATAGACGAATTGTCTGATGGCGTCCAGTCCGTTTATCAGTTCATTGGTAATCCGGTTGTTTTCAAAATCAATTCGGTAGGTTTGTGAAGTTTCAATGGCCTCACTCGCATCCTCCAAATCTTCAAATTCGATTTCCGGTGTCAGGGCCATTGGCACCCGCTCCTTTTTGATTTATTCATGTAAAAAAGCCCTCTTCGGAAAATGAAGCGGCTTTAACAGGCTGATATCTTTAATCCATTTCTGTCCAGACGGATGAATTTTCAAAGTCACACTCCTGGCATTCATCGAATGCGGTTAAATTTTATCCAGCACAAAAAAGGACTGTCCTCCTGTTAATGCGGCGGTCATCACCCGGTCTCCTGCCTGAAGCTGATCATCTCCACCGGATTTCAGCCGCTTCGGCACAATGAGTGCATCAGACGGAATCAAAAGTTTGTCGTGATCTTTCAGCTTCAGCCCGAGCGGCGAAACCGAGGTCACTTCGGCCGTCATCAGCTCTACCGGCGCTTCGGCGTCAACCGCCCCGACGGCTAAATGTTTAATGGCATCGCTTAATCTCATCAGGATGTCCCCTCCGGAAGTGAATTTTTCTCCGTGACATCAATCATCATGGTATGCTTTGTTCCTTGGAATTCATGGCGGTCCGTATCTACATAATAGGTTTTCTTCAGTCCGATTTCCGGAATTGAGATATAGACCGGCAACCCGCTTTCCAACCCCGGAATACCGATCGCCTGTATATTTTTCAGCTCTTTCTTAACGCCTTTTTTCTCAGCCTGCTTCACTTTTGCGCGCTGTTTCAGCTGGGCTTCGTTAATGTCGTCAGAAACCGTTTCGGTATACTGTAAAACGCCGAATGTTTTCATGCCCGCGCTGTCTGACGCGGAAGCTTTCACGGTTTTATCGTCTTTTTGCAGCCGCATGACGACACGGGTTGCGGTATCATCAATTGAGGTGCTGTATTGATACCCTGTAATATTAACTCCTGTTTCCAGCACCCAAATGTCAGACGGGTCCGGCCATTCACGCAAGCCGAGTCTGCCTTTTTCTGAATAGAGCTGATAATTGCGGCCCGTCTGGCTTTTTGTCTGTTTTAACGCTTTTAACATCATATCGTAAAGGCTTGTATCATTTTTGAAAACGAGTGATTTAATGGTATGCCCTGTGTTGGCAATGGATGTCACGGGAATTTGAAAATCGCTGGCGATCCTTTTTAATATTTGATCGGCGCGCTTGTTGGAAAACACATAAACGTCCTGGTTTTTCACAAGGTATTGGAGCATATCATATGCGGTGAAGGCGACGGTATGCTCATCCGGCGTTCTTGCAAAGACAATGCCGCGGAACAGCTCTTTTCCGTTCCATTTGAACAAAACCGTATCCCCTTCTGATACGCCGTAATACGTCTGGCTGCCCTGCTTTACGACAATTGTCGCTTCGATGGAGCGGGGCGCCTGATATCTGTGTCCTTCCAGCGTTACGCTTTCTGTGACAAGCTCGAGCCACTCCGTTTCTTTTATGACAAATAGTTCAATCATCTTTTCACCCGTTTCATTGCGGTATCTTCAGCTTCTGCCCCGGGAAGATCCAATGCCCCGGCTGCCGGATATTCCGTTTGCTGCGCTTAATCATGGCGGTTTTATTCGCGTTCCAGATTTTCCGCCACTCCGTGTGGTTTCCGTAAAACTTGCCGGCGATGTCCCAAAGCGTATCCCCTTTTTTGACGGTATATGTTTTGGGTGAAGCTTTGGATGGGCGCTTCGCTTTCGTTTTTTTCTTTTGTTTGATTTTTCTTGGCGAAGCGGTTTTATATTCTTTCAGCACGATATCAAAATTCCGGTCGCCGATTTCATTGTCACCTTCGCTGTAATTGAAACTTTCAATACTGCATGTGACATTGATTTTTGTCCCTGTAATTAAAAACTGAACGGGTTTTTTCGCTTTCATCCATGTTTCAAAGGCTGAAATGGCTTTTTCCGGTGAAGGAATGCTTTGATATTCGGCAATCGGGGTGTATCGTTTCGGAAAAAAAGAAGAGAACGAAATTTCTTTCGCTCCCGGTTCTTCAATAAACGTCACCTCTCCAAGACCCGTGACTTTCACGGAATCATTCTGCACGCTGTTTGCAATATCAATCGCTTCAGGGAGAACGGGAAGCCGAAGCTTGTCCTTCCCCTGTGACAGCCAAAATTCGTAAACAGATTTAGTCAAAAGCAACGGCCCCCTTTGCTCCGGTATAAATGTCTTTTTGCAGTTCATCAATCAGCGCCTGTTTGATTTTGGCGGCGAGGCTGTCGGCGTCCTGTCCGTTATGGAAATGCTGATCGCCGCTGAATTCGATTTTAATTTCTTTTGTTCCCGTTTTTTGAACGGTTTGTCTGCCGCCTTTAACAGCTGCGGATACCGTGCCGGCTGAAAGTGCCGCCGGTTCCGTCTGGGACGGATCGGACACTTCCATGCCGAGCGCTTGAGCCGCTTTTTGAAGCAGATAACGGCCGCGGATGCCCCGTTCTTCAGGGATGATCCACTCCCGTTTGTTCCCTTCGCCGACACGGGCGATCTGTTCCTTCGTAATCAGACCCCCGTTGGCATAACCGACGTATGGGCCGCCGCGCGCCATACTCTTAATCCCCGGCACATTGTTGATCGAGCCGTATCTGCTTTTAATATAGCCGATAGCGGCAGCGGCGTTGTGGATTGGGTTTCTGATATCATTCATTCCCGGCGCTTTGTGCGATTCAAAGGTGCTCGGAATTGTCTGCATTAAGCCCTGTGACGGGTGTCCGGCTTTGGCATTGCTGTCCCATAAGTTAATGGAATTAGGGTTGCCGCCTGATTCATTCTGTGCGATCGTCATTAATCCGGGAAGCCAGCTGATCGGAGTATTGGTCGCTTTCATTGCGGCTAATAGCCACTCTTTGACGCTTCCTCCCGCTGCACCCATGCCGGAAAAGGCCGCTGCAAGCGAGCCTGCCTGTTTTTCGGCGTATTTTTTCACGTCAACTGAGCTGAGCCCTTTGACGACCCCGACTGAAGCAAAGCGTCCGAGACTCATCATGACACGGGAAGGAGAGTGAATATCAAGCTCTTCCCTGAATGCGTCCTCGACTTTTTTGGCCAAATCTTTGGCCGCCTGTTTGACTTCGCTTCCCTTCGCAGTCATCCCTGATACGAAGTGTCCGATCAGGCCTGACCCCCAGCCGTTCGCGGAATCTCTTGATTGCACAAACGGTTTATTGATATGTGTGCTCACGTATTGCGCGGTTCCCGTATCTTTTGCATTCTGTCCGGCCGAAAATCCTTTAACTGTCGCGGTGCCCCAGGAAGACGATTGATTGACCGCCGATTGATAAGGTGTTTTCACCTTTGTTTTTAAAAACGAATCGGTGCCCGTCTGTGACGTATTCTGACCTTTCACATAGCCCGCAACGACTTGCTTTCCGTAATCGGGCGAAGACGAAATGAGGGCGTTAAACGGCGTACCGATGTTTTTCTCTTTCCAGCCGTCCATATCCACCGCTTTATTGCTGATCCCGCTGTCAAAGCCTTCTGTAAACTGTTTGCCGAGTGATGAAGCCGTCCCGGCAAATCCGGAAGCATCCACAGACGCAGCGGCCGATACAGACGCCGAAGAAGAAACACCGCCCGCTCCCGCCGGTGCAGCGGAAGACTGAGCCGAAGCCGCGCCCATATCGTCGACGACATGCATACCGAGCTTAGACGCAGCTTGTGAAAGCAGCATTTTCCCGCGCCCGCGGTTGTTGTCAACGGGAATAACAAATTCTTTACCGGCTTCACCGATCCACGAAATGGTCGGCTTTGTAATGTAGCCGCCTGTGGCGTTTTTGTCATAATGAAAGTCTTTGTAAGCTTTATTTTTCCCTTTTTGGAAACTTGAAGATACTCCAGAAAGCCAGTCTTTCACACCATTCCCAATATTCCCTGCAGTTTCTTTTACCTTTCCGCCTATATTTTTAGCAGTGCTAACCACTTTCCCGCCAGCACTTTTAATAGCATCCATTGAATCTCCTAATATATTTTCGCCCCATTGTTTAACCGAATTCCATTTTTCAGACCACCAATCTTTGTTAAACAAAGTTTCCTTAATCTTACTTTGAAATTTATTCCATAATTCCTGGCTATTTTCCCAAGTATCTTTACCCCAGCTTTGTACGTTTTTCCATTTTCCATTCCACCAATCTTTATTAAAGACCGTTTTCTTTACATTTGATTGTACGTCATTCCATATAGAAGAGGCTTCTTCCCATTTTTCGGATGTCCAGCCTTTTACTCCTTCCCATTTTCCTTTCCACCAATCACTGTTAAAAAGAGTAGATTCCATAGCTCCATATGCATAACCCGCTTTTTCAGCCCACCAATTCGAATTATTAAAAAATGACGTAGACGCAGTACTCTTAATGTTGTCCCAAGTACCCCCAAGACCGCCTAATGTATTGCCGGCAGATGTTTTTACCCCGGTCCATTTCTCGTTCCACCAGCTCCCATTAAACAGCGTTTTGGATATATCTTCTTTTAACTTAGAAGTATCAAACATCTTACCGATTGATTTCCCAGCTTCTTCTCCGCCGAATGCGCCTATAGCTCCACCTGCCAAACCGCCTGCAGCTCCGCCTATCACAGTGCCTGCGGGTCCTGCGAAACTGCCGATTGCCGCACCAGCTTCTGCCCCGGCAATACCTCCGGCCTCCATACCGACAATACGCCCTCCGACCGTACCAACCTTTTCTCCGGCATTATCTTTATTTGTTCCTTGCAGATCTGATAAAGATAACAAATTCCCGATATAAGGGATTGCTTTACGGAATTTTCCCAATCCTTTTAGTGCTTTTCCTAATTTAGAGGATTCTTCACCGGCTGAGGTTAAATCTCCGAACCATTTTTTCATCTTTGAACCAGCCGTTTTGTTCCCTGAAGATTTCTCCTGACGATTCTTTATAACTTTACTAGGCACTCTGATTGTTCTTGAAGGGGTCTTTCCAGGCGTTTTCCTTGTACCCGGGCCTTTTCTTTTTTTACGGGGATTTTTATTTCTCTTTCTTCCCGGAGCGCTGCTTCCTCCGCAATCGCAGCAGCATCCTCCCGTATTACGGTTTTTAATTTTGCTTTCTGTTTCCTCTTTGCCTTCAGCATCTTTCTTTTTTTGAGGACCAAGGATTTTGTCAATGATTTTATCAAAAACGTCATCCTTCAGCTTTTCCATCAGCCTTTCCTTAAATCGATCCACAAACGCCTTGCCGATTTCTTTCAGTGTATCCTTTATCCAAGGCCATGCTGATTTTGTCCACCAGTCTTTAAGCCAGCCTTTTATTTTACCAGCCCATCCAGGCTTTTTGTCAGACTCATTTTCTGAGTTTTTTTTGGAATTCTCACTTTCACCTTTTTTAGGCTTATCTTCCTTATATTCAAGAGGACTTCCCTGGTTCTTGACTTTGTCAGTAACCTTATCCTTTACTTCCAGTTTGACATAGTAGGTCTTTTCAAATTGCCTCAGAATAGATGTTAACCGATTGACGGTTTTTGTGATCTCGTCAATTACTTTTAATTTTACAGTGTAGCCCTTTTTCAGATTCCGCTTGATATAGCCTATTATTTTTTTGACTTTCAATGTAATTTGATCTTCAGCCGTCAGAAGAAAGGAAAATGCATGATTTGATAACATTTTTTTCAGTTTTTTATAAACAGGTGTCACATGTTCGGTTAAAGAAACAGAAATATTCATTTTTTTGGGGAGAAGCCTCATTTTTTTTTCTAAAGCTTCCAGTGTGCCGGTAGCTTGATCATCAACAGCCACTTTAATCTGAAGGGATTTTGCGAATTTCAGAATAATATAATCATTGATTTTTCTCAGTTTGTAGAAAGCTTGATCTTCAGCTCTAATACTGATTTTGATCTGCCGATTAATTGTCTTCGCTTTCTTTTCAACCTCTTTAAAGCCTTTATGTATCCTTTTCAGTTTTTTGGATACCTTGTCCTCTAAATCAAAACGTGCAGTCAGCTTTGCCAAGTTATGCCCCCCCTTTCTGCGATTCTTTTTCAAGCAGATCCAGTTTATAGCCGATCATCCCGTATAAGAGAGCTTTAAAAGATTTCTCTGCTTCGTATAATTCCAAAAGCTGGGACGGTGAATAATGAAGCTCGTGCATCGCATAATAAAGATACACGGCTTCTTTATTACCATCCTTAATTAGTTTTTTGCTTCTTCTTCCAGATCTTCAAGATCATCTTCAAAGCCGTTAATTTCAATCGCTTTATTCAGCCAATTTGCATATTCACCGCCGACAGAGAGTACACGTTTGGCTACCTCAACCGGGTCTGCTGTTTTATATGCTTCACGCAATTCCTTGGAACGAAAATCAGGATAAATTGTTGATTCAATGGCAATTCTTGCATAGAACCGCTGAGTGTCTAAATCTTTAATACGGCCTCGGCCTTTCACATTTTTAAAAGTCGTATTTTCTTTCTCCAGCTCATCAATCCGTTCAGTTGTAATCGGCTTTAATACAAATGGAATGACATTCCCTTTTTTATCTACAAATCGTTTTGAAATTGCAACTTTTATTTCTTCAGCTTCTATTGTTTGTCCAGGCATAAAAAATGAAAGATCATATACATTTTGTTGTTTTTCACTCATACAGCATGCTCCTTTTATTTAGAAAAACCATCGCTTTTGCGATGGTTTCAATACTTTTTCATTTTCTTAAAACGTTTCAGAAAGCTTTTCCGGCACATCGAAATCTTCAAAGGTAAACGGCACTTCTTCTTCAAGCGCCTCTGAGTCTACGTCCAGTCCGGCGATTTTTGCAGAATCAAAGTTGACGTCATACAGGGTGACACGTTCGGTTCCGCGGCCTGATGATTTGTCGTCAAGAACAGCTTGCAGCGTAAAATACGGGTCGCTGCCTTTTTTCACGTAATCCATCATAAGCACGGCGAATTTGGATGTGACTTTATAGAACGTCGCCGTGCCCGTTCCGTTGGCGCCAGTCGTTTTATGCCCCGTCATGCGGCGTCCCATGATGTTTACTTCTGATTTATTTTTTTCTACGTTTGCTTCAAAGGTTTTAATATGCGCCATCTCTTCTCCATCGAGAAATAAACGGCCTTCTTTTCCTGAAATTGTGTTTTGCGCTTTTAATGCCATCTTAGTTTACCTCCACATTAAAGTAGAATTTTTCTGCTGCATCCACAGGCTGCACGGCGAGGTCAATTAAAAAGCCGTCGCGGTCTTCATTAAGGCCGATTGTAATGTCTTTGTCTGAATCAAAGTTAGCGATGCCGCCCGCATCTTGAAGCGTTGTTAAATATTGAATAATCATCGTTTTGACGAATTGAAGGCCGTCGTTTGTCGCTGGAAGATCGCTTCCGGTGCCTTTTTTCGATTTAATTAAGGCTTTCAGTTCACGTGTCAAATCGTTATTCACCGCATCAAGCACACGGACGATTTTGTTTTTCGCGAACTTTTTGTTTTTCTCTGCCGTAAATGTCACCAATGAGTTGATATCTTTTTCAACGCTGACTGACTTATCACGGGCGTCATAAGAGAAAAGGAATTCACCTTTGGAAAGGCGTTCGATCACTTCATCATGAGTCAGACGATGCAGCACATCAACCGCGCCTTCGTATTCAACGAAAGTTAAGGACTGATTAAATGCAGCGCCGGCACTTGCGCCTGCCACCCACGCGGTCGCATCTTCAGCTTTAATTTCGGTTCCGTCTTCAAGCAGGACGCCCTCAGTCACATTGATGATACCTTCGTAATCTCCGTTGTAATGGGCAGTCACCCCTTGCACTTTCTGTCCCTGCGCATCGCGAAGGCGTTTAATGAATGCGGCAAATGTCGCTTTCAGCTGATCGTTATCCGCGACAGGAAGAGCGATGACATCGAAATTCTCCGTTTCAGCCGCAGCTAAAAAATCCGTATAGTCTGAGTTGACCGGCGCTTTATCAGTTCCTCCCGCAAGACGGATGCCTGCCTGAGGATTTAACGTTTCTCCGGACTCTTCGTCAGTGCCTGTCAGCGGGATGGAAGCCGACAGCTCGCCCGTTCCCGTGAATGTGACATAGCCGTTCGCTTTTAACTCCTCGGCCTTTTTCACCGTTTGTTTGTCAACTTCCGCTTCATCCATGTATGTGGTCACATCGAAAGCAGTCTGGTCAAGGACGTTCTCACTGATGCGGATGATGATGTCATTTCCTTTTGAACCGCCGTACAAAGCGGTTGCTTTTACACCTTGCGAAAGATCGGCGCTCGCTCTGATTCCCTCTGTCAGACGGTACATCAAAACGGTTTTTGCTTTCTTTTTCGCCTCGCGCAGCAGAATCAGTGACGGATCTTCAATACTGAGCCCCACTTTTTTATTCAAATCTTCAATGCTTGAAATAGAGACGAATGTTTTCGCTTCCCCCCAGTTAGATGCGACGGGAAGGGCGACAATCCCCCGTTCACCGATTGTGACCCGCTCCTGGGCAGTTGTCTTAAAGTTAAAATAGATCCCGGCACGTTCTTTTTCTTTCCCTTGCGTAAATGTTCCGCCGTTCATTATTGCATGACCTCCTTGGTTAAAAATGCTTGAATGTAAGTCTGGGCTTGCGCTTTTGTCATTTGTTTCTGCTTCACGCCGAATAAAGCCCCCTGGAGAATCTCAGGTTTTACGCCGAAAAGCTCCTTTGCGTGCTTTGTTAAATCCGCCGTGTCAAAAAGAACGGCTCTTTCTGCCGTTGCGGCGTTTTTCTTTTTATGTTCTTTCACTTTTGTTTCACCCCGCTGTTAATGTCCACATCCCGCAGTGCGGGAGATGTTTGTTTCTGATAGTAGTAGCGGCTCGTCCAGCGGATGGTGATCACTGCCTCGCCTTTGTCTCCGACTCTTGTTTCGATACGGCTGATGCGGACGAAATCACCCGTATCCTCTCCTGATTCCGTAAGCAGCGGAATGATCTGTCTTGATTCTCTCACCGCATCAGCAATCCGGTCGGCTGCAGAGAGCGCCTGCACCGAGTCAGCATGAAACAGCTTCACATTCAGACTGTATGTCTTCTTAAAGGTGGAGACTGTGTCATTCTCGTCAAAAACATACGGGGGCGGGATGTAAAGGGACGGTACCTGAAATTGTTCAGGCAGTTCATTTTCATATACGGGCACGCCGCACTGCTGATACAAAAAAGCGGCGATTGAACCGGTCTCGCGATTCATCCGTTATCTCCCCCTAACGTGCTGAGCCACTGATTGAAGCGCTTGTCCAGCGAACCGGCGAAGATGGTTTCATACATAAGAAGGGCTTTGTCCCAAAACCCATTCCCGCTGATCCACTGTTTTTTGAGCGCCATTCCGGTTGAAGCTGACGGATCATAGATGAACCGGGAGCCTTGAAAATACCCGGGCACCCATCTGACATTTTCATCTGAGACGGTCCAATGCCCGTCATTTATGAATGAGGCATACTCTACATTGGTGCCGATTTCAAGGGTCAGACCCCCGTTTTCAATGATCCATACATGATCCTGCGCTCCTTTTCGGAAGGAAGACAGCAGGTTTTCTGTATCAATCCCTCCCGAATGCATAAGCTCCTCCCGTACCAGGTCGAGAAAATCCTCTCCTGATTGTTCCAGCCATCCGCCAGCCTGACGGGCAAATTCTCCGGATGATGCCTTTTGCAGCGACCGATTCCATTTTTCCAGGCTCATTTTGCTCATAGTCTGTCATCTCTCACAGCAATGGCCTCCCAATGGTGCTGTCTTGCTTTCTTCGGCATTTCCAAAATATACGCCTGTCCTTCCCAAATGATTTTGTCATTCACACGCACTGCAGCCTCTTTCGGAAAATGAACGAGAAACCGCTGATATACTTTATGATCAGGCGCAAGCTGAATAAGCCGCTGCTGTTTTTCAACAAACAGGCACGGCACCTCTTCAGCGTCGGGAACGTCCGGATAAGTAAAAACAGGCTGGAGCTTTTCAGCGGGAATGCCGAAGCGCCCGGCCTTCGGAACTGACACCGTCTCATGATAAATATCGCATCTGTCAGTGAGCAGCCGTTCATAGCTCATAACGGTCTCACCTTAGCGCTTATAGAAACCGGGGAATAGCCCGGCGCGATATATTCACAGAGCAGATGGTATACCGCCGGTTTTCGGATTCCGCCTTCACCCGACACTGTATAGGAATAGTCGCCTATCTTTTCAGATTGATAGGCGGAAGCGGCGGCTTCATTCTGATTGATCAGCGCAAAATATTGAGAAAGCTTTAATAACGCAAGCTTAACCTTCTCGGGAAGCGGTGAGTAAACAGGATCAGTGAACGAGTGCCCCGCCATTCTGGCCGCTTCCGCTTCCGCCTCCAGAATGTCCTGTATAAGCAGCGGCTCCGGCCTGTTTTTGACTTCATCATAAACTGAATATGAGACAACGTCAGACGGCTGAATTAACATAACTGCCACCCCCGGCTTATTCTTTAACGTTTACGATTTTGGCGCTTGCATCTTCTTCTTCAAATTTGCTGTCAAGTTTAGCCGTCAGTACGATAATAAATTTGCGGCTGCGGATATCTTTATCTACTTCGATTCTGATATTCCGTGAAAAACCGAGAATGATATTTTTCGGGTGAGTCAAAATGATGTCAGACGCATCGTACTGGGAGTCACCTTCTCCGACTGAGTACGGCTGCAGATTGGAAACCCCTTTGACCGGAACGCCGAATGCTGAGGATAAACCGCCCTGCACCGCAAGATCCCCCAGGTTGGTCTGACGGTCAGCCACACGGTCTTTCCATTCAATCTCCATGCCTTGAGACGTGTAAAATCTGAATTCCTGAGGCAGGCGTAAATATTTTGCCGGAATGGCTTTTAAACCTTTTTTAAATGTAGCTCTGGACAGTTCTTCCCCGTTTCCGTCGATGACGTGAGACACAGTCTGTTTACGGATTCCGTCAAGCTGTGCCAAATACGGATCAGAAGAAGATGTATCGCCGTTTACGACAAGCTCTTCAATATCGACTGCCGCCCGCTCCGCTAAAATCTGCATGATCGTCTGCTGCAGACCGTCTTTTTCAATGTTGTTTTCAAGCGTGTCATAGGTGATGTTAATTTCCGCAATGACTTCTTTCGTATTCAGCTGCACCGTACTTGTTGCCGGGACGGTCAGCTGATCCTCCGTTAAGGCTTTTCCTTCCTCAGCGGCACGCAGAATACGCTGGCCGAAACCGATTTTTTCAAATTTCTGCGAGTCGTTTTCCATTTGAATCACACGTGATTCGCTGAAAATGGTCGGCGTGTTCTGCACCATGCGGATAAATGCTGAAGCTTGTGCGGGATTCATTAAACCGCCGCTTTTTAAAGCGGAAAGTGACATTTCCGCCTTTCTGATGATATCTTGATTTCTCACTAACAGTTCCTCCTTCTGACTGGGCTTAAAGCAGTCCGCTCCAAATGGATTTTTTAACAGGTTCTTGGCCGCCCGTCTCTTCTTCCGGCTGCTTTGAAGCGCCTCTTGCTTTTTCAAGCGCTTCGATGCGTTTAATAATCGGCGCCAGCATGTCCTCGACAAGCGTTTTCAGCTTTTCTTCATCAGACTGTGCAGGCGCCCCGTCTTTGTCTTCCGTATTTTGCTCCATACTGTCAAGCCGCTTTAAGAGCGGGTGCAGCGCGTGTTCAATCGATTCTCTTACATCATCTTTTCTCATCTTGTTCAAGTCCTCTCCCTTGCGGTATCTTGATTTGCGGTCACGGTCGAGAAATTGCTTGACCGCGCCGATTAAGCCGGCTTGCTTTTCTGCCGGCTCCTCGTAAACATCAGCGGTTCCCGCCATGCTGTAGCCTGTAATGACACCTGCTTTAATCTGATCCCATACTTCATCGGAGGCTTTGGTGACAAGAACCCAAGATCCTTTCCGGATTACAGCATTCCCGATTTCAAAGTCATCCGGGGCGACGTACGACTCCACCACCTCGCCGGTTCCGCCTTCAAAATTATGATTTGTATCAATGTTGCGGGCGTCCGCCAAAAAACCGTGAGCGGCCTTTTCAATCTCTTCGGCCGTCATATAATCGCCATGGGCATCCGGGACATCCGGCTCGTAAACGATGCCGTAGACAAGCTTCTGTTCATCCGGTTCGCTTTTTGTAAACACCTGCACCTTTTTTTCAAATGACGGAAGACCGGCTGCTTTTGTGAAAAAAAATTCCGTTTGATTCGCCGCTTTATCGACATAGCTCACAAAACTGATGACAGCATTTCTTAATTCTCTCGGCACGAGATGTTTTCACCCCCTTTCAAGATTGCTCTTTTTTCCCTTTCAGCACCGGCCGGCTGTAGTACTCTTCCGGCCATTCCTCAAGCGTTTTGCCGAGCACTCTTCCGGCCAGATCACGGAGGTCATTAGGAGAAACGGCACCGGCGGAGATAAATGGCGTAAGCACCTTTGCAATTTCAAGCGGATCGCGAAAATCAGGCCCTTTTAATGTGAGTTGTACATCGTGAAGCCCCAGTTCAGGCAAAAATAACGTATTGAGCTTATTAATCAGCGTTTTCCGCTCCGGCTGAAACACCTGCTCCTCCGTGATTTTGCGTGCCGTATCGGCTGTGGCTTTGTTGTATTCCTGCGCCTCGCCCGTATAAAGCGGCGGGAGACGAAACGCGGATCGGAGTTTATTTCTGCTTTTGTCGTCATATTCAAGAAACAGCGCATCCTCCTGCAGAATTTCCGCAAGTGATTTAATTTCCACAGACACAGGCGCAATGTCTTCGCCTCCGTGAAGGTCTTTTTCCTTCGCAATGCCTTCCGCCTCAATCAGCAGAAATTTGTGGGCGTTTTCCACCCCTTCAAGGTCATTCATATAATCGTGTAGCTCTTTGTACGATGCTTCAGACAGCATGCCGTTTTCAACCGTAATGGCGGCTGGCACGTGGCGGCCCTGTTTGAAATACATAAAATTCAGTTCTTCCGCTTTCCGGGCGCCGTACAAGTTGACGATATTGCCGACCCAGCGCGGAATACCATACGTGCCGCTTCCGATTTTCAAGTGAACGGCTTCATTTGCCCTGTACTTTTCAGGCAGGGTTTTTACGTATTCGCCGGTTCTCATGTCCATCATGCGGGGATCGCCGTATTCCTTGAAAAACACTTTCCGTCCGTTCAGCATCTGAACATATTTACGGAACCGTTTTTGCCTTTTAATCGTTTTGGATGCGCCGTTTTCTTCATAGGAAAACGCGACCTCAACAGGATCAGTCACACCGCATACCCGCATATGCTTTACATCCAGATATTCAATCCCCGCCGGTTTTCCCAGCCCGTCCCGGAGCACCTCAAGAAAACCGTTGCCTGTTTTTTCGCGGTCTTCAATCGCATATCCGAGGATCGTCTCAGCCGATTCATCAAAATGAAGACATTTGTAAAAGCTCTCCAGCTTCATCCAGTTTTTTTCGGCCCGCGCCTTTTTGCCCGGGGAGCAATCTGAACTATTTACGTCAAAGGTATATTCCACATCGAATCCAAAACCCGTAATATTGACCCGGTATGCATCAATGCACTGCTGAAGAATGGTCGAATATTCAGCGATCGTTTTCAGCTCGATCAGATTATAGGGCGGTGAAATGATATCTTCTCCGTACAGATCGGCAAATTGATCTTCGTGCATCTGCCTTGCCTGCGGCGCGGCCATTTTTGATTTAATGACGGTGGCTCTAACGTTTTGATTGTTGGGCAACGTTTACCTCCTCCTTTCCCGATTCGGACGCATCCGTTTTTGCGATGACTCTTTCAGATCCGCCGCGTCATAATCATCCAGCGCGTACCAAATGGCTGAAAGTGTGTGGGGATCAATTGAAAACTCATCTTCCGACAGAGCGCCGTTTTTGTTTTTCGCATATGTTAAGTTTTGCAATTCGCGGATCGTATTTTCACAGCTGTCTGAGCAATAGATGTGTCTGAACCGTTTCAGCTTTTTCGTATACTGGAGCCTTGAGCCGGGAAATTTTTTGGCCGCGACCATGCAAAAGCCCTGCCTGCGGAAATATTGGATGCTTTTCGGCTCGGCCGAATCCGCCTTGATCAGCTCTTTTTGATCCGCCAATTCCTGAAGCTCTTCAGCTGTCTGGTCATCGGTCATTTTGTTTTTGTAATACTCCCAGAAAATATAAAGCTCTTTTTGATCGGGATCGACGGCAAGCCGGATGACCGCATTGTATGACTCTTCAAAACCGAAATCCATGCCCGTCCGAAACAGAGGGCGCCTGATGGCGGCAATCCGCTCTGTTACTTCGTTGTGCTCCAGGACCTGAAATTGCGGAAATACACGGATGCCGTTCACGCCGAACTGTCCTTTGCGGGCGATCCGGTACAAATCGGGATCGTATTGCTGTAAGCTGTCCAGCTGTCTAATATAGCTTTTCGGCAAAAACAGATTGTCGCACGCTGTGGAATGATGGTAATACGTATCTCCCTTAACGACGGTGCCTTTTTCATACAGCATCTGATCATCCAAAACGAACCGTTTTTTTTGCTCATCACGAAAAAAATGCCGGTACGTCCAATTGGAAGTGCCGACGGGATTTGTGGTGCATATCATATGAAGCGAAAGCTCAGGATGACGCAGACGGCCGATCAGCTCCTTAAAGCCTTCATATTTCACTTCTGAGCATTCTTCAATCCAAATCAGAGAAATATGATGAATGGATTTCAATTTGGCCGGGTTGTCCATCCCCTTAAACATAATCCGGCTTCCGTTTGAAAATCTCAGCTGCATCGGTGAAGATACGGCCTTTACGGCATGTCCCAGCTCAAGCTCCTCGATAATGTCCTCAAACAAGGCAAAGGTAGAATCTCTGTGCGTATCGAAAACTTCCCGCACCACAAGCGCCGTCCGCTTTTCACGAAGCAGCTTCAAGATGATTTTCAGCGCGGTATGATAGCTTTTTGACGACCCATAGCCTCCGACGAGAAATTGGTACGTTTCATTCCAATTGAACAAATAATCTTCAAAGCGCGGGTTGACCGCTTTTTCAATCATGGCCGTTCCTCTTTCCGCGTAATGACAATGTCAATCGGCTTTTGGCTGTCTTCTGATTTTTCCAGCTTCTGCTGCGCCAGCTTTAATTTTTCATTTTCGATTTTTTGTTTAAATTGATCGGGGAAAAGGTCAAAGTACAAAGACAGCTTTTCAAGAGCCTTCATTTTGTCGGCAAGTTTGATTGCAATGCCTTCTTTCCCGAGTTTTGCCTCCGTGACGATTGTTCCGTCCAGCAGATTCGAATCTTTAACATCAACGTAGCTGATCTCCTGCATAATCGGATTATCATTTTCGTCAAAGAGCGGCCCTGATTTTCCGAAGGCCTGAACCTCTTTTTTTCCGAAGGTTACATAATCGGTAATGTCGGCAAAAGCGATTTTCACATAGACTTGAAGAACGTCCATCGCTTCGACAAACACTTTATTGACCATTTCCTTTTTCATGCGGCTGATTTCTTTGGCGACTTTTTCGTTTTTTAACAGCCTGCTTCCCGTGACATGCGCGCTTTCCGGTGAATACCCGGCTTTTATCGCAGATTGGGTGGCGTTAAAGCTTTTCACATAATAAAGACAAAACAGCCGCTGCCGTTCGTTTAACTCATCACTTTCGGCCGGGGCGATTTTCCCGCCGCTTTCCGCGTTATTATCGAGCGCCTCGTCCCAGCGCCCTTCTTTTTTCCATCTGCCGATCGTTCTTGCGGATACGCCTGATTTGCCGGCAAGGGCGCGATTTGTGATGCGGCCTTTATGAGACTGATAGATTGTAAATGCCTGTTCTCTTTTTGCGTTTTTCATGCTACGGCATCACCGCCACCTCCGACATGGATGTCTATAATAAAAAGCGGCTTCTTCCGGGCCGCTTTTTGTAATCGTCTGTTCACTTCTAAGTGGCAAACGTATGACAACATTTTAAGCAGGCGACTGATTTCTTTGTTCCTGCTGTTTTTGAATTTTTAGAAGCGCCCGTTTGACCGTCGTCTGTACGGTTGATTTTTTTACATTCAGCAATGCGGCGATCCGTTCATATGAAAAGCATTCCGCTTTGTGGAGCAGCAGTATTTCTTTTTCTCTTTCCGTTAAAACGGCTAATGCTTCCCGCAGTCTGATTCTGTCTTCTTCAGTCACATTCCCGGAAGGTTCGAACATCAGCGCCTGTGAATAGGTATCTATGATGCTCGGATCTTTAATCAGCATCCTCTGATAAGCGTCTCTGCGGTCTATTGCTCTTCTTATGCCGGGCTGCCGGCCTTTTTCAAGCCATTCGGTGATATATTCCAAATCTGTAATGATCGTTCTGATGATTTTTTTATCTTTCAGTTCTTCTGAAGTCAGCGCCGCTTCATCGGCTTCCCCCAGCTGCTTGTACCATTTTTTCGTCTCTTTCAGCGTGCGTTTATATTCAAATAGTAAGTCTTCCATCATAGATCCTCCTCTTTTTCGGACAAAAAAAGGACACCAACCAATGCGCAGCATATGCGCGATTGATCAGTGTCCGCAGGCTTTCCGTCTTGGACGTATTTTGTTTTCTCGATTAATTCAATTTAAAGCCGATTTCATATTCGACACGGGCCAGGTCGCCTTTTCTCGTTTCGACAAGCGTTTTGCCGTGCTCCGGCGCCTCGGCGAGCCAGGCTTCATTCTTCAGCCCGTCTACAATAATCACCCGCACCTTGCCTTCTTCCAGCTGGCTTTTTAATGTTGTATGTTCAATGTCTGACAGTTTTTTAGGATTCATGTTTTACGTCCTCCGTCTTTTTCAGGATATTCACTTCATGTATGAGGCTTTCGAGCTCATTTATGAACGCTTCTTTTTCTTCAGCACTTTCTCCCCGGAGCAGGCGGAGAGCCGTTTCGGCCGCCTCAAAAAGTTCCGGGGCTTTCGCCATCATTGCCGCGTTGATCCGCTGTGAGTATGAACTTAAGTTGAAAACGGCCGCGATAAGCCTTCCGTTTGAATAAGGAAATTTCTCTTTTTCCGCTTCGCTGTATGCAGAATAAATGTAAATGGGTTTTTCTTCT
The DNA here is from genome assembly GCF_059831465.1 of Bacillus sp. 5RYD7K. NCBI lineage: Bacteria > Bacillati > Bacillota > Bacilli > Caryophanales > Bacillaceae > Bacillus > Bacillus sp. 5RYD7K. The sequence goes on from NZ_CP191200.1 coordinate 3,601,193, forward strand.
CCGCTGTGTACGGCCCGCCACGGAGCGGGGCTGTTGTTTACTTGCAATGTTTATCCTCACTTTCCATCAGCCTCATGCCATGCTTCAATTTGCTTTTCGATCCGTTTCGCCCTGAACAGCAGGCAAAAAAGCCATTTGATATATTTATACACGTGCATCAAGCCTCGCTTTTGCGTCTTGAACCATTCGCTCAAGACGTTTAATGACCGGCATTAAATCAGTTCCTGTTTTGCAGTTCGGGTAAGGGTGAAAGACAGCGCCGATACTTGTTTCCGTCACAACGACCTTCTTTGGCCCGCACAGTTTACACATTATCTCGCCCCCTCTAATCTGTGGTTGACTTCGTATGGGTTTCCATTAATGATGACTAAATAATCGCTGCACATCTCATATATTCTTGTGCCTAATGCTTCATCAACCTGCACCAGCTCGTCACACGCCAGCTCACTCGAGATAAGAAGCGGTTTATGATTTAAATAGCGGTAATTCATAACGGCGTACATTTGTTCAATCTGCCAATCGGTCGCCCGGGGTTTTCCGTTCAGCGGTTTGAACAGATCATCAATAAAAAGCACATCCGCCCGTTTCATACGGGTCAGTTTTGTATCGAGCAGATCAAAATCATTTTTTAAATCTGTAAATCCCTCCACAAAAGGAAAATACAGCACCGGTGTCTGCTTCTGTCTCATGACATGATTGCTGAGAGCAGTCAGAAGGTGGGTTTTCCCCGATCCCGGACGCCCTAATAAGGCAATGCTGTTTTTCCGGCAGTTTTTAATCTTGTCGAAGTTGTCAGCAAATTCAAGGGCGCATTCATATGCGTCAACGATCGCCTGAGGCTTGCCCTGCGTAATAAATACTTTGAAATCCAGCTTCCGAAAAGCGCCTGTAATCTCACTTGCGCTGAGGATGCGCTCTGCTTTTCGTTCCGCGGCGCAGCGGCACTTGACCCACACATCCATGCCGAGCTGTTTTTCGAGATAACCGCCCTGATCTTTACAGAGCGGACAGTCAAAGCGGCTTTCGTCTGGTTCTTCCGGTCTGTCCGCCAGTAATGGACGTTTTCCGTTTTTCAGGTCGGCCAGTATCTGCTCGATCGTTCGTTTTGTCATGTATCGTATTCCTCTCTTTTTTTGTTGTGATTGTCCTTCCCGCAATTCGTGCATTCAAGCGGTCTTCTATAAACTTAGCGCAATAGCTGAAAGCCTTGATCGTTTCAGCTGAAGAGGTGCGCCGCTGTTCAAAAGCGGTAAAGCATTCGCCGAGCCATTTGATTGCTTCTTGTGCTGACGCGCCGAGGGAAACAATACGGGCGATGGCCTGATAATCTCTTGGCGACGGGTATACACTCCGCCCCTCCTGTGCAGACCTTAATCTGATAAAATGGGCGGCAATGTCGTTAATCGTTTCTTCAGCAGTATGATTTTTTGTTATATCTATTTCTCTCCGGACATTTTGTCCCGGTGATCTGCCGATATTGTCCGGTCAGTTGCTTCCGGGCGGGTCAATGTCCCTTTTTGCGTGAATCTTTTCGAGTGTTTTACGGAGATGATAAGTCCGTAAGGCGCGCGGACGGTTTTGATATACTCATGCTGTTCCAAGCTCTCGAGCCACCGCCTGACGGTTTTTTCACTGACTGCCAATATATCGGCCATTTCTCTGGCTTTTATTGGCTTATGTCCGAGGACAACCCCCCACTTGACGCCGTCTTTTACGTGTTCCTTTGTCGTTGAACTGATGAACCATAAAAACAGCCATAAAGCGGAACCTATTTTGTCATAATGTTCAGAATTCAATAATCCGGAATAGATAAAAAACGGGTAGCTTTTACGATTCATAACGGACATCTCCGTTTTTCTTCAAACTTATATAGTGTTCATACTGCAATCGGTTATCAAATCGGAACACCGGAAGTCCGCAAGCGGTAAAAGATATCGACCCGCCTGCTTTTCCTAAACTTCTTTGGTCAGCCGGATTGCTGCTGAAACGGATGATAATCGGATGCATCTCTCACCCTCCTGATCAATTTCTTATCATTTTTCGATACATTTTGTATCCCTGTGATGTTGATTATAAACGATACTTTTCGTATCATCAAGACCTTTTTGATACTTTTTTTATCATATCTTTATTTCGATACATTTTGTATCTATAATGATAAGTAACTTAGGGTGTTGAAAAAAGAGAGGTCGTTCGGATGATAGGCGGAAGATTGAAAAGTCTCAGAGGAAAAAAAACGCAGGAAGAAGTCGCAAATCATATCGGTGTCTCGCGCGCCAGATATTCTCATTATGAAAACGGCCGATCTGAACCCGATTATGAAACGCTGCAAAAGCTTGCGGATTATTTCAAAGTGTCGACGGATTATTTGTTAACCGGAAAAGAACCTTCAGATGAAGACATGTTTGCCGATCCCGACCTGCAGATCGCATATCGGGACATGCAGGACTTTTCACCGGAAAGCAAACAGCAGGCCATTGAATTCATTAATTATTTAAAAGAAAAAGAGAAAAACCGCAGGCCGAAACATAAATAATTTGCTCGTTTCCTTAAAATGCTTAACGTTCAGCCGATATAATATCTGAATGTTTATTTTTGAAAGAAAAGGGAATTGATTCAAAGTCCGATCAGGGCTTTTCTTTCTCGCTTAAAAAAGAACATATGTTCGAAAGGGTGTATTCAATTGGGCGATTTTTTAACACATCTTGAGGAGTACGTCAAAAACTTATATTGCCGCATGGGAATGACCGCCCCCCTCCATATTGATATGCAAACGATTGCCAAGGAGCTTGACATTTGGATTCATTTTGAAGATACGCACAGCATGATGCTGAAGCGGGACGGCATGTACAGCATCGTCCTGAACCAAAGAAAGTCACCTGAGGAACAATGGGAGGATTTTGCACACGAGCTGTGCCATGTGCTGAAGCATACCGGGAACCACTTTTACATGAACAAGCTGTTCAGGGAACTGCAGGAATTCCAGGCCAACCATTTTATGTACCACTTCTGTGTACCGACCTTTATGCTGTTAAACATGGAGCTTCCCCAGCGGAGGAGCCACGCCGTCATTTTAATCGCAGCCGCTTTCCGGGTGACGGCATCATTTGCGGAAAAAAGGCTTGAGCTGTTTGAACGGCGTAAAGCAGGTATTCAATTTCAGAAGCGGCTCACTTGTCTGTTATCCGACAAGCGGCCAAATGTGTATTACGAAGGCAGGCAGACACACTTGCATGCCGCTGAAGAACAATCGCCGTATTTTATTGAAAATTAGCGATTCTCTGCCGGCTTAAAACGCAGCCGGCAGAATGTCATCATTTTGACATCGGAGGAAGAGCAGTGTATGAAAGCCTGCTCATTTACTCATAAAAACCGGCTTTCACGGCTTCTACATACCGAAAAAACAGATCCGTTGGCGTGTATTCTTCTCCCCGGCAGCCAAAATTGCTGAACAGCGCATTTCTCTGTGCCGTACTTACTTCCAATTGCAGCCCCATTTTCCTTTTTGTCCGATTCACAATATTCCTGGGGTTTACACCTGCCAGCCGGTCGTTCATGTCCGTCAGCTCGGCGCTAAAACCCGCTTCACGCAGCAGATCACAAATCAGTCTGGCTTTTTCCAGATCCGCGCCCCCGACGAGTGTATTTGCCGTTTCCCGATCATGGTACCCATGAAAAGCCAATGCATAGTGATGAGCGGTCACTTTTTCTAAAGCCAGCGGTTCATCAAAGCGTGTGCTTGTCAAGTGGAGGGAGCGGTTGCCGCACTGCTTTGTGCCTTCAAATAAGTAAATTGAGCTTTCGTCAGAAAATGCCCGCACCAGTTCACTGACACCGGGCTCAATTCTGCCGCCGTGGGGAGCGAGGACGATACGTTCACTTCCCTCATTTTCTTCATAGATAATTCTGTATTCCGATTCAGCAGCACAAAGAGCTGCGAAGCTGTCATATCGATCTTTCATGTTTAACATGCTCTCCTTTTTCAGTCAGCACCAGTTTACTCTACTCGTCTAGGAATGAAAACCTTTTTATCGTATGATTTGAAAGAATACGTATCAGGGGGGATATGTCATGGGGTTTATCAATGGATTGCTGGGTAATGCGTCGACAATATCGACGGCTGAAGCAAAAGAAGAACTGGCCCGTATTCTGCTGGAAGGTGAGAATGTCAACGCCGCGTTTAAACTCGTCCGCGATATCATTGTCTTTACGGATAAGCGTCTTATTCTTGTTGATAAACAGGGACTTACGGGTAAGAAAACAGAGATTCAATCCATTCCGTACAAAAGCATTTCCAGATTCAGCGTAGAAACCGCCGGCCGCTTTGACTTAGATTCAGAGCTGAAAATTTGGATATCCGGCGCGGAAATTCCCGCTGTCTCAAAGCAGTTTAAAAAAGATGAAAGCATTTATGATATTCAAAAGGCTCTTGCCGCAGTTTGTATGTAAGAAAAACGGAAGCCCGGGGAGCTTCCGTTTTATTAATTACAGCTTTGCCTCGATTTTTGCCTTCGTTTTCGGGCCGTAAACACCGTCAGCCGTTAATCCGCTGACGGATTGAAAACGTTTTACGGCATTTGCCGTTTTCGGGCCGTAAACGCCGTCAGCCCCGTGATGTTTTGCGCCTTTATCAGGATAAAAATAAAGGGCGGATAAAGCGTTTTGCACTTGTTTCACGTTTGTCCCTTTCGTCAGCGGGTTTGTCACTTTAATCACTCCGGACGGGAGCGGATAGGAAGACGCAGCCTGACTTTTCGAGGAAGATCCCGTCTGAGACAGCTTGATCACCTGCCCGACTGTAATGAGATTCGGGTCGGTGATATGGTTTAAGCTTTGCAGCGATTTTACACTGACACCGTGTGTTGCGGCAATCTCCGACAAGGTGTCGCCTTTTTTCACATGGTATTCAGATACCGAAGAAGAAACGGCGGCCTTTTTCGCCGGCATACTGCCGTTTAATTTCTTTTCAATTTTCGCCTTCACTTCATCCCAGCGGCCTTCAGACAAAATGCGGTGCGGGCAGTACTTTCCGTTCCAGTCCTGGTGCTTTCTGATTCTGTCAATCCCCCATCCCCGCTCCTTCAGAAGCTGAGCGGCAAACTCAATCGCCAGTTCTTCTGCGGCTCTGTACCGTTCGCCGCCTGACTTGCTGTAACAGATTTCGATAGCAATCGACTTCCGGTTTCCGGTGCCGTTTGTGCCGTCTCCCGAATGCCAGGCATTCCGGTCCAGCGGAATGCCCTGAATCACTTCTTTGTCATCGACTGCAAAATGATAGCTCGTTGATTCGCTGTTCCCCGTCATATAGCTGATTTCATTGGCGGCGGATGCGTCGTTTGCCGTGTTATGGATGGTAATATACTCCGGCGTCATTGGGTTCGGACATTTTAACGCATATTTATCAGCCGATACGAGCCGTTTTTTCACTTCAATCCCCACTCTTCATCTCTCCTTATGCCTTTTTCATAAATAGGTGGCATTCGTAGGACAGACGCCTTGAGTATATAGACCCCTCAATCGGATAAAAGTGGAATGTTTGCGCTTAGGCAAAAAAAAGACCCTTCCTAAGAAGGGTCTTTACTTATGTTTGGTTGCGCGCGGCAATATGAAATGTGCCGTCCGCTTGGTTTTCCAAATGGCTTTCATGGCCGATTCCCTGTGTAAAGCTGAACCCGACAGCAACAAGCAGCAATCCTGACAACAGTTTAGATTTCATATAGACAATCTCCTCTCTGGATTTGTTTTTGGGCGTGCACCATTTTTTCATAAAACGTGAGCGCTTTTTCAGGCTGTCCGTGCTCCATGTAAAATTTAGCTGCGTCATGCGCCAATTCTTCAACATACGGATACAGCATGTGCTCCTCCAGAAACTCAAAGGTGTGCCTGACGCATGCGTTATCCATCTTGCCGTATAACGCATGTAAAAATTGAAACAGCTTGACAAACAATTCATCATTGTATTCGCGGGCGATACTAAGCCCGAGGCGGTATTGCTTCTCTGCTTCGGCAATGGTGTTCTGTTTATAAAGGACCTGTGTTAATGAGTAAATAGAATGCGGAAGATTATCGAACTTTTCTGACTTGCAAATGGAAACAGATGTCTCAAAATATTCGGCTGCTTTAGAGAGGTCTCCCATTTTTTCATAGCAGTTTCCGAGATTATATAAGGCTGAACTAATAAGACGGGGATTGCCTTCTTGTTTCGCAAGATCTAAAGCAAGTTCTAAGTGGGGCAATGCTCTTTCTGGATACTGCATGTCATCATAATTCCCTGCAATAACGAATTCACATTGGATTCTGCGGACGTTGTACGTCTCATACGATTGGTACGTTTCAAGGGCTTGTACGGCATAACTCATGGAGACGTAGGTTTGTTTCAGGTTGTAAAATATCTCGGCCATTTTAAAAGCAAACTCAGCTTTCTCGATGTCATCAGAAACGAGTGCAAGGTTTTTTTCAGCCCGTTTGTAATACATCATGGCGTTTAGGAACATCTTCTGTTTAAACTCATACATTCCTCGAAAAAAATTAAAATAGTAATCAAGCAGTCCTGTCAGCTTATACTGGCTGCCTTCAATGTCTTCCAATAATTCTGAAAACTCAGGCTGAGAAGGGTCCTCCTTTAAGGGCTTAATGTAATCCAGCATGACGCGGTGTCTGAATTCCATTAATGAATAATACAGCAGCAGATCCTGATCTTCTTCCATATCCTCGATCTCTCTCTCTACTTCACGTTTGACGCGCTCCGCCTCAAGGACGTGAAACTGCCGGATATGGGTATACCATTCATTAATTTTGAGCCCGACAAAAGAGGACGGAATAGTCTGCTTCATCCTCAATTAATCCCCCCTTTTGGAATGACCGAGATATGTCATATTTTATCATATTTGCTAGAAAAAGAAGAACGCAAAAAGACCGCAATTGTCGAATTTCGGAAATCCGCAACGATTTCTCCTCATTAAGAGCTTATTGCTTGTTTCTTCCGTGCCGTTGATATAGCATATCCTTGCATCATTTTAATTCTTGATCAAATGGGGGTTTTCACATGACAGCACAAAATCAATTGGTCAGCCACTTTCTGTCACATCGAAACGTGACGATTGAGCTGGCGGAAAAAATCAGCCGCGAACATTACGATTACAAGCCGGCAGAGACATCAATGTCCGCTCAGGAACTTGTAAAACACATCGTTTATTCTTTTCTCATGTTTGCAAACGTCATTAAGGACGGAGACGGATCAGCCATCCAGAACAAGCCGAAAGAAGAAGCAGAAACAGACCTCGTCAAACTGGCGAAAGCATGTACTGAAAAAACGACAGACATCCTGTCACAGCTGACTGAAGAGCAGCTGAACCGCGAAATTGACCTGACTGCCTCTTTCGGCAGAAAAATTACCGGCTCCGCTCTCCTTCAGCTTGCCATGGAACATGAAATTCATCATAAAGGCAATCTTTTCGTGTATGTAAGAGAAATGGGCCACACGGAACTTCCTTTTTATCAGCAAAAATCATAATCCGGCCATCCGCCGATCTGCGAAATAACAGCAGGCCGGCGGATTTTTTTGTTCTGTATAAAATTTTCCGAAAATTTAATTGATAATCGCCCCTTAATCATATATAATCTGATAAAAATAGTAGGATTATTCAGGAGGCACACAGATGACTGTAAGCATTGTGTTTATGGGGTTCATTGTCGGAACGCTGGTCGGATTGACGGGTGTTGGAGGAGCAGCGCTTTTAACTCCTTTACTGATCGTTTTGGGAATCAACCCGTCAATTGCCGTCGGCACGGACCTTTTATATAACTCGATCACCAAACTGTTCGGTGTCGTTTCTCATTGGAAGCAGCGCACCGTTCATTTTAAACTTGTCGGCTACTTGGCGCTCGGAAGTATTCCCAGCGCAACAGCCGCCATCGGCATTCTTCACCTGTTTCCCGCTTTTCACCAGCATCAGGAGCAGATTATTAAACAGGCGCTCGGCTACGTGCTGACTCTTGTCGCCATTTCCATTATCGCCCGCCTTTTTTTCGATAAAAAACTGCGGCCGAACCGCTGGCAGCAAAAAACGCTTGAAGAAAAACGGACACTCATGATACTGATCGGCGTCATTTTCGGTTTCATCGTCGGCTTGACATCTATCGGGTCCGGCTCATTATTCGCGATCGCCATGCTGTACCTGTTCAGAATGAAAACTGCAGAAGTGGTGGGAACAGATATCGCACATGCCTTTTTGCTCGTAACGGCCGCAGGTCTGTTAAACGCAAGCTTCGGCAGCGTCGATTACCTGCTCGTATTGAATCTTCTGCTCGGCTCCGTACCGGGTGTGCTCCTCGGCAGCTTCTTTTCGCCGAAATTCTCTCCGCGCCCGCTGCAGTTTGTGATGGCGGCGATTATTTTGATCAGCGGAATAAAATTAATATAAAAAAAAGCGTTCTTTACAGGAACGCTTTTTTTGGAAAATACCCCCAACGAGGCACCTCTATTATTACCTTACACTTATTAAAATATAAACAGCAAACATAACAATGTATACCAGAAATGATCCAGCCATAAATTTTACGGGTTTTCTTGAGACGTTTAATACTCCTCTTAATCCGTCATTCAAAATCATTCCGAAAAATGTCACCAGTGTAACTCCTAAAGCGAGCATTGAAATCACAAAAATAACCTGCTCCATGTCAAATCACCCTCCATTTACATTCTATTTTTTCAAATATGCCGATTAGTCTGGGAAAAGAAAGGACGATTGCGACCGGACATTTTCATTACCAGAAATGAAACGTTACGAGGTTCATAGCAGCAGAAAAAAATGCCGCTATTAATCGCTTGCCGGGACTGAAGTTGGAGGAAATATCCCTAAAAGAACTTTAAGCAATGTCGTTTTTCCTGCACCGTTGGGACCGAATAAACGCATCATTCCTTTCCGCTTTGTCTGTTTATAATATAAACTTACGAGGTTAAAAAGAGGATATCATCAAGGTTAATTTACGTTTAAATTTCTCAACATCAAAAATACGTGAAGCCTCTAAGGCTTCACGTATTCACTGCTGTTTTGATAAATAATAAAAACCGTTCCGTTTTGATTGCTCTTTATTTTATGTTCAAGCCCCATTTGTTTAAGCATCATATTAATGATCGATAAGCCAATCCCGGCGCCTTTTCTTTCAGATTTATTATTCATTCCCGGGCCCCTATCCTCAATTATGATTACGGGTTTGTTTTCAATTAGCTTTGTCTGTACAGAAACGTATTTTCCTGAACGAGCATGGCGCAAAACATTTTGAAAAATGTTATCAAGAATTCTCTTCAGCCAAGTCTCGTCTATTTCCCATACGATGTTTTCCGTCAGATCAATATCTATTGTAAAGTGCTCTTTCTCAAAAATCGGATACCAAGCTGTTAACGAGGAACGTATTATCTTTAATATGTCACAACTCTTTTTATGAAGCGGCAATTTACCTGCGGCAAGAAGAGAAAATGATGACAAATTGTCAATCAGTTCGCCCATAAACGTTATTTTATCGTTTATGATGCCTAAAGAATGCTTTCCATTTTCACTGCTTATTTCATTCTTTAATGTAAATGTATGCCCTCTTATAACCGTAAGTGGGGTCCTTAAATCATGAGATAAATCAGCAATCAAGTTTTTTCGGATTTCGCCTTCTTCGCGCTCTTTTTGTCTGCTGTTCCTTAGTTCCTCAACCATCTGGTTGAATGAATATTCCACTTGGCCCAGTTCATCCTTCTGTTTAACTGTTACAAATTCCGGTATGCCGTCATTATCTTGTTTTTTCATATGATTCCCTAAAGAAATTAACCTTTTTTGTATTTTCGCAAAAAACATCCATGAATTAATCACAAAAAGTGAACAGACAAAAATCAAGGCGATAAACCATATATAGGAATACTTAGCCCTCATAACCTCCCATTGAGATCCTATAATTGAGCGCGGAGTTTCTAAAAATGCATATCCGCTGTCTTCACTCCCATTTACATAAGCACTCAGCAATACATATTTCTTTTGATTTTGTTCCATCAATTTTATCAATTCGCTAACGTGAATAACCTCACCCTTTTTGGCCAACCGTTCTGAGGTCGAAAACATCACTTTTCCCATATCATTTATCCATACAATATCAGAGTGTTTATATTGCTTCATGTGAGAGAAAGCAGACGTAATTTCCCGATTGGATTTCCCTGAAAAATCTTCCACATCAGACTTCCAATCACTTTCCAATTTGTTTGGTTCATAGTGTACTTGCCCCTGGTGATCAATCATGTATGTTAATGTGACATAGTATAAAAAATTCACGCCTAAAAAGGCTATCGGAAAAAATAAAATGGAGGCAACGATATTCGTAAGGTATTTTGTTGATAATTTCATTGTTTAATCCTGTATCCAATCCCTCTGATTGTTTCAAGAATTTCCGGCTCATTTGGATTGATCTCGATTTTTTGCCGTAAATGCCGGATATGCACCATCAACGTCTTATCCCCTTCGATATAAGGCTGTTCCCAAATATTTTCATACATTTGTTCCTTTGTTAATATTTGATTGGGATGTCTAAGCAAAAGCAAAAAAATCCTTAACTGCTTGTCAGTTAAAAATATTTCCTCATGAGTTTGATGATTTAAAATTCTTTTTTCTTTCAAGTGAACACTTAAGTGTTTTAGCTTCAATTCATGAATGGCAGTCTTGTCAAATCTTCTTAATAATACTTCGATTCGAGCGGCCAGTTCATCGGGATGAAAGGGCTTTGTGACGTAATCATCCGCAAATCCTAAGCCTTTCAGTTTATCTTCCAGACCCGTTCTGGCTGTTAAAAGCAAGAGCGGGATCTGCGGATGTGTTTTTTTCATCCTTTGACCGATTGTAAATCCATCTAAACCGGGCATCATTATATCAAGCACGATCAAATCTGCCTTTTCTATATATGTTTCGTAATGATAGGAAGAAGTGAGCCATATCGTCATATAGCCCCGATCTTCTAAATCATCCTTTACAAATTGGCCAATTTCTTGGTCATCTTCAATATATAAAATGTGATTCATGAGAGCCTCCTCTGACATTGCGTGATCTGAAAATCAATCTTCCATAATAATTATATATTATGAAAATTCCCTTTATTTAAAGTGTCATTCCATGATTATAACTTAATCAAGTATGCAGTAACATTTTTCTTCTGCCTGCATTTTCGGGACTTCCCATTTTCACAATCCAATTCAAAAACAAAAAAGCAACCCTTTCACGGATCGCCTTTTCCCTTATAACGTCACACCGGACTTAAAAATCGATCTGCCGGACTGATAAAGCCCGCAAGAAATTGCCTTCACCGAACTGAAGGAATTTTTCAGGATATTGAATGCAGCTGCCGCAAGCTGTCCGCCTTCTGCTGCATTCATGCACACGTTAACATTTTTCGGTACAAAAAACCCGGATATTCAGACGGGCAGTTTATGTGAGTTTTTTGATTGAATCTCTTATCATCACCTCAGTGTTTTCATATATTTTTTCCGCCGCCGTATTCGGATCAGCGATAAGCGCCAGAATCTTCTCTGCCCCGAGGATACTGATTTTTTCAACCGGGCGTTTTACGGTCGAAAGCCTCGGCGTCATGTACTGTGAAATGCCGATGTCATCAAACCCAATGACGGATATGTCTTCGGGAACGTTCAGACCTTTGGCGAAAATGGCGTTCATCGCTCCGATCGCCATATCATCATTTGAACAAAAAACAGCGGTAGGCGGTGATTGAAGCGCCAAGAGTTTTTCCATCGCCTGACTGCCGCTCTCCATATCGTAGCGGCCTTTTACACTGTATTCTTGCTTAATCGGAATAGAATGATCAATTAAAGATGACAAATAGCCTTCTTTCCGCTGAGAAGTTGACCTGAATCCTTCTTTTCCCTCAATGATCGCGATATCTCTGTGTCCGTTTGCGATCAGACAGTCGACCGCCTGTCTGGAGCCTTCTTTATCGTTTGACAGGATATTCGTGATGCTCCGGTCATCAATGTCCCAGTTCAGCACAACGAGCGGGATGTTTTTCTCACGGATATGATAAATAAAGGAATTATCACTGTCGCTTTGGCTCATTAAGATGATTCCGTCATATCTCATGGGCGTAATGGTTTCAAAGCTTTTCAGGTCGTCAATCGCGCGGACGAACAAATTATATTCCTCGCTGATTGTGCGGTTTACTCCTTTGATGGTATCGGAAAAAAAGCTGTGTGAAGTTCCGTTTGTGATGCTTGTAAAAAACAGTCCGATCGTATGGGACTTTTGCATGGCAAGGCTTTTTGCATTTACATTCGGTGTGTAATTCAGCTGTGAAGCGAGCTCTAATATCTTCTGTTTTGTATGCTCTTTAATGTAGGGGCTGCCGTTCAGTGCCCGGGATACCGTTGTGTGGGATACGTTAGCGAGTTTTGCGATATCTTTTATGGTTACCATCGGTTTTCCTTTCTCCCTGTATACTGTCATTTATTTCTATTGTACCATTAACGGACAGTCCATAAAATCACTAAAGTTAGGTTTTGCATGATGTAAGTCCTGAACGAGTTCGGCATGCTGCCTGTCTGTCAGCTTATCATCATACCGATAATCAGCATGACGCACAGCAAAAGGAGCCTATAATCCAGATTAACGTGCCTTTCGTCTGAGATGTATTCGGGATATAGCCGGTATTGATCAGCCTGATGACGGAAGACAGAAATTCAGCGCATCAGCCGCGGCGCTGACTGTGCACGTTAACATTTAGATATAAAAAAACACTGCCGAGAAAGTCGGCAGTGTCATTTAAAGGATTAGTAAGCCAGGCTGAATAATCCTTTGATATGTGTTAAATAACGTACGTTACTTGCTTCTTTCATTAAAGATGCCGGAAGACCTTTCAGCGGAGTAGAGTTCGCTCCGATGATGGCAACCGCGTCTTTACGTCCGAGACTTGCAAGCGTACCAGAGTTTACAGGCTTGAATGTTTCAAGCGTTTTTCCTTCTAAGTAAGCGAACAGGTTGTAACCGACAAGTTCACCCATCTGCCATGCGATTTGCGCTGTAGGCGGGTATGGACGGCCGTCCGGCGCAAAGTATACTGCGCTGTCTCCGACAACAAATACATCTTCGTGAGAAGTAGATTGTAAGAAATCATTAACAGTCGCGCGGCCGCGGTTCACTTCAAGACCTGATTCGCCGACTAACGGGTTGCCTTGTACGCCGCCTGTCCATACAAATGTGTTGGCAACGACTTTTGAACCGTCTTTCAGGTCAATGACGTTTCCTTCCACGTTTGTAACAGGAAGACCTGTTAAGAACTCTACGCCGCGTTTTTCAAGACTTTTTGTCGCGCGTTCGATAAGATCATCAGGAAGAACAGGAAGAATTTTCGGACCTGCTTCAACTAGTTTCAGTTTGATTTCTTTATGGTCTACGCCGTATTTTTTCGTAAGGTTCGGCATGATGTCAGCAAGCTCACCGACAAGCTCAACGCCTGTTAAGCCGCCTCCGCCGATAAGAATCGTTGCATCAGCTTCGTTTTTCGTTTTAGAGTATTCACGCACACGGTCTTCCACGTGTTTGTATACTTTGTTGGCATCCGCAGCGGATTTGAGCACCATGCTGTTTTCTTCGAGTCCAGGAATGCCGAAATAAGCCGTAACTGAACCAAGTCCGACAACAAGCGCGTCATAAGTCAGCTTAGAACCGTCAGAAAGGGCGACTTCTTTTTTATCAACTGAGAAAGAATTGACTTCTGCGATTTTAATGTCAACGTCTTTTCCTTTAAGAAGTTTTTCAAGCGGCATAGCAACAGCCTGTTCAGACACGTTGCCGGCTGCAAGGCGGTGCAGTTCCGTAATAATTTGGTGAGTCGGGTATTTGTTCACAACGGTTACGCGTGCTTCATCTTTACTGTAATGTTTGCGAACGGTTAAAGCAGAAAGAACTCCGCCGTAACCAGCGCCTAAAATGACAATATGTTTTGACATCGTATATCCTCCGTCCTTTATATCAATTTGAATCTGAGATTATTTTTGTTTTTCGTTCATGATTTCAAGATAGCTGTTAGCAAAACGGAACAGCTTTTGCGCTTGAGGATCTTTCAGCATGCGCAGCAGGCCGAAAAGTCCGATCGTGTCATTGCTTGCATCCGCGCGGTCTTTTGCTTCGATCGCAGTAGCCGCAATATCTTTCGCTGTTTCTTTCACAGGCTCAAGAATTTCTGTAAGCGCACCCACTGTATCGCTCTTCAATACTTCGTCTGTCGCTACAGACTGTGCAAAATCATAAGACTTCGTTAAAATATTTACTAACTCAGTCAGTTTTGGTAGCTGATCCACTAAAACAGTCAGTGATTCTTGAACTTCAGGTTTTAGCAGCTGATCAATAAGATCGCGTTGGCCTTGGCTGACAGATGCATTTGTTTGATCGATTGTTTCTGGCATATCCGATTCTCCTTTACTATAAGCAGTGTGCTGATTTTTTTGGAAAGGGTAGCCTTTCCCCTTTCATGCAGAAAAGCATGAAAAAGCAAGATTGTGAATCCGTGCACAATCAGTTACAAAAATAAATGTTTACTACCCAGTTTTTCACTTTGCCATATTCAGTATTATTTTTATATCAACAAAAACAATTGAATAAGTCAAAATTTCTTTTTCCTCTCTGAAAATAGCAAACATAAAAAACCCCAATTTGAATTACTCTTATATAATAACACTTTTTGAACAAAATTTGAACGTGAATTGTTTCGTTTATGAAATTATTTATATGGCGGGGGTGTAATAACGTTTCTTTTAGGCTATTTTTTTACAGACCATCCGCTTTTCCCCTGTCATTTCTCCCACATTTTTATAAGCGGGCCCGTTTTTCCCGTAAAGGGATCATATTCCGGGAGCGGGACACGGCTGATTTCTTCTGAAGTTCTATCATTTTTCTCCGTTTTTGTATCGTACTGCCGGCCGCCCGGGTAAGCCCCGATCACGGTAAAATCAGAACTGGCCGACAGTTTTTTATGTCCGGTGCCGGCCGGAATGACCGCTGCGTCTCCAGTTTGAAGAACGGCGTCTGCGCCTTGTTCCCCGCCGAACCTCAAAACCGCGTTTCCTTTTACCGCGACGAGAACTTCGTGGGTGGTGCTGTGAAAATGGTGATACGGAAATACTCCGCCCCTCCAGCTGTTCGACCAATCGTGCCGGCGGAGGACGGATTCCGCTTTTTGTACCGTTTCTTCATTAAATACCGCTTTATAAATGACAAGCGGGAGATTCGGATTATTCGGAATGCGGCCGTCATCTTCAAAATAAAGAACTTCAATATCCTCTTTCTGCATTGTGTTCACCTCCGTATATGTCTGTTTCCCATTCATCAGTTGTTAAAACGCTATTTTCACATATTCCATTGCGAAGCCTGCCGGTGAATAGTATAGTATAAAAAAATATGTGTCAAAATGAGGGATTTCATGAAAGCCATCATATTCGGAATATTGGCATCTCTGTTTTTTGCAGTCACATTTATTTTAAACAGGGCGATGGAGCTTTCCGGCGGAAACTGGATGTGGAGCTCTTCCCTGCGTTTTCTTTTTATGGTTCCGTTTTTATTTTTGATCGTTTATGCGAAAGGAAAATGGGTGCCGCTCTGGCATGAAATCCGGAAAAAACCGTTTTTTTGGCTGAAGTGGAGCTTTACCGGCTTCGTGCTTTTTTATGCCCCGATTACCTTTGCGGCGGCATACGGGCCGGGCTGGCTGATCGCCGGCACGTGGCAGGTTACAATTGTCGCGGGTGTGCTCCTGTCGCCGTTTTTCTATGAAACAAAAGATTCACCGGCGGGCCCGGTTCCCGTCAGACAAAAGATCCCGCTGATTTCGCTGGTTACTTCCGTCATCATCCTGATCGGAGCAGGCCTGATTCAGCTTCAGCATGCGGGCTCTCTGTCCGGGCGCACGATACTATTCAGTGTTGTGCCGGTCGTCATCGCCGCATTTGCCTATCCGCTCGGCAATCGAAAAATGCTGGAGCAATACGGCGGTAAACTCGACACGTTTCAGCGCGTGCTCGGCATGACGCTCGCAAGCCTTCCGTTTTGGCTTCTGATCGCCGCATTCGGCTGGCACAGAGACGGGCTTCCGTCAATGGGACAGACATTTCAATCTTTTATCGTCGCGCTCAGTTCGGGCGTTATCGCGACCGTGTTATTTTTCCGCGCCACCGATATGGTGAGGAATGAGCCGCAGAAGCTCGCTGCTGTTGAAGCGACGCAATCCGGAGAAGTTCTGTTTGCGCTGATCGGCGAGATCGTCTTTTTATCCGCAGCGTTTCCGTCACTTCTTTCGTTTGCCGGACTGTTCATTATTATTGCGGGAATGGTCATGCATACATTCGCTTCCCGGCAGGCAGACCCGAAAACGGCGGAACAAACGGCAGCCGATCTCACCGGTTCCTGATTTTTTTACGAAAGGTGTCATCCTGTATGAAAGAAGAAATTCCGGCAATATCTTTTCTGTCGGCCGGCAAACGCTATAAACAAAACAATACGTCCTTTGATGTCCTCAACCAGGTAACCGGACATATCCAAAAAGGCTCTATTACGGCGTTGATAGGGCCGTCCGGCGCGGGGAAAAGCACGCTGCTGTCACTGTGCAATCTGATGAATACACCTGATGAAGGCGAAGTGCTTGTATTCGGAAGAGAAATAAGGCGCTGGGACATCAGAGAGCTCAGAAAAACCGCGGGCCTTGCATTCCAGTCAGCTCCCGTCATCGACGGCACGGTGCGGGACAACCTTCTGCTCGCAGAAAAACTTCACGGCGTGCAGCACTATACGCCTGAAGAGCTCGCAGACTTCACTGATCTTCCGCACGGGCTTCTAGATCAGAATGCAAAAGAATTATCCGGCGGACAGCGGCAGAAGCTCTCGTTGGCGAGAACCCTCGCCAGCCTGCCGTCTATCCTGCTTCTCGATGAAATTACATCGGCTCTGGACCCCACATCTGTTCTCATCATCGAAAAGCTGATTACAAAGCTCCATCGGCAAAAACAGCTGACGGTCCTGTGGATCACTCATAACCTCGAACAAGCGGAACGGATATCCGATACGGTGTGGTTTATGGCCGAGGGCAGGCTTTTAGAGATCGCGGAAACGAAAACGTTCTTTAAAGAACCGAAACACGAAAAGGCCCGGGCGCTTTTACAAGGGAGCGGGTGCTGATATGGATTATCTCTCTCTGTTATTTACAAGTGTATTTGTCATTATCGCTTTATTTCTGTCTAAATCTTTTAAAGCCGGCGTAGAAAAAGATATGATCATCGCAACCGTTAGGGCCGTCATTCAGCTTCTCATCATCGGCTATGTGCTGTCGCTGATTTTTCACGGTGATCACCCGGTGTTTATCCTACTCATGGTGCTTCTTATGCTCACGGCCGCTTCGCATAATGTCGCCAAACGGAAAAAAATGCGGATCGGTTCATTTTGGCGCGTTTTTCTGACACTGGCTATTGTGGAAATCGTGACACAGGGAATTTTACTGGCCCTTCATATCATTCCGTTTACTTCAAGATATGTCATTCCGATAAGCGGCATGGTCATCGGAAATTCCATGGTGCTTTCAAGCCTGTTTTTAAACCGGCTCAGTTCGGAAGCGGATCTGCGGAAGGAAGAAATTCAGGTGATTCTCTCCCTCGGCGGAACGCCTAAGCAGGCAGTCCGCCATATATTGACGTCCAGTATGAAACTCAGTATGATACCGACACTGGAAAGCCAGAAAACATTAGGTCTCGTTCAGCTTCCCGGCATGATGACGGGGCAGATTTTAGCGGGGGCTGATCCGATACAGGCGGTGCGCTTTCAGCTGTTGATCGTATTTACAACGATGGCCTCCGCTCTTCTTACATGTATCATACTCAGCGCCTTAACGTATCCATCCCTTTTCACGGAACACTGGCAATTAAAAAAATTCAGCAGGGAAGCTTAGGCTTTTCCCTGCTGAATGATTGTTTATGACAAGGTCAGAGATTCATAGTAACGGGATAATTCAATAATCATCGCTCCCATCCGCTCAATGTCCGGAGCAAGGACCCTCTCCACCCCTTCATCCTTGATCGCTTCAGCCGTCACTTTGCCGACTGCGGCGGCAAGAACATGGTTTTCGAATGCTTGCTGCAGTTCTTTAGCGGACCCTTTTTCTTTTGCATAATCAAAGAGAGAACGCACTTGAATGGCTGTCGTAAAACATACGGCGTCAACCTCGCCGTTTAACAGCTCTCCCAGCAGTTTATCAACCGTCTCCCTTTCAGGCGGAATATGCTGATAAGGCAGAACGGGGAATACCTCCGCTCCGTTTTTCTCGAAGAATTCTGTTAAAACGGGCGCTTTTTCGCCATGAAGCTGTATCATGACTTTTTTGTCTTTAAAGTCAAACCGTTCCAAGGAGCGGATCAGCCCTCTTGTTGTACCGTCTTCATCAGAGGCATGCGGCGTGATGCCGAGCTTTTTTAAGGCCGCATATGTTTTATAGCCTCTGCAGCCGATTTTCGTTTCGTGTACGGCCGCTAGAAATTCTTCTTTCAGACCTATTTTTTCTGATACGGACAATAACGTTTCTGTCCCGATGCCTGTGGTGAATATGACCCAGTCGGCTTTTTGCTCAGCAAATGTTCTTACGTCAGGTTCTATCTGATCCTCCGCCAAGTATACGGTTCCTTGGAGGGAACGGGTGACTGCCGTTCCGCCCTGCTTTTCTATTAATCTTGTGATCTCTTCTGTTTTCCGCGAACCGCCGATGGCAATCCGTTTACCTTTCAATCCTTTTCCCATCGCTGTTTTTTCTTCCCTTCAGATGCCGGGCGCCCCATGGCAGGCCGTCATTTATTTCTATTATTGTTACGCAATCAGCCGGGAAAATCAAGATATGCTCCGTTGAATCCCCCGTGCAGTTGCTGTATCATTAACCGGGCAGAATGATTTGATTCGCGGAGGGACTTTCAATCATGGAAACAAAAAAAGAGTTCGAAACAAAAGGTTACGATACTTCGGTCATTTATGAGTTCAATGAATATCCTGATGTTCACAGCGGCCGATGTGATAATTGCGACTATACGCTGTTTAAAAGCTCAGTGAAGGGCGGAAAATTTTTGCGGGAATGCCGGAGATGCGGCATGAAGAAAAATATATAACAAAACAGGCAGCCGTCCGGCGCTGCCTGTTTTTTCAATCAATTTTCGACGGACGCCTCTTTCAGAAATTCTTCAATGGCACAAACAGCCTGTTTGGCGCCGCCGGTTTCTTCTATTTTCTGCTGCATGCTTTTCACGCGGCTGAGGATGTTTTTATCACCGTAAACTTTCTGCACGTCTTTTTGGAGACGCGCCGCAGTGACTTCCTTCGGCGGCAGATGCACGCCGAGCCCCAATTCATCCACGCGCTTTGCAGTGACCTCTTGTTCGTGCATTTGCGGAACGACAACGAGCGGAACACCCGCATTCATCGCCTCCATTGTACTGTTCATCCCGCCGTGAGATACGAACAGCTTTGCTTTCTCCAGTACATCAAGCTGCGGAACGTGCTGGCGGATGATAAAGTGATCGGGCACATCCGAAAAACTGTCCGGATCAATTGTTGTGCCGACTGACATAATAACCCGCCAGTCTGAGTCCCGAAACGCATCGATACACATTTGGTAAAATTCAGGCCAAGCGTTAAACGCAGTTCCCAGTGAGATGAGCATAAGCGGACGTTCATCAGCCGCATCAATTTCCAAACTTCCCGTATTTGTGCGTTTCCCAAGGGACGGACCGGCAAAACAAAACCGTTCATCAAAGGTTTCCTGTTTCGGCTGAAAGGCTCTTGGCATAAAGACGATATTCAGTTTTTCAGGCATAAAAAACTCTTCCATCGTCATCCGTTTCAGTTGTTCATTTTCAATTTTCTCCTGATATTCTTCTATCGCCTGTTTGGCGGCTTCCATCGTTTCTTCGTCTCTTCCTAATTGAAAATACTCATTCATTGCATAGCTTGGGCAGAACTTTACGGCCGGGATGCCGCCATTATCCGCAAACAACTTTCCGGCAAGCGCTAAAAAATCAAACAGGACGATGTCGGGAAGGTCGTCTTTGTACAGCTCTTCCAGCTGCGGAAGCACTTCAACCGCTTCTTCCAGAAACATCACAAACGCGTCATTTTTATTGACCCGTTCTTTTATCGTCTTCGGATCCGCCTTAATGCTTGTGCGGTATAAAAGAGGAACGGCACCCGTTTTGGCAACGGCAGCCTCGAATTCCTCAGTCGTAGCGAATGTCACTCTGTGCCCGCGATTGACAAGCTCTTCGGCTACGGGCAGCGTGGGATTGACATGGCCGTGAGCGCCCACATTAATAATGGCGATGTGTGTTTGTCTCATCTTTGTTCCCCTCCCTTATTTTCGTTTATCTCCGCTTCTAAAGACTCCAGCCCGTACATGACACTGTTTCGGATCGGCTCAATCCGGACGGGCTCCAGGTGTGGAAAGGACTTTACAATTCCTTTCAGTGCGGCTTCCGCTTCAAGTCTGGCAAGCGGAGCTCCTAAGCAGAAGTGTACACCGAACCCGAAGGAGAGGTGCGGATTTGACCGGCGATGAATATCAAATACGTCAGCCTGCTCAAATTTGTTTTCATCACGGTTGGCAGATGCAATATAGCAAAGAACGATATCCCCGGTTTT
The DNA here is from genome assembly GCF_059831465.1 of Bacillus sp. 5RYD7K. Taxonomy (NCBI): domain Bacteria; kingdom Bacillati; phylum Bacillota; class Bacilli; order Caryophanales; family Bacillaceae; genus Bacillus; species Bacillus sp. 5RYD7K. The sequence goes on from NZ_CP191200.1 coordinate 3,621,886, forward strand.
CAGACGGCGGCCGCACAATTCAGTATCATGCCGGACCGTCCTTCTGACAAATGGAGCGGGAGCGCGAAAACGCAGTGTTTCCTCCACCGTTTGCGCGATGAGAGAGGGGTCCTGCCTCAATTCTTCATAAAGGCCGGGCGTCTCTAATATACTGTAAACCGCATTTGAAATGAGATTAGTCGTTGTTTCATTTCCCGCTACTAAAAGCAAATTGCAAAACGGAATCAGGTCTTCTGCCGAGAGCTTCTCCCCCTCTTCTTCCTCTTTGATCAAAATAGAAATAATGTCTCGGCCGGGCTGTTTTCGTTTGCTTTCTATTATTTCCGCAAAAAATGCCGCCAGCTCCGCTTCACATTGGTCACGTTCCTGCTGATTTTTCTCCGCCGCTTCAGGACTCGCGTCTTTCGGCATGCTGACGAGAATGTCCGACCATTTTTTAAACTGCTCCATGTTTTCGGACGGGACGCCTAATAATTCTGAAATCACCGTGACCGGCAAAGGATAGGAAAGATCTTTCACGATATCAATCCGCCCTTTGTTCTTTGCCTGTTTCAGCAGATTCTCTGTAATGTCTTCAATTCTCGGCTCCCATTCCTTTAGTACGCGCGGAGTGAAAGCGCGATTGACGGCCGATCTGATTTGGGTATGCTTCGGCGGGTCCATATTCAGCATGGACTTTGCAATCGAGCTTTTCACATCAAGCATAAGGCTTGAGAAAGTCTCTTTATCACTGATGACCCTTTTGACATCATCATATAAAAATACACTCCATACCTTAGTTTCTTCATCAAATTGAATGGGGCTTTCCCGTCTCATTTTTTCGTACCAAGGAAAAGGGTTGTATACGTCCAGGCCGTTTTTTCCTTTCATCAGGGTTCTTTGGATGGCTTGTCTCGGGCTCCTCAGCTTACTCATGTTTTATCACTCCTGATTGTTTCATATTTGAACAGTTGACCTACTTTGAATTTTATCCTAGCACATATTTTCAATTTTTTTCTATTCATAACCTTAACTATTAACATAACACAACAAAAGTCATGAATCCGGAGGTGAAATTTTTCCCAAGAAAGCAGCGTGAACGCACAAAAAACCCGAGCCGTAAGAGAGGCTCGGGGGATTGATGTTCACTCATTCGGCTGCGGTTCCTGATGGTGCTTTTGGTCTTCAGGGGGCCGCGTATTTCTCTCCATATCGCTTGTATCAGCACCCATGCCTTTCAGGAAAGAAAACAGCAGCGTGACGGCCTTGTTGATTTCCGGGTCTTTTAAAGCGCGGACGATATCAAAATAACCCGTCTTTTTGCTGCTGTCCTTCTCCTCAACAGCCTTTGTGACGCCCGCGTTGATTTTGACGATAAACGGCTCCAGCTGTTTTACATCAAGCATGCCGAGGACGCCGGTTAACAGCAGGAGATTTTTCAGCATATTGGCCGTTTCCGGCGTATTCGCCTTCTTCACGAGGATATCCATCACTTTGTCGCCCTGGCCGAAAAGCCCGCGCAGAAGCGCCAAAACGCCGCGCTCATTCATGTGCTGAAGAATGTGCAAAGACTCCAAAATCGCGTCTTTATTTTGCAGAAGAGCCGTCTCAATCTCTTCTAAATCCTTTCTTCGTTTGTCTTCTTCCGTGACGGTCTGTTTTCGGATGGTGCGGGTTGCTTTAGCCATTTTGCTGTTTCCCCCTTTTTACCGTGTCTCCCGGAAATACATAATCTTTTCGCGCCCATTTCCGCTCAACCTGGACACCGATCTGCGGCTGCGGGTTTCCATAACGGAAATTGATTTTCGGAAGCGGATTAATGCCTTCTTTTTTCAAAACCTCCATCTTCGCAGAGGTTTCTTTATAGGCTGGTGTATCCGTATCCTTATCCGCATAGCTGCTTGTTAAAAGGTTAATGGCGGCATCTTTTGAATCGTTCATCGGCAGATAAACCTGTTTCCCTTTTACCCGGTCTGTAATGACGCATTTGACTTTCACATTTCCGTACGGTGATGTCAGGCGGACAAGCGTCCCGTCTTCAAGCCCTCTTTCTTCAGCGAGTTCGGGTGAGACCTCCAGAAACACACTCGGTGTTTTTTCGGAAATTCCTTTTGACCGGTAAGTCAGGTTTCCTTCGTGAAAATGCTCAAGCAGCCGCCCGTTATTCACATGGAGATCATACTCTTCATCAAATTCTTTCGGCTCGGTCCACTGAACGGGATAAAGAACCGCTTTGCCGTCTGAAAACGGGAACTTCTCTGTAAATAAAAGCGGTGAATCGGTTCCGTCCGCTGCAACGGGCCATTGCAGTGAATTGTAGCCTTCGAGACGTTCGTAAGTGACGCCTGCGTAAAGCGGTGAAAGCATCGCCGCTTCTTCCATAATGTCTGCCGGATGTTCATAGCGCCAATCAGCGCCCAGCCGGTTGGCGATGTCCGTAATGATCTGCCAGTCAGGCTTTGAATCGCCCAGCGGTTCAAACACTTGGTAAAGGCGCTGCACCCTCCGTTCCGTATTCGTAAACGTGCCTTCTTTTTCAAGGCTCGGGCTTGCCGGGAGCACCACATCGGCGAACTCGGCCGTCCGTGAGAGAAAAATATCCTGCACAACGAAGAAATCAAGCTTTTCAAAGGCGGCATGAACATGGTTGATGTTGGAGTCGACAAGCCCCATTTCTTCTCCTTTTAAGTACATGGACTTCAGTTTTCCCGAGTGGATGCCTTCGATCATTTCATGATTTGTCATTCCGATTTCTTTCGGCAGGTCTGCTCCCCAGCCCTGTTCATACTTTTTGCGGGCTTTTTCATCCGTTACTTTTTCATAACCGGGGAAGCTGTCAGGCATGCTGCCGAAATCACTGGCACCTTGCACGTTATTATGGCCCCGAAGCGGATATGACCCTGCCCCGGGCTTGCCGTAATTTCCGGTCACAAGCAGCAGGTTGGAAATGGCCGTGCTCGTATCACTTCCTCCGATATGCTGGGTAACCCCCATTGCCCACAGCGCGCACACGCTGCCGGCTTCATGAATCATCCGTGCCACTTTGATTAAGGTCTCCTTATCCACACCGGTATGTTTTTCCGCATATTCCATCGTGTAAGGTTCAAGGCTTTTCACGAATTCATCTAATCCGTTCACTCTTTCATTCAGAAATGCAGTATCCGCCAAATCGTGATCAAGCAGATACTTCGATACGGCATTCAGCCAGACAATATCCGATCCGGCACGCGGCTGGAAAAACACGTCGGAGCGCTCGGCCATTTCATGTTTTCGCAAGTCCGCCACGACGAGCTTCTGTCCGTGCAGCTTATGGGAACGTTTAATGCGTGTAGACAGAACGGGGTGAGACTCGGACGTATTTGAGCCGATAATCAGCACGAGCTCAGCTTTTTCTATATCTGTAATCGATCCTGAATCGCCGCCGTAGCCGACCGTTCTGAACAAACCGGCCGTAGCTGGAGACTGACAGTAGCGTGAACAGTTGTCGACATTATTTGTGCCGATCACGGCTCTGGCAAGCTTTTGCATCACGTATGATTCTTCATTCGTGCACTTGGAAGATGTGATAAAAGCAAGCGCGTCCGGGCCGAAATGTTCTTTTATATCGGTAAATTTATCGGCGATCAGCTGCAGCGCTTCATCCCATTCCGCCTCCCGAAACGAGTCTCCTTCCCGTATAAGCGGTTTGGTAAGGCGCTTTTCACTATTGACGAAATCCCAGCCGAATTTTCCTTTTACACATGTCGAAATTCCGTTTGCGGGCGCCTCGGCCTGAGGTTCTACCTTTAAAATGTCTCTTCCTTTCGTCCATATATCAAAACTGCAGCCGACACCGCAGTATGTGCATACGGTTTTCGTCTTTTTGATTCTTTCATCACGCATGGCCGATTCCATGTCCGATATGGCTAAAATCGAGCCGTAGCCGGTTTCGACGCCTTTTGTGATGTCAATCATCGGCCGAAGCGTCTCTTCATTGATGCCTGTTAAATAGCCAGCTTCGCCTTCCATGCCTTTTTCCATCATGGCATTGCACGGACATACGGTTGAACAATGTCCGCAGGAAACACATGATGATTCATTGATCGGCACATCCTGATCCCAAATGACCCGCGGGCGTTTGCGCTCCCAATCGATGCTTAAAGTCTCGGTTACCTGTACGTCCTGACAGGCTTCGACGCAGCGTCCGCATAAGATGCACTGATCGGGATCATACCGGTAAAACGGATTTGATTCATCTTTAGGATACGGTTTTTGATCAAAAGGAATGCTTTGATGATTGATTTTCATTTCCTTTACGGTATTATGTACTTCGCAGCTCCCATTGTTGTAATCACAAACCGTGCAGTATAATTCATGGTTGTGCAGAATGTTGTCCATGCCGATAATCTGCGCTTTCTTCACATCGGACGAAAGCGTATCAATGACATCTCCGTCCTTTATTTGCGCGGAACAGGAACGGACGAGTTCCCCGTTAACACTGACGATACAAGTATCGCACGTTTCAATCGGACCGAGACTCGGATGATAGCACACGTGCGGCACGTCAATTGAACTATTGTTCAAAAGCTGCAAAACGGTTTGTCCGTCTGCGGCTTCCATTTCAACGCCATTGATTGTAACCTTCTTTGTATCAGCCATTTTCTTTTCCCCTTTCTGTTCCCCTCTATACATCCTTTATGATTCCCAGCCGGCCTTTCACTAAAACATCCCGTTTAACTGAGGAAACATACGGGTATGAGCGGTAAAAAGGAGGCATTCACATATGCTGAAGAAAAAAACACTCATCACGGGATTGTCGGCCGTGATGCTCACAGGCGGCGCATTCAGCGCAGAAGCAGTTTCGGATACACAGTCCGTTCATGCCGAAGCCGCTTCAAAAACGGAAGATCAACGTGCACAAGAACTGGTGAACAGCCTTTATCAATCGGCGTTTCAAGGGGAAATGCCGCAAAATGTGAAAGGCCTGAAAATCAACCAAAGCACCAAGCGGGATGTTTACGATAAAATCGGCGAGCCGGAACAGAAAGCGGACAGCCGCAATCCATTTGATTTATACAGCTGGAACATGGGAAACCCCGGTTATGGATTTTCCTATCATAAAAACGGCAAAATCTCAGAAATCCGCTATTTCGGGACAGGGGTGGAGCGGCGTTTAAACCTCGGCAGCGTCACACCTGACGTTTTAAGTAAACAAATCGGCAGCGCTGACAAAATCCTGACAGTGCCGAAAACGGGCGAAACAGATTACGTCTACCATACGGGACAGTATGAGCTCCGCTTCGTCATCGGCAGTGATCAAAAAGCAGACCATGTCAACCTAAAAGAAAGATAATCCGAAAAAGCGGCCTCCCGGGCCGTTTTTTTCATAGACAGCTTCTCCGTCATTCCTTACAATACATGGGAGTACAAAAAAAGGGGAACAGTGTGAAGTGAACAGACATCGATTGACATACGGGGCATTGACCGTTTTTATCATCGCCCTCGGTTTACTATCCAGAACCGCCTGCATTACCAACCTATTGCCCGGCATGATAAACGCTTATTTAGGAGACGCCCTGTGGGCGGCCATGATTTTTACCGGATTCGGGTTTTTGTTTCGTAACATCCGGACGGAAACAGCCGCTATCCTGAGCCTCTCGTTTTGCTGTCTGATTGAATGCAGCCAGCTGTATCATGCGCCGTGGATTGACGCGATCAGAAGCAGCACGCTCGGCGGGCTGATCCTCGGCTGGCAATTTGTCTGGAGCGACATTTTCGCCTATACCCTCGGAGTATGCGCGGCCGCGCTTTTAGAATGGGCCGTCAAAAGAAAACGCCGGCTCTCTTCATAATCGGAGCACGCCGCCGATATGAAGGGATAAGGAGGTGGAAGCTATGGATATCCCTGCGTTATCAATCGCTATGCACCAGGCATCTCTGGCGCAGAATGTAAATATCGCCTTAACAAAAACGGTCATGCAGAATGCCCAGGCCGCTGCGGAAGAAACCGTAAAAATGCTGCCGGCCCAGCACCCGACTGCCGGCCATTCCATTGATGTGAAAGTGTAAAAAAGATGCCGGATGATAACCGGCATCTTTTTTTCTGCCCGGAGTACGCACACCATACCGGGCATGCAGGAATATGGTAAACGGAATAATGTACGATCCTTTTTATCATGAATACACAGCCGAGAGCCATGAACGGGTGCCGTATATCCCGTTCTATCCTTGGTATTAATATTTGAAAAGAAATGACCGCAGAAAGAGGAGCTTCCCCTTTTTGCTATTCAACTTTGACGGACAGGATATACGGGAGGGATTGAACTTTCTCCATCACCGCGGCTTTTCCGCTTTTGCTTTTCACCCTTCCCTTCACTTCAAGCACCGCCTTATTCAATTCATAGGACGTGATGAGAATTCCCTTTGCTTCAAGCGAAGTTAAAATTTCATGCATAACGGCTTTCTGCTCAATCTGGAAACTGACAGACAGAGAATGCGCCGCCGGTTTAAACAGAAAATTTAAAAGTTCAAGCCCGATTAACGCCAATATCGTGCCGCTGATCCCGATGACATACATCCCCGCCCCGATCGTCAGCCCGATCCCGGACGTGGCCCAAATCCCCGCGGCTGTCGTAAGCCCCCGCACGACATGCCGCTGCAAAATAATCGTGCCGGCCCCTAAAAATCCAACGCCGCTGACGACCTGCGCCGCCACCCGGCTCGGGTCAAAGGACGTATGGCTGTTGGATAACAAATCAAAAAAACCATATTTGGAAACAATCATCATCAAGGCGCTGCCGACGGCCACTAGAAAATGCGTCCTCAAACCGGCTTCCTTCGCCCTGAATTCTCTCTCCAATCCAATCAGGGCCCCAAGCAGCCCCGCAACCGCCAGACGAATCACAAAATCAAGTTCCATCCGTCTCTCTCCTTTCCTTATCTTCTTACCCGCTTTTACAACCCAATCATGCGGTGTATCTTTTTTAAAAATGCACCGACTAATTGACATAAGGAGGTTTTATGAAATATATTCTGTGGTTTTTTATATTATTGTTATTTAGCTTATTTATTTTGGGAGGATATAAAGCCTCCGTTTCTCACCCGGATTTCCCGGTGCCATTATTCGCTATGCACAGCAAAACAAAGGAATATGAAAAAGGAAAATACGTTTCAAACTATACATACCGTTTCGCAAAAGAAGAAGAAGGTCCGAGCGGTTTATACCAATTGGAAATAGCCGAAAAAGGCTGGAAACTTAAAAATCAGGAAGGACTTATCAGAACCTATGAAAAGCGAGGAGAACGTGTTTCACTTTTTTTCGGTACGGGGGAAATAAGCGTCATGGAAGAATGAGGCGAACACCTTTCTGATCCAAAAAATGCCGCCTCCGATGAGAAAATCATTATAAAAACAAAAGCGCAACTGAAAAAGGATACGCACCTCATAAAAAAAGCCCTCTTTTTAAAAAGAGGGCTTGCTAAATAGGACTTTTTCTATCTTCAACATTGTAAACCCTATTATGAAGAACAGCTGTTGAAGTGTTTTGCAAAGCTCTTAAAATTTTTTGCGATTCCACCTATCCCAAGCAGATTTATATCCATTTAGAACTCCTTCTGTTATGTCTTTGAACCATTTCTTTAGTTTGACAGCATACTAAAGGATCTCCCCATCAAAAACTTCGGTTTCTGTTGCACATATATTAATAGGGAGCGTTTTTCCAACACCAAATTTTTGGATAATGTATCAAAAGATCTTACATAAAGGTCACCATCAATCCAACTGCATCCCTCAAACAGAATGTCCGGCAATCACCTCAAAAAACGAGGTGAAATCTGTCAGTATCCCGTCATCCGCCAGCTGTTTTTCTTCAAATAACGCGCGGTTTTTTCCGACCGGGTCAATGGCCATAATCTTGCCCGCACCTGCTTTTTTCGCCGCTGTGAGCCCGGAAAAGGCATCTTCAATGACTAGGCACTCTTCAGGTTTAAGGCCTAATTTTTCCGATGCAATGATAAAAATATCCGGCGCCGGCTTTCCGGGGAAGCTTCCGTCATCAAACGTGACTTTGTCAAAATCAAACCACTTCCCCAAATGAAAGACATCAAAGTAAAACTCGACATTTTCCTTTACCGTAGCCGTGGCGATGGTCATCGGCATTCCTGACTTTTTCAGATGGTTCAAGACGCCGGTCAGGCCCTTCGTCAGCTTTAACTCAGCTTTGTTTTCAAGGCATAATTCTCTGTAGTAGGCTTCTTTTTCAAAAGACATCTTCTCGATTTCTTCATTTGTTAAATCGCCGGAAATAAAATGTGTCAGGATTTCACTGTTTGTTCTTCCGTGAATGTTAATGAAAATGTCTTCATCGGAAATCGCTTTCGGAGAGTATTTTTTCACCATGTAAAACCACGCTTTTTCGTGGAGATGTGAATCTTGAAACATCGTGCCGTTGAAATCAAAAATAACCCCTTTCATCGAACCGCCTCCCCTTTTTATTTTTTTGCGATTTTGACATCCACATATTGCTCATAATGAATCTGAACATCTTTCATCACTTTATCATCCGTGATCAAATAATCCATATCGTGTAAGTTGTAGAACACGTAAAAATCTTCCCGGTTGAATTTTTTATTGTCCGCCAGCAAAAATTTCGTCCGCGAATTATTCAGCGCGATTTGATGGGCTTCTCCTTCTTCAATGCTGTAAGAAGAAATCTCATCATTATGTATGCCGTTTGCGCTGATGAAGGCTTTCGTAAAATTGAATTTCTGCAGGTTGCCGTTCACAATGGGCCCGACGAATGCCCCGGTGTTTTTTCGGAAGTCGCCGCCAATCAGGATGGTATCCGCAGTGTCGCCATGCTTTAAAATATCAAACACGGGGTAGTTGTTGGTGATAATCCGGATTCTCTTATGCAGCAGGTGTTTCGCTAAAAGTTCAATTGTCGTGCCCGGTCCTAAAAAAACGGTATCGCCGTCATTTACATATGAAGCCGCGAGTTCCGCGATTTTCCCCTTCTCCTCCATTTGAACATCCAGTTTTTCATTATGCGATAATTCGTGGTCAATAGAATAAGAAATGCTCTGTGCGCCTCCGTGAATACGCACGATTTTTCCGGCCTTATCCAGCTCATCCAGATCTCTTCTCACCGTCATATCAGAAACTTCCAATTCATCGATAATATCACTCACCGTAATAAACCCCCGCGAGTTTACGATATCGATGATTTTTAAAAGACGCTCTTTTTTTAACATGCTCAATCATCCCCTCAACTTTACACACAATCTAACACACCGCGGCACTCCGGTCAACAAAAACAAACATTAACAAACAACATTATCAACATATAAAACATTGAAAAACTTATTTCATCCTTGTAAACACAGCTATTATTTCCTTATGAAGCTATTGACAACAAAAATGTATGCGTTTACTATTAAACAAAAGATAACATTTACAAACATTAACAAACTTCAATTCACACATTGGCGAAGGAGGATCAGTAATGCTCAAATTACCTCATGACTTTATTTTCGGCGGGGCGACTGCGGCATACCAAGCGGAAGGCGCCACAAAAGAAGGCGGCAAAGGGCCTGTAGCCTGGGATGAATTTCTTGAAAAACAGGGAAGATTCAGCCCAGATCCGGCAAGTGATTTTTACCGGCAGTTTCCGGAAGATATAAAACTATGCGAGAAATTCGGAATAAACGGCATCCGCCTTTCTATAGCATGGACGAGAATTTTTCCTGACGGCACGGGCGAAATCAATCAGGAAGGCGTTGATTTCTATCATCGTATTTTCTCAGAGTGCCAAAAACGCAACGTCACCCCTTTTGTCACGCTTCATCATTTCGATACGCCGAAAAGATTATTTGATCAGGGAGATTTTCTCAACCGCGACGCAATAGATGCGTTCGTCAGGTATGCGGAGTTTTGCTTTAAAGAATTCAGCGAAATCCGATATTGGAGCACGTTTAACGAAATCTATCCCACAGCCACCAACCAGTATTTACTCGGCGTTTTTCCGCCATCTGTTAAAAGTGATATCACAAAAGTCATTCAATGCCTCCATCACATGATGGTGGCGCATGCGATGACCGTCAACCTCTTTAAAGAAGGCGGCTATCCGGGAGAAATCGGTGTCGTCCACTCACTGGAAACAAAATACCCCGCCAGTGACTCGGAAGAAGACCGCCATGCCTGCTTTCTCGATGACGCGTTATCAGTGAGATTCCTCCTGGATGCGACCTACCTCGGCTATTATTCTGAGGAAACCATGCGTGCTCTGGATGAAATCTGTGAGGCGAACGGCGCTTCATACGAGTTTTCAGACAGCGATTTTGACGTGATGAAAAGAGCGTCAACACGCAATGATTATCTCGGCATCAATCATTACCAATGCCATTTCGTCAAAGCGTACGACGGAGAGACCGTTATTCACCATAACGGAACGGGCGATAAAGGCACTTCGGTCTATAAAGTAAAAGGGATCGGCGAAAGAATTTACAAAGAAGGCCTGAAACGGACCGATTGGGACTGGCTCATTTATCCTGAAGGCATGTATGACATGCTGATGCGAATCAAACGGGACTATCCGCAATATAACAAAATGTACATTACCGAAAACGGCATGGGCTATAAAGATGAGTTTGAAGACGGCATCATTATGGATAAGGCAAGAATCGACTATTTAAAAGTATATTTAGAAGCCGTCAGTAAAGCGATTAGCGACGGGGTCAACGTTAAGGGATATTTCTTATGGTCCTTAATGGATTTATTTTCATGGACCAACGGCTACAACAAACGTTACGGTCTTTTTTACGTCGACTTCGACACCCAAAAACGGTATCCGAAAGAATCGGCCTACTGGTACAAACTTGTAAGTGAAACAAAAACAATCATTTAACGATCATACATGGTGAAAAGAATCTCTTTTCATCATGTGTGCCGTCTTTAGGAGGGGTTTTTCATGACAAAGGAAGAATTGCAGATGCTCGGTTTTGAAATCGTCGCCTATGCCGGCGACGCCAGAAGCACTTTATTGACAGTCCTGAAAGAAGTCCGTGCCGGAAACTTCGAAAACACGGAAGCAGCATTAAAAAGCGCAGATGAAAATCTAACCCTCGCCCACAATGCGCAAACGAAAATGTTAGCTGAAGAAGCTGACGGCAAGGACATGGAATTAGGGTTTATTTTCGTTCACGGTCAGGACCATTTAATGACAACCCTTCTGCTCCGTGATCTTATTCAGGATTTTATAGAACTCTACCGAAGCCGCCGATAAGGAGTGGAAAAATGAACGGTATCATCAAGCAAATCGAAAAGGGAAAACCGTTTTTTGAAAAAATCTCAAGAAACATTTATTTAGGCGCGATCCGCGACGGCTTCTTAACGGCCATGCCTGTTATTTTATTCGCCAGCATTTTCATCCTCACCGCGGCTGTGCCGGAAGTGTTGGGTTTCACTTGGCCTAAAAGTGTTTCTGAATGGCTTTGGAAAGTTTATAACTATTCAATGGGTGCCCTCGGCCTGATTGTCGCGGCAACAACTGCGAAATGCCTGAGTGAATCAATGAACCGGAAAATGCCGAAAAACAAAGGGATCAATCCCGTTTCAGCGATGCTTGCTTCAGTCGTCGGATTTCTCATTTTAAGCGTCACTCAAATCGACGGCGGGTTCTCGACGGAATATCTCGGCACAAAAGGACTTTTAGCTGCTTTTGTATCCGCTTTCATAACAGTGAACGTATACAGATTCTGCGTTCTGAAAAATATTACGATTAAAATGCCGAAAGAAGTTCCGGGAACCATTTCACAAACATTTAAAGATGTTTTTCCGTTCGCCTTTTCCATTTTGGCCATGGTGATCATTGATTTATTGATCAGGAATACGCTGAACGTATCGTTCGCTGAGGCTCTCTCCTCTCTCTTATCGCCGTTTTTTACCGCTGCAGACGGTTATCTAGGGATTTCTGTCATTTGGGGAATGATGGCGCTGTTCTGGTTTGTCGGCGTTCACGGGCCTTCTATTGTGGAGCCGGCCATCGCGGCTATTATTTACGCAAATGTGGAGGCGAACCTGCAGCTTCATAATGCCGGTGAGCAGGCGTCCAACGTGCTGACCGTCGGACTCGGAAATTTCGTCGGCACTATGGGAGGAACCGGCGCAACCCTTGTTGTTCCGTTTATCTTTCTTCTTTTCGCGAAATCCAAGCAATTGAAAGCAGTCGGAAAAGCATCCGCGGTTCCGGTGTCTTTCGCAGTAAACGAACCTCTTCTCTTTGCTGCGCCGATCATTCTAAATCCATATTTTTTCATTCCGTTTGTTGTAACGCCGATGGTGAATGTCTGTCTGTTTAAATTTTTCGTTGACGTCATCGGAATGAACAGTTTTATGTATGTTCTTCCGTGGGCTGCCCCCGCTCCCATCGGCCTGATTCTGGGGACCGGGATGGGGCTTTCGGCTTTTGTTCTCACAGCTGTGTTAATCATTGTCGATTTCCTGATATACCTGCCATTCTGTAAAGCTTACGACAATGTATTAGCGGCGAAGGAAGCTCAACACACCGAATCTGAAACCGCGCCGCAAACATCCCGGGAGATACAGCCCGCAATGGCAGGCGCCTCAGAAGACGCGGCCTCCGTCATCAGCACAAATCTTCAGGAATCCTCATCTGCCTTGGAACACGGAACCAATGTGTTAGTGCTGTGCGCCGGAGCGGGAACGAGCGCCATGCTTGCGAACGCACTGACAGAAGGAGCCGAGGAATATAACGTGCCGATCACCGCCTCAGCAGGCGCCTACGGATCCCATTATGACATCATGAAAGACTTCGATATGATCATTTTGGCTCCGCAGGTCGGCTCTTATTATGATGACATTAAAGAAGATGCGGACCGCCTGCATGTGAAACTCATCGCAACGAAAGGAGCGGAATATATCAGCCTCACCAGAAATTCGCAAAAAGCCATTCAGTTCATACTGGAACATACCTCAAAATAAAATCGGAGGGTTATCATGGATGACAAACGTTTGAAATCAAGATTTAAAGACGTTTTCCAGAGAAGTAACGGGGAACTGTTTTTCGCACCCGGCCGGATCAACCTGATCGGGGAACATACGGATTATATAGGCGGCCACGTTCTTCCCTGCGCGATTACGATCGGAACATATGCCGTCTGCGCAAAACGCGGAGATCACCAAATCCGGTTATTCTCAGAAAACTTTCCGGACAGCGGCATTGTCTGCCTTGATCTCCACGATACAGCATACAAAAAAGAAGACGGCTGGACCAATTATCCGAAGGGAATGATCCGTTACCTTCTCGAAGCCGGCGGCCAAATAGACAGCGGAATGGATATTCTTTTTCACGGAACGATTCCAAACGGCGCCGGGTTAAGCTCCTCCGCTTCTATCGAAATGTTAACCGGCTCCATTTTAAGAAAGTTATTCAGCCTGGATGTTTCCGATACTGAACTGGCGCTTATCGGAAAAAGAGCCGAAAATGAATTTATCGGCGTGAATTCAGGCATTATGGATCAATTCGCAGTGCAAAAAGGCAAAAAGAACATGGCCATTCTTTTAAACTGCGATAAGCTTGAGCACGAAATGATTCCGGCTGCTTTTAACGGATATAAAATCGTCATTATGAATACGAACAAACGCCGGGAGCTGGCAGCTTCAAAATATAATGAACGCCGCAGTGAATGTGATGAGGCTCTTTCAGAACTTCGGCAATATCGGAATATCGCATCACTTGCGGAATTAACGGCAGAAGAATTCAACAAACTCGAACACCTTCTCTCCCGTGAAACATTGCGCAAAAGAGCCCGTCACGGAATCAATGAAAACGAGCGGACCCTCTCAGCCGCGGAAGCTCTCAAATTGAATGATTTGAAAACGTTCGGGGAGCTGATGAACGCGTCCCACCGTTCATTACGCGATGATTATGAAGTGACCGGTGCCGAATTAGACGCGCTCGCTGAAGCAGCCTGGAAGGAAGGTGCGCTCGGGGCGCGGATGACGGGCGCGGGGTTCGGGGGGTGCGCCATAGCCATTGTGGAAAGCGGAGAAACCGCCGGCTTTATCCGGGCCGTTTCATCTCAATACCGCAGCAGGACGGGACTTGAAGCTTCTTTCTACATCGCGGATATAAGCGATGGCGCTGCTGAATGGAGGGAGAAATAAGCGATGGCCATTCTCGTTCTCGGCGGCGCAGGCTATATCGGTTCTCATGCGGTTGATCAACTAGTGGCCAAAGGATATGAAACGATAACGGCGGATAACCTGCAGACCGGCCACCGGAAAGCTGTTCATGAAAAGGCAGTTTTTTACCATGGAGATATCCGTGACAAACCGTTTCTTCGCTCTGTTTTTGCGAAGGAGAACATAACAGGCGTTCTCCATTTTGCCGCTCAATCCCTTGTCGGCGAATCAATGAAAGACCCGCTTTCATACTTCAATCATAATGTGTACGGCACACAAATTACACTGGAGGTCATGCAGGAATTCGGGGTGAAACACATTGTGTTTTCTTCATCTGCCGCTGTATACGGCGAACCTGAAAAAGTGCCCATCACAGAAGACATGCCGGAAAAGCCGGAAAGCGCATACGGCGAATCAAAACGCATGGCAGAAAAAATGCTGAAGTGGTGCGATGCCGCCTGTGGCATAAAATATGTCTCCCTTCGATATTTTAACGTGGCCGGCGCGAAAACGGACGGTTCCATCGGAGAAGATCATCATCCGGAAACCCACCTTATCCCTATCCTTTTACAAACCGCGCTCGGTCAGCGGGACGAGGTTTTGATATTCGGCACTGACTATGATACTAAAGACGGCACGTGCATCCGCGATTATGTTCATGTTTCTGATTTAATCGATGCCCATATTCTCGCTCTGGAATATTTGCAGAACGGCGGAGACAGCGGCATTTTCAATTTAGGCTCAAGCAGCGGATTTTCCGTATTAGAAATGGTCAATGCAGCCCGGCAAGCAACCGGGAGAGGCATAAAAATAAGAGCGGCCGAAATAAGACCCGGTGATCCGGGCACGCTCATCGCATCAAGCGATAAAGCGCGGAACATTCTCGGCTGGAATCCGAAACAAACGGACATAACGGAAATCGTTGTATCAGCATGGAATTGGCATCAGCATCATCCAAACGGATACAAAGACAAATGAAATGGAGGCGGCGGTCATTGAAGTTTTTGAATCAGTGGCAGGGTTTCTGAAAGAAAGCATTGTCTTAGGCGACATAAATGAAACAGATGTGATTTATACAAGAAACAGGCTTCTCGATCTGCTCGGACTGACGGATTATGCAGAACCAAAACAGATCAAGAAACAAAACAGGCTTCACTATTTGGACGAAATGGTGAAAGACGCGGTAAAACGGTCAATCATCAACGACACGCCGGCTGAAAAAGACATGCTGGAAAGCAGGATCATGAATGTAATCACACCGGCCCCTTCTCTGATCAATGCCACATTCAGCGAATTGTTATCAGATTGCCCGAAAAAAGCAACAGATTATTTTTACCGTCTGAGCCAAAACAACGATTATATGAAGACGCGGGCCATCCGAAAAAATATCGTGTACCGCTCACCAACACCTTTTGGCGAATTGGAGATCACAATTAATTTATCAAAGCCGGAAAAAGACCCTAAAGACATCGCCGCGGTTAAAAACAGTCCGGAAAACCGTTATCCGAAATGTCTGCTCTGTATGGAAAACGAGGGATATGCCGGGACTTTACATCACCCAGCCCGTTCAAACCACCGCATCATCCGGCTTGACTTAGCGGGAGAACAATGGGGTTTTCAATACTCACCTTATGCGTATTACAGCGAGCATGCCATTTTCCTTTCAAGCGTGCACAAGCCGATGAACATCAGCCGAGGCAGCTTCAGAAGGCTTCTGGCCATTACGGAAATCTTCCCGCATTATTTCGCGGGATCAAACGCAGACTTGCCGATTGTAGGGGGATCCATTCTTTCACACGATCATTATCAAGGCGGCGCCCATGAATTTCCGATGGCAAAAGCGGACTCCCTTTATCCTTTTCGTATGCGTCATTTTCCAGACGTTCAGGCTTTTGTCGTGAAGTGGCCGGTATCAGTAATCCGCCTGCGGGCAAAAGATCCGGATTTGCTGACTGAGGCGGCTGCATATGTTTTTGAAAAGTGGCGGGAATATACAGACGAAACCGTCGGCGTCATTGCAAAGACGAATGAATCCCATAATACCGTCACTCCAATTGCCAGACGCAGGGGAACGGATTTTGAAATCGATCTCGCCCTCAGAAACAACCGCACCTCCGAAGAATATCCGGATGGCATTTTTCACCCGCATCAAGACGTTCATCACATCAAAAAAGAAAACATCGGCCTGATTGAAGTGATGGGGCTTGCCGTTTTGCCTCCCCGCCTGAAAGATGAGCTGGCAGAAGTAAAAAAGTATTTGCTGAATGAACCTCATGACATCAAAGACATTCATCTTCCGTGGGCCGAAAACATCAAAGCGGATAAAGACGTGATACCGGAAAATGCAGCTGCTGTTTTACAAAGAGAAACCGCGAATGTATTTTTACGTGCGCTGACCGATGCAGGCGTATTTAAAATGACAGCCGAAGGCATTCAGGCGTTTCAGCGTTTCACGAAGGTGCTAGAGAATGGCAGCTGAAACATTCAGAGTGAACTCAACCAACAATCTTTTTTATCAGGAGGTATTGTGATGTTCAAAAAACGTGTATTTGTAAACGTCATCTGTCTTTCCCTCATTTTCACCGCTTTTACGTTCATTGAGAAGTCTCCTAAAGCAAAAGCGGATGCCCCGTTTGCCTATGGCGCTGATATAGGTTGGCTGAAACAAATGGAGGATGAAGGTGTGCGCTGGCTGGATGACGGCGGGAAACAGAAAGATGCCTTGCAGATTCTTAAAGATCACGGAATAAATGCCGTGAGACTGAGAGTGTTTGTGAATCCGCCAAGCAGCTATTATTGGCTGAAAGACGGCACAACATGGACCATGCTCGGCTATAGTGACAAAGCGGGCGTACTTGCAGCGGCAAAAAGGGCAAAAGCGTTAGGAATGAAGGTAATGGTTGACTTCCATTACAGTGATGTATTCGCTGATCCCGGCCATCAGATTAAGCCGAACCAATGGACCGGCTATTCAAACAGCCAGCTGCAGGCAGCGGTGTATAACCATACGTACGACGTCATGAAAGAACTTAAAAATCACGGCATCTCCCCTGATTGGGTGCAAGTAGGAAACGAAATGAATTCAGGAATTTTACTGCCCGACGGCAGCACGAACGATTTCAGCAAATTGACCGCCTTATTGAACAAAGGCTATGACGCCGTGAAATCCGTCAGCCCGGCCACCAAGGTAATCAGCCATTTGGCACACGGCACGGACAACAGCCTATTCAGATGGTGGTTTGATCAATTCTTTAAAAATGGCGGCAAAACCGACATCATCGGCGTTTCGTTC
This sequence comes from Bacillus sp. 5RYD7K, assembly GCF_059831465.1. NCBI lineage: Bacteria > Bacillati > Bacillota > Bacilli > Caryophanales > Bacillaceae > Bacillus > Bacillus sp. 5RYD7K. Next base: position 3,639,338 of record NZ_CP191200.1, read on the forward strand.
TACCCCTATTGGGAGGGTAAGCCGTATTGGGAGCTTACCGGCCAATTATCCTCTAATTTAAATGACATCGCCTCCCGCTACAACAAGGAAGTCATGGTGGTTGAACTGGGCGGAGATGAAAATAATCCGAAAGATTCCTACTGGACCATAAAAGACACCATAAAACTGGTGAAAGCGGTTCCGAACGGTAAAGGAACCGGCGTATTTTACTGGGAGCCCGAGGCTCACTCCAGCGTTCTGTCAGACGCGTATCCATTAGGCGCAACCGCAAAAGTGTCTAAAAACGTCTTGAAATATACAACCGCAATCGACGCTTTTTATGACGCCGCAACAGGAAAATGATTGATTCGATTCTAAGCAGGCTCATTGCGCAGCCTGCTTTTTTATAAGATGTTATGAAAAAGAGCAAGTAACGAATCCGGAAAGAAAAATACCCGAAAAACCACGTTTCGGTTAACTCTCAGTTCTAATAAGAACTTTACGATTGTTGAAAAAGAAACAAAAATTTTATAATATTGTGTAAGCACCACCGAGCAGGAGGACGGGCCATGGACAAAAAAGAACAGCTCCTCACGAATTTCAGGGACTTTTTTAACAAGATGGTGTGGCTGAATAGGCTAAAGATGGAAGAAAGCCTTAAGGGGCATAAACCTTCTGAAGTGCATTGCATCGAATTCATCGAAAAAATTGAAGATGCCAATGTGACTAAGCTTGCGGAGTCCCTTTATATGACAAGAGGCGCCATCAGTAAATTAACGAAGAAGCTTATCAATAAAGGCCTTATCGAAAGCTATCAGAAGCCGCTTAACAAGAAAGAAATCTATTTCAGGCTTACTGAGCAAGGAAAAGTCATTTATAAAATTCACGAGGAATTGCACAAAGAGTTTCAAGAACGGGACAAAATCGTGTTTGAACAAGTAACTGATGAACAATTTGACACGATGCTGAACTTCGTGGAAACATACAGCAGGCATTTGGATTCGGAAATAAAGAAACTTGGTGCAGACATGAAATCGGAATAAATATGAATATAGCCACCGGCAGCCCTGCTCCATGAAAACGGGCTGCCTTTTTATATCCCTCTTATTGTTGACAAAGAAACAAAAACATTCTATTATTTTGTTGACAAGGAAACAAAGACAGCAATTTTGAGAGGAGAATAATATGTCAACACATAAAAGCAAGGAACTTCGTCTGCCAAAAGAAGTTCTCACAGCCGCCTGGGCTATTGCACTGGGAGCAATCGCTCCCATGCTTGACTCTACGATGGTAAACATCGCCATCGGCAAACTGACTGAAGACTTCCACACGACATTGGATACCATTCAGTGGTCCGTTACAGGCTATATGTTAGCACTTGCGATTGCAGTACCCGTATCCGGCTGGCTTATGAACAAATATAACGGCAAGAAAATCTTCATCGGCTCAGTCATCGCCTTTGGTGTCATTTCTGTTTTTGCGGGAATGAGCCGTGACGTTTCCAGCTTCATCTTCTTCCGTTTGCTTCAAGGATTCAGCGCCGGCATTATCACTCCGCTTATGTCAACACTCTTGGTTAAAACGGCAGGTCAGGAAAACCTGGGAAAAGTGATGGCAATCGTCAGCACCCCTATGATCTTCGGCCCGATCTTAGGACCTGTCATCGGTGGCTTCATCGTCCAAGGTGCTTCATGGCATTGGATTTTTTACATCAACGTGTTCATCGTTTTGATTGCTGCACCGCTTATGATGAAAACCATTCCGGCCTTTGAACCATTCAACAAAGATCGGAAACTCGATATTTTCGGGATTATCAATTTGTCATTAATGAGCGCGGCATTGATGTACGGTATTACGAAAGCGGCGGATCATGCATCATTTAACAATAGCGACACGATCTTTTGGGTGGTCATCGGTCTTGTTTCAGCAGCGATTTACCTCGTATATAATCTGATCAGAAAAAATCAAACCGTGCTGCCGATGAATTTGTTTACTCACAAGAGCTTCTTAGCATCAGCGATCGGGTTGTTCTTAGCGAATGTTGCCATCATGGGGCCGATGTTAATACTTCCGCTGTTTTTTCAAAACTTCCGTCATTTCACGGCAGTCGAAGCAGCACTCGCTTTAATCCCTCAAGGAGTCGGAATGCTCGTGACTCGTCCGCTGACCGGAAAAATGATTGATAAGATCGGTGCGAAATACGTCGTTATGGTCAGTCTTGTTCTTTCGCTGATCGGATCTGTCCCGCTTATTTTTATCACCGATAGCACAAGTATGATTTGGATTTCCGTCATATTGTTTATCCGCGGCACCAGTTTTGGAGGAATTATGCTTCCATTGATGAGTGACGCTTATACCGGCCTTGACAGCAAACAGCTTCCGGAAGCAGGTGTCGGTATTCATATGATTGAAAACCTCGGTTCTAGCTTTGGGTCAGCTGTGATCGCAACCGTTACCGCAACTGTCATACAAGGATTGCAGCCGACGATTTCGAACAGTTTAAAAGGCTACCATGCCGGATTCTTAGTATCCGTCATCATCCTTGCCGCCATCTTCATTCCAAGTCTGTTCCTTACCCATAAAAAGACTGCAGTATAAAGAACTTTTTAAAGTAAAAAACCCTTGCGCAGCAAGGGTTTTAGTGAATGAAACTGATGATTGTTGCTGGAAGAGCCGGCCAACAACAGACAAAGCCTTTTACTCACTCACATTGCTTTTCATTAACCATTCTACTTCCGTTAATTTTTGTTTTTGAACGTCTTTTGTATGCTTTTTCGCGAAATGGACTTTAACAGCTTCTTCGTTTTCCTAAATCTCCCAAAGCGTGTATTTCATTAAGGTCTCTGTCGCTGATGATGTTTAAGCATGCCGTTATGTAATGCATCGCAATTCCCCCTCTTCCCATCATTTTATGGCTTTCATTATCACATTTATCGAAAAAAATACCGCGTTCTCAACATATAAAAAACCGTCCATAAAAAATGAACGGCAATGGTTATTTAAGGCCATCAAGGGCGGCTTTTGCAGCCTCCGAGATAAGAGCATTATGATAATTGGCATCTTCCGTAAACCGGTTTGACAGGATTGCCAAAACAATTGGAGCTCTGTCAGGCGGCCAAACGATCGCAATGTCGTTTCGTGTGCCGTAGCTTCCGGCTCCGGATTTATCGCCGACTTCCCATCCTGCAGGAGCGCCTGCCCGAATCAGTTCGTCGCCGGTAGCGTTGCCCCGCATCCAATCTGTTAAAATCGTGCGCTTGTCAGCCGTGAGAGTATTACCCAAAGCGAAAGTCTTAAGGTCAGTTGCCAGTGCTTTTGCGGTGCTTGTGTCACGACGATCCCCGGGAATCGCCGAGTTTAAATCCGTCTCGAATCGATCAGCTTTCGTTAGATGATCCCCGATCTGTTTCAATGACTTTTCGAAACCTTTAGGGCCGCCAAGCTGCTGGAGCAATAGGTTCCCGGCGGTATTATCGCTGTAACGGACAGCGGCTTCGGAGATTTCTTTCAGGCTCATGCCTGTATCCAGATGTTTTTCTGTGATTGGAGAATATGTAACAAGATCATCTTTGGTGTAGCGGATGATGTCATTAAGTTTTTCATTTGAGCTTGTCTTCAGAACAGCAGCCGCGGCCAGAACTTTATAGGTTGATGCGTAAGCAAACCGTTCATTCGGCCGGTAGGTGATTGTCTTGTTTGACCCCGTATCAATCGCATAAACCCCGAGCCTGGCATCAAATTTTTTCTCAAGCTGAACAAATTTTTTGTTCGTTGTACAGCTTGTCATTTTTGTGTCTTCTATGGATTTCGCTTCAGCATGCGTTGAGCCGAATAAAGGGCTGAAACCGGTAAAGCTTAAACATAAAAGCCCAATGCATATTCCAACTTGTATTCTCGCTTTATTTTTCACATCCAGACCTCCTCAATATAATGGTTTTGTATACATCTTCTAATTAACATTACGAACAGGATGAAAGTCAATATATTTCCTGTGAAACGTTTTCTGTGACAGTTAGGAAATCAGCTGAAAAACACCCGCTGACGGTAAACAGCCAGAGTCCATCAATCGAGCAGAAATGTTTACTGCCTCGACGAAGGCGGTCAAGGCCCTCACTCATTTACTGAGCCCGATAAAATGCGCCGCCCTCTAATGAAAATAAAACCAGAATCCTAACTCCACATCGAATCCCCCTTATTTGATGTGACATGTAGCTGATTCAAATGTTCCGATGTAGTTCCGCTTGCCGGAGTCAAGAGTTCCCTTTCGCGGTCTTATTCCGGATTGTTTTCACGTTGAATAATTTCAGAGGTGTTGCCGTTTTATAGCTGCCCTGCTGTGCTTCTTGTATAAGTCGCGGACACGGCCGCTCTACCCTGCCAGCCGGACCAAGCTGCGGAAGCAGACGGCGCAACGGCCGCCGCTCCCGTAAGTAATACCGCTGATAGAAATTCCTTGTTATTGCTTCTCCTGCTTTTTGTACTCTGCGATTTCCTTAGGGGTGGCCATCCGGATTCCGTCTGTGTCTGTCCTGTTTGCCGCTTGAACGCCTTCCATGTTTTTCACCTCGCCGACTACTCCCAAATGCTTTAAATACACATGATCACCAATCTTGAAACGATTCTGTTTGGCCCGCTCCTCGATCACGCTCCTGTATTCAGTTGCGGCTTTCTTTTTTAAATCAGCCAGACACTTTTCACAAAGTGTTACTGTTACAGAATTACCGTTAAAATCAGTAAACGAAACCGCTCTGACAGATTTCTTTTCCGGGTGCATCGTGCATGTTTTCTTCATAGGCGATGGCCGTGTAAATTTAATCATTCCGCTTCCTCCTCAAAACATGTCTTTTCGTCCCTCTGACACAACAGCGGATGAATGGGAAGTTCCATTCACCCGCATTCGAACCGTCACGACACATGGAGATTGCCTTCTGCATAGCTGTAAGCCTATATTTCTTTATATTCCCAATGCTCGCCGCATTTCCCTGTTAGGATGAAGTTTCTAAAGCTGTTGACCAGTTGCCGCATGTTGGCTCCATGCGAAAAGCCGTTTAGGCAGCCATATCCCAATTCATACGGGTAAATTTCAGCCCTCTCATATGTGTGTATGCTTTTTAAAGGAGGTGCATCACATGATGTTCTTACAACCAATTCAACTTAAACAAAGTGATTTAGTCGACAATTCAGGAGCAATAAGAACGGTGAATCTAAAAACAATTGATCTTTTTGAATATGGATTGTTAATTTCCCAAATTAATTAAATAAAAATAGACCCCTTCACAGTTATGGTAAGGGGGTTATTGAGTATGCGGCCGATATTTCTTTATTGAACGACAAATGTCTGCATTCCAATACCGTCTGCAGATATACTTTTTCTAGATTGAAATATTTTAAGCATGGATAAGGTAACAACTGAAATAAACGCAGAGATGCAAAAATGGATTGATGAGGTGATGATTTTTCCTTAAAAAGGAAAATAATTAAACAAGGGGTTAGATGGTTTAAATTAAGTCCTTCAGAGCGATGGTGAAGAAACATAAAGAACTTGCTTAATGCGGATTTTTCATCCTTTAATGCTCTGCTTTATTTTTAACTTTTGTTATTAAGATAAGAGAACCACAATAAACTTATGAGCCCAGCGGCTCCTATAATTGTAGATATAATGTAAGTCCAATTAAGTAAATCCATAAACTTTCTCCTCGAAGAAATAATTTCAATACGTCTAAATAAAATGATTATTTCATAACTGTAAGGAATTTTAACATTTTATGTTTTTTCCTGATTAATAAATTCTTTATTCTTCCTCAAATTTTTTTATTCTGCTTAACATTTTCCTATCATTTTCCGAAGCTCTTTTCAGCGATTTTTTCTCATATGATGTTCCTTTGTTAATCACAACAAAATCAGAATTATTTTGCACATAAACTTGGGAGTCAGATGATTCATAGTAACCCGTAACGTTTTCTAAAACCGTCTTGGAATTGTCTTTATGATATAGATCATAGTTGACCGGCGGTCTGCTGATTGCAAATTTCCCAAAAACAGCAACATCATCCTTACCGGGAGTATGGCTCGCTCCTTTAATAAATATTAAAATCAAAAAAATTGCAATTAAAGTTCCTGCAAACATAAATTTTTCGTTTCTTTTCCAGTTCAACATAAACAACCCTTTTCTTTATCATGCCGTGTTGATATAAGTAAATTTCAACAATTTATGTACTAACAAATTTAAACAAGCAGCTTCCATTCAACATACTTAAATCGCTGCTGATAAAGGTCTTCCAGGATTGATGCCCATTCACCCCTACCTTCCGCAACAACAATGCTTTTTTCTCTCCATCCTCAATCCATTCACTTCAAAGTTACTCACCCTTCCGAAATTGTACAATATTTGAAGTGAAGGGAAGAACTGATGAATATAAAAAGGTATTTTTATTTAGAGTTCAGTTACTTAACCCGCAACTTTCTGTACAAGAATAGAGTCCCAAACCCAAAAGATGAGAGCAAATAATACGCTGAATAAATATATCTCATAACTCGCTAGTATAGACCCTATTGGGTTATAAGGCTCAAAGAGAACCGCCATGATTAGCCATGCAATAAATGAAAACACTGTGTATAGTAAGAGATATTTAAAATTGAATCTTCTAGGTCTTCGGTTTAAGAAAAACTGCAATGGCAATTCAAAAATTGAATAACATGTCAACATGATCCCGCTAATTATAAGATAAGGGACATATTCAGCTTGATTTTAAGGTGATAACATATACCAGTGCAGAGCATATGGCCGACAAAATAAGGACAGCTAGGTATCTTACTGCCATCAAATCTATCTCCCCTTACGATTAAAAATCAAATATGCTTCAATTGCTATTTTTCGTAATAATAAGATTTGACCCAAGGATAGCTTCTGTCCTTATTTTCACACCATTCAACAAATCTTGATAATAGTTAAGTTGTTCGTTATTGCTTTTTCTTGTTTGTTGACATTCTATCTTGTTGTTCAGCTGCCGGGACTTGGTAAGAAGTGCTTGATCTTCTTTCATATCGCCTAAGTATAAATCTTCGGATATGTGATGAAATGAATACCACAAGGCGTTCAAGTCTTGGCTTCATCGATAAACGAAGATAATGCTTTAAAGGATTCTTTACGTAACCCTTTTTCTTTGAGAGAGCAAAACTTTTTAAATAATGGGTATTCATCCAGTCTGTCATTTTTTAAGATATGAGTTAAGACATGTATCATGATTCACATCTCTCTTTGCCTGAAGTAAACTTAAACAATTTGAAATACGACATACAATGCAACTTCAGCTACAAGCAAATAAATCATATATCTAGCATAATTTAATACATCTTCATCAGTATTTTTCTCTTTTTTAAAAGTCCATGCAATAACCCTAATACAGTTGCCACTAACGCGATTTCAATTATTGTTAAAATTGACATACCTTCCTCCTAAACAAGAACAGGATAAATAGACGTATGTTAATTTTCCTTGAATTAAGTCTCTTCAGTCAGGATGTATCTTATGAAAAATTTCCATTTCTTCATGTTCATTACCTTCAATGAGTTCAAAGCCGCCCGGTACATTATACATTATTTTCCGTTAACATATCAATTCCGGTTAATAACGCACCCTTATCCTGAATTACACCATTTTCATCTTTTACACACTACAATTCAATATCTAATATACTGTATTTTCCAATGAAATTGTTTCATAATTATTTCTCCTTATTAAAGTAATATTGTCTTTAATAAGACTGTTCCAACCTTTTTACCCCGCTTACTCTTTCCAATTCACTTAATTCAAAACGCTGCCGAGTAATTCCCTGCACTCCGGTTGCTCATCCATAAACTCTCTTCTCAAATGCTTAATCACATAATTATAAGGACAAAGAATTAGGTCATATGATTCATTTTTCCATTTTAGATAGTACATTGACCTTATTCCTCATTCCTCCATGGTAAAATCTTGTTGAAATATTTCGAATGAAAGGATATGGTCATGAAAGTTTTCGAAGCAAACAGCCTGCTGGCCGCTGCCAAACAGCGCGCGGGTGAATATAAAAAACTGCGCGGTCAGATGGCCAACCTGAAAAAAGCGTTTCAAGGCATGGCTGATCTTGGTGATAGCGACTTCTCAGGCCGGGGCGCTGACAACAAAAAGCATGATGGGCGGGAAGATTATACCAGGTACAGAAAAGAAACCTGAAAAAATGGAGTGTATATGGCGAAAGTTGAAGTCAGATCTGTAAAAAAAAGCAATTGACGAAGCTTATCATACTAGAAAACAAGTACGTTCAAATAAGTATAGGGGAATCACTTCAACAGGAATTAAAATTGAAATGTATTTAAATAGTGACGGAACAATAGCAACTGCATATCCGTTATATAAAAAATAATCTAAAAGGTGACCGTGACACATGAAATATTCATACAGGTTTGATAAAGATCCATTTGGTGATATAAAAATAGTTTTACCAGAAGAAATCAGTCTTTTCTCTGACTTCATTGAAAATATTACAACAATAGAACAAACTGATGAGTATATAGAATACATTCAGAATGTTTTAAATGGGATACATGAGGATTTTGAAATTGATTTAAATGGGATAAGTGTATTGATAAAAAAAGATGTTACAGATGTTGAAAACCCTTTTTTGATCGACGACCCTTATAAAAACTCAATAGAAACAGACCAATTTAAAGAGCTGTTATTAATATGGAGAAACAAAATTCCTGAGATATTTAAAGGTTAAGTACATTCATTATTCTACGCGGTGAAATTTGGTTCTTAACCTTTATTGAGCCGGTATTCAAATTTCCCAGAGACCAAGATATTAAAGCCTTTCTCATAAGAGATGGGCTTTATCTATGTTTTCAATAGGATAGACTGTCTTCAGTCCGTAGATCCCATCAGCATCAGGCTGGCGACAAAGAACCTTTCAGTATACAGCGAATGCACTTCAAAATCAGCTCAAAAAAGTTTCGCCCCAAAATGGATTAGTGACGAGAAAACCAATAAATATAATCAGTCTTTCTGATAATAAATCTTCTGTTTTGGCTAAAAATGAACAAGTTGGTCCCCAATTCGTCCCCAAATCAGATTTATTGACAACGGAACTTAGGTTCGCATATCATCTTTGCAGGAGTTGAATTGCAATGACCGATTTTGAACGTAAAGTGTATCGGATTATTTTTAATATGACCCGCTTCGGGAAAAATCCCTCCATGGAATAATTGAAAAGGAAAACTGGGAAAGAGCGAAGAGGATATTCGTGCAGCTGGGAATAGCCTAACGATGAAAGGTGAATTGAAGTCTGGATAAGAAACAACAAAGATGGATATTTTGACCTTTATGTATTTTGGTAAAAAAAAAGCCAACCTCATTGGGCAGCTTTTTAGTAATTTCTATGCTATAGAATCTTGCAGACTTATTACTTCATAGAAATGCTCACTAGGAAATTTCTTAGCTAAGCTCAGTCTTGTGTTTTCAACTGTATCAGTAGTTGCAAAATAAAGTTTATGCTCTATTTTTTTCTTGTTCAAAGCTTTATCTAATTCTTTCATATAGTTTATTTCTGGGCAACCAATACTAGAAGGTCTAGTTTTACATTCAAAGAATTCTCCATAATCCCCATCCCAAATACCAAGATCAATAGTTTCTCTACTATAACAATCAGAGAAATTACTATCGCAATGTTTCGGACAACTATACTTGATTTTCCAAGCATTTAATTTATTATCAGAAAGCAGATTTACATTCGCTCCCCATCCGAAAGACTTCGCATTTATAATTGATTTTCCATATGTACCAAGTAATACCCCTTCAGCTAGAGCACCTCTAATTTTATTAACTGTTACTTCATCATTACAACCGGAAAAAGAAAAAATTTGTTCAAATATTGAATTAATTTCATCTCCATCTTCGAATGAAGAAAATTTTTTGATAATCAACTTCATTTTTTTGAAATCATCCGAAAAATCCCACTTGGTTCTAATAATTTTTATAAAATAAGCTTTAGATTCTCTAGTTTCTGAATAATGTTGTGCAACCCTTATTGTTAAAGGTACAATGAATTGATCATTTTCATCTTTTCTAACAAATTCCACACTCATTCTTCTTTAGATTTCTCCATATTCTGCTTCATGGTTTCTAGAACATCTATGGTTGGTATAGTATAAATAGGGAAATCCATTCTTGATAATAAGTTTGCCACACATTCTCTAGCATATGGGAGTAATAGGGGAACAACAGAATGGTAATTATATTCTTCGAATTCTTCTTTATCAATACTCTCATCTAAAAGTTCTGTTTTTCCTTCATAAGTTATTTCAATAAAGAAGGGACCTTCCTCTTTAAAATGAACTTTAGCATTCATCAAAATCAGTGCTTTAGTATCAGAAAGAAGTTTTACATCTCTTTCAATTGATAATGATAAGTTTCTCTTTTTAGAATTTTCGTCTAATATTTCGCATTTAACTGATTTCAATTTAACATCTTGCAGCTGTACCGAATTTCTAATCAAGCTATAATAATCAAGCATTTTCATAAATCAATTCCTCCATAAAAAAAGGAACCTGCTCAGCAGATCCCCAGTTTGACGTTTGTGATATAAATTCATCAAATGTGTATACATCATCTATACTGAAATCACCGGAAGCAACTTGTACGCTTATATGTTCAATAGATGCTGATACCTCATTATACGAAGAAATATATTCAGATAAACTATTCACAAACGAAATAATACAACCCCGAACTTCTTCTGGATCTGCAAAATCCATTTCATTTTGTAGAACAAATTCATCAATTTCAATCATTGCCACAAATTTTTTTTCATTAGGTAACGTCGAGAAATTGATATTATTAAGTCGAGGCAGGCCTTTTTCTAATAACCATTCTAAAAATCCCTCATCCAGAAGATCATTGTTCTTTTCATATGCTCGCTGAATCAATTCATTGATGTTTTTAGAATCAGGTATAGAAAAATATTTACTTAGAGCATCACGACACAAATTCAACATCCTGTTAATAGTGATATGAACTTTTGTTTCTTCGTAATCCGGCTCTAAATTAAACCATTCTCTAATATTCATAATAAAACCTCCAGACAGATAACCTAATAGTATATCTGATGACAAAGAAAAAAACAAGTGGTAAATTTTGTTTCATCTTGCCTTAATATACTACAGGAACTCCAAGTTTACAAGTGGTAAAGTCTATTTCATTTTTCTCTACCCTAAAAAAACCCTTATAAATCCTATGTTTCAAGCCGAAAATTTATTTCTAAAAACATTTTAGACAAACGTAAACCATTTGAGACAAAGGAACATATATTCGTATTTAGGTGGCGAACGAATGACAAAAATCCCTTTTCAATCAGAAGAGACTATTCATCATACAGCCAGCTAACTGTCACAAGACCCAGCAAGAGTAAGGGAACCTTTAACCTGCTTGAGGTTTCCTGAGGTTCAAAGTGTCAAACGCTTTCAGTTTATAGACCTTTCCAGGTTCCACAGTTTTTCACCCACCCCTTCTCGTTTAAAAATGCACAGATAGGAATAAAGACGCAGATCAAATTATTCATTTTACCACTTTGGATCACACATTGATCTTTTTCCCTATTCCTCCATGGTAAAATCTTGTTGAAATATTTCGAATGAAAGGATATGGTCATGAAAGTTTTCGAAGCAAACAGCCTGTTGGCCGCTGCCAAACAGCGTGCGGGTGAATACAAAAAACTGCGCGGTCAGATGATCAATCTGAAAAAAGCGTTTCAAGGCATGGCTGACCTCGGTGACAGCGACTTCTCAGGCCGTGGCGCCGACAACATCAAAGCCTTTTTCCAAGACCACGCCGGCGTCACAGACAGCTGGCTTGATCTGATCGACATGAAAATCGCATTTCTCACAAGCCTTCCCGGCAAGGTCGAAGACGCCGGACTTTCCAATTCACATGTAGAAGAATCATTTCTGGAACACGAGATCACCCACGCCCTCAGTAAATCAAAGGCAATTATGGAAGAGCAGAAAAAGGACATGCGCTCCATCCTCGGAGAGATCGATGACATCATCTCGCTTGATCTGTTTTCAATCGAAAACACGGATCAGAAGCTCTCTTCAGCTGATAAAAAAAGAAGCGAAACAATACATAAGCTCGGCAAACTTGATCACGATCTAACGAAAGAATACGCAGAAACCGAAGCGAACGAACAGTTCATTCAAGTCGACTTCCAGGAGCTTCAAAACGCCACAGGCAAAGGAAAAGGCGCCACGCCGCTTCACTACAATGCCAAAGCGTACCGAGAAAGCGACATCCATAAGAAAAAAGGCGATATCGCAAGACATTCAGATGCTTATTTGACGATTAAAAAGGAAGAAGCGAAAGAGCGGGAAATCAAGGATCTGAAGAAAAAGCTGGCTAATGGTGTCACCGATCCGGATGAGTACTTGGAAATCGCGAAGAAGATCGGCTATGAAAACCTTGAACCTCCACAAGTGCAATATGTGATGCAGCTTGAACAAGCAAAACAGCTAGAAGAAGTCGGCGAAACGGCTTGGGATATCGTCAAAGGAATAGGCGTCGGCCTTTATGATGTCGGGAAAGACACGATAACCGGCGTCAAAGATCTGGCTGTCGGCGCATGGGATTTTTACCATCTCTCTGATGAACAAAAAGTCGCTAAAACCATATCGGCTGTATTGAACACACCCTCCTACGCAAAAATCATATGGACAAACCTGGCGGATTCATGGAATGATAAAATGGTTAACGGGGATGCGTATTCAAGATCACATTACATCACCTACGCCATCGGAAGCATCGTCGGGCTCAAAGGTTCCGGCTCAGCTGTAAAAGTATCAAGCAAGCTCGCGAAAACAGGCGCCTCTAAAGTGGATAACGTCTTGGAAGCCGGAGAAAAAGCGGCTGCAAAACATGTAAAAACCGGGATTGAAAAAGGACAAAACTACATCAATTCCTTTTCGAAAAACAAGTACGAGCCCGCGCTTGCCGGAATAGCACAGGATATTGAAAATACTCACAATGTGAAGAATACGCCTTTGTTGAAAAGTGTTATTGAAGATCAAAAAGAGAGTGTGCTCAGGCAATCTGTCAATTCAAATGGTATTAATAAGAAAACGATAAAGCACGTATATCATGGTGAAGTTAATAGGAAAAATAAAGCTGTAGGTTATCATCATGAGAGTATGATGGGTGGCAATATAATACCTGGAACAGAAGAAGTACCTGATATAAATGGGGTATATAGAGCTAAAGTAGAAGTAAAAGGAATAAAAAAAGTAGCAAGGTCAACTTTCTTTCCAAAAGAATGGGATAGAATAAAAGTTTACAATACAATTTCAGAAGCTTACAAAAACAAAAAACAAGTACGAGATAATAAGTATATCGGCAAAACATCATCAGGGATTGATGTAGAGATGTATATTAATAAAGATGGCTCAATAGCTACTGCATATCCTTTATATAAAAAACCAAGGGAATGATTGAATTTATTATGGAATATTCATTTGAATGTAAAAGAGACCATTTAGGATACTTACGAGTAGTTCTCCCCACAGAGTTAGAATACTTTTCTGATTTCATTGAAGACATTGTTTCGGTAGATGAAGCTGATGAATACTTGAAAATGATTCAAGACGTATTGGATGGTTCTTCTGAAGAATATGAGATTCAACTAAATACAACCATTGCATATATAAAAGAAGATCAAACAGTCATAGAACACCTTTATACAGAAAATGAAAACGATAGAAGCTCCATGGAGACAGAAAAATTCAAAAAACTTATACTCGACTGGAGAGACAAGATCCCCCAAAGGTATAAGAGTGATGATTAAAACTTTAGGTCCCTTGAAATTCAAGGGACCTTTTTATTACCTTAATACCGCTTCAAGTTTCACTTTGTTTTCGATCCGCAGTTACTATCTGGAGAACTCATAAGGAACGGTCTGACGAATTTTCGGTTTTCAGTGCATAATAGCTATCAATGCCATTTCCTTGCCCTTCTTACTGGAATCATGTAAGCCTCTAGAGCCGTTTCAATAAAAAGTAAAAAACCCTTGCTACGCAAGGGTTTTGGCTATGATTCCGACTGGGCTCGAACCAGCGACCTCTACCCTGTCAAGGTAGCGCTCTCCCAGCTGAGCTACGGAATCATGATATGTATGTGTTACTGGGAATGTTGTTGTCTCTCTGACATTTATAATTATATATCCTGCTCAGCCATTCGTCAACACTTTTTTTATCTAAAATAAAAAAAGGGCGCGTCGCAAAAATTGACGGCGCCCTTTTCGTTTATGATCTGACTTTGGCGGGAGTTATTTTTTTCAATGCCTGTTCGAAGTCGCGTTCTAAATCTTCGGCGTTTTCGACTCCGACGCTCAGGCGCAGAAGGCCGTCTGTGATGCCGCGTTTTTCCCTTTCCGCTTGCGGCATGGCGGCATGCGACATGGCTGCAGGGTATGAGAGAATGGATTCAACGGCGCCGAGGCTGACCGCAAATACCGGAAGAGATACATGTTCGACCAGCTTTTTGACGGCTTCTTTGCTTTCCAGTTCAAAGGACAGGACGGCGCCCGCTCCGCTCGCTTGTCGTTTATGAGTGTCGGCTCCCGGGTGTCCGGCAAGCCCCGGATAATAAACGTTTTTGACGGCGGGGTGCCCGTCAAAAAAGGCAGCCAGCCGTTCAGCCGTCCGGCTCGCTTTTTCCAGTCTGACCTGCAATGTTTTTAATCCGCGCAGCACGAGCCAGCAATCCTGTACGCCGAGCACCGCTCCAAACGAGTTTTGCAGCTTATACAGCTGATTGCCGAGCTCTTCATCCTTGACGGCGGCAAGGCCTGACAGCACATCGCTGTGGCCGCTTAAAAATTTCGTCGCGCTGTGAAGCACGATATCTACGCCGAAATCAAGCGGCCGCTGCAGTGCAGGCGTCATGAAAGTGTTGTCAAGGTATGTCAGACAGCCGTGTTCTTTTGCCAGCTCGACGACGGCTTTAATGTCCGTGATGCCGAGCGTCGGGTTTGACGGTGTTTCCATATAGATGGCTTTCGTATTCGGCCGGATGGCGCGGGCAACCGCTTCTGTGTCCGTCATATCGACAAAGGTGTGTTCGATTCCGAAACGGGACAGCACTTCTGTCACCATGCGGAATGTTCCGCCGTACACATCCTCCGTGACGAGAACATGGTCGCCTTGGGATAAGAGCAGAAACGCCGTCGAAATCGCCGCCATTCCGGAGCTGAAAGCAAAACCTCTCGTTCCGCCTTCAAGACCTGCGATCGTTTCTTCAAGCGCTGTTCTTGTCGGTGTGCCGGAGCGGCTGTAATCATATGTTCCGAATTCTTCAAAGGAAGACTGATGAAATGTGGAAGCATGCTGAATCGGCACACTGACGGCTCCGGTAGCTCCGTCTGTTTTAAATGGATTGTGCACGAGCTGGGTTTCCAGCGTCCAATTTTGATTACTCATACGACACGGCCCCCTCTTTTACTTGCTGTAATGCCTGCTTTACATCCCGCTTCAAATCTTCTGCATGTTCAATTCCCACTGAAAATCTCAGCAGGCGGTTGCAGACGCCGTTTGCGATACGGATATCTTCCGGAATGTCCATGTGCGTCTGTGTCGCGGGGTATGTAATAAAGCTTTCCACCCCGCCGAGACTTTCTGCGAAACAGATCGTTTTCAGCGCCTTTAAAAATGGATTGACCCATTCCTCTTTTTGCAGCCTGAAAGACAGCATTCCGCCTTTTCCGGGATATAACACGTCGGCGATTTCTTCTTCCTGTTCTAAAAATGCTGCAAGTTCACGGGCGTTTTCTTCATGACGCTGCATTCTGAGCCCGAGTGTTTTCATCCCTCTCATTAAAAGCCACGAATCAAACGGCGGGAGAACGGCTCCGATCGCATTTTGGTGATTAAACATGATCTCGCCGAGCTCTTCATCCTTTACGACAGCAAGACCGGCAAGAAGATCATTGTGCCCGCCTAAATATTTTGTGGCGCTGTGAATGACGATATCGGCTCCCAGTTCAAGCGGGCGCTGGATGACCGGGGTATAAAACGTATTATCGACAATTAAAAGCAGGCCGGCTTCTTTCGTAATCCGGGCAATTTTTTCAATGTCGGCCTCCTGCATTAACGGGTTTGTCGGCGTTTCAACAAATACCGCTTTCGTATTTTCCGTTATTTTGGAGCGTAAACAGTCTTCATCGCTGAAATCATCGTAAATAAAGCTTAAGCCGTATTTTCTCCATTCATTTTCAAACAAACGGTATGTGCCTCCGTATAAATCGGAGGATACAATCAATTCATCCCCGCTTTTAAATAAAGCCATAATCGTTTGAATGGCTGCCATTCCCGAGCTGAAAGCAAAGCCTCTTGCACCGTTTTCCAACACGGCGATGGCGTCTTCAACGAGCTGGCGTGTCGGGTTTTTCGTGCGCACGTAATCAAAGCCTGTAGATTCTCCTATTCCTCTATGTCGGTAAGCGGTGGACAGATAAATCGGCGGACTGACCGTTCCCGTTGCTTCTTCGCTTCTATTTCCAATTTGGGCTAATTTTGTTTCGACATGCTGCGTCATCAGTAAGCACCATCCTTTTTCAAAAATAAAAAAGCTCCCTCTTCATAAGAAGAAGGAGCTTTTCTCTTCCTCTTATCTTCCAAGCATGTGAATCGCTTGCTGGATTTAGCACCTTGGCACTTTGCCTTCCCGCGGCAAAGCAAACCGGTTGCTGAGGTTTCAAAGGGCCAGTCCCTCCACCTCTCGTGATAAGAATATTGTTTTGTATTTTCTGATTGTTCTATATTAACGCACTATAAAATGGATTTCAACAACTTTTTAATTTTCTGAACTCTCGCAAGAAGTGCATCTGAAGAAAGAAATTTCTAATAATTCATGGTACAATAGGGAAAAACCATCAAGACAAGAAGCGGCCTGGAGGAATGCAAAGTGGCACCGAAAACCGGAATCATTCATGAGAAAAAACTTTTCTCTCATGAGCTTGAAGAAGAAATGACCGTTCTGGTCTACCTGCCCAACACTTACTCCCCTCTGTATAAGTATCATACGGTCATCGCCCAGGACGGCCATGATTATTTCAGATTAGGGAGAATCGGGCGGCAGGCGGAAGAGCTCATGTCAAAAGGGGAAATTGACCGCTGCATCATTATCGGCGTCCCATATAAAAATGTGCGGGAGCGAAGAAACACATACCATCCCGAAGGCTCTAAGTTCGCCTCATATAAACGGTTTATCGCAAATGAGCTCGTCCCTTTTATCGACAAAGAATACCCGACTTATCAAGTCGGATACGGCCGCACCATGATCGGGGATTCCCTCGGCGGAACCGTCTCGCTCATGACGGCGCTTGACTATCCGAACATGTTTGGAAACGTCATCATGCAGTCTCCGTATGTTGACGGGCACGTGCTGGATGCCGTCCGGCAGTCGGAAGACCTCAAACAGATATCCGTTTATCATCAAATCGGAGAAAAAGAAACCGACGTCCATACGACGGACGGCCAGGTGCTTGATTTCACCGCGCCGAACGAAGAGCTCAAACAGCTGCTGGAAAGCAAACAGTCTGAATACACGTATGAAACCTTTGACGGGGATCATAAATGGACATACTGGCAGCCGCTCATCACGCCGGCGCTGAAAAAAATGCTGTAACCATTCATTAAGGAGGGAACTTTCATGAAATACGGTATTGTTTTATTTCCATCAAAAAAATTACAGGATCTCGCAAATTCGTACCGGAAACGCTACGACCCGAGCTACGCGCTCATACCGCCGCATCTGACGGTAAGAGATCCGTTTGAAGCGACAGAACAGGAAATCGAGCAGATCGTATCACAGCTGAGACAGACGGCGAAAGAGTCGCACCCGCTCGTTCTGAAGATCACAAAATACAGCTCGTTTTCTCCTGTGAATAATGTGATATATATGAAAGCGGAGCCGACGGAAGAATTAAAAACCCTGAGTGAGAAATGCTATTCAGGAGCATTATCCGGTAAGCCGGAATACAGCTTCGTTCCGCATGTCACGGTCGGCCAGAAGCTGTCGTCAGATGAACATTCCGACGTACTCGGACAGCTGAAAATGCAGGACATTTCCCACGAAGAAGTCATTGACCGTTTTCACCTGCTCTATCAGCTGGATAACGGCTCATGGACTGTGTACGAAACATTTTTATTAGGCGGAGGAGAATAACTGTTTGGAAGCCATCGTTGCAAAAACTGAAAAACATCTGAACGACGCTTTTTTCGTCAGAAAAGAGGTCTTTGTTAAAGAGCAGCACGTTCCGGAAGAAGAGGAAATTGATCAATTCGAAGACGCGTCAGAGCATATTGTCATTTATGACGGCGGTCAGCCGGTCGGAGCCGGCAGATGGCGCTTGAAAGACGGGCGCGGAAAATTAGAGCGTATCTGCGTGATGAAAAGCCACCGCTCTCTCGGTGTCGGAGCCATCATTATGCAGGCGCTTGAAAAAGCGGCGGCCGCCCAGGGCGCCGGCAGCTTTATCCTACATGCGCAGACGCAGGCGGTTCCGTTTTATGAAAAACAAGGGTACCGCGTCACATCCGGCGAAGAATTTCTTGATGCCGGCATCCCCCATCTGGAAATGATAAAGGAACACAAACGATAAAATCAAAAGCACTCCTGTTGATATGGCAGGAGTGCTTTTTTATGAAAATATTACTTTTTCATGAATTTTATTGAATTTTATGGAAGGTTGATGTATGTTTAGTATACGAAGTATTACAATTCATACAAAAAATACAATTCTCACAACGGAGGGATACACATGACAGCACCTAAAGGAAAGCATATATTCGGGACCGTTAAAGTTGGCACAAAAGGCCAGATTGTCATTCCTAAAGAAGCAAGAGATGTTTTTGATATAAATCCCGGGGACTCACTGCTTATGCTCGGGGATGACCAGCAGGGTATCGCACTTGTAAAACAAGAACTCTTTTTCGAATTTGCAAAAGATATTTTAAACGCAAAGCCAATCGATGCAGATGGCGAGGATGAGTAAATGCACGCGATTGAGCTGAAGCAATTAACGAAACATTATAAAGAAACCGCCGCCGTTGACCGCCTTGATTTTTCAGTTGAAAAAGGAGAATTTTTCGCTTTACTCGGTGAGAACGGAGCCGGAAAAACGACATTAATCAGCATGCTCTGCGGCCTCCTTTCTCCGGATGAAGGTGATGCATCAGTGCTCGGCTTCAGCATTTTGACTGATTTGGATAAAATTAAACCGAAAATGAATATATCTCCGCAGGAAACAGCCATTGCCCCTCATTTAACCGTACGGGAAAACTTAGAGTTTATAGCCGGAGTCTATGGAATTCCCAAAAAAGAAGGAAAAAAAAGAACGGATGAGATGCTCGAATTGTTTCAATTAAAAGAGAGAGAAAGAGCAAAAACAAAAACATTATCAGGCGGAATGCAGCGCCGGCTCAGCATCGCCATGGGCATGATTACAAAGCCGGATATTTATTTCTTAGATGAGCCGACATTAGGGCTGGACGTCCGTTCACGCCGCGAGTTGTGGAAAAATCTTGAGGCATTAAAGGGGGACATGACGATTATTTTAACGACACACTATTTAGAAGAGGCCGAAGCCCTGGCAGACCGTATTTGCATTTTAGAAAATGGGACATTAAAAGCACTGGGTACGGCGGAGGCTCTGAAAAAGCAAACTCATTCAGCCACATTTGAGGATGCCTTTTTAGCGATTTGTGACGGGGAGGCGGGTCTTTATGCTTGATTTCGCCATACGCAACCGAAAAGAGATTTTTCGTGATCCCCTATCTATCATCCTTGGAATCGCACTGCCTGTTATTCTATTGTTTCTGTTTACGGCGATTGAGAAAAATGCGCCGCTTGACACCTTTAAAGTCCAGCATTTAGCACCCGGGCTCATTGTTTTCAGCTTTGCTTTCCTTACGATGTTCTCTGCATTGCTGATCGCAAAAGACAAACAGACTGCCCTTCTGACCCGTTTGTTTGCTTCCCCTTTAAAAACAGCCGATTATGTTGTCGGTTATGCACTGCCGATGCTGCCGCTGGCCGTTTTACAAATTGTCATTTGTTTTACCGCAGCAGCGGCTGCCGGTTTGTCAGCCGAATGGATCAATCTTCTCGCCGGTATCGCTGTACTGCTGCCGATTGCGATGATGTCCGTTTTCTTCGGTTTATGTTTAGGTGCTGTGTTTACGGACAAACAAATTTCGGGTATCGGAACGATTTATATAACACTCGTGCAATTTCTGGGCGGAGCTTGGATGGATGTCAATCTGCTCGGTGAGACGTTCAAACATATCGCTTATGCCTTGCCGTTTGTCCACTCGATCGAGCTGGCTCAGGAAGTCATATCTGGAGATTATTCTTCATTTCATCAGCATGTTTGGCCGATAGCGGGATATGCCGTTTTGGCGCTTGCACTTGCTTTCCTTTGTTTTATGAAAATCAGAAAGAGATAAAAAAGGCCGGCACTCCGTAATGGGAGCGCCGGTCTTCTTTATTGCTTTTCTTTCAGGAGACTTATCGTATGAGGCAGCAAACGGTCATCTCCCGGGCTGCCATGGCCCGGAACGACAATACTGATATCTTGATATCTTTTCATCACTTTGATATTTTCCGGGTTTTTTCACACGTATTGATTAATCAATCGGCCTTTTCCCATAATTTGCGGCAAGCGGGAAAGAGAGCGCTTACGTTTTTCCTCATGTACGTTCTTTTCTGCGGCTGCGGTGTTTTCCTGGCGGCGCTCCACCTCTCTGTACAGCCTGTCATTGGCGAGGGCGGCCGCTTTCGTAATGCCGGCGTAATCAGGCCTATAACCCGCTGTCCGGTTTGCGTATTGAGTATACTGCTGGTTTTGAATCCGTCCTGCATAAATCATATGTACCCCTCCCCTTCGCTTTTCATTTCCCTTAATCTTACTTTTTGAAACGCGGTTCTTTTGTTATGATATTCTTTGTCTATCAAATGGATGAACACCTTTTAATGGGAGGACCCCTTTTTGAAATGCGCCCGACTGAATAACCGAACGATACATTTACATACATATTCTAGAGAACATTACCAATTCCTTTTTGAAGAAGCTCAGAAAGGAAATATTTTTTGCGCACATTGTGACCAGCCCGTCTTCATGCGGCTTTCGATTTTAGAGCAGCCGGCATTTTATCACCGGCAAAAGGGAGACTTTACTGCCTGTGAAAAAGCATGCGCGGCCAAGGAGCCAAAAGCGGAGAAGGAAAAGGAAGAGTATAAGGAAGCCGGCATGTTCCGCCTGCCGAAAGGAAAAGCGATTTCAGAGAATCCGAAACCGATCGTCTCAGAATGGAAAAGCCCGAAAAAAGTGCCTGCAGCCGAGCCGTTTTCCCCAACATCTGAAGCGGCTGATACATCGCTGTTTCCCGGTATCAGCCTGAACCGTGAACAGATGCGGGCAGTCACAGAAACCGACGGGCCCCTGCTGGTGCTCGCCGGAGCGGGAAGCGGAAAAACGAGGGTGCTGACAGCCCGCGCCGCCCATATGATTGAACATCTCGGCATTTCACCTGAGAACATGCTGCTTGTGACCTTTACGACAAAAGCCGTCGCCGAAATGAAAGAGCGGATGGCGACTGAGTACGGGCTGGCAGCCGGCAAAGTCTCCCGCCTCGTGACGGGAACATTCCACAGCTTTTTCTATAAAATACTCTATCATTTTGATTCTTCAAAATGGAACGGCAGCCAGCTTCTAAAAATGGAATGGCAGAGAGAGCAATATGTGAAAAAGGCGCTCTATGAAGAACATTTGGACGAAAAAGAGTTTCCTGTCGACCAGGCGCTTCAGCTTATCGGCTGCTGGAAAAACACGTACCTCCCCCATGAGACAATCCCGCTTGCGGATGACTGGGAGAAAAAAGTATACAGGCTCTATGAACATTATGAACGGCAAAAGCGGGAAAATCGGCAGTTTGATTTTGATGACATGGCTCAAGGCTGTTATGAGCTGTTAAAAAGCAGGCCTGATATTCTCGCACAGTATCAAAACAGATTTTCTCATATTTTGATTGATGAGTTTCAAGATATTAATCCTGTACAGTATAAAATTATGCAGCTGATCGCAAGCCCTGAGAATAACCTGTGCTGCGTGGGGGATGACGACCAATCCATTTATGCGTTCCGCGGAAGCAGCCCGTCTTTCATCCTTGATTTCCAGAAAGACTATCCGGCAGCAACAACCATTTACTTAACGGCAAATTACCGCTCGCCGCACCCGATCGTCTCAAGCGCTCATACCGTCGTAAAGAAAAATAAAAAACGGTATGAAAAAACACTTTCTGCCGTCAAAGACGGCGCTCATGATCCCGTGATGTTTTATCCTTACGATGAGGAAGAAGAAGCGACCATGATCGTTTCGGATATAAAAGAGAAAATTCAAAACGGGGCGAGCCCTGGCGATTTTGCCGTGCTTTACCGGACAAACAGCGCCGGACGGGCCATTTATGAAAGACTGCATCAATCATCAATCCCTTACCATGCCGACAGGGGCGTGCAGACGTTTTACAGCCGCAGAATCGTCCGGCAGATCCTCGCCTACTTATACGCGAGCCAGAACGAGGATGATACGGATGCAGTGAAAGATCTGCTTCCGGCCTTATTTTTAAAGCAATCCGCCCTGCAAACGCTAAAGGCGCTGTCAATCACAGAAGATTGCACGATGATTAAGGCGCTGACGAAACTGCCTGACCTGAAGCCGTTTCAAATAGGGAAAATCAAGCAGATCGTTCCGTTTTTCGCCAGCATCCGGACAATGAAGCCCGTTGAAGCCATCACCTTCGCCGAAAGCAAAATGGGCTTTTCCGAGTATTTAAAAAAACGGGGCAATGAAGGAAACAAGCTGGAAAAAGGCTCTGATGATCTCCGGGACGTCAAAGTGGCCGCTAAAAAATTTAAAACCATTCCGGATTTTCTTGCGCATGTCGATCATATGCGCGCCGCCGAGAATCTGAAAACCGATGAAAACGGCGTCGAACTGATGACCATTCACCGCTCAAAAGGTCTTGAATTCAATACGGTCTATATTTTAGGCGCGGCTGACGGTTCGATCCCCCATGACTTCGCACTTGAGACGGCGAGACAGGGCGATCCCGCTCCGCTCGAAGAAGAAAGACGGCTTCTGTACGTCGCAATGACAAGGGCCATGCAGCATTTATATGTATCATGTCCCGCGAACAGACGGGGGAAAACAGCGCGCAGTTCAAGATTTCTTGAGCCCCTTCTTCGGACGGACAGACGGAGCGCACTCAGAATATAAAGAACCCGGCAGATCACTGCCGGGTTCTTCTCACATAAAAAGGCCTTCAATAAGGCCGGCTGACGCCTATTTTTTGTCCATCATTTTAGAAATGGTGCCAAAATCAAGTTTCTCTTTACCGCTTGTAATCGATTGGACGATTTTGTCTTCCAATTCTTTCGGTACACGTTTGTTAGCCAGCTGGGATACCTTCTGAATGACACCTCTCACCGTGTTTTCATCTTTGAAATTTGCATTTTGCAATGATCCCGCGAGGTTCATGACATCCTTCATGCTGACGCCTGTTTTCTTCTCAATATTTTTGAAAAATTGATTATCCATGTTGTGCCTCCTTTTTGTGGAGTAATACGATATTGTATGAACAAAGGGCGGAACATGTGCCCGTAAGACAACGGAAAAATTCCGCTACCCCGTTTTCATACGCCTTCATACATCAGGCAAGCACGGGACTGAATGGTCCCGCGCTTATCCTGGGTCTAGCTAAGGTTTAGCCGAAAAAGGATGCACCGACAATGATCAAGAGGATGAACAATACGACAACAAGAACAAATGTTGAGCCGTATCCGCCGCCTCCGACATAGCCGCCACCGTATCCGCCGCAGCCGCCGTAGCCGCCTCCGTATCCGCCATATCCGAATCCCATACTTAAGCACCTCCTTTACTCTCTATACTCTATGTGATGAGACTTGTTTGGCTTGGATAAATGCATAGGGCCGGTGCGGATTTCATTTCATTTTATTGAGAATGCTCATTTTTCTTCAGTTTGGCTTCGGTTTCAGCGGCAAACGCATCTATCCATTCCTCGAAGCGCAAACCGGCTTTATCAAACTCTGACAGCTGCTTTTCAATAGATAAGATATGTTTGTTATGCTCCTGCTGATTTTGATTGTGTCTGCGGTATTTTCCATTGATCAACGATTCAAATATATTCATAACAACCCCTCCTCCTATGATCTATGCGGAACAGGGACCGGTGTTCGGCAAAAAACAAAAAAACCGGAATCCCCGGTTTTTTTTAGAAAACGGCTATCTCGGTTTTTTCTTTTGGCCGCAGCCGCAGCCTTTCTTTTTAATTTTTTTTTCGTAAGGCTGATACTCAGTGGATTTGTATGGAGTGTTTTGGGAAGGTTTGCTTGATTGATTCATGTTGATCCTTCCTTTCCTTATGTCATATATACCATTTTATGCAGAAAATAATGGTAAGTTGCTGATGGAACCGCCTTATTCCTGGAGAAGACGCGAAACCGCAGCTTCAATGATCCCCGCCGCGCCGGCTATGGCTAACAGCAAAATCAGCCATTGCGCAGCCTCAGGAATCACAATCTGCGCCGCAATTAAAAAGGCGGCGCACCATACGCCCGTACACCAGTAACAGCTGAGCAGTTCTCCGATAAAAGCCCTGATACCTTTGCCTTTTATGACAATATAGGTTTCTGTCGTGCCGTCTGGTGCGGTTTCTGTTTTTTCCTCGTGAAAAAGGCTCCGGAGCGGCGCCATTATGGTGTCAAATACGAAAAGCCTGGCCAGCCGAAAAACGGCAAACGATAACAGAATAAATGAAAGCCAATTGATAACCACCTGTTCACTCCTTTTTAAAACTTGACCTCTTAATATATATGCGAAAACCCTGTTCTTCATGAATCGCACCTTGTCCGGGAAAAAAATAGGTGCGGTTTAGTTGTTTTTCTTATTCCGCTCGGCGTTTCATTTGCATTATATAAAGTATGAATGAGAAAGGAGTGAAGGTTATGTCGTTTGAAGAAAATGTTGAAACACTGCAACCGCAAATATTCGAACAATTATCCAACGAATTCGAGCAGAAGATCGAAGTGATTGATTGCGAAAATGTCACAGTAGATACAACACATATAACGGCCGCTCTTTCTATACAAGCCTCAGTTACTGCGGCGATTATCCTCGCGACACAGCTCGTGATCGCAGATGAAGACACAGCCGACCAAATGGTAACCGAACTGCTGATCCTGGATGATTGCCAAATAAAAAAGAGGACCGTCATTCAAGTTCTGAACAGCCGCAATGTCAAAATCACACTGGCAGCAGACGATATCATGGCCTTTGTACAAATTTTGTTTCAATTATTAAATATACTTTTTGCTGAACTAGACATCCTTTAACTCTTTCTATTCAAATTTTTTAAATTAGAGGTGAGAACAAATGGCAGACAACGAAAAAATCAAAAAAGAACTCGAAAATCTACCAGAAGTGGATCCGCTTTTAAAAGTGCTTGTCAGCAATGTCTTCAAAAAACACGGCGTGACAAAAGATAAATTACGGGAAATACCTGATGAAGAAAAAGAAATGCTGATCGCTTTAGTCAAAGACATGCAGGCTAAATCAGAAGCTTTTCTTGAAAGCCAGAAACAGAAAAAAGAGCAGGAAAAAGCACAAGAACAGCAGACAACTCCGAAAACCCGCAGAGAACAATTAATCGAACAGCTCCGGCAAAGACGCCAAAATCCCGGTCAATAACTAAAAAATAGTGATTTTTATCAGGATATATGCCTGAGTCAAAGTAAGGGGCCGGCTCATTTAATAATAGTAAAAGAAAAGGAGGAATAGATATGGAAAGCAGACCATACTCTTGGGTTGCACTTGATCCTGAATGCGAACATCCGCGAGAAGAAAAAGAAGAAAAAGAAGGCAGAAGATGCAGTGTTTGCTGTAACGGAAACGGATTCGGCGAAGATAACGCCTTCATCGACCAAGACCTGGCCCAGGCGAACATCAACAAACAAGTTTCTGAAGAAGCGATTATTATCAGAGATTCTTGCGACATTAACGTGACATCGACAGACGTTCAGGCAGTCACTTCCGTTGTAACAGCACTTAATGCAGCAGTCGTAACGGCTACGCTCACTTCAATCGCTGACGGAGTCATCGCTGAATTGGTCGCACAAGACTTACTGCAGCTGACAGCTAACAAACAAATCAACCGCCAAAAATTACTCATCGAAAACTCCCGCGGCGTAAACGTGACAACAGTAGATGCTGATATCGCAACGCTGATCTCAACAGCGACAAATACACTGGTTGCCATCTTAGTCATCACTCTCGTCCTCTAAAAAGAAAAGCAGAGCTAAAAAACGCTCTGCTTTTTCTTATTTTCTCCGCATATGATGAATATATAGACGTTCACCCACACCAAGTGAGGCTCGCGTACATATGTTGTTAAAGACAAAAGTCAAATACCCTAAAAGAAGGAGCTGAAATCCATGAGCTGCGGAAAACACCATGGCCGAGATGAAAATTGTGTATGCGATGCAGTCGAGAAGATTTTAGCAGAACAAGAGGCTGTTGAAGAACAATGCCCGACTGGATGCTATACCAATCTGTTAAGCCCGACGGTTACCGGTAAAGATACCATCCCGTTTCTCTTGTTTGATAAAAAAGGCGGTTTGTTCTCCACATTCGGGAACGTCGGAGGATTTGCGGATGACAGCCAGTGTTTCGAGTCTATTTTCTTCCGGGCAGAAAGAGTTTGCGATTGCTGCGCGACGCTTTCCATATTGCGCCCCGTAGATGTGCACGGCGACACCCTCAGCGTCTGCCATCCTTGTGATCCGGATTTCTTCGGTTTAGAAAAAACAGATTTTTGCATTGAAGTTGATCTGAGCTGCTTCAGCGCCATTCAATGCCTTTCACCCGAACTTGTCGACCGGCCTGCGCCGCACAAAGAGAAAAAGCATCACGGATAGTCATTGATTCGCATCTTTTCTAAAGAGGAATCCCCTTCCAACCTTCTATTACAGATGCAATCATCAGCCCGCCCGGACGCCCGGGCGGCTGACTCTCCGATATCGTTTAATCCGGTGCCATTTAAAACGTGAAGTCAGGAGGGAAATTATGAGTAAGAATACAACATACTGTGTGCGTGAAGCGGTAGAAAATATTGAGGACCTGCAAAATGCGGTTGAGGAAGATTGCCCGGCCGGATGCTATTCCAACCTTTTATCGCCGGGTTTTTCATTAGGCGATACAGTGCCGTTTGTGCTTTTCACTTCTAAATCATCGCCGTTTATCGCCTTCGGAAATGTCGGCGAGCTGGATAACGGTCCGTGCTTTAATACTCTTTTTTTCAGAGTTGAAAGAGTCTGTGACGGCTGTGCCACATTAAGCCTGCTTATTGCTTTTGACGAACATAAGCACATTCTTGATTTTACAGATAAAGATTCTGTCTGCGATGTATTCCGTTTAGAAAAAACAAACTATTGCGTTGAAGTCGATCTTCACAGCTTCTGCGCCATCAATTGCCTTAGCCCGAGACTGCTGAACCGCACACATTCTTAACCGAAAAGCATAAAAATAAGCTGCCGGAGTAAAGAATTCAGGCAGCTTTTTGTATGGTTAAAAACCGAGCGGATGCAGCGAGGTGATATCGCTGATGGCAAGCTCCGCAGGCGCACCGTTGCTCGTCGTCCTCAAATAGATGGCATCATTTTTTCTGCCGACGATTACGCCTCTGTAAGTTTTCCCGTTGGCTTCTATCAAACAAAGCGCCCGGGGCATATTATGCGGCAGTTTCGTTAAGAAATCAATTTTTTCAAGAATAGACATTCTGCTCATCGGCTTTTTCACGCGCTTTGGCGGAACCCTCTCCTCCGAGGCGTCATTGTGAACCGCTTCAGGCTCTTTTTCTGCGGCGTCGGGCTCAGCAGCATCCTGCACTTGAGCCGGAACTTCTTGTGCGGCTTCCTCTGTGCGGCTGTGCTGTTCAGGTGTCTGCTTTTCTGATTCGGCAGGCGCTGCTTCGACAGGCTGAGCTTTACTTTTTTCCTCCTGCTTTCCGTGAGCGGGCTCTTCTATTGGCGGCTGAGGTGTTTTCCTTTTGATTAATATATCCTGCATTGATGATTGCGTGTCTGAATAATCCGGCTGCACAATATACATGAGCGGTTTTTTGTCCGCGTTTCTGTTTTGTTTTGACATCTTCATCCCTCCGATTCTGTCATGTTTTATCTATATGACGGAATGATTAAAATCAGAAGAAAGAAAAAGCAATCCCTAAAAAGGGATTGCTTGTCAATTAACGTGCGGTAATATGGAAACCGGAATCAACGTGAAGATTTTCGCCCGTGATGCCTCTTGACAGATCACTGAACAAGAATGCGGCCGTGTCACCCACTTCTTCAGGTGTTGTCGTGCGGCGCAGCGGCGCGCGCTCTTCGATTTCTTTCAGGATAGAATTGAAATCACTGATTCCTTTTGCAGAAAGCGTACGGATCGGTCCTGCTGAAATGCTGTTGACGCGGATGTTTTCTTTTCCTAAGTCAGCCGCTAAATATCTGACACTTGCATCAAGAGACGCTTTTGCAACACCCATTACGTTATAGTTTGAAACGACGCGCTCGCCGCCGAGGTAAGTGAGTGTGACGATGCTGCCGCCTTCAGTCATGATCGGACGAGCCGCTTTTGCGACCGCTGTCAGAGAGTAAGAACTGATGTTATGCGCAAGCAGGAATCCCTCACGGTTCGTATTTAAATATTCACCGACAAGCTCCTCTTTGTTTGCAAACGCGATGCAGTGCGCAATGCCGTGAATCACGCCGACCTGCTCTTTAATGCTCGCAAAGCAAGTTTCGATCTCAGCGTCATTTGTCACATCACACGGAAGGATGAGAGAATCATTTCTTTCTAATGTAGCCGCAAGGTCATGAACTGATTTTTCCAATCGCTCCCCTGCGTAAGTAAAAATGAGGCGCGCTCCGGCTTCGTGAAGCGAGCGGGCGATTCCCCAGGCGATACTGCGTTTATTGGCAACGCCCATCACAACGATGTTGCGGCCTTCTAGTGAGAAATTCATATGTATAAAGCCTCCTGTAATCGTCTTAAAGACATAATTTAGTACCTGATCATAATTTTTATCATATCATAACCTTGTCCAGATTGAAAGCATGGGAAAAAGACCGCCGGGTGTTGAAGCGGTCTCTTTTTATCTCGTCTGCAGACTGTTTCTTTTATAGGCAAAATGATTTGTCGGCCCGTGTCCCGCTCCGATGCTGAGCGTATGTTCCACGGCTTCACGCACAAAGTTGGCGGCTGTCTCAAAAGCGGCTTGAATATGTTTTCCTTTTGCGGTTTCCGCCGTCAGCGCAGCCGCAAATGTACAGCCCGTTCCGTGGGTATGTTTCGTGTCAATATAGGCGTGACTGATTCCGGTAAAAGATGAACCGTCAAATAATAAATCAACGATTTTTCCCTGTTCAGGCTGATGTCCGCCCTTTATGATGACGTTCTTTGCGCCAAGCTGGCAAAGGCGTTCGGCCGCTTTTTTCCGGTCTTCAAACGTACGGATTTCCATTCCGGTCAATGCCTCAGCTTCCGGAACATTCGGCGTAATCGCATAACTGCGCGGAATTAACAGCTCTTTTAACGCGGCCTGTGCTTCCTCACGCAGCAGGGATGCGCCTCCTTTGGCAATCATGACGGGATCGGTGATGAGATGCTCCAGTCTGTACTGATCCATTTTTTCCGCAATTTCCGCAATCATCTCCGCGCTCCACAGCATTCCCGTTTTTATCGCATCAGGCCGCAGATCTTCCGCCACCGCGTCGATCTGGCTGCCGAGCGCTTCCCGGGTGAGCGGGTAGATGCCGTGAACACCCAATGTATTCTGGGCGGTTACCGCTGTAATGGCTGACATCCCGAAGACGCCGAGCTCCTGAAAAGTTTTCAGGTCCGCCTGTATACCGGCCCCTCCTCCTGAATCTGACCCGGCAATCGTCAATGCTTTGCAAATGCTCATGCTGTTTTTCTCTCCTTTCGCATTATCCGATCCATTTATGATAAAAAGATTTCGCTCTGCTGATGTCGCTTGTGCCGTGAATGAATGCTCTGCCGTCACGAAACAGAACCATCTTGAAACTGTCTGTGCGGAAAGAAATTAAATACGGATTGGCCGAAACGTCAAGCCCGGCCCGTCTGAGCTGTCCCGAAAGCCTTTGCAGGTCAAACGGCTCTGAGATTCCCGTTCTGATCTGTACCGTGTTTCTCCCGCACAGAACAGCCGCTTTTGACTGATTCTCGTAAGATAAAAACGGAAAATCGTTTGTGCCGCAGCTCGGGCAATCAGCTTTCTTGAGACGGGCAACGTTTATTTCGGACCGTTCATTTTTCCACAAATCAAACGAACGGAGAACATGCTCAACAGGTCCGCCCGTTAACAGCTTCAGCGCGTCTGCAGTCTGAAAAACAGCCGTCTGTAATACAGCCGGACTGATAATTCCCGCCGTATCACATGTCATACCGCCTAAAGGCAATGTCTCAAGCAGACAGTGAAGGCACGGCGTGACCCCGGGAATGACGGTAAAGGAGAGTCCGTAGCTGCCGACACAGGCGCCGTACAGAAAAGAAACTCCTTTCTGTACAGCCGCATCGTTCACAATCAGCCTCGTTTCAAAGTTGTCAGTCGCGTCAATGATAAGAGATGCGTCACAAATCAGTCCGGGTGCGTTTTCCGCAGTGACATCCATGACAAATCCCTTCACATCTACATCGCTGTTTATGGATGTAAGCCGCTTTTCAGCTGCCGCGGCTTTCGGCATTTCCTGTCTGACGTCATCTTCGGTATAAAGCTGCTGGCGCTGGAGATTACTCCACTCCACATAATCTCTGTCAGCGATCGTTACCTTCCCGACCCCTGCTCTGACAAGCATCTCCGCATTTGCCGCGCCAAGCGCACCCGCGCCGATAATCACGGCATGAGACGACCGGAGCTTCTCCTGTCCGGAGGGACCGATCGGCTGATACAGCTCCTGTCTGGAATATCTGTCCGTCATACCGGAAGACCGTCCCGCGGACTGCTTGCAGTTCCGTAATCTTTCACCGGAATCCGCCCGGCTTCATAAGAAAGGCGGCCCGCTTCTACGGCAAGCTTCATCGCCCGGGCCATTTTGACCGGATCATCAGCGCCTGACACGGCGGTATTTAATAACACGCCGTCCGCTCCCAGCTCCATCGCGCAGGCAGCGTCTTTTGAAGAACCAATGCCGGCATCGACAATGACCGGAACTTTCGCCTGTTCAATGATGAAGGACAGATTCAGCGGATTTAAAATTCCCTGGCCTGAACCGATCGGTGAAGCGCCCGGCATAATAGCATGGACTCCGAGCTCCTCAAGACGCCTTGCGAGCACGACATCATCTGACGTATACGGAAGAACGATAAATCCCTCTTCAAGCAGCTGCTCTGATGCTTTCAGCGTTTCAACCGGATCAGGCAAAAGTGACCGGCTGCATCCGATGACTTCCACTTTTATCATGTCACAAAGCCCTGAAGCTTTAGCAAGCCTGGCGATTCTGACCGCCTCTTCAGCCGTTGCGGCACCGGCCGTATTCGGCAGAAGCGTGTACTTAGACAAATCAAGCTGTTCGAGAAAGTTTGGCTGAGACTGTTCAAAGATATTCATCCGCCGCACCGCAAAGGTTAAAATATCTGATTCCGAGACAGCCACCGCCTCTTTCTGAATCTCAAAACTCGGATATTTTCCCGTGCCTAACAGCAATCTTGACTGAAACTGTTTTCCGCCTATTGTTAACATCCTCATCCGCCTCCTACAAAATGGACAATTTCGATGACATCGCGATCACACAAACTTGTGTTTTCATAATTCTTTTTTTCGATGATTTCTTTATTTCTTTCTACAACTACGATTCTTTGATCAAGCTGATACGATTCAAGCAAATCCTGAACCGTCCCCTCTTTTCGATTCCAATCAATTTGTTTTCCGTTCAGCTGAAGGATCATATTTGAACAGCCTCCTTGCGATCAATTCGAAACGCTTCTTCCCATTCATGTTTAACCTGTCTTCCCAGGATCATATCCCGCACCATTTCAGCCGTTGCCGGAGCTAGCAAGATGCCGTTTCGAAAATGGCCGGCGGCGAATATGATGCCGCTGTTATCAGGATGCCGCCCGATAAACGGCTTTCCGTCTTTTGTTCCCGGCCTGAGCCCCGCCCAAAACCGGTCTATTTTCATATGTTCAATGGCGGGCAGCATGGTTTTCGCTTTCGCAATGATAGCCTCAATCCCGCCGACGTCAGGCGTGTCGCTCCAGTCGCCCCGTTTCATCGTGGCGCCGATGACAAGCCGCCCGCTTTTTCTCGGAACGACATAACTTTGATTATGGTAAAGGGTTTTGGTCAGCGGGATTTCGTCATTCCACACAGAGAGGCATTCTCCTTTCACAGGGAAAAAAGGCTGTCCCAAGCCAAGCTGGCTGAAAAACCGGCCGCTCCATACACCGCTTGCAACTGCGACTTTGTCAGCATAAACATCCCCGCCGGACGTTGTGATGCAGTATTCCCCGTTCATCCGTTTTACGGAAGTGACTTGTGTATGCTCATATATGTCAGCGCCATAACGCCGCGCCCCTTTTGCATACGCTTTGCAAACATAGTAAGGTTCGACATGGACATCGTCTTTTATAAAATATGCGCCGAGAATGTCCTTTGAAGCGTAAGACTCTTTTTCAAGAACCTCTTCTGCTGAGAGCCAAGTGACGGAAGGTAAATCATCCATCTTCCGTAAACGGGTCATGTCTTCTTCTGTATACGCCAATTTAAGCATTCCGCCGTTATGGCGCCTGATGTTAATGCCGCTGGCTTCCTCAAGCTCTTGCCCTGCCGCATCATACAGCCTTTGGCTGTGCATAGCAAAATCAAAAAACGCATCACGGTTTTCACATTCCGCATGAGCGCCAAGCATTCCCGCCGCAGCGCTTGTCGTTTTTCGGCCGATTGCTCCGTCTTCAAACAAGACAACGTTCTGCTGCATCTTCGCCAGCTCATAAGAAATGGCGCATCCGATAATTCCGCCCCCGATAACCGCCGTATCATAGTGCTTATTCATCATCAGCCCCCCTCACCGCGCGTGCATACCGTTTTGCCGCCTCCTCAGGGTTTTCAGCTGAGAAAATGCCCGACATAACGGCAATTCCGTCCGGTTTCGCCTGCTTTGTGAGCCCGATCGTCTGCAGTGTCATTCCGCCGATTGCAATGACGGGGATGGAAAGCGTACGTGTGATATCTGAAAGCAGGCCGATGCCTCTTGCCTCAAGTCCTTGTTTACATTCCGTTTCAAACACATGGCCGAACACCACGTAATCCGCATCTTCTTTTTCAGCTTGGACGGCTTCTTGCAGTGAATGAACCGAACGTCCGATATGGAGATGGGGAAATCTGCTCCGCACCTGCTTTACGGAAAAGCTGCTGGACGGAAGCTGAACACGTTGTATATTGGCAAAAAGCGCGATATCTGCCCGATCATTGATGATCAATTTGTCCTTATCCGCACCGCCTTTTTTCAACAGTGACAAAAGCTGCATGATCTCTCCCGCTGTTTTGCCCCGCTCACGGATATGGATAAAGCTCACTTCGCGCTGAATCGATAGAATATCCTCGGCCAGCTCGGCAACGGGTTTGCGATTATCAGTTACGGCGTGCAGCTCCAAAGGACTCCACCTCTTTTCCGCCCTTCTCCGACCAGCCTTCTTTTTGATAAGCCATTCCCCAAAATTGATATTCATAATAGCTTGAAATCACAAAATTCTCTTTCATTTTCGCGCGGATTTCCTCTGTGCTGTTTTCAGCAATCTCGTCAAAACGGCTGATCTGTTCTTCGACCTGCTGTCTGAACCAGTCTCCGCCGTATGTACTGATCCATTTTTCGTAAATCGGATGTTCCGGTTTGCATTCCTTTAAGCGTTCGCCAACTTCATAATAAAGCCAATAGCAGGGCAGAAGCGCGGCTAAAATTTCTCCAAAACGGCCGCTCATCACCGATCTGTACATATGAGACGTATAAGAATAGGCTGTCGGTGCCGGCTTAAATGCCGCACGCTCTTCTTCTGTAATCCCTAAAAGCTCCGTAAATTCGCGGTGCAGCGCCATTTCCGCTTCATATGTGCCCTGAGCGTGGCCCGCCATCCTTCCCGTCGTAAACAAGTCTTCGGCATATGCGGCTGCAAACGCCTGAACTTTTGCAAAATGCGTCAAGTAGTAGGAATCTTGCAGCACATAATAACTGAAACGATCTAACGGCAGGCTTCCGTCACCGATCCCTGTTACAAACGGATGAACAAAGCTTCCGTCCCACCATTCGGCTGCCGCCAGTCTGCATTCTTCAGAAAATGTCATAAAGTTTTCCCCCCTGATAAAATAAAAAAACCACTTTCCCGCATCGGAAAAGTGGTTTGGAATTTATCTGGATAAAAGGAACCCAAAAAATACCGCTCCACTTCCCTACGCAGGTCTGAACCTGTTCAAGTTATGAGGGTCTAAAAGTCTCACTTTTATCTCAGCCCTTATGAAGGACACCCCTAGTGGTCATACGATTATCATTTACTTGTTATGCCTTCTATCTTATCACGAAATGCAATTTGGTCAAGCTTCAAGGATTTTTCTCAGCTCCGACACGTAGTTGCGCGAGCCCGTAACGATGAGACGGTCTCCTGTTTTCAGCCTCGTGTCCCCGTGCGGAACGATGCTGTCCACACCTCTGAAAATCCGGACGAAAATCACATCGCCCATCAGCGGAAATTCGCGCAGAATAATGCCGTCATACGCTGTGTTTTCCAGATTGATCTGATAAAGCGAAGACTCTTCATTCGTCAGAAGGTTCATCACGCCCGGCGCCTCAATTAATGCGCGCAAGAGCGTCTTTGTAGACAGAAGGATAGAAAAAATACTGATGCCCTCTTCCTTCAGTTTTGTTTCATGTTCAACCGAGCCGACGCTTGCGATGATACGCTCAGTCCCTTTCTCTTTCGCCATTAAGGCGATTTCAGCGTTCACATCTTCATTTCCCGTCGCCACGACAAGAATATCCGTTTTAAAAATACCGTGCGACTCAAGCGTGCCGGGCTCGTAATCAGAAATCGTTTCAACAGAAAAAACGGATTCCGCAAGCTTTTCCCCGGCATTTTCCTGATACACATGGACGACCCGCACATCATATTCCTCATCAGGCAGCTCCAGCGTCACCGGAAGCGTCATTTGGTTGGCGCCGATAAATGTAATGCGCTTTTTTTCCTGCGGCGCACTTTGCCGCTTGAATAATTTTTTAAAGCCGATCGGTGAGATGATGCTGGCGATAACCGCAACCAAAGTCAGCGCGCCGGACATATTGGCGCTGATAATGTGAAGCCTTTCTCCGATCGTAGCCGCCGCGATAACAAGCGACAGCGTAGAAGTCAGCAAAAACCCCGAAGCAAACACGGTTCTTTTGTCATACCATTTCTTTAAATAAAACACCGGGAACATTTTGCTGATAAACAGCGCCAGCAGAAGCAGCGGAATCATCGTCAATGTTTTCGGATCTTGGAAAAGCGTCCATATGTCCAGCTTTACCCCGACCATGACGAAAAAGATCGGAATTAAAAACCCGTAGCCGAATGAATCCAGCTGCTCCACCATTTCTTTATTCGGCGACAGAAGCGATACCAAAACGCCTGCTAAAAATGCACCGAGAATATTTTCCGCCCCGAGAGATTCCGATAAAGCGACAAGCACGATAATCAGTGTAAAAATGGCTCGCGTGCCGATCTGGACGGTGCCTTTAGACATCGACTGCACAAATGAGCGGTGTTTAAAGATCCTGCCGAAGAAATACAGCACCACACCCGCGGCAAAGAGAATCAAAAGAAGCCACATATTTCCGCTGTCTTCCCCGTAAAGAGAAGAAAAGAAAGCGAGCAGAATCATCGTAGCCAAGTCCGCAATAACGGCGACAAGCAGAATAATCTGGCCGATATTTGAATTCATGATCCGTTCTTCCTTTAAAGTCGGAACGACCACACCGAGTGATATTGTCGAAATAATAAGCGTCATTAAAAATGCGTTTTGAATAAAACCGGCTAATACAAAGGCATAGGACAGCAGCAATGATAAAATAAAGATGCCGAAAAATATGATCAGTGCGGCAGAAAACGTATTGGGTGCTTCCTTGCCGTTCGGAAGGAATTGTTTTTTCTTCCCTTTCTCAAATGACGAAAAGTCAATTTCCAATCCGCTTAAAAACATTAAAAAGATAAAGCCGAGAACAGACAGCGTCTCCAGCCACGTGTCTCCCTGAACGACGAGATTCAGGCCGCTTTTTCCGATAATAAGCCCCATGATGATTTCCGCGACGACGACCGGAATGCTGAGCTTAAACCGATGTAAAAGGAGCGGCGTCAAAAAAGCGACGATCAGAACGACGACTAAAGAAGCGACTGATGTGTGTTCCATTTGTAAATACCTCCTTAAAACAAGGGTTATAAAAGCCCGCTTAAAGCGGGCAATACCTTACTTTTTTTAAAAACATAACGCATATTCTAACAAGGCTGGCGGCGAAAAAAAAGTGATAAGGCATTAATTCTTCAAATTCTTTTTTTAATTTGTACCAAAACAGCGTAATTAGGTAAAGGAATTAGTCCCATAATAAATAAAAAACCGGAAAAGGGAGGCTGACAGAATGGCTTATGACATCATCAGCGATATACACGGATGTTATGACGAAATGATCGCGTTAATGCAAAAGCTCGGATATGAAGTGAAAGACGGAATGCCCGTCCATTCTGAAGACAGAACGCTTGTCTTTGCGGGGGATTTAACAGACAGAGGCCCCAAATCCGTAGATGTGATGCGTTTCGTGGCAAAAGCATATGAAAAAGGCATCGTCCGTTATGTCCCGGGAAATCATTGCAACAAACTGTATCGTTACTTAAAAGGAAACCCCGTAAAAGTGATGCACGGACTGGAAACGACGGCAGCCGAACTGAAAGAGCTGTCTCCCGCCGACAGAACGGAAGTCTCCAGACAATTTATCCGATTATATGAGTCAGCGCCGCTTTATGACATTTTACATAATGGCGATCTCGTTGTCGCCCACGCCGGCATAAAAGCTGACGATATCGGTAAATACTCGCGTAAGGTAAAAGAATTTGTGTTGTACGGCGATATCACGGGTGAAACGTATCCCGACGGCAGACCCGTCAGAAGAGACTGGGCCGCTGCCTATGAAGGTAAGGCATGGATTGTTTACGGCCATACCCCGGTAAAACGCCCCCGGATCGTCAACCGTACAATCAACATTGATACAGGATGCGTCTTCGGGAATCAGCTGACAGGCTTTCGCTTTCCGGAGCATGAAACCGTCTCTGTGGAAAGCTCAATGCCCTATGATGCTTCACGCTTTCGCGAGGATCAAGGCAGTCAGACATGAAAAAAAGCCCGAAACCGGTAAACGGTTCGGGCTTTACATATGTTCGATCAATGTTTTCATATCGTCAGGAACGGGAGCAAGAAAAACGAGCGTTTCTCCTGTTATGGGGTGTACGAATGAAAGCCGCTCACTGTGAAGCGCCTGCCGTGCAATTCCCTCGTTTTTTCCGCCGTACAGCGTATCACCGACTAACGGATGGCCGAGGTAACTCATGTGCACCCGGATTTGATGCGTCCGCCCCGTCTCAAGCCGCAACTGCGCAAGCGTAAACACACGTCCGGTTTTTTCTGTTTGAAAATGCGTTACCGCTTTTTGTCCCTCCGGCGTTACCATCCGCTCAATAATGCTGCCGGGTTTTCTGCCGATGGGCGCGTCCACCGTTCCTTCTTTCTGCTGCATGACGCCGTGTACGACAGCGAGATACCGCCTGCTGACAAGCCCCTTCTTCTGCGCTGCCGACAAAAGAGAATGAGCAAGCCGATGCTTGGCGATCAGCATCGCTCCCGACGTATCCCTGTCAAGACGGGTGACGAGATGAACCGTGGACTGTACGCCGCTTTTTAAGTAATGGCTGATCACTCCGTTAGCGATGCTTTCCGACGGGTGTTCCCGTGATGGAATTGAGGAAACAAACGGCTGTTTATTGACCACCAGCACATGGTCATCTTCATAAAGAATGTCAAGCGGAACCGGCTCAGGCAAAAGCGTTTCACTCACATGCTCCTTTGGAAATTCAATCCTAAGCACATCCCCTGCCGCTAATACGGCGCGGACGGTTACATGCTCTCCATTGACAAGAAGATCTCCCCCGCCGAATTTGATGTCAGCGAGAAGCCGTTTCGAAATGCCGAGCTGCGCCGTATATTCTTTTACCGTCATGCCGGCTTCCCGGGCTGAAATATTCTTTTGGATAAAAAAGTTGTTCAATCCGTTTCCTCTTTCTATTCGCCTTTTCCGATAAAGGAGTCCTGCACTCTTTTCCAAAACGGAAAAGGGCGGAATCTTGCAAATCTGACTTTTTCATTTGCCACCCGGCATAGAATAGATTTGACATCCTTATGCAGCAAGGTCAAATGATCAATTGTGACTTGGAAGTCGACGTCGTTTCTCGGTTTGATGACACAGTTATGATGATCGGGAAGCAAAAGCGGCGAACCGACAGTCCTGAACACTCTGTTGTTGATGGATGCCATTTCCGCGAGCTGAATCGCTCTGATGGAAGGATGGATGATCGCGCCGCCTAACGCTTTATTATAAGCCGTGCTTCCGGAAGGCGTTGACAGACATAAACCGTCTCCCCTGAACGTTTCAAACAGCTGGCCTTTAATTTCAACGTCAGCGACGAGACTGCCTTCTATGCTTTTGATTGTACATTCATTCAAAGCCAGATACCGTTCTTCACGCTCTTCATCATGATAAGTGACAACCACTTCAAGAAGGGGATATTCCACGGTATGATACGGCGTTTTGGCGATGGCAAGAACAAGCTTTTCTATCTCCTGCGGAACCCAATCGGCATAAAAACCCAAATGCCCCGTGTGAACCCCGACAAAAGCCGTTTTATCCAGACGGTCGCTGTATCTGTGGAATGCGTAGAGAAGCGTTCCGTCACCGCCGACGGAAATAACAATTTCCGGCTCTTTTTCATCCAAGGTCATATCAAAATCAAGTAAATACGCCTGTATTTTGCTTTTCAGTGTATCTGAAACTTCGTCTCCTTTTGAAGAAACGGCAAATTTCATGCCATTCCCCTCCTTTCTACTGGTGGCCTCCCGCTTTTTTCTTTCGTGAAAACGCGGCTTGGGCTTCCTGAATCTCTCCGCGGATTTCAGACATTTCTTCATCGAGACGGGATGCGGCTTCCGAGGCCCGCTGCAGCCTCAGCTTTACTTTTTCGGGAATGTTCCCGCTGTATTTGTAATTCAGTGAATGCTCAATGGTTGCCCAAAAGTTCATGGCAAGCGTCCGAATCTGTATCTCCACAAGAACATGCTTTTCTCCGGACGCAGTTTGTAAAGGATATAAAACGACAAGGTGGTAAGACCGGTATCCGCTCTCTTTATGCTCTGCTATGTAGTCCCTCTTGTCGACAACGGTAAAATCTTTTCTGGCAAACAGCATATTTTTGACGATCTGGATATCATCGACAAATTGGCACATAATACGCAGTCCTGCGATATCCTGCATCGTTTCAATCTGATGAAGCGGTATGCTTTTCCGTCTCGCTTTTTCAAGTATGCTTACCACCGGCTTCACGCGGCCTGTCACAAACTCAATCGGTGAGTGGTCATCTTCATACTCATAAAGGGTTCTGACGCCTTTCAGCTTCACCTTTAATTCCTCAACAGCCTGGCGGTATG
This sequence comes from Bacillus sp. 5RYD7K, assembly GCF_059831465.1. Classification (NCBI taxonomy): domain Bacteria; kingdom Bacillati; phylum Bacillota; class Bacilli; order Caryophanales; family Bacillaceae; genus Bacillus; species Bacillus sp. 5RYD7K. The sequence continues at coordinate 3,679,253 of NZ_CP191200.1, forward strand.
GCGCTAGAAATTGCTCCCATTGTTTGTCATCCATCGTACATCCCCCAATTCCGAACCTGTTCTAAAGAAATACGTTTTTCACTTTTTCTTCCATATCTCCGTAGTTTGCATTATCTTTAATATTTTCAATAAGATAATCGAGTTCTTCATGCAGCCCTGAAAGTTCAACCGTTTTGCCGCCGGCCTCCAGCACCGCCGGTTTTCTTTTGTCAAAGGCCTCTTTCAGATCCGGCCATACATGTTCTTTTATAATGACATATTCAAAAGAGTCAGCTGTTTCAAGTATGTATACAAAAGCAAAGTGATCGGAATCAACAAGCATTTGACCTGAGGCTTTGCGTTCCGCTCCGCTTAAGTCCTCTCCGCACTTCAGGCGGAGCACGTCTTCTGTTAATGATGCATTTTGAATTTCAATTCTCTTTTGCATAATGTTCTCCTTTTTTAACAAAGTACAGCATTTATTTTATCATATCAAGGTCGATATTGATAAACGTAACCTCTAAAGAGATAATGGGAATTATACAATTTTTCGTCCTGAAAGGAAGACTGTCATGACCCAAGAAATAGAAATTGAATTCAAAAATCTGCTGACAAAATCAGAATTTCAGAAGCTAAGTGAAGCACTCGGCATGAAAAAAGATGATTTTAAGCAGCAAATCAATCATTACTTCGATACAAAAGATTTTTCTCTGAAACAAAAAAAATCAGCCCTCCGCATCCGTGAAAAAAACGGCGCGTTCGTCCTGACTTTAAAAGAGCCTGCCGCGGTCGGTCTGCTGGAAACGCACCAAGAGCTTGCAAAACAGCCTGACCTTGACAGCTTCAAGATCCCCGAAGGCCCCGTAAAACGGCAGCTGGACGGTCTCGGCATCCATTCAGAAGCCATTTGTTACTTCGGAACGCTGTCGACTGAACGCTCGGAAAAAGAATCAGAAAAAGGCTTAATCATTTTAGATCACAGCCGATATTTAGAGAAAGAAGACTTTGAATTGGAATTCGAGGCTGCTGACTGGGACGAAGGAAAACGGGCGTTTGAACAACTGCTCAAACAATTCGGCATCCCTCAGCGGGTCACTAAAAATAAAATCCAGCGTTTTTATGAACAGAAACAAAAAAAGGTGGAATGACACAGTGAATATAACGAATTGGGCGTCCCTTCTCCAGCTTCAATCAATGGCGCTGCAATCAATGTCTAATACAAGCACCGCTTCAAGCGGACAATCTGCAGAAAGCCCGCTTGCAAATTTCAGCGCGCTGCTCAGCCAATATACGGGCACAGCCGTCCGGCAGCAGCCGGAAGCGGGTATTTTAAACGGGGTGCGGACCGATCATACTTCATATTCACCGAGAATTCCGGTTTCAGTCAGTCCCGCGGCCGCTTCACAGACCGCTTCTTCCGGCATAAAACCTGCGCATACAGCTTCTGACATCAGCACCGGAAACTTTTCAATCGACAGCGCCATTCAAAAAGCGGCCGAAAAATACGGAGTCGACAAAAAGCTGATCCGTGCCGTTATTAAACAGGAATCAGGCTTTAATCCGAAAGCGGTCAGCGGTGCGGGGGCGATGGGACTGATGCAGCTCATGCCTTCCACGGCTGAATCACTCGGGGTGTCAAACCCGCTTGATCCCGTCCAGAACGCTGACGGCGGGACGAAATACTTAAAGCAGATGCTCACAAAATACGACGGAAATGTGTCTCTGGCGTTAGCCGCCTACAACGCAGGCCCCGGCAACGTAGATCAGTACGGAGGCATTCCGCCGTTTAAAGAAACACAGCAATATGTCAAAAACATCACCCAACAGTATTACGCGTAAACCAGAGAGGCTTCCTTCTCTGGTTTTTTTGCGGAGTAAATCTTACACATGAATGAAGGCGATGTGATATGATATGAAATACAAGCGCCTGACAGAAAGGCACTTTGTTTGTAGAAATAAAATGTTATTGCTAAAATATACAGTAACTGAAGATAGTAAAACTGAAAGATAATTTCGCAATAGGAATTATGATTCCTATTAGCCATATAAAAGGAGTAGTCAACATGGGACAATCGTTTAACGCACCATATGAAGCGATTGGAGAGGAACTTCTATCGCAACTTGTTGATACTTTTTATGAGCGTGTCTCGTCTCATCCCTTACTGAAGCCGATATTCCCAAGTGATTTGACTGAAACGGCCAGAAAACAAAAGCAATTTTTAACCCAGTATTTAGGCGGGCCTCCCCTATATACTGAAGAACATGGCCATCCCATGCTCAGAGCAAGGCATCTTCCCTTTCCGATTACGGCAGAAAGGGAAGATGCGTGGCTGAGCTGTATGAGCAGAGCGATGGATCATGTCGGGCTAGAGGGCGATATTCGTGAATTTCTGTACGGGCGTCTGGAATTAACGGCCAGACATATGGTAAACCAGTCAGAAGCGGAGGATCGATCATATTGACGAACTATCAGCATGAGCAATACTTCGCCCATTGCCACGGACATCCAAAAAAACCGCTGGAAATTTACATGTTTGTCGACCCTTTATGTCCTGAATGCTGGTCGCTGGAGCCCGCCATAAAAAAATTAAAAATCCGATACGGACGTTTTTTTACGCTGCGGATCATTGTTTCCGCGAGCATCACATCGCTGAATAAGCAAAAGCGCAAAAAACACCTTCTTGCCGAAGCTTGGGAAAAAATCGCGAACCGTTCCGGGATGCCGTGTGACGGAAGCCTTTGGCTTGAGCAGGATCAGCCCCTTTCATCACCTTATCTTGCGGCACTCGCTTTAAAAGCGGCCGAACTGCAGGGAAGAAAGGCCGGCATCCTGTTTCTCCGCAACATGCAGGAAAGCCTGTTTGTCTCAAAGCAGAATATTACAGATGAAGACGTTCTTTTAGAGATTGCCAAAAAGACGAAATTGGATGTCGAAGAATTTAAACGTGATCTCCATTCACAAAGCGCGGTAAAAGCGCTGCAGTGCGATATGAAAATCGCTGCGGAAATGGACGTAACTGTTAATCCGACATTGACGTTCTTTAACAGCCTGCATGATGATGAAGGGCTGAAAGTGCCCGGCAACTATTCTTATGAAGTATACGAAGAAATCTTATTCGAAATGCTCGGCGATGAACCGAAGCCTTCTGAAACGCCGCCTTTGGAATGTTTCATTGAATATTTTCGGTTTGTCGCATCGAAAGAAATTGCACTTGTTTATGATTTAAGCCTTGAAGAAGTTGAAAAAGAAATGAAAAAACTGGCGTTCGCCAAAAAGGTCGCCAGAGTGGATGCAAAGCATGGTCTGTTTTGGAAATCCTTAACCGGAACCAAAGAGGATGTCACCTGCTGCGATCATTAAAAAAAGCTGATTCCTAACGGAGCCGGCTTTTTTTGTGCAAATAAAGAAACCGCGCCGGGATAAGCGCGGTTTCATATGTCTTAACGACAACAAAGGGGATGGGAGAAATTTTTCACGGTCAAACAAAGGGGTAATGTTTGTTTGTGATCAATTTCACATCCTTATCATATCAAATCTTGTCGAGTTTTGACAACCCATAAGCTTAATGTTCATATTTTTGTCACAAAACATAACTGACTGCTTGTTTTCATAGAATATATCAATGTAAACAAGGAGGGACATACATGCTTCGCACCGTACTGACCATCGGAATGATTGTGTTTTTCTTCTTTTTAAATCTGCTGGCCATGATGCACATGCTGCCGATTTACATCACATCTCCCCTGCTGTTTCTGTCGATAATGTTTGCCCTGTACCGGCTGAATCACCGAAAAACGTTTAAAGGATTTTAAAAAGCCTGCGCATCTTCTGCACAGGCTTTTTCTATTATGAAGGGCTCACTTTCGAAAGGAGCTCTTCCATTTCATTCAGTTTCTCTTCAAACATTTTGCAGGCCGCCTCAATCGGTTCAGGCGATGTCATATCGACTCCCGCTTTTTTCAGTATGTCGATTGGGTATTCTGAGCTTCCCGCTTTTAAGAATTCGGTATAACGCTCAACCGCAGGCTTGCCTTCTTTTAAGATCTGGCTGCTCAGCGCTTGGGCCGCACTGTAGCCTGTCGCATATTGATACACATAATAATTGTAATAGAAATGCGGAATTCTTGACCATTCCAGGCTGATTTCTTTATCAATCACCATATTGTCTCCGAAATACTTTTTATTGAGATCATAATAAAGCTTGCTCAGCAGTTCAGGCGTCAGCGGCTCGCCTTCTTGCGCTTTCGTATGAATCAGATGCTCAAATTCAGCGAACATCGTCTGTCTGAAGACTGTGCCTCTGAAACCTTCAAGCATGTGGTTGAGCAGGTACAGACGCTGTTTTTCATCTTTTAAGCTGTTCAGCATGTATTCACCAAGCAGCGCTTCATTGGTCGTAGAGGCGACTTCAGCGACAAAAATGCTGTAGTTTCCGTACGGATACGGCTGATATTTTCTCGTATAGTAGCTGTGCACGGAATGGCCGAACTCGTGAACGAGCGTAAACAGATTGTTGACATTGTCATGCCAGTTCATCAAGATGTACGGATTCGTGCCGTATGTACCGGACGAATAAGCACCGCTGCGTTTTCCTTTGTTTTCGTATACATCGACCCAGCGGTTTTCAAGTCCTTCTTTTAAAATAGACGCGTATTCCTCGCCTAACGGAGCAAGCCCTTTGAGCATATAATCTTTTGCTTCCTCATATGTGACCTTCATTCCCGAATCTTTTACAAGCGGTGTGTACAGGTCATAAATATGGACTTCATCAAGGCCGAGCACCTTTTTCCGCAGATCAATGTAACGGTGTAATAACGGAAGGTGTTTATTGATCGTTTTGATCAGGTTATCATAAACTTCTTCAGGGATGCTGTTATTGGATAAAGCCGCTTCCCGTGCTGATTTGTATTTTTTCACGCGGGCATAGAAATTGTCTTTTTTCACAGTGCCGCTGAGTGTAGTCGCCATCGTGTTTTTATACTGTCCGTATGTTTTATATACGGCTTTAAAAGCGTTTTTACGGACTTCCCGATCGCTGCTTTCCAGAAAATTAATAAAGTTGCCGTGTGTGATTTGAGTTTCCTTGCCGTCTTCATCTTTAATCGACGGAAACGTAATATCAGCGTTATTTAACACACTGAATGTATTAGAAGGCGAAGACAGCGCTTCTGACGCTTCCGCAAGCAGGGCCTCTTCTCTTTCACTCAGCACGTGCGGACGCTGTTTTGTAATTTCTTCAATTGCATGGGAATAAAGCTTCAGCTCTTCTTTTTCCAGAATAAACTGATGCAGCTTGTCCTCCTGAATCGCCAGAATTTCCGGTTCAATATAAGCAGTCGCGCTGGCAGCCTGAGAATACAGACTTGCGGCTTTGTCGTTCAGCCCTTGGTAGAAAGAATTGCCCGTATCCTGGTCTGAACGCATATGCGCGTATGCATAAAGTTTCCCCAGACGGCTCGTCACTTCATCCTGTGCGGTAAGCGCCGCGTATAAATTATCGGCTGAATGAGCAAGCGTGCCTTTAAAGGAAGATAAATTCGGAATTAATTCTTTAACCGCTTGAAATTCTTTATTCCAGGCCTCATCACTAGGAAAAATATCCTCTAGTCTCCATGTATGCTCTGCCTTTACTTCACTTCTGTCAGGCAGCTGTGCTGCTTTATTTTCCTCAGTCATGGTGATCCCCCTCGTTTTCTTTACTTCAAGCCAATTGAAAAAACGATTGTTTCTCCAAAAACTTGTGTTGTGATTATCTTCCGGCTTTTCACTGCCTTTTGTCAAATCATATGCGGCATATAAGACCAAGCATACCAATAATCCAGTGAAAAAACGAAAACAAAATGCCCGTACGCCCTTCACATTCAGCCACCACCTTGACGTTAGGGTGAACGAAATGACGCATTCTCATTCCCCAAAAAAGAGCCGATCCCGCTGACGCAGCTCTTCAGCCGTTTGAGGACGCTTCTGTTGAGATGAGGGCATATATACTTCATTCTCAGTTTCCCTTAAAAAATCCTGCAAGCATAAGAAATCCGCATATTGTTTCACCGCCATTCCGATAAGATGTTCGTGAGAATCGTACCGCATCCGGATTTCCTGACGGCGGATGTTATGCCGTACATTTTGAATCATGCGGGATAATCGGATCGGTGCTCCTTTTTCAAAAAGCTCCGCAAGCCGCAAGTATAAATGGCCCTGCCACACGAAAACGGGACTTGCAAACACAAATCCCGCTGAAACGGGAATAAACACTTCAGAAGGCAGAAAAGGAAATGCAACCTGGTGTCTCTCGTAAAAAAGCCGCCGGATGAGACCGGCCTCCTCAGATAAAAACCGGCCGCTTTTTGTGCGGAAGCCGGCTACGGCGCGTCTCCAAGAGGAAAGTTTGACGCTGTGCCGCTCTTCCCGATGACAAATGTCTTTCAGGTTTGCTTTGTGAAGTGGGATCGTGGTTAAGCCGGCATAAGAATAGCCGGTGTAAAACGGGGTGATGGAATGCAGTTTGTAAAAGGAGCGGGCGTCGGGGCAGTAAAACATCAAGGCTGAAAATGAATTGACTTCAAAGAACTGCCAGTGATATGCAGAAAGCCGGAAAAAATGCGCAGCCAGCCGTTTCAGGCGTTTTGCCCCGATGATCCAGACCGGCTGGTATCCGGCGTTTTTCAGGCCTGCCGTCCGGCTCTTTAAAGAGTCTGCCGAAAGGTTCGCACATTGAAATTCAATAGCCAGCCTCTCTTTTCCATTTTCAGCGGTCAAGTCAGGCCGCTGACCTGCGGAAATCAGATACGGCTCTAGGCTGACGGTGCACCCTTGTGCCTTAAGCCAGAGAAAAAGCTGTCTTTTTCCTTCCAGATGGTATTCGCTTTCAGGCTCGGATTCTCCCGGACACAGCCTGCTTTTTTTATGGGCGAAATGCGGCAGTTTCTCCCGTCCCAGTTTGATATCAAGCTCACTTTTACACACGGGGCAGAACCAGCGTTTCTTTCTCAGCTCCGCCGCCTTTTCCTTTGAATAGTTTCCGGCCAGCTGAATGAGCCGGCCGTCGGCATTCACAGCACTGAACATGTTGCATCTTCTCCTTTCCTGAATCTTGATGTATTCAGCAGAAAGAAGGCATAATCCTGTTTGCGGGTGAGCGCCGTTATGGGATTTTCAGCCGTTTATCATGTCATTCAGAACAAAAAAAACCGATTTCTGCTGAGAGAAATCGGTTTTTTATGATGCAAAGTGTTTTTTTATCGTATATAACGCATGATCAGCGATCACCAATTTTCCGTATTCTTCAAGACGGTGAATGCTGACTGACGATTCGTGCGCGTACTCCAACAGGATGCTTAGCTGATTTTCAACCTCTTCATCAGTTTGCTCATAAAAATCTGCATATAAATAATATCGGTTTTCAAACGAATACAGGGTCGTTTTGATTCCGTTAAGATTCAATTTTGATAGCGAGATGAGATCCTCAAAATCATCGAACCGCAAAGTGAACTGAAGCTTTTGCTCCTTATCTTCCTGGCTCTCGGCCTGCTCTTCTTTCTGGAAATCATCAAGTAAAGCATCGAGATTTTCATCTGCCGGCTCTTGTTTTTTATCTTCCGGGATCGGCAGTTCGAGTTTTTGTCCGTCCTTGGAAAGCTGGGCTTTTGTTACGATTATTTCCAGTCCTTTGTCCAATGCCTGAACCTGAATCCAAAGAGGACCCTCGACAGCGAATTCCTCTTCATCATGAACTTCATCCATGACTTCCCAGAACAGTTCTTCACTGCGCTCGCGATTGTACCAGATTTCTTCTCTGTCAAAACCACGATCTTCAATATCACCATAAGACATATAAAATTTTACAGTATGCTCGTTAATTCTTTCTATTTCCATTTTGCCAACCTTCCCTTCTTTATAAGATGTTGAAGGGACATCTAAGCTCCCGATGAATAGTACTTTACTACACTTTACCCATTCCGTCCACATCTTAACCTTATAGAAGACAGCACAAATTCTGTATATTTCTATTTTATGATAAAACAGTTATAAAAGAAATAAAAAAGCATTTTCACGCCGAAAAACAGGCTTTCTCCCGGTTCCCATCATAAATGGCGCACTGCTTCATATATTAGCTGTACAAGCAACCGATCTATAAGCGAGGTGTTACCATGCCGAACGATTACCTGCTGTCCCTTCTGCTCATTATCGGAATTGATCTCATTCTCGGCGGTGACAATGCCGTCGTCATCGCGATGGCCAGCCGGAATCTGGCGCATAAACAAAGACAGCAAGCGATCCTCTTCGGAACGTTTATCGCAGTCGTCTTGAGAATCGTACTGACGAGCGCCGCGGTCTATTTATTGAATGTTCCTTTTTTACAATGCGCAGGCGGGGTGTTTTTATTGTATCTCGGCTATCAGCTTCTGATTGAGAAGAAAGATGCGCAGCATGTGAAAAGCAGTTCTTCCCTTTGGAAAGCCATCCGCACAATTGTTTTGGCTGATATCTTTATGTCTCTTGACAATGTCATCGCAGTAGCCGGCGCTTCTCACGGTGAGCTGACGCTTGTAGTGATAGGGCTTTTCATCTCGGTGCCGATTATCATTTGGGGCAGCAAGCTCGTTCATGCCGCTATGGAGAAAATGCCTTTACTGATGTACGCCGGAAGCGGCCTTCTCGCATTTACCGGCGGTGAAATGATTGCCGAGGACAGCAAGCTGTCTTTCTTCATGGCAGAACACGGCACTATACAGATGATGCTGCCGATTTTGACCGTCGCTTTTGTCATCCTCGCCAGTATGATTTATCAGCAGACTGAAAAATAATAAAAAGCCCAAAACGCGACGGTTTTGGGCTTTTTCCATGCTTATCGTAAGCTTATATCAGTTAGCCAGACGCTGTGCTTCTCTTAATTGGAAAGAACGTACTTTTCTAGGCAGGAATCGTCTGATTTCATCTTCGTTATAGCCGACTTGCAGACGTTTTTCATCAATGATGATCGGACGGCGGAGCAGTCCCGGATGCTCATTGATCAAAGTGTACAAGTCTTGAAGCGGCATTGATTCAACATTTACGTTCAGTTTCTGGAATACTTTAGAACGGGTAGAGATAATTTCATCCGTACCGTCTTCAGTCATACGCAGAATCTGCTTGATCTCATCAATTGATAACGGCTCAGAGAAAATGTTTCTTTCTTCAAACGGAATCTCGTGCTCCTCAAGCCAAGCTCTTGCTTTTCTGCATGACGTACAGCTAGGTGATGTGTATAATGTAACCATTAATCTTCACTCCTCTAATTAGTAGGATGAACATGTTTGTATTCTCAAATTGAAATGACTTTAAAAAAGGAATCTTTATAGGTATTATACTATAAAAAAGTAAGTATGAACAGTCTCCTGAGAAAAAAATGTGTCAATCCGGCAAATTTACGTTTTGCGGATTATTTCCCATTCTCAATTAGCTCAGCTGATCGAAAATGTTTTTTCGTTTGTTCTCCTCAATGACTTTGAGAACTTCATCCGTTTTTTCGTATGATTCTCCGTACCATTTTTCATCTTTATAAGTGTGAATGTTTTCATATGTCTGTTTCATCGCTTCAAACATTTCTTCTTCAGATTCCGTCTTAGGCGACCAGTACAGAATCTCCATTTTGTTCACTTCATTCGTAGCCAATGACCGGCGCCGATACCCGATTGACTGCGCGTGCTTGAAATGCTCTCTTTGATAAAAACGCAAGCGTTTCTGTGTGTCCGTGTCATCCTCGTCAACAGGCTCCACTTCAAGAAGAATCGGTTTGTTTTTCTTTTTCAGCCTGCCGATCAGCTTGCTTCCGAGACCTTGTCCTCTGGATTTCTTCGACACAAACAGGTAATCAATAAAGATGAAAGAGTCAAATTCCGCATACATCAGCACGTGGTACTGCCCTTCTTCTTTATGATAAACATCGCTTCGCTCCTTTAACAGAGCTTCCATATGCGCTTTTGATTTCATTTCTTCAATCGGAAAATATTCACTCAGCTTTTCGTACCAGTTCATTCATTTGCTCCTTATGGGTTCGTTGTCTTCACACTTTTAGATATACCCCATTTCCGATTGTTTAAACAATCTTACATCTATTAAGACGTGTGACCCTTTGACATGGTTTCAATTTTTTTAAAATGGTGTGTAATCGACATTTTTTGTATAACGGTTTGCCGCATCCCATAATAAAAATTCGTCAATTCCTTCATCATGCAGCGCTTTAATCTGGTCTTCCACCTGGCTTTTCCCGTACTTTTGATAATTTCCGCTGCCAAGATAAGAAGCCGTGAAGTCCTGAAGCCACGGGCGCGACACAGGCGGGTGTTTCAGCTTAGACAGTTTGTTATTTTCCACCTTCGCGTATTCTTTGACGACATTGTAAGGCTCAAGATCCGGTTTATCAATGCCGAAATAGCTTGTCCAATGGCTCGGATAAATCATGGATGAAATGACATCGACCTGTTCTGAAATTTTGCTGAAATTCTGGCCGATCCCAGGCGCTTCCGGCAGTGTGGCAGAATAGCCGAAAATATCAACCGACACATTTGCGCCATACGGCTTGAGTTTTCTCTTCGCATATCCGACAAAATCGGTGACGGCATGAACGCGTTTTTGCACATTGCTGTCTGCTGTTTTTCCGTAATCGCCGTGTCCGTATGTCAGTTCGCCATCACGTTTTTCGAATCCTTCAGGAAAACGGACATAATCAAACTGTATTTCCTGAAAACCCATTTTCGCAGCTTGTTTTGCAATCTTCACATTATAATCCCATACTTCTTTCATAAACGGATTGACGAACGATTCTCCGCGGCTGTTTTTCCAGACGCTTCCGTTTTTTTCTTTAAAGGACCACTCCGGCTTTTCGTTCGCGAGTTCGCTGTCTTTAAATACGACAATACGCGCGATCGGATAGATCTTTTTTTCTTCCAGCTTTTTCATCATCTTTTTTGGATTTTTGATGTACGGTTTGGCGATTTTGTCATACTCAGAATGACCGTCCGGTTTAAAGGTAAGATTTCCGTTGTCGTCCTTCACATCAATCACCATTGTGTTGAGCTCCGATTTGTCCACAAAGTCTGTCAGCTCCCCGAATTTACTCCCTCCCGCTGAATGTCCTGTGACGTAAATGCCCCGGACCTTATCAGGATGCGTAAAATGCAGCCCTGACGGATAAGCAAACCTCTCATTTGCTTTTGGCAGCTCTTTTTCAGTCAGCGCTATTTTTACAAGCGGCTGCTCTTCTTTTACAGCCGCCTGTGCCGGATAAGCGGCTGCACTGAAAAACAGTCCCGCCGCAAAGGCGCATAAAATGGTTTTCATACTGATCTCCCCCTTTTTTCCATTATAGGAAAACGGGAGCAGACTGAATAAACTTGGATGTGCGCGAAAAAAAATCCTCCAAGACTGAGTCTTGAAGGATGCTGCTTTTATAGATAGGTTTTAAATTCAGCTTCTGTGCACATCACAAAATGTCCTGGTTTTACTTCGCGAAATTCCATCTTTTCTCCGTCTTGGAGCTGATGAATTGACGGATCGTATTTCTTTCGCACGCGATTTCTTTCATAGTCCGGATCAGGAAGCGGGATAGCGGACAGCAATGATTTCGTGTAAGGGTGAAGCGGATTTTCGTAAAGCTCATCCGCCGGCGCAAGCTCCACCAGCTTCCCGAAATACATGACGCCGATGCGGTCGCTGATGTATTTGACCATTGATAAATCATGGGCGATAAACAGATAAGTGAGCCCTTTTTCTTGCTGCAATTCTTTCATTAAATTGACGACCTGCGCCTGAATGGAAACGTCAAGCGCCGAAATCGGTTCGTCCGCAATGATAAACTCCGGATCAACCGCCAATGCTCTGGCGATTCCGATACGCTGACGCTGCCCGCCCGAAAATTCATGCGGATAGCGGTTGGCGTGCTCTTTATTTAAACCGACCGTTTCCAGCAGTTCGTGAACCCGCTGCATCCGCTCTTTTTTCGTTTTGGCCAGGCGATGAATATCTATTCCCTCGGCAATAATGTCGGCGACTGTCATTCTCGGATTTAACGAAGCGTACGGGTCCTGGAAAATCATCTGCATTTTCCGGTTAAACTCCAGCAGCTTTTTGCGGGATTTTTTCCCGTGGACATTTTCCCCGTTAAAGAGAACTTCCCCGCCGGTTGCCTCATACAGCCGGATAATACTGCGGCCCGTCGTTGATTTACCGCAGCCCGATTCTCCGACAAGGCCGAGCGTTTCGCCTTTATAAATATCAAATGATAAATCATCTACGGCTTTTACCGTTCCTTTCGGCGTAAAAAAATGCTGTTGTAAATGTTTGATTTCAAGCAGTTTCTCAGTCATTTTTTTCACCTTCCTTCATCAAAACAGGCTGCTGATACGTATTCGGCAGCTGACGGATTTTAGCCTTCACCGCTTCTGGCGGCTCGACCTTAGGCGCATCAGGATGCAGAAGCCATGATTTTACAAAATGCGTGTCGGACACTTTATACATCGGAGGTTCCTGTTCAAAGTCAATTTTCATCGCATACGAGCTGCGGAGCGCAAATGCGTCCCCTATCGGAGGGTTTGTGAGATCAGGCGGCGTGCCCGGAATGGCCGTCAGTTTTTCCTGATCTGTGCTGTCCAGACTCGGCATTGAGGCAAGCAGTCCCCACGTATACGGATGGCGCGGATCATAAAAGATTTCATCCACCGTGCCCGATTCAACCACCTGGCCCGCGTACATGACGGCGACCCGATCGGCGACATTGGCGACAACGCCGAGATCGTGCGTGATGAAAATGATAGACGTATCAATTTTCTTTTGCAGATCTTTCATCAGCTCAAGGATTTGCGCCTGAATCGTCACATCAAGTGCTGTTGTCGGTTCATCGGCAATTAACAGCTTCGGATTTGCCGCAAGCGCCATCGCGATGACGACGCGCTGTCTCATACCGCCTGAAAATTCATGCGGGAATTGGCCGACCCGTTTTTCAGGCATCGGGATTCCGACGAGATCAAGCAGCTCTATGGCGCGTTTTTTCGCCGCTTCTTTTGAGATTTTTTCATGTTTGAAAAGCACTTCCGTAATTTGTTTGCCGACTTTCATCGTCGGGTTCAGAGAGGTCATCGGATCTTGGAAAATCATTCCGATTTCCCTTCCCCTGATGGCCTGCATTTCTTTTTCGGACATCGGCACGATATCGCGCCCGTCAAAAAGAATCTGTCCTCTTTTAAAATAGCCCGGAGGCATCGGGATCAGCTTCATAATCGCCTGAGATGTCACACTTTTTCCGGAACCTGACTCCCCTACGATCGCCAGCGTCTCTCCTTTATTCAAATGGAAATTCACGCCGCGGATTGCCTGTACCTCTCCGCCGTATGTTTTAAATGAAATGGCTAAGTCTTTTACTTCTAGCAAGCGTGTCACTCATATCACTCCTTATTTGCGTAACTTAGGATCCAGCGCGTCTCTTAACCCGTCGCCGACAACGTTAAAGCCGAACATCGCCAGGCAGATAAATCCTGCAGGGAAGAACAGACGCCAAGGGTAATAGGTTAATGCAGGCAAGCCGTCTGAGGCCATCGTCCCCCAGCTCGCAAGCGGCGCAGGTACGCCAAGCCCCAAATAACTTAAAAACGCTTCTGTAAAAATCGCCGTCGGAACCGTGAGTGTCATCGTTACAAGTATAGATCCCATCGCATTCGGGACAATATGCTTAAACAAAAGCCGGCCGGTTTTGGCACCGAGTGTCTGTGAAGCAAGCACATACTCCTGATTCTTTAATTGCAGCACCTGTCCGCGGACGATTCTCGCCATATTGATCCAGCCCGTGATCGTCATGGCGACGATAATGGTCAGCAACCCTTTCGGCAGAACAACCATCAGCAAAATCACCATTAATAATGAAGGAACAGCCCACAGAATGTCGGCGATGCGCATCATCACTTCATCTGTGCGTCCGCCGCGGAATCCGGAAATGCTGCCCCAGATTACGCCGATTAATAAATCAAGCACGGCAGCTGCGACCCCGATAAAGATGGAAATCCGCGCGCCCACCCATGTCCGGACAAATATGTCCCTTCCAAGGTCATCCGTGCCGAACCAATGATCTTTCGACGGTGCTTTATCAGCATTTAATAGATTGGTAGTCGCATAATCATATTTTGAAAAAATAGGAGCAAAAATCGCCATAAGAATAATAAGAACGATCAGTACCAACCCGACCATCGCAAGCTTATTGCTGCGGAAGCGGAGCATGGCGTCTTTCCAGAGGGAAAGGCTTTTTTTACTTATTTTTTCGGCATCGCCGGCATTAGCTGAAGCTGGTTCAAACATATTTTTAGGAATGTTCTGCATGGTCTAGGCTCCTTTCTTTGCTTTAGAAAGCTTGATTCTCGGATCGATTAATCCGTACAGCACATCTACAATCAATACGCATAAAAGCAGGATCACACTGAAGAACACGGTAACTCCCATAATGACCGTATAATCACGGTTTGTAATGCTGTTTACAAAATGCGCGCCTAAACCGGGGATTCCGAAAATCGATTCAATGATGAAACTTCCTGTTAAAATGGATGCCGCCATCGGCCCCATATATGTCACGACGGGCAAAAGCGCGTTTCGAAGCGCATGGCGCACGGTGACTGACGGCCGGGAAAGGCCTTTTGCTTTTGCAGTCCGTATGTAATCGCTGTTTAACACTTCAATCATGCTTGAACGGGAGAGTCTGGCAATGAACGCCATCGGCATGGAAGCGAGCGCAATGGAGGGCAGAAAGGTGTATGCCCAGGATTCCCACCCCGCGACCGGGAACAGTTCTAATTTAATGGAGAAAATATATTGCAAAATCGTCGCCAATATAAAACTCGGAACTGAGATCCCAAAGATCGTTAAAATCGCAATGGTATAATCCTGCCATTTATTATGGTACAGGGCAGCCAGCACCCCGAAAAGCACACCAAACGCTAATGCGAGGAGAATTGCTTCTGCACCGAGAGTGAATGAGACGGGGAAGCCGGAATTGATTAAATCATTAACACTTTGGCCTTTATATTTAAAAGAAGGCCCAAAGTCCCACATCGCTACAGATTTTAAGTAGCTGACATATTGAACGAAAAGAGGCTTGTCCAGGCCATAGTGTTCGTTTAAGTTTGCTTCAATTTCAGGCGTCAGCTTTCTTTCGCCGGAAAATGGTCCGCCCGGGGCTGCCTGCATTAAGAAGAAAGTGGCGGTGACAATCACAAACAGCGTGATGATCATGTAAATGAATCGTTTACCGATGTATTTCAGCAAGGTGAACACCTCCATATTTTTTACCATTTTAAACTTAATAAGCAAGAAAGGTATACGGGGACATCCTCCCCATATACCTTGGGTCTTTTGTTTTCAGAACCGCCTGTTATTCAAAAGAAGCGTTTCTGAAGAAAACGTCACCTGTTCCGGTCAAGATTACATTTTTGAGGTTTTTATCCTGCACCCAAGTATCTGTATAGAAGTAAACTGGCGCGACCGGCATTGCGTCCATAAAGATTTTTTCTGCTTTTTTCAGCTCTTCGATACGTTTATCCGGATCCGTTTCAAGCTGAGATTGGTTCAGCAGCTTTTTAAACTCAGGGTCTTCCCATCCTGTATCATTGTTTCCCCCATCTTTATCGCGATAGGCTTCAAGGAAGTTAATTGCATCATTAAAGTCGCCTAACCAGGCCATACGCCCGACCTGATAATCTTGGCTGTGCAGCTTATCGATGTACACATTCCATTCGGAATTATCAAGCTCAGCTTTGACACCTAAGTTCTTTTTCCACATTTCCTGTACGGCCTGCGCGATTTTCGCATGCGCATCATTCGTATTGTAGGACAATTTGATTGCCGGAAGGTCAGAGACGCTCTTGACACCTAATTCTTTCAGTCCTTTATTTAAGTATTCTTTTGCTGTTTTGACGTCATTGTCTTTGAAATAGCCTTTTTTGTTATCCTCGAATCCCTTCATTGACGGCGGCACTGCAGCCATGGCCGGGATTTGTTCCCCCTGCGTCACATTTTTCACGATAGATGAGCGGTCGATCGCATAAGCAAGGGCTTTACGGATGTTAACATTGTTCAGCGGTTTCGCTTCTGTGTTGAATTTGTACCAATACACACCTGCGATCGGTTCAACATGGAGCGATCCATCCTTTTTCAAAGTCGGCAGAGATTCGGTCGGAAGCTGGCCGAGCGGCATTCCTGCCCAGTCAAGCTCACCCGCCTGGAATTTTTTCAGTTCGGTGTTGTCATTGTTAATCATCACCATGTTGATTTTCTTCAATTTCACAGCGTCTTTATCCCAATATTGATCGTTCTTTTCAAGCGTGATAGAACCGCTGTGTTTCCAGGCCGTCATTTTGAACGGGCCGTTTGACACGTAATTTTCGCCTGCATTTGTGTTCCAGTTTTTATGTTTTTCAGCAATTTTCTTGTTGATCGGCATATACGTATAGAATGAAGTTAATTGCAGGAAGTAAGGTGTCGGGTTGTTCAGTTCAACCTTTAATGTTTTGTCATTTACAGCTTTTACGCCTACGTCATCAAGCTTGCCTTTTCCTGTATTGGCGGCTTCAGCGCCTTTGATGTAGTAGAGCTGATAAGCGTATTGTGATTCGTTGTTCGGGTCAAGCACCCATTTCCATGCATATTCAAAATCCTGCGCAGTCACGGGGTCGCCGTTAGACCATTTCGCACCGTCACGAATCGTAAATGTATAGGTCTTTCCGTCTTTGCTTGTTTCAATTTTAGATGCCATTCCTTCTTCAGGCTCACCTTTGGAGTTTACGCGTGTCAATCCTTCATAAATCTGGCGGATTACGCCTCCTGAAACGGAATCATTCGCTAATCCCGGATGCATTGAAAACGGCTCAGTTTTAATATTGATATTAAGTGTAGTCTGTCCTTTGGTGTCTTTTTTACCGTCTCCTGATCCGCCGCTGAATCCGCCGCACGCACTTAACACAAGCGAGAAGATAAGCATCAAACCTACAATAGACCAACGCTTTTTCATGCACTAACCCCCTAATCAAATTTTCAGCCTTTACTACTAAATACTCAGAAATATCAGACAAAATAACGTAATATTTTTCTAAACTTTAATTGTGTTCCGTCTTTTCTGATTATTTTATGTAAAGAAGCTGTAACAATAGAGTGAACAAGTTCATTATAATGAAATGAATAATTTATTGCAATACTATTTTCTCAATTTAAAATATTTAAATTTGGTCAGTTTTTCTGCCAAAAAGGTGATACACTTCTACAGTTTAAAGCATGACCTAACTAAATATTTTTATTGTAATTTCCAGTTCATATTGCTTTTTACATATAATATTCGTTATACGAAATGTTGATATCCGTTATCTTTTAGGCATTTTCAGTTCTTTTTGCGGATTTTCAGCCTTTAAGCAAATTGGAAATAAGCTTGTATTCTTCTGATGACATTTGGCTATAATTGATTTATAATAGATCAATCAAAGAACATTTTGTTGTGATTGCTATGATGAAGAGTAGTACACATATCAACCCGTTTGAAGAGAGCCTGCGGTGCTGGGAGCAGGTAACGGGCCCTGTGGAATGGACTTCTGAGCAGCTGACTGAACGTAAAGTAGGCCCAGCCGGAGCAGCCTCCGTTACCAACGTCTCGAGCGATTCCATTGTAATGGAATAATCAGGGTGGCACCACGGTTCATTCGTCCCTTTTTTCTACGGGAAGAATGGGCTTTTTTTATTATGTTTTAAGAAATGAGGTAAGAACTATGAAGAAAACGATTTTTTCAGGCATTCAGCCGAGCGGCTCCGTTACCCTCGGCAACTACATCGGCGCCATGAAGCAATTTGTCGATTTGCAGCATGATTACAACGGATATTTCTGCATCGTTGATCAGCATGCAATTACGGTTCCGCAGGATCGGCTTGAGCTGCGGAAGAACATCCGCAATCTGGCGGCTCTTTACCTGGCCGTCGGACTTGACCCCGAGAAAGCGACCCTCTTTATCCAGTCAGAGGTTCCCGCTCATGCCCAGGCGGGATGGATGCTCCAATGTGTCGCATATATCGGCGAGCTTGAGCGGATGACGCAATTTAAAGATAAGTCAAAAGGCAAAGAAGCCGTCGTCTCAGGGCTGTTAACATATCCGCCGCTGATGGCCGGTGATATTTTACTGTACGGCACGGACCTTGTTCCGGTCGGAGAAGACCAAAAACAGCACCTTGAACTGACCCGCAATCTGGCGGAGCGCTTCAATAAGAAATACAACGACATCTTCACGATTCCTGAGGTGAAAATCCCTAAAACAGGCGCACGCATCATGTCACTGGCTGATCCGCTCAAAAAAATGAGCAAATCAGACCCGAACCAAAAGGCATACATCACGCTGCTTGATGAGCCGAAACAGCTTGAAAAGAAAATCAAGAGCGCCGTGACTGATTCGGAAGGCATTGTAAAGTATGATAAAGAAAACAAACCGGGTGTTTCTAACCTTTTGACGATCTATTCTATTTTAGGAAACACATCAATTGAAGAATTAGAGGCAAAATATGAAGGCAAAGGTTACGGTGAATTCAAAAGCGATTTAGCCGAAGTCGTTATCGGCGCTTTGTCACCGATCCAAGAGCGCTATCGTGAATTAATTGAAAGCGACGAGCTTGACCGCATTCTCGACGAAGGGGCAGCACGCGCAAACAAAACCGCCGGCAAAATGGTGAAAAAAATGGAGAACGCCATGGGTCTCGGACGGAAAAGAAGATAAAGAAAAGAGGCGGGATGATCCCCGCCTCTTTTTTAGTTCACTTTTGATTCCTGTTCCATTTCCCAAAGCTTTTCGAAAAACGGCTGCCCTTTAATCAAATTTTCACAGAACGCAAGATGCTTGTCTGACCAGCCTTCGATTGTTTCATTATAAAGCATGTCCCAAATCTCTTCAAAGCTCATCCGTTTGATCTGCTCGTACATATGCGGATTCCATTCCGTGTACCAATACACTATTTCCGCGCGGTTCTTCAGCCCTTTAAGCTGGTCAAGCGCCATAAACATCAGCTGCTTGATCTGCCGTTCTTTTCTTGTCAGCCCTCTGACATGCTCCGGCGCCAATGATAAAATGTGATATTCCTTTGAAGACTCCAATTGTGCAGGCTCAAATTGAAACGATTCCGGCTCTACATCCTTTACCATTTCATAAACAAGCTGCTCCTGCCTCGGAATCAGACGGCTCTTTCTGACCGGAATGGTATACCCGATCGTATCCACGGCAATGATGCCGATTCCGTCAGTCACGACAAAACAGTACTCAAGCTTCGTCCGTTCATGATTTTTTCGCACATATGACTTTTGATGCACTTGTTCCAGCAGCTCTTTCGGAAGCTCTGATAAGTCGTTTTCTATGTAATGAAATAATACCGACGGCACTCTGAGCAGCGGCGTCTGATCCAAAAGCTCAACCGTGTCTTCCTTCCGCCATTCGTGAAAATGGCATACATTGTAGCCATTCTCTTCCCCTTCAAACCAATTGACCCACACATCATGAAGAAATAACATATTCGACCCCTCACTTTATAAAAACTGTTGTCCACAGTATAGGCAAGGGATAGATAAATTATTCCATTTTGATATGAGATTTCCTCAAGAGGGGGCTGGATTCCCCCTTGCATCGCAACAAAAAAAATCTCCCGTTCCGTCCGGGAGATCATTTCACATTTTTCGGATCAAGCGCGTCACGCAGCCCGTCTCCGACAAAGTTGAAGCACAATACGGTAAGAAGAATCAACAACCCTGGGAATAACGGGTACCACCAAGCCTGAATCATAAGCGTAAAGTTCTGTGCATCCTGAAGCATATTGCCCCAGCTTGCGATCGGCGGCTGAATCCCGAAACCGAGATAACTCAATGTAGATTCTGCCAAAATAACCGTTCCGACCTTTAATGTGGCCGAGACAATAATCGGCCCAAGCGCATTCGGCAATATATGAGAAAAAATAATATGATGATTTTTTGTACCGATCGTCTTTGCAGCCAGTACAAATTCTCTGGAACGAAGCGATAAAAACTCCCCTCGCACAAGGCGTGCTGTTGTTGTCCAGCCTGTAAGGGAGAAAATTAAAATTAATTTATCCATTCCGGGCTGAAAAATCGTAACAAGTGTAATAAGCAAAAATATATCAGGTATGGATAATACGATATCCACAGTTCTCATGAGAACGGCATCGACAATTCCCTTAAAATAACCGGCAACGGCTCCGACAACAGTTCCGATTGTAATTGCACCGATCACAGATGCGAATCCGACAAGCAAGGAAACGCGCGCCCCGTACAGAACCCTCGTAAAGATGTCTCTTCCGAATTTATCAGTTCCCATTAGATGTTTTAAACTCGGCGGCTTCAAACGATTGATAAGAGATTGACTCTCTGGAGAGTAAGGAGCGATTACCGAAGCGAATAAGGCTGACAAAATGATGATGGTTAATATAACGGCTCCGATTACAGCAAGTTTGTTTTGAAAGAACTTTTCGAAAAAAATCTTAGTCATTGTTTCCGGTTTGGATTGAATATTTTCTTTTAATTTTATTTCACTGGGGGGTGTGCCGGTATTTGGCTGTAACATTTGACCTCTCACCTCTCTTAGTTAATATTCAATACGCGGGTCAGCCAACGCATATAAGATGTCCGCAATTAAATTCCCCACTACAACCAAAACAGCTGAAATGACCGTCATGGCCATGATAACCGGATAATCTCGTGAAAAGGCTGAATCAATAAACAATTTGCCGAGACCCGGCCAAGTAAAAATCTGTTCTACCACTACCGCTCCCCCGATAAATGACGGTATCATCAGACCAAAAATAGTGATGACAGGAAGAAGTCCGTTTCGCAAACCGTGCTTAAAAATCACTTTATTATCTCTGAATCCTTTCGCACGCGCCGTGCGTATATAATCCTGTTTTAACACATCAAGCATACTGGATCTTGTGTATCTCGTTATCCCAGCCATGTCTGCCGTTGCGAGCACAAAAGCAGGCAGAATCAAATGATGCAAACGGTCAAATATGTTAAAGTCAGCATTCAAAGTGCTTACTCCGCCAGTGGGAAACCACCCAAGATTCACAGATAAAACCATAATTAAAATCAAACCGAACCAAAAATTCGGAATAGCAAGCCCTAAGAATGAAGTAACAGTTATCCCGTAATCCAATTTGGAATAAGGACGTTTCGCTGACAAAACACCAAATGGAATAGAAATCAGAAGAGCGACAAGGGTTGAGAAAAGCATAAGCACAATCGTATTCGGTAAGCGGGATAAGATAAGTTCAGAAACAGGGGTGCCTTTCTTCACAATAGAAGTCCCGAAATCGCCTTGCAGCATATTCCCCAGCCATTTCACATATTGAACCGGTTCCGGATCGTTCAATCCGTATTTTTCAATGAATTTCGCCCTGTCCGCTTGACTGATTGTAGGGTCCATCATAAGTGACATCGGATCTCCCGGCGCTGCTTTCATGATGGCAAACGACAAAATTGTGATGCCTAAGAGAATCGGCAAGGACATTAATGTTCGCCGTAAAATATATGTAACCATATTCTTGTCCCCTTTTTAAATAGGATAAGAGAGGAAAGGAACCTCCTTCCCTCTCAAGGGCTTTTGCTATTTTTGATCCAGCCACCATTTTTCAATATTGTACAAGTCATTTTTAGGGTGGAATACATAGCCTTGTAAATTATTCGGCATCGCTCTGTGATAGTTGTAATAGAATAAGAAGCTGTACGGCTGATCTTCCGCAATCAATTTGTATATCTCTTCATATTTCTTTTGGTATTCTTTTCTGTCAGTAATTGACTTCGCCTCTTCAAGCAGCTTATCGACTTTCGGATTTTTGTACCAAATATTATTCAGCCCGTTTTTAGATTGGCTTGAATGGAAGATGGAGAACTGATCCGGGAACGTAGCAAGACTCCATCCGAGAAGAAGAGCGTCATAATCCCAATTAGGGGCACTGGTCTGTTCAATTAACGCACTGAATTCAACAATCCGCGGCTTTGCCTCAATTCCTACTTCTTTTAATTGCTGCTGAACGACAACCGCTAAATCTTCACGAATTTTATTGCCTTGATTCGTTTTAATTTCAAAAGAGAATTTTTTCCCGTCTTTATCAAGGTAGCCGTCACCGTCATGATCTTCCCATCCGGCTTCTTTTAACAGCTGCTTTGCTTTTTTCGGATTATAATCAAATGTCGGCACTTTAGACTTCGGATAATTCCATGACAGCGGACTTTCAGGAACATCCGCTACCTTACCGTCTCCGTTCAGCACTTGATCTACCATTGCCTGCCTGTCAAGAGCGTAAGTCAATGCCTGACGCACTTTTTTGTCCTTAAAAAGCTCTTTTTTCTCATTCCAGCCGATATAGCTGTAGTTTAAGCCGAGATCAGATTTAACCTTTACGTTCCCAAACGTCTTAACCGTATCAAAATCTGTGCCCGGCACAGCGAAGAAATCAATGTCCCCCGCTTTTAACTGGGCCACGGCCGCGTTGGAATCAGGAATTGTTTTGACTGTCACTGTATCAAGATATGGTCTGCCTTCAAAGTAATCATCATTTGCTTTCAGTTTGACATACTCGCCCTTTTTCCACTCGACAAACTTAAACGGACCGGAGCCGATTGGGTTTTTACGGTTAAATTCATTTTCTCCCAGATCAGCAACCGGGACCTTACCCAATATATGTTTTGGCAAAATGCCGTAACTGCCGAGAACGACATTGTAGAAATAGGCATCTTTTTTCTTCATTTTAAACTGAATTTCATATTTTCCTTTTTTCGTTACGGATTTAAGTGACTCAAAACCTGAGCCCCGCTCACCGTTGTAATCTTTGTTAAGAGGAATGCTGTAGGTGAACACTACATCATCGGCCGTGAGCTCTTTTCCATCATGGAATTTTACGCCTTTTTTCAGTTTTACATCATACGTTAATCCCCCGTCAGACTCTGTTACTTTTTCAGCCAGCGACGGCTTGACGTTCAATTTCTCATCGGTTTCTAATAATGTGCTGTAAATCATTCCTTCAATATCGGAACTTGCAACATCGGTGGAGTAAAGAGGATTAAAAAGCGTTGGTTCCCCAGTTGACCCGACAACCAAATCTCCGCCTTTTTGCGGTTTTCCGGCCGGTTTGGATTCGGTGCTTGTGGATTTTGAGCCGGAGCAGGCTGACAGGAAGATGGCGAGCGCCATAAAAACACTTAGCATCATCAGTGCGGTTTTACGTAATTTCATATCAATTCCCCCTTTGTGATATATATGCAGCAAACAGGTTATGTAATCCGGCATACCCCCTCTCGATGCTTGTCATTTCAGGTATATAAATGGCAGGCGACGTAATGGCCGGGAGCGGCTTCTTCAAATGCCGGGATTTGTTCCTTACAGATCGGTTTGGCCATCGGGCACCGCGTGTGGAACACGCAGCCTTTCGGCGGGTTTGCCGGGCTCGGCAGTTCTCCTTTCAGGATGATTCGTTCCCGCTTGACGGCGTCTTTTTTTCTCGTGACGGGCACTGAAGATAACAGCGCTTGCGTATAGGGGTGAAGCGGATTGTCGTAAAGCTCATGTTTATCGGTCAGCTCCATCATTTTTCCCAGATACATAACGCCGACTCTGTCACTGATATGGCGGACAACACTTAAATCATGAGATATAAACAAATAGGTAAGGTTGAATTCTTCCTGCAGTTCTTCCATCAGATTGATGACCTGAGCCTGAATGGAGACATCAAGCGCAGATACGGGTTCATCCGCAATAATCAGCTCGGGATTCAATGTTAAAGCCCGCGCAATCCCGATCCGCTGACGCTGCCCTCCGGAAAATTCATGCGGATAGCGGTTCGCAAAGCTCGGATGGAGACCGACTTTCGCCAGCAGCTCCTCTACTCTCTCGTTCCGCTCGCGAATGCTGTACATATGGTGAGTCTGGAACGGTTCTTTAATAATGGAGCGCAGTGTTTTTCTCGGATTAAGCGATGCGAAGGGGTCCTGGAAGACCATCTGGATGTTTTTGCGGACACTTTTTCTCAGCTTTTCTTCTGATAAGCCGGAAATATCCTGGCCCTTAAAAAGAATCCGGCCGTCTGTCGGTTTGTATAAACGGATCATCGTCCTTCCCGCCGTTGATTTGCCGCATCCTGATTCACCGACGATGCCGAGCGTCTCGCCGCGCTTCAGTGAAAAAGAAACACCGTCGACAGCCTTGATGTCTCCGACTTTTCTTTGAAAAAAACCGGAACGGATCGGGAAATATTTTTTTACGTCTTTCAGCTCTAATATCGTTTCTTGGTTCACAGCTGTCATTTTGATTGGGCACCCTCTTCCTCATATAAAAAACACCTTACAGAACGGCCGCTTTCATGTGTTATCAGCTCCGGCTGCCCCGTTTTGCATTTGTCCATCGCCTTCGCACACCTCGGAGCGAATCGGCAGCCTTCCGGAAGATGATCCGGTGTCGGGACACTGCCTTTGATCGCTTTTAATGTATCAATCTCTCCGTCTATCACCGGTATGGAGTTTAACAGCCCTTCCGTGTACGGATGAAGGGGGTTTAAAAATAAGTCTTCCACGCTCGCGCTCTCAACGACTTGTCCGCAGTACATCACGATCACCCTGTCGGCGGCTTCGGAAACGACGCCTAAATCGTGAGTGATCAGCAGAATGGAAGTATCGAATTTTTTGCAGAGGTCTTTCATCAGCTCCAATACTTGGGCTTGTATCGTCACATCAAGCGCCGTCGTCGGTTCATCGGCTATCAGAAGCTTCGGGTTGCAGCTGAGCGCAATGGCGATCATCACCCTCTGTCTCATTCCCCCGGAAAGACGGTGCGGATATTCTTTCATTACTTGTTCCGCTCTTGAGAATCCGACGAGCTTGAGAAGCTCAACGGCTTTATTCACAGCTTCTTTTTTACTCATTTTTTTATGGTATTCAAGCACTTCGGTAATTTGTTCGCCGATGGTCAGCACCGGGTTTAGAGAAGTCATAGGTTCCTGAAAGATCATAGAGACGTCATTTCCGCGGATTTTGCAATATTCGTTTTCGGTGAAGGAGGCCAGGTCCCTGCCTTCCAGCTTAATCGAGCCGTCCACAATTTTCCCGCCCGAGCCTTGGACAAGTCCCATAATAGAAAGAGAGGTGATGCTTTTGCCCGAGCCGGATTCTCCTACAAGGGCGACGGTTTCGCCCTTGTTAATGTGAAAATCCACCCCGTCGACTGCGGGAATCGGCTGTTTCTTTCTGAAAAAATAGGTCTTTAAGTTATTCACTTCTAATAGTGTGCTCATGATACGCCCCTTTCTCATTCCGCTGCAGCAGAGGGAAACATACGTTTCGCTATCACAAAATATAGAATAGTCAAAAATTTTATAGTTGTATATTATTACATCATTATTACAAAAGCAAGAATTTTTTAGGATAAATGTAATATCATCAAATAATTACCATTCTTTCATTCTTTTAAAGCGTTGCTTCCAGAAAGGTTTTTGAAGGGATGGCCAATGCTTCTTTTACTGTTTTTTGATGATCGGTTAAATATTTTTTTACTATATTGAATCCGACGGCATAACCAAGCATTGAGGGGAAGTATCCTTTTCCGTATAAGAGCTGTGAAAACATTCTGCTGTCTCTCGTTAATCGGAGGTTCGGCTTGACTCTTTTTTCAAACAGAAAATCAAGCTGCTCAGGCGTATAGTAGGACGTCCATTCCGCCGTAAGACTTGAGCCGAATCGCTCATATACAGCATATTCTGCCAGCCCCTCCATCATGATTGTATCAAGTAATGTCTCATCTTTTTCGTCCTTTGTCACATGTTCTAACCGGCAGACGTGATTATATTCATGTGTCATAAGGGCGGAAACAGCTGAATTGGAACTATCCGACGATAAGAAGAGAAACATTTTGTCCCGGAAAGCAAGACCGGATTTTGACCCGAATTCCAGACGGATTTTCCGGTTTCGTTCATCAACGGGCAAAACAACGATCGGCACGTCCGGCCCGTTCCACTTCTCCTTTAAATAAGCTTCCTCCTTTTGGATATGACTGTAGCTTCCTCTTTCTTTCAGCCGTTTACTGGTCCTAACGCCGTCCTTCAGATGGCGGAACATTCCGTGGTTTTGCAGCATCGCGAGTATCGGCTTCCACTCTTTCTTATCGGCCCCTGAAAAAAGCGGCAAAAGGTGCGGGGCCAAATCATTCATGGATGCCGCCTTTTCCATCCATTTATATGTCTGCTTGACGCTCATACCGGTTCGCCTCCTCTTGTTGTTATCATATGCACGCACAAAAAAACCGGCCGCCTTTTTCAGGCAGCCGGTCAAAAAACTGTATTATTGATATTTTTTAAAGATCAAAGTGGCATTATGTCCGCCGAATCCGAGCGAGTTGCTGAGAACGATGTTAACATCCTGCTCGCGCGCTTTGTCCGGTACATAATCTAAATCACACTCTTCATCAGGTGTTTCGATGTTAATCGTCGGCGGGATAACGCTGTCTTTAATCGCCATGACGGAGAAGATGGCTTCAATTCCTCCGGCAGCGCCTAACAAATGGCCCGTCATTGATTTTGTCGAGCTGATGGCAAGCTTGTACGCATGATCACCGAAAACGGTCTTAATGGCTTTTGTCTCGTATTTGTCATTGTAGTACGTGCTTGTGCCGTGAGCGTTAATGTAATCAATTTCTTCAGGCTTGATGCCCGCATCTTTGATTGCTTCCTGCATCGCTCTCGCACCGCCTTCCCCGTCTTGGGCAGGCGCGGTAATGTGGTAAGCATCACCCGTTGAGCCGTAACCGACAATTTCTCCGTAGATTTTCGCACCGCGGGCAAGCGCGTGCTCAAGCTCTTCAAGTACGATGATCCCCGCGCCTTCTCCCATGACAAAGCCATCACGGTTTTTATCAAACGGGCGGCTTGCCGTTTTCGGATCAGGATTTGTAGAAAGGGCTTTGTTTGCGCTGAAGCCCGCAAATGACATTCTTGTCAGCGGCGCTTCCGTTCCGCCCGTAATCATCGCATCGGCATCGCCGCGCTGAATGACTTTAAACGCGTCACCGATAGAGTTTGTTCCCGTCGCGCATGCCGTCACCGTACAGGAGTTGACTCCTTTTGCTCCGAGAGCGATTGAGATTTGGCCTGTTGCCATATCCGGAATCATCATCGGAACAAAGAACGGGCTGACCCGTCTCGGCCCTTTTGTCAGGAAGATTTCGAATTGGGATTCAAGCGTTTCAAGGCCGCCGATTCCGGAACCGACCCAAACGCCGACTCTTGGCGCGATCTCTTCTGTGATGTTCAGACCGGCATCTTCAACAGCCATTTTCGCGGCTACAACAGCATATTGTGTGAAGCGGTCCATTTTTCTCGCTTCTTTTTTATCCATGTAGTTTTCAATATTGAAATCTTTCAGTTCAGCAGCTACTTTCGCCGGATACTCGTCCGATTCCACACGTGTGATCGGTCCGATTCCGGATACGCCGCTAATTGCATTTTTCCAGCTTGTTTCGGCGTCGTTGCCAAGCGGAGACAGGGCTCCAAGTCCTGTAACGACTACTCTTTTTTTATTCATCATGTGTGCACCTCACCTTTTTTCTATCGTCCCCAGCGTATCGCTATGGCGCCCCATGTCAATCCTCCGCCGAAACCGACCATGACGATGACATCGCCGTCTTTAATTTTACCTGCTTCCAGTTCCTCTACTAATGAAATCGGAATGGATGCCGCGGATGTGTTTCCATATTTATGGACTGTTTTAGACATCTTTTCAACCGGAAGCTCCAAACGTTCCCGTGCCGCTTCCATAATGCGGATGTTTGCCTGATGGGGAATCAAAAAGTCTACGTCCTCTTTGGAAAGACCGGCTTTTTCAATGACATTTACACTTGATTCACCCATTTGCCGGACGGCGAATTTGAATACTTCTCTTCCATGCATGATTGTATGCCCTTTTTCATCTAAGTACAAGTGCTGACCGCCTGTACCGTCTGCTCCGAGCTCAAATGACAGTATGCCTCTGTCGTCGCTGACCGGTCCGATGACAGCCGCTCCGGCCCCGTCCCCGAACAGAACAGCCGTATTGCGGTCTTCCCAGTCAGTAATGCTTGAAAGCTTTTCGACTCCGACCACAAGGACATGTTTGTATGTTTGCGATTCAATGAACTGTTTGGCGGTTACGATACCGTACATAAAACCGGCACATGCAGCGCTGATATCCATCGCGCACGCTTTTTTGGCCCCGAGCTTTTCTTGTATCATACAGGATACGGTAGGGAAAGACTGGTCGGGAGTGACCGTCGCCACGAGGATCATATCAAGCTCCTCAGCGGAAATGCCCGCCTGATCAAGCGCTTTTTGCGCAGCCTCAGCGGCCATGCCGGATGAATACATATCTTCAGCGGCGATTCTTCTTTCTTCTATACCTGTTCTCGTACGAATCCACTCGTCCGATGTATCTACCATTTGTTCAAGATCATGATTTGTCAGCACTTTTTCCGGGATATAACGGCCGACACCAAGAATTCCAGCTTTCATAGGAAAGACTCCTTTTTATAATGAATTTAAAACTAATTAGTTATGATCAATTGTTAGTATCAGGTACTAATTCTACCCTATTTTTTTTCTGTTGGCAATATATTCGTCTAAACTATCGGCTCCCGCTCTTCATAGAATATAAGGAAGATGAAAGGAGGCTTTATTATGGATATTTTCACTAAAATGATGTTCGGCAATTCCGGGGACCGGGATAAAGAACCGGAAGAAAACGAAAAAAACGAAGAAAACCCCGAGCAGCCTCAGGCTGAAAACGAAGGTCCGGTCGATTACAACCACGTGATGAATCAGCTGGGCTCCATCATGAACTCCCTCGATCAATTAAAGCCTGTATTTAAAGACCTTGGGCTTGGATCGATGGTTTCCGCCATCAAGAAAAAAATCATGTGAAAAGCCACTTCATGAAAAAGTGGCTCTCTTTATTTATTCAGCTCTCCGGCATCAGATCTGCCAAGCTCATATGCTTCCGCCATGACCGATGTAAATAGATCCATAAACGGCTGAATCATTTCCATAGACAGATCAATGCCGGATTTCTCAAGCTCCGCCTTTGCTTCCGGCAGGTATTTCATTGCGATTTGCATAAATTCAAGAGACTTTTCATGCTGCATGTGTATCCACCTCTATTCATTTGACGGCAGTTCATTTGTTCGGTTATACGTTTTTACAAGATCTGAGATTTTGTCTTGAAATGCTTTGTCCACCAGAGGGCTGAACGTCCCCATTTCAACGACTCCTTCCCTGAAATCGAAGTTGTGATCTCCGCTCTTGAGCGTGCCGTTATTATATTGCTCGGCGATTATTGTATAGGCTTTGTCTACATTTTGCACGGTGCTTGTCAGCACCGTGTTTTTGCCGAGGTTCGATTGCTCGGCGACATAGCCGATGGCGTAAAGCCCGTCTTTTTTAATTTGCTGAATGACAGGAACATTATACCCGTCTCCGGCCGGATATACAACATCCGTGCCTTCTGCTTTTAACTTCTTATAAAGATGCAGTGCTTCATTGCCGTTATCCCAATGGTCCGTAAATTCAGTATTGACGGTAATATCGGGCTTTTCATATTTTGCCCCTTTAATAAAACCGTCTACCTCAGGCTGCCATAAAAACGAGGCGATGACGCCGACCTCATTGGTTTTAGACATATGGGCGGCCGTCATTCCCCCAAAAAAGCCCATCGCTTCTCCCATAAGATGAACGCTTGTGACATTATCGTTTTTCGCCGTTCCGTTTGCGACGACGAATTCCATGTCGGGATAATCCTTACTGATCATATTGAAGATTTCCTCGTATTCATTTCCGTGCCCGTATAAAAGATTGACTCCTTTTTTATGCAAATCATCTATCGCTTTTAAAATATCTTCATCAGATCTGATATTTTCTTTATAATAAACGTCAACGTTAAATTCAGATTGTATCGCTAATAAACCTTTGTAACCTTTTGTGCCCCATACCAGGTCACTGATGGTATCGGGAAACAGCATTCCGACCTTCTCAATTTTCCCTTTAAACGGAGTTTGTGCGCATCCGCTCAAAAAAAGGAGGACAGAAAAGACCATGACAAGCCTGGTGATCAAGCCGTGTTCAACCCCTTTTTACTCATAACATGTATAGTTGGTATATATTTATTGTAGCGGTAATGCACATAACATGGAAGGTATTTCTTAAAAATTGTCGAATGTTGATGAAAATTGTCTTTTCCACTCTTGAATTTTTTCTTCCGCTTCTGTTTTTTGCGTTTTTTCTATTATTTCCAGGGTAATAACCTGATTTTCTTCCTCTGTGCCGTCCGCCTGAAGCTTATTCATCAGCCCGCAGGCTGCGTCTTCTAAAAAGACCCTGCTTTCGCCATCTTCTTTCGCTTCCGTCCACGGGCCGTAAAGCGGCGGAAGAATAATCGTTTTAACCGTGTCCCGCTGGCCGTTTTTTTCCCAGTCTCCGTGATCCTCGTTGTAAACAATCCAATATAAAGGCTCCGTTCTGTCTTCAGGCAGACATCCGCTCCCGTATTGAACGCAGATTCGATCGTATTCCTTATCACCGATTTCATCTATGATTTGAAAAAGCCCGTTCCTCCCGAGCCACATTAAACGTTCTTCTAAATACAGCTGCCTCGTTTTGTCCTCCGGCTCATCCAAAATGACATCAACATGCACACCTTCATCCATCATCCGTTCGCATAATGAAAGGCCGAGAAATTCATCTGCTCCAATGATCAGCGCTGTCTTCATCACATATGCCGCCTTTCCGGTTTTTCATTCACGCACAAGCCAAACAGCCCTCTGAAAAGAGATGGCTGTTGTATACTATTCACTACAGGTCTTTTTCATGACTGCGGAAAAAGCGGCAGATGGCTCTGTACATCCGCGCCGGATTCTCAAGCATGTGATACGTGATATCAGTCTTGCATCCGGTCTTTTCCCGGGCTTCTTTATATGCGTTCGCATGCAGGGTATACGGATACGGCGCTCCGGTCGTTCTTTGCCATATATGTACCGGCACGCTGGTGCGGCAGCCGGTGATGGTCTGATAGGTCAGCGAGCTTGCCTCTTTTTCAGAAACACCGAAGCTTTGAGCCGTTTCTCTCAGAAACTGCTTATAAAAAAACTTATTTTCTTTCTCTGATTCAAAATGGGCTTGAAGGTCAAGACAAGGATCTAACATTGCTGCTGAACGGATATGCTCCGGCGAAGATTGCAGCAGTTGATCGGCGATGAGAGCGCCCATGCCTTCTGCAAGCAAGTGTATTTTCGGGTTGAGGGTTTCTTGTTTCAGCACATAATGAATCAGCTGTCTGGCGTAAGCGGCGGCTTTTTCCGATCCCCAATGCCTGCCGTATAAATTGCTGTTGAAGATTGTATAACCTCTGTCACGCAGCGTATTTAACAGCTGGTTTCTCCCTTCATGTTCGAGCCAAAAGCTTGAATCCCCGCTGACAAAGTGAGTTCTGTCCCCAAGAATAAAGATACAGAAGCCGTTCGGCCGATACGGCAGATGGATGACGTTCAGCTCAGATCCGAGTTGGAAAAATCTTTCCGTTATCCCCATGCCTTTCCGCCTCCTTTTACTCCTAGTTTCTCTATTGGCTATCATATGTAAGAAGAATGAAAACGGATCAGTTAAACCCCTAGTTGCTTCTATGTTTTGGCTATTATACCGGTGCGGGGACCGTATTTTCCGTCAGACGGCCGGGCATGCGGTAAAAAGTCAGTTTTAGGGCGGGGCTTTTTGATGCGAAATTGACCTTCCGCCCGCGCCTTATGTATGGTATGATACAACGTAGAATAAAATGAAGGACGAGGTGGAAACGTGCGGTTAGTTATCGGTTTTATTTGGACGTTCCTTTTAACACATATGGCCTGTTATTTGATCGCCTCCATGAACAGCGCGGCGTACAACTTCAAGCAATCATCCGTTATCGCCGTAGTTATCGCGGTGCTTGTGTTTGTTCTTGCGGAAGTCATGCCTGTCAAACAGGATGCAAGCCAGCATTAATTAAAAAAACCTGCTATTCAGCAGGTTTTTTTCTGTTCACGGTTTTCGTTGATATGTCCACAATCTGTTGTGATTTGAAGTCTCAGGAAACATTTCTCCCGCCGTAAGCTTGATTTTTTGCGGATTTTTGACCATACTTCCCGTTTCGCCGATTTCAACGTACACACCGTTATTCGGCGCTTTTTGTCCCGGTCGGAATTGATGCTGCTGTCCCACGTCATTTCCTCCTTTTTCTTTTTCATGTAGTATGCGCTTGTATGCGAGAAAATATTAAAAAACCGCTGAATGAGGGGACTGACCCCCGTTTTTGAGACAGGGATCAAAACACCTTTAAGCAGCCAGCTGTCGGTATGTGACCGGCGGCTGGTTGTTTAGTTTCGTTTGAATACGAATGTTGTTATAATAGTGTATATAGGTTTCGACAGTTTGCTCTACGATGGTCGTCGTAGTGCTTTCCAACCTGTCGAGGTAGAACGTTTCAGACTTTAGTGAGGAATGAAACGATTCGATGGAGGCATTATCAGCGGGCGTCCCTTTGCGGGACATGCTCATGGTAATGCCTTTTGTTTTAACAGCTTTCTGATACTCATAAGATGTATAAACAGAACCTTGGTCACTATGTAACACGCAGTTCTCTGGCAGTGCGGGCAGCTGATCAAGTGTGTGTAAGACAAAGTCTGTGTCCTGTCTATCGCTAATCGTAAAAGCAATCACTTCTCCATTGTATAAATCCAATATACTGGAAAGATACAATTGTTTCTGCCCATAAGGCAAATATGTGATATCCGTTACTAGCTTTTCCAGAGGGCGATCAGACTGAAAGTTCCGATCCAATATATTCTCGGCCACGGCATATGGCTGCCCATTCTTCTTGCGCTTTTTCACCTTAACCCGGCATTGCCACTGATTCTTCTGCATAATGCGCTGAACCGTTTTATGATTCATACGCATTCCCTTTTTTAATATAGCTGTGATTTTCCGATAGCCATATCGATAATTGTGTTCTCGGCACAACGTGCCGATTTGTTTTTCTAAATGGTATTTAGGGTTATCTTTCATCAGATTCTTCTTCCAACGATAATAAGATGCTCGTGAGATACCTAAATGAATACAGATATCCTTTATGGTCATTGTGCCGCGCAATGCTTCTACAAGCTCGACTGGCGTTTCGCTATCAGCTTCCTTTCCAATTCGTTGTACTTTTTTAACACTTCATTCTGTTGTCTCAGATAACGATTTTCTGCCTGCAGTTTCTCTAATTCGGAAGAATACTCTGGACCTTTTCCATAAGAATATTGCTTTCCGACAGGTTGTTCGAATCGATGTGTATCCCCAGCTTTATACCACCTGACCCATGTCTGCACCTGCGTCTTATTCTTTATATTCAATTCCTGCATGATCTCCTTCACAGGCACGCCCGCCAATCTCATTTCTACAGCCTTCTGTTTGACTTCAACAGGATAACTCACTCTTGCCCTCATAGAAAAACACCTCCAAGTCTAATTTCGGATAACAACGATCCGTTTTCAAACTTGAAGGTGTTTTTTGTTTGTCTCATATTATGGGGTCAGTCCCAGGCTCAGCGGTTTTTTTGTTCATCCTGATTGTAAAGAAGAGCTTTCAAGAGCGCTTTTTGTGCGTGAAGCCGGTTTTCCGCCTGCTGGAATACCGCAGAGTTTGGGCCGTCAATTATCTCGGACGTGACCTCTTCCTCCCGATGCGCGGGCAGACAGTGCAAAAAGGTATAGTCAGGTTTGGCGAGACTGACGAGTGAGGCGTTGACTTGGTACGGGGCAAACACGTTCAGCCGCTGCTGCATCTCTTCCTCCTGTCCCATGCTCGTAAAGACATCGGAGTAAATCACGTCTGCATCCCGCACCGCTTCCTGCGGATTTTCGGTCAGGATGATCTTCGCTCCGGAAACAGCCGCAGCTTCTTTTGCGGCATTTACCGCCTCTTCCTCTACTTCATAACCTTTCGGCGAAGCAATCGCAATGTCACAGCCCATTTTTGCGCAGCCGATCATAAGTGAATGCGCCACATTATTTCCGTCACCGATATAGGCGACTTTTACTCCTTTCAGCTCTCCTTTTATCTCTTGTATCGTTAACAGATCCGCGAGTGCCTGACACGGGTGGTACCGGTCGGTCAGCCCGTTTATGACGGGAATGTGTGCATGCTCGGCAAGTTCTTCGACTTTTTCATGCTCAAAAGTGCGGATCATAATGGCATCAACGAATCCGGACAGCACCTTCGCCGTATCCGCGACCGTCTCTCCCCGTCCAAGCTGCAGGTCGCTGCTTGAAAGGAATAGTCCTGTTCCTCCGAGCTGAGCCATGCCCGCTTCAAACGATACACGCGTGCGGGTTGAAGATTTTTCAAAAATCATCGCCAATGTTTTTCCTTGAAAAATCGGCTGTATCGGATGCTGTTTTAATAATGAAGCTTCTGTCAGAAGCCCGTTAATGTCAGAAGGGCTGAAATCCTTCAAGGAAAGAAAATCTTTGCCGTACAAATGGGTTAATGTATGTTCCGCTTTTACTGTGTGCATGATGCCACATCCTTTTGATAAAGATCTTTAAGCGATACAGGCTGAGGTTTGCCGGAGCCGCTTGCTAAAAATGCCTTTGCGGTTTCCGGTTCAGTAAAGACCGTCACGCCGTGCGTCATGGCTTCAATCCGCTGTTTACGCGCTTCTTCAGAATGATTGAAATTAATATGGACCGCTTTATCCTTCCGATCCGCCCAGGCCTGAAAAGAGTCTTTGCACACGGTGAATCCCACAGCTTGAGCCTGCCGTGCCAGTTCCTCATCTCCGCCTTCCAGATAGACGCTTCCTTTTTTCTCCCAGACATGCGCGTAGATTTTTTTCAGGGCGCTTTCTGCGTCAAAGGCGACACACATCCCTTCTCCTGTCGACTTCATTTCCGGTCCCGGCTTTACGTCAACATCCTGAATGGCGTGAGAAGAAAATACCGGGAATTTCACAGCCGTTCCATGCTGATTTTGAACCTCGGGCTTGAGGTCTTTAAGGGAAGCGCCGGCCAGCAGTCTGGCGGCAAGCGGGATCATCGGCACTCCCATCACCTTAGACACGACAGGAACCGTGCGGCTTGCCCGCGGATTTACTTCAAGAACGAGAATATCCCCTTTGTCATCAATGACAAACTGAATGTTCATAATGCCTTTGAAACCCAGTTTTACCGCAATTTTTTCGGCAGCCTTTTTTATATCCCGCTGCATATCAAGTGTGACGGACGGACCCGGCAGAATCGCAAAACTGTCGCCCGAATGGACGCCGGCCCGTTCAATGTGTTCTGTGTAAGTCGGAACGAATACTTCATGTCCGTCGGAAATCAGATCGATCTCCAATTCTTTTCCTGTAATGTACTGGTCGATCAAAATCGGATACGGCATGCCCGCTTCTTTTTCCAGCAGGTCTGACAGCTGCGCTTCTGAATCAACGATGATCATGCCCATCCCCCCGATGACATAAGATGGACGGATCAGCACGGGATACCCGATGCGGCTTGCTTTTTCCGCGGCTTCTTCTTTCGTATAAGCCGTTTCCCCTTTGGCATGTTTCAGATCAAGCTCATCAAGCAGCCGATAAAACAGATCCCGATCCTCCAGCGCATCCAGGGTTCTAAAGGATGTTCCGAGCAGCTGAACGCCCGCTTTTTCCAGTGATTCAGCGGCATTGATAGCGGTCTGCCCCCCAAACTGGACGATGGCAAAATCAATGTTTTCATGTTCCGCCACGTTTAAAATATGTTCTGCCGTCAGCGGTTCAAAATAGAGCCTGTCGGCAATTTCGTAATCGGTGCTTACCGTTTCCGGATTGTTATTGATCATAATCGTTTCATAGCCCAGCTTTTGCAGGGTCAGGACGCCGTGGACTGCGCTGTAGTCAAATTCCACTCCCTGACCGATACGGATCGGGCCTGATCCTATAATGAGCGCCCGTTTTTTCTCTTTTCGGCTGATATCTCCGTCGCTTTCTCCGAGATAGGTGGAGTAGAAATAATTTGTCTTGGCATCAAATTCAGCGGCGCATGTATCTACGATTTTAAACGACGGGACGATATCTGCTTTCTTTCTGAGAGCGCGGATGTCTTCTTCCGTTTTCCCCGTAAGAGACGCGATCATGACGTCCGTGAAGCCTTTTATCTTCGCCTGCTTTAAAAGCGGGACGGACAAATGATCTCCTTCTTCCATCAGCTTGTTTTCCAATGTGATGATATTTCGGAATACATGAAGGAAAAACGGGTCAATTTTCGTTTTAGAATGAATGTCTTCTATCGTTACACCGCGGCTTAACAGTTCCATGACGACGAAGAATCTCCGGTCATCCGGCGTTACCGCTAAGTCCCACAGCTGATTGACCGTAAAGCCGCCGAGTTCGGGAAGGCGGGTGCCGATCGTTTTCAGCTCAAGGGAGGCCGCCGCTTTTTGAATGGCCGCTTCCATGTTTCTTTCGATCGCCATGATCTCTC
This sequence comes from Bacillus sp. 5RYD7K, assembly GCF_059831465.1. NCBI lineage: Bacteria > Bacillati > Bacillota > Bacilli > Caryophanales > Bacillaceae > Bacillus > Bacillus sp. 5RYD7K. Next base: position 3,715,811 of record NZ_CP191200.1, read on the forward strand.
CCGTCGCTTTCATCTTCGTTCCGAGCGTGCGGTCGGCATGTTTAAATTTATCAAACGGCCAGCGCGGAAATTTGACGATGACATAATCCAGCGCCGGTTCAAAGCTTGCATAAGTAGAGCCCGTCAGCGGATTTTTCAGTTCATCAAGCGTATAGCCGACGGCAAGTTTCGCCGCCATTTTGGCAATCGGATAGCCGGTCGCTTTTGACGCGAGAGCTGAAGAGCGGCTGACACGCGGGTTCACTTCAATGACATAGTACTGTTTGCTGAACGGGTCCAGCGCAAATTGAATGTTGCAGCCGCCGACTACATCAAGCGCTGAAATAATCGCCAAACTAGCTGAACGCAGCATCTGATATTCTTCATCCGTTAACGTCTGGGACGGCGCGACTACGATGGAGTCTCCTGTATGCACGCCGACGGGATCGATGTTTTCCATGTTGCAGACGGTGATGCATGTATGATTTCTGTCACGCATGACCTCATATTCGATTTCTTTAAAACCGGCGATGCTTTTTTCGACGAGGCATTGGCTGATCGGGCTTGCCAACAGCGCCTGTTTAATCAGCGTTTGAAACGCTTCTTTCGTTTTCGCGATTCCGCCTCCCTTTCCGCCTAACGTATACGCCGGTCTCAGAATAACCGGAAATCCGATAGACTCAGTGAAGCGGAGGGCATCTTCTTCGTTGTCGACGATTTCGCTTTCCGGAACGGGCTGATCGAGCTCCTTCATCAGGGCCCGGAACCGCTCCCGGTCTTCGCCTTTTTGAATGGTCTCCACTGATGTTCCTAAAAGCTTGACGTGATGCTTCTTCAGCACGCCTGCTTCTTCAAGCTTAACGGCTAAATTCAATGCCGTCTGGCCGCCCAAATTGGCAAGGAGACCGTCCGGCTTTTCTTTTTCAATGATGGCTTCGATGCTTTCGGTCGTGAGCGGTTCAAAATAAATTTCATCGGCAAACGCCTCATCCGTCATAATCGTTGCCGGGTTGTTGTTGACGAGAATAACACGGTATCCTTCTTCTTTCAGAGCCATGCATCCCTGCGTTCCTGAATAATCAAATTCAGCCGCCTGGCCGATGATGATCGGGCCTGAGCCGATGACTAATATGCTGGAAATGGTTGTATCTTTAGGCATGAGCGATTTCTCTCCTTGCTGGTATCACTTTCTCTAGAAATTCATCAAATATCCACTCGCTCTCAGCCGGTCCGGGATGAGCTTCAGGGTGGAACTGTACGCTTAATACGGGAAGGCGGTTGTGAATGAGCCCTTCCACTGAGGTGTCATTGACATGATGGAATCTGATCGACAGCTCGTTTTGGTCAATTGATGCTTCATCGACGACGTAGCTGTGGTTTTGGCTTGTCATAAACACCCGTTTCGTTTTCCGGTCAATAACGGGATGGTTGGCTCCCCTGTGCCCGAACGGCAGTTTATACGTATTCCCTCCGAAAGCGAGGGCAATCAGCTGATGTCCGAGACAAATGCCGAGTGCGGGGAAAGCATTCAGTAAAGCCTTAATCCGGGTCATGTACGGAGCAATCGCTTTCGGGTCCCCAGGTCCGTTTGAAAGCACGATTCCGTCAGGCCGAATATCATAAACGGCGTTCATCTGGTGATACGGAACGACTGTTACTTTACAGCCGCGCTTTACAAGCGACGAAGCGATTGATTTTTTATAGCCGAAATCAATCAGCGCAATATGCCGGTCTCCATCCCCCATAGAGGTGATCTCTTCGGCCTGCGCCAGCTCAGCCGGGTTTTCTGTTCCGGATGCCGCGGGAACTTCTCCTGTTGTTGACACGGCAGCGTTCATCGTGCCGCCGGAGCGGATGGTTTTGACGACGGCCCGTGTGTCCACTTCGGTTAAAAGCGGGATGTTCCATTTGTTTAAATACTCTCTCAAACTTGAGACTGCTTCATGGTGAGAAAAATGTTCACACGCTTCATACACGACAACGGCCTTGACTTGAGGAATCTTACTCTCAAGGTCTTTTTCATTAATTCCGTAGTTTCCGATCAGCGGATACGTAAAAACAATGATCTGCCCCTTATATGACGGGTCCGTAAGTACTTCCTGATAGCCCGTCATTCCGGTGAAAAAAACCGCTTCGCCAACACAGCATGCTTCTTTTTCAAGATCACCGCCAAATGATGTTCCGTCTTCCAATACTAAATAGCCTTTCATCTAAAGCCCACCTCTTGACGAATAATTAATTAAAAACATGAATTTTTATACTCTTATAGCAAAAAAAATTATTGTTTCACTGCGGTATGCGCTTCTATCGCTGCTTTCAGCATGCTGACGGCCGAGAGCATTTCCTCTTCAGAAACCGTAAGCGGCGGGAGCAGCCTGATGACATTCGGTCCGGCCGGAAGCACGAGAAGTCCGCGTTCCTGCAGGTCTCCGATAATACCGGAAACGGAACCTGCGCATTCAATGCCGATTAATAGCCCTTTTCCGCGGATATCTTTTACAAAAGGCACTGTCAGCTCACTTTTCAGCCGGTCTTTTAAAAAAGAGCCTTTGCCGGCCGCAGCCTCGAGAAAGTCTGGATGAAACACAATGTCCAAGGTCGCATTCACAGCTGCCATGGCAAGCTTATTGCCGCCGAAAGTCGTACCATGCGTACCCGGCGTGAAGGCTTCGCCAAGCTTCTTTTTGCCGATTACGGCTCCGACGGGAAAACCGTTTCCAAGCCCTTTCGCAACAGTGATGATATCCGGAGAGATGCCGAAATGCTCATAGCCGAATGCTTTCCCCGTCCGGCCGATTCCGGTTTGAATCTCGTCTATGATAACCAGCGCCTGTTTGTCTTTGCAAAATGTCTGTAAGGCTTCGATGAATTCCGGGTCGGCGGGATGGACTCCCCCTTCTCCCTGCACCGTCTCAAGCATGACGGCGGCGATATCATCCTCTTTTGAAAGCGTGCTGAATGCTGACGGATCATTAAACGGAAGATAGTGAAATCCATGGAGCATCGGTCCGAAACCGGTTTTGATTTTGTCTTGTCCGGTGGCGGCCATTCCCGCATATGTCCGTCCGTGAAAGGATTGCCGGAATGTCACGATTTTTGTTTTTCCCGTTGCTTTACGGGCAAGCTTAATGGCGCCTTCATTCGCTTCAGCCCCGCTGTTGCAGAAGAAAACCAGGTCCCCCGCGCTATGTTCGGCAAGCTTTGCCGCGGCTTTTTCCTGAAGGTCATTTTCAAACAGATTGGAAACGTGCCATACGCTGTCAAGCTGTTCTTTGACCGCTTCTGTCACCGCATCATGACAATGGCCGAGATTGGAAACGGCGATGCCCTGAATAAAATCCAGATACGTTTTTCCGTGTTCATCCTCTGCGATTGTCCCTTTCGCTTTTTTGATATCGATAGGCCAGCGGCTGTAGGTTTGAAATAAACTGCTCATGACACGCTCTCCTTTTCCTTGACGATTTTTGTTCCTTGGAAGGCTTGATCGGTGAAAAAAGCTCCTTTTCCGTTTACGATCATGACTTCCGCGACATCTTCACTCAGTGCCGATAATGCCGACTTCACCTTCGGAATCATCCCTCCCGAAATAACGCCGCCATCGATGAGGGTCTGAATCTCCCGCGGCGTCAACGTCTCCAGCCGGTTCTCTCCGTCCATAATTCCTTCGACATCCGTGACAAATAAAAGTTTATCGGCTTGTAAGGCTGAAGCGACGGCTGATGCCGCTGCGTCTGCGTTGACGTTCAGCGTTTCAAAATCACTTGTCATGGAAAGCGGAGCGATAACGGGAATGATGCCTTCTTTCATTAGTGCTTGAATAATGGACGGATCGGTTTTCCGGATTTCACCGACTTCTCCGTATTTGTCTTGATCAAGATAGGATGCTTGAAGGAGACCGCCGTCCTTTCCTGAGATTCCCGCAGCTTTCAGCCCGTTTTTCGCAAGTTCGGTTACGAAAAATTTATTGACCGTTCCTGACAAGACCATTTCGGCTGTTTCCAGCACCGGTTTGGTCGTTTTCCGCTGCCCATCGACAAATTCCGTTTCAATCTGCAACGTTTTCAGCATTTGTGAAATTTCCGGACCGCCGCCATGCACGACGGCAATGTTCCAGCCCGATTGCATAAGCTCTTTTACATTTTGAAAAAAAGCGGCGGATAACTCGCGGATCACGCTGCCGCCGCACTTAAAAACAATGGTTTTCTCCATGCCGCTCCCCTTTGTTATGTGCGATAGCTCGCATTGATTTTGATATAGTCATAGGTTAAGTCACAGCCCCATGCCCGGCCGCTGCCGGCGCCTTCTTGCAGGCGGACTGCAATCGTAATTTCATCACCTGATAAGTACTCCTTGGCGTCAGTCTCTGAAAACGGCTGAGGTTCGTTGTGTTTAAACAGACACTGACCGCCGAGGAAAACTTCCACTTGTTCGGCCGTTACGCTTGCCGCACTGTGCCCGATTGCGCCGACGATGCGCCCCCAGTTGGCGTCAGTGCCGTAAACGGCGGTTTTCACAAGGCTTGAGCCGACGATTTTTTTGGCGATGATATTCGCTTCGAGATTATTTTTCGCGCCTTCGACTTTGGCTTCAATTAATTTCGTCGCTCCTTCACCATCTCTGGCAATATCTTTGGCAAGGTCTTCGCATACAAGCTTCAGCCCCTTTTTAAAAGCCGGCCAGTCGGAATGCTGCTCCGTCAGACACTCATTCCCCGCGCAGCCGTTCGCCATCACGAGCACCATGTCATTCGTCGATGTTTCTCCGTCAACGGTGATTTGGTTAAATGAAACATCCGTGATCTCTCTGAGCGCGTTTTTAAGCGCCTGTTCTTCCACGGCCGCATCCGTTGTGACAAAGCCGAGCATTGTCGCCATGTTGGGATGGATCATGCCGGAGCCTTTCGCCGCTCCGCCGATCGTGATGATGTCACCGCCGATCACCAGTTCATAACACGTCTGTTTCGTCACTGTATCCGTCGTCAAAATGGCTTCTTCAAAAGCTCCGGACACTGCAGGCGCTTGACCGAGCTGCTCAATGCCCGCCTGAATTTTTTCCATGTCTAACAGCTCGCCGATCACCCCGGTTGACGAAACCGCAACAAGCTCCGGCTCAATCCCGAGCTGGCTTGCGAATCCGTCCCGCATTTCATAAGCGTCCTTTAAACCTTGGTCTCCCGTACAGGCATTGGCAATCGCGCTGTTGACAATAACCGCCTGAAGCACAGCCTCTTTTTTCAAGCTCTCTTGCGTCACTTTCAAGGGTGCTGCCTGAAAATGGCTCTGCGTATATACCGCTGCACTGACTGCAGGCGTCTCGCTGATAATCGCCCCGAGATCTTTTTTTGAATAGCGCAGCCCGCAGTGAATACCCTTTGCCTCAAACCCTTTCGGCGAAGATACGCCGCCTTTGATTTTCGTGATTTTCTCACTAAGCTGAATCATATTTTTGAATCCCTCTTTCGTTCTATGGATAGACTGGCGTCATCATAAGTCCCGTTTCTTCCTGCCAGCCATTCATGATATTTAAATTTTGAACCGCCTGCCCGGCGGCGCCTTTCATCAGATTATCTATGACAGAAACGATGGTCACACGGTTTGTTCGTTCATCCACAGTGACACTGATGTCACAAAAGTTGCTGCCGTACACTTCTTTCGTCGCCGGGAATTCACCTTCCGGCCTGATCCTGACAAAATATGAATCTTTGTAAAATTCGGAATAAAACTCTCTTAATTGTGCAGAAGACATTCCCGGAGGGACGTCGGTATACATCGTCGCCATAATGCCCCTTGTCATCGGCGCCAAATGAGCGGAAAACGTGATCGGACCTGTGCCGGGCTGCCATGCCGCCAATTGCTGTTCAATTTCCGGAGTGTGCTGATGCTCATTGACCTTATAAATTTTGAAATTATCATTCAGCTCAGAATAATGAGTGCCCATGGAAGCTTTTCGGCCGGCGCCGGATACGCCTGTCTTCGCATCAACAATCAGAAATGAATCTTGTAAAAGCTTATTTTTCGCCAGCGGGGCGAGCCCGAGAAGCACAGCCGTTGGAAAACACCCCGGATTGGCAATCAGCTTTGCATTCTGAATTTCTTCTTTTTGCAGTTCGGCTAAACCGTAAACCGCGTTTTGAATCGTTTCTTCCGGGGCGGCCTGCCGCTTATACCACTTTTCATACACGGCCGGATTTTGAATCCGCAGATCGCCGGAAAGATCAATGACCGGAATGCCCGCCTCCGCCAGCTTCGGCGACCACTCCCCGGAAACGCCGGGCGGCGCGGCTATGAACATCACATCAATTTCGTTGCGGATCGTTTCTATATGAAGCGGCTGAAGTGATTGCGGCGCTATATTTCTCAAATGCGGATATGAAGCATCATATGCCTTCCCTTCATCGCTCGATGAATATAATATACAATCGCCTGTATAAGGGTGATGGTTAAGAATCCTGACAAGTTCGGCGCCTCCATAGCCAGTTGCGCCTATAATACCAATTTTCAACGGGTTCACCTTCTTGGTTTTTGTGAAATTATTTAACATTATAACATGAATAAAAATTAATTCAATTGTATATTTAATATTTTTCATTCATTTCCCATCTGTTTTTGCCGACAAAAAAACAGGCTGATTCAATCAGCCTGTTTTCTTCAGCATCATCAGCCCGCTTATAAAAAACAGCACAGAGCTTGCGTAAAAAATAATGTGAACCGTAAAGAAGTCAGCGAGAAAGCCGCCCAGAATGATGGCGGCAGCGGAAAATACAGCCGTCCAAAAATGATAGCTGCCGACTTTTTTCCCCCGCTCCCCGCCGTCGGTGTAATCGGCGATCATGATTTTTTCGCCGTGTTTTTGCATGGCGCCGAACAGGCCCAAAAGCACCTGCACAACATAAACCTGATGCACGCTGGTGATGTGCGGGAGCGTCAGGAGAAGCACTGCCATGCCCCACGAATTCGCCATAAGGAACCAGCGGGGATCAAGTCTTGCCGACAGCCGGCCGAGCAGCGGATGGATCAAAGCGCCGCTCAGGCCGAACAAGCCATATGACAAACCGAATTGCGTGTAGCTGGAACCGATGTTTTTAATAAACAAAATATAAAAAGGAAAGATCAGGCTGCCGGCAAAAAAGACACTGCTCTGAGACAGGATCAGCCATTTTAAATGATTGTGTTTCATGATTTGTACCTCTGATAAAAATAATTCATAAACAAGTCATCCGGATCATACTTGCGCTTTTTCTGAAAGAACATGTCGCTCTTCGGATACGCCTTGCGCATCTGCTCTTTCGTTTGGTACAGCATATACGGCAGATAATAGCTGCCGCCGTGGCGCAATGCCGTGTCCGTCATTTTTCTGACGATCCGCGCCGCACCCGCCTGGCTGTCTTTTGAAAACCCTTCATTGATTAATAGAACGAGCGAAAACATATCATCCTTTGCATATGACAGGTCGGCTTTTTCATTTTTTTGCACGTAGCGGATCGTAATATTTACAAGATTGAGATCTTCGTGTGACAGCGCCGTGCGCAAATCATGAATGTACGGCGCAAATTCGCCGACAGGCACGAAGTATTCCTGAAGCACGTCGGTATTGTCCGTGTTTTCATATTCCAAAAATTTCGATTCTGACCTCATGACATTATTTCTGGAGATTTTCACGCCGTTTTGGCCGAGAAAATAAGACTGCTGGGCCGACCAGAGCCAATTTCTTCCCCAGTCATACCGGCGGGAGAGGCCGAGCGCGAATTTCGTAAGCGCCGGATGCTCATCTTCTTTCAGTTCATTGTGCTGCTTTAATTCAGTCTGATTGTCTGAGAGCGTGTAATCAGTCACATACATATCGTGCAAAAAGCCTTTATCCCCTGTTGCGATCCGTGCAAGATGCATGCGCACGGCAGGATTGTGCTGTACATGCCGGGTAAAATATTGACTGTATGTATCAGCGTTCATGCGTTTCGTTTTCATTTCGTATAGCTCATCATCTGTCAGCTCAATATCTGCGTCAAGTATCACACCGAACAGGCCGTACCCGCCGATGACGGCTGAAAACAGGTCATCTTTCGGGGTGACCGTAACGATTTTGCCGTCCGCCTTTAAAAGATGAAACGATTTAACCGTATCAATCAGCGAGCCGTACCGGATATCCCGGCCGTGAGCGTTGGCGCTCAGTGAGCCGCCGATCGTAAAGATGTTTTGCGACTGCATGACCTTTACCGCGAGTCCGTACGGATTGACATACCGCTGAATATCATTCCAAGTCGCCCCCGCCTGCACCCTGATGATTTTTTTCTTTCGGTCGAGACCGAGTATTTTGTTGTACCCCGTCATGTCGAGAACGATACCGTCTTCATAATACGTCTGGCCGCCCATTGAGTGCTGGGCGCCTGCGATCGAGATCTTCAGCTGCTTTCTTTTTGCTTCCTTAATCGTTTCGACCAATGTTTCTTTCTCTTTTCCTTTGACCGTCTGCTTAATCTTCACCGGCATGAGACGGCTGACATCCGTCATTGTTTCCGCCTGCTGATGCCGCTCTTTGTGGAAGACAGAAACAGCGAACAGCGCCGAATAAACAAGGATGCTAAGGATAATGAGAAGTATTTTTTTCTTCATATGTTCCTCCCTCGCGTACAGCCGGTCTATTATATCACGACTCCGCCCTCTTTTTTCCTTTTTATCCCGATACCGAAAAAAACCCCGAATGCTGGAACACTCGGAGTTTTTTGGTGATTTGCCCTTTTTTCCGCACCTCGGCCTGCTATGGCCGGCCGAAATTTTTTTAGTCGGTATATCATCTTTATATATAATAAACATATTAAATGAGGTGGGAACATGAACATAAAAGGTATCAATCATTTTCTTTTTTCTGTTTCAAATTTGGAAAAATCCATAGAATTTTATGAAAAAGTATTTCATGCACAGCTCCTGGTTAAAGGGCAAAAACAGCATATTTTGATCTGAATGGGCTTTGGCTTGCACTGAACTTAGAGGAAGATATTCCAAGGAATGAAATACATAAATCCTACACACATACGGCTTTTTCAATTGATCCAAGATTTTGATGCAATACATCAAAGGCTGGAAAATCTAAATGTAAATATATTAAACGGACGGCCCAGAGATCAGCAGGATCAAAAATCAATTTATTTTACTGATCCTGATGGACATAAATTTGAATTCCACACAGGCACACTCCAAGACAGACTGTCCTATTACAAAAAAGATAAACCCCATATGACGTTTTATATATTAAGGTTTTATGCAGACAAAAGAAAAGCACCTCCAAACTTTAGGGTGTACCTAAAATCCGGGGTGCATTTTCTTATTACTGAATCCCTAATGCGATTTTCGCGTAGCGTGACATTTTGTCTCTCGTCCACGGCGGATTCCAGACGATGTGAACCTCTGTCTCTTTTACATCCGGAATGTCAGCGAGCGCTTTTTTCACCTCGTCGACGATGATCGGAGCGAGCGGGCACCCCATTGATGTCAGTGTCATTGTAACGTGCGTCAGGCCGTCGTCATCCATATCGACATCGTATACGAGGCCGAGGTTGACGATATCGACGCCGAGCTCAGGGTCAACGACCTGCTCCAAGGCGCCCATGATGTTTTCTTTTAATGCTTCTTCCACGTTCCATCACTCCTTTTTCCTCAGTATAACGTAAAAGCGGCTTTTGTTAACACCTTTGTGCTTTATAAATGCTTATCGAACCAGGCGACTGTTTCTAAAACGGCGTATCTCGGGACTTTATGATCAGCCCGTTCGTCTTTCAGAAACTGAAGATGCTCTGGCCGGCTGCTGTAATGCGGTTTAATCGACTCATAAAAGCCGCGGGTCGGTGCATACGGAACGACTTTGTCCTGAACGCCGTGCCAGAACAACAGCGGGCGGCTGCGGAGTTTTTCCGGTTCCAGACTGAGATCAAACGGTTTGAGCCGCGCAAACAGTTCATCGACCTGTTCTTTTGTGACATCAATTTCGATGTCCTGCTTTTGAATGTGGTCAATCTGCTGCTGAAAAAACGCCGTGTAGTTCGGGCTCCCCATCAGACTGACCCCGGCTTTGACCCAATCATACGCAGCCATCGCGCCGAATGTCGTAATCCCGCCCATTGACGTGCCCGCAAGACCGATCCGCCCGTCTTCAATCAGACCGCGCGTTTCAAAATCCTTTTTCAGCACGTCAAGCTCCTCGATTTCATTTAATACAATGTCCCAAAAATGGACGGCGAGCTCTTCCGCTGACAGCTGTTCAGCGCGTTCACCGTGGTAAAGAGCTTCCGGCAGCACGGCTCTGAATCCCTTTTCAGCAAGCAGGTAAGCGAAATGAAGATTATGTTCCTTCGCGCTTGTAAAACCGTGAATAAAGAAAACAAGGGGAGCGGGACGGTCCCGATTTTCTTCTTTTACAATATGTAAAAACGGAATGCCTGATACGGTTTGATGATCAATAAGAATCACGTTGACTCCCTCCTTAGGATAACCATAATCATAAGTGTAACATGTAGACAATAAAGATGGTAAAAAGCTACACTGTACATAAGATAAAAACAGCAAATCATATGACAAAAGGAGTTATTTATGGAGACAAAACCTTATCTCATCGCCTTAGATCTGGATGGAACATTATTAAAAGATGATAAAACCATTTCCCCTGAAACGGCACGGACGATTCAGACGCTGAAAGAAGCGGGCCATCATGTCTGCATCTCAACCGGCCGCCCTTTCCGTTCCAGTTCGCTATATTATGACGAGCTTGGGCTGACAACGCCGATTGTCAATTTTAACGGGGCGTTTGTCCACCATCCGAAAGACGCTTCATGGGGACGCTACCACACGTCTTTATCTGTCGATGTGGTCAGACAGCTTGCCGAACTTACAGAGACCTATCAAATACATAATGTGCTCGCTGAGGTCATCGATGATGTGTATTTTCATTATCATGATGAGCATTTAATCGAGGCGTTTCATATGAATACGGCGAATGTCACGTTCGGTGATCTGCGTGAAACGGTCAAAGAGGATGTGACGTCCGTATTGATTCACGCGAAGGAAGAGGACGTCGCGGATATACGCGCGCATTTATCCGATGTGCACGCCGAGGTCATTGACCACAGAAGATGGGCGGCTCCGTGGCATGTGATTGAAATTATTAAACACGGGATGAATAAAGCGGTCGGATTGAAGAAAATCAGCGACTATTACCAAGTGCCGAGAGAACGGATCATCGCGTTCGGCGACGAAGACAACGATCTTGAAATGCTCCGGTTCGCCGGGTGCGGTGTCGCGATGGGAAACGGCACGGATGAAGTCAAACAGGCTGCTGACCGCGTCACGGGTTCAAATGAAGCGGACGGAATCGCCGGGTTTTTAAAATCCTATTTCTCCCTATGAGATTTTCCCGCTCATAACCCGAAGCCTTCCGCCCATACTAAAACAGACGACTCATCTCGTCTAAATATGGAAGGGGGACATTGCAATGGGTAAACGAAACAAATCAAAACGGTTTATTCAGCAAGGCAAGGACTCTGTCAGTCTTCATGACGCAAGATTTCCATATCGGTCTACATTAGAGGAAGCACAGCATGATGCAGCAAAAGACGCAGCCGAAAGACAGGTTGACTTTTAATGAGAAACGAACTGTTCTCTCAAGCCAAGTCATTTGTCCAGCAGGCTGTCATGATTGCTAACGGTTTCGAGGACGGCGACCGGGAAAAAGCTGTCTCACGCGCCAAAAATGCCGTGTCTTCCGCGTACGCCAATTCGACGGATGCAGAACGTCAGCAGCTGCACCAATTTCAGGATCAGCTGGAGAAATTGCAATAAAAAAAGGCGCCCCGTCTGAACGAGGGCGCCGCTTTTTATTTTACTTCAAATGTTTTTACCGTTTTCAGTCTTTTTCCGATCTGATCGGACTTTCCTAAAAACGTCACAGTGACCGTGTATGTCCCCGGTCCTGGCGCGTTTTTCCACACATCTGAAAAGTCATACGTTTCATTCGGCATTAAGGTCATGGTCTGAAACGCCTGGGTAAACATTCTGTCTTTTGAATAGCGGTACAGTTCTTTGTTCTGTTGATCATGTACGGTCAATTCGAATTTCTGCCCTGAGCTGAATGTGAAATCGATCGGACTTTCGCTTTTGTTTTTTAAAGACATTTGAAATTCGATCTGCTGATCCGTCTGCACAGGATTTACGGCTAATTCCGCTTGCTGTTCATTCATCTCTCCGGATACCTCCTCAGCGGGCTCCTTCTGCCCGGATTGACTGCTGCACCCGATCAATAAAATGACCGGTAATAACAGGCCAAACAGCCACTTCATTCTATCCGCTCCTATCAGTCTTTTCTGAAGAAACCAAAGATTCCCGTCGTTTGCACGATGTTTGTGAAGGCTTTCGGGTCGACCTCTTTCACGATTTTCTCAAGATCATACAATTCGTACCGCGTGATGACAATGATCATCATTTCTTTCTGTTCGTTTGTGTAAGCGCCTTTTGCCGGCACCGTCGTAATGCCGCGGACCATTTTTCCGTAAATCGCTTCTTTGATTTCATCGGCTTTTTTCGTAACGATCATAGCGGTCAGTTTCATGTGGCGGGTATGAATGGCGTCAATCACCCTTGTTGTGACATAAAGAGCGACAAGGGTATATAATGCTTTCTCCCATCCTTGCAATAATCCTGCCGTCAAAATGATAATCCCGTTCAAAATGAAGAAATACGTGCCGACCGGTTTATCCTTCCATTTGGCCAGCACCATCGACACGATATCAAGCCCCCCTGTAGACGCGCCGAATTTCAGCGTTAAACCGATGCCGATGGCTGAGATGACTCCTCCGAATACGGTATTCAGGAGAATATCGTGCGACAGTCTCATTTCCGGGAGAATTCCCATAAAGACGGACGTCAGCGCTACACTTAATATGCTGTATACGGTGAATGATCTGCCGACTTTCAGCCACCCTAACACACCGATGGGAATGTTTAAGAGGAACATGAGAACTCCTGTCGAAATATAAAAAGGGGCGTATTGATCAACGACGCTTGACAGCAGCTGGGCGACACCGGTAAAACCGCTGGCATATACATTCGCCGGTATCAGAAATAAATTCAGCCCCGCCGCATATAGAAACGCGCCGATGACGACGATTGCTAATTTTTTTACTTGTTCAAGTACCATGGCTTGCTCCTCCGCTCATTTTCATTATTAGCTTTTCCCTTAAAACAAAGTTTTGAACACTATTTTGCCACATTTATATGATATAGTTGGCATCACTCTCACCAAATGGAAAGAAGGGAATTATGATGACAGTTCACCTTATTGCTGACAGCGCCTCTGATCTGCCGCAATCTTACATTGAAGAAAACCGGATCGGGTTCATTCCGCTGCACGTAACACTCGACGGAAACGAATATGAGGACGCGGTCACCATTCAGGCGGATCATATATTTCAAGCGATGCGGGATGGGAAAGTCCCGAAAACATCCCAGGCATCACCGGATACGATAAAAAAAGTATTTTTACAATACGCGGAACTGGGAGAGCCGGCGATTTACATTGCCTTTTCTTCAGGTCTTTCCGGCACTTATCAGACGGCCGTGATGGTCGCCAATGAAATCAAAGAGGAATTTCCCGAATTTGATTTACGGATTGTAGATTCCAAATGCGCTTCATTGGGCTGCGGCCTCGCGGTGATGCATGCGCAAACACTCTGTGTTAACGGGAATACAATACAAGAAATCGAAACGTCTGTAAAGAGCTTTTGCGCACGGATGAAACATATATTTACGGTCGATGATGTCGCCTATCTCGCGCGGGGCGGCAGGATTTCAAAAACGTCCGCTTTTGTCGGCGGGCTTTTGAACATCAAACCGATCCTGCATGTGGCTGACGGCAGACTCGTGCCGCTCGAAAAATTGCGCGGACAGAAGAAACTGTTTAAACGGATTTTAGAAATGATGAAGGAAGAAGGCGGCGATTGGGCGGATCAAACAGTCGGAATCAGCTATGCCGACAATGAAGAGACGGCGCTTCGCATGAAAGAGATGATTGAAGATGCGTTCGGTCCGAAAGAGATCATTCTTCATTCAATCGGTTCCGCCATCGGCGCCCATTCCGGTCCGGGAACGCTCGCGATTTTTTTCCTGAAGCCATAATTTCCAATGCCGCGGGCATCCTATCGTAAAGAAGGGAGGCTTTGCCGCATGAAAGATGATGACAAAAAACCGCTGGATCATAACGCCTTAAATCAAAAAAAGAACCGGCTTGCCGAAAAAAACCGGCAGGCGGGAAAAAACCAGAATTCAAAAAAACCGGACCATCTGTAAATGCAAAACAGCTCTCTTACCTTAGAGAAAGAGGGCTGTTTTTTCTGTACGGCCATAAGTGCGCCAGTTACAAAGTAAACCGGCGGACCTGATAAATAAATACAGGATATAGCAGATTTTGCGGAAATAAAAAACATCGGTTTTTGTTCACCGATGTTTTTGCAGAATATTTATTGTTTTTCGTATGTCCAGCCGTTTTCCTGATACACTTTGCCGTTTTTCATCAGGTGCCCGAGCGCCCGCTTAAAGGCGGCTTTGCTTAAATGAAACCGTTCGCGGATATCGTCAGGATGGCTTTTGTCTCCGTAAGGCATTGCGCCGTTTCTTGATCTCAAATAGGTCAGAATCTCTTCTGCGTCAACCGAAAGCGCGTCCTGCTTTCTCGGCAGCAGCGACATGTTGACGGACCCGTCTTCTTTCACCTCGATGACACGCCCTGTCACGCGGCTGCCGAGTCTCGGCTCTTCCTTTCTTTCTGAAGGGTGAATAAACGCGCGGATGCCTTCATCTGTAATCATAAAAGAGCCAGATGCGATCAGTCTGTACACCGTGCCCGTCAGGTTTTGATTCATGACGTCTTCCTCTGCGTCCGTAAATAATTCACTGATGATATCCTCAGGCGCCGGCTTGGCAAACATGCGCCCGCGGCTTGTCACCTTCAGCATGCAATACAGTCTGTCGCCTTTTTGCGGCCAGACGGATTTGTACGGAGGCAGGTGCTCCGTTGCGACAAGCGCGTCTTTTGACAGACCGACGTCGACGAATACGCCCATATCTTCCACAGCGTCCGTCACTTCCACCCATCCGTAATCATAAAAGCTGATGAGCGGCTTTTTCATCGTCGCCGCAAGCCTTTCCTGATGGTCGACGTAAATAAACACGTCCACTTCATCTCTGTCTTCGATATCTTCCGTGATTTCACTGTTATGTAAAAGAACCGTATCCTCGCCGTCCGTTAAAAAATAACCGAAATCGGTCTGGTGATCTATACTAAGCGTGAGCTGCTGCCCTGGTTTCATGTTATCGTCCTTCCTGCTTCGCCCGTCAGAGGCTGATGTTTTTCTCATTTTTTCCAATTCGCACAAATTCATGCTTTGTGCTGTTGGACATTTCTCTTTATTCTACTATAATCAACACATAAGTGAAATGTTATAGGAGGTTTTCTCATGGCAAAAGAAAGTTCTTTTGATATTGTATCCAAAGTTGAATTTCCTGAAGTGCAGAATGCGATTCAGATGACGCTGAAAGAAATCGGCACGCGCTATGACTTTAAAGGATCTAAAAGCGATGTGACTTTAGAAAAGGAAGAACTTGTTCTGATTTCTGATGATGAGTTTAAATTGAATCAGCTCAAGGATGTGCTGAGCGGCAAGCTGATTAAACGGGACGTGCCGACGAAAAACATTGAATACGGCAAAATCGAAAATGCATCGGGAGGCACGGTGCGCCAGCGCGCGAAGCTTGTACAGGGCATTGATAAAGACAACGCCAAAAAAATCAACGCGGTGATTAAAAACTCCGGCTTGAAGGTTAAGTCGCAGATTCAGGACGACCAAGTGCGCGTCACCGGAAAAAATAAAGATGATCTGCAGCAGATTATTGCAGCTGTCCGCGGAGCAGACCTGCCGATTGACGTTCAATTTATTAATTTCAGATAAATTATGTGATTCCTATTGATTATTGTCTCTATTTTCGGTAAATTTGGAGAAAGGGATTTTCACAGTTAAGTTTTGGAAACCCATGACAATTACATGAACGTTCTTATCAAGAGAAGCCGAGGGACTGGCCCGACGACGCTTCAGCAACCGGTGTAGTGGTTTACCCAAACCATGACCAAGGTGCTAAATCCAGCAAGCTAAAAACAGCTTGGAAGATAAGAAGAGAGACAAATGATTACAAAGTCTTCTTCTTAAGAAGACTTTTTTTATTTCTCTTTTTTCCTTGCTGAATGTGATGAAGGAGGCAAACAATGGGACTATTACAAGACTTAGAAGAACGGATTTTAATCGGAGACGGCGCGATGGGCACTCTCCTCTACTCCTACGGCATTGACAGATGTTTTGAGGAACTGAATGTATCTAAGCCCGATGAGATCAAGCGGATACATAAGGCATACGTGGAAGCAGGTGCAGACATCATCCAGACGAACACGTACGGCGCGAATTTTATTAAGCTCTCCAGATACGGCCTTGAGGATGAAACGAAAAAAATCAATCAGGAAGCGGTCAAAATCGCGCGCGCTTCCTCAGACGGCGCTTATGTATTGGGAACGATGGGCGGCATCCGCACCTTTAACAAAAACGCCTACAGCCTTGAAGAGATTAAACGCAGCTTTCGGGAGCAGCTTTATTTATTGCTGCACGAAGAGCCGGACGGCCTGCTTTTGGAAACATACTATGATTTAGAAGAGGCGCGCGAAGTGCTGAAGATCGCCAGAAAAGAAACGGAACTTCCGATCATGCTGAACGTATCCATGCACGAACAGGGCGTGCTTCAGGACGGAACGCCGCTTCGGGAAGCTCTCAGGTCAATTGCCGATCTCGGCGCTGATATAACGGGAATCAATTGCCGGCTCGGCCCGTACCACATGATTGAAGCGCTCACCGAAGTGCCGATTTTCCGTGACGCTTATTTATCGGTCTATCCGAACAGCAGCCTTCCGTCCTTAGAAGAAGGCCGGCTTGTTTATGATACGGACGATGCCTATTTCCGGGAAAGCGCCGTACAATTCCGCACTCAGGGCGCTCGCATAATCGGCGGCTGCTGCGGCACGACGCCCAACCATATCAGAGCCATGGCTGAAGCGGTCCGCGGACTTTCACCGGTCACTGATAAAGAAGTGAAAATCAGGCGGGAAGAAGAAGTCATCTCAGTCCGGGATGAACGGACCGAGCCGGGTTTAAACGAAATCGCCGCGCAAAAACGGTCAATTATCGTAGAGCTTGACCCGCCAAAAAAATTGAATTTTGACAAATTTCTGCAAGCGGCGGCAGAATTAAAGGAAACCGGCATAGAAGCACTGACGCTCGCCGACAATTCATTGGCGACACCGCGGATCAGCAATGCCGCCTGCGGTTCATTGCTGAAAGAGCGCCTTGATATCCGTTCTCTCGTCCATATTACATGCAGAGACCGCAACATCATCGGCCTTCAGTCACATTTAATGGGGCTGGATACGCTCGGGCTCACCGACATTTTAGCCATCACCGGCGATCCTTCAAAAATCGGCGACTTTCCGGGGGCTACCTCCGTCTATGATTTAACGTCCTTTGACTTGATCAGGCTGATTAAACAATTCAACGAGGGTATTTCTTTATCGGGGAAACCGCTCGGCAAGAAAACAAACTTTTCCGTAGCCGGGGCGTTTAACCCGAATGTCCGTCATTTGGATAAGGCCGTAAAACGGCTGGAGAAAAAAATCGAGTGCGGCGCTGACTACTTCGTGTCCCAGCCTGTGTATTCGGAGCAGCAGCTCATTGACATTCATCATGAAACAAAACATCTCAATACACCGGTGTATATCGGAATCATGCCGTTAACGAGCAGCCGCAATGCAGAGTTCATTCATCATGAAATCCCGGGCATTAAGCTGTCTGACAGCATCCGCGAAAAAATGGCGCTCGCCGGCGAAGACAAGCGGAAGCAGAAAGCCGAGGGCCTCGCCATCGCCAAATCGCTTCTTGACACGGCGTGCGAACTGTTCAACGGAATTTATTTAATCACCCCGTTTCTCCGTTCTGATTTGACGTCAGAGCTCGCTGCTTATATTAAGCAAAAGGATGAAAAGCGGGCCGATGTATATTTGCATTGATAATCAAGAGGCCGCCTGACATACAGGCGGCTTTTTATCACAGCAGAAGACACGTACGCGATCAGACACGACGTGCTGCGCGGCACGGCGGCGCTTGAGGAATATCGGACTCAAAAAGCGGGAAGCATGTTAATCTGGCAGGAATGGGGGCGGCCCCTTTGAATACCCGGCTTCGGCCCCCATGTGATCATGTGTAAAGAATTCTCCTGAAACAGAAAAAGCGCTCATAGAAGCATCCTCTGAGCGCTTTTGCATCAGCTGCCGTATTGACGCCTCCCCGCTTTTTTATTACCCTTTGTTCATAAAGCAACATGCAATTCGGCAAGTGCGCCAGGTATGAAACGATATCTGTCAACTGCTGATCAGCTATTTTTTATGAAAAGGGAGTATGAGATGAATACGATCCAAAAACCGAAAATCCCGAAAGAGCTGCCGGTGCTTTCTTTCGCTGAAGCGCTTCAGGACGATCAGATCAAAGAAGCCGTCATTGAAAACGGCATCATAAGCGGCAAACTGCACGGCCTGCGCGCCGAAAAAGTCATTTTCAGAAATACCGTTTTTACAGATGTCTCTTTCAGACATATGGAATGTACGGATGTTTTGTTTGAAAAATGTGATGTTTCAAACGCAGATTTCAGCGGAAGCATCATCCATAGAACAGTCTTTCAGCATTCAAAACTTCTCGGTTTGAATCTGGCCGATGCTGCCATGCGCAATGTACGGTTTGAAGACTGCCTCGCAAATTACAGCTCCTTCAGCTATTCCAATATGAAGCATGTCCGGTTCGACACGTGTGCTCTTACAGAAAGCGAGTGGAATGATGCCGCGCTGGAACACACAGATCTTGAGGCATGTGATCTGAACGGCGCGAACTTCATCGGCACGTCCCTTTTTAACATGGATATCAGCACGTGCACATTTGATCACCTGCACATCTCACTTGATAAGCTGAAAGGATGCCGAATCTCTCCGGCGCATGCCATTACATTCGCAGAAGCACTCGGAGCCATTGTGACGTGACCTTTTATCAAACGAAACGGCGGGCGATGTCCGCTATCGTTTGAATGCCTTTTTCCAAGTCCGGTAAGGATGCGTACGAATAGGAAAGACGCAGGCTTTTCCGGTCTTCGGGAAGATAAAGAGCGCCCGGGTTGATCAGCACGCCGGCCTCCAAGGCACGGGTGAAAAACGTTTGAACGGCGAACGCTTGATGAAAGGTGACCCAAATATAAAACCCTCCCTCCGGCACACGCCACTCCGCAATATCTCCCGCGTATCTTTCAAGAAAACGCAGTGCCGCATCTCTTCTTATTTTGAGTTCCTTTCTGAGACGCAAGAGACGCTTTTCATAGCGGCCGCTTGACAGCCATTGACATGCAGCCCATTGAGATAAAGCGCTGGAACCGTAATCCGTCTGCATTTTAATATCGGCGAGCCTGTCTGCAACCCGCTCAGGGGCGACGACCCATCCGATGCGCAGACCCGGGCTTACGGTTTTTGACAGTGTGCCGATATACAGCACATTCCCCTCACCGTCCATCGATTTTAACGGAGGCGGCGGTTCTTTATCGATCCATAAATCACCGTATGCGTCATCTTCAATGACAGGCAGGCGGTGATTTCTTGCAAGTGCGATGAGTTCCTTTCTCCGCTTCAGTGACATCACCGTTCCCGCCGGATTATGGAATGACGGAATGGTGTACAGCAGTCCCGCTTCGTATTGCCGACGGTAAGCGGGAAGAAGGTCCGTTTTGATCCCGTTCTCATCCATCGGCACTCCCTTAAGCGTGACGCCCGCTGATTGAAACACGCGCAGGGAGTGGAGATACGACGGATTTTCAGTCAGCATGACGGAGTTTGGTTTTAGCAGCCCGATTGAAATGAGCTGAAGCGCCTGCAGCGCGCCCGAGACGATGACGATGGAGGCCGGGGACGCGTGAATCCCCTTTGTTTTTAAATGTTCCGCAACGCTTTGCCGAAGCTGAAGGCTGCCCTTCGGTTCTTCATAGCCGAGCGCAAAAATGTTAGTTCCTGCTTCACGGAACAGTTCCGCCGTCTCCTGCTCAGGCAGCAGCTCTTGACTCAGCTCACCCGTCCCCAGCCTGATCAGATCCGGACGCGGCTCGTTTTGATTAATGGCCTGAATCAAGGCTGAATTCGGCTGATGACTTCCCGATGTCACATATGCGGTCCAATCAAGCGGCTTAGCCGCCGCCATCATGCTCCACGTATTGTTGACGACTTTTGTGCCTCCCCCTCTTTTTCCTTCCAGAAGACCTTGGGCGATTAACTCATCAATTGCCGCCGTCACTGTGCTTCGATTGACTTGAAGCTCCTCAGCGAGCTTTCTTTGCGAGGGAATTTTCGTGCCGATCGTCCATTCCCCATGAAGTATTTTTTCTTTGATATGCTGTTCAATCTGAAGATAAAGCGGTATGTATGACTCACGATCCGGACGCCAGCTTTTCATACGAATCCCTCCTTGTTTACTCATTATACATTTGGCTGGTTTAAGCGTCAGCCAAATGGCCGGAGACATCCGCACACGGGGCGTTTACAATAGTTTTCAGTTGATGATTGGAGGAGTTTACGACATGAATGCTATTCTTCACGGAGTGATGCTCGCTTTCGGTCTTATTTTGCCATTGGGCGCGCAAAACGTGTTTATTTTTCAGCAGGGAGCCTGGCAGAAACATGTGTGGCAGGCGTTTCCCGCAGTCACAGTTGCCGCGGTATGCGATACGATTCTCATCAGCGCCGCCGTCGCAGGCGTGTCAGTCATTATTGCAGAGATTCCCCTCTTTCAGACCGTCATGCTTATATGCGGCTTTTTGTTTCTCAGTTTTTTAGGCTGGCAGACATGGCGAAGCAAGCCGCAGGCCGAACAGGCGAAAAAAACGGTTTTCACGGCGAAAAAACAGGCGGCCACAGCCGCCATGGTGTCCCTTTTGAACCCTCATGCGATTTTGGATACCGTCAGTGTCATCGGCACAAGCTCCGCCGCCTATCCGGGAATTGATAAATGGCTGTTCGCCGGTGCTTGTATCGCGGTGTCCTGGGTATGGTTTGCCGGACTGGCATTTGCGGGACGGCTCATTCAAACAGCGGATACAGGCGGCAAGCTGCTCGGCATCCTGAATAAATGCTCGGCATTGGTGATGTGGGGTGCGGCTTTTTATTTTGCGGCGCTTTTGCTCAGATAAAAGGAATTCTCCCAAGCCATGTTGAATGTATCGAAAGGAAAAGGGGGAATTGGAGTGTCAGACATTGTAAAGCTTTATCACTATCACAGATGGGCGAATAAGGAGGTCCTCCAGCATCTGAAGACCTTGCCCGCTGCAAGCTTACAGCAGAAACTGCAAAGTGTTTTTCCGACTGTGAACGCCGTGCTTGTGCATATATACCGGGCTGATTACATTTGGCTTCATGTGCTTTACGGAGAAACTTACGAACAAATCGTCTCGCAATTTGACCAATTTGAAAAGCTCGGCGGAGATTTTGCGGCGATTGAACATAGAATGACTGAGCTGGACAAAGAATACAACAAATTTTTAAGAGAATTGGAGAACCCGGAAAGTCCGATCTCCATTTCCCATCCGCGTCTGGGATCGCTCCAGACGACATATGCCGATGTGATCCGCCATGTTGTGAATCATGGCACATACCATCGCGGCAATATAACCGCGATGCTTCATCAAATGGGATATAAAGGCGTGCCGACTGACTACATTTTTTTCTCATACGAATCATAAAAAAGCAAAGGCTGGCTGAGCCTTTGCTTTTTTACTTCAAATCTATCATCATCCGGCATAGCTGGAAGCGCCCGCTTTTTCGGCCACGTCGTAAATTGTTATTTTCATGCTTGCTGATCCCTTCTGTTCTCTGGTATTAGGTCAGTCCGTTTTCCGGCTTACGAATTTGCGGTATTCAAGCGGCGAAATGCCTTCAATCTGTTTAAACAGTTTAGAAAAGTAGGTCGGGTCCTCCATGCCGATGGCGTCCGCGATCGCCCCCATTTTGTCATTGGTTGCGGACAAAAGACGCTTCGCCTCCGTCATTCTGACTTTGTTCGTATACTGGCCGGGCGTGACGCCGAGCACCTGCTGCATACAGCGGGTCACATAGTCTTGATTGTAATGAAGAGCCGAAGAGAGCGCTTTGATGGTTGTTTTCTCCTGATAGTGCTCCTGCAGGTACCGGGCGGCCTCCCATGCGACTCTTTCCTTTGCGGACGGTATTTGGAACGCTTCCTTTTGAAGGTGAAGCAGCAGCTCCTCAAACAAAATTTGCTTTCTCAGCGGCAGGTCAGAGTTCTCAGCGCTGTCATCTGTCAGGACACTGAATTGCCCAGCCATAAACTGCGGGCGTCTCACTTTTCCTTTTTGCGGCAAGGATAGGCGATAGCGGGCCGGCTCTTCAAAACTGCCTTTGTTCCGCCTCAGCTCCGCCCAGTTGTTACCGGCTGTTTCCGCCACCTCATAATCCGCTCCCTCAAAATGAAGCCACAAATAGGAGGTCGTTTCTTCACTGCCTTTTGTTCCGTAATGTTCAAGGCCGGGAGAGAGCAGAATATATTCTCCGGCTTCAACGGAAAAGGCGTTTTCGCTTTCTGTAATGTGAAGGACGCCTTCTTTCACATACAGCAGATCAAACACCGGGAAGACCCGTCTCACATGGGTTTCGCCTTTTTTGAACACCCCTTCTCCCGCAGCGATAAAGACCGGGAACGGAGGGACTGTGAACTCGAGAAAGGTCATATTTTCGGCCCTCCTTTTTAAGTCGGATTTTTGCAAGAAGTTTCGTTTCTCTCCCTTTTTATTATAAGAAAATGGAGGTACACTGTTAAACGTTGATTTTGTCAGGAAAGGGGTTAAAAGAAATGAAACAAGCGATTTTAAAACGGGCTGCATTCAAACAATCTTCTGATCACAAACTCTCATTATACGCGCTGACTTGGCCGATTTTTATTGAGGTTTCATTATATATGTTTATGGGAAACGCCGACACTCTTATGCTTAGCCAATACTCTGACAACAGTGTGGCGGCCGTGGGCGTCAGCAATCAGATCTTAAATTTAATTATCGTGATGTTCAGCTTTATCGCAACGGGTACGACAATTGTGATTTCGCAGTTTTTAGGCTCTAAACAGAAAAAAGAAGCGCAGGAAGTGGCTTATGTATCGATAGGAGCGAACTTCGTCATCAGTCTCGCCATCAGCGCCGCCGTGTTTTTCGCGGCTGTTCCGCTGCTTCATGTCATGGGTCTTTCCGATGAATTGATGCCGGATGCCAAAGTCTTTTTGCAGGTGGTCGGCGGGCTGTCATTTATTCAGGCACTGATTATGACGTTCAGCGCCATTTTAAAAAGCTACGGTCATACGAAAGATACGATGTTCGTTACGATCGGGATGAATATATTAAATATTGCCGGAAACTTTCTTGTCATTTTCGGGCCGCTCGGCCTGCCGGTGCTGGGCGTCGCCGGAGTTGCGATGTCAACGTCCATCGCGCGGATCATCGGACTGATCGCTATGGTTGTGATCGTCAAAAAACGTATCGGACTCGGTCTTACATGGAAAAAGATCTTTCACGTTCATAAAGAACACTTGCGGAAACTCCTGAAAATCGGAATTCCGTCTGCAGGTGAACAGCTGTCTTATAACATTTCACAAATGGTTGTCACTTATTTTATCGCCATTATGGGCGCCCAGGCGCTTACAACAAAGGTATATACACAAAACATCACCATGTTTATCCTGCTGTTCGGAACGGCGATCAGCCAAGGCACCCAGATTTTGATCAGCAGGTACATCGGCGCCAAACAGTTTGACGACGCTTATGACCGCTGTATGAAAAGCCTGTACTGGGCGCTTGGCATTGCCGCTATGACATCGGTTATCATGACCTTGTTTTCAAAGCAGCTGATCGGAATTTTCACAAGCAGCCCTGATATTATTGCGACGGCGAGCATGCTGATTGCCATGACGATCATTCTTGAGCCCGGCCGTTCATTTAATGTCATTATCATCAACTCGCTCCGGGCTGCCGGAGATGCAAAATTCCCCGTCTATATGGCGATGATTTCCATGTGGGGCATCGGTCTGCCTCTCGCTTACCTGTTCGGCATCCATTTCGGATTGGGGCTTATGGGGATTTGGATTTCATTTATCGCGGATGAATGGGTCAGAGGCATTCTCATGTACAGAAGATGGCGGTCACGGATTTGGATTCAAAAAGGGATTGCATAAACGCCCGAAGCTTCATTATGAAGCCGGGGCGTTTTTTTTATGCTTGAGAAAGCCGTTTTCTCATGCTTTCGAGCTCTGACCGGTAATGAGCCAGCAAACCGGTAACGGCGGGCCTTGAGTATAACGGAAACAGCTCCAGCTCTTCAGACGCCTCCTCAAAATACGCCTCGGCTTCGAATGCGATATACTCCCATACATTCACAAAAGCTTTGTTGATTGTGCGGTTCTCCAGCTCTTCTTCCGTATAGCCGAATTGCGCCATCACCTGACGCGGAAGGCGCTTTTTCATCCGCTCATCCGCACAGACCCCGGTGAGAACCCGGCTCAGCTGAATGGCAGCTCCTAATGAAACGGCTGCATGGCGGAGTTTCTCTTGATTTCGGCGGGCGCAAACCGGCAGCAGAAGCAGGCCGAGGGCTCCGCCTGTTTGGCCCGCGTACATCAGCAGGTCGTCAAACTCTTGGCAGGTCTCTTTTTCTCTGTCAGACCTTTGGCCGGCGATAAACTCACGTAACGGTTCTTCTTCGAGCGCAAATTGCTGCCTCACATCGGCGAGCGCTTTCCACAAAAAGCCGTCGGCGCCTGTCCCGTTCATAAAGTCTTGTGCTGCCTGTTCAAATCCCTCAAACTCCCGGACATCCGCAAGCTGCTCAGCTTCATGAAACAAAGCCAGCACCGCCCACGCGGCCTGTCTGTTTTTTGGCGGCAGGGATGAAAAGATCCGTTTATATAAAGGAAAGTGCGCCTCGGCAAGCTGCGCGCATGTTTCGTATTCGGTCATGGTATCACTCCTCTGTTTTTTAGTGTACCATATGTTTCACAATAAAAAGACCGATATCCTCAGCGGAAACCGGTCGCGGCACTGTTATTCTTCTATATCGATACGATACGCCTCAAACCATGTATGGATCTGGGCGAGATGGGCGATCAGCTGCGGGCCTTTCATCAGCTGGCCGAACCACGGAACCTGAAAAGACGAACCCTCTGTCTCCAGCAGCATTTCCAGCTTCTTTCTGTCCAGCAGGGTGTGAAGCACGGAATCTTTATGCTGCAAAATCGTTTTCAGCCACTCTGTGACCCCTTGCGTGTATTTCGGATGATGGGTTTTCGGATAAGGGCTTTTTTTGCGGTACAGAACCTCTTCCGGAAGCAGCCCTTCAAGCGCCTTCCGCAAAATGCCTTTTTCCCGGCTGCCGTGCATTTTCATTTCCCAAGGGATGTTCCAGACGTATTCTACCAGCCTGTGATCGGCGAACGGCACGCGCACTTCCAGACTTGCTCCCATACTCATGCGGTCTTTGCGGTCGAGCAGATTTGTCATAAACCAAAGCATATTTAAGTAGAAAAGCTGACGTCTCGCTTTGTCTGTTCCCGTCTCACCGTCTAACAGCGGCGTTTCCGCAATGGTTTCTTCATATCTCGCATTTACGTATTCTCTTAGGTTCAGCCGTTTTTGCCATTTTTCGTCCAAAAGGGTGATTCTCTCCTCAGTGGATCTCATCCAAGGAAATCCGTCTTCTTCCGCCGCGGTGTGAAACCATGGATATCCGCCGAAAATTTCGTCCGCACATTCCCCGGAAAGGCTCACGACAAAATCTTTTTTGATTTCACGGCAGAACCACAGCAGCGAGGAATCAACATCCGCCATGCCCGGCAGGTCTCTGACGAGAACGGATTCCTCCAGATGTTCAACCAGCTCATCCTGCGTAATCACACACTTATGGTGCTGTGTGCCGAATGCAGCTGTCATTTTATCGATCCACGGGCCGTCATCATTCGGCTGAAATGAACTCGCTTTAAAGAATTTGCCGTTCTCCTCATAATCAATGGAATAAGTATGGAGGGGATCTCTGCCTTCTTTCTCAAAATGAGCGGCGGCTATCGAGGTAATCGCGCTCGAATCAAGCCCCCCAGACAAAAACGTGCAAACCGGCACGTCAGATACGAGCTGGCGTGTTACGGCATCCTGAAATAAGTACCGAATGTGAGCTGCGGTGTCATCGAAGCTGTCTGTATGCTTTTCGCTTTTTACATTCCAATAACGCCATATGGACAAACCGTCCTTTGAAAAAGTGAACGCATGAGCGGGACGCACTTCGTGAATTCCTTTAAATACCCCGCAGCCCGGTGTTCTGGACGGCCCGAGCCCGAAAACTTCCGCAAGTCCGCTGCTGTCTGTGCGGGCTTTCACATCCGGATGGGCAAGGATGGCCTTCAATTCCGATCCAAACAGAAAGGAAGAGCCGTGTTCTTTATAAAAAAACGGTTTGACGCCGAGCCGGTCTCTTGCTCCAAACAGCCGCTCCCGTTTTTCATCCCAGATGGCAAAAGCGTAAATACCGTTTAAGCGGTCAACGCACTCCTCCCGCCACTCAATATAGCTGTGCAGCAGCACTTCTGTATCAGAGGTCCGTTCAAAACGGTGGCCCCTCGCCTGCAGCTCCCTCCGCAATTCTTCCGTATTATACAGCTCGCCATTATAAATGATGGTGTACGTTTCCCCTTGATGCGTGCAGCCCATCGGCTGGCGGCCGCCTTCAATATCAACGACCGAAAGTCGTTTATGTCCGAATAAAACATGGGGCTCTCCCCAGACGTTTGAATCATCAGGCCCTCGTTTTGAAAGAGTGTCTATCATATTGTTCATAATATGTTTCTCTTGGACGAGCTGCTTTTGAAAATCGACCCAACCCGCAATTCCACACATGTGATATCAGCTCCAATCCCGTTTCTGTCGGTATCAAATTCGTTTCTATCAGCACTTTACCCAGTTTATGCAAAGAAACGCAGATAGTTGATTTGTCCCACTAAGAGTTGTATGAGACAAGCCTGATTTGGAAAGAACGGAAGAGAAGAAACAAACAAAGGAGACCGCACGGATATGAAACGAAAACAGCTTTTCTCAGAAAAAAACAAATGGGGGCGCGGCACTCTGATCATAGAAGACGGCATCTGTCTCGTCGAAAACGATGAGGGCGATATCCTGCTGGCAGACAGTCTAGGAAACGCCGCCGTCTTGATGAAATGTGACGGCAGATGGCAGCAAGCCCGGATTCACGGCGCTGCGGCCGAAATCGGCGCAGACACGGTTGCCCTGTTCGGCGGAGAAGAGATCCGATATGAGAAGGCAGTCAAACGGCCGCTGTTAACCTTGCTCGATTCGCTGGACGATGAAACGTTTCTGCTGTTTCTCAGCCATCTGCACGGGTTCGGCCTGTCTGTATATGATTGCGTATTTTCCTACAATCAGACGCTGTTTTCCGGTGAAGGGGTCTCGTTTTATCACTTTTCGGCAGATGACGCCCAATGCGCCCTGCAGCATCACCGCGGCAGCCCGGGTAAGCATGACAGATTTGAATGGACGGCATCTGACGGGCGGCGCTCCATTATGTATTCAGCGGCCAAACACGGCGGAACAGCGTAAAAAACAGGCGGTGCCTTTTAAATAGGTGCCGCCTGTTTTTTACGCTGATTGACGCCCGGCGTTTGCTTTTACCCTTCACAGCCGTAGCTTTTGCGGTCACAAGAGTGATTGACGCTTTTGGCATCCTGCACATCTCCTTCGCCTCATCAACATCCCCCTGTCACGGCATTTCTCATTCAGCGGCACAGTTGCGCAGAATGTATGCATAAATAAAAAAACCCGGATTGCATCCGGGTTTTCAAGCGATTGATTAAAATATGTGAAAGCCGATCGGCAAGTGAAGGCCGAGAAGCACCGTCAGGATGAGCACGATAATAAAACCGATCCACAGTCCTCCGGTCGATTTGCCTTTTTTCTTGCGGATGACGAGCATTTCCATCAGTCCGATGGTAATGATGCCAAGCAGCATTTTTCCGGCGTACTCTCCGTTCCAATTCGCAAAACGGACAAACAGTTCAGCGCCGGTCAAAATAATAATAATGTAGAATAAGCGCAGAATCATATGCGTTATTTTTGCGCCCTTCGCTTTTCCGGAGCCGTACAGCCCGTAGCTGACAAACACCAGGATAAGCGCAACGACCCATGAAGTAATATGCCAATGTGTCATTATGTTCAATTCCCCCTATCAGATCAATCTGCCTCACTTATGGTACCACAACAAGCCGCTGTGAGCATAATCATTCTCAAGAAAAACACTTTATCCGATTTGGTTCGACAGCGTGCCGATCGGTTCAATTGTAATGTCAATGCGGTCCCCCGGCTGTAAAAATGTCGGCGGCTTAAATCCTTTCCCGACACCGGACGGCGTCCCCGTCGCTATAATGTCCCCGGCTTCAAGCGTCATTCCTTTTGACAGCGTCTCGATTAATTCAGCAATCGGAAAAATCATGTCGCCCGTTGATCCTGATTGGCGCAGTTCCCCGTTCACCCGCGTTTCAACTTGCAGGCTTTGCGGATCACTGACAGCTGATTTATGTACAATGACCGGTCCCATCGGGCATGTCGTATCTAGGCTTTTGCCGATAAAAAACTGTTGATGCTTTTTCTGCAGATCGCGCGCTGTTATATCATTTACTATGGTATAGCCGAATACATGATCGAGCGCATGTTCTTTGGAGATGTGTGATCCGCTTTTTGATATGATAACCGCAAGCTCCCCTTCATAATCAAGCTGCTCCGTTACGTCCAAGTGGCTTTTCACCGTTTCTCCGTGACCCGTAACGGCGGTCGGGGCTTTTGTAAAAACCATGGGATGCTCCGGGATATCCGCCTCGCTTCCCATTTCAACGGCATGATCAAGGTAATTTTTCCCGATGCAGATCACGTTCTTTGAAGGTCTCGGAATAGGCGCGCAAAGCTTCACGTCAGACAGCGCATACATAAATGAACCCGACTCATCATTCGGTTTTTTCGCCCATTCCGCAAGCTGTCCGGCATGCGCGACGAACTTTTCCCCCCTTTGAATGCACTCGATCAGCGAACCCGGAATCGTCTCAAGTTCAAACAGTTTCTTTTCAGCCTTTTGCAGATCTAAGATTTTGTCATCATCAATGATCAGACCGACAAATTTCCGGCTGTTCAGTTCCCCTGTCGCAAATTTCATGTTAATCCCCCATCATTTTTAAATCTGGCATCTTTATGTATTCTTTCTGCAGGCGGGAAATTCCTCTTTTGAACAGGCTGAAAATCATCGTAAAAGAGTATCAAAAATTGTCACTTTTTTAGTCATATTGACGAAATAAAACCTTCTCAGCCAAAATAGGTTATACTATTCTCATCCTATGTTTTCCAAAATAATCGAGAATTGGAGATCGCACGATGAACAGAAAAATTGAAGAAAAAAGATTGACTTTATTCGAGACAGCGCAAAAATTCGGAATCAACGCGACGGAGACCATCAGGTGCAGCCAGGAGCTGGACAGCCTCTTAAACGGGTGCCGGGGCGGGCTCATCCAACAAACGAAAGACGGCGGGATGAACCCGGCCGCACAGATACAGCCGGAGTACACAGCAGGAAAAAAACAGGCTTTCTCATAAACATGATATGTATATAGATCTGAATCATTTGTTTTAAGACCCGGCATGCTTAAAGCGCCGGTGTTTTTTTATGCCTAAAGTTTTTTCCGCTCACAAAAATGTGCGTTTGTCATAAGCTATTTTAGGCAGGCAGCCCAAATAAGCTCCTGGAGTGTATTCCATTAAAATTTTCACGAAAAGGATGTGCTCGTATGCCCGCAATTGTCGGAGCGTTTAAAATTAATGCCGTCGGTACGAGCGGAGTCGTTCATATAGGCGACTGCATCACCATTTCTCCAAAAGCAGAGGTTAAGACATTTGCCGGAGCGGGCAGCTTTAATACCGGAGACAATCTCACACTGACGAATTACAGGAATGCAACGAATGTGTACGATAATGATGTAATCGATCAGCCGATGGCAGGTAACGCATAAAGGAGGCGCCGTATGAATTTTTACGTCAATCAGTCGATCCATATCAATTACATGCGTGTAGAATCTGTCAGCAATTCCTCCATACTGCAAATCGGGAGCGCCGGTTCAATTAAATCTCTTTCCAATCTGTATAACACAGGGAGCTATGTAGAGCCAGCGCCGCCTGTCACCGCGGGGCAGCAGACTGTAACCACAGGGGGAGGCCCCGGCACCTCATCATTTGTACCGCTCCAGCCGCCAAGCCGGTAGTTCAATGAAGGAAACGAGACGCGAGGTGAATGTCATGTATGATCAATCGGTTTCATCCTACCTGCAGAATTTAAATTCCTTCGTCCAGCAGCAGGCGCTTCAGATTCAGGAGCTCGAACGGCAGCTGAAAGAATTTCAGAGTGAAATATCAACACTGAAACAGCAGCCTTCCACAAGGATTGATCGGCTCGAATATAAATTTGATCAGCTGAAAATTGAACGGCTGGAAGGAACGCTGAATATCGGATTGAATCCGACTGATCCGAATGCCGTGCAAAATTTTGAAGTCGGCCAGACAACTCCGCAGGTCGGAATGATGCAGCAGGAACAGGCGGGCCAGCAAATGCAGCAAATCCGCCAAAACGTCGATATGTACCTGAATGAAGAAATCCCCGTGCTGTTAGAGCAGCTCGAAACACAGTATGAGAGCAGGCTGGACGAAACGAACAAATATCATATTATAGAAGATATCAGAAAGCAGATGGACAGCCGTATTAAGTATTACCTGTCCCAAGTCCAGAAAGAAGAAAACACGACGCCCGCGCAATACGCAGAGCAGATTGCCGAACACGTGAAGCGTGATATTGTCAGGGCCGTCGAGCATTTTATTAAACACATACCAGGTGAAATGAAAGGTGATGATCCGTCATGATTTTTACAGTGATTAACCGGAATATTGAAGTCGGCGACATCCGGTCTACCGGTGTGTCCAGTTCTTCCCTATTATTAATCGGCGACACCGAGTCCGTCTATCTGTCTTCCATCTTTGATACACCTCCGGAATCTCTCATTATCGGCCCTCTTGTGCCGCTGGCTCAGGAATAATGTTAAAGCGGATTTCACGCCTCAGGAACGCCAAAATCAATTCAGTCGGGATCGGGAGTGTTTTTCAAGCAGGCGATTCGAATGAAATCAATATGAAAGTCAAAGTATTGGCCGATCAGCGCAGTGTTGCTGTATACAGAGACGATGAGGGCTCGTTTAACACAAAAGAATACCAGATCTTTCGGCAGCCGGCCGTCATGCCGTTACCGGAAACGGGAGTTCAAAGTGCATTCAGCCATGAAAACCCTTCGATTCGGGTAAGAAATCTGAAAGTCCAAGGGGTATCGTCAGCGTCCGTGGTTCAAATCGGATCAACGTCGGTCGTGCTGGGCGATTCGAGGCTGAAACATATTAGGCAGATCGAGTCACCGAGCTCACAAACGCCGCAGCCCTGACATATAATGACGGTGAGACTTCTATAAAGGGTGTCGTTTATGCCAGCAATTACCGGACCTATAGCTATCAATTCCATATCGGGCGGAGTCGTAAACTTTGGTGATTCCTTTTACCTTTCTCCAAAAAGCTCTTCTAAATCTGCGCTCGGTTCGGGAGCAGGCAATACCGGAGATTTCCTGTTATTAAACAACGTTGTCAATGCGACAAACTATATAGACCCCGATGTCAGCGATCAGAATGTGACCGGAAACGCATAAAAAGCAGCCGCTCTTTAAAGAGAGGGCTGCTTTTTGTTCAGCGTTTTTTTCGTTCTTTTGCTTTTTTTGTTTTCACAAGCTTTTCCGGCGGCTGTTTTCTGATCCATTTCACAAACCGCGCAAGTTTCGGATCATGCCGCAGTTCTTCTTTTCCCGCAAGCCTTGCCGCAAGCTCCCGGTTCGTATAAAGGGCGTGAATCTGTTTATGGCAAGGGATGCAGAGCATTGCGGTCGGAAGGAATGTCCCGCCTTCTTCCTTTGGCGTCAAGTGGTGCTCTGTCAGCCGCACATGGCGGCGGCCGCATAATTCACATGTGCCCTCGGCAGAATCGGCCATAATCCCTTCTCCTTTCTTACATGATCTCCAATGTGACCCGGGTGCCTTTTCCGCCCGGTTCGGACGGATGAACGATTAATTTTTTCGGCAGGCGCGCTCTCAGCTCCTGCACATGGCTGATCACCCCGACGGACAAATTATCCGATTGCAGCTTTTCCAGCGCTGTGACAACGGTGTCTAAAAGCCCTTGGTCAAGCGTCCCGAATCCTTCATCTAAGAAGAAGAATTGCAGCGGGTATTGACCCCGCAGCTGAATTTGGGCGGACAAAGCAAGCGCAAGCGACAGCGATGTCAGAAACGTCTCCCCGCCGGAAAGGCTTGATACGGGCCGTTTGACGCCGCCGTTCGCGTCATCGCGCATAACGAAGCCGCCTTCTGAATCGACTAAAATGGCATACCGCTGCCTTGTCAGTGCTCCGAGCCGGGCAGAGGCGTCCCGGGCCACGCTTTCCAGCTGTTCTTCCGCTAAAAATTCGACGAATGTATTGCCTTTGCATACAGACTGCAGCTTATCAAGTCTGTCAATCTGCGTCTGCCAGCTTTTCAGTTCGGCTTCAATTTCTTTAAAGCGCTTATGCTGTTTTTGTATAACCGCAAAGGCTTTTGCCTGGGCGCCCTTTTCCTCCATGGCTGCGCCTGACTCAGCCTCCGCCTGCTTCAGCAGAGAAACCGATGCTGTCCATTCTTCTTCCGTTACCCGGCGGTCAGCTAATTTTTCAGTGACACGGCGGATATTTGCCGAAAGCTGCTTTGAGGTGTCGAGAAACTCATCAATTTCTGTTTTCATTTCCTCTGCACGGGTTTGCGGAAGCAGGCTTTTTTTGACTTGGTCCGGCTCGGCAAACCCGGTATCTTTTGATCTCACGCGCCAGTCATTTTGCGCTTTCTCAAGGGCGGATTCAGCGTCCCGCAGTGACATGAGACTTCCGGATTCCCGGCCTTTTGCGTCATTCAGTGATTGCTGAGCCTGCTTCAGCGCATCGAATAAGGACTGTTCTTTCGTTTTTAACAGCTGTAATTCCTGCCGTACCGCTTCAAGCTTTGCGGAAATTGATGTTTCTTCTGCTGCTGTGCCGAGCTCTTGTTCATACCCGTCAATCACCTGCTGCAGGCGCTCTGCTGCATAGTGAAGCTCGAGCCGTTCCCGTTCAAGCTGATGCTTCTTCTCTTGCAGCCGCTCTTTCTCTTCTTCATGTTCCTTGAGAAATGCGATGCTCGTTTCAATGCGCTTCTCAAACTCTTCTGCCTGCCGGTCTTTATCGTCTATCGAAGCCTGCCAGGCGTCAACCTGATTTACCGGAATATCCCCGCAGACTTCGTTGTACTGATTTAAGCGGCTTTCTGAGAGTGATTCAAGCTCTTGTAATGAATGTCTGAGGCGATCGGCTTCTTTTTCCTCATAGCGGATTCGTTCAGCCAGCTGCTCAGCTTGTTTCACCGTCTGCTGATACGCGCTGATCAGTCTCGTGACCTTCTCTTTTACCGACAGCATATCCTGCTTCATTTGTTTCCATTCCAAGCGGACGGCGCTGAACGCTTCATCAAGCGGACGGCCGCTGATGGAAGAAGCGGCTTCCAACTCCGGGGTCCGTGCGCTTTGCAGGAACGGACATTCTTCGGTAAAACGCCCCGACTGCTCTTCTAATGCAACCTTGGCTGTCAGCACTTCCTGAGAAAGAGCCGCCGCCTCGGACAGCAGCGCTTCAACCTGCTGCAAACGTTCCTGCACATCCGTATCTGGCGAATGTGTTTCATGAGCGGAGCGCGGACGGTCATGCTGCGTCGAGCCGCATACAGGACAAGGCTTTCCTTCAATCAGTTTTTCCGATAATTCTTTCGTTAATGCAGCCGTTCTCGCTTCCTCTGAGCGCCTGCGCAGGTCGGCTTGCGTTTTGCCGGCCCGTTCGGCTGCGGCTTTTAGTGACCGTTCCGTTTCACAGACCATATGGTAAACGGTTTGGAGCGTTTGATAAGCGCGCGTAATGTCTTCTTCTTCCGTTTTCGCCTTTGCGCTGAGCGCCTCGCTTTCTCCGTTCAGCTTCTCCATGTTCTTCATCTGCGTTGTCAGATTGGCCCGTTCTTTTGTGATCTGTTCCTGTGTCTGCTGAAAGCCGGCTGCCAGCTGTGCGGCAGTCTGGCATTTTTTCCGTTCATCAGCGGTCACCTGAACTGCCCTCAGCTCTTCTTTCAGCTCATTCTGCCTGTTTTGGCCGCGGATCAGGCGGTCTTTCACTGCGTTCAGCTGTTTCGAGGCGGCTTCGTATTCTTCCTCTTTTTTGCGGTGCTCCGCCTTTGTTTGTTCCGCTTCTTTTTTTGCTTCAAGCAGCTTTTGTTCAACGGCTGACAATCTTTGATACAATTCTTCTTCCTTGACAAGCTTCGGCTCTTGTTCAGCCTTATGAACCCGCCACGCTTCATAGGCTTCATTTTGCCGGGTAAATGAAGCGGTTTCCGCCTCTGATTTCCGTTTGGCCAGTTCGTGCTCCTGTTCGGCGCGCTGCTGCCGGCGTACGGCTTCCGAATAGCGTTCTGCGTACGGCTCAAGGGCGAGAGCGGTTTCCGCCTCTTTAAGACGCTCAGTCAAATCCGTGATATACGGGCGCCTGTCCTCAAGCTTTTTCAGGCGGCGCTCATATTCATCTCTTTCTGTCTGCAGGTTCCAAATCTCCTGGTGACTTTCAAAACGCTCTTTTGCCCGGACCCGTTTCTCCTCAGCTGCTTCAAGCCGTTCGTTCGCTTCGTGAAACTGCTGTTCCGCCTGCTTCAGCGCATCTTCACCCGCGTCTCCGAGGCCGGATTGTTCGGCAAGCATTTCATTTTTTTTCGCCGCTGCTTCCTGCGCGCGCTTCCGCAGTTTTTTGACAAGCCTGTCCCCGTACTGTTCCAGATTAAAAAGACGCTGCAGCATATGTCTTCTTTCCGCGCCTTTAAGCGACAGAAACTCGGCAAACTTCCCTTGCGGCAGCACGACGGCTCTTGTAAAGTCGTCAATGGTCAGGCCAAGAAGCTCTTCCACCTTTTTGTTCACTTCATTCGCTTTATCAGCAAGCACGGTTTGTTCGTCTTTGATTTCAATCAAGCGGCAGAGGGCGGTTTTCACTTTCGTTTCATCCGTTCTCTTAAAAACGCGCTCGACCTTATAAGACACCCGGTGGCCTGATTGAAGCGCGAATGTAAAGGAGACGGCGAGCTGATCTTCGGCATGGTTCAAGATGCCGTGCGTATTATTTGCGGCGCGCTCCACCTTTCCGTATAAAGCGAGTGTCATAGCATCAAGGATCGACGACTTTCCGCTTCCCGTCGGGCCGAAAATTCCGAACACGCCTGCTCCGGACAGTCCGGCAAAATCAATCGTCTGTTCCTCTCTGAAGCTGTGAAGCCCTTTTATCGTTAACAGAATCGGCTTCATGTCGCATCCTCCTCATCATCTGCTGACGCAAGCTCTAAAAACAGCTTGACCATCTCCTCATCCGGCACGGCGCCGCCTGTTTGCTTTTCATAAAACTTCTTAAATCGGTCCTCAATTGATATATGCTTCACTTCAATCCGGTCATTGCCGGTCTCTTTTTCTTCAAAAACCGGCCTGATATGGATAAAGCCGGGATGCGCCTTTCGCAGCCGGTGAATTTCCTCCAGAGAAAGCTGATCCGTCAAATGGATATCAAGATCGATCCAGGCATTCTGGTCACGCCCTTCATCAAGCCAGCCGTGAACCTCGCTCAGCCCCTGCGCTTTCCATTTAACGAGCGGTTTACCCGAGGACAGAAAAATCTCTTCCCACTTCGCTTCTCCTCCGGGCTTCGCTTCTACCACCGTCACCGATTTGGCATAACCGGCTTCTGAAAAGCTGTATGCCAGCGGAGAGCCGGAATAGCGGGCAGCCGTTTTGGCGCGCTTGATCGTTTGCGGACGGTGGAGATGGCCGAGGGCCACATAAGCCGCATCAGCCGGCAGGCTTTCTGCGGCGACTGTGTAAGCGCCCCCGACTTCAATCGGACGCTCTGAATCGGTCTGATTTCCTCCCGCGACATAAATATGGCTCGCCGCGACTTTCACGGCATCATCACGGCACAGTCCGCACATGCGGGCAAACGCCTCTCTGATTTTCACATCGTAATGATCGCGAAGAAGCTTTTCCTCAAACGTATCAGACAGCACTTCGTTTAATCTCGCTTCTGACGGATAGGCCAGCGCGGCTACGGCTAACAGCTCGCCCGCCGACGGCACCTCGATATGGACGGGTTCTGTCCGCGGATAGCCGATTAAATGAATGCCCCGCTCATCTGTTAACGGAGAAGCCGCCGCCAGCCTGTCAGGATTGTCATGGTTTCCGGCAATGACGACAACCGGGCGTTTTCCGCCGTCAGAAAGCGCGGAAAGACTTTCATAATACAATTGTTCAGCGAGCGCAGGGGGATTGACCGTATCAAATACATCTCCTGCCATAATGACCGCATCAATGTTTTCTTCTTTGACAATGGTATTCAGCTCTTCCAATACCTCGGCCTGCTCACTCAGCCGGCTTCTGCCTTCAAGCGTTTTGCCGAGATGCCAGTCAGCTGTATGTAAAATGCGCATAGCATTCGCCTCACTTTTCTGATAGAAAAAAAGATCCGCTCCAAAAAGGAGCTTCGGATCTTATTACAGTGTAAGAACGTGACCTCCATCGAAGAAATAGAGCGCACGCCCTTTCACTTTCGTTTTTGTAATTTGTTCAATCGCTTTTGTATACAATTCGATTTGTGTTTCATACCTTTTTTGCAGGATCGGGGCCGCGCCTTCAAATCCGTTCCGGAATTTCCCCTCTATCCGATCTGTTTTATAGTCCAGCAAATAGAGTCCGTCCGCCGTTTCGTAGAGGCAGTCAATAATCCCCTGGACGAGCAGCGGTTCACCGGCCGTTTTTGCATCCTTGTACACCTCGCCGGCCGGAAGCGCCATACTGAACGGCACCTCCCGATCAATCCGCCGCGCCCCGAGAAGGTCTTTCCCGATTTCAGTTTCGAAAAACTGTATAATGTCTTCGATATCAATAGCGTCCCGCTGTTCTTCTGTCAGCAGCTCTTTTTCGTAAAGCGTCCGAACCGTCCGCTCCGCTTCTTCGACAGTCGGAACGTGCGTCAGCGGTATGTGCTGCATCACCGTATGCATCGCCGTCCCTTTTTCGGCGGCTGTCAGCCCTTTTTTCATCATAAAACCGGGACGCCTGTATAAAAGCGTGTCCCCTGACGGTTTGATGAGGGAGCGGCCGCTGTATTCATCCTCGTATTCTTGCTTTCTCTTCAGCTCAGAAACTGACTGCTTCGTTCTGATGGCCGTCAGCTCTCGGTACGGGTATTCCCATTCAAGGAGACGGCGCGCCTGATCATCAAATGAAAACGAATCAGGAATCGGCTCGCCCTGCTGAATCGCCTTGAGACGTTTGCTCTTTTCTTCAGCACGTTCTTTTGGGTTATCTTCCAGCAGTTCACTTTGCTGCAGCATCCGGATGTGAAAACGGGACGGGTCGTGCGCGATATCCTCCGGAGCTGAAAGACCCGGCGGCCTGTGCGCCTCCATGTCACGGTGGCGGATAAGCGCCGGTCCGATAAAGTCCAAATAAGATGATGCCTGATAGCGGTCGAATTCAGAGAGAAGCCAATCGGCCCTGTCCGCTTGCGCCTGCCATTTGGCCAGCTGTTTTTCCCGGTTTTTGCAGGAACCGATGAGAAACAGCTTTTCCTTCGCTCTTGTCAGCGCCACATATAACACGCGCAATTCTTCTGATAAAAGCTCTCTGCGCATTTTTTTCTTCATCGCCACAAGCGGCAGAGTCGGATAGCTGATTCTGAGTTCCGGATGAATATACTTCGTTCCGAAACCGAGCTCTTTATCAAGCAGGTATGATTTGTTGAGATCCATCATATTAAAACTTCTGCCGAGTCCGGCGGTGAAAACGACGGGGAATTCAAGTCCTTTGCTGCTGTGGATCGTCATCAGCCGCACGACATCCTCCTGCTCGCTGAGCGCCCGCGCCGTCCCCAGATCATCACCGCGCTCCTGCATCCGTTCAATGAACCGCAAAAAGCGGAATAACCCGCGGAACGCCGTCGCTTCGTACGAGCGCGCCCGGTCATATAAGACGCGCAGATTGGCCTGGCGCTGCTTTCCGCCAGGCATGCCGCCTGCATAATCAAAATACCCGGTATCGCGGTATACTTCCCAAATCAGCTCAGCTACCGAATGATTCGTCGAGAATGACCGCCACTTTTGCAGATGATCATAAAATGTTCTCAGCTTTTGATACAGCTCATCATGTCTGTCACCGTTCGCTATATATGCTTTCAGCGCTTCATAAAACGGCGCTTTTTTCTTTTCCAGTCGTATCAGCGCAAGTTCATTTTCGTCACAGCCGACAATGGGCGAGCGCAATACGGAAGCAAGCGGAATATCCTGATACGGGTTGTCAATCACCTTTAAGACCGAAAGCGCCGCAGCCACCTCCACGGCTTCAAAATAACCCGACGTCAAATTGGCGTACACCGGAATGCCCTGGTTTTTCAGTTCTTCCATCAATTGCGGCGCCCACGGCATGGAGCGCAGCAAAATTACGATATCCCGGTACTGGATATTCCGGTGTGTTTTTGTTTTGCCGTCATATACCTTAAACGGAGATGAGACAAGCTTTCGGATCTCCCCGGCTATCGCTTTCGCTTCCCAGTGCACAGTTTCAAAGTCTTCGGCATCCTCGGAGCTGTCTGCGCCATCAGCGCTGTCAATGAGCAGCAGTTCCGTTTTTGCCGCGTCATTCGGCGGATACGATGCGCCGAGCTTCAATGCCGCCTGTTCATCGTAGTCCACTTCGCCGATTTTGCCGCCCATCAGCTGCTTAAACAAGAAATTCGTACTGTCCAAAATATCGGAGCGGCTGCGGAAGTTTCGGTTCAGGTCAATTTTCTGTCCCGCGCCTTCCCCGCTTTCTGTAAACCTTTTATATTTCCCGAGAAACAGCAGCGGCTCGGCAAGTCTGAATCGGTAGATCGATTGTTTGACATCGCCTACCATAAACAGATTTCCCGCCTCTTCATTCCCGCTTTTCACAAGCTGCAGAATAGATTCCTGTACAAGATTGGTATCTTGATATTCATCAACCAGAACCTCATGGAACTGCTCTTGATAATAAACGGCCGCTTCACTCGGCACCCGCCGGCCGTCTTCATCAGCCGCAGTTAAAATCGCCAGACAGTAATGTTCCAAATCTGAGAAATCAATGATTGATTTTTCTTGTTTCGCCGCTTCAAATCGTTTTCCGTACGATATCACGAGCTGAACGAGCGTTTCAATGACAGGCTTCATGTCTGTTAAACTCTTTACATGATCTTGCGGGCTTCTTGTAAAGTAATCGGTCTTTAATTTTTCGATCAGTTTTTTCGCGCCGTTTCGCAAATCGGTCGCTTCATCCAAAAGCGCCTTGTCAAATTCATCACCTTTTACCGCCTTAGCCCGCTTAAATGTGACCGCGGGAACCCGTTCATACAGCGCTTCAAAGTCATGCCGGCAGCTGATCAGCTCTTCTATCTGCTGAAGATCATCCAGAAAATGATCAGCGCGCGGCGCCGGCCCGCCGGGCGCTTTTGTCAGTTCAAGCGCCTTTTCAAGCTTTTGCTTTGCCCCGAAGAGCGCCATTTCAGCATCTTCTCTCACATACTCGTAAAACGGCAGCTCTTCCATTTTGCTTTCTTCCGTCACATCATATAGGCGGACAAAGCTTTTCAGCCACGCTTCCGGATCAGGATGAGACCGTGAATACTCGTACACCCGCTTGACGAGATCTTGAAGATCCAAATCATGCCTGTCCGTCGTATATCTGTCCACAAGCTCAAAAAACGCCTGATTCCCTTTTGCGTATTCATCCTCAAACAGCTCATCAAGGACTTCGTCTCCGAGCAACTCGCCTTCCGTCTGGTCAGCCATCCGAAAGCCCGGGTCAAGATCAATCATATAATAATATTTTTTAAGCACCTGCAGACAGAAAGAGTGCAGCGTCGAAATGCTCGCCCGATTTAATAGAGAGAGCTGCCGTCTGATATGGAGAGATCCCGGATTTTTGGCGAGCTCTTTTTCTAATGCTTCAGCGATCCGATGCTTCATTTCCGCTGCTGAGGCGTTTGTAAAGGTCACCACAAGGAGCCTGTCAACATCAACCGGATCTTCCTCCGCTGTTATCTTTCTGATCATCCGTTCCACGAGCACGGCCGTTTTACCTGATCCGGCTGCGGCAGCGACCAGAATATCGCGGCCGGAAGAAACGATGGCGCTCCATTGGTCATCCGTCCATATGCTGTCTTTCGGTTTAGGAATTTGCATCATCATCCGCCTCCTTTTTCAGCCAATCCAGTATGGTGCCGTCTTTTTCCGCTTTCAGGCTGCGGTATTCATTTTCCTTAAGGGACTCATCAAACTGGCACACCGATTTAAACGCACAATACGTACAAGGCGTCTTATCTTTCAGCTTATACGGGGTAATGGACACAAGCCCGTCCGTTATCGCTTCGCCCGCCTGTTCAAATGTCCGCCGCACATGGTCTGTCAGGAGATGAAAATCCCGTTCGCTGACTGCGGCTGAATCGGATCTTAAAGAACCGTCCTTCTTCAAACCGGCATTAATGATATTTGAACGTCCTTCCTCCAAAGTCGTGTCCATCAGGCTGATTGCCTCCCGGTCACCGAGGAGAAGGCCTTTCATTTTAAATTTCTTGAAAATTTCCTGCTCGATTTCATCAAGCCCCATCGGCAGACTGGCCTGAATCATCGGATCATGGATATGGAAATACAAAACGCCTGCGGGGGTCGCTTTCATGCCGAGCCAATCCGCTGAATGTGTAATTGATAAGTCAAGGTACGTGAGCATTTGCAGAGCGAGCCCGTAATATACCTCAGCCAGATCAAGCCCCTTGTCGCTTGATTTGTAATCCACGATTCTAAGCAGCAGGCCTTTTGAACTTTCCGCTTTATCCACGCGGTCGATCCGGCCGACGAGTTCCATCGTACAGCCGTTTTTCAGCGTGAAAGTGAGCGGAGGCAGCGGACCGTTTCCGCCGAAACCGAGTTCAAGGCCGATCGGGACAAAACCGCTCGCCTTCGCATGCTCGCTTAATATGCCTGAGACACGCGTGACGATCTTCTGCAGTTTTTCCTTCACATAAAAGTGTCTGTTTGAACTGAGCAGAATTTCTTTTTGCAGCCTTGGCGCAAGCCGTTCCACCGCTTCATAGGAGAAATTCCGGCACTGATCTTTCGTCAGATCGCGCCATTCCAGCTTCTGCTCACGAAGCCGGTCTGAAATCAGCTTGAGGCTGGAGTGAAACAGCTGTCCGATATCCGGCGCTTCCAGCTTGAAAAACTGCCGCTCTTTTAATTGCAGCCCGTGAGATGCAAAATGAGAAAACTGGCAGGCATTAAACGCCTCCATCCGGGAGACGCTTCCTTTAATGTGCTCGCCGTAAAGCTGGCGCGAAACAGGACGTTCAAGACGCTTCGCCTCATTGCGGAAAAACAGGCTTGAAAACAGCTTTTTCGCGCGCCGGTGATCAGGCTCTTTCATCAGCACATTGTATGCGCTCCACCATACATCACTGATTTCATACTCTCTTGTCCACAGCCTGAGCTGGCTTGCCGTATACGTCTGCGCCACCTGTTTATTGACGAGATACTGAAGCTGCTCTTCTTCGCTTACCTGCTCGGGATCAGCAGCCGAGAGTTTTTCCTGATGATCGGGAAACAGCTCGCCAAGCCTGTTTACAACAATTGACGGCAGGAGCGTTTTTCCTTCCGCATCGGCAATCGGATATGACACATACAGGCGGTCAGACGGACTTGACAGCGCCATATAGATGAGAAAATGCTCATCAAGCAGCCGCTCACGCCCCGCGGAAGACAGCTCCACTCCGACCGCTCTCAGCCACTCCCGGTCATCATCGGACAGCACGCCGTTTTCATC
The DNA here is from genome assembly GCF_059831465.1 of Bacillus sp. 5RYD7K. Classification (NCBI taxonomy): domain Bacteria; kingdom Bacillati; phylum Bacillota; class Bacilli; order Caryophanales; family Bacillaceae; genus Bacillus; species Bacillus sp. 5RYD7K. The sequence goes on from NZ_CP191200.1 coordinate 3,758,092, forward strand.
CGGGCGCGCAGGAAGAACGCCGTCATTGGCCCCGATGACAAACGTGCAGGACGTGCCGTACATTCTTGACAGGTCCATATTCCCTACAAACACTTGGTCAAGCGCAGGGGGGATTAAAGAAAAATGAAGTGATTCCGTTCCCGTTTCAAGCATTTGCTGGAACAGCGCCAAAGACATTTCATCTTCACCCATCATGCCGGCAAACTCCTCGAGAAGCTGGATAACGGCGTCCCATGCCTGGCCGTGCTGCTGCGCTTCGATCATGTTTCCGGCCTCTTCGGCCTGCTGCCTTTTCCGGTCCAGCTTCAGGGGAACATCGGTATCTTCCAAAAAGAGATAAAGAGCTTCCGCCATGCTTTGAACCGTTTTCGCTTTTTTCATCCGGTTCTGAAGCCGGACGAGGGGCGCGGCCATCCATTCTCTCGTCTCATTCAGCATTTGCTCCATCTCTATTTCCTGATCCGTCTGCGCGAAATCCTCATCGAGCGATACGAAGCGCCTGTATACAAACCGCTCGCCGTTCGTCCAGCGCTCCCCTTTAATTCCGTAGGCGATACAATAGTTTTCAAGCTGATCGACCTGCTCTCTTATTTTCTGCACCGGCTGATCAAGCGGGAATAACAGTTCGGTTTTCGCACAGCGGAACACCGCTTCATATCTCCAGTTCCCCTTCACGACATCCAAACTTGAACGGATGAATTCTATAAGCGGGTGATGCTGCATAGAAGCTTTTCCGTCAATAAAATAAGGAAGCCCGTAATCTGCAAACACTTCCTTCAGCAAATCTTTATAATCTTCCGGCTGGCGGATGAGAATCGCCATATCCCTGTACCGGTATCCTCCGTCCCGGACAAGCGATTGAATTTCCCGGGCAATACCCTCAAGCTCGGCTCTTCTGTTTTGCGCCTGTATGACGGTAAACGCTTCCTGCCTGCCGGTATACGCCGCGGCGGGACGCACATCGTACTGCGATTCTAAACAGGCAAGTTCCGGCACATGCTGATGCCGTTTCGTGCCATGCAGTTCCTTGCAGGAAATATCGGCATTCAATTCCTTTGCCGTCTGATAAAGCTTATAGTATGTGCTTCCCGTCATTCTGAACAGATCGAGCTCATCCGGTGCCTGTTCTCCCGTAGGGCTGTCCGCCGTCAGCGAGAATGTGACATGTTCAGCATGCATGATCAGCTGCTCCAGCACCCTTAATTCCTGCGGTGTAAATTGATAGAAGCCGTCGACGTACACTCTGGCGCCTTTTACAACATCCGCTAACGGAAGCTGCTGGGCGAGCAGCGTCAAATAATCCTCTGAATGCAGATATTGGCCGGCAAGGCTTCTTTCCATCTGCTGATATAAAATGCCTAAGTCATGAAGTTTTTCAGACAGCATCCGCTCTCCGCGATATTCTGACGCCGTTCCGCTTTCCGCCATGCGGCGGACGTCTTCAGGCTCAATACAGTAACGCTTAAACTCTGTCAGCATCCGTTCCACCTGCTCAGTGAACCCGGCTTTGTCACTCGCTTTTTGATACACTTTAAAATCGTGCTTATGCTCTTCAATCAGCTTCCTCAACAGCATCTGCACACCCGTCGTCGTCACAAACGGACGGTTCATGCCTCCGGTATGCTGAAGCACGCGCCACGCCAAACGCGAAAAACTGAACACTTGAGCGCGTATCATGCCGCCGATATCCGGCGTTTTAGCAAGCTCATATTCCATTAAAAACGTCATTTGATCCGGGACTAGAAAAATGATCGGTTTCCCGAACGGCTCCCGGCGCAGTTCATCTTGAATGCTGTCGATAATCAGCCTCGTTTTCCCACTCCCCGATCTGCCTACTAAAAACTCAACACCCAAATTAGAAGACCCCTCTCTTTTTATCTTTCTACATTTTATCGAAAGTTGACGAAAATGACCAATCTCATCTGCTGGTAAAAACGGGATGACTGTTTTAAAAAATATCATTCTTGACCAGATTAAAGAAAAAAAGGATTAAATATAATGTCAGAATATCTCGAAGTGATTGTGCGAACGATTCTGTCGTTCAGCATTTTGTTTATCGGCGCCCGGATACTCGGAAAACAAACCATTTCACAGATGACGCTTTTTGATTTCATTGCGGCCATCTCGCTCGGCGCCATCACAGCCAATCTGTCGTTTAATACAAAACTGCCGATTCATTTTACTGTCAGTGCTTACACGATTTTTGTGGTCATCATTTACCTGGTCGCATATCTTTCTATGAAAAACAGAACCGCCAGGGGTTTCTTTGCGGGCAAACCGACCATTATCATTCAAAACGGAAAAATACTTGAGCATAATATGAAAACGATGCGCTATACCCTCGACTATCTGAACCAGCAGCTTCGTGTAAATGATGTATTTGACATTTCTCAGGTTCAGACGGCCATCATTGAAACAAACGGCAGCATGTCCGTGGAGGTCAAGCCGGAATTCGCGCCCGTTACAAGACAGGATCTCGGCATTTTTGCAGGACACGAAAAGAATTTTGCCGTTGAGCTCGTTATGGACGGCCAGCTGGTGACGAAGAATTTCGAAGAAAACCACGTATCGGAAAAATGGCTCAGAGAAGAATTGGACAAGAGAAACCTTACACCCGAAGAGGTCGTATACGCGGTGCGCGGAAGCAACGGCCGGCTGTTTGTCGATACGTATAATGACCATATCACATCGCCGCTTGATCAAGAATAAGCATGACATCCGCACATGTCACGGGCTATCGCCGTATAATACCCTATAAACATCCGGGGGTGAGTCCAATGCACGAGAGTTTTTTTCATTATACAGCCGTCTGCGGCGACGACTCTGTTCTTATAAAAGATCTGATAAAATCCATTAACGGCGAATACAGCGCTGTGATCTGCTACTCGATATTAGCCGAAAAAGCGCCGACCGCAGAAATCAGAAGACGAATCGAACATATCAGAGAGGAAGAAATGCGCCACCTGCACGCCTTCTCCTCACTGTATACTTCAATTACCGGAAACCAGTTGACGCCGAAACAGACGGAACATTGTCCGCACACATACAGAGAAGGACTGAGGGCGGCGTTTTATGATGAGCAGAAAACGAATGATTTTTATTTGCAGGCATCCGATAGAGCGGTGCACCCGGAAGCGAAGCGGTTATTTGCCCGCACGGCATTTGACGAGCAGCGTCATGCCGTCTGGTTTTTATACGATATGACCCACTCTCCTTCCCACCACACAGGAGGGACGGTATCAAACGCGCCGAACACGAGCTATACCCAGGTAAACACCGGAAAATAACGCTCCCCCGCCGGGAGCATTCAGGCCGCAGACAAACCCCATTCTTTCAATAGGAGAGAATGGGGTTTATTTTTCAAGCTGCGTGACCTCTCTAAAAAACGGCCGACTTCTTCATTGTATAATCAGCAAAAACACTTTATAATAAAATAAACCAACCGGTCGGTTTTTAAGGAACCGAGCCTCACTTGGCGGAAAGGATTTGTGTGATGTGACAAATACAAAAGGCGGCGCCGGAAAGAGCGAAAAGACGAAGAAAAAGCTCGTATCCGCTTCGCGTGACTTATTTGCAAAAAAAGGTTATTCAGAAACCTCAATCCGGGATATCTTAGAGGCGGCCGAGATCAGCAAAGGCAATCTTTATCATCATTTTAAAGGAAAAGAGTTTCTGTTTCTTCATATCATGGAAGAGGATCACCGCGTGATGATTGAGACGTGGAGGGAAATGGAAGCTGAACTGAAAGACGCTGCCGAAAAGCTGACGGGCTTTGCAGAGCTGCTCAGCCGGATGAGCATCAATTACCCGCTGATGAGAGCAAGTGAAGAGTTTTATGCGAGCGCGTTTACGTCGGAGGAGGTCGTAAAACGTCTCAACAAAATTGATATTGAATATGACGATGTGATGAGAGAGATCTTAACAGAGGGAAATCAAGACGGCAGCTGGTCCATTCATCATGTCGAATCAAAAGTGAAAATCCTGCTGTCCGTCTTTTACGGGTTGGATGTGTTATATAAAAACGATTCCATTCAGCAAAGAAGAGAATTGCAAAAAGAAGCCATCTCCGTGTTTATTCACGGAGTCATCAATGCTGATCAATAGAATCAGGACAGCTGACAAAGGAGAAACAACATGCAAAAACCGATTAGAGAACAAAAAGCTGTACTCATCATCTTATTAAGCAACATATTTATTGCGTTTTTAGGGATTGGATTAATTATTCCCGTTATGCCGCTGTTTATGAATGTGATGCACTTGACGGGCAGCACAATGGGATACCTTGTCGCTGCCTTTGCCGTTGCGCAATTAATCGCATCCCCCATTGCGGGAAGATGGGTTGACCGCTTCGGCAGAAAAATCATGATTCTCGCAGGGCTGTTTCTGTTCGCGTTATCCGAGCTGACCTTCGGGTTGGGCACACATGTCTACGTTTTGTATTTCGCAAGGGTGCTGGGGGGCGTCAGCGCCGCTTTTATCATGCCCGCTGTTACAGCGTATGTCGCAGATATTACGACAGTGCAGGAAAGATCTAAGGCGATGGGCTATGTATCTGCCGCCATCAGCACAGGGTTTATCATCGGGCCCGGCATAGGAGGATTTATTGCCGATCACGGTGTCCGTATGCCGTTTTTCTTTGCAGCCGGAATTGCATTTATCGCAGTGATTTTCTCTGTCTTTATGCTGAAAGAGCCATTGACTAAAGAGGAACGCGCCCAGCAGATAGAAAGCGTCAAAGAGTCAACCTTCTTAAAAGATTTAAAAAAGTCGATTCACCCAAGCTACCTGATCGCCTTTATCATCGTCTTTGTGTTGGCATTCGGGCTGTCAGCCTACGAAACGGTGTTCAGTTTATTTACAAACCATAAATTCGGCTTTACGCCAAAGGATATCGCCGTTATTATTACGTTCAGCTCCATTGTTGCGGTCATCATCCAAGTGCTCGCATTCGGCAAGCTTGTCAACTTCCTCGGGGAGAAAAAAGTCATTCAGCTTTGTCTGGTCATCGGGGCTGTGCTGGCTTTCGTTTCTACGGTGATGTCAGGATTTTTGCCCGTGCTTGCTGTCACCTGCATTATATTCCTTGCGTTTGATTTACTGCGCCCGGCACTGACCACTTTCCTATCGAAAATCGCAGGAAATCAGCAGGGGTTTGTCGCCGGAATGAATTCAACATACACGAGTTTAGGCACCATTTTCGGCCCGGCTCTGGGCGGTATTTTATTTGATATGAATATTCACTTCCCGTTTCTGTTCGCAGGCGTGGTCTTATGTCTCGGTCTGGGACTGACCCTTGTGTGGAAAGGAAAGGCCGGCGAGGTTTCGGAGTAGGGTGCACTCCCCCTTCTCCGGAGCTTTTTTGTTTATGATAAGAAAAATGAATGGATTATGAGAAATAATTCATCATTTATTTATCTCAAAATCTATACTATAGTAATAGTAAGGTTAACGAGCTTAACAATTTAATATGAATGTTTCAGGAAGAAGGGTTTTCATTGAAGAAAGACAAACATCTCCTTACGGATATCTGGTTTATTCTCATCAGTGCGGCAGGGGGGTTTCTTCTTTCGCTTACAGGAATGTCGATCGCCTGGATGCTCGGAACGCTGGCCGCCGGCTGCATCCTCTCCATGACGAGGCCCCGCTGGCTGTTCATGGCGGCTGACAGAAGAGGGATTAACCGCAGATGGCTTGCGGCGGGACAAATGATTCTCGGCATCGAACTCGGCCAAAAACTGAACCTGTCCGTTCTTTCAGTTTTACGGGATCATTGGCTGCCGGTTGGCTTCATGCTGATTTTCTCTATCGCGATGGCGCTTGTTTCCGGATATGTGCTCTTTCGGTTCAGCCGGACGGACATGATGACAAGCTTTGTAGGTACGGCGCCGGGCGGTTTATCCGCCATGCCCGGTATCGCCCAGGAAGTCGGCGCAAATACCGCGATTGTAAGTCTCATTCAGCTGACACGCGTCCTTTTGGTTGTCATGACAATACCGTTTCTCGTCATTTTCTTATTTACCAAACAAAACGGTACGGCTCAGACATCAGCCGGAGCCGTTTCAGCAGGAGCTTCACATCCGGGCCTTATTCCCGTCTTGTTAACGGCCGGATTTATTTTGGCTGCCTGGCTTGCAAGTAAGGCAGCAAAACGGCTGAAATTTCCCGCTCCTTGGCTGCTCGGCAGCATGATCGGCGTTGCTGCCGCGGAAATCGGCGTGTCGGCTTTAGCGGGAAAAGACATGCTGGCCTGGTGGCCGCCGGAAGCGAACCAGCTGTCACAAATTTTTCTCGGCGCCACAATCGGTTCAAAAATGTACAAAAGCATGTTCACCGGCGTGTCCAGAGTGCTTACGGTCGGATTTATTTCCTCCGTCGGATTAATCGCCGCAATGATCCTGAGTGCGGTTGCCGTTTCTAAATTAACGGGCATCTCCATGATTACATCCGTTCTCGCCTTCTCTCCCGGCGGAATCGCCGAGATGGCGGCGACTTCGATCACGCTGCATGAGGACTCGACTTTCGTCGTCGCGGTTCAGGTCATCAGGATCGTTCTCGTCATCGCCATGCTTCCGCCCTTCTATCGCCTGCTGCACCACCTTTCTCAGCTGAAAAAGACGCACGGCGATAGAGGCCGGGCAGAAAGAGGAACATGAGCCGAATAAAAAACACGCATCCATATGCGTGTTTTTTTTATTTCAACAGCTGCCCGACGCCATTTACAGAGCGCCAGTTTGCTGAAAGATCACGGAACAGCCGTTCAGCAAATAACAGTTCTTCATCTGTATAGCGATCCAAAAATGCCAAGAACCGCTTTTTTATCATTTCGTGGTATTCGTGATGAAGGGAATGCAGCTCTTTTCCGGCAGGAGTCAGCCGGAAATAGACTTCTTTTTTATTGTCGCTCAGCCGGGTTCTGCGCAGAAAGCCGGCTTCCAAAAACTTCGCGCAGCTTCTCGACACGGTCGGTTTTGTCGTCTTCATTTTTTCTGCTATTGATGTGACATTGATCGGTTCGTTATCTCCGATACAAGATAAAATGTGTATTTCCGTCAAGGTCAGCTGAAGTTTTTTGCCGTTTTCTTCTCGGAGTTCGTCCATCCGTCCGGCCAACGACGCCCTGATGTCCTCCTGACACCTCTCCTGCTCGTGAAAAATATCTGTCAGCCCTTCGAGAATCATGTGTTTTGCATGGTCTGGCTGTCTTCTGTCCAACTGCGGGTCACCCTTCCGTATGAATTGTTTCTTTTACTATAACGTTTTGTTACGGAAGAAACAATCACACAGGCGCATAAAAGGGTATCATATAAGTCCCCATCTCTCCAAACCGGCCAGTACGGCTTCTTCAGCTTCACGTCCCGAGCCGCCGGCCGCCCAAGCCGCGTGGCCGTCCGGCCGGATCAAAACAGAATGGACGTCATCCCAGCCGGCACGGTTTTCAGAAAGCGCCGCCCTGACAGTCGCCACGCTGTCCGTATCAATACCGGCGGGAATGCTTCCTCTTAATGACAGCAGCACAAAGCCGCCCTTGTGAAGAAAATCATACAGCCGGGCCGGCCGGCCGTCATAAAGAATCAGCTCTATATCGGGCAGCCGTTTTCCGTTCAGGATATGCGGCGCAAGCTCCGGGTCCGGTTCATAATGCAGATCAAGCGCGGATACTTTTCCCGCCAATAAACGGTTGGCCTCCTGAAAATCGAGCAAAGCGGTCATCGTATCTCTTAATGCCATCCCTGACTCGGTAAAATCCATGAGCTTGATCTGGGTTTTTATATTGTGCATAACTTCTTTTCCCGCGCTGTGCCTTTCCTGATGATAGCTGTCCAGAAGATGAGGCGCCGCTTTCCCCTTCATTTCCGCCCCCAGCTTCCAGCCGAGGTTGAAGGCATCCTGAAGCCCGGTGTTCAGCCCTTGGCCGCCTGCGGGAAAATGAATATGCGCCGCATCACCGGCCACAAAAACCCGGCCTGAGCGGTATTGTTCGGCCTGACGCTCGGCATTGCCGAACCTTGACGTCCACACCGGATCACTCAATCCGAAATCAGTGCCGCATATCTGCCGCAGGTCTTCTTTCAGCTCTTTTTCTGTGACCGGCTCTTCTTTCTGCTTTTGCGGAGCGTGCGGAGAAACGATCAGGACGCGGAAAAGCCCGTCCGTAAGAGGGACAATGACAACCGATCCCGCCAGACGGCACGTTGAAAAAAAGGCAGATTCAGGCGGAGTTTTCAAAACGGCATCACAGAGGGTTCCTATTAAGTCGGCATCAGTGCCCGAAAAAGCGATACCCGCCTGTTTCCGGACAATGCTCCCCGCTCCGTCTGTACCCGCGGCATATAAGCTGCGCAGGGTGCGGATACCGCTTTCATCCCGGAACACCGTCTCCGCTCCGTCATCCGTCTGGGTAACGGACACCGCTTCCGCCCCGCGGATGATATCTGCGCCTAAACTTGATGCATATTCTTCCAAAAGCCCCTCCGTATCTGCCTGAGGCAGCATTAACGAATAATTCTGCTTAGAATCCAACCGGGAAAAATCCAGCCGTGTATCCAGCATCGAAAAATGGCCGGATGACACCTTCGTCCCTTTATCCAAAAAGCGTTCCAATATGCCTCTCATGGCAAAAAGCTCCAGTGTGCGCGGATGCATAATAAGCGCTTTGGAATAGGGCACCGTCTTCTTCAATCGTTCAATGACAGTCGTTTTCACTCCGGCCAGCGCCAGTTCTGATGCAAGCATGAGCCCGACCGGACCTCCCCCGATAATGGCAGCCTGTGTTTCCATCTCATCAGCCCTCTTTCATATTTTTTGTTACAAACGCAACAAAATCACTAAAAATAAAACGCCTGATTTTTGTTTCGCGCGTAACAATCCTCATTATAGTCTTCCCTCTGCTTTTTGACAATCATTTCCGAAAAAAAAGACGCCGTTCACTTGGCGTCTGATTCACTGATGACCCCGACGATGTCTTTATCCTTAATCGGTCCGAAATGACGGCTGTCGAGGCTGTATATGCGATTGTCGCCAATAACGAAATATTGTCCTTTCGGTATGCTTTTGCGCCCGGTCGTTTCCTTCAATGTATAATCACCGGTCACATGGCTGCCTGCGGACAATGATGACTTTAACGGTTTTAAAAACGGTTCTGAAACCCGTTTTCCATTCACATACAGCTGGTCTTCCCTGTAAGCGATCGACTCGCCCGGGAGCCCGATGACACGTTTGATCAGCACTTTGTGGTGCGGGCCTTTAAACAGCACAATATCGAAACGGCGGATCGTTTTGTAACGATGGGAAAACTTGTTGACTATCAGCTCATTTCCTTGTTTAAAGGTCGGATTCATGCTGATTCCTTCGACTTTGTAATCAATAAAAATGGCATTTTTTAATTGTATGGCCAAAACAACGAGAAGCACGCCGGCTATAAACCAAAATCGTTTTTTCAAGATTCCTGTCTCCCTCCGTCTTTCTCATGCTGACTGATCCTCGTCTGTAAACGCCGTTCGATATGCTTTCCTGCATACCACAGCACCGCGATCACCGTTAAGGCGCCCGCCATCCTGAAAGGCTGTGTAAAGAGCGCGTGAAGGTCATACCCGATAAAGCTGATCATAAAGATCATGACCATTTTCCCCATAGCGGCGGCTGATACAAACTGCAGCGCCCCCACACGTGACAGGCCGGCAACGATATGAACCGCAGCGGACGGCGTAAAGGGGAAGCAAAGTAAAATAAACAGCGGACCGAAACCGTGCCGCTCAACCCACAGCATCATCCGCCTTATGGTCTCATGCCTGCGGATGAAACCGAAAGCTCTTTTCTGTCCGAAACGGCGGACGGCATAAAACATAAGCAGTGATCCTGCCGCAGATCCGAGCCACGACAGAAAAAAACCTTCCCACAGCCCAAATGCATTCGTATTCGCCACCACAAATACAACAAGCGGCAAAAACGGAAGAAACGCTTCAATAAAAGGCAGTAAAACCGCAGCCGCCGGGCCGAAAGCTCTATAGCTTTGGAACCATTCCGTCAGCTGTTCCTCAGTGAAATATGATAAAAATTGCTCCAACGTTTATACTCCTTAACGAGTTTGTCTATCCTTATTCTACACATTATCTCCAAAAAACGAAAATGTTTACGAGATTTTCCGACTTGAAATATCGTGTAAGTGAGTATAAAATGAGAACAAACGTTCCCTTTTAAGAAAGAAGGAGTATTTATGCCTGACATCCGGAGCGGCACCCGCGACCTCATCGAAAAAGGGCTGTTTCTGCCCATGGCGGCCGCCATTCTGAATCGGGATTTCGAAGCGCTTGATTCGTGCCCGTTCAAATTAAAACAACCCTATAAACAGCTTATCAGCTGCTCTTTAAAATTAGCACAAAAGGATTTGAGTGATGTTCGAAAAGAGTTAAGAAAGCGTAAAATCAACATATACGAAGCCCAAAGAGATGAAGCATTTACGCTTTATATATGCACCATTAACGGCTATGAAGAAAAACACCGTTATTTCAACCCGAGAATACGGGAACAGGTAACCGCCTTAGTGGAATATTACCTGTCTCTTGCGACCATTTAAAAAGCAGCCGGGACTGCTTTTCTTTGAAACTGTAAAATTCAGACTATTCACACTATACATTCGACATGATTTTCTTTATAATTCGGTACACGCTTTTCAAAGGAGGAATGTTATGAAACTGATTCATGTTCTCGCTGCCCTGCCCTTTTTCGGAATTCTCGCCGGCATTCCATTTGCCAACCGGGTGACGCCTTATGTTTTCGGAATGCCTTTCATTCTCGCATATGTCGTCATCTGGGCGGTTCTGACTTCTGTTCTGATGGCTGCGGTTTACAAATTGGACAAAGAAAACAAGGCGGGTGAAACGGAATGAACGCCGCATTTTCCGTAATGGCCGCCGTGCTCCTGTTTTGTGTATATCTCGGAATCCGCGCCCGAAAAGGAAAAAAGATGGACCTTGAACAATGGACGGTGGGCGGACGCGGCTTCGGCACGATGTTTGTCTTTTTATTAATGGCGGGAGAAATTTACACGACCTTCACATTCCTCGGCGGAAGCGGATGGGCTTACGGAAAAGGAGGTCCCGCCTTTTACATTATCGCTTACGGCTGTCTTGCCTACATTTTGTCATATTGGCTTCTGCCTGCCGTGTGGACATACGCCAAACAGCATAAACTGATGTCGCAATCTGATTTTTTTATTTCAAAATACAACAGCCCGCTCCTCGGCATTCTCGTATCGCTCGTCGGCATCGCATCTCTCATCCCCTATCTCGTCCTGCAGCTGAAAGGGCTCGGATTAATTGTTTCGGCAACGTCGTACGGCCAGATTCCGCCATCAGCCGCAGTCTGGATCGGCGCTGTCTCCATCACGATTTATGTGATGATTTCAGGAATCCACGGTTCAGCGTGGATATCAGTCGTCAAAGATATCATGATTTTAGGCATCGTCCTGTATTTAGGCATTTATCTGCCCATTCATTACTACGGCGGTTTTTCAGAGATGTTCAAACAAATCGACGCCGCAAAACCCGGATTTCTCACACTTTCTGAAACCGGACAAAGCCCTTCATGGTTCAGCTCAACCGTCCTGCTGACCGCCCTCGGCTTTTATATGTGGCCCCATACATTTGCCGCTTCCTATTCGGCGGAGCATCCGCGGGTGTTTCGGAAAAACGCAATCATCATGCCTCTTTATCAGCTCGTCCTGCTGTTTGTCATCTTTACCGGATTTGCGGCGATTCTGCAGGTCCCCGGTTTAAAAGGGGCGGACACGGACCTCGCCTTATTAAAGCTGTCAGTGAAAACCTTTGATCCTTGGTTTGTCGGACTGATCGGATCGGCTGGCATTCTGACGGCGCTTGTCCCCGGTTCAATGATATTAATGGCCTCAAGCACGCTGTTCGCCAAAAATGTGTACAAAGCCATTCGGCCCGGCACGACTGACAAAAAAGTTTCGCGGCTCGCAAAATACGCCGTACCTGTTATCGCGCTGATTTCCGTATATTTTACGCTGAAAGGCGGAAATACCATCGTCACCTTGCTTTTAATGGGCTACAGCCTTGTCACCCAGCTTTTCCCTGCGCTTTTATTCAGCCTGCCGAAACGCCGTTTTATCACAAGCCACGGCGCTTTTGCCGGCATAGCGGCCGGGGTCGGGACGGTCGCCTTCATCACGCTGACCGAATCAACCATCGGAACCCTCTTTCCGTTTCTTCCGCAGATCGTGAAAGACATGAATACAGGCATCATCGCGCTGATTTTAAACACTGCCGTCATGTTTGCAGTCAGTGCCGCAGTCAGAAAAAAACAAATCAGCGCAGCCGAAAAGGCGGCTTAATGATAAAATAGCGGTAAGACACATGGAGGGGGCAAGCCGCATGATCATGACCACAACTGAAACCGTCGCCGGAAAACAGATTACGGAAGTAAAAGGCCTGGTGACAAGCAGTATCGTCCAGTCCCGTCACATCGGAAAAGACTTGCTTGCAGGCTTAAAATCTGTCGTCGGCGGCGAATTAAAAAGCTATACCGAAATGCTGGAAGACTCCAAAAAAGCGGTGAAAGAACGGCTGATCAGAGAAGCGGAGCAGCTCGGTGCGAACGCCATCGTTGGCCTGCGGTTCGAACTGACCGCAGGACAGAACACATCCGAATTAATCGGATACGGAACCGCCGTCACCATCGAATCAATGTAAAAAAACAAGCCTCTTTAAAGAGGCTTGTTTTTTTATTTCTCACATGCGATATAGTCTTTATCACGATCAAGTCTTTTATTTGCATCGTAAAGCGCTTTTGAGACATACGGCTTGTACTTTGTTCTGCCGCCTTTGTTTTTCACTTTTGACGTCCGGGCCACGCCGCCCTTATACACCTTATTCAGCGCCTTGCAGTTTTGATACGTTTTCACCTTTGTTTTCGCTTCTGCCGTCTGCCCCGCCCCGTATGAACATCCGAACACCAGACCGAAAGACAAAAGCACAGCTGCCGTCTTTTTCATCCTCTATCTATCCCCTCTCCTGAGTGATGCGGTATTGCTGAACATATCATAGTTCAAATAATCTCCATTTACAAGATAAATAGGAAAAAAGTTTCATTTTACATTTGCCCGTATCTCTTTTATGGAATTTCTTTCAAAACCTTTTATAATATGAATTGATAGCGCTATCTGACTATGATGATAGGAGGAGAAATGATGATGAAAAAAGGGCTTCTTGCGGGTGTGCTCACTTCAGCCGTTCTATTCGGTGTATGTACTGCGGATATTCCCGGGGTCATCAGCCCCAATACGGCGGAAGCGGCGTCCCAGCTCAGCAAAGGAATCGGCGGAAGGGCCTACCTGAACAGTACAGGCTCTGTTCTCGTCACGAAAATTCAGCTTCCGAGCTCGATTCAGGTGTCAAATGGGACAGCCTATATTTACTCAGGATTTACCGGAGGCACGGAGGCCGATATCGGGCTTCAGTACAGTGAAACGTATCATGTATGGAAACCGATCATGAAAGTCGGCTCAAAAGGGCAAAGCCAGGTCCGGTATCTGGAAGGAGAAAGCCAATTCACCTATACGAAAGGCTTCCGGCCCGGCAGCACCGTACAGCTGACCATTTACAAAAATCTGAACGGCAATACCCGCGCCACATATTGGGGGACGAATAATGACGGGTATACCGGCCGCATCATTTCAGAACTCTCCCAAACAAATGTAGGTTCAGTCTCAAAATGGAAAGCGCTCGCCACTGTCGCGGTCACATCAGAGGATCAGCGCCCTTACATCAAATCAAACTTCTCAACAGCTTTTACAAATATCACGATCGACAATAAAGCAGTCACACCTGTGGTGGATACACAGGACTTTGCCAAAGTGACGGTGTCAGGCAGCAGCGTCAGCATGTCTGTCGTCAAATAAAGAATTCTGAACGCACGATTCCTGCCATCGTGCGTTTCGTTATGTCAATCCCGCTCTTTACCGCGAAGATTTCGCCTGAAGGAAAAGCCATTTTAAACCGGGGCGGTCGCCGAACCCGGGTATTCAGGCGATGAACGCATGATGATCCTCCGCCGGGAACGCAAATCCCTTAGGATTACTTTTCATAAAAAAGCTCCTGATCAGGTTTGTGCTTTAATATTTTTTCGTTCATTTCCGCCAAAACCCTGAACAGTCTGCCTTCTCCTGAATATTAAATTGAATCATGCTTTCAAGCAGATCATAATGCACCGGATCAGTCCATTGAATTCTGAACAAACGGGAAGTGGCGCTGTAGCCGGCGCGGGCGATGTCATCGGCAAAGTGCGCAATCCCCGCTTCTTCGGGGGAAACACTTAGATGATGCTTCGCTGCTGCAAAGCCGATAATAAAGGTGCCGTGATCAGTAAACATCGGCGTATTCCACTTGATCTGCGGCTGTAAATTCGGGAATCGGTCAGCCGTCCAAGACAAGATTTCCTCTAGTTTGAGCCGGTGATCCGGGTTGTCGATTCCTGATACATATTTTGCAAATACATCCATGCCCATCCCTCCTAAATAAAATGTCATTTCTCTTTCCACCATCATAGCCAACAGACGGAGACGATACAACTCTGCCCGGGCATGTAAATCAAAAAAGCCCTCTCCAAAAAGGAAAGGGCCCGTCCCTTCACATCACAGCTTTCTCTAATATCTCTCCCCCAGCTCCCGCAAAATAAAGTCGTAAATCATTTTAGTCCGCTCTTCTTTCGGGTACAGCATGAATTCCTGCCGCTTCGGGATATGACTGCCCATCCTGTCCTGAAAAGTGGTTCTGAGATAGGCGGTTCTGTAAACCTGGTTTTCAAAAGAATGATAAGATACTTCCAGCTCCATCGTTTTGCCGTTTGAGAATGTGACCGCTGTATCATCGAATGCGGTCGGCTGAAAATCTTTAACATGCACATGAGATATCCAGCCGCATTGAGGCCTTGTAGAAGAAAGTGTAGGGAATAAAAAGATGTGATTTGAAGGGTCCACCATAATCGGCGGCTTGTGAGAAATTTTAATCGCTTCATACGTTCCCGCTTTTCTCCCGGCGTAGCTCGAGCCAAAGTAGCGGCAGCTTCTGTCAATGATGTGAATCGGCTTCATGCTGACATACAGAATGCAATCTTTTTCAATGATCTTCGACCCCATTTTACCGTCTATTTCCTCAGGCAAAACAGCGATGGTTGAACGATTTACTTCGTAGCTTTCTAAGGGTGCGTGTGTTTTCTGGCACATAATGTGCAGCCTCCAATCCTTTTCTTGAAAATTTATACTAATAATCTATCATCTGTCATCGGAAAACGACAGGTTTTTTTTGAATATAGCTAAAAATCACCTTTTCAAGATATAATTTAGTCTTAATTTACTACTTAAATATTATTTTTCAATTTCGTTTTCACCACATTTATACAATGTTATTTTTCAATTTTTCGTCAGTTTGCAGGATATGTCGATATATTTCCAAGTATTAGTTGTCTAAAGATTATAAAAATTAATTGATTTTTCCGGCTGTTATCCATATACTATAAAAAAGGCATTGGGGGGATTCTTTATGAAAGAGAAAAAATCGTACACTGAGCTCATGAAGTCCCGCAACACGCAAAAAGCAAATGAATTCGATGTGACAATGGCCGATATTTACATTCAAATGGTGCTCGACGAATCCTTGTATAAACGCCGGCTCCACACGCTGACAAAACAGATTGATAAAGCGCTTGATGATAAAAATAAAGAAGCGTTCCTTACGCTTTCTAAAGAATATGCTGCACTCAAACAGAGTGAATAAGCCAATCCATATGGATTGGCTTTTTTATATTATCCGTTTACGATGGTGCCGCCGTTCACATGAATTGTCTGTCCCGTGACATAAGAAGAATCATCGCTTGCTAAGTATAAATAGCTCGGTGCCACTTCAACAGGCTCTCCCGGGCGCTGCATCGGCACGTCTGAGCCGAAGACTTCCACTTCCTTCGCCGAGAAGCTCGCCGGAATGAGCGGCGTCCAGATCGGCCCCGGCGCCACTGCGTTCACCCTGATCCCCTGAGTGACAAGAGACTGGGACAGAGATCTTGTAAACGTGACGATCGCCCCTTTTGTCGCTGAATAGTCAATCAATGTTTTGTGGCCTTTGTAGGCGGTAATGGAGGCCGTATTAATGATTGAACTTCCTTTTTTCAAATGAGGGAGCGCGGCTTTCGTTAAGTAAAACATTGAAAAAATATTCGTCT
This sequence comes from Bacillus sp. 5RYD7K, assembly GCF_059831465.1. NCBI lineage: Bacteria > Bacillati > Bacillota > Bacilli > Caryophanales > Bacillaceae > Bacillus > Bacillus sp. 5RYD7K. The sequence goes on from NZ_CP191200.1 coordinate 3,774,325, forward strand.
GAAACGTTCTGATGAGCTGATGGCTCGTGATTTTCTCAATCCCCGGCTGCACGTGCTGCTCACCCGCATTGTTGACTAAGATGTCAATGGAAGGAAAGGCTTGGCCCGCCTGACGGATGACATCGTTGCAAAAGGCTTCGTCGCCGACATCACCTGCGATCAGCAGACACTTTGCCCCCTCTTTTTCTACATATTGCTTCGTCTCTTCGGCGTCCTGATGCTCATCAAAGTAAACGATGACCACATTTGCGCCTTCCTTCGCGAACAAAACGGATACGGCGCGTCCGATTCCGCTGTCTCCGCCCGTGATAATCGCAGTTTTTCCTTCAAGTTTTTTCGCCGCTTTCGGTTTGTCAAACACAGGGCGCGGGTCCATTACATATTCAAAGCCCGGCTGCCGGTTTTGATGCTGCGGCGGCAAGGTTTTCTTCTTCTGATTCGCCAATTTAATCACTCCTTTACATTAATTACTATATTATGAGTAATTTGAGCATCTTATACGACTTTCATGTATGAATATAGACTTATTGGAAAAATTAAGAATATACAATAGAGGAGGTAATTTGAAATGACTGCTTTTTCAAACGAGGAATCTGCTTCCTATTGGAAAGCAACAGCTGACATTCCTTCCTTTCCCGCCCTGACTGAAGATACGGAATGCGACGTTGCGGTTATCGGCGGAGGAATTACGGGCCTGACAACAGCATACGAGCTGACGAAAAGAGGCTTCCGTGTCGCTGTCATTGAAGCAGACCGGATTTTAAACGGGACGACCGCGGGCACGACCGCAAAAATCACCGCCCAGCATGATTTCATCTATGCCGATCTAATTCAGCAGATCGGACTGACCAGCGCAAGGCTCTATTTCGAAGCCCATCTTCGCGCTATGGAAGACATGAAGCAGATCATCAAGGACCTTTCGATTGACTGCAGGCTGATTGAACAAGACGCGTATATTTACACGAATACGGAATCCGGCGTCAAAAAAATCCGCAGCGAGCAGGAAGCCTACACCAAGCTCGGCATTGAACACGAGCTTGTGAAAGAACTTCCCGTCCCCGTTGATTGCAGGCTCGGCCTTGCCATGAAGAATCAGGCGCAATTTCATCCGCTTTTATATGGCGCGGCGCTTGTGAAAGAAATGGTCAAAAACGGGGCGCGGATTTTTGAACAGACGGCGGCAATTGACATTAAAAAAGAACCGCAGCCTGAGGTGGTCACGAAAAACAGACACGGCATCAAGTGCCGCTACATTGTCTGCTCCTCCCACTTTCCTTTTTATGACGGCGGAGGGCTTTATGCCGCCAGAATGTATGCCAGCAGATCCTACGTGCTGGCGGTAAAACCGAAGCAAGCGTATCCTGACGGCATGTTTCTCAGCATAGACAAGCCGTCCAGATCACTGCGCTATACAGAGCTGAACGGTGAAAAACTGGTGCTCGTCGGAGGCGAAAGCCACAAAACAGGCCAAGGAAAAGAAATGTCCGAGCATTACGAAGCGCTGAAACAATTTGCAGAAGACACAATCGGAGTCGAAAGCATCCCATATCATTGGTCTGCACAAGACCTTGTCACCATTGACAAAATCCCGTTCATCGGTCCGATCTCAGGCGATGAAGAATATATTTTGGCGGCGACCGGTTTTAAAAAATGGGGCATGACAAGCTCAGCCCTTGCGGCGAAGCTTTTAGCCGATCATATCCAAAACAAAAAGAACCCGTTTTCCGGCCTGTTTATCCCGTCACGTTTCCACGCAGATCCGGGGCTGAAAAAACTGATTTCCTATAATGCCGACGTAGCCAAACACCTTATCTCGGGCAAACTTGAAAGGCCGGACGCTTCACCTGAGTCCCTTCAGCCCGGAGAGGGAAAAATCGTAACCGTAAACGGCAAACGGGCCGGCGCCTATAAAGATGAAAAAGGCTGCTTGCATCTTGTCGACACGACATGCACCCATTTAGGCTGTGAGGTTGAATGGAATGACGGCGAACGGACGTGGGACTGCCCTTGTCACGGCTCCCGGTTCACACCTGAAGGCGGGGTTGCCGAAGGTCCCGCCGTCAAGCCGCTGAAGCGTATCACGCAAGATTAACTGAACCATTCTGTATGAATGGTTTTATTTTTTTGCATTAAAATATTTTTACCAGATTCCTTCATTCAAGTTCCTTCCAAACCGATAAAAAGAAAAAGAGAATATCTGGAGGAACTAATATTGTTATTTAAAAAAGACCGCAAAAAAGAAACAGCTTATTTTTCAGAAGCCGACGGCAAAAAACGCATCGAGCTTTCAAATCAATATGCAGATGTCAAAAAGCAGCTGAAAATGGTCAGGCTTGGAAACGAAGAGCTCCATGTGCTTGAAGAGCTGCAGCCGTTAATCAAAGAACATATTTCCACCATCGTGGATTCCTTTTACCGAAACCTGGATCACGAAAAATCATTAATGACGATCATTAACGACCACAGCACGGTCGAGCGCCTGAAAAAAACATTACGCCGTCACATCCACGAAATGTTCGCCGGCACGATTGATGATGAATTCATTGAGAAAAGACAGCGCATCGCTTCCATACATTTGCGGATCGGCCTTGAACCGAAATGGTATATGGGGGCGTTTCAGGATCTGCTTCTGTCGATGATGAACATATATGAAGCTTCCATCCCGGATTTGCATGAGCTTTTAAAAGCGATCAAAGCGACGACGAAAATACTGAATCTCGAACAGCAGCTCGTCCTTGAAGCGTTCCAGACCGAATATAACTGCCAGCGGGACGAGCAAGAAGAAAAGAAAGCCCGTCTTCATCAAAAAATTCAGGAAACATCCGGATCACTCGCTGATCTGTTTTCAGAAACGAGCAGAGCCGTGCAGGAGCTGGTCGATAAATCAGAGGACATTTCCGAGGCGTCAAAAGCCGGCACCGTCACTTCCGTACATGTAGAAGAAAAGTCAATCGGCGGAAAAAAAGAACTTGAAAGCCAGCAGAAGCAATTGAATAAAATCGACTCCAGCCTTCTGCATATTGAAGAAGAAATGGATAAGCTGAATGACATTGCCCAGCAAATCGAAAAAATCTTCGGCATCGTGACGGGGATCGCCGAGCAAACGAATCTCCTGTCATTAAACGCTTCAATAGAATCTGCGAGAGCCGGGGAGCACGGCAAAGGCTTCGCGGTTGTCGCAACGGAAGTAAGAAAGCTTTCAGAGGATACGAAAAAAACCGTTTCCACCGTATCAGAGCTTGTGAACAATACCAATACACAAATCAACATCGTATCCAAACATATTAAAGATGTAAACGGACTTGTGGGTGAAACGAAAGAAAAAATGATGCAGATCAACCGTCTGTTTGATGACATCGTCCAAAGCATGAAAACGAGCAAAGATCAGACAGGCAAAATCGACGTTGATTTACAGGCTTTTCTCGGCGGCCTTCAAGAAGTCAGCCGCGCCGTTTCCCACGTTGCATCATCCGTTGATTCACTTGTTATCCTCACAGAAGAATAAAGATAAACCGGCCGGCCTTTTTTATAAAGGGCCGGTCTTTTTAATGTAAACCAAAAATATAATGATGTTGACATATATAAAGACTCGCTTTATTGTATAAACATATTTTGATAAGCTGGAGGAATACATAATGAAATTGACAGAAATGATGCATATTGCCGTGTTTACCGCCATTATGGGACTTTTGGGGCTTCTCCCCCCTCTTTTCTTATCCTTTACGCCGGTTCCGATTACACTCCAGACGATCGGTGTGCTTTTATCAGGAAGCATCCTAAAACCGAAAGCCGCGTTTTTAAGCCAATTGCTGTTTTTGCTGATTGTGGCATGCGGAGCGCCTCTCCTTTCGGGCGGAAGAGGCGGGTTCGGGGTTTTTTTCGGGCCGAGCGCCGGATATCTCGCCGCATATCCGCTTGCGGCATTCCTGCTTAGCCTCAGCATCCGAAACCTTCGCTCAGCCAGCGCACCCCATTTGTTTATCAGACAGTTTTTGTTCGGCGTGCTGTTTTTGTATATCATCGGCATTCCCGTTCAGGCTTTTATGATGCACATTGATATCTTGACTGCCGTAAAGCTCAGCCTCATCTATGTGCCCGGAGATCTGCTTAAAGCGGCCGCAGCCTCATTCGCAGCCGTAAGAATCAGAAAAACTCTTCAAGCAAGCCGGCTTTTGCCGACGAAAGGAAGCTGATTTTACTCATCATGATTACATCATCATATTCAGATACAGCCGGACAAGCGCCGGAACAGATCGCCATTCAGACAGAAACAGAACAGATCAACTATCAAACCTGGAACAGGCTAGTAAACCAAACCGCAAACTGGCTTGGCAGCCTTTCAGGTAAGCCGAAAAACATTGCAATATTACTGCCGAATGAAATCCCTTTTTTACAACTATTCGCAGGCGCGGCGCATGCCGGCTGCACGGCGGTTCCGTTAGATCCCCGCTCGACAGCAGCGGAATTCGCGGATCAGCTGCACATCAGCAAAACCGATCTCGTCATCTGTGACCGCCGGCTGAGCGGCAGATTGAACGGTGTCAAAACACCCGTCATTCTGTGGGATGAATGCAGATCTTGTATCGAGGCGGAGAACACAGAAGGCGCCTTTATCAAAAACGCCGGCCTGCCCTTTTATACCGGGTTCACCTCGGGTTCGACCGGAAAGCCGAAAGCCTTCACCCGCTCCCACCGTTCGTGGCTGGAGAGCTTTTCTTGTACGAAACGTGAATTCGGCATTTCCCCTGATGACAAAGTGCTGGTACCGGGCACGCTGCGCTCATCACACTTTTTGTACGGCGCCGTCAGCACTTTGTTTATCGGCGGAACCGTCATCCTTCAAAGAAAATTCAACCCGGCCGGAATGAAAGACCGGCTGAGACAAGCTGATGTTCTGTATACCGTACCGACAATGACCGACGCCCTGCTCTCGGCAGAAGCGTTTCCGGATAAACCGCTCAAGGTGATTTCTTCCGGTGCAGACTGGCCCGCTTCGTCTAAACAAGCGCTGTCAGACCGCTATCCTCATTTGCGGTTATATGATTTTTACGGAACGTCCGAGCTGAGTTTCGTGGCTTTCTTATCGCCTGAAGACGGCGCAAAAAAGCCAAATGCGGCGGGCCGGCCGTTTGATCATGTTAAAATCGAAATCCGCCGTCCCGGAGGAGAGCGCTGCATGCCGGGCGAAACGGGGAAGATTTTTGTGAACAGCCCGATGAAATTTTCGGGATACATCGGCGGCGCAAAGCCTGATGATTCCGGTTGGATGACGGTTGATGACATGGGGTATGTCGACAGTGACGGCTATCTATATATCGAAGGACGTGAAAACGGGATGATCGTATCCGGCGGCCTGAACGTGTTTCCTGAAGAGATTGAACGTGTGCTCAACGGCTGTCCGGGCGTCAGAAAAGCAGCCGTAACCGGTGTGCCTGATGCCTATTGGGGCAGCATCGCCGTTGCGGTGATCGACGGACATGCGGATGTAAAGGAACTAAAGAAACGGTGCCGCGAACAGCTGGCGGCATATAAAATCCCGAAAAAATGGCTGTTTTCAGAAATACCGGAAACAGCCGGCGGAAAGATCGCCCGTGCCGCCATACAAAAGCAGGCAAAGGACATGATGGAATGGAAGCGGTAATTACGGATGCGAAACGGACGATTTTTGCCCGGGAAAACGGCCTGTTAAAGGACTGTCTTCCTGAGGATTTAGCCGCTCCGCTGATCCGCCATTTGAGCCGGAACACACCCGAAGACATTGATGAAGTCCTGATCGGAAACGCGACGGGCCGCGGCGGAAACCTCGCCCGGCTGTCAGCCTTGGCAGCCGGACTTCCTTTGAGCGTGTCCGGGACGACCATCGACAGACAGTGCGGCTCTGGGCTTGATGCCGTGAGAATCGCGTGTCATTTTGTTAAAGCCGGCGCAGGGAGCACGTATATCGCGGGAGGAGCGGAGAGCAGCAGCCGCTCCCCTTTCTCATCGCGCGCGCGTTTTTCTCCTGAACATATCGGCGATCCTGATATGGGCATAGCAGCCGAGTATACGGCACAGGCTTACGGGGTAACGAGAAAGATGCAGGACGAATATGCCCTTCTCAGCTATGAACGGAGCGTCAAAGCGCACGAAGACGGCCTGTACCGCCGGGAGATCCTCCCCTTTCGCGGATTCGATGCTGACGAAAACATGCAAAAAAAGCGGAACATGGAGCCTCTCATCGCCCGCGCCAAACCCGTCTTTCAGCCCGGAGGCTCTGTCACCGCCGCCAACAGCTGCGGAATTTCTGACGGGGCGGCGGCAGTCTGTGTGATGGAAGAACAAAAAGCGCGGTCTCTCGGTTTAAAGCCGGGATTGCGTTTTATCGGAAGCGCGGTAAGCGGCGTCCATCCGCATTATCCTTCAGCAGCTCCGGTGTATGCCGTCCAAAAACTGCTGACGGAGCGGGACCTGTCACCCGATGACATTGGTATATACGAAATAAACGAGGCGTTTGCCGTCAAAATATGCGTCTTTTCACAGCAGCTTCAAGTGCCGTATTCTAAAATAAATGTCCGGGGCGGCGCTCTGGCCGTCGGACATCCGTACGGGGCTTCCGGAGCGGCGCTTGTCACCCGGCTTTTTTATGAAGCAAAAAGGCGGCCGGATGCCCGATTTGCAGCAGCAGCGATCGGCAGCGGAGGCGGAGTCGGACTGGCGCTTCTCTTTGAAGTGTTAACGTAACGGCAGTATAATAGATGATATCGATAAAAAATGATCGGAGTGGAGACTTTATGACTGCCGTTTGTTTAGTAAGACATGGAGAAACTGATTGGAACGCCCAAAAGAAGCTTCAAGGCAAATCGGATATTCCGTTAAATGCGACGGGAGAGCGTCAGGCGAAAGAAACAGGAGAATACTTAAAAGGCTTCAAATGGGATATCATCGTCTCAAGCCCGATGAAACGGGCCAGAAAAACAGCCGACATCATTAATGGATTTCTGAATCTGCCCATCGTCGTCATGGAAGATTTCAGAGAACGGAGCTATGGGGATGCGGAAGGAATGTCTTTACCGGAACGGTCGAAGCGCTATCCGGATAAAAACTATCCGAATATGGAGACCGCAGAGGAGCTGACAGACAGAATGCTGGCCGGTTTAGTGAAAGTTCAGGAGCGCTTCCCTGATCAAAAAGTACTGATCGTCGCTCACGGCGCAGCCATTCACGCCCTCTTGTCCGCCATTTCTGACGGTGACACCGACATACAAAACGCAAAGCTTGTCAATGCTTGTCTGAGCAATATTGAACGGATTGAAGATCAGTGGCGCGTCAAGGATTACAATGTAAGCAGCCACCTTTCAGAATCATAGCAAAAAGGCCCGCATTCAATGCCGGGCCTTTTTAGCGGGCATTTTTTCCTGCAGATCATGTAATATGGCGGCCGCACCGTCAATACTCCGGCGTTCCGTCCAAACCGCCCTGTCTGCGCGGTAAACATGTCCGTTTTTCACGGCTTTAAGCTGTTTCCAGATCGGATTCTTTTCGAATTCTTTCTCTCCGTCCAACAGCACGATGTAATCAGGATCGATATGCAAAAGCTTCCCGGGCGTCATTTTGATAGGCTCAGATTTTCCGCCGGAAGCTGTCTGGACCGCATAGGTAAACCCTGCGAGCGTTAAAAGCCGGGACGTAAAAAACTGATCATCCTTTACGAAAAAGCTGCCGTTTACAGCGTTCATTATTAAAATCGAGGCGCCTTCTGCATCCAGTTTTCTTTTGATGTCATTCAGCTTTTCTTCTTGAGCCGACAACTGTTTCTCTATGATGCCCTCTTTACCGGCCGCCTTTTCAATGGTAAGGGCGGCGTCAACAGCATCCTGATAATCCGCATCTTCATTTTTTAAAGCGATTGTCGGAGCGATCTCCGTCAGCTTATCGTATATCCCTCTGTGCAGGTCTGAGTCCGCAATGATGAGATCGGGTTTCAGCGAAGCGATCTTTTTCAGGTCGGGATGTGACCGGGTGCCGGCGTTTCGCGCTGACCGGTTATCGGCCGCAGCCACAGGCTTTATGCCGAGATCATCTAGGGTATCATTAAAGCCCGGATTCAGCACGGCGACGCGCTTCGGATGCGCTGCCACATGTGATGTCCCCAGATCATGTCTGATGGCAGTCTCATGCTCCGGCCCTGAACATGCCGATATGAAGAGGACGGCCAAGATCAGCATCAGCATACTGAATCGTTTCATCTGTTCCCCTCTTTCGTTTTTCCGCAATTATATCATGAGCAAGATAAGCATCAATGATATTCATAATCATTATTTTTATAAAATGGTTTCATGGCTATTCTCCACCAAGGAAGTCAAAGGCTGATTCATGCTGAAGCTTTTTCTCATTCTGTTTTCACGTCCATCAGTCTTCTGCATTCAACAAAAAGTGACATTTATCCTGTTTTTGGCGCAGCATCCAAAAATGGAAGCAAAACATTCGACCCAGTAAACAAGCGAGTCATTGCGCTTGTGTACATTTACTCATGTCCTTCCATCGGTTTTTTCCATTAAAATTTAAATATTTCGGGTTCCTACTAAATGAAAGAGAGTTGATATACCTAAATAGAAATAAAACAGGATGAAAAAATTGGGTCTACTAAAATATTATTCCATACTATACAATTAATCCACAGAATAGTCTGTATATTGGTTATTCTGCAAATGAAAAAAAGGAGAGGATAAAGAGTGAGAGGCAAAAAGGTATGGATCAGTTTGCTGTTTGCTTTAGCGTTAATCTTTACGATGGCGTTCGGCAGCACGTCTTCTGCCCAGGCGGCAGGAAAATCAAACGGGGAAAAGAAATATATTGTCGGGTTCAAACAGACAATGAGCACGATGAGCGCCGCTAAGAAGAAAGATGTCATTTCTGAAAAAGGCGGAAAAGTACAGAAGCAATTCAAATATGTAGACGCAGCTTCAGCTACATTAAATGAAAAAGCTGTAAAAGAGCTGAAAAAAGACCCTAGCGTCGCTTACGTTGAAGAAGATCACGTTGCAAAAGCGTACGCGCAATCCGTGCCTTACGGCGTATCTCAAATCAAAGCCCCTGCTCTGCACTCTCAAGGCTTCACCGGATCAAATGTTAAAGTAGCGGTTATCGACAGTGGTATCGATTCTTCTCATCCTGATTTAAAGGTGGCAGGCGGAGCCAGCATGGTTCCTTCTGAAACAAATCCTTTCCAAGACAACAACTCTCACGGAACTCACGTTGCCGGCACAGTTGCGGCTCTTAATAACTCAATCGGTGTATTAGGCGTTGCGCCAAGCGCATCCCTTTACGCGGTAAAGGTTCTCGGCGCTGACGGTTCCGGTCAGTACAGCTGGATCATTAACGGAATTGAGTGGGCGATCGCAAACAAAATGGACGTTATTAATATGAGCCTCGGAGGACCTTCTGGTTCTGCAGCGTTAAAAGCGGCTGTTGACAAAGCCGTTGCTTCCGGCGTCGTAGTCGTTGCGGCAGCCGGTAACGAAGGCACTTCCGGCGGCTCAAGCACAGTGGGCTACCCTGGTAAATACCCTTCTGTCATTGCGGTTGGCGCTGTTGACAGCAGCAACCAAAGAGCATCTTTCTCAAGCGTAGGTTCTGAGCTTGATGTCATGGCACCTGGCGTATCGATCCAAAGCACGCTTCCTGGAAACAAATACGGCGCGTACAACGGTACGTCAATGGCATCTCCGCACGTTGCCGGAGCGGCTGCTTTAATTCTTTCTAAGCATCCGAACTGGACAACCACTCAAGTCCGCAGCAGTTTAGAAAACACCACTACAAAACTTGGTGATGCTTTCTACTACGGAAAAGGGCTGATCAACGTACAGGCGGCAGCTCAGTAAAACATAAAAAACCGGCGTCGGCCTTGGCCCCGCCGGTTTTTTATTATTTTTCTTCCTCCGCATGTTCAATCCGCTCCATAATCGATGGATGGCTCCCTTTGAAAACCTTGACGAGAAACGGAGGATTGACCCGGCTCAGTCCCGTAACGGCTAAATCCTGAAACGTCTCAATCGCCGCTTCCCGGTTTCCGGTCAGCTCGATGCCGTAACGGTCGGCGGCGTTTTCCTGATACCGGGAGACGGCATTCGTAATCGGATCAGAAGCAAAACTGAGCACGGAGATGAGCAGCAATAACAGCGGGAGAGCGGCCAGATCTTTAGGCCCCTCTATATGAAGCATCCGGCTGAAGGATTTCGCCAGCCGCCTGTAAAGCTTGTCAATGATATAGAACCCGGCCAATGACAGCAGCAGATACCCGGCAAGTCCGATGTACACGTGCTTCATCACATAGTGCCCCATCTCATGCCCCATTATGAACAAAATTTCCGGATCCTTCAGTTTGTTAAGAGTCGTATCCCACAAAACGATGCGCTTATTCGAACCGATGCCCGTCACATACGCATTCAGCGCGTTCGTTTTCTCCGACATATTCACTTCATAAACATGGCTGGCGGGAATATCGGCCTTGTCGGCAAGCGACAAAATTTTGCTTTCCAGCTCCTTGTCTTTCAGCGGATAAAAATCATTGTATAAAGGATCAATGACGACCGGCTGCAGGAAAAACAAGAACAGGGTAAACGGCACGGTCAGACACCATGCGTAAAACCACCATTTTTTTGTATGCTTTGTGATCAGCCAGTAAAACACAAGCACACACGCGGCAAACAGCGGAAAACTGATCCAGAAATCAATGACATGGTCTCTGATCCAGCTTGTTGCGGTCTGGGTCGAAATATGATACGCAAGCGAAACCCGATAGCCGATCCACTCAAGCGGAAGCGAAGCCGCCGTAACGATGAGTGAAATGACAAATACGAAGCTTACGATTTGCAGCACCTGAAAGCGCACCGCTGCTTCCAGCCATTGCTTTATTTTTTTGGCAAGCCCAGTAATGAGCAGCAGAAAAAATAAAAACCAATCTAACGGCGACCCGATAAAAAACAGAAAATCCTTTACATTTGAATAGTTTTCAGCGGCTGCCAGGCGGCCCGGGTCCATAAACGAGGCCGGATCGGCTTTCGTTCCCTTTACGACCTCCGGGACTGCGGAGTCTCCTGTCATAAAGAAATACCAATAGAAAAAAAGGCCGTACAGCACATAGGCAAGTCCCGATGCCGCAATCCATTTGCGCATGGAAGTCACCCTCCTTACCCTTATGACTTACTCCTATTGTAAGCATAAATGCAAATAAATAGAACCAAGCCTCCGAAACGGATGTTAATCTTTTCACAACAGAAAAGAATGGAACAACAGGAAGCGGGAAAGACTAAAAGACGGAGTGATGAATATGAAAAAAATAATCGCATTTATTGTAGTAATCGCCCTTTTGGTTATTGCTTTCTTCTATGTATACAGCCGGACCGGCGATGTGTTTCCATCAAGCAACGCAGATCTGATTATTCTGTCTGAGCATGGCAAAAAAGAAATCAAAATTAAAGACAGGCAGAATGTAAAAGATATGCTCGATATCTTGAACCAAGGAAAACAAGTCAAACTGACCAAAAGCGTGTCTCCCGATTACAACGGAACGGTCAAATACCATGAAGACCGTTTTGATTCATTCAGCATGTGGCTCGAAAGCGGCAATTATATGACGTACAAGCATAAAAACACGTATTACAAACTGACCCGGCATGATACGTTGCTTGTGCAAAGCATCATTAAGGAAGAATCGCAGAGCTGACCGGATCAGTTCATGTAAAAGCGAAGCCCCCGGCTTCGCTTTTCGTCTGTCATTTCGGAAGCATGTCCCGGACCGCCCGTCTCAGCAGCTTCCCGGTCGCGTTCTTCGGAATCTCATCAAGAAAAACCACTTCCGCCGGGCGCTTATATTTTGCTAAATGCTGTTCACAGTAATCAACAACGGCCTGCTCTGTCAGCTCACCATCGGCAGGCACTATATAAGCATGCACCGCTTCCCCCGTTTTGGCGTCAGGAACGCCGATGACCACGGCTTCTTTAATGCCCTCATGGCTGTAGAGCACTTCTTCTACTTCGCGCGGATAGACGTTGTATCCGCCGACGAGAATCATATCTTTTTTTCTGTCGACGATATAAAAATAACCGTCTTCATCGCGCTTCGCCAAATCACCAGTGTATAGCCAGCCGTCCTTCAGCGCATGTTCCGTCTCCTCCGGCATCTTGTAATAGCCTTTCATCACATTCGGCCCTTTCACAATCAATTCCCCCACTTGATGGGCGGGCAGTTCTCGACCGAGCGTATCAACGACTTTATTTTCGACATGCAAAATATTCGTCCCGATTGAGCCGGGCTTTCTCCCCCGGTCAAACGGATTGAAACAAGTAACCGGAGACGCTTCAGAAAGTCCGTATCCTTCCAAAATGGTGACATTAAAGGTTTGTTCAAACGTCTGCAGCAGAGCGACCGGCATCGAAGCGCCGCCTGAAATGCAGAGCCTGATAGACGCAAAATCCTCCGCCTTGCCGTGCTCATATTGATACAGGTAGTTATACATCGTCGGAACGCCTGCAAAAATAGTTGCCTGCCGGCGTTTAATCAGTTTAAACACAGAGGCCGGGCTGAATTGCGGCTCGATTAATACACACGCTCCGCTCATCAGAGGCGCATTCATACAAACAGTTAAACAAAAAACGTGAAACATCGGCAATGCGGCTACAATTTTATCTTTCTCATTCATTCCTAAGTATCCGGCGACATCATTCGCGTTGGAAAAAAGATTCTGATGGGTGAGCATGGCGCCTTTCGGTTTTCCCGTCGTCCCTGAGGTATATAAAATGACGGCAGTATCATCTTGGGACAATGTCGGATAGGTTCTGGTGCGCTCCGCCGGACGGAGCATTTTTGTAAACGTTGTCATTTTCAAGCGCAATTGAGGGTCTTCTGTCGATGGAGCGTTCTCTGCGGTCTGACTGATGATGATATGCTCCACTAGCGGCAGTGAGCCGTGCAGGCTTTCAAATACGGGAATTAAAAGGTCGATGCCGGCGATCGCTTTGACATCGCCGTTTTTCAGCATATATGCGATCTCTGAAGGTGTGTATGCCGGATTAACAGGTATGACGACAACTCCCGCTTTTAACGCGCCGAAAAACGCAATGACAAAATCAGGCGTATTTCCGAGCAGCAAAGCGAGATGATCCCCTTTTTTCATTCCCCTGTCTTCCAATCCGTTTGCAAATGCTTCGATTTTACCTGCCAGCTCCTCATACGTCATGTACTGATCTTGAAACAGACAAGCTGGTTTTTCCGGTTTCTGTGATGCCGTTTCTTCCAATTTGGAAACCAGATTCATTTTCCCACCCCTTTAAAAATGTAATGAATGAATAGTCATTCACTTCTCCGGAATAAACGTTCACTTTCATTATAGAAAAATATAGAAAAACACTCAAGGGCTAAAAGCCCCGAGTGCCGTAAAACCGGAAACTATAATTGTTTCAGCGCTTCTCCGATGGGCGTGCTGCCCGCCGTCAGATCGAACGCCTTTTCATACGTATTCGGTTCATTAAGGGATGCGATAACGGTCTTGGCGACATCGTCTCTTGAAATGGAGCCTCTTTCTAAATCGGCGGCGGCATTGATATTGCCCGTTCCGGGATCATTTAATAGTCCGCCGGGACGGATAATCGTATACGTCAAACCGCTCGCTTCAAGAATTTTGTCCGCATAATGCTTTGCGGCATAATACGGCTTCAGCGATTCATTCCAGTTGGCCCGGTTATGAGCCTGAAGGGCGCTCACCATAATAAACCGCTTAATGCCGGCTTTCTTTGCCGCTTCTATCGCTTTTGCCGCTCCGTCAAGATCAATCAAAAGCGTCTTATCGTATCCGGTGCTTCCGCCTGATCCGGCGGTAAAAACCATCGCGTCACAGCCCTCGGCGGCTTTCGCGATGTCTTCCGCACTTCCTTCGAGATCCGCAAGAACGGCTTCTGTTCCCGCAGCTTGAAGCGCTTCTTTCTGCTCTTCTTTCCGGACCATCGCCCGAAGCGTATGGGTGCCGTCTTGTTGAAACAGCCCGGTCAGCCGCTGTCCGATCTGTCCGTTTGCTCCGATGAGAAATACTTTCATCATGATCCCTCCCTATCTATTATGGTTCTATCATTTCATAAAAACGGGCACTGATTCAAATCATGCGTTCGGCAAGTGTTCTAATAAATCAGTTCGAGGAAGTCTTCCAGCTCTATTTTGCCGAAATACTGTTTCAGCTCAATTCCGGCCAGCGCCTCCCTGATCGCGGTTCTGTCATACTGTTTTCCGATCAGCGCCTGTTCGACTTCACTCACATCTTTCGCACCGAAAAAATCACCGAAAATTTTGCAGTCTTGAATGATTCCTTTTTTCACTTCAAGGCGCAGATCAATTGATCCGACCGGATAACGTTTGGAATGCTGAAGATTGAATGCCGGCGACCTGCCGAAATTCCAGTCCCAGTTTTGATAACGCTCTTCAGAAATCTTCCGGATCGCTTTCCAATCTTCATCCGTCAGCTTATATTCCGGCACTTTGGAAAGATCATTTGTATTAAAAATATGGTGAAGCAGGTGCTTTTTGAATTCATCGGCCGTCATTTTGTCATCAAGAAACTCGCTGATGTTGGCGACACGGCTTCTGATTGATTTAATGCCCTTTGATTCGATTTTGTCTTTTTTCACTTTCAGTGCTGACACAACATGGTCAATGGCCGAATCCAGCATTAATGTTCCGTGGCTGAAAATCCGTCCTTTCGTTGAAAATTGAGCGTTGCCGGAAATTTTTCTGCCATCTGCGACAATGTCGTTGCGGCCGCTTAATTCAGCTTCCACACCGAGCTGGCGCAGCGCCTGAATGACGGGTTCGGTGAATTTTTTAAAATTGTGAAAGCTGTCTCCGTCATCCTTTGTAATAAAACTGAAATTCAGATTTCCGAGATCGTGATAAACCGCGCCGCCTCCTGACAGTCTGCGGACGACGATGATTCCGTTATCTTCTACGTATTTCGTATTGATTTCTTCTATTGTATTTTGATTCTTCCCGATGATAATCGACGGCTGATTGACATAAAAAAGCAGGTATGTCTGTTCAGGGTCGAGATGCTTCACGCAATATTCTTCGATCGCGAGGTTGATCCTCGGATCGGTTATGTTTTGGTTATCAATAAATAACATGGTGCTCCTCCTCTATTTCTCCCACTTCAATCCGGAGGCCGCGATTTTCACTTCGCCCCCGAACACGGTTTCCGCTTCTTCTTTCAGCTTGCGGTGCTCGCCGAAATGAGGCAGATGCGTGAGAATCAGCTCCCCCGCTCCCGCCTCCTTCGCGATACGTCCGGCTTCCAAGCTGTTCATATGGCCGGCTGACGTGCCGTCCTGGTCTGCGTAAAAATTACACTCGCAGATCAGCAGATCGGCATTTTCCGCAAACGGAATAAACGAGTCCTGATAGCTTGAATCAGCTGTATACACAACGGAAGCGGAACCGTCAGTAATCCGCATCGCATAACAAGTGACCGGATGCACCGTTTTCAGAAAGGTAATCGTGAACGGCCCGGCAGAAAGCGGACGGTCCGGCTGATAGGCCACCCCCTTTGTATGCGTTTTGTATGTAAGACGCTCAAACTGTTCTATATCAGCATCATGCCCATAAATCGGCAGCGCATCCGTTCCTTTTCCAAGAAATGAGCCGACCTGCTTGGCAAATTGAAGCGGCCCGATATCAGCAATGTGGTCATGATGATAATGGGACAAAATCACGGCATCAAGCTCTTCTGCCGGTACATAGGCAAACAGCTTTGATAATACGGCGCTTCCGCAATCGACGAGCAAAGAATAACCGCCGGACTGAAACAGATAGCCTGAAGTTGCTTCATTTGCGGCCGGAAACCCGCCGCAGCATCCAATAACTGTAACTTTCATATAATCCTCCGAATGTTTATGATAAAAAGATCCTTTCCTCCAATATACCTATTTTTCGTACAAATTGCATGTTTTAAACATTGTGCCAAAACAGCCGTTGATTTCCCAAAACTGTTATAATACAATATAGAGACAAAACAATGAAAGAGGGATGGGTATGTTGGAAAAGATGTCGGATTTTTTCAGAAATTTACCCGGTAAGAAATGTGAAGAATGCGGAAATGAGATTGTTGAGCAGTATGAGTGTCACATTAATCTGTGCAATGACTGCTTGAAAATTAAGGATATGTGACAATAGGGCGCCGCACAATTCTAAGTTGTGCGGCGCCCGTTTTTTTCGGCCCTCATCATACTTTCTGAATAGGGCGTTATTCACCATTATTAGCAATTATATGTACGTTTTAAAAGATTCAGTATTTTCAATCTATATTTTTTTATAGACGGATTGTTTTCTTTTCTATTATAATTTGTTCTAATAGCTATCTTTTTAGATACTTATTGCACTTTTTTCTTCGGGAGGTAATCTATGAAAAAATTACGTTTTGGATTAGCGACGCAAATTTTCGTCGGACTCATACTAGGGGTTGTAGTCGGTGTCATCTGGTATGGCAATCCTGCTGTTCCAACTTATTTACAGCCTATCGGCGATTTGTTTTTACGCTTAATCAAAATGATAGTGATTCCTATCGTCGTCTCCAGCTTAATCATCGGCGTTGCCGGCGCGGGAAGCGGAAAACAGGTCGGAAAATTAGGCTTCAAAACGATTTTGTATTTTGAGATCATTACCACTTTCGCCATCATTCTCGGACTGGCTTTGGCGAATCTTTTTCATCCGGGAACAGGCGTTAATATACATGAGGCTCAAAAAACAGATATCAGTCAATATGTTGAAACAGAAAAAGAACAAAATAATAAATCCATCGCGGACACATTCCTGCATATTGTACCGACAAACTTCTTCCAATCATTGGCCGAAGGAGATCTGCTTGCCATCATCTGCTTTACCGTGCTGTTTGCACTCGGCATCTCGGCAATCGGTGAAAAAGGAAAGCCCGTATTGGCCTTCTTTGAAGGTGTTTCTCATGCGATGTTCCACGTTGTGAACCTGGTCATGAAAGTTGCTCCGTTTGGTGTTTTTGCATTGATTGGTGTTACCGTTTCCAAATTTGGGCTCAGTTCCCTGCTTTCACTCGGTAAACTGGTCGGTTTAGTATATGTAGCTTTGGCTTTCTTTCTCATTGTTGTATTCGGAATCGTCGGAAAGCTTGCCGGGGTTAACATTTTCAAATTCCTCGCCTATATGAAGGATGAAATTTTATTGGCGTTCAGTACGTCAAGCTCCGAAACTGTACTCCCCCGCGTTATGGAAAAAATGGAGAAAATCGGATGTCCGAAAGGAATTGTTTCATTTGTTGTGCCGATCGGATATACCTTTAACTTAGACGGATCTGTGCTGTACCAATCTATCGCCGCATTATTCCTCGCTCAGGTATACCACGTTGACTTGTCCATTTGGCAGCAGATTACCCTTGTGCTTGTCTTGATGGTCACTTCCAAAGGAATGGCTGCCGTGCCCGGGACTTCTTTCGTCGTCCTGCTTGCAACACTAGGCGCATTCAACATTCCTGCAGAAGGCCTTGCATTCATCGCCGGTGTTGACCGGATTATGGACATGGCCCGTACGGTCGTCAATCTGACCGGAAACGCGCTGGCATCCGTTGTGATGTCAAAATGGGAAGGCCAGTATGATCCCGCTAAAGGCGCGAAGGTCATGAGCCTCGCCAAAACAGAACAAAACACAACCATCTCAGGTTAAACGAAAACCCTGCACGGAACTTTTCCGCGCAGGGTTTTTTTATGCCATCGGCGATAGAACGTACCGGTACAAAAGCTTCGCCGTATTAAGAAGCGATAATTCGTGCGTGCGTTCAAAGGCGTGTGACGCGTCAATTCCCGGGCCGATCAGCCCATGGACGATGTCATGGCCCGAACGGATGGCTGCTGAGGCATCAGAACCGTAATACGGATAGATATCAAGCTGATAATCAATGCCATAGCGCTCCGCAAGCCCGGCCAGATGTTTTCTGAGCTGATAATGGTACGGGCCGCTTGCATCCTTCACGCAAATAGAGACGGTATATTCATCCGTAGACTGGCCGTCGCCGATCGCTCCCATATCAACAGCCAAGTATTCGACGGTTTCAGGCGGAATGTTGGAATTGCCGCCGTAGCCGATTTCTTCATTATTAGAAATCAGAAAATGCGTCGTATACGGAAGTTCGATTTTTTCTTCTGTGATGCGGCGGATTAAGTTCAGAAGCAGGGCCACACTCGCTTTATCATCAAGATGCCGGGATTTTATAAAACCGCTCGGCGTCATTTGCACGCGCGGATCAAATGAGATGAAATCGCCGACTCTGATGCCGAGATCGGACGTCTCTTCCTTCGTCCGGACAGGCTCATCAAGACGGACTTCCATATTCTCCTGATTCCGCTCTGCCTTGCCGGCGTCCTTGTAGACGTGCACTGAAGTCTGATGCATTAAAATGGTGCCTGTATAGGTTTTGCCGGAAGAAGTTTGGATTTCGCAATATTCCCCTTCAATCGAGTTGTATCGGAAGCCGCCGACCAAATCAATCTTCAGCCGGCCGTCCGCCTTTATTTCCTTTACCATCGCGCCGAGCGTATCGACATGCGCCGTCAGCAATCTGTGTTTCTTGTCATCACGGCCGGGAATCGTGACAAAAAGACCCCCTTTGCGGTTTCTGTAAGAGGAGACGCCCCATTCTTTTAAAAGACTTTCTGTATAGGCGATAACCTCGTATGTATTGCCCGTCGGACTCGGAATCGACACCAGTTCTTTAATCAGTTCCATCGTATGTTTCATATCTGCCACAGGTCATTCCTCCTATCAATTTGATTCTTCTTAAAATATACTCTTTTGCTCCACACCCCGTCCAATCTTTTCCTTCTCTTTTTTCATAAGATGAAGGGAGCATGGGGATAGGAGGGAAATGTATGATCAACCGTAAACTGCACAAGCGGAAAAGGTTTCATAATGATTGGTTTGAGGATTGGTTTGAGGATGATTGGTCTGGTGCAGCCTTCTGGGGCTGTAAAAAAGAAGAAGATCACTGTAAAAAGAAAAAAGAAGACCCTTGTAAAAAGAAGAAAGAAAAAAAGAAGAAAGAAAAAAAGAAGCATCATCATTCATGCCGCCACTGCTGCCGTCATTGGTAATATCACACAAGCCCGTTTTATAAATAGATGTCTCATGCTCCCCAACCAGCGGATGCTGCTTGGGTTTTTTTATTAATATTAGTACCAAGTAATAATATCTGGTGTTATAATCTGATTATAAAGGAGTGATTCATCATGTCAAAATCTAAAATTACAGCAATCGGTACATATGCTCCGGCACGCCGATTAACAAATACGGATTTGGAGCGCATCGTCGATACATCTGATGAATGGATCGTCCAGCGTACCGGCATGAAGGAAAGACGTATTGCCGGCGAACATGAATTCACATCGGATTTATGTATAGAAGCGGTGAAAAACCTTGCGGAACGATACAGCGGGACCCTTGATGATGTCGATATGATCCTTGTCGCTACAACGACCGCGGACTATGCGTTTCCAAGCACTGCGGCACGCGTGCAGGCTCATTTCGGCTGGCCTCACACCGGCGCCCTTGATATTAACGCCACATGCGCCGGACTCACATACGGCCTTCAGCTCGCAGACGCATTAATCACCGCCGGTTCTCATCAAAAAGTGATCGTGATTGCCGGTGAAACATTATCAAAAGTAACGGATTATACTGACCGGACGACCTGTGTCCTTTTCGGAGACGCTGCAGGCGCCTTATTGGTGGAACGCGACGAATCAGCGCCGGGCTTTTTGGCAGCCGTGCAAGGAACGGCCGGGAGCGGCGCGGACGTGCTGTATCGGACGGGACTGAGCGCTGAATTAAACGGCGAACCGCTTAAAGGCGGAGGAAATATGGTCCAAAACGGGCGCGAAGTATATAAATGGGCGGCCAGAACCGTGCCTGAGGAATGCAACGCTCTTTTAGAAAAAGCCGGCTTTTCAAAAGACGATCTGGATTGGTTCGTTCCTCACAGCGCCAACATGCGGATGATCGAATCCATCTGTGAAAAACTTCCCTTCCCGCTTGAACGGACATTGACAAGCGTTGAATATTACGGCAACACTTCATCGGTTTCTATTATTCTCGCTTTGGATGAAGCCGTGAAAGCGAAAAAACTGTCGGAAGGCCAGACACTGGTATTATTCGGGTTCGGCGGCGGATTGACTTATACCGGATTGCTGGTGAGATGGGGATTTTAATAGAACGATGATCGAAAACTGAAAAAAGAGGCCCCGAGCATCTGCCCGGGGCCTCTTTTTCTTATGCTGTGATTTCTTCTTCCGCTTTGTGTTCTTTTTTGCTTTGCACCGTAAAGTACACGATGGTCAGCACGATCATGACAACGGCAATGCCTAATAGAATCGATGCCTGCTGCCACATGTAGCCGTAATCGCCATTTGAAATGACGGCACGGAATCCGTTGATGCTGTACGTCATCGGCAGTGCCCCGTGGATCACTTGATAGAATCCAGGCAGAAGTTCAAGCGGGAAGGTTCCTCCGCTTGCCCCGAGCTGGAGCACCAGAATGATGACAGCGATAAAACGTCCCGGATTTCCCATCGTAGTCGCTAATAATTGAATCATGGACAAGAACGCGATGCTCGTAATCATCGTAAAGAGATAGAATCTCCAGGTGCTTTCCACATCAAGTCCGATTCCTTTTAACAGAACCGTTGCGACAATAACAGATTGAATCAGGCCGACGAGCAGAATGACGCTGAATTTGCTGAGGAACCATTCAAACCCGTTTCTCGGCCGGCCCGAAGCTTCTGTCAGAGGGAATACGACCGTCAGCATCAATCCGCCGACATATAAGCCCATAGAGAGAATATAAGGCGTCAGTCCGGTACCGTAGTTAGGCACGGAATGAATCGCGTTATCGTCCGTTTTTACCGGATCAGCAAACATGCTGTACGTTTTGTCATCTGTCTTAATGTCCCCGGTTTGATCAGCCGCATCTTTCAGCTGGCTGGACAATTGTCCGGTGCCGTCTAAAAGTTTGCTTAAACCGGTGCCGAGTGACGCTTGGCCCTGCTCAATTTTGGACGAGCCGTCATGGACTTTGTTTTGTGCGTCAAGCAGTTTCGTTAAGCCGCCTGACACTTGGCCGCTCCCTGACACTAACGCTTCTGATCCTGATTTGAGCTGGCTGAACTTGCTGTTGTATTCGCCGATGCCGGCCGTCAGTTTGTTTTGGCTTTCAAAGACGGTCTGCGCTCCGCTGTATAATTTATCAGTTCCCGCTGTCAGCTGGTTAATCGCGTCTTGTACCGCCGCCGCGCCGTTATACAGTTTCGATGTGGACTGCGGCAGTGCTTTCAGCTGATCTGCCTTCGCTTTTACATCTTCCAGCGCGCTTTTTATCACTGACATATCCGGAAGCTGAACATCTCCGCCGGACGGAAGCTGGCTGACGATATTGTCTAAATCAGGAAGGTCGGCCTTCGGAAGCTTCTCATTCAGAAGCTGAACAAGTTTCGCTTTTTGCTCATCCGTTAAGAAATCACTGTCCTGAATCACCTTTTTGACCGCGTCATCCCGGGCATCCAGGCTGTTTTTCAGATCAGAAAGCTTCTTCTTAAACTGCTGCAGTTCCTTTTCAGTCTGCTCAAGCTCCCCAACCGCTTTTTCAATATCTGAGAGGTTGACTGAATTGATCGCATCTTCAAATGCCGCCGCTTTTTGCGATACTTCCTGCGCCTTGCTGTTTAACGCGCTTAATCCATTCGTTAAATCCGGAAGCTTTTGCTGGAGCTGCTTTTGTGCGTCAAGGCTCGTTTTCAGCCCGCTGGCCACTTGGCCTCCTCCTGAAGCAATCTGTCCTGATTTGTCTTGAATGTCGGCGCTTGCGCTCTGCAGTTTTGCGATAGAGCTGTTAAGCGTTTGAATTCCGCTTGTCACTTTCGCGGCTCCGTCGGTAAGCTGCTGTGTTTTATCGCTGATGGTGGCGGTGCTTTCAGTAAGCTTCGCTAAATTTTCCTTCAGCTTGGCGCTGCCGTCTTTCGCGTTTTTCGTGCCATCGTCTATTTTCTTGGCGCCGCTGCTGGCTTTGCCGAGCCCTTTGGCAATATCTTTAAAGTTGTCAAAAATGACTTTTGCGTATTGCTCTGTCACTTCTTTCGACACGGAGGCTTTCAGTTTATCGATTGCCTTTTCGCCGATTGTCGCCCCGACATAGTTGGATCCGGCGTTCGTATGATATTTCAGATCCAGCTTTTTCGGATTTTTATCCATTACCGTGCTGGCGTTTTTCGAAAAACCTTCAGGAATCTCGACCACTAAATAATATTTAGCATTTAATAAGTCCTTTAACGATTGATCAAGATCGCTTGAAAAATGCCAATCAAAATTATCATTTTTCTTTAACTCTTTCACTAGATCGTCACCGATCTGAAGATGTTTCCCTTCGTAGTCCGCCCCTTTATCCTGGTTGACAACGACAACCGGCAGCTGATCCACCGTGCCGTACGGGTCCCAGTACGCCTTCAAAAACACTCCGCTGTAGATCAGCGGAACGAATAATATGGCAATGATGGGGATTAACAGTTTCTTGCTCGTTACAATGTCTTTCCACTGGCTTTTTATTGTATTCAACCCTGTTGCCTCCTTCCGCAAACTGACTCATTTGACAAAACGGTCACGGCACCTAAAAAGTGAAGGATCATCTATTTAGATAATCCTTGACCAACATACATTTCCAGCAATTCGGCGATCGTCTCTTTTTCAAGAGGCGGATGGTTTTTTTCCCAGTCAAATATCAGCGCGATGTAAAGCTTAAGCATGACAAAAGCGGTCAGCTCCGGATCGCACGGTTTAATGCTCCCGTTTTCAATGGCATATTCTATCTTTTCTTTAATATATGACAGAATGGCCCGCTCCATTTTCGCAATGACATCCTGAACGGCTATTGTACCAATCTCGGCGTTCTCCTGAAAAATTTTAATAGTCAGCTGGTGTGTTTTTCTGAATTCCAAAATCGCGACAAGCGCCCGGTGGACATTTTCGTGAAATGAAAGCTCCGGTTTCATCGCTTCATCGGCGTGTTCCTTCATTTCTCTTAAAATAGTGGTGAAAATGTCATCAAACAGTTCTTCTTTGTTTTTGAAAAACGTATAGATCGTTCCCTTCCCCACATTTGCAAGCTTCGCCACCAGATCCATTGTCGTTGCTTTGTAGCCGAATTGTGTAAAAGACTTCGTTGCCGCTTCCAGAATGAGCTTTTTCCGATCGACGGACATGTTTCCCACCTCGTTAAATTGACCGTTTGAACGTTTTAGTCATTTTGTACATAAGATAACTTATCACAGTCGCAAAGAAGATTCAAATGTTTTTTCTTTTTATTGGTGTTCCCTTTACAGAACGGGAACATGCAAAAAAACCTCCGTTTTAAGATAACGGAGGCTGGTACGTTTCAAATAAATAAGCCAGTGAATCGTATACGGCGGCTTTTCCCTGGTCGATACAGTCGGGGATGCCCACCCCTTCAAAAGACGCGCCCGTCGCGTATACACCCGGATAGGAAGCTCTCAGCGCGTCTCTGAACTCTTTGATGCGCTCTTTATGGCCGACATGGTACTGCGGCATGCTTTCGTTCCAGCGGGTCACACAGGTCATTTCCGGCTCGCCCTTGATATTCATTACTTTTTTCAAATCTTCCATTACGATTTTAATGATCTCGTTATCTGAAAGATCTACGATGGATTCATCTCCGGCTTTTCCGACGTACGCCCTGAGGAGTGTTTTGCCCTCCGGCGCCGCATGCGGCCATTTTTTGTTCGTCCATGTGCAGGCCGTGATGGAGAAGTCGCTGTTTCTTGAGATAACGAATCCCGTACCTTCATGCTCCATCTTGACGGCTCCCTCAGGAAACCCTAAGGCGACGTTGGCGACGGACGTAGAATGCATGTCTTTGAGACATGAAACCGCCGGCAGATCAGAAAGCATTTTCGCCGCGGCTTTATGCGGCGCTGTTACAATGCATCCTTCCGCATGAAGCACTTTGCCGTTATCCAGCGTCACGGAATATCCTTTCTCCTCGCGACCGATATGGGTGACTTTCGTGCCCTTCATCACTTTTGTCAGCGTAAGCTGCTTTTCCAGCTCCTCCACCAACGTTTGAAGCCCTGTTGTCAGCGTTAAAAACTGCCCCTGCTTTTTGGCCGTCAGCTGCTGTCCTGAAGGCTGCGGACGCGATTTTTTCATGCCGAGAATCAGACTTCTGTGCTTTTGCTCAGTCTGATAGAATTGCGGAAATGTGGACATGAGGCTCAGCTTATCAATATCTCCGGCATAGATCCCTGACAAAAGCGGTTCTATTAAATTCTCAACAACTTCGTCACCGACGCGTCTGCGGAAAAATTCACCCAGAGACTGATCTTCCTTCGGTTTGCTCGCAGGCAGAACAAAATCCAGCGCCGCCCGCGCCTTTCCGGGAACAGAGAATAAGCCGGTGGAGATGAACGGTGCGATTTTTGTCGGGATGCCCATCACCGCGCCCTTCGGCATCGGGTGAAGCGTCTCGTTGACGAGCACGTAAGACTGGCCGGTCGCATTGTTGACGAGCAGATGCTCAAGCCCCAAATCCTTGACGAGCTGCGGAGCGCTTTTTTTCCTTTCGAGAAAAGAATCCGGCCCCCGCTCAATGATGTAGCCGTCTTTATGCGCCGTCTGAATTTTGCCGCCCGCCCTCGGGCCCGCTTCAATCAGGGTGACCTCAAGCGGCAGCTGTTTTTCTTTGATTTCTTTTTCCATGTAGAAGGCGGCGGCTAATCCCGTTATGCCGCCGCCGATGATGACCAGATGTTTTTTATCGCCACTCATTTTTATCGCCTTCTTTACCGTTTAGTTCTACTTGTCCAGCTCTTTCAGCACGACCGCTGCAAGCGCGTCGATAAATTCGGGCTGTGCGTTCGGCATGGCCGGACGATAGTAGCTTGCGCCGACTTCATCGGTCACAGCTTTGCATTCGTAATCATTATCGTAAAGCACCTCTAAATGATCGGCAACGAAGCCTGCGGGCACGTATACAAATGCTTTATAAGGATGCTTTTGATACAGCTCGCGCGTGAGATCCTGCACGTCCGGCCCGAGCCACGGATCAGGGGTGTTCCCTTCGCTCTGCCAGCCGACTGCGTAATCGGTAATTCCGGCGCCTTCGGCAATCAGTTTTGCGGATTCCTCCAGCTGGTCAGGGTACGGATCGCCGTATTCTTTAATTTTTTCAGGAAGGCTGTGCGCTGAGACGATCAGCATCGCGTCATCCCGTTCTTCTTTCGGCATTGATTCATACGTTTTCTTCACCTGGCTGACCCAATAATCAACGAATTTCGGTTCATCATACCAGCTTTCAACCGACTTGATGGTCAAGCCGCCAAGCTTCTCCGCTTCTTCTTTGGCGCGTTTGTTGTATGACTGGACGCTGAATGTTGAAAAATGAGGGGCGAGCACCAGGCTGACAGCTTCTGTAATACCGTCTTTATGCATGTCCGCCACCGCGTCTTCGATAAACGGTTCAATATGTTTTAATCCGATGTACACTTTGAATGTGACGTCGTCCTGGATTTCATTTAGACGCTGTCCGAGCTTCTCCGCCTGCTCCTTCGTAATTTTTGCAAGCGGCGAAATGCCTCCGATCGCTTCATATCTGTCTTTTAAGTCTTGAAGCATGTGCGGCTCCGGCTTTCTTCCGCGTCTGATATGTGTATAATAACGTTCTATATCTTCTTCTTTGTAAGGCGTTCCGTAGGCCATGACGAGAAGTCCCATTTTCTTTTTGCTGCTCATTTTGTTAAACACCTCTTTTGATGGTCTGTCTATCTTGATTTTGACAGGAAAATCTTCTTATAACCAACGATCTGCTCAGGAAGATTGTTCCCCTATTTTAGCCGCGGAGTATTCATGCACAAACGCCGTCAGCCTTTTCAGCGTTTCCGGGTTTACATCAGGGAATACGCCGTGTCCTAAATTGAAAATAAACCGATCCGTTTTCATACCCTGGTCAAGAATCGCTTTCGCTTTTTTCTCGATGACCTCCCAAGGCGCAAGAAGAAGCGACGGATCAAGATTACCCTGAACCGTTTTTGTGATGCCTTGTTTTCTGGCTTCATCTATGCTGAGTCTCCAATCAAGACCGACAACGTCAAGAGGAAGGTCATGCCAGTCTCCGGCCAGGTGGCTTGCGCCTACGCCGAACATGATCAGCGGAACTTGTTCTGCTGAAAGCTCCCGGAAAATCCTGTCCATCACCGGTTTTATAAATTGCCGGTAATCTTCGCGGTTCAGCGCGCCGACCCAGGAATCAAAAATCTGAATGGCTTTTGCGCCGGCGTTAATCTGCGCTTTTGCATAAACGATAATCATATCCGCGAGCTTGTCCATCAGCATCTGCCACGCTTGCGGCATACTGTGCATGAACGCTTTTGTTTTGTTGTAATTTTTAGAAGGACCGCCTTCAATCATATAACTGGCCAGCGTAAAAGGCGCTCCCGAAAAACCGATGAGCGGGACATTCAGCTGTTCGTTTACGAGTAATTTGATCGTTTCCAGCACGTAAGGAACATCCTGTTCGGGATTCAGTTCGCCGAGCTTTTCAATATCCGCAGCAGAGCGCACCGGCTGATCGATCACCGGGCCGATTCCGTTTTTAATTTCTACATCCACTCCGATATAAGGAAGAGGCGTCATAATATCTTTATATAAAATGGCAGCGTCCACTCCGTACTGCTCGACCGGAAGTCTCGTCACATACGCGCACAGCTCGGGCTGATGCGTAATTTCGACTAAGCCGTACTTTTCCTTCAGCTTGCGGTATTCCGGCTGTGACCTCCCCGCCTGTCTCATGTACCAGACAGGGACGTGATTTGTTTTTTCTCCCCGTGCCGCTTTTAAAAACGTATCATTAAACGCTTCTCGTTTACTCATCTGAATTTCCACCTTTCCTCCTGCAACCATACGTTCGTGTTCTTCGCCCATTACACTATACCTTGTTTTTTTAAAATGGTATAGAATTGAGGCCTAATGTTCAAAAAATCGCCGAATTCATCATTAAGAAGAGAAAAGCTTCGGCTGAACGTATTCCGTTCCCTCTCCTTCTTGATTCGTCTGTGAATTATATGGAACGACTTTGTATGAAGCCCCTGAAAACAGATTGGCGTATGGTATGTCAAAACTGCCTTTTCCTTTCACCGAATCCAGAAGCTTGTCTTTTCCGTCTTTCTTTTCATATATTCGGTAAACAACCCGATCATCCTTTTGGGCATCCCATTTTAATTGAACCGTAATCAGTCCCATCGCCTTAAATGTATAACCGGCCGACAGGGACTTCACCGCTTTCAGTTCAATTGGGCTTCCCAGTTCTTTCACATTTTCGGGCTTTTTGAATGTTTTGCCGTTTTCCCCCGCTTTTGTGACGATATCTTTAAAGAGTCTGACAGGATACTGGCTTCCGCCTTTCAGGTAATGGGTTTTATCTGTTTTGTCATACCCCATCCAGATGGCTCCCGTCAGCCCGGGAGTGTATCCCGCAAACCAGGCGTCCTTCGTGGCGCCGGGGACGCCAGTAAATGACGTCGTGCCGGTTTTCCCCGCCAGGCCGCCCTGATAGCTGCCTTGTGAAGCGGTTCCTTCTTTTACGACCTGCTGAAGCATCCTCGTCATATTCCATGCCGTCTGTCCGCTGAAGACGCGCGTTTTGCCGTTTTTAGGCCCGGATATCGTTTCTCCGTCTTCGTCCGTGATGTTCTCTATAAAAAATGGCTTCGTATACATTCCGTTTGCCGCAAATGTATGATAAGCCCCGGCCAGCTGAAGCGGGGTGACGCCTTCTGACAGACCGCCCAGCGCAATCGCGAGTCCGTTGTCAGAAATGTTTATGCCGTTTTTATTAAGATACGATTTTCCCGTATCCACGCCGATCTGCTTCAATGTCCAGACAGCGGGCGCATTTATGCTGTATGTGATTGCGTCCTGCATCGTCACTTGCCCCTTGTACTGTCCGTCATAATTTTTCGGTTCGTACCCGTTGTAAGACTGCAGTTTGTC
Organism: Bacillus sp. 5RYD7K; assembly: GCF_059831465.1. NCBI lineage: Bacteria > Bacillati > Bacillota > Bacilli > Caryophanales > Bacillaceae > Bacillus > Bacillus sp. 5RYD7K. Next base: position 3,802,412 of record NZ_CP191200.1, read on the forward strand.
TTGAAGAAGCGAGTATGGTTTGAACTTGTCCTCCTGCATGGCGGGCCCGTATACGGCAAGCGGCTTAAATGTTGAGCCCGGCTGCCGCGGCGCCGTTACCCTGTTGTATCCTTTTGTCACGTAGTCGCGCCCGCCGACCGCCGCGCGGACGCCTCCGGTTTTATTATCAATAAAGACGGCGCTTCCTTCCGCCGCCTGATCCGTTCCCGGAAAATAGCCGCTTTCTCTCATGAGCGTGTATGCCGTTTTCTGCAGTTTGGAATCAAGCGATGTCCGGATCGTATAGCCGCCTTGAAGAAGCTGTTCGCCTGACATCGAATAACGGGATTCCGCCTCCTTGATGACAAGATCGATATAACTGTCAAACCAAGGCGTTTCAGATGTTTTCTTGATATGAAGCCCCAGTGTCCTGCCTTGGGCCCTGACGGCTTCTTTTGCGCTGATATAGCCTTGATCGTTCATCATGGAAAGAATCGTATCGCGCCGCTCTTTATTTTTGCCGGGATGCTGAATCGGCGAATAAAGGGAAGGCGCCTTCGGTATAGCCGCCAGAACGGCGCCTTCTGCAACGGTTAAATCTTTTACTTCTTTATTAAAATAGTAGTGAGACGCGGCTTGAATGCCGTAAACGCCATGGCCGAAATAGAGCTGGTTCAGGTACATTTCAAGCAGCTTATCCTTGCTGTAATCACGCTCAAGATTGATGGCGATAATGACTTCCTTCGTTTTGCGCAAAAATGTTTTATCATGAGTCAGAAAAATGTTTTTCGCCAGCTGCTGGGTGATCGTGCTTCCGCCCTCCACCTTGCCGCCCGCTAAAATATCCCGGAACATCGCCCGGCCGACAGACTTCACATCAATGCCGTGATGTTCGTAAAACCGTTTATCTTCAACGGCGATAAAGGCATCTCTCACATCTTCAGGGACTTCCTGAATGGATACCGGTTCGCGATTTTCCGTATAAAGACTCGCGATTTCATCACCGTTTTGATCGACGATTTTTGAAGATGCGTGCAGGATTAATTTCTTTTCATCGATGACATAATGGCCGAGAAATATAATGATAATGTATCCGATTAACGCGAGAAAAGCGGTTACCGCCGCAATTACAGCCGGAATAAAGAATCTTTTTTTCTTTTTCAGCATAAGTCACCTCGCCTTTCTTAACTTGTAGTATGGGAAATATTGTTTCGAATTATGTCAGAATGAGTCGCCAATAGAAACTTATACCACTCTTTTGTTATACTAGCAAGCAGGAGGTGGCTGATATGAAGGTTTATATTACATATGGGACAGCCGATTTTTTAAAGACGATTGCAAAGAAACACCCAAATGAGAATATGGTGCTGATGCAAGGAGAGGAAAATGCGATTTTAATCCATGAAACAAATGGAGAAACCGTTTTTCAGGCGCCCCATTCCTATGAAAGCATCGACAGTGTCGGGGAAATCAAACATCCGGGCTACGCCGTCCTCAATAACATCGCCGTTACCCAGGAAGGCCGTCCGCTGTTTGAAAACCGGTTTAAAAACCGCGCCGGCAAAGTGGAAAATGAACCCGGCTTTAAAGCCATCCGCGTATTAAGGCCGCTTGAAGGCGATACGTATGTCATCCTGACCCTGTGGGAAGAGGAAAAAGCCTTTCAGGGCTGGCAGCAGTCAAACTCTTATCAGGAAGCCCATAAAAAACGCGGAACATCAGCCGGCATCGACACGACGTCCATTTTCTCCCGCCCGTCTTATGTAACCGCTTATTACGCTATAGATTAAAACCGCCGGAGATTCTCCGGCTTTTTTTAGTCCCGGATTTTCCGCTTCCCCCTTTGCACCTTCCGCCCGCCTATGAATAACCTGTAACAATCCTATTTATAAACGGAGTGGTTCAATTGGGGATCGGCGTCTACTCGGTACATCTGCTTTATGTTGCTTTTATCGCGGCCATTATCGTTTTTATGCTTCTCAGAAAAGATACAACCTTTATTTCACTTGCCGGTATTTTTGTGATTGCGCTATGGACGACGCATTCATTCTCCGCTTCGGTCAGCAGCCTGTTTCACAGCTTCACGTATGCCGCCGGGGAATTGCTGCCGACGATTTTTATTATTTGTTTTATCGTGGCGATGAGCGGCCTTTTGACTAAAACAGGTATTAATGAAGCGATGATTTCTCCGTTTGCAAAGCTGATGAAGGGGCCGGCTGCCGCGTATTGGATCATCGGCTGCCTGATGTTTGCCATCTCTCTTTTTTTCTGGCCGTCACCCGGTGTGGCGCTGATCGGCGCTGTGCTGCTTCCCGCGGCGATCCGGGCGGGCCTTTCTCCGATCGCCGCGGCAATGGCGATGAACCTGTTCGGCCACGGATTCGCTTTATCAGGTGATTACGTCATTCAGGCGGCGCCGAAATTGACAGCCGATGCCGCAGGCGTTCCTGTGGGCGACGTCATGCAGGCTAGTATTCCGCTCGTTTTAATCATGGGGTTAACGACGACAATCACCGCTTTTTTTCTCATCATGCGGGAGCGAAAAAAAACGCAGGTCCCCCTCTCCTTTGACAGCTCCGGTTCTTTGGACACAAGCATGTATCTCCCGAAAAAACTCAGGGTGACTCTGGCTGTTCTCATTCCGCTTGTTTTCCTCGCCGATATTATCTGCATGATCGTCTACCGCCTGCAGGGAAATGATGCGACGGCGCTCGTGGGGGGAACGGCGATCGGCATTCTCCTGATCATTCATTTCATCGTGCATAAGCAGCGGCATTTAGAAAAGATCACTGAGTATTTTATCGGCGGTTTTCAATTCGGCTTTAAAGTATTCGGCCCCGTCATTCCGATCGCGGCTTTCTTTTATCTTGGTGACGCGGGATTTAAAAGTATGTTGAACACCCCCTTGCCGAAAGGATCTGCGGGTATCGTCAATGACCTTGGTCTGGCGCTGTCCCATTCCTTTCCGATGTCCGGGGAATTCGCCGGCATCGCCCTGACCGCAGTCGGCGCGATTACCGGGCTTGACGGTTCAGGCTTTTCCGGTATTTCTCTTGCGGGCTCTATGGCAAAGCTGTTTTCCGCCGCGCTTCATACGAATCCGGCCGTGTTAACGGCGCTGGGCCAGATTTCAGCGATCTGGGTCGGGGGCGGAACATTGGTCCCTTGGGCACTTATTCCCGCAGCGGCTATTTGTAAAGTTGACCCGTTTGAGCTTGCCAGAAAAAACTTTATCCCGGTGACGGCCGGACTTATCGTCACGACGATTGCTGCCATCATCATTCTTCCGTAGCAAAAAGATTGAAATCTTCTGACATTTTCTATACAATCATGGGAAAAGCAGACGAGGGGGCACCGCTTTTGACATTAACGACACTTCAAAAAAGCTTGTACGCTCAGCTTGACGGGCTGTACGAGGAAATGGTTGAAATCAGACGTCACCTTCACAGGAATCCCGAGCTTTCCTTTAAAGAGAAAAAAACGCCGGCATTCATCGCTTCGTTTTATGAAAAGCTCGGCGTTCCGATCCGGACGAACGTGGGGGGAAACGGTGTCACAGCCTATATTGAAGGCGGAGAACCGGGACCTTGTATCGCGCTCAGGGCTGATTTTGATGCTTTGCCGATACAGGATGAAAAAGATGTGCCCTATGCTTCACAAATTCCCGGCGTCATGCACGCCTGCGGCCACGACGGCCATACGGCGGCTCTGCTTGCTGCCGGAAAAGTGCTTTATCACAACCGGGAAAAACTGAAAGGATCATTTGTGATGATCCACCAGCACGCCGAGGAATTATCTCCCGGCGGAGCAAAATCAATGATTGAGGACGGCTGCCTTGAACATGTCGATGCCGTTTTCGGCACACACCTATGGGCGACTGAACCCGTCGGAACGGTCTTATGCCGCCCGGGCCCAGTGATGGCCGCCGCCGACGGCTTTACGATTAAAGTCATCGGCAAAGGCGGCCACGGCGCGATCCCTCACGATACGAAAGACGCCGTTTTAATCGGCTCACAAATCGTCACTGCCCTTCAGCATATCGTGAGCCGGCGTGTAAACCCTATGCAGCCGGCCGTCATCTCAGCGGGCTCATTCATCGCTGAAAATCCGTTTAACGCCATTGCTGATCAGGCAGTCATCACAGGCACCGTACGCTCGTTTGATGAAGGGGTGCGCAGCCTGCTCGAAGCAGAAATAGAAGCCGTCGTAAAAGGGATCTGTTCCATGCACTCCGCTTCCTATGAGTATCGTTTCAAACGCGGCTATCCCGCCGTCGTTAATCATCCGGAGGAAGCGGCGCACGCTGCGGCAGCCGCCGCGGAAACAGACGGCGTCACGAAAGTCGTTGAAGGAGAGCCGCAGATGGCGGGAGAGGATTTTTCCTATTATCTGCAGCATACAAAAGGCGCTTTTTTCTTTACGGGCGCCGCTTTAGACGATGCGAAATCTATTTACCCTCACCATCATCCGAAATTTGATTTTAATGAAAAAGCGATGCTGACCGCCGCCAAGGTGCTGATCGGCGCCGCGGTGAGCTACCCCCGATAGGGCACTAAAAAACAGCCGGTACATTACGTACCGGCTGCTGTAATTCTTAAATGATAAACGTGCCTTGCCGTCTCGCCGAGCTGTGACAGCAGTTTATAATTGGCCGCTCCGCCCACGGCGGCTCCGACGACCGGCAAAAGCTGAAACAATTTCACCACGTCCAGATAGTCGCGGTATTCCTGCTGAAAAACTCTCCAATCAACTTCATGCTTTTTTGAATCCCAATGTTCAATCATTGAATATATGCGTTTCCGCTGTTCACCGCTTGAGAAAGCAAGCTGAAAAATAAACAGCAAAAACAATCGTTCATCTCTATCATTCACATCATAGCCGTAAATGGAGGCAAGATCGAACAGACATTTCATTTTAATGGACAACAGCAAAGGAAAGTCGGCCATCCCCAAAAAAATTCCGCCGGCCCCCGTACCGATGCCCTCGGCTGCCGCCACCTTTTGATAGGATGCGATGGTTTGTCTGGCGAGGGCATCTTTTTCTGAAAGCGACATGCCGCTTGTATCCCGCTTGCTTTTTATCAGGTTTGACCCCGCCATTGTTGCTTCGGTCATTTTTTTAATGCTTTCTGTGATGACGGCATGAATTTTTCCGGGAATCCGCTCATTTATTTTCGCCTGCATGCCTTTAGAAAAACGTTCAAATATGGAATCCTTACGCAAAAAACGCGCTTTCCATTGCAGGGCTTCCTGTATCAGCTGCTGATCGCCGGTCATCCGCGTCTCCTTCTTTCGTATAGGTTTCAAAAACCCGTTTGATTACAGCCTGCCGTACTTTTTCAATCTGCCGCCCATATACGAAGGCATAATCACGAAGATCAGGACGGCTGAAGCGATAGCGGCATAAAGCGCCCCGCTGACTCCCGCGGCATAGGCCGACGCTGCCGAAAACAGCAGTGCCTGCACGGTTAACGCCGATTTCATCAGTGAAAAGAAACTTTTCAGCTTCGCTTTCTGATTGACCGGGTAAAGCTCCTGTAACGACAGATGATGAAAATGCCCGAACAGCGGCAAAAGCTGTATCCCCGTAATAAAGACGGTAAATACGGTTAACGCCGCCGTTATCAACGGATTGGCGGAAACGAGCATAATAATCAGGATAAAAATAATCGTGAGCCTGACCTGAATGCCCAGATAATCATTTGAACGAAGAAAGGCCCGGGCATACATATAGGAGAACGTTTTCCGCTGGTCGAACGGAATCATTCTGAGCAAAAAGTCGAGATACGCCCGGCGTTTTGCCTGTTTCTTCAAGTGAGGCACATCGGTAAACAGATTGGCGATTCTGTAAAACCGCTGCTTCCTTCTTAATTCATATTCAATATGAGCTTCCCATTTTAACGATTTATGTTTCGCGGCTGATGTGAAATAGACATAAAGGCCGGCCATCACAATGTAGACGGCGGCAGCGTACAGATAAAACGATTGTAAGACGAAGTATAAAAGCAGCATGTTGCAGATAAAGCGTATCACCGCATCCATCATTTTCATACTTCTGTCATTCATAAATGTCATCCGCCACTCCATGGCCTGATTCCACGCTTTCACCGCCAGCATCTGAATAAAAACGGCGGCATACGACGCAAGCGACGCCCCCGGACTTACAGCGAAAAACAGAGGCATGCATACAAGCGACAGGGCGATAAGCGGAAACAGCTGTGACAGATAGCTGTACTTGAATGCATGCTTAAAGTAAGTCCCCATTTTCGGTTCAAGCGGCAGCAGAAACACGAGATCCGCTTCCTTTAACAGCGTCCGGACGTATGAACCCGTCAGCACGATAGAAAAGAGCACCGCCATCACCCAAAAGGACGGGAAATGAACGGGAATGTCTTTGACCCATTTGCTGTACCAGCTCGCAGCGCCCGCAATAAAAAAGATCAGGACAATGACGAGATGATCATTGAGCATATATTTCATATACATTCTGGTTTCCTTTATATGCTCTTCAAGCCGGGACTGCCAAATCGTAGACATATTATTCATGGCCGGCGTCTTCCTTCGTCAGTTCAATATATAAATCATCAAGAGCGGCGTCTCTCATGCCGAACTGCTCTCTCAATTCTTCCAGCGTGCCGCTTGCGCGTACTTCGCCGTTATGTAAAATGATGAAAGCGTCACAGTAGCGCTCTGCCGTCGCCAGTATATGCGTTGACATCAGCACGCTTGATCCGGCTTTTTTCGCGGCGTCCATCCGTTCCAGCAATGCATTGATCGCAAGCGGGTCAAGCCCGAGAAACGGCTCGTCAATAATATAAAGCGAAGGCTCCGCGAGAAACGCGCACATGATCATGACCTTCTGCTTCATCCCTTTGGAAAAGTGAGCGGGAAACCATTTCAGCCTTTTTTCCATTCTGAATTCTTTCAGAAGCGGCGGAAGCCTTTTTTCAAGCGTTTCTTTCGAAAGGCCGTACGCCATGGCCGTCAGCTCCAAATGCTCTTTGAGCGTCAGTTCTTCATACAGCACCGGCGTTTCGGGGATATACGTAAATTGCGAACGATAGCCCTCTTTATCCTCTGAAAACGTCTTGCCATTCAGCTCGATCGAGCCTTTATGCGGGTCCATTAAACCGATAATATGCCGGATCGTCGTGCTCTTGCCCGCGCCGTTTAATCCGATGAGTCCGACAATCTGGTTCGGCTCAAGGGTGAATGAAACATTTTTTAAAACCGGGTTTCTCGTATAACCGCCGGTTAAGTCTTTTACCGATAGCAGAGACATAATTTCTCCCCTTCTGATTCGTTTTTCTTCATAGTACCAAAAATAAAGGCTGATTTGAAACGATTCCCTTTTTTTCTCACGTAAAAAGCCTGCATAGTTATCGTGATAGCGGACATCATAATGTGTGTAGAAGGAAACAGCTTTAATCAACTGAAAATGAGGTGTTTATAAAAGACGTCTTAGAACAGTTGGATGAAAATCAACATGTCTTATGCTTACAATTTCTTCACACACTGCTTTGATGATGTTCTTCAGTCATGATGAAATAATCAAATGAGGTGTTTGTCCCAGGAATGATCAAGCAGACCCATAAGTCTTCATTTTAAAAACAAATGAGGTGCTTACAAAAGGCATATTCAATTTTCTGTGATAAAGCTCGTACTTCTGCATCAGGATGAACGCCAGCCGTTCATCCTGTTTTTTATTTCGGCGGGTTTTGTGGTACGATGAGAATATACATATATTTCTTTTCAGGGAGGAAACCCATCTATGCACAAAGCGGACGATTGTATTTTCTGCAAAATCATTGCCGGCGACATTCCGTCTTCAAAAGTATATGAAAACGAACACGTCGTTGCGTTTCTCGATATCAGCCAGGTCACAAAAGGCCACACGCTCGTCATTCCGAAAACACATATCGAAAACGTGTACGAGTTTACGCCTGAGCTTTCTAAAGAATATTTTGAAGCGGTGCCGAAAATCGCGCGTGCCATCCGGGATGAATTCGAGCCGATCGGGCTGAATATTCTCAATAACAACGGTGAAAAAGCGGGCCAATCCGTGTTCCATTTTCACATGCATATCATTCCGCGTTACGGAAAAGGCGACGGATTCGGAGCCGTCTGGAAGACACATGCCGAAGACTATACGCCTGACGATCTTCAGGAGATCGCCTCAACCGTCAGAAAACGGCTTGCCTCATCTTAAGGATGAGGTTTTTTTGCGCCCGAAACATAAAATACATAAAATAATATTTTTTCATATCAAAAAAATCTAAAAATTGTGATAGGATAATTGTATTATTTCTTACACTAAAGCGGAAAACAGGGAGAGATCGTAAAAATGGAACGTACAACGAATTTCAATGCAGGACCCGCAGCCCTTCCACTGGATGTGCTGCAAAAAGCACAGAAAGAATTTATCAACTTCAATGATACCGGCATGTCTGTCATGGAGCTGTCCCACCGGAGCACAGAATATGACGCGGTGCATCAAAAAGCGAAAACCCTTCTGAAAGAACTGATGGATATCCCCGACGATTATGAAATTTTATTTCTCCAAGGCGGAGCAAGCCTTCAATTCTCAATGCTGCCGATGAACTTTTTAACGCCGGAGAAGACGGCGCACTTCATTGTGACGGGCGCATGGTCTGAAAAGGCCCTCGCTGAGGCGAAACTGTTCGGAAACACATCCGTCACGGCAACAAGCGCAGATTCAAACCACAATCATATACCGAAAGCGGACCTCTCACAGATAAAAGACGGCGCCTACTTGCATATTACGTCCAACAACACGATTTTCGGAACGCAGTGGAAAGAGTTCCCGAATTCACCGATTCCGCTCGCAGCCGACATGTCAAGCGACATCCTGAGCAGAAAATTTGATGTCAAAAAGTTTGATGTCATCTACGGCGGAGCCCAGAAAAACCTCGGGCCGTCCGGCGTTACGGTCGTCATCATGAAAAAATCATGGCTTGAAAACGAAAACGCCAACGTTCCTAAAATTTTGAAATATTCCACCCACACAAAAGCCGATTCACTGTATAATACGCCGCCTACATTTGCGATTTATATGCTGAGCCTCGTCCTTGAATGGCTGGCTGAAAACGGCGGTGTCGAAGCGGCTGAGCGGCGCAACCGGGAAAAGGCGGATGTCCTGTACGGCACAATCGATGCAAGCGGCGGATTTTACGCGGGCCATGCCGAAAAAGACAGCCGTTCTCATATGAATATTACATTCACCCTCCGCGACAGCAGTCTGACGAAAAAATTCGTTGAAGAAGCGAAAGCGGCAAAAATGACCGGACTCGCCGGCCACCGCTCAGTCGGAGGCTGCAGGGCGTCTGTTTACAACGCCGTCAGCCTCGCTGATTGTGAAAAACTGGCTCAGTTTATGAGAAAGTTCCAGCAGGAAAACGAATAAATTTCTTCTACCCTGACAGTTCCTTTGATATACTGTTTGCATATCAATTTTTCCGGCCATCGCAATAAATGACGAGCATATTATTGGATGGCGAAAAAGCTTAGCAGAGGAGAGCTTAGTATGAAAACAAAAGAATTAGTCATTATGGCCCTGTTTGCGGCAATCGGAGCGGTGCTTCATTCCATTATGCCGCCGGTTTTATTCGGAATGAAACCCGACATGATGCTTGTGATGATGTTCATGGGAATTCTGTTATTCCCCCGTGTGCAGAACGTGCTGATGATCGGGATTGTTACGGGAATCATTTCCGCACTCACGACATCTTTTCCGGGGGGACAGCTTCCGAATATCATTGAAAAACCGGTAACGGCGTTTCTGTTTCTCGCACTGGCGCTTTTGGTGAAAAAAAGCGTGAAAACAGCGGCGGCTGCCGTCATTACGATAGCCGGCACTTTCATCTCCGGTGTGATCTTTCTGGCGCTGGCCCTTTTGATTGTCGGCCTGCCGGGCGGATTCACGGCATTGGTGCTCGCGGTCGTCCTTCCGGCGGCTGCGCTGAACGCGATCGCCATTATCATCATGTATCCGATTGTGCAGACGATCTTAAAACGGTCCAATATGATTGAAACGGCAAAATAGCCGCATACTGAAACCTCTTCCGGCCGGAAGAGGTTTTTTAATGTGTTTCAGCATGTTTCATACGAGAAGTTTTGTGAAAAAGATAAGGAACAATGCGAGGGCGGTTCCTGCTGAGCAGACAATGGCCTTTTGGCGGACGACCCGCTTCGGCGGATAAGAAGCGGCCTGACCGAGCAGTTTCAGGTAATAAACGGCGCCCGCCGCAAAGACAAGAGCCATACAAGATAAAACAATCATGAAGACAGACAACCTTCTCCCTCCTTTTCCCTTAAAAAATATGCTAAAATAAAGCAAGCTATGTATAGAAGTTTATTCTTCTGAACAAAAATGGTAAAAGCTTATGAGAAAAAAAACGGGGTGATTTCAAATGGCTGACGGACGTTCCCTTTTAACAGGCCTTTTCGTAGGCGGATTGATCGGAGGCGCAGCGGTTTTGCTTTCGGCTCCTTCATCCGGAAAAGAGCTGCGGGGCAAAATCAAAGCGAATTGTAATTCTATTGAGGACACAATCAAACGGTTAAAAAAAGACGGAATGGCGCTGAAAGACCAGCTTGTCCAAACGGCGAAAGAAAGCGCCGAAGTCATTAAAGACGTAGGCGGAGAGCTTCAGACAAGCATTAAAAGGTGGCAGGAGGAAATCAAGCCGCACCAGCAGGATCTCCAAAAGGAAATCGCTGATATTGAAGAGAAAATCAGACAGCTGGAGAAAACCTTACAAAACTAATATCCTATACAACCAAAAAAAGTGCGGACATATTGCGTTCCGCACTTTTTTTTGCGGTTTAAAGCCTTTCACAGCAACGGATCGAGAATTTATTATAAAATTCTTAAATTTTCATCTTTATTAATCTTTATTTTATTGGCATAATAGAGGAAAAGAAAATGTGAAGCAGGTGATCTGTATTGAATCGTGTTGAACCGCCTTACGATTTAAAAGAAGCTTTAATCTATACCCAAAAAATGGCGCAGCTGTCCAAAGCGCTGTGGAAATCTATCGAGAAAGACTGGCAGAATTGGCTGAAGCCGTACGATCTTAATATTAATGAACATCACATATTATGGATTGCTTATCAGCTTAAAGGAGCTTCTATTTCGGAAATCGCCAAATTCGGCGTTATGCACGTATCAACTGCATTTAATTTTTCAAAAAAACTTGAAGAACGCGGGTATCTGAATTTTTCCAAGCGGCTGAATGACAAGCGGAACACGTACATTCAGTTAACAGAAGAAGGGGAAAAAGTATTTGAAAGTCTGCTAGAGGAGTTTGACCCGTCGAGAAACGCGGTGTTTAAAGGCTCACAGCCGCTCTACCACTTATTCGGGAAGTTCCCGGAGATGGAAGAATTGACCTGTGTCATCCGCCACATTTACGGGGAAGATTTTATGGAGATATTCGAGAAATCATTGACAAACATAAACAATGATTTTGAAAGTGAAGACGGAAGCCTGAAGAAAAAAACGGGCGGATCGGCTGACCATGAAACGGCTGAAGAGCTGGAACCGGTCAGCAGTTAATCAAAGTGCTTCATAATCTCGATAAATTCTTCCATCAGCGCTGTATAAAGCCCCTGCTCGTACAAAGCAAAAATCGTTTCATGAACATCTAATTTTTCGTTCAGCTGTCCCGCAAAAAGCGCAAGGAGCTTGTCGAACGTCACAAAGCCTTGCGCTTTTTGCGACTCCAGCTCGTCCTCCAATTCGCGGCAGATCCGCCCGACCTCTTCACCTTCCTCTTCGGTCAGCCCTTTTTCAATCATCATCGCATAAAAAGGGTACTTATCCATATCCACCGTTTTCACCAGCAATTGTATGTAATATTCTAACCGCCCGATACGCTGATCCATTGAATCCATCCGTTTCACTTCTTTCTATCTTTAATCTTATTTTAGCTGATAATGAATGGAGAAGAAAGGTTAAACCGTACATTTCCATGTTTCACCGCTCTCTTCTGTTCTTCTCTTTCCGGGTTTATTTTTTTCTTTAAAAAAGGATTGATTTTTTCTCCTGAAGAGAGTAAATTATTTTGAGATTGTATTCCATATTTGTACGGAAGGATGACTCTGATGAATTGCTGGAAAACCATTAATCTGATTAAAGATTATGGTGCGGTTCGTTTATTATTGACTGCTGTAGGTTTTATGATCCTGTTTTTTATATGCAACTTCTTGGCATTCGGGCTGCTTCGTCCGAATATCAGTTTAAGTGACGGGCATGTATTAGCTTTTTGCGTTCTGCTCGTCGTTACTTTATTTGTACATAAAGTCATACATGTCCTGCCGATGTTTTGCAAAAAAAGAAAAAAGGAAATGAAAATGTACTTTTTGCGGATGCCGACATGGAAAGGCATACCGAAAACAACGATGCTGATTTCAACGATCAGCCCGTTTTTATTCATTACGCCGGTGTTATTTTATGCAGGCTTGGCATTTCCGAGACACGCCCATTACTTTTATATGATTTCGAGCATTCATGCGGGCTATTGCCTGCCTGATCTTCTGTTTGCGCTGCATCTGGTCAAAGCGCCAAAATCATGTCTGATTGACCAGGAATCCGACGGCTTTGATATTTTAGTAAAAAAAGTGCCGGAGTCCTGATGTCCCGCTGATTTTTCAGCTTACATTCTATCTTTTTCAATAAATATTTGGTAATGTAATATGGGAGCAGTTCAGAGAGAGGGGGAATCTCCCATCATTTTATTCTATTTTATCGTGGCTGCCCTGTTTATTCTTTATTTCATAAACAGGCTCACAAATACATTATGCCTTGTCAGAGAGATTCCTGAAGACCGGCAGGATAAGGTATTCCGTTTTATTAATGTTTCTATTTTAATTTTACTGATCTCTTCGTTCGTCGAGATCTCCTTTACTGTGTAAACAGGCAAAAAAAAGATGGCTGCCGGCGGATTAACGCGGAGCCATCTTTTTTTCTTAGTAAATCCAAGAAGCGCCGATGATGATCAATAAGATGAACAGAACAACCAACAACGCAAAACCGCCTGCAAATACTTCACCCATCTCCAGAAGCACCTCCTACAAAACGTTTTATTTTTCCAATTACATCATATGCAATTCACTTCAGAAACGATTAGGCGCCCGGGTAAGAAAATGGACCGCTTTTGGAAAAAGCGATCCGTTTCGCTTAGCAAATGTAAGCTGCACCTACAATGACAAGCAAAATGAACAATACGACGAGCAGTGCAAAACCGTTTGAATATCCTCCGCCCATGGTTCATTACCTCCTTTTCATGATCAATATATTTGTATGTATCAGGAAAAAGTTTGACTAGACGAATGCCCTTTATTTAAAATCTTTTTACAGAAAGCCACAATATGTTATGATACGCATATGCAATTTAATTTGGATGATTAGGAGTGTTAAAAGGAATGAAGAAAATCGCGATAGCAGCTATTACGGCAACGAGCGTCCTGGCTCTCAGCGCTTGCAGCAGCGGCGACAACGACGTGATCGCCAAGACGGATGCCGGCAATGTAACAAAAGGCGAGCTCTACACGAACATGAAAAAAACCGCGGGCGCAAGTGTGCTGACACAGCTCGTACAAGAAAAAGTATTAGCCAAAAAATACAAAGTATCGGACAAAGACATTGATAACAAGCTGAAAGAGTATAAAACGCAGCTTGGCGATCAGTACAGCGCCCTTAAACAGCAGTACGGCGAAGATTACCTGAAAGATCAGGTGAAATACGAACTGCTTGCCCAAAAAGCGGCGAAAGACAACATCAAAGTGACTGACTCCGACACGAAAGAATATTACGACGGCTTAAAAGGGAAAATCCGCGCGAGCCACATCCTTGTCGCTGACAAAAAGACAGCTGATGAAGTGGAGAAAAAGCTGAAAAAAGGCGAGAAGTTTGAAACGCTTGCGAAAGAATACTCAACCGACAGCTCAAAAGACAACGGCGGCGACCTTGGCTGGTTCGATAAAAAATCAATGGATGAAACATTCAGCAAAGCTGCATTCGGCCTGAAAGTCGGACAAGTCAGCGATCCGGTCAAAACAAAATTCGGTTATCATATCATCAAAAAGACGGAAGAACGCGGCAAATATGATGACATGAAAAAAGAACTGAAAGAAGAAGTTCTTAAACAGAAATTAAACGACAACTCAGCCGTGCAGGCAGCGATTCAAAAAGTCATGAAGAAAGCTGACGTAAAAGTTGAAGACAAAGACTTAAAAGACACGTTTAACACTTCAGCATCAACATCTTCTCAATCTAAATAAAAAAACTGTGCAGGCTCTCCGTGAGCCGCACAGTTTTTTTATGCAATCGAATGATTGGAATTTTCTTCTGCATCTTCGTTTTCATTTTCGGGCGCCGCCATACGGCGCTCGCGTTCCTGCTCCATCCGTTCAATATACACTCTTCCTTCTTTTTCAATAAACGACTGGTCAAGCTTTTCCTCTTCTTTAGCTGTCGTAAAAAGCTTATAGGCGCTGAAAATAATCCCGATAATGCAAAGGTATACCCACCAAGGAAAAAATAGCACGTTGTTTCCTCCCTTTTTACCCAAAGTCTTTATTTTAAGCTATGCCTGATCAAGACAAGTTATGAGAGCTGAACGTAAAAAAGACCGATCGTAAAGGATCGGCCTTTTTTTCTTATTGATGGAAAGTCGGTTTGTAGAAAGAACGGTTTTCAAGCGCAAATACACGCTCGGTGTATTCGCCCGGCTTTACCCGTTCAAGCGCTCTGTCCATCATGATCATTTTTGCATCCAGATTGTCAATGTAGTGCAGAATTTCCGCTTCTTTCACCATCGGCGGTTTCGGGCTTCCCCATTCCGCTTTTCCGTGATGGCTTAAAATCAAATGCTTCAGAATCAGCACTTCTTCAGCATCAATCTGAAGCTCTTCGGCTGCTTTTGAAAGCTCTGTCACCATGATTGAAATGTGTCCCAGCAGATTCCCTTCCACAGTGTACGTGGTGGAAACAGGGCCTGAAAGCTCTTTTACTTTGCCGAGGTCATGCAGGATGACTCCCGCATACAGTAAATCCCGGTCAAGAGACGGATACAGATCGGCAATCGCTTTTGCCAGGTTCAGCATCGACACAACATGATACGCAAGCCCTGAGACGAACTCATGGTGGTTTTTAGCAGCCGCCGGGTAATCCATAAAATCAGCGGCATATTTTTTGACCAGATGTCTCGTGATCCGCTGGATGTTAGGATTTTTCATTTCAAAAATGTATTGAGTGACGGTCTCCATCATTTCATCTTTCGGAATCGGCGCCGTTTCAAGAAAATCATCAATGCTGACATTTTCATTTTCGCCGGCCGGCCGGATGTTTCTCAATTTAAGCTGGTTTCGTCCGCGATAGTGATGTACATCCCCGATTACCTTCACGATCGTCTGCGCCGCGTACGTTTCTTCATCAGTCGGCTTGGCATCCCACAGCTTCGCTTCGATATCACCCGATTGGTCCTGCAGCATTAACGTCAGGAATGGTTTTCCGTTGCTTGCGATTCCTTTAGTCGAAGATTTAATCAGAAAGTATTGATCGACCTGCTCGCCGACCTCGTGCAGCATAATACCTTTTGCCATTCTATTAAAAGCTCCCTCCATATCTTACATAATACCAGTATAGCACATACCTCTTTTTTGAAAATAAACTCTTTTATGACAGGAGCCGCATGACTTGTCCGTTGTGAAATGACCGGCTCACATGCTCATGGCAGGTGAAATAAAGTATCTGCCTCCCGCCTTCTGTAAGCTGATTCAGCACATCAAACAGCCGCTCCAGCCTCTGCCTGTCAAAATGAACAAAACTGTCATCGAGTAAAAACGGCAGTGATACCGCAGATTCACGTTCTGACGCAAGGGCAAAACGGATTGCCGCGTAAAGCTGCTCGCATGCCGCCTGTGACAGCTCGCTTGCAGAAAAAACCGTACCGTCTTTCTGCATGACCATAATGGAATCATCAGCCTCTGAGAAATACAATTTATGATAGCGTCCGTCCGTAAGCGGTCCGTACAATGCGCCGGCGGTTTCTAACAGACGGGGAAGCGTCACCTTTTTATGCCGCTCCATTTTTTCTCTGATCACATGTCTGACCGTCTGCAATGCGGCCCACTCTTTAGCTGTTTTTTTAACGCATTCCTTCTGCATTTCCGTCTGCTGTTTTAAATCGGACACAAGCCCCGAGGACTCCAGCTGCTCTTGCTTCACCGTTAATAAAGCAATCTGCTCACGGAGATGCGCGCTTTTTTCCTCGAGTGTTTCTTTCTCTTTTTCCTTCTGAGCGAGTGTATGTTCAAGTTCGGGCACTGTATGGCTCATGTACGGCGCCAGCTGTTTTTGGCTTTTGCCGGACAAGTGCGTATTGATTTCGCGCAGCTGCCTCTCTGTTTCCCGGCGGCTTTCATTCAGCCTGGCGAGCTCACAGAAGTGTCCGCGGTTTTTTGCGCCTGCCGCCATAAAAAGCTGTTTCACCTGCTGTTCGTAGTAATGAACTTCTTCGTGTAATTCGCGCATTTGCTCTTGGGCATGCAGCAGATCCGTTTCGAGAGCCTGCTTTCGTTTTGCGTCCTCACGGGTCCGTTCCGCCAGCGCCAGCAAAGCACGCAATCTTTCTTTTACGGACAGCTCCCGGCCGTCTGAAGGACTCAGCTTTTTGACTCGTTCCTCAAATGATCTTTGCAGCTTTTGGAGCCGGCCCGCTTCAATGGTCAGCTCATGCTTGTTAAGAATTTCTTTTTTGACATCTTTCATCACATGATATGCGTCAAGAAGATGGGACGGGCTGCCCGAAAACCCCAGTTCCTTCATAAAATGTTCCGCCTGTTTTTCAGACGGCGCCATTTCGGCCTCCCATTCTTCATATTGGCGGATGACTCTTTCATATGCCGCTTCTTTTTGTTCAAGCACAGCTTGGTCCGCAATCAGCTGCTGGCGGTGCCGGCCGTCACGCCAAAGCTCTTCCTGCAGAATGTCAGCCTCTTCTTTTGAGATCGGCGGCTGCTGCTTTTTGTGATGGGCCCCTCTTCTTTCTGACGGCAGCGGCTTCTGTATGCCAGACAGCATATAAAGCAGCAAAGCGCCGGTAAAAAGGGCGGCGGGCAGCCATTCCTTTAACACAGCGAAAATCGCAATGAACACAATGCCCGCACCGAGAAAGAGCTTTTTTTGTTTGGCACGCTGTTTTTCCAGCTGCTGAACATGCGCCTGCCATTCGTTTCCTTCCGTATCAGCCATTTGCTTATATGATTGTAAAGCGGCTTCTTTTTCTTGCCTGACGGCGGGAGCCAAGATGTTTTCCGCCGTTACGGCATGCTTTCGTTCGGCATCTTCCAGCTCCAGACGCGCTTGCTCGAAAATCGCATCAAGCTGTTTTTTTCTTTCTCTTGCCTGTCCGGCGCTCTGCACGGCTTCTTGCAGCCGCCATTCATATTCATAATCGGTGTTCAGCGAAAGAATGCCGTCTTCCTCATGTCTGCCGCCGAGCTGCTGTAACCCTGAAGAAACACGGGCCGATATCTGCCGGATTTGTGATTGGATGGCGGCAAGCTGTTCACCTCGTGATTCGTACATATGCTGCTCGCCGGAAAGCTCCTGCAGCTGCCGTTCTTTTTGCAGCAGGTCCTCATTTGGCGCGAGCAGCTCAGCCTGCCGCCTGATTTCAGCCGTTTTTGCCCGAAGCCCCTCAAGCCGGGCCGCTTTCGGATGGAGATGCGATTCGTATTTTTCGAGCTGATGCATTCCATCCTTCGGGAATTGCTCCAATGCTTCCGGATAAGAAGAAAGTTCGCTTTCCAACGCTGTTTTTTTGTCTGCGAGCGGCTTTGCTTCTATCGCCGCTTTTACTGTTTTGATTTCTTCAGTTACATCTTTCAATTGTGCTTCGGCATCCTGCAGACGGCCGCCGGCACTTTTTTTCTCTTCCAGAAGGCTGTGATAGCCCGCTTCCGCAGCTTCCGCCTGTTTCAGCCGGGCGCTGAGCCGCTTTAACGTATCTAATTCCTGATTTAAACGGGGGTTCCGTCCGTTCGGCTTATACATTCTGTCTAGCTCTTTCGCCAGTCTGCCGTCAAGCTTTGCCGCCGCTTCAGATCCGAATAAGCTGGAAAACAGGAGAAACTCGCCGATTTTGTCCCGGTTAAAGGCTTGAATCTCCTGCAGTCCGAATACATCAAACGAATAGATTGCTTCGTACAGCGTCCGATCCGTATCGGAAAGCAGCTGTTTGAGCCATTCTCCGTCCTTGATTTCACCTGAAGGCAAATACACTCTGACTTTTTCGGCAGCGCCTTTTGTGCGTTCAATTTTAACAGCGCCGTAATCGTTATGCTTCAGTTCCACAACGCCGCCGTACACCCCGCCGTTTTTCGGTTCGTATTTTTTTGATTTCGGAAAACCGAACAGTACGCTTTTGATAAAGGACATCAATGTCGTTTTGCCCGCTTCGTTTAAGCCGTAAATCACTTGGACGGGCGAATCTGACAGCTGGAAGCTTCGATTGGAAAATTTCCCGTACTGGTAAATCAGCATCTTCGTTATTTTCATCGCTGAAGCTCCTTCAGCTGGCGCTTTAAAACGGCTTGAGCCTGCCGTTTAATGTCCAGTATCTCTTCATCTGTAAATAAAGTCATCTGCCGCCGGTATACGGGATGACGCTCGAGCGCTTCAAATACACCGCTCATGTCCGCGCATTGTTCTATGTCCTGAAGAAGCCCTTTAAAAAACGGATCAGGCGGCACGGTGTCTGTTTGATCCGTCCGATCCTCAATCGCAAGCGGCCAGATGAAACATTCCTCTTCAGCCTCTTCCTCCTGTAAAGCGGAAAGAAGCTCCTCCGCAATGCCTGCGGGCGCCTCCGCCCAAAAGCGGGGCGCCTCGCCGCGTAGCACCAGTCTGACACATGCCGGGCGGCCCGCGGCACGCAAGCCTGTGAACATATCCGATGCCATTTTCATCAGTGAGGTCATATGCTCGGCTTCGGAAATGTCAAGATCAATTTCCTCCCATAAGACATCGTGCGCTTCTTTGAATTCCCAAGACACCTCACCGTCTGCCGCCCGGACGAGATAATATCCCTTAGGCCCGGTTTCTTTTAAATGGCGGGCCTGAATATTTCCGGGATAAATGGCGGCGGGATGCTGAGCGGACAGAACCTGCCGCTTATGAATGTGTCCGAGCGCCCAATAATCCATGCCGCTTTTTTCAAGGTCTTCTTTCGTAAACGGACAGTACGGGTCATGTCCCTCCGCTCCTGATAACATGCCGTGGAGCATGCCGATATGATAAGGCGCGCCGGTCATTTTCCGGTAACGGGATGCCTGATTGGCCGTTACGCTTCTTTCCTGATAGCTGCATCCGTATATGCTTGCCGCGAGCTCTCCGTTTTTAAAGAAGGATTTTTCCTCCGGTGTATCCGAAGTGAATATATGTACATTTTCCGGCCATTCAATCGGTGTCCACTCACCGCCCAAATGATCATGGTTGCCGAATATGACGAACACTTGGATATCCGCTTCCTGTAATCTGGTAAACTGCTTTCTTAAAAACAGCTGGGCTTTTAAACTTCTGTTGGCTTCATCAAACAGATCTCCCGAAAGCAGCATGAAATCTGCCTGCTCCCGGAGCGCCCCGTCGGTAAGACGGCGGACGCTGTGAAATGTGCTTTCTTTAATACGCGCATATACCGGTTCAGGCAGATGCGAAATGCCGTAAAACGGGCTGTCCAGATGCAGGTCAGCGGCATGAATAAACGTCAGATCAGCCATCTCGCCCTCCCCTTTCTGTAGGTTGAATTACCCTTATTCTAGCATCGTTTTCATACGAATGCACGTTCTGCACGATAAAAAAACAGCCCGGCTGTCCCGGGCTGTTTCACTTATTTTTTGGAGATGCGCAGCGCTTGTTTGATCGCTTTGAATCCGCCGGCGTTTCCGTAAATCAAAACGCCGCCTTTGTAAATTTTCGCGCCGACCCCTGCAAAGATCACGATAGTGACCAGTGTCAGGGCGATTCCGGCCGCCGCCTGCCAAAACGGGATATCGAGCATCCCCACGCGTAAAAACATAATCATCGGCGTGAAAAACGGAATGTAAGATGTAACGGTAATAAAACCCGCATCAGGATTGCCAAGTCCGAACATGGCGATCATAAAACCCGCCACGATTAAAAATACCATCGGCTGAATCGTCTGCTGAACGTCCTCTATCCGGCTGACAACACTGCCGAGAAACGCGGCAAGCGTCGCGTAAAGAAAATAGCCGAGCAGATAGAAAATGACGGCATAGACAATCGTCGAGACGGGAACATCCGTAAAATTGAGAAATGCACTGATCGGCGACGCCTCATCATTTTGAGGGTTCAGCTTCAGTGAGAGAAAACCCGCCGCAAGCAGCACCGCAAACTGTGTGATCCCGACAAGCGCGATACCGAACAGTTTGGCAAACATCTGCTGAATCGGCGGCATGCTTGAAATTAAAATTTCCATGACCCGTGACGATTTTTCCGTCGCCACTTCCATCGCAATCATACTTGCGTACATAATAACCGAGAAGTAGATGACAAACAGCATGATGTATACAAGCCCCATCACCTGACCGAGCTCTTCCTCAGATTTCGCCCCTTTTTCCAGCGCGTCTTTGCTGACTTCAGGCGGAGTGTAGAGGCTGCTGACTTTTTCTGCCGAAATGCCGAGCTTGGCGGTTTCAACAGCGGTTTTTGTCTGGGTTAAAGCCTGCTTGAGAAGTTTATACGCTGATTCATCAGAAATGGTCAGCGCCTTGTAGGCTCCTGTTATCGTTCCTTTTTGATCTTGTCTGATGATAAAAAGCCCGTCCCATTCACCGTCTTTGACACGCTTTACGGCATCTTTTTCGGACTCCTTCGTCTCCATCGCCTGCAGATCATTGTCTGTATCTGCCGCTTTAAGCTGTTTTGCAAACGCCGGGTACATCCCGCCCGTTTCATCAATCACCGCAATCTGCTGCTTGCCGTCATCCGATTGAAACACAGAAATGATCGATTGCAGATTGGTCACCGCTAATACTAATAACACGGTAATGGCGGTCGAAATAATGAATGACTTTGTCGAGATTTTGTTTTTATATGTATGAAACAGCATAATCCAGAATTTATTCATAAACGGCCCCCACCTTTTCTATAAAAATATCATGCAGTGACGGCTCTTCTAATTCAAACTTCCGTATAAAACCTTTCCCTTGCAGCGCCTGGAAAATATCCTGGGAAACCGGTTCATTCGCGACCTGCAATCTGATCCCGTCATTTGTTTCCTTCCATTTCACGACACCTTCATGCGTTTTTAAAAAGCTGAGATCATCATCTGAATGAACGGTGACATTTTTTTTGCCGAAAGACCGCTTAATGTCTTTCAGATTGCCTTGAACGACGGGTTTTCCCTTCTGGAGAATGCACAAATTCTCGCAAAGCTCTTCTACATGCTCCATTCGGTGGCTTGAAAAAACGATGGAAACGCCGCTGTTTTTCAAAGAAATAACCGCTTCTTTCAGCAGCTCGACATTCACCGGATCAAGACCGCTGAAAGGCTCATCAAGAATCAGCAGTTCAGGCTTATGCAGGACGGCGGAAATGAACTGGATTTTTTGCTGGTTTCCTTTTGACAGCTCTTCGACTTTCTTATTCTTGTAATCTGTAATGCCGAATCGCTCGAGCCATGTCATGAGCTCTTTTTCCGCCTCTTTTTTGCTCATTCCTTTTAATCTCGCAAGATAGACAAGCTGGTCACTCACCTTCACTTTCGGATACAGCCCCCGCTCTTCTGGGAGATAGCCGATTTTTTCGCTGATAGAATAATTGACCGGCTTCCCTTTCCAGCTGATCTGCCCGTCAGTCAGGCTTAAAAGCCCCAAAATCATCCGAAAGGTTGTCGTTTTTCCCGCGCCGTTTGCGCCGAGGAGCCCGAACATTTCCCTTTCAGGTATTTGCAGGTTCAAATTGTCAACAGCGGTAAAGCTGCCGAATCTTTTCGTTACGTTTTCAATTGTAAGCACGAATCCAACTCCTTCCTTGACCCATTATATACTAATAATGGGTAAAAATTAATGGAGGATTTTAAATTCTTTATGAGAATATCATTCTATAAAGGAGGTGACGTGATGGGACAATATGTATTGACTGCATTCCATGCGTCGGGAGAAACACTGCTGGATGAACGGATCGAAGCAGACAACGAGGCGGAGGCAAAGGCTGCCGGAGAGGCTTTGTTAAAGGAAAAAAAGTTCGAGAACACTACTCATCGTTTGGTAAATGAAGCCGGAAAGCTGATTTTATTCCACAGATAACAGAAGCTTTCCGGCTTCTGTATGTTACCGGTTAAATTGCGGCGTCCGTTTTTCTAAAAAGGCGCGGATGCCCTCTTTATGATCATCCGTTTTTCTCATATTTTCCTGGGCCTTTCGTTCAAGAGACAAAACGTCTTTTAACCGGCTGATATGGAGGCTTTGATAAATAGCCTTCGTTTCAATCATTGCTGCCAGCGGCGCATGTAACAACCGTTCGATATACGGCTTTGCCCCTGCCGCAGGGTCACCGCTGAACAGCCCGTCGGCAAGCTTGAGCTCCACCGCTTTTTCAGCCGGCAATTTTTCGCCGCTCCAAATCAGTTTTTTCGCTTCAATCTCACCGACGCGTCTCATTAATAAATAATGGCCTCCTCCGTCGGGAACCAGTCCGATGCCGATGAAATTCATCGCGAGGCGGGCGTTTTCTTCGGCGAGAACCACGTCGGCACACAGCGCGAAACTCAGCCCGAGCCCCGCCGCGGCTCCGTGGATGGCGGCTATCACAATTTTTTTCATATCATAGAGCGTCAGTGTAATGGATTCGATCATTTTCATGAGCCGTTCATATTCTTCTGGATCATGATTCGATGTCATCATCTGAATATCACCGCCCGCGGAAAATCCCCTGCCTTCCCCCCGCAAAAGGACGATAAGCGCCTCGCTGTCAGCTGCCATCACGCATGCATTCTCCAATTCCCGGAGCATTTGTTCATTGAGCGCATTGTAACTGTCAGGCCGGTTCAGCACAATCTCTGCCATCTTTCCCTTTTCTTCATATCGAATATACTGCATGTTTACACCCTCCTTGTATCCGCTTACATATTTTGTTCAAATGATATATTCTTTCCGCGAAGCGAAACTCCTTTATTTTTCAAGGTCAACAGATACCGAAAAATGCATATCATTTGAAACTGAACATACATTTTTATATAGTGAAATTGACATACAAAACAAAAAGGGGGGAGGAACGCCGATCATGAAATATGTGATACTCAGCTTTTTATTGAGCTTTTTTATGGTGCTGTTCCCCCCTTCGGATGTCGCCCTTCCTTCCCAATTGGTGACAGAAACAGACAGCCACGTTCAAATTTCGGTTTACCCGCAGGAAACGGACTCGGCAAAGACGCCGGCCCCTGCCAAAACCGCTCCGCACGGCTTGTCAAAAGGGTACGATGCGTTATCCCGAATGGTCACCCTGTTATCTGTCAAACCTCTTGATCAATTCATTGATTCCACACTGGAAAGGACATGCGCCATTCCGATACAATACCAGTCAAATTACCTCCGGCATCAGACCATTTCTCATTGCCAATCTGTATTTACGGTGTAAAAACAGTCTATTCCGGAGGGATTTTTTATGAATATTAAAGAAAACGATCTGCCCGGCATCGGGAAAAAATTCGAAATCGAAACGAGAAACCATGAAAAAATGACGATCATCATTCATGACGACGGCAGGCGGGAAATATACAGATTTGATGACCGCGACCCTGATGAGCTTCTGGCAAGCATTTCTCTTGATGATGCGGAAGCAAGACAGATTGCCGCGATTATCGGCGGGATGGTGTACAAACCGCAGGCGCTTGAATCGATTGAAATGGCGTTCAGCGATCTGATTATCGAATGGTTTAAAGTTGAAAAAGGGGCAAAAGCGGCAGGGCGGACGCTCGGCGAACTGGATGTGCGCCAAAACTACGACGTGACTGTCATCGCCATCATTAAGCATAACCAGGAAAAGTTTTTAAACCCGGGCGCTGATTCGCTCCTTGAAGAAAACGATACACTCGTCCTCTCAGGTGAAAGAAAGCATTTGAAGAAACTGATCCAAGACTTTCTCTCCAGAGACGGAGTGTGATCTGTTTATGGATCATCTCGTATTTGAAGTCGGTACGGCGCTAGTTCTCGTGGCCATTGCAAGTGTCATCGCCAATAAAATTAAATTCTCGATTATTCCCTTCCTGATTATTTTAGGAATGCTTGTCGGGCCGCACGCGCCCCAAGCGGGCATCATTGACCTGACATTTATCGAGAGCCGGGAAGTGATTGAATTTTTCGGACGGATGGGCGTCCTGTTCCTCCTCTTTTACCTCGGGCTTGAATTCTCGGTCGGAAAATTAGTAAAATCCGGACGTTCCATTGCCGCCGGCGGAACGATTTATATTCTGATTAATTTCAGCTTAGGACTGATATACGGCTTTATCACGGGCTTTTCCTTTTTGGAAGTGCTTGTATTGGCCGGTGTCATCACGATATCATCAAGCGCCATTGTCGCAAAAGTGCTTGTCGACTTAAAGCGCACGGCTAATCCGGAAACAGAGCTGATTCTCGGCATCATTATGTTTGAGGATATCTTTCTGGCGGTTTACTTGTCCGTTGTTTCCGGGCTTGTATTGGGAGACGCGACGTCTGTCGGAGGCGCGCTGCTGTCAATCGTGATCGCTTTCGGATACATGCTGCTGTTTTTCATTGCCGCTCGAAAATTGCCGCCTCTTCTGAACAAGCTGCTCGATATCCGTTCAAACGAGGTGTTTGTCATTGTCATTTTTGCAGCGCTCTTTTTCATTGCCGGCTTTTCCGAAACGATTCATGTCGCTGAAGCGATCGGTGCGCTTTTACTCGGACTCGTCTTTTCGGAGACGGCTCATTCTGACAGGATTGAGCATCTTGTCGTGCCGTTCCGTGACTTTTTCGGAGCCATGTTTTTCTTCAGCTTCGGACTGAGCATTGATCCGTTTTCACTCGGAGATGCGGTATGGCTTGCCCTCGGCGCCGTTTTGCTGACGATTGCCGGAAACTTTATCGCCGGCATGATTGCCGGGCGCCGGGCGGGGCTTTCTCATAAAGCATCGTCTAACATCGGGCTGACCATCGTCTCCCGCGGCGAATTCTCCATCATCGTAGCGAATCTCGGTATTGCCGGCGGTCTGTCCGCCTCACTAAAACCTTTCGCCGCCTTGTATGTTTTGATACTGGCCATCTTCGGCCCTTTGCTCACGAAAGAATCGAAGCGGATATATCTCCTGTTGAACAGCGTTTTCAAATGGAAAAAGCCTGAAAAGACGCCGCAGAAATCATAAAAAAACTGACCCCTTACTAAAGGGGTCAGTTTTTTCGCGCGGGAAGAAATTGCTGAAAAGCCGTTTTTTTGTTAATGGAGAAATGCTCTTTTCCCAGAATGGTATTAATGATTTTTTGGTTTCTGTAAACAGACAGCTTCAAATTCGTTGCGCCCGTTCCGTGGGCGTGGTCAAGATTCGTTAATGTGAAGAAATGATGCCGCCTATCGTCCTTAAAGACGAGGCGGGAATCGGCCGTCACTTTAAACCGTTTCTCATCCTCCCATTCAATATCGGGAGAAATGGCCGAAAACCAATCCGGAATATGCGGCTTGAAGCCGGTCGCCAAAATCACTTTTTCTGAATCGGCCGTAAAAGTTTCATCCATCTGCCATTGATGAAAGCTCAGTGCGCAGCGGCCGTTTTTCTTTTCAATTTTTTTAAGCTCCGCCATCGGCTGAATATAGACATCAGGCGAGCCTCCGCTGATTGACCTGTGGTACAGGGCATCGTAAATGTCAGCAAGTGTGTCAGAATCAATGCCGTGGCGCAGTCCGTCCAGCTCAGGCAGTGTATTCAGCCGTTCCTTAAAAGGCAGGCGGTTAAAATATTCCACATAATCGGGTGTAAACATTTCCTGTCCGAGCTTGGCGGTTTCCAATTCTCGAAATCCGGCGGAGCGTGTCACCCATTGCAGCCGGCAGCGGCGGTATTGTTCATCATGCAATAAATCAGAAAAGATCTCCGCTGCGCTCTGTCCGGAGCCGACTACTGTAATTGATTCGGCGCCGGCGAGTTCGTCTTTCCGGAACAAATATTCCGCGCTGACCATCGTGTCCTGGCGCGCTTGGTCAGCAATCTCTGCTGGAATAAACGGCTCAGAACCCGTTCCCATGACGAAATGCTTCGTTTGATACACGCTGATGCTTCCGTCCTCAATGTTCTTGACGCTGACTTCATAATGGCTGCCGGCATTTTTCACGCCGATTACCTCTGAGCCGAACCGGCATGATTTGATTTCGGAAGCCGCCCAGCTCAAATAGTCGTTAAATTCCCGTCTTGGAATATCAAATTCGTTAAACGTATAAAACCGGTACAGCCGGTCATGTTCATGGAGAAAGTTCAAAAATGTGTAGCGGCTTTTCGGATTGGCAAGTGTGACCAGGTCCGCCAAAAACGCCACCTGTAAATCCGTTCCTTTAATTAACAGGCCCGGATGCCACGCAAATTCTGTCTTTTTATCGAAAAAAAGAGCGTCTGTTTCGGGTATATCCTCTAACAAAGCGGCAAGCCCTAAATTAAACGGCCCGATTCCCGCGCCTATGACATCATACATATTATGCACCTCTTACGAATTACAGTCTGATGATCTTTTTCCCGTTTTCACATACGGATAAACATAAAAAAACGGCACGCTGATTCCGTGCCGTTTTTCATATTACAAAGCGGATTTGACGAACATCTCATCTAAGTATTTGATTTTCTCTTCTGTATAATGCTCGAATCGGTCATTATATGATTTCGGGTCTTTCGGATTGGCGAAGTGCGTGATTTTTCCGGTTTCCGGATGAATGAATTTGCTTGCCGCGCCGCAGCCGATACCGATAATCGTCTGCACTTCTTCCATAATCATAATGTTGTAGATGCTCTCCTGACCCGGGAAGGAGTAGCCGACATTTTCAAGGTTTCCGAGAATGTTTTTCTGCCGGTACAGGTAGTACGGTTTATAGCCGTGCTCTTTTGTCCAGCGGACGGCGTCATCCATCATGCGGGATACTTCCTGCCTGTCGGCAACTTTATACTTATGCTTGTTTCTCGTCATTTCTGACGCCCGTTTGAAAGAAAGCGTGTGAACGGTCAAAGATTCAGGCATCAGCTTTTCCGTTTCATCAAGACTGTGCCTGAACTCACCCGTCCCTTCTCCCGGCAGGCCGATGATCAAATCCATATTGATGTTATTCATGCCGTGTTTGCGGGAAAGGTGGTACTTTTCAATGGTTTCTTCGACTGTATGATGTCTGCCGATGGCCTTAAGCGTTTCGTTTTCATAAGACTGCGGGTTGATGCTGATTCTGTCAATCTTATACTTATTTAAAACGGCAAGCTTTTCCTCCGTAATCGTGTCGGGACGGCCCGCTTCAACGGTAATCTCCCTGATATTCTCTACATCAGGGAAAGAACGGACCATTTCTTCATATAAAAGATCCATTTCTTCAGCGGTAATGCTTGTCGGCGTACCGCCTCCGAAATAAATGGTCGTCACTTTGATATCATGCTGTTTCAGCCATTCACCGATTTTTTGCATTTCATAGTGAAGCCCCCATAAAAAAGAGCCGACTCTGCCTGCCTGTCCCTGGATGGCATAAGCCGGAAACGTGCAGTAGGCGCACTTCGTCGGGCAGAACGGAATGCCGATATAAATGCTGACTTCATCTTTGACCCGGTACAGATCGGGAACCGCAGCGAGCTGGCGGTCGACAATCTCCTGCATCAGATTGATTTTTTCATCATGGATCAGATAATCTTTTTTCAGATCGGCATGCGCCTCTTCTTTTGTCAGGCCGCTTTGCAGCTTTTTATGAAGAAGTTTAGTAGGCCTGATCCCGGTCAGGATTCCCCATTTTTGCGTCATGCCCGTATGCGATTGAAGAAGATTTAAGTAGACGTATGACAGCGTGTTTTTCACCTGTTTAAATACTTCTTTGTCGCTCCATCCGGCAAAAATCGGTTTCGTATGATGCTCCTTTTCGCCGGTTCCTTTGATTTCTCCCGATACTGACACGCTGTCTGCATTTTGAGAAATGGCAAGTGAGATGACGAGATCAGAGGGTTCCTCCGTTTCGGCGTATGCAAGAACACACTCCTCAAAAAATAAATTCGCGATGTTTTGCAGCGGACGATGCAGCCTGTCATCCGTTATGCCGTCTATTTTGATTTGCACTGTGATCACCTTATTTTTCAGATTCAAAACTTTCTTTAGTGTACAGAAAGAACAGGCTAAAATCAATCCGCGAAAAAGCCGCAGACCGGTGTTTCGTGTCTGCGGCTCTTTATTACGGCCGTTTCATGTGGAACTTATCGAGAAAGCCTTTGCGGTGCTGCATGCGGAAGTATTCCTTGATCATATAGGCGACGCCCTGTTCATCATTTGACCTTGTCACCCAATCCGCTCTTCTTTTTAATTCATTGGAGGAATTCCCCATCGCGACACCGAGGCCTGCCAGTTCGATCATCGGCAGATCATCTTCCTGATGGCCGATAGCCACGACCTCTTCCATTGAAAGCCCGAGTTCAGCTGCGACCATTGAAAGTCCGCTTTCCTTTGAAACCCCTTTAGGCACGATGTTCAGTTTTTCTTCGTTAACGCGGATCACGTCCACGGCCGGGAATGCTTTCACGATCGTATCTGTTATGTCAGCCTGCAATCCGTTTTCAGCATACACCTCAATGACGGGCGCGGAAACCGGCTCATCAAGGAGCAGATCACTTAATGATTCGACAAACTGAACCGGGTAAAAAATCGGGTCAGACGGATGAATCATCGTTTTCCCGACCAGATTTGAGTTCACTTTCTTCTTATTTCCGATCGAATATTTTTCGTGCAGAAGCCGGATATTGCATTGATAGCTTTCCAGCACCTGGACAATATTAAACGTGTGATCTTCCGATATTTTCTTTTCGAAAAACGGCTCATCTATTTTTTCGGAAATGTATGCGCCGCTGTGGGTAACCAATTTTGCATTCAGTTTTAATATTTTCGCTACTTTTTGAGCGGAGCGAAAATGGCGGTTTGTGACCAGTGTGACGTAAATCCCTTTTTTCTTGACGTATTCAATGGCATCCTTTGTCGTCTGATGCAGTTTGCCGTTGGAGCGAAGAAGCGCTCCGTCTATATTTAACGCCAGCATTTGTTTTGACACAGAGAAGTCCCCCTCCTTGATGACTGTACTTGTCATTAGGATATGACCCTGTCTCTTTGTTTAGAACAACCTTTTCTCAGCAGCAAAAAAGCCTGCCTCAAGCAGACTTTGAACTGTCATTTTGTGGGATACGATCGATTTGCTGCCTTCTCCCCAATGTGTATTTCTATATCAGGAACCCCTTATTTGACCGTTGATGCGCTCGTTTCACTTACTCTCTGTTGCTACCCCTTAACATAACAGGCAGTATAGGCGACCGTATCCTTGGATCTTCTGTAAGTGTAGGCGCTTTCAGGGTTATTATCACACGTTTACTGTTAAAAGACAAGGGTTTTTTTAACTAAAAAAATCAGAGGGACATCTATGCTGAATGTATGATAAAGTTGAAAGAGAACATATATTCGCATATAATAAAAGAAAAAAAGCGGTGACTGTCATGTCTCTATTAAAAGATATTTATAACGAAGAATTTGCAGAAGCACTTCTGAACAGAATCAAATCGGCGCATCTGGCTTTTGAGCGGGACATGTGCCGGGCGCTGATGTTTCAGGAAGATTGGCCCGAACTGGCATTAAAACAGCGGATGCGCCGGATCACAGACTCTTTATATGAAACACTGCCGAAGGATTACATACGGGCGCTTGACGTCTTATATGAGACAGCTCCCCATTTCACAGGGCTCGCCGGGATTATTTTTCCCGATTATGTCCAACAGTACGGAACGGATCACTGGGAAGAATCAATGAAGGCGCTTCAGTTTTTCACTCGTTTTTCCACTTCCGAATTTGCGGTCCGCCCGTATATCAAGCTTGACCGGGAGCGGATGTTCAAAGAGTTCCTTTCCTGGACGGAGCATCCGGACGAACATGTCAGAAGGCTTGCCAGCGAAGGCTCAAGACCGCGCCTGCCGTGGGGAATCTCCATTCCGGCTCTTCTTGACGACCCTTCTCCGATTCTCCCTGTTCTGGACCGCTTGATGCAGGATGACTCGTTATATGTCAGAAAAAGCGTGGCGAATAACCTGAATGACATCTCCAAAACACATCCGGATCTTCTGGCACAGATCGCAGCCGATCGATTCGGAAGCTGTCCGCACACGGATTGGATTTTGAAGCACGCCTGCAGGACACTGTTAAAAAGAGGAGACAAACAGGCGCTTGCGATTTTCGGGTTTGAAGACGCCTCCCGGATTTCATTGGAACGTTTTACACTGAATTCGGAAACGGCCGCCATCGGAACAAGCATACATTTTTCTTTTCAGATCCGCTCATCCGCCCGGCAAAAAGTCAGGGTTGAATACGCGATTGATTTTGTAAAGAAAAGGGGGCACCGCAGCCGCAAGGTGTTTAAGATGTCAGAGTCCGCCATGGATAACGGAGACGTAAAAGCCTTCAGCAAACATCATTCCCTTAAAGATTTAACCACCCGCAAGCATTATCGGGGAATTCACACTCTGTCTGTCATCATTAACGGAACGGTAAAAGGTTCGCTTGATTTTTCTGTTGAATAAAAAACCCCCTCCATTTCATAGATGGAGGGGGGTGGAGCTTACTGCGGGTTTCCGTAAAGCTCTTCAAGAGGTTTCATGATAATTTTGTTTAACTCGCCGATCAGCATGCTCATGCGCTGTTCCGCTTCCATCAGCTGGGAAATCAATTCATGCTGCTGTACAAGAGCAACCGTTTTTTGCGCCTGCTCTACCTCTTCCTGAGTGATTTCTTCGCCTGACATCTGTTTCTGCTGCAGCTGCAGCTGTACATTGCGGAAATTATCAAACATGCGTTTTGCCGATTCATCTGCGTTTACTTGATCATAAAGCCCTCTTAAACGGCTGTATTCATCACTGTTACGCAAAGCTTTTTCAAGATCATATGCTGCATCATAAAAATGAACTGCCATAGTAACCGCTCCTTTCTTCCTTTCAGACATACCACTCCACTATAACAGACTGCGGAGCGACTTTCATCCTCGGCCGATGTTTTCCTTAGAAAAGAATGACAAACAAAGCTTGGATTGCTCCGATGATCCCGCCGAGCAGACCGCCTAAATACGTAATCATCTTAAATTCTTTCTTGGAAATCGACAGCACCATTTCCTCCAGCCGCTCAACCGGAAACAGATCAACCTGCTCTTTGACCACTTCCTCAAGACGAAGGCGTTTGAGCACATCTTCCAAATGAGCGGCAATACTGCCGAGCGCTGCATCAAGCAGCTTCGGCGCATACGTTCCCGTAATCTCCCCTTCATAGCGGGAGATGATGTCACCGAGCCGTCCCTCAAAAAAGGGTGCGGTTTGAAACGCGGCCAAAGTCCGTTTTTTCAGGCTGAACAGCAGATCTTTCGCATTCCACTTTTCGTCGGCCTCATAAAGTGTATAAGATTTGAGCTTGCCCCATTCTTGAGAAAGCAGATCAGTCAGAAGCTTTTTTGTTTCCTCATTGCGCAAAAACTTTAACAGCTCAGGCAGCACACGGCCGGCCAGACTTGAATTGCCGAGGAACATCTGCACCATGCTGCCGAGCATCCCCCGTGTATTCAAAAAGTCGTCAATCATATTGCCGAGTCTGTCTTTGCCTTCTTCACTTTCAAAATAATCAATGCTCCGCTTCAGGATATAATCGGCGGCCATCGGAACTTTTTCATCCAGCTTTTTCTGCAGCTCATCAGGAAGCCAGTCCTTTATGGCGCGGTGTTCATATTTCCGGTACAGTTCCGAAAGCTTTTCATCTGTAAAACGATCAATCCAGGCATCCGTCTTTTCCTGCGGATTCCGGATGCCTGCGGCGGCCAGAGCTTCCTGCACCGTCATATCGGAAGCGGCCATTTTTTGCGTGAATTGTTCGGCGAACACAAGCGCCTGGTTTTTAACGGTATCTGACAAAAGCCGCTTTTTTATGCCTTCCGGAGTTAACAGATGGTTCGTCACCATGAGCCCCATCTGTTTTGCCAATTCGTCCCGTCTTTTCGGGATCAGCCCCGGAGTAAACGGAATCCGTTTTCCGAACAGGTAATACGGACGGTACGGACGAAATAACATCTGAATGGCAAGGTGATTTGTCACCGCGCCGATCGCGGCTCCGATCACAATCATAAATATAAACGTTCCTGCTATGCCCATTCCTTTTCTTCTGCCTCCATCTTATGTTCTATTTTTCTAGATGATATATCTATTCGTATTATAGAGGCTGGCGTGAATGCGGGCAAATGAAGAACCTGAATTGTTGTTTCTCAGGAATAAGGCAAGATGCTGTTTCGTACTCTTTACAGTAGATCATCTTTTATGCTGCGCTTGACATGTCTATTGGATGGAAGGGCCGTTTCATCAGCGGCTTTTGAATAAAGGGGGAGTAACAACATGACAACACTCGGTTTTATGTCCGTATCCCGCCGGCACGAAGAAGATTTCGCCGGTGAACTGGCTGAAAGAGCGCCTCAATACAATGTGCGCTTTGCCCGCTTTACACCGTTTGATATTTATCCGGATTCTTTACGCGTAAAAGCGCTCGTGTATCATCCGAAAAGCGGAAAATGGAACGAAACGGAAATTGATATTCCCGAATTTATTTACGATCGCTGTTTTTACGGAAAATCTGCTGAAGCTCAAAAAGCCAAACCGATCGTCGAATGGCTGAAAAAATATCCGAAAACGGAATTTATCGGCCGTGGGCTTCCTGATAAATGGACGGTTACGAATGCACTCCAAGAGCATCATCTGATCAGTCCCTATATTCCTGAAACGGTCGAAGTCAGCCGTTATGAAGAGGTGCAATCATACTTAGCGAAAGAAAAAGCATGTATACTTAAGCCCGCTTTCGGCGCGGGAGGAAGAGGCATCATCCTCCTTAAAGCAGGGAAAAAATCAATTTCAGCCACTTACTATATCGGGAAAAACAAGCAAACAAAAACGTTTTCCAACCACGTGTCTTTTAAGTCCTGGTGCAAAAAAGTGCTGCAGCACCGTTATTTGCTTCAAGCCTACTTAAATATTCAGGATAAGGAACAGCACCCGTGCGACATCCGCATTTTCATGCGCAAAAATGAGTCAGGAGCTTGGGAAACGGTCGGAAAAGCGATCCGAAGAGGTTATCAGAACGGTCTTTTATCTCATTTGCGGGGAGGGTCCGAACCGATTAAATTTGACACGTGGTTTGAAGAAATTCCGAAAAAGCAGCAGGCCGTTTTATTGGATGATGTCTTTTCGATCACCCAGTCCGTCCCTTATTTTCTTGATGAACAATTCGGACCGCTGTTTGAGCTGGGGCTCGATATTTGTTATGCCAAAGACGGGCGCATCTGGCTTTTGGATGTCAATTCAAAACCGGGACGGAACGCCATTTTAAGCGTGGCTCCCGAAGCGAAAGAGGATTTGTACACCAGTCCGCTGAAACGCTTCCGCGATCTTCAGTCACATGAAAGCCGGAAAGGAGCACTTCCGCGTGAATCATAAAGGGATGATGGTCGGCATCGATAAAAAAAGCAAAAATACGCTGTATCTCCCCTCCGCCATGAAACGGGAAGGGATTTTATCCGCTGCCTTCGGGACCAAGGTTGTTAAATGCCGTGTAGCCTTTTCTCAATCTCTTGAAAAAAGCGCGCTCCTTTCTGAAGACTTATTTGAGGAGCTGATGATACCGCATAAAAGCCGGGCTGATTTTCTCATCCACGGCCAGACGGTGCATATCGGACCGCTGATCGGCATTTTTACAGCAGGGTTCACATCATCGACGCAGCGCCCGTTCAGAGACCGCACATCCTTCTTTACCAAGCTGCTCTCCCTTCACGAGCAGGCGAACGGATATTGTTTCGTTTTCGGGGCACATCAGATCAACTGGGAAGAAGGCACAGTCCAGGCGCTGATTTATAAAGAAAACAGCTGGAAACGGGCGGACGTCCCGCTTCCGAATGTTGTATATGACAGGCTCCCGAGCCGAAAAACGGAAAAAGTTCCTCTTTTACAGCAGACAAAATATAGGCTGATGAATGACTATCAGATTCCCTGGTTTAACCCGCAATTCTTTAATAAATGGGACATTCACAAGCTTCTGGAAAAAAACAGTCTCACGGCTTCTCTCCTGCCAAAAACAATCCTGCAGCCGAATGCAGAAGCGATAGAGACGTTATGCAGCACGTTTGACACCGTATTTATCAAGCCTGCAGACGGCACACTCGGAACGGGAATTTACAAGCTGGAAAAAACAGACGCCGGCTTCTCAGTCAAATACACGAATGAGGAAAAAACGGTGGTGACGGCGGATTATGCAGATGCGGCATCCTTCATGAAATCATTTGAAGAAAACAATGACCCGTCCGCTTTTTTATTGCAGCAAGGCATTGATCTGATCCGGCTTGACGGGCGTCCCGTCGATTTCAGGGTGCATACGAACAAAAATGCCGAGGGAAAATGGACAGTGACGGCGATCGCAGCAAAAATTTCCGGCAGAAACAGCATTACAACGCATCTGGCAAACGGCGGGGAAGTCAGAACGTTAGCTGAATTATACGGCGATCCGAAAGAGAGAGTCGGCATGATCCGGAAGCTTTCGAAAGCCGCCTTAGCGGTCAGCCGTGTGTTAAATGAACATATTGAAGGCTTTATCGGCGAAATCGGCTTTGACCTCGGCGTTGATGAGGCGGGGAAAGTTTGGATGTTTGAGGCCAACTCCCGCCCCGGGCGGAGCATTTTCTCGCATCCGAAGCTGAGATCAGTCGATTACCTCACAAAACGGAGAAATTTTGAATACGCGTCATATTTATCAGAACGGTCCATTACCGCCCCGGAAAAACTTTGGCGGTGAGGCCGCCTTTTTTTCGTTGACCCGGGACAGGCACAGAACTGATGAGCTACAATGAACAGGATCAACATTTCCCGATAAGGAGCGTGAACGTCATGATTTCGCACTTCAGCTGGAAACCGTTATTCAAAAAAGAGAAACTGCCCGGATGGCGGATTTCGTTTTACTGGCAGGGTACGCATTACGAAGGAATTTACCACAAGTCCGGAGACATTGAATGGGGACACACACATCCGGGGAAAGAAGAGCCGGCACTCGTAAAAGAGCTGCATGAATTAATGCTTTATCACATATATGACTGAAAGCTAAAAGCTCAGCCGCAAAAGGCTGGGCTTTTCTTTTTCCTTCCGCTATTTACCACCCGGTTTTCCGAATGAGATGCCTTTTGATTCACCATAATACGTAGTACAAAGCGGCAAACACCATTGGGTGAAGCCGAGCTGGCAATGGTTTTCATTCCGGAAACCATCAGCTGGTGCAATTCCAGCAAACCCAACCATACTACTTTATAAAGGAGATCATACAAATGGCAAACAACAACTCTTCAAACCAACTTTTAGTACCTGGCGCTGCTCAAGCAATCGACCAAATGAAATACGAAATTGCTTCTGAGTTCGGCGTAAACCTTGGCGGAGAAACAACTTCCCGTGCAAACGGTTCTGTCGGAGGAGAAATTACTAAACGTTTAGTATCTTTCGCGCAGCAGCACATGGGCGGACAAGGCGTACAATAACTCAATAAATGGCATACAGAAGGCGCGGGATACCGCGTCTTCTTTTTATTGCCGTCACCCTTTTTCCTATTCCACATACCCTAGGAAAAAAGGAGGGAAAACATGTCATTCATTGCCTCAGTCAATTGGGAGCTGTTTCAGTTCGTAACGGTTTCTTTGGTCAATGAATATGTTGCCCACCATCTCCCCTTTATTCACAGGTATTCTTTTCCCCGCTGCTTTGAATGATATAATGAGCGGCGAGGAGGTTTTTTACATGAAAATCGCTTTACTCGGAGCAACTGGAAGAGTCGGACAGGCTTTTATAAAAGAAGCGCAGAAACACGGAGACATTGAAATATTCGCTCTTGTCAGATCTGCCGGAACGGCCCTCCCCATTCCTGAAAAACATATCATAACAGGGAATGCCAGACGGCGGGAGGATATCGGCCGATTGATTTCTAAAGCGGACACAGTCGTGAGCTGTCTCGGCACGGACGGTGACGATACCCTTTCAGCCGCTATGATCCATATAATAAACAGCATGAAACGGCATCATGTTCAGCGTCTGATTACGATCGGAACCGCGGGTATCCTTCAATCACGGCTTATGCCTGACAAATACCGTTTTGAATCGTCAGAATCAAAACGAAAATCAACAAGAGCCGCAAAGGAACACGCCCGCGTATACGAGATGCTTCTGGCAAAGGATATTGACTGGACGATCATCTGCCCCACCTACCTTCCTGACGGAGAAGCTGCCGGAGTTTACCGGTTCGAACAAGATCAGCTTCCTGAAGGCGGGACTAAAATCACCGTCGGAGACACGGCGCATTTTCTTTACCGTGAACTGATGAACCCGCAGTTTGTCAGAAAACGGGTGGGACTGGCTTACTAAATTGAAAAAGGGCGAATCTTTTGATTCACCCTCCTCCTGATTACACCGCGGACTGCGCCGCTCCTTTCTGCAATTCATACATTTGATGGTACTGCCCCTTTTGCGCCATTAATTCGTCATGGCTTCCTTTTTCAATGATGCGCCCCTTTTCCAAAACGAGAATCTGGTCTGCGTGTCTGATCGTGGAAAGCCGATGGGCGATAATAAATGTCGTGCGCCCTTCTTGCACCACGTGCAGCGCTTTTTGAATGATTGCTTCTGTTTCGGTGTCAATGTGCGCCGTCGCCTCATCCAAAATTAAAATGGCCGGATCGAACGCGAGCGCCCTTGCAAAAGAGATCAGCTGGCGCTGGCCTGAAGACAGTGTTCCGCCTTTTTCCGTGACGGGCTCCATGATGCCCTTCGGCAAGGATTGCAGAAGACCTGCGGCGCCGACTTGCCGAAGCGCTTCTTCAGCCTGCTGCAGGGAAATACGCTGATCATCGAGGGTCACATTGGAGCCGATCGTTCCAGAGAAAAGATACGGATCTTGCAGCACGATCCCCATATGCGATCTCAGCTCCTGTCTTGACATGCCGTATATGCTTTTTCCGTCCAGCAGGATATCGCCTTTTTCGGCATCATAAAAACGGAACAGAAGATTCAGGATGGAGCTTTTGCCTGAACCCGTATGGCCGACGAGGGCGATCGTCTCGCCTTTTTCAGCTGTAAAGCTGATGTGTTTCAGCACCTCTTCTCCCTTTCGATACCCAAAAGAAACATCGCGGAATTCCACAGTCCCTTCCGCCTTTCTGTCTGCGGGAGCGCCTGTTTCTTCCGTTTCCTCCTCCTGTAAAAGCTCAAATACCCTGCCCGCGGAAACACGGGCCAATTCAAGCTTTGAAAATTGGTTGACAATCCCCGTAACCGGCTGGAACAAACGGTTTAAATAATCAACAAACGCATATAAAACGCCGATCGAAACAATTCCGGCCGCACTCAGACTCGCGCCTCCGAAATACCAGATCAGTCCGACAAACGCCACATTGCGCAACACATTGACAAGACTGTGGGACATGAGGGAATTTAAAGACAGCATTTTGTTCTTATAGCGGAAATGAGCTTCATTCAATTCTTCAAATTCCTTCATCGTTTCCTTCTCGCGGCGGAACGCCTGAATAATCGGCATCCCTTGAATGGACTCATTCATTTTCGCATTGATGTCACTGTTAATGGAACGGATTTTTTGGTTGTAGACGGATGCGTATTTGCGGTACACAACCGACCAGATCATTAAGATCGGAATAATCAAAAGGCAGACGGCGGCCAGTCTGACATCAAGCATAAACAGCGCCGTAAAAATACCGAGCATGTAGACGCCGCTTGTGATAAACGTAGACAGCACCGTTACATATAAATCTCTGACCGCTTCTGTGTCATTCGTAATGCGGGCCACGACTTTTCCGGCAGGCAGATTATCAAAGTAGCGGATCGGCATTTTCTGAATGTGTGAAAACACATCCTGCCTCATACGCTGTATGATCCGGTTCGCTCCCATCTGCAGCAGGTAATGCTGGCCGTAATGAAAGCACACGGAAAACATGAGCAGCCCCGCGTAAATGGCGGTCAACGTCAGCAGCCCTTTTATTTCCGGACGGTAAAATTGAAAAATTTCCTGTTTGGATAACGCAATAG
This sequence comes from Bacillus sp. 5RYD7K, assembly GCF_059831465.1. Taxonomy (NCBI): domain Bacteria; kingdom Bacillati; phylum Bacillota; class Bacilli; order Caryophanales; family Bacillaceae; genus Bacillus; species Bacillus sp. 5RYD7K. The sequence goes on from NZ_CP191200.1 coordinate 3,840,798, forward strand.
CGGGATATGACCTGCTTTCTTTACCGTTTGATATCGTCAGCCGGCCGTCAGTCACCGAACGGTTTCCGTCAAAACTGACGGGACCCTCAACAAAATAGTAGGCCGCACCGACTTGATAAATGTGCGCCTCTCCGGTTTTCTCCGCCCCCGGTTTGAGCCGATCCTCCCTGACATAATCATGCCCTCTGAACGTGACGGCGTCCGGATCGTCCCCAGAGGCTTTAACCCATGTTTTTTCAACGCCGAGAATATGGTCGTCAATCATTTTTTTTCCGATAAACGGGCCGGTCAGCTCAGTGCCGACCGCAATAATGAGCAGAACGACCGCCCATATCAGCAGCTTTTTGTATTGAAGCGCGTAATTCCATAATCTTCTTCCGGTCTTCATGCGCCCGTCCCCCCTTCTTCAAGAGAGGACAGCTGCTGCCTCTCATATTGTTCGCGATACCAGCCATTCTTCGCCAACAGCTCCTGATGCGTGCCTCTTTCAGACACCCGGCCTTCGTCCATGACGAGAATGAGATCTGCGTGTTCAACTGCCGAGAGCCGGTGGGTGGTGATAATCGTTGTTTTATGCTGCCGTTTTTTACGGATGCTGTCAATGATGGCGGCTTCCGTTTTCGCGTCTACGGCAGAAAGCGAATCATCTAATATGAGAATGTCCAGATCTGTCAAAAGCGCTCTCGCAATTGAGATGCGCTGTTTTTGTCCGCCGGAGAGCGCCACCCCCTTCTCGCCGACAAGCGTCTCAAGCCCTTCTGAAAGCATGCCGATATCTTGTTTAAAATGCGCATCCTTCAGCGCGCTGCCGATTTCCTCTTCGGTTGCGTCCTGCCGACCGTAAAGCAGATTTTCCTTCACCGTCTTTGAAAATAAAATATGATCCTGCGGCACATAGCCGATCCACCCTCGGAGCTTCTCAAGCGGAATCTCCTGAATCGGAACGCCTGTAAACGTGATGGCTCCCGCACCGGGCGGATATTCACGCAGCAGCTGCTTAATAATCGTCGTCTTTCCGCTTCCCGTTTTTCCGACGATGCCGAGTGTCTGCCCTTTTTCAACGGAAAATGATACATCGGAAACAGCCGGTCCCGCTCCGCTCGGGTACGTAAAAGTCACTTGTTCAAAAACAAGACGCCCGGGCTCCTTGATATCGGCGGGCTGCTTGGGCCCTGTCACATCAGGCTCATAGGAAAGGGTCTCATTGACACGGTCTAAGGAGGCATTGCCGCGCTGCATGATATTGATTAATTCTCCGATCGCAAACATCGGCCAGATCATCATTCCGAGATACACGTTAAACGATACCAGCTCTCCCAGCGTCAGCCGGTTTTGAAAAACGAGATAGGCGCCGTAGCCGAGACCGATGAGATAGCTGAGCCCGACTAGAAGTTTCACAGTCGGTTCAAAGAGTGAATCGATAAACGCCACCTTCATGTTTTTCTCGTATACATCCGCCGTCATATCACCGAAACGGCTGACATCATTTTTTTCCTGCACGAAAGCCCGAATGACCCGGACGCCGGATACCGACTCCAGCACCTTGTCATTTAATGATCCGAAAGCATCCTGCGCTTCCGTAAACCGCTCATGGATCTTTTTTCCGTACAGACTGACCGCAGCCGCCATAATCGGCAGCGGGATAATCGCGGCAAATGTCAGCTTCCAGCTGATGAGAAGCCCCATTGTCAAAAATATCGTCAGCATATACATCGTCGAATCGACGAGCGTTAAGACCCCGAAGCCCGTCGTCATACTGACGGCCTGCAAATCATTCGTCCCCCGCGCCATTAAATCGCCCGTTCTGTATTTCTCAAAAAACGGCGGTGACATTTGAAGAAGCCTTCCCATCAGTTTTGATCGGAGAATTTTCTCCATGACATTCGCCCCGCCGAAAAGCTGGTACATCCAAAAATAGGACAGCAAATATAAGGCTGCCGTTAAAGCGAGAAACACACATATGTAAAACAGCATCCCGCTTTTCGTAAACACGCCCGCCTTCATATCGTCTATTGCGTTACCGAGAAGTTTCGGCGGGAACATTTCGATGACATTCACAATCAATAACAGAACAATCGCTGTCGTATAGCGCAGCCAATAGGCTTTAAAAAACCAAGCTAGCTTTTTTAATACAGTAAACAAATACCGTCATCCCCTTTCATGAATCAGCCGCCCTCAAGTTTTTCCGGATTGTTTTTCATTGTTTTCGCTAATACCGCCACATGCATCACACCTGTCTTTCATTCATTTTTTGTATAAAAAAAGACATGAAGCGTCAGCTCCATGCCTCTTATTATTATAAATAAGGTACAGACCCGCCTGATATGCGCGACTGCACCGTTTTTAAGCAAATGTTCAGAAAACGGAAGGTGTATGGCAGTCACGCCGATATTTAGCTGAAGATGAGTTGACAAGCTTTAATTCTGACATGATCCATACCTCCTTTTTTCCTATATTATTCCTTTATCATATAAACGAATCCTTTTTTTGTCAATACAGGTTTTAGATTTCTTCCGTACGGGTATTGTTTTATAAACCTTTTTTACTGAAAGGATGAGGCCGATGTTTCATGCGGACCGGTTGATTGCAGCTTTTGACGGAAGTCATGATAGCAAGAAAGCGCTTCAAAAAGCGATAGACCTTGCAAAAACATTTCACGCAAATTTAACGGTCGTACATTCTCACAATGCAAAAGATGCCCAGACGATTGTCGATCCCCCGAGTCCGGGAGCCGGTGCCACGTATATCGGCGGCGGGATTGCAAGCGTTCCCGACCCGCTTCAAGCGGAAAGAATCTCCCCTGACCCGATGATTTATGAAGACCGTACGGAAGAAATCATTGCCGAAGCGAGAATGCTGATGAACGACAGCCAGATTGACGGGGATATCGACATTTTAGAAGGTGATCCCGCTGATGCCATTATCGAGCATGCCGACCGCATATCGGCGGATCTGATTGTCATGGGGAGCAGAGACCAGAACAGGCTGAAAAAACTTTTATTCGGAAGCGTCAGTGAAAAGCTGTCATCGAAATCCGATATTCCGGTGCTGATCGTAAAATAATCCTTTCTGTACAGCAGCTTAATCATAAGCTGCTTTTTTTAAAGCTCCCGGCTGTTTCCTCTTTTTTTCGGCATCACAAAAAAACTCGCCATGATCAAAAAATCAATGCACAGCACGACAGACCAGCCCTTCAACAGCCCGCTTAGCGCTTCGGTGCGGGAAGCGTCCTGAATGAGAAATACCGTTCCGGCTAAAAGAACGCCGCCGATGACAAACGCTAATACATGTCTTCCCCATCCTTTTGCATAATGTTTGGCATAATCCAGTCCGTACCGCTTGACCGGTTTTGCCCCTTCCTTTACGACATAATAGCGGAAACGCTCATCCGCCCATTGAATCATGCTTTTTCCGAAGGCGACAGACACTCCGATATAAACGGCCGCCACTGCATGCGCCATAGTCGCCGTCGCCCCTTTGTATAAATCAGCTGCGGCCGCCGCAAACAATACGGCATCAAGTAAAGGAATGAGAGCGAAAAAGAACATTCCGAGCTTTTGCCGCCTGAATAAATACCGCGCCGCCAATCCGAAGATGACAGCCGCCCAAAAAGCAGCCTCACAAATGACAATCAACCAAGCAATCGCGTTCAATCCGGTTCCTCCTTATCGTTTTCTAAAGAGCATTGTAACACCTCTTTTTATTTAATACAATTGTATTATAAAATTGCAAGAAATATTTTTTCCTGTTACACTGGAGACATGCCTAAAATCATCGATCATGAAAAAAGAAGAAAACAAATAGCCGAAGCCACTTGGCGGACGATTTTGGAGCGGGGCATGGAAGGAGCGACAGTGAGAAACATCGCCCGGGAAGCGGGTCTTTCTTTAGGCGCGCTGAGGCACTATTTCACCACCCAGGATGAGCTTTTAGGGTATGCGATGACCCTCGTAAAAGAAAAAGCGGCCGCCAGAATTAACGAAGTTGCCATAAAAGATCTGCCGCCGAAAGAAAAAGCGGTGCGTCTGATGCTTGAAATCATCCCGACAGATGAAGAAACGATGGCTGAAATGGAGGTATGGTTCGCTTTCACAGCTTATGCCAGACATAAGGGAGAAGAATTTCATCCCCAGCACGACGGGATCTTGGCATATATCCGCGGTCTGATTGACTGGCTGGATGATAATAAGCATCTGAAACCAAATCTTGATAAAGAGACAGAAGCGGAGAAATTGTATGCCATTGCCGACGGATTGGCGCTGCATGCACTGCTTGAACCTGAGCGTCTTTCAAAAGAGAAAATCTCCCGCGTGCTCGTTCAGCATATCGAGTCTCTTTTTATCTGACAGAAGCAAAAAGGCCGGATGTGTTTCCGGCCTTTTTCCGTTTATGACTGAACGCCGATCTCCTGCTGAATGCTCAATTGAAAAGCCTCTTGAATCGTTTTGGCTACAGGACCCGGCACACCGCTGCCGACCGGTTTTCCGTCAAGGGTTACGATCGGGATTAGTTCAGAGGTTGTCGACGAAATAAAAATTTCATCCGCGCTTCTGAGTTCGTCTTCAGTAAGGGGCTTCTCCCGCACCTCAATCCCGTTTTCTTTCATCAGCCCTAAAAGTTTCATCCGCGTAATGCCGTTTAAAATCAGCTCATTTGCAGGATGCGTCCGGACGGTGCCGTTTATGACGGCGTATACATTGGAAGAGGTTCCTTCCGTGACTGCTCCGTCCCTTATCAGCACCGCTTCATAAGCGCCTGCTTCATAGGCTTTTTGTTTTACCATCACATTATACAGTAAATTCAGACTCTTAATGTCACACCTCAGCCAGCGCTTGTCTTCGGCCGTTATGGCCTGCGCTCCGGCTTTTTGTTCATTTACCGGTTTTTTCACTGAAAAGGTGTATGCCGTCGTCTGCGGCTCCAATCCTTCATCATACTGGTGCTTCCGGGGCGCCTTCCCTCTCGTCGTCTGAATATAGACCCCGCCGTCAATGAGTTTGTTTTCCTGTACGAGCTTTTGGAGATCCCATTCTATGTCTTCTGCGGAGAACGGCAGGGTGATGCCGATTTCTGCGGCGCTTCTGAAAAGACGGCCGATATGCTCATGCAGACCGAATAAAACGCCGTTGTATACTCTGATGACTTCATACACACCGTCACCGAATTGATATCCGCGATCCTCAATATCAACTGCGGCTTCTTCACGATCAATCAACTGGCCGTTTACCAACGTCTTCATGTAAACCCTCCTCATCGTTATCTGCCGTGATGCGGATTCTCAGCTGTTATTGTCAACTATTCTATCATATTGAACAAGCAGGCAGCGGAGTTTATTTTTTTCTTAAAATCTTATGATTCGACATATTTTCTATGTCTTTTCCAGTTTTGTTCCTGTATACTTGATTCGACATACATATGCTGTTAACTTATGGTACTATGCAAGCCTCTGCTGTTATCGGCATTATGAAGAAATTTATGCTACTGGAGAGATTGTTATGCGCAAGACAAAAGAAGGTGCTTCCCCTTCTCTGTTTTCATTAGCTTTTAAACTTACGAGTTTAGCAGTTTTGTGCGGACTGCTTCTGGTAATCGTCATAATGGGTTATTCCGCTTCCGCCGCAAAAAATAAACAGGTCACAGTGACTGCAAACGGGCAGCTTCGAGATGAAACAGAAAGCCTGCGGCTGAAAAACGATTCTCCCGACATCCTGCTTAAACATTTGCAGAAAGAGCGGGACACGGGAAAAAAAACGGTATATTTAACCTTTGACGACGGGCCGTCTCCTTATACTGAACAGCTGTTGAATGTATTGAAGGCAAATGGCGCAAAGGCCACTTTTTTTATGCTTGAACCGCGGATGAAAGCCTATAGACATTCCGTGCAAAGAGCGAATCAGGAAGGAATCGCGCTCGGCCTGCATGGCGTGACGCACGATAATCACCTGTTTTATCAAACACCGACATCGCCGCTGAAAGAAATGCAGCAGGGACGCGATACGCTCCAGGCCATCACGGGAGTGAAAACGGATCTTGTCCGCACGCCTTACGGCAGCAAACCGTCATTGACAGACACCCAGATCAAGCATCTCGAAAGAGGCGGCTTCGTGTACTGGGACTGGACGATTGACAGTGAGGACTGGAAATACAAAAATGCCCGGTACGTGCCGGAAGTATTGAATCAGCTCGCATATTTGGAAAGCGTCCATACGAGCAGACCGCATGTCATTTTAATGCACGATCTGCCTGCGACCGTGCATGCTTTGCCGAGCCTGATCCAAAAACTGAAAGCCCAGGGCTACTCCTTTGATATTCTGACGGACCAAATGATTCCCGTCCATGAATAAGAAAAAGCCGGATCTGTATATGATCCGGCTTTTTTTATATCGCGGCGCTGATCCGCTTTGCAAATTCACCGATCTTCTCATGGATGACAAGATCAAATAAATGGTCGCAATATGTCGGCTCAAGGTTAATGATCACCTGCTTCAAACCGGGAATCCGGCTCGCATCCTCAGGGACAAACCTTGCCGGCGCCACCTCAAGCGAAGTGCCGATCACAAGAAGGAGATCAGCTTGATCAAGCTTTTCATAAAGGGTTTCAAAATGCTGGACGAGATCGCCGAAAAGTACGACATCCGTCTTTAATACAGTGCCGCAAACCGCATGATCTCCGGTTTCCGCCGTACATTCCGGCACTTCTTCCTTCAGCAGATGAGAAAGTCCGTAGCGCGCTCCGCAGCTGGGGCATGCGGCGGTCTGAATTGAACCGTGAAGCTCATAGACACTGCTGCTTCCCGCTTTCTTATGCAGCCCGTCAATATTCTGCGTGAAAATGTCTACCTGCTTTCCCCGCTTTTCAAGGTCTGCCAAATACTTATGACCGGCATTCGGTTCATAGCTTCCGCTCATTTTCATCTGAAACAGCTGTTTGAATTTGGGCCAGAAGTCACGCGGACGGCGTTCAAAGTATTCCCTGCTCATCGCTTCCATTCTGGAGGTGTCTTCGGTCCATATACCGCCCGCGGAACGAAAATCCGGAATGCCGGATTCCGTGCTCATTCCCGCTCCCGTCAGCACCGCGATACGTTCAGCCTGATTGATCAATGTCATAAACGCTTCCACTCTTCCACCGCCTTTTCTTTTTATCATATCATGAAAAAAGAACGGCGCCCGTTATGCCCGTTCTTTTTCTCCGGAATGATCCTTCACATGAACCGGATCATCGTGGCTTTTCTGTTTTACGAATACATTCTGGCCCGGATAGGCGAATTCCACGCCTTCCTCAGCAAAAATATCAATAATCCGGCGGTTGATATCCTGCCGCACGTCCAGGCTTTCGGCCCAGACGATGGTCTTTGTGTAAAAGTTAAAAAACAGATTGTAATAGCTGTCCGCAAACACGTCAAAGTTAACCATAATCGTATCATCATGCACGCCTTCATGTTCGCGAAGCATTTCTCTGAGCCTTGTGATGCACCGCTCTAAACGATCAATCGGCGTCGCATAAGAGACACGAACGGAAAACGTGATCTGGCGCTTCGTCATTCTCGTCCAGTTTGTGATGGCTTCCATCGACAGCGTTGAATTGGGCACGGTGACGAGCGCCCCCTGCGCCGTCCGGAACCTTGTGCTGCGGAATGTGATATCTTCAACGCCTCCCGTCACAGATGACGTCTCGACCCAGTCGCCGATCGTAAACGGCTTTTCCGTAATGATGATAATGCCGCCGAAAAAATTGCTGATCGTATCTTTAGCCGCGAGTGCGAACGCCAATCCGCCAAGTCCGAGTCCGGCCACAAACCCATTTACATCATAATTGAATTCCTGTGCGATCACGCTGACGCTGAGTGCGAGAATGACAAAGCGCAGCACCTTGGATAAAAACGGCGCCAAAATGTCATCCATATCAAGCTCAAAGCGCTGATTGACTTTATGAAATAAAAAAGAAGACGCCGATGTCAGATTGCAAAGCCCCCAGGCGATCAGCGCTATGATCAGAGAGCGGTACATTTTTTTGACAATGTCCATCTGACCGTCTAAAAACGGCGAATACTCAATCGCTAAAAACAGCCCCAGCGCAACGAAAAACCACCTGGCCGGCTTATCAAACGCTACCGCAATCTGTTTGAATATATCGGTTTTCGGTTTGTTCGCCAATTTGTAAACAAGCTGGAAAAAGTATTTGACAAACAGTTTTCTCAAAATGAGAAAAGCCGCTAAAATCCCAATGCTGATACAGATCTGCAAAATATGGTCAAGAGTAAAAAAGCTCTTAAAAGATGTCACCATGGCATATACTCCTTTGTCTTGTCGAAAATCCATTATACTAAAACATTCGGACATCAGCTTCTTTTAATGTCTTTATGAAAAGCCTGAAAAACCCCGGCAGCAGAACACAGCCGGGGTTTTTCACAAATTCGTTCATCTTTCAGCCAGATACAACAGGGGCAGGCACTATTTCTTCTTCGATTGTGTCTGTTTCAGGAGAGTCGCTTTTTGGATCTCAGCATCGGTTTCGGCTTTAATTCTTTCCTCCACTTTCAATCTCCCTTTTCCCATGATCTCGCCTCCTTTTTGCCATTATAAATCATCACTGCGGAATGTAAACCGAAAAAAGCACTATCTTTATTCCAAAAAAATACTGTTTCGCACATTCACCAGTTTGAATCGCTGTGCATATATGAATTTGATATAATAACAGAAATGCCCATGAGGGGAGCTGACAAGCTTGTATACCATCGCTCATCGCGGCGCATCCGGTTATGCGCCCGAAAATACATTTGCGGCATTTGATATCGCTGCCGAAATGAACGCTGATTTCATTGAGCTTGACGTCCAGCTCACAAAAGACGGACACATTGTCGTCATACATGATGACAGAGTCGACCGGACGACGGACGGCTCTGGTTTTGTAAAAGATTTCACGCTGAAGCAGCTGCAGTCTCTGGACGCCGGCAGCTGGTACGGGGCTGAGTTTAAAGGGGAACGGATTCCCCTGCTCGAAGAGGTCTTGAAGCGTTATCATTCTAAAATCGGATTTTTAATTGAACTGAAAGGGCACGCTTCTCAAGTCGGTCTTGAAAAAGCAGTCGGCCGGCTGTTAAGCAGGTTTTCCTTTTCCATGCATCATATCGTTCAATCTTTCAGCCTGAAGTCGATTCAGGCCTTTCATGATATGTATCCGTCCGTTCCGACTGCAATTATTGCCAGGCCCAGCTTCGGGAGGTTTTCCAGAAGCCAGCTGAACGCCTACAAATCAGCCGCACATTATGTCAATATTAAATATACCCGCCTGAATCGGTTCTTGATTTCCACCGCTCACAAACACGGCCTGAAAGTATTTGCCTGGACGGTCAGAAATCAAAAGACGGCCGAAAAGCTGCAAATGATGGAAGTTGACGGCATTGTAACTGATTTTCCGGATTTTATTTCTAAGGATGGCTGATATGAAACAATACATCGCAATTTTTATCGGAGGGGCGCTCGGCGCTTTGCTCCGCTTTGAAATGAGCACACACATTCACAGCCGGTCTTTCCCGGCGGCTACTTTCCTCGAAAACGCGGCGGGAAGCCTTTTACTCGGTCTTATCACGGGTTATTTTCTCATTCGGGCTAAACGCCCTCTCCTGACCGCCTTTTTCGGAACCGGTTTTTGCGGAGGTTTCACGACGATGTCCACCTTCGCAAAAGAAACCGTCTTTTTGCTGCAATCGTCTCCCGCAGCGGCTTTTTGTTATGCTGCCGCGGCTTTATTCGCCGGTCTTGCCCTTGCATACGCCGGCATTTTCTGGGGACGGCGGATTGCTCTTCGCATCGCGGGAAGGGAGCATGATACGCCATGACGATTGTCCTGATGCTTATTGCAGCGGGAATCGGAGCGGTATTACGGTTTCTGCTGGGGCAAACCGTTTCAGAAAGGACAAAGGGTTTGCCGATTCCGCTTGGAATGGCTGCGGTCAACCTGCTCGGCTCCTTCGGCCTCGGCATGTTCACCGGATTGGGTCTGGATAACCCTTCAGCCGGCATCATCATTGCGACAGGCTTTTTCGGTGCGTTTACGACCTTTTCCACCTTCAGTATTGAAGCCGTGCAGCTGATAATGAACCATCGCATAAAGGAAAGCCTGCTTTACATCGCAGTTTCAGCAGCCGGAAGCCTTTTGGTGTTCTGGTGCGGCTTCATTATCATTTCCATTTAAAAAAACCTTGAGCTTATTTTTCGCTCAAGGTTGCGTTATGAAGCATGACCGTTTCAGGCACGGGCAGCGGGCGGTTTATTGTCCCCTGACCGCCCGGGCGGCCCTGTTCTTCTTTTAATTCAAGCTGTTTAATAAACCGGCCGTCCATTTCTAAGATGAGGGCAGTGTATCCCCCAATCTGTATCGACTCACCCGCACAAATATCAATATTCCGCTTCAGCACAAGGCCGCCGATCGTGTCGACTTCCTCTTCAATCTCTGCGCCGAGCAGATGATTCACCTGATCGATCCGAACTTTTCCGTCCAGAATATAATGACGTTCGGACATCTTTTGAATCAGCGGCTGTTCATCTTCATCAAATTCGTCTCTGATATCCCCGACGATTTCTTCAAGGATGTCTTCGGTCGTCACAAGACCGGACGTTCCGCCGTATTCATCAGACAATATCGCCAGATGAATCCGCTCTCTCTGCATTTTTATCAGCAGGTCGTGTATCGGAATCGTCTCAATGACTTCAATGACCGGGCGGACGTAAGACGTGATGGATACTTCCGCTTTTTCATCTTCTGTCATAAACAGCAAGTCTGAAAAAAGATGCTTCGTATTGATCATGCCGATGACGCTGTCTTTGTCCCCGTCTGTTACGGGCCATCGCGTATACTTGTCTTTCAGCATCATATCAAGCATTTCCGGCACGGTCATATCAGTGGAAACAGCGGCGATTTCTTTTCTCGGAATCATGATTTCCTTGGCGATCCGATTATCAAATTCAAAAATTTTATTCACAAATGTATATTCGGACGGATTGATTTCTCCGTTTTTTAAACTTTCTGACAGCAGGATTCGCAGCTCTTCTTCAGAATGGGAGCCTTCATGCTCAGATGCCGGCTTTAATCCGGCCAGACCGGTTAAAATCCTCGCGGAGCCGTTTAAGACCCAAATAAACGGGAACATGAACACGTAAAATAACCGAAGCGGCCCGGCAATCCATAGCGTCAGCTTTTCCGCTTTTTGAATCGCAACCGTTTTAGGCGCAAGCTCACCGACGACGACATGTAAAAACGTAATCAGCCCGTACGCCGCAGCAAAAGCAATCACATGCTCAGCAGAATCCGGCAGCCCCATACTCCGAAACACAGGATGAAGCATCCGCTCAAATGCAGGCTCTCCCAGTACGCCGAGCCCGATAGATGTCAGTGTAATGCCGAGCTGCGAGGCGGATAAATACTCATCAAGATCCGTAATGATACGCTTTGCGAGCACTGCCCGTCTGTTCCCTTCTGAGATGAGCTGATCGATTCTGGATCTCCTCACTCTGACGATCGCAAATTCACTCGCCACGAAAAACGCCGTTAACGCAATGAGCACACCGATTAAAATCAAACTGTCAATATCGTCCATTTCACCTTATCCCGAATTGAAGGATAAGGACGTCACCTCCTGATTTCATCATTTTTTCTTAAGCGAGAGGAACGAAATGGGTGATTGACTACACAGAGGGCCCCATCCTGCCACCTCCTAAGTCAAAGCATGATTGTCATTTGTATATTTTATTGTATCATAACTCCATTCTTTCATCATTTTCAGATTTTTTTATCATATAAAAAACAGCCTTCAAAAAAGAAGACTGCCGTTATCTGCTTCGGAAATGATTTTCTAAACAAAGCGCCGTATTAATCCCCCCGAATCCCATACTTAAACTCAACGCATGGTGTACGGTATGGGCGCTCGGCCCGTCGGTCACCCACTGAAATGAATCGTCAATCGGCTCCGTTAAATTGCGGGTCGGATGAAGCTTGGATTCCCGCATCTGCAATAGCGCGGCAATGATTTCCACCGTTCCGGCCGCACTCAGGCCGTGTCCGGTAATCGATTTTGTCGCATTAATCCGCGCGTGGGCCAGACCGCTTTCAGAAAGCGCCCGGCATTCAGTTTTATCTCCGATCGGCGAACCGGTGCCGTGGGGATTGATGTAATCAATCTCTTTTGCTGAAAGACCGGCCCGCTCCAGCGCCTGGCGGATCACCGTCATTTCGCCCTCTGCTGAAGGATTCGGGTTGCGGTTCGCATCAGAAGCCATCCCCCAGCCCTTCAAGCCGGCCCACGAACGCGCGCCCCTCTGTTCGGCAGATTCAGCGCGTTCCAGCACAATCGCCCCGCATGCTTCTCCGAATATAAAACCGTCCGTATGCCGGTCAAACGGGCGGCAGGCGGCTTCAGGATGTTCAGCGAATTGATCAGTGCCCATTGCTCCCAATGAGCGGAGAGCGTGACACTCCATATACGACAGATCGGCCAGCGCCCCGATCACGATACAGCGGTCAAACAGGCCGCCAATGATTCCTTGGACCGCCTGGATAACCGCCGTCTGGCCGCTTGCCGACGCGCCGCCGACCGTAAAGGCCGGCCCTTTTATCCCGAATTGCTCGGTGCAAAGCCCTGATAGATCACTATCCATAAAAGAAAGCCCGTACACCGGATTTACAAATTGCGGCATTTCGCCGTTTTTCTCAAAGGTCTGCAGCAGTTCGCGCTGCGTCGTATTCGAGCCGCCGACGATCAGACCGGTGCGGCTGTGATCAGCACCGTCTAATTGAGCGTCATGCCATGCTTCATATAAAGCGATAAGCGCCGCCTTCCCTGATAATGCGGCCCTTCGGTACAAGCGTTTGGACAGCGCATCCGGCGGCGTTAATTCGCTAAGCTCCGCGCCGATAAACGAACTGCCTTTCTGCCGGCCGGGGCGTTTCATCACATCAAAAGCATGCCGCCCTTCCATAAGCGCATCAAGAAACGCCTCTTTGCCCTGTCCGACCGCGGTTAAGACCCCGATTCCTGTAATGCTGATGTCTGACGTGCCAACACTTCTCCTCGACATTTGCCCGTTCTCCCATCTTTATGTATTGGAAGCTATGAAGAAAAATCTTGATACAGCGCTTTGAAAATGTCCCGCGACTGTCTGATCTGTTCTATAGGCACGCTGAAAGATAAGCGGAAATAGCCGCTTCTTCCAAATCCGCTGCCGGGTACGATCAATAGTTTGTATTTCTGTGCGGCATGCATGCAGAATGCCACCTCGTCTTCAATCGGTGATTTCGGAAAAACGAAAAAGCCTCCCTTCGGCATTTCAAATTCAAAACCGGCTTCTGTGAGGATATCCACCATAAGGTCTCTGCGCTTACGGTAAGGTTCAGCATCAATCGAAAGATCATCCATTTTCGCCACGGCGCGCTGCATCATGACCGGAGCGTTCACAAAGCCGAGCGTCCGGTTGCAGAAAACGAACGCATCCGTCAGAAGATCCCCTTCAGGCATTTGGGCGTCAACTGCGATATACCCGAGCCTTTCCCCCGCAATGCCGAGATCTTTACTGAACGAACTGACTAAAATCACGCGGTGATACGCCTGAAACGGATTCGCCTGCTCTTCACCGTAGATCAGCTGGCTGTATGGTTCGTCAAATAAAATAAAGATGCTTTGTCCGTTCCGTTCCTCGGCTTCTTTTAATAAGGCGCCCAATTCATTAAGATTTTTCTGGCTCAGCACAGTTCCCGTCGGATTATGCGGCGTATTGACGATCAGCCCTTTCGTACGGGGAGTGATCGCTTCTCTCACCGCTTCAATATCAATCTCAAATGAGTCAGTCAGCGGACAGATGACGGGTCTGCCGCGGTAATTTTCAACATACGCTTTGTATTCCGCAAAATAAGGCGAAAGAAGGATGACTTCTTCCTCCGGGTTCAATATGCTCTTGAGCGCAACATTCAGCGCTCCGCCGGCTCCGACCGTCATCACTGTATGTCTGGAAGAAATTTCAGTCCGGAACCGCTCTGATAAAAAGCCCGCAACCTTCTCTCTCGCTTCCGGAAGCCCTTGGTTTTGTATATATCCGTGCCGTCCTGTTTCAGCCGCTTCGCAAAGCGCCTTTTTAAATGTTTCCGGAGGCTCCGCAACCGGATTTCCTATAGAAAAGTCAAACACCTTATCGGCGCCGAATTCTTTTTTCAGCCGCGCGCCTTCATCAAATAGTTTGCGTATCCATGAGCCTTTCTCCAGATTTTCTGTCACTTCCCGTGATAAACCGCCCATTGTCATCTGTCCCTTCTGTCTTTTTCTGCCGTTTCTATTTACAATGATTATGAAAGATTTACATAGCGCAGTCAACGCTTTTTCAGGATCATGCCGCCCGGTTTCAAGAGAAAGACGGAAAACAATAAACTTGTGCAAACTCCCCTTCATATATTAAACTATTCTCATAACTATAACGTGATGGTTGGGGAGGGATTTAGATGGGGCTGAGACTTATCGCATCAGTGAATTAGCAGAGCTTGCCGGTGTAACGAAACGCACGGTGGATTACTACACAAACCTCGGGCTTTTAAAGCCTGGCAGGTCTTGTTCAAACTATCGTTACTACGATACACTTGCACTCAATCGGTTAAAGTTTATAGTCGCTTGTAAAAAGCAGCGATTGGCCCTGTCTGATATAAAAGACCGACTGGAGAACCAGTTTCCCTCTTCAGCCTTGCCTGACGATATTGGAAATCTGGCATCGGAAATTGATCACATGAATCAAAACATCTCCGGGATCTTGCATCGGTTTGAAAAGCTTGAACCAGAGGAGCGCGCACAGCTGAAAAAAAAGCTGGCTCCTGAAAAGCTTGCAGTGCTTCAATCATTCATGCTGCTGTTAAGTTAAACCATTATCTTACTAACAGGAGGTGTTACCTTCATCTTCCCAAAAGGAGTGAAGGTTCTAATTGGACATTGTGAATTTGATTTTAGTCGCGGTTTTAATCGCGCTGACGGCATTTTTCGTAGCATCTGAGTTTGCGATAATCAGAATCAGAGGCTCACGGGTTGACCAGCTTATAGCAGAAGGAAATAAAGCCGCAATCGGTGTCAAAAAAGTGACCACGCATTTAGATGAGTATTTATCAGCGTGCCAGCTCGGCATAACATTGACTTCAATTGGTCTTGGTGTCTTAGGCGAATCAACGATTGAACGCCTGCTTCATCCGCTTTTCACAAAGATAAACGTACCAAGCTCACTATCGCACATTATTTCATTTATTCTCGCCTACGCGGTCATTACGTTTTTACACGTGGTCGTCGGAGAATTGGCGCCGAAAACAGTTGCCATCCAAAAAGCGGAAGCCGTTTCGATGCTGTTTTCAAAACCGCTCATTTGGTTTTACCGCATCATGTTCCCGTTTATATGGCTTCTGAACAACTCCGCCCGTCTTTTAACGAAGATGTTCGGCCTGGAGCCGGTGTCAGAAAACGAGCTTGCCCACTCTGAAGAAGAGCTGCGCATCATTTTATCGGAAAGCTATAAAAGCGGTGAAATCAACCAGTCTGAATTTAAATACGTGAACAAAATCTTTGAATTTGACGACAGACTTGCAAAAGAAATCATGATTCCGCGTACGGAAATCGTCAGTCTGCCGCATGATATCAAAATTTCTGAAATGATGGACATCATTCAGATTGAAAAATATACCCGTTACCCTGTCGAAGAGGGTGACAAAGATAATATTATCGGCGTCATTAATATTAAAGAAGTGCTGACCGCCTGCATCAGCGGCGAGGTATCAGTCGACTCGCCGATTACTGAATTTGTCAATCCGATCATCCATGTAATTGAGTCGGCACCGATTCACGACCTGCTTGTGAAGATGCAGAAGGAGCGGGTTCATATGGCGATTCTGTCGGACGAATACGGCGGAACCGCGGGACTTGTCACCGTTGAAGACATCATCGAAGAAATCGTCGGGGAAATCCGTGATGAATTTGATATAGATGAAATCAACGAAATCCGCAAACTCGGCGACGGCCATTACATGCTTGACGGTAAGGTTCTGATTGATCAAGTGAACGAACTGCTCGGCATCCATTTGGAAAATGACGAAGTCGACACCATCGGCGGCTGGTTCCTTACACAGAAATACGACGTCGAACAATACGACTCGATTATCGAAGAAGGCTGTGAATTTATTATTAATGAAATTGACGGCCATCACGTCGCATATATCGAAGTAAAAAAACTGGCGTTTGATGAACTGCTGGAAACCGCTGAACAAAAAGAAGCATAACCAAAAAAAGCTTGCGCGTCTGATACAGACGGCAAGCTTTTTTATTTACATTTGTTCCAGTTTTTTCTCAAGGTCTTTAATTCTGGCATTCAGCTCTTCTGTCATGGCCGCAAGCCTCTCCTTCGGCGCAAGGTCGGCAAAGTCCTCTAAAAAAATCGGCTTGCCGATAATAAGCCGCATTTTTCCCTTTTTAAACAGCTCTTTTCCCGCAGACGGTCCGCTGTATGCGGCCGGAACGAGCGGCGCTTTCCCCATTTGGGCGATGGTCACGGCCCCTCTTTTCAGCGGGACGTCTTCAGAAGTTCTCGTGCCGCTTGGAAAAATCCCGACAATCTTCCCTTCCTTCAGAAGCTTAATCGGCGTTTTAATGCTGCTCGGACCCGGATTTTCACGATCAACCGGAAACGCGTGAATCTTCTTCAAAAAACTTCCGATCCACTTTTTCTGAAACAGCTCTTTTTTCGCCATATAATGAATCTGATGAGGCAATATTCCGACTCCTAGCGTGAGGACGTCCACCCAGCCCGCATGCGTGCAGGCGATAACGAATCCTTTATCAGACGGAAGATTCTCTTTATTGTACACTTTGACTCCTCCGCGCAGAGAAAGAATGAATTTGATGGCATTTGCACAAAACTTATACATAACGCACTTCCTTTGTTGTAATGATCAAAAGTGTTCTCTCTCTATTATAACAATATTTTTTATTACCTGGTACTAATAAATATATTTTTCCTCCGCCGATCTCTATCTTTTATGACGGATTTTGGGTACTATAGAGAAATGGTGTTTGATGAGGTGAAAATGAATTTAAGCCGTTTGCATGGAACGTGCAACTTTAAACCTTTCTTATGCGTGTATAACATAGAGGGGAGAAAAGGCAGTGACGATCGATGAAATTTACCAAATGTATATGAATGATGTTTACCGGTTCCTGCTCTCCATGACAAAAGACAAGCATCTCGCTGAAGATTTGCTGCAGGAAACCTTTATGAGGGCATACATACACATTCACTCCTACGATCACAGCAAAGTAAAGCCATGGCTTTTTCAAGTGGCGAGAAATGCGTTTATAGATTATGTCAGAAAACATAAGAAGGAAGTGACCATTTCCGATGACTTAATTGGGAGCCTTTTTCAGACGGCTGTTCAAAGCCCGGCTCATCAGATTGAAATCAAGGAAGTGCTGACAGGGTATATGTCCGAACTTCCCGACAATTATCGGGAGGCCTTAACACTGTATTATTTAAAAGAACTGAATTACAAAGAAGCATCCCATATTATGAATATTTCAGAGGCTAATTTTAAAAGTGTTTTATTTCGTGCCAGACAGCGGCTGAAAGCACTTTATAATAGAGGTGTTAATGATGAATGAAGAATTTAAAAAGCGTTTTTACCAATACAAAAATGGAGAAATGAGCGACCGGGAAATGGCCGCCTTTGAAGAAGAGCTGGAAAAGCTGGAAGTCTATCAGGAGCTGATTGAAAGCGAAATGCAGGACGACCGGGAATGGGACGTCGGCATCAGCCCGGAAAAACAGAAGGCCATTTTATCATACGGAAAACGCAAATCGTATTTGCGGATTTCAGTTCTCGCCGTCATCTCCACTTTGATGATTTTGCCGCTTTGCACTTTAGGAAGCTACCTCTATTACGGTTTGGGAGGAAAAGAAAGCACCGGTAATCAATTAATGGAGACCGCGGCCGTGACGGTGGCGACCACAATGCCGAACGTCCTCG
The DNA here is from genome assembly GCF_059831465.1 of Bacillus sp. 5RYD7K. Classification (NCBI taxonomy): domain Bacteria; kingdom Bacillati; phylum Bacillota; class Bacilli; order Caryophanales; family Bacillaceae; genus Bacillus; species Bacillus sp. 5RYD7K. The sequence goes on from NZ_CP191200.1 coordinate 3,858,832, forward strand.
TCGATACCTCCGGGCTGAAAAGCCAGGTGAAGCTGTTTGGAATGAATACAGAATTTCCGCTGCAAAAGCAGATCGGCACAAAAACGAAATCCGTCGGCGGAGAACGGATTGAAATGTTTTTAGATACGGTCAAATCGCCTGCCGTGAACTACTATGATTTAGACGCGGCACAGGCAAAGCATTATTTCGCCCATCCTTCCGGCTTAAAGAAACGTACGGTCGACAGAGCCGGACAGACATTAAAAAAATTGCCTGAAGGCAGCGTGGCTGAGGTCTATCTTTCCTATGACCGGGCCTACCCTTCTTCCCAAATATATTCAGCCTTTAAAAAATACGATGTGAAGTTTTTATGGAACGCGGTCGAAACCGAGAAAAATCTGAAAGACAGTCCTTATGCCGAGCCGTTAGGATTTCCCGGGAAAGATTCTAAGATGGCTTCCTCTTTTGAAGCGCAGGGACAGACAGACAGAGAACAATTCACCAGCGCTCTTGAATTTATGTCCCGCCATAAAAAATGGGCGCATGCGATATCGAAACGCAAAGACATGAACCTGGGCAGCAGAATCGACTATGTCGAACATCACGGAATGAATGTATACGGCTCTGTCGTGACGGGGCCGACAAAAGAAATCGAACGTCTGCTGAAAAACAAAACAGTAAAAGCAGCAAACATCGGTGAGGTGGAATTATGGAATTGGTAAGAATTTTTAAAGAGCATAATGTTTTCGGCTGGATATCAGTCGGTACCGCGATTTTGTCGCTGCTGCTGTTGAACGTTGCAATCATCAGCAATGTAACTTTCTATTCTTATCAGATGCTGCCGTTTGCAATGGCCGCCGTGCCGTTCGGCATCATTGAGCTGTTTATTAAAAAAGGCCGGACGGGCCCGGGGCTGCTCGGCGTCATCCTCAACCTTTTCGTCATTGTATGTGTATATACGATCGTTGCCGTTGATACCAATCTGCAATTCGGTTTTTAACCATAAAATAAAAACAGGCCCTTTGACAGGGCCTGTTTTTTTAAAATGAAAGAACGCCGATTAAATGCAGCAATACGACAATGATAGCCAGCGGCACAAGATATTTCAAAAGGAAATACCACAGCTGAAAGAAACGATAGCCGACGGCGGAACCGCTTTTCATCTCGGCAAACAGCTCCCGCTTCGGTATTTTCAGCGGGATGAAGATTGATATTAATAAAGCGCCGAGCGGAATCAGCACATTGCTCACTGTGAAATCCGCCAGATCAAAAAACGTTTTTCCGAACAAATGAATATCACTGAGAACACCGTATGATAAACACGACGGAATTCCGACTAAGAAAATGAGCAGACCGCTTGTCCACGACAGCTTCTTCCTTTTCGTTTCATCACCTTTCCCTACAGTCGCCACGATAATTTCCACCATCGAAAAGGCCGAAGTCAGTGCGGCAAAGAAAAAGACCGCCAGAAAGCTGATGAAAAACAGCGAGCCGAACGGCAGCCGGTCAAACACAGCCGGCAGTACGGTAAACAGCAGTGTAGGCCCTTCATCCGGTTTAAAGCCGAACGAAAAAACCGCCGGAAAAATGGCCAGTCCCGCAAACAGCGTGACGAGCACATTCATGATAACAATGGAACCCGCCGATCCCGGAAGGTTTTGGGTTTTCGGCAGATACGAACTGTACGTCACCATGACCGATACGCCGAGCGTTAATGTAAAAAACGCCTGTCCTAAAGCATAAAGGATGGATTCCGGCGTCAAATCTTCAAAGTGCGGAACCAATAAAAATTTAATTCCCTCAACGGCATGATCAAGCGTGACAGAACGCAGCACAAGCAGCAGAAACAGCACGAATAAAATCGGCATCAGCACCGCACTGACACGTTCAATCCCTTTCTGCACGCCTTTTGCGACGACCGCCACCGTCATGATCATAAATACCAGCTGCGCGGCGAGAGTCTCAAGCGGATTTTCAATGACCGTCCCGAATACAGTGCCGTACTGCTCCTGAGTGAGCCCGGATAAAGAACCGGTAACAGCTTTCAGCACATAGAGCAAAATCCACCCGCCGACAACACTGTAAAAAGACAAAACTAAAAAACAGGCCGCCACACCCACATAACCCGTAAGGTGCCATACCGACTTCGGCGCGGCTTGTTTGTAGGCATCAATCGCGTTTGTCTGGCTCCGTCTTCCGAAAATAAATTCACCGAGCAAAAGCGGATAGCCTAAAAGCACGGTAAAGAGGACGAATACAAGAAAAAAAGCGCCTCCCCCGTTCGTACCCGCTACGTAAGGGAACTTCCAAATGGCTCCCAGGCCGATCGCCGAACCGGCGGCGGCCATTATAAATCCTATTTTTGAGGCCCATTGAACCCTTTTTTGGTCAGACACCACTTTCCACTTCCCTTCCGCCCTATATTATCCCTTATTCGCCGCGATAACTTAAGCCCATTTCAATATGTTTCACTATTCTGAAAAACACAAAAGAAGCGGCAGATACCGCTCCTTTTGCCAATTATCCGTTTAATTTCGAATGCTTTCTCGAATATAAGAAATAAATCACCAGACCTATGATCAGCCAGATAAAGAAACGGATGATAGTGGCGGCGCCAAGGTTAATAATCAAAAACACGCAGAACAGAATGGACAAGATCGGAATAAAGGGAACTCCCGGACATTTAAAAGCTCTCGGCAGATCAGGCTGTTTCTTTCTCAGCACGATAACCGCCACGGAAATCATGACAAATGCGGCAAGCGTGCCGATGTTTACGAGCTTCGCCAGTTCATCAAGCGGGACGAGCGCTCCCAGCAATGCCGACAGAATACCGAACACCCACGTCACCACGTGTGGCGTTTTATGCTTCGGATGGACTTTCGAAAGCGCCCCCGGCACTAAACCGTCACGGGACATGGCAAACATCACCCTCGTCTGGCCGTACAGCATGACGAGCATCACCGTCGTCATTCCCAACACTGCGCCGATATCAATAATCCCGGCCACCCAGTTCTGACCCGCCATCTGCAGGACGAGAGAAACGGGATGGTCAACGCCTTCAAAACCGGCAAACGGTACAACGCCCGTCATAATCGCCGATACGGTCACATACAGCACGGTGCAGATGATTAATGAAAAAATAATTCCTTTCGGCAGATCCTTCGCCGGATTTTTCGTTTCCTCTGCGGCGGAAGAGACGGCGTCAAAACCGATAAAGGAGAAGAAAACGAGCGCCGCGGCACTGAAAATACCGCCGAACCCCATCGGCATAAACGGCTGCCAGTTGTGCGGTTTGACATATACGGCCGCAACGGCGATAAACAACAAAACAACCAGAATTTTCAGAATTACCATAATATTATTGACCCGCTTCGATTCCTTAATGCCTAAGTAGAGAAGGAATGTAATCGCAAGCACAATAACAAATGCCGGAAGATTAAAGAATGTGACCGTGCCTTTAACAGAACCCGGAGCGGCCGTTAATGCGGTCGGAAGATGGATGCCGAACCCCGCCAAAAATGATTGAAAATAACCGGACCAGCCGACCGAAACCGCGCTGACGGCGAGCATATATTCCAAGATTAAATCCCATCCGATGATAAACGCGAGAAGTTCACCCAATGTCGCATAAGTAAATGTGTAGACGGAACCTGAAACCGGGACGCTTGAAGCAAATTCAGCATATGACAAAGCCGCAAATAAACATGCTAAAGCGGCTATGACAAATGAAACGGTCAGCCCGGGTCCCGCCGTAACTGCGCCTGTTCCGGTTAAAACAAAAATACCCGTTCCGATGATGGCCCCTATCCCGAGAAGGGTCAGATCAAAGGCCCCCAATTCCCTTTTCAGCGACTTTTCGCCGCCCGTTGCGGCAAGCAGGTCCTGAATGCTTTTCTTTCTGAATATGCTCCCCTTCATCCGCTTCACTCCTTGTATATCAATCTCTTAAGTTAGAATATTCAGATAACAACAACGATAATGACTAAATTCTTATTTTTCGCATGAAATGTCTCAATACATCATTCCTTTCTCCTACATCATATTATAACGAAAAATAAAAAAATGAAAATAACTTTTTGAAAATTCTATATATTAAATTCAACGTATAACAAAACAGAACATGAATAGGAAAGCGTCCCGTTATTACAGCGGGTTAACGCCTATTATCATCTTTGAATTCACGGTTGACCTGACGACAGCGTTTTTTTAGCATTAAAAATCCCGCACTTTTAAAAGTGCGGGATAAGACTTGCGGATTATGTTGAAATAAATCTGCCTCCATTTACGTGAATGGTCTGCCCTGTCATATAGGAAGATTCGTCTGAAGCCAAAAGCACGTAAGCTCCGGCGTGTTCAGCAGGCTGTCCCGGTCTTCCCATCGGGGTATCCAGACCGTGCTTTTCCACTTTTTCTTCAGTAAACGTCGCAGGGATCAAAGCGGTCCAGATCGGGCCCGGGGCCACTGCATTTACCCTGATCCCCTGATCGGCCAATGACATCGCCATCGAACGTGTAAAGGAAACGATGCCGCCTTTCGTGCACGAATAGTCAATCAATGATGTATCGCCCTGATAAGCGGTAATAGACGTTGTGTTAATAATGGCGCTTCCTCTTTTCAGATGAGGCAGCACAGCCTTTGTCATATGAAACATGGAAAACATGTTTGTGCGGAAGGTCTTCTCCAGCTGTTCAGCCGTAATATCAAGAATCCCGTTTTGCGGATGCTGCTCAGCGGCATTATTCACAAGAATATCAATTTTTCCGTAGTGATCCAACACTTGCCGGACCGCCTTCTGACAATGCGCCTCATCCCCGACGTCTCCCGGAATTAACAGGCATTCGGCCTGGTATTCTTCCGCACGCTTTTTCGTTCTCTCGGCATCGGCATGTTCATCTAGGTACAGGATGGCAAGATCTGCTCCCTCCTTCGCGTAAGCAATCGCAGCCGCTGCGCCGATGCCGCTGTCTCCGCCCGTGATGACGGCGACTTTTCCTTTTAGTCTGCCCGACCCTTTTACATCCGGGTATTCCAAGAGCGGTTTCGGCTCCATTTCTGACTCAGTGCCGGGCTGACGGTTTTGCACCTGCGGTTTTTGACCTTCTGTCTGTCTGTCCATCGGATTCATGTTCTCACACTCCTGCATTTGGTATTACTGAGACGATACCACGGAGTGCGGATCACTAAACGGACAAATATGCCGGTGCTTAAAGCTGCTGAGCCGTTTCGGGAAAAGCGCCGGTGTATTTCGCAGACGGTCTGAAAATCATGTTGTCAGCTGACTGTTCAAGCACGTGTGCGCACCAGCCCGCCATTCGGCTTGCCGAAAAAGTCGGCGTAAACAAAGCATTATCCACATCAATAGCCTGCATGACGGCCGCCGCGTAAAATTCTACATTTGTATACAGCTTCCGACCGGGCTTATATTGCTCTAATAAACGGATGGCTTCCTTCTCCACATAAAGCGCCAAATCAAGCGACGGATCATTTCCGGCCACCTCTTCAGCCTTTATGCGCAATGCTTCCGCCCGCGGATCTTTTGTTTTGTATACTCTGTGCCCGAAGCCCATCAGGCGTTCTCCCCTCATAAGCTTCGCTGTCAAATATGCTTCTGCGTTTTCTTTTTGTCCAATGTCTTCAAGCATTTTCGTTACACCGGAAGGCGCGCCTCCGTGCAGCGGCCCTTTCATCGTGCCCAGTGCGGAAGTGACGGCAGACACTAAGTCGGATTCAGTGGAAACGGTGACTCTCGCTGAAAAAGTCGATGCATTCATCCCGTGCTCCATCGCCAGAATCATATACGTTTCAAGCGCTTTCTTTTGAGCTGCGGACGGCTGCCTGCCGGTCAGCATGTACAAATAGTTTTCAACGTGCCCGTATCGCGCCTCAGGCGGCAGTGCTTCCTGCCCTTGTTTACGGCGGTATCTGTACGCAATAATCGTCGGTGTGACGGCAATCAGTTTAATCGCTTCTTCCGGCTTGGGCGGATATGTAAATGAATCTGTCCCCAAACCTGAAACAGCCGTTCTCAGCACCGCCATATCGTCCATATCGTCCGGAAGCGTTTCCAGTAAGCCGATCAGATGTTTCGGAAGCCCGCGCTCGGCTGCAAGTTTTTCCTGAAACGCAAGCAATTGCTGTTCATCAGGAAGCGTACCGTTTAGGATGAGATACGCCGCTTCTTCAAAACTGGATTGGAGCGCGATATCCTTCGCGTCATATCCGCGATATATCAAATGCCCCTTTTCTCCGTCAATGTGGCTGATCGCCGTTTCTGCACAAGTAATTCCTTTCAATCCATGATAAATCAATTTCATTCCCCCTTATCCTCTTTCTGTTATTATAGTAAATATAATATTTAAAAAATAATGAATATTTTTAAGGGAATTAATTAAAACTTTTAATCAGAGGAGTGCATCTATGGATTTTAAATGGCTTCACACCTTCGTCACCGCAGCAAAATATGAGAATTTCAGAAAAACGGCGGAAACGCTTTTTTTATCCCAGCCGACCGTCACCGTTCATATAAAATTGTTAGAGAAAGAAATCAGCTGTAAGCTGTTTCAGCGAAGCGGCCGGAAAATACAATTGACGGAGGAAGGAAAAGCATACGTTCCGTTTGCCATGAGGCTTTTGGAAGACTATGAAAACAGCATGGCGGAGCTGCACAGGGTTCGCCAAGGCTACTTCCACACGCTGACGCTCGCTGTTTCGCCGCTTATCGCCGACACCGTTCTTCCGTCTGTCATGAAGCGTTACACAGAGGACAATAAAGAGACCGAAATGACGGTCACCATTTACGAATCGGAAGAAATCGCCGCTCAAATCAGAAACGGCTCAGCCGATATCGGACTGAGCTGCTTAAAGGTGCAATCATCTTCCCTCACATGCCGCCCCCTGTACAATGACCCCGTTGTGCTCGTCGCGCCCCCCGGCCGAAAACCAGAATCAGGGAAAGCGGATGAAGTGAAAGACCTGCTCGGACGATATCTGCTTTTGACCCATAACCATCCTGACTATTGGGATGATTTGCTCCGTCAGGTCAGAATACAGTTCCCCTTTGTCAGAACGATGAAGGTGACACAGACGCATATTACGAAACGATTTATTAAAGAGGGGCTGGGCGTCTCATTTCTGCCTCTGTCAGCGGTACGAGCCGAACTCGCCGAAGGCAGCATAATAGAAATCCCGTGCGATTTCGCCCAGATGCCGAGCGCGGGCGCCTACGCCATCGCCCTCCATGAAAATGAAAAAAAGAAAACCTTTTTAGATTTTTTATCACATTTTCATTTTTAGGTGAAACAAATGGAGCGCTGTTCCGTCTAAATAAAAAACCCGTTCTGATGAACGGGTTTCTCTGGCTGCTAGAATCTTTTCGCACCCAGGTAGCGCGGCTTCCAGTAGCTGTTATTCAGGTCACTTGTTGCGACGCCGTCAGAACCGGCATGGATGAACTTGTTGTTTCCGATGTACACACCCATATGTGAAGGGCCGGCCTGATAGGTTGTAAAGAAGACGAAGTCGCCTTTAGACGGGCTGGACACGCTCTTCATTGAGCTCCAGTAACCCGCAGTGCTTGTTCTTCCGACACTCGTCTGTTTGTTCAGAAGGTACCAGATAAATCCGCTGCAGTCAAAGCCGGAAGTCGTTGTTCCGCCCCATACATACGGCGTGCCGATTAAAGATTGTGCATCAGAAATCAGCTTGTTTACATTCAGGCTCGTCTGTGCAGCATTATGGCTGGATGAAGGCTGCTTTGATGACGAAGAACCTGAAGACGTTGAACCGGAAGTTGATCCTTTTACTTTAAGCACTTGCCCGATGCGGATCATGTCCGTTTTTAAACCGTTTAAACTTTTCAATTGGTTTACAGTCATTTTATATTTATTCGCAATTTTCCAAAGGCTGTCGCCTTTTACGACTTTATATGTAGACGATGATGACTTGCTGCCCGAATTTGAACCTGAAGATGATTTACCATTGATCGAAAGCGTCTGGCCGATGTAAATGATATCCGATTTTAATTTGTTCTCAGATTTAATGGAATTAATTGACGTTCCGTACCGATTTGAAAGTCCCCATAATGTATCGCCTTTTTTTACCTTAATTGTTTGCGCAGATGCCGCACCCGCAAACAAAGTCGTCCCTAAAACCACTGCCGTCGTTGCTGTAACAAGTTGCTTTTTCATTTTTTCCTCCCTGAATGATTCTATCTATTTTATAAGTCTCTTTTTTAAAGTTTTTATCTGTTTCCTATTATAAGGTTCAATTTCCACTAGAAATAGACTTGACTTCCCGTGACAAATTTCTTACTAATTCGTTTTTGAAAAAAGTTTTTAAGGGTATTAAATATTTCAATTTGATTTCAAACGTGACGAAAAAAGAGTCTTTTTGTCATGTTTTTTTCCTGTGATCCTCGTGTTTTGGAAAATAAAGAAATTTATTTTCCATATTACCCCTTGTTAAAAAAACCCTCATCTTTTTTGAAAAAGTGAATGATTTTCACTTTTTCTTGAAAACATAACCTTACTTGGGAATTTACATTTCTAACAATGTTTCACCTGAAATTTACAGGAGGGAAAGGCGTTCTTTACAAACATCCCCTACCATTAGACATGCAGAACACGATTAAAGGAGGACGATTTGAGAATGAGTCTATTTAAACAGGTTCGGTCAAAACTTCTGCCGGCGGCAGCCGTATCCGTGCTGACAGCCGGTTTGATTGCGGGTGCGGGATTTCAGCACTCCGAACAGGCTGCGGCAAAAAAACAGCCTGACAAAAATGAGATCAGAAACGTCATCTTCATGGTCGGAGACGGAATGGGAGCGCCTTACATGAACGCCTACCGTTCGGTCATTAACAAAGGAAAGCCTTCAGACGGCATGAAACTGACGGCATTTGACCCCAATCTCACCGGCATGATGATGACTTATCCTAATGATCCTGATTCCACTATCACCGATTCCGCGGCAGCCGGCACGGCAATGGCCACCGGCGTGAAAACGTATAACGCGGCGATCGGAGTCGATAAAAAAGGAAAGCGGGTAAAATCTGTCCTCGAAGAAGCGAAACAAAGAGGCAAATCCACCGGACTTGTCGCAACTTCAGAGATTGCCCACGCCACCCCTGCGGCTTTCGGTGCGCATAACAAATCAAGAAAAAATATGGATGAAATCGCAAGCAGCTACTTTGATGACCGCATCAACGGGAAGCAGAAAGTGGATGTACTCCTCGGCGGCGGCAAATCAAACTTTATCCGTAAAGACCGCAATATAACGAAGGATTTCAAAAAAGCGGGATACAGCTACGTGACATCAAAACAGGAGCTTAAAAAGGACCGCAATAAAAACGTTCTCGGCCTGTTTGCCGATGGCGGACTCGACAAAGCAATCGACCGCTCAAACGACGTGCCTTCATTAGAAGACATGACAACAGCGGCGATCGACAGACTGAATAAGAATAAAAAAGGGTTTTTCTTAATGGTCGAAGGCAGCCAAATTGACTGGGCCGGACATGATAATGATATCGTCGGCGCAATGAGCGAAATGAAGGATTTTGAAAAAGCGTATAAAGCAGCAATCGCATTTGCCAAAAATGACAAACATACGCTTGTCATTGCCACTGCTGATCATACGACCGGCGGATTGACGATCGGCGCGAATAACGATAAAAACTGGCATGTTGAACCGATTCTTGCCGCGAAAAAAACACCGGCATTTATGGCTGACCAAATCAAAGCGGGCAAATCCGTATCTTCCGTACTTGCGCGTTATACCGGCCTGAAATGCTCAAAAGCCGAAATCAACCAGATCGAAACGGCGGCAAAGCAGGATAAGGACAAGGGCGCCTACAAAGCGATCATTAAGCTCTTTAATGCGAAAACCAACAGCGGCTGGACAACCGGCGATCATACCGGCGAAGAAGTTCCGGTTTACGCATACGGCCCGGGCAAGGAATCGTTTACAGGACTTTTAAACAACACGGATCAGGCGAAAAAGATCTTTCACATTCTAAAAAACGGCAAATAAAAAAAGGATGCGGGGTTTCCCTGCATCCTTTTTTCTTTACAGATATCTCCGGTGCACTCCTTTGCCGTCATACGAGAACATCACTTCCTTATCTTCAAGAACTGATTCGATATGCACGCTCCTGCCCCACAGCTGGTACAAGTACGGCAGCACCTTCTCCAAATATTTCAGATCAAGCTCAATTCCCTCATACCAATGCTTAATATAAAGCTCATTATTCTTCAGATAATCCCCATCATTGACGGTCAGATAAGGAAACCCGCCGTTTACCCGCATGTTCACGAGCTGATCGCGGACGGCCTTCCATTCCTTGTCGATCACTTTATAGTCCCTGCCCTGCTTTTGGAATAAATACAGATCCTCGCGCAGCACGAGATCTTTCGTCAAATAATTGCGGATAAAAGAAATATCTGATTCAATTTCCCTGACCTCAAACATTTTTTCACGGCCGGAACCGGGCTTTACCCCTGTTTTTTTCATTTCTTCTGTCGGATTGTCGTAGCGCTCTTCAATGTCTTCAAAAATTTTCAGCCCTAAATAATACGGGTTGATTCCCGTTTTTGACGGCTGAACGACGCCTGCGTTCAGCTTCGCAAATTCGATGGCTTCATCTGAAGTCAAATCAAGCTCGCGGATAATCCGCTGATGCCAATAGGATGCCCAGCCTTCGTTCATGATTTTTGTTTCCAGCTGCGGCCAGAAATACAGCATTTCTTCTCTCATCATGGTTAAAATATCTCGCTGCCACGGTTCAAGCTCCCGGGAATGCTCCTCGATAAACAGCAGAATGTCTTTTTCCGGCCGGGGCGGAAACGGTTTTTTCCTTTTTTTCTTTTTAACCGGCTTCGGCCTATCCATTTCCCATAAATCATCGTAAGGCGATGACGCGGTTTCCTCTTCGTCCTCCTCTTCGTCATCGACGCTCCACTGCAGCTTCGGCCTGACGAGCGACGGATCAATATGCTCCTGAACCGCCAGAATGGCATCTAAAAAGGACTCCACCTCTTTAATTCCGTGAATTCTTTCATAATGCTTAATCCGCTCCGCCGCAGCCGCCATACTCTCGACCATGTCCCGGTTCGTATTTTGAAAGCGGCAGTTATTTTTGAAAAAATCACAATGGGCCAGGACATGGGCTACAATTAATTTATTTTGGATCAGCGAATTGCTGTCCAGCAAAAAAGCGTAGCAAGGGTTGGAATTAATGACAAGTTCATAAATTTTGCTCAAACCGAGATCATAATGGAGTTTCATCTTGTGAAATTGTTTGCCGAAACTCCAGTGGCTGAATCTCGTCGGCATGCCGTACGCGCCGAATGTATAAATAATTTCAGCCGGGCAAATTTCGTATCTCATCGGGTAGAAATCAAGGCCGAATCCCTTCGCAATGTCGGTTATTTCCTCAATTGCCCGCTGTAAACCTTTTGTCTCCTCCGCGTTCAACCGAATCCCCCCTACTTGGACTTATTTATAATGTATGACCCCTCCTCTCAAAAGATGAAATAACAGGCGGGTTTCCGTCTGAAAACTTTCGGCACATCCGTCCCGTTTGCTTTATATGTAAGTGGGTAAAACACACACCATACCCCATAAAAAAAAGAAAAAGGAGCGATTCTACTTGAACACAGCAGACATGCTTACTACGTATCTCAGCAAACTGCCGAATCTGATCATTGCACTGCTCGTCCTGCTTATCGGCTGGGGCATTGCGAAAATCATTGAAAAAGCCGTATACAAAGGCCTGCAAAAAACAAAAATCGACGACAGGCTGTTCGCCGAAAAAAAGCCGGCGCGCTATTCCTCGGAAAAAGTCATCAGTAAAGTCATTTATTTTATCGCATTAATTATCGTTTTTATTCTATTCTTTAACATTCTGCATCTGACAACCGTGGCTTCGCCTTTTGTCAGCATGCTGTCGGCGATAACGGCGGCTGTGCCGAGCATTTTAAAAGCCGGTTTGATTCTGCTCTTGGGATGGGCGGCTGCTTCGCTTTTCAGCTATCTCGTCAAAAAAGCGGGCATGAAACTGGCTGAAAACGGCTGGATCAGAAAATGGACCATGGTTTCTGAAGAGGCGGAGATGAGCAAGTCCGTTACGGCCGCTTCACGAATCGTTTTTTATTTCGTCTTGCTCTTGTTCCTGCCCGGTGTCTTGTCCGCTCTTCAAATCAGCGGAGTATCAGAACCGTTTACACATATGATCCAAAGCGTGTTATCCTTTATACCGAAATTATTCGCCGCGGCGCTGATTGTCTTAATCGGCTGGCTTGTTGCCCGTCTCGTCCGTGATATCGTCACAAACTTTCTGGCGAGTATCGGCACGGAAAGACTTGCCGCACGTATGGGGCTTTCTATTTACTTGAAGGATACAAGCCTGTCGGCAATCATCGGAACGATTGTCTACGTGCTGATTTTCATTCCGGTGGTCATTTCTGCGCTTGACCGGCTTGATATTGCGGGCATTTCTGATCCCGCCTCAGCCATGCTGAACACGGTCTTTACAATGCTTCCTAATATCATCATCGGTATTGTACTGATTATCGCCGGCATCTGGATCGGAAAATGGGTAAACAGTATTGTATCAGGGCTGCTGCACCGGGCCGGCTTTGACTCTCTTCTCGGAAAAATGGGCTTTGAACAGGCGGATCGTCCGAAGCTTACGCTTTCTCAAACTGTCGGCATGATTGCGCAGATCATCATCGTCCTGCTCTTTACGGCAGAGGCGCTGCAGCTGGTTCATCTCGAATTTCTCGTCGTCATCGCGACCGGGATTATCGCTTACCTGCCTAATGTTCTGGCCGCTGTATTTATTCTCGGAATCGGGCTTTTGGCCGGACAGCTTGTCAGCAGACTGCTTGTCGGCATGCTGAGCGGGAAAGAATTCAGATTCCTGGCGCCTCTTGCGAAATATACGATTATCACGCTCTCAATCTTTATGGCGCTGGATCAGCTCGGTGTCGCCGACACGATCGTAAATGCCGCATTTATTCTGATCCTGGGCGGTTTCGCGCTTGCCTTCGGACTTTCATTCGGTCTTGGCGGAAAAGAATTTGCTTCCCGTTATCTCGCGAAATTGGACCGCAAAATTGAAAAACATCAATCGGCTGACGACCGTAAACCGCCGATGTCTTAACGAAAAAAAACGTGTGCTCGGAAGGAGCGCACGTTTTTTTTTGAGATTGATGGGCAAATTCCTTTTTTTTCATTTTGAAATCCTATATGATAAACTGTAACAGAAGCAAAATCTCTTTTTTCGAGGTCATTCTATGAAATTAACAAACTATACCGATTATTCTTTACGCGTTTTGATTTTTTTGGCTTCCAGACATTCCGAAGAACTTTCCAACATAAAAGAAATCGCCGACACATATTCCATCTCTAAAAACCACCTCATGAAAGTCATTTACCGTCTCGGACAGCTCGGATATGTGGAAACGATCCGGGGCCGCGGAGGCGGAATCCGATTAGGAATGAAACCGGAAGACATTAACATTGGAGAAGTCGTTCGAAATACAGAAGACGACTTCAACATCGTAGAATGCTTTGACTCCCAAAAAAATCTCTGTATCATATCTCCCGCCTGCAACTTAAAGAATTTGCTGAATGAAGCCCTGCAAGCTTACCTGGCCGTTTTAGACAAATATACGTTAAGGGACCTGGTCAAAAATAAAGAGGAGATTATGAGACTGCTCAGAAGCTGAAGGAATGCCCGCATTCCTTCTTTTTTTGTGCCTGCATAAGAAAAAAGAACTATTTCTACTAATATGATAAATGATTGCAGACAAGTGCCGATATAAAGATTATCATTACTGTTATCCTCACCTTGCGGCTGCAACGAATGGGGATAGTAAAATCATCGCAGGAAAAAGGAGATTCACTATGAAAAAAAAGGTAGCGGTCGGTTTGACTGCATCTGCGATTGTCGGGTCTGCGTTAGCTGTAACACCGGCAGAAGCACAAACGATTAAGGTCAAAAGCGGAGATTCATTATGGAAGCTTGCCCAAACCTACAATACAAGCGTGGATGCCATTTCATCAGCCAATCATTTAAAATCCACCGTTATTTCCATCGGGCAGACGCTCAACATCCCTAACGGCAAATCAGATTCCGGCAGCCCGGCGCCATCTTCAAAGAACAGCAGCAAGACGACAAGTGTGTATACGGTGAAAAGCGGAGACTCGCTGTGGCTGATCGCGTCTGATTTTAAAATGTCCGTACAGGAACTGAAAAAACTGAACGGCCTGTCAAGCGACTTAATCCGCGCCGGACAGAAGCTGCAAGTGAAGGGGAACGTTTCCTCAAGCACCGACAAGACAAAAACCGCGCCGGGCAGCAGCTCAAACAGCAGTAAAAATCAGTCATCTTCATCTTCCGGGACATATAAAGTCAAACTCGGCGATTCGCTCTGGAAGATCGCAAACAGCGTCAATATGACCATTGCGGAACTCAAAGTATTAAACAACTTAAAAACGGATACGATCTACGTAAACCAGGTTCTGAAAATAAAAGGAACGTCTCCTTCGGGAAACAAGCCGTCAAAAAACAATTCAAACAAAAATCAAAACCAGACGCAAACGTCATCTTATACAGTAAAAAGCGGAGACTCGCTCTGGAAGATCGCAAACGCATACAATATGACGGTTCAGCAAATCAGAAGCATCAACAAACTGACGTCAGACATGCTGCGGGTCGGACAAGTGCTGAAGCTGACAAAAACGTCATCTTCCGGTTCTTCGTCTTCACCGTCAGCTCCGAACCCGTCCGGAGATACAGGGAAAACCACTACATATACCGTGAAAAGCGGGGATTCTTTATGGGTGATCGCCCAAAAGTTCAATGTGACCGCCCAGCAGATCCGCGAGAAAAACAATTTGAAAACAGATGTTCTTCAAATCGGACAGAAGCTGACGATTACAGGACAGCAGTCAAACACGACACCGAACCAGTCCGGCAGCACAGGCGGCACAGGTTCAACAAGCGCGAAGATTAATGTGATGATCGATGCCGCAAAAGCTCAGCTGGGTGTACCGTATGTATGGGGCGGGACAACGCCGAGAGGCTTTGACTGCAGCGGTTTTATTTATTACGTTCTTAATAAGGTCACTTCCGTATCCAGACTTTCAGCGGCAGGCTACTGGAATACGATGACATCAGTCAGCCAGCCGGCGGTCGGTGACTTTGTCTTTTTCTCAACTTATAAAGCCGGACCTTCTCACGTCGGCATTTATCTCGGAAACGGACAGTTTATTAATGCCAACGATTCGGGTGTCGTCATTTCCAGCATGAACAATTCCTATTGGAAACAGCGCTACCTCGGAGCGAAACGATTCTTCTGATACAGACAAGCTGCACAGCCGAAAAGGCTGTGCAGCTTTTTTTTACAGCCTGAAAATATTAATGCTGATCACATGCTTAGTCACGGGGTGAAAATACACTTCAGCACGGGAGGAAAACGTCTCTTTTTTTGTTTGCACCGTTACGCGAAACACGTCTTTCGTCTGTTCCCGGTTTACTTTCGTCCGGCCCATGTACGAATAATCGGTAAGCTCGGCCCCCTTGTATTCACGTTCCAGCTGGTTCCATGCGAGCTGCTCCCATTTTCCGGCTGATGGATCGAGGTGTTCTGTATGCCCTTTTTCAGCGATTGAGGCAATGAGAATGCCGCAAAACAAGAGGGCAAGCGCAAATGGAAGGAATTTCATCTTTATGTTCTCCTGAGTCGTTTTTGTCAATCTTAGCGTGTCCAAAGAAGAGACGGATATGCGTTTTTATTTTATGTCTCCCTCATATTGCTATGCCCAATTTATACGGACACCAACTTTTCCCCCGTTGCATCCGGGCTTCGGCGGCATACACTAACGGAGAACTTCTCATTGAAAGGGGAAGCGTAAGATGGATCATGCCGATTATGATAAAGCCTTATATTACACACACCGGTCTCAATGGGACAATTTATTAATTTTGATGGTGCGTACGAAAGATGATTTGTTATCAAAGCGTATTGAGCACTTTCTCCATGCATATCATTTTGAACTTGATTATGCGGTGCTTGAAAAAGAGCTGTATTCCCTTCTCAGGTATATTGATCATGCGGCAGAGCTCGCGTATGAAGATCAATTAGCCATGCTGACATAAAACAATCCCGGCGTCAGGCGCCGGGATTTCCCGTGTTTGTAAACATATTCAGCTCTTCCATCATGTCTGTCAGGCTGACCGCCATATCCTCAGATACGGTCCGGCGCTCCATGTCGATGTGAATCGGGTCTAAGACCAGCTGTTTCGGGATGACGTTTGCATAGACGCCCCTCATCACAGTCCGCATATTCGCCAGCGCGTTCATGCCGCCTTTTCCTCCGCCCGCCGCTGCAATGATGGCCACCGGTTTGTATCTCCAGCAGTCACTGCTTAAAAAATCAATGGCGTTTTTAAAGCGCCGCTCATGCCGCTGTGATACTCGGGAGATAATAAGACGACGGCAGACGACTTTTTCACCTGCCGCCTTAACTCTTGCACTGAGGGCAGGTCGTTCTGTTCTTCCTCACCGTTATAAAGCGGCAGTCCGTTTTCGCTCAAGTCAATAAAATCGGTTTGAAACCGGTCTCTGATATACGAAGCGGCAATTCTTGTCCGCCCGTTTTTTCTCGGCGTGCCGCTGATCACTAATATGCTCATTTAGTTTACCGCCTTTCCGGAAACATTGTATTTTACGGCATACAATGCCGCTTGTGTCCGGTCTGAAAGATTCAGCTTTGACAGCAGATTGGACACATGGGTCTTCACTGTTTTTTCAGAAATAAACAGAGCTGCGGCAATTTCCTTATTGCTTTTCCCTTTGGCTATTTCTTGAAGAACATGTTTTTAAGGTTTCTACCGTCGTTTTCGTCAAACTCCCTCACTCCGGCCATTTCAGAATTATCCATATTATATCAATTCTAATCTGT
Source organism: Bacillus sp. 5RYD7K (assembly GCF_059831465.1). NCBI lineage: Bacteria > Bacillati > Bacillota > Bacilli > Caryophanales > Bacillaceae > Bacillus > Bacillus sp. 5RYD7K. The sequence goes on from NZ_CP191200.1 coordinate 3,875,780, forward strand.
ATTTGCCTTTGCTTCAGCATGATTTTTACTCATACTTTCGGATGAGGCGTAAAAAAACCGCCGGATATCGCTTCCGGCGGTTTTTTGTTTATTTCGTTTTTTCCACTATGGCATCCACCGTTTTCATGACGGCTTCAGATAATGCGGCAAGACGCTGTTCGCTGTCTTGTAAAGAAGTTCCCTTCACTGCGAAATAGAACTTGACTTTCGGCTCCGTTCCGGATGGACGGAGGCAGAACCAAGAGCCGTCTTCAAGGAAATATTTCAGAACATTTGACTTCGGAAGATCAATATCTTCTTCACGATGATCGGCAAATACAGTCCGTTTTCCCGTTGAATAGTCTTCAGCCTGCGTGATTTGTTTTCCGGCCATCTGCTTCGGCGGATCGTTTCGGAATGACGTCAGGATAGCGGAAATCTGCTCTGCTCCCTGTTTTCCTTTTAACGTCAATGACTTCAAGCCTTCACGGTAATAACCGTATTCTTTAAAAATGGACAGCAGCGCGTCATAAAGCGACATGCCCTGCTTTTTATAAAAGGCGCATACTTCGACGGCTAACAGCGCAGCTTGGATCGCATCTTTGTCACGCGCAAAATCGCCGATTAAGTATCCGTAGCTTTCTTCATACCCGAACTGGAACGTGTATTGTCCGGTTTTTTCATATTCTTTGATCTTTTCACCGATAAATTTGAAGCCTGTCAGCGTGTCGACCGTATCTAACCCGAACGATGAAGCGACGGCGCGGCCCAATTCACTTGTGACAATCGTTTTCATGACGACGCCGTTCTCAGGAAGGACGCCCTGTTTTTTCTTTTCAGAAAGCAGGTAGTGCAATAAAAGCGCGCCTGTCTGGTTCCCCGTCAGCACCGTATACTTGCCGTCACTGTTTTTTGCGGCAATGCCGAGACGGTCGGCATCCGGGTCCGTAGCGACGAGAATATCGGCGTTTTGTTCTTCTCCCAGCTTAATGGCATATTCGAATGCCGCGTGCTCTTCAGGATTTGGCGATTTGACGGTTGAAAAATCCGGATCCGGAAGCTCCTGTTCCTTTACGACAGTGACGTTTTTGTAACCTAGCGCTTCGAGACCGCGGCGTACCGGTTTATTCGCCGTGCCGTGCAGCGGAGTGAACACGACGCTCACGTCGACTTCTTCCGAAAGCTCGGGATGGACGGAGATGGAAGTCAGTTTTTCAGTATAGGGTGTATCAATTTCTTCGCCGATGATCTTAATTAAACCTTTTTCCTTCAGCGCCTGTTCATCTTCAACTTGAATCGTTAATTCATTTTCAATCGCATTCACTTCCGCAATGACGATGTCCGCTTCTTTCGGCGGCAGCTGTGCCCCGTCATCGCCGTACACTTTATATCCGTTATATTCAGGCGGGTTATGGCTGGCCGTCACGACGATACCCGCATAAGCGTTCAGTTCTCTCACCGCAAAAGACAGCTCAGGCGTCGGGCGGAGCTCATCAAATACGTATGTTTGAATGCCTTGGGAAGCAAGGGTTTTGGCTGCTTCCATCGCAAACTCAGGAGATTTATGACGGGAGTCGTACGCGATCGCAACGCCTCTTTTTTTCGCTTCTTCTCCTTGTTTTGCAATATACGCAGCAAGCCCGGCGGATGCTTTGCGGACCGTGTAAATGTTCATTCTGTTTGTGCCCGGCCCGATTTCTCCTCTCATGCCCCCTGTTCCGAACTCAAGATTTTTGTAGAAAAAGTCTTCCAGCAGCTGCTCGTTTCCTTCTGCGTCCGCCAATAATTTTTTCAATTCTGAATCTAATTGTTCGGCCTGATTCCAGCGTTCGTAACTCTTACTCCAACTCATGTTCGTCCTCCTATAATTTCAGCTTATGACCATATTTTAATATGAAGCGGCTGTCCGTGTCACTTGATAACTTAACACAGTGCTTTATGTAAAAAGAAGGGCTTATGCCTTTTCGGCACAGCCCTCCGGTTATTATTGTTCGAGCGGAACAACCGCATCGTGCAGCAGCGTGTTTAACCACTCGGTATGTTTCGCTTTCGTTTCGTCATCCCATTGGAACCGGTCGCTCATGTAATCAATCACAGCCGTTTTATACGTTTGCACCCATTTGATGTCGAAGAACAGTCTGCCCGTTCTGCGGACGAAGAAATCAGCAGGTGTCGCAGCCATCTCTTCTTCAATGCTGTAAGCCGCTTCCGCCAGAATGTGAACCGGAATCTGGCGTTTTGCCGCTTCATCTTTCAGGCCTTCAATCCGGCTGAATACATTTTCGACGTTAGAGCCGTATCTGATGGCTAACTGTTTAGCTGTTTCCTGTGATAAACCGATTTTCAATCCGTCTTTTGTCTTTGCTTCCACAAATGACTCGAAGTTTTTAGAGCCGCCGACATGTCCGCCGGAAATCGGCATCGTCTTCGTCTTACAGCCGCCGAAGTCCTGGCCGCCCTCTTCTTTTAAGCGGTCGCGGACAAGATCGACAATGTGCTCAGCCATTTTACGGTAGCCCGTCAGTTTTCCTCCGGCGATTGTGATCAAGCCAGATTGAGATGTCCAGATTTCATCTTTACGGGAGATCTCGGACGGATCTTTTCCTTCTTCGTGAATGAGCGGTCTGAGGCCGGCCCAGCTTGATTCAATATCGTCCGCCGTAATATTCAGTTCCGGGAACATATAATTGATGGAACTGACGACATAATCACGATCCTGCACCGTCATGCGCGGATGCTCAAGCTTTTGTTTATAAACCGTGTCTGTCGTGCCCACGTATGTTTTTCCTTCACGCGGAATGGCGAACACCATCCGTCCGTCCGGCGTGTCAAAGTACACAGCCTGTTTAAGCGGGAATACGGATTGGTCGAATACGAGATGGACCCCTTTTGTATGCTGGAGATGCTTTCCGCTTTTGCTGTGGTCTTTTTCTCTCAGCTCGTCGACCCAAGGACCTGTCGCATTGACGATTTTTTTGGCGTAAACTTTGTATTCCTTGCCTGACAGCAGATCTTCAATTAAAACGCCGACGACTTTTCCTTTTTCATAAAGCAGCTCTTTCACTTTAGAATAGTTGACAGGCTCCGCACCGAACTTAACGGCTTCTTTCATGACTTCAATCGTCAGTCTCGCGTCGTCCGTCCGGTACTCTACATAGTAGCCTCCGCCTTTTAAGCCGTCTTTTTTGACGAGCGGTTCTTTTTGCAGCGTTTCTTTTGCAGACAGCATGCTTCTGCGCTCTGATTTTTTTACCCCTGCTAAATAGTCATATACACGCAGACCGATGGACGTAGAGAATGAACCGAATGTGCCTCCTTTATGGAACGGAAGCAGCATCCATTCCGGCGTCGTGACGTGCGGGCCGTTTTCGTATACAATGGCACGTTCTTTACCGACTTCAGCCACCATTTTGACTTCGAATTGCTTCAGATAACGCAAACCGCCATGGACAAGCTTTGTGGATCGGCTTGATGTGCCGGCCGCGAAATCCTGCATTTCGCTCAAAGCGACTTTCATTCCCCTTGAAGCAGCGTCAAGCGCCGTACCGGCACCCGTAATGCCTCCGCCTATAATAAACAGATCGTATGTTTTTTTAGTCATGTCTTCCAGCATATGATCCCGTTCCAAACTCGAAAATTGGTGATTCATCATTACGTTTCCTCCTTGTTGTCACGGTATAGAAAAAGAGACCACAACAGCCAAAGCGCATGTTATCACTTTGGTGCTGTGGTCTCTCCTCATCTCAGGACCGTTCCTATTAACTTGTTTTCAGTATATCATAATTTTATCTTACTTAAAAGCCATAGCTGCATTTACTGCTTTTTTCCATCCGCCGTACAATTCATCGCGTTTTTCATCTTCCATTTCCGGTTTGAATTGCTTATCCAGATTCCACTGATCGGCGATTTCAGTGCTGTCCTTCCAGTAGCCGACAGCGATTCCGGCCAAATACGCGGCACCGAGCGCCGTCGTTTCATTAATTTCCGGACGTTCGACCGGCACATCAAGCAAGTCGCTTTGGAACTGCATAAGGAAATTATTTTTAACCGCTCCGCCGTCTACACGCAACGTTTTTAAAGAGATGCCTGAATCAGCTTCCATGGCATCAAGCACATCTTTCGCCTGATAAGCGAGAGATTCAAGCGTAGCCCGGATAAAATGCTCCTTCGTCGTTCCGCGTGTCAGGCCGAAAACTGAGCCGCGCACGTCACTGTCCCAGTACGGTGTGCCCAATCCGACGAAAGCAGGTACGACATAAACACCGTCAGCGGAATCCACACGCTCTGCGTATGTCTCGCTTTCTTTCGAATCATGGAACATCCGCATGCCGTCTCTCAGCCATTGGATGGCAGAACCTGCGACAAAGATGCTTCCTTCCAGCGCATACTCGACTTTTCCGTCTAACCCCCAGGCGATCGTCGTCAGAAGGCCGTGCTCTGAAGCAATGGCTTTTTCTCCGGTATTCATGAGCATAAAGCAGCCTGTGCCGTATGTGTTTTTCCCCATGCCTTCTTCAAAACACGCCTGACCGAACAGCGCTGACTGCTGGTCTCCGGCCGCACCCGCAATCGGAATATTTTTGCCGAAGAAATGATAATCAACCGTTTTCGCGTACACATGAGAAGACGGTTTCACTTCCGGCAGCATTGATTTCGGCACGCCTAAAATGTCAAGAAGCTCGTCATCCCATTTTAATTCATGGATATTAAACATCAGCGTTCTTGAAGCGTTGGAATAATCCGTTACGTGCGCCGCGCCTCCGGACATTTTCCAGATGAGCCATGAATCAATCGTTCCGAAAAGGAGATTTCCGTTTTCCGCTTTTTCCCGCGCGCCTTCTACATTGTCAAGAATCCATTTGACTTTCGTTCCTGAGAAATAAGGGTCGATCAGAAGTCCCGTTTTTTCTCTGAATGTATCATTATATCCTTTTTCACGAAGCTCTTCGCAAATGCCGGATGTTTGTCTCGATTGCCACACAATCGCATTGTATACCGGCTTTCCGGTATCTTTATCCCATACGACCGTCGTTTCCCTTTGGTTCGTGATACCGATGCCGGAAATTTGGTCCGCGCTGATTCCGGACTCTGAGATCACAGTCGCGATAACGGCGAGTACCGATCCCCAAATTTCGTTCGCATTATGCTCCACCCAGCCCGGCTGAGGGAAGTGCTGTGTGAATTCCTTTTGAGCGGAATGCACGATTTTTCCTTCTTTATTAAAAAGAATCGCTCTTGAACTTGTTGTGCCTTGGTCAATTGATAAAATATAGGTCTCCATGATGCCGCTCTCCTTTTTAAATATATTCAGAATTTGATAATGTTTTTCGTGATTGAGATTTCTTGGTATAAACATAGAGTATGAAAAGCAATACAACCATTATAACGCTTACAAACCAAAAGCTAGATGTCACATTTCCTTTAAACGCGGCATTGTAAAATACGCCGCCGAACGCACCGCCCATAATCGGACCGATAACGGGAATCCAGGCATATTTCCAATTTGACGGCCCTTTTTTCGGAATCGGCAGAAAGGCGTGCGCGATTCTCGGCCCCAAATCCCGCGCAGGGTTGATCGCATACCCTGTCGTTCCTCCGAGAGAAATTCCGATAGCCACGATGAGGAATCCGACAATCAGCGGGTTCAGCCCTTTTGTAAATTCATTCGCTCCGATTGCCAAAATGCCGAGCACAAGCACAAACGTCCCAATGACTTCACTTATCATATTCCCAAATGTATGAGGAATACTCGGTCCGGTCGAGAAAACGCCCAGCTTAGCGGCCGGATCATCCGTCGCCTTCCAATGCGGCAGATAATGAAGGTACACAATAACCGCACCGATTATTGCTCCGATCATCTGTCCAGCAATATAGACAGGGACTTCTCTCCAAGGAAAACTGCCTTCAAGCGCAAGGCCTATCGTTAAAGCCGGATTCAAGTGAGCGCCGCTGATTCCGCCGACAGCATATGCCGCCATGGCTACTCCAAGCCCCCAGCCGAATACAACAACAATCCATCCGGATTGGTATGAAAGCGATTTCTTTAAATTGACTCCCGCACAAACGCCGCCGCCGAAAATAATAAGCAGCATTGTACCGATTACTTCTCCCCAAAATGCTGTCATCATCATTCCTCCTAAATGACATAATAGCAGGTTTGACAGAGTTATAGAGAATAAAAAACCCACAACAGACCGCTTTACGCTTTATTGCTGCCGTAAAGAGCTGTTGTGGGTCTCCGGGTCTCCATCACATAGTATTAACCTAGGTCTATTGTAACAACGGGTGTAAGCGGTGTCAATCTTTTTTTGTCATAGAATGTTCATATTTAGCCCACAGCTCGGTGTCTGAAGTCGTCACAGCCGTGGCCCCCGCCTGCAAGGCGTTTTCAACATCCTGTTCCGTGCGGATAAAGCCGCCGGCAAAAATCGGAATGCCCGTCATCTCTTTAATTTCCCGGATTAAAGTCGGAACGATGCCCGGGAGAACCTCGATAAAGTCAGGCTTATGCTTCCCGACGAATTCCATGCTCTTTTCCATCGCGCTCGTATCCAAGAGAAACAGACGCTGGATCGCATATATTTTCTTTTGTTTCGCTTTGACGATGACGGCCGATCTCGTCGAAATGATGCCGGCGGGCCGGATGTCCTGACAAATGAACTCCGCCCCGTATTCATCATGCTTAATGCCGTGAATTAAATCGACGTGAACCATCAGGTGTTTTCCGTGTTTTTTCGCTTCATTCACGACACCTTTTAATTGACCGAGGTGAATATCTAAAATAACGCCGTATAAGAACGGACTTTCTAAAAATGCATCGAATTGCTTCATGTTCCGGATAGCCGGTAAAATCTGCTGGTTGTGAAAACTCATGTTTTACTCCTTTACATTAAAAATCAATGCTCAGCACGCTTTCTTTAACCGTCGAAATGATGAAAGAAAGCTCCTCGTCAGAAAGGCAGAAAGGCGGTGAAAGCTGAATGACATTATTATATCCCGCTGCGGTATCACCATTTTTCCCGACAAGCAGGCCTTTTTTCTTACAGGCGGTGATGACGTGCTGGACAGCGGCGGCATCAGCGGGTTCTTTCGTAATTTTGTCCTTTACGAGCTCGATGCCGGCAAGAAGGCCCTTTCCCCGTACATCTCCGACCGCGGGATGTTCTCTGAGCGGCTGAAGCTCCCTGAGCAGCCTTTCGCCAAGCTCCCGGGAACGGGCGATCAGATTTTCGTCCTCCATCAATTGCAGGTTTTTCAAAGCAAGGGCGCAGGCTGCCGGATTGCCTCCGAATGTATTCACGTGCCGGAAACGGCCGTACGGCTCACCGTCCGAATACGCTTCAAAAATCTCCCGTTTCACCGCCGTCGCCGACAGCGGCAGGTAAGCGCTCGTGATGCCTTTTGCCATTGTGACGATGTCCGGTGAAACGCCGTAATGCTGAAATCCGAACGGCTCTCCCGTGCGGCCGAAACCGCAGATGACTTCATCACTGATAAGCAGCGCGCCGTGGCGGCGGCAAATGTCCTCTACCTTTGCCATATACCCGTCCGGGGGCATCAGTATACCTCCGCCTGTAATAATCGGTTCCATAATAACGCCGGCAATCGTTTCGCTTAATTCCCATGTCATGATCCGGTCGATTTCATGTGCGCTTTCCAACGTGTCAGCATCGGCGGGATTCCGATAGAGATCAGGCGGCGCCGCATGCAAAAATCCTTGGGAGAGCGGCTCGTATTTGTATTTTCTCTGCGCCTGGCCGGTAGCGGCGAGCGCCCCCATCGTATTGCCGTGATAGCCTCTGTACCGGGAGATGAATTTGAAGCGGCTGTGATCGCCGTTTTCAATGTGGTATTGGCGGGCAATTTTGAACGCGGTTTCATTTGCTTCCGATCCGCTGTTGGAAAAGAAGATTACATAATCGCCGCCGAGCCATTCATTCAGTTTTTCCGCAAGTTCAATCGCAGGTTGATGGCTTTGGGTCAGCGGATAATAAGGAAGCTCCTTCAATTGGCTGTATGCCGCATCGGCAAGCTCCTTTCTCCCGTATCCGATATTGACGCACCATAGTCCTGACATGCCGTCCAAATACCGCCTGCCGTCAATGTCCGTAACCCAGGCGCCTTCCCCTTTTTGGACGATTATGCTGTCATCCGGCTCCGCCCCTTTCATCGCGTGCCAAATCAGCTCTTTATCCTTTTGTTTGAGTGACTGATTTTTTTGTACATGTTCCACACCGCTCATCTCCCTTTCAATATCATTGCACTGTATCGAAAGCTGCCCGGCTTCTGACGCCGATTCTCTTGGTGAAGTTTTCCTCTTAATAAGAATATAAAGGCGCGGCATGGGCGAGTCAATAAAGCGGCGGCAATTAAAAAAACGCTTTCTCTCAGAAAGCGAAAGGGCTACAAGAGCATATCCCGAAACCGGGGACGGTGCAAGTATTTTTATAAAAAAACCCGCTCCTTAAACCGGAGCGGGCTTTTTTCATTTAAGATGCGTAATCCGGTAGATGTCTTTGCGCCGGTCTTTCAGCTGGCGCACGGTTCCGTTTTCACGCTGTCTTCTTAAAATTTCAAGATCAACATCCCCGATCACAACCATTTCGATGTTCGGGTTCGTTTCACCGACGATTCCGTCTCTGGCGAATTCAAAATCAGACGGAGCAAAAATGGCTGACTGTGCGTATTGAATATCCATATTTTCTGTTTGCGGCAGGTTCCCGACCGTACCTGAGATGACAGTGTAAATTTGGTTTTCAACCGCTCTCGCCTGAGAGCAGTATCTTACGCGCAAGTAGCCTTGGCGGTCTTCAGTGCAGAACGGCGTAAAGATAATTTTCGCCCCTTGATCCGCGGCAATTCTCGCAAGCTCCGGAAATTCAATATCGTAGCAGATCTGAATGGCGATCTTTCCGCAGTCTGTATCAAATACGCGCACTCTGTCTCCGGCGCTGATGCCCCACCATTTCCGCTCATTCGGCGTAATGTGAAGCTTATACTGTTTTTCAATCGTGCCGTCACGTCTGAATAAGTAAGCGATGTTATAAATTTTCCCTTCTTCTTCAACGAAGTGGGAGCCGCCGATGATGTTGACATTATATTTCACCGCGAGATCTGTAAAGAGGCTGATATAGTCCTCTGTATATTCGGTAATCCTCTGAATGGCAAGACTCGGAGAACGCTCCTCAAGGAATGACATGAGCTGCGTCGTGAAAATCTCCGGAAATACCGCGAAATCAGATCTTGCATCGGAAGCCACATCCACATAATATTCAACCTGATTGGCAAATTCCTCGAAGGAATAAATCTTTTTCATTTCATACTGAATGACGCAAATACGCACCGGAAATGCCGATTTGTAATAGCGCTTCGACTGCGGCAGGTAATCGACATTGTTCCACTCCATTAATGTCGCATATTTAATGGACGCGGTGTCATCCGGGAGATAATTCGGATTGATCCGCATGAGCGTAAATCCATTCATCAGCTGAAAGGAAAGCACCGGATCATAAATCTGATGGCGCGTCACCTGTTCGACATAGGCTCTCGCCGTCATTTCTTCCGCATATTTATGGTAATTCGGAATCCGTCCGCCGATAATGATGCTTTTCAGGTTTAATCGTCTCGCCAGGTCTTTTCTCGCTTCATACAGCCGGTGTCCGATCTTCATCCGTCTGTATGCCGGATGCACCATCACTTCAATTCCGTACAGGTTCATTCCGTCCGGATTGTGGTTCGTGATGTAACCGTCGTCTGTAATATCCTGCCATGTGTGGCGGTCATCGTATTCATCGAAATTGATGATCAGACTGGAGCATGATCCGATAATTTCCCCTTCATACTCGGCGCAAAACTGACCTTCCGGAAAATGCGCGAGATGGCTGATTAAATGCTCAGGCTCCCAAGGCTCCATCCCCGGGAAACAATCCTTTTGCAGCTCAATAATTTTGTTGATATCTTTCTCTTCCATGTTCCGTATGACCATTTTCTTTTCAAAACGGGTCAGATCAAGTTTCTCAGACAATGCCGCTTCCCCCTGCCGATTCGTTTTGATTGTTCAAGCGCTGTAAAAGTAATTCAAGTTCCATTTCCGCCATCGATTCCAGTCTGTGATCGTATTCTTCAAACAACAGGGTGCTTGTTACCTTATTCGGTACGATCACACATTTCATGCCGGCACGTTTGGCTGCGATTGAGCCATTGACGGAATCCTCAAAGGCAAGACATTCGGAAGGTTCGACGCCTAAATGTTCCGCCGCTTTCAAATAGAGTTCCGGATTCGGCTTCACTTCTTCTACGTCATCCGCCGTCTGAATCACTTCAAATTCATCAAACAGGCCTAACTCCTTCAGGTGGCCCGATACCCATTTGAAATCTGAGCTTGAAGCAAGCCCCACCTTCAATCCTAATTCTTTCGCCGCGGCTAAATAAGCCTCCACCCCGGGACGCGCCGTTTCCGTTTTCATCCGCTGCTCGAAGCGCGCGCGCCTGATCGCCGTCAGTTCGTCATGATCGAGCTTTCTTCCCAGCTGCTCCTCTAAATACGCGAACGGCTTAAACCCCGCGGCCGTTCCGATCACCTTTCCCCAGACAGATAAAGGCAATGTCGATCCGTGTTCTTCAAACATTTCTTGCAGCACTTCATATTCATGGGTTTCTGTATCTAAAATTAACCCGTCAAAATCAAAGATTAATGCTTTTATCACTGCTTACAGCTCCTTTAGTTAACGTACTGTGACCTATGTATACACTATACCGTGAATTTCTTTCGCGTTCAAAATGTAACATTCGGACGGAAAGAAGAGCCTGCATGAATGCAAGCTCTCTTGATCCGTTACTGTGAGTTTTGGCTGGAAATATTAGAAAGAGCTGCTCCCGCAGACTCGTTTGAACGCTGATCGACCGCTAAGTCTCCAAGCGCAACGATCCCGACCAAATGATTTTGATCAACAATGGGAAGGCGGCGGATTTGGTGTTGGGCCATCAGGTGTGACGCCTCTTCAAGACTCATCTCCGGGTTTCCGGATACTACTTTAGAAGACATCACGTGCGAAACAGGTGTTTGGCCGTCGCGGCCTTGAGCCGTTGTTCTCAATGCGATATCACGGTCTGTCAGCATCCCTTTTAATTCCCCTCCGTCAACGACGGGAATCGCTCCGACATTATGCTGATGCATCAGCGCGGCCGCTTCCTGAATCGTTTGATTGGGAGAAACGGTAGCCACGTGGGTAGTCATTGATTGTTTGATTGAACTCATTGTAAAGCACCCCTTTCGCCATTTATTATGCTCAGGGATTTGTCTCATTATAAAGGGAGTTAGAGGAAAGAAATTGTGGTATCATGTCAAAGAAGCAAAAAAGAGCCTGTAAAAAGGCTCTTTACATCCGTCAGATCAGCCTTCTGTGACCGCAGGCTTCTGATTCGGCTCTTGTCTCGAAATCATCATAGGTAAACGGAAAATTCATTCCGCAATCATTCAGCAAAGCGCAATTTTTATCAAACAGCGCCCGCTCTTTGGCATCATATACCGCGTGCGGCTTTGACAGCATGATATGTACCGTTTGCAGACAAGCCATAATTTGAAATGCTTCTTTTAACGTTCCTTGGTAAAGTTGGTTTTGTAAAGACAATACGCCCCTTTTTTTAAAGCGCTGCATTTCCAGTTCGGAGAAATAAAGAGGAAAGACATTTTGGAACAGTTCAGAGGAAAGCTCTTGTATCGCGCTTTCTTGTCCGTCAGTCGCTGCGTTGACAATTCTCACATCAATCACCTTTCTTGCCATGTGAATATCCTTAATCTTTATCAAGAATAGCACAGAAAAAAACGCGAAAGCTAAGGTAAGTGTTTCCTATTGAAACAGCCGCTTTCCGCTTGAAAAAGGAGCTTTATGATATGAAACAAAATGACCGCGGGCTGGAACTTCTGATAACGGAAAAGCACGCCGGACAATGGCTGTTTTCAGTCCTGAAATCAGAATTTCAGGCATCAAAACCCGTGATAACCGAATGGATGAACCAAGAAAGCATTCAGGTCAATCGCACATCTCCCAAAAACAACATCATCCTGAAAACCGGAGACCGCCTGTTCATTGATCTTCAGGAAAAAACGGAGTCATCGGTGATCCCGGAATACGGGGAAGCGGAAATCTTATTTGAAGACAATCATATGCTGATTGCAAATAAGCCGGCGGGAATGCCGACTCATCCGAATGAAGAGGGTCAGACCGGAACCCTCAGCAATCTGATCGCTTACCATTTTCAAATCAACGGCGAACAAGCGAAAGTCCGCCACGTTCACCGGCTTGACCGGGACACGTCAGGTGCGGTCGTTTTCGCCAAACACCGCCTGGCTCATGCCATCCTCGACCGGCAGCTTGAAACCAAAACATTAAAACGCACCTATATCGCCGCAGCGGAAGGAAAAGTGACGCCGAAAAAAGGCACGGTTGATTCGCCGATCGGCCGCGACAGGTCACATTCCGTCAGACGGCGCGTCTCACCCGGCGGACAAGCCGCTGTCACCCATTACAAGGTAAAAGGCTATCATTCCGGCGCGCAGCTTTCTCTGGTCGAGCTTGAATTGGAAACCGGAAGAACACATCAAATCAGAGTGCATATGGCAAGCATCGGCCATCCATTAGCGGGAGATGACCTGTACGGCGGAAGCCGGGCGCTGTTTCACAGACAGGCGCTTCACGCCAAAAAGGTCAGCGTCGTCCATCCGGTCTCCGGAGAAGAAATCATTGCCGAAGCGCCGATGCCCGCTGATCTGGCACACTTTGCCGACACGTATTTTTCTTAAACCGGGTAAGCATATATAATATATCGTTTCGGTGCATTTCCGATGTAAGAAAACGGATAGCAAGTGGTCAGGATCAGTTCCTCCCGCTCGTGCTGAAGGGTGATGACGGACGTATCATTCCGGCTGACGATTTTTGTATGGCTGATTTTATAAGAAAACGCGCCGTAAGACAGAATCACGTTCAGCCTGTCTCCTTTTTTCAGTTCGCCGGTCCGTCGGAACACCGTGTCCCTGTGGCCGGATAATACGATTTGGCCGTGTTCATCCGGATAATAGCTGTCTTTGTAATGGCCGACGCCTTTTGCTAAATCGTCTGCGTCAGTCCCTTCCACGATCGGGAGCTCAGCATCAATTTTAGGGATCTCTAAAATACCGCTTGCTTCACCTGTTTTAGGATGAAATTCTTTTTTGCGCTGCGCCAAAACGGCTCTATTCGTTTCTTTCTTTGCCAGAACGGGTTCAGCCGTTTTTTTTGCTTCTTCAAGCGATTGGTTTGTCTTCATATGTGAATCGACGATCTTCCAGCTTCCGTAGCATGTGACGATGACACCGATAATGATGACAAGAAGCGGAATATGTTTCAGTTTATTCATGGTGTGCGGTTGCTCCTTTTCCTTCTGAAAAGCCAGTATACGCCGGCGCCTGCGATCACCAGTCCGGCCAGTGCCGTCTGATGGCTGCCCGCTGAAGTATCAGGCAACGGGCGGCCATTTTGTGTGCCGCTTTCAGTCTGTTCTGTGCTTTTTTCCGGATTTGCAGCCGATGACGGACGGGTTTTGGAAGCTGTTTCTTTTATAACGGGACGCTCTGGTTTTTTTGATTGATCAGGCTGTTTTGCAGCATCCGGGTTTTTAGCGGGTTTTTCCGCTTGGGGTTTTTCTGTTTTATCAGGTCTGGTGCCGCCCGGTGTTTCCCCGCTTCCCGGCTGACTGCCGGTGTTATCAGGTGTTTCGGTTGCTGATGCCGTGCGGATGCGGCCGTCGCTTTGATAAGAAATCGGAGCGGAAAAGCTTTTGACATAGTCTACTGTCGCTTCCAAATCCTCAGGCCCCGTCACCGGGTTCTTGCCGAGTTTCCCGATCGGGCCGTATTTTGCCCCCGCTGCCGTTGCCATAAATTGATTGACTGTTAATGTATAGCCTTTCTCGGGCTGTATGTCTGTCCCGTCCGCCATTTTCATATCAATCGCTTTTCCGGTTTCCGGGTTCCATGTATAGGAAAATCCGCTGATGCTGTAATCCGGTCCGTAAACCGGAGAAATTTGCGCGTTGATGATCTCCCGCAAATCTTTTCCTTTGATTTCAAGCTTCGTCAGCACATTGCCGAACGGCTGAACATTATAAAGGTCTCCCCATGTAATCGGCCCTTTTTTTATGCCGTCCCGGATGCCGCCGCCATTCATTAGCGCAAAATCGGATTTCATCTTCGCTTTCATACCGTCGGCAATCAGATTTCCAAGCGCCGTGTCGCCGTCATTTGAATAGCCGCCCGTTATATCATGGGCCGCTTCCCCGACCGTTTCGCTGATAATAGGTTTCACTTTCTCTTCATATTTGCTTAATATGCCTGCCGCATCCGGGTCCGGCTTGATTTTACTTTGGTCGATATATTGGATTTCCGCTGATTTTTTCACGATATCCTTCGACTCTTTATCAAGTTCAAGATCGGCGATTCCGATTGCTTTTCCGTATTCAAATGCCTGCACGATCAGCTTGCCGTTGACTTCTCCGTTTACGACTTTATGATTGTGCGCGGCGAAAATCACGTCAATCTCTGAGTCTGTCCCGCCGGCAAGCTTTGCGGCTTCTCCCGTGATCGCACTGCCGTTTTGTTCAGCAGACATATGGGCGAGCACGGCGATGGCTTTAATTCCTTTTTTCTTCAGGTCAGCGGCGGCGTCATTGACGGCTTTTACCTCATCCGTAAACGTGATGTTTTTAATTCCGTCCGGAATGACCATTCCTGCTGCCGATCTGGTTACAACTCCTATAAATGCAACCGGAATTCCGGAAACGTATTTGATTTCATACGGCGGCAGAAAGGGCTCTCCTGATTTTAGTTTACAGTTGGCGCAGACGAGCGGGAAATTTTGGCCGTCATAACCGCTTGTCCCCTTTCCGTCCGGATGATCTCCTCCATTGATGATCCGTTTAAGCTCATTTGTTCCTTCATCGAATTCATGATTGCCGACAGTCCCGGCGTCAAACCCGATGTCTTCCATCAGTTCTACTGTCGGTTCATCTTGAAAAAGGGCTGACACGGGAGAACTGCCCCCGATCATATCGCCCGCATGCACCACGAAGGCGTGTTCTTTTTCGGCTTTTGCTTTTTTAATGTACGCCGCAGCGTAGTCCATTCGGCCGAACGTGCCATCCGGTTTACCATCTCCGTTAAGATCAAGCTCATATTGCTGATCAATTTTTCCGTGCAGATCATTCATGCTGATGATTCTGAGCGGGATACGGCCGGTGTCTTCAGTCTGCTGGTCTTGATACGCCTTAGCCGTTCCACTCTCATTCAGCGGTCCGGCTTGTCCGATTGCTGACGCATCTTTCACGCCGGAGACCATAAAACAAACCATCATCAAACAGCACGAAAGACGCATCCCCCTTTTTTTCTTCATTCATTTCCCCCCTTGTCTTCTAAGAAATACGTTAGCTTATTTTCTTAAAAATCACACCACTTTTTTGTAAAGATTGTCTTCACTGGTGCAAAATAGTAAATAGTCCCCATGTAACGAAATAGGTCTGCATGTATAACGGATCAGCTTTTTTCACATCTTAATGATGATTTGACATGAAGGAGGAAAACAATCAGTGGAACAGCAGCAGAATCAGCAGCAGCCGCCAGTAAATCAGGGGATGCCGGGTTCACCGCAAGTGAATCACGGAGGACATGAGCTTTTCGATATGCATGAAGTCCTGGCCGGAACAGTCGGCGTCCTGGATCAATTTATGATGCTCAGACAATTTATACAGGATCAGCAGCTGGCGGATATTCTTGACCGCCAATACCAATTCATTCTCGGACTTTATAATCTGACGGCAGAATGCTTTAAGACCGGCCAAAAGCCTTCTCAGGAAACTTCGACATATATGATGAAGGAACAGAACCAAGCCGTGTACGGCATAAAACCGACACAGCCGAAAAAACCGAATCAATCATTAAATGATGTCAAAGATCTCGGGATAAGCGGCCATATGCTCGGCCTGATTAAAGCTCAAGCTTCTCTTTTGACGATGAGCTCGCTTGAAATGACCAATCCCGTGACAAGAAGAGTGCTCTCCGCCCAAATTCAGCAATATGTTGAAATGGCATTTGAAATCTTCTTGTACCAAAACAAACACGGTTATTATCAGGTTCCTCAGCTTAATGCGCAAGATATGCAGACGATGCTGAATTCATTCGGGCCGGCTCAGGGACAGCCGCAAATGCCTCCGATTAAAGGACAAATGGGACAGCAGCAAAACCTGCATTGATTAAGAAACGGCGTTGGATACCCGACTCTCCAATGCCGTTTTCTTTTTTTCATATGTTTTTGTGAAATTATGTTCAAACTGTTTCAGGGTTTCTTTGGTGGCCGCTTCAAAGCCTTTTTCAAAATCCTGTGTTTCGGCGGTTTTGTTGATAATGGTTAAGATAATGCCTTCTCCGAATGTATCGGTTAAATCCTTTATCATATAGAAGCTTTGCAAATATACATCCGTCTCATATTCCATCCGCGATTTCTGCCATTTTCGGTCGGTCGTTAATTGATCAAACGGCACGACGGAAAATGCAATCGGATCAATGACTACATCATAATGCGCAACCCATTCGCTCAGCCCCTCATGAAACCAAAGCGGAAATTCAGACGTAGACGTCCCCATTTGCCGCGTTTTTTGATGAAACGCATAGTGCGTATATTCATGTATAATCAATTGTTTATACATAAAAACGGCCAGCTCATCTTTTTTCAAAAGCTGTTTTTTCTCTTCAGGCAAAAGCCCCATCATCTGCTCCTGCTCTGAATAAAAACCGACTACGTTTTTCAAGCCGGAATATTGCTCAATTTCAGCTTCATCCGCAAAGAAAATAAGTTCAAGAGGCGCTGTTCCTTTATAGCCGACAATGATTTGATTGATACGCTTTGCGTAGTCTAACGTAAGCTTGGTCAGGTTCAAGAGCGGCTTTTCATCCGCCGTATAGTAAATCGCTGTATGTTTGTAAATTTCTTTATTCATGTGTTCAGTCACTTGTTCCTTCGTCGGAACTGAGCGGCTGTTTTGGCCTGACAGGACGTACATCAAACTTACTGAAACGGCTGAACTGACAGCCAATATGACAAGGACCCCGCACAGGATCAGAGTGAATGCCGCCCGTTTCCCCATGCCGTCACGCAAACAAGCTCCCTCCCCGATCCTTCAATTTTCATCTCATTCTTTACTTTATGCGCCGGAAGGTTTGGCCGTGACGGCAGATAAAATAAAAAAGCCGCAGCAAATGCGGCTTTTCTATTCATTCATTTATTTATTGGGGTTTGGGAATACACGCTGCACCATTTGGCCGAATTCATCAAACAGACCGGATACCGGGTGGCCGTTTTTGATTCGTTTTCCGTAGCCTTGCATACGTTCCACGAAATCCGGATTCGCTGATACATATACTGTCCGGACATGTTTATCGGCTGATTTCACCTTATCGGTAATCTTATTTTTCAAATGGTTGGCAATGGCGCCTTTTTGCCCGTTTGTCAAAACAACAGCAACATAAGCGCTGTTTCCGGCAACGATTACAGTTGCATTTTTAACTTCTTTCAGATCAGTCACCTTGTCTGCGGCTTTATCAGCAACCCTCAGGTTACGGTTGTTATTATGATCTGCGGTGTTTTGGTTATGACGGTTCCCTGTATTCATATTTGTCGCACCGTCGTTAGGCGTGTTGCGGTAATTTACATTCTGGGTGCGGTTGTCATTTCGTTTTCCTTCTCCCTGGTTTCCCATACTGCACCCTGCGGTAATCAGCATCGGCAGAAGAAGGGCAGAGATAACTGCTTGTTTTTTTATCATGTGAATTCCTCCTTTCTCACTTTACGTATAGGTTTTTCTATTCGGCTGGATTTATGCATACCGTTTGCATTCTGAGCGGTTTGGATAAATATCAGAAGGAAAGGAAAAGATAAATGTTATCAATAGAATGAGGAGGGATTTAACTTGTTCAGACAAAAAAGAGGCATCAGCCCGACAGCGCTGCTGATCGGCTCATCACTTTTAATTGCAGCTTTATCACCGGAAATCCGCCGCAAAATCACCGGAATGGTTTCAGGCCGAATGCAGCATAAAGATGACGCACACTCCATGCAGCCTGCTGAGATGATTAAGCAGGCTTTCGGCGGAGAATCCGGCGGACAGCAGCACACGGACAAAGCACAGCATTCACAAAGCGGCTCCATGCAGCCTGCCGAGATGATCAAACAGGCTTTCGGCGGGGAATCCGGCGGACAGCGGTACACGGACAACGCCCAGCACTCACAAGACGGCTCCATGCAGCCCGCTGAGATGATTAAGCAGGCTTTCGGCGGAGAATCCGGCGGACAGCGGCATGAGCAGACTTCCCGCCAGCACTCCGGCTCATCTTCATCGTCTCATGAACACAGCCGGAGCCATACGGAGCCGATTCACTTTGAAGAAAGCGCGGTAAATGTTTTAAATGACAGCACCGTGATGAATATGCTGGAAGATCTGGAACCCGGAAATCATTAAAAATACGCAAGTTCGTTTTTTAACCGATTTGAAGAAGTTACCTTAATCATAACGCCGGGGAGCGGATAATGTTGCTTCCCGCTAAAAAAGCCTTAACTTCAGGTGAAGTTAAGGCTTTTCAGATTGAGGAAAGAGCTTGCTAACCATACAGTGCGGCTTCACAGCAAAGTGATGCGCCATGGCTTGTCGATTATCCTCTTTTTATTAAGCTTCTTCAGCTTCAATGACGATTGAGGAATCATTGTAAACCGAGGTATCGGTTTCCTTCGTCATTTTACTTGTTAACAGTCCCGCGGTCATGCTGCCGCTGACATTTAAGGCAGTGCGCCCCATGTCAATTAACGGCTCAATTGAGATGAGCAGCCCGGCAAGCGCGACAGGCATGTTTAAAGCGGATAAGACGAGAAGAGCCGCAAATGTCGCGCCGCCTCCCACGCCTGCTACACCGAACGAACTGATTGCCACTATCGCGATGACCGAAATAATAAATCCGGGTTCAAACGGATTTTGCCCCACTGTCGGCGCAATCATCATCGCGAGCATTGCCGGATAAATGCCGGCACAGCCGTTTTGACCGATCGATAAGCCGAATGAACCGGCGAAGTTCGCAATTCCTTCCGGTACGCCCATGCTTTTTTGTGTTTTAATATTGAGCGGTAAAGCCCCTGCGCTTGAACGGGACGTAAACGCAAATACCATGACCGGAAATGCTTTTTTCACGTATGTGATCGGATTTAAACCGCTGAACGTAATCAGCAGCAAGTGAATGATAAACATGACGATGAGCGCGGCGTATGATGCGATCACAAACATCCCCAGTTTCACAATGCTGTCGATGTCGCTTGTCGCGATCGTTTTCGTCATAATCGCCAACACCCCGTAAGGCGTCAGTCTTAAAATTAATGTCACGACGCGCATAATAATCGCGTAAACCGCATCGACAATTCCGCTGAATGTCGCGGCGTGCTCCGGCTGCTTCCGTTTCACGCCAAGGAAAGCGATGCCGAGAAAAGCGGCGAAAATAACGACTCCGATGGTGGAAGTCGGTCTGGCCCCGGTGAAATCAAGAAACGGATTTCCCGGCAGAAGCTCAACGATTTGCTGAGGCAGCGTTTTAGCCGTCATATCCTCCGATTTTTGCTGAAGCTCCTGGCCTCTTGATAGCTCAGTGCTCCCCTGGTCGATATGAACGGCCTTCAGATCAAAGGAAAGCGCCGAAACAATTCCGACTGCCGCGGCAATTGCTGTCGTGGCGATCAAAATTCCGATGATCAGGCCGCTGATTTTTCCGATGTTATGGGTCAGTTTCAGCTTCGTAAATGCGCCCAGAATGGAAATAAAGACAAGCGGCATGACGATCATCTGAAGCAACTTGACATAACCGCCGCCGGCGATATTAAACCAATCGGCTGTTTGTGTCACGATATGTGAAGCCGGCCCGTAAATCAATTGCAGTGCAAAACCGAATACAATGCCTAATCCGAGCGCGGTAAAGACACGTTTAGAAAAGGAAACGTGTTTTTTTTGCATCACAAACAGACCTGCTATAAGCAAAAGCATAATGAAAACATGTAAGACTACAAATAAATTCTCCAAAACAGGTAAACACTCCCTTGCTCATTATCCTTACACACTATATTATATGAATTCCGATCGGTCAAGTATGATTTTACAATATATGTATTTTTATAGACTTTTCTCTTTTCTTTCCACCCTTTCTTTAGTAACTTATATAAGGGTGATTGTTATGCTGAAGGAACTGTTTCTTAATTTGACGATTTTAATCACATTTAATTATCTCTTCACCCTTCTTTTTAAAGAGTCGCTGTCGTATAAAGAAGACCGTCCGATGTTTCAATTACTGAAGGGGGCGGCTTGCGGGCTTTTAGGGGTTTTTCTGATTGCTTTCGGCTTTTCTTATTCTGATTCTATCATTGATCTCAGAAATATCCCGATTATCATCGCCGCTCTTTACGGAGGCTGGGTGTCTACGGCAGTTGCCTTTATCATTATCGTGGCAGGCCGTATTCTGATCAATTTCAATGCCATCGCCATTTTTTCCATTGCAGCAGTCGGGATTATTGCCATACTTTCTGTGGCCGTCCTCAGAGGAAAAAAGCCGGATCGCAAAAAGGCGTTCGTTATGCTGCTTTTCTCAAATGTTATTTTCACCCTGACGCTGCTGTTTCTTGTGCCTGAACAGCCTGCCGGGACCCTCGTTTATTATTGGCTCATTTCCACTTTGGGCGGAATGCTGTCACTGTATATCATCAAACACGAAGCCGATGCCCGCCTTTTATTCAAGAAATACAAGTTTCAAGCGAATTATGATTTTCTGACGGGGATTTTTAATAAGAGAAAATTCGAGGAGATCTCGCGCGTCCTGTACGACCGGGCATCTCAATCAGCCTCATCTCAGCTTGCGCTTATTTATTTAGATATTGATCACTTTAAACAGATCAATGATCAATACGGCCATTATGAAGGTGATCAAGTGCTGAAAGAACTGGGGACGCGGCTGAGGTTCTTAATCAGCAGTTCTGATCCGTCAGCCCGTATCGGCGGCGAAGAGTTTGCGGTGCTTATACCGAATTGCACGTATACAAAAGGGCTTCACCTCGCAGAAGAAATCAGGCAGACGATGGACGGGAACCCGATTCTGCTGACAAGCGGAGATGCAATTTTCGTGACCGTTTCTATCGGCATCGCGCACTTTCCGACAAATACGGCGGATCCGCAGACCCTGCCTCTGATCGCAGACCGGATGCTGTACAAAGCGAAAACCTCAGGACGCAATCAAGTGTGCAGCACTGAAAAAAAAGAATGATCGCCGCAGGGAGAATCATTCTTTCTTTTCAGTGATAACGGCGCCCGGCTGGAAAACGAGAATCAGGCTGTCCTGATATTCGATACAAAGACAGGAGTTCTTGCAGCCGCATGAAATCCTGCTTTTTTGGCGAAAACTACTGCGTCACGCCTTTTCTAAGTAATCAGCCCGCCTCCTGCATAAGAAAGAGCGCTCTGCCGAAACCCGCAGCTTCATCAGGCATGATCATGACCTCTACGTCCGGTACATCCTTCAGCCGTTTATACTGCTTGGAATAAATGCCGAGCACACGCCGCATTACGTCGTTCCTAAAGGGGCAGCTTCTTTTTTCCAATAGTCGGCAAACATTTAAAATAAGCAACGGTTTGAAATGTATCGGCATCAAAATCCCCGCTGGCAAATGCCAAATCAGCCTCGGCATAATCCGAAAACGTTAACAATGAAAGTTTCAATCCTTCCTCTCCGGCTTTTTGTAACAAATCCCCAGATAAATGGATGACATTCATTGATTCCGATAGTAATGGCTCGATTCCAAGCGGGATCGTGGCATGAAGTAAGCGGCATGATCAAAGTGAAGAGAAACCAGACTCTTTATAATCCGCAGCTTCAAGATAACCTACTCCCTATCTATTTTTATGTACAGCACTGCACCATGCATTCGGGCTCATGCTTAAGTTAAGGTTGTAGAGAGCGGCTTTTATGAGCTGCAAAATGTGCTGTTCAATCTCAGATCAGCCTTCCGTATCCGCGCGATTTCGACTTTAAAAATGTTATTTCAAAAAAAGTTACATTTAGCAGTTGTTTTTTCTCCGGATTACTGGTAGAGTAAAGGTAATTATTTTTGTTCGAACTATCTTTAAGAAGAAAGTTTTGTAAGAGTTTTCGTCTTGGAAGTTTGTTTTAGAGCAAGAATAGTGAATTTAAGCGTTATGTCGCTTTAGGAGGAAATTTCATGTTAGAAGGTAAAGTAAAATGGTTCAACTCTGAAAAAGGATTCGGATTCATCGAAGTAGAAGGTCAAGACGATGTATTCGTTCACTTCTCTGCTATTCAAGGCGAAGGCTTCAAAACTTTAGAAGAAGGCCAATCTGTTTCTTTCGAAATCGTTGAAGGAAACCGCGGACCACAAGCTGCTAACGTAACAAAAGCATAAATGTCTTAAAAAAACCTGCCGGTGCAAGCCGGCGGTTTTTTTTATATCAAAAAGCTGTTTTGCCTAGGCAAAACAGCTTTTTTACATTAGGTAGCAATATCCCGTTTTAAGAAGACCCCGAATGCGAGCGCCATAAAAATGATGAAGTAAATCACAAGCATCACAACCGAAAATGTCATCGTCATCCCCTCTACTAAAGGAGTCCCGTTCATATATTGCGACAAATCCGTGTTCGCAAATAAAATATATTTCGTCCATTCAAATTTCGTGGCAAGAAATACAGTCGCCGTGTTGCCCATAACCAATAGAAAAATAGAGAATCCGACCGCTAATGAGCTGTTTCGGAATACCGCAGACAGCATAAACGCCATCGTCGCAAGCATAAAAGCGGAGACAGATTCATAGATATATGTTTTAGCGAGAAAGGCGATGATATTTTGTTCAAAAACACGGCCGTCTTTGTATACGAGTTGGACATTGGCCGCAGTATCTCCGCCAGTGCCGAAAAAGAGCAATCCCAACAGAGCGGAACCGGCAAATAAAATCACAAGCATCAGCAGTCCGAACAGCAGCACCGTCATATATTTAGAAAGCAAAATTTGAAAACGGCTGAGCGGACGGATGGCCAGCAGTTTGATGGTTCCCCAGTTGAACTCATTCGCCACGATGCCTGCTGCGATGATAATCGTGAACAGGCCGGTCAAAACCGTCATCATCGAAGAATCCGCTACGTATGACCACACGGTGTACCCTGTATCCTCGGGGATATTATGATCCATACGGTATTCATTTATCGCGATATTCTGTTTCAGACTATCAATGACAGTCTGATTTCCGGTTTCCTTCATCTGCTGTTTCATTTCTTTGTTTGCGCCCTGGAGCTCCTGCTTCCAATTCGGATTGGCTTCGTTAGAGGTGAAATGGTTTGACAGAAGTGCAAAGCCGGTCATCGCAAGGCCTAAAATCACAATCATAGCCCACGTGCCGACACGGCTGAAGATTTTAATCCATTCATTATAGATCAGTTTAAGCATATTGAGCCTCCTCTTTCGTCCCGCCGGTAATTTCCAGGAAACGGTCTTCTAAAGATTTTGTTATGATTTTCACTTCATATAAGCGGATATTTTCACGGACGAGAAGTGAAATTACATCAGGCACTTCCTGTTTTGACAGCTTGATCTCAAAGCCGTTTGTTTTCTTCACACAGTCAAACTGACTCAGGACGGCAAGCGCCTCTTCCCTTTGTTCAATATGGAAAAAGTATGTATCTTTTTCTTCTGTTCCTTCATCTCTTACCTTTTGAATATCAACAAGCTCTCCTTTTTGCAAAATGGCGATTCGATCGCACATCAATTCCATTTCGGACAGCAGATGGCTCGAGACGATCACCGCCATTCCTTTTTCTCGTGTCAGTTTTTTCAGATGATCTCTGATTTCCCTGATACCGGCGGGATCAAGGCCGTTTGTCGGTTCATCCAGAATCAGCACCTTCGGGTTATGCAGCAGACTCTGAGCAAGACCGAGGCGCTGTCTCATCCCGAGAGAATAGGTCTTTACTTTGTCATGAATTCTGTCCTGTAATCCGACGAGCTCGATGACCTCATCTATTTTTTCTTTCGTAACGCCTTTTACCATTCTGGCGTACTGCTGTAAATTTTTATAGCCGCTCAGGAATTTGTACAGCTCCGGGTTTTCCACGATGGCTCCGATATGCCTGACCGCTTTTGCATAGTTCTTCGTAATGGATTCTCCGCAGATTACGATGTCTCCATGAGACAGTTTCATTAATCCGACCATCATTCTGATCGTAGTCGTTTTCCCCGCTCCGTTCGGTCCCAGAAACCCAAACACTTCGCCTGCCCGGACGGAGAAGCTCAGATCATGAATAATCGTTCGTCCTTTAATCGTTTTCTTTACCTGTTGCAATTCCAATACTGTTTCCAATTAGAATCCCCCTTCTTTTTCGTACGCCTGCATAATGCTTTTATACCATTGCAGCACGGACATTCCTTCCTGCTCCCTGAGCTCTTCGACTTCACGCCGTTCAGCGATTTTCCCTTTTCTGAACACCATCACTTCGTCCAAAAGCGTCTCAATCTCATCGATCTCATGTGTGGCGATAACTACGATCTGACTGTCAAAATCAATATACGATACGAGACTGTTGACGATTGATTCCCGGACCGCCGGATCCAGACCGGAAAATGGCTCATCCAGCAGAATGACGGATGCTTTTCTCGACAGGGCCAGGACGATTTTCAGCCTGCCCCTGCTGCCTTTAGACAGCTCTTTTATTTTCTGCCCCGCTGAGAGATTCATTTCCGATAATAGATTCCGTGCTTTTTCCAGCTGAAAATCCGGGAATTGTGAATGATAAAATGTGAGCATATCACCGACAGTCGTCCGGGCGAAAAACGTATCATGTTCGGTTAAATAAGCCGTACGAAAAAGCATTTTCCGGCTTACGGCACGTCCGCCGATCCGAACAGCGCCCGAGGTGGGAAATGCAAGCCCGGCAAGCATTTTCAGCGTTGTTGATTTACCGCTTCCGTTCGGTCCTAATATTCCGTAGATCTTACCCGGAGACAATGAAAATGATACATCGCTGACCGCGAGCCTGCGGCCGTATTTTTTTGTAACGTGTTCAAAATCAAGATTCATCGTCTGCTTCCTCCGCATATTGTTTGATCCCGTCGAGCATTTCTTCAGGAGATAACCCAAGCTCCGCCATTTCCTGAATAAAGCGTTTGAATACGTCTTTTGTCAGCCTGTCTTTCAGCTCTTCTTTCAGATCAGGCCTTTCAGCTATAAAGGTTCCCTGTCCTCTTCTCGTTTCCACGATCCCCAGCCTTTCCATTTCACTGTACGTTCTTTGTATCGTATTCGGATTCACTTTCATCTGAACGGCCATCTCTCTTACGGACGGCAGTTTGTCACCCGGCGAAAGCTCGTTTCGAATCAGCCGGTAATATACACGGTCGGCAATTTGCAGATAAATCGGCTTTGATGATTGAAATTCACGCTTCATCATTACACCTCAACCTTGCGATTCAGCAGCATTGAGGCCAGCGCGAGACAGAGCGCCGCGAGCACAATCACGACCAGGAAGCTGAAAAGCGAGATGTGCACGGCGTTCAGCTCCATCGTCCAGCCGGCCAATTTTGTATAATGAAATTCAAAATTCGCATACACTTTTACCGGCCATAGATCGTGTTGAGATGAAGTGAAAGGCGTAATGAGTTTATCGTCAATATAGGCCCAGACAAACGCAAGCACGATGCAGATCACCCAGCGGAGAACGGGGAAATATTTTAACGAGTGAAAAACAGTCCAAAATACGGCCACGATCACAGATAAGTACGCTGAGCTGATCAGCAGGTAAGCATTCAGTCCTGTTAATGTGCCGGCCAGGGGAATGGTGTGTTCCAGCGCTCCTTTTGCAGAAAGCATCCGGTACATCCAAATACCGTAGCCGGTCAGCGCCAGCTGCCCGATAAACTGATACAGCAGTGAGGCCGTCAGCTTGGAAGCCAGCAGATAAAACCCGCCATTCGGATTGTAAAGCCACAGCTGATTTTTCCCTTCTTTGCGGAGGTGATAGTACATAAAAAGCGGCGCCGCAAGAAATTGAAAAAACCCCATTGCCGCAAAAAAGCCGAAAATGACGAGCGGTTCTTTCTGACGGACAGCAATAACATGAGCTGCCGCCGCCCAGAAGATCATGCCGCAAAGCCAAACCGCCAGCCAGACCCATGAAACCTTCGCATCTTTTTTCAGCAGACCTAAAAACGATGTCATTCTTTCTCTCTCCATTCGGGACCAGTGTATGAGTCACATAGTACACTAGATCATCACAAATTACAATATCTTCAATAAAAAAAAGGCAAATCCGCTCTTACGCAGATTTGCCTTTTCAATTACTTCTTTTTGTTTTTTAAGGAGAGCAGCGCATCACGATAGCTGCTATCCTGCATTTTGCCGCCGCTTTCGGGATCTGTTGTTTCCTGATCCGTCTCAGAAGTCTTGAACTTCTGAAGCGCCTGACGGTACACATCATCGCCCATTGTATTCTTTTTCTCGCGGGGAGATTCAGATTTTACAACGACGGGAACATGCTCGGCTGAACGTTCCTCGGCCGGATCATGCTTTTCCGGCTGTTCGGCTGTAGTGCCGATCGCTTCTCTCTTTTCTTCTTTGACATCCTGTCCTGCAGCAGTGCTGCGGACATTGAATGTGATAAGAAGTGCAATCACAATGACAGCAGCAATAACCGCTATAATAATGGCCATATAACCCTCTCCTTACTGTCGTCCGGCAGTTAAATTACCTGTGACCTGGCTGACACGTCTGCCAAGCGCACGGCCTAATTGAAGGCCTTCTTCCGTCATCAGCACATCGCTGTCAACCGGGCATGTGACGCCCGCGCCGTAGTAAGAACCGTACAGCGCATTTTCAGGAACGTTGCCGGGAAGACCGACAACAATCATGCCTTGGTGAAACATAGGAGTGATCAGATTGTGCATTGTCATTTCTAATCCGCCATGGGTTGTCGCAGTCGTACAGAATACGGCGCCGACTTTATCAATCAGCTCGCCCTCAGCCCACAAATAGCCGAGTCTGTCGATCCACGCTTTTAAGCCTGAACTGATGGTGCCAAAGTGTCCAGGGCATCCCCAGATAATCGCATCCATGTCCTTCAGCTTGCGGATGTCGGCTTGATCGACATGGTCAATCAAGACTTCAGCATCAGCGTTTTCACTTGCTCCTTCCGCAATGGCTTCGGCAAGGTATTTTGTGTGTTCGCCTTCACTATCGTACACTACGTAAATTTTCATTCAGGAAACCTCCCATTCAGATGATTAAGATTCCTTCACTTCTTTAGGGGCCGGAAGCAATGACAGCTCCTCTTTTTTCTTCGCCCGCTGTTTGTCTTTCCGTACGTCACGCAAGAACAGGCTCAAAACTACGCCGATAACCGCAAAGATCGTCGCCCACATAAACGCGTCATTAATTCCCATAACGTTGGAATTAAGTGAAGCCGTTTTGTAGAGATAGGCATAAACGGTTTGTTTCGCCGCATCAAGCGACATGTTCATGTTGACCATTAAATTCGAAACCGCGCTTTGGAACGACTGCATGAAGCTTGGATCTGCCGTGCTTGTTTTATCCGCAATCTGCGAATAATGCATCGTCGTGCGGTTCGTGTAGATCGTTGTGATCAAACTTGTTCCGATTGAACCGCTGATCTGGCGGAGCGTGTTGCTCATCGCCGTGCCGTGGCTGTTCAACCGTGCCGGAAGCTGGTTCATTCCGGCTGTCATTACAGGCATCATTAACAGTGACATACCGAATGCGCGGATGGCATAGACAAGCATGATATGCGTATAAGGTGTGTCAATTGTCAATTTTGTATACTGGAATGTCGTTGCGACCGTAATAACCAGCCCGACGATCGCAAGCGGTCTCGGACCGATTTTGTCAAACAGAATACCGGAAATCGGCGACATGATCAGCATGACAATCGCGCCCGGCAATAGCAAGAGGCCTGATTGCAGCGCCGTAAAGCCGACTAAGTTCTGCAGGTAAATCGGAAGCAGGAACATTCCTGTGTAAAGCGCAACGGTAATAATGATGTTAATCACACTGGAAAGTGAGAAAATATCATATTTAAATACCCGGAAGTCAAGCATCGGTTTTTCAGAGCGCAATTGCTGAATGACGAACGCGGCAATCGCGATGATACCGACAATAACGGTAGACAGAACGATCGGGTCTCCCCAGCCGTCGCTTCCCGCTTCACTGACTCCGTAAAGCAATGAGGCGAATCCGACAATGGATAGAATCGCACCCAAGCTGTCGAGTTTGATTTTTTGCGGTTCCACCAAGTTCTTAAAGAGGAAAAACGCTATGACAATAACGATCGCCCCGATCGGAACAAGGCCGTAGAACATAATGCGCCATGTGTAATGCTCAATGATCCAGCCGGAAAGAGTCGGTCCGACCGCAGGAGCAAACATCATCGCAAGACCGAAAATCCCCATTCCTTTCCCCCTGCTTTCAGGCGGGAAGATAAGCAGAATGGTTGTCATGACCAGCGGCTGTAAGATACCGCCGCCGACCGCCTGAATTAACCGGCCGATCAGCATGGTTGAGAAGTTAGGCGCGATTCCGCAGACTAACGTTCCAGCTGTAAAACAGAACATGGCTACGAGAAAGAGGCTTCTTTGCCCGAACCGGGTAATTAAGAAGGCCGATAACGGAATCAAAACACCGTTGACCAGCATGTATCCGGTCGTCAGCCACTGAATCGTCGTCGCACTCACACCGAACTCGGTCATTAAGTGCGGCATCGCCACGTTAAGAAGCGTTTGGTTCAAGATCGCCAGGAATAACCCAGCCATAAGCACAATAAGCAATGTTTTAGGACTTTTTACTTGATTATCTGATTTAGCCACTTAAGACAACCTCCCTTCATGGTTTGATGACTGATCTGTATTATTCAGAGATTTTTACAGATGCGTTCATACCAGGAAGCACCTTGTCAGATGGGTTGCTGAGTGAAATTTTAACAGGAACTTTTTGCGTTACTTTTGTGTAGTTGCCGCTTGAGTTTGAAGAAGGCAGCATATCAAAAGTTGAATTTGTCGCATAGCCGATTTCTTCTACAGTTCCGTCAAATGTTGTATTAGGGTCACCGTCAACAATGACGTCTACTTTGTTTCCTACTTCAATGTCTCTGATGTCAGTTTCTTTAATGTTTGCAGTGATGTAAAGGTGTTTCATGTCAATTTCTTGGGCAATTGTCGTACCGGCTTGCACCATTTGACCGTTTTTCACTTCGTTTTTCACGATTGTTCCATCCATGATGGCTTTAACGTCAGCATTTTGCTGTCCTTTGATTTTTGCAACAACGTCGTTTTTACTTACTTCTTTCCCCTCATCAAGGTTCCAGTCAGTTACTTTACCCGCAGCAGGAGCTGTGATAGCAGCCATGTCGCCGGCAACTTTTGCTTCATCGGTTTTTACATAGTGCGTGCTTTGATAATAGTAGTAAGCACCTCCGCCTATAATTGCAAGAACAACAATCAAACCGATAATGTTGGTCAGAATTAAACGTCCTCTGTTCATTTTGTTTTCTCCTTTCGTTTCTTCCTCTATCATTTTGTGGAATGATGATAAAAATATGTGGGGATTTTTTTATTTTCCGTTTTTCACTGCACAGCCGTTTGCAAGCTTCGTTAAACTTTCCGCCAGCTTGCGCAGGTACTGCAGTTCAGCGGTATTGAGCTGCCGGTATAAGACTGCCGCTTTTTCGGCGTATTGAACAGCAGCTCTCTTTAGAAGTTCTTCCCCCTCTTCGGTTAACTGAATCATAACAACACGCCGGTCGTCGTGATAGTCGCTCCGAACCATTAATCGGCGCTTATACAGAATATCGGTCATTCTCGTGACAGACGCCGGTTTCAGATCAAGCGACAAAGCCAGCCTTGAAAGCTGCGTGCTTTTGCTCTTATGTATTTTGAACATCAGCAGATACTGCAGGACTGTAATATCAAAAGGTTCAAGAACTGTCTCCAAGATCATTTTCTGCTTTTTGTAAATTGATCTGGAAGTATCAAACAGTTGTTCAAAACTGAGCAAAGCGAGCTCTGATTCAATCACCGTATTTTCACCTCATTCCCTTAATAATAGTTCACAAGATAAAATATTAATAAATGAAAGAAGATTTGTAAAGAGAAAAGTTTTATTTTTAAAGGATTTTTTTTATGCCTTTTTTTTCTCTTTATTTTTAATTTAAAAAAGCCGGGTGAAGAACCGCGGCCGCACGATTCTTCACTCGGCTTTATGTTTAATACTTATGCTTTGCTTATACCCGCTTCCTCTTTTTTAAAGAAGCTTTTCAGCGCTTGAAAAACGTCTGATTTCTGCTTTAAGATGTAATATTTAAATTTATCATCTTTGACGTTTTTATAGGCGGACATGAGTGTTGAATGCCTGTTATATTGATTAACCTCACCGTAGCAGAACAGATTCGATTTTTTCATGATGTCATTGACGAGCTTTACGCATCGGGCGTTATCCGATGTTAAATTATCCCCGTCTGAGAAGTGGAACGGATAGATGTTGTAGCGGGCGGGGTCATATTTTTCATCAATTAATTCAAGAGACTTCCGGTAGACGGAGGAGCAGATGGTTCCCCCGCTCTCGCCTTTCGAGAAGAAATCTTCTTCCGACACCACCTTCGCTTCCGTGTGGTGGGCGATAAATTCGATATCTACCGTTTCATACTTTGTCCGTAAAAATCGTGTCATCCAAAAAAAGAAGCTCCTCGCCATATACTTTTCCCATACGCCCATCGAACCGCTTGTATCCATCATGGCTAAAACGACAGCTTTCGATTCCGGCTTCGTCACATCATTCCATGTTTTGTATTTCAGATCTTCCGGATAAATCGGATAAAACGACGGCTTGCCTGACATGGCGTTTCGTTTATAGGCAGACAGCATCGTTCTTTTCTTATCAATATTCCCTGTCAGCCCGGTTTTCCGGATATCATTAAATTCAATATCGGTATGAACGATATTGTCCCTTTCCTTTTGCTGCAGATTCGGCAGTTCTAATTCCTGAAACAGCGCTTCTTCCAGGTCCATCAATGAGACCTCGGCTTCATAATAATCCTCGCCTGCCTGATCGCCGGCTCCCTGGCCTTTTCCGGCCCCCTGCTTTTTATCTGCGCCGTCTCTTGCGACGACATCGCCGATTTCGCTGTCGCCGTCACCTTGGCCGACATGTTTGTTTTTATCATAGTTATAACGGATTTTATATTCATCAAGCGAACGAATCGGGATTTTCACAACATCTTTTCCGTTGGACATAATAATGCTTTCCTCAGTGACAAGGTCCGGAAGGTTGTTTTTTATCGCTTCCTGTACTTTCTTTTGGTGGCGCTGCTGGTCGTCAAAGCCTTTGCGATGGAGGGACCAGTCTTCCTCTGAAATCAAAAAATTTCCGCTGTCATTACGGGACATGAATTCCCCTCCTTAACCGTTATGGTCGTTTTACATGTGTATTCCGGCTTGGTCCTGTTTATGAAACAAGTCCGGCGAAAAGATTTATTCTTATCTTATGCCGGACGGACTTTTCAATTGACAAACAATTTCGAAATATAGACAAAAGAACCCGTCCTTATACGGACGGGCCTTTCATCAATCAAGCATCAGCGGTTGAGCAGGCTTCCGACATACTTCAGCAGTTCATTTGCGCTTGTCGAATTATAGCCGTGTTCATCTATTAACCGCGCCACTACCTCATTAACCTTTTTAAGCTGCTGCTCATCCGGCGTTTTGGTTGAGGTCGTAATTTTCACCACATCTTTTAAGTCTGCGAAAAGCTTTTTCTGAATCGCTTCGCGGAGTCTTTCGTGTGAGTTATAGTCGAAGCGTTTTCCTTTTCTTGCATAAGCGGATATGCGGATTAAAATTTCTTCGCGGAATGCTTTTTTGGCGTTTTCCGAAATGCCGATCTGCTCTTCAATGGATCTCATCAGCTTTTCGTCAGGGTTCATTTCTTCTCCTGTCAGCGGATCGCGGAGCTTATTTTTGTTGCAGTACGCTTCCACATTATCTAAATAATTATCCATGAGTGTTTTCGCGGATTCTTCATATGAATAAACAAACGCCTTCTGCACCTCTTTTTTGGCGATGTCATCGTACTCTTTCCTGGCGGCGGAAATAAAATTCATATACCGCTCTTTGTCCTCAGCGGAAATGGACGGGTGCTGATCGAGTCCTTCCTTTAAGGAACGCAGCACGTCAAGCGAATTGATGGATTCCATATTTTTTCTGATAATCGTTGAGGAAATACGGTTGATGACATAACGCGGATCAATTCCGCTCATTCCTTCATCATGGAATTCCTTCTTCATATCCTCCAGATCAACGGAATTGTAACCTTCAACGCTTTCTCCGTCATAGAGCCTCATTTTTTTAACGAGATCAATATCAGACCGGTTCGGTTCCTTCAGCCGGGTCAAAATAGAAAACATCGCGGCCACTTTTAATGTATGGGGGGCGATGTGAACGTCAGAAACATCACTTTCCGAAATCATTTTTTCATAAATCCGTTCTTCCTCGGACACCTTTAAATTATAAGGAACAGGCATCACGATGATTCTGGAGTGAAGGGCTTCATTTTTTTTATTGGCGATAAACGAGCGGTACTCCGTTTCGTTCGTATGCGCAACAATCAATTCGTCGGCTGAGATGAGCGCAAACCGTCCGGCTTTAAAATTCCCTTCCTGTGTGAGTGACAGAAGGTGCCAGAGAAATTTTTCATCGCATTTCAGCATTTCCTGAAACTCCATCATTCCGCGGTTCGCTTTATTTAATTCACCGTCAAACCGATAAGCGCGCGGATCTGATTCCGAGCCGTATTCGGCGATCGTTGAAAAATCAATGCTCCCCGTCAAATCGGCGATATCCTGTGATTTCGGATCAGACGGGCTGAAGGTTCCGATTCCGGTACGCTTATCCTCCGAGAAGAAAATGCGTTCAACCTTTACATCCTCAATTCTGCCGCCGTATTCTTCTTCAAGCCGCATGACATTAAGCGGAGACAGGCTTCCCTCAATTCTGATCCCGTATTCTCTGTAGAAGTCTTCGCGCAGATGATGGGGAATGAGATGGAGAGGATCTTCATGCATCGGGCAGCCTTTGATGGCGTAAACTGCCCCGTTGTCTGTCAACGAGTAGGCTTCAAGCCCTTTTTTCAGCATGGTGACAAGGGTTGATTTCCCGCCGCTGACAGGCCCCATTAATAGTAAGATCCGTTTTCTTACATCGAGCCGCTTGGCAGCCGGGTGAAAGTATTCCTCCACGAGCCGTTCCAGAGATTCTTCAAGGCCGAACAGTTCCCGCGAGAAAAAACTGTATGTCTTTTTCCCGTCATCCTCCTCGATTCCGCTGTCTTTTATCATATTAAAAACGCGAGAATGAGCAGACTGCGCGACCAATGGATTTTCTTTTATGATCTCCAAATAATCAGCGAACGTCCCTTCCCATTTGAGACGCTGCTCTTCCTCTCTGTACTTTTCAATTTTCTTTAATATATCCATAAGAACCTCCTCTATCATGGTTAATGCACTAGAAATAAGGTACTTTGTTACAATCTATGCGGTGACGTGATAATACATGCTTTTCGTTTCTTAAAAATAAAGGCGGCTCAAGGGCGGTCATTGACAAGGGTCTGGTGCACCGTTCATAATGAAAGAAATACAGTTTCATCCAGACTCGGACATCAAATGGAAAAGCAAAGAGGAGGAGAAATGATGAAAACGATCATCCTACTGGGGGTCATTCTCACTTTTTTAGTATCCATTTTTACGGCGGGTTACGACAGCAAACCTGAAAACGAATAACGGCAAAAAGGGTGCTCCTTATGAAGAGCACCCTTTCCTGTACAACATAACAATGTTTCACATTTGAATGTGTTCTTGGACAGTTGATTTTTCATGGGTTTTGCAGCTTGTTTGATACTCGATTTTTCCGATTTTGCAGCCCGGTCCGATTTCCACACGCTTTCCTCTGACGATGTCCGCTTCCGTGTATTCGAGGTAAATCGTATCTCCCTCGATCAATTCAGCCGAAAGCATGCCTGCTTTCCGTTTCAGAAAACCGGGTTTCCGCCTGACTGTGATCGATGTACCGCCGATTTCCTTCACGTTGCTTCGGTCATAACGCAAATGGATATTGACGTCTCCCGCGTTTAACAATCCCGCCACATTGATACAGCCTGTTACATGAAGCTGCTCTGTCTCGCAATCGCCGCCGACGGTGAGGCTTCCTTTAATATGACACTGCTCTCCCGCGGCCCCGCCGGAAATGTCGGCAAGTCCTTTCAGCCTCAGCGTGGTGAAACGCATGGAGCCGCCGATTTTCAGCGTGCCGAGCACATTTGCGGAACGTGCCGTTAAATCTCCATCAGTTTCATGTTCCCCGAAAATTTTCAGCCGATTAATTTCGGCATCTCCGAGAAAACGCCCCGTACCGAATATCCCGCAGCGCTCGCTTTGAAGTCCTTCGCCGACAATGCCTTCTCCTTTAATACTTACATTCTGGTAGGAGCCCCCGGCGGCGTGTCCGGCTCCGTACATTTTTAAATGACTCAATTTTTTTGTTGTGTCCACTGAAGCTCCTCCTATATTTTTACGGCTTTGTTTACTAAAGCTGAGGGATCACATGTAAAATCTCCGCTGTATTCCACCGTCTCAATGATACAGCCTGCGCCGATCTGCACAGAATTTCCGCGGACTGTCTTCGCGTGCGTGTCCGCCAATTCAATGATGTCACCTTCGATCAGCTCCGCGGTCAGCACCGGGGCCGGCATCAGCTTAAACCGCGCAAGCACGCTTTTTCTGCTCATCACCTTTAAATGACGGCAGCCGATTTCTTTCACCCGGCTCTCGCCCGCCGCCAGCTTCATATTGACGTCATCGGCGTTCAGCAGGCCTCCGATTTTGCATTTGCCTTCCGAACGGAACGTTTCTGTCTCGCAATCCCCTTCAATCCCGGCTTTCCCGGATATGAAAATATCATCAGCTTTCACACCGCCGCCGAAAGATGAAAATCCCGCGACGTTCAGCCGCTTCGTTTTGACATCACCTTTAATGACACCCGTTCCGTTGATTCGGATGGATTCGGCTTCGGCACTGCCGGAAATTTTCCCCGAACCGCTGATCGTCAGCGTTTGCGTTTTGACATTTCCGTCTGTTTTACCGCTGCCGTTAAACAAAAGGCTCGTGCACTCTACGTCACCTGACACCGTGCCGCTTCCGTTGATCTCCACCGTATGAAAACGGCCTCCTTTTGAACTTCCTGAACCGTTAATGACTAATTTATCTGTTACATCCATTGATGGTCCTCCTGCATCCATTTTGTTTTTAATTCTTCTGATGCCGCAGCAAGCGCCACCCGTTCAGCCACCTTGACAGACGGTTCAAACAGAATATGTTCCGCGTCAGCGATGAAGCACGTCGTTACGCCGAGTTTCCGGAGCACGACGATCTCTGTATTTGCTTTCAGCTCAGAAGCCTCATACGTTTTCAGCACCTCTGCCGCCATTTTTCCTTCTTCAAGACTGATATTGCCCGACTGCAAAAGCCTTTCAAGCACATATAAAGACAGCAGCGCCCGGGACGTGAATGTCACGCCGTCTTCTCCGTAAACTTGCAGCGCGGCCTTTGAAATCAATCCTTTTTGAAGCAGCTCCGCAGACGATATATCGACATCAGCCATTTGCGGAGACAGCATTTCCCTCATTTCATCCAGAGACAGATTTTCTTTCATTTTCTGTATTTTTGAGATGCGTTTTAAGATTTCCGCTCTCGGAAAAAATGTTTCCTGGCCTGTAAACGTTGATTTTCGGATAAACCACTCCTCAGGAATTAAATTTTTCCGCTTCCAGCGATACAGCTGTCCGTATGAGATTGATGTTTCTTCAAGCAATTCTTTTTTAGAAATCAGTTGTTCCTCCATAAATCCAGCTCCTTCGATGAACACATTGTAACATAACACTGTTACGTTTGTTAAGCCTATACATATAACATTGTATGAATCCCCGCTGCATTCAATAAAAAAACCGCCCGAATCCGGGCGGTTTTTTCTCATGTCAAATCTCTGTAATTTTGCTGGCGCAGCGCTTCATATACAAGAATCGCGGCAGTGTTGGACAGGTTTAATGATCTCACATGCTCGGTCATCGGAAGACGCAGGCAGCGGTCCATATTGTTTTCGATCAATTCTTTCGGAAGCCCGCTCGTTTCTCTGCCGAATACGAAGAAAAAGTCTTCCTCCGTATTTGAGTAGTCAAACGATGTATGCGGCTTTTGCCCGAATTTTGTAATGAAGAAAAACTTTCCGTTCTCATATGCCCCAAATAATTCATCCAATGAATCATGATAAACGACGTTGACGAACTCCCAATAATCGAGTCCGGCGCGCTTCAGCATTTTATCATCGGTTGAGAATCCGAGCGGGCGGATCAAATGAAGCGTTGTGTCTGTTGCCGCACAAGTACGTGCGATATTTCCCGTATTGGCCGGGATTTCGGGTTGATATAAAACGACATGTAATGCCACGATGTTCACCTCTGTTTTTTATTCCGCCCACCATTATATCATTAATTACTCTTTTGTCGTATCATCCGTAATATGAAAAAACGCGTATCTGATGGAAGGAGTATATGCCGTTGAATCCTCATATGACCAATATCTCATTCTGCTGTCATATGTTTGGGCATTGACGAGCGGCATATTGCTTTTATCTTTTGCGACCACGATCGTCGTATGATTAAAACGGCCGTCACCTTCAAAATCATAGCAAATCACATCTCCGGGCATAAGCTCCTCGGCGCTTGACACCTGCACCGCGCGAAGCCCGGCCTTGGATTGGGCCAGATACATCTTCATGGAATGCGCGACCGTCCAGCTGTAGCTCCATGAGCTTTCCTTCATCCACCAGCCTGCGCCTCTGTTCGGATGCCCCCGCATCGGCGCTTTTCCGGCATGTAAACATTGGGAAATAAAATTTGTGCAGTTGTCGCCGAAATTTTTATAAGCGGGATTTCGTTTATTCCAAAACTTTTCTGCGTACTGAACGGCAGCCAGACGGTCGTATTGAAATGCCCGCCCGAAATCTTCCCGTTCACTCCGCTCATATTCGATCACGCTGTTTCCGTCAGAAAATCCGGCCGGTTTTTTCTTTATTTCCCGATCTTTAATCAGCAGCTGGTCATAGAGAAAAGCATTCCGTTCCTCAACCTGCTCTTCTAAATAAAGATGCCCGTCCTGCTCCTTGCACAAATATTCGAAATGAATGGTGTACATGACGCATAACGTGCCGTCATCCTCAAGACTGCTTTTGACAATGACGGCTTTCGCTTTCGCTTTAACGATGTCAACTTTCCGTTTTTCAAACAGCTCTTTTTTTCTCGTCAGGACCTCAAGATCGCCGGCCTGCCCATTGTGCCTCATCTCGGTTCCGTTGACTAAATAATGAAGCCGGGCCTCCGCTAAGTCTTCAATAATATGCTTCAAGCGCTCCACCCACCATACTGTTTTATAAAGAAAAAACACCTGAACTCACGCCAAGTGCTTTTTCTCTATACATATGTCAGGACGGGCCGGTTTTAGTCTTATCAGAAACCGAAAGCAGCTCAAGCCCCTTTTCTATTTCCTGTATGGCTTCCTCATCCCGCTCCTTGTGAAGCGCTTTTTCTAATTCCTTCGCATATGCCGGATCACCGATTTTTCCGATGGCCCAGGCGGCCGTTCCCCTGATGACGGGGCGCGGGTCTTGGTGCATCAAAGCCGTTAATTCGGGAAGAGAAGAAGCATCTTTGAAATGAGCCAATGCTAAAATGGCATTTCGCTGAATCGGCTTCTTGCCGCGCCATGAACCGGATACATGTCCGAATTTTTCTTTAAATTCCCGGTTGCTTATAGTCAGGAGCGGCTTTAATAGCGGCTTGGCGATTTCCGGATCGGGCTCCATCTGCGGATGAAGATGAAAATCTTTCCCCTTATTAATCGGGCAGACCGTCTGGCACGTGTCGCAGCCGTACAGGCGGTTTCCGATTTTCGTGCGGAATTCATCCGGCAAAAACCCCTTTGTCTGGGTCAGGAATGAAATACAGCGCTGGGCATTAAGCTGTCCGGGATTAACGAGCGCGCCGGTCGGGCACGCGTCTAAACATTTTGTGCACGATCCGCACATATCTTCAATCGGCACATCCGGTTCAAAGGGCAGATTGGTGATCATTTCAGCGAGATAGACGTAAGAACCGTATTCAGGTGTGGTGATCATGCAGTTTTTGGCGCTGAAACCGATTCCCGCCCGTTCCGCCACGGCCCTGTCGGACAATTCTCCCGTATCCACCATTGACTTCGTGCGGATATCTTCATGTTTGCTTTGGAGAAAATTCTCCAGCAGATCAAGCTTTTCGCGCAGCACGTCATGATAATCCTTCCCCCAGGAAGCTCTGCAAAAAATGCCGCGCCGGCCGTCCCTCGTGCTCCTCGGTGCACCTTTCATTTTGGAAGGATAGGCAAGGGCGATGGCGACGATCGATTTGGCTTTCGGCAGAAGCAAAGACGGAGTGACCCGTTTTTCAATATCCGGCTCTTCAAACCCGGATAAATAGCCGAGTGATTCCTGAAGAATCAGCCGGTCCCGCAGACTGTCGAACGTATCAGCCGTCGTAAACCCGATTTTGTCGACTCCGATGCTTTTGGCGTATTCGATTAATTCCTCTTTCAATTTATGAATATTCATTTTTTGCACAGCCTCCTTTCTTTGTGATCAGGCTCCCGCACGGGTATAATAGAGTTTTAGCATCCCGAAATGGAGTGAACACAGTTGAACATCAGTTTAGATCCTCTTATTGCTGAACGGGTGCCGGGGATCAAAGCGGCAGCCGTATTATATGAACAGATTGAAGTCGGGCCTGCCCCGCAAATGCTGAAAGGCCGCCTCCGTTTATTTCAAGAATCGCTTTACTTTGATTATGCTGACGGCGGCATAGATGAACAGCCTTTTGTGAAAGAATGGGCGCGTATGATGGAACAGCTCAGTCCCGCCTTTTCAGGACAAAAAACGCCGATGGAGCTTATGCTCGGCGATATTTCCCGGGAGCGCTTCATCGAAAGTGTGAATTCAGCCCATGATACCATACTTTTTTTCTCCTTGAAATATTCATTGCCCATCATGGTGTATGACGCCGCAAAGATGAATGAACCGATTTCAATCACAATCGGAGAAAAAGAACACGTACTGGCTTTCTCCGACTCTGGCGGCATTTTCGGCGGCCTTACCGGACAAATCAACACCCGCCCTGTAACAACCGGCACAAAGAACATGCTGCAGCTGATCTTTTTCCCGCCTTCAATTCATGCCGACGCGGCAGATGAGCTGTTAACATCCTTAACCAAAATGTTTGAACAAATTCACGGAGGCACACATACCGTCTCTTGGCTTTCATAAAAAGACACGCCTTCCGTGTCTTTTTTCACATAAAAAAACGCAATACTTCGTTTATCAGAGAAACGAAACACTGCGTTAATAACGTATGTATGGAGCGGGTGATGAGAATCGAACTCACGACATCAGCTTGGAAGGCTGAGGTTTTACCACTAAACTACACCCGCATCAAAATGCTTTTTTGTCAGCACCGATTTGATGTTTCTAATATTACATGCATATTTTTTTTTCGTCAAGGGAATGTTAAAAAATTTGTCGAAAAAAATTCTTTTTTTGTCCATATGTTAAGTCTAGTTTACATTTTGTTAAGACTACCATACAATATAAAAAAGAAGAAACTTGAGGTACGCCTGATGATGAAAAATAAAGTAAAAGAGCTGAGAGCCAGATTCGGCTATTCTCAGGAAACGCTCGGAAAAGAAGCCGGAGCCACCAGACAGACGATTGCGGCGATTGAAAAAGGAGATTATGTGCCATCACTCTTATTGGCGCTTAATATCTGCCGGGCTTTCTCCCTGCCGATGGAGGAAGTATTCTGGCTGGAGGAGGAGAAAAAATGAGTTTAAAAAGAAAAGCGTGTTTTCACCTTGCACTCTACGGATTGGCCTGCTGGACGCTTATTTCCATTATGGAAGCAGTGCCGCGTATCGCTCAGTTTTTCCAGACGGAAGGGAACGGTTCATTTGAGCTGAACATCACGCCGTTTCTGCTGTTTACCCTTTGTGCCGTATTATATATCTATACTGAAAAGAAAAAACGGAACGGCAAAAAGCACAGGCTTGTGCCCGATGAATTTGAGGAACAGGATGAAAGAGAACGGATGATGACCGCTAAAGCCTGCCGTTCCTCGTATATTGCCGTTTACTTCTCATTGCCGGCCGCAGCCGTTCTGCTTTTGTTTTATCCGCTGATTCAGCCGCATCTTCCCTTTTTTCCGATTCTTTTGATTTTCATTCTGATGATGATTCAGCATTTGGCTTATGTTTTCACATTTCATAAGCACGGCAAAAACTCCGGTTCATGACAGATCCGGAGTTTTTTATGTTACCAGCTCGCTTTTTTCACTCCGGGAACCCGGCCTTTATGGGCCAGCTCCCTGAACGCGATTCTGGACAGTTTAAATTTTCTCATATATCCGCGGGGCCGTCCCGTCACCGTACAGCGGTTATGAAGTCTGGCCGGAGCAGAATCACGCGGCAGTTTGCTCAGCGCTTCCCAGTCTCCTTTTGCCTTTAATTCTCTTCTGATGTCCGCATATTGTTCAACAAGCTTCTGCCGCTTGAGCTCTTTGATCACTTTTGATTTTTTAGCCATTCCAGCACTCCTTTTAAATCGTAATAATTACGTTTTATATCGTATCATCCATATGATCATCGTGCAAGCCAAGCGCATAAAAAGGCGGGTATTTACCCGCCTCCTTTTTGCCAGTTTCACATCAGACAGCGGCATTTCCCCGGAAATGAATCAGCAGAAAGCGCCCGCCGGCAATTATCCACCTTATGATGTCATCAGACTGTCGCTTTGTTCCCTCTTGCAAAATGGTCGTTGCCCATTGCTTCGCCCAGTCTGCGCTCAAGCTTTTTCGTCCGCTCGTTTTGAAACGGCAGAAGCGGAAACACGAGTTCAGCCAGATAATAAGCTTCTTCAAGATGCGGGTAGCCTGAAAAGATAAACGACTCAATGCCGAGTGCCCGGTACTCTAAAATTCGATCAGCGACGGTCTGGGGATCACCGACAAGCGCCGTGCCCGCTCCGCCTCTGACCAGCCCGATGCCGGCCCAGAGATTCGGGCTGATCTCAAGCTTCGTCCGGTCGCCGTTATGAAGATCGGCCATCCGTTTTTGTCCTGAAGAATCAGCGCGCCGGAGTGCAGCCTGCGCTTTCGCAATCGTCTCTTCGTCTAAATGGCTGATTAATCGTTCTGCCGCTTTCCATGCCTCTTCCTCAGTCTCCCGGACAATCAC
Organism: Bacillus sp. 5RYD7K; assembly: GCF_059831465.1. Classification (NCBI taxonomy): domain Bacteria; kingdom Bacillati; phylum Bacillota; class Bacilli; order Caryophanales; family Bacillaceae; genus Bacillus; species Bacillus sp. 5RYD7K. Next base: position 3,917,279 of record NZ_CP191200.1, read on the forward strand.
GTGAAGCCTGATGCCAAAGCGCATTGTCCTTCCTTCTTGGGCAGCCTGTTTTTTGACGGTTTCAATCTTTTCTTTTACCTGCTCCGGCGGCTCCCCCCATGTTAAATACACATCTGTATGTTTCGCCGCGGCCTCAATTCCCGCCTGTGATGAACCGCCGAAATATAATGGCGGATGCGGAGCCTGTTTTGGCGGAAACAGCAGATTGCTGTTTTCCACTTTGATATGGTCCCCTTCATATGTCACCGTTTCTCCCCGCATGAGTCCGCGCCATACGGTCAAAAATTCTTCAGTCGCCTTATAGCGCTCATCGTGGCTGATAAACATCCCGTCTCCCGCCAGCTCATAAGGATCTCCGCCCGCTACGACATTTACGAGCAGACGGCCGTCTGACAGCCGATCCATTGTCGATGCCATTCTCGCGGCGACAGATGGCTGCATCAGTCCCGGACGGACCGCCACTAAAAATTTTAAATCTTTCGTTTCACCCGCTAAAGCCGCAGCCGTCAGCCATGGGTCTTCACATGATCTCCCCGTCGGCAGCAGAACTCCCGTATACCCGAGTCTGTCTGCCGCCTGTGCCACTTGCTTAAAATAAAGATGATCGGCGGTTCTTCCTCCCGTTTGCGTCCCTAAATACCGTCCGTCTCCATGCGTCGGAATAAACCAAAGAATCTCCATATGAATCTCTCCTTTTTTAAATAGGCTACCCTTCATAACTGTTCCGCCATTTTAATAGTTTCCGTTCGAGCATTCTGACCAATGCATCCGTCAGCTTGCCGACAGCCGCAAAAATGATAATGCCGACAAACACCTTATTTGTCTGTGAAAATTGTCTCGCATCCATAATCATATAGCCGACGCCCGCGCTCGATCCCATCAGTTCCGCCACCACAAGGCCGAGCCACGCAATACCGAGAGAGAGCCGGATGCCGAGCAGGATATTCGGCAGAGACGCCGGAAGAATCAATTTCGCCATCTGCTGATACCAATTAAATTCCAGCACCCGGGCGACATCAAACAGCTTTGCGTCCACGCTGCGGATTCCGAGAAACGTATTAATGTATACAGGGAAAAAAGCCCCCAATGCGATCAGCAGAATTTTTGATGTCTCATCAAATCCGAACCACAAAATAAACAGCGGGGTCACCGCTAAGTGCGGAACCGTCCTGAGCATTTGCAGAGACGGATCGAGATACGCTTCCGTCCGTTTTGAGAACCCGACCAGCAGCCCGAAAACAAGTCCGAGGCCCGCACCGAGCAGAAATCCGGCGGCCGCCCGATATAAGCTGATCTCTAAATGGCCCCAAAGCTCGCCTGACAGAAGAAGTTCCTGAAAAGTCTGTAAAATGACGACAGGTGACGGGAGCACCGTTGCCGAGACGATGCCCAGACTTGCGATAAACTGCCATACCGCGATAACCGCAGCCGGGAGTACAACCCCTTTCATCCATTGGTATGAATACCGCCGGGACTTTGCCGCAGCTTTCTTTTCTGATTGGCTCAATGTGCCTGGAACCGTTGATGCTTGTGCTTTCATTATTTGCCGCCCTCCATTTCAAGCGCCTTTTTGATAAATGAATTGTCGACAACGTCTTTTACATTGATTTTCTTATGAATCGCTTTTGTTTGATATTGAAAATCAGCGGTTTTCTGCTGGGCTTTGACAATATCATCATTAATCTGTTGATTAAGAGGCTCTGTATTGTTGAGCACGTTTCTGACGACTGAGGGATCAAGATTTTTGATTTTCGCATATAAAGAGACAGCTTCCTCTTTGTGTTCCTTTTGCCATGTGACTGCTTTATTGAACACTTTCAGAAAACGGACAACCTCATCCGGGTGCTCCTTGGAAAATCCGGTCCTGACTAACGTGAAACCCGGAGAATATAAATCCGTGCTCTCTCCGTTCGCTAATATTTCCGCCCCGTGCTGCAGCGTTTCAATCGACAAATACGGCTCCCAAATCGACCATGCATCAACTGATTTGTTTTCAAAAGCGGAAACCGCCTCATCAGGCTGAAGCTGAATGATGGTGACGTCATCGGCGGAAAGTCCGGCTTTATCCAAAGCTTTATAAAGAAAATCAAAGCCGCTGCTGCCTTTGGCTACGGCGATTTTTTTCCCTTTCAACTCTTTCAGACTCTTAATTCCGCTGCCCTTGTTTACGAGAATGCCGTTTGCCTTTAACCCGTCTTGGGACAGCCCGATCTCTTTAAAATCAATTCCTGCCGCCTGACCGGAAATGACCGGTGAATTGCCGACCTGGGAAAAATCAAGCTTATCGGCGGCAAGACCTTCAAATTGCGGGGGACCGCTTTGGAATTCGACCCATTTTACCTTTATTCCGTCTTTTTTGAAGGCTTCTTCAAACCAGCCTTTTTCCTTGGCAATGAGAAGCGGGCTTAAACTCTGCTGGATGCCGATCCGGATTTCTTTCACCGTTTTCCCGCTCCCCCCTGCCCCATCGGCACTGCATCCGGCTAACATCATGACTGCTGCGGCTAAAAGAATGATGGTTTTTTTCACTTCGCTTCGTCCTTTCTATATCCCTGATCCATCCGCAAACCGGAGATCTTCCGTTTTCTCAAATTCAGCAAGCACCTTCTGCCGGACGGCCTGAAAATCAGCTGACGTCCGATTGCGCGGATGCGGAAGCTGAATCGGCACCAGACTGTGCAGCCGGCCGGGCTTTGCCCTGAGAATTGCCAGCTTATCGCCTAAATAGACAGATTCGTCAATATCATGCGTAACCAGAATCATCGTTGTTTTTTTCTCGCGCCATATATCAAGCAGCACATCCTGCAAGTGTTTTCTCGTAAAAGCGTCAAGCGCTCCGAACGGTTCATCCAAAAGCAGCACCTCGGGCTCACGCAACAGGGCTCTGGCGATGGCGACCCGCTGCGACATGCCGCCGGATAATTCGCGCGGATAAGCGTCCTCTGCTCCCTGCAGCCTGACAACCTCAATCAGATCATCCACTTTTTGACGAACGGACGGGTCGTTTATATTGAGATCGGCAGCGATGTTTTGTTTCACCGTCAGCCAGGGAAACAGCCGGTGCTCCTGAAAGATAAATCCCTGCCGGATGCCCGGTCCCGACACATGGCAGCCGTTTATTGCGACAGAGCCTTTATAATCGGTATCAAGCCCGGCAATCAATTTTAATAGCGTGCTTTTTCCGCAACCGCTCGGCCCGATGACAGTCAAAAATTCTCCTGATGCAATTGACAGTTCAATATCATTCAGCACCGCTGTTTTCCGTCCTTCATGCTCAAACGCTTTTTCTTGTATGCTGATGGTTACAGCCATCTGTCTTTTCCCCTCTCTTTTTGCCGCATGCGATCGAAAAACAAAAAGGCCCCCATCTCCGTTGCTTGTAGAGATGAGAGCCTTCGGCGGTCCGATCAGCTGCCCGTTTGTTTTTAAATTTGAATATCATGTTAATTCAAATTATTCCGACTTGTCAACTGTTTTTTATAAGAATTAAAAATGCGCCCTCCGGCATAAACCTGCCAAAGAGCGCATCAGCTGTATCACGTATTTATTTCCTTTTGCGGCTGGTCGATTTTCAGCAATGTCCGCGCATTGTTTCCGAAAATCTTCTCTATGTCTTCTTCCCGCATATTGATTTCCCGGCAGGTCCGGACCTGCTCCTGAAGATATCTGTATACGTATCCTCTCGGAAATCCGTTCGAATCCGTCCCGAAGATGATTCGTTCAGCACCGATTAATTCGGATGTCTTCCGAAACAGAATTTCCAAATCAAGCGGGTACGGCATCCACCTCATCCACTGGTTTGATCCTGACGTGTCAATATACACATTCGGGCAGCTCCAGCACAGCTGCAGCAGTTCCTGATAATATCCGGCGCCGAAATGCGGAATAATGAATGGTATATCAGCATACTCTCTCGCGACGCGATAGATGGAGAGCGGATTGATGTTGCGGTGGCTGACAATGCCCCCCGCTCTACCTAAAAGCCCGAAGTGGATTAATACAGGGAGCCTTTTGTCAGCTAAATACGTCCAAAGCTTTTTCAGCGCCGGATCATGAAACTCAATGTCTGTCAGCGGCCCGAATAGTTTATACCCTTTGAGACCGAGCTCTTCTACCGCTCTTTTCAGCTCTTCATATGCATCCTCCCGCTCCAAAGGATGATATGCAAATCCGGTAAACTTCTCGGGATTGGCTTGAATAAACGCCGCCATCCGGTCATTGCTCTCCGCTGTTAAAAAATTCAGTACGCCGATACCGTACTTATCTAATTCATTCTCCCATTTTGTCATCAAAGGGATTTCCCCGTCATCAGCCTCATGCGGATCAGGAAAATCCCAAGTCAGATTCATTCTTTCTGACCGCTCCCGATTATAATCGGAAAATGTCTTATCATTTTTGCCGAAATCAAGGCTGTACGGCAGATGACCGTGAATATCAACAGGTTTAAAATGCTGCCGGAAAAGCATACAATCGCCGCCTCCCTTACCGCCGACAACGAAAAAAGGCCCTTATCCATGAAGAATAAGAGCCTCTTGTGTTCAAGTCAGCGGTTTCTATTTTTTCTCATCTTAAACCCATTATTCCCGTCAGTCAAGTAAGCTTTCAAACCCGAATTTTCTTTCCGATAATAAAAATAATTATTTTATAATCATTATAAAATAATATTGACTTTTTACTGATAGGTGATATTATGTTTTTATAAATCTAAAGAGGTGATCACATGAGTTCAAATAAATTGACAACCAGCTGGGGCGCTCCTGTCGGAGATAACCAAAACTCAATGACGGCCGGAGATCGCGGCCCTGCTTTAATACAAGACGTCCATCTGCTTGAGAAATTGGCGCACTTTAACAGAGAACGCGTTCCCGAGCGTGTCGTTCACGCAAAAGGCGCGGGCGCACACGGTTATTTTGAAGTCACAAATGACGTTACAAAATATACGAAAGCCGCATTTCTGTCAGAAGTCGGTAAACGCACACCGCTCTTTGTCCGTTTCTCAACCGTTGCAGGCGAACTGGGCTCTAGTGACACAGTGCGCGACCCGCGCGGATTTGCCGTTAAGTTTTATACAGAAGACGGAAACTACGACATCGTCGGAAACAATACACCCGTGTTTTTCATCCGCGATGCTATTAAGTTCCCTGACTTTATCCATACACAAAAAAGAGATCCGAGAACACATTTGAAAAACCCGACGGCCGTTTGGGATTTTTGGTCTCTTTCACCGGAATCACTGCATCAGGTAACCATTCTGATGTCAGACCGGGGCATTCCGGCAACCCTTCGCCATATGCACGGATTCGGAAGCCATACATTTAAATGGACAAATGATAAAGGCGAAGGTGTCTGGATTAAATATCACTTTAAAACAGAACAAGGCGTGAAAAACCTTGATGTCAATACAGCTGCAAAACTCGCGGGCGAAAATCCCGATTACCATACGGAAGATTTATTCAACGCGATTGAAAACGGCGATTTCCCCGCATGGAAATTATATGTTCAAATCATGCCGTTAGAAGACGCAAACACATACCGCTTTGATCCGTTTGACGTCACAAAAGTATGGTCTCAAAAAGACTATCCGCTCATTGAAGTCGGCCGCATGGTTCTGGACCGCAATCCGGAAAATTACTTTGCGGAAGTAGAACAGGCGACGTTCTCTCCCGGAACATTAGTCCCTGGCGTCGACGTCTCACCTGACAAAATGCTTCAAGGCCGGTTGTTCGCATACCATGACGCCCATCGCTACCGTGTCGGCGCGAACCACCAGGCGCTGCCGATCAACCGTTCCCGCAATGAAGTGAAAAACTATCAGCGTGACGGACAAATGCGTTTTGATGATAATGGCGGCCGCTCCGTCTATTACGAGCCTAACAGCTTCGGAGGTCCGAAAGAGTCACCTGAAGATAAACAGGCGGCATATCCTGTATCAGGTTTGGCTGACAGTGTAAGCTATAATCATCATGATCATTACACACAAGCCGGCGATCTGTACCGCCTGATGAGCGAGGAAGAACGCGCACGCCTTGTCGCCAATATCGTCGGTGCGATGAAACCTGTGGAAAAAGAAGAAATTAAGCTGCGCCAGATCGGGCACTTCTACAAAGCTGACCCTGAATACGGCAGACGCGTTGCCGAAGGACTCGGACTGCCGTTACCAAAATAACATTCAAAAACCTGCCGGTCTGTCCGGCAGGTTTTTCCTGTGTATTATCAATAAAAAATGCTTTTTCTCAATTATACAAAATGGCATGCTGCAAAATGCTGAGGCCCCTTCTCCGATAGCGGCGGAGTTTTCTCAGCACATATCTTCTCGGCTGCCGGACATCTCGTTCGGAATTTACAGCCTGAGGGCGGATCAGAGGGACTTGGAATATCACCCTTTAACATCACCCGCTCCCTTTTCGCTCGGGGATCAGGAACGGGCACGGCTGATAACAGCGCTTTTGTATAAGGATGAAGCGGCCGTGAAAAAAGCTCCTCTTTTGACGCGTATTCCACAATCGTCCCTAAATACATAATCGCGACCTTTGTACATAAGTGCTCCACCACGCTTAAATCATGAGAAATGAACAAATATGACAGCCCGTGCCGTTGCTGAAGGCTGCTGAACAAATTGATCATCTGCGCCTGAATGGAGACATCCAATGCCGCCACAGGTTCATCCATAATGATAAATTGCGGCTTAAGCGCCATCGCTCTTGCAATCACGATCCGCTGCCGCTGCCCTCCGGAAAACTCATGCGGATAACGGTCGATAAAGTTTGCGGAAAGACCGCAGGATTCAAGAACCTCCGCCGCTTTATCACGCGCGTTCCGCTTGACCGCCAATTGGTGCTCGATCATCGCTTCACCGATGGCTTCTCCGATCCGTCGCCGGGGATTTAAAGAGCTGAACGGATCTTGAAAAATGAGCTGCGCTTCCGATCTGAATGTTTTCAGCTCACGCCGGTTCATCCGGAACACATCTCGCCCCTGAAAAAATACCTCTCCCTCCGTTTTGTCATGAAGTCTTAAAATGGTTTTTCCGATTGATGACTTGCCGCTGCCCGATTCACCCGCTAAACCGAACACTTCTCCCTTTCCTATCGTAAAACTGACGCCGTCCACCGCTTTTACGGGATTGTTGCGGGTCTTTCTCATCCCCCCCTGCCCCTCATAATATTTTTTCAGCCCTTTGACCTCCAGCAACACATCACTCATCTGCTTTCTCCTTTCCGTAAAGCCAGCACGCCGCCTGATGCCCTTTCCCGAATTCAGTAAAATGCGGGCTCGACCTCCGGCATATTGCCGTGCTGTGTTCACACCGCTCCGCAAAATAACAAGACGATCCGGACAGGTCTGCAAGCGCGGGAACCTGGCCCGGGATGGTATAGAGCGTCTCTCTCCTTTGACCGATAACCGGTTTTGCCGCGAGCAGCCCTTTCGTATACGGATGCTTCGGATCAGAAAACAGCTCCGCAACCGGTCCTTCCTCCACAATTTTTCCCGCATACATGACAATCACATAATCAGCCATCTCGGCAACCACGCCAAGGTCGTGGGTAATGAATAAAATAGACGTGTGAAATTGCTTTTTCACATCCCGCAATAAATCCAATATCTGCGCCTGAATGGTTACGTCAAGCGCCGTCGTCGGCTCATCGGCAATGATCAGTTTCGGATCGCAGCTGAGCGCAACAGCCGTCATAATGCGCTGCAGCATGCCGCCGCTCAGCTCATGGGGATATCGGTGCATCATCTGCCCGGCATGGGGGATCTCCACTAACGTGAGAAGTTCAACCGCCTTCCTCCATGCCTCTTTCTTACTCAGCAATAAATGCTCGCGAATCGGTTCAGTCAGCTGCTCACCGATTGTAAACACCGGATTCAAAGAGGTCATCGGCTCCTGAAAAATCATCCCGATTTCGCAGCCGCGGATTTTCTGCATTTCTTTTTGTTTCAGTTTCAACAGGTTCCTTCCTGAAAAATGCACCGCTCCCCGTTCGATTCTTCCCGCCTCGGGAATGAGCTGCATAATAGACAATGACGCCATGCTTTTCCCGCAGCCGGATTCCCCTACAATGCAAACCGTTTCCTCCTCATGAATCGTAAAGCTGACATCGTCCACGGCCTTTACCGCACCTTCCTCCGTATAAAAAACCGTTTCCAAATGCCTCACTTCTAAAAGCGGTTTTGTCATTTCACTTTCACCTGCCGTTTTACCTTAGGATCAAAAGCGTCTCTTAAACCGTCTCCAAGCAGATGAATCGCCACAACGGTCAGAAAAATGGCCGTACCCGGCGGTATCCACAGCCACGGGCGGAGTGTAAAATCCATATAATGATTCGCCGCTTCCATCATGTTTCCCCAAGAAGGAGTCGGCGGAGCAACACCGAGTCCGAGAAAACTCAGCGCCGATTCACTCAGCATCGCCCCCGCCACATGCAAAGTCGCCGCTACCATGAGTAACGGCAATGTATTGGGAAGCAAATGATAGAGGATTTTCCGTTTATCACTGAGCCCCAGAACTTCCGCAGCCATCATAAACGGCTGCTCCTTCAGCGACAAAATCTGTCCGCGTACAAGCCGCGCCAAACCGGGCCATCCGATCAGGCTTAACATCATCATAATCAGGTACATCCTGTATTCAGAAGGCACTTTCCACTCCGACATCACCGCAGCCAAAATCAAAAGCAGCGGCAGACCCGGGATGGACATGAGCATATCAGCGATGCGCATAATGATCATATCAGCGGCGCCCCGATAAAATCCCGCTGCAGCCCCAAGCAATGAACCGATGACAAGTGACAGCACCATTGAAGCAAGCCCCACGGTCAGAGAAATCTGCCCCGCCAGCATCAGCCTCGTCAGCACATCTCTCCCGTACTGGTCGGTGCCAAGCCAATGATGAACCCCCGGATGCTGATTGGCATTTGAAATATCCGTCCGATCCGTTATGTACGGAGAAAAAGACGGCCCGATAAAACACAATAAAAACATAAAACATAAGAATAGAAGACTGATGACCGTCAGCTTATGATGCAGCAGGCGGCGGTACGTCTGCTTCCAAAGAGAAGGCGGCGCCCCTTTTTGTTGTTTCACCCAAAACACCCCCTATTTCAGCCTGACTCGCGGATCAACCGCGGCATAAGCGATATCCGCCAAAAAATTCCCCACAATCGTTAAACAAGACAAAAACAAGGTAAACGCCATCAAAACCGGGTAGTCCCGATAATGCACAGATTCCAGCTGAATACGGCCGACACCCGGCCATCCGAAAATCTGTTCAATAATAATAGCCCCGGAAAACAGACCCGGCAGTTCAAAAGCTAGCAGGGTGATCGCCGGAAGGAGCGCATTTTTCAGCGCATGTTTCCAAATGACAGTGCGCTCTTTCAACCCCTTCGCTCTCGCTGTTCTGATATAATCCTGCCTGATCACATCAAGCATCCCGGAGCGGAAATATCTTGTCAGTGAGCCGATGCCGAGCATAGATAAAATCACAACCGGAAGAATCATATGTCTGGCAGCTTCAAGCACGTACGAAAAACCAGAACTCGTGCTTCCGGTATCAACCATCCCTCCGACGGGCAATATTTTCAAATCCACTCCAAACCATTTTATAAACAGAAGGCTGATAAAAAAAGACGGGAACGCCATGGAAGCAATCACAAAAAATGTTACGATCCCGTCAAACCATGAGTATTTCCTGACAGCGGATATGACACCCGTTATCATCGCGGCAGACCATGTGACAAGCAAAGCCAAAAACGCGACAAAAAACGAATTCCAGACATATTTCTGAAGCAGTGACAGGACGTTTTCCTGATACTTCAAAGAGAATCCCAAATCTCCGCTGAGCACATTGCCGAGCCACGTCACATAACGCTGCCAAATCGGCTGATCCAGGCCGTAAAGCGCTTTTAGCTCCTTCGCCCTCTCCGGGGTCAGGTTGACATTGGAATCAATGTAATCGCCCGGCAGCATCGCGAATAAGAAAAAAATAATAAAGGACGTACCGAATAAGATCACAAGCATTTGAATGAACCGTTCTGCGGCATACCGTTTCACAAAAAGCCTCTCCCTTCCGCTGAAAGGGCAAAATACCCTGGATACCGGGTATTTTGCGCCATTGTTCTACTGAATTGACACGTTTGAGAGACTCGAACTGATTCCCGAATAATTGTCAGACTCAAGCCCTTTTATTTTTCCGCTGACCGCCCTTGCGCTCTGACGGTAATGAATCAGAATGTAAGGCGGGTTTTCCCCGAGCTCCCGGTACAGCTGGTGATAAATCTCTTTTCTTTTGCTGATATCAAGCGTGCCGGCTCCTTTCTCGATCAGCCGGTCCGCTTTCGGATTGGAATACCCCGTCACATTATTGGGATGGCCGGAAGCAAGCTTTTCCACCGTGTCATTCGGATCAAGAATCTGCGAGGTGGAAACGGCGGCAAGATCGTACTGTTTATCATTTATTTTCGCTACCTCTGTATTAAAATCCATCACTTCCGGTTTTAATGAGATTCCGATGTCCGCGTAATTTTCTTTCGCGATCGGGATGAAATCATCATCCGCTTTAGACGTGTAATAGCTGATTTCAAGCTTTTTGCCGTTTTTTTCACGCACGCCGTCTTTCCCCGTTTTCCAGCCTGCTTCATCAAGAAGCTTCTTGGCTTTTTCCGGATTAAACGTGTACGGATTGACTCCTTTGTCATCATAAGCCCACGAAACCGGAGACACCGGCACATTAGCGACTTCTCCGTAATGTTTAAAGCGGACATCGACGATTTTCTGACGGTCCAGGCCGTAAATAAGCGCTTGAGACACTTTCTTATCCTGAAAAGGCGGACGCTTATGATTCACGTACACAAGCCCGTAATCATTCACGACCGAGACGCTTATATTCGCAAAACCGAGGCTTTTTAAATGCTCAACCGTATCATCATCAGGAGAAAATGAAGCGTAATCAAGATCACCCGTTTCAAACAGCTGAAGAGAAGTTGACGGATCAATAATTTTATAAATCAGCTTTTCTGTTTTCGGTTTTCCGGAATAATAGTGTTTATTAGCCTGATAGCGTATTTCCTGTCCCGGGAGGTATTCTGTAAATTGATAAGGCCCCGCTCCGAGCGGTTTGGCATAAAGCTCTTTTAAATAGTCCAGTTTGCCGAACCGATAATTCTTTCCGTAGTAAGCTTCCGACAGCACCTGCCCGCCTAAAAGAAGCAGCGACTTCGCACTGACTTTCTCAGTCGTGATTTTAATGGTTCTGTCATCAAGGACGCGAATGCCCTCTATCGTCTTTGCTTTTCCTTCTTTATAAGCCTTGCCGCCTTTAATATAGGCCGTGGTGATATCTTCATAGCCTGCGTAAGCGGGATCATGCAGCAGTGTTAAAGTGAATGCGGCATCCTTTGCGGTGAGCGGCGAACCATCACTGAAAACGAGATTTTTTCTTAAGCGGAACGTGTAGGTAAGCTGATCTTTGGAAATAGTCCAGCTTTCAGCAAGTGCCGGTGCGGGCTTACCCGTTTTATCCAGCTTGACTAACGGTTCAAAAATAGGATCTGTCGCATTTCCATCCCAGCCGTTTTCATAAAAGTACGGCAGAAACACTCCCCCCGGCGCGGAAATCCCCGCAACAAAAGTGTCCGTTCTGGCTTTCGATTTAACGGGAAGCGCCTCCGGATGAGAAGCTTTAAATTTCTTTGTTTTGACATGGGCGATACGCGTTTCCTGTTTTTTATCCGCCGCAGAAGACGGTTCTTCTCCGGCACTCCCTAACGCGCACCCTGATAACATGAATGATACCGACAGCGCGAGTATGATGCCCGTTGTTTTCATCCTCAAAGTGTTCCCCTTCATTTTGATCGAACCCCCGCATGCTTTTCATCTATCTTTATATAAATCTGCTCCATCTGTTCCTCATTTCTCATAATCTCCCGTTTGTTTTTCTCCACAAGCAATTCGAAATTCAATGTGTGTTTTCTGTACTTTTTTCGCTTTTTACTTTTTTTGCGCACATGTGATGCCTTTTTTAACGCCACTTTTCATCCCTCCGCTTTTCATCCAATGGCTTTCACGCAAAAAAAGGCCCTTATCTGTTTACAAGATAAGAGCCTTCGGTGATCCGATCAGCCAACGTTTGGAAATATGTACTGACTATGTTAATTCATACAATCCCTACCTGTCAACTATAATTTAAAATATCGTTTCATTCCGGGGGTTTTCCTCATACACTCTCTTATTTTTCCGCATATGTTAGAAGAAATAACAGATCCCGATGAAAGAGAGTGAGAGTGTGGAAAAGACAACATTGACCGGGCGCATCGTCAGAAAAGATGACCCCGACTATAATGAAGCAAGAACCAATATCAATTTAAGCCTGCAAAGATATCCGGACATCATTGTGTTTTGCCAAAACAAACATGATGCCGTCAATGCACTGAGATGGGCGCGTGAGAATAACGTGCCTTTCCGCATCAGAGGCGGAAGACACAGCTACGAGAATTTTTCCCTGTTAAATGACGGGCTTGTCATTGATCTCAGTGAAATGAAGAAAATAAGAGTGAATAAAGATAAGCGGCTGGTCTCGATTGAAGCGGGTGCCGATTTGGGAGAAGTGTACCGGACACTCTGGCGGTACGGCTTGACTCTTCCCGCGGGAACCATTGCAAATGTGGGAATCACGGGGCTGGCGCTCGGAGGAGGAATCGGATATTTAACAAGGGCTGCCGGCCTGACTTGCGATCGTCTCCTCCAACTCGAGATGATCACAGCAGACGAAAAAGCGGGTGCTGAATTGATAACAGTCAACCGCTCAAAGCATCCTGATTTATTTTGGGCGTCTCAGGGCGGAGGCGGCGGCAACTTCGGCATTGTCACATCCATGGTGTTTAAAGCCGTGCCGATCTCGTACGTGACTGTTTTTTCTGTCACTTGGGGCTGGGATGATTTCGAAGAGGTATTTAATATGTGGCAGCGCTGGGCTCCATTTACAGATAACCGGCTTACTTCATCCATTCAGTTTTGGCCTAAAGAAGTCAACCGCATAGAAGCGCTCGGCCAATTTATCGGAACAAAAAATGAGCTGAAAGAACTGCTGGCTCCGTTAATGAAAGCGGGAAACCCGACAAGCGGCATGGTCAAGACAGTTCCGTTTATCAGAGCGGCAGCCTTTTTTAACAGCCCGGGAGGCAATGAGCCGCAAAAGATGAAGCGGTCAGGCTCCTTTATTGAAAAACCATTGTCCACACGCGCAATTTCTGCTTTAAAATACTACTTGGAGCACGCTCCGAATAAAAACGCCAGTGTCTGGCAGCAATCTCTCGGCGGGGCGGCCGGACGGATCGCTCCGGATCAAACGGCATTCTACTATCGCGACGCAATCATTGCCCAGGAATATATAACAAACTGGACATCTCCTGAAGAGGAAAGACAAAACGTCCGCTGGATCGAAGAGCTGAGAACGTCTCTTTCAAGAGAAACGATGGGGGATTACGTAAATTGGCCTGATATAGACATCAGAAACTGGCTGCGGACATATTACGGAGGAAATGTCGACCGCCTCCGCCAAGTCAAAACGAAGTATGACCCGGAAAACGTATTCCGCTTTGAGCAGAGCATTCCGCCGTTTCGCCGGTCACCGTTTTTCTAAAAAAAGATGAAGATGGTCACACTCCATCCTCATCTTTTCTTTTTTATTGATATAAATGGCTTCCCTTCTCGACAAACTCTTTTGCTTTTTCTTTTAATCCTTCATTGAGGGCGTCGTCTTCAGTCAGACCGTTTTCTTTCGCATAATCGCGAATATCCTGAGAAATTCTCATGCTGCAGAACTTCGGGCCGCACATCGAACAGAAGTGAGCCGTTTTTGCGCCTTCAGCCGGCAGCGTTTCATCGTGATATTCCATTGCTCTTTCAGGATCAAGCGACAAATGAAATTGATCGCGCCACCGGAATTCAAACCGCGCCTTAGATAGAGCGTCATCCCGGATCTGAGCACCCGGATGCCCTTTGGCAAGGTCTGCCGCATGGGCCGCGATTTTATACGTAATGACTCCCTCTCTTACATCATTACGATTCGGCAGGCCCAAATGCTCCTTCGGCGTGACATAACAAAGCATCGCCGTCCCGTACCAGCCGATCATCGCCGCGCCGATCGCCGAAGTAATATGGTCATAGCCCGGAGCGATATCAGTCGTTAATGGGCCGAGTGTATAAAAAGGCGCCTCTTTACAAATTTCCAGCTGTTTGTCCATGTTCTCTTTAATTTTATGCATCGGCACATGACCCGGTCCTTCGATCATCACTTGCACATCGTGCTTCCACGCGATTTCCGTCAATTCTCCGAGAGTCTCCAATTCCGCAAACTGCGCTTCATCATTAGCATCCGCAATCGAGCCGGGACGCAGCCCATCTCCAAGAGAAAATGCAATATCATACGTCTTCATAATTTCACAGATTTCTTCAAAGTGCGTGTACAGAAAGCTTTCCTGATGGTGAGCCAGGCACCATTGCGCCATAATCGCCCCGCCGCGGGATACGATTCCCGTCGTGCGTTTAGCCGTTAACGGGACGTAACGAAGCAATACGCCGGCATGGATGGTGAAATAATCCACGCCTTGCTCCGCCTGCTCAATCAATGTGTCTCGATAAATGTCCCACGTTAAATCCTCAGCGATGCCGTTTACTTTTTCAAGCGCCTGGTAAATCGGCACCGTCCCCACAGGTACGGGGCAATTGCGGATGATCCATTCACGTGTCGTATGAATATCTTTCCCGGTGGATAAGTCCATCATCGTATCGGCGCCCCAGCGAATCGCCCACGTCATTTTTTCAACTTCTTCTTCAATAGAAGATGTAACAGCTGAGTTGCCGATATTGGCATTGATTTTCACATGAAAATTCCTGCCGATAATCATCGGTTCACTTTCAGGATGATTAATATTTGACGGAATGATCGCCCGGCCGCTGGCTACCTCGTCTCTGACAAATTCGGGAGACACATGCTCGCGAATTGCGATAAACTCCATTTCCGGCGTAATGATGCCTTTTCTCGCATAATGCAATTGTGTCACATTTTTCCCTGCCTTGGCCCGCAGCGGTTTCCGCTGTAAACCGGGATATTCGGCGGCACGGCCCTCTTTTTTATAGCCGTTGTCCTCAGGTTTCACGGTCCGTCCGTTATATTCCTCCACATCGCCGCGCTTTGTAATCCACTTTGTGCGGAGCGGCTTCAGACCTTCATGAATTTGAATTTGTACATCCGGGTCTGTATACGGTCCGCTCGTATCATAAACACGGACCGGCGGGTTCTCCTCTTCCCCGAACGCCCCCGTTGTCGGACTAAGGCTGATTTCCCGCATCGGCACTCGTATGTCAGGCGAAGAACCCTTTACATAAACCTTTTTACTGCCTGAAAAACTCGACATAATAGAAATGTTCGCTTGCTGTACTGATTGATTTTGCATACAAATCTCTCCCTTATCCATTTGAATAACAGAACCAAGCTCAGCACCAGCACAAAAAAACCGGATTCATTGGAGAACCCGGTTTTGCAGTCAGAAAGAAACTATTATTGTTTTCCTCAACAATAATAAAACCTTTACTTCCCCACGCTGGTACGAACCAGATCAGGTCCAAAGGGTTAAGAAGCCGCCGCTTCTCTCTCAGCCCGATCAGACGGGCACCCCCAGTAACTATTAATTTCGGTTTCATCGTAACATAATTTGCATAGAAAAAAAAGTATATTATCAAGATTCAGATAACAGAGTGACTGGAAGCTCTGTTTCCCTTACGCCTTCTTCAGTATCAAAAACCCTGTAACCTTTTGCTGTTTCCCGGGAAGAGACAGACCGGAACAGCTGACCGTTTTTATAATGAAGCGCAGCGCCGTCATCAGCGGCATAGCCCTCCTGAAGTTTGTTTTCTGAAATCAGACGGTGATACACCGGCCGGCGCTCCGCTTCTCCGTCATAGTGAGGACAAAAGCTTCCATGGAAAACCCCCCGCCGCCCATTGCAATAATCTGCTTCAACGTCATCACCTCTTTTTTCTCAAGTATAACAGCTCATTAAAAAGGCGGTATTCCGTTTTGGATACCGCCTTTTTAATATTTTTCGCATTGCTATCTGAAAAATGAAAAGACACCGTATAAAATAACAGAGATCCCCGCAGCAATAAGTGCTGGAACAAGCTTCGAACGAGCATATTTCACAACATGTTCCGCTGGCAAACACGGCCCCGACCGCTAATAATAAACTGGTATGGGATCTGAACCGCCAGCGTTACCCCGAGTAAGATATAACCGCCCGCAGGCTTATCATTTTTCACAAGCCTTGGAGGATATTTTCATACAACAAAAAAGGCTTCTACATATGTAGAAGCCTTTTTATACCGGTGGCCGGGGTCGAACCGGCACTCCAGAAGGAACACGATTTTGAGTCGTGCGCGTCTGCCAATTCCGCCACACCGGCATGTAATACGTCGTGTTCAACCGACGTATATAAATATAACATGTATTTTATAAAGTGTCAACGGTTTTAGTGAAGTTTTTTTAATGGTAATGCAGTATACCCGATACAAGCAAGAAACTTATATTCATAGTCTTGACGCTTTTATTATATAAAAAAAGTGATCTGCAATATGCAAATCACTCTCATATATGTTTTGTAATATAAAAATTGATGACCAATTTAACATGTTGCGTCCTAAGTTAAATTGGTGCCGAGGGCCGGACTTGAACCGGCACGGTAGTCACCTACCGCAGGATTTTAAGTCCTGTGTGTCTGCCAATTCCACCACCCCGGCAAAAGAAAGGCGACACCCGGATTCGAACCGGGGATAAAGGTTTTGCAGACCTCTGCCTTACCACTTGGCTATGCCGCCGTAATTTGGAGCGGAAGACGGGATTCGAACCCGCGACCCCCACCTTGGCAAGGTGGTGTTCTACCACTGAACTACTTCCGCAGCATGTAAAGAACTTAATACATCTTATGCAGTTATTTCAAAAAAATGCAACTGGGCTAGCTGGATTCGAACCAACGCATGACGGAGTCAAAGTCCGTTGCCTTACCGCTTGGCTATAGCCCAATGATAATATGGGGCGATTGATGGGAATCGAACCCACGAGTGCCAGAGCCACAATCTGGTGCGTTAACCACTTCGCCACAACCGCCATAATCTAAAGATGAATAAATAATATAGTGGCAGGGGCAGTAGGAATCGAACCCACACCGGAGGTTTTGGAGACCTCTGTTCTACCGTTAAACTATGCCCCTATTTATAAAATGGTGGAGGGGGGCAGATTCGAACTGCCGAACCCTGAGGGAGCGGATTTACAGTCCGCCGCGTTTAGCCACTTCGCTACCCCTCCATCATTTAGAGTGCCGGCCAGAGGACTTGAACCCCCAACCTACTGATTACAAGTCAGTTGCTCTACCAATTGAGCTAGGCCGGCAAATGGTGGCTCGGGACGGAATCGAACCGCCGACACACGGATTTTCAGTCCGTTGCTCTACCAACTGAGCTACCGAGCCTTTTTATATAAATGGCGGTCCGGACGGGACTCGAACCCGCGACCTCCTGCGTGACAGGCAGGCATTCTAACCAACTGAACTACCGGACCATTTTTTGGTTGCGGGGGCAGGATTTGAACCTGCGACCTTCGGGTTATGAGCCCGACGAGCTACCGAACTGCTCCACCCCGCGATGATAATGGTGGAGGATGACGGGCTCGAACCGCCGACCCTCTGCTTGTAAGGCAGATGCTCTCCCAGCTGAGCTAATCCTCCATCATATAAGTGACCCGTACGGGATTCGAACCCGTGTTACCGCCGTGAAAGGGCGGTGTCTTAACCGCTTGACCAACGGGCCCTGGTATTTTTTCGTTTGTTATGTATCAATAATTAGTGGCGGAGAGCAAGGGATTCGAACCCTTGAGACGGGGTTACCGCCTACACGATTTCCAATCGTGCTCCTTCGGCCACTCGGACAGCTCTCCATAAATGGCTCCGCAGGTAGGATTCGAACCTACGACCGATCGGTTAACAGCCGATAGCTCTACCACTGAGCTACTGCGGAATGAAGTCTGCCTGGCGATGTC
>NZ_CP191201.1:2500-5013 GCF_059831465.1 Bacillus sp. 5RYD7K
AACTCGCCGGTTCATTCTACAAAAGGCACGCCATCACCCGTTAACGGGCTCTGACTACTTGTAGGCACACGGTTTCAGGATCTATTTCACTCCCCTTCCGGGGTGCTTTTCACCTTTCCCTCACGGTACTGGTTCACTATCGGTCACTAGGGAGTATTTAGCCTTGGGAGATGGTCCTCCCGGATTCCGACGGAATTTCACGTGTTCCGCCGTACTCAGGATCCACTCTGGAGAGAACGACATTTCAGTTACAGGGCTGTTACCTTCTTTGGCGGGCCTTTCCAGACCTCTTCGCTTATATCATTCATTTGTAACTCCGTATAGAGTGTCCTACAACCCCAAGAGGCAAGCCTCTTGGTTTGGGCTGGTCCCGTTTCGCTCGCCGCTACTCAGGGAATCGCATTTGCTTTCTCTTCCTCCGGGTACTTAGATGTTTCAGTTCCCCGGGTCTGCCTTCTCATATCCTATGTATTCAGATATGGATACCACTCCATTACGAGTGGTGGGTTTCCCCATTCGGAAATCTCCGGATCAAAGCTTGCTTACAGCTCCCCGAAGCATATCGGTGTTCGTCCCGTCCTTCATCGGCTCCTAGTGCCAAGGCATCCACCGTGCGCCCTTTCTAACTTAACCGTTAAAAAGAATCACTACGTGATTTCTTGCATTACAATTGAATGTGAATTACTTCTGTTATCTAGTTTTCAAAGAACATTATCTCGAAGAATCGAATGATCCTTCAAAACTAAACAAGACAGGGAACGTTCTGTTTATAAGACCCAAGGTCTTATATTCCGTTAAAATCCTTAGAAAGGAGGTGATCCAGCCGCACCTTCCGATACGGCTACCTTGTTACGACTTCACCCCAATCATCTGTCCCACCTTCGGCGGCTGGCTCCATAAAGGTTACCTCACCGACTTCGGGTGTTACAAACTCTCGTGGTGTGACGGGCGGTGTGTACAAGGCCCGGGAACGTATTCACCGCGGCATGCTGATCCGCGATTACTAGCGATTCCAGCTTCACGCAGTCGAGTTGCAGACTGCGATCCGAACTGAGAACAGATTTGTGGGATTGGCTTAACCTCGCGGTTTCGCTGCCCTTTGTTCTGTCCATTGTAGCACGTGTGTAGCCCAGGTCATAAGGGGCATGATGATTTGACGTCATCCCCACCTTCCTCCGGTTTGTCACCGGCAGTCACCTTAGAGTGCCCAACTGAATGCTGGCAACTAAGATCAAGGGTTGCGCTCGTTGCGGGACTTAACCCAACATCTCACGACACGAGCTGACGACAACCATGCACCACCTGTCACTCTGCCCCCGAAGGGGACGTCCTATCTCTAGGATTGTCAGAGGATGTCAAGACCTGGTAAGGTTCTTCGCGTTGCTTCGAATTAAACCACATGCTCCACCGCTTGTGCGGGCCCCCGTCAATTCCTTTGAGTTTCAGTCTTGCGACCGTACTCCCCAGGCGGAGTGCTTAATGCGTTAGCTGCAGCACTAAGGGGCGGAAACCCCCTAACACTTAGCACTCATCGTTTACGGCGTGGACTACCAGGGTATCTAATCCTGTTCGCTCCCCACGCTTTCGCTCCTCAGCGTCAGTTACAGACCAGAGAGTCGCCTTCGCCACTGGTGTTCCTCCACATCTCTACGCATTTCACCGCTACACGTGGAATTCCACTCTCCTCTTCTGCACTCAAGTTCCCCAGTTTCCAATGACCCTCCCCGGTTGAGCCGGGGGCTTTCACATCAGACTTAAGAAACCGCCTGCGAGCCCTTTACGCCCAATAATTCCGGACAACGCTTGCCACCTACGTATTACCGCGGCTGCTGGCACGTAGTTAGCCGTGGCTTTCTGGTTAGGTACCGTCAAGGTGCCGCCCTATTTGAACGGCACTTGTTCTTCCCTAACAACAGAGCTTTACGATCCGAAAACCTTCATCACTCACGCGGCGTTGCTCCGTCAGACTTTCGTCCATTGCGGAAGATTCCCTACTGCTGCCTCCCGTAGGAGTCTGGGCCGTGTCTCAGTCCCAGTGTGGCCGATCACCCTCTCAGGTCGGCTACGCATCGTCGCCTTGGTGAGCCGTTACCTCACCAACTAGCTAATGCGCCGCGGGTCCATCTGTAAGTGGTAGCCGAAGCCACCTTTTATGTCTGAACCATGCGGTTCAAACAACCATCCGGTATTAGCCCCGGTTTCCCGGAGTTATCCCAGTCTTACAGGCAGGTTACCCACGTGTTACTCACCCGTCCGCCGCTAACATCAGGGAGCAAGCTCCCATCTGTCCGCTCGACTTGCATGTATTAGGCACGCCGCCAGCGTTCGTCCTGAGCCAGGATCAAACTCTCCGATAAATGGATCACAGACTAAGTTCACTGCATCCTGCAGTAACATCTGTGTGACCTGCATCATGCAGACCTTAGTTTGACTGACTACGCACATCACTGTGCGATTTATTTAAAACTTTGAATTAACAGGTACGTTTTGTCTTGTTTAGTTTTCAAAGATCA